>NZ_RZMZ01000001.1 GCF_003992675.1 Flagellimonas marinaquae
TCAAGCTGCTCCACTGTCCGTCGAAATCGTCGGTGGCATCCAAATCCAGATTTGCAGGAACATTGGTCAAATCTCCAAAATCACCTGAAAAGTCATCCGTGCTATCGGTATCCAAATTCGGGAACTCGTTGTTCACCGCTGTTGCTACCTGAGCGTCGGTCAATTGGGTATCGTTATCGGTCCCGATAAATGTAATCGGCGAACCATTGCCATTGTCGAATGTATAGGTTCCATCGAGGTTGTCCGTAATCGCTGACTTGTTTATGGTCTGGGACACCCCATTTTCATTGATATAGGTAAAGGTACCGTTATTGTTATCGGATAGGTTTGTAATGGTCTCCGCTATGCTTACCGAAGCTACGTTCAGGTAAAGTGCCCCATCGGAACCAAAGGTTATATTGTTGTTGGCATCGTTACTGATCAGATCCACTTGTTCAGTTCCGCCGCCATCCGTGATGCCCAAAACACCATCGGTTATGGAACTACCCGTGTTGTACTCGTTGCCCACAACTGAATCGGCGTCGTCAACATTGTCAACGTTATCGGCGAAGTCTGCTGGAATACCTGTCAGGCTGCTCCACTGTCCGTCGAAAT
>NZ_RZMZ01000002.1:2500-255200 GCF_003992675.1 Flagellimonas marinaquae
GCCGGTAAAAGTAACTCGTAGGCTCATTATGCAAAAGGCACGCCGTCACGGATAAATCCGCTCCGACCGCTTGTAGGCGTATGGTTTCAGGGTCTATTTCACTCCGTTGTTCACGGTTCTTTTCACCTTTCCCTCACGGTACTGGTACACTATCGGTCTCCCAGGAGTATTTAGCCTTGGCGGATGGTCCCGCCGGATTCACACAGGGTTTCACGTGCCCCGCGCTACTCAGGATACCACTATCTTTAACGCTCCTTGCCCGTACGGGACTGTCACCCATATCGTGCAGCTTTCCAACTGCTTCCGGTTCGTCGCGCAAAGAACATTGTGGTCCTACAACCCCGTCATTGCCGAAACAACAACGGTTTGGGCCGATCCGATTTCGCTCGCCACTACTCTCGGAATCACTCTTGTTTTCTCTTCCTCCGCCTACTTAGATGTTTCAGTTCGGCGGGTTCGCCCCCATTGCTGGGTGACAGGCCTTCAACCTGCCGGGTTGCCCCATTCGGACACCCGCGGATCAATGCTCATGTGCAGCTCCCCGCGGATTTTCGCAGCTTATCACGTCCTTCGTCGCCTCTGAGAGCCTAGGCATCCCCCATACGCCCTTCTTTTGCTTGTCGCATCCCATATAAATATGGGACGCCCTCTCGTAATCCTTAATTGTTCTATTCTACTTCGTGTTTCTTCTTTTTGACTTCACGTGAACGGTATGATACCGCTCCGCTCCGTCCCAATATGTCAATGAACTTTCTGGCACGCCGCCACCGATACCAAGATCGACGGACGGCCTTTGCCGTGGTGGAGAATATCGGAGTCGAACCGATGACCTCCTGCGTGCAAGGCAGGCGCTCTAGCCAGCTGAGCTAATCCCCCATCTTTCAGTTATGAGTTATTAGTTGGGAGTTATGAGTGATAACCCTGTAACTCAACTTCTAAAATTTCCAATTCAATATTCCTCAATGAACTTCCTTTACAGTCCCAGGCAGACTTGCTTCGACCGCGCTCAGCACAGGCTTCTCGTCCTTCTTCGACTTGTAGTCTCAGGCAGACTCGAACTGCCGACCTCTACATTATCAGTGTAGCGCTCTAACCAGCTGAGCTATGAGACTGTCTTGGCCTATTGCCAGTATTTGTAACATATCATAAACGACAGCGCAGAGATAAAACCATCTCGTGCGGGACAAGGATCTTCCGGACATCTCTTTCTCTAGAAAGGAGGTGTTCCAGCCGCACCTTCCGGTACGGCTACCTTGTTACGACTTAGCCCTAGTTACCGATTTTGCCCTAGGCCGCTCCTTGCGGTGACGGACTTCAGGCACTCCCGGCTTCCATGGCTTGACGGGCGGTGTGTACAAGGCCCGGGAACGTATTCACCGGATCATGGCTGATATCCGATTACTAGCGATTCCAGCTTCACGGGGTCGAGTTGCAGACCCCGATCCGAACTGTGACCGGTTTTGTAGATCCGCGCCCCCTTGCGGGGTGGCTTCCCTCTGTACCGGCCATTGTAGCACGTGTGTAGCCCAGGACGTAAGGGCCGTGATGATTTGACGTCGTCCCCACCTTCCTCACGGTTTGCACCGGCAGTCCCGTTAGAGTCCCCATCTTGACATGCTGGCAACTAACGGTAGGGGTTGCGCTCGTTATAGGACTTAACCTGACACCTCACGGCACGAGCTGACGACAACCATGCAGCACCTTGCAGGCGGTCCGAAGAAAGGGGTATCTCTACCCCATGCAGCCTGCATTTAAGCCCTGGTAAGGTTCCTCGCGTATCATCGAATTAAACCACATGCTCCACCGCTTGTGCGGGCCCCCGTCAATTCCTTTGAGTTTCATTCTTGCGAACGTACTCCCCAGGTGGGATACTTATCACTTTCGCTTGGCCACGGAGACCGAAGTCCCCACAGCTAGTATCCATCGTTTACGGCGTGGACTACCGGGGTATCTAATCCCGTTCGCTACCCACGCTTTCGTCCATCAGCGTCAGTACATGGTTGGTCACCTGCCTTCGCGATCGGTGTTCTATGTGATATCTATGCATTTCACCGCTACACCACATGTTCCGGCAACCCCACCATGACTCAAGACCTGCAGTATCAAAGGCAATTTTATGGTTGAGCCACAAACTTTCACCCCTGACTTACAGGCCCGCCTACGGACCCTTTAAACCCAATGATTCCGGATAACGCTCGGACCCTCCGTATTACCGCGGCTGCTGGCACGGAGTTAGCCGGTCCTTATTCTTACGGTACCGTCAGACACCTACACGTAGGTGCGTTTCTTCCCGTATAAAAGCAGTTTACAACCCATAGGGCCGTCATCCTGCACGCGGCATGGCTGGATCAGGCTCCCGCCCATTGTCCAATATTCCTCACTGCTGCCTCCCGTAGGAGTCTGGTCCGTGTCTCAGTACCAGTGTGGGGGATCCCCCTCTCAGGGCCCCTAACCATCGCTGTCTTGGTGGGCCGTTACCCCACCAACTAACTAATGGTACGCATGGCCATCCCTGTCCGATAAATCTTTAATCGTAATATCATGCGATATAACGATACCATGGGGCATTAATCCAAGTTTCCCTGGGCTATTCCCCTGACAGGGGCAGGTTCCATACGCGTTCCGCACCCGTGCGCCGGTCGCCACCAGAAAAGCAAGCTTTTCCGTGATGCCCCTCGACTTGCATGTGTTAGGCCTGCCGCTAGCGTTCATCCTGAGCCAGGATCAAACTCTTCATTGTATTTCTTTGAATGTCTGTCCGACACCCGGAAACCCGAGTCCCTGCATCAAAATGGTTCTTTCTTAATTCTACGCTGTCGTTACAATATGTATATGAACTTCTTTGTTTTTCCTTCCAAATTTCTCTTTTAAGTCCTTCAGAAGCGCCTTGCCTTATCAGCTAAGCGGGTGCAAATATACGCACCTTATTTCCTTACCACAAAATGTTTTTCGATATTTTTTTGGAAAAAATTGCGATTAATTTCTAAGTGCTTGTTTTCCAGTATTTCCTTTTTCCGTTACCCAAAAAATTTATGAAAAGAAATTCCAGACCAATCCAAATCTGATTACAAAATCGCGATACGGATAATTGGGCGCCGAGTAGTAATTAGGTTCTGAAAAAATGGAATTCAGGTGTTCAGCTTTTAGGTAAATCCTTGTTTGCCTCACTTTGGCATTGATAAAAAGGTCCAAGAGAGGATAACCTCCCAATTCTTCATTATTCCGTATATAAAATTCGCCCAACAGTGGATTATAGGCATTCATATTATAGGCCGTAAAGTATTTGAACGTTACCCCTGTTTGAATGAACATTGCCTTTTTAAAGACATCGCTTGAAAAATAAAGACTGTTCCTTGTCACTACTTCCGGAAGATTGAGTACTTGGGCATCTTGGGCAACGCTTTGATACATGACCGTATTCATCAAGGCCCATTTGCGCCATTTTACTTCCTTTTGATATTTCACCTTTAGGTGATCCACGGTGCCCGATTCCTGAAAAGGCCTTACAAAAGCCGTTTCTTGCCCCAACCCTATTTGCTCTTCATTGGCCGTTGATGCGAAGTATGTGTAATTTTCCAATGTACTGTATTCCGCTGTTAAATCACCCAGAATTTTGGATTCCAAACCAAACTTGATGCTTTTTGTTCGCACGTTCTCAAAGATGTCCGTATTTTGCCAGTTGAAGTTTCGGTAGTCACTCTG
This sequence comes from Flagellimonas marinaquae, assembly GCF_003992675.1. Classification (GTDB taxonomy): domain Bacteria; phylum Bacteroidota; class Bacteroidia; order Flavobacteriales; family Flavobacteriaceae; genus Flagellimonas; species Flagellimonas marinaquae. The sequence goes on from NZ_RZMZ01000002.1 coordinate 6,203, forward strand.
GTACAACAGGTAATTAAAATCGGGCATACGAGAGGATAGGTGTATGGCTCCGGTTACGGAATGATTCTGGTTCAATCGGTATCTGGCAAAGGCATCCAGATTGTTCCCTGTAAGCTCTCCTGATACCGTGTAATTAAAATCCCCTTCCAAATACAGTGGTCCAATGATATTGCTGTAGTTTCCCCCTACAGAAATCTCTTCTCCTTGCAATTGATTCTGAATGGTTCCTTCATCCGTGATCAAAACGCTGTTGAAGAAGTAATTATAGTTAAACAATCCAATATTGCCCGAGAGTTTTCCAAACGTCCTATTTGAGAATTCCACGGTACCTTTATTGAACATGGTCTTCAGCCTTGCCCTGTCCCTGATGGGAACCAAAAATGGGTCTTGCCCCAATGCATCATTTTGTTGGGTTTGCTCAAAATCGTACAGCTTGGTCTCATAGCTAAATTCATGTCCAATGGTCAATGTTGTAGGTTTCGCATCTACTGAGTCCTTTTTATGGTTGACCAACTTAAATCGTTGGTCCAAGAAATATCGCTTGCCCAATATTTTGTTGTTCGCATTTTCATAAAGTGGGTCGATCTTGGCCCGATCTTGAAAATCGGGTTGGTCATCCTCAAATTGGCTTCGATCTCGCAGACCACCACTTTCTTCCGTTCGCATATCCTGCGCGGCAATGTGTCCTCTGAGACTATATCGGCCATTTTGGGAAAGATAATTGAAGGTGACCCTGAATTTTCCGTCCTCCGCCTCTTCATACCTGTATTTGCCCAAGGACCTAAAACCATTATAGGCCACGGATGCATTAAACCGCTCGTTTATATTAAAGGTAAGCAACGCATCTAAATACTGTCCTTGCTCCATGGTTGTCTTGAACATGAGCTCCGTCATTGGGGTCGGAACATTATAATAGTTGATATCTTCTTTTTCAAAATACCCCGGATGCTTGGCCGTAGCACCAATTCTTGGGTAATAAGGTGTCGCTGTAAAGCTTTTGCCCAATTCATTATAAGGTTGCCCCATATTGGCAAAGGGCATTAATTCAAAATCATCTTCCCTTAAATAATTGTAGATATAATCTTTTCTGATAGTCAAAGTGGTATCGACATAAGTAGTATCCCTTTGATATGAAATGATCTTGTAATCGTTTATTGTGACGGAATCCTTCTGTTTTGATTCCATTTTGGTTCTCCGCTCTTCCTTTGCCCTACGCCTATCAGCATCCATTGGAGCAGCTTCAGTTTTTGGAAGTGTGAGGGAATCTTTGATTTGAAGCATTGTAGAGTCCCCCTCTTTTTGCGGAGGAATCGAATCTTGCTGTGCCAAGACCGATTGGCCAATCAGTAAAAGTAGAGTCAATGCTAAAAATCTCATTCCTTGATATTTGTTGGGCAAAGGTAAAAGTTTTGTTTCTAAAGAAATGTGAAAAGTTGAGACATAAAAAAACCCCCGCTGCTCGCGGGGGTCCTTTATTTTTAATGCGCTATTCCTATTCAAAAGGAACAACAGCATCAGATGTTTTGTTGTTTACCAAAATCTGGTTCAAATCGATTACTGTACTTGCAGTAGTTGAACCGGGCTCGTAGTTGATCGCATCCAAATCACCTACCACAGCGGCGATGAAAGAAGGGATTACTGGAGTTGTACCCAAATCACCTTCGTTGATGTTCTCGTTCAACAAAATCTCGTTCTCATCGATGACCAATTTAACACCCATGTCAACAAAACGAAGACCTTCGGCGATGAACACCTCTTGTCTTGTGCGGTACAATAGCGCCAATCCAGCATCGTCGTCCTGCATGGCAGCAACGTCGGCAGCGGTCAAGGAAGTTCCAGAAACTGAAGGAACATCAACGTTTCCATCCTGACGGGACAATACAAGTCCATCTCTACCATTTACCACAATATCTTCACTATCTGGTCTTGAACCTTCATCAACCTGAGATCTCTGCTCGATGGAATCATCGATATTTCTTACTTCTCTGGTATCGATCAAATCCAATAGATTGTTCAAATTGGTCCTAGCAGCAGTGATATTATTGTCTGCCAATGCTGCTTCAGCCAAAATCAAATAAGCCTCCTCTGCTTTCAAGTAATGTACAGGGGCATCCTGTGAAGTACTCAAGAAGGAATATTTTGGGTCCAAAAAGTCCAAAGTTGGAAGTGGCTGCAAATCATCGAAAGTTGCTCTTTGGTAAAGCGCGTTTTCGAAAATATTTACGGGGCCATTCGCTTGATCGAACAATACGAATCGATCAAAATCACCACTAAGACCAAGTGCAGCGGTTGCAGCAGCAACTGCTTCGTTTTTATTGCCCAAGTAATAATTGGCTCTTGCCTTGGCCAGATGATATTCTGGTTGAGGATTGAGCGCAATGGCTGTGTCAAAAGAAGCAATTGCATTTTGATAATGCTCATTTGCGGTTATTGGAACACCTGTAGGTTCTGCTGGCAATGCGGAAAAATACATTGCAGACATCAAATAGGACATTCCCTCAAAAAAATTGAACTCTGCCTCGGTAGCGGTATCATAGTTTGGGTCACCAGGACCTACTTGAGATAGACCGAATAAAGCCAATTCTCGCAAGCGCTGGATTTGACGCTGGGTATCCCTCATATCTGGGTCCGTAATCTGGATTTCTAGACCGTCCATGAACTGGTTGAAGAACGTCTGTGTGTTTACATAGTTGTCAGAACCAAGCTCCGAAAGGACCAAGGTTTCGTTGAACGCGATTGCCAACTGCCTTTCAAGTCCTGAAAGCCAGATGGAGGCCGAGTTGGGCTGCCCCACTACGGAAGACTCCGATAGGTTGGGGTTTTCAACCTCTTTAAAGTCCACTGCATCGCCAAAGTCGCCTGTACAGCTAATGGCCAGAATGGATAGAGAAAATATAATTAGTTTTTTCATCGTTACTTTTTTTTATTAAAATTGAAACCTTAGTGAGGCTACATAAGTCCTTGGTGCCGATTCCGTACCGTAGGCAAAACCACCACTGGCGAAACCGTTCTGTGCGGTAATACCGGAACCTGTGGTCTCAGGGTCAAAGTTACCTGCCGTCCAGTTGAACGGATTGGTTACGGTTACACCCAAACGAATGTTGCTGAACAATGGCTTGGCGATATCCCCGAAATTGTAAGAAGCTCCTATGTTCCTTACTTTCAAGAAGTCGTTGTCGAACACGAAGAAGTTTACATAATTGAAAGGAGACGTTGTTCCGATCAAATCTTCTGGAATTCCAGTGTTATCTGTTCCTCTTAAGTGTCTCAACAAGAAGCTCAAATCGGTGATTTGACCTCCAAATTGGTAATCAGCTGTGGCGAAGAAATTGAAATCTCCCCACGTATAGTTAAGTCCCATGGAACCAAAGTTCGGGGCGAAAGTATCACCCAGAGGCGTATTAGGTTCAAAGGAATATGAGCCATCTGCTTGTCTGATTGCAGCCGTTCCCCTAAGATAACCAAGGCTCTGACCTTCTTCCACTACAGATCCCAAAACGGTGAAACCACCCACAACAAATGCCGGCGCACCTCCTGAATCGGTCACCAAGTTTTCGTTGGTATTGTAGGATAGGTTAACGCTCAAGGTGTGCTTGTCCGTTTGGATCGGAGTAGCTCTCAACTCAAATTCGTAACCTTTGTTCTCCACCTCACCAATGTTCTGGATTTGGTTCAACTGGCCTGTTGAAGGTGCTGATTGAGGCGTAAAAAGTGCATCTTCAGTGATACCTACATATCGAGTACCGCTCAAGAACAACCTGTTGCTAAAGAAACCAAGTTCCACACCAAATTCCGTGGTCTTCACACGCTCGGATACCAACTCGTCGTTACCAGGGTTGGCAAAGGTAAAGGATGGTCCGCCCAAGAATGGGTTCTGTGCAAAGGTCCTGTCTTGAGAGAAAGGCTGGGCGAAGTTGGTCGCCTCACCATAGTTGGCACGCAACTTCACTGTAGAAAGTATATTGCTTATTCCTGCATCCCTGTAGAAATCATGATCGCTCAGGTTGTAGGTGATACCAATTTTAGGCAACAATAATGGGTCGGTGTTGGAACCGGAAGCCGTGTTCCTGTCCAATCTACCACCAAATTCCAAGAAGGCCACGTCGTAGATACCTATGTTCTCCAAGAAGTATAGACCGTAGTTGGCATTTTCCAGTACGAAATCGGAGAATGCTTGCTCCGAGAAGTTGTTCAAGGAACGAGTTCCATCAACACCTCCGGAACCGTCCAATCTGTTCTGTCTATCGGAAGTTCTAAAGAACTGTCCACCAAGAATACTTACGAAAGAGAAGTTCTCCAAATCGGCAGTGTGTGTAATGTTCACATCCGTGGTAAGGGTAAAGGCTGAACGCAAAACTCTGCTCAAACTACCTTGATCGGTAGTACCAGGAGCAATAGCACCAAGCTCTACCAAGAGGGCATTGCTTTGCAATTCTTCCTGAACTGTATTCCTGTTATCAATACCCAAGGTTGCATTTACCTGTAGGTTATCGTTGATATCATAGATAAATTTGTTGGACGCCGTGATACGATTGGTGGTACTGGTAATATCCACCAGCTGACCGATTCTTCGGTATCTATCCACTTCATCCTGCCATTCTGCATCTGTAAATTCATCGGTAGCTCCCCTAGCAGAACCTTCGATATTGGAGAAACGCGAAAAGCTTGTGTTTGCGTTGTAATCCAAATTAGATTCGAAATTCACGAAAGAGAAAGACCCTTGGTATTGTAGTTTGTCAGTAACCTTTGCGGTCAATCCGAAAGTAAAGGACCTTCTGGTTTGCTCATTGATGTCGTTGAAACTGTCATCGGTGTAAAGGTTACCGGCAAAGTTATAAGAGAATTTCTCGGAACCTCCGTTCAATCCAACTTTCATCTCTTGGGACAGTCCGGGCTCAAATATGGCTTCGGCAGTTCTATCATATCTCAAGAAATCTTTGGTCGCTTTAATGACCCCAACGTTAGTCTCAAAGTAGGCAGAACTTTTACCATCCTTACCTTTTTTGGTAATAATCTGGATTACACCGTTCGCAGCGTCCGCACCATACAATGTAGTTGCCGCACCACCTTTAATGTATTCGATTTTTTCGATGGATTCCACGGGAATATCCGCAAGGGCAGAAACGTTGGCACCACCTGTGGCAATACCCAATTGTGGGTTGGAGTTCAAGTTATCCACACGAATACCGTCAATAATGATTACGGGAGTGGCAGATGAAGCAGCAGAAATTGGACCCCTTGTCCTAATCAAAGCTGCAGTACCGGGCTGACCTGAACTCAAGCGAATCTGTGCACTTGGAGTTGTTGACTGTAATAATTGGTCAATCTGGTTGGCAGGCAATTTGTCGATTTCCTCGGCATCCAGAACGTCAACCGTTGTAGACAATTTTCTTCTGGCAATACCAGAACCCTGTCCAGTTACAATAACCTCCTCCAACGCTTGTGCGTCGGCTTCCATTTGTACATCGATGGTAGATGAAGCACCTACAGTCCTATCAACGGTCTTTTGACCAATGTAGCTGAAGCGCAACACTTGCCCCTCACTGACTGAGATAGAATAATTACCATCAAAATCTGTTTGTGTTCCATTGGTCGTTCCAACAACCAAAATGGAAACACCAGGTAATGGCAGACCTGTATCGTCCGTCACGTTACCTGAAACTGTTTTCTCTTGTCCGAAAGAGAAAGACATACATAACACCAAAAAAGGTGTCAGCATCCATGCTAACTTAGCTTTCATTTATTTCATTTTTTGAATTAGTCCAGCTCAAAAGTCAATATAAAAAGTTAATATTCAAAAAAATTAACACCACCATACATCGTATATTAGCGCAGTATTCATCAGGGTTTTTCATAATTTTAACACATTATTCGCAAGCTAATGCCTTATAAATCGGATATGTAGGAAATTTTTTAACTTTTCGTTAATAATTATGCTTTTCCAAACACACACACTGTTAAATTTTTAAGAAATATGTTAAAATCGTGTTACCGATCTCTTTTTGAAGCAGGAACAGATGAAGCAGGTAGAGGATGTTTGGCTGGTCCAGTGACTGCCGCAGCCATTATTTTGCCCGAAAAATTCAACCATAATACCTTAAACGATTCCAAGCAACTATCAGAATCCAAACGGACCTTTTTAAAGCCGCTTTTGGAAAAAGAGGCAGTATCTTTTTCAGTTTGTCACGTTTTTCAGGACGAAATCGACGAAATAAACATCCTTAATGCCTCTTTTTTGGCCATGCACCGCGCCATTGAAAAGCTAGATCCGAAGCCCGAATTTTTAATTGTTGATGGTAACCGTTTTCAACCTTACCCAGAAATCGAGCACCAATGCATCATCAAGGGCGATAGCAAATACATGAGCATCGCGGCGGCATCCGTTTTGGCCAAAACCTATCGCGATGACTACATGGCCCGTATACACGAGGAGTTCCCAATGTACAACTGGAAAAAAAACAAAGGTTACCCCACCAAAGAACATAGGGAAGCCATCAGAAAATACGGGCTCACCAAGTACCACAGAAAAAGCTTTAGGCAACTCCCAGAACAATTGTCTCTGGATATTTAAAAACTATAACTTTGTAGCAAACTTCAAGAATGAGATTAAAGGTACTTTTCTGCTTGCTCCCTATTTTGATAGCTTCCTGCACAAAAGAGGTGAAGACCAAAGACTCCCTTCTGGAACATTTACCACCAAACCCATCGCTTGTCGTAAAAATCAACAACCTCACCAATTTTAGGAGCGAGCTCAAAAACAACTCCTTTTTGAAAAATGTGGAACAGTTTTCCCACCTTGGCGACATTCTGTCCAAAGCAAAAGGCCTTGAACATCTATCAACGGAGAAGACAACGGTACTTGGTATTTATGAAGTGGGCAAGGGACATTATGATTACATTCTGGCAGCAAAAAACAATACCAACCTCTTTAATGTTGACAGCATTGCCAATAAAAAGGTGGAGTCGTTTAGCTACGAAGGCACCACCATTACCAAATACACCTTGGATGAACTAGACGTTTTTCAGCTGCAAATAGAGCGCGATGTAATTATGAGCTCCTCACAAATGCTTATTGAAAACGTTGTTCGGCTCAGCGGAAACCAAAAAATGGACCCCGTTTTGGAAAAACTGTACAATACCAGTTCTGCGGACAAGTCGGCAACATTGTTCCTCAATCCTGAAGGCAACACCTCCTTGTTTTCCTTAACGGAAAAGAACGACGACAACAAACCCTTTTCTTCATGGATTTCCTTGGATTTTACGGCCAATTCGGATGAAGTGAACCTCAACGGAGTGGCCATGGCTACAGATTCCACCAAAACCTTCATCAATCTGTTCAAGGGCACTTCCCCCCTTGCCAACAAAACCCCTGCCTATGCTCCACTGAATGCGCAGGCCATTATTTCCTACACCTTTGATGACTACCGCATATTTGCCAACAACCAGAACACCTATCTGGACCGGGTAAAACAAGCGGATTCCCTATTCAACACCATAGAGGAGGTAGGTATCATTTATTTGAACAACAAAAAAACAGTGCTTTTAAAGTCTTATGGAACCGAAGGACTTTACGATTATTTGGATAGCAAAAAAACGGCTTCCCAAAACTATCAGGGCAACGAAATACTGGAATTACAAGAGTCTCAACTCATCACCGAACACTTTACGCCCCTTGTTAAAAATTTTGAAGCCAACTTTTGTACTGTCATTGAAAACAGTTTCATCTTTTCGGAAGATAAAGAAGCGTTGCAGACCATTATCAGCAGTCACAAAAGTTCTTCCTCATTCGATAAAGACCAAGGTTATCTGACAGCCAAAGCGTACATGGCCAACGAATCCAGTATGCTCTTCATTTCCAACAACACAGGAATCGATTTTTTTGCCGAACAAGAACTTTCAGAAAATCTTGCTGATGATATTACGAGTGATGATTTGGGTGATCTGGTATTTGCTTCGCAGATGGTAATGGATAATGGATTCGGGCATTTTAATCTGTTGACGTCAAAAATCAAGCAAAGCCAAGAGAAAAATGCGGTATCGCCCTTGTTCACTTTGGAACTGAACACCGATTTGGCCACGGACCCACAATTTGTCAAAAACCATAGGACGAACGAACAGGAAATTGTAGTCCAAGACCAAAACAACGTACTCTATCTTATTTCCAACGACGGAAAGGTGTTGTGGACCAAACAACTGGAGGGGCGTATTCAAGGAGATATTCAACAAATAGACATTTATAAGAATGGAAAATTACAGCTGGCCTTTACCACCAATGATCAATTCTTGGTCCTTGACCGCAACGGGGACGAGGTGGCTCCATTTAAAATTGATTTTGAGGGCGGAAACCTAAATCCGCTAGCCGTTTTTGATTATGACGGAAGCCGGAACTACCGTTTTGTAGTGACCCAGGGTCGAAAAGTCTTTATGTACAACAATCAAGGTAAAATAGTACGCGGTTTCACTTTTACCGAAGCCCCGAGCAATATTTTGGGTGCGCCCAAACATTTTAGGGTAGGCAACAAAGACTATATTGTTTTTAAATTGGACAACAGCACGATCCGTATTCTGCACCGCGTGGGGAGCGATCGTATCAAAGTGCCGGAAAAAATTGACTTCTCGAACAACGACGTGTTTCTGTACAAGGATAAATTTACAGTCACCAATAAAACGGGAGTGCTCCATCAAATCGATACCAATGGCAAATTGGTCGCTACGAATTTCAACCTGAATCCCGATCACGGTTTCTATGCAACCAGCAATACTTTGGTATTTATGGACGACAATGTGCTGAGTATTAAGGGCAAAAAAGTGGAACTGGAACTTGGTGTGTATTCCAAACCGAAGATATTTTACATCTACGATAAAATTTACGTGGGCGTAACCGATATCCAAAACCGTCAAATCTATTTGTTCGATAGCCAAGCAGAGCCCATTCCCAATTTTCCCGTATTCGGCAGTTCCATGATAGACCTCACTGACATGGACAACGACAAGCAACTGGAATTGGTGGCGAAAGACCAAGACAACTCCTTGATTGTGTACAAAATAAACTAGTTGCTCATCCGGATGCGACTTATACAATCTTTGCTACGAAACATACATTTTTGATTTCAGGAAGGGTTTCATTTTAGTAGTTTGTATGGAATTGCTTTATCAACAAACTAAAACACTTAGAAATGAAAACCTCCAACAAACTATTCTGCTGTTTGTCCTTTGCCCTATTGCTGGGCACAGGTGCCGAGGCCCAATTCTTTAAAAAATTGGCCAAAAAAGCGGAAAAGGCAGCCGAACGAACGGTTGAACGAAGAGTAGAACAGGAAACCTCCAAAAAAACAGATCAAGCTCTCGACAGCATTTTAGAACCCGGCTCAGGCGGAAACGCGCCCGGCAACACACCTGGAAACGAAAACACGAACGGTAATCCCAATGGCAACACATCCACTACGGGACCCATGACCACAGGACCAAAGACCATGGAAGTCTACAGTAAATTTGACTTTGTTCCCGGGGACAAACCAATTTTTTACGATGATTTCAACGATGACTTTATGGGTGATTTCCCTTCCAAATGGAACACCAATGGTTCTGGAGAAGTAGTAACTGTAGAAGACCTTCCCGGCAAATGGTATTCCATTGCCAATAGAAGCCTTACGATTCCCAATCTGGGCACCAAACTTCCAGAGGACTTTACCCTGGAATTCGACCTAAAAGTCGTCAATTTGAGCAGAAATACGGGCTCTGGTGCGGTTCTTAGCATTTACCTTTCCGAGACCGATGGGTTGACCACAAACGAAAACAATGCATTGGCCAACCTCAATTTTTGTCAATATATCGCAATCGGGGTGAGAGTTGACAATAATTTTAAGGGAGACCCTGCCCCTATCCAGAACACTTTGCAGCAAGATTTACGTCAATTGTACCAAGATGTAGTGCACGTATCTATTGCGGTAAACAAAAACCGATATCGCCTTTGGCTCAATGAAAACAAGATTGCCGACCTACCGCAGTTTATAGTAAAACCGGAATTGATCAACTACCTGAAGTTTTACGTGAACGGCATCGACAAACAAAAAAGACAGGAGCAAGTGTTGATCAGCAACCTGAAGATAGCCGAAGGTGGGGTGGATTTACGACGAAAATTAATGTCAGAAGGTAAAATTTCCACCAACGGGATTCTCTTTAATTCAGGTTCGGCAGATATTTTACCGCAATCCATGGGCATTATCAGGCAGATTTCGCAAGTGCTGAACCAAGATGGTTCCATTCAATTGCATATTGTGGGACATACAGATTCCGATGGTTCTGATGAAAGTAATATGGGACTCTCCCAAAACCGGGCAGAGGCCGTTAAAAAAGCGTTGGTATCCGTTTATGGCATTTCTCCAGACCGATTGAGTTCCGAAGGAAAGGGTGAAACCGAGCCTGTTGCCGATAATACCTCCACACAGGGCAAAGCTCAGAACCGCAGAGTTGAATTCATTAAAAAATAACACCGAACAAACACATGAAACGATATTTTATCTTTGTACTGCTCGCGATATTCGCAGCACACACATCCAATGCACAATCCAGTTGCAGCACATACTACCCTTTGGTCGATGGTGCCAATTTCCAATATACCAACTACGATAAAAAGGGACGGGAAGAAGGCCAAATCAATTATACCATCACCAATGTCGAAAGCAATGGTGATTATGTAAGCGCCACCATGCAAATGGAGTTTGTGGACAAAAAAGGGAACAGTTTCCTGTCTGATTACAACATGGTCTGTGAGGGCAATGTGGTAAAAATTGATTTTAAATCCCTGATGAACGAGCAGATGCTCAGCCAAATGGGCGATGTGGAAATGGATATTTCCGGTACCGATGTGGAATTACCCAACAATCTTTCCGTGGGTCAAGAGTTGCCCGATGCCAATATGCAAGTCAAAATGAAAATGGGCGGCGCCATTAATATGAATACCAATGTGGAGACCATCAACCGCAAAGTGGAAAAGCGGGAAAGCGTGAACACCCCAGCCGGCACGTTTGACTGTTATGTAATTTACAGCGAGACCAAGACCAAAATGATGATGACCAACCAAACCTTTCCTTCCCGTATATGGTTGGCCGAAGGGGTGGGTATGGTCAAACAGGAATCTTACAATAAGAATGGAAAACTGATGGGCAGCTCCTTACTGACCCAATTCAGCAAATAGGAAGTCCTTAATTTATGACAATAAAAAACCGAGGCAGATGCCTCGGTTTTTTTAGAGAATCCGTTTTTAAATTTTAAATCCTAGTCCCAAAAATTCACGGATGCCAAAAACCGCTGTCAAAAAAATGAATTATTTGTTTGCACAACTTTCAAAAAAATTAATTTGAACTTGTCATAACTTTTGATAGCAACGAATCCAACTTCTCAAAAATATCTTCGGAACCACCAATGAGAATCTCCTTTATATTACCTTCTTTATCGATAATCAGATGCGTTGGATATGAGCTTACCTCCATGTCTTTTGCAAGAGATTTCGCATCTGTAAGAATTTCATATTCAAAATCTCTCTTTTGAAGCATTTTGGTAACCGACGATTTGCTATCAAGGCTTGGAGCAATAAATAGCACCCCTTTCTTTGTATATTTTTGAACCAGTTTATTCAACATTGGCATTTCCTGAATGCAAGGTTTGCAGCCAATAAACCAAAAATTGACTACTACGTATTTCCCTAAGAGGTCATCGTTCTTTACCGTCTCTCCAGAGATGTTTTGCAATTCAAAAGGAGGCAACTGAGCATCGATCCATTCTGTTTTCCATTTATCATTCTCCTCTTCTTTTCGCTCGAGACTCTTTTTGGACACCGGCTTTAATGTGATTTCCTGCTTACCATTTCCATGGTCAACCGTTATAAATGAGACAGGGCCATTGCCCAATATTAACTCCGCCTGCTTCGCAGTAATAATATTTCCCAATGAATCCTTCAAAATTACATTAGGGTCGTCCAACCTAAATTGCTGAGCATTTAACAAAGTCAGACTAAGGCAAAAAATAAGTGAAATGATGAAATATGTTTTCATGGTTTTTGATTAACTAATTTTTAATAAGCTGAAAAGTTACTCGTTTGAGGTTATTCTTTTTCTGCTAATTGACGGATGCCCCGTTTCAATTGATCAATGCCCTGTTTCAATTGACGGATGCCCAAAACCACTGTTTTTATGTGAGAAAATTCGTGAAAGAGAAAAGAGGCCGTCGAAAAGCAGCAATATTTGAAATTTGTTAGGTTGAGCGCAGTCGAAACCTATTGATTATTAGTGCTTTTTTAGTTCTCGACTGCGCTCGAACTGACAGCTAACCAGCTTTTCAGGCGGACTCTTTTTGTTATTCTTTTTGGTTGGGCAAGGGGGAAATCATGATATGCGCCCGATGCGTCCCTGGGTTCATGATCCAAGGGTGATTGGATCCTATGGGTTGTTCCGGTAAACCCGTAGACTCCGCCGTGGCAAAAGGCAAATACACCACATAGCGGTATTGGGCCCCTTCCACCTCGTTGGTTTCTGGGTCGTAGCGGTCACTCTCTCCATAATAAATATGTAGCGTAGCTCCGGGGATTCCCATATCCAGCTTGCCCGATTTGGCCTCTTCTTCTCGTATATCAAAAATTTCTGGTCCTGTTTTGCCCTCAGCTCGCAATTCACGCCCCCGAGCCATAAAGGGCTCCAAGCTTTTATGATAGCAAGCCGCATTAAATCCTGATTTTTTGGGGTCATCCGCAAGGACAATGAATTCGTTATCGCCCTCCTTGAGCGTTACAAACTCCCCTGCCGCGTTGTAGCCAATTACCTTGCACCCATCACGACTTGCTGCTGGTGCGGCCATCAACGAAGCGGCAATCAGAGCCTCATCGGAATCAATGGGAACGTAGTTGGTTTTCATTTCTTCGGCAGTATTATTTACCGTTGTCTCAGAGGTAGCGGAATTATCCGATTCTGTATTGTTGTCGGTATTGGTCTTACAGGAAAACAAGGTTCCGACCAAGGCAATGGTGAAGAGAAATCGTTTCATAGTGTGTTGCATTTATTATTGTCGCCGAGTTACCAAAAAAAAGGAAATTTAATACCCGATAGTTGTTTGAAAACCTGAGGCGTCAATAAGCTATTTGAGGAAGTTAAAGAATATTTGGGAAACGTTAGGCTTAAGTCAGCGCAAAATTCTAAACCCCAGTTGCTTCCTTAACCATTTCTGCCTCAAAAAGCGTTGTGAAATGATGGAGTAATTTTTCCTTGACTTCATCCATATCCACTTCTTTTTGGCCAAGCTCTACATTGAGCGAAGTAACGGCTTTGTCCTTGATGCCGCAGGGAATCATTAGATCAAAAAAACCTAGATCGGTGTTTACGTTAAGGGCAAAACCGTGCATGGTGACCCAACGGCTGGCACGTACGCCCATAGCACATATTTTTCGGGCAAAGGGAGTGCCCACATCCAACCAAACACCGGTTTCTCCCTTGGATCGTTCACCCTTGAGTCCATAATCGGCCAAGGTCACTATCACCATTTCTTCCAGAAAACGAAGGTATTTATGGATATCGGTAAAAAAGTTGTCCAAGTCCAAAATGGGATAGCCAACTACCTGTCCGGGACCATGATAGGTAATGTCGCCACCTCGATTGATCTTGTAGAACGTGGCACCCTTTTCCGCCAACTTTTGCTCGTCCACCAACAAATTGTTGATGTCTCCACTCTTGCCCAACGTATATACATGGGGATGCTCCACAAACAAAAAATGATTGGGTGTTTCAAGACCTGCATCCTCCCGCCTATTGCGGACTTTGGTGTCCACAATCTGCTTAAAAAGTGCTTCTTGGTAATCCCAAGTTTCCTTGTAATCCTTGAATCCTAAATCCTGTAGGGCAACCTTTTTGTTCATGCCACAAAGATACGAAGCCTTATTCTAGAAAACTACTTCTCCAGCTCTACCTCCAAATCGAGTAAAGATGGGTTTTTCATCAAATCCAAAAAGTTGACTTCATAAATCAAGGTTTTGCCATCTTGACTAAAAGTGGCTGCCTCGGCGGTAGTGGATTTAATTTTCTTAGGGAAGTGATATTTGAGTGTATAGGTAGATCCAGAAAGGAACATTTCGGCTCCTTCCAAACTATCCAGTTGCTGCTGAAACAGTTCTTGATCAATAATCTCCGCCTTACGGGTAAACTTGTTCTTTTTGAAGGTATAGTAGACTTCCGTGGGCTGTTCGCCAGGTTTCATCTGACCTTGTTGCGGGCTGGAATTGTTGCCAATGGAACTTGCATCCTGAAAAGCCGCAAATGCATCGTTTACATCGCTTACATCCTTAAACTCGCTGAACAGGTCGAATTTCATAACTTTTTTCTCTGGATCCATAACCATTCGCATATTAAAGGGCTCCAACTTTTTCAGTTTTTCCTGTTCTTCTTGCGGCAGTTGGGCAATACTGTCTTTTTTCTCTTCTAAAAAGTCCTTGAACGAAATAATGGAGTCGATGGCCTTTTCATTGGTCTTGGTCAACTCGTCGCCTGCCATGTCCATCATCTCCGAACCGTCAAAATTAATAGAAAGCTTTCCCGAACCATCCTCTTGCAAGTGGATTTCCTCGGTAAAATTGCAGGACGCCGCCAAAAGCATCAAAGCGGAAACAAGCGCATATTGAATTTTTTTCATGGTAGTTGTTTTATGGTTAGTGATACCTCTTCTGAGCTTTGCTCAGTTGTATTTTGAGCGATAAAAGTATCATAATCGGGCAACACCTACAATCACCACAGGTAAATTTAGATGAAAAGCCATCCGATCATAAAATCCGAAGAATTATTAATTCGGATTGTTCAAAATGACCAGGGCAGCAATTACCCCGGGAACCCATCCACAAAGGGTCAATAAAAAAACAATAAGAATAGACCCGCAGCCTTTGCCGATAACAGACAATGGAGGGAATAGAATGGCCAATAGCACTCTCCAAAAACTCATAGGTATTCGATTTGATTGATGATACTTATAGGTAGTTAAAATGGTTCTTTTGTTACAGAAAACCATTATTTTTAACCAAAATCGGATACAACATGCGGTTTTTCATATTTATCCTACTTGTTTTCAGCTCATCAGTGCTATGGGGTCAATTCCATTTCTCAGGCAAGGTGTCCCAAGGACATGCAGGCAATGCCATTTACCTCTCCTTGGTGGAGGATTATCGGAAATCTACACGGGTGTATTTGGATCAAATTGTGCAAAAAGCTACGGTCGATTCCTTGGGTCATTTTTCTTTTCAAGGGGACAGGCTCAACATACAAAACCGCATCTACCGAATTCATCTGGACGGTTGTTCCGATAATTCCGGGGCCGATCACTTTTTGGGCAGATGTAACAACAGTCAGAATGTACTGTTTATCGCCAACAATAAAGACACCTTGCAGTTTCCCACCTCTTTTGAAGACCAATCCCTTTGTACCATAGCCTCCACCAATCCAAAATCCGGATTGCTTTTGGAAATCGAGGAACTCAAAGGCCAGATGGCTTTCGACTTCGCGGATTACCCTTCAGAAGCCAACAAAAAACTGAACTTGGACAAATGGTTCAAAACCCTTCACTCTTTTGGAGAAGAAGTTAAAGAACCACTGGCAGAACTCTACATCTACGATTTTTTGTCCGACAAACGAAACGAAACTTTTCGGTTCTATTTGGATGACCTCTCCACAAATGAATACTACGAAAACCTCTCCGAACGATTGGACAGCACCTACCCCAACACCGCCTTTGCCCAACAATACGAGGCTGAAATTGCTACGGATAGGGAGTTGGCCGGCTTTAATCGCCCCAAGTCATCCAAATGGAATCGGACCATCATTGCCCTTTTGGCTGTTTCCGTTTTGGGGAATATCCTGTTTTTTATTGGTAAACGGAAAAAGAACCAAACTTCACAATTACTTGAAAGACTAACTCCCCAAGAGCAAAAAATTCTTCATTTAATGCTGGAGAACAAAACCAACAAAGAGATTGCATCGGAGCTTTTTGTGAGCGTGAGCACTATCAAAACCCACATCAACAACCTGTATAAAAAATTAGAGGTTACTTCACGTGAGGAGATTGCGGTTAAAGTTAAAAAGCGCTAAAAGAAAGGTACTCGCCAACGATTACGCTGAAATAGGGCGCACTTGAAGCTGGCCACCGATTGCTTTCAACACTTTTAAAATGGTTGCGAATTGAGGTTTTGACCCTTCTGATAGTGCTTTGTACAAACTTGGCCTACTCAATCCGGTTTCTTCCGAAATTTTTGTCATCCCAATAGCCTTGGCCACATGTCCAATAGCGGTTATCACATCACCACTATCACCTTCCTCCAAAACGGTATTGAGGTATTCAGCAATCATATCTTGATTGTCCAAATAATCAGCTATGTCAAATTTTGAGGTTCCCATTTTTAATAGTTTAATGTATTCCAGATTTCCTTTGCTTTTTTTATGTCTTTTTCTTGGGAGGACTTATCCCCGCCCGCTAACAATACAATTATTTTTCCCTTCCTTTCCTTAAAATATATTCGATAGCCCTTGGCATAATGTACTCGCATTTCGTTAATCCCATCCCCTACGCTTTTACAGTCACCAAAATGTCCATTTTCTTCAATTCTTTGAATTCGAAATAGGATTTTGGCTTTTGCTCTTACATCCTTCAATTTTCTAAGCCACTTATCAAATTCTACTGTCTTTTCAATAAAAAACATAAAAAATTGTATCCATTTGGATACAAATATACATCTATTACATGATTTTTCATAAACCAAAAAGTCTATAAATCGAATCAAAAGGCTAGTTACCGCTTAAGAGGTAAATTTCAACCCCCGGTCTAGTCCCGATTTCCAACGGCAACAGCTTCTCCCAGACCTTGATTTTAGTGAATTTGGCCCCAAACCATAAATCACAAAAATCATGAAGCGAGTTTTAACAACAATGTACATGCTATGCATGCTGTGCATTTCAGCACAAGAATTCAACAAGGAAATCATCATCGAAAACGGACGGCAATTGCTAGTGGGACAAATCAACTTGGAAGGATTACAAACCCAACCCTATAACCATTGGTTCCAACAAGGGCTTGATAGCTATCAAGTAGATGAAACCTTGACAACGGTATTGAAAGAGAAACTGAACGAGTACCACATCAAACTATTTTTGGGCACTTGGTGCGGGGATAGCAAAAGGGAAACTCCCAGATTCATCAAAATCCTGAAAGCCATTGATTTTCCCATGGACCAATTGGAAATCATCGCCTTGGATTACCGAAAAGGTCATTACAAAACCAGTCCCACGGGCGAAGAAAAGGGCTTGAACATTATAAAAGTCCCTACCATCATCTTCTACAAGGACGGAAAAGAAGTGAACCGTATCGTGGAAAGCCCGTTGGAAAGTTTGGAAGAAGACATCGCCCAAATCATTTTTCAGAAGGGCTATACACCCAATTATGCATATTAAGTTGATGGCAAGGCAAGGATTTAAAGCGCAAAAGTGTAATTTTGCGCTTTAAATTTTTTACAGACTATGCAACTATCGGAACAAGAGATCGTTCGAAGGGAAAAATTGACCAAACTCAGGGAAATGGGCATCAACCCATACCCCGCAGCATTGTATCCTGTTGATGCCACTTCCAAGAGCATCAAGAATGATTTTGAAGAAGGGAAAAAAGTAGTGATTTCCGGTAGATTGATGTCGCGCAGAATTCAGGGAAAAGCCTCTTTTGCCGAACTTCAGGACAGTGAAGGGCGAATCCAGGTCTATTTTAACCGTGATGAAATTTGTCCTGATGATGACAAGACCCTCTACAATGATGTGTACAAAAAACTGTTGGATATCGGAGACATCATCGGAATCGAAGGAGAACTGTTCACCACCCAAGTAGGCGAAAAAACCGTGATGGTGAAAAATTTCACCTTGTTGAGCAAAAGTTTGCGCCCCTTGCCGCTACCAAAGGTAGACGATGAAGGCAAGGTGTATGATGCCTTCAACGACCCAGAACTGCGGTACCGCCAACGATACGTGGATTTGGTGGTAAATCCACAGGTAAAGGACACCTTTATTAAAAGGACAAAAATCACCAATAGTATACGGGAGTTCTACAACCAAAAAGGATATTTAGAAGTAGAAACCCCGATTTTGCAGCCCATTCCGGGTGGAGCGGCCGCACGTCCCTTCCTCACCCACCACAATGCACTGAACATTCCGCTATACCTGCGGATAGCCAATGAATTGTACTTAAAAAGATTGATTGTGGGCGGATTTGACGGTGTGTACGAATTCGCAAAGGATTTCCGAAACGAAGGTATGGACCGCACGCACAATCCCGAGTTTACCGTAATGGAACTGTACGTAGCCTACAAGGACTACAATTGGATGATGGACACCACGGAAAAACTGTTGGAGAAAGTGGCTATTGATGCCACGGGAAGCTCCAAGGTAAAAGTGGGGCAGCACGAAATAGAATTCAAAGCACCGTACCCAAGGGTTCCCATTTTGGAGGCGATTAAAATCCATACAGGTTTTGATGTTTCCGGAATGGATGAAAGTGAACTTCGTGAAGTGGCCAAAAAATTGGAAATTGAAGTGGATGAAACCATGGGTATCGGCAAATTGATCGATGAGATTTTTGGGGAGAAATGTGAGCACCACTACATTCAGCCCACCTTTATTATCGATTATCCCAAGGAAATGAGCCCATTGACTAAAGAGCATCGCATCAATCCTAGATTGACCGAGCGTTTTGAATTGATGGTGAATGGCAAGGAACTGGCCAACGCCTATTCCGAGCTCAACGACCCTATCGACCAACGCGAACGTTTCGAAGAACAGTTGAAACTATCCGAGAAAGGAGACGATGAGGCCATGTTCATTGACCAAGACTTCTTGCGCGCTTTGGAATATGGTATGCCTCCCACTTCGGGTATCGGTATCGGGATAGACCGTTTGGTAATGTTGCTCACCAACAATTCCTCTATCCAAGAAGTGCTGTTCTTCCCACAAATGCGACCCGAGAAAAAGCAGGTGGAGCTAACCGAAGAAGAGAAAATCATTGTGGACATTCTTAAGCCGCAAGGCCAAATGGCATTGGTAGACCTTAAAGAAAAAGCAGGCCTAAGCGGAAAAAAATGGGACAAAAGTACCAAAGGGCTCAGCAAGCATGGACTTATCAAAATAGAGAAAATAGACGATAATCTGCTCGTAAAGTATACGGGGTGATTTTTGTATCTTGTTGAAAACCAATAAAATTCAACAAGATGAGAACAATCGCTTTTTTCGAGATCCAGTCTACCCACCCCAAACGAGAGGTCGATTTTTACCAAGCCGTTTTTGGATGGAAAGCTACGTTGGACCCCTCTGCGCCCATAGAACTTTATCGTTTGGAAACGGAAGGTATCGAAGGGGCCATTCTCAAAAGGCCCGTGGACACCCCGCCTACCCATCAGGGCACCAATGCCTTTACCTGTTCCATTCAAGTTGCCGATTTTGATGCCACCGAGAAGAAAATCATTAAAAATGGCGGACACGTGGCCATGCAAAAGTTTGCCGTTTCAGGTCAACGCTGGCAAGGGTATTTTTTAGATGCCGACCACAATGTTTTCGGGATTTTTGAGGTTGATGAAAATGCCAAATAGTATTTTTTTCAAGTTTCGATTAAAAATCCTAGCTTAGAACCCCAATGGAGCTAAGCAAAAAAATTGGGCTGGCCCTTGGGCCTGTCGTTTTCCTCATTCTTAACCTGTTGCCTTTTGAAATGGTATCCGAAAAAGGTGACCCCGTGATAGCCATTGCGGCTTGGATGCTGATTTGGTGGATTACCGAAGCGGTTTCCATTTCAGTTACCGCATTGCTTCCGTTACTTTTGATGCCTATCCTGAACGTACTTCCCATTGCTGAAGTAGGAGCCAACTACGGCAGCCCTATTGTATTCCTATTTTTTGGGGGATTTGTCATGGCCTTGGCACTGGAAAAAGTCAATCTGCACCGCAGGATTGCGCTCAATATCATCAAACTGACCGGTACCACGCCCAACAAAGTCATTTTAGGCTTTATGATTGCCACTGCCACCTTGAGCATGTGGATCAGCAATACGGCAAGTACCGTGGTGATGCTGCCCATAGCCCTTTCCGTTATCAATTTATTGATCAACGATGAGGACGGCTTTACCAAAAACGATCAAAATTTTGCCCTGAGCGTGATGCTTGGCATTGCCTTTTCCGCGAATGCTGGAGGGATTGCCACCGTAATCGGCACACCGCCCAATTCTGTATTGATCGGACTCCTGGAAAATGAATACAACACCGAAATTTCCTTTCTAAAATGGATGACGATTGGACTGCCCTTTTCCATCATCATGATCGCCATTTGTTATCTGGTGCTAGTCAAATGGATGTTTCCCAACCGAGATTTAAAATTCAGTGCGTCCAAGGAAGTGATTCATGCGGAGTTGGAAAAATTGGGCCCCACTTCGGGTAAGGAAAAAATGGTACTGGTCATTTTTGGAGTCACTGTTTTCCTTTGGATTTTTAGAACTTTAATTAATAGTATTTTTCCAAGCCTTGGGCTCACCGATACCATGATCAGTATTTTGGCCGCCATTGCCTTGTTTGCTATTCCATACAACATCAAAAAAGGGGATTTTATCATCGTCTGGCAGGATACCTCCAAGTTAGCCTGGGGCATCTTGATTCTTTTTGGTGGAGGTTTGGCCTTGGCCCAAGGAATGTCTGCCAGTGGCATTGTGGATATGGTCGCCAACGCCATTGCACAAAGTGAGGTAAGTGTGTTGTTCACCGCTGCCCTTTTGATTTTCTTAATGCTGTTCATGACCGAACTGATGAGCAACGTGGCCCTAGTGGCCGTCCTAGCCCCTGTGGTAGCAGGTATCGCCATAGGTCTGGACATTCCCATGCTCCACTTACTGATTCCCGTGACCATAGCAAGCAGCTGTGCCTTTATGCTGCCCATGGCCACGCCGCCTAATGCCATTGTCTTTGCCAGCGGTTACGTCAAAATACCGCAAATGGCCCGTGTAGGCGTTATCCTAAACTTGATTGCTGTGGTACTGCTTATTTTGGTGTTCCAATTTGTGATTCCGCTGTTGTTCTAAACTAAAAATGCCCCTCCGGGCGGAAGGGCATTTTCATAAACTAACTAACTCAAAAAAATGTAAGAAACTAACTTAACTTACGCTACTTGACTTTGGTTGCAAGTGGTACGTAACTCTTTGTTAGGTACAAACTTACAACCCTTTTTTGTGAAGATTATTGTAATTAGCCTTTTGTTAACTAAGCGCACAAAACCATTTTTAAGCTGCTTCATTGGGCACCGGGAACAAAAGCATGAAATTATCGCAGCAAAAAGGTCAAATCACAAAATAATTCGCAGCTAAAAATCCATTTTGCTACAAATTATGTTATAAAGATAGCCATGTTATATTTATGTTAACCAAGCACTTATAAAGAATTCATTAACAGTAAACAGACCTATCTAAAAACAAAAACCCCTCTGTCGAGGGGTTTTTCTAGCTAACTCAAATAAGTTGTAAAATGATGAACATTTTACTGTATTGACCCTGAGTAGGGATCAAAACCTTCTGGGAGATACTTGGAAGTATCAAAACCCAAATCCATATCTTCATCTTCCATATAGTTGATGGAAGTAACGGCGATTACATCGTTATACGGATTAAAACCTTCGGGCAAGAAGTATTTACTGTTGATGCCCAATTCAAGTTCCACATCGCTTTCCATATAAGGAATTGCCTTCAAGTTCACGTAAACTTCATAAGGAGAAAAGTCCTCTGGCAAATAGTCCTTGGTATCGAATCCAAGATCCATATCCTCTTCTTCCATATAATTGATGGAGTGTACATCCACCACATCGGTATAAGCGTTGAAGTTCTCCGGCAAGTACCTTTTGGTATCAATACCTAGTCCTAGTTCAACATTGTTTTCGAGGTATATGATGGAATTCAAATCAAAGTAGCTTTTGTAAGGATCAAAACCTTCAGGAAGGTAATCCGAGGTATCAAAACCCAAATCCAGTTCGGGCTCATCCTCTATATATACTACTTCGTCCAAATTCAATTCGTAGGAGGCGTATTCGCCCATTCCAGAAGTTGAATCGTTTACATCGGCATTGATGTTCAATGTCGTTAAACTGTTCTCTAAACTACCAAGTATCCCCGATTGGAGTTCGGCCACCTTGGCATTTTGTTGGTCGTTGGCTATGGCGGTACTACTTAATAGGACACTTCCATAAATTAATAATAACTTGTTCATTTTTTGATTGAATTTTGTGATTGATGATATGCTTATAAGACTATTCAAAAACCAAAACGTTACAGTATTTAGGATTTTTTTACGAAAACAGAACACCTGTTAAGCCCAGCAAAACGGGGCGTTTTGCTCCAAACCATCAGTAAAAGGCAGGACTCCCAAAGGTTGGGCCCTTACGTTAAAAAAAGCGGCGTTAATATTTATTTAACAGTTAGTTCTGTCGATTTTTAGGTTCTTTGAATCTTTTACTTATTCAAACTACCCTATAATGATCAAAAAATTACTTCCCCGACTACTTGTAGTCCTTATGATTTTGGGAACCCTCCAATCCACGGAAGCCCAACTCTTCAAAAAGAAAAAGAAAGAAACCGAACAAAAAAAGGAAAAACCCAAGGATGGCGACATTAAAGCTTATGATGAAGTCATTACCAAGGAGGCCAAGACCGACGAAGGTCTTTTTAGCGTGCATACCGTAGGTGATAAAAAATTCTATGAAATTCCTGATTCCTTGTTTGGCCGTGAAATGCTCATGGTAAGTCGAATCTCCAAAACCGCCACGGGTATCGGCTTTGGTGGGGGCAAAATTAACACACAGGTTTTGCGATGGGAGAAAAAAGACAAGAAAGTGTTGTTGCGTGTCGCTTCTTACGAAAATGTGGCTGCCGACTCACTTCCCGTTCACGAAGCGGTGGTCAACTCCAACTTTGAGCCCGTACTCTTTGCCTTCGACGTTCAGGCCTTCAACAAAAAGGATTCCCTGAACCCAGCTACGGTCATCGAAATCGATCCTTTGTTCACCAAAGATGTACAGGCGCTTGGCTTTCCCGATGGATACCGAAAAAGATACAAAGTGAGCCGTATGGATGGGGATAGAAGCTATATTGAATCCATCAAAAGTTATCCTTTGAACATTGAGGCGCGCCATGTAAAAACTTATCTATCCAGCGACCCCCCAAGCAATTCAAGCCTTGGTTCCATTTCGTTGGAAATCAACAATTCCATGATCCTATTGCCCAAGGTACCCATGAAACGTCGCTATTTTGATGAACGTGTAGGATGGTTTGCTAGAGGACAGGTGGATTATGGTCTTGACGCCCAAGAAAGCAAAACGGTGACCTATCTGGACCGTTGGAGACTCGAGGTAAAGGACGAGGACATTGAAAAATTCAAGGCCGGTGAACTGGTGGAGCCCAAAAAGCCCATTGTGTACTATGTGGATAGAGCTACCCCAAAAGAATGGGTACCATACATTAAGCAAGGTATCGAAGATTGGCAAGTCGCTTTTGAGGCGGCTGGTTTTAAAAATGCCATCATTGCCAAAGACCCACCTTCACCCGAAGAAGACCCAGAATGGTCGCCCGAGGATGTACGCTATTCGGTGGTACGTTATTTGGCCTCCCCTATTCCAAACGCGAACGGTCCGCACGTAAGCGACCCCCGAAGTGGCGAAATCTTGGAATCGGATATCAACTGGTACCATAATGTAATGAGCTTGCTACGCGGTTGGTTTTTCGTTCAGACAGCCGCCATCAATCCCGAAGCTCAAAAAACCCAGTTCAAGGAAGAAATTATGGGTAGATTGATTCGCTTTGTGTCCTCACACGAGGTAGGGCACACATTAGGACTTCCGCACAATATGGGAAGCAGCGTGGCCTATCCCGTTGATTCCCTCCGCTCGGCAAGTTTTACCCAAAAATATGGGACCGCACCCTCCATCATGGATTATGCCCGTTTCAACTATGTGGCACAACCTGGGGACGAAGGTGTAGCCCTAATGCCTGATATTGGCGTTTATGACAAGTATGCTATCAAATGGGGCTACAAACCCATTTTGGATAAAACCGCAGAAGAGGAAAAACCGGTGCTCAATGCATGGATTCTGGAACATGCCGGCGACCCAATGTACCGATTTGGACATCAGCAAGTGGGCGATATACACGACCCAAGCTCACAAACCGAAGATTTAGGGGACGATGCCATCAAAGCCAGCCTTTATGGTATTGAAAACCTCAAGCGCATAGTTCCCAATCTGATGGACTGGACCACGGAAAAAGGCGAGGACTATGATGATTTGGAAACGATGTACGGACATGTAGTGGCACAATTCCGAAGGTACATGGGGCACGTGGCCAACAATATTGGAGGCGTATACGAGTATCACAAAACCGCTGATCAAGAAGGTGCCGTTTACATCCCTGTGAGCAAAGCGCATCAAAAACGGGCCATGGACTTTATGCAAGAACAACTTTTCGAAACTCCAGAGTGGTTGATCGAGCCGAATATCTTCAATAAAATTGAATACTCTGGGTCGGTGGAACGCATCCGAGGTACCCAAGAGCGCTATCTGAACACCATGCTGCATTTGGGCAAACTGGCACGCCTAATCGAAGCGGAGACCCTACATGGCAAAGAAGCCTATAGCCTGGTGGAAATGATGAGCGACCTTAGAAAAGGAATATGGTCGGAGACCAGAAGCGGAAGAACCATCGATACCTACCGAAGGAACCTTCAAAAAGCGCATATCGACCGTTTGGAGTATTTGATGACCGCTGAAAGTCAAGACAAAATGCCTGACTTTGGTGGGTATAGAAAATCAACGCCCATCAATACCAGCCAATCGGACATCCGTTCGGTGGCAAGAGCTGAATTGAACAACCTGAAAAGGGATATCAGAAATGGCCTGGCCCGAATTTCGGATACCATGAGCCGCTACCATTTACAGGATGCCATGGAGCGCATCGACCTGATATTGGAGCCCAAGTAGGCCTCTGAGCAAGAGCTATAATTACATCATCAAGGTGTGATCGGTGCATTCATCGATCACACCTTGTTTTTTTATCCCTTCACATCAGCCAACGGGCGTTTCACAACATAGAGATGGGATTTCCCTTACTATTGATTACTTTAGTAATCCCAAATCTCACATCATGAACTACAAAACCAAGAGCTTACTCTACTTTTCCGGCTTCGTGGCGGCCTCTGCCCTCTATTATGTAGTAGAGCAACACGATAACTTCCAAGAACATATCGGTTCAAAAACTTATGTCGAAACCCAATTTGAGGATGCCGACGAGTACACCGATGATTCCAAGAAAAAGCTTGAGGAAGAAATCAAGTAGTCCAATCCCTTTACCTTTTTGAACTGTTAAAAGCATCACAAACCCAGTTTTGATGGTTAAACCTTTGGGTATATGCCTTGTCCAAGGAATATCATTAAAATTTGAGTTTATGAAACGATTAGCAGTAACATTAGTCTTGCTGATAAGTATCGGCGCGACCGCACAAAGACAGGATGGCCCTCGAATGCACAAAGGTCACGAAATGGACATGACCGCAGAGCAAATGGCCACTTTGCAAACCAAGCACATGGTCTTGGCATTGGACCTGACCAAGACACAGCAGGACAAGGTCTATGACATCAACTTGGAAAACACCAAGTTCAGAAAAGAGAAGTGGGACGAAATCAAGGCGGCGAAAGAAAGCGGGGAATGGGAAAAACCATCATCCGAAGAGCGATTTGAAATGACAAACGCCCGGTTGGACCGCCAAATTGCCCAGCAAGAAAAAATGAAAGACATACTGGACGAACAACAGTATGAGAACTGGAAAAAGTTCACCCATCACAAAAAAATGCATGGCAAGAAAAAAATGCAGGAGAGAGGGAGAAGAGGATAGTGTTTTTTGTTGATTTAAGAAGCCGCGCCTGCCATGGTCGCGGTTTCTTTTTTTATAGCCTTTTTTGTAGATAAACTTGGTTATCTGCTTTTTTACAGATATATTTGATTATCTGCTTTTTTACAGATATAATTTATTATCTGTTTAAAAACAGATTTTTAAATCAACATACACCATGATTGCCATTCTTACAGGAGACATCAAAAATTCCTCGGAACACAAAGCCAGTAAATGGTTGCCTCTTTTAAAAGAGGTGCTTTCCCATTATGGCCAAGAACCCAAAGATTGGGAAATATACCGTGGCGACAGTTTTCAATTACAGACCACCGCAGAGGTAGCTTTGAAAGCTGCCATTCATATCAAGGCCAGCATTAAACAAATTCGTCATTTGGATGTTCGCATCGGTATTGGACTGGGCGAAAAAAACTACGATGCCCCAAAGATCACCGAATCGAACGGTCCCGCCTTTGTCCGTTCCGGTGCGTGTTTTGAGAACCTAAAAAAGCAAAATCTAGGACTCCAAACGACCAATGAAAGGTTTGATGGGCACATCAATCTCCTATTGGCATTGGCCTTGTTGACCATGGATGATTGGACACCGGCCATTTCCAAAACCGTAAAATGTGCCATTGAAAATCCAGAGCTAAATCAAAAGGAATTGGCATCACTTCTCAACAAATCGCAAGGCAATATCAGTGAGGAATTAAGTAAGGCAGGATTTGATGAAGTCCAAAAAATGATCCATTTTTACAAAGTACAACTCGCTCAATTATGATGCTTTTGGCCCTAAAACTATTGCTTGCCCACTTTATCGGGGACTTTGTTCTTCAACCCGGGCATTGGGTCGAGGACAAGCTGGAGAAAAAGGGACGGTCCAAGTATTTATATGTTCACATGGGGGTGCATCTGTTGGCTCTCTTGATACTTTTACAATTCAAACATATTGGAGCAATTGCCGTCATTGTGGTGACCCATTTTTTGATAGACCTTGGAAAGTTAGCACTCACCAACCCCAAAAACTACCGTTGGCTCTTTGTGGTAGATCAGTTGTTGCACTTATTCGTCTTGGGCAGTGTTTTGTACTGGTTGTCCCCTTTCCAAATCGATCTGGATATTCTCTGGAGCGAAGAAAACTTGTTGTTTGTCACCTTTTTGGTATTCATTACCTATGTGTCGGGCATCCTCATGCGTATGCTTTTGGCTCCCTATATTGATGAAGTTGCGAAGGACGACCCTACGGGCGAAGGCGGTTCGCTTAAAAATGCAGGTACCTATATTGGGATGTTGGAACGTCTATTTGTGTTTGGCTTTATCCTGATGCAACAATGGGCGGCCATTGGACTTTTGATCGCTGCAAAATCCGTTTTTCGTTTTGGCGACCTCAACAAGGGCAAAAACCGTAAACTCACGGAATATGTCCTTATCGGTACCTTATTGAGTTTTGGTTTGGCCATCCTTTCCGGCCTGTTTTATGGCTATTTGATAGCAACGATATAGACCAAAAAAAGAGCCACCCGCATTGGGGATGGCTCCTTAACATTACTAAACTTAAAAACACTTATTTAAAAACTTGGCTTTCCTTTAAGACCTGCATACTTTCCAGTACCTGGTTTACAGCCAGGGTCATGGATTTGGCAGAAACAGTTGCACCGGAAATACCATCGATGTCCTCACCGTACACCAAGGTTTCCCCTGATTTCCTACCAATAAATTGCTTTAGCCAACGCTGGCTGCCCACTTGGCGCCCATGGTCCTCCCGGTAAATGAGTATTTTGGATTTCTTAATGCTCATGTCCGGATTAAAGAGCACCACGTAGTCAAAGGTTTTCTTGAGACTAGGGGCCACGCCCACGTAAACGTATCCCAAGCTTTTTCCTTGGGACATCACCTCAAATAGGTTTTGCCCGCCCAATTCGGACGGTGTTTTTTTGTTGAGCTCCGGCGATATTTCCACCCAGTTCATGGTGAAATCGGCAACTTCGTAGGTGCCTGTCACCGCACTGTTGATTTTCTCTTGTAGCTTTGGCGATATCTTATCCACCTTGAATCCGAATAAAAACAAGGTGGACAGTATCACCATGGCACTTATATACTGAATGCTATTGGCCCTCGACATTGCTATTTATAGGGGTGTTCACTACAAATTTATTGATGGTCTCCAACACTTCCGCCTTGGTTGCACCTTTCTCCTCCAGACCATAGAAATGCATGAAAATGGGTTTTTCGTCCACCTTTTTCAATAAGGTCAAATCGCCTTCACGATTATACACTTCATCCCAAGCGTCCCGCACATTTGCCCAGAAGTCTTTGTGGTCGTCCCACCAATCTTTTGCCAACTGGCATTTGCTGTCATCCACTTTGGTGTAGATGTTAAATCCTTTCTCTTGGGCAATCAGTACATCTCCTTCACCATCTTTTCGTAGGACCTTGTCGTTATCCTGCTCGTGTACCCATCCATAGCTAGTGATTTCTTGGCGATTGCCTCGCTTCATGACATTGTAATCACTACGTTTGGTGTATTCACGGCGGGGCAATGGGGAATCACTCTTATTTTCCCAATAATGCTTGCCATCAACATGGACCCAAGTGGCAGAACCGGAATATCGTGGGCTATCATCCACTTGATAGACTTTTTGTGTCCATTGCCCATTTACGGCATCGGAAGGCAATTTGGAGAAAACCCAATTATTGTCCTTGTCGTAATGGTAGACGGCTTGGTTTTCAAACAACCAATCCTGCCTCCAGTGTTTAATGACCATGGTGTCGTTCACTACCAACAAATGTTGAATGGAGATTTCATTGTCCTCATTCACAATCGGCAAGGCCAACTCCAATGCCCCAGCGGTATAATCCAACTTTTTTTCGTAATCGATTTCCGGAGCAAAAGTTTCGGTGTACTTAAAGGTAATGTCGTAACACCCACACATATCCAAAATGGCTTGGCGGTCCAGTTCTTTCTTTTCCTGAGAGGTTGCCGTAATGGTTACAAAAGCCAAAAGCAACGATGAAGCGATTGTTTTTTTCATATCAGTTTCTATTTAATCGTTTTAGAATTTGTTCGGGTCAAAAATACTAAACTTATTTAGATTGAATAAAAATAAAATATATATTTGTCACCAAATTTACATGGAATGAGTCTAAATAAAAATATTTATCTCTTATTTTCAACACTTTTCACCCTCAGCTTGGTCACTGCCCAAGAATCCCCAATCGAACCAAAAGACTCCATTATCACCGAAAATCTGGACGAAGTAGTGGTTACGGCTACACGAACCGTTCGTCAACTATCTTCCCTCCCACTTCCTGTAACCCTGATTCCCAAGGAACAGATCAACCGTTCCGGTGTTACCCGATTAAATGAAATCCTGAACGAACAAACTGGAATCGTTATGACGCCCGATGCGACCATTGGCGGTGGCGAAGGGGTACAAATCCAAGGTATCGCTTCCGATTATGTGATGATCCTAATCGACGGAGTGCCTGTGGTGGGCCGAAGCTCTGGAAATTTGGACCTGAGCCGTTTTGCCATTGGCAATATCAAACAGATTGAAGTGGTAAAAGGGCCTTCTTCCAGTCTTTTCGGTTCGGAAGCCCTGGGCGGTGTCATCAATATCATCACGGAAAAACCAAATACCGATAACATTAGCGGCCAAATTTCCCATCGCGCCGCTACGTTCAACAATCAGAACAGTACCATCAACCTGAATCAACGAAGAGGTGATCTCGGCTACTCGCTGTTTGTAGATCGATTGAGCACCGACGGTTTTGATCTGACTCCCAACTCGGAAGGACAAACCGTCAATCCTTTCTTTAACTATACCCTAAATGGTAGAATCTACTTTAAGATCTCCGACCAATTAAAGGCTTTTGCATCGGGACGTTATTTTCTTCAGGATTTTGACATCCCTTCGGGAACCAGTGAGGAACGTGATGGCAATATTCATCTTCGTTTAGATCATGATGTCAGCAAGAAATCCAGCTTCGAATATGAGTTCTACTACACCAATTATGTCACGAATGAACAAACGGTAGACCCCATTAATGATGAAATCTTGCTCGACAATGATTTCAACCAAAAACTCTTTCGACCCGAAGTACGCTTTAACCACAACTTTAGTTCGGACAACACGTTAACGGTCGGTGCTGGCTACAATCTGGAAAACTTGGAACGATCCCTTTTTGCCGAGGATATTACGTTCAACTCCCAATATGTCTACGCGCAATACGATTTTAAACCGCTTGAGAAACTCAACATTATCGCAGGGGCCCGCTTTGACAACCACAGTGAGTACAATTCCCAACTGAGCCCAAAACTATCTGCACGTTACGACCTTTCCCCATATTGGTCCGTAAAAGGTTCGGTGGGCAGCGGGTTCAAAGCTCCGGATTTCCGGCAGCTCTACCTTGACCTTACCAATGCATCGGGGGGCGGTTATTCTGTTTTTGGAAAGGAAGTGGAAGCCGCAGGTATTCAACGCTTGCAGGAAAATGATGAAGTGGCCAATCTTGCCGTGGACCCCAACGACCTTGGAGAACGATTGGATGCCGAAAGTTCTGTAGGCATCAATTTGGGCGTGGGCTTCAAAAAAGGAAAGTTGCGCAGTGATGTAAACTTCTTTCGAAACGACTTTACCAACCTCATCGACACCCGCATCTTGGCCGCCAAGACCAATGGTCAAAATGTGTTCGGGTACATCAACCGTGAAAGTGTCTACACCCAAGGTCTGGAAGTAGACCTTCAGTACAAATTTTTTGAAAATCTTGACCTCTCAGCAGGCTACCAATTGTTGTATGCCTTCGACAAGGACAAGGAAGATGCCATCGAAAATGGGGATGTCTTTGCCCGCGACCAACAAACGCTGGAAACTATCCGATTGGACCGCAGCAACTATTTTGGTCTGGAGAACCGTTCACGGCACACCTTGAATTTCAAAGCGTTTTATGAAGTGCCCGAATGGGGCGCCAATGCCAACCTACGGGTGGTATACCGCAGCCGTTTTGGACTCACCGACCGTAATGGAAATGATGTGCTTGATGAGTTGGACAATTCATTTGTAGACGGTTACGCCCTTGTGAACCTTTCCTTTGGAAAAACATTCTTTGAACATTATCAATTGCAGCTGGGTGCCAATAACCTGTTGGACTTTCAAGGGTCCAATCCCTTGGCGTCACAGGATAATGAGCAATTGATCAATCCCGGAATACAACTATTTGCACGACTTAATATTCAATTTTAAAACTAGATTACATGAAAACAACCCTAAAACTATTTAGCCTTTTTACCCTACTATTTGCCTTTGTAGCCTGTAGTAAAGATAATGAGGGCACCGTCCCAGAATTTACGGTAACGGCCATTAGCGCCGAATCAGCTACTGTTGGCACAGAAATTACCATCACCGGAACCAATTTTCCAGAAGCTTCCGACATCAACTTGACTTTTGGCGGTGTAGCGGCGACCGTTAGTTCGGCGACCTCCACGCAGATCGTAACCACCGTTCCCAACGGTGCCAGTTCGGGAGCAGTTACGGTTACTGCCAACGGAATTACGCGGGAGGTAACCCCCTCTTTCAGCGTATTGGCCAATTTGGTAAACGCCACCGTCGAAAACTTGGAAGCCCCTCAAACGGGTGGGCAGGGACAACCTATTGGTGGTCCGTTCACCAAATTCAGTTTTGAGACCGGCGAGGTAACCGATAGTGAAACCGATTGGGATATCGCCTTTAGGGGAACCACCATTGCGGTGAACGGCGGAACCGTAACAGGAACCAACGATGAGCCCGCTAGAAACGGAAACGCTGGGGCTGCCATTGCATCTGGTTTGTTTACCGATGTCGCCACCGCGGATGGTCTTACTTTCGAGGTAGATGCCGATGGTGCCTTTGCCATTCCCACAGGAAGCCAAGAAGGCTGGTACAACTACAATCCAGCGACCTTTACCGTGACCCCGATCCCTGGTCGGGTTTTGGTGTTCCGCACCCACGATGGTAAATATGCGAAGGTGGAGATATTGAGCTACTACCGTGATGCTCCAGCAGAACCGGACGCCTTTACGGATGAATCCCGAGTGTTCACCTTCAATTATGTGTACAACCCCAACGATGGGGAAACCTCACTAAACGCCAACTAATATGAAGCCCATAAGTATTGTTTACATTGTATTGCGACTGTTTTTGGGGGGATTCATGATCTATGGTGGCATCCAAAAGTTCCAAAAACCCATCCCAACCCCTGTAGAGGTGGTGGAAAAAGCCGAAAAGTTCACCTCGCCCGAAAAGGAAAATACCTTGCAGAAGATCTTGTATATCAGCGGAGCTAAGCAAACCGGTTATTTCTGGCAAGTATTGGGGATTTGTGAACTATTGTTTGGATTGTTGTTGATCCTGCAAGGCACCAGTTTTGTGGGAGCCCTATTCCTGCTGCCCATTACCCTGCATATTTTCCTGTTCCATTTGTTTTTGGAATCGGATGAGTTACCCGAACTGCTTCAAACCTTTGGTTTGTTTGCGGTCAACATTGCCCTTGTCCTCAAGGAAAGGCGCCATTGGCAGCATCTGCTGTGGATAAAACCCATCTAGCGTCAACCATTCGGATTGTTTGATGAGAAAGCGGCTGTCTAAAAAGTCAATTTTTGTCAACCTGAACTTGTTTCAGGTTCTCATAATGATTTGTTTATCGGTAGATTGAGATTCTGAAATGAATTCAGAATGACGTGTTTCACTACTCTTTAGACAGCCTATTTTTATCCGTTTTACGACACGAAAAAAATGGATACCGTTAAGCCAAACCGTCAAAAATGTAGTATTTTGAGGAAAAGATGTTATAAATGACGGATGATATGGGAGTAATAGCCACAAACAAACGGGAAATCAAACTATTTTACAATGGCGAGACCAACAAAGGGATGCAGACCTTGGCCTATCTAAAATCTTCCCAAAAAAAAGTATTGGACATCGACCTTTCCAAGACCAAGGTTACGGGCACGCAATGGACCGAATTGGCCAAATTGTTGGGCAAGCCCATCAAAGACCTCATTAATACCGAACATCCCGACTTTATGAAGAAGTATGGCAAAGACCCAGAGTTGCCCGATGACGAAGACTGGTTAAAAGTGATGGAAAACAATCCCAAGGTAGTCACCCAGCCTATTTTGGTAAACGGTGACCAAGCCGTACAGATCGATACGCCTTCGGAAGTAATGCAATTTATCGAAGACGAAGACTAGGCTACCCTATCCCGTAACGAAACGCTATTCATTCATCCGTATGCCGCAATCGAAAAGAACCCGTAATCTCGGGATTGGAATATTACTGCTACTCGTTTTGGCAGGCATCGCGGCACAGTGGTTTTTTAGCAAAAAAGTGACTTCGCTGCTTAATAGCAAAAGAGTCCAAGCCTATCAGTTGCGTTATGATGAGCTGAACACCAATGTGTTTTTGGGTAACATCCGACTGAGGCAAGTTGCTGCCAGCAGCCCTGACCAACACATCGCGGTTCAGGCGGAATCCGTCACACTTTCCGGATTGCACTATTGGACCTTATTGCAAAAGGAAAACATTACACTTTCGGAACTACATATCTCATCCCCCTCCGTTACCTATCAACCCAAAGAAAAGGACACTTCTTCCACTTCCCAAAACAATACGTCTTCCCGAACCATCACCATCGAACAACTGACTATTGAAAAGGGTTCGTTTGTTATGAAAGATACTTCCGCTCAGCGTTCCGCTAGTTTGGAAGATATCGACATCGCAGTAAACGACCTGATTTATCCGAAAAAATCCAACAATCCATCCCTTCCCTTCGACTGTGGTTCTTACGAACTCACGGGCTCCGATGGGTTTTACGACCTAAGCCCGTTGGAAACCATCACTTTTGAGCGCATCCAACTGAACCCCACCGAGGGGAAGCTGCAACAATTTACACTACGCACCAAATATGGTAAAAAAGCCCTGTCCCAAAAACTTGCCAAAGAGCATGACCACTACAACCTTGGCGTCAAAAACATTGTGCTGACAAACTGGGATGTAGGCATTTCCAAGGACCTTCCTTATTTTCATTTGGGAGTGCTACAATTGGAGCAACCTGTCTTTGATGTGTATCGGGATAAATTACTGCCGGACGAAACATCCCATAAAAAACTCTACAACCAAGCATTGCGCGACCTGCCTTTGGCATTGCAAGTGGATTCCGTACAAATTTCGGATGGGACCATCACCTACGAGGAGCGGGTAAAACGCGATATTGAACCTGAAAGCCTGCTATTTACCCAACTGGATGCCACGGTTCAGAACCTGCACTCATGGGGCGAAGGGGAGGTAACTGCCCATATCAACGCCAAGTTGATGGACAATGGGCCGTTTCGGTTGGATTGGTCGTTTGACCCGCGGAACAAGGCCAATACCTTTTTGGTGAAGGGTGAGCTATCGCAGTTCCAATCGGCCAGCATCAACCCTTTTTTAAAATCGAACTTGAGTGCCGAGGTGCAGGGTACGGTACAGCAGCTCTATTTTACCATCAGCGGAAACGAGCTGGAATCGCAGGGCGACATGAAGATGAAATATGATGATTTTGAGTTTACCGTGCTCAAAAAGAATGGTTTGGGCGTGAACAAATTACTTACCGCCGTTGTGAACATCTTCACCAAGGACGGCAACAAAACGGACGAGGACGGCTTTCGCAATGGAAATTTTAAAGTGGAACGCAAGCAGGACAAATCGTTTTTCAATTATTTATGGCTCAACCTGCAAGAGGGTTTGGTGGACACGATGACGGGCCGCGGCACTAAAAGGGACTAGGGGTTCGGGTTTCAGGTTTCAGGTTTGGGGTTTCAGGTTTGGGGTTTGAGGTTTGAGGTTTCATGTTTTGAATTTGACGTTTGAATTTGGAGTTTGTTGTTTCTGGTTTCTGGTTTCAGGTTTCATGTTTTGATTTTGAATTTGATGCTTGAATTTGGAGTTTGGATTTTGTTGTTTCAGGTTTCGGGTTTCATGTTTTGAATTTGACGTTTGACGTTTGAATTTGATACTTGAATTTGGAGTTTGAACTTGATACTTGAATTTGGGTTTTGGAGTTTGTCCCCTGTCTCCTCATAAAAATTCATCTCAAAATACTTCCAAACGCAGTTCGAAAATGTTCCACAAATCAGATTTATGGGTAAATTTAAAGGGCAAAAACGCGTGAACGTTTATGTTGAACCTCATCTTTACCCAATGAAATTCAAGAGTAGAAAGGATAGTTTCTTCCGTATGGTCATTTTTGGACTGAATGCCGTTCTGGTTGGCATTATGATCCTTATCCTGATGAACGAGGAAACGGCAAAACATGCGTATTGGGTGCTGCTTCCAATTGCAGCCGTGGTGGGTTTGCTCTTCTGGCTGTTTTTTGGAACGCATTACGAACTGACCTTGGAAAACGGGCTGGTGTACCAAAGCGGCCCTATCCATGGAAAAATAGGTTTGGACCGCATCACGGAAATCATCAAGGGAAAGACGCTTTGGGTGGGGCTACGGCCTGCCACCGCCAGAAAAGGACTGATTGTAAAATATGACAAGTTCAACGAAATCTATATTAGTCCCGATACCAACGAATCGTTTGTAGAAAAGATTTTGGAACTGAACGGACACATCAAAATCACTGAATAAAGACCACTGCCTCCTCTTTCCTTTTATCCCTTTACCTTTAACCCTTACTCCACTGTCTCCTGTCTCCTAGTAACTAATTACTGCCCACTGCAAACTGCAAACCGCAAATTGTTCATTGCTAATTGCCTACTGCCAACTGCCCACTGCAAACTGTAGTTTTCCCCCAGTTTTTTTAAGGTTTTGCTGTAATGGAATTTTACAGGTAATTAGTATTTTGCATGTCGCAGCCCCTTCCCCTTACTTACAGAACAAAATATACTGATACATCGATAACATTCCTGTTTGGGTGTATAAGGATGAATATTATGCTTAGATAAACAAGTTGGCCACAATATGAAAACAAATAAATAATCGATATGGGACTACCATCTACATATACAAATGCCCATGGATCATTGGGAGACTTTTTTTCGAAGATTAGAGATGCTCAAGCACCAGATAAGTTTACGCATCAGATTTTGAAGGATTTAGGTTTTAAATCCAACAACCATCGACCTTTCATTCCATTAATGAAAGCATTGGGTTTTTTAACTGCAGATGGAGTACCAACAAAAAGATACAATGACTATAGAAATCATTCACTATCTAAAAGGGTAATGGGTGAAGCGATAAAAGATGCTTATTCAGATTTATTTCTAATCAAATCTAACCCAAAGGAGTCCGATAGAGATTTAATAGAAGGTAAGTTTAAAAGCTATCATAATGTTAGCGATAACGTAGCAAAATTAATGTCAAAGACATTTTTTAGTCTTTTAAGCCTTGCCGAACTTGACTTCGATGAAAAGAAGCTGCAAGGAGAAAAAGTTCAAAAACGTGTAGAAGAGAAAGTAGAAGCACAAAAAGCTCCACAGAGCGCTCAAACTCCTGTCAGTGCTAATGGACTTGGGCTGCATTATAATATCCAAATTCATCTACCAGCGACTAAAGATGTTGAAGTATACAATGCCATTTTTAAATCTCTTAAAGAACATCTAATTGAGTAATAGAAAAGAAATACGAGACTTCTTCTTTCGCGGACTCATGTTTGAGTCTGAAGCTGCTAAATTCCAAACAGCAGGAATCCAAATTGGTGCAGATTCAAGCCAATCTGAAAAACAATTGCTTGGAGAAGCACTTTCCCCTTTTGGTGTTAATAGAAGAAATGACGCACTTGAAATGGCTAGACTATATGCCGTTCTTAATTGTTTTGAAAATGAGATTAGAGACTTTATTCGTGAAACACTTTCAGAAGAGGAAGGGGTCGATTGGTGGGATCATTTGCCTCAAAAAACTAAAAGACATGCTGAATCTAGGCAAGAAACAGCCCTCAAAGATTCTTGGTTAGAAGGGGAAAAGAGTGACCTTTTAGGTTTTGTCGATTTTGGAATGCTAGCATCCATAATTATTGAGAAATGGGAGCACTTTAGCAATTTAATACCATCTCAACATTGGCTCAAACAAAGAATGGAAGAGCTCGAAAAAGCAAGAAATTTTGTTGCACACAATAGGATGCTTTTGCCAAGTGAATTCCAAAGAATTTACATGTATGTTGCAGATTGGAATCGTGTAATTGGTCTTTAAGAATGAGTCTATATCCTGACATACTATTTCACTTCACAGACAAAGAGTCTCTTTATCAGATTCTTGAGTCCACATTCAAGGTTTCTTATGCTCGTGAAAAAATAATTGGTCCATCAAATAACCGAGAGTTCGCAGTACCAATGGTTTCTTTCTGTGATTTAAAGCTTTCTGAACTCAAGATATTTATTCAAAATTATGGAACATTCGGAATAGGGCTTACTAAAGAATGGGCCAATAGAAATGGCTTAAGTCCTGTAATGTATATTAATCGTCATTGTGATTTAATGGACAACTTAATCACAGGACTTAATGGAGTTTACTCACATTTAAATAAGATAAATGATCTCGACCAATTCAATAAGCTTAACAAAAGCTATTTGAATATCATGAACACCTATAGATATATCAAGAATTATGAAGGCGAACTAATAAGAAAGGGAAGTTTGGTCAATGAAAATTATAGATTCGCTGATGAACGTGAGTGGAGATATGTACCAAGTTTACAGAATGAAGGGATTCTGCCATTTGTGTCAATTTCAAAGATTTCCACTGCTGAACAAAAACGTGAATTCAACAGGAAGGTCGCCCATTTAAGACTTCAGTTTCAACCTGACGACATTAAATATCTAATTGTTGAAAGAGATTCTGATATCACGAATCTAATTCATCACCTTGAAAGTGTAAAAGAACGATTCGATCGAGATACTAGAAGTCGGTTAGCTAGTAGAATTTTAACAGCAGAACAAATTAATAGAGACATATAAAAATACTGTGGCCAACATTGTATATAGTGCATAGCCGCCTTTCAGGACGGCAACGCACCATATACGTGACCGTTAAAACACCCTCCCCACCGCTTCAATCGTTTTATCCAAATCCGCATAGCTCAGCGCATCGTTTAAAAAATAGCTTTCAAAGGCAGAGGGCGGTAAGTACACCCCGTTTTCCAACATCCCGTG
This sequence comes from Flagellimonas marinaquae, assembly GCF_003992675.1. GTDB lineage: Bacteria > Bacteroidota > Bacteroidia > Flavobacteriales > Flavobacteriaceae > Flagellimonas > Flagellimonas marinaquae. The sequence goes on from NZ_RZMZ01000002.1 coordinate 44,329, forward strand.
GAAGTATTTTTTAAAGGTATCGTTATTGCCCTTGGCCGAGCTGGCAAAATCCACCACAGGTTCGTCCGTAAAGTGCACGGAGATCATACTGCCATAGCGGTTGATCTGGTGGGCTACGCCCTTTTCGGTCAGGGTTTGGGCAATGCCCTTGTGCAAATAGGCGGTTTTTTCAGCGAGGCTGTCAAACACCTCGGGTTGGTTGTTCAGCGCGGTGAGCATGGCCAGTCCGGCACTCATCGCCAACGGGTTGCCGCTCAAGGTGCCTGCTTGGTACACCGGCCCTTCGGGCGCCAAATGCGCCATGATCTCGGCACGGGCCGCAAATGCCCCTACGGGCAGTCCGCCCCCGATCACTTTCCCGAACATTACAATATCGGCATCAATGCCCAAGGTTTCCTGCGCGCCGCCCTTGGCCAAACGAAAGCCCGTCATCACCTCATCAAACAGCAACAAAATGCCCTCTTGGGTGCAGATGTCGCGCAATCCCTGTATAAATTCCTCCTTGGGGATAATACAGCCCATATTGCCCGCCACGGGTTCCAAAATAATGGCAGCAATCTCGCCTTTATTGGCTTCCACCAAGGCTTTTACCCCTTCCAAATCGTTGTAATCCGCCAATAGCGTGTCCTTGGCCGTGCCCTGCGTTACCCCGGGACTGTTGGGACTGCCAAACGTAACGGCACCGCTTCCAGCCTGTATCAAAAAGGAATCCGAATGGCCGTGGTAGCAGCCCGCAAACTTGATGATCTTGTCCTTGCCCGTGTACCCCCGCGCGAGGCGTACCGCACTCATACAGGCTTCGGTACCGCTGTTCACAAATCGGATTTTATCGATATTGGGCACCATGGACACCGCCAATTGGGCCAGTTCCGTCTCAATTTCGGTGGGTATTCCAAAGGAAGTGCCCTTTTTGGCCTTTTCGATGACAGCGTCAATCACGGGCTGGTACGCATGACCCAAAATAAGTGGTCCCCAGGAAGCAATGTAATCGATGAGTTGGTTGCCGTCTTCGTCATACAAGTAAGCCCCTTTGGCCTCCTTGACAAAAATGGGTTCGCCGCCTACGGCCTTAAATGCTCTTACAGGTGAATTGACCCCTCCGGGGATGTATTTTTTGGCCTCTGCGAACAGGGCGCTGCTTCGTTGGTAGATCATAAGTTCTTTATGTCATTCCCGCGTAGGCGGGAATCTATATTATTTTTCTCTTTCATTGTCATTCCCGCGTAGGCGGGAATCAGCAACCACCGTTCAGTTCTCGATACATCTTGATCTGCGATCAAGCCACTCGAACTGACCAGTTGCTTGATGTGTCTTTATGCCGAAACACAAGACCCCTCGACTGCGCTCGGGATGACATCCGATGCACAAAGGTAATGAGGATAAAACATTTTGGGAAACGGATTTTCAGCCGCGTCATGCTGAACTGGTTTCAGCATCTCCATCCAGTTCAGGTTGACGTTTGTCATTTGTAGTGGTTGTTGATGGTTGAACGGAGTCGGAATCATAGAAAGCCGTACCTATCTACCGCAGGCAGGCGCCCAGCATCCGTACAGAATGACAACATTGTTGTCAGTTCGAGCGCCCGCCTGCCGGACGGGCAGGCAGTCGAGAACGTCTTTCGTATTCTCCTTTTATTGCGCCCCTCGACTCCCATCGGGATGACAAACGGACCACAAATAAGATGATTTAGCTCAGAAAAGATTTGTGTTGTAATTTCTAAGGAATCAACAACGGTCAACAGTGCAACCACCAGACCACCTAAAACTACTGTGCCCTGCGGATATTGAGTACCTGCCCAATGGAAATGATATTGTCCCTAAGGTTGTTCAAGCGACGGAGCTCATCCACCGAAATATCATAGCGTTTGGAAATGCCGTACAGCGTATCACCCTTTCTCACTTCATGGGTAAACACTTCGTATTGTTTCGGCTCGCGGACGGTGGAAAGTCCGTTTTCAACCACAGCTTCGTCATATTTGTGCAGATCGTAGCGCTCGATCAGGGCAATCAATTTTTGGGGGTACTTGCGGTCAGTGGCATAACCCGCTTGACTGAGGCCATGGGCCCATTTTTTATAATCGTCCCGCTTGTAGTTGAACAAAAATGCGTATCGCGAACGGGTGGTCAGAAAAAGGCTGTGGTCCCGAAAGGAATACATAGGGTGGTTGTACTTTCTAAAACATTCGCCTTTGGCGTCATCATCGTGAAAATCGAATTCCCCTTCCCAACCCGTATGGCATTTGATGCCAAAATGGTTATTGGTTTTTAGGGCCAGTTCGCCCTTTCCAGAGCCACTTTCCAAAATGCCCTGTGCCAATTTAATGCTGGCGGGAATGCCAAAAGCACGCATTTCGTACTGTGCTACCTCGGCAAAGGTTTCGATGTACTCTTGGGTATCCGAAATCAAAAAACGTTCAAAACGCCCGGTATCCTCGGGCATGGGATATAAGCCCGTTGCGTCGTCAGCATCGAGTTTTGGGGTGTTCGTACGGGTCTGCCTATCGGAATTGACCACTTTGGACGCCCCTTTTCGGTGTGTCGTGCGCTTCTTTTTGGCCCCACAGCTAGCGAGTAAAAGGGCCACTATCAATACATATCCTATTCGCCTGATCATATGTCCAATAACGGTAAATTTTTCTTTTTCAGTATAGCGTTCATCCCCGGAATGCCCTGTAACCCTCCGGTGTGAATGGCCAAAATTTGGCTTCCCGGCGGAAAAAAATCGCTTTTTATGAGGTCAAAAATACCAAAAAGCATTTTTCCAGTATAAATGGGGTCCAACGCGATTCCTGTTTGTTGTTTAAAGCGGTTGATGAAAGCAATGAGTTGTTGGTCCACCTTGGCGTAACCTCCAAAATGATAGTCGGTTACGAGTTGCCAACGGTTGTTTTGGGCAAATGTACGAATCTCCTCGATTAAAAAATCGCCCTTAAGCGCAGGGAACCCCAAAACGGTCTGATGCGACTGGGAGGCATTGATAAGTCCCCCCAAGGTGCCGCCCGTCCCCACGGAGCTGCAAATATAATCGAACCGGGCATCCTCGGCGGTCAGGATTTCCATACATCCCTTAATGGCCAAATCGTTGGTGCCGCCCTCGGGCAACAGATACACCTCCCCGAACTGCTTCTTTAAGGCTTCCAGAAACCTTGGCTCATTTTTGTAGCGGTAATCGCTCCGGGACACAAAATGGAACTGCATGCCGTGTTCGTGGGCCAATCGCAAGGTAGGATTGTTCTGCCACTGGGATTCCAATTCCTCACCGCGGATTACGCCTATCGTTTGGAAACCGTGTAATTGGCCGGCATAGGCCGTGGCCGCAATATGGTTGGAATAGGCCCCACCAAAGGTGAGCAAGGTATGTTGGCCCTGGGCCTTCGCTTCATGCAGGTTGTATTTGAGTTTGCGGTACTTGTTCCCAGAAATCAACGGATGGATGGTATCCTCACGCTTCAGGTAGAGTTGAACGCCCTTTTCTTGGAGAAGGGGTATGTCAATATGCTGATTGGGAGTTGTCAATCCAATAAATTATCGGGTCAGGTACTTCAAAAAACCAAAGGTCCGGCGCTTGGTAAGATACTCCATATCCTTTTCGTTAGCATAGGCTTCCCGCTCAAAACTAATGTTCTGATAAGCGCGATAACTGTCCAAATAGAGCAAGGTGCGCAAGAGCCATTCGGAAACATACCAGAGGTAAAACGGCAAAATGAGTAGTTCCCGCTGTTGTTTGAGGTGGATGCGTTCGTGGTTGATGAGCACCTCGTCCGCCATCAGGGAATCTTCCTTTAGGATGATAAAGGGCCATAAGGAAAGACCTACATAGTTTTTATAAAAGAAGTGTTTAAATACCAGTATCACCTGCTTATTATCCAAAGGTTCACTAACAAATATAACAGCAAAAAGGGCTCAAAATTTCATCATTCGTAGAAATCCTTCAACATTTTCGGTGAATAACCTTGTTTTAGAAATCTTAAAATCCACTTCCATTTGAAGCGAAATCCGTAAATTTAGAAAGCAAATGGTGTACAACGCATGAAAGAGCGCATTCCCTTGGAAGAGGGTGATTATTACCTATCGGAACAAGGATATCGGGTGTTTACGGAAAAGTACCATCTAAAACGGGGGTATTGTTGTGAGAGTGGTTGCCGCCACTGCCCGTATGGATACAACACCAAAACAAACACGCAATAATAGCGATTCGGCACAATATTTGTGCTTTAATTAAGTATACCTCAAGAATTTAAAAAAGATACTATGAAAAGTTTACAACGTTTTGCATTCATCGCCCTCGCTTTTGGCCTGCTGGCTTCCTGTACCTCGGTTAGGGTCGTTTCTGATTATGACCAAAAAGCGAACTTCGACACGTATAAAACCTATGCTTTTTACAAAACAGGCATTGATAAGGCCCAAATTTCCGATTTGGACAAGAAACGGATTTTACGTGCCATTGAGACCGAAATGGGTGCCCGCGGTTTTGTGAAATCCGATAATCCAGATGTCTTGATCAGCATTTTTACCAAGGAACGTGAACAGGTGGACGTCTACAACAACTACTTTGGCTGGGGTGCCGGCTGGGGCTGGGGTTGGGGCTGGGGTCCTGCATGGGCTTGGGGTCCCGGTTGGGGCTGGGGTCCTGGTTGGGGCTGGGGCGGCAACAACGTCAGCACCCGCACCGAAGGTTCACTTTACATTGATGTTATCGATGCCAACAAAAAAGAACTCGTTTGGCAAGGCCGCGGTGTAGGCACCTTGAACAATATCAAAAACATTGAAAAGAAAGAACAGCGCATCAAGGAATTTGTTGCCCAAATTTTAGAGGAGTATCCGCCACAAATGTCGGTGGCCGCCAACTAACATATAGACCGCCCAATGGGCGGTTTTTTATTGCCCTTAACGTTCCTTAAGAAAAAGTACCCGACCTATTTTGTATCTTTAAATCGCACAAAAATTGAATTTATGAGCTACGAATCCAATCCTATCCTGGACAAATTGCCCAAGCACCTGAAGCAATTCATAAAACCGCAAAATTATGAAGAGTACACGGCCATTGACCAAGCGGTTTGGCGCTATGTGATGCGCAAAAATGTGGATTACCTGAGCAGAGTGGCCCATAAATCGTATGTGGATGGATTGAAAAAGACGGGAATCTCCATTGACCATATTCCCAATATGTACGGGATGAACCGTATTTTGAAGGAAATCGGTTGGGCCGCCGTGGCGGTAGATGGTTTTATCCCGCCCTCGGCCTTTATGGAATTCCAAGCGTACAACGTGCTTGTCATTGCCTCTGATATCCGCCAGCTTGAAAATATTGAATACACCCCTGCACCGGACATCATACACGAAGGTGCTGGACACGCGCCCATTATCGCCAACCCAGAATATGCGGAATACCTTCGTCGATTTGGGGAAATCGGCTGCAAGGCTATCTCCAGCGCCAAGGATTACGAACTGTACAATGCCGTGCGCCATCTTTCCATCATTAAGGAAGCCAACGGTACGCCGCTGGAAGAAATTGAGGAAGCGGAAAAACATATCGAACACCTGCAGAACAATATGGGCGAACCCAGCGAAATGGCACTCATTCGGAACCTGCATTGGTGGACCGTGGAGTACGGACTTATCGGTACCGTGGAGAACCCAAAAATATATGGTGCCGGACTGCTTTCCTCTATTGGCGAAAGCACCTGGTGCATGACGGACAAGGTGAAAAAACTGCCCTACTCCATTGAAGCGGCCCACACGGAATTCGACATTACCAAACCGCAACCGCAGCTCTTCGTAACACCCGATTTCGCCTTTTTGAGTCAGGTTTTGGAGGATTTTGCCAATACCATGGCGGTACGCACAGGCGGACTTTCTGGTGTTAAAAAACTGATAGGCTCCCAAGCCTTGGGCACTATCGAACTGAGCACAGGGCTTCAGATTTCTGGGATTTTTGAAAATGTAATCGAGAACGACGGAAAACCCATTTACATCCAAACCACAGGCGGTACGGCCTTGGCCTATCGCGAAAAAGAATTGGTAGGGCACAGTATTGCCCACCACAAGGACGGTTTTGGTTCTCCTATCGGAAAATTAAGAGGCATTAATATTGCCATTGAGGATATGGGACCACGGGACCTTAAAGCCTATAAAATTTATGAAGGCGAAGCCATCGCCTTGGAGTTTGAAGGCGGCATCAAAGTAGAAGGAACCATTGTAACGGGCACCCGAAACCTCATGGGGAAAATCATTCTCATCACTTTTGAAAACTGCACCGTTACCCATAACGACAAGGTATTGTTCCAGCCCGAATGGGGATTGTATCATATGGCAGTTGGACAACACATTGTTTCAGCCTACAATGGCCCTGCTGACCTCAACAGTTTTGACCTCATCACGCACCAGATTACCGAAAGCACCATCAAATCCAAAAAAGATGAGAAAAGAAAGGAACTGGAGCGATTCTACGAGCAGATCAGACATTTTAGGGAAGGAAAAAACACGACGATTTCCCGAAACAAGGTCTTCCAAGCGCTTAAAAAAGACCATCCCAAAGATTGGTTGTTGCCCGTAGAATTGTACGAACTCGCCAAGCAGGATAATAACCAGGAATTTCAGCAAGAAATCTTGGAACACTTGGAGCAAATCAAACGCGACAATCCCAAAGTAGGCCATTTAATAGATGACGGCCTGCAATTGGTGGATACCGCCTTGGTAAGTTAAACTGGCAGTCAATCAGCGGCAATTAATCGAGAAACACTTTGAGCTGCTCCGTGTCTTCCACGGGTTTATTGTCATACACCAAAGTCCAACCCATGGTATTTGTAAGCACCAGAATACGAGAAAGTTCGCTCACCAATCGGTTTTCGGCATTGGACAGCAACGAAGATGCTTCGATTTTTTTCATCAAGGAGGCATTCACATTCCGTTTGATGGCATTGTAATCCCCTGCATTGAACGGGTTTAGGTAATCGGCAGTGACATCGTAATACTCAAAGTCGGGACTGATCTTGACTTCTGGGTCGGGAATACGAATGATCCTGAGCAGTTTTTGTTCCTCGTCCACTTCATATTCAATTTGCGACATATCGTAGGCGATGGACACATCAGCATTCACCACCACCAAGGCTTTTTTATGGGCAGTGATCAACGGACCGAACAGTTCTTTAGAATCTTTATAATTGTACACCTCGGCAAAATGGCCTTCCGTAACCACCAATTTGGATACATTGCGCAACTCCTGCTGAATGAGCATGGAGTTTTCTTCGAGTATACTTTTTTGTTCACGGTCGTCGGTGCACGATTTATAAATCAAAACCGAAGCCAACGCAATGACCGCACCCATCAATATTTTCTTCATTTATTCAAATTTCATGAACGGATACCTTTCTTGAAGATACGTAATTTTCGTGCGGAGCGATGTTTTGAACTTTTGATGCGCCTTGGAATCTGGATTAAAAGGTCGGTGCAACAATCCCTTTTGAACCGACTCTACCTCATCCATTACCGAATAGGCGCTTTCGGAAATCCAAACCAATTTAAATTTTTCCCAGATGTAGTCCACTGCCAGTGGGTTGGGGTGTACCATGTCGGTTCCATAAAAACGGTAGTCACGGAGTTCGTCCATCACAATCTCATAAGCTGGAAAATAGGCAATCTCTCTCGACTGCGCTCGAGATGACAAAATAGTGTGCAAAGCAGTAATCAAGTGCGCTTTGCTCCGTTGGTTTTCCACAAAGCCGTCCTTTAGATGACGAACGGGCGAAATAGTGAAGATAATCTGTGCCTTTGGATTTACATTTTGAATCAAGCTTACTATGTTTTGAAGGCTAGCTTCAATTTCGGCTACGCTCAATAGTTTTTTTATGAATGCCCTCTGAGGTACTTTGTGGCAGTTGGCCACCACCTTTCCTGAAGCCTGATGCTCGTACACCCAAGCCGTTCCCAGTGTGATGATGATATGGGAAGAGGTTTCCAGGCTTATTCTGGTTTCTTCCAACCTTTGGTTGAGCAAATGCAATAGTTCCTCCGAAGATGATGAACGTAAATCGGAATGGGCATCAAAACAACGCCAGACTCCGTCTTGTTCAAAAACCTCGTCTTGCTGATATTTTTTTCTGGCGATAGCTCTTTGCATCAAATTTGCAATGGCCAAGGGCTGGAACAATATCCCAAAGGGATTCTGTTGTTGCTGAAACTTAAAATACGCTAGTTTGGCTCCTATATTTTCTACAAAACAAGACCCGAACAGTACCACCTTACTTTGATAATCAATGGGATTATCGCTTTGGGCAAAGGGTATTTGGGTTTGTAGTTCCATTTGATTTGCAAAAAAATGTCAATTCGAGCGCAGTCGAGAACAACGCTGCACCACATCTCGACTGCGCTCGATGTGACAAAGGAATTTTCGGAAAACTATTTTAGATACCCCTTCACCTTATCCAACGCTTCTGGAATCCCAGCAGGGTTTTTACCTCCGGCAGTGGCAAAGAACGGCTGTCCTCCGCCTCCCCCTTGGATGTACTTTCCAAGTTCACGAACAATGGTTCCGGCATTCAAATCCGTTTCGGAAACCACATTCTTGGAAATATAACAGGATAGCACGGCTTTCCCGTCATTTTCCGAGGCCAGCAACAGGAATAACTTATCCACTTGACCACCCATTTCGAAGGCCAAATCCTTGATGCCACCTGCATCCAAGTCCACTTTTTTGGCCAAAAACTGGATTCCGTTGACCTCTTCCAACTCGGATATCAACTCGTTTTTCAATCCTTTGGCCTTATCTTTCAATAACTGCTCCACCTGCTTTTTAAGGGCAGCATTCTCTTCTTGCAGACTAGCCACCGATTTTACTGGATCTTGGGAGTTTTTCAACATATCCTTGATCTCGAAGAGCATTCTATTGTTGTTGAAGTAAAATTCCTTGACCGCATCGGAAGTAATCGCTTCAATTCTTCGAATCCCGGCAGCGACAGCCCCTTCGGAGACAATCTTAAAATGCCAGATATCCGCCGTATTTTCAACATGGGTACCCCCGCAGAGCTCAATGGATTGTCCAAAACGGATGGTACGCACGGTATCGCCATATTTTTCACCAAACAGTGCCATCGCTCCTTCCTCCATTGCCTGCTTCATGGGTACATTTCGGTGTTCTTCCAAAGGAAGCTGCCCATCGATTCGGGCATTGACAAAGTTTTCCACCTCGCGGAGTTCTTCTACAGTAAGTTTGGAGAAGTGGGAGAAATCGAACCGCAGGTATTTGGAATGTACTGCTGAACCTTTCTGTTCCACATGGTTGCCCAATACCTCGCGTAGCGCCTGATGCAGTAAATGCGTAGCTGTATGGTTGCTTGCCGTTCTGTAACGCTGCTTTTTGTCCACCACTGCCTTAAAAGTTCCCGAAACTTCCTTGGGCAGCGATTTGGCAAAATGAACAATCTCGTTGTTTTCACGTTTGGTGTCCACAATATAGGTAACATCGCCATTGGACGCTTCCAAATAACCCTTGTCCCCTACCTGTCCACCACCCTCGGCATAAAAGGGGGTCAGATTGAAGACCAGTTGGTATTGGTCACCCTCTTTTTTACTAGTGACCTTTCGGTATTTCACCAGCTTAACCTGTGCTTCCAAACTATCGTATCCGATAAATTCCTGTTCGGTATCGGTCAGTAAAACGTTCCAATCATCCTTGGACACTTCGGATGCTGCTCTGGAACGGTCCTTTTGCGCTTTCAACGCTTTTTCAAAACCTTCCACATCCAATTGATAGCCTTTTTCCTCCAGAATAAGGGCGGTCAAATCTATCGGGAATCCGAACGTATCATAAAGCTCAAAAGCCTTATCGCCCGCTATGGTTTTATCTTTTGATGATTTGATGACAGAATCCAACAATACCAGCCCTTGTTCCAAGGTACTCAAGAAGGAGCTTTCCTCTTCTTTGATGACGTTCTCTATCAATTGATGCTGCTCTTTCAACTCAGGAAAGGCCTTGCCCATTTGTTCGCTTAGCACTTTCACTAAACGGTAGATAAACGGCTTGTTGGTATCCAAGAAAGTGAATCCATAGCGAATGGCACGACGTAAAATTCTTCGGATAACATACCCAGCTCCTGTATTGCTAGGCAATTGTCCATCAGCAATGGAAAAAGCGACGGCCCTAACATGGTCCGAAATCACACGGATGGCAATATCGGTATGCTCATCCGTACCATATTTTTTACCTGTGATGATTTCCACTTCACGAATCAAGGGGGTAAACACATCGGTGTCGTAATTGGATTGCTTGCCTTGGAGCACCATGCATAGGCGCTCAAATCCCATACCCGTATCGATATGCTTTTCAGGAAGTGGCTCCAGACTTCCGTTGGCCTTGCGATTAAACTGCATAAACACCAAGTTCCAGATTTCCACTACTTGGGGATGGTCCTGGTTCACTAGAGAAGCTCCGTCCACTTTCGCTTTTTCTTCTTTGGAGCGAATATCCACGTGGATTTCAGAACAAGGTCCGCAGGGGCCCTGATCGCCCATTTCCCAAAAATTGTCCTTTTTGTTCCCTTTGATGATTCGGTTCTCCGGAACAATGGCCTTCCAAAGGTCGTAAGCCTCTTGATCTAAGGGCAAACCATCTTCTTCGCTGCCTTCAAACACAGAAACATATAGGCTGTCCTTATCAATATTATAGACCTCGGCGAGCAATTCCCATGCCCACGCTATGGCTTCTTTTTTAAAATAATCCCCAATGCTCCAGTTACCTAACATCTCGAACATGGTGTGGTGGTAGGTATCCTTCCCCACTTCTTCCAAATCGTTGTGCTTTCCGCTCACCCGCAAACACTTTTGGGTATCGGTAAGGCGTTTGTGCTTGGCAACGGAATTCCCCAAAAAGTATTCCTTAAACTGGTTCATGCCGGCATTGGTGAACATCAGGGTAGGATCGTCCTTCATTACCATGGGTGCCGATGGTACAATTTTGTGGTTCTTTTCTTTGAAAAAGTTTAAAAACTGCGCTCTAACTTCTTGGGATGTCATTGAATTCCTAGGGTTTTCTTAAATTTAACAGTTTAAGCAAAACAATTTTTATATTTGTTTGTTCTGATTAAAATGAGTGAGCAAAAATAGGATAAAATCCATTCATGTCTAAAGTTAAGTACTATTACGATCCGGATACGCTTTCGTACCGAAAGATAGAGCCGAAAAAATCCAGAAGGTACAGGAATATTTTCCTGTTTATCTTGGGTTCAGCGCTGTTCGGTTTCCTTGGATTGATCATTTTGCTGAACACCCGATGGGTAAATACGCCCAAAGAACTTTCACTCGAGAGGGAAGTGCGCAACTACGAGCTGCAGTTTGAAATCCTCAACCGGAAAATGGACCAATTGGAACAGGTTTTGGCCAATATCGAAGAACGCGACAACAATATCTACCGATTGTATTTTGAGGCCAACCCCATACCCGAAGAACAGCGAAGAGCTGGTTTTGGTGGTGTTAACCGTTACAAGGACCTTGAAGGTTTCAACAACTCAGAAATTATCATCGATGCCACCAAGCGGCTGGACATCATTCAAAAACAAATGGTGATCCAATCCAAATCCTTGGACGAGATTGCCAAATTGGCCGAAGAAAAAGAAAAGTTATTGGCCTCCATTCCTGCCATTCAACCTGTAAGCAATGAAGATTTGACCCGAATGGCCTCTGGTTATGGGTGGCGTTCCGACCCTTTTACCAAAGCCCGAAAAATGCACTGGGGCATGGACTTTACCGCACCCAGGGGTAGCCCAATCTACGCTACAGGGGATGGCAAAGTGGTACGTGCCGACAATAGATCTTCGGGCTATGGAAAACACGTGCGCATTGACCATGGATATGGATATATTTCACTTTACGGTCACATGAGCAAATACAACGTGACTGTGGGCCAAAAGGTCAAAAGAGGTGACCTTATCGGCTTTGTGGGAAGTACAGGGCGTTCGCAAGCGCCACACGTGCACTACGAAGTGTTCAAGGATGGTGAACGCATCAACCCCATTAACTTCTATTATGGAAGTTTGACGGCCGAAGAATTCGAGAATATGCTCAGATTGGCCAACCAAGAGAACCAATCACTGGATTAATGCACATAGATCTGCCCGAAAAACGATATTATGGCATTGGTGAAGTGGCCAAGGCCTTTGGGGTGAATACCTCCCTCATCCGCTTTTGGGAAAAAGAGTTTGATGTACTCCAGCCCAAAAAGAATGCCAAGGGCAATCGTAAATTCACACCCCAGGATATTCAAAACCTTCAACTGATCTATCATCTGGTGAAGGAACGCGGTTTTACTTTGGAAGGAGCCAAAACACATTTGAAAGAGGAAAAACAAAAGGCCCTTTCCAATTTTGAAGTGATCCAAAAACTACAAAAAGTAAAGGCAGAGCTACTGAAAATCAAAGAACAACTATAAACACTTTAACCAATAGCAAATGAAAAAAGGTATCATTGCCATTATTGTCCTCGGACTTTTGGGCGTAATCATTGTGGGTTGGTACGTACGGACCAACAATAACCTGATCAATATGAAAGGGCAGGCCACCAAACAGTGGGCCAATGTGGAAAGTTCCTATCAACGTAGGAGCGACCTCATCGGGAACTTGGTCAAAACCGTTCAAGGTGCCGCAGATTTTGAACGCGAAACCCTATCGGACGTTATAGAGGCTAGGGCCAAAGCTACTTCTACCAATATTGATGCAAACAACATCACACCAGAGCAGTTGGCCGAATTTCAACAAGCGCAAACAGGTTTGTCCTCTGCCTTGTCCAGATTGTTGGTTACCGTGGAGCGCTACCCCGATTTAAAGGCAAGCCAAAACTTTTTGGAGCTACAATCGCAACTGGAAGGTACCGAGAACAGAATCAATGTGGAGCGTAACCGTTTTAACGATTTGGCGGGAGAATACAATATCCGAATTCAACAAATCCCTACCAATATTGTGGCCAGCATAGCAAATTTTGAATCCATGCCACTATTTAAATCTGATGCCGGTTCGGAAGATGCTCCCGATGTGAACTTTGAATTCAACTAGGCCATGTCGCACGTAGAAGAGTTTTTGACTGCTGAGGAAGAAAGCGATATCGTAAATGCCATCGTTGAAGCTGAAAAGAATACTTCTGGTGAAATCAGGGTACATATTGAGGCGTCCTCCAAGATAGACCATTTCAGCAGGGCACAGCAAGTGTTCCATTTCTTGAAGATGGACAACACCAAAGAAGGGAACGGTGTACTTTTATATGTGGCAGTGGACGATCGAAAATTCGTCATCTATGGCGGTGAAGGTATCGATCGTGTCGTTCCCAAAGGTTTTTGGGACACCACTAAGGACGTCATCGCCTCCCACTTTACAAAAGGAAATTTTAAACAGGGTATCATTGAAGGCATTCTTATGGCCGGCAAGGAATTGCAGGCACATTTTCCGTGGCAGCAAAATGATACCAACGAACTAAACGATGCGATATCCAAAGGGTAGTTTTTTATTATTTTTTTTATGTGTTTCCATAGCTTGGGGGCAATTCACCATACCAGAAAAACCCAAAAAGCAAACCAGTGTTTACGATTACGTGAACCTATTATCTCCATCGCAGAGCAATGCCTTAGAGCAAAAACTGGTGCGCTATTCCGATAGCACCTCCACCCAAATCGTAGTGGCCATTATCAGTACCACCGAGGGAGAGGATATCAATTTTTTGGGCGCACAGTGGGGACAAAAATGGGGCATTGGTCAGGCGGACAAGGACAATGGCGTGTTGGTCCTCTTGGCAAGGGACGACCGAAGGATTGCCATTAACACCGGATATGGTGTGGAGGGCAGCCTTACCGATTTAATGTCCAGGCGCATCATAGAATCCGTTATTATCCCTGAGTTCAAAAGAGGGGATTATTATGCTGGGCTCGACAAAGGCGCCGATGCTATTTTTAAAGTACTTACCGGGGAGTTTACCGAAGACCGCACCTTTGGTGGGGGCAAAAAATTTCCGATTGATGCGCTGTTTCCCTTTATCATTTTTATCATCATCATTATTTTTTGGAGTCGCAAAAACAAGGGCGGCAGAGGTCCAGGTGGTCGTAGGGGCGGCGGACTTGATATTTGGGACATGATCATCCTCAGCAATATGGGTCGCAGTTCTGGCTCTTCCGGTGGATTTGGCAGTGGAGGAGGCTTCGGTGGTGGCGGTGGTTTTGGAGGCGGCTTCGGTGGAGGCGGCTTTGGAGGTGGTGGTGCCTCTGGGGGTTGGTAGGTATTCCCCTCGGATATTTTCTAAAATTTCTTCCTACTTTTTACATTTTACCCTAAAAAAACCTCATCCGTCAATTCAAACAGGGCATTCGTCAATTCCCCAACTCCCGATACTCAATTTTAACTATCTTGCTTTTAGTTATATTTTATCAGTAAACACTATTCCATTACATCATGTCTCGATCCTGCAAATCACTACTTATCGCACTGCTCATTTTGGTAGCAGCCTGTAAAAAAAAGAATGATTCATCCGATACGGATAACCTTTTCAAGTTCAAGGATTACATCAGCTATCACACCAATGGCAATCAGAGTATAGCCACTCCCATCCGAATTGCCTTGGCCCAACCCTTGGAGCAATTTGAGCTTACCCAAGAACTTCCCAAGGAATATCTGGACATTTCACCAAAGGTGGACGGGAACTTGGTGGTCGAGAACGGAAGGGAACTCATTTTCCAACCAGCGGAATACCTAAAACCAAACACAGAATATACCGTCGAACTTAAGTTGCATAAGCTTTTTGAAGGTATTGAAAGTGCCTTTAAAACCTATACCTTCAGTTTTAAGACCATTGCCCCTAATTTTAGAATCAATTTGGGGAACCTGCAATCGTACAGCAAGGATTGGCAATACCTCACCGGGATGTTGGACGCTTCGGATATGCTGGATGCTTCAAAAATAAGCACGGTGCTCACCGTAAAACAGGGAGATAATACCTTGCCCGTCAAATGGGACAACAGCACGGAAAACGCCCAATACTTCAGTTTCAAAATTGACAGTATATCCCGAAAAACAGATGACAGTGAGCTCAACATCAGCTGGAACGGGAAAGCATACGATATTGATAACCAAGGTGCGGAAACTTACCCTATTCCGGGAAAGAACAAATTCGTGATCATTGATGCCAAAACCACTTCTGCTCCCAATGCGGTATTGACTCTAAATTTTTCGGAGCCCTTACAACAGGACCAGAATCTCAACGGTTTGGTCACCGTGGAAAATGCGGAAAGCCTCCGCTACGAAATCAACGGAAATGTATTGAACGTATATCCATCCAATAGAATTTTGGGCGAGGTTCTTGTGAATGTCTTCCAAGGCATCAAGAGCGAATATGGGTTTACCTTAAAAAACGATTTTTCCGAGTTGGTCTCTTTTGAGCAATTAAAACCTGCCGTTCGATTGATTTCAAAAGGAACCATTTTGCCCAATGCAGCCTCAACACCCATTTATTTTGAAACCGTTAATCTATCTGCCGTCGAGGTCCGGGTGATTCAGGTCTACGAGAACAACATGCTCCAATACCTTCAAACCTATAATCTTACCGAAAATTACAATCCCGATTTTAGGCCAGTGGGCCGAAGGGTCGCCTATAAGGTCATTCCATTGACCGAGGAGGGCACCGAAAATTCCAGCTACTGGCAAGCACACGGATTGGATTTATCCGAATTGATACAGATTCACCCCGGGTCGTTGTACCGCGTGGAATTCAGCTTTAAAAAGGAACACACCACCTACGATTGTGGAGCATCTTCGGAAACGGAAGCATCGGTTGCCGACTATTCCTTGGAACAAAGTGCCGAGGAGGCCGATTTGGAAGAACTGTATTGGAACAATCAGATCTACACCTACCGAAACTACGATTACAATTGGGAAGAAAGGGACAATCCGTGCCATTCCGCCTACTACAATTATGACCGCGTAGTAGGGACCAATCTGTTGGGTAGTGATTTGGGTCTCATCGTAAAAAAAGGCAGCAACCGTTCCCATCATTTTGCGGTGACCAATTTGCTCACCACCCAACCCGTTGCCGAGGCCAACATAAAACTGTACAATTACCAACAACAGCTAGTTGGTGAAACCACCACCGATGCCTCCGGACTTTCCGTTTATGATAGCGACAAAAGCATCGCCTTCGCAGTCGCAGAAAAGAACAACAATTTCGCTTACGCCAAACTTTCGGACGGCAATGCCTTATCGCTCAGTAAATTCGACGTGTCCGGGGAACAACTTCAGAAAGGCTTGCAAGGCTATTTGTACACCGAAAGAGGGGTGCATAGACCAGGTGATGTTATCCATTTGACCTTTGTTTTGGACGACAATGCCAATCCCTTGCCCAAAGGGCACCCAGTAACCCTGGAAGTGACGGACGCCCGAGGTAAATTAGTACAGCGCAATGTGCTCAAGGAAGGAAGCATCGCGGTTGATGACGGCTTATTTGCCAAAAAAGAAAGGAATTTCTACTATTTCCCCATTTCCACAGAGACCACAGCACCCACTGGAAACTGGTCGGCCAAAGTCATTGTGGGCGGTGCACAATTCAGTAAGACCCTGAAGGTGGCTACCGTAAAACCCAACCGATTAAAGGTCGATTTCTCCTTTGACGATGAAATTTTGGAGGCCAATGCGTTCAATCGCGGAAAAGCAAGTGTGAAGTGGCTGCACGGTGCTCCTGCCCGCAACCTTAAAATTGACATCAACGCTACCCTAAAGCAAACAGCAAACGCTTTTCCAAAGTTTAGGGATTACACGTTCCAAGACCCTGCAAGAACCTTCAATGAAACCGAACTGCAGTGGATTTCCTCCAATTTAGATGCCAATGGTGAGTTGGACATCAACAAAAAAATAGACATCAACGGGAATGCGCCCGGAATGCTGGAAGCCACTTTTACGACCAAGGTTTTTGAAGGTGGCGGCGATTTTTCAATCGACGTTTTTTCCAAGAACCTTGCACCATTTTCGCATTTTGTTGGCTTGCGCTCCCCAAACGCAAAACAGTATGGTTCTTTTTTAACGGATGACAACAACACTTTTGATGTGGTTTCGGTGGATGCCCAAGGAAATCCAGCAGCCAATCGAAGATTGAAAGTACAAATCTTTAAAATTGAATGGCGCTGGTGGTGGAACCGTGGTTATGACAATTTATCCCGATATGAAAATGCGACCGTCCATCGTCCCTTTATGGAAATGGAGCTCACTACGGGAAGCAACGGAAAGGCCAACTTCAACATTAACGTACCGGATGAAGAAGGAGGTCGTTTCTTGATTCGGGTCATCGATGAAGCTTCCAAGCATGCGACAGGACGCACGGCCTATTTTTATCGCAACTGGTGGAGCAGGCCTGCATCCGCCGATGCGGAGAGTTCCAAAATCCTCATATTCGCTACCGATAAGGAAAAATATACCTTAGGAGAGGAAGCTACGGTAACTTTCCCGTCGGATAAGGGAGGGCGTGCCTTGCTCAGCATCGAAAACGGAACCGAAGTCCTTTCCCAACAATGGATTGAAACATCGGCCAAAGAAACCAAGGCCTCTATTCCGATCACAGCAGAAATGGCGCCCAATGCCTATGTGAACATTTCCCTGTTGCAGCCCCACAGTCAAGTCAAAAACGACCTGCCCATACGTTTGTACGGAGTAGTTCCCCTATTGGTGGAAAACCCGGCGACCCTCTTACAACCTGAAATCAGCATGCCAGAGGTATTGGAACCGGAATCCGCATACAAAGTGACAGTTTCCGAAGCCAATAAAAAGGCAATGACCTACTCATTGGCCGTGGTGGACGAGGGTCTGTTGGACCTGACCCGCTTCACTACCCCCGATATTCACAGTTCGTTCTATGCCAGACAAGCCTTGGGCGTAAAAACCTTTGACATTTTTGATGATGTGATGGGGGCCTACTCCGTGAGTGTGGACAATATCTACGCGATTGGCGGGGGCGGGATGGCCGCCGGAGCAAAAAACCGAAAAGCGCAGCGCTTTAAACCCGTGGTCACTTATTTGGGGCCGTTCAGCTTAAAAGCTGGAGAAAAAGCGTCGCATACGATTGATATGCCGAACTACGTGGGTTCGGTACGAACCATGGTCGTAGCCGGCAATGAACAAAGTGCTTACGGGAATACCGAAAAAACCGCTCCAGTGCGCAAACCTTTGATGGTATTGACATCCATTCCAAGAAAATTGTCTCCTGGCGAAACCGTGACCATTCCAGTTACCGTTTTTGCCATGGAGCCCAAAGTGAAAAACGTAACCGTCAGTATCGATGCCGGAAAAGCCTTGGAACCCATTAGCGGTACCTCCAAGAATATCACCTTCAATGCGGTTGGCGAGCAAATCGTAAATTTTGATTTCAAGGTCAAACCCGCAGCATCCTTTCAAACTATAAAAGTTACGGCTACGGGAGCAGGGGAACGCGCAACCAACGAGACGGAAATCGATGTGGAAAATCCGAACCCCGTCACTACCAAAAGCGAACTGTATACGCTAGAGCCCAATGGTTCACAGCTGATTTCTATGGAGACTTTTGGCACGTCGGGCACCAATGAAGCGTTCATCGAATTCTCAACGCTTCCGCCCATGGATTTTTCCAAACGGATGGATTATCTGCTCCGCTATCCCCACGGATGTGTCGAACAGACCACCTCTGCAGCCTTCCCACAATTATTTTTGGGCGATGTATTGGACATCACTTTCGATAAAAAGAAAGAAGTAGAAAAAAACATAAAAGCCGCTATTAACCGATTGGGCGATTTTCAAACCCCAGACGGCGGATTGAGTTATTGGCCCGGATATGGCAATGCCGATGACTGGGGTACATCATACGCTGGCCACTTTATGTTGGAAGCCAAAAAAGTGGGTTACCAGCTCCCACTGACCTTTTTGAGCAATTGGTTGCGTTACCAAAAATCCGCCGCACGTCAATGGAGCAACCAAAGCACCTACTACAACGACGATGTTTCCCAGGCTTACCGATTGTACACCTTGGCCTTGGCGCAACAGCCTGAATTGGCCGCCATGAACCGTTTACGGGAAACCGCAAACCTCAGCAACGAGGCTAAATGGCGATTGGCCGCAGCCTATGCCTTGGTCGGAAAAAAAGAAGTGGCCCAAGCCATTGCGCAGAAATCCAACATTGATTTTAAACCGAACAATTACAATTACAGAACCTATGGTTCCGTATTCCGAAACCGAGCCATGGCTCTGGAGACCATGGTCATCTTAGGCGACCCGCAACAGCGGGATTTGGCAGTTTCCTTAGCTAAAAATCTATCATCACAACAATGGTACAGTACCCAAGAAACCGCTTTTGCACTATTGGCCCTATCAAAAATGGTGATGCAAAACGGTGGAAAATCGATTGACCTCAGTTTTACCAACAACGGTAAGGAAATCAAGGTGAAAACGGATAGGGCCATAGCCCAAAGAAACATTGCCATCACCTCCTTCAAGGAAGATATCCAAATTAAGAACCATCTGGGCAATACGTTATATGCCACCCTGACCCAGAAAGGCAAGCTTCCCGTTGGTGAGGAATTGGCGCAAGAGGAAAATTTGAGGTTATCGGTCAGCTATGTGGACCCTCTAGGGAATTCCCTGAATGTGGACGAATTACGACAGGGAATGGAGTTTGAGGCCAAAGTGACCATTTTCAATGGTTCGAATGACTACATCGATAATGTGGCCCTCACCCATATCGTGCCCAGTGGATGGGAAATCGTAGATACCTCTTTTGTTAGCGGTACCAACGAAAATGCATCCAAAGCGGATTATGTCGATACACGGGACGATCGGACTAATCTATATTTTGATTTGGATGCCAAAAAATCAAAAACCTTTACCATCAAATTGAACGCATCCTTTTTGGGCACTTATTATTTGCCGGGTGCGCAGGCTGAAGCCATGTATGATGACAACTACCAAGCCCGGAACAAAGGGCAATGGGTGAACATAGTTCAGTAAGGGTTAATGAGTGAGTTTTTGTCGCCAGTAAAAAAGCTTTTCATCGACCATAAGATCAAATTTGGTGTGTTTTTCATCATTTTGGTCTTATGGTTGTTTTGCCTGCCCAAGAATTTGTTCAAAGACCCTACCTCTACCGTGGTGAACAGTTCGGATGGCGCCCTTATCGGGGCGCGCATCGCAGCCGATGGCCAATGGCGGTTTCCTCCCATGGACTCGGTTCCGGAACGTTTTGAGCAGAGTATCCTATTATTTGAGGATGCATATTTTTACCAGCATCCTGGATTCAACCCTTTTTCCATCATCAAGGCCCTTGGCCACAATCTCACCAAAGAAACCCGAAGGGGCGGTAGTACCATCACCCAGCAAGTGATACGTTTGAGCCGAAAAAACCAAAGCCGAACGTACTGGGAAAAACTCATTGAGGTGTTTATGTCCACGCGCTTGGAACTTCGTTACTCCAAAAAAGACATTTTGAAACTGTACGCCTCCCACACGCCCTATGGCGGCAATGTGGTGGGATTGGAGACCGCGGCCTGGCGCTATTTTGGTATTCCCGCCCACGAATTGAGTTGGGGCCAATCCGCTGCCTTGGCGGTTTTGCCCAACGCACCTGCATTGATTTTTCCCGGAAGAAACGAAAAGGCTTTTTTGGACAAGCGAAATCGATTATTGAAAAAACTTCGGGAGAAGGAGGTCATAGACCAAACGACGTATGAGTTGGCCCTTGCCGAACCATTGCCCCAAGAGCCCATGCTTTTGCCTGATATGGCTCCCCACCTGACTGAACGCATTCGAAACGAGCATCCCCGGGAGCGTGTAAACACTTCGGTATTGAGGCCTTTGCAGCAACGGCTGAATCTTTTGGCAGAGCGGCACTATCAGCAATTGAAAAGTAATGAAATACACAACCTGGCCATTTTGGTACTGGATGTAGAAACCCGAAAAGTACTCGGCTATGTGGGAAACTCCCCTTCGGACGAAACACATGCCAATTATGTGGATATCATCACCAAAAAAAGAAGTACAGGAAGTACCTTAAAACCTTTTTTGTTCGCTTCCTTGTTGGATGAAGGACAATTATTGCCCCACACCTTGGTGGAAGATGTGCCTACGGTAATCAATGGATATAATCCACAAAACTTCAACCTTACTTATGCAGGAGCTGTACCGGCCAGCAAGGCACTTTCCCGTTCGTTGAATGTTCCTGCCGTTCGTTTGTTGCGGGAATATGGACTCCAAAAGTTCTACAACAAACTCCATAAAATGAACATGAAATCGTTGGACAGGCCAGCTTCACACTATGGATTATCCCTAATTCTAGGTGGGGCAGAAAGTTCCCTTTGGGAAGTGACCTCCACCTATGCCTCCATGGCTTCCAGTCTGAACTATTTTTTGAACCATTCCAGCACCTATAGAAGTCAGGAATTTAGTGAGGCTACCTATGTTCAGGATGAGATGAAGGATTTTGGAAAAGAGCAATTTGACCCTTTGGTTTTTGGCGCTGGGCCCATTTACAGCACATTTCAGTCCATGTACGAGGTGAACCGGCCCGAAGGTGATGAAAATTGGCAGTTTTTTGATTCTTCCCAACCGATTGCGTGGAAAACCGGGACCAGTTTTGGTTTTAAGGATGCCTGGGCCGTTGGGGTTACGCCACGATATGCGATAGGAGTCTGGGCAGGCAATGCCGATGGTGAGGGCAGACCCGGACTTACGGGGATTACTGCTGCTGCCCCGCTACTGTTTGATGTATTGGATGCCCTGCCTCAGAGCGGTTGGTTCCAAGAGCCTTTTGACGACCTTGTGGAGCTGGACGTATGTGAGCAGAGTGGATTTCGGGCCTCGGTGTACTGTGATGACTTCAAAAAGGAATGGGTACCCACCCACGGAACGCGAAGCGGTCCCTGCCCCTATCATCAGCAAGTGTTTTTGGATGCCTCCGAACGGTTTAGGGTGAACTCGGAATGTTATCCATTGGAAGATATGGTGGCCAAAAATTGGCTAGTGCTCCCACCCATTTTGGAATACTATTATGCTGCCTCCAACCCCAACTACAAAACCTTGCCGCCTTATTTGGAGGGTTGCGCTACTTTGGAAAACCATTTGATGGAATTCATCTATCCCAAGAAAAATGAAGCTGTGCTGATCCCAAAGGATTTGGGCGAGAAAAACAGGGAAGTCATCCTAAAACTGGCCCATCAACAATCCAATACCATCATTTATTGGTATTTGGATGAGAGGTTTTTGGGTAAAACGGAAAATTTCCATGAGCTCATTTTGGACATTGCACCAGGCATCTATACCCTGACTGCCGTGGACGGTCAAGGAAACCGGATACAACAACAAGTGGACGTGCGGTATGCTTCGGGCGAATAATTACTTCTTCCGCATAAAAATCGTAATCGGAACTCCGGTAAAATCAAATTGCTGTCTGATCTTGTTTTCCAAAAACCGCTTGTAGGGGTCCTTTACGTATTGTGGCAAATTACAGAAAAACGCAAATTGTGGATATGGAGTCGGTAGCTGCGTACAGAACTTAATTTTTACATACTTCCCTTTGGTGGCCGGTGGTGGCGTTTTTTCAATAATGGGAAGCATAATATCGTTCAACTTGCGGGTCGGTATTTTTTTGGAACGGTTTTTATACACTTCCACCGCAGTTTCGATGGCTTTGTAGATGCGCTGCTTGTTCAATACCGAAATGAACAGGATGGGTACATCTTCAAAAGGAGAAATCACCTCGTGTATCGCTTTGGTATATTCCTTTACGGAGTTGGTCTCTTTTTCCACCAAATCCCATTTGTTCACCAAAATCACGATTCCCTTATTGTTGCGCTGCGCCAACCAAAAAATATTTTGCACTTGTCCGTCGAAACCTCGGGTAGCATCCATCATCAAGATACAGACATCGCAATATTCTATGGCCCTTACGGAACGCATCACCGAATAAAACTCCAGATCTTCCTTGACTTTGGACTTTCTTCGGATACCTGCAGTGTCCACCAAATTGAATTCAAACCCAAAACGATTGTATTTGGTATCGATACTATCCCGTGTTGTCCCAGCAATATCGGTCACAATGTACCTTTCCTCGCCTATCAAGGCATTGATAAAGGATGATTTTCCTGCATTTGGACGTCCCACCACGGCAAAGCGTGGCAGTTCACTTTCTTCTTCCTTTTCGTCGGGCAACACCTCCACAAGGGCGTCCAACAGTTCGCCCGTCCCGCTCCCGTTGATACTGGAGATGGTGTAATACTCACCCAAGCCCAAAGCGTAAAACTCCACCGCATCGGCCATCCGCTGTGTATTATCCACTTTGTTAACGGCCAAAAAGGTGGGCTTATCTACTCGGCGCAGCAATTTGGCAACGTCTTCATCCATCCCGGTTACCCCAGATTCCACATCCACCATAAAAATGATGGCATCGGCCTCATCAATGGCCAATTCCACTTGTTTGTCGATTTCCTTTTCGAAAACATCGTCGCTACCCAATACGTAACCACCGGTATCGATCAACGAAAACTCCTTGCCGTTCCAGTCACTTTTACCGTAATGACGGTCCCGCGTAACGCCGCTTACGGCATCCACAATCGCCTCACGGCGTTGAATGAGTCGGTTAAAAAAAGTGGACTTCCCAACATTGGGTCTTCCTACAATGGCTACGATAGCTCCCATTAGGTTTAATTTTTGGCAAAAATACCATTTATTATGAAGAAAAAATGATACCTTTTTTCATCATTTTCAAATGATTATGAGCGACCTGACCAATGAGCTGGTTTTACGGCCCCGTTTTCGCATCTCCCTAAGGGCCAATTTAAAGGATGTGGAAGCCGTTTTTGATACGCCTTCGGCCCGTCCGTTTTTGATCAAAAGACTGGACGAGCATATTTTTGTGAAGTTCAAAAAGGCAGAAACGACCTTTTGGACACCCCAACTTCATTTGGAACTTTCTTCGTTTGAGGAGGGCGTGAGCAACATACGAGGTGTTTTTGGACCCAATCCCACCCTGTGGACCTTTTTTATGTTCCTGCATTTTGGTGTGGGAACCATTTTTATCATTCTGGGCATATTCGCTTATTCCAACTACTCCTTAGGCAAGGATATCACGCTCTTTTTGGTGGGCATGTTCCTTCTAGTGGTGATTTGGTTCGCGCTTTATGCATTTGGTCGCTTGGGAAAATCAAAAGGAAAAGGTCAAATGGAGCAGTTGAAGCAGTTTGTCCGGGAAACGATTGCTCCTTTTGAGCGTGTTGCGGACGAATCCTAGCCATTGTATCCGAAACGCCTGAGCTGTTGGGAGTTACTGCGCCAGTTTTTGTTCACTTTCACGTAGAGTTCGATATGGACCTGTTTTGCAAAGAACTTTTCTAGATCTTTACGAGCTTCCACTCCCACTTTTTTAATGGCTGCGCCCTTGTGCCCAATAATGATTCCTTTCTGGGTGTCGCGCTCTACCATAATCACGGAACGGATTCGGATGATATCTTCATCTTCCAAAAACTCCTCGGTCTCCACTTCAACCGAATACGGGATTTCCTTTTTGTAGTGGAGCAAGATTTTTTCACGGATGGTCTCATTCACGAAAAAGCGCTCTGGCTTATCCGTAATTTGGTCCTTGGGGTAGTAGGGCGGTGCTTCGGGCAATAGTTCCAAAATGCGGTTGAAGACTTCGGTGACATTAAAGTTTTCCAAAGCGGAAATCGGATGGATCTCTGCATTGGGCAACTGCTCTTGCCAATATTGCATTTGCTCTTCCAGTGTCTGCTGGTCGGATTTGTCAATTTTATTGAGGAGCAACAGCACAGGAATTTTGCTGTTCTGTAGTTTTTTGAAGAAGGATTCGTCCTTCAATGCCTTCTCTCCAATTTCCACCATATACAGCAGCACATCGGCATCCTCAAAGGCGGACTTGACAAAATCCATCATAGAACTTTGCAGTTCGTAGGCGGGTTTGATGATTCCAGGGGTGTCGGACAATATCAACTGAAAATCATCGCCGTTCACAATGCCCAATATACGGTGCCTTGTGGTCTGTGCCTTAGAGGTAATAATGGATAACTTTTCGCCCACGAAGGCGTTCATCAAGGTAGATTTACCCACATTGGGATTCCCGATAATATTTACAAATCCTGCTTTATGCGCCACGTTTCTTTCTTTTTTCAAAATATTGTTTGGATGCTGTGTTCACCTTTGGTGAAAGGTACAACACAGCGATCATATTGGGAATCACCATCAATGCATAAGAGAGGTCTATCAAATTTTTGACCAGTTTTAAGGATGCAATTGCGGCAAAAACAATCATTACTACAAAAAACACATTGTACCATTTTCCGATTTTGGCGTTGGTCAAAAATGACAAACTCTTCACGCCATAATAGGAATAGGTGAACAAGGTAGACAATGCAAATGCGGCCACAATCACCATCAAAAGTACGTCTCCCATACCGTAAAGTGTGGTTTCAAAAGCGGACATCGTCATCACGATACCGCTACCTTCTTCCAAATAGGCACCGCTCAAAATGATGACCACCGCGGTAAAGGTACATACTAAAATGGTATCGATAAATGGGCCGAGCATTGCCACAAGACCTTCCTTGGCAGGTTCGTCGTTACGGGATTGCCCGTGGTACATGGGTGCACTACCCAGTCCGGCCTCATTGGAAAACATGGCCCTGCGGACCCCAACGATGACCAAGCCCCAGAATCCGCCCGTGACCGCGGTATCGAAGTTCCACGCTTCTACCAAAATCATTTTTAACGCTGGAAAGACTTCGTCCGCATGGCTTGCCATTACAAAAATGACCGCCAAGAGGTAAACCCCCACCATAAAAGGCACTATGGCCGATGCTACCTTGGCTATTTTAGTAAGTCCACCAAAGATCACGATAGAAGTTACAATGGCCAAAAAGAACCCTATCCCCAGCTTCCAGTTGTATTCACTGGTGGCAAAAAGAGTTTCGTGCGGCTGCACCACACCCATAAATGCTTCGGTAAATTGGTTGGCGGTAAATACGCCCAGAAAGCCAAAAAGTCCACAAATACTGAAAAAAATGGCCATGGGCTTTGCCCATTTCCCCATGCCTTGGGTGATGTAAAACATGGGCCCACCTTGCATATGTCCCTCCGAATCGGTGCCACGGTACATGATGGCCAAACTTCCCGAATAAAATTTGATGCCCATACCCAAGAGCGCGGTCATCCAAATCCAGAAAACTACCCCAGGACCACCATCGTGGATGGCAATGGCCACCCCCGAGATATTTCCCAATCCGACCGTCGCGGCGACTGCTGCGGACAAGGCCTGAAATGAACTGACATCCCCTTTGGCATTTTTGTCGTCATATTTTCCAGAAACAACGGCAATGGCATGTCCAAAATAGCGAAAGGGTGCAAATCTGGAATAGAATGCCAAAAACAGCCCACCCCCAATAAGTAAAATGAACATGGGCCACTCGGTGTAGGGCAAAAGAGAGGATATAAAATCGTTGATTGCGTCCATAAGGGTAAAAACGTCGAATTTATGGATTTTGGATGGGATAGATGTTAAGGAAAATGGAATATTGAATTTAAGTTTGGAAATGACAGGAAAAGCGTTGTATATTTGCCGTCCATATCGCGGGGTAGAGCAGTACCCTTCGACTGCGCTCAGGGCAAGGCACCTACACCAACTGAGCATTTTTATTGAAAAAAGACGTTTCCAACAGAAACAAAAAAGATATATCGCGGGGTAGAGCAGTAGGTAGCTCGTCGGGCTCATAACCCGAAGGTCGCTGGTTCGAGTCCAGTCCCCGCTACTAGAAAGCTCCTTGAAACTTCAAGGAGCTTTTTTATTTTGAATACAAAGTATTCATATTTTTGGTTCGATATGAAATCCTAATAGATTTCGAATAGCTTTACCTATCCAGTGTCATCCTAAGCTATTACCTTTGCCCCTTAAGAAAATACGCTTGGAGAACACTTCACAATCCACCAACAAAAAAGCCCTGCTATCTCTTGCTATTGGAGGCTTTGGCATAGGCCTTACCGAGTTCGTTATTATGGGGATTCTACCCAATATTGCCGATTCCTTGGAAATTTCCATTCCCAAAGCGGGACATTTTATTGCTATCTATGCCCTTGGGGTCGTGATTGGAGGACCGTTCATGGCTCGGATTACCACCCACTTAAATCCCAAAAAGACATTGTTGTTCTTAATGTTATGGTTCACGGTCTTCAATACCTTATCGGCCTTTTCGGGCAACTATTGGGTGATGATGTTGTTCCGTTTTTTATCAGGAATGCCCCACGGGGCCTTTTTTGGTATTGGTGCCGTGGTATCGGGTTATTTGGCAAGGCCAGGAAAGGCGGCTCAAGCCATGGCCGTTATGTTCTCGGGGTTGACGGTCGCCAATATATTAGGGGTGCCACTTGGTACCTACATCGGCCAAGAAATCCATTGGAGCTATTCCTTTGTGCTGGTAGGGTTTGCGGGAATTGCCACCTTATCCAGTCTGTATTTTTGGATGCCCAAGGAGAATCTGGAGGGCATTGATGAAACTGAAGGTGCAAATCCCTCTCCGGGGTTGAAAAACAAAAAGCTATGGGCCCTCATCGCGTTGACCACCATTGGATCGGGAGGTTTCTTCGCATGGTACAGCTACATTGCCCCATTGGTTATTTCGGTAACCACATTGCCTGAATCGTATGTAGGTTACGTGATGATCGTGGCTGGCTGCGGTATGTTCCTAGGCAATTTTTTGGGCGCACGCATGGTAGAAATCTTTAATCCGGTCAAGTCGGTGGTGATCAGTATGCTTTCCATGACGACCATCCTTATTTTGAACTCCATTTTGGCGGAATATACCATTGCTGTATTTGTGCTGAGCTTTATTGTTGGCGTGATTACCTTTTCGATAACCGCTCCCATTCAAATTGCCATTATTAGAGCGGCCAAAGGTGCCGAAAAATTGGGGTCTTCCATGAACCAAAGTGCCTTTAATATGGGCAATGCTTCTGGGGCCTATTTTGGAGGTTTGCCCATGGTATTTGGCTTGGGCGTGAACTACTCCAGTGTGGTCGGCGGATGTTTGGCTTTCATTGGAGCCTGCATTGGTATCTCGATACTCTATGCGCAAAAAAGAAAAGGATAGGTGTCATTTACATCCTTATCCAGCTTTTGTTTAGTAGATTTACCATGATTAAACGCGTTTTATTTTGAGAATCATCATTTTCCTTTTGCTAAGCCTTGCCTTTCTTGGTCAGGATGTTCCCACCTCTAAAAACAGCACACATCAAAATACCTTTGACCATTTGGTTTTTGCAGATGAATTCGAAGTGGATGGAAGGCCTGATGCAAACAAATGGCACCATCAAACCATTCCGCCAAATAAGGGCAGTTGGCACAATGATGAGCTACAACATTATACGGACAGGAAAGAAAACTCCCTGGTCAACGAAGGAACCTTGAAAATAAGGGCCGCCAAAGAACCTTATGTATACAACGGAAGTACGAAGGACTACACCTCGGCCCGCATGAATTCAAAATTCGTCTTTACCTATGGACGGGTTGAAGTTCGGGCAAAATTACCCAGTTCTGCGGGGACTTGGCCCGCCATTTGGACCTTGGGCGCCAATGTAGATGAAACCGGAAATTATTTCGATGACCAATATGGTAGTGTGGGTTGGCCCTTATGCGGTGAAATAGACATTTTGGAACAAACTGGCTGGGACAAGGACTGTACTATTTCCCATTTCCATTGGGGCGATTTAAACACCAAAATCTATAAGGAAATTGGAGATGAAACTGAAGTTGAAAACGCCTCCACGGAATTCCATGTGTATGCCATGGAGTGGAGCAGTGAGAGCATCAAAACTTATGTTGACGATACCTTGGTGTACGAATTGCCCAATTCCAATGACAAACCATTCAACCATCCGCACTATTTAATTCTGAACATTGCCATAGGTGGTAATTTAGGAGGCGAAGTACCAGAAAATTTCACCGAAGATATCCTTGAAATCGATTATGTGAGAATCTATCAGTAAGGATTCGGCAACATAACCTTGTCCCCGTTGAGCAGTTCGACCGTTTTACTGGCCTAATTCCTTAGCCTCGAAGGAAACCAGTTCTTGTTGGCTACATTGTGCCGTGGCCTCTATGGGATTGCAACATACTTCGCAATCCTCCACATAGGTCTGTTCGGGAATGGAGGTATCGAGTAAAAAGGAGATTTCCTCCCAACAATATGGACATTGGAAAAAATGCTCGAACATTGTTTAAAACTCTACGTTCAATAGCTGCCCACTCACTTGGAGCATTTGAAGCTCGGCCAATTTTGCGTTATACTTGGCCTGACTTTTGGCCAATTCGGCGTTCAAGAGGTTCAACTGGGCCTGCCTAAATTCAATGGAGGTCACCTGCCCTAATTTATAACGCTCATCGGTACGTGTAAAGTTATTTTGGTTGGTCTGTAGATTTTTTTCTTGAACTTCCAATACATAAAGAGCATTAGTATAGCTGTCCCATGCATTACGGATATCCCTTTCTACCTCCAACTGAATTTGCCTTTTGGCTATCTCCTGATTTTTATAGGCAATTTTGGCATTTTTTATCCCGGTTATGGTTGTTCCTCCATCAAATAGGTTCCAAGTAAGGTTTATGGCTCCGGTAACCCCTGTAGATGTGTTTTGCAAAACAAAGGCCAAAGGGCTATTGTTGTTGGATTCGTTCCAACCATAAGTACCTGTAAGTCCAATCGTTGGCAAATAACCACTACGGGCCACTTTGATATCGTACCTGCCCATGTTGATGTTTTTTTCGGCGATTTGAAGCCTAACATTGTTCATTTGGGCCTCGTTGTACATACCCTCCATTTGAAGTCCAGGAACAAAGTTTACCGTGGTATCTGCTTCAAATTGGGCCGATAGGTCTCTGTTCAAAATCAAGTTCAGGTCTCGCATCGTATTTCTCAACTGCTGCCTCGAATTCAATAAATTGATGCTATCCGTATTGATATCCACTTCTGCATTCAATACATCCAATCCAGTATTTTGCCCAAACTCAAATTGATATTGGGCCCTTTTGAGCCTATCCTTTGAAATTTCCAGTGCCTGTTCCAAGGTATTCGTGTTTTCGGTGAGGCGCGCCGCTTCGTAATAGACGGTAAACAACTGAAGGATGGTGGTCTCTATGGTTTGCCGAACTTCCAATTCGGACTGTTCCGAGCGCTCTTGGAAACTCTTGTAATTGTAATACCTTCCAAGACCATCGAATAACGTATAGTTTACGTTTACCGCAGCGCTATACCTACGTGTCTCGGCTCCTTCCGCACTCCTTACATCACCATTGGCCAGGATACCTTCGGAGTTTTGCTTGTCGATACTACCGCTGGCATTACCAGAAACTGTAGGTAGATAACCTGAATTGAGGATATCGGCATTGTTCTCGTCGATTTTTTTGGTATTACGAGCCACTTGAATATCCAAATTGTTTTCCAAAACCATTGCAATGGCCTCTTCCTTGGTCAACACCTTTTCTTGGGCATGGGCCAGCGAACAAACAAACAGTAAAATAAAGGGTAGTTTATTAAAAAAGCTTCTCATTATGTGGTCTCTTCTACAACTTTTGAGGTTTCTTCTCTGTTTTTCGGCACATTCGAACTATCAGTTCCATTTAAGTGAACCATGCCAGATTGCATCTCTTCTTCTTCATGCTGTTCCCGAATGGCGCGTTCTACTTCTTCAGGAGTTACCTCTTCCCCTGTCCAAAGTCGTTTTGCCAATACTTTCACATTGTTCCCAAAGGAAAGTAGCAATGGGAGCATGAGCAAGGTAAGGACTGTCGCAAAACCAATTCCATAAGCAATGGAAATAGCCATGGGTTTTAGGAACTGCGCCTGTCGACTTTTCTCCAACAGCAAGGGTGCCAAACCTGCAATGGTGGTCACCGAGGTCAAAAAGATGGCCCTAAAACGAGATTTTCCTGCTTCATATATGGCCTCGTCGAATTTCATACCGTTTCGAAGGTTGATATTGAATTTACCAATCAACACCAATCCATCATTCACCATAATACCGATCAATGCAATAATCCCCAACATGGAAAGAACATTAATGGGGAATCCATGTATCCAGTGTCCCCATGCAACAGCCGTTAAGCTAAAGGGCACCATGAATATCAACAAGAGTGGTTGGCTGATGCTTCTAAAAGTGAAAGCGATTACGATGAAAATCAGAAACAATACGATTGGCCCTACAAATCCTAAGGAACCTATCAATTTATTGGCTTCCCGGTTCTGTCCCTCGTACGAAGGTGTGATGGATGGGTATTTGGCCAAAATATCCGGAAGCACTTCATTTCGTATCCATAACATGGCATCGGTTCCACTGGTGGTTTCTGGGTCTGTCAAATCCGAAGAAACCTGTATTTCCCTTCTTCCTTCCAAGTGGTTGATGGCTACATCCCCCCTTTCAATGGTATAGGTGGCAATTTCTTTTAAAGGGATTCGGTCTCCGCTAGGAGCCAATATCCGCATTTCGTCCAAATCGGAAATGGATGACCTGTTTTCACGATCATAGCGTACCCAAACCCGTATTTCATCCTGCCCTCTTTGGAAACGTTGTGCCTGTGCCCCGAAGAATCCGCCGCGCACTTGGTTCATGACCGTTCTAAGGTCCAGCCCCAACAAGTAGGCATTTTCTTTGAGTTGCAATCGTATTTCCTTGATTCCCGCAGGATCGTTATCGGTAACATCCTTTAGGTTGGCATTGGCTTCCATGGCTTGTTTCAGTTCGGTTTTAGCCGCCTTTAGTTCTGCAATATTATTGCCCAAAAGGGATACCGAAACCGGGCTACCCCCAAAGTTCCCACCAGAGCCGTAGATCAAACTTTCCACCCCAATCACTGGACCTACCAGTTCACGGAGTCGCGTGGTCACCATATCGGCACGTATGCCATCGGGGCGCTCCTCACCAGGGAGAAGATTGATTTCCAAAGTGGCATTGGATGCACCTGGTCCTAAATTTTTAATCATGTTGACGAACAGCATTTTGTCCATTCCCTGCAAATACTGATCGGTGAGTTCTTGATTTACAATGTGCGCCTTATCTTGAATGAGACTGATAATGGAGTCGGTCACTTTCTCATTGGTACCATTGGGCATGGTCAAGTTGATGGATACCTGATCACTGGCAATCCTCGGGAAAAAGGCCGTCCTGATGATTCCTCCGCCTATGGAACCCAAGGTAAGGGCCAACGCCATGAAAAACAGGGCAAAAGTGAGGAATTTGTAATTGAGCATAAAACGTAGAGCAGGGCTATACCAATTGTCCCTCATATAGTTCATGATCTTGTCGCCTATTTTATTGATGACACGCAGTTTGGCAAATACTTTTCCTATTCCGGTCTTTGGTTTATCCGTTTGGGTGCGCAGCGCTTTGGAATGCGCCAAGTGAGCTGGCAGAATGATCAGTGCTTCTACCAACGATACCACCAGCGTGAGGATCACGATTACCGAGACCTCCCCAAAGAACTCACCAATTCGGCTATCCAAGAACAAGAATATGGAAAAGGCCAGTATAGTGGTGATGATAGCGGATATAATGGGTGGTATCACCTCCATGGTGCCATCCAGTGCAGCTTGCACGGGTGATTTCCCATCTTCGTAATGTTGATAGATGTTTTCCGCAATCACAATACCATCATCCACCAAAATACCGATGACGATGATCATCCCAAATAGGGATAACACATTTATAGTTACGTTGAACATGGGAGCGAACACGAACATCCCCAAAAAGGCGATGGGAAGTCCAAAAGCCACCCAAAATGCCAATCGTGTATTCAAGAACAGTGAAAGGAATACCAATACCAAAATCATCCCAACAATGGCATTCTCTGTCAAAAGCTGGGTCCGTTGGGTCAATGTGGTGGAGCGGTCGTCGATTACGTCCAATCGTACATTGGTATATTTTTCGTTGAACTCCTCAATATACTCCCTCACATTCGCGGCCGAACCCATAAGGTCTTCCGTATTGGTACTTGTAATAGTAATATTCACTGCAAGCTCCCCATTGAAATAAGAAGCGTTGGGGGTTTCCGAAAAGCGGTCCCTGATAATGGCAACGTCCTTCAATCGCACCGTACGGCCGGCAGCATCTCCCCTGACAATAATATTGGAAAGTTCGTCCCCATAATAGGAACGATTGTTGGCCCGGATGAGATACTCTTCGGTCACTGTTTTGATATTTCCCCCAGTGACCAAAATATTGGCGTTGGAAACAGCTTGGGCTACATCGGCAAAGGACAGGTTGTAGGCCAAAAGACTGTTCTCATCCACAGCGATTTCAATTTCTTCATCGGGATACCCATCAATTTGAATCTGGGAAATCCCATCAATGGCCCTAAGATCATTTTCGATTTGACGGGCTATTTGTTTTAAGGTGACCAAGGGAATGTCTTTACCACTTACGGCAAAACTAATTGTAGGTCTTACGGGCTCCTGTTTGGCCACAATCAGGGGTTCCATGCCTGTTGGGAAAGTGGGCACCCGATCCACCGCATTTTTGACCTCCAACAGCATAAAATCAACATTTCGTTCCTTTTCGATTTCCACGTTGATGGTACCACTGTTCTCCCTAGAGGTAGAGGTAACCCGCTCCACACCTTCAAGGCCTTTAAGGTTGTCTTCTATCTTCAGGACAATACCCTCTTCAATTTCTTGTGGGGATGCCCCGGGATAGGTGATGGAAATGGTAATATTTCGGGCTTCGTTCAGCGGAAAAAAGGACGATTTCAAGGAAAGAATCCCAACGATACCAAAGACAAAAAATGCCAAAATGAAGACATTTACTGCCATGTGGTATTTAATAAAATACGAGATGAGCTTTCTCATAGCTTATACTATTAGGATTTTCTTTCTTCAAAGATGCGCACCAACATACCGGCATACGCACCTGTAATGGGTTTTGCCACGATGACTTCGCCATCGGGAACGTTCTTGAGCACAACGGTCTTATCGGTAAAGAATACCGGTTGTACATCCATCAGGTCCAAAATTGAATCCCGCACCACAAAAATCTGATTGTTCTCCAACAAAAGGGAGCGGTTGATTTCGATGGCATCGGTTTCTTCCTTGGCTTCAAGATTGGCTTCCAAATATTGGCCTTCTTTCAAATCGTCGCCACTGACTTCAATATAGACCATAATGGTCTGTGAATTCTGGTCTACCCTACTATTCACCCGGGTAACCTCGCCCACATAGGTTTTGGTCTTCTCCAAATTCGTCAGCTCCACTTTTTTACCTACACGTAAAAAGTCCCCGTAGGTCTTACTTACAGATACTTCCAGTTCGTATAGCCCCGTATCGATAAACTCACCAAGTTTCTGCCCCGAACGAATCAATGTCCCCTCGGTAACCAAGGCTTCCGTCAACACGCCGCTAAAGGGCGCTGTAATGGTGTATTTCGTAAGACGTTGCTCCAAATTCTTTACATTATAGTAGGTGGTGATGATTTCCCGTCCCGTGATGAAGAACTTCTCTTTTTCCGAATCCATGGAAGGCAATTCGGGAGTAGTTTTCTCCAAATCGAAACTATTGAGGTATTGTTGCCACTTGGGATAGATTTCTGGATAATCCAACCGCAGATCGGGCATGATGGACGTCAGCAAATTGTACAAATTACTTTTGGCCGATTGAACTGTTGCGTAGTATTCACTGGCATCGATTCGGATAAGCGTTTGTCCTGCACTATAGGCCTGTCCCGTTCGGAACAATTTGCTACCAGGCCTAAACACACCTTGAACTTCGGAGAACAGCTCCAACCTTTTTTTGGCCTGCAGGTTACCATTGGCCGGAACCCGTATCGGCACAGTGGTGTTCTTGACGGTGTCTACAAAAACGGTCTTTACGATTTTCTGGGATGGCGGTCTTCTGTTATCCTTGCTGTCCGCAATAAGACCAGCAAAATATAGGGAGGCAAAAATGATAATGCCTCCGACAACTGCCGATATGATGAGCTTTCGCATGCGTAAGTTGGTTTAATCTGTGCAAATCTATTCCCTTCGATTTTTACAATGGTTAAATATTTCCTAAAATACGCTCCAAACCCGGTCAAATACAAAAAGGGGACCCCAAACGGCATCCCCAACCAAACAAACTAAAGTAATAACTAACTACTCGTTTTCGTTCTCGTCCTCGAATTTGGTATCTGCCATTCGAGTGCGATCTATATTGATTTCCTTGAACTTGGGACTCAATGACCTGTCATCCGTATCAAAAACAAGGAATTGCTTGGAATCCATTCCACGCAGGGCATCAAAGGAATCGAAGCGATTATTTTGCAGTTGTAAAATTTGTAAGCTTGCCAATTGGCCAAACTCCGTTGGTATCTCACCGCCCAATCTATTGTTAGAAAGCACCAATTCTTTGAGTTGAACCAAATTTCCGATTTCAGAAGGGATTTGTCCTTCCAATAAATTTTCAAAAAGTCCAAGGGCTTCCAATTTGGACAGTTTCCCGATTGAACTAGGAATAATGCCCTTTAAATTATTACTTGAAAGATTGAGCTCCTTTAGGTTTTTGAGTTCTCCAAAGCTTTCAGGAATGGGTCCAGTCAAAAAATTATTGAACATAGAAAAGATTTCAAGCTCCTTGCAATTGCCGATCTCCGTTGGGATGGCTCCCTTGATTCGGTTCATTTCCAAACGTAGTACCTTTAACTTTTCCAACTTGACAATATCCTTAGGGAGCACTCCTGTGATTTGGTTGAATGCAAGGTTGAGCGTAGTCAAATATTTTAAATTTCCTATACTTTCTGGAAGCACTCCGTTCAAATTGTTCATAAACAAGGTTATCCCTGTCACATGGCCATCTTGAATCTCTATGCCCTTCCAGGTATGGGCAGACGCTTCCAAATCCCAAGTAGTATTCCATTCTGGACCATTGGTGCTGTTGTACAGATCCACCAAGGCAGATTTTTCTTCGGGGGAAACTTGCCCGCTGGCCAACAATATGCTCGTGGAGAACAGCAAGCAAAAGAAAAATAAGGTTACTCTTTTCATCTTCTCCTTTTTAGTTGTAAGGAATTTACCTACAAAGTAATAAAAATGAGAAACATCCTACAACTATAATCGATGAACTTACACCCTAATGTTGTGAATCCTAGAAAATTTGTGGTGAAAAACTTGGAGAATCGATTAATTCAATGTCTCCAGCTCATGGGATAGACTCTCCCAATCTTCCATCAATGCTTCCAATTCTTTCTTCTTGCCCTCGTAGTTATCAAAAAAGTTGGGTTTTGCAATGGTGGTATCGTAGTCCATGAGTAAATCATGGTCAATCTCGGCAATCTGCTTTTCGAGCTGGGATATCTTCTTCTCTACGCCACTGAGCTTATTCTTTAGGGACTTTTGCTTTTTTTGGATGTGATATTCGTTTTCCTTGGGTTTTTCTTGGGTCTTGTTTTCCTCTTTTTTGGGGTCGCCCTTTTCCACACTGCGAAAATCTTCCATTTTGCGTTGCTCCAAATAAAAGTCGATATCGCCCAGATACTCTTTGATGCCCCCATCCTTAAATTCGTAGACTCTATCGGTTAGCCCTTGCAGAAAATCCCGGTCGTGCGAGACCAAAATCAAAGTTCCTTCAAAATTTTGGAGTGCCTGCTTCAATACGTTCTTGGATTTGATATCCAAATGGTTGGTGGGCTCATCCATCACAATCACATTAAAGGGCTGCAACAGCATTTTAGCCAATGCCAAACGGTTGCGTTCCCCACCCGACAACACCTTTACGTATTTATCCACCTCATCGCCCCTAAAAAGGAAGGAACCCAAAATATCCCTCACTTTACTTCGATTGGTTTCGTTGGCGGCATCGATCATGGTATCCAAAATGGTCTTGTTCCCATCAAGGTATTCGGCTTGGTTTTGGGCAAAGTAGCCTAATTGCACATTGTGGCCCATTTTTAGGTCTCCCTTGTAATCCAGTTCACCTACCATAATTTTGGCCAAGGTGGTTTTTCCTTGTCCATTTTGCCCCACAAAGGCCGTTTTGCTGCCTCTATCCACCATGAGGTCGATATCTTGCAGTACTTTTTTGGGACCATAACTTTTAGAGATTCCGTTGAGTTCGGCAACCACCTTGCCCGGGGTCACCGAAACGGGAAAACGCAGGTTCATCACACTGTTATCTTCCTCATCCACTTCGATGCGGTCCATTTTGTCCAGTTTTTTGATCAAGGACTGCGCCATGGAAGCCTTACTGGATTTGGCCCGAAACTTTTCAATCAGTCGCTCGGTCTGCTGTATCTGTTTCTCTTGGTTTTTTTGGGCACTGAGCTGCTGTTCTTTAATTTCCTGTCTGTGAACCAGAAATTGGGAATAGGGTTTGTTGTAATCATAAATTCGGCCCAATGAAATCTCGATGGTACGGTTGGTAACGTTGTCCAAGAACATTTTGTCATGGGAAACGATTACCACCGCTCCTGTAAAATTCCGAAGGAATTGCTCCAACCAAATGATGGACTCAATATCCAAGTGGTTGGTAGGCTCATCCAGGAGCAATACATCATTGTTCTGCAATAGCAGTTTGGCCAGCTCTATTCGCATACGCCACCCTCCTGAAAAGGTGTCGGTGAGCTTATTGAAGTCGTCCCGCTTAAATCCTAGACCCAAAAGCACCTTTTCGGTATCGCCTTGATAGTTGTAGCCTCCCAAAATTTCGTAGCGATGGGTCACATCGTTCAGGTCCACCATAAGCTGATGGTAGCCATCACTTTCATAATCGGTGCGCTCAGCCAATGCCGTATTGATTTCGTCCAATTTCAGTTCCATCTCCTTGATCTCTGAGAACGCTTGATAGGATTCTTCAAGTACGGTTCGGCCCTCTTCAAAATCGATATCCTGTTTTAGAAAGCCAATTCTAATGTTCTTTTCGGTGGCGATAGCTCCTTGGTCCAAGGGCATTTCCTTGGCCAATAACTTGAGCATGGTCGATTTACCCGCACCGTTCTTCCCGATGAGGCCTACGCGGTCGCCCCCGTTGAGACGAAAGGATATTTCCTCAAAGAGATATTCGCCTCCAAAGGCTACGGAAAGATTGTGAACATTTAGCATTTTTATGTGACCTTGATTACAAAACTTTTATTGGCGAATGTATACTTTTGTACAAAAGCCGTGCAAATGTTAAAAAAAGGAACCAAAATGTACAGCATTTTAACAGGAAACTGTCCAAGATGCCATGAGGAAAGCATGTATGAGAATTCCAATCCGTATGCGTTGTCCAAGATCTTCAAGATGAACGAAAGATGCTCGCATTGTGGTTTGAAGTATAAAATAGAGCCCTCGTTCTTCTATGGTGCCATGTACGTGAGTTATGGCGTGGGTATTGCGTTTGCTGTCGCCGCTTTTGTGATTTCCTTTTTGTTCTTGGGTTCATCCTTACCGACCGCCTTTATCGCTATCGTGGGTACGCTGGTCGTATTTATGCCGGTCATTATTCGACTTTCCCGAAATATTTGGATCAACTTTTTTGTGAAGTACGACCCAAATTCCGTTAAAAAGTACGAAGCCATGGCCAAAAGTTAATTGGCGTAATACTTTTTGGTAAATCGATAGATGTCCATTTCGGGGTCCAGTTCCATATCGTTTTCAATGTAATCGAAGAGTTGGCGCGAAGCATAGGGACCGATTAGCACCCCTCGGGAACCAAATCCGTTCAACACAAAAAGATTGGAATGCTTTGGATGTCTCCCTACCAAGGGCCGACGGTCCACCACGGTCGGACGAATACCGGCCACATGGTCCACAACCTCAAAATCGCATTTCAAAAACGTCCTGAGCTTTTCCAAGAGCTCATTCTTGGCGGCTTCGGTAGGTTCATTGGTTTTATCCTTCCATTTGTAGGTAGCGCCCACCAAATAGTGGTCGTTCTCCATGGGAATGGTAAACACTGAGGATTTGATGACATGCTGCTCTTGGTAATCCGGTGCGTGGATGACCAACAACTCCCCTTTGGTTCCATTTAGGGGCAAGTATCCAAAATAAGGGTCTTGCTTCAGGCCATATCCACAGGCAAATACAATGTTCTTTGCAGTGATTTCATTATAGGTTACGCTGTCCTCTCCAACGAAAAGGGCGTCATAATCGAAAGACTCTTTAGCTAATCTGCCATTATCCGCCAAATAGTTTTTGTAGGCATTCACCAAAGTGTGCGTATCTACTCGGCCCGTATATTTTACTTCACCGAAACCACATGGGGCATCAATAGCCGGGTTAGCATTCGGATATATAGTGGTGGACAGAAAGTAATCCAGACCTGGTCGGTCGGCTGCCTCAAACCAAAGGTTTTGTTCTTCTACGGAAGCAAACTTGCGCCATACGGGAAGTTCGTAATCTACTTTCACCCCAAGTTTCTCCTCTAAATTTTGATAAAACGGCTTGACAAGTTCCAATTGTTGTTTGGCCTTCCAAGCTAGGGTAAACCTTTTTAAAATAACGGGATTGTACAAGCCTCCGGCAACCAAGGAGGCCCTTTGGGAATCATCGGCAATTACGGTAAAGCTTTTGCCTTCACTTTCCAATACTTCGCAGAACGAAATTCCTGCCAAACCCAGACCTACTACGATATAATCCAACATTCCACAAAATTAGGCATCTGTTTGATTTATTGTGCCCCTTGTTTTGAGTTTAATGCAAAAAAAAACGCCGCACTGAGTGCGGCGTTTTACTGTTTTGAATTGGAAATATTCTATGAGTGCTTAATATGCCCACATATCTTGTTCCCTATCCCGTATGCCCTCTTTGATTCGTTGGGCTTCCAAGAGTTGGAACAATGCATTATCAAAAATGTAATCACTTATTTCACGGTCTTCGTGAATGTTTTCCTCTTTGTAGATAACACCGTTGAAACGACGTGCATTCAACAATGCATCAAAAGAAATAGGTCTTGCGGAGTTCCGCTGATTGTACACCTTGGCATCGTGCAAAATTTTACGTGCCGCCGGAAACCAAACCCAGAACAATTCCACTTTGTTTTCTCCTGGATCGATTGATTCATCGTCGATGAAATTAACGTCCGGAGCAACAGGTGCAATTCCCAATAAGCGATACTTGAGCTCTCCTTGGCGTTTGTCGAAATACCAGATACCTTTTATACGGTACTCCTCGATATCCGCAGCGGTCAAGTCCCTTTTGTTGATAAACTCAGGGGAAACCTGCTCGCCGGCATTTATCTGATCGTAACCAAGGTCGGTAGTATCCACTTTGCTCAAGGTAGCGGCAAGGTCTGCCAATTTACGCTTTTCAGTAAAGTAGGAGTCTGCATAAACCTCGGTAAGGTTCCCATTTCTGATGTTCTTCATCAGCACATGGTACAGCGACCTTCTATCCGCCCCAATACCTATGGTATCGGTTGGGTAATAGAGTGGAAAGTTGACTCGCTCGTCAAGATCGATGATTTCCCATACAGTCTTGGACCAAAGGATGTCCCTGTCGTCCACATATCCGTATTCCAACGGCTCATCGGCATCTTGCTCTATTTGAGCTTGGGTTTTCTTACCGATATCTTCGGGCAGCTTGGCATTCAAAATGTTTGCCTGCGCCATGATTGATACTGGCAATATGCCCAACAATCCAATTAACAATGCGTTTTTCCAATTCATGATCACTTGTATACTTTTTATACTTCTTAGTTTGTAAGCTCAATAAACACAGGAGATACTTTTTTCAACTTGTAGCTCTTGTTGTTTGTGATGTAAGCTTGGATATCAAATATCTGGACAGACTCGCCTCTATCGGCTCTTCTAAGTACAGATTTGGCTCTGCTGTCCAATTTGTTGCCTTGTACCACTACGGTAGGC
This sequence comes from Flagellimonas marinaquae, assembly GCF_003992675.1. GTDB lineage: Bacteria > Bacteroidota > Bacteroidia > Flavobacteriales > Flavobacteriaceae > Flagellimonas > Flagellimonas marinaquae. Next base: position 85,154 of record NZ_RZMZ01000002.1, read on the forward strand.
TGACCTGGCACTTTGAACTTAAACTCGCTTACGGCAAGGTTCAAGTCAAAATCAAAGTCTTCCAACATGGCACTAACAGTGGCGATTTCCAGGTTGTTCCTTGGCATTTTGATGCTTCCAGACTCTCCACGAACCGTACCGCTTGGCCTTGGAATATCCTTGATACGGAAAGTCTTTTTAGATGGGAAAGATTTTCCATCAATAACTCCGGTAACATTAATAGTTACTTCTCTACCAGTTCCAGGATTCATGATGTAGTTGCTACCGCTTCTTTGTGTTAAACCAGGTGCAGAAGCTTTTACATTATTATCAGAGACTCCTGGCATGGAAATCGTAATTGGGTTAGCAACACCACGATACACCACATTCATTTTATCAGCAGATATAACTGCTTCGTTTGGTCTTGGAATTGTTGTAAAGGTGTTATTTACTTCGACTGGGACTTTTTCTCCATCCTGCATAAAATACATGGTTCCTGCGATTTTGTGATCTCCGGGATTACCTGTACCTATTAGCAATTTGATACCGCCAGCTTCCAATTCGTAGTCCTTACCTTGGGTCAATGGTCTTCCGTCCAAAGTCAATTCGGCTTCAACAGGCGTTGAAGTATTATCCGTTTTACTAACTCCTATTTTGCCATCATATCTTTCACCACTATAAAAAGCTGATCTATCAGCAAACAATGAAGCTTTAAAATTGGTCAAGGAAACCGCTTCGGTCAACTCACCTTCCAAAAGGGTTTTCAACACCTCTTGCTCGGTGGTTTTGATATCGGCCTGCAATTGGGTCATCTTGGTCAAAGAAGCTACCAATGGGAAGCCTTCGAAATGATAATTTATCCAATCTTGGCGGGTACCGTCTCTTTTCTCTACCTTACCATCTTCACCACCTGTGGCAAATCGGGTTCTTACGGCAGATTTCAAAGATTCGAACTCACCTTCCGGCAAAGCGTTGATCACGCCTTCACGATACGTTTCAATCTGCTCCATGAACTTTTTCCCTTCTGGAGCCAATTGGTCTCCCTGAAATAATTTTTGGTCCAAGTAGTCGGACTTGTCCATAACCACATAATCTTTGTCATCTTCCAAATCTGCGGTCATTTCTTTCTTCAATCCTTCCAAATAACTGTAGTAGTTATCGGAAAGTTGTTTGATCTGCTGAGCATCTTCGTACAGTTCGCCGTACTCCTCTGCATTTTCAGAAGCTTTGGTTTCCAAGCTTGCAAAAAAGTTGGAGTTATTGGCGTCCATGTTGGTATTGGAAGTTTCCAGCTTTTCGTTCATAAGTCCGAACGCTGCAAGTACTTCCTTGCTCATATTCAATGCCAACATCGCGATGAAGATCAAGTACATAAGGTTGATCATCTTCTGACGTGGTGTTTGTTTTCCTCCTGCCATGTTTTTCTAATTAGATTTAATAATTAATTTGATTTGGTTTGTTTTTTGTTGATCAAAAACCTCTAATTAGTTTCTGCCTCCCATGGCGGTTAGCATACCACCGTACACACCGTTCAATGAAGAAAGGTTGGTGGCCAAAGATTGCATTTGCTCTTTCAACGCTCCTGCGTTCTGTACTACTTCCTCGTTAATGGAAGCTTGTCTGCTAGCGCTTTCCAATTGTACTTTGTACAAGCTGTTCAAAGATTCCATTTGGGCTGCAGCGTGGGACAATTCCTCAGAGTATTTCTTAGTGTGCTGAATTGCATCTGTAGTAGGAGTGATATTCTTGGCGGCACCTTCAAAACTCTTGATACTTTCTCCCAAATTGGCAAATAGCTCGGAATCGATTTTTGCTTCTTTAAGCAAGTTGTCCAATTTCTTGGAAAGCAATCCTTCCGCTTCTTGGGCATCTTTTGCCTCTTGCTTTCTTTTGGCATCCGCTTGACCTCCAGACAATTCTGGATATACCAAAGACCAATCGTATTCGTCATCTACCGGTTCAAATGCAGAGATAGCGAAGATCAATGCTTCCGTAATAAGTCCAACTGCCAAAAGAAGAGATCCTCCCAGTTTCATGAAACCAAGGTCTACCTCCCAGTGAAGGATTTTGAACAATGCACCAATGATTACCACTGACGCTCCAAGCCCGTAGGCCATGTTAAACAGCTTTTTTGTTGATTTTGACTGTGCCATAATTCTAGTTTTAATTAAGTGTTATATAAATAAGTATTTGGTTACTACTGTTACTTGTTATTTATATAATGTTCTCCTCGTTGTTGTTGTATTAAAGTCCGCTTCTGCTTCCGTTCGTGGAATCCTCCTCGCCCATGTAATCCTGAACGGTTCTGAAACCAATGTAGCTTCTTGCAGAGTCTTGGTATTCGTAATCCCTTGTACTTACCTGCAGGAAGTAAGCAACGTCTTTCCATGAACCTCCTCGGATCACTTTACGTTTGTTGTCCTGTGAACCAATGTTTGGGTTCATAGTGGAAAGGTATTCGTACGCTCCTGGGTCAAAGCTGGAGTTCGTCCATTCGGAAACGTTACCGGCCATGTTGTACAAGTTGTAATCGTTTGGTTCAAATGATTTGGCCTCTACGGTATACAGTGCTGCATCGGCGGCGTAATCTCCACGCTGTGGCTTAAAGTTGGCCATAAAACAACCTGTATCACTGATCACATATGGACCACCCCATGGGTAAGTACCTCCTTCAATACCACCTCTGGCGGCGTATTCCCACTCAGCTTCGGTGGGCAACCTAAATTGGTTGACAAATTGCTTTCCACGACTTTTTTGATCGTCGTTCTTGAATTTGGTTCTCCAGTTACAGAACGCTTTAGCCTGCATCCAGTTTACTCCTACGACAGGATAATCACTGTACGCATCGTGCCAGAAGTAATCGTTGTGCATAGGTTCGTTGTAACTGTATTCAAAATCACGAATCCATACGGTGGTATCTGGATAAATTTCAATTTCTTCTTGCTTGATGAAGTCTTTTCTACTTCCAGATCGCGCTCTGGCCGCAGCTTCGATATCCATCCAGTTGTATTTGTATTTGATTTTGGTAACGTCGATGCTTCGCAACCCATTGTAGCTTTCCTCTTCGGGAAGGTACATGGAATCCATAACCTCAGCGTAGTACTCATCAGGATATTCTGAGGTATCCCAAACTAAGTCCACATCTTTGTTCAGCGCCCTGCCTTCGTATCCAGTTGCCCCAAGGCCGGCGTAGTTGTCAAGCATGTACTTGTCGTAAACCGAAAGTTCGGTGGTGTCCGTATCCTTAAAAGCATACTCACCGATGCCCTCGTCCTCGGGCCCAATACCCAACTCATCGGCCAAAATGGCCAATCGTGTTCTTACGATGGAATCCTTGACCCACTCCACGAACTGACGGTACTCACTGTTGGTGATTTCCGTATCGTCCATATAAAAGGAACGAACGGTTACCGTTCTTGTGGGGGCGTTCAAAACTTTGGCCTGATCCTCTTCGGCTTTACCCATCACAAAGGCGCCCCTGGGAATCAATTCCATTCCATAAGGTTTTTCCGGGTGCCATTTTTTACCACTGACCCCTACGAGTTCACCTTTGGACCTTGATTTAGAGCCGCAACTGGTAAGCAAAAAAACAAGTGCTATAGATGAAAAGAATAGCTTTCTCATACTTTAGGTTAAATTGTTCGATTCAAGATTTAAATAACTGTGGCTACACAGATTCATTATTCTCAAAACTGATTTTTAAATGAATTATTGTGTAAAAACAATTAATGATCAAAAAATTAATTTATTTAGTTCAAGCCTTTTCTGTAGGCTTTGAACCACCTTTCGGGGATGATCTGGTTGCAAGCATCCAAATAGTCCTCTTCGGTGCATGGTAATAACGCCACCGAATTTGTTTTAGTATGCTCTGCTAAAATTGTTGGTACCTCTACCCACCATCTTTCTGTGACATGGCTTTTGAAGAAGATCAATTCCTCCGTGTCCGTGGGTACGGTAAACTTTGTGAAGTCTTCGCTCTTTGAGCTGGGGTATTCCTTTATCCTGAAACTAAGCCCCTCTACAAAATACCAAATGATCTGGGCAATCATCTGGAATGCCTGATGCGAGTTTTCCCCTTCGTAAATACCAAATAGGGAAACCTTATCGCTAATGCCGGCATATCGCGCTATCGCACATATCTCCCGCCCGGTGAATCCGTTGGGGGAATAGTTACGGGTCATTCCCATTTCGCTGGCACGAATGGCCCGAAGGTCCAAACTTACGATGTCGCTGCTACGCAAAACGGGTTCCGCCAATTCAATGTTGGCCGCAATTTCACCCAATCGATAGGCATCAAAAAAGAGACGCTCCATCAAGTCCTTTTCTTCTTGGGCATTAAAATAACTCTGATACCCAATGTTGGAAAAGTTAAAAAGATTGTTGGGCTTATCAGTGATGATCTTGCTCATGTAAGAATGTGATGAAATGAGCTCATCGTCCTCACCAAAATCAAAACGGCTGTCGATGGATACCAAATTGACCATCTTCTTTATGTTATCAAAAGCCCGGTAGGTAGGGAAAGTGATGTCTTGGGTGAGTCCTAATACTATAGGTATGATATTCTCTTCCAGTAGACCGGCCACGATTTCCTTTACCACAAAATAGGTGTCTTCGACCGTATCGCCTTCCTCCACATCGCCAATATCGATGATGGTAGAGTTCCAATTGCCCATCATTAAGCGGTACAATTGGATACGGACTTCATCCAGATCCAGTTTTTCCGGTTTTTTTTCAAAAGCGTTCCTCGATTCCAATACGCCAAAAATGGCTACATCGGCATGGGCAAATACCGGAAGCCCATCCTTTTCCGTATGCATGTGGACGTTTTTGCCCACTGCTTGTTCTGGCAATAATTCACAATGTGCCAATACCTTGTCCTTGACCGGAACCAGAAAATCGAATGCCATACTTATTTCTTCGCTTTTGTCTTGGCTTTTTTCTTTGGTGCTTTTTTATCCAATAGGGCCTGTGCGTCCTCCAAAGTTATTTTTGTGGCATCCACATCTTTTGAGAGCTCCACCTTTACCCTACCTTTTATAATATTATGACGCCCCCAGCGGGCTTTTTCAATCCTGATTTTTTCTTCGGGCCATTCCTGAACAACCTTTTCAGCTTCTTTCTTCTTTTTGGCCTCAATCAATTCAACAATATCATCGTTGGATAGATTATCGAAATCATATTTCTTGTTCACGTTAATGAACATTCCGTCCCATTTGATGAACGGTCCGAATCTGCCTTTACCTTTGGTAACCTCCTTGCCCTCATAGCTGGCAATGGGTGCATCTGCTTTTTGTTTTTCCTTGATCAGTTCAATGGCGCGTTCCATGTCCACATCAAAAGCACTTTCTCCCTGTGCCAATGAGATGAACTTTTTACCAAACCTTACATACGGACCGTAACGCCCCACATTGGCCTCTACTTCCTCGCCCTCGTAAACTCCTAACTTACGTGGCAAATCAAAAAGCGTCATGGCCTCGTCAAAAGTAATGGTACCTATCGACTGATCGGGCAACAAACTGGCAAATTCCGGTTTTTCCTCGTCATCCACCGTACCGATTTGCACCATGGGACCAAAACGTCCCAAGCGCACTGAAACCTGTCTGCCCGATTTGGGGTCGGTTCCCAAAACACGTTCCCCACTTGCACGTTCTGCATTTTCTTCGACTTCAAGCACGTTCGGATGAAAATCTTTATAAAAATTCTTCATCATTTCTTGCCAATCTTCTTCGCCCGAAGCAATTTCATCAAAATCTTCTTCTACCTGAGCCGTAAAATTATAGTCGAGGATTTGGTTAAAGTGTGTGACCAAAAAGTCGTTCACTATCATCCCTATGTCAGTGGGCACGATCTTTCCTTTTTCAGAACCTACCATTTCGGTAAGTGTGCTAGCTTTTATTTTTTCGTTCTCCAGCACCAGTTCCGCATACTTTCTTTCGGTACCTTCAACCGTTCCTTTTTCCACATAGCCCCTATTTTGTATGGTAGATATGGTAGGGGCGTAAGTTGATGGTCGACCGATACCCAGTTCCTCCAATTTTTTCACCAAAGAAGCTTCGGAGTAGCGGTATGGTGGACGGGTAAAACGTTCGGTAGCTGAAATAAATACATTTTGAAGTGGTTCCCCCACTTTCATTGCGGGCAACATACCATCCTGTTCCTCGCCCTCATCATCATCAATTCCTTCCAGGTACACTTTAAGGAATCCATCGAATTTGACTACTTCCCCGTTGGCCGTGAATTCTTCGCCATGGGTGCTTGCCTTAATTTTGACATTGGTCCGTTCCAATTGGGCATCGCTCATTTGGGAAGCAAGTGTCCGTTTCCAAATCAATTCATACAACTTGGCCTGATCTCGCTCCAATTGTGGCGACTGCAATTTCATATCGGTGGGCCGAATGGCTTCGTGTGCCTCTTGTGCTCCTTTGGATTTGCCCGTAAAATTTCGGGTCTGACAATATTTTTGGCCGTAATTCTCCAAGATGGCTTCCTTGGCGGCGGCCAACGCTTCATTGGACAAATTAACACTGTCCGTTCTCATGTAGGTAATCAAACCTGCCTCGTACAAACGCTGTGCTACTTGCATAGTGCGACTCACAGAAAAGTAAAGCTTTCTGGATGCTTCCTGCTGTAAGGTAGACGTGGTAAAAGGTGCTGCCGGGGATTTTTTAGCGGGCTTTTTGGCCAAATCGGAAACTGAAAAATCAGCTCCAATGTTTTCCTTTAGAAATTTTTCCGCAGCTTCCTTTGTAGGGAACGTGGTGTTCAACTTGGCTCCGAAGGTACTTCCGCCATCCGTTTTAAACTCGGCCTTAATACGAAATGATGCCTCCGGGGTGAAGCTTTCAATCTCACGCTCACGCTCCACGATCAAGCGTACGGCTACCGATTGTACCCGGCCTGCCGAAAGTCCTGGTTTTATTTTTTTCCAAAGTACAGGGGAAAGTTCATACCCCACCAAACGATCCAGCACCCTTCGGGCCTGCTGCGCGTTGACCAAATTGTAGTTGATGTCCCTTGGGTTTTCAATCGCCTTTTGTATGGCGGATTTTGTAATGGAGTTGAAAACAATCCGCTTGGTCTTGTTCTTATCGAGTCCCAGCTCTTCTGCCAAATGCCAAGAAATGGCTTCTCCCTCACGATCTTCATCACTGGCCAGCCAAATGGTTTCCGCTTTTTTAGCCAGATCCTTGAGTTTTTTTACAAGGGCCTTTTTTTCCTTGTCAACGGTATATTTTGGCTTAAAATCATTTTCTACATCAACGCCCAACTCCTTGGAAGGAAGATCGGCAATATGTCCAAAACTCGACTCTACTTGAAATTCTTTTCCGAGAAATCTTTCAATGGTCTTCGCTTTGGCGGGAGACTCTACAATAACTAAATTCTTTGGCATGCACTGGTTTTTGTCTCAACAAAAGTATATTAAAATTTATACATCAGCATTTTCCATTTTTCTTTTGCCCCTAAAATCATCAAAAAACAAGAGCTCTTTTTATCAAAGTCTCATTAATTCCACTGGCTTTGATCAGGCTGGTTAAAATAATTGTTATTTTTAGGGAGACTAACTCAATAACTTCACTACAATGACCAACCGTTTTTTGACCATAGTACTTGCACTACTATGTTTTAACCTCTCAAACGCACAGCGAAAAAAGAACAAAATAAATGACCCACAATTCAAAGAAACCCTGTACAATGGCATGGAATGGAGGATGGTGGGACCCCATAGGGGAGGACGTGCAGGAACCGTAACAGGTGTAATCAACGACCCCAATCTATATTATATGGGCACCGCAGGTGGTGGTGTTTGGAAAACTACGGATGCCGGTAATTCATGGGAATGTATTTCCGATGGCTATTTTGGCGGCTCCATCGGTGCGGTTGCCGTGTCCGAATCCGACCCTAACATTATATATGTAGGTGAGGGCGAGCAGACCCTTCGGGGGAATGTTTCATCGGGCAAGGGACTTTGGAAAAGTATGGATGCAGGTGAGACTTGGGAATTCATCGGCTTGAAAGATTCCGAACACATCGCCCGAATCCGCATCCATCCCACAAATCCAGACCTTGTTTACGTGGCGGCCATAGGTAATCTGTGGAAACCCAATGAGACCCGAGGCGTTTTCCGTTCTACCGATGGAGGGAAGAACTGGGAAAAAATACTGTATATCAGTGACAAGGCAGGTGCTGGAGACCTTATAATGGATCCCAACAACAGCAGAATTCTATATGCCGCAACTTGGGAGATGAAACGTAATGGCTACCGAATGGATAGTGGAGGCCCAGACAGTAGAATGTTTAAAAGCACAGATGGGGGCGACACATGGACCGACATCTCCGAACATTCTGGACTTCCTGGCTTTCCTTGGGGAATCGTAGGGATTGCAGTTTCACCTTTGGATTCGGATAGGGTTTTTGCCATTATCGAAGCCGAGGATGGTGGAGTTTTTCGCTCCGATGATGCCGGCGCCACTTGGAAGAAAGTGAACGAGAACCGAGGACTCAGGCAGCGGGCCTGGTATTATAGCCGCATCTATGCCGACACCCAAAATGTGGACAAGGTATGGGTAATGAACGTGAGCTATGGGGTATCAACGGATGGCGGTAATACCTTCACCCTTAAAAATGCACCCCATGGAGACCATCATGACCTTTGGATCGACCCCAACAACAATCAAAGGATGATCATTGCCGATGATGGCGGCGCCCAAATTTCAAACGACGGCGGAAACAACTGGACCACCTATTTCAACCAGCCCACCATGCAGTTTTATCGGGTGACCACCGATAGTATTTTTCCCTATCGTATTTATGGAGCGCAACAGGACAATACCGCTTTGCGCATTTTTCACCGTTCTTCGGGATCGTCAATTACCGAAGCCGATTGGGAACCTACCGCAGGAGGCGAAAGTGCACACTTGGCACCAGACCCCAAAAACAATCAATTGGTCTACGGCGGTACCTACAAAGGGTATATGAACCGTTTGGACCACACTACCGGACAGACCATCTCTACCAATATTTGGCCCGACAACCCAGCTGGTTCCGGCGCAGAGGTGATGAAATACCGTTTCAATTGGAACTACCCCTTAACATTTAGCCGTCACGACCCCAACGTCCTATACGCTGGTTCCAATTATTTGCATGCCACCACAGATGGTGGGCAATCTTGGAAAACCATTTCCCCAGAATTGGCAAGGGGCATTCCAGAGACCATTATGTCATCAGGTGGACCCATCACCCAAGACAATACAGGAGCCGAGTTTTATTCCAACGTTTTTGTAATCACGGAATCCATCTTGGAGAAAGGAGTGATTTGGACCGGTAGTGACGATGGATTGATCCATGTAACCCGAGACAACGGAGTTACTTGGGAAAATGTGACCCCTCCCGAATCCATGTCTCCCAAACTGAATATGATCAATTCCATTGATGCCAGCCCATTTGATCCTGGCACCGTATACGTTGCTGCAACATCCTATAAGTTTGGGGATTATACTCCTTACCTGTACAAAACGAATGATTATGGCAAAACATGGAAGTTGATCACCAATGGCATCAAGGATAATTATTACACCCGTGTTGTTCGTGCAGATAAGGTTCGTGAAGGCTTGTTGTATGCAGGCACCGAATGGGGCATGTACATTTCGTTTGATGATGGGGAAAATTGGACTCCTTTCCAACTGAATTTGCCCATCACTTCCATTCGAGATCTTCATGTAAGGGACAACGATTTGATTGCCGCGACCCACGGAAGAAGTTTTTGGATGATCGATGACCTCACACCACTCCATCAATTGTCCAATGCGGTGGCCAATAGCGATTTTTACCTGTACAAGCCGGATATGGCCTACAGAATGCACCAAGACCGAGCATGGGGGGAGCCCGACACCAAATTGGTGGGTGAAAACCATCCAGACGGGGCCATCATCAATTATTACCTGAAAACCCTCAAGGAAACGGATACAGTGACCATGGAAATCCTGGAAATGGACGGTAGTGTGATCCAACGTTTTTCCAACCATGCAAAACCTGATAGATTGGATCCCACCTCAACGCAAAAACTGGAGGTATCCGAAGGAGGTAACCGATTTATTTGGAACATGAGATACCCAGGCTACCAAGAATTCAAGGGAATGGTGTTTTATTCCTCGCCCAACATTGGACCCAAGGCCGTTCCTGGCAACTACAAGGCCAGGCTCACCGTAAGCGGTAATGCCATGGAACAGACCTTTAACATTGTCAAGGACCCAAGGGTAGCCCTAAGCCAAAACGACTTTCAAGAACAGTTCGACTTTGTGATGAAGGTTCGCGATCAAGTAAGTCGCGCCAATAAGGCCATCATTAATATTAGGAACATCAAAAAGGATTTGGAGTACCTCAAGGAAAAAACAGCGGATAATCCTGAAATCCAGAACATGGCCAAGGATTTTGAAACGGCACTTTCCGTTATTGAAAACAATATCCACATGACCAAGAATCAGAGTAGGCAAGACCCATTGAACTATGGTATCCGAATCAACAACAGATTGGCCTTTTTAATGGTTGATTCCCAACGCGGGGACCAGAGGCCTACCAAACAGGCTCAGGAGTTCTTTGTGGAGGTCACTAAGGAGTTGGACAAGGAAATCAACGACCTGAATGCCTTGGTACAAAAACAAGCCACTTTGATCAATCAAAAAGTAGATGAAAATCAAATTAAAATGATTTCCACCCAGTAGAAATTCTAGCTAACCTAAAAGAAAGCGCCCTGTTGAGGGCGCTTTTTTTTATTAAAAGTCATTACACATCCATAGAAATGCCCACAGCATCCTTGTGGATAAAATAAATGGGAATCTTACTGAACATAGCGGTAAACAGCACCCCAACAAAGCACAAAACAACCCCAAGCTGGGACACCAGTCCAGCCACAAGAACCAGCAAGAATATCATGAGCCAATTCTTGTTGCCCAATGCAAATGATACCTTCACGATCTCAAGGGCAGAAAGTTCCCTGTTGAAGGCAAAAAAAGCAGGAAACAAGGACATGGGGACCACTAAATAAATGATACCCAAACCACAAGCGAGGATACCCAGAAAAGACAGGCCTATCATGATCAACGATACGATCAATGCCTTGGTCAAATACTCCTTTTTGAAGTAATAAAAGTAGTCGTCCCTACCAGATTCATTAAGGTCGTATTTTCTGCAAATGCGCAAAAAAGCAGCGTTTAGGCAAATTGCCACAGTCATAACGCCAACCATAAAAAAAGGCATGATCACGCTCATTAAGCCGGCAAAAACAGGAGGCATCCCTTGGTGCTCAAACACATCGGGGTCGCTGATACCCATGGCGATTATGGGCAAATAAATCAATAAATAAAAAGGAATAATGCTTACAAAGGTCAACACCACAGTGACAAACCCTTGTAGCCACACTTTTTGGAAGAGTTCCACGGAACTGTTGAAAACAGTACCAAACTCCACAGGGGCACTTTGCTTGATTCTTTCTGAAAGATGAGTGAAATTCATTGCAGTATAGGTTATGTTTTGCGCCTGAAGGTAAGACTAACACAGGATTCTACAATATAATCTTAAAAATTACTGCCAAATTGTCACTAAACTGTAATAACCATTATCTTTGCACCCCATTGAACCATTTATGATCGAGGAAAACAACGTGGAAAAAATAATAGACGAAAGCCAGCAAGGAACTGCCCTATCGTTGGGAAATAATCAAAACAACGGCCGAAAGCTTTACATAGAAAGCTATGGCTGCCAGATGAACTTTTCCGATAGTGAAATCGTGGCGTCCATTTTGGCCAAGGAAGGTTTCAATACTACCCAAAACTTGGACGATGCCGATTTGGTTTTGGTGAATACCTGTTCCATTAGGGAAAAAGCGGAACAAACGGTCCGCAAACGCTTGGAGAAGTTCAACGCGGTAAAACGTACCAAACCCCATATGAAAGTTGGGGTATTGGGTTGTATGGCCGAGCGTTTGAAGAGTAAGTTTTTGGAAGAGGAAAAAATTGTGGACATGGTAGTGGGCCCAGATGCTTACAAGGACCTGCCCAACCTGATACAAGAAATTGACGAAGGCAGAAATGCGGTAAACGTCATTCTTTCCAAAGAAGAAACCTATGGCGACGTAGCTCCAGTGCGACTGAACACTAATGGGGTATCCGCCTTTGTATCCATAACCCGTGGATGCGACAATATGTGCACCTTCTGTGTGGTTCCCTTTACCCGCGGCAGGGAGCGTAGCCGAGACCCTCAGTCCATTTTGGAAGAAGTGAACGATCTTTGGGAAAAGGGATTCAAGGAAATTACCCTTTTGGGCCAAAACGTGGACAGTTACCTTTGGTATGGCGGTGGGTTGAAAAAGGATTTTGATAAAGCATCCGATATCCAAAAAGCTACTTCGGTGAACTTTGCCAAACTCTTGGAACTTGTAGCACAAGCACAGCCCAAAATGCGCATCCGGTTCTCCACATCCAATCCTCAAGACATGACCTTGGACGTTATAGAAACCATGGCGAAATACGAAAACATCTGTAAATACATCCATCTTCCTGTGCAAAGTGGAAGCAATCGCATTCTAAAAGCGATGAATCGTTTGCACACCCGTGAAGAGTACTTTGAGTTGATAGACAACATCAAGAGAATCATACCGGATTGTGCCATTAGCCAGGATATGATCACCGGCTTCCCCACCGAAACCGAGGAAGACCATCAAGACACGTTGAGCTTAATGGAATATGTGAAATATGATTTTGGATTTATGTTCGCCTATTCCGAGCGCCCGGGAACCTTGGCCGAACGGAAAATGGACGATGACGTACCCGAAGCCACCAAGAAAAGGAGGTTGACGGAAATCATCGAATTGCAACAAAAGCACAGTCATTATCGCACCCAACAACATGTCGGAAAAATAGAGGAAATCCTGATTGAGGGAACCTCCAAAAAATCGGATGCCCACTGGATGGGACGAAATTCCCAGAACACCGTCGCAGTGTTTCCAAAGGAACATTACAAGGTTGGGGATTTTGTAAACGTCAAAATCAACGAATGCACTTCTGCCACCTTGATTGGGGAAGCGGTGGGGTATTCAGAAAACAATTAGTAACCTTTTGCATTGGGTACGGAAGCTGAACGTTCATCTGCCAAACGGATGGATATCCAAAGCACAATGCTGAACCAAAAAAAGATTCCTGCCTTCGCAGAAACAAAAATATATGGAAAGTGTACAATCCATAAAACAACGGTTCGAGCTTATCGGGAACGATGTAAAGCTCAATCGCGCCATTGAAAAGGCAATACAGGTGGCCCCGACCGATATTTCGGTATTGGTAACGGGTGAAAGTGGTGTGGGAAAGGAATCCATTCCCAAGATTATCCATTCCCTCTCCCACCGCAAGCATGCCAAATATATTGCGGTAAACTGTGGAGCCATTCCCGAGGGAACCATTGACAGTGAACTCTTTGGGCACGAAAAAGGTGCGTTTACAGGAGCCACACAAACCCGTAGCGGTTATTTTGAGGTAGCCGATGGGGGAACCATATTTTTGGACGAGGTAGGCGAATTGCCGCTGACCACCCAAGTGCGATTGTTGCGTGTGCTGGAAAATGGGGAGTTTTTGAAAGTGGGTTCCTCGCAGGTACAAAAAACCAATGTACGCATTGTGGCTGCCACCAACATCAATATGTTTGAGGCAATTGAAAAGGAAAAGTTTAGGGAAGACCTATATTATAGGTTGAGTACAGTAGAAATCAATCTACCACCGCTGCGTGATCGTCGTGATGACATCCATTTGTTGTTCCGAAAATTCGCCTCCGATTTTGGTCAAAAATATAAAATGCCGACTATCCGATTGGAGGACGATGCCGTGGAGCTTCTCCTAAAATATCGCTGGCCAGGTAACATCCGTCAGCTGAGAAACATTGCGGAGCAGGTTTCTGTTTTGGAAGAAAACCGAAACATTTCGGCAGCCACCCTCAATAGTTATCTGCCCAACTCCAGCAAATCCAATTTACCGGCAGTAATCGGACAAGCCAAAAAGGAAAGCGACTTTAGCAACGAGCGTGAAATTTTATATAAGGTGCTCTTTGATATGAAGAGCGACCTCAATGATCTAAAAAAACTCACCTTGGAGCTTTTGAAAGACAACGACTCCAATAAGGTACAACGGGAAAATGAAGGTTTAATCCGAAAAATTTACGGGAATCAAGAAGAGGAGGATATAGAACACGAAGAAAGTTCCGCTGCCGAACTGCTGCACCTCCCCGAGCCAGTGGTGGAAGCCGCACCTACCCATTCCATGCAACAACCTCCAGAGGACAGATACCATTTTGCCGAGGAAATTGAAGAGGAAGAAACCCTATCTTTACAGGAAAAAGAAATCGAATTGATTAAAAAATCGTTGGAGCGCAACAAAGGAAAACGAAAAGCAGCCGCAGCAGAACTTGGTATCTCCGAACGGACACTTTATCGAAAAATAAAACAGTACGATCTTTAATTTGAAGTCAAGGTTAAAATGAATACAATCAGAAAAAATATACTAAAGTCGGGACTGTTGGGATTTGTTTTCCTCCTACAGGGCTGTGGTGCCTACAACTTTTCGGGAGCCGATATTGGGACAGCGGAGAGCTTTCAGGTGAACTTTTTTCAAAATTATGCCGACCAAACCCCAGGATCGATTATCGTTCCCGGATTGGACCGTGATTTTACCTTAGCCCTTCAGGATTTGATCAACGACCTCACCAGCTTATCCCTCACCGGAAGCAACGGTGACCTATTGTACGAAGGTGAGATAGTGGAATACAAAGTCGTTCCCATGACGGCTACAGCCGACCAACGGACTTCACAAAACCGCCTTACCATGAGCGTAAATGTTCGCTTTTATAATACCACCAAAGAAGATGCGGATTTTGAAAAGCGGTTTTCTTTCTTTTATGATTTTGATGCCGCTGCCCCCCTGCCCTCAATACAGGCCGCCGCGCATGAAGAAATTTTTGAACGACTTACCCAGGATATTTTCAACGCATCCTTGGGCAATTGGTAACTAGTATATGAACGTTTCAGATTTTATACATATCCTCCAGAATGCAAACACCATACTCTCGCCAAAACAGACGAGGGAATTGGAGGATATTATTGAGGAATACCCGTATTTTCAGGCTGCTAGGGCACTGCATTTAAAGGGACTCAAAAATCTGGATAGCTACAAGTACAACAATGCCTTAAAGGTAACTGCCGCGCACACTGCGGACCGGGATGTGCTTTTTGATTACATCACTTCCAAGGAATTCATTCAGAACAACATTGCCGATACCATTGCCGGCAGAGGCGCCAAATTGGAAGATCAAGAAGCTGTTTCCGAGGAGATTCAGCCCAACCCCAATGCCACCAGTATGCTTACGGAATCCGAGGAGGCAGCTTTGCCACAAAACTTGGGTGATGCGGAGCAAATCCTCAACCCCGAACTGTTCGAGTCCCGAAAGCCCGAACCTTCTAAGGAAAAGGAAACAGAACACCCAAAGGAAACCGACCTACAACTGGGCAAGCCCTTGCCCTTTACCAAAAGGGAAAAACATTCCTTTACCGAATGGCTTCAATTGACTTCCAAAGGGGAAGAACCCGAGAACAGTCAAGAAGAGGTGATGGAAGAACTGGAACGCAAAAAAAAGTTTGAGCTTTTGGAAAAGTTCATTGCCACCAATCCCAAAATAGTTCCAAAGGAAAACAATCCCAAAGTCAATATAAAGGAGTCCACCAAAATCAACCAAAATGAGTTGATGACAGAGACGTTGGCCAAGGTGTACCTTGAGCAAAAAAAGTACAAAAAAGCCATTCAAGCGTTTAAAATATTGAGTTTGAAATATCCAGAAAAAAGTGGTTTCTTTGCAGATCAAATTCAGGCAGTGAAGAAACTGCAGCAAGAAAAAGATAAGAAATGAGCACGTTTGCAATTTTTTTGGTACTGATTATTATCGTGTGCCTTTTGTTGGTCTTGGTCATTATGGTCCAAAACCCTAAAGGAGGTGGTTTGTCCTCATCTTTTGGAGGAGGAGGCAACCAAGTTGTTGGCGGCGTTAAGAAGACAGGGGACTTTTTGGACAAAAGTACTTGGACCTTGGCCACCTTATTAATCGTTTTGATACTGCTTTCCAACGTTTCCCTAAAAGGAAACTACAGTCAAGCAGATTCCAAACTACTTCAAGGCGACGATACCGAAATACCAGAAACGGTTCCAGAGGAAGTACCTGAACAACTTCCACCGGCCGACACGACTAGTCCAGTGGACACCATTGGATAGTTCACAATGACAAAGCATAGAAAAATGCCAGCTTGAAATGACAAGCTGGCATTTTTGTTTTCCAGAATGTCAGTTTTCGTGCATTGGCACAATTTCTGTCATTTTACTTGAAGAATTTTTAAAACAAACATCTAAATCATTTAAAATATGGCTAAAGTAAATATCAAACCATTGGCAGACAGGGTGCTGATCGAGCCGCTACAGGCCGAGACCAAAACTGCCTCCGGTATCATCATCCCGGACAACGCTAAGGAGAAACCACAAAAAGGAACTGTTGTAGCTGTTGGACCTGGAACAAAGGACGAAAAAGTTACCGTCAAAGTAGGTGATACCGTTCTATATGGAAAATATGCCGGTACCGAGCTCAAGTTCGATGGCACCGACTATTTGATGATGCGCGAAAGCGATATTTTGGCAATAGTCTAACTACATGTCATTCCCGCAAAAGCGGGAATCCATCCAATTATTAAAGAAGTTTAACTAATAGATTCCTGTCTAAGTTTATGCTGAGCATAGCCGAAGAACAGGAATGACAAAACAAGAATCAAAAATGGCAAAAGATATTAAGTTTGACATCGATGCACGTGACGGACTGAAGCGAGGCGTTGACAAATTGGCCGAGGCCGTAAAGGTGACCTTGGGACCAAAAGGTAGAAACGTAATCATCAGCAAGTCCTTTGGAGCGCCACAAGTAACCAAAGATGGTGTTTCCGTTGCAAAAGAAATCGAATTGGAGGACGCCCTTGAAGATATGGGTGCCCAAATGGTGAAGGAAGTTGCTTCCAAAACCAACGATCAAGCCGGTGACGGTACTACTACAGCGACCGTATTGGCCCAGGCCATCGTGAAAGAAGGTCTTAAAAACGTGGCCGCAGGTGCCAATCCAATGGATCTTAAACGTGGAATCGACAAAGCCGTTGAGGCTTTGGTAGCCGATTTGGAAAAACAAGCCAAAAAAGTAGGTAACGACTCTGACAAAATCAAGCAGGTTGCCTCTATCTCTGCCAACAACGACGACGCCATTGGTGACTTGATCGCCAAAGCATTCACAAAAGTTGGAAAAGAAGGGGTAATCACTGTGGAAGAAGCCAAAGGTACCGACACTTACGTTGATGTAGTGGAAGGTATGCAATTTGACCGAGGATACCTTTCTCCTTACTTTGTTACCGACACCGACAAAATGATTGCCGATTTGGAGAACCCATACATTCTTCTTTTCGACAAGAAAATCTCCAATCTTCAGGAAATCCTTCCTATTCTTGAGCCTGTAGCGCAATCTGGAAGACCGCTTTTGATCATTGCCGAAGACGTGGAAGGCCAAGCCCTTGCAACTTTGGTAGTGAACAAATTGAGAGGTGGACTTAAGATCGCCGCAGTAAAAGCACCTGGTTTTGGTGACAGAAGAAAGGCCATGTTGGAAGACATCGCCATCCTGACAGGAGGTACCGTAATCTCCGAAGAAAGAGGATTCTCTTTGGAAAATGCTTCTTTGGATATGTTGGGTACCGCTGAAACTGTAACCATTGATAAGGACAACACCACAATCGTGAACGGTAGCGGAAATGCTTCCGACATCAAAGCGAGAGTGAACCAAATCAAAGCTCAAATTGAGACAACCACTTCCGATTACGACAAGGAAAAACTTCAAGAGCGTTTGGCCAAATTGGCCGGTGGTGTTGCCGTACTTTATGTAGGCGCAGCCTCCGAAGTGGAAATGAAAGAGAAGAAAGACCGTGTGGACGATGCCCTGCATGCAACCCGTGCAGCCGTTGAGGAAGGTATTGTTGCCGGTGGTGGTGTTGCCTTGGTAAGAGCCAAAAAAATGCTTGAAAAATTGGCAACCGAATCATTGGACGAGACCACAGGTGTACAAATCGTGGCCAAAGCCATCGAATCTCCATTGCGTACCATTGTGGAGAATGCTGGTGGTGAAGGTTCCGTGGTTATCGCCAAAGTATTGGAAGGCAAAAAAGACTTTGGTTACGATGCCAAATCCGATCAATATGTGGACATGCTTAAAACTGGAATCATCGATCCCAAGAAAGTGACACGTATTGCTTTGGAAAACGCTGCATCCGTAGCTGGAATGATCTTGACCACCGAGTGTGCGTTGACCGATATTAAGGAAGATGCCCCAGCCATGCCTCCAATGGGCGGCGGTGGAATGCCAGGCATGATGTAATAAACAATCTTATTCGGATTAAAAATAGGAACGCCCCGATTTGCATCGGGGCGTTTTCTTTTTTGTTCTGTTATAAGGTCCTTTGTGAGAACCAAAACCAAGTTACTTCTTTTTTCCAGTAGCTTGGGCAGTCTTCTTCAATACAGGCTTTACAGCTTTAGCAGGAGAAGACTTTCCGTTTGACTTTGTTTGTTTCATCAGTCAATAAATTAAAAACTGATGTAAATGTATTTCAGAATTGAATCCGTAAATCGTATTTGGCTAAAAATTAACCAAAACAACGAATACTACCCCATCTGAAACAGCATGATGAGTGCCATCACCAACATGATGGCATTCTCAATAAAGGTAGCCTCTGTCATGGGGAGGTTCAAAGCGGTTCCCAAACAGGCGCATCGGATGCTTTTTTTGTCCAACAACGATTTGGTCACCCCATAGGTAGTTATCCCCAAAATGACCAAGGTCACTATCAATGCCAACTGAATCTGGAAGCGCATCAAAAAAAGTAGGCCCAAAGCCAGTTCTATAAATGGGTAGACCTTACCATAGAACGGCACAGCCTTTGCCAAAGGGTCGTACATTCTAAAACTTTCGGGAAAGCCCTTAAGGTCCAACAACTTAAAAAAGCTGAAAACGATATAAAAAAGCCCCATAAAATCCAGCATGGCATTGGTGGTGCTCCAGTTTTTATAGTTGAGCAAGAATGCGGCAACGAACAAGTAACCAAATATCAGGAACAATGGCTTTAATTGATCCCATTTCGATTCTTCGGCAGGCATACTGTTGGAAACCGTATGGTCTTCCTTAAAAGAAATACCATATTTCTGGGACAATGCATCTTTTAAATGTTGCAAGGGCACATGCTGCTCCATGACAATGCTGGCTTTGGCATTTTCCAAATCCACATCCACCTTCTGCACACCCGAGACCTTGGAAAGCTGTTCCTCGACCGATGCAGCGCAACCACTACAGGTCATTCCCGTTATGGAATAGGTGTGTTCCATTAGTCGTTATCCTTTTTATGGGAATTGCTATCATCCGAATTGTCTTCCCTATACTTGCAACAGGGGTGCACGGCATTGTATGCCTCTTCTGTTGCCTTTAGTTCCTTGGTGTCGTGTCCAACGGCAGCGATAGCAGATTTGATTTGCATGGAATTTGTCTTTCTTTCATCCATGACCAAGGACAATTGATGTGTAGGGATGTCCCAA
The DNA here is from genome assembly GCF_003992675.1 of Flagellimonas marinaquae. Classification (GTDB taxonomy): domain Bacteria; phylum Bacteroidota; class Bacteroidia; order Flavobacteriales; family Flavobacteriaceae; genus Flagellimonas; species Flagellimonas marinaquae. Next base: position 104,821 of record NZ_RZMZ01000002.1, read on the forward strand.
GAAGCATACTTCACCCCAGCAACTCCCAAAGCCGCCTTTTCGATGCGCATTTTGCACATTTCACATTTACCATCGACTTCAAAAGTCATTTTCTTGTTTTTGTCCTGTGCCATTCCCATCACGGAAACCAGCATAATTGCGATTACTGTTATTCTTTTTATCATGATATACATTTTATAAGGTTACATTTTAAATCTAAAGCCCATGTAGAGCATTCTTCCAAAAATTGGTGCGTACACAATGGTCGTATCAAAAAATTCGCCAAAAGGGTCATCTGCACCCAGCACGGCGTTGTATTGCCTAAAATTAGTCAAATTCTCACCCCCAACATACACTTCAAACTTATCCGAGAACACCTTGGTCACTTGGGCGTTCATCAAACTATAGCCATCGGCAAATTCGCCCAATTGATATTGCGCAGGATTGGCGGCGGTACTCGGCAATCGCTGTTCCCCCAATAAATTAAAGGTATAATCGAACCTCCATTGTGCCCCGTTTTCCTTGGGCTTTGTATTATAGCCGACATTGGTAAAAAAACGATGCCGCGCCTGTAATGGTTTTTGCAACAGCCCTGTTTGATAGTCGGTTTTTACATCGTAAAATTTATAGGCCGTCCGTACTTCCACATTGGGCAAAACGGCATGGTTCAGTTCCACCTGTAGGCTGTTGGCATAGCTTTCACCTTCAAGATTGGAAAAAGTGACCTCCCTCGGATTTTCCCAATCCACTACGATCTGGTTTTCAAAGTCGGTGCGGTAAAAGTCGATACTGAAATCCCCAGGTCTATCGAACAAACGGAATTTTTGAATAAAGCTCAATCCATAATTCACTGCTTTCTCGGGATCAAACCCATATACATTCCCAGCGTTTCCATTTAACTGTATGGTTCTGGATGAAGCGAACATGCGTTGGTTCTCGGCAAAAATATTGGCCGCTCTCCTCCCCAGGCCAAAAGAGCCACGAAAACTTCCATTTTCCCAAGGGGTGTAGCGCAGATGGATTCGAGGGGTGAAAAAGTTACCCAAGCGATTATGCGTATCAAAACGGGCCCCTGCGGTAAGGCTTAATTTTTCCAGATTGGTGTAGCTGTACTCAAAAAAGGCGCCTGCCGATCTATCCGACCGCGCAAAGATAGTTCCGTTTACCAATTCATCATAGCCATCGTAGGCAAACGAAATCCCAGTTTTGAACTTGTGCTTTGTATTCCCAATGATCGAATTGAACATAAGATTGGAATAGATGCTCTCATGATCAATATCATACGTATTGAAGCCATAGTACGAATTCTGGGCATGATGGCTATAGGATGCCTGAAAGCCAAAACTCTGAAAGGGCATGTCAGGAAACACATAGCCCAACTTTACGGAACCATCAAAACGCTCCGTATCAATTTCACTGCCCCAAGCGTTGGTGGTAAACCGATCAGTTTCGGGATTGAAACCCGACTCCCCTACCTGCTTTTCATCATTCAGGTAGCGAAAGTTCAAAAAACTCACCCAACCCGTTTCGGGGTTTTGGTATTGCCATCGGTTCATCACATTCACCTGATTGGACAAAGGCATATCCAGAAAATCGTCGTCATTATTATCGACTTCAAAATCCCTGCGGTTTCCGTGAATGTATAGGCCAGTGCTCCATTTGTCGGACACTTTAGTGTTCAGGTGTGTGTTCAGTTCCAAACGTCCGTTGAGATTGGCATAGCCGTTCACAAAAACTGGAGCATCTGTAAAGGGCTTCTGGAGCTCGGTGTTGATTTGCCCCGAAATGCTTTCGTAGCCATTGATTACGCTTCCCGCGCCCTTGGTAATCTGGATGCTTTCCACCCAGGTTCCGGGGGTAAACGTAAGTCCAAAAGATTGCGATGCACCGCGTACCATGGGAATGTTTTCTTGCGTAATCAACAAATAAGGACTGGTAAGGCCCAACATTTCAATCTGTTTGGTTCCTGTAAGCGCATCATTAAAATTGACATCGATGGCCGGATTGGTCTCAAAACTTTCAGAAAGGTTGCAACAGGCAGCCTTTAAAAGTTCCGCACTGTTGACGGTAACGACATTTTGCGCTGAAAAGATGGTTTTTTGAACAGCCTCCTTTTTCTGTTCCACCACCACTTCATCCAAGGCATTTGAGGGTTGTAGCCAATGATGGACCATTTTGGGTTGGTCAATCGTCAAGGTGTCCGTTTTAAATCCCACAAAACTGATGATTAACTTATTGTACTTATTGGAATAGGGAATGGAAAATGTCCCATCCTCCTTGGTCATCGTTCCTATGGGCGAATCTTGCCAGTATACATTGGCCCCTGGCAGGCCTCTATGTTCATTATCGGGATTGGCTTCCATTACCATACCTTGCACGGTATCTTGGGCACTTGCCAAAAATGGAAGACAGCATATGATGATTAAAATTGTTCTCATTAAAATGATAAAATTGAATTAGAATTCTTTTAGCAAAAGATGGTGCCCGAATCAAAAAAGAGACGGGTGTTCGGTTCTAATTCAAATAATCAAATTAAAAAGACCTGGTCCAACACTTGGATGTCCTTGACCAGTTTCGGTGGTGGGTATTGTTCATTGGGAAGCGGACGTTCCTTGAGCGGAACGAAAAGCTCCGCGTAGGAATGGGCAAAGGTTACCAAAAATACTTGGTGGTCCCAATCAAAGTCGTTCCAAGAAAGTTTGAGATTGTCCTGTCCGGTTATGGTAAACGATTCATCTTCGCAGCAAGGATTTTGAACGTTATCATCCTCCATGGCAGTCATTGCGGATTCCATCCCACAGTCATCGGCATGCAAAAACAAGGAAATATCCATTACCCGGCCCATACAAAGATGCTTGTCCACCGTCCAAGAAACGGTAGAGGCAAGGACCATAAGGGCCATTACAGCGGACATTATTTGATGGAAAACCTGTTTCATTCCAATGCAAAAATACAAAATCTTGAATTGGGGCATCTGAGTTAACAAAAGTTTATTCCTTTTGCTGGGTAAGTTTCATTTAATTTGTCGAACAAATCCACTATTCAATACATTTGCAAAAAAATTCACCTATGCTACAATCCTTGGAACCCAAAGTGCTTGAAATCATTACGGATGAGACCAAATCCGTGGATACCCGTTTAGGCGACATCTGCGAACTTTTGCGCAACAGCGTTGACCATTACGATTGGGTGGGGTTTTATTTTAGAAACGGCGACAAGGAAGAATTAAAATTGGGCCCCTACGCGGGAGCTCCTACCGACCATACCATTATCCCGTTTGGCAAAGGTATTTGCGGACAGGTAGCCGTGAGCAATCAGAACTTTGTGGTACCCGATGTGGCCGCTCAAGACAACTACATCGCCTGTAGCATCACCGTAAAGGCCGAGATTGTGGTCCCGCTATTTGTAAATGGGAAGAATGTGGGCCAAATCGATATCGATTCCAATACCCCTGACCCATTTACAGAGGAGGATGAACGTTTTTTGGAATTCATCAACCGACACGTGGCGGAGATCCTGTAAAACTTCTCCGAATTTGTTGATAACCCGTACTGCTTTTTAGGGCTAAATCAAGTACTTTTGTACGCTTAAGAAATTGATTTTTAAGATAGAAATGAGTACTGCCAAAAAAGCCTCCGCTGCATTGATTTCCGTTTTTCACAAAGACGGGCTGGAACCTATTGTTAAAAAACTGGACGAACTCGGTGTAACCCTTTATTCCACAGGAGGTACCGAAAAATTCATCCGTGATTTGGGTATCGATGTGGTGCCTGTTGAAGACGTGACCAGTTACCCTTCCATTTTGGGTGGTCGCGTAAAAACATTGCATCCAAAGGTTTTTGGGGGAATTTTGAACAGGCAGGACAACGAAAGTGATGTGTCCCAAATGAAGGAATTCGATATTCCGCAGTTGGATATTGTCATCGTGGACCTTTACCCTTTTGAAAAAACGGTTGCCAGTGGTGCATCAGAACAAGATATCATCGAAAAAATCGATATCGGCGGTATTTCCCTGATCAGGGCTGCTGCCAAGAACTTCAAGGATGTACTCTGCGTATCGTCCATGGAAGATTACGAAGACTTTTTGAATGTGATTTCCGAAGGAAACGGAACCACAACTTTGGAAGACCGTAAACGCTTTGCCACAAAGGCCTTCAATATTTCATCCCATTACGACACGGCCATCTTCAATTACTTCAATAAGGAGAAAGAAGAGACTGTATTGAAAATTAGTGAGACCAAAGGTCAAGTATTACGCTACGGAGAAAACCCACACCAAAAAGGGTTCTTCTTTGGCGATTTTGATGCCATGTTTACCAAACTGCACGGTAAGGAGCTATCCTATAATAATCTTTTGGATGTGGATGCTGCGGTAAATTTAATGGGCGAATTCAAGAATGACGACCCTACTTTTGCCATCCTCAAACACAACAACGCTTGCGGTTTGGCCACTCGTAGCACTATCAAGCAAGCCTATGTGGATGCTTTGGCCGGTGACCCGGTATCCGCCTTTGGCGGTATTTTGATTTCCAATGTTGAAATCGATAAAGCGACTGCCGAAGAAATCCACGAACTATTTTGTGAGGTGGTCATTGCCCCCAGCTATTCTGATGAGGCACTGAAAATCCTAAAAGGCAAGAAAAACAGAATCATTTTGATCCAAAATGATATTGAATTGCCCGAAACTTTGGTCAGAACGTGTTTGAACGGAGTTCTCGTTCAGGATAAGGACTCCAAAACCGATTCCAAGGAAGATTTGAATCCGGTAACGGATAAAAAACCTACCGCTGAAGAAATCGAGGATTTGATCTTTGCTTCCAAACTGTGCAAGCACACCAAAAGCAACACCATTGTTTTGGCCAAGAACAGGCAACTCTGCGCCAGCGGCACAGGGCAGACCTCACGCGTAGATGCGCTGAACCAAGCTATACATAAGGCGAAGTCCTTTGATTTTGATTTGGAAGGGGCCGTAATGGCCAGTGATGCCTTCTTCCCATTCCCCGATTGCGTGGAAATTGCGGACAAGGCAGGCATCAAAAGTGTCATTCAACCAGGAGGCTCCATCAAGGACCAATTGAGCATTGATTATTGCAATGAAAATGGATTATCCATGGTGATGACTGGTACTAGGCATTTTAAACATTAATTTTAGTACTTTAGCCGATAATTTTTACCGTTAATCCGAAAAACAGACGATTTGTATGGGATTCTTTGATTTCATGACCGAGGAAATAGCCATTGACCTTGGTACTGCAAATACCCTGATCATCCACTTGGACAAGGTGGTGGTTGACAGTCCTTCCATTGTAGCGAGGGACCGTGTATCGGGGAAAATAATCGCGGTAGGCCGCGAAGCCAATATGATGCAGGGGAAGACCCATGAAAACATCAAAACCATTCGACCGTTGAAGGATGGGGTAATCGCAGACTTTGATGCCTCGGAAAAGATGATCAGTATGTTCATCAAAAACATTCCGGCACTTAAGAAAAAATGGTTCCCTCCTGCCCTAAGGATGGTCATTTGTATTCCTTCGGGTATTACGGAAGTGGAAATGCGGGCGGTGCGCGAATCGGCCGAACGAGTAAACGGGAAAGAAGTCTATTTGATCCACGAACCCATGGCTGCGGCCATTGGTATTGGTCTCGATATTATGCAGCCCAAGGGAAACATGATCGTGGACATTGGTGGTGGTACTACCGAAATTGCGGTGATTGCGCTTGGCGGTATCGTTTGTGACAAATCCGTAAAAATTGCGGGCGATGTGTTCACCAACGACATTATTTACTACATGCGAACGCAACACAACCTGTATGTGGGTGAAAGTACCGCCGAGGCTATCAAAATAGAGATCGGTTCCGCCACGGAAGATCTAAAATCCCCTCCAGAAGATAAATCCATCCAAGGACGCGATCTTTTGACCGGAAAACCCAAACAGGTACAAGTTTCGTATCGGGAAATTGCCAAGGCTTTGGACAAGAGTATCCTGCGTGTTGAGGATGCCGTTATGGAAACGCTATCGCAAACACCACCAGAACTTGCTGCCGACATATACAATACAGGTATCTATTTAGCTGGCGGTGGATCAATGCTCCGCGGATTGGACAGAAGGCTTTCCCAGAAAACCGATTTGCCCGTTTACATTGCCGAAGACCCCTTGAGAGCTGTTGTTCGCGGTACAGGGATTGCGCTCAAAAACTTGGAACGCTATAAAAGTATTTTGATAAAATAGTGCCGTATTCCTTACGGTTCTATTACCTTCAAGGAGTTGAAAAACCTTCTTAACGATACGATTGCATGCAACGCATCATCAATTTTGTTTTACGCTACCGAAATACATTCCTATATGTGTTTTTTGCGTTTATCGCCTTGGTGATGACCATCCGCTCGCATTCCTATCATCAATCCAAGTTCTTTAATTCTTCCCGATGGGTATCTGGAAGTATTTATGGCGCTGGTGCCGATGTTTCTTCCTATTTCAATTTAACAAAGGAGAACAAAAGACTGGTAGAGGAAAATCAACGGTTGCGAAAAATGCTCTTCAATGCACAATTTGATAGCATTCAGCCCTTGGATTCCACCCTCGCGGTTTACCAAGTTTTGGATGCGAAGCTCATCAAAAACAGTTTTACCTCCCCCCGTAACTACGTAACGATTGACAAGGGCGAAAGTGACGGTGTTCACCAAGATATGGGGGTAATCACCACTGATGGCATTTTGGGAATAGTGGAAAACGTTTCGAACAATTTTGCCACCGTGCAAAGTGTGCTCAACACCAAATCCAATATCAACGCAAAAATCAAGGGCACCGAGTACTTTGGCTCCTTGATTTGGGACGCGAAAAATTACAGGGTGGTTCAGCTTATCGATATCCCCAGATTGGTTCCGGTGGTGGTAGGCGACACCATTGTTACGGGAGGAATGTCCAGCATTTTTCCGGAGAACGTACCAATCGGAACCATTAAAAAATACGATTTGAACGCTTCCCAAAGCTTTTACAACATCGATGTTGAACTGTTTTCCGATATGGCCAACATCAAAAATGTGTATCTCATAGAGAACAGGGACAAGGAAGAAATCGAGGAACTGGAATCAAGGACTATAGAATGAGCAGTACCCTTATCATAAATATCTTACGTTTTGTGCTGCTGGTCATCACACAGGTGCTCATTTTCAACAACCTGAATTTTTTAGGGTTCATCAATCCCTTCGTGTACGTTATCTTTTTTTATTGGTACCCCATCAAGACCAACAGGGCAATTTTTATGCTCAGTGCTTTTTTATTAGGGCTGGCTATTGATATATTTTCCGATACCTTGGCACTCAATGCACTGGCTTCCGTTACCATTGCCTATGCCCGACCGTCGATCATGCGCTTTTGTTTTGGAGTGAACTATGATTTCCAGAGTTTCAGCTTTAAGAACACCACCAAAGTGCAACGGGTCACCTTTTTGACCCTATTGGTGATTCTCCATCATTTGATATTCTTTTCGTTTGAAATTTTAAGTATCGCCCATATCCTATTAATTTTGAAAAAAGTTCTTGCCACAGGCATGGTAACTTTAATACTTTGTGTATTATTTAGCTCACTTTTTAGTCCAAAGAGCGAATAAAAACGTAGTTTTTATCGTTGGATAAGTATTGAAGTCCAAGAATTTAGATCGGTCATGAAAAAATTATTGCTATCATCCATTATTGTGCTCATAGGATTTACCTTTATTGGCAGGTTATCCTATTTGCAATTGTTCCGTTTTTCGCCGGACCAAATATTGGACGACCCGGCCATTAAAAAAGTATATGACTATCCCGAACGGGGCTACATTTACGATAGGAACGGTAAACTTTTGGTGGGCAACCAACCAGCATACGATGTCATGGTGATACCAAGGGAGGTAAAACCCCTTGACACCCTCGAATTTTGCACTCTGCTAGGTATTGACAAACCAGAGTTCCTTTCCAAGATGGAAAAGGCCCGAAGGTACTCCCCTCGACTTCCATCGGTTTTGGTACCTCAACTTTCCAAAGAGGATTATGCCAAGCTTCAGGAAAAAATGCGTCACTTTACAGGTTTTTACATCCAAAAAAGGTCGTTGCGCTATTACAATACCAAAAGTGCCGCAAACGTGCTGGGCTATATCAGCGAGGTAAACGAATGGGACCTTAAGAACAACCCGTACTATGTTGCTGGTGAGTTAAAAGGACGAACTGGCATTGAACAACAATACGAGGAAATCCTTAGGGGGCAAAAAGGTGTAAAACATATCCAAAAAGACAGGTTTAATCGTGATATCGGTCCGTATAAAGATGGGAAATTGGACACGCTGCCACAACAGGGCAAGGAAATCCATATTACCCTGGACAAAACCTTACAAGAATACGGGGAAAAATTGATGCATGGCAAGCGCGGAGGTATTGTGGCGATTGAGCCCAAATCCGGGGAAATATTGGCGATGATATCTGGACCCGCCTACGACCCCGCCCTATTGGTAGGTCGCGAACGTTCCAAAAACTACAGCAAGTTACATTACGATACCATAGCCAAACCCACTTGGGACCGTTCCATTTTGGCACAACCTTCACCAGGTTCACCTTTTAAGACCCTGAATGCGCTGATCGGTCTTCAAGAAGGTGTGATTGATGAAGATACCAATTTTAGATGCTATCATGGGTTTTACGTTGGTAACACTTTGAGGGGCTGCCATTGCGGCGGTGGCGTCCGCGACTTAAATTCTGGAATATATCAATCCTGTAATGCCTATTTTGCTGGGGTTTTCAGAAAGATATACGACAAATACGAGACCACCGACAAAGGAATGTCTGTTTGGGAAAAGCATATGAAAAGCTTTGGATTGGGCGATTTTTTGGGCACCGACCTACCCACTGGAGCGCCAGGTAGAATTCCTGATGTGGCCTATTACGATAAATGGTACGGAGATGGCCGATGGGCCGCTTCCACTATCATTTCCAACTCCATTGGGCAAGGTGAAATCGCAGCAACGCCCCTTCAGTTGGCCAATATGACCGCAGCCATTGCCAACCGAGGCTATTTCTACACCCCTCATGTAATCAAAAGTATCGGTAACAAGGGAGATATAGACCCAAAATATACCGAGCCCCGCTACACCACAATCGACAGAAAGCATTTTGACCCTGTAATCGAGGGCATGGCCAATGTGTACAATTATGGTACCGCTAGATGGCTAAAAATTCCAGGAATCGATATTGCTGGAAAAACAGGTACGGTCGAAAATTATATTCGTATCGATGGTGAACGCATGCAGTTAACGGACCATTCGGTATTTGTGGCCTTCGCACCAGTGGAAAACCCGCAAATTGCGTTAGCAGTATATATTGAAAACGGATACTATGGCGCTCGCTATGCTGGACATATTGCTTCCTTGTTGATAGAGAAATACATCAAAGGAGAAATTACCAGAAAAGACTTGGAAAAGCGTATGCTGGACAAAACATTGGAGCACGAATATGCGAAGCCCTACAGCGGCGAACCCTTTGAAATAAACGAGTATGTCTGGTAGAGGGCCGTTTGGAAGGTTGGATTGGGTCTCTGTCATCCTCTACGCCCTCTTGGTATTTATCGGATGGCTCAATATCTACTCCACCTCTGTTGGGGAAGCCGATACTTCCCTTTTTGATTTTTCAACTTTGTATGGAAAACAACTCTTTTTCATTGGACTGGCAGCCTTGGGAATTGTGTTCGTTCTCTTCGTGGAGTCCCAATTCTTTGAACGATTTTCTTCCATCTTTTACATTGTTTCCATAGTGTTGTTGCTAGGACTCTTCGTCTTTGGTAAAACCATTGCAGGCGCAACCTCTTGGTATGACCTTGGATTTTTTAACCTACAACCCTCCGAGTTGGCAAAAGTTGGTACTTCACTGGCACTGGCTAAATTTTTGAGCGATATCCAAACAGACATCCGTACAGGAAAACACCAAATTTATGCTTTGGTCATCATTTTGTTGCCCGCTTTATTGATATTACCCCAACCCGATCCCGGGAGTTCACTGATCTATTTTTCGCTGTTTTTTGTCCTTTTTAGGGAAGGATTTCCCATTTATTATTTAGGTATTCTCATTTTTGCCGTGGTCCTATTTGCCACTACCTTAATGTTCGGCACGGTATGGGTTGCTATTGGACTAGTTATTTTAACCCTTTTGGTTTACACCTTTAAAAAGGCTTCTGTAAAGATTCCCATACTGCCTGTATTAGGCGTCATAGCGGTTTCTGTACTCTTTTCACTATCCGTGAATTTCGTTTTTGAAAATGTGTTTGAACAGCGTCACCGCGACCGCTTTGCCCTTTGGTTGAGCTTGGAAAAGGATGAGGAAAAACTGGATGAGATTCGCAAAACAATCGGCTATAATACCTATCAATCCGAAAAAGCCATCGAATCAGGCGGTTTCACCGGTAAGGGGTTTTTGGAAGGCACCCGAACCAAGGGAGATTTTGTGCCGGAGCAGCATACCGATTATATCTTCAGCTCCGTTGGCGAGGAGTGGGGTTTTTTGGGAACTTCGACCGTTATCCTGCTGTTCTCGTTGTTCTTTTTACGGTTGATCTATATTGCTGAGCGGCAGAAAAGTGACTTCAGTCGCATGTACGGTTATGGAGTAATCTCCATTTTGGTATTTCATTATTTTATCAATATTGGAATGGTGATCGGGCTATTGCCCACTATTGGTGTTCCCTTGCCCTTTTTTAGTTATGGTGGTTCCGGATTGATTTTCTTTACAATGTTGTTGTTCATTTTCCTAAAACTGGACTCCAACCGTTTGAAGGACGGCATTTAAAACTTCCAACCCCTAACGTTCACTTGGGACTCCATGTTGGACTGCCAGTCTTGCGGCTGCTTTTCAAAAAAATCTATCCCTGTTCTTTCCTCTATCTCGTCAATGGGTACCAAAAAATGTTCCACGGAGTTCTGACTTTCCTGTGCTGGAATCAGAAACCCCAATACCATGGCATTCCTACCTTTCCCTTTCATCACAATTTTGTAGTAAAAACGTGGTACATCCACATCCTCTTCACCTATCTCCAAAAGGTCATTTTCCAGCACTCCCCCAGTAATCACCATTAAATCACCATACTTTTTGCACCAATAACGAACCTTTTGCTCCAAACGGTTCCAAACACCTGCATTAAAATCCCTGTCCTGCGGGCTTATGTTACTGGTATAAAAAGTTTCATTGTAGGCCTGTTCGGAGAAGCGACGATCGCCTGCCGGACACAAATGTCCACGGTCGTAACCAGACCCTCTATAATTGCGCCAATCGGCCGATTTTGTTCTCACTTTGGGGTCTTCAATAAAATAAGGGCGTTCCCTGTCATCATACGTCAAATGCTCTCGTTTGAGTTCATAGGCCACCCATTCCGCTTGTTCATGCGGCTCGCTATAGGAAAGTGTATAGTACGAGTGTTGTACGACCTCGCCTGTTGTGGAGCTTGGCAGAAAATCGGAGGAAATCCAGCCAGTATTCGATGCGTTTGGGTCCGAATAGGTCGCCGGTGTATAAAAGTTTTCGAACAACCAAAAGCCCACGATACAAACCAACATAAGTAGGGTATAAATCGTTCTTTTTCTCATTTGATGCTTAGGTCCCTAGAGTTGAAACGAAAATATAAAAAAGCCAACTCAAAATGAGTTGGCTTACAATCGTATGATGTGGTCAGTTTATCCTTTATTGACACTGGCCAATTCGCTATCTTTCTTTTTGATATTGTTTTGGTGCAAGTCCCTCAACACGTTAACGGCCTCTTCCACATAAATATCACGGGCCAAATCCTTGTGCCATCTATCCCTTTTTTCGCGAAGAACAGAATCCTGTGTGAACAGTTCTTTCTCGTACTGTAAGGAACTGAACGACAATTTGGAATCGTAATCCCTAAGGCTTTTGAACTTTTCAGCACGCTTTTTGGCTTCTTGTTCCCTTTTTATGTAATCGTCGTACCTCAAGGAAATCAGGTTTTCATCCTGTTGTTCCTTCACCCATCTGGCGTTTTCCTCGATTAGTTTGATTTGTTCGTTCATGGCCATCCGCTCTTTACTCTTGCTTACGGCGTCATCAAAATCAATATAGCCATCCCAAACCTCATAGTCGGCTGGTGTGATTTTATCCCAACCCAACGGATTTTGCTGATCGCGCTCGCCCAAATCGATATAGCTATATCTGTCCGGAACCACAATGTCACTTTTCACACCTTCCAATTGTGTGGAGCCTCCATTGATTCGGTAAAACTTCTGGGTCGTTAATTTAATGGCGCCCAAATCACCGTGTTCGTTTCCTCGGACAATGCCGTCCAAAGGAATTACGTTTTGAACGGTGCCCTTACCAAAAGTTTGCTTACTTCCAATGATTACCGCTCTTTTGTAATCCTGCATGGCAGCGGCCAATATCTCGGAGGCAGAGGCGGATAATTCATTTACCAAAATAACCAAGGGGCCATCCCATTGGATACGCTCATCCTTGTCCTCATGAACTTCTTTTCGCTGCCCAGAGGAACGTACTTGAACGATGGGACCATCCTTAATGAACAATCCTGCCATTTCTACCACGGTTTTCAATGACCCTCCGCCATTATCACGAAGGTCGAGTATGATGCCTTCTGCACCGGCCTCTTTGAGGCGCTCCAACTCCTTGGCGACATCGGTCGCAGCGTTTCTCTCGGAATAGTCCTCAAAATCCACATAGAATTTTGGGAGATTGATCAATCCAAATTTTTCGTTTCCGGCATCAATGGTCGCTGACTTTGCATAGGATTCTTCCAACTCCACCACATCTCGGGTAATGGAAACGGTTTCTATAGTACCATCCACTTTCCTAACGGTAAGGTCAACCACGGTTCCTTCCGGACCCTTGATTAATTTAATGGCATCCTCCAACCGCATTCCTACAATATTGATGGGCTCTTCGCCATCTTGTCCCACTTTTAGGATTTGGTCTCCAACCTCCAAAGATTGTTCTCTCCAAACGGGACCACCTGAAATAATCTCAACAATTTTGGCCCCTTCGGGTTTCTTTTGCAGTCTCGCCCCGATTCCTTCAAACTTACCGGACATTCCAATATCGAAACGTTCCTTTTCCTCTGGGGCAAAATAAAAGGTGTGTGGGTCAAATTCTTCAACAATAGTATTTAGGTATTGAACGAACCAGTCTTTACGTTCCAGGTCGTCCACGAAATCAAAGAATTCGTCCAGGGTATTTTTGGTGACCTCTCTGGCTTCTTTTTCAGTAGTCACTTTATCAATGGAGTTCGGTATGTCACTGAAGGCCATTACCGCATCCATATCCAAGTCCCCTTCAGCGCTGGCATCGGCAACCCTATTGTCAATTTTGTCATCAAAAACGTTGAGGGTATTGTATTTCAATTGTTTTCTCCAACGTTCTTTGAGTTCTTTTTTGGTCTTGGCAAACTCTTGCTTGTCATAATCGATTTCGATGGTTTCGTCGATACTGTAATCAAAAGGTTTGGCAAGGACTTCCTTGTAAATTTCCTTGGCTTCTTCCATACGGACCATCAGGCGTTGGTATACGGCATTGAAAAATTCGATATCCGTGTTCCTGATCTCGTCATCGATCATGAAACGGTATTTTTCAAATTCCCTGATATCGCTTTCCAGGAAGTAGCGTTTGGTTGGGTCGATGACTTCGATAAAGTCATCAAAAACATTGGAACTAAAGCTATCATTTACCTCTTTGGGCTCGTAATGGCCCCTTTCCAATACGTAGGAAATCAGTTCCAACAAAAATTTATCCTTGTCATCGTTATCAAAAGACTTGTTGGTAAAGCTGCAGGAGGCGACTGCGACAAGAATAACCAAAAGTGCCAAAATAAAGTTCTTTTTCATAATGTGATTTTTCTGGAACGAAACAATCTGACCTCATACTGTCAAATCTTCATTGCGTCTTCCTTCGTTTCTAGTTGTATGAATTCCCTAATATACAGAAAAAACCGTGCCAGTCCTTTCAGCTGGATTTAATTTTTTGTTAAACGCCAGGGCCTTCATATCCTTATGAAAAACGTATTTTTATAGCTTAAATTATCCATGATGGAAAAACCGCTTATTTTGGTCACCAATGATGATGGAATCACAGCTCCTGGCCTAAGGGCGCTCATACGCACCATGATGGAGATCGGGGAAGTCGTGGTGGTGGCCCCTGACAGCCCTCAAAGCGGCATGGGGCATGCCATTACCGTGGACAGCACGCTATTTTCCAAAAAAGTGGTCGTGGACCACAAAGAGGGGGCTCCCAGCGAATACAGTTGCAGCGGAACCCCCGCGGATTGCGTAAAATTGGCACTTCGGGTAATTTTGGACCGAAAGCCCGATATTTGCGTAAGCGGTATCAACCATGGTTCCAATTCGTCCATTAACGTTATTTATTCGGGTACCATGAGCGCTGCCATTGAAGCAGGAATCGAAGGGATTCCTGCCATCGGTTTTTCGCTCTGCGATTACTCGTGGGATGCCAATTTTGAACCAGCTTTGGGCGACATTAAAAAAATAGTTTTGGAGGCACTAACCCATGGCATTCCCAAAGGGACCGTGCTAAATGTGAACATTCCCAAAACCGAAAATGAGCCCAAAGGCATCAAAATATGCCGACAGGCACGCGGTAATTGGAAAGAGGAGTTCGACAAACGGACCAGTCCTTCCGGAAAGGATTACTACTGGCTCACGGGCGAGTTTGAATTGTTGGACAAAGGGGAAGATACTGACGAATGGGCCTTGGCCAATGGCTTTATTTCGGTGGTGCCCACACAATTTGACCTGACCGCGCACCACGCCATACCACAAATAAACAACTGGAACTTAAATGAACAATAGAAAAGAAATTGTCATAGGATTTATTGTAGGCATCATTGCCAATACCTTTGGAACCTTGCTATACATACTGATGTTCTCCGATTTGGGGATAGTCGCCACCTTTAATGCTGCTGTGGCACAAGGTCATATTGGCAGTTTGCTGGCCTTGGGTGCTATTTTAAATTTAGTGGCCTTTTTTGGCTTTTTACGCATCAAACGAGACCAACGTGCCAAAGGCGTTATGCTAGCTACTTTGGTCACAGCACTGATAATTCTGGCTTACAAAGTGATGGCTTAAATCTAGAAACAGACAGTTGAGCAAGTTCGAAGTTGTTGTGGCGTAACCCTTTTGACTTTTGAACTTGATGATTGAATTTTGAACTTGGACACTTACCCATGAAATATTACATCATCGCTGGTGAAGCATCGGGCGACCTGCACGGGTCCAATTTGATCAAGGCCCTCAAAAAAGAGGATAGCTCAGCACAGATTCGTTGTTGGGGCGGCGACCTGATGCAGCAAGCTGGGGCCGATTTGGCCAAACATTATAAGGATATGGCCTTTATGGGGTTCTTGGAGGTAATACTTAACATCCCAACGATTTTTAAGAACATTGCCTATTGCAAGGAAGACATCCAAAAGTTCCATCCAGATGTCGTCATTTTTATCGACTTCTCCGGTTTTAATCTAAGGATTGCCAAATGGGCCAAAGAAAACGGATTTAAAACCAACTACTACATTTCACCACAAATCTGGGCATCCCGTGAGGGGCGGATTTCCAAAATTAAACGGGATATCGACCAGATGTACGTTATCCTTCCCTTTGAAAAGGATTTTTATGAAAAAAAACATGGCTACCCTGTTCAGTTTGTTGGTCATCCCCTCATTGATGCCATCGAGAACACTCCCCTGCAAGACAATGACACCTTCAGAAAGGAGAACGGTCTAGACCCCAAAAAACCTATTATTGCCTTATTGCCAGGGAGCAGAAAACAGGAGGTTCAAAAAATGTTGGAGGTCATGCTCTCCGTAAAAAAAGACTTTTCGGAATATCAATTTGTGATTGCTGGCGCGCCAAGTCTTTCAGATGATTTTTACACACCTTTTTTGAAAGGTGACAAAGTGGAGTACGTTTCCAACAAAACCTACACCCTGCTCAAACACTCCCATGCTGCCATGGTCACGAGCGGCACGGCAACCTTGGAAACCGCCCTTTTTGGAGTGCCGCAGGTGGTCTGCTATAAGGGGAACTGGATTTCGTACCAGATTGCGAAGCGTATCATTACCTTGGATTACATTTCGCTGGTCAACCTGATCATGAAGCGCGAGGTGGTGAAAGAACTCATTCAAAATGACTTGACCACCAAACAACTCAAAGAAGAGCTTACCAAAATCGTGAGCGGTCCAGAGCGTGAACGAATGCTATCTGACTACGTCGAACTCAAGGAAAAATTGGGTGGAAAAGGAGCGAGTGAACTAGCTGCTCAATTAATTGTGAAAAATGTGTAGTTTTATCTTCCAAGAAAGTAAATCTATTCTTGGATGTTACGAAAAACCATAATCTTACTATTGTTTTTTGCCCTTATGGCCTGTGGCCCCGGTAAAAAACGACGCACCTACAGCAAGACCCGAACCGTATCGGTAGAGGGGTCCACACGAGACACTTCCCCTGAGCGTACACGCAAAAAAGAGGGGCGAAAAAATGCGAAGGCAGATGCCATTATTTCTACGGCGATGTCCTATTCCGGAACCCGGTACAAGTATGGGGGAACCACCAAAAGGGGCATGGATTGCTCTGGCTTGGTCTATGTTTCCCTTAAGGAAAACGAAATCATGTTCCCACGTACCTCCTATCAGATGGCCCTAGAGGGTCAAAAAATTGGGGTGGGTGATGTTGAAAAAGGCGATTTGCTCTTTTTTAAGACCAGTAAAACCGGAAAACGTATCAACCATGTTGGACTGGTCGTTGATGTCGACGGAAGGGACATTAAATTTATTCACGCCACAACCTCACGAGGCGTGCTGGTATCCTCATTACGGGAAGGATACTGGAACAGCGCTTTTGTAAAGGCCATGCGCATCTTGTAAAGTGCGTCAGCTTAATTTTGTGTCCATTAAACTCACGGTATGGGTGATTTTGGGCATTATTATCGGCTATTATGCGGAACTGGCTCCACTTTTGCTCTTGATTGTCATGGTCGTGTTGCTGCCCATATTATTCTGGGCCAGCAAAAAACAGTCAAGGTCAGGCTTCCCGTATGTTGAGTCACTTACCGCAACCATCACCATAATCTTGGGCGCCTTTGTGGTTGGTATGTCCACCTACAAGGGTATGCCCGATTATTATGGACAGTTAGATGTTCAGCAACCAATGGTTTGGCATCTTAAAGTGGGAGAAACTTTAAAACCCAATGCCTATTCCCATCGCTATGTAGCCAAAGTTATTTCTGCGGATAAGAGAAGAGCTTCAGGGAAATTACTACTGAGTCTGACTCCTGATTCCTTGTCAAAGCCATTGGAAGTTGATCATGAATTAGTGGTTTACGCCCCACTTGAAGGTATTCGGTCAACATTGAATCCTTACCAGTTTGATTATCAAAGTTACCTACAAAAGCAGGGCATCCATCATCAAATTAGGAACAACTATCCGTCCATCCTTAAAACGGAAAAAAAATCGACCACCTTGTTTGGGCACGCCTCCCGTTTTAGGGAACACGTTATCTCCAAACTAAAAGAAAGGGACTTTGGAAAAGACGAAATGGCGGTAATCCAAGCATTGTTATTGGGCAAACGCGACGACATTTCCCAAGACACCTACAACAACTATAAAAATGCCGGAGCAGTCCATATCTTGGCCGTGAGCGGGCTTCACGTAGGAATTATTCTTTTCCTTTTGGAGTTGCTGTTGATCCCGCTGGAACGTTTACCTAAAGGTAAAACCTTAAAGTTGGTGTTGGTGGTGCTATTGCTTTGGGCTTATGCCTTTGTGGCGGGACTTTCCCCTTCCATTGTCCGAGCAGTGACCATGTTTTCGTTTGTGGCCTATGCCCTCTACCTCAACCGTCCCACGAGTTCCTTCAACATTATTGCGCTCTCCATGCTCTTCATTTTGTTGATAAAGCCCTTGTTCTTGTTCCAAGTGGGGTTTCAAATGAGTTATGCTGCGGTATTCGCCATTGTTTGGATTTACCCAAAATTGCAACGATTCTGGTTTCCGGAAAACTTTCTTGTGCGCAAAACATGGCAATTGCTATCGGTGAGTGTTGCGGCACAGTTGGGTGTTTTGCCCATTAGTTTGTTCTACTTTCATCAGTTTCCAGCCTTATTTTTTATCTCCAACCTGCTCATTATTCCTTTTTTGGGATTGATTTTGGGTGTCGGCATTTTGGTCATTGCCCTGGCACTGTTGGAGCCCTTACCTCCATTTTTGGTGGATGGCTTTAATGGGGTTATCCACATCATGAATGCTATTGTAGGATGGGTAGCGCAGCAAGAAGGTTTTATTATTAAGGACATCCCCTTTGATTCAGTGCAGCTACTTTTGGGCTATGCTATCATTTTTGCATTAGTTACATTTCTGTCCCAACCCGTCAAAAAAACAGCTTTGCTTTTGTTCGCAGGAATTGTCCTGTTTCAAAGCTGGAGTATTTGGAGCCAGTTCCAAATGCAGCAAAAAGAGACCCTTATCCTTGCGCACCGTTCCAGCAACTCGGTTATACTGCATCAGTTGGGAGATTCGCTTTCCATCCTCACTTCAAACCCAACAAACATGGGAAACCTTGCCAACGATTACGCTGTGGCGGAACGCATCCGAACCGTGGACACCGCCATACTAAAAAACAGCTATATTTTGGGCGAAAAAAGGCTAGTAGTTGTAGATAGTATGGCTTTGTTTCCTTTGGAAAAGCAGCCCGATTATTTGTTGTTGACAGAATCACCAAGGTTCCATTTGGAGCGATTACTGGATTCGATACAACCTAAAACCGTTCTTGCCGATGGCAGTAACTACCCTAGTTTGGTGGCGAAGTGGAAAGCCACTTGTAGCGAAAAAGAAATCCCCTTTCACTACACAGGTGAAAAGGGATTTTATGTTTTTAAGTTTTAAAGAGTTTAATGGACGTTGCCCATCAACTTTTTGATCAATGGCGAGGCCAAAATCACCAAAAGTCCCGCTCCTAAAGAGTATTGTGCAATAAGCATAAATCCGTCGGTGTAAATGTTAAGGGTGCTAAATCCGCTGATATCGGCATCCGTGCTTTCAATGGCCAATTGCTTGCCGATAAAACCAACTACTTGGAAGGCAAATGCAGAGGATAGGAACCAAACCCCCATCATGAAAGCGACGATTCGTTTGGGAGATAAGTCAGTGATTTTTGACAATCCTACGGGAGACATGAACAATTCCCCCACTGATAATAAGAAATACATCAACAATAGGTAGGTGAACGGAACAAAACCATTTTCGTTCGCACTTGCACCACTTATCGCCAAGGCATAAAAACTGATACCGGCAAATAAAAGACCCATTCCAAATTTATAGGGAGTTCGTGGGTTGAGTTTCTTTTTGGATAACCACTGCCACATCAAAGAAATAGGGATAGCCAAAATGATGATCCACATGGAGTTCAACGAATTGGTCTGGGAGGCCGACATAATGCCTTCCAAATCCACATTTCGCGCCGCAAAGAGAGTAATCACACTACCCGATAGTTCATGAAAACCCCAAAAAATGGTCATAAAAAAGGTAATCAACACGGCAACAAAGAGTTTTTTGCGTTCTTCCAAAGTTGCCTTGTACATGATGTAACCTAAATACACCAAAATAGAAAATCCAATCAATTTGAAAATTACATTTACAATATTTTGGTCGTCAAAAAAAGTTCCTTCGGCTCCCAAAGCTTTGTATGCGGACAATAAATAGGCAATTACAGGCACGGATGCAAAGGCCAATACGGGAACAAGTACGCCTTGTTTTAGTCCAAATACCTTTTTATCAATGTTACCATTTTCCGGTGGAAGCCCTTTGTCTCCAAACACATTATTTTTGATACCGCTCCAAAAGACAATCAGACCGGTGAGCATTCCAATTCCCGCCAGTCCAAATCCGTAGTGCCAGCCATATTTGGCCGCCAAATATCCGCAAAGCAAGGGTGCTACCCATCCACCGATATTGATTCCCATATAAAAAATGGTAAAACCGGAATCTTTTTTGGGGTCACCATCTTTGTACAAGGAACCTACGAAAGTGGATATGTTGGGTTTGAAGAATCCATTTCCTGCAATAATCAGGGAGAGTGCGAGAAAAAAGGTAATGTTGTTTTCAATGGCAAGTACAAAGTGCCCCAAAGACATCAATATTCCACCCAAAAATATGGAACGGCGCATACCCAAAATACTATCGGAAATACGCCCACCGATGACCGTGGAAGCATACACCAAAGAACCGTAGGAAGAGTACACCGCTGCCGTGGCATAGTCGCGTTCCATCAATGCCGCAAATATGACCTCTACCATGTAGAGCGTGAGCAACGCCCGCATTCCATAAAAACTGAAACGTTCCCATAGCTCGGCAAAAAAGAGGTAGAACAGCCCCTTGGGGTGCCCAAACAATTGTTGTTCTTCTACTGGTTTGGATACTTCTGACATATCGAATTGGTATTGGTTAGATTTTTAAAGTTTTTCCTTAACGAAGTTGGTCATTTTGGTGTAGAGGTGCAGTCGTGTGTTACCTCCATAAATTCCGTGGTTTTTATCGGGATAAATGGCCCAATCAAATTGTTTGTTGGCCTGTACCAAAGCCTCGATCATGCGCATGGTGTTCTGCACATGCACGTTATCGTCCCCTGAACCATGAACCAATAAATAATCCCCTTTCAATAGTTCTGGATAATTGAATGGTGAGTTATCGTCGTAGCCCGTTGGGTTCTCTTGTGGCGTTTGCATGTAGCGTTCCGTATAAATGGTATCGTAAAAACGCCAAGAGGTTACCGGTGCCACGGCAATGGCCATTTCAAAGGTGTCGTTGCCCTTGAGCAAACAGTTGGTGGACATAAATCCGCCGTAGCTCCATCCCCATATTCCCGTTCTATTCTCATCAATATAGGGCAAGCTGCTTAATTGTTGGGCTGCCGCAATCTGGTCTTCCACCTCATATTTGCCCAACTCTTTTTGGGTCAATTTTTTAAAGTCTCGCCCTTTTAGACCGGTTCCACGACCATCCACACAGGCCACGATGTAACCTTCGGAAGCCAAGAGCTGGTGCCAGTAGTCGTTGCTGCCCATCCACGAATTGGATACCTGCTGTGAACCCGGACCACTGTATTGGAACATGAAAAGTGGATACTTTTTGTTCGGGTCAAAGTTAGCCGGTTTGATCATATACATATTCAGGTCGTACCCATTCACATTGATGGTGGAAAACTCCTTGGGTGAAATCTCGTATCCTTCCAATTTGTTCAACAAAGCTGAATTGTCCTTGATTTCCTTGACAAGTTTCCCGTCGGATGCATCGTGCAAGGTAAATCGATAAGGAGTCATGGCACTGGAATAGGTGTTGATGTAATAGGTAAAATCACTGCTGAAGGCTGCGGAATTGGTCCCAGCTTCGGTGGATAATGCTTTCTTTCGCTTTCCTTTGGTGGAAATGCTGTAAACCCCTCTGTTGATGGAACCATTTTCCACGGATTGATAGAAGATACGGTCATTCTTTTCGTCATATCCATAATAGCTCGTGACTTCCCAAGGCCCTTCCGTAATCCGGTTCTTCAATTTACCATCCTTCCCATAAAGGTATAGGTGATTGTATCCATCTGCCTCGCTGGTCCAAATAAAGCTATCATCATTCAAAAAAGTAAGATCATCATCGATATCCACGTAGGCTTTATCATTCTCTTCCAGCAAAACCGATGCGGAATTATCTTTTGCGTTCACGGCATACAGCTTTAATGTATTTTGATGCCTGTTCAACGTTTGAACGCTCAAATGATCTGGATTGTGCATCCATTTGATTCTCGGAATGTAGTAGGAATCATTCAAATCCACGTTAGAAATAGATTCAGATGCGACATCGTACATATGCAATGTGACGATGGAATTCTTCTCTCCCGCTTTGGGATACTTAAACTCATATTGATAAGGATACAGATCGGTTCCATAAAAATCCATTGAAAAATGGGGAACTTCGGTCTCATCAAACCGAAGAAAAGCAATTTTGGTGCCGTTGCTGTTCCATTCAAAAGCACGGACAAAGCCAAATTCTTCCTCGTATACCCAATCCGTTACCCCATTGATGATGGTTCCTTTGTTCTCATCTGTGGTCACTTGCTTGGTGGTGCGATCGGCCAAATCCATCACATATAGATTATTGTCCAACACATAGGCCACTTTGCTTCCGTTTGGGGAAAGTGTGGGTTCTTGTATTTTGGTTTCGGCTATTTTTACCAGTTCCTTGGAGGCGATATCATATATATAATAGATGCCCAATCGGGAACGCCTAAAAATAGGCTCTACCTCGGTTGCCAAGAGTACCTTTGACTCATCATCACTAAAAGTATAGGAAGAAAAATAGGGAATGGCTTCGGATGAGGCAACGATGGTCTCCACCTTTTCCAAGGTTTTGTAATCGTATTTGTCCAAACTGCTAGATCGTGGGGAACGTTCTGTATTCAATATGGTATACTGTGTACCGTTGTTCATGGATCGCAGGACATCCATATATTCTGTTCTAAATTCTCCTCCCCAAATCTCTTCGAGGGTTATTTTTTTCTTTTGTGCAGTGGAAAAAGTCAAACATCCTAAAAGAAACAGGAATAGAAAACTCGGTTTGTTCATGAAGTGAAAAATTGATTAAATCTTCTAAATGGTCAAAAAAGCATATTTGTCATCTTGGGCGCAGTCGAAAGGTTCAACAAAAATGTCGCGACTGTGCTCGACATCATATTTTTAATTCAAAATGTACGTTTTGTAATTAGGTTTTCCAATTCACACATTTGATTAAAAACTTCCAAGTTTACTAATATTTATCCAAAAAATAAACTTTGATGTTGTCTTTGCAACAATTTTAACCATTCTCCATTTTTTGGAATTTAAAAAAGACACATCACGTGCAAATGGTCAATATCCGTATATTTGGAGGCTTTAAGCCAGCTTTATGAAGACTCCCGTTGAAGGATTTTCCAAATTGTCCAAAACCCAAAAAATTGATTGGATAGCGACAAATTGCACCAAGGACCCCAAACAGACGAAAGCCCTATTGCAGCAGTACTGGAACTCGGACCCACGAGTACAGCAACTGCACGATGAGTTTATCGAAAATACCATTTCCAATTACTATCTGCCCTTTGCGGTCGCTCCCAATTTTCTGATTAATGATCAACTCTACACCATCCCCATGGCCATTGAGGAAAGTTCCGTGGTGGCCGCAGCAAGTAAGGCGGCCAAATTTTGGTTGGAGCGAGGCGGATTCAAAACGGAAGTCTTGGGGACAGAAAAAGTGGGACAGGTTCATTTTATCTATCGAGGTGACCAGGAGAAGCTCACCAATTTTTTCAACACCCTAAAACCGCTTTTGATCAAGAGTGTGGCCTCCATCACCCAAAACATGGAAAAACGGGGCGGTGGCATCAACGATATAGTGCTTAGAAATCTTACAGATAAAATTGAAGGTTACTATCAGCTCCATTGTACCTTTGAGACCTTGGATGCCATGGGCGCCAATTTTATCAACTCCTGCTTGGAACAGTTCGCCAAGACCCTGAAAGAAGAAGCTCAAGCCCACGATGCTTTTAATGATGGGGAGAAAAATATAGAGGTGGTGATGAGCATTCTCTCCAATTATGTACCCGATTGTTTGGTCCGGGCGGAGGTCAGTTGTCCGGTGACTGATTTGGCAAGTGCCGATATGCCAGCAGATGATTTCGCACAAAAGTTTGTACAGGCCGTTAGCATTGCCAAGGCGGAACCGTACCGAGCCGTAACGCACAACAAGGGCATTATGAACGGGATTGATGCCGTGGTGCTCGCTACCGGAAATGATTTTAGGGCTGTGGAAGCAGGCGTGCATGCCTATGCCGCAAAAGAGGGGCAGTATTCCAGTTTAACGCATGCCACCATAGAGGACGGTATTTTCAGGTTTTGGATAGAGGTCCCTTTGGCACTGGGTACCGTAGGCGGACTCACCACGTTACATCCCTTGGTTAAATTGGCATTGGAAATCTTGCAACATCCCACGGCAAAGCAGTTGATGCAGATCATGGCCGTAGCGGGATTGGCACAAAATTTTGCTGCCGTACGCAGTTTGGTCACTACGGGCATCCAAAAAGGGCATATGAAAATGCATTTGCTCAATATGCTCAACCAATTGGGTGCCACTGAAAGTGAAAAACAGGAATTGGTCACCTATTTTAAGGACAAGACCGTAACCAATGCATCGGTAAAAGAGGCATTGAATCGACTGAAATTAAATTGATGAAGAAAGAATTCTACAGCAACGGTAAACTATTGCTTTCCGGCGAATACGCTATTTTGGATGGTGCCTTGGGTCTGGCCATTCCCACCAGCTATGGGCAATCGTTGGAAGTGACCCCAACCTCATCGGGCCTGTTGGTGTGGACCAGTTTGGATGAAAATGGCAATAGCTGGTTTACCGTTACTTTTGATCTTTCCAATTTAAAAATCCTTTCCACTTCGGATGAAGCCATGTCCAAAACGTTGGCGAACCTTCTTTTGGAGGCCAACGCACAAAACCCATTATTGCTGACGGATAGCGACGGATTCGAGATTACGACCCAACTGACGTTCCCAAGATCTTGGGGATTGGGCACCTCCTCCACCTTGATCAACAATCTGGCCCAATGGGGCCGAGTGGATGCCTATCAATTGTTATGGAACGCTTTTGGCGGAAGTGGGTACGATATTGCCTGCGCACAGCACAATTCGCCCATTACCTACCAGCTTGTGAAGGGAAACCCAAAAGTTGAAACCATTGCTTTTGACCCCATTTTTAAAGATTCCCTCTACTTTGTGCACCTCAACCAAAAACAAAGCAGCAAGGAGGCCATTGCCAATTACAAAAATCGTCAGTTTGATAGGCCCCAACTCATCAAGGAAATTTCATCCATCACAAATAGAATGATGGAATCATCCACCCTAGCGGGCTTTGAGTCGCTTATGGCAGAGCACGAAAATCTGCTTGGCGAAGTACTGCAACAACAACCGGTAAAGCAACGCCTTTTTCCCGACTATTTTGGTGTAATCAAAAGCTTGGGAGCTTGGGGAGGCGATTTTGTTTTGGCCACTGGAGATGAAAAAACCATTTCCTATTTTAAGGACAAAGGGTACCCTACCATTATCCCCTATTCCAGGATGATTTTTTGATACCCTAAAAATGCATCCGTTGACTGGGAAGGGCCATCCGTCAGATCAAAAGGGGCATCCGTCAATTGGTACCCCGATAAAACTTTACTTTTTTGCAATTTGAATCCCGAAGACAAAAATGATAGCTTATGTCACTCTGGGATTACACACATTTCTTTCAGAAAAACAAAGTGGGCTTTTTTACCAAAAGTTTCATTTTGCTGTTCCTATTCCTATTTGCGTATACCCTCTTTTTGATCTTTTATAGTTGGTCCAACTTTGAGGATTCCTTTCTCCTATTTGTGGTACCACTCCCATTTTATGTGGTAGCCACTTGCCTACTGTTAAAATATCGCCATCTCCTGAACGCGAAAAACCAGCGTACCGCTCCCAGCAGTAAACAGGATAAATATGAAAAAACGGGATTGTCCGAAGCTTTTTCTCAAGAGCTAAAGGAAAAATTGGAGGATTTGATGGATACCCAAAAACTCTATCTGAACCACGAGCTCCGTCTTGATGATATCGCCAATATGCTCAATATCTCCAGACACCATGCCTCCCAAGTAATCAATGAAAATTTTAACATGAGCTTTTACGACTACATCAACACCTACCGGATTGAAGAGGCCAAAAACAAGCTCTGCAACAATTTTAAAAAATCCTCCGAATCCATTTCCGATATCGCGTACCAATGCGGATTTAACAATCGGGTATCGTTTTACAAGGCATTTAAAAAACGGACGAAGATTACACCCAAGGAGTTCATCCAAAACGCGGCCTAGCAAGGTTTATCCTCGAATTTGTAAACGTAAACCTTATTCGGGAAATAAGTAAAGGTTAATAAGCGCTAACAATCTCCCCCTCAACTTTCTTTTGTTTTACGCCTGCAATCACAGGGCGGAGGCTCTAGATCTTATCTTCTTTCCGATTTTTTAGTTTTCATTGTTTCGGAAGATTTTTTGAATTAGCCTACAAAAAAGATTCATCCTCCCCCTGCTCGATTGCAAAAACTAACTCTAAATCAATTTTATGATAATGAAAAATTATTGGATGATGTTGGTGTTGTTATGCTGTTCCATTACAGCAGCACTGGCTCAAGAAAAGAATGTTAGCGGTACGGTTACAGACCAAAATGGATTGCCCCTTCCGGGTGTTTCCATTACCATTGTGGGGACTAATACTGGAACCCAAACGGATTTTGATGGAAACTATTCCATCATGGCTGCTATGGGTCAAACACTCCGTTTTAGCTATATCGGCCAAAAAACAGTAGAACAGGCTGTTGGAGCATCGTCTACAATTAATGTACAGATGGAAGAAGATGCGCAGGCGCTGGAAGAGGTTATTGTAACCGGTCAAGGTTCTGGTATTGCCAGAAGAAAATTGTCCACAACGGTTGATGTTTTGGATGCCGAGGAAATCGACAAATTGCCTGCCAACCAGATTGATCAATTATTACAATCGACCACTCCTAGTGCGCAGATTCGCTTGAGTTCTGGTCAGCCTGGTACGGCGGCAATCATTAGGACCCGTGGTCCAATTTCCGCCGCTTCATCAGCCACACCAGTTGTAATTATAGATGGTGTACGGGTAGACAACCTAAACTCCAACCCGCAATTGGGTATTGGAACCGGTGGCGCCAACGTTTCTGCCCTTGCGGACATTCCCGTTGAATCCATCGAAAAAATCGAATATATTAAGGGTGGTGCCGCAACTACGTTGTACGGTGCTGACGCTGCGAACGGTGTCATCCAAATTATCACAAAAAAGGGTAAGGAAGGTAGGAGTTCTGCCTACTTTGAAACCAATGTTGGTGTTATAAAGGGCACTAGGGATTTTTTAAAGTATGAAAGAACTGCAGAGGCTCTGTTCGAGCCTGGGCTTTCACAGGAGTTTAAAGTGGGATTGAATGGCGGCAATGAAAAATTCACCTACAACTTTGCCGGTAACCTATACACTGACGATAGTTTCAATGATATCAACGAGCAGATTAGACGGTCCTTTTCATTTGGACTAACCGCAAAAGTAACCGACAGATTACAGTACCAAGGATCGTTATCCTTCGTAAATTTCCAATCCAACTTGGATTACAACGCCAACACTAGCTTATCTCGTTTCTCCAACTTGGAAGGATCGGCAAGAGGAGACACTGCAGAATTCACGGATGCTGAGTGGGAGGATGAGTTGGCTTACTACCAAAATGTTGGTGATTTGGTCGATATTACCAGTACCACCAATCGTGTTACCGCTTCCAACAAATTTATCTATGACATTAACGATAACCTACAGGTGAACGCCACCATAGGTATCGATAATAGGAATACAGTTCAGGAAGAACTGTTGAATAATGAGTTACAAATTGCATTTGGACTAATTGCCCCAGGAATTACTGACCAAGGTAGTCTAAGTAGAGTATTGCGTTCCGCTTTCACTTTGACCACTGATATCAACCTAACGCACAAAGCAGACCTAGACAACTTCTCTTTTGTAAGTATCCTTGGTGGACAGTTCTTTAGAACTTCTGACAGACAGAACAGATTGGACGGTTCCGGAGGTGTTGACGGAACCCGTTCCTTGAACAACTTCTCAGAGCAAGCGTTCTCCGATTTCGTACTGGAAAACGCCAACTACGGTCTTTATTTCTTGGAAAACATCGGTATCTACGATGTGGCTTTCTTGGAATTTGGTGGTAGATTGGATAGGAACACGGCTTCTGGTTCCAATACAGACCCTTTATTGTTGCCTAAAATTGGTCTCACCTATAATCTTAGTGACCATGATTTCTACAGGGATGCAGGAATAAGCAATATCCTTTCAACTGTGAAGTTGCGTGCCAACTACGGTGAGGCGACCAACTTTGCCCAGCCGTTTGAACAGGACAGGACCTTTGCACAGAACCCATTCTTGGGCGGACCATCCTTTACGTTTGACAACCCTGGTAACGACGAGTTGGTATCCGAGCGTGTAAAGACTACCGAATTCGGTTTGGAACTTGGCTTCTTTAGCAATAGGTTGTTCCTGAGCGGTACCCGATATATGGGTATCACTGAAGATGCACTGTTTACACCTCAGTCAGCACCCTCCACAGGTCAGTTGAACCAGATCCAGAACATTGGTGAGGTGGAGAACAAAGGTTACGAATTTGAGTTGAGGGCAACTCCGATTCAAACAAATAAGCACACCTTGAGCGTTAACCTATCCTACAACACCAACGAAAACTTGGTAACGGATTCCGGTGGTGCGCCTCCATTCGTTGTGGGTGGTTTCGCTGTGCTGGGCTCCGTTGTTGAAGAAGGACAGAGCTTGGGTTACCTAAGGGGCACTGTAGCAATTCTCCAAGAGGACGGCACCTATTCCTTTGAGCCCAATACCGCTTTGGGTGACACCTTCGCCCCGAACTTCGGTTCCGTGGGACTTAACTACACTTGGGGAGACTTCAACTTCTTTGCAACTGCCGATTATCAGTTTGGAGGTCAAATCACCGATTTGAGCTTCTTGTTGAGACATAACAGGGGGACTGATGACACTGGTATTCCTGAAGAATTAATAGGAACTACTTCTCCTTTCAATTACACCAACTTTTTTGTGTTCGATAACGACTTCCTGAAAGTAAGGAACATCGGTGCTTCTTACAACTTTGGGGATATCGCCAAGCCATTGTTCAGCAATATTCGTTTGGGTTTAACCGCGACCAACCCGTTCAACTGGACGGCAGGTAACTTTGACCCTGAGACCACAGGGGCAGGTATCGGTACTCAGAACGGTTTTGCCAGTGGTGGTTTTGCCTACGGTACGGAATCCGCACCAAGAACTTATGTAGCCTCGCTAAGGTTTGAATTTTAATAAAAAAAAGATAACGATGAAAAAACTGATCATATTCTCCCTATCCATACTGGCCATTAGCTGTACAGGTGACTTTGGCGAAGTAGTGGACTTTAAAGAGATTGAAAACCCCAACCTATCGGAAGCTTCCGTGGTAGGGCAGCCCAACTCGGCCTCTATCTGGCTTTCAGGACTTGAAAGACAGTTGGCAATTGTATTCAACGAAACCTTAGTACTTTCGGAGCTAGGCTCGGACAACTATGTAAACACGCAGACCTTCTTCAACCAATTCATGGACGAATTGGAAATTAAGATTACCGATCCCGATATGAGGGATACCCAGCGTCAAATTCAGCGCTTGCGGGAATTAGCAGTTTTTGGATTGGACAAAGTTGGCCCTGGTGATCCTAACTACGATGCTGCTACCGAGGCAGAGTTCAACTATTTCGAAGGTCTATCCTATTTGTTTTCTGCGATGTATTTTTCCGCATTGCCAGCAGAGCCTACAGGTGTTCCAATAACCGCAAATCAGCATTATCAAAATGCAATTGCTTCTTTTGATACGGCAATTGCGCTCAATCCTCAACCAGAATATCATTTGGCCAAGGCAAGGGCACACTACTACTTGGGGAACAAGAACCAAGCTGTTGCTGCCGCAACAAATGCGCTTACCTTAAGTGCTAATTTTGACCGATTCGTATTGTTCGATGCGGCAAATGGGCCTTCAAATACATTCGAGAGTGCTCTTTACCAAAGAGCAACCTTCGATGATTTACAGCCACTTCCAACCTTGGACTTTTTAGATCCAAAGTATTCGTTTTTGAATACTTCACAAGATGCCCCAGTGCATTATTTGAAAGCAGAGGAAGCTCATCTAATTCTAGCAGAGGCTAATCTTGCCGACAATAACATCGAAGCCGCAAAGGATAATTTGATCAAATTACTGGATTTGATTGGAACAAGAGAGGTAAGAACCATCGATGATTCCATTGAGCAAAGAACTGAAGTTGTTGAGGGTTCACGACCTGATAGTACCATTGTTGTAGTCAATGGAAGAGAAGGACTCGTATTGAATAGACAATCTGGACCTATAGACATCCCATCAGTTTCCGGAACATCTTTGACCGCTAATGACGTGGCTGCCATGCAGGACGACGATGCTGGATTGGTGCTATTGTACCGCACAAGACAAGAGGTGTTCATCGCCGAGGGTCTCCGATTTGTGGACATGGGTGTTAAATTGGTCATCGATGAGAACGAGATTTTGTTGAATGAGAACATCAACGAAGGTGACTCAGGAACTATTGCTGTAATCCCTCCGTTTATCGCCTCGGTTACAGGTGATTTGGATGCTATAGTATATGTACCAGGTTCGGAGGTTGCAACAACAGTCATAGACCTTAATGAGATTCTGGTAGCAAACAAAAGCTCTAATTTTGTAGTTCCTTTCGAGTAGCATTTAATTTTAATAACGATTTTTAATCATAAAAAGCCCTTGGATAAATCCAAGGGCTTTTTTATTTGTCATTGGATAAAAGATGTTTTTATAAAATTACTTGTTAAATCTTATTCAAAAAAACTGCTGCCATTATTCACTTCATTGCAACACGCAATTGACTACCAGTTAATCTCAAAATCATTCTCTTCAAAGTCAATTAATCATCCCCTTTTCCTATTCATATATGAAATTAATTCTAGGTAATTCTGCTCAGTTAAATCCGTGATACTAATTTTTAACGCCTATGCTCAGCATCAATTTAAATGTACACTTAGAATGTAAAGAAATACAAGGCAAATTTGCATTCATCATTTACTGTTAACATTTATCGGCACGTGTAAAGGTTTTTAAACCTTAACACTTTCTTAAGATTCTTTTAGTTGTTTTGGGCTCATTCCGTATAAATGGGGGATTGGTCTTCGGTGTTCCGAACAACAAACTTAGCAGAGGGTGCCAAGGCCAAATCAACCTCTTACCTCAAGGCTACGGGCTGAAAAACTAACTCTAAATTAATGTTTATGACAATGAGAAATTATTGGATGATGTTAGTGTTCTTATGCTGTTCCATTACAGCGGCACTGGCTCAAGTAAGTAATGTTAAAGGTACGGTAACTGACTCCGAAGGGGTGCCTTTACCCGGTGTTTCAATCTTGGTTGTTGGTACCACCAATGGTACGCAAACCGATTTTGATGGAAACTATTCCATCATGGCTGCTACGGGCCAAACACTCCGTTTTAGCTATATCGGTCAAAAAACAATTCAAAAGACCGTCGGCACATCGTCTACCATAGATGTTCAAATGACCGAGGACACCCAAGCCTTGGAAGAAATCATTCTAACGGGTGTGGCCCAAGGAACTTCCCAAAGAAAACTTGCTTTTAAGGTAGAAACCGTAAATCCCTCTGGCGTTCAGACAGTTCCTACTCCCGACGCAGCTTCTGCGCTTATCGGAAAAGTGGCTGGTGCTCAAATTGTTCAAGGAGGTGGTAACCCACTACGGCAATCCGCTGTTATACTAAGGGGCGCAAGTGCCATCGAAGGCAGTACAAATCCACTTATCATTGTGGATGGGATTATTACCGAAGGAGGACTCAATCAAATCAGTACCCAAGACATCGCCTCAATTGAGGTTGTTAAAGGTGCGGCTGCCTCATCCCTTTATGGGTCGTTGGCTGGAAACGGGGTTATTCAAATCATTACCAAAAGGGGTAAAACGGACAAACCACAGGTCAAAATACGTTTCGAAAATGGATTTTCGGAAACTCAAAATGACTACCCTTTAGCCAGAAGACATGATCGACTTTTGGATGAGAATGGCAATTTTGACGTTTCTAGCGGGTCTATTGTCGCCGACCCTGACGGATTGTTCGATAATCCTTGGCCAGGACAGTTAATAAATAACGTGGAAGAGTTCATCACCTCTCAGCCATATAGCCAAATGGGGATTAGCGTTTCCCAAAATATGGATAAAGCCAACTATTTTATTTCCGCAGAGCAGACAGAAGTGCAAGGAATCTTAGAGGGTCTAAATCCATTTAGAAGACAAAACGCAAGGCTGAACTTAGATCTAAACCTTACCAACAAATTTAAGTTGGAATTGACCAACTATATTGTTCGTCAGACAGGAAACGAAGTAACCCAACAAGGGCAAGGTGACAACGTATTCTTTAATTTATTGACTTCAGATCCCACTATTCGATTGGATCAAAAAGATGCTAATGGAAACTTTATTCCCTTTTATGATGGAAACGGTTTTATCAATGAATACCAAAACCCACTTTACGTGGTATCCAATCAAAGGTTCGACAATGTTAACACTCGTATGATATCATCAGCCACAGGAAAATACAGTATATCGGACAAGTTCCTTTTTGAAGCCCATGTATCCACCGATCGAGGTAGAACCAAAGTTTTAAACTTTTTTCCAAAAGGCTACGTTTCCGGTTCCCAATTTAATCCTAATACCGATAACGGTTTCATTTTTGATTTAGATAGCGACTTTGCCAGAAATAATGCCTATGCACAGCTCAATTACAACACAGCAATAGGGGATTTTAACTTTAAAAGCTCACTTCGATATCTCTTCGAAGATGTCAAAAACTCTTTCAAAAGAGCTCAAAGCTCCAACTTTCTAACTGAAGGTGTAGTTAATCTACAACAGGGCACGGAAAATATACAGGTTGGCTCAGGAGCTTTTAGGGAAAAAACACAAAACATTTTCCTCACTGCTGATTTGGATTGGAAAGAAAAAGTAATCCTTGGAGGATTTGTTCGTCAAGATAGAAGTTCCTTGTTTGGTGAGGACAATAGGGATCAAATTTTCTGGAGAGGCTCCTTTGCCTATCGATTGGGAGAGGATTTAAAAGTTGACTGGTTGGACGAACTTAAGTTCAGAGGTTCCTATGGTACGGCCGGTCTACGACCTGATTTTGGTGATATCTTTGAAACCTTCAATGTAAGCCAAACTGGTATCACACCGCTTCAGATTGGAAACCCCGATCTTCAGTCTCCTACGATTAGTGAACTTGAAGTTGGTATTGATGTAGGAATTAACAACAATTATCTCTTAAGCGTTACCTACGCGGATTCCAAAACAGAAGATGCCCTGCTCACAGTACCTTTATCTGGGGCTGTACCAGGAGCTGTACAGGTGCAAAACGTAGCAGAAACGGCATACAAAGCATGGGAGGCCTCCTTTAGCGGTACACCAATCAAAACTAAAAACACAACTTGGGATTTTGGTGTTACGTTCGCTACCGTTGAAAACACTGTTGAAAGTTTAGGTAATGTAGCTCCATTTAACAGGGTTATCCAAGGATTTGCAGCAACAGGAAGTGATGTGCAACTGGATGCCGACCCAGCGGTAAACGTTTTCCGCGTGGAGCCAGGACAACCCTATGGTGCTATGTATGGTAATCAATTAGTAAGGTCTTTAGATGAATTGACCGTACAAGATGGAGTAGTTATAAACGAAGGTTTGAACCTTCCGTTGTCTGCATTTTCTGTCAATGAATTTGGGCACGTTATAGTGACAGCCAATGAAAACCAATCAGGTCTTGTCAATGCTGGCGGGGAACAGGCAATCCGTAAATGGGATGCTGAAACCAATCAATTGGCGGTTGGTCTCATTGGTGATACGAACCCTGATTTTATCATGGGTTTTCGTAATACTTTCACTTATAAAAACTTGAGGTTATATACGTTGATAGATACCCAAATTGGTGGTGACGTGTATAACTACACCAGACAATATCTGTATTTTAACGATAGACATGCCGATTTGGACGCCTTTGGGGCTGCTGGACAACAATCCTCTTATGCCAACGCCAGTTCAACCATTTATAATGGCGGTGGACCAATCAATTACTTCGTAGAGGATGCGAGCTTCACCAAACTTAGAGAGGTTTCTTTGACCTATACTTTGGACAAAAAGGTATTGGGTCCTAAAATACCCATCGAAGATGTCCAGTTCACGCTTTCTGGAAGAAACTTGTATACCTGGACCAATTATACTGGATACGATCCAGAAGTGGCACTAAGTGGCAGCCCTATTTTTAGATTGGATGAGTTTTCCTTTCCAAACTTTAGGACGTATGCCATGTCAGTTCAAATAACTTTTTAAAAAACTATCATGAAAAAATTAGCATATATTGTGATGGCTTTGACGATTCTGTCATGCTCACAAGAAGAGTTTAACATCCCCAATAGTAATCAAGCCGATGCCCAAAGGGTATTGGCCAATGGAAATGACTTTCAAAATTTTAATATTTCCAATCATTCGGCTCTTTTTACAAGTCAAATAGGGTTTTCCGGAATATATTTTAGAGGCTTGTCCGATCAGTTTACCACTACCAATGCCTTTGCCGGATTTTGGGATTACTGTGATCAACCCCGAAGACAAATTATCAATTCAACTGCCAACGACAACCTCTCCGATCAAGCAGGAGGGCCGTGGAATAATTTCAACTCCGTAATCAACAATGCCAATATTGTAATCAATAATATTGAGAATGAAGGAGGAGAAGTAATTGTTTCCGAGGCAGATTTCACCCAGCAGGAGCTTGCTGGGGCTTATTTTGATAAAGGAGTCGCTCAAGGCTATCTTTCTTTGATCTACGACAAAGCCTACATCGTAAATCCAGAAACTGACCCTAATACATTGGAGTTTTCTAATTATCAAGAGATGTTTGAAACTGCTGTGGTGAACATTTCCAAAGCTGTTCAATTAGCCCAAGCGGTTTCAGGTTTCGAATACTCGGTATATCCAGGGGGGCAGGTTTTGGATTTTAACTATTTTGAGCAATTGGCCAACGGTTATTTGGCGCGCCTATCCATTGGTCTTCCAAGAACAGCTAGTGAAGCACAATCCTTGGATTACAATGCCATTTTAAACTATGCCAATAAAGGTATAACCTCGGATTTTAGCCCTCCTGCCACAGAGGCTGTTTTCTTTAATAACCTGCAGGATTGGTCACTTTTTACAGTAGGAGATGGTTCTGGCTACATGCCAACCGATCAAAAAATACTTCATTTGATTGACCCGACTTATCCTACCGATTACCCGACGGACGAAAGCATTATTTTAGACCCTGCCATTAGTAATGGCGATCCCAGATTTGGTGATTATTATGAATATATGGGAGAGCTTTTTGGATTTTTAAGAGCTTCTCGAGGCCGACATCTGTTTTCAAGTTATAGAACGAAAAAGTTTTATAATGACAATGATCAAAATCAAACTGGTTTGCCAACAAATATAATGGCAGCAGCCGAAATGCAGTACATTAAAGCAGAATGTCATTATAGACTTGGCAACTACGATGCAGCGGTTCAGGCTTTGAATGAATCTCCAAGGATGATGGTTGGTGGTCTTTCCACAACTCCAGAAGCTGCCAATGTGCTAAATGCACTACTATATGAGGTATCCATTGAGTTGGATTTAGCTTCTGGTATGTGTGTTGAGTGGTGGTTTATGAGAAGACATGATATGTTACAGGCTGGGTCACCCACCATGTACCCAGTACCTGCTTCTGAACTGGAAATATCACAAGATGATATTTACACTTTTGGAGGTCCAGCGGCTGCAGGACAAACAGGGACAGCATCTGGCTCAAATGATTGGAGAAACATTGATTTGGTTTACTAAAATAGATTCTTTTAAAAAAATGATAAGCCGCTATATGAATAGCGGCTTATTCAATTTATTTTTCATACATATCTTACTAATAAGCGGCCTAATCCAATTAGCATGTCAATCCAAGAAAGATTATACAAAAACCTGTATGGAAGGCACCCAAGTTGAGATACGATTTTTATACCCCTTTTCCTTTCATAAAAAGGATAGTCTATTCCTAGACGAACTTGTTTTTACGCATGTTGATTATCTGGATAGTATTTCGCTGGGAAATTATCTGCCAAACCAAAATCCAGTGGTATTCCATAGGAATGGCAAACAGCTAAGAGAAAAATCAAATCAAATTAGTATAGCCAGAGTATTGGGAAAACAATTATCAGAAACAGGTAATTATAAAATTATCAATGGTCCTGAACTACTAACGTCAGGTACACTTAAAATTTCCAAAACCAATGGCGAGACCATACAAATATGCCATACTCCCGACTATTTAGCTGCCATTTCCGTTGTTGTAAAATGAATAAAGTAGGCCCTTTCTAACACTCAAAGACCAAATCCATCAACCCAAACCCCTCATCCGTCAGATCAAAAGGGGCATCCGTCAATTGGCACCCTAAAAATCCATCCGTAGCCCTTATGTTTGGGATATATTCATCAAAGTATAGTGTATTATGATCCCAATCTTTAAAACACCGATGACCTACGTTTTGACAAGTGCCTTGTTGTTCTCAATGACTACCGCATTTGGTCAAGAGAATTCAGCTGCACCCCTAAGGCTTGACAATTTTATTAACCGAAGTTGCACCACTAACTACAAGAAGATTACTTCGGAGACGGTGCAAAACATCCTCAAACACGATGTGTACTATATTACCCAAGAAATCAAAAACATCTATGGTGAGAAAGAGACCGAAATCCATGAATTTATTGTGGTAGACAATGGACGAGAGGTGCAGCCTTTCGAAAAAATCCAAATGAACACCCCACTTCCCAAGTTAACGAGTTATATCCGTGAGGACTTTGTATTAAATCCAGAATCCGCTCCCCATTTTCAAGCACTGTTGGACTACATCTATCCCATTGCCGAATGGAAACCGGACAAACGGGAGTTCTTTTTTACAAAAGGTAAATGGTACTTTCTTCGCGATGGCTATTTCCGCTCCAAACAGGGTTTTGAGATAACCGTGGACTCCAAAGGCAAGATCACCTATATCTGCTATAAAATGAAATGGGACGAAACGGAAAGCAAATAAACAAAAATGCCTCCCAATGGGAGGCATTTTTTATCCTTTAAAGATGAATTCTTAGTAGAAAGTAGCTCTCTTATCGTCGATTTCCGCTTTGTCTTTTAAAGCATTATAAACCGCTCCATTCACCCTTGCCGAAGTGCTCGATTGCAAGCTTTGAGCATAAGTGCTATAGTTCTCCACATCAGGAGCTTCTGTTTTGTTGGTCACTGTCAATTTGTAGACCCCTGTTTCTCCCTTAATGAGTTCGGAAGTCTGGTCTTTGTCCAACGCAAATGCAGTTCCCACAACCATAGGCTCTCTACCGGCTCCAGGCAAGGTAGGTGCCTTTAGCGTTACTGCTGATGCAGTACTGATGCTCACATTATTATCCGACGCCATGGCATCCAAGCTTTTTCCTTGGTTGGCAGCGATAATCTGTTGTGCCTTGCGTTCTTTTCTTATAGCTGGCAATGCCGTTGCAGAAGCATCTTCTGGTGCCATAAGGCCTTTTCTGTATTTTTTGGTGAGCTGTACCACGGCATATCCGTTGTTTACATCAAAACGTCTCACGTCACCTACATTGGTATCCTCGTTAAACGCCCATTGCACCACACTGCGCTGTGAACCCAAACCGGGCAGATTCTCTTCCATTTCCTTTATTTTGTTCACAGGACGAACGGTGTAGCTGCTTTCTCTGGCAATATCCCCAAAATTTTCGGGCTCATCATCTATAACCGCCATTTCAAACTTGGTGGCATCAGTAAATAGAGTATTGATGGTCTGCTCGGAAGG
Source organism: Flagellimonas marinaquae (assembly GCF_003992675.1). Classification (GTDB taxonomy): domain Bacteria; phylum Bacteroidota; class Bacteroidia; order Flavobacteriales; family Flavobacteriaceae; genus Flagellimonas; species Flagellimonas marinaquae. Next base: position 142,449 of record NZ_RZMZ01000002.1, read on the forward strand.
TTCTACTTCACGGGCCAAAGTAGCCACTTGAATTACATCCTGCTTATCATCTACCTTGATGACATGGTATCCAAATTGGGTTTCTACCAATCCGATGGTTCCTACTGGATTCCCAAAACAGAAATCATTGAACTCATCGGCCATTAGACCTTCTTGGAAGTAACCAAGGTCTCCACCACGAGGTGCAGAAGGTCCATCGGAATTTTCCCTGGCCAAGGTAGTGAACATCACATCCTCTTTTTTGGCTTCGGCCAACAATCTTTTGGCTTCCGCTTCAGCTTCTTCTTTGGTCCTTGTAACCGCTGGATTAGCCCTTTCGGCACCTTCCCAGGCAATAAGGATATGGCTGGCCTTTACAGTACCATTTGCCTTTCGGCCCATGATTTTTGAGACCTTGTAGAAGTCACCATCCTTGTACGGACCATATACTTCTCCAACTTCCATCGCCATTAAAGTATCGGCCACTACGGAAGGAAGGTCTTTTTTGGCCTTGTAGATAGTGTCGAATTTTTCATCCGAATGTCTGTCCAAAAAGGCAGCCATATCGGTTGTATTCCTAAATCCGGCAATGGTATCGTTGGCATCTTTGGCCTCCGAGTACTCCACTGAATCATCCAATAAGGCCGTAATGGCTTCCTTTACACTGGCGTCATCTTCTGCGGATGGCTTTTCTTCGAAATACACAAATCGGATATCCCTGGCATTTTCTTGTTGAAACTTGGCTTTGTGTTCTTTAATGTACGCCTCTATCTCACTTTTGGAAACTGTGATGGTACTGTCTGGAATGGTAGTGTACGGGATACGGACATACTTGATATCGACCTTATCGTTGGCCATTGTGTAATCCAATTCTCCTTCGGCCAAGGTAGCAGTCACCCCACCTTTCACCAAATTGAAGTACATACGTTCTTTAGCAGCTTGGATAATGGCCTTTTCGTCTTGCAACCAAGCATCGTAACGCAAAGGGTCGTTGGCTTTCCAATCGGCAATCGTGCTTTTGAACACCTGTTCGTTGAAAATTCCATTCTCATCTTGAAAATCTGGAATTTGAGCGTAACCGGAGGTTCTAACAAAATCAACAATCTGATCGCTCTCCACTTCAATGCCCAAATCCTCGAACTGCTGGTTTAGGATAGTCCTTCGCACCTCTTGGTCGTATACCATGTTGACCAATTGGGTTCCCGTAACACTTGGTCCATATCTTCTTGAAGCATTCTCTACCTGAGCCCTAAACTCATCAATGGGAATATTTTCTCCATTTACCTCTGCGACCGTGGAGCCAACTTTGCCACCGGCAAAATTATCGCTGCTGAACACTCCAGATATTACAAATGCGAACAACGCCAAACCAATGATAAGAATAAGAACTGTTGTCCGTTTTCTAATATTCTCTAATATTGCCATTTTACTGCTTGTTTTCTTTAATTTCAGTGGGCGAAAATACCACTTTCTTTTCAAATAGGAAAGCCAAAAAAGGGACCGAAATTATTAATCTTCAGTGTGAACGGTGACCTTCACCAAATCGATTTTGGTGTTTGACACCTCCAAAATCTTGAAGCTGAATCGATCTAAGGTCACTTCGGTATCCTGTTCGGGTATTTCCCCCGTCTGATGCACGATCAAACCGCCCAAGGTTTCATATTCTTCGCCTTCCGGCAGCTCCAGTTTGTAGTTCTCGTTAATGTAATCCACCTCCAATCGGGCAGAGAACTTGTATTCGTTTTCCCCAATTTGCTCCTCGTGCAGGTCCGTGGAATCGTGCTCGTCCTCTATTTCGCCAAAAAGCTCCTCAATGATGTCCTCAACGGTCAAAATTCCCGAAGTACCCCCGTATTCGTCCAAAACCACGGCCATACTCTTTCGTTTTTTGGTCAATACGTTCAAAATATCCTGAATGAGCATGGTCTCTGGAACAAATTCCACCGGCAACAAGATACTTTTGATGGTTTTGGGTTTTTTGAACAGCTCGTAGGAATGCACATAACCTATAATCTCATCGATACTGTCCTTGTACACCAAGATTTTTGAATATCCGGTTTCTGAAAAGAGTTTAGTAAGGTTTTTTGGTGTTTCGCCGATTTCTACGGCCGTAATCTCGGTCCGCGGTACCATCACTTCCCTTGCCTTTACGGTTGAAAATTCCAACGCATTCTGGAAAATCTGGATTTCGGAATCCACATCGTCCTCCTCTTCCACGGTCTCCATTTGCTCATTGATATAATCTCCCAGCTCCAATTTGGTGAAAGTAAGTTGCACCTCGTCCCCTTCGGTCTTGAAAAGGGTTCTGAGGACAAAATCGGACACCTTGATGACAAAGGATGAAATCACCGAAAACAACAGGTAAAAAACGTAGGCCGGGACGGCGAATACCTTGATCAGCACATTGGCATAGATTTGAAAGAACACTTTGGGCAGGAACTCTGCCGTTAACAATATGAGCAGCGTTGAAATTACGGTTTGGGAAAGCAGACTAAAATCCGTCAATAGGACATTGACAAACTCATATTTGGCGGGCAACAAGCTTTGGAACCACTCCATGAGTACATCACCCATAAAAAGACCATAGATCACCAAGGCAATATTATTGCCAATAAGCATGGTGGCAATAAACTTGGATGGTTTGTCGGTGAGCAGGGTAAGTACCTTGGCCAGAAAGCCTTCTTGCTTTTTCTCTATTTCAATATGAATCTTGTTGGCGGAAACGAAGGCGATTTCCATGCCGGAGAAAAATGCCGATAACAGCAGGGAAACAATGATAATGATTAGGGAGGAGTCCAAGGTTATTGTTGATTATCCTTTTTTCGCTGTTCAAAACGTTTCCGATATCTTCTTCTAAAGACAAACATAGCAACCGATATTACGGCGAAAAAGATAAAGATATAGGTTTCCTTTGGGTCTACGCTCCAAAGTGTCGCAATCTTATAAATGGATATGGCGGCTACGGCCAAGTATAGGTATTCTGTATATCGTAAAATCTTAATCATCCTGTTCTTCTTCTTTAATCGTCATCATCCCATAGGTTTTATGGGCCTTGAAAAATGTAAAATCCTTATTAAAATCCATCCCCTCCCCGTCCATTACGGTTCTGTCTTCCGGATTGGTATAGGTAAATGAGGCCTCTGTAAAAATCCAATTATTTTTTCTGTCAAAATATAACTGATCGGTCTCCAATTTTTTGCCATCGTGACTTTCCAGCACCACATTCCCCCGCAAATCTATCAAATTGGTTTGGGAATATACGATACCATAATCGGCTATGATCACACTTTTTTGATTCTTTTCATTGAAAAAATCCACCCGTAGTCCTTCTGGGAAGGTACGGAACTTAAACCGCTGATTATCGAAATCCTCGGATAAAGGACTGGTGAGCACAGCTATGACCCTTGTATTGGCAGAATCCTGGGTGCTCATGGCTTCCACAGTTTCGGTATAGGTCAAGGTAAAGTTTTGGGCAACACCTTGGGGGAAAAGTGGCTTTACGGCCTCCTCGCCCACTCTTTCATAGTCGTCACCACAGGACATAAAAAGGATTGCCACGGTGAAAACCGTGGCAAAGCTCTTTAAGATATGTTGTAATTTCTGTTTCACCTTATAGATTAGGCACGGTAACGCTACCTCCTACCCAACAGCTGAAGGAAATGGTCTTTCCGGCCATTCCGGAACTAAAGATCATCTCTTTGGATGGGGCCTTAGCTTCGTAGCTTGCGGCTGCTTGACTTGCACGCCCGCTCAAAGCAGGGTCCACGGTGGCAGCTTTTCTTGCCATACTTGCAGCTTTCCAATAGATAGCTCTTTTCTCGAACGGAGTGCTTCCACAATCGTTGGCACTGTTTCCATAGAGGTTGGCAATCAACAAATAGGCTTTACCGTTTGCTGGATTGGCATCAATGGATTTCAAAGCATAGCTTCTTGCTTGTGAAGAACTGCTTCTCCTAACAGTGGTCGCAATCTTATATAGAATCTCCGATTTTTTGTATGAATCGGTCTCCAACTCTACCGCCTTGTTAAAGTCGGCAAGGGCTCCGTTCATATCACCGGATTTCTGTTTCAATACACCACCGTACATGTAGGCGTCTGCAGAAGGATCTAAAGCCAATTGGGCCTCGAATAATTTTCTAAACATGGGGTCATCCGTACATTCTTTGGAGAACATTCTTCCCACGGCACGTTTTACCCACTTTACATCACCTTTCTTTTCATCAAAGCTTTTTTCGTATAGTGGAATCAGGTTATCACAATCTGCAAGTGCACCCAATTTGGAATCTACACTGCTGGCCACTTTACCGTAAGATTCTGAGTTCACGGTAGCCGCTCTTAGCATTTTCTTTTCCTTGGAGGTCAAGGTTCCCAAAGAATCCTTGGGAAGAAGCTTGGTCACCACATCGGTCAACTGCTTGTTCTCTTCCTCAATTTTACCGGTTACATCATCATAAGTGTTGAAGACATCCTGAAGATCTTTCTTACCTGCATCGTGCAGGTCCACCAAACTTGAGAAGTATAGGTACAATGCCCTTGGATTCTTAAAGTTGGCTTGATCTTCTTGGAATGCCTTGTCCAACATATTGAACAATTCCTCATCGGAAGCCATTTTGTTTTCGTACATCAACAATACCTTATCAATGGCAACTCCCGCTTTGGTGTAGTTGGTTGGGAAGTACTTAAGACTGTTGTCATACAATGTCAACAAATCTTGGATGTAGGTATCCTTCTCGGCTCCAGTGGAGCTTTCGATCTTAGATTTTAGGATTCTTTCCCCATAGGAAAAGTTTGCCTTGTTGATATCTGGACAGCTTTCATACACCATTTTCCATGGTTCGTAAGCTGCATCATAATTTTTCACCTTTACGTGTTCTGCATAAATCGACAGATTGGTCATACACTCAGGGTTCTGTGCTTGGGCCATACTTAATCCCGTCAACATCGTGACCATTATCATTGTTAAGTAGTGTCTCTTTTTCATCTTTCTAATTTTAAAGCTGTTAAAGTACAAATTTTCATTAAAAAATCCTTTTTCGGGATCTTTTATGGGTGGTTATTTATTAATTCTTCAAAAAAACGGCCTATCAATCTATTTTTCTTCGCAAGAACCATCTATCATTTAACGATAAGCCCAGATTGATTTTGAAATAACTTTCTTCCACCAGGTTCTGATCCGTGGTGCCTCGTCTACCCAGCTCAAACCCAAGGTTCAAGTTGGAGAAACTTCCACCCAACGGTAAACCAAATCCAAAAGTTATGCCAAAATTGTTTATCTCTTTGTTATTGACGGTCATCCCGGTCACATCATACCGAAGTCCGGCACGGTAGGTCACCCGATTAAAGTAACCGTTGAGCGCCCTGTATTCGGGAATCCAGTATCCGCCCAAGGCGTAGCTGTTCGCATCATTATAGGTTACGTTATCCAAACCCAAGAAGGCATTCTCAAACTTGCTCATCTGCTGAAAACTGTATTCGGCCCCTACAAACCATCTTTTATCCTCTCCATATCCCAATCCCAAGGTGGTTCGGGTTGGCACTTTTATTTCGGTATTTCTAAGGTTGGATGCATCCAGATTTACATCGACCACCTCTATGTTATTTCCATTTGCCACGGAGAACGAGCCCAGTGTTTCCGAGTTCTTCGATACCAAATTTCCTTGGGTATTGATGAGAACGGAAGTATATAAGGTGTATTTGTCCTTGATGGTCGGGGTATAGTTAATGGCGTATTTAAAATCGTAGCCGTTAATCCTCGACTCCCTATCGTCCAAGGTACCAAACTGTACTCCTTCCACACTTTGGATCCTTTGGTATTCCAGCGTTCCAAAGTTGTAGTTAACCGTGGCGCCCAAGCTTACATTTTTGATCGGCTCAAAACCAATGGAGGCATACAGACGGTTCAACCCGCCGGAACCTTCAAAAAAACTGGCGACTTCTGCCCCACTGTTGTTCTGGGTTATCGAGTTTAAACTATATCCTACGGAAGAGTAGGGCATAATCCCGAAACCGAAGCCTGCATTTTTCGCTATGGGAAACCCTATGGCCAAATAATCCAAATTGGTCACGGAGGTGTTCTGCTCATCGGTAAAGGTTTTAAGACGGAATTCTTTGTGGGAAAGTCCTGCGGTATAGGCTGTCAACCGTAATTTGGAATAGGCTGCCGGATTGCCCAAATTGATATGGATACTGTCCCCGTACATGCTCAATCCGCCCATCATCTGGGTATCCACTGCCCCGTTGTCGCGTTGGTCGCCAATACCGAAGTATGAATAGGGCGAAATGGTTCCATTTTGTGCGAACAGACCATGGGCCACTACGCAGAAAAAAGCGATCAGAATTTTTTTAATCATTCAGTTTGTATTGTATTCCAGTAGGCAGTTGAGCCCCTCCAAGAGAAATTTGGAGTTGGCAAATATGGTGTTTTTTAGTCTTTTGGCAAAAAAATGGTAGTCCCCGCCTGTTAAAATAACTGTTAAATCTTGAAAACGAGACCGATATTGTTCGATTACACCGTCCACTTCCTGTGCTACCCCATTGATGACCCCACTGTGCATGCAAGATTCGGTGGAGTTGCCCACAAAGTCCAACAGCTCATCGGGCTGGAGCAGCGGTAGGCCGGCAGTTTGGTTGTGCATGGCATTGTAGCGCATCCGGATACCGGGCGAAATGGCTCCGCCCACATATTCCCCGGCATTGTTCACCATATCGTAGGTGATGCAGGTGCCGGCATCGATGACCAAGGTGTTGCCGCGCGGGTTTTGATGATAGGCGGCCGCGGCCAGGGCCAATCGGTCTACGCCTAGGGTTTGCGGGGTTGCGTAGCTATTTTTAAAGGGAACCTTGGAGGCACTGGTAAGCACGTGCACTTTGCAAAAAAGGGCCACCACATCGCGCTCTTTGCGGTCCATTTTGCCCACCGACGAGAGAATGGTCTTGCTGATACGGGGATACTGCTCGAACAGTTCCTTGATCTTGGAAAGGAACAGCCCCGACTCCGAAGATTGATCATGCACGATTTTGCCTTTATCGAAAACCGCGTATTTAATCAAGGTGTTGCCTATGTCGATGACCAAATTCATATCGCAAAGATCGGGAATTGGAAAAAATCAGCACCTTTTTTTCGGGATTTTGTTTGTATATCCTAATTTTGAAATTATATTTGCACCCGCTTAATACAGCATGGTACCTTAGCTCAGTTGGTAGAGCAACGGACTGAAAATCCGTGTGTCCCTGGTTCGATTCCTGGAGGTACCACAAAGTGGAAGCTACGAAAAGCCCGTCCTATTTGGATGGGCTTTTGTTTTGGAACAAAACGGAATCGAAGTTTATACTGAGCAAAAACAATATGTTTTGGCCGAGGTGCTGCCCAATGGGGAGTTATGGCCTAAACCGACTTGTTTTTTAACCTGTTCTTTGTCGCCTGCTGTTATTTTGTTAGAAATCCCTTGTTTGTTTCGTTCGGTTCAATCAAGTCCCACATATTTCCATATAAGTCTTCAAATACTGCCACTGTTCCGTATTCAAACTCCGTGGGCCGTCTCACAAAACATATTTCTCTTTCTGTCATTTTGTTATAGTCTCTCCAAAAATCATCTGTGAACAGAAAAAATCCTACTCGCCCTCCAGTTTGGTTTCCAATACTTTCCCTTTGTTGTTCATTGGCAGCTTTGGCAAGTAATAGACAACATTCCTTTGCTCCAGGTGGCGCAATCATCACCCACCTTTTCTTATCATCTATTTTGGTGTCTTCAAGAATGGTAAAATCCAGTTTTTTGGTATAGAAGTCAATCGCTTCATCATAATCCTCAACTACTAATGTTATATGTGCTATTCTTTGATACATTCCTTATTCATCCATGTTAATTGTAAGGGTCAAGCCCAAGACTTCGTTACATAAATTTCAAATTGGCTGAGCGTAGCGGAAGCCAGTGCTGCCCTATGGGGAGTTATGGGGTAAACCGACTTGCTTTTTAACTCAGTTCTTTACTGGGCCAAGTATTCTTAATACACTGTCCCCATAAACTGTATTAAAACCTTGTCCTTCTTTATTTCACAAATTACTTTTCTATCCAATGACCCACCATTGGTATAATATCCACCGCCTGTTTGTTCCTTTTTGCCATTTTCTCGCTCAAAAATTAATTCATAGGAGCCATCGCCTTTCTGATTGTTCGTCATATCCAGAAATTCTTCTACGGATTCGTTGGGTTTGATTTTTTCGATTTCCAGTTTCGTTTTTCTGTCAGAAGAGAAAGTTACGTTATGGATGGTTTCGTTGGAGGTGTTTTTGATTTCAACAAGTATTCCGTTTTTACCAAAATGGCAGGAACTCATAATCAGCAATACTAGTATGGTAATCAGTCTTTTCATCGTGTGTACAAAGGTCTAGATATAATTTCGTCACCTCATTTTCTTCTTCAATCAGCATAGCTGAAGCCAAGAACATCTAGGCTTGGGGTCAAACCTAACTACCAGCAGGCAGGAATCATTGGTTATGGAGCGTATTACAAAACGGCTCTTTTAGATTTCAATTGATATTTTCACCTTTCCACCTAGTCCTTTTTCCACAATATCGTAGAGTGTTTTTAGCGTAAGATTGCTTCCGTTATTTTCCACACGCGAAATGTAAGTCCGTTTTTTGTCCACAAGTTCGCCCAATTGCTCTTGGGTAAGGTTTTTTTCCTCACGTGCCTTACGCAACAAAAGTCCGATTTTAAAGGACTCGAAGTCCCTTTCCAGTTCATCTCTACGTTCAGTTCCCCTTTCTCCGTAAACGGCATCCTTTATATCCTTCCAACTTTTTGTATCCATTTTATTTTCTTTTGTCTTCATAGTATGAGTGCATTAGTCCTACTGCTTTGTCGATTTCCTTTTGCGGGGTTTTCTGCGACTTTTTGGCAAATCCGTTTAAGAGGATTACCAATTTTCCTTTGTCAAAAAAGCAGAATACTCTCCAAATATTCGAGCCGAGTTTAATTCGGGCTTCGTACAGTCCTTTAGTGCCCGCTATGGCTTTCAGGTAATTGGAGGGAACCCTTTCATAGGTTTCAATTATTTCGATGACCTTGAATATTTTGTCCTGCACCTTGTTTGGCTGCTGTAAAAGGAACTCCTCGAAATAGTTTTTGTACTGGATTACCTCCCGGACCTTTTCCATAAAACAAATGTAACTTAAAAGTTACATATTATAAAATTTTCTTCGGATTTGGTGGTTGCAAGGGTATAGATTAAAAAGGCCTCGAAAATAATTTCGTCACCTCATTTTCTTCTTCGTTTAGCGCGGACGAAGCCAGTGCTGCCCAATGAGAGTTATGGGGTAAACCGACTTGCTTTTTAAGTCAATTCTTTGTTGGCTCCGTTGTTTTTATTCGTTTTCCAAATAAGCAATTAAATTCATTAAGGTCTTTTCATTAGCAGGAATAAAATAGTCCATTAATGACAGATATTTCGGGTTGTTTTTATATCCAATTCCAAATGATTTAATATTGGTATTTCCGTTTTCTAATTCGTCAAAATATATCACATTGTAAAAACCCTTTGCATCATCTTTCATAAATTCAGGAAAATTATCCGTTATTTCCGCTTGTAGCGTCAACAGTCTTTTTGGCACGTAATTGATAATGTGTGTAACAATGGTCGTGCTATCGCCAATTTTTCCTTGTGCGTTGTAATTTGTTTTGATATATCCGCCAACTTTTAGATCAACTTCTGCATGGGGTACAGCCCAATTTTCCCATCCTCTTTTAGTTGTGTATGCATTCCACACCGAATCGATTGGTGCCTTTACAGTCAATTCTTGTATAAGCACCAATTCAGGTGTTTTTGTTGAATCAATTTTCGATATCACTCTTTTCTCTTGTCCAAACGTGAGTGTGGTCAGAGATAACAAGCAAAGGATGAACAACATTTTTTTCATATCAGTCAATTTAGTTAGTAGGTGTTTTCGAAATTGAGGGCAACGGTTTGACTATGCGCAGTATTCCGAAGGGTATTGCGTATAGGTTTTATTGGCATTAGTTATTTATTTTTTCCTGTACTTCTTTAAACGTCATTCCTTTTTCATTTACCCATTCAGTAAAGCCATTTGAATTCCTTCCTAGAACCATGTTTGATGCCGCACTTGGACTATTAAAGACAGCATCTTCTGCGAAAATGAGTTTGTCTCCGCTTTCTACCATAATTTTTGTCTCGACAAGTTTCCTCCTCATGTTTATATAAGTCTCAGTGCAAGAATTCGAAAGACTCTTTTTTGCTTCACTTCCTTTAGCTACTATGTAGCCTTGGTCAGTTTCGGTCATTGTGGCTTTAAATGTCCTCGTTTTTATGAAGTACGTTTCATGTACTTTACTTTCTTCATTAGTTTCGACTGGTTTTTGATCAGCAGTTGAGGAGATAAGGAATTTAAATCCCATTACAGGCAAAATCAGTTTAATCTGCTCAAGGAAATACTCCATATCAGAGATATCTGCTTCATGAAGTGTTGGCAGGCTGGGAGAGTTCCCATTGTCAATTTGAGCAGTTTTCGCAGCTAGGGCAAGTTGAACTAATCTTGATTCTAAGTATCTAATTTGGGTTTTTGTCAGTAGTTCGTCTTTGCTAACGAAGAATATGAGTTCCTTAAAATCCTTATTCGGGTCACTTAAATGCTGCTTTAGACGGGACTTTATGTTTTCGGCTTCTCCGATGTAAATCTTTTCATCAAAAGCATCGTCAGTAGGGTCGCCTTTTAAGCAATAAATGCCTGGGTTATCAAATTCTGTTCGATTCATGATTTTGTTAACCGCTGCTCTTGGTGCATATATGGCTTTACCTACCCAATTACCGATTTCGCTTAACCTCGGTCCATAAGCAGTTCCGTCAATCATGTATACTGTCAGTTTTTTTCCCATTCAGTTTTTTGTTTCTAATTAATGTCAACTTGTTTATATGGATGTAAAATACATCCATACACCCCCAAATTAAGCATAAAATCGATGATTGGCAGTTGGATTTACGTTTAAAAATCAATCCCTAAACTCAAAAAGCTGTGCTATTTCAACATCAAGTGCCTTGGCAAGTAATTTCAAATTGGAAATCGTAGTGTTCACTTCGCCGTTTTCAATACGCCATACTTGGTTTTTAGACAATCCGGCAATGGCCTCCAATTTGGTCTGCGATAAATTCCGTTCTTCACGTAAAGCCTTGAGATGCATCCCAAAATCTCGTATAAATAATTTCTCTTCAAGGCTTAATTTATTTCGCATGTTGCCAAGTTGCACTATATATAGAGATAAATCTTCCCTATATATAGTGGTAATTCTTAAAATTTGGCTATCTTTAAGTCCCTGCTTAACCTATTTCAATGCGAAAACAACCAAATCCCAACCCCTTACAAGCCATCATGGATTTCCTCCACCACAGCACCCACACCCAATTGCAGATTACCTTTGCCCGTTTGGACATCTGCAATTCGCAAAACGGAAGAGTGCTGCAACGCCTGCCAAGCCGGCAGGGCCGTATCGGTTTTCAAAAATTGTCTCCGCATCTGCTCCAATTGGATATTATGGACAGTCTGGTGTTCCGGTTTTCCATTCAGTGCCCCATTCCCCAACCCGTTAACCTCAACAAAATGGAACCGCTATCCCTGCCCCGCCCCTTGGACCAGGGCAGCTTGCACGTAAATGAAGAAAAATTGGTACTATCCTTTAGGATAGATGCCCCCGACCCTTCGCACCGGATACAGGTAACGCATACCTACCAAGGCATATACCGCCTAGAGGAATACTGCACCCCGCTTTGCGGGCAAAGCTGCTAGCCTGCCCCTTCCAACGTCCGATCAACTTACGGTCTGGGCGCTTTTTTTACTGTTCTTGAATTCGCTCGGGCTCAGTCCAAACTTTTCCTTAAAGATCTTGGAAAAATAGCTCCTGCTGGTAAACCCAATGGAATAGACCACCTCGGAGATGTTCATTTCGGTGGTGGCAATGTAGTCGCGGGCCAGCTCCAACCGCGCATGGCGGATGTACTCCGTCACCGTTTTGTTGTACAGCAACTTAAAGCCTTCTTGCAGTTTGGCTTGCGTAAGTCCCGTTTCCGCGGAGATATCCTCCAACGAAAAATCTTGGGAAATGTTCTTTTCTATCTTTTTTACGTAGTTGCGGATGGTCTTCAGTTCCCTTTTTAGCAGACTGGTCTGCGGTCGTTTGTTGAGCATTTCCTTGTTGTGCTGTATCATGTGCATGGACAAGATCTGGTACACATAGCCCTCGATCATCATAATACGGATCATGCCCTTGGCTTTAATGTTCCTCATTTTGGTGACCACCTCCGCCATTTTTAGGTTGTACGATCCGTAGTAGGCAAACACCTTTTCGTGGTCGGTGTCCAAAAACACCTTGTACAACTGCTGGTTGAGCTCCTCGCCCTGGTTGAGGCGTTTGCGCAAAAAGGGCTTTCGGCGCACTTGTATCACGGTCTGGGAAATTTTGATATCCTTTGGGAAATATCTGTCGGTGATGCCGCCATCCCTATTGGTCAAGATCACGGACTGGAACTGTTCCATTATTTTGATCTCATCATCGGGCTGGTAGCCAAACTTATGTCCGCAATAACCCTCCAAACAATAATAGAAACTGATGGGATTGAAGTTGGACGTATCCACCTCAATGATAACTTCCTCGGCAAAAGTGATGTCGAGTTCCAACAGGCTCACTCCCCAATCAAAGGTGATAAAACGGATGCTTCCTTCCGCCTTTTCGTTGGAAACGTTCAAAACATATTGCCCCCAGCGTTCCTTGATTTCGCCGCCGATTACATCTTTTATTTGCTCCACCGATTCTGCGGTATCCTGAGCATCCACTTTGATTTTGATCATTAAAAATCTCCCTACTATTTTGTTTATCTATTGGTCTTAAAATATAAATATAGCGTTTGTTAACGGTTGGGCAACCATGCCCGCTTGCCTTTATCATAGTTTTAATAAAAATATCAAAAGCAACACAATTAATTCTTTTTGAGTTAACCATTCGCTGATTTTTAGGTTTACTTACCCCTATATTCAAGGAGACTATGATTTACAAACTTTCAAATGACGCAGGGAAAGATGAGATAGAGCAGGAGTTTGGAATTCCCTTCCGATATCCCAAATTGTACAGGCCAAACCCCATAATCAACGGATTTCACGAAATCAACCTCAGTGTGGTGACCATGGAGGAGCCCAAACGCATCTCTTTAGCCATTTGGGGGCTCATGCCACAGGATTTTAAAGAAGATTGGCATATTTTCCAGGACAATACCAATACTCTTAATGTTAAGATCGAGGAACTGGAAGATATTGACTGGATGCGGGAATCCTTCAAGGAGCGCCGTTGTTTGATCATTGTTACCGGTTTTTTTACCCACCTATTGGAAAACGGAAATACCTGTAGCTTTTACATCCATCAGGCCAACAACAAACCTTTTTACCTTGCCGGTACCTATAATAGGCTCAACGATGGATTTTTGTGCACTGCGCTACTGGTGGACAAGACGGATACCTTTCTCACCAAATACCACAATATCAGTAACCTTTGCCCCGTCATAATCCCCAAACCCATGGCGATGGATTGGCTGAACAAGGACGCCTCCCTTTCGAGCTTGGAGGAAATGGTAAAACAGCCCAAACAATTGGAGCTCAAGGCCAAACGGCTGTCCAATGCGTATTTTTTGCAGAACATGACCACCGACACCCAGAAGTTCCCTTTGATTCTGGAATCCCAAGATTGAATGGTGGATTTTCATCGCCAGCACCCCCATCTTCCCAGCTTTTATTCAAGGAATTTGCTATTGAGTTAACATAAACACGGAAAACGACAAGCCACGGGCAAAAAGTAAGTGATATTTGTAATGTACTGATTAAGAGCTAATAAGACTTTAATTTAAACACTACTATTATGTTACGTTGGACAGTAACCTTTATTATTTTGGCCATCATCGCCGGTATTTTCGGATTTGGTGGAATTGCCGCTGGAGCTGCAAGCATAGCCAAAATATTATTTTTCATTTTTATTGTACTGTTTATCATTTCACTGATAACCGGAAGAAAAAAACTATAGAAATACCTATAAAATCATTAACCTTAAAAACAGAGAACCCATGAGAAAGACAATAAGTGTATTTGCCCTGATGCTAGCGACCGTGCTCACCTTGAGTATGACCAGCTGTAGGGAAACCAAAGAAGATAAGGCCGAAGAGGCCGTAGAAGATGTGAAAGAAGGCGTTGAGGATGCTGCCGAAGAGGTAGAGGATGCAGCGGAAGATGTTGGAGATGACATAGAAGATGCCGCCGAAAAGGTGGAAGACTCCATCGCAGAGGCAACCGACGATTCTCCATAAATTTCACATGAAAAAGATAAAAACTCTGGCAAAATTTGCCGGAGTTTTTTATTTACGCCCATTTTTAACGTACGGAAGATGTAACATTACCACAAATCGTTGCTACCTTAGAAGACCTAAACACTACCTTTTTTTTTGAAGACCGCCCTCATCATACTATACCTTGCAACGTCCATTTGGGCCATAGGCGCCATCATCTACCACGGACGAAGGCCTTCGCGTTCCATAAGTTGGGCACTGGCCATTATCACATTGCCCTTTCTTGGGGCCGTGCTCTACTACCTTTTTGGCATGAACCGCAGAAAGTTCCGCTTTTTTAATCCCAAGGAATTTGAAAAACGCAAAAAATACGGATTGCCAGAATCCCCGCTAAAAGAGGACCTTAAGACCCATTTTGATGGTGACATTGGAAAACAACGCCTAAGCCACCTTATCCATTCCAGTTGCAATACCACGGCCACATCGGGGAACAAGGTGGTTGTGCTTCAGGACGGCGGGGAGACCTTCAACATGCTGTTCCAGGCCATGGAGAAAGCCAAACGGTTCATCCACATCCAATATTATATTTTGGAACGGGGCCAGCTCTTGGACAAAATGTTGGAACTATTGAAACGGAAAATCGAGCGAGGGGTAGAGGTACGCATTATTTACGACTCCTTGGGAAGTTATCAATTGCGGGGACGGCCCAGAAAAAAATTTCAGGATATCGGGGTCAAAATTTATCCCATCATGCCCATCCGCCTAAAAAACCTGCTCTTTTCCCTCAATTTTAGAAACCATAGAAAAATTGTCATAATCGACAACCAAGTGGCCTTTACGGGCGGGGTGAATGTTTCGGACAAATACATTAAGCGGGAGAATGGACTGGGTAAATGGAAAGACACCCATTTAAAATTGGAAGGCCCCATAGTGAACGACCTACATATGGTCTTCCTCAAGGATTACTTTTTTGCCAGCAACAAGGAAAATTTACATATCTCCGATTATCTGTTTGAACAGGAAAAAATGGACGGGGTGGATGCCCAAGTGGTGGCCGGTGGACCAGATTCTCGGCATCCCACCATTATGCACCAGTACATCGGCATGATGAACCAGGCCAAGAAAACCATTTGCATTGCCAACCCCTACTTTGTCCCAGGTGAGGCTTTTTTGGAAAGTTTAAAGATTGTGGCAATGGAAGGCGTAAAAATCAGTTTACTGGTGCCCAAAAAGTCGGATTCCCAAGCTGCCAAATTCGCCATGTTCTCCCATTTTGAGGAACTGCTGCAAGTGGGCATCGATATTTATTTGCGAAGCGACTTCTCGCATAGCAAGATTATGATCGTGGACGACGACCTCGTTTCCATAGGCTCCGGAAACTTTGATATTCGAAGTTTTGAGCTCAACTATGAAACCAATATACTGCTCTACAATAAGCGCATTGCCGACGAAATGACCCAAGAATTCCAAAAATTATGCGATAAAGCTGAATTGCTCACCTTGGAACGATTTAAAAACAGGGGGATTTGGTTGCGATTCCTCGAAGGACTCTTCAAATTTTTCAAACCACTCATTTAAGAGAATCCGAATGTGTATTTGAAGCAAACATTAAATGGTTTACGGCAAGCCATAATAGGGTCTGCACCTATTTTTGTTTCAAAATAAACAATGATGAAAAAATTAATCTTACTTGTATTTTTAGCTGGAGCAACGACCCTTAGCGCCCAGAGTATTTCCAAGAATGCCTTGGGAGTCAGGTTGGGTGATAACGACGGATTTGGAGGTGAAATCTCCTATCAACGTTACCTTAAAGAAAACAACAGGTTAGAATTTGACCTTGGATGGAGGGACTCCAATAATGTGGAAGCCTTTAAACTGGTAGGACTCTACCAATGGGTAATGCCCATAGACGGAGGTTTTAACTGGTACGTTGGTGCCGGTGGAGGTATCGGTTCCTTTGATGCCGGTGAAAACGACGGAACTTTCGCCCTTGTGGCCGGTGACCTTGGTATCGAATACAATTTTGAAATCCCGCTGCTCATTTCATTGGACATGAGACCGGAACTTGGTTTTAACGACAATTATTCGGACGATCTTGACCTTGATATTGCGTTAGGGCTCCGATACCAGTTTTAGATAAAAAAAAGAACCTATTCAGAAAAGCTGTCTAAAAAGCGGTATTATTTGAACATAGTCAGATTGAGCGCAGTCGAAAACCAATGACTTTCAATGGTTGTTAAGTTCTCGACTGCGCTCGAATTGACAGATTACCCGCTTTTTAGACGGTCTTTTTTTTAAGCCCGATCCATTTTGAAAAGAAAGCCCATCACCCTTTTTCTTATAATCGTAGCCCTATTATTCGTAATCATTATTTTGAAAGAACCCAAAAGCAACATTCCGGACCGTATCAAAAATGAAGTGGACATTGCACTTGGTCACTTTCCTGAGCTTGATGGCATCCCCATATCCTTCAAGTTTAAAGAGAACATCAAAAAATCGGTGATGCTCGCACAGCCCACCTGGAGCGGACTTGTTAAACCCAGAAACAAGCGAAGCTACGTGATTTTGATCAGTGAACGGTTTAAGATTTCTGGTGAAGAGTTTAAAACGGTGGATGTCCCAAAGGAGGTTTTGATCGGTTGGTTGGGGCATGAACTTGGCCATGTGATGGACTATCAACAACGCGGCAATCTCAACCTCATTGGTTTTGGCATTCGGTATGTGCTGCTGAAAGAGTTTGTGAAGCAAGCGGAACGTGCCGCAGATTCCTTTGCGGTAGCCCGGGGAATGTCCGAATATATACTAAAAACGAAACGCTTTATCCTGAACAATTCGGCCATCGACGACACTTACAAGGCTCGAATCAAACAATACTATCTATCCCCTGATGAAATTATGGAAATGGTAAAACAACAGGATTCCATGAAAAATGATGGAATCTTATAAGCGGTCCTCCACAAAATCCTCCCATTCCTTAAAACGTTCCTCGCCCATTACACGTTCCATTTTTACTTGACCGCCCTTCTTTTTGTTGGCGCCGTTCCAATCGGCAAACATTTGTTGTGGAACAAAGGTGACCTTAACACCTTCCAAAGCCTTGCTTCGGGCTACCTTATAGTTTTTGTTGGCTTCTTTTAAGTAATCGTCCAAAACGGCCGCGGTCTTCTCTTCGTCCAGATTTTTATCGGACCCTAAATACCAGGAATGATAAAAGCCGTCGTCAAAACGTTTGGCACAAAGCGTATATTCCGGGACTTTGATATTGAGTTCCCCTTCCAAGTGTTTTACAGCATCGTTCAACTTGTTCACCGAAAGTTGGGAGCCTACGGTATTCAGAAAGAATTTAGTACGACCCGTAATCTTGATTTCGGCCCTTTCCACATCCGTAAAGGCAATGGTATCTCCAATAATATAACGCCAAGCTCCAGATACCGTTGAAATGATCAACACATAGTCTTTATCCTTTTCAACTTCCTCAAGTGTTATGGATGGAGCATCATCCGTTAACGAACCATCCTGATTCACATATTCCGGTGCAAATGGGACAAATTCAAAATAGATCCCATTATCCGTAATCAATTTCATGGCTGTAGTCTCCGGCCTGGTCTGGCAGGCAAAAAAACCTTCAGAAGCCAAATAAGTATCAATAATCTGAATAGGATGACCTAGAAGGGCATTGAAACTTTTTTCGTAGGGCTCAAAAGCGACACCTCCCGAGGTAAAGGCCCGCAAATTGGGCCAAATCTCATGAATATGCTCCGCATTGTGGTAATCGATGACCTTTTTGAGCATCAATTCCATCCAAGAGGGGATTCCACTAAGTGCCCCGATATCCCAATTTTTGGCATTCTTGGCTATGGAAAGCACCCGCTCGTCCCAATCATCGATTTGGGCAATCTCATCTCCGGGCTTGTAGTACTTTTTAAACCAAAAAGGGATGTTACTGGCGCTTATTCCGCTGATTTCCCCTTCTTTTTTACCATTCCGTTCCTGCAAATTGGTGGAGCTGCCCAACATCATGATTTCTTTCTCAAAAAAATCGGCTGGCATATCAAAATTGCTCATGGCAAAAACCTGTTGCCGACCTGCACGGGTAATCGAGTCCAACATATCTTTGGTGACCGGAATTCTTTTGGAAGTCTTACCCGTTGTGCCAGAGGATAATGCAAAAAAGTCGGGACTTCCGGGCCAAGTCACATTGGGCTCTCCCTCAATGGTCTTGCTCCACCATTCCTCAGTGATTTTAGTGTAGTCGTGGTAAGGAATTTTCTCGGAAAAGGTCTTTTGGACGTCATCGGAATTTAAAATGGTTGCAAAATCATACCGCTTTCCAAATTGGGTGTCTTTTGCTTTCTCCAATAAATCCTTGAGTACTTTTTGCTGTTCATCAACTGGGTTGGATTCCCTGCTGAGGGCATCCTTGGCCTCAATAACGCCTTTGATGATGTTTCCTATGATTGCCATATGGGTAATTTCTTTTGGTAAAATTACCGATATACCAACGTCGGCCTGTACTCAATCCATTTTTTGATTGACTTGAACGATCCTAAAAATGGGCTGTTTCCAAAATGGAAGGAATGGACTTGGGAAATTTGGGCTCTTTGGACTGAACCAAATTGACCGCTATTTTGGAATAAAGGGGCTCAGGGGTTTCTGGGTGAACGGAAATTTGTCCATTGGAAGCATCAATCTGTATACCGACCAAGGAAATATAATTCATCAGGTGCTCTGCCTCTTTAATGAGTATCTTTACCACCTGAAGCCGAACCGCATATTCCAAGTCGATCTTACTTTCGTGGTTTAGGCCAATACTGTCCCCTGTATGTTTCCAAATGATTTCCAAAGTGGCTTTTTATGCAAAAATAGCCTAAATAACATCAATTTTACAATTACGAAACGTTAAATTAACATATGAGCATATTGCAGCAACCAAAACTTGGACTTTCACCTTCCGTGGTCGTCCTATTTTAAAGGGCAACAGCTTACCATCAGAGCCCTTTTTAGAATTTTTCAACAGTTCCCCATCCATCTTCTTAATGTTTTCATAAATATGAAAATCAAATGGTTGCATAGGCAAAAAGTATAAAACTAACTCTTATATTTAGCCGATTGCGAATAATTTTAAAAACAAAAAATGACCCAGGATTTATTACAACAGGCGGAAGAATTTGAGAAAAGGCCCATGAGCCACATGTCCACCAGCGATAGGGTTAAGGCCTCAAGGGAAGCGAAAAGCTTGATTCTTTCCATTAACGAGATCTACAAAAAGACAAAGGATTCCAAATTAATGGAAATCATGAAGAATATTACGGTCAAGAAGCGTAAAATCGAAAAACGACTTAAAGGTTCGCCCTTGGTTTAAAAATACATTAATAATACTGTGGAAGGATGCTTATCCATTCTGCGATAGACGTCCTTCCCCAGATTCCCGTTTTTCTCTTTCAATTTTTTCTAAAATATTGTTTTTCAGCCAACAAAACCTTGTTGCTGGGTCAATAGTTCTATATCCAAAATCCTGGCTTTTCCATTTACATAACTTTTCCCACCAGTTATGTTCCAATTACGGCAACCGATAAAATTGTGCATTGCAGTTGGTGTTGTTTTGAATACTTTAGAGGTGTAGTTTTAACTCAACTAAAAAAACAAACACACTGAAAAATGAACACTATAGAAGCAAAGTTGGGATACCTTTTTTGGTACGCCGTAATTGCACTATCCGTCTACTCCCTTTTAAGAAGTATCTACTTTTACATTAGTTAGCTATACTAAACACTAACACATCCCTTTAATTCATCTGTAGTTAGTTAGTAATGTGTCTCGGGGCTCCTGTTCAGGTGCCCTTTTTTATTTCCATTCCATTTTGGGGAGCATTACCTCTTTCTTGTCATGGGAGCCTTCCATAGTTTCCATGACCTCATTCAAAAACGATATCGCCTCAATGATGTGAGGGCCTTTGTTCAGCATAACACATTCTGCTTGAACGGAAGAGGCAATGTCGGTAATCTCGGATCTGGAGGGTATTCCCTTTTTGGCCAAGCCCTCCAATACCTGTGTGGCCCAAACCACAGGGATATGCGCTGCGCTACAAAACGACAGAATGCCCTCCTGTACGGCGACCATATTTTTCCAACCCACTTCAAGGGCGAGATCGCCGCGGGCTATCATAATACCCAGATGTTTTCGCCGCATTGCGGTAAGTAAGATGTTGATGAGATTTTTATAGGCCAAATGGGTCTCAATTTTTAGGATTACACCCAAATTCTCATCAGCACCCAAATTTTTGAGTTCCATTAGTAGGTCGTTCACATCCTTTTCATCGTTCACGTAGGAATAGTTGACCATATCCGCATGTTGCACCACAAACTTTAAATCTTCCCGGTCCTTTTCCGTTAGGCCAGAAATACCCAAATCCAAAGTAGGCAGATTGATTCCCTTCTCTCCTTTAAGTTTTGCGCCTCCTGGCTTGGTACGTGTAATTTTTACTGCAAAGAAATCCGTGAGTTTTTCGATAATTTCACCTTCAATTTTCCCATCATCGAACAAAATAGGAGCTCCTTTTTCCACCCGATCCACAATCAAAGAGGGAATGCATCCGATTCTTGCCGGTAGCAGCAGTTTTCCATTTCCGTCGAACTTGGGTTGGGCAGCATCAGTTTCATTTGCAGTAAGAATGAGTTCATCCCCCACATGCAAACGGATATATGCGCCCTTAGAGCTGATGCCGGGATTGGACTCTTCGCGAACAGCTATCGGCCCAGTCCTTATTTTAGGCCCGGCCAAATCCATGGCTATCTTTACATTGCTGGAACATTCTTTTGCGGCCCTTCGTACATGATCAACAATCGCCTTCCACACTTCGGGTCCATCATGGGCACAATTTATCCGGGCACAATCCATCCCACTTTGGACCATTTGGAGCACCAAATTGTAGTCACTCGCCGATTCGGTGGGTTGGGTCACCATAATTCTAACCCTTCGTCGCCCATTGCCAACACCAAATAGGTTTTCGGTATGCTTTTGAAGCAACAATGCGCCATCCCCGATGTTCAAAAATTGATTTTTAGCAAGGTCAGGACTCTTGCCCAATAAACTGTTGAGAATGATCTTTAAGTTAAGAAGACTACCCAATATGTTTCCCTCGGCATTGGCAAGACGTGTCAAACCCAATTGTTTCAGTCCCTTTTGCATTTTTCGGGCATCAAAACTGCGAAAGGCGGTGTAATGCATCAGGTTTATGGCGCTATCTTTATAAAAAGAGGACACCTCCTTGGCCAACACACGGCCATCCACCACTTGCTGTCGGATTCTGTCAATGACCGCATCAATCTGCCGTGCGATTTTTTCAAGCTGTTCCCGAGTTATGCCCATGTTTGTTTGATTGGACACAAAGATCATCGAGAAACTTCTCAAAAAAGCTGATATCTGTCAGCCAGGCCAACTTTTACCAAACAGATTCCATCCTCTTGATGGACTCAACAAGGATTGGATGTTGGCTGTCTTCATTCACAATAATCAATGTATGATACGGTTCCGTTGGGAACACTTGTTCCGTAAAGACCAACAATCCTTGGTCCACGAATAGCTCCATGGAGGATCGATCCATTAAAATTCTAAAATCCCGCTGTTCTTCTTTTGGTGGAAATAGAGGTGCCTTATGGATACGTGCACCAAAATTTTCCTGAAAATCAACCTGCCCTGATAATCTTCTGTCCACTCCCAATGTGTCATTAGCTACCTGAACCTCTAGCACTTCATTCTTATCATTTTTGAACAAGAGTTTCATCTGTTTTGAAGCTGTTTTCAATCGTATTTCAGATTGATGCAGCCCTTGAACGTACAACGTATCCGAAGTGGCCACAGGGACTTCCGTTGAAGGCAACAACGTATCGGAGGTCAATTCTCCTACGGAGGCTATGGGATAATTTGCCAAGGCATACTCACCTTCAACCTGATGCAAAACAAGCTTTCTCGGAACGGTCATGGCGCTTCTCCATTTCTCGGTAGGGGTGTTCCGTGCATAGTCCCAATTGCTCATCCATCCGATAAAAATTCGGTCCTGATTCGGCACATTATTGTAGGTGACCCCGGCATAATTATCAGTACCATAATCCAGCCATTTGGGTTCTTGTTGATTGGAAGTAAAGGTTGTACCATCAAATTCTCCTACAAAATATTGGGTTCCGCTACCACCATTTGGAGCTCCGGGATTGATACTGATGAGCAGCACCCATTTCTCCTCTCCAGTCTCCTCGACAGGCAATGGAAATAAATCGGGACATTCCCAAACACCTCCATGGGCACCCTGTGTTTTGCCAAAATCGCTCATGTAGCTCCAATCTTTTAGGTTTTTGGAGGAATAAAACTGGGCATGGTCGCCCGCCACCATAGTCAAGACCCAAGAAGAACTAGGTTCGTGCCAAAACACCTTGGGGTCCCTAAAATCTTTGAGGCCTTTATTCGGAATCACAGGATTGCCCTCATACTTGGTCCAGGTGACCCCATTGTCCAAACTGTAGGCGATACCCTGTGTTTGGTAGTCTGCCCTACCTTCTTTTTCACCCTCCATGGAATGGTAGGTGAATATGGCCACCAAAGGTGTTTCCCCATTTTTACCGAAACCCGTCGTGTTATTTTTGTCCACCACAGCGCTGCCCGAAAAAATAAGTCCATGCTCGTCGGGATATAGCGCAATCGGTTTATGTTCCCAATGCACCAAATCCTTGCTCATCGCATGCCCCCAATGCATGGGTCCCCACACGATATCATCTGGGTAATATTGATAAAATAGATGGTACCAGCCGTCGTTGTATACCAACCCATTGGGATCGTTCATCCATTTTTCCGATGGCGTAAAGTGAAACTGTGGCCTATATTTTTCTTGGTAAAGCGCCTCTTTGTCCATAGGATTAGATGCCTCCTTTTGCTCCTGCTTGCATGCAGCCATGGTAAGTACCAAAAAGCAACTTATGACTTGTCTGTACATTTTCTCTAATAAATTAACCCGCTCAAGTTAAACAAATTTTAGCGCTCATTGTATGGGTTTTGTCCCCATTGTGGCGGAGCACTTGGACGGAAAACCAACTGTAACCAAAAAAATATTTCCCATTTTCCGAAAGGAACGAACCCAAAAATCTACCTATCTTTAAACAGTGTTTTGCAAACCCCTCCAAATCCAGTAAAGTTGAGCAAAAACCTTCTTTTGATTCTTACCCGAAACCCTGAACTCGGCAAGTGCAAGACCCGATTGGCGGCCAAGGTGGGCGATAAAACAGCTTTGGATATCTACAAGTTTTTGCTGGACAAAACAGTCTCCTTTACCAAAAATTTGGGAGTGGAGAAATGGGTGTACTATTCTGAACAAATTTGGGCAGATGACATCTGGGACAGTTCCATCTACCAAAAAAAACTCCAAGTTGGAAAGGACTTGGGCGAACGCATGATGCATGCCTTTGAAGATGGATTCCGAGCTGGCTTTGGGAACATCATCATTATTGGGAGTGATATGTACCACCTGGATCAAAAGGATCTGGAAGAAGCCTTTTCCAAGCTTGACCAACATGATTTCGTTGTAGGCCCTGCTGAAGATGGCGGCTATTACCTATTGGGTATGAAATCCTTGCAAAGGGAGCTGTTCCAAAACAAGACGTGGGGCACAAATACCGTATTGTCCGACACGCTTTCCGATATCAAAGACGCCGACGTACATCTATTGGAAGAAAAAAATGATGTCGATTATTACGAAGACATTAAAGATATTGAGGCCTTTGCGCCATTTTTAAAACATATACAAGAATGACACAGAAACAAATTGACGAATCCGTTGACTACTTGAAAAAACGTGGTTTCGAAACCCCAGAAATTGGGATTGTGCTCGGCACCGGACTTGGGCAGCTCATTGAGAGCATAGAGCATCCCATCGAGGCCCATTACAACCATATCCCGTATTTTCCGTTGGCTACCGTGGAATTTCATACGGGAAAACTCATCTATGGCACTATCGAGGGCAAAAAAGCAGTGGTGATGCAAGGTCGCTTTCATTTGTACGAAGGATATGATTTCTTGGACATTACCTATCCCATTCGGGTAATGCACAGTCTTGGTATCCAACAATTGTTTGTGTCCAATGCTGCAGGAGCCATCAACCTCAACTTTAAAAAAGGGGATATCATGCTCATCGAAGATCATATCAACCTACAGGGAGGGTCGCCATTGGCCTTTAAAAACGTATCCGAATTCGGGAACCGTTTTGTGGACATGAGCGAACCTTACGATTTGGATATGCGCCGAAAAGTGGAGGCCATAGCCAAGCGCGAAAACATCTCGTTGCAGAAAGGAGTATATGCTTCCGTAGTGGGGCCACAACTGGAAACCAAGGCCGAATATCGCATGCTTAAAACCTTAGGCGCCGATGCCGTTGGAATGAGCACCGTTCCCGAGGTAATTGTAGCGAATCATTTACGACTACCCATTGTAGCGGTCTCCGTTTTGACCGATGAATGTGATCCCGATAATTTACAACCTGTTGAAGTACAGGAAATTTTAAAGGTCGCTGGACAAACGGAACCCAAAATGATCAAACTATTCAAAGAACTAATCAAAGAACTATGAGCTATTTAGATGCCACCCAGGATTTATATAAGGAAGCAGCTTTGACCCCTGATGTTGGACTTTGCTGCACCACCAACCCCATTTGGCAATTTCCGGGGCTTTCCATTCCCAAAATCATGCAGGAGATGAACTACGGCTGCGGAAGTACCGTTTCTGCACAGGATTTGGTCAACAACCCCAAAGTTTTGTACGTAGGTGTAGGCGGCGGTATGGAACTGCTTCAATTCGCTTACTTCTCTCGACAACAAGGAGGGGTTACCGGGGTAGATTCTGTCGAAGAAATGCTAGAAGCTTCCCGAAAAAATTTCAAAATAGCCGAAGAGGAAAACGATTGGTTCAGAAGTGAATATATCAATTTAGTGAAAGGAGATGCTCTGCATTTGCCCGTTGAAGATAAGAGTATGGACGTGGCCGCACAGAACTGCTTGTTCAATATCTTTAAAATCGAAGATTTGAAAAAAGCCGTTTCCGAAATGTACCGTGTCCTGAAACCACACGGCAGATTGGTCATGAGCGACCCCATTTGCGAGCAGCCCATGAGCGATGAACTCCGTAATGATGACCGATTGAGGGCACAATGCCTAAGCGGAAGCATCCCTTTAAAGGATTACATAAAAGTGTTGACCGATGCAGGCTTTGGCACCATCGAAATCCGTGGTAAGCGGTCGTACAGGGTTTTATCGCCCAACCACTACCCCACTGATGAACTCATCCACATCGAATCCATAGAAATAGCAGCGATCAAAGACCCAATGCCTGAGGACGGACCATGTGTTTTTACCGGAAAAACAGCGATTTATTTTGGCAACGAAGCCTATTTTGACGACCAAAAGGGACACGTATTGCAACAAAACCAACCTTTGGCAGTTTGTGATAAAACGGCTGCCGCCTTGGCCAATACATCGGATGAAATTTTTATCAGTGAGAGCACCTACCACTATAATGGAGGGGGTTGTTGCTAATAAAATTTGATTATGCCTACCCTCAATTCTCAAATTCAAGGTCCGCGTAGTCGTTCATGATACCATTACTGATCATGTTGGCGAACTTTGTTTTGTCGGTCTTGAGTGAAATTCTGCTCTGTGATGTCTTCGATGAACTTTCCAATGACAATAAACTTATGGCCGGGAGTAAGTTCTTGGCCAGATAAAGACTGTTTTTATCTTCAAAAACTAACCTGGCCTCGTCCACATTGGTATTGGATATGCTATGCTGCTTGAAAACATTTTGGATATTTTGGGCAAACCGTTGTCCTTGCTCACTTTTATTATAATGGTAAACGGCCACCTCCAAATTACGGTCTTGTGAAAGATTTTCCGCACGCATAAAAAGTACACGCTGGTATTTGCCCATATGTTGCAGATACCGCTTGTTGATCACCTTTACATAATCACCCATAGTGCCAGTGGAAGCCTCCATTTCTGTATGTTCCCCCATCACATATACCTGGGCGCCATGTTCCATTAATTCAGCAGCCAACCGTTTAGCGATGTCCTTTGTAAAGTTGACATCGGTCCCTACCGTATTTTCAGCGATCAAATAATACACCGCATCTTTGAGTTTATCACTTTTCAGTGACATTTGGGAAAGTTCCTTATCGAAAATAGGGGCTTCGGCATCAACGTCAGTTTCCACCAAAACACCTTTCTTCTTAAAAGAATCATCGGCATAAGGCACCTTGTATTGTTCACCCAGTTTGAGGGCGCTCCCTTCTTTTATCTTGTCGGAATTGAGGTCCAAAAATTCACCATAGTGTTTGACGGGATCTAAGCCTTGTTTGCGTAGCAAGGAAAAAATTCCATCACCTTGTTCCGCCACTACCTGATAAAAATTGTTCTCTTGTGCAAAAATGAGTGTGCTAGCCCCTACCCAAAACAGAAGGGATAATCTTGATTTCATTATAGAATGTTTTTGGGTGGGATGTGTTACAAATATGGCGAAAATTATGAGACAACAGGTTGGAATTGCGCTAAAAATTTTGGGCAGTCAAATTTCCGATCTCAACGACGGGATGTATTCCCTTGAGCGTATTGTTGTCGAATCACCAATTCTGCAGGTTTGTTCTGGGGTGTAAACCGATTGTCGTCGGCTCCGCCCACTTGTTCATGCTGCATAAACCATTTCCATACAAAGCCCCCAGCGAACCAATCTTGTTCCCAAAATTCATCAAAAAGCACTTGAGTGGCCCTAGCCTGGGCCTCAAGGTTCACCCGTTCCTGGTTGCGGTCCACCAACCATGGCTTTTTGCCTGTAAAATCCATGCTCCGATACCCAAACTCTGTAAACAAAATAGGCTTATCCACATGTTTGGACAGTTGCTTCATCTTGTCTTTCCAAGGCTTCCAACCTTTGGTCAGTGTTTCAACAGTAGGATTTTGTTTCTCGCACAATGGAAAATAGGCATTTACCCCAATATAATCCAATTCGGACCAAAAGGGAGTTTTGGCATATTCGTCCCAGTTAGCAGCGTAGGTGAGTTTACCGTGATATACCTGTTTTACCTTTTGGATAAGATTTCCCCAAAACTCGGGTCGCTCATCAACAAAAGTTTTCAACTCGGTTCCAATGCAATAAATATCGCTCTGGGTCTCCTCCGCCAATTCGGCATAAAGCAAAATAAATTTTTCGTAGGATGCTTCGAGCTTCTCCCAATCCTCTTCGGTTGGCATTTTCATGTTCCCAGTAAATTTACCGTCCCAAATCCAAATTTGGGGCTTTAGCATCACACTCACCCCATTTTGATGCATCCCTTCAATGTATTGCCTGACCCCTTCCCTGCGCTCACCATACCATTGTCGGTCCGAATCAAAAATCAGTTGGGGCGAATCCAGGTCCTGAATAAACCCAAAAGGCATAATGGCCGCGTAATTGGCATGGACGTCCAAAACAGGGGCGATATGCCGGTCCGAAACCTCCTCTCGTGAAGCCACAAAACTTACACCGTTCACCTTGTCAAACTTGCTGCTGGCGCAAGAGGCAAAAACAAGGACCCATAAAAAAATAGTTTCTTCATAACGACCAAAAACCCTCTAAAATAATCATTTTAAAAACACCATTAAGCTCCGTAATTCTTATTAAATTTCCTCTTGCTGTTAAGTTCTTTACAAAAAACTCGACACATCAAACAATCAAACCCAACCCATGGAGCATATTGTCATCATCGGAAATGGAATCGCAGGGGTCACTGCTGCAAGGCATATCCGCAAACTTTCCTATAAGAAAATCACCATCATTTCCGCCGAATCCGAATATTTTTTTTCGAGGACAGCCTTAATGTACGTGTACATGGGCCATATGAAATTTGAGCACACCCAGCCCTACGAAAATCATTTTTGGAAAAAGAACAACATTGAATTGGTGCACGGATATGTTACCAAGGTAGACTCCCAAAACAAATTGCTTCAGATTGATGGTGCACCCAATCTTACATACGACAAGTTGATCATTGCTACGGGATCCAAACCCAACAAGTTTGGTTGGCCCGGGCAGGATTTGGATGGTGTGCAAGGACTTTATTCCAAACAGGATTTAGAACTCTTGGAAGAAAATGCGCCAAATAATAAGATCTGTAAACGTGCTGTAATCGTGGGCGGTGGGCTTATCGGTATCGAATTGGCCGAGATGTTACGAACACGGGACATTCCAGCGACCTTTTTGGTACGGGAAAAAAGTTTCTGGAACAGTGTTTTGCCCTCTGGGGAATCCGAAATGATCAACGAACACATTAGGGAGCACCATATTGATCTGCGATTGGGTGTATCGCTTCAAGAAATCAACCCTGACAAAAACGGAAGGGTAAAATCCGTGACCTTGGCCGAAACGGGCGAAGAAATTGAATGTAATCTGGTAGGATTGACAGCAGGCGTTACACCGAATATCGATTTTCTGAAAAATTCAGGGGTCGAATTGGGTCGCGGGGTGAAGGTGAACCGTTATTTGGAAACCAACGTGAAAGATGTGTACGCCATTGGCGACTGTGCGGAACAGCACGAGGCCATTGGAAATCGCAGACCAATTGAAGCCGTTTGGTACACAGGGCGAATGATGGGCGAGGCCCTTGCCCAAACCATTTGCGGCAATCGGATGGCATACAACCCCGGGCATTGGTTCAACTCGGCCAAATTCTTGGATATTGAGTACCAAACCTATGGTTGGGTGTTTTCGGAAAGAAACAAAAAAGAAAACGAGCTCCACTTTCATTGGAGGCATCCCGAAGAAAAAATCTGTATCACCTTAGCGTTTGACAAGGATTCCGGAATACTGTTGGGCATCAACACCTTCGGCATTCGACTAAGGCATCAGATTTTTGATCGATGGCTCAGCGAAAAACGAACGGCTGATTTTGTAATGGAGCATCTGGTGGACGCCAATTTTGACCCTGAATTCTACAAAAACTTCGAAGCGCAGATCGTGTCAAAATACAATGCTGATTTCGGAAAATCCATCAACCTGAAAAAGAGAAACCTAAAACGCATCTTCCAATTGCGTTGATTGGTTAATATCCGATTGGAAAATGTAAAACAAAGAAACAACAAACAATGAACAACCAAACACATAGTCCGAGCATGGCCCTCACAGGGGAACCGCCAAAGAGTTTGAGCATCGGTCAAAAATTGGCCGTTTTCCTAGGAATATCAGGATTGGGCATTCTACTTTTGTCCGTTTTCAATGTCCGTTTTCCAAATAAGACGCTTTGGCTCACGATATCCCTTTTGGCCATCACCATCGGGGTTATCTGGTTTTCATGGGATGCCTACTCCAAAAAACTCCCTGGCATTAAAAATGACGGGGTCTGGTTCAAATCCATTTCCAGTCGTGGGCTTTGGGGATGGATTGCTGGCTTGGCTTTGACAGGCTTTTATATTGTACTCTATTTTTATCCGGAATATCTCGGTTTGGTGAGCGATGGTGAAAACAAGGGTGTTATCGCCCTTTTTGATCCACTTAGCCAATTGTTGAACGGCAACCCGGCGAGTCAATGGTTTGTTTATGGGACCCTTTATACCGTGGCCATTTTGGCCTTTGGCATTAAGTTCCTTTGGAAATACCGCCATAACCGGTATGAAAGGCTGCGTACTATTAGCGTGATGTTCTTTCAAACCGCCTTTGCGTTCATTATCCCAGAATTGATGGCACGCTTGAACGGGGACAAAATTTTGAATGGGGGCAGCTTACCTTACTATGATTTGAAAAACATTTGGCCCCTGAACTATTACAATTTTGAAGGATATCGCATCAAAATGTTCTTGAGCTCGGGCGAAATCGGTTTTGCCCTGTTGATTTTTGGTATCCTTTCCATTTTTGTAATCACACCCATCCTAACCTATAAATATGGTAAAAGATGGTACTGCTCATGGGTGTGCGGTTGCGGGGGATTGGCCGAAACAGCAGGCGATTCCTTCAGGCAGTTGAGCGACAAATCCACCTTTGCCTGGAAAGTGGAGCGTTGGGTGGTGCACAGCGTCGTGGTTTTTGTAACCTTGATGACCACCGCTGTCATCTATTCTTATCTGGGAACGGACAGCAGTAAATATTGGTTGACCAAAAGTACTTTTCTGATTGGGGTGGCGGTGTTGCTGACCTTGGTATTTGGTTGGGCCATGATTTTTAAACGGGACCAACTTCAAAAAGATGCCCAATATGGGGCTATCGGTTACTTCGTGATTATTTTGGCCTTGATCGGGTTTCACTTTTTCAGTGGTGATGGGGAAGTCTTTTTGTTCAAATCTGGGACCCTACGTAAATCGTATTCTTTTTTGATCGGCAGTATTTTCTCTGGTGTCATTGGTACGGGTTTTTATCCCATTTTTGGCAGTAGGGTTTGGTGCAGGTTTGGATGTCCCATGGCGGCCATTCTAGGCTTTCAACAAAAACTATTCTCCCGTTTCAGGATTACCACCAATGGCGGTCAGTGCATCTCTTGCGGCAATTGTTCGGTGTACTGCGAAATGGGAATTGATGTGCGTGCCTATGCCCAAAAAGGCGAGAACATCGTCCGGTCGAGCTGTGTGGGATGCGGAATCTGTTCGGCGGTCTGTCCGCGCGGCGTGCTCAAACTGGAAAACGGTCCCTTGGAGGGAAGAATCGATAGTAATCAAGTTTTGTTGGGCAACGATGTGGACCTCATGACCTTGGTGAACCAAAAGTAAGATCACTTTCTTTTTGAAAGTTTCCCATCGGTTATCCGAGGAAAATTTTAGTTTTGGCAACTGCTAACACTAACTAAATTATTCCCAGCCAATGGCGGATATCAAAGTCATTATCCCAGCAATCAACGAAGGAGATTCCATTGGTTTGGTCGTCTCGGAAATCCCTGAACACGTATCCGAAATCGTGGTGGTTGACAACGGTTCCGAAGACGATACCATGGCAAATGCAAAAAAAGCCGGGGCCACTGTTATCACCGAAAACCGCAAGGGCTACGGCTTTGCCTGTTTAAAGGGATTAAATTATATCTCCGAACAATCCAAAACACCCGACATTATCGTATTTATCGACGGAGACTATTCAGATTATCCAGCGGAATTGGATAAGATTGTCGCCCCAATATTGGAAAATGACATCGATTTTGTGGTCGGGGCGCGAAAAAAATCACTTCGCGAACCGGGTTCCATGACCCCACAGCAGGTTTTTGGGAACCAATTGGCCACATTCTTAATGCGATTGTTTTTCAGGTCAAAATTTACGGATTTGGGACCTTTTAGGGCGATAAAGTATGAAAAGCTCAAAGAATTGAACATGCAAGACACCACTTATGGCTGGACAGTGGAAATGCAGTTAAAAATTTTAAGAAAAAAAATGTCATATATCGAAGTGCCAGTGCGTTACAAAAGAAGAATTGGCGTCTCAAAAGTTTCTGGTACGGTAAAAGGTACTATATTTGCTGGCATAAAAATTTTGGGTTGGATCTTTAAATACAGTTTAAAATAATGGGACTCGCTATTACTTACATCATCATTGCTATTTATAGTACGGCCTTACTTTTGATTTTCTTCTACAGTCTTGCCCAGTTGAATCTTTTGATCAACTATCTCGGCTATAAAAAGCGAAACGAGGAAGCCCCAAAATTCAACCTTCTCGACCCCAAAGAGATTCCATTCGTTACCATTCAGCTTCCCATCTACAACGAGGAATATGTAATGGAGCGTTTGTTGGACAACATCGCCAAAATAGAATACCCCAAAAGCAAATTGGAAATCCAAGTCTTGGACGACTCTACCGATGATTCTGTGGCCGAAACGGCCCGAAGGGTACAAGAGCTTCAGGAAACAGGTTTGGACATCCAACATATCCGCCGCGAAAACCGAAAAGGTTTTAAGGCCGGTGCCCTTAAAGAAGGCTTGGAAATCGCCAAAGGTGACTTTATTGCCATTTTTGATGCCGACTTTCTACCAGAAGCCGATTGGTTGAAAAAAACCGTTCCTTACTTTAAGGATGAAGAAATTGGTGTGGTGCAGACCCGCTGGGGACACATTAACAGAGACTACTCTACCCTTACCCGTATCCAGGCCTTTGCTCTGGATGCCCACTTTACCTTGGAGCAGGTAGGACGAAACTCCAAAGGCCACTTTATCAACTTTAACGGTACCGCAGGTATCTGGAGAAAGCAATGTATCCTTGATGCCGGAAACTGGGAAGGCGATACCTTGACCGAAGATTTGGATTTGAGCTACCGTGCCCAGTTGAAAAACTGGAAGTTCAAATATTTGGAAGATGTGGAAACCCCTGCAGAGCTTCCAGTAGTAATCAGTGCCGCCCGTTCCCAACAGTTCCGTTGGAACAAAGGTGGGGCCGAGAACTTTAGAAAAACGGTACTAAGCGTTATCACAGCCAAAAACATCCCGTTCAAAACAAAATTCCATGGCGTAATGCACTTGTTGAACAGTTCCATGTTCCTCTGCGTGTTCACCGTGGCGTTGTTGAGCATTCCCATGCTGTATATCAAAAACACCTACGGCCACTTAGGATGGGTGTTCGAGGTGACCAGCTTCTTTATTTTGAGCACCATTATCCTTTTTGTGTGCTATTGGTTCACTTATAAAAGTATACAGGGAAGCAGTTTTGATAATTTCGTGGACTACATCAAGCTCTTTTTTACCTTTTTCTCCGTAGCGTTGGGCTTCTCTTTACACAACTCGGTGGCGGTTTTGGAGGGGCATTTGGGGAAACGAAGCGAATTTGTTCGAACCCCTAAATTCAATATCAACAATCTTACCGATACCTGGAAGGGCAATAAATATTTGACCAACAAATTGTCGCCCAACATGATTCTGGAATTTGCTTTGATGATCTATTTCCTTTTTGGAATGTACAGCGCCATACCGTTGAACGACTACGGATTGTTCCCTTTCCATCTCATGTTGTTCTTAGGGTTTGGATTTGTGTTCTTTAAATCCTTGACGTCCAAGGCATAACCCTGCACCATGCAAGCTTATTGGCGACTGCACAGATATCCAATAGTATTTGCTGTCGCCTGTATATTGTTTTACTGGAGCTTCGCTTACCATCTGGTACGCACCGATTTTGTAAAGCTCTTTATGCTATTCGGGGCACTTTTCTACCTCACCTACAAAATCATCCAGTTCGAAAAATGGAACTTTAAGTTCCTTTTGGTCGTCGGCATACTCTTTCGGTTGGTATTTCTAATTGCGGAACCCAATCTTTCACAGGATTTCTACCGGTTCCTCTGGGACGGAGAGCTGATAAAGAACGGCATCAACCCCTATCTATACACCCCTGACCAAATTATAGAACAAGGCCAAGTAACGTTTGCAAGCATGAACGAGCTACGCAACGGCATGACCGACCTCAACGCCAGGCACTACAGCAATTACCCTCCATTCAACCAAATCCTTTTTGCATTGGCATCCATCTTGGGCGGAGGAAGTGTTTTAGGGTCTACCATCGCCATGCGATTGATGATTATTCTAGCCGACTTGGGAGCCCTATATTTTGGCAGAAAGCTGTTGCAAAAACTGAACAAGGCCAATAACCTTTCATTTTGGTATTTTTTAAATCCCTTGGTCATCATTGAATTGACCGGAAACCTACATTTTGAAGGCGTTATGCTTTTCTTCTTCGTGTGGGCGCTTTACCTCATATCCACCAACAAGTGGTTGTGGGCAACCCCAGTTTACGCCATTTCCATTATGGTCAAATTGATGCCATTACTGTTTTTACCGTTATTTGTCAAATACTTCGGATTCAAAAAAAGTATTGCCTTTTACGTCTTGACACTTTTGGGGTTCGCTGCACTATTGCTTCCGTTTTACTCCTCCGTCTTTATCGACAATTATTCGGACACTATTGGTCTTTGGTTTTCCAATTTCGAGTTCAATGCGAGTATATACAACATGGTCAAAAAGATTGGCGTCACCTATTTTGAGGCCAAACCTTGGGAATTGATCGATGCTTACGGCTCCCTAATTCAAAAAGTGGTCGTTGCGATTGTCTTACTTTTCGCTTTCCTTCGGAACAATAAAAAAATGGAAAGCCTAATCACCTCGATGGTATTTGCTTTGGCATGCTACTATTTCCTTTCCAGTACCGTACATCCGTGGTATGTGGTGTTTCTGTTGGGCTTCGCCATCTTCACCGATTACAGGTTTCCCTTGGTCTGGTCGTTTGCCGTTATTTTGAGTTACGAAGCATACTCCAACCCAGACAACGCTGAAAAATTATGGTTGTTGGCGATAGAATACCTGTTGGTAATGGGCTTTTTTATTTATGAAATGATAGGTAACCGTCCAAAAAAGTTATATTTCTTTAAAAAATAACGTCAATTCTAGCCTACTTCGAATTAATTTGTACTTTAGTCCCATAATGAAAGGACAACTGTACATATTAACTACTTTGAGCATCACTGCTCCTATCAGTCCATTTACACCCCGTCGTCGTCGCCCGTAAGGGTGCATTATATCTATTGGAAATAGGTGAGTCCATTTCCGCAAAACTTCCAAAATACATTTTTCAATTTTTATAGATTAATCGCTTGCAATGGAAATTATTGTTGCTAACGAATCACATTTCAAATACGCACAAATTATTAGTGATACCATTACCGAATCCGCCAAGGTTCGCGGTACGGGTATTGCCAGACGTACCCCCGAGTACATTATAAAGCGTCTACAGAACGGAAACGCTATCATTGCTTTGGATGGGGACAAATTTGCTGGCTTCTGCTATATCGAAGTCTGGGGCAACAAGGACTTTGTGGCCAATTCCGGATTGATCGTGCATCCAGATTATAGAAATCAAGGCCTTGCCAAGCAAATCAAAAAAGCGGTGTTTGACCTATCCCGTAAAAAGTTCCCAGATGCCAAGATTTTTGGCATTACCACTGGACTGGCCGTGATGAAGATGAACTACGAGCTGGGCTACAAACCCGTAACCTTTTCTGAACTTACGGATGATCCTGAGTTCTGGAAGGGCTGCCAAACCTGTAAAAATTTTGATATTTTGACTCGTACCGAAAAGAAAATGTGCCTCTGTACAGGCATGTTGTACGACCCTGCTTCAAAAAAGCAGGAACCCGAAAAAATCAACAAAAAGGCATTCCAACGATTGAAAAGCATCAAGGAGCACCTTTTTTTAAAAAAGAAAGATAATTAATTGTCTGTTGGAGCAGTAGCGGAAACCAATACATCTCGACTGCGCTCGATGCGACAACATAAAGAATCAAAAAATGGAAAAATTAGTTTTAGCCTACAGTGGCGGATTGGATACTTCATACTGTGCCAAGTACCTATCGAAAGAAGAAGGTTTTGAAGTACACGCAGTAAGTGTAAACACCGGAGGTTTCAGTAAAGCTGAAATCGAAGAAATCGAGGAGAAGGCTTTGGCCCTGGGAGCTGCGAGCTATACTTCTATAGATGCGGTTGCCACGTTTTATGAAAAAGTGGTCAAATATCTCATCTTCGGTAACGTACTCCGAAACAATACCTATCCCCTTTCCGTAAGTGCTGAGCGGATAGTACAGGCTATAGAAATCGTAAACCATGCCAAAAAGCTTGGCGCCAAATACATTGCCCATGGGAGTACCGGTGCAGGAAATGATCAGGTAAGGTTTGATATGATCTTTCAAATCTTGGCTCCAGAAATCAAGATCATCACCCCGATCAGGGACAAAAAATTGGCCAGGGAAGAAGAAATCAACTACCTACAACAAAATGGTATCGATTACTCTTGGGAAAAGGCCAAGTATTCTGTGAACCGAGGTTTGTGGGGGACCTCCGTTGGGGGCGATGAAACCCTGACCTCCCACCTATCCTTGCCTGAAAGTGCCTATCCGAGCCAATTGGAAAAGGAACTTCCAAAAGGGTTGAAACTGACCTTTAAACAAGGGGAGTTGGTAGCCCTTGATGGTGAGCAGGACACCCCTGTGGCCAATATCGAGAAATTATCGGCCATTGCATCCAAGTATGCCATTGGAAGGGATATCCACGTGGGCGACACCATTATCGGAATCAAAGGAAGGGTCGGTTTTGAAGCTGCCGCTCCATTGATCATCATAAAAGCGCACCATTTACTGGAAAAACACACCTTGAGCAAATGGCAGCAATACCAGAAAGAGCAAATGGGCAATTTTTACGGAATGCTCTTGCACGAAGGAAATTACTTGGATGAAGTAATGCGAAACATCGAAGCCTTTTTGACCGATACCCAAAAACACGTGTCGGGCGACGTTTTCGTGACCTTGCATCCCTATCGATTTGAGTTGAACGGCATCACTTCCCCTCATGATTTGATGAACGCTTCCTTTGGAAGTTATGGTGAAATGAACAAGGGTTGGACCGCCGATGATGCCAAAGGCTTCATCAAAATTTTATCCAACGCAGGGAAAATTGCAAACCACGTAAATAATGAAATTTAAAAACCGTCACCCTGAACTTGATTCAGGGTCTCATTGGCGTGAGATGCTGAAATAAATTCAGCATGACGATGACGATAAATAATTCTCCATCGATATGAGAAAAAAAAATATAACAGCAGGAATCATAGGAGGGTCTGGCTATACAGGAGGAGAGCTCATTAGACTTTTACTCAACCATCCCAAGACAAAAATCGACTTTGTGTACAGCACCACTCGTGCAGGCAAACCGATTACCGCTGCACATCAAGATCTTTTGGGACAAACAGCCTTGACATTTTCCGGAGATGTAAATCCAGATGTGGATGTAGTCTTTCTTTGTTTAGGACATGGCAACTCAACTTCATTTTTGAAAGAGAACCAGTTTTCGGTATCAACAAAAATTATCGACCTCAGCAATGATTTTCGATTGCAGGGGGATTCCATGTTCAATGGGCAACGTTTTATTTATGGGCTTCCTGAATTGAACAAATCCGCCATAAAAGCCGCCGACGCCATTGCCAATCCCGGTTGTTTTGCGACGGCCATCCAATTGGCCCTATTGCCTTTGGCAAAAGCAGGTTTGTTGGTAGAGGACGTCCATATCAATGCCGTTACGGGTAGCACCGGGGCAGGTGTTGGGCTATCGGACACCGCTCATTTTAGTTGGAGAAACAACAACGTTTCCTGGTACAAACCCTTTACGCATCAACATTTGGGAGAAATCGGGGAAAGCCTGAAATCCTATGGCCATACCGTAGGCAAATTGCGTTTTCTGCCCAACCGTGGCAACTTCACCCGAGGGATTTTGGCCACTGCCTATACCCATTATGATGGCAGCTTGGAAGATGCAAAACAATTGTACAACGACTTTTACAAAGATGCCGCGTTTACACATATGTCAGAAGATGAACTGCATCTAAAACAAGTAGTGAACACCAACCAATGCCATATCCATGTCCATAAGCATGATGACTTACTTTTGATGACATCAGCCATCGATAATTTATTGAAAGGAGCTTCGGGACAGGCAGTACAAAACATGAATTTGATGTTCGGTTTTCCTGAAACTGAAGGTTTGTTGTTGAAGGCTGGGGTATTTTAAAACTATATGAGGTCAAGCTGTCACATCGAGCGCAGTCGAGATGCGAGAGCACATGTAAAACTTTTAAAGATCTCTCGACTGCGCTCGAGATGACAATTAAATAACAAATGAAAATAGCCATCATAGGAGCGGGAAATTTGGGATTGGCCATTGCCAAGGGCATTTTGCACAGCAACGGGGCCACCACCATGTATCTCACCAAACGGAACACCAAATCCATTCAAGAGTTTGAAAAGTATGGGATTGTTACCGTAACCGCTGATAACCAAGAGGCGGTAAAGAATTCGGATATCCTGATTTTTGCCGTTCAGCCCGGTCAATTCGTCTCCATTTTGAACGAGACCAAGGACCTTCTGACCGAAAAACATGTGATCATCAGTACCATTACGGGTTTCCGTATTCCAAAAATCGAAGAAATCATCGGCTCGGATAAATTTATCATCCGAAGCATGCCGAATACAGCCATTTCGGTTGGCAAGTCCATGACATGCATCTGTAGCAATGAACTGGGCAAAAAACGGATTGACTTGGCAAAGGCCATTTTTAACCGTATGGGCCACACCATGGAAATTCCAGAAGACCAAATGCAGGCCGCTACGGTAATCTGTGCCAGCGGCATTGCTTTTTGGATGCGCTTGATACGCGCCACCACGCAAGGGGCCATACAATTGGGGTTTGATGCGCACCAGGCTCAGGAACTGGCCATGCACACCTGCAACGGAGCAGCCAGTCTGTTAATAGAGTCCGGCAGCCATCCTGAAGAAGAAATTGATCGGGTGACCACACCAAAGGGATGTACCATTGAAGGTTTGAACGAAATGGAGCACCAAGGTTTGAGCTCATCCTTGATCCGGGGAATTGTATCCTCATTCGAAAAAATCAGTGAAATCAGAAAAGGATAAAAATGTTAGGTCGAGCTGTCATATCGAGCGGAGTCGAAATGCGAGACCTTTATTGAAGAAAAATATAAAAACACCTCTCGACTGCCTATCTGCCGCAGGCGGGCGCGCGAGGTGACAATTAAAAGAACATGAAATTATTCGACGTATACCCACTGTACAACGTTACTCCAGTGAAAGCCAAAGGCATTGAAGTCTGGGATGACAAAGGGGAAAAATATTTGGATTTTTATGGCGGGCATGCCGTCATTTCAATCGGACACACCCATCCGCATTACGTAAAACGAATCAAGGAGCAGCTAGAGCAAATGGCGTTTTACAGTAATTCGGTCCAAAATCCGCTTCAAAGCGCATTGGCCGAAAAGTTGGGCCAAATGTCAGGATGCGAAGATTACGATCTATTTATGTGCAATTCTGGCGCGGAAGCCAACGAAAATGCGCTGAAAATGGCGTCTTTTCATACTGGAAAATCAAAAGTGATTGCCTTTACCAATAGTTTCCACGGAAGAACCTCAGCTGCGGTTGCTGCCACGGATAACCCGAGCATCAATGCGCCCATCAACAAACAACAAGAGGTCACATTCTTGCCATTGAACGATTTTGAGGCCTTTGAAAAAACCATTGAAAGCCAAGACTACTGCGCTGTGATACTGGAAGCCATTCAAGGTGTGGGCGGCTTGGATGAACCTACCACCGAATTCTTTCAATTCATTGCCAAAAAATGCAAGGAAAATAATGTGGTTCTTATTGCAGATGAAGTACAATCAGGCTACGGACGAAGCGGAAAGTTCTTCGCTTTTCAGCACCACGGGATAGAACCCGACATTATTTCTATTGCCAAAGGAATGGGCAATGGTTTTCCTGTTGGCGGTATTTTGATCCACGAATCCTTTAAACCCTCCTATGGCCTTTTGGGCACCACTTTTGGTGGCAACCATTTGGCGTGCGCCGCAAGTTTGGCCGTGTTGGAAGTGCTGGAGGATGAAAATTTGATGGCCAATGCAGCAAAACTTGGTTCGTATTTCAAGGAAAAATCGGCGGAAATACCAGAAATCAAGAAGGTAAAAGGAAGAGGGCTTATGATTGGATTGGAGTTTGATTTTGAGGTGGCCGACCTCCGAAAGAAAATGATTTTGGAGCAACGCATGTTCACAGGAAGTGCCAAAAACAAGAAATTGTTGCGATTTCTGCCTGCTTTGAACATCACCAAAGAAGACATAGACCTATTTTTTGAAGCGCTCAAAAAAGCATTATAATGAAGCACTATTTATCAATTAACGATATCGATTCCCTCCCCGATTGGGTGGACGAAGCCATAACCCTTAAAAAAGACCCGTACCTGTTTGAAAGTTTGGGCAAGCGGAAAACAATCTGCCTGTTGTTTTTCAACAATAGTCTTAGAACGCGATTGAGTACGCAAAAAGCGGCCATGCATCTGGGCATGGAAGTGATGATCATGAATTTTGGCAACGAGGGCTGGGCCCTGGAATATGGGGACGGTACCGTGATGGATAAAGGCACTTCGGAGCATATCAAGGAAGCGGCCCAAGTGGTTTCCCAATATGCCGATATTGTCGCCATCAGGGCATTTGCCAGTTTGATGGACAAAACAAAAGATGAAGCGGAAGAAGTCATCAACGGTTTTGCCAAGTATGCCACAATCCCCGTGGTCAATATGGAAAGTTCGGTGGGGCACCCGCTCCAAGCGTTGGCCGATGCCATTACTTTGAAAGAAAACGAAACCAAAAAGAGACCTAAAGTAGTTTTGTCTTGGGCTCCTCATCCCAAGGCCTTGCCCCATGCCGTGGCCAATTCGTTTGTACAGATGATGAAATTACAGGATGCCAATTTTGTGATTACCCATCCCGAGGGCTATGAACTCAATCCCGAATTGACACAAGGCTGCCAAATCGAATATGATCAGGATAAAGCATTGGAGAATGCCGATTTCGTCTACGTGAAAAACTGGAGCAGTTATTCCGAGTACGGCA
The DNA here is from genome assembly GCF_003992675.1 of Flagellimonas marinaquae. GTDB lineage: Bacteria > Bacteroidota > Bacteroidia > Flavobacteriales > Flavobacteriaceae > Flagellimonas > Flagellimonas marinaquae. Next base: position 183,210 of record NZ_RZMZ01000002.1, read on the forward strand.
AAGTGCTCAGCTCGGACACCAACTGGACCATGACCCAACAAAAATTGGGTCATGCCAAATTTATGCACTGCCTCCCTGTTCGCCGGAACATGATCGTGGAAGATGCAGTTTTGGACGGTGGCCAATCCTTGGTGGTACAACAGGCCAAAAACAGAATCTTTTCAGCACAGCTAGTCTTGAAAAAAATATTGGAGAACTTATGAAATTAAAGGATAAGGTCTGTATTGTAACCGGTGCAACAAGTGGAATGGGCAAAGCCATTGCAGAAGGACTGTCGTCCGAAGGTGCCCGTTTGGTGCTCTCAGGCAGAAACAGGGAAAGTGGTAAAGCGTTGGAAAAAAGTTTGGAAAATGCCGTATTTGTTCCAGGAGACGTTACGGACCCCTTGTACAACAAAAAATTGGTCGATACCGCTGTGGATACCTATGGTCAACTGGATATCCTTTCATTGAATGCCGGTGTTCTGGGACTGGGCAATGTGGTAGAACTGCCCATTGATACGTGGCATAACGCCATCAATACCAATTTGAGTTCTCTCTTTTATCTTTGTAAGTACGCACTGCCCATCTTACAGCAACAACCTCAAGGCAATATTTTGATCAACGCCTCGATAGCGGCCTTCAAAAGTTTCCCAAATCATCCCGCCTATTGTGCTTCCAAAGCGGGAGCGGTAGCGCTAATGAAGCAAATGGCCGTGGACTACGCACCGAATATCCGCGTAAATGCCATTTGCCCAGGCCCAGTGGACACGCCCTTGCTTTGGGAATCGGCCAAGGCTTTTGAACATCCTGAAACTGCAGTAGAACATGCGAAAAGGACTACATTGTTAAAAAGGTTGGGTACCCCTGAGGATATTACTAAACTTGTGCTTTTTTTGGTTTCGGATGAGAGTTCGTGGATTACCGGAACCACAGTAACCATTGATGGAGGGATTATAAACACATAAAATGAAACAAAAATTATCCGTAGTAAAAATAGGCGGAAACCTTATAGAGGATGCCGAAGGGTTTAAAAAAGTTCTTGACCTTTTCGCCAAATTGGATGGCAACAAGATCTTGGTGCATGGTGGTGGCAACAAGGCCACGGAATTGGCCAATCAATTGGGGGTAGAATCCAAAATGGTCAATGGTAGACGCATCACCAATGCCGAGACCTTGGATATTGCCCTGATGGTCTACGGCGGATTGGTCAGTAAAAAAATCGTGGCCAAATTACAGGCACTTGGTACCGATGCCATTGGAATGAGCGGTGCCGATGCCAACGCCATTCGCGCCCATAAAAGGCCCAAAAAAAATGTGGATTTTGGTTTTGTGGGCGACGTGGACATGGTGAACACCTACGCAATTTTTAAATTGCTTCAAGCTGGGTTCACCCCTATTTTTTGCGCACTTACCCACGACGGTAAAGGACAACTGTTCAATACCAATGCGGATACCATTGCCGCAGAATTGGCCGTTGCCATGTCCGACCAGTTTGAGACCACTCTTTACTATTGCTTTGAGAAAAAGGGCGTACTACAAAATGTTGAGGACGAAAACTCCGTAATCCATTATATCGATTCCAAGGGATATGACGAACTTTTGGCCTATGGCATTATTGCCGATGGAATGCTTCCCAAATTGCACAATTGTTTTTACGCCCTACGCAACCATGTAGCCAAGGTGTGCGTAGGCAATACCAATATGTTGGAAGCAGATAACTCAGATTACACGACATTGACCTTATGAACATCGATCAGAACATAATAACGGAAAAAGCCATTGACCTGCTGAAAAAACTCATCAGCACGCCATCCTTCTCAGGTGAAGAGGACAAAACAGGGGATGCCATTGAGGTTTTTTTACAAGGTTTTGGAGTAAAAACCCATCGCCAATACAATAATATTTATGCGTTCAACAAGCATTTTGATGAGCGTAAACCGACACTGTTGCTCAATTCACATCATGATACGGTAAAGCCGAACAGCGCCTACACCAAGGACCCTTTTGATGCCCATGTAGAAGAGGGTAAATTGTACGGCTTGGGCAGCAATGATGCCGGCGGATGTCTGGTTTCGCTATTGGCCACTTTCGTTCACTTTTATGAAAAAGAAGGTCTTAGTCATAACATTATAATGGCTGCCACTGGGGAAGAGGAGGATGCAGGCGAAAAAAGCATTAGGGCGTTGCTCCCCATTCTTCCCGATATTGACGTCGCCATTGTGGGCGAACCCACCTTAATGGATTTGGCCATTGCCGAAAAGGGATTGGTAGTTTTCGACGGTGTTGTGGAAGGAACCCCATCACATGCGGCTCATCCCAACGACAACAATTGTATTTATAATGCTATTGAAACCTTGCAATGGTTTAGGGATTACTCCTTTGAAAAGGTATCCGAGGCACTGGGTGAGGTCAAACTGACTGTGACCCAAATCAATGCGGGCAAACAGCACAATGTGGTGCCCGCACAAGTAGATTTGGTCATCGATGTGCGCGTTAACGATTGTTACAGCAATCAGGAAATAGCCGATATCCTTCAAAAGGAAGCCCCCTGTAAACTAACGCCCCGCTCCCTGCGATTGAACTCATCCTGCATTGACCCCGACCACCAGTTGGTGAAAAGTGGATTGGCCCTTGGCCGAAAAACCTATGGTTCGCCCACACTTTCAGACCAAGCGGCATTGACCTGCCAATCGGTAAAATTAGGGCCAGGTGACAGTACGCGGTCACACTCGGCCAACGAATTTATCTTTGTAAGGGAAATTGAGGAAGGCATAGATATTTACATTAAAATACTGACGGGATTTTTACAGTAAAAAAACGAAACTTGGGCCCTGAGCGAAGTCGAAGGGCCATACATATCGAAATCATAAGATTCCCGTTTTCACGGGAATGACAAAACTGATATTATGAAACTCTGGGACAAAGGATTCAGCACCGATAAAAAAATAGACCACTTTACCGTGGGCAACGACCGCGAACTGGATTTGGTACTGGCCAAATATGATGTGATTGCCTCCAAAGCACACGCCAAAATGTTGGGCAAGGTGGGGTTGATTACCCAAGATGAAGCCACAGATTTGGTAAAGGCCTTGGATGCCATCGCCAAAGACATTGACAAGGGCAAGTTTACCATAGAGGATGGTTTTGAGGACATGCATTCCAAAATCGAGTTTATGCTGACCGAACAATTGGGGGATACCGGTAAAAAAATCCATTCCGCCCGCTCAAGAAACGATCAGGTTTTGGTGGCCATGCAATTGTTCTTGAAAGATGAGTTGACCGAAATCAAAAATCAGGTGAAAACCTTGTTCGATTTATTGATGAAGCTAGCGGACAAGCATCAAAAAGTATTGCTGCCCGGTTACACTCATTTGCAGATTGCCATGCCTTCCTCATTTGGATTATGGTTTTCCGCCTATGCGGAGAGCTTGGTGGATGATCTGTACTTTGTACAGGCCGCCTTTAAAGTTGCAGACCAAAATCCGCTGGGCAGTGCAGCAGGTTATGGAAGCTCCTTCCCTATTGATAGAAGTTTCACTACTGCTGAAATGGCATTTACCACCCAAAAATACAATGTAGTCGCCGCCCAAATGGGACGTGGAAAAGTGGAAAAAGCAACCGCCTTTGGAATTTCCAGCGTTGCCGCTACGCTTTCCAAAATGGCGATGGACATTTGCCTGTACATGAGCCAAAATTTTGATTTTATCTCCTTTCCAAACGAGCTGACCACCGGAAGTAGCATTATGCCACACAAGAAAAACCCCGATGTTTTCGAGTTGATCAGGGCCAAGTGCAACAAGATTCAGGCAGTGCCCAATCAATTGATCATGATCATGAACAACCTGCCCAGTGGCTACCACAGAGATCTTCAATTGGTAAAAGAAGTGATCGTACCTGCTTTGCATGATATGCATGCTTGCCTGGAGATGATGACCTTCAGCCTGAAAGAAATCAAAGTGAACAAAAATATCTTGGACGACTCCAAGTACGATTACCTATTTAGCGTAGACACCTTGAACGAACTTGTGAAAAGCGGCATGCCCTTCCGAGATGCCTACAAAACCATGGGCAAAGCCATAGAAAATGGCAACTTTAAACCTAAACGGGATATCGAGCACACCCACGAAGGTAGTTTGGGCAATCTATGTTTGGAGCAGATAAAAGAGAAAATGGAAAAAGTTTTGATGTAAAATGGATACATTAGGTTGAAAATTTAAGCCCTCGGCTTTCAAATCAAACCTATGTCCATCAAAAATGTACTTCGCCTTTTTCTCTGTATTGGGATTTTCCAATCCACTCTAGCGCAGGATGTTTATCAAAAAAATGAATCGGTCGATATCCAAAACTATGTTTTTGCACTTCGCTTAAACGATGCCTCCAACGAAATCCAAGGGGACACCCATGTCACCGTGCTGTTTAAGGACAAGCCGGTACCTTTTTCGTTGGACCTCATCCAAAAATCAGGTGAATTTGGCATGCAAGTTTCCGAAGTGATGGACAATGGTTCACAAGCCAGCTATACCTTCGTCAACGACAAAATCAACATTGTTCCGAAGAATGTCAAAGATTCCGTTCAAACCTATACCATCTCCTACCAAGGCGTTCCCGAAAGGGGGTTGGTCATCGATACCACCAAATATGGCAAGCGTTCCTTTTTTGGGGACAATTGGCCCAACTTGGCAAGACATTGGTTACCCTCGGTAGACCATCCGTACGACAAGGCCACCGTGGAATTTCAAATTACTGCGCCAGACCATTATGATGTGGTGGCGACCGGATTAAAAGTGGAGGAAAGCAACTTGGAAAATGGCTATAAGCTCACCATTTACCACGAACCAGCACCCGTAGCCACCAAGGTGATGACCATTGGCGTCACTGAATTTGCCTCCCGATTGTTGGACATGGTGGATGGTATTGAGGTTTCGGCCTGGGTGTACCCACAAAACCGTTTGGAGGGATTTGGTGATTATGACGTGGCCAGCAAGGTGCTCGATTATTTTATCGGTGCCATTGGTCCGTATTCCTATGCCAAATTGGCCAATATGCAGGCCAAGACCCAATGGGGCGGACTGGAAAATGCGGGCACTATTGCCTATTTTGAGAATTCAGTAACCGGCAACCAGACTGTGGAGCCTTTGATTGCCCACGAAATCGCCCATCAATGGTTTGGAAATTCGGCTACCGAGAAAAGCTGGAACCATGTTTGGCTGAGCGAAGGGTTTGCGACCTACTTCGCCATTTTGTATTTGGAAAGTGAGTATGGCGATGAACGCCGTAAAGAGGAATTGGCGATAGACAAGCAGCAGATTTTTGAGTATTACCGGAAAAATCCAGCCCCCATTGTGGACCTCAGCATCAAAGACCCCATGAAGGTACTGAGCACGAACACCTACCAAAAAGGAGGCTGGGTATTGAACATGCTCCGCCATAGATTGGGTGATGGTGTTTTCTGGGAAGGCATCCGAATGTATTATGCCCTCTACCAAAATAGCAATGTGCTCACCGACGATTTTCGCACTGTTATGGAAGAGGTTTCAGACACGAATTTGGAAGCTTTTTTTGAGCAATGGTTATTTGTGAAGGGCCATCCGCAGCTCCAATGGAACTGGGAGTACGGTAACGGAAACATTGACCTGAACATCATGCAAACCCAAGATCATCATGTATTTGAGTTTCCTTTGGAAATAGGAATCGTGAAAGATGGGAAGCTGACGATAAAAACCATTGAGGTAACCCAAAGGAACCAAAACTTTTCCTTGGAAAGTAACGGACAGCCTGATGCGATCGTATTGGATCCCAACGAATGGACCTTGTTTGAGGAGGTGAAAGGTTAATAAGGTTTATAGAAAAAAAGTAAATCCTTACCTTTGCGGCACTAAACAAACAATGAACAACCTCCGCCTAACCTCCCCCGTTTTCATAGCGCTTGCTATGCTTTTTTGTGCGCTCGGTGTTGCACAAAAGAAGAATGCCGACTATAAAATCCATCTGTACCAAACGGACGAAACCATTACTATTGACGGTATTGGCGATGAAACCACGTGGCAGGAAGCTGAGGCCGCCGAGGATTTTTTTATGGTGTTGCCGATGGACGATAGAAAGGCCACCCAGCCTTCGGAGGTTAAAATGGCTTACGACAACCGACAACTCTACCTGTTAGCTACTTTTTATAAAACACCGGGAAACACCTACGTGGTGGAATCGCTTCGCAGGGACTTCTCCTTTGGGGGCAACGATAATTTTTTGCTGTTCATGGACCCGTTCAACAATCAGACTACGGGTTTTAGTTTTGGAGCAAACGCCTATGGCGCACAGTGGGACGGCACCATGTCCAACGGGGGCAGTATCGACCTGAATTGGGACAGCAAATGGATTTCGGAAGTGCAAAGTTATGAAGACAAATGGGTAGTGGAAATGGCGATTCCCTTTAAATCCATACGCTACGAAAAAGATGTGACTGAATGGGGCGTCAACTTTTCTAGATTGGATCTGAGCACCAACGAAAAATCGAGCTGGACACCCATACCACGCCAGTTCCCCACAGCTTCATTAGCCTACACGGGCACCATGGTCTGGGACAATCCGCCGCCCAAACAAGGGCTCAACTACTCCATTATTCCCTATGTGCTGGGCACAACGGGCAATTCGACCATAGAAGATCTTACGTATGATAACGAGTTTAAGGTTGGGGGCGATATCAAATTAGGGCTAACGTCATCCTTAAACCTCGACTTGACCATCAACCCTGATTTTTCACAAGTGGAAGTGGACCGCCAAGTGGCCAACTTGACCCGTTTTGAGCTCTTTTTCCCAGAAAGACGGCAGTTTTTCCTTGAAAACGCCGACTTATTTGCCAGTTTTGGATATAGTGAAATCCGACCGTTCTTTTCGCGCAGGATTGGATTGGGCGTCCCCATTATCGCAGGGGCAAGGGTCAGTGGCAACCTAAACCGCAACTTGCGTTTGGGCGTTTTGAACATGCAAACAGATAAGTTGGAAGAAACAGGGCTCCCCAGTCAGAATTTTGCTGTGCTCTCCATGCAACAAAAGGTGTTCTCCCGCTCCAACATCGGGTTGTTGTTCGTCAATAAAGAATCGTTGGACTACAATGCCCTGGCCGATAGCTTGAAAACGCAATACACCAAATTCAACCGAAATTTGGGTCTGGAATACAATCTGGCCTCGGCCGACAACAAATACAACGGAAAGGTGTTTATGTTGAAATCCTTTGGTCCCGATGCATCCTACAAGGGTATTGCCCAGGGCGCCCATTTGGAATATAGCAGCCGTAACTGGAACTGGCGGGTACAACAGGAATATATTTCGGAAGATTTTACATCGGAAGTGGGTTTTGTACCCCGAAACAACTACCTCAAATTTGAAGGTTCCTTAGGATATCAATTTTTGCCGGCAAGCGACAAGATAGTGAGCCATGGTCCGCAATACAGGGGTTTCTACTTTTTCAATCCCAATATGAACGCTACGGATTATGTGTCCATTGTGGGCTACAGGGTCGACTTTATGGACCGTAGTTCCCTGAGCGCCGATGTTTTTAACGAATATGTGCGACTCTTGGCTCCCTTTGACCCCACCAATACGGGTCAAGAGCAGTTGGCCACGAATACTCGCCACCACTGGAACGGTGTTTACCTCCAATACAATTCACGCCCAAAAAGTTTGTTTACCTACAATTTGACAACAAGATTGGGCCGCTATTTTGCGAGTGGGTACCGCACCAACTTGAACGCCGAAATGGGGTATCGCTTTCAGCCCTACGTGAGTCTGGGGGCCAACATCAGCTATAACAACCTCGATTTACCGGCTCCTTGGTACACGACGGATTTTTGGTTGGTGGGCACGGAAGCGGACATCACCTTTACCAATAAATTGTTCTGGTCTACCCTAGTGCAGTACAATGAACAGAACAACAATTTTGGTGTCAACTCACGATTGCAATGGCGTTACGCGCCCGCTTCGGACCTCTTTTTGGTATTCAACACCAATGAACAGCTCTCTCCGCTCGAAGGGAATTTGTGGTCGTTGACGCTCAAGTTTACGTATTGGTTTAACCGATAAGACCATCCGTTGACTGAAACCCCCCATCCGTCAACTCAAAAGGGGCATCCGTCAATTGGGCATCTTCGCCTAGCAACTTTTTTTAGACCTTCGGGATTCAATTGGTAATAGTTGAACCCTATGTTGGACAAAACATCGGGTGCTCTGCACCTTGGCGAAGGCATCGAAATTGGGCCGCATATCGATTTTACGGCAACGGTAGAACTGCACTTGGGCAACAAGCCTGAGGTGATTGGGTTTGTGGATGCCGAAAATCAACAGGTGCACTTTAGAAATGTGAGGGTGGGACATTCCTTTTTCACCTTTCGGATGCGGTTTAGTTACAACCGGCTCTTGGTTTTGGAACTTTTGGTGAGTCCGCATCCCATCCCGATTGCGGGCGACTGGGATGACTGGAGCTTTGAAACCGAAATGAAACACTTGGAACAGTGCAATGCTTGGTTACAGGAACAAGTAGGCAACGAGCGGGAGTTCGATTGGGGCTATATTTGGTCGGGCTACGATAGTTTGGGCGGTTATAGCAGTATTAAAATCAAGTATTATTAGTAGTGAAAAACGCATCCGTCAATTCAAATGGGGCATTGATCAACTCAGAAGGGGCATTCGTCAATTGGTGTGAAATTTCTACCATAAAAAAACTAGCTTCACTTATTACATGGAAGATATCGTTGAAACTATGTTTAAATAGACGTTGTGCACCATTTTGGCCAATTAAAAACACGTCAAAAAATAATTAAATATTGAATAAAAAAACTGAACGATTTGAAAAAAGAAGTGAAAAGATTGGAACTTTTTGTGCTGTATTTTGCCTTGTTTGGCTAATTGACAATACTACACCCCTAATAAGTTCTCCTTTTTCCTATAGTAGAATATTACAGAGTGAATGGCTTAAAAATATTGAGATATTATTAGCTCTTACTGGAATCATATTTGGCATGGAATTGCGATACGGAAAAATTAAGCCCTTGATAGGATTTCTAATATTCGCGATTATTTTGATAACCGGAATTGTATTAAGATTAATTTATTTCTAGAAAAACGAAAGCACAACAAAGAACTGAATTAAAAACAAGTCCTTTTCCATAAATACACCTCCCAAAAGCACTCCATCTTCGAGCACATTTCGCTCTATTTTCAACCCCTGTTTTTTGCATCCGTTGATCCGAACAGGGCATTGATCAACCCAGAAGGGGCATTCGTCAATCGGTGTGAAATTTCTATCATAAAAAAACTAGCTTCACTTATCGTGCACTAAAAATTGTTGTGAGTAAATAGAAATTTTATGAAACAAAAAGTAATCTTAACCCTATTCCTTTTATTAATGACATTTATACAAGCTCAAAAGAATTATGGAACTCTGATTTTCAATGATGGGAGAAAACTAAATGGGTTAATAAAAATTAAAGGAAATGATATCATTTTCAAAAAATCAGAAAAATCTGAAAGAGAAAATTATAATTACGAAAATATTTCAGCCCTTACATTTTTAGATAAAGAAAATACAACTCAACGATTTGAATATATAAAATTAGACCACAAGAATATCCCCAAATTATGTTATGTTGAAATAAATGACTTTCTTAAGTTATATTCAAATGTTAGTTCTTCATTTATTATGAATGGAATGGGTGGAAATCTTAGAAGTACTTCAACTTTTCATATAAAAAGAGAAAATGAAGAGTTTGCAACCTATTATGTTGCTTTTGGATATATACCGAAAAATAGCTTTAAAAGCGTAGTATTGGAGTACTTTAAAGATTGTCAACACTTAATTAACAAACTTGAAAAGAAGGAATTTAAAAAGAAACATTATTTTGAGATAATAGAATACTACAATAATAATTGCAGATAAATATTTGTTTTTAAAAATGGAACCGAGTTAAAAAACAAGCCCCTTTAGACCAATTTCGATATGTTATCCTCTTAATAGCCAAACACGAAAAGTGCAAGAATGCCCTTCCCTAAAACCTACTATTTAATATTCCTTAAATTAATCACCTCCTGCTCAGTCAAGTAACGCCAATGGCCACGAGGTAAGTCCTTTTTGGTGAGTCCAGCGAAAACCACCCGGTCCAATTTGGTCACAGTGTAGCCCAAGTGTTCAAAAATGCGACGCACAATACGGTTGCGCCCACTGTGTATTTCTACCCCCACTTCGCGCTTTGGTGCGCCTTGGATGTAACTTACACTATCCACGGTGATGGGCCCATCCTCTAGCTCCAAACCCGCTTCAATTTTATGGAGGTCGGCCAAACTCAGGTTATTGTCCAAATGCACATGGTAAATTTTACGCACATTATGCTTGGGGTGTGTCAATTTTTTGGTAAGGTCACCATCGTTGGTAAAGAGCAACAGGCCGGTCGTATTTCGGTCCAAACGGCCCACGGGCAACAAACGGTTGTTGGAGGCACTCGAAATGAGTTCCATTACCGTACGGCGGCCCTTTTCATCGCTGGTAGTGGTGATAAAGTTCTTGGGCTTGTTCAGCAATATGTACTCTTTCTTTTCCAGACTAAGGCGTTTGCCATCAAAGCGCACATCGTCCGATCGCTTCACCTTATAGCCCATTTCGGTTACCGGTTTGCCATTTACCGTAACGTTACCTGCTGCAATATAGGTGTCCGCTTCCCTTCGGGAACAGATACCCGCGTTGGCAATGTACCGGTTCAATCGAATCTCGTCGGGATTGGATTTTTTCTGTGGTGTACTTGGACGTTGTTTGGGCGTAAAAGGTTTCCCCTGTGGTCTTTTGTTGTCCCCGCCCTTGTAGTTTTTCGAGGGCCTTTTGCCCCTGTTGCTGTCTGATTTCGCCATCAGTCGATATTTTTGGCAAAGGTAGTCTTTTTACATCCCCAACGATGGATTATGGTTACAATTCTGAAACCTTTGGTATCAACCGGAAATCATGTTACAAAATTCGGTTCAGCACCACATCTACATCAATCAACAAAATACTGAACACGCCCACCACAATAATCAACTTGATAATGTTGTGCAACCACACATAATGCTTCTTACCGTTAGCTTTCCACAGCAAGGCCAAAAATAGAATCAACAGCACTACACAGGCCGAAAAATAGAAGTACATATAGCCCACATCGAACGTATTGATCAAAAGCAGTGATGGTACCAAGGTCAGCACTATCAGAAAGGAGATAATGGATTTGGAAACCTTGGGCCCGTAGATAATGGGAATCGTCCTGTAATTCTGCGCCATGTCGCCCGCCATATTTTCGAGGTCCTTGATCATTTCCCGGGCCAAAATCAGTAAAAACAAGAAAAGGGCGTGCACAAAAATCACCGTTTGAAAGTTCTGATAGTACACAAAGACCACAAAAAACGGGGCTATGGCCAAGGTAGAGGACACCAAATTGCCCACAAGAGGTATCCGTTTGAGCTTGTGCGAATAGATCCAAATCCCAAAAATATAGGCAGAAAAAAACAGTACCGCCTTGAAGGAGATGTAACTGGCCGCAAAAACAGCCATAAAGTTGAGTACAAAATAGGTGGATAGCTTAAACCGTTGGCTCACCAAGCGGTCCAACATACTTTTGGTGGGTTTATTGATCAGATCTTTTTCCGCATCGTAAAAATTATTGATGATGTACCCACTGGCAATGGTGAGGGCCGAAGCGGTAACGATAAGGAACAAATTTAGGTCGAGGACCACATCGCGCAACGGAATATCGGGCGCCAAAATGTAAATGGAAGCCAAGTATTGCGCCAAGGTAATGACCAAGATGTTATAGCCACGAACCACGGAAAACAGACTCAACAGCTTAAAAAGCAGGAGTTTGTTTTTTCTACTAAGCATGATGTTGCTTTTAGAAGTTGTACACTACTTCCAAAGTATGGCCTTCAAGGGCTTTTTTGGCCTTTTCCAGATCTTGGGTGAATCCCAAAATATAACCACCACCTCCAGAACCGCAAAGTTTGAGATAGTAATCGTTGGTTTCGATGCCCTTTTGCCAAAGTTGGTGGAACTTGGCGGGAATCATAGGTTTGAAGTTGTCGAATACCACGTGGGACAATTGCTTTAAGTTCCCGAACAACGATTTAATGTTGCCGTTCAAGAAATCCTCCACACAGGCATCGGTATGTTTGATAAACTGGTTTTTGATCATATTACGGAAACCTTCCTGCTTCATGTTTTCCATAAAGAGTTGCACCATGGGTGCGGTTTCGCCTGTCATGCCGCTATCCAACAAGAAAACAGCCCCTTTTCCCTTGGTGTTTTGCGAAGGGATACTGGTGGATTCGATATTATCCTTGGAATTAATTAGGATAGGCAGGCTCAAGTAACTGTTCAAAGGGTCCAAGCCAGAGGATTTGCCGTGAAAGAAAGATTCCATCTTCCCGAAAATCTTCTTTAGCTGAAGCAATTTTTCACGGGTCAAGTTTTCCAGGACGGTGATTTTGTCCAAGGCGTAGCGGTCGTAAATGGCAGCGACCAATGCCCCGCTACTTCCAATTCCGTAGCCTTGCGGAATGGAACTGTCAAAGTACATCCCTTCGGCCACATCCTTTTCCAGAGCTTCAATATCGAACGATACCAAACCTTCCTCTTTCATTTCGAGCACCTTTAGGTACTCCGCGTAGGCTTTCAAGCTCTTGTTCGATTCTTGGGCCATTTTGGAATCATTTCTGTCCCATTTCAATGCACCCTTAAAAAAATTATAGGGTATGGATAGCCCCTTGGAGTCTTTGATAATGCCGTACTCGCCGAACAATAATATTTTGGAATAAAATAATGGACCTTTCATATGCTACTACTAAGATACAAACATTTTTTGTTTAATGTTTGATAAATATCGATAAACAAATCGATTTTATCCATAAAACCATGTTCCCGTAGGTCTAAAACCTTGGCAAATAACGTAAAAAAACGGCTTAGCTGTTCATTTTTAACCGTTTATTTTGACAGCTCCCGCCCCAACGTAGTCATGGATATACTGTCCGTTTTCGCAATGTTGCGCCAATTCATCTTCAATAAAGGCGCAGACCTTGTCCTTTTCAGATGAAGGGTACAGCAGATGCACATTGGCCCCAGCATCAAGCGTGAAGCATACCGGGGTTTTTGTCTCTTCGCGATATTGCCAGATTTTCTGTATGATTTCCAACGTATCCGGTTTCATCAACATAAAGCAGGGCATGCTGGTCATCATCATGGCATGCAAGGTCAGTGCCTCGCTTTCCACCAGTTTGATGAAATCCTCCAAATCTCCATTTTTCAAAATAGGTTTTAGTTGGTCCAGATGGTCAAATGCCTGCTGGAATCGGTTTGCGGCATACGGATGACCGTGCATCAATTGATGTCCTACAGTGCTGCTCACCTGTTTTTGTCCCTTGTGCACCAACAAAATAGTATCGCAATACCCTTTAAAATCGGCATGTACCTCAAAAGGATATTCCAGCCCGTACAAATCCGAACTGTTGGGTATGTTGGCATGTTGCCCCCATTGCACCAAATGACCTTTTATGCTGCGACAAGCACTCCCCGAGCCCAAACGTGCCAAATAGGACGCTTTTTGATAAAACAACGTTTCATCCAAATCAGGGTCTAATTGTTTTTCCACATCCATCAAGCATAGGGATAAAGCCGCCATACCGCTGGCAGAAGAGGCTATGCCGCTACTGTGCGGGAATGAATTGGAGGTTTCTATAGTAAAATGATAGGCTTTCAAAAATGGGACATACCTTTCAACGCGCTCCAAAAAGGTTTGGATTTTGGGTTTAAAGTCATCCTTAGGCCTACCCTCGAACATAAGGTCGAACGAAATGCTATCCGATTTTTCCTTTTTTGCAAAGGAGAGCGAGGTGGTGGTAGCGCAGTTATCCAACGTAAAACTTATGGAAGGATTGGCCGGGATTTGCACTGGTTTTTTTCCCCAATATTTGACCAAGGCGATATTACTGGGTGCTTTCCAGCTTACTCCTCCTTTATCCGGGAATTCTTGGTACGGATTGGGCAAAAAGTCTTTTTCCGTCATGGGAAATATGGGTTTGATGTACAATTTTGTCACAAACTTACTGTAAATCGGATTGAAATAAATTCTTATTTTAGTCGAAGTTGCTCCAACCATGAAAAAAAGAGTCCTTTACATCACCATAAGTGTTTTGGTCTGCCTGGCCATAGGGTTCCTTTCGAGTATTGCCACCCAGAGCTCGGTAAACGATTGGTACCTTACGCTGGACAAACCGTCCTTTACGCCACCCAATTACCTGTTCGCCCCTGTTTGGACCGCATTGTACATTATGATGGGCGTTGCAGCGGGAATCGTTTGGTCCAAGGGGTATCACCATATTTGGGTGAAAACCGCATTGTACCATTTTATTTTTCAGCTTTTATTGAACGCGCTGTGGAGCATTGTATTCTTTGGACTTAAAAATCCGCTCGGGGGAATGATTGTGATTCTTGCCTTGCTCACCATGATCATACTCACCATTAAATGGTTCAGGGTTATCAGCAAACCTGCGGCCTATTTGCTCATTCCCTATGTGCTATGGGTAGCTTTTGCCTCGGCATTGAACTATAAAATCTGGGAACTGAATTAACTAGTTGGATAGCTCCAATAGCTTTCGCATCGTCCTATCATTTCTTGTGGTCGCCTGTACCTTCAATTTTCGTTCAATCAAATTATTGTTGAGTTTGGCTTTGCCATAACCATTTTTGCACAATAGGTAAACACAGGTATCGGTGATATAAAAATCCTCGTGCTCAAAGTTTTGTTGATTAAATTCCTCCACCAATTCCTTTTGTGCGGGGTTTTGGAGCAGCACATAGTAAAGTTTGTTTTCCTCCGATGTTTCCAAAAAGGGATTACCCTTCAAAATTTGTTGAATGTCGTCTTCCCGAACCACTAGGGTGGGCACCTCAAACCCAAAATGATTCAAAATGGTCTTCACGATGACCCCCTCAAGTTTCTTCGCATTCGATTCTTTACTATCAAAAACTAGGTTACCGCTTTGGATATAGGTTTTTACGTTTTGAAGTCCGGCATCTTCCAAAACAGCCCTTAATTCGGCCATCTTCATCTTTTTTTGACCGCTTACGTTGATACCCCTGAGCAATGCTATAAATGTGTCCGCCATGTTAAACCAATGTGATAGCCAAATTTATTTTAGTAAATTGAAACGCACTTAAATTAACAAAATGAATCAATATATCCTGGCTTTGGACCAAGGCACCACTAGTTCCCGTGCCGTAGTCTTCGATAAAAAGGGAACCATCATCTCCGTAGCACAAAAAGAATTCACACAACTATTCCCCAAACCTGGATGGGTAGAACATGACCCAGATGAAATTTGGTCTACCCAAGCTGGAATGGCGGCCGAAGCTGTGAGCAAAAAGGGCATCAAAGCCTCCCAACTGGCTGCCATTGGCATTACCAATCAGCGGGAAACCGTGGTGGTGTGGGACAGAAATACCGGTGAGCCGGTCTACAATGCCATTGTTTGGCAGGACAAGCGCACCGCAGATTATTGCGATGAGCTAAAAAAAGCTGGAAAATCAAAACTCATTCGAGAAAAAACAGGTTTGGTAATCGACTCCTATTTCTCGGGCACCAAGGTCAAATGGATTTTGGACAATGTCTCTGGAGCCAGGGAAAAAGCTGAAGCAGGGGATTTGGTTTTGGGAAACATCGATACCTGGCTGATCTGGAAAATGACCGATGGCGAACTGCATATCACCGATGTTACCAATGCCTGCCGATCCATGCTCTTCAACATCAATACGATGGACTGGGACGTTGAATTGTTGGAACTGTTGACGATTCCCAAAAGCATGCTTCCCGAGGTAAAACAGTCCAGTGAGGTGTACGGGCATACCAGTGGTAGCCTTTTTGCCACCAAAATTCCGATTGCAGGGATTGCAGGTGATCAACAGGCCGCTCTTTTTGGCCAAATGTGTACCCAACAGGGCATGGTAAAAAATACGTACGGCACTGGTTGTTTTATGCTGATGAATATTGGGGAAAAACCTATTGTCTCCGAAAATAATCTTTTGACCACAGTTGCCTGGAAAATCAACGGAAAGACCACCTATGCCCTTGAAGGCAGCATCTTTATTGCAGGGGCCGTGGTACAGTGGCTCAGGGATAGTTTGAACATCATCAAAACCTCATCAGAGGTTGAAAAATTGGCGAGTTCCGTGGATAGCTCCGATGGCGTGATCTTTGTTCCGTCCTTTGCAGGCCTGGGCGCTCCGCATTGGAACCAAAAGGCTCAGGGAACTATTTTTGGACTCACCCGAGGAAGTACCGATGCCCACATTGCAAGGGCCGCCTTGGAGTCCATCGCTTACCAGACCATGGATATCCTTAAGGCCATGGAGGCCGATTCAGGTATTTCGATACAGGAACTCCGTGTGGACGGTGGGGCCACCGTAAACGATATGTTGATGCAGTTTCAGGCCGATGTGTTGAACACCGTTACAGTTCGGCCCAAAATCGTGGAGACCACGGTGATGGGGGCCGCCTATTTGGCTGGGTTGGCTGTCGGGTATTGGGAAAGTCCTGAAGAAATCCAAAATATCTGGCAAACCGATGTACATTTTAATCCCACCAAAGAGCGAGAAGCCATTGATGAAGGCATCAAGGGGTGGTACAGGGCCATAAAAGCACTCGAATATTGGACCGAAAATCCGTAATCTTGTCAAAAACCAAACAAACACTAACATTACGAATATATGACTCCATTTATTTCTGAGATCGTGGGTACTTTTTTATTAATGGTACTTGGATTGGGCGTAAATGCCAACGTTTCCCTACAAAAAACCTATGGTAATGGCTCCGGTTGGATTGTAATCACCACTGGATGGGCCTTTGCGGTGTACACTGGTGTTGTGGTCGCCGGGCCACACAGCGGAGCGCACATCAATCCAGCAGTGAGCGTCGGTCTTGCCGTAGCAGGTGAATTCCCGTGGAATGAAGTGCCAAGCTATGTTTTGGCCCAGTTTATCGGTGCCATGTTCGCTGCCTTTTGTGTATGGCTCGTCAATAAAGATCATTTTGATGCCACGGAGGATGGCGGAACCAAAAGAGGCGTGTTTTGTACCGCTCCTGCGATTCCCAATACGGGCATCAACCTATTTTCGGAAATCTTGGGCACCTTCGTTCTTGTATTTTCCGTACTCTATTTTACGGATGCCGTGATCTCCACGAATAATGAAATCATCGGACTCGGTTCCTTGGGCGCTTTGCCAGTTTCTCTTATTGTTTGGGGCATTGGCCTGTCTTTGGGCGGAACTACGGGTTATGCCATCAACCCGGCACGTGATCTGGGTCCTCGGATGGTACATGCGCTCTTGCCCTTAAAAAACAAAGGTTCCAATGGGTGGGGATACGCTTGGGTTCCCGTAGTCGGTCCTATTTTGGGTGGGGTAATCGCCGCTTGGGTGGCCATGTTGGTGTCGTAATTTTAGTTGGAGAGAATACCTTGTGCCGCGATGTAGGCTCCCGTCCATGCATTTTGAAAGTTGAAACCTCCCGTAATGGCATCTACATTGATGATTTCTCCCGCAAAATAGAGGTTAGGATGCAACTTGCTTTCAAAGGTTTTAAAATTGATTTCTTTTAAATCGACCCCTCCTGCGGTCACGAACTCTTCTTTAAAGATGCTTTTGCCTTCCACCTTGAATGATGATGCGGTCAATTGCTCTGCAAGTGCCTGAAGCTGCTCTTTGTTGATGTCGCCCCAACGTTCCTCTGGTGAAATTTGGGCAGCGGCCACCAAACGTTGCCATAAGCGCTTGGGCAACTCGGTGAGGTTGGTGCGCATCACGGTCTTTTTGGCTTCTACTCCTTTCAATTCTTTTAGATAAGCCTCCATGGATTCGGTGCTGTAATCGGGCAACCAGTTGACCCGTATCCTGAAGGAGTAGTTGTATTCGTTCAAGAGGTTGGCCCCCCATGCCGAAAGTTTCAAAATGGCCGGCCCGCTCATCCCCCAGTGGGTAATCAATAGTGGGCCATCGGCGTACAACAGCGCATCCTCATTGACTATACTTTTCAGGTTCAAGGATTTTCTATCGGTATGGAACGTCTTTTTGGGTAGCACCTCTACTGTAGCGTAGGTACTCAATCCCTGTATGCCTTTGATTCGTTCATCATTGATATTGAACGTAAACAAGGAGGGCACTGGCGGCACTACATGATGTCCCAAATCCTCCAAAATCTTCCAGATTTTGGGATTACTTCCTGTGGCCAACAGCAATTTTTTGGTCGTGTAGTGTTTGTTCATGGTCGTGACCTGCCAACCCTCATTTATCTTAGCTATGGCTTTCACAGAACTGTTTTTGAGGATCTGCACCCCCAAACGTTCAGCCTGACCCACCAAACAATCAATGATGCTTTGGGAAGAATCGCTTTTTGGAAAAACTCGGCCATCTTCCTCGATCTTGAGCGGAACGCCACGTTGCTCGAAAAAGGCCATAACGTCCATTGGGGCATAGGTATGAAAGGGCCCTAGAAGCTCCTTTTCGCCTCTTGGATAGTTGGCCGTAAGTTCTTTTGGGGAAAATTCACCGTGCGTCACATTGCAGCGCCCACCTCCGGATACCTTTACCTTGGAAAGTACGGTCTTGCCCCTTTCAAAAATGGCAATCTGAAGGTTCGGTGCTTGCTCCGCAATTTGGATTGCGGCGTAAAACCCTGCTGCTCCGCCCCCTACTATGATTACATCGAACATCAGTTCACTCTTTCTGGGTAGTTGGTGATAATACCATCTACTCCGAACTCCATCATTTTTTGGATGTCAGCAGGCTCGTTTACTGTCCAGGTATACACTTTGAATCCCTCTGCTTGCATTGCCGCTGTATTCTCTTGGGTCAATTGTTTAAAGTAAGGGTTTATGGCCACCGCGTTCAGTTCCTTGGCCACATTGATGGCTTCCATAGGGTCGTCTTCCGTTAAAACAGCAATCTGAATGTCCTTGTTCTTTTCTCTCATTTTTCTGAGCTCATCCCACTTAAAGCTGGATATCACAAAGTTTTCCGGGCTCCATCCTTCTTTTTCGATATAATAGTTGACGATATGGTTCACCTTATCAGCGGTATCATCGCCCTTGAGTTCGATATTTAAGGCTACTTGATTATTGATCAATCTCAATACTTCCTGAAGCATTGGAATCTTATGTCCGCCATCTAAAATGAGTTGTCTAAGATCGACAATATTGTATTCCTCGATATTGCCCCCGCCATTGGTAAGTCTGTCTACTCTTTCGTCATGGAAAACAACGACTTCCCCACTACTTATTTTAAATACATCGATCTCGATCATATCCACGCCCAAGTCCATGGCCTTTTGTACGGATGCCAACGTATTCTCGGTCTCATGCCCCATGGCACCTCGATGACCTACAACCAATGGTTTGTTCTTTGTCATTTCACAACTGGTTAAAAGTAACATAGCTCCTAGAGCTGCAACAAAGGTTTTCTTCATTTTTTTGGTTCGTTTTGGTTGTTAAAAATACGATTTGCTAGGGAAATATGGCTTGTACTGTGCTTGACAAAATTACCTAAACCTATATTTTTCGTTAAGCTCTAAAGCTAGGGCAACCTAAAAATAAAAGATTCCAAAGGTTGGAGCTGCACTTGAACCTGGCCTTGACCATTGTTTACCTCCAATTTGGGCTTTATTTGCTGATACAGCCTTTCCGTTAAAGGATATGTTCCATCGGTCAACTTCCATTTGGCAATCACGTCTTCCGGCACCTTCAGGTCAAGGGAATAGCTTTTTTCTGCATCAAAATTGGACAGGACAATCAGCTTTTCATTTTCGGTCCATCGCACATAGGATAACACTCGGTGATCATAGCCTTCGGTGCGGTCCTTATTGTAAAAATGGATTTCTTGATACGCTCCCATCAAGGCTTCACTGTTAATGGTAAAGTTTAAGAGTCGCTTATAAAAATCGCGTAGATTTTTTTCTTCTTCGGATAATTGGCCACCATCAAACTTTTTATCATTAACCCAACGTTGATGATGAGGCACTCCAATATAATCGAATATCGAAGTCCGGGATGGTTTCCCAAAACCTGCATCTTCTGCACCGGGCTCTCCCACCTCCTGGCCAAAATAAATCATTGTCGGCGATGTGCTTATGGTGGCGGAAACTACCATGGCCGGTTTGCCCAGTTGGGCATTGCCTACAAATTCTGGGCTGGCGATACGTTGTTCGTCGTGGTTTTCCAAAAAATGGAGCATGTGGTGCTCTATATCAGCCATTCCTTTTTGAACCACTGGAATGTGGTCGGTCCAGCCGTAGCCCTTCATAATGTGTTTGATGCTATCGTACAGTTCCACCTTATCGTAGAGATAATCCATTTTGCCTTTTTGAATGTAATCTCGGTACAACTGGGGATTATAGACTTCGGCCAGAAGAAAGGCATCAGGGTTTTTCATTTTGATATTGGAATTGAGATAGCTCCAAAATTCCACGGGTACCATCTCGGCCATGTCGAATCTGAACCCGTCTACCCCAAAGTCCAACCAATACTCGGTGATGTCCTTGAACTTGTACCATGAATCGGGCAGGTTTTTATCCTTCCAAAATTCGTAATGTTCTTTAAAACCTTTTTGACGGTATTCTTCGGGCAGTTCCTGAAAATCCTTGGTTCCGTCCGGACACACACCATAATTTATCTTTACGGTTTCGTACCAGTCATTGAAGTGTGGCCTGGCCAAACGCGAACCATTTCCGGTCCATTTGGCGGGCACCTCTTCAAATTTAGCATCGGACAGCCGATGTGTATCACCTCCTAACGGTAAGTACCCGTCTTGCCATTCGGGTACTTGAAACGCTTCTCCGGGGATGTAGTAAAAGTTATTGTTCTTATCGTAAGCTTTGGAGGTGTCGTCCGAAGCTCCAAAATCGTCAACTCCTTTGGGATTGGTCAACCCTTCATAGTTTCTGGCGACGTGGTTGGGCACGATATCGATGATCACCTTCATTCCCGCATCATGGGTGCGCTGAACGAGTGCCTTGAACTCCTCCAGTCGGTTGGAAGCGTCGAGGGCCAGGTCGGGATTTACATTGTAATAATCCTTTACGGCATAAGGAGAGCCCGCCCTTCCTTTCACCACATCCGGGTCGTCGTTGGAAATACCGTAAGCGGTGTAATCCCGGATGACGGCATGGTGTGGCACACCAGTGTACCACATATGGGTAACGCCCAAGTCTTTTATTTCAGCCAAGGCTTCGCCAGTAAAGTCGGCAAACTTGCCTACTCCATTTTCTTCAATGGTACCCCAAGGTTTATTATTGGTATTGGTATTGCCGAATAGGCGCGTAAATACTTGATAGACTACTTCTTTCTTCTTCATGGGTGGAATGGTAGGCTCTTGCCTGGCTTCTTGTTTACACGAAAATACCACGGTAAGTGTTATCAAAAAAACAAAGATTGGTTTTGCGTTCATGCCTTCAAGGAATATAGGGCTTAGTGTGCAATGGAATCCCGAATTACGAGAGTGGGTTCCAGTATTCTTGTTTGATAGGTTTCTTCTTCCGCTTCGCTTTCTACTTTATCGATCAACATTTGGGCGGAAACTTCACCCATTTTTTCGCCGTGTTGTGCCACTACCGTAAGGCTCGGATTGGCATACTTGGACAATACGCCATCTGTAAAGCCGATAAAGGCGATATCTTCCGGAATACGCAATCCTTTTTGTTGTACCAAGCGCATACTGTACACGGCAAATATTTCGTTCACGCACAGTACGGCATCTGGATTTTTTGTGTTCAAGAAGTTTTTGATGGCCTCTTCGTCCATTTCCATGGACGGCATTTTAAGAATCATGGATTCGTCCGCCTCCAACTCACTGTCTTGAAGCGCTTTCCAATACCCCTTGGTCCTTGCTTTGCTTACGCTTAAGTAATCGTCGGTAGTAATCAATGCAATTCGCTTTTTGCCTTGCGATATAAACTTGTTGGTTGCTTGATAGGCCCCGAGTTCATCATCAATTATGACCTTATCGCACTCCACTTCGTGGGTAATCCTATCGAACAGTACCACAGGAATACCTTGTTCGGTAACTTCCTTTAGGTGGTTATAATCGCCTTTTTCTTGGGTTTGGGAAGAGAGGGACATGATGAATCCATCAATACTTCCATTGGCCAACATCTCCATATTGATCACTTCCTTGTCAAAAGATTCCTCGGACAAACAAACGATTACGTTGTAGCCCCGTGCATTGGCATACTTTTCAATTCCACGAATTACCGTGGTAAAGAAATGATGGACAATATCAGGAATAACCACGCCGATATTTTTGGTACGCTTGTTTTTAAGGCTTATGGCAATGTTGTTGGGCTTGTAATTGTAGAGCTTGGCAAAGGCTTGTACTTTTTCCTTGGTGTCCCTACTGATTTCCTCGCTATTCTTAAGTGCTTTGGAAACGGTGGAAATGGATACCTCGAGTTCTCTGGCTATATCTTTTAGGGTAATCTTTGCTTTCAATGACCAAATGTTTAAACCTTGCTTGACAATCTTTAAGGGAAAATTACTCAATTCCGATCCAAGATCGGGCAGAAATCCCACTTTTTTAACAAAATGGAAAATATTGAATCAACAACCAGTCTTTTATTTAAAAATTCATGCCAAACAATAAAATTGTTATATTAGTGGAAAATTGTTGATTTCGTAATTCCTGTCGCTTTAAATGGAAATGCAGCAATCAGGCTAAATCAAATTTGTGAATTCCAAACTTCATAAAGTTATGAACACGAAACCGTTTTCGTTGCCTTTTGCGATATGCTTAAATTTAGATTAACCTTTTTTTTATATATGTTTAACACTTGAATTAAAATTAACTAAACTTAAATTAATTATTTATGAAGATTACGCTACTACGAAGCTTTTTGATGCTCGGGGCATTTTTATGCTTTGGGTTGGTAAAAGCTCAAACCGTATCAGGTACCGTTTCGGATGCAAACGGGCCGTTGCCAGGGGCAAGCGTATTGGTAAAAGGGACTACCAATGGTACGCAGACCGATTTTGATGGTAACTACACCCTTAATGATGTTGGAGACGATGCCACTATAGTTTTTAGCTACATTGGTTTCCAAACTCAGGAGATTGCCGTAAACGGTCGATCAACTATCAATGTAACCTTGACTGAAGATGCGCAAGCTTTGGACGAAGTGGTGATCATTGGTTATGGACAAACTACGGTTAAGGATGCGACAGGTGCTGTTGCTGCCGTAACCTCTGAAGAATTTAATGGAGGTGTGATCGCTTCCCCAGAACAGTTGATTCAAGGTAAAACCGCGGGTGTTCAGATAACACAAGCCAGTGGTGAGCCTGGAGCTGGGGTGAATCTTAGGATTCGTGGTTCCAACTCCATTCGTTCTAACAACAACCCACTTTTTGTAGTAGATGGTATCCCTCTTTCTGGGGAGTCAACAACTCCTTCTGGTGGTGACGTAATCAACGGTAGTAATGCTACCAGAAACCCATTGAACTTTATCAACCCGAACGATATCGAGAGCATGTCTATTTTGAAGGATGCTTCCGCTACGGCCATCTACGGTTCTCGTGGTGCGAACGGTGTTGTAATCATTACCACTAAAAGTGGTAGAGCTGGTTCAGGTGGCGTTTGGGAATTCAACTCCAACTTGAGTATTTCAACACCTGCCAATGAATATGATTTGTTTAACAGGGATGAGTTCTTGTCTGCCACTGCTACTGAAAGAAGTCAGGAAATTGCTGATGCTGCCGACTTCGGCTTCAATACAAATTGGCAAGATATCATTACTCGTACTGTTGCTTCCCAAAACCAGAACCTTTCTTATTCAAGAAATTATGGTAGTGGTAACGTAAGAGCTACTTTCTCTTATAGTAAGCAATTTGGTGTGATTGAAAAATCAGCACAAGAGCGTATCACAGGAAGAATCAATGCAAGTCAGCGTTTCTTGGACGACAAGTTGCGTTTGACCCTTCAAGCTTCGCTTTCCCGTGTGAACGATGATGCACCCCCTATTAGTGGTGGTTCTGGAGCTAGTGGTAACTTGATTGGTGCTGCTTACTCTGCCAACCCAACATGGCCTTCAAATCCAGGTTTTTTCTTGGAAGGGAACCAGCTGAACCCAGCCAACTACTTGGCTAACTGGCAGTCTGTTACCAACACAAACCGTGCTTTGATCAATGTTTCTGCAGAATACGATATTTTGGAGGAGTTGACTGCTAAGGTGAGTGTAGGTTATGATGATTCTGATGCGGATGCCATTACTTCAATTTCGGCCAACGCAAACAACTTTAACCGTGTTACTGGAAACGGTCAAACTGCGTTCAACAACTTGAACGCTACCAGCCAACTTTTAGAAGCCACCCTTAACTACAAAAAGGATTTCGATAATTCTTCCTTGGATATAATCGTAGGCTATTCCTTCCAGGATTTCCGAAGAAGAGGATTCAATTCTCAAGGATGGCAAGCACCTACCCAAGACTTGAATGCGATGGGTGAGCTTTTGATCGACGATGTGAACAGCATCCGTAACAGCATTACTGGACCATACCAGCAAGCTGGTTTTGCTCCTAACGGTACTTTCGTAAACAGTATTAATCCTTTTGAGGATACCGCAACTTTGGATATTACCTCTGGTAACTATACCTCTGTTTGGATCGATACTTTCGACAACACCGACGAACTGCAATCTTACTTCGCCAGAGCGAACTATAGTTTGATGAATAAGTTCTTGTTTACCGCCACTGTAAGAGCGGACGGTTCTTCAAGATTTGGTGGTAATAACCAATACGGTTATTTCCCTTCTGGAGCATTTGCCTGGAAGTTGAACGAAGAAGACTTTATCGGAGATACTTTCTCTACCTTGAAATTGAGATTGGGTGCTGGTATCACCGGTAACCAAGAAGGTTTGGGTTATGCCAACTTCTTAAGAAGGGTGCGATTTGGAGGTCCTGGTATCACCGACAGTGGAGATATCATTAGACCAGGTGCACAGACCGTAGCCGTACAGAATCCAGATTTGAAATGGGAATCCACTTTGGATTTGAACCTTGGTTTGGACTTCGGTATAAATATGGATAGATTCAGTGGATCCATCGATTTGTACCGCAGAGAAACAAGAGACCTTTTGTTCAGACAAGGTGCTGCAGCCCCTGCTGCTGACCCATTCGTGTTTAAAAACCTAGAGGACGGTACCGTAATCAACCAAGGTATTGAACTCGGCTTGAACTACGACTTTGTACAAACAGAGGATGTATCATTCTCAACTTCCTTCAACGTATCTTACAATAAGAACACTGTGGAAGGTTTGAATGGTATTACCGCCAACTTTGGTGCATTGAACGGACCTGGTCTTACCGATGCATTCGCACAACGTTTGGGAGAAGGTAGATCTTTGTTCTCTTTCTACATGGCCGAGTATTCTGAAGACAGCAGCGGAAATCCAAACTTCAACCCTGATCAAAAAGATTTCGTGGGAGAAGATGGTCTTCCTGATGTAAACGCTGGTCTATCCCTTAACCTTAGGGTTAAAAACTGGGATGCCTCAGCTTTCTTCACAGGTCAGTTTGGATTCTCTGTGTACAACAACACTGCCAACGCCTTCTTGAACAGACCAACCTTTGAAACTACAAGAAACGTTGACCCAAGAGGTTTGAACGTTAATGTGAGCCAAGAGGTTTCTACACTGTATTTGGAAAAAGGTGACTTTGTAAGATTACAGAACGCCAACATCGGATACAACGTGCCATTGAGCGGAGAAGGAGCCCTAAAAAGCCTTAGATTGTCACTAACCGGACAAAACTTGTTTTTGATTACCGATTATAGCGGATTGGATCCAGAAGTATCCTCAAACACAGGAGACTTCGGTACTGGTATCCCCAGTGCAAGTATAGATTACACTGCGTTCCCACGACCAAGAACAGTAACTTTGGGAATCAACGCTAAATTTTAAAAAAAAAGAGCAATGAGAAATATTTTAAAACAAACGAACAGATATTTGGCCCTTCCCTTGCTGGCAGGTGTCATGCTGACTTCCTGTACCGACTTGGAAGTAGAGCCAACTGATTCTTTACTGGCCGAGGGCTTCACAGGTATTGAAACTGCTGAAGCTGCATCCAGCCAGGTCACTGCTATGTACAACGATTTGTACGGCTATTTTGGCACACAGGCCAACCTGTATGCATTGAACGAAGTAACCACAGACGCCCTTTTGGTACCTACCAGAGGTTCTGACTGGGGGGACAATGGGATTTGGAGACAATTGCACCAACATTCCTGGACTCCAGAGCATCAGTATATTCTAGGTGTTTGGAACGAATGGAACGGTCTGCAATTGCAAGCCAGTGAAGTATTGGACTCTAGATCTGCCTCCTCTACGGAAGCCGTTGGACATGCAGCCTTCATAAGAGGTTTGTCCATGTTCATTATCTTGGACAACTTTGGACAAGTACCTTACAGGGATACGGAATCTGCCAACCCCTTGGGTGATCCAGATGTTTTGACCGGTGATGACGCTGTATCCTTTATTTTGAGTGATTTGGATACTGCCATTTCCAATCTGCCAACATCATCTGCAGGTGACGATAACTCTAGAGCAACCAAGGCTGCCGCTAGATACTTAAAAGCAAAAGTGCTTTTGAACAGACATATCTACAATGGCTCAGGAAATCCTGATTCGGCAGATATGACTGAAATCATCTCTTTGGTAGATGGTATTGAAGGTGATGGCTATGAGTTGGCCGATAATTACTTTGACATTTTTGTGCCAGGTGGTGATACCGAAACAATTTTCTATGTTCAGGCTTCCGCTGGTGCCAGAATTTTCAACACTTTGCACTACAACTCTACTGAGCTAGGTGGTGGTGGTTGGAACGGCTTCAGTACTTTGGCCGAGTTTTACGACTTGTTCGAAGGAGACGCCAATAACAACAGAGGACTTAATGACGGTACTTTACAAGATGGTCAAGAAACCCGTAGAGGATTTGTTCCTCCGAACGGTATTGCCTTTGATGGTTCCTATGGTACAGACGAAAACAGCGATGGTATTGTTGACGGTTCCAACGTTGGATTCGGATTCTTAATCGGACAACAATATGGACCAAACGGTGCCGCACTAGAAGACAGAAATGGTATCCCATTGAGCTTTACCAGAGATTTCGTCAGTGCTGTAGACGGACAACCAAGCCTTGTGGACAACAACGAAATCACCGGTATCCGTGTCATTAAGTACAACCCAAGAGATGGAGCTTTCGCCAACCATATCATTTTCTTTAGGTATTCAGATGCGTATTTGATGAAGGCCGAAGCCATGATGAGAAGCGGCGGAGATCCAACCGCGATGATTAACGAATTGAGAACCCTTAGGGGAGCTACTCCACTTGGAACTGTGACCGAGCAAGATCTTTTGGATGAAAGAGCTCGTGAACTGTACACCGAGGGTTGGAGAAGGAACGACATGATTCGTTTTGGACAGTACACCAAAGATTGGGACTTCAAAGAAGCTGACGCTGTGGGCAACCCAGACCGTCAATTGTTCCCAATTCCATCCGCTCAGCTTATTCTTAACCCTAACTTGGTTCAGAACCCAGGATACTAGTAATTTATAGTTTAAGATGTTTAATATAGGAAGAGACCACCGATCGGTGGTCTCTTCTTTTTGAATTAAACGGCATTAGTCAATTATTAATCATTTCTTAGAAGAACATTAGTCTTCTTGGTGTTTACCGTAAAAAAGGAATTATCTATATTATCCCCTGCTATTGAAAAAAGAAATGAAAGGACAATTCTGGATAATTTTTGGTTTCTTGTCTACCCTGCTAAACTGTACTACACAAGAGCAACAAACCCTTTTTGTGCTCCAGGATTCCAAGCATACAGGCATCACATTCCATAATGGTCTCAACCAGACCCCTGAACTCAACATTCTCAACTACCTATATTTTTACAATGGAGCCGGAGTTGCAGCAGGCGACTTTAATAACGACGGCCTACAAGACTTGTATTTCACCTCCAATCAAGGCGAGGATAAATTTTACCTTAATCAGGGTGGATTTAAATTCAAGGATGTTACGAAATCCTCACACCTTATTAATGATTCGGGATGGACAACAGGGGTCACCCATGCCGATGTAAACAATGATGGCCTTTTGGACATTTACGTTTGTAAAGTTGGTGACCACGGTATCATACGTGGGCAAAATTTACTTTATATCAATCAGGGAGTCGACGCACAGGGCATCCCTACATTTAAAGAAGAAGCCAAAAAATATGGCCTTGATTTTATAGGCTATTCTACCCAAGCAGCCTTTTTTGATTACGATTTGGATGGAGATTTGGATATGTATCTACTCAACCACTCCGTAAACCCCAATCGCTCATACGGAAAAGGAACCAAAAGAAAAATCGTCGATTCTATGTCCGGCGATATCTTGTTTGAAAATCAAAATGGGTTGTTTGTAGATGTATCCCGAAAAGCAGGCATTTTCCAAGGAACCATAGGATATGGGCTCGGACTTGCCATAAGCGACGTTAATAACGACGGCTATCCTGACATTTATATTGGGAACGATTTTTTTGAAAACGACTATCTCTACATCAACCAGAAAGATGGGACCTTTAAGGAAACCATCTCCGAAAACGACCAGAAGCTAGGTCACACGACACATTTTTCCATGGGAAAC
Organism: Flagellimonas marinaquae; assembly: GCF_003992675.1. GTDB lineage: Bacteria > Bacteroidota > Bacteroidia > Flavobacteriales > Flavobacteriaceae > Flagellimonas > Flagellimonas marinaquae. Next base: position 211,910 of record NZ_RZMZ01000002.1, read on the forward strand.
GATATTGCCGACATCAATAACGATGGCCTTCCCGACATTCTTTCCTTGGATATGCTACCCGAAGACCTGGAAACCTATAAAACATCGGGATTGGAATATCCGTACCCGGTGTACCAACAGTTCCTAAAAAATGGATTTGCTCCACAATACATGCAAAACACGCTCCACCTGAATTTGGACGGTGAGAATTTTGGGGAAATTGCCAATCTAAGCGGTATCGACGCTACAGAATGGTCATGGGGTGCACTTTTTGCAGATTACGATAACGATGGGTTCAAAGACCTTTTTATTTCCAATGGGATTCAGGGTGTGACCAATAACATGGATTACATCAACTATATTTCCAATGAAGAAATCCAACGAAATATTGAAACGGGCCTATCCGATGAAGATATGGAGCTCATTGACCGATTGCCGAAAAAGAAAGTGCAGAACTACTTTTACAGGAATAACGGCGGAGCCCATTTTACCAATGAAACCAAAACATGGGGACCTCAGATAGATTCCTATAGCAACGGATGCGTATATGCCGATTTGGACAATGACGGCGACCTTGACATTGTTGTGAACAATGTAAATCAAGAAGCCTTTGTTATGGAAAACACCCTTGGTGAAGGTAATTACATCAAATTAGCCTTTAAAGGAAGTGAAAAAAATACCCTCGGTATTGGCACAAAGGTTATACTGTTCCGTCAACAAGGGAAATCTGTACAAGAAAACATTCCTACACGTGGCTTCATGTCCGCCAAGGACAATACCCTACTCTTCGGGGTAGGCAGGGATTCCATTATCGATTCCCTACATGTGGTTTGGCCGACAGGGAAATTTGAAACACTGAAAAATATCAAAGCGAATCAACTTATAACGGTTGATTATTCCGATGCCAGTGGAAATTATTTTGGTAATACCCCCAATAAAAACATTCCCTATTATAATCCCTCTTCCCGCAACCTCAATTTTGTACATAAGGAATATCCCAGCTTGGACTTTGATCGGAATCCATTGATTCCCTTTGCATATTCCAACGAAGGTCCGTCGGTAGGCGTTGCCGACTTAAATGGCGATGGTCTCGATGACATTTTCATCTGTGGTGGTAAAAAACAGGCATCCAAACTCTATCTTCAGGATGCTCAGGGCAACTATCACGACCATCAACCGGAACTATTTGAAGAAGATGCGATTAACGAAGATATTGACCAAATCTTTGTGGACGTGGACAACGACATGGACCTAGACCTTATCGTTGTGAGCGGAGGTAACGAATTTACGGCAGGCGAACCCTTACGGCCGCGACTGTACCGAAACACGGGTGGGAAATTGGAGAAGGTTAAGAATATCTTCCGTCAAATTGAAATCAACGTCTCTAAGGTTGATGCGATAGATGTGGACAATGATGGAGACATGGACCTATTGATTTCCTCCAATGCGGTATCAACAAAATTTGGAGAGAAAAGTCAACAATATCTTCTTGAAAACGATGGCAATGGAACTTTCCGGAACATTACACCTTCCTTTGCCCCTTCGTTACAACAATTCGGGAATATAAAAGACTTTGTCTGGGAAGACCTAGACGGCAACGGCTATAAAGACCTCATTGTCGCTGGACATTGGAATCCCATCTCTATCTTTCTGAACGATGGAAAACAACTGTCCCTCCAAAAGAACAATGGTCTCGACAATACCCATGGTTGGTGGAATACTATGGAACTAGCGGATCTGGATAATGATGGTGATTTGGACTTGCTGGCCGGCAATTGGGGACTAAACACCAAATTTAATGCTTCAGTTGAAAAACCAATCACCCTGTACATCAACGATTTTGATGATAACGGCTCTATTGAAACCGTTGTGACCCATTTCCACGGAAATCGTGAAACCGCCTTCGCCTCAAAGGATGAACTGGCGAAACAAATGCCCTTTTTGAACAAAAAATTTCTCTTTTACGAAGACTTTGCCAAAGCATCCTTGGAAGAACTATTTGGAAAAGACAAGTTGGAAGAAGCTACCCAGAGAAAAGTCTATCTCCTTAGCACCTCCTATTTTGAAAATGATGGCAACAACAACTTCTCTCCCAAGGAATTGCCCCATCTTGTACAATCTTCCTCGGTAAACGATATACACTTGGTAAAAAACGATCAAGGAATGATTAATGAAATATTAATGGTAGGCAATAATTTTGAGATAAGCACTCAACTTGGTAGATTGGATGCTTCACACGGATTTTTGTTACAGAATGACGACAGTGGCAACATTAGCTGGGAACGGAGTCTGGGCATTTCCGGTGCAGCCAGAAAAATAGCGAACATAAACAACAATGGGAACGAAGAATTCATCATTACGATGAACAATGCTGCTCCCATTTTTTTGGTTAAAAAACAGAACGATTGATGAAACTGAAATATATAATTCTATCCCTTGTACTAGTTGGTCTATCCGCATGTAACAACAAAAAAGAAGACCAAACCGCAGCAGAAGAACAAAAAGAGACCCTTTTTACCCTGCTCTCACCTGAAGAAAGCGGTGTCACCTTCATCAACAAAGTGGAGAACAGAAAGGATTTCAACATCTTCAAATACCGAAACTTTTACAATGGAGGTGGCGTGGCGATTGGCGACGTGAACAACGACGGACTCCAGGACATTTACCTCACCGGGAACATGGAACCCAACAGACTATATCTCAACAAAGGAAACATGAAGTTCGAGGATATTTCTGAACAGGCTGGGGTTCTTGGCAACAAACCTTGGTCCACTGGGGTGGTCATGGTGGACATCAACCATGACGGCCTTCTGGACATTTATGTCTGTAATGCAGGGAATATGGAAGGTAACAACCATGACAACGACCTGTACATCAATAATGGTGATTTGACCTTTACCGAAAAAGCAGCAGAGTACAATTTGGCCAAAACCGGTTTTACCACACATGCCTCCTTTTTTGATTATGACAAGGATGGGGATCTGGACGCTTATATCCTCAACAACAGCAACATCCCCGTTAGCAGCCTAGGTTATGCGGAGCAACGTGAGGTAAGGGCTCAAGACTGGGAAGGAGTACCTGATATTTTTAAAGGCGTGGGCGATATGTTGCTGCGCAACGACAACGGTAAATTTGTGGACGTAAGCGAAGAAGCCGGTATTTATGGAAGTCTTATCGGTTTTGGACTTGGTGTTTTGGTGACTGATTTCAACGGAGACCTTTACCCCGACATTTATGTGTCCAACGATTTTTATGAAAGAGATTACCTCTACATTAACCAAAAAGATGGGACCTTTAATGAGGAAATCAACGACTGGACCTCACATTTGAGCCTATCTGCCATGGGAATCGATGTGGCCGACATCAACAATGATGGGCATAATGACATTTTTATTACCGACATGCTTCCCGAAAAAGAGCATCGGGTAAAATCGGTCATGGAATTTGAGGGGTACAACGTCTTTAACCTGAAACAGAACAAGGATTTTGGACAACAATACATTCAAAATACCCTGCAGCTCAACAATGGTAACGGTACTTTTTCTGAAGTAGCCTATTACAGTGGCATACACGCCACCGATTGGAGCTGGGCCGGGCTTATGTTCGATATGGACAACGATGGCCTTAAGGACATTTTTATCACCAATGGTATCAACCACGACCTGACAGATTTGGATTTTGTGGATTTCTTCGCCAACGAGATTGTGCAAAAAATGGCACTGACCGGAAAAAAGGAATCCATAGATTCCATTATCAACAAAATGCCCATTAAGCCACAGCCCAACTATGCGTACAAGAACAATGGCGACATTTCCTTTACCAACGCGAACAAGGAATGGGGCTTCGAACTCCCCTCCCGCTCCAATGGAGCCGCCTATGGTGATTTGGATAACGATGGAGACCTTGACTTGGTCATCAACAACGTGAACACTCCCGCCTACATTTATAAAAACAATACAGAGTCCCAATTGAACAATAACTACATACAGCTCAAGTTCAAAGGCCCCCAAGGCAACCCTTTTGGCGTGGGCACCTTGGCCAAACTTTACTTCGATGGAAACATTGTCAACCAAGAATTGATTCCCTCCAGAGGGTTTCAATCGTCCATCCAATACGATATGACCATTGGACTGGGAAAAAACACTCAATTGGACTCCATTCGTATTGTATGGCCCGATGAACGAACGCAAAAATTTCAGAATGTACAAGCCAATCAAGTCTTAACCGTGAAACATGCCAATGCAACGGAAACCTATGTTCTTCCAAAAAAGGAGGAAAAAAAATCCTATCTAAGGGAAATGGATACCAATTTTGCGGCTGTTCATCAGGAAGATAGCTATAACGATTTTGACTACGAAGGGCTGATTTCTCACAAACTGTCGCAAGAAGGACCTTCTCTTGCCGTGGCTGATGTTGATGGTGACGGCAACGAAGACTTTTTTATCGGAGGCGCCAAAGGTCAACCTGGCACCCTGTATTTGCATAAAGGCAATGGAAGGACAACTGCAAATAACAGTGCTTCCTTTGAAACCGACAAGGAATATGAGGACGTGGCCGCAGCATTTTTTGATGCAGATGGCGATGGAGATCTCGATTTGGTCGTTGGCTCAGGAGGCAACAATGTGGGCATGGAGCGCAGTTACATTTCTAGACTCTACATTAATGACGGCAAAGGAAATTTTTCAAAATCAAAGATTGAACTACCATCAACCTATAAAAATATCGCGACCATAGCACCACATGACTATGACGACGATGGCGACGTTGACCTATTTATAGGTTCGAGAAGCGTAGTAGGCGTGTACGGCGTTTCTCCCGACCATCTTTTATTGGAAAATATGGGTGATGGTACCTTTACCGATGTTACCGAACGTTTGGGGTATGATTTAAAGGATGCCGGAATGGTAACCGATTCCCAATGGAAGGATATGGATGGGGACGGTAAAAAAGACCTGATTGTCACCGCGGAATGGGATACGCCCAAAATTTATAAAAACACAGGTAGAAGGCTGACCAAAATGGACAGCTCCCTGGACAGCCTGTACGGATGGTGGAACACTGTAGAGACTGCAGATTTGGACGGTGATGGCGATCAAGACCTGATTTTGGGCAACCAAGGCCTCAACCTGCATTACAAACCAACAGCGTACGCCCCAATGAAGTTGTACATCAACGATTATGACAACAATGGGACCATAGAGCAGATCATGACCCTGCAGGAAAATGGAGGAGACTATCCCATCCACCAAAAAAGGGAGCTCACCGAACAATTACCTAACCTTAAAAAGCAAAACCTAAAAGCATCCGACTACGCACATCGGACCATTCACCAACTATTCCCGGAAGAAGTAATGGCCAAATCCATAGTGAAAAAGGCCGAAACCTCAGCCTCGGTGATTGCCATCAACGAAGGCAACGGGAAGTTTACCATTCAGAACCTGCCTGCTCGGGTACAGTTGTCCTGTGTTTGTGACATCACCTGTACCGATGTCAACAAAGACGGAAATCTAGATTTGATCATGGCCGGAAACAACTACGAATTTAAACCACAATTCTCCCGATTGGATGCCAGCCAAGGCAATCTCCTGTTGGGGGATGGTCAACTTGGGTTTACATGGCAAGATTATGAAACCAGTGGGTTCAAAATTAGGGATGAAGTAAAATACCTTAAGCAATTCAAGGATAAAAACGGGAAAACTTACGTTATTGCGGCCGTAAACAATAACAAACCAAAGATTTTTGCAATCAATGAATAGGTTTCTCATTATAGCGTTGATTACCCTCGGTATGGTATCCTGCAAAAAGGAAGGGAGTCTTTTTGAAAATCCCGAACCCCAAAAAACAGGAATCGGCTTTACCAATACCCTTACCCCTACCGATGACTTGAGCATACTGGACTACCTCTACTTCTACAACGGAGGAGGGGTGTCCATTGGCGACATCAACAATGATGGACTGCCGGACATCTTCTTCAGTGGAAACCAAGTCAAGAATAAATTGTACCTCAACAAAGGTAACCTGCAATTCGAAGACATCTCAACCTCGGCTGGAATAGAGGGCAACAGCAGTTGGAACACCGGCACCACCATGGCCGATATTAACGGGGATGGGCTGTTGGATATCTATGTTTGTGCCGTAGTGGGCATTAACGGTTTCAACGGCTTCAACGAGCTGTACATCAATAATGGGGACAATACCTTTACCGAAAGTGCGGCAAAATACGGGTTGGATTTCGACTCGTACAGTTCCAACGCCTCTTTTTTTGATTATGACCTCGACGGAGATTTGGACCTGTACCTCCTCAACCATGCCGTACACACCCAAAACTCCTTTGGCCGTTTTGATTTGCGATACGAACGTCGATACGAAACCGGGGACAAGCTGCTCCGCAACGACAATGGAAAGTTTACCGATGTGAGCGAAGAAGCAGGCATCTACGGCGGAATCAATGGGTACGGACTTGGATTGGCCATTGCCGATTTCAATCAAGACGGCTACCCCGATATCTATGTGGGCAACGACTTCCACGAGGATGACTATTATTACCTCAACAACGGTGACGGCACCTTTACTGAAAGCCTCAAAAAGTATTTTGGACACACCTCCCGATTCTCCATGGGGAACGACGTGGCCGATATCAACAACGATGGGCGACCTGATTTTCTTTCCTTGGATATGCTTCCTGAAGACGAGGTGGCTTTAAAATCATCCGAAGGGGATGACAATATCCAAACCCAAAAAATGCGTATTGACCGTTTTGGATACCATTATCAGTTTACTCGCAATATGCTTTTTGTGAACCAACCCGATGGCAACTTTATGGAAACCGCCCTTATGAGCGGAATTGCTGCTACGGATTGGAGCTGGAGCGCCCTGTTCGGTGATTACGATTTGGACGGCCAACAAGACGTTTTTATTTCGAACGGGATTCCAAAAAGACCGAACGACCTTGATTTTATCAAATTTGTATCCACGGAACAAATCAAACAGAAAATCGACAATACTAAACTGGTTGACCAAAAAGCGCTGGAGCTGATGCCTTCTGGCAATGTAAGCAACTATGTCTTCAAAGGAAATAAAGACTTACAATTTCAGGACATGTCCGAAACATGGGTGACCAAGGATACCTTGATTTCCGGTGCAACGGCCATGGGCGATTTGGATGGTGACGGTGATTTGGACTTGGTAACCAACAATATCGACCATCCCGCATCGCTCTATATCAACAAAACCAATGGGAAAGGCAATTACCTAAAGGTAAAGTTCGACTATACCAAGGACAATAGATTTGGCATAGGCACCAAGGTCTATGCTTACAACAAGGACGGACTTCAGTTTAAAGAATTGTTCACCACCCGTGGTTTTCAAGCTTCATCCGAACCTATGGTTCATTTTGGATATGCATCGGACCAACCCTTGGATTCCCTAAAAATTATTTGGCCCGATAAAACCTATCAAGTGCTGACCAACGTCAACTTGAACCAAACACTGACCATAAAGCCATCCAATACCCAACCGTTTGATTATGGTAGCCTTAGGGCAAAGAAGCAACCGATGTTCACTCCGGTGGACAATAAGTTGGGCTTGGACTTCACGCATGTCGAGGACAATTACACCGATTTTAACCGTGAAAAGTTGATTCCCTATCAGATTTCCGATAGAGGACCCGCCCTAGCCATTGGGGATTTGAATGGGGATGGAAAAGAAGATGTGTTTTTTGGGGGTTCCAAATACATCGCTTCCCAAATCTTTGTGCAACAGGATTCCATTTTTGTACCCCAACGATTTGATGGCCTTCAAAAAGACTCTATCAAAGAGATAGTTTCCGCGAGCATTGCGAACTTTGACAACGATGGTAAGAATGATATCATCACCAGTTCTGGCGGGGGTGACTTTTATGGCACTTCGGAGGCTCTTTTAGATGCTTTTTACGTACAAAAAGACACTGTTTTTGAAGCAGTTGCACTGCCGGAAATCTATCAAAACTCCTCCGTTGTCAAGCCTTTTGACTTTGATGGGGACGGTGATTTGGATGTATTTATTGGCGGACATACACTGACCGGTAAATTTGGGACCTTGGCCACCTCCGTTTTGCTCGAGAACAAAGGGGGCGCGTTTGAAGTCAGAAAAGATTTTGAACCGCACGCACAAGGCATGGTCACCGATGCCATCTGGAGTGATTTTGATGGGGATTCCAACACCGACCTTATATTGGTCGGGGAATGGATGGCGCCTAGATTTTTAAAATATGGGAACGGAACGTTCACCGAAGTATCACAATTGGATTTGACAGGACTTTGGCAGACCATTGAAGCCTTTGATATGGATGGTGATGGGGATATGGACTACCTTTTGGGCAACTGGGGCACCAACTCGAAGTTCAAGGCATCCAAAGAACACCCAATGAGGCTTTATTTCAACGATTTTGATGAAAATGGTCAGACGGAGACCATCACAGCCATGGAGAAAAACGGTAACTACTATGCGTTGGAAACCTTGGACGGCCTAGCCTCACAATTGGTCTACCTTAAAAAGAAATATACCACCTACAAATCCTTCGCCGGGCAGACCATCGAAGAAATTTTTGGTGAAGACGTTTTGGATGCATCCACACAATTGGAGGTAAATACCCTGCAATCCGGCTATGCCAGAAACGACGACGGTAATTTTACCTTTGTGCCGTTCCAGAATGAACTTCAGGTATCCCCGATCATGTCCATTGCAGTAGATGATTTCGACGGAGATGGCACCAAGGAGGCTCTTTTGGGAGGTAATTATTTCGGGGTAAAACCGTATCACGGCAGATTGGATTCATTTCCAGGCGCCCTTATCAAAAATGAGGATGATGTGGTTCTGGGGAACCTGCTTGGATTGGATTTCACCAAAAAGTCGGTTCGTCATCTACAAACTTTTACAGTAAACAATCAAAAATACGTGTTGGCCGTCTTCAATGATGAGGCAGCACAAGTCTATAAAATCAATAAGTAAACTGATAGGCCATGAGAAAAAAAGGAATACTACTAATTGCAGCAGTTTTGTTGGTTTTGGCATCGTGCCAGAAGAAAGAGGAACCTATTGAAATTACGCCTGAAGAGCTTCATGCCTCAGTGGATAAGGTCATTGAAATCATGATTCATGATATTTTTTCGCCTCCAGTGGCCAGTCGCATCTTTGCCTATCCCAACATTGCCGCTTATGAGATTGTTGCCTTAAAAAATGACAAATACAAGTCGTTGGCAGGCCAAGTAACGGATTTAGGTAACATTCCTACTCCTGAAAATGAGGAAAACATCAATTTTGAAATGGCCGCTTTGGTGGCCCACATGGATTTGAGTAAGCGTCTCATTTTTTCGGAAGAACGGATGGAAACTTTCCGAGACAGTTTATATACCCTTTGGATGGACAAAAATGAACCCGTTTTTAACGCCTCTAAGGAATATGGTTTAGAAGTGGCCGATTTTATCGGGGAATGGATGAACAAGGACAATTATAAGGAGACCCGTACCATGCCCAAGTTCTCCGTGAATTCGGATGACCCATCGCGCTGGCAGCCCACTCCCCCGGCCTATATGAACGGTATTGAGCCACATTGGGAAAAAATCCGTCCCTTTGCCATCGATTCGGCACAGCAATTTAAGCCCATCCCGCCACCGGAGTTTTCCATGGAGGAAGATTCCCAGTTCTACAAAGAAGTGATGGAGGTTTACGAGGTTCGCAAGAATATGATTGGTAAAGGCGATAAATCAGAAGAGATAGCCATTGCACAGTTTTGGGACTGTAACCCTTACGTTTCTGTGACCCGTGGACATTTGATGTTTGCCACCAAAAAGATTACGCCTGGTGCACACTGGATAGGGATTACCAAAATCGCATCCCGTAAAACGAATTCCGATTTTGCCAAAACGGTTTATGCCTATACCAAGACATCCATTGCCATTGCCGATGCCTTTATCAGCTGTTGGGACGAAAAGTACCGGAGCAATCTCATTCGTCCAGAAACCGTGATCAATGAGTATATCGACGACAGTTGGGAGCCAGTGCTGCAAACCCCGCCCTTCCCAGAGTATACAAGTGGGCACAGCGTGGTCTCCGGGGCCGCAGCTACCGCACTGACCAGTATTTTTGGTGACAACTTCGCCTTTGACGATGATACAGAAGTTGCCTATGGCCTTCCTGTACGCTCTTTTAGCTCATTTAAACAAGCTTCCGATGAGGCAGCATTAAGCCGCATGTACGGTGGAATCCATTATAGGGCCGCCATTGATGTGGGCATAAAACAAGGTAGGGACTTAGGAAAATTTGTGGTCGATAAATTGGACATGACAAAAGGCTAATCCGTATTTTTGCCACTTAGTTATGAGGAAGATTAGTTCAATAATCCTTGCCCTTGTGGTAGGAGTGATTTTGTGGTATTTTTTGTTAAAACCCCAGGATTATCAAGTCAATTTTAAGGCCAAGGCCATTCCGGGTACCATATTCGAGTCGGTAAAGGCATGGAACCAAGGTTTTGATTCCGTTATTCCCTTGGATTATGAAAGTCCACGGCATTTTAGGCAAACGATCTTGGTAAACGATTCCTTGCAGGTCTTCGACTGGGAAATAGAGCCAGTGCATGACTCGTTGAGCCAAGTCCAAGTAAACATAACGGACTTGAATCATTCCTTCAATAATCGTCTGGCCATCCCTTTTTCCGATACTGATTTTGAAAAAGGTTCGAGAAAGTTGCTCTTGGATTTCAACGATTTTTTGAACGACCATATCAAAAGATTTACCGTATCCGTTGAAGGTGAAGAGGAAATATTTTCATCCTTTTGTGCTTGCATCCCGCTTAAGACCACCACAGAAGGTAAGGCCTTGGGCATGATGAAAAACTACAATTTTTTGAACGGTATCCTACTCCAGAACGAGGTGCAACTAAATGGCCCGCCATTCGTTCAAGTTGAGGATTGGGATTTGAAGAACAACAGTCTCACATTCAACTTTTGCAATCCCATTATCCGTTCGGAAAAGCTTCCCGACCACCCAGATATTGTGTACAAGCGTATATTTTCACAAAATGCCCTAAAAGCGATTTATCACGGGAATTATATTACTTCTGACAGAGCATGGTTCGCGCTGCTCGATTACGCCGAGGAAAATAATATTCCTGTTGAAAAGACACCAATAGAGGTTTTCTACAATAACCCTAACATGGGGGGCAATGAATTGGAATGGACCACCGAAGTGTTTATGCCCATAAAGGAAAGTGATGAATAAACTATCCCTTTTACTGCTCATCTTTTTTGCCCAGACATGTGCACAACAAAATTATTTGCGCGAGCTGGAACCCATGGCCGGCCTCCCCTCCAAATTGAAGGAAGTATCAGGTCTGGAACTAGCGGACAATGGATATTTCTGGGTTATTGAAGATAGTGGCAACCAAGACGAAATTTATAAAATCAACGATAAGGGCGAACTAAGGGAATCCTTGGAAATAGATCACGCCAAAAATGAAGATTGGGAAGATTTGGCCAAGGATAGTGAAGGCAACTTGTATATCGGTGACTTCGGAAACAACAAAAACGAACGGGATGACCTGGTCATATATAAAATCCCGAAAGAGGAACTGGACAGGAAAAAACCAAACGCTGATAAAATTGAGTTTAGGTATCCCCAACAAAATGATTTTCCACCCAAAAAGGACAGTTTATATTTCGATACGGAGGGATTCTTTCATTTAAACGGCCATCTTTACATTTTCACCAAAAATCGAACTCGGCCCTACTCTGGAAAGACATTGATGTATCGGGTACCTGACAAAGAGGGAAGCTATGAGGCTGAATTCTTGGGCGCACTTTTCCTCTGCGAAGACCAAAATCGCTGTTCGGTGACCAGTGCCGACATCTCACCGGATGGAAAAACCATTGCTCTTTTGAGCTATGGACTCGTTTTTTTGCTTACTGACTTTACAGCACCGGACTTCTCTAATTCCACCATAAAAATCGTGGACTTAAAAACCAATACGCAGATTGAATCGGTCTGTTTTGCCAACGACAAAACACTGATTGTTGCGGACGAAAAAAATCCGTTTGGTGGGCAAACCCTGTATAAGTACATTATGGATTAAAACCCAAATCCAAGGCCAAAAGCGAATCGAAGGCCATCCGAGCTATTGAAAAGTCCAAAATTCGCAGAGAGTAAATCGGCGCCGTTCAGGAAAAATCCGCCTCCATACGAATTGTGCCAAACACGTGAGGAATCACCCGGGAACCATACCCTTCCATAGTCAAAACCACCATAGACCCCAGGGGTTACAGGAAGAATCCCAGTTTTGGTCCTTCTAAAACTATAGCGAACATCGGTGTTTTGAAAATAAGCCGTTTTACCCGTAAACCGTTGAAATCGAAACCCGCGCAGCCCATTGTCCCCTCCAATACTTGCCGCTTGATAAAATTCGTAGCCATTGCCAATGGTAAAGTGTCCCTTGAGTTGGGTAGCCAAAACCAACCTACCGTTCGCGGTAAGTTTATGGTCCATGGAAAACGATGGTATCACATACCCAAAAGACCGTGAACCGTCGTCCAAATTTTTTCTAAAGCCCCCTTTTAGGGAAAAGGCCATACCCACGGTGGGGAACGCCTCGTTATCCGTATTGGAATAGCTGTATTCACCATCGGCCCCAAAAAAACTTAGATGGTTTTCTTCGCCGTTGGCCACGTAAAATTCGTTGATAAACCTATTCTCGGTTTCTTCTATTTCGATATTTTCATAGGCAACACCCAATCGTACCTTGGAGCCTAGAAACCCACGCCATACCAATGAGGGCGAAAGCTGTAACGTACGTATGCGTACTCGATTGTAATCCAAGCCCAAAGGCTCGGTATCATCATTGTTGACCGTTTCGTTGCCAAACCCGAAAAAGTTACGGGTAAAGTTTGGGCTGGTAAACTTAGCTGAGACTTCCAGATTCACTTTGTTAAACACATGGGCAAATTCGCCACGATAGCCCAAATCAAACCCATCCGTAGCAAAATAATAGGCGGCATTAAAGGTATGCTGCTGCGTAAATGGGTTTTTTCTGAAACCATTAAAGGTGTAAGTATCGGTAAGCCCAATTCGAACACCATCGTCAGGATTAAAGCCAATGGTCGGCAATACTTGATTATTGCTCGCCTTAATGTTCAGGAACTCATAAGTATTCGTGTCGTAATCCTTTACAAGATTGATTTTACCACCATAGGCTTCTTCCAGGGTGTTTTTCTTATCCTTAAAATCGTAGACCCAAACTTTTTTTGAGCCTTCCGAAATCTTGTACACATCGTTGTTCTGGCCCCCAACAATTCGCACCTTTATGCGTGAAGTTTCCGTTCGGGCATCGAACACATCATCGTCGTCCAGACCGTACACCCATATTTCCTTGGTGTAGTTGGGGTCATAAACTTTACTGAAGAAAAGATCGGTCATCTCCCCTCCCTTGATGCGATAGGCCCTAACTTCCACATGACCATTGGGAAGGGAAACGATATTAAAATAATCATCCTTGTCCGTTCCCGTGACCACACTATATCGGTTCAATACTGCATAATAATCCTTGGCAGTCTGAACCAGGTTGGCTTTTCTGGCCAATAATATCCGTTTGATTTCGGTCAAGGTCTCGTCCCTAACCTCTTCGGGAAATGCCAAAAATGCTTCGTCGATGATTTCCCCATTGAGGTTTTGCTGGATGAATTCGGCCTGTTCTATCCATGTATCCAAATCGGTTTCTGATAACAAGGCCATATCCAAGGCAAAGGTGCGAGGGGACGAGGTGAATCCTTCCACACTCCGTATTTTTTCGTGAAAACCTTCAAAAATCCGCAATCCAGGGATAGTTCTGGAACCAAAACCCATAATCAGGCCATCTCCCCATCGGGAAAATACTTGATCCCTGTCCCGAGCAATGGGTTTATATACTTTATTGCCTTCTTCGGTTTCAAACTCTGCCCACCTCCATTGATCCACGTGCCTATCCCAGTCCCCGATCATTATATCAAAAAGGCGGGCCTTTACATACTCCTTCTGATCTATGCTATACTCTTCATCTTCCCGGAGCTTGTCCATCAAATCGTAGGTGCTTTCAATTTTTTTGGTAAATCCAAAGCTTTTCAGATTATCGTGATCATCGGAAACATGTTCCTCGATCATATAAAGACCATCGCCGAATTCCTTGTTGTAATCTCCCAAAACCGATTGTTTGGGCACGTAAAACAATTTGGGATTGGTATGGAACATTCCGAGGGCCTCGGAAAGTTTACCTATGGTAAATGGCGCATATGGATGTGCTCCCGTGTATAGGTCCAACAACAGTTCTTGGGTATAGGTGTCCTGAAATTGCCCGATGATATATTGCTCTTGGAAGGCGATGGCCTGCAGATACCTTTCGGCACTTTTTCTTAGACCTCGCATCACATATTCCCTTCCTTCTTTGTCGGCCAACCGCAGGGAATTGGATTGGTTGCCTCCGCCTTTTCGAACCACGGTGAGGCCTCCAAAGAGTGTATCCAAACGGACAGTGGGCGCTTTCACCTGGGTTCCATAGTATTTTCTATACCGTTCTCCCCAAAGCCATTTGTGGAATCCACTCTTTTCGATTTCTTCCGGTGAATAGACCGAAGCCATTTGATACGCCGGAAAATCATCATCCATCTTGATTTTTTTCGTTGATCTATCCGGTGAAAGGACAGGGGTCCGGAACAATACGGTATCTGCTTCGGTCCCACGGAACACCACCTCGGAGGAACCATCTTTGTAAACGGTCAAAACCGCATACCCATTCATTCCTGAAGAAAACTTACTGCCATTTAGCAATCGGGTTTCACCAGTTTTTGCTCCAGAACCACTAACAATCTGAGGCTTACCAAATTCTTCGATATACTGGAGGGTATGTTCGTGTCCTGATGCGAAAATGATCTTATCGGAATATTGCGATAGTGTCAGGATTCGCTTCTTTAGCTCGTTGTACAACTGATTGGAAAGGTCTTCGGCCGATGCGCCTGATGTTTTTCGCAGTAGATTGATGGCCGCACCCAAAAACGGCATGGGCACCTTTCCACCATTAGGATAAAGTCCTTGTTTGAATGAAAATTGCCCCCCATGTACGCCATACGATAATAGGGGATGGTGCAAAGCAATAATGACCGTTTTTTGCCTGTTCTTTTTGATCAAACTTTCCAGTTCCTCAAAAAATCGTCCCCTATCCTTAATCTCACATTCATCGTTCATGGTGGGGTGCTTGTCCCAGTTGACCAAGTACCATTCTGTATCAATGGCAATGACCATAACATTGTCACTGATCTCTATATCCTCTATGGGACAGCCATTTTCGGGTTGAAACGCTTCATTGTCGTCCAGTACATCCTCCACATATTCCTCTTCCCGTTTCAGACCTTTCAAACCATTGCTATACCAATCGTGGTTGCCTGGAATGAAAATCGGCTTGCCCTTAAAATTCTCCAAAGTGGCCAATTGTGCGTCCAAATAATGCTTGGATTGCTGATAGCCTTCAGGGTCATCATCCTTATCCACAAAACCAGCTGGATAAATATTATCACCCAAAAAAATAGCCGTACTGTTCGGTTTGGCGTTCTCAAGCTCCCTTTTGAATCTTTTCAAGGTAGGATTGAGCTGGCCCATGGGAGATTTTCCTGCATCGCCAATCAAGTAGAAGGTATGTTCCACGTCCTTTTTGGCATCAGCAACATCAACAGAGAAAGGCTGTGCATACTTGGTTTGGTAGGTGGCGCAACCATGCAATACGCCAATGAGCAGGGCTAGCAAGTAATGTTTCTTCATATTGCACGACGTTAATACCAAAATTTTGTAATTTGGAATTCCAATCAGAGTATATGTCGGAAATTGTTGATAAAACTAAACACTTCGTTTCTAATCTTTTAACGGAGGAACTCGACTCCAAGTTCTTGTACCACAACTTGCGACATACCGAACGAGTAGTCAAAAGTACTAAAGAATTGCTCAATCACTATAATTTAGACGATGCCAAGACAGAACAATTGCTGTTGGCAGCTTGGTTCCACGATGTAGGCCATGTTCATGGCCATGAGGGCCACGAAGAAAATAGTTGTAGGCTTGCTTCCAATTTCCTAAAGGAACAGGGCTATGATCAAAAGGGAATCCATGAGGTCTGCTCTTTGATTATGGCCACTAAAATGTGTAACGAGCCCAATACCTTATCCGAACAGATTATTCGCGATGCGGATATGTCGCATTTTGCCAAAAGGAGTTATTGGGAAACAACGGATTTTTTAAAAGATGAGCTTAAGGAATTGGGGATTGCAGACTATTCCTCCAAAAAGTGGCGGGACAAGAACATTAAAATGTTCCGCAAACATCAGTTTTATACGGACTACGCCAAAGAAAACTGGGAAGATGGAAAGCAAAAAAACTTGAAGCAGCTCCTCAAAGAGAAAAAGGCCGAAAAAAAGATTGCCAAAAAGGAAGCACTCAAAGCCAAATACAAAAGCGAAAGTCCCGACCGAAGCGTACAAACGCTGTATCGTGTAACATTGAAAAACCACTTGAAACTGAGTGATATCGCCGACACCAAAGCCAACATCCTCTTATCGGTGAATGCGATTATCATTTCGCTGGTATTGGCCAATTTGCTCACCAAGTTGGACAATCCTTCCAATACCTATATGATCTATCCCACTTTGATTTTGATTATGTTCAGTGTTGTTTCCATGGTATTGTCCGTTTTGGCAACAAGACCCAATATCACCGCTGGAAAATTCACCAAGGAGGATGTGGAGGAGCGACGGGTAAACTTGTTGTTTTTTGGAAACTTTCATCAAATGGACCTAAAGGAGTACGAATGGGCCTTACAGGAAATGGTCAAGGACAAGGATTACGTATACTCGTCCCTCACGAAAGACCTCTATTATTTAGGCGTTGTGTTGAACAAAAAATACAAGATACTTCGCATTACCTACAATATATTCATGGTAGGGATGATCATTTCCGTGATTTCCTTTGGGATTGCCTTCCGTTTTTTTGGCCCCGACCGATTGATTTTTTAGGCTAGTTGTTCAGTTCTTCCATCAAATCATCGTAGGTATAGGTACGCTCGGATTTTTTATCCTTTTGATAGAGAATTTCTGCCCGAATGGCCTTTAATCCAGAAACCCCTTGGACGCCTTCAAGTTCTACAATCTCAATATTGTTGGTAAAGTAGCCTTTGGCCTTTAGGAAACTGATATACCTCAAATACTCTTTTTCGTCTTTGCGCTGCGAGTACACAATGGCCAATTTCCCCTTTTGGGTAAGGCGTTCGTTGGTTCCTTTCACGAAGGATTTATCGATTCGCTTTTTGATTACCTCATATCTGGCGTTGTAGGTTCCATCCACATCAAAGCGCTTTTCATCCATCCTAAACCGTATGGCCAAGGACGTACTGTACACTAAGACCAATGAGGCCACATCCAATTTGACGGACAAATACGGTTTTAGGGCATAGTATTTATTCTCCATTTCTACCATTACCTGTAACTGCCACAATCTAAGATTGCTTAAAAACAACTCATTGAACTCACGGTCCTTTGCGATGGAACTGCCAATGTACATATTGTGTTCCACCCCATCGGTTTTGTACCGTTCAAAATAGTGTGGAAACATTTTTTGGGCCTCTTCCTGTTTTTTATCCAATAGGGCAGCCAATTTCATGTTGGCCTCCATCACGCTTTCATCATAGTTTCTGCGATGATCGTAGTAGCTTTCGGTGGACTTGTCTATTTTTTCCTTGTACGCTTCGAGTAATACCGCTATTTCGGCATCTTCTTTTTGCAAATGCTCAAAAACAGGGTCTACCTCAACTTTTACAAAATCGAATACGGCTTGTTCCGTATGGGTGAACAGGGCCTCTTTTACTTCGTTCAAATAATTGTTGACCCGGAACATCAGTTCCTCGTAGATAGGCAACTTGTATTTGCTAAAAGCGATTTCCAGCACATCATTGATTTCAGATAACTGAATCATCAAATCTCGTTGGATGGCCAAATTACGTTCCTTTGCAGAATCCTTGATATCAATTTGTCCGTATAGCGGATATACGTCCTTAAAAACAACTTCTTTAAAAACCGCCTCGTTGCCCGACAGTTCATCGGCCATAAAGCGTTTGGCCTCTTCCTGAAATTTCCAATACACCGATGGGTGCACAGAAGTACATTCGTGTTGGATTACGGCATCAATCAGATTTTCCTCTTCTTCGATGGTGCGCATCACCGCCGCCACGATGTAAGGCATCACATCGTCCAACTTATTGGCATTTACGCTATTGAGTTCGTTCACTTTGCCGGAAACCAGCTCCAAAACCCCCAATAGCTCACCATTCATGGCAATGGGTGATAAAATGGCACTTTTAATGCCCTGATCCATCAAATTTTTATAGGGTTGAACCTTGCCCTCCGTTTTATGATAATATTTTTCGACGTTGGAAATGGCGAAATACTTGTTCTCCTTAAAAAGCTTTCCATGGGAATAGCTACAAAACGTAGAATTACAGTCTTCGGTTTCCTTCCCATTCAGGATATAGCTGTCCATTCCCTTTCCATAAATCTTAAAAAAGCGATTGGCACCCGAATCATAGCCAGCAAATCCGACTTTGATATCGTTCAACCTGAAGAAAGACCTAAAGGTATCCTCAAAATTTTCCATAAAGGATTCGTTCCCACGTTGGGTCTTTCCGATCAAGGTGGACTTTATTTCCGATACGGAATGTTCCGCGGTAACATCAAACATATTGGAGATGACAAAGCCTTTGGCCAAAAAACTATTGGGCGGTATTTTCTCCTTCCAAAGATCTAAGTTGTAAAAGTTCTCCAATAGCTCATCCACATCATCCTGGCTAACGGGCTTTGCTTTGTCCGTTGGGATGATTTCCATAAAATCCGCATTGTACAAAATACGGTAACGGCGCATAACACCGTTAGAATCGGGTATATCGAAAAAAAATGGACGTTTAAAATCTAAATTGTAACCGTAATAAAACTGCAAGATCACCGTACACTTCATGATGTAATCAAATTCACGTGGAATGTTGGTGATTTCCGGTTCGTATGCCTCTCCCGCATCTTTCAATATTTGTCTAAAGCGTTCCGAGGAGTTAAAAACCAAGTTTTCGAAGGGCGTTGAAGCTGTTTTTATCTCGTTCTTGGTCAAAATGGGGGCAAAAGAATCCTCCAAAATAATGCTGATCACATCCTTGTAGGTTTCCAGTAGGGACAAATCAGTGAAGCCTTCACGAAGTTCTGGGTATGGAGCCTGTGCATCCAAGACATATTTGGCCCGTTCAGCCATGTGTTTATTGGAGCTGTTGAGCTGCTCATCGTAATGTTCCAACAACTTGTTGAAACTCACCAATTGAACAAGTGGGCTTTCAGAATGGTAGTCATGCTTCATACACCGTTTAGTCGAGGTTTCTACCACAAATTTACAAAAAGTAAAGGCGCATATGGTTTTATGAATATCTTTATGGACAAAACGTCCTTTTTCAAGGATTTTAGTGCCATTTTCATGTCCTCTTCGACCCGATTAGACAACGCCTACAAAAATGCCAAGGTCATTCCCTTTGATGAGGGCTCCAAATTCATTTTTTTTAGTGATTGTCATCGTGGGGACAACAGCTTTGCCGACGATTTTGCCAATAATCGGAATATTTACTTTCACGCCCTGAACCACTATTATCGGGAAGGTTTCAGCTACATCGAACTTGGGGATGGGGACGAGCTTTGGGAAAATATCAGTTTTGATTCCATTTTTGAGGCACATAAAAATGTCTATCAATTGTTGAGAAGGTTTCATTTGGAAAACCGGTTGCACATGCTTTGGGGCAATCACGATATGGTGTATCGTGACCCCGCCTATGTGGACGAAAATCTATCGCATTATTTTGAACCCATTGACGGGTCGGATAAAGAACTTTTCGAAGGCATTACCTATCACGAAGCCGTTGTTTTGAAGCATTCCGAAACAGGACAAGAGATTTTTTGCGTTCATGGACATCAAGCGGATTGGTGGAACTACGTTTGCTGGCGCATAGGTCGATTTTTGGTGCGGGTATTATGGAAACCGCTTCAGGTAGTGGGCATTGCAGACCCCACAAGCCCTGCTAAAAATTACAAGGAGCTCATCCGAATAGAAAAGCGCATCAAACGTTGGATTCTAAAAAACGGATTGTTGATCACCATGGCTGGACATACCCACAGGCCACGATTTCCGGAGCCTGGACAAATCCCCTTTTTCAATGACGGAAGCTGTGTACACCCGCGAAGCATCACTGGGATTGAGTTGGAAAACGGGCAACTATCCCTTATTAAATGGCACATTGATACCAAGCCAGACGGTACGCTTCAAATTGTACGGGTTTTATTGGAAGGTCCAGAAAAACTAAGGGATTATATCAATTACTAAGTTCGCTTTGCCATAGTTTTGATGGCACCCACAAAATGGTCGAGCTCATCGGTGGTGGTGAATACATTGGGCGTGATCCTACAGCCATGGACATTTTCAAAATCGATGGCAACGGTCCAGATGTTGAACTCCTCCAGTAGGGTCTTTGCCATTTCCGAAGGCTTCATGTTGGTAAGTCCCACATTGGCAATACCACAACTGCGGTGCGGCTCCACTGGAGTATTGATGACCACATTCTCCACATCCCGGAGTTGGTCGCTCCAATATCGTTGCAGGTAGCGCATTCGGTTTTCCTTACGCTCCAATCCAATCATGTCCAAGTAGTCCACAGCATCATTGATCGTCAAATCCGTATGCACGGGATGGGTACCTGTATGGTTGAGCCTACGAATCTTGGTGTCATCCTCTTCGTGTTCCGCAAACAAGGGCCATATCTTCGGAATGTTTTTCTCCGCAACATACAGCATACCAGCTCCAAGTGGTGAGCAAAGCCATTTATGCAAACTGGACCCATAGTAATCGCAGTCCAATTCGGCCAAATCCACCTTTATGTGTCCAACGCAATGGGCGCCGTCCACCATCACCTCTACCCCGTGGGAGTGGGCCATATCACAAATCTTTCGGACGGGCAATATCTGCCCGGTCACATTTATCATATGGCAGATCATCAATAACTTGGTCTTTGGAGTTATCTGTGATTCGTAAAGGGATACAATTTCCTCATCGGATTCGGGGTGATTGGGTACGGAGACTTTTTTGCAAACAATACCATAGCGATCTTCCATTTGATGAAAATGTATCTGCATGGCCCCATAATCCTGGACTGCAAAAACAGCTTCGTCACCCTTTTCCCAAGGAAAGCCCCCAATGATCATATCCAAGGACTCCGTAGTATTCCGAGTGATTACCAATTCCTTTTCCGAACAATTGACAAGTTGGGCTACCCTGGCCGCTGCCTTGTCCTTGTTCTCCCATTGCACGGTACGCATATAATAAGATCCTTCATAATTTACGTGTTGCGCGTGCTCGCTGAACTTATTGAGAATAGGAGTTGGAATAATATTGTAGTACCCACTTTCCAAGTTGATATAATCCGGTTTTAAACGGTAATCTTCCCTGATGCGTTTCCAAAACGCATCACTATCCTTATCCGGATAAGGTTTTGATATGGTTGTTGTACCATTCAAAGTAAACGGAAAAAGTGGTGCGGCCATGGCTGCACTGCCCATATATTGTAAGAAGTGTCGTTTTTTCATTTTCGTGTCAGGTCGATTTAAAAAAGAATGGTAATTTTCGATTCTACTTGCTTTCAAGATACAACTTATGCGCCATAAATGAATGATGTAACGACCATATTAGACCAAGTCCCCATTCAGTATGACCTTGCATCGCACATCATCCTCTTGGGCGTAGTACAGGGTTTTTTCTTGGCCTTGGTCATCTTTTTAAGGGCAAAACGCGATTCGGCCATCATTTTCTTCGGTTGGTCCCTATTGGTGCAATGCCTCGTATTTTTGGATATCTATCTCTGCTATACCGGTTTGATGAAATACACGATGCACTTGAACGATTCAACCGAGTTTTTGGTGCTCTTGATTGCTCCAACATTATACTTCTTCTTGTTTGCCCTATTGCAACGCAAACCTATCAGCCTAAAGAAACATTGGCCCCATTTTATGCTTCCATTCCTTTATGCCATTTCCCAAATCAATTTTTACACCAGCCCGATAGAAGTAAAAATAAACGCCTACTTGGGTGCCTACCATCAGGATTTGGGCTTTTTGGAAGTTCCTGGCACCTTCGATTATTCGTACCATTACATTAAAGACCAATTTCGGTGGTTGGTGCTGTTCAGCTTTGCATTTTATTTGATTTTATCCTTTTCGCTATTGATGAAGTCCAGAAAACAGGGATGGACGACCCCAAAGAACATCAAAGTGGACAAGTATCTATTTTCAAGAAATACGGTTATTTTTTTTCTAGTGATTCTGTTGACCATATTTGTTATTTTCCTCAATTTTGATGATGATGGAGGTGACCATATTATCGGAATTATTCAAACGATTACCATTTTTATCACTTCTTACTTTGTCCTTTCCGAGTCCCGCTTCTTTGAAAAATCTTGGATTGCGGACAAATATGAGACGCTGTCGGGCACTTCCGTTCAATTCAGGACCCTTGAAAACTTTATGGACGATTCCTTGTATTATGCACAGCAAGATATCAGTCTGAAAAAAGTATCCGAGCAATTGGGCACCAATGGCAATGCCATCTCGAGATTGGTCAACTCAGAAACGGGCACCAACTTCAACGATTACATTAATCAAAAACGAATCGCGTTAGCGCAAAGCAGGCTGCTGGAACCTGAGTTCAAACAACTCACGGTTGAGGCCATTGGCGAATCGGTCGGGTTCAAATCCAAATCTGCTTTTTACAATGCCTTTAAAAAACATACAGGTCAATCCCCATCAGCTTATATGAAGCAAAATAAGGGCTAATTCCTCCATAATTGTAATTCAGGACATTTACCACATCCAAAAAATATGCTGTTTGGCCAGCCCTTTACACCTTTGGAAAAAATTTTAAAAATGAATTCTAGCATAAGACGTTACGATTTGGATTGGCTTCGGGTAATTGTATTCGGCCTGCTTATTTTTTATCACGTAGGGATGTTTTTTGTGCCATGGGGCTGGCATGTAAAAAACAACATTATTTACGATTGGCTGCAATGGCCCATGCTGTTTTTGAACCAATGGCGACTACCTATCCTTTTTGTCATATCGGGTATGGGCACCTATTATGCCTTGGGCAAAAGAGGCAGGCGAAAATTCATGTGGGAGCGATTTTTACGATTGGGTATCCCTTTGGTTGCGGGTATGATTTTGATTGTGCCCCCTCAAGTGTATTTTGAGCGTTTGGTCGAAGGTTCGTTTACAGGTTCCTATTGGGCATACTTTTCAACGGTTGCTTTTGATGGCGTATATCCAGAAGGTAATCTAAGCTGGCACCACCTTTGGTTTTTGCCTTACCTTTTGGTGTTTTCGTGGCTGTTGACTCCACTCTTTGTCTATTTGAGAAACCACAATACACTTTTTGTGGAGTGGGTCAAACAGATTATCCAAAAACCATGGGGCATTTACCTATTTATTATCCCTCTCTACCTTGTGGAATCATTGGTAGAACCCCTTTTTCCGATAACCCATGCCTTAGTGGATGACTGGTTTAACTTTACTTTCAGCATTATCCTGTTTTTTTACGGTTATGTTCTGGTGGCTACGGGAGATGTCTTTTGGAAAACCTTGGGCAGGATAAAGAAAAAAGCACTTTTCTTGGGCATACTATGTTTCGCAGGTCAAGCTGTCATCTGGATTTTCTTTGAGGATAATTATGTAATCCACTATACCGAAGCCCTATTGAAAGTGCTGAATATCTGGTCGTGGATCTTAGTGCTATTTGCCTACGCGGCACAATATCTGAACAAGCCGAGTACAGGTATTGCCTATGCCAACAGGGCTGTATACCCTTTCTATATCTTGCACCAGACCATTACTGTTGGCATTGCCTATTTTTTGATGGACCTGGATTGGGGACTTCTACCCAAGGCATTAATTCTTATCGTAGGTACCTTTGGACTGAGTTGGCTCATTTACGATTTGATTATCCTTAGGATACCCATACTGCACCCACTTTTTGGACTTAAAAAGAAAAAGGATGTGAAAAAAGAGTACCGCTTAACGATTTAACGTCAATTTATACTGTTGGTGGCAAGGTATTTGCTAATTTTATTGTTAGACCATTGTCTTAGTTGCCATGAAAAAGAGTGTACTTGCTTTACTTGGGATTCTTTTGTTCACCTTGCCCGTGTGCGCGCAGGGCGATATTCCCACTACACGACCCTTAAAAATTGGCGATAACAATAAGCTCGATGTCAAAACCAGTAATCAAGGTACTTTGTTAAGGATGCCTTCCGTGCTGGACGAGAGCCTTACCTCCAAAAATGAGAAGCCCGGAGTTCAAATGTTGCCAGACAGGCAACTGGTTCAGGCAGGTCACGACATGGTCATCGACCCAAAGATCAAAGAAAAAAAGGAAAAAGGGTCCAACGAATACTTTGGAGACCAATATTTGGGGGATTTCACCACTAAGGCCAAGTTTGTGGGTATTGTGGCACGCGACCATGAGTACGTGGACGGAGATCGCATAAAAATCTATGTCAACGGTGAGGTCGTAGAATACAATCTGCTGCTTGATGGTTCTTTCAAGGGACTCAACTTGGATTTGGTGGAGGGTTTTAACCGTGTAGAGTTTGAGGCCCTGAACCAAGGCTCCTCTGGACCGAATACGGCACAGGTAGTGGTTACTGACGACAAGGGTGTCGTTATTCACAACAACCGCTGGAACCTCTCCACAGGTTCAAAGGCCAGTCTCATCATCGTTAAAGAAGAGGATACTGGTATTGAAAAGAACAATTAAACGCTCACCTTATCTTTTGCCCGGTGAATAGGTTTCCTTGGCACGTTTGAGCACATCTTCCCTGTAGTAGGCCGCATCCTTGAATTCCATATCCGCGTAGCGCTGTGCCTGATCATTAAAATGTGGGGAACTTGGGTCGCCACTTTGTCCACCGGCCAACATGGTCTTCGCCTTTACTTTATCACCAAACTCTACAGCCGCTACAAAGCTATTGCCCCGAGTACCGTAGATTTTTTTGGTATTGTTGTCATATCGGGCACCATAGGCCGCCAATGCCCCCCAACGACCACTGGCAAAACCAATGGGAATACTGGTCTTGGCATCATCAAAAGGTTGGCGTATGTCGCCATTTAACCGTTGATAGCGATTGACCTCGCCCCAAGGCATTTTCCAAGTTCCAAAATCGGATTCCAAAATATCCAAGGTCTCTTTGAGGAAAGCAAGTTTTTTATCATTGTCCCATGCGCCTCCCCAATATTGCACCCATTCCATGGAATACATACCTTCCGGTCGCTCTGCTTTTGAATAACAAAGGGTTCCATAGTAGTGTGCCAAGGTCATGGCTATGGATTCTTTTGATGTGGTATAATCCCAAGCACGTAATATCTCAATGGCTTCTTTCAATGCTGGGTCTGGGTTTTTGTCATAAGCCGTGACCAAGCCCGGAATCAAGGCTTCAAACGCGGGCAAATACGGGTCGTGGGCCAAGGCAATCAAGCTGTCCAAAGTATACCCGCTTCGTCCCGTTAATAGCTGAATGGCATGGATACCCCTAAAATTTTCTTGGTCCTGAGACATATAGCTGGGATAGTCCTCGCGTTTTGGGCTGAACTCCAAAGCAGAAGTGTATGGCGTGGAATTACAGTTCTGTATCCATCCATTTTCGGGATTCAATACCAAAATATTTTCATCTACCGTATGCAGACCTTGCCAATCCGTTTGAGGGTTGCTACCATCCACGGGTTCAGAATAATCAAAACTGGTATCGCGCTTGGGCACAAAATTCCCATGGAAATAAGCAATATTGCCTTCGGCATCCGCATATACGGTATTGTTGGAAGAATTGGTTCGAATGTCCATCATGTTACGAAATCCTTCATAACCGTCCTGCTTGGTTCGGATATAGGACTGTTCCAACGCCTTGACCGGTTCCCACATCATTGCCGAAGCGGTCCATTGGTCATCCACTTGATGGGTGATAGGACCGTGATGGGTTCGATACATGGGGAATGTTTTTTCTTTCATCGCTTCCCCATCTTTATACTTTAAAGTGACGGTCGTGGAATCCACAGGCCTTAATTCTTCGCCGTATTGGTAGAATAGCTTACCATCGTTCTTCACTATGGTCTCCTTGAATTCATCCATCACATCGGTATAGGTAGAGGTATGCATCCATCCAGTTTTCTCGTTGAACCCCTGATACACAAAAAACTGCCCCCATGTTACGGCTCCGTAGGCGTTCAAGCCCTCTTCGCTCACCACATGCACTTCGCCCCTAAAATAGAATGAGGTATGTGGATTGATTAACAGCATGGCGTTCCCAGATTTTGTCAAATCGCCAGAAATAGCGATTCCGTTAGAACCTTGGGGTTCTGCCATTTCAGCTTCCTTTTTGAGTTGCAGGGCCTCCAATTTTGGGAGTTCCATTCCGCTTTCGTAAAAACTTTTGATTTTTCGCGTGGAAATCCGTTCAATATCCCCTCCAATAGATCCTTCGCTAAAATACATCGGCATCCAAGGCTCGAAACGGGTCAGGAGTCTCGGTTTCACCTCAGGGTGGGTGTGGAGATAATAATTGATGCCATCGGCAAAGGCATCGCATAACTCCTTTAGCCACTCGGGGCTATTTTCATAATTGGCCTTGGCTTCTTCTTCGGTCATGAACATTTTTGCCCGAAGGTCGCTATACAGTGCATCCTCGCCTTCCACTTCGGCCAATCGGCCCGTGGCCCAAATATAATTCTGTTCCACACGGTTAAAATCGTCTTCGCATTGGGCATACAACAAGCCAAAAACCGCATCGGCATCTGTTTTTCCATAAATGTGGGGAACACCAAAATCATCCCGAATAATGGTTATGTTCTCAGCTTGGGCTTCCCATTGTTCCATTTCGGTTTGAGGAGGTTGTGAACAGGATAGAAAAATTAGAATGGTGCCGAATAGTATAGTTCTCATAAGTACATTTAGTAAGCTATTAATCTTCAATTCAATATGACTGTGTTCATTTTTTCTTTTTAAAAATGGTAAAAAGAACTATCATTCCGGCCAGAAAGCCTAAAATGAAAATCATAAAAGTATTGCCCATAACAACCAATTAAGTTTTAGTCCCTGAAAATATGGAAAATCAGTAACAATTACCAACTTCCACTGGCTCCGCCTCCTCCTGAACTGCCCCCACCACCGGAAAAACTGCGTGATGAGCTTCTTCCCCCGGAACTGGAACCAAAGGAATGTGTCCCTGAAGATGAAAAAGTTTTCTTGATATAAGTTTTATCCGATTTCAACAGCGAAAGTTTAAATCCTTCATCGCCCTTTCTCTTGATTTTTAAAATTACCAATACAATGGTCAAAAGACCAAAAGCAAGTAGTCCCACAAGCACCACTGCCCCAACACTCAATCCATTTTCGAGAAGTGCCTCTTCAAATCCCAATATCATCGCCATAAAAAATATGGGCATCCCCATAAAGACAAGTCCAAACACCATGGGAAACATCATGAAAACACCCATAAAAACACCCCGAACCACGGCCAACTTCCCCGTGAATATGCCTCGCAAAATTTCAATGAGAGTGGAGTAGCCCTTATAAAAAACAAATGCACCAGCCGCAATGAACATCATCAAGAACAGCCCTATCAAACCTAACAACCACCACGGAATCTTCTCCTCCTCAGCGATTTTGTCCTTAAATTCTTGAAGAGCTTCGGGATGCGTTAAAAAATCAATGATTTGATCGGTAGCCATATCCAATCCTCCAAAATAATCATCCTCCTTGAACTTGGGTATCATGGTATTTCGGATGATTCGTGAGGCAACCGCATCAGTGATGTAGGATTCCAATCCATAACCCACCTCAATCCGAACTTCTCGGTCCAGTTTGGAGAAGAGTATCAAAATGCCATTGTCCTTGCCCTCTTGGCCCAATTTGTTTTGGTTGAACACCTCAAACGCATACCCCTCAATGGTTTCGTTACCCAATGCATCTATGGTCAAAATCACCAATTGGTTGCTGGTTTCCGATTCAAATTGGTAGAGTTTTGTGCGAAGCCCTTCCAACTCGGACGGAGTAAAAATTTGCGCATTGTCGGTTACAATCTCAGTTAATGTAGGGTATGCCTCTTGTGCGTAAGACAAGGAGCTTATCAGAAAAAGTAGAATGAAACGTAGTGATTTGGGCATGGTTAGCAGTCTAATTTAGATGCTTAAATATAACATTTGTAAGCTTTTAACCGATTAAAAAATATCAGATTCGGCAACCCTCTCAATTTGCCGTAACTTGCACCTTCTTTCGAAAATCTGCTATGTCCAACAAAAAAGTAAGTATTCTTACCGCATTCAAAACCATTATTTGGCCCAAACGCAAAT
The DNA here is from genome assembly GCF_003992675.1 of Flagellimonas marinaquae. Classification (GTDB taxonomy): domain Bacteria; phylum Bacteroidota; class Bacteroidia; order Flavobacteriales; family Flavobacteriaceae; genus Flagellimonas; species Flagellimonas marinaquae. The sequence continues at coordinate 240,388 of NZ_RZMZ01000002.1, forward strand.
TGGTGCTTCTCGGTCTTTTGCTCATCGCCATAAGCAAGGCAGCCAGTTTTGTCGCTCCAATCGCTTCCAAACACCTCATTGATGATGTTATCGTGAACAAGGATGTGGACATGCTCAAGTATCTGGTGGCCGGTGTGATGCTCGCCATTTTTGTACAAGCGGTCACTTCTTTTTTGTTGACCAAAATTTTGAGTGTTCAGGCACAATACCTCATTTCCGAGCTTCGCGCTCAAGTGCAAAAAAAGGTGCTGGCATTGCCCGTCCGGTTCTTTGACAATGCAAAATCCGGAGCACTCGTATCTCGAATCATGTCGGATGTGGAAGGCGTGCGCAACCTCATCGGTACGGGTTTGGTACAACTGGTCGGAGGCATCATTACGGCCGTGGTTTCCCTTATCCTGCTTATGGACATCAGCGTTTTCATGACCTTGTTCACCTTCATCCCGTTGACCATTTTTGCCATCATCGCACTAAAAGCTTTTAAAATCATCCGTCCTATTTTTAGGAACCGGGGGAAAATCAACGCGGAAGTCAAAGGCAGATTGACGGAAACCTTGGGCGGTATCCGTGTCATAAAAGGGTTCAATGCGGAAAAGCAGGAAGAGGAAGTGTTTGAGGCGGGGGTGGAACGTCTGTATGAAAACGTAAAAAAGAGCTTGACCACTACCGCTTTTATGACAAGTTCATCGACTTTTTTATTGGGCGTGGCCACGACCAGTGTGATGGGTTTTGGCGGCTATAAAATTATACAGGATACGCTTACCATAGGTGAATTTGTGGAATTTACGGTCTTATTGGGTTTGATGATTGCCCCTATTGTTCAGATGAGCAGTGTGGGAAGTCAACTCACAGAAGCATTGGCGGGCCTGGACCGCACTGAAGAACTCATGAATCTCGAAGAGGAGTCCGATGACGAAAACCGTACCATTCTGTTGGACCAAGTGGTAGGTCGGATGTCTTTTTCCGATGTGCGCTTTTCCTATGAAGCGGATAAAGAGGTGCTGCACGGCATCAGTTTTGACGTAGCCCCTGGTCAAGTGATTGCCTTGGTAGGCAGTTCCGGCTCTGGTAAATCCACCATTGCTGGCTTGGCGGCAAGTTTTCTCAATCCCGATTCGGGGACCATCACCATTGATGGACATGATTTGTCCAAAGTAAACCTGAACAGTTTTCGCCAACACTTAGGGGTTGTGTTACAGGATGATTTTTTGTTTGAAGGCACTATTCGGGAAAACATACTGTTCCCGCGACCTGACGCCAGTGAAGAAAAATTGCTTGAAGCGGTGAAAGCGGCTTATGTGGACGAATTCACAGACCGATTTGATAAAGGATTGGACACCCTCATCGGCGAACGGGGCGTTAAGCTTTCTGGAGGTCAGCGGCAACGGATTGCCATTGCAAGGGCCATTTTGGCCGACCCAAAAATATTGGTCTTGGACGAGGCTACTTCAAGTCTGGATACGGAATCCGAAGCTTTGATCCAAAAGAGTTTGGGCCAACTTACCAAAGGTAGAACCACTTTTGTGATTGCTCACCGACTGAGCACTATCCGCAAAGCAGACCAAATTTTGGTGATTGAAAACGGTCATATCTTGGAACAAGGAACCCACGAAACATTGATTGCTTCCGAGGGAAGGTATTACAACCTCTTTACGTACCAAGCGAGGATTTAGGCCTCTTCAGGGGCAAGTTCCACCTCCAGACCGTCCAAATCCTCGGTAATGTGGATTTGACAACCCAGACGACTGTTGTCCTTTACAAAAAAGGCTTCGGCCAACATGGCCTCCTCATCATCCGACTTTTCTGGTAATTGATGGTCAGACTTCACATAGCATTGACAAGAAGCACACATGGCCATACCGCCACAAATACCGATGGTTCCTTCTGGAGCCAGTTCATACGACCGAACCACTTCCATAAGGTTCATGTTCATGTCGGTTGGGGCGTCCACTTCGTGTGCAACACCTTCCCGGTCAATTATTCTTAATTTGATATCGCTCATACCTCGTCGAGAACCCTTGCATAAGTCCCCCTATCTATTTAAAAATGTATTTACTTTTAGTCGATTGCTTTCACCACGGCTTTTGGGGCCTCCTTCTTGCTTCCATCAAATCCAGTAACGCCTCCCACGGTGGTATACTTCATTACGTATTTTTTATCTGGATGTATTTTTTGATAGGCGCTTTGGCACATCAAGGTCGCTTCGTGGAACCCACACAAGATCAATTTCAACTTACCTGGATAGGTATTCACGTCGCCAATGGCATAAATCCCAGGAACATTGGTCTGGTAGTCATAGGTATTGTCCACCTTGATGGCATTTTTTTCAATCTCCAGTCCCCAATTGGCTATGGGTCCTAGTTTTGGGGACAATCCAAAAAGAGGGATGAAATAGTCGACTGCTATATCGGTTTCTTCTGAGGTATTGGTATTTTGAACGGTAACTTTCTCCAAGCTATGCTCGCCTTTTAGGGCAACCACCTCAGCCGGTGTAATCAAATTGATTTTGCCTTCATTTTTGAGGTGCTGTACCTTCTCTACGGAATCCAGTGCCCCACGGAACTCGTTCCTTCGGTGTACCAAGGTGACTTCTTCGGCGACATCGGCCAAAAAGATGGACCAATCCAAGGCGGAGTCTCCCCCTCCTGCAATCAGCACTTTTTTACCTCTATAAACTTCTGGCTCCTTGATCATGTAGGCAACGCCGTTATCCTCATATTTTTCCAAGTTCTCCAACAAGGGCTTTCTGGGCTCAAAACTGCCCAGGCCACCTGCGATGGCAACTATTGGGGCATGGTGCTTGGTACCTTTGTTGGTAGTAACGATGAAAGTGCCATCATCCAATTTTTCGATGGTTTCTGCACGCTCGCCCAGGGTGAAACCAGGCTGAAAGGGTTTGATCTGTTCCATCAAATTGTCCACCAAGTCTCCTGCCAATACTTCGGGAAATCCGGGGATATCGTAAATGGGCTTTTTGGGATATATTTCAGAGCATTGCCCACCGGCTTGAGGCAAGGCATCTATCAAATGGCATTTTAACTGTAACAGGCCCGCTTCAAAAACAGCAAAGAGACCCGTAGGTCCCGCTCCAATTATCAGAATATCTGTTTTGATCATATACAAGAGGTTTTGGCATGCAACTTACTGCTTGCCCCAAAAAAGATTTATGATTTTAATCAGTTAGGAAATATTGATGACTTCTTCGATTTGAGGGGCATACTTTTTAATGGTCATTTCTACACCGCTTTTCAACGTCATTTGGTTAACGCTGCAGCCAATGCAATTCCCCTCCAATCGAACCTTTACGGTATTGTCCTCGATGGAAATCAATGTGATGTCTCCACCATCGCTCTGCAAGAAAGGTCGGATTTCCTCCAACGCCTTCTCTACATTGCTTCTTGTTTCTTCTGATGTCATTGTTGTCATGCTCACTTCTTTTTAACAGCGGAACAACCAGCCATTGTTGTAATCTTTATTGCCTCGGTTGGAGGAAGGTCAGTATTTCTTCGCACCAATTCCTGTACCACATTTTTCGTCAGTTCCTCAAAAGCTTCTTCTGTGGGAGTGGCCGTCTGCAGCGCAGCAGGTCTTCCTACGTCGCCAGCTTCTCGAATGCTCTGCACCAGTGGTATTTCCCCCAAAAATGGAACGTTTAAGTCTTCCGAAAGGTTCTTTGCCCCATTTTTACCAAAGATATGATATTTGTTGTCGGGTAATTCCGCAGGTGTAAAATACGCCATATTCTCCACGATTCCCAATACCGGCACATTGATGGCTTCTTGCTGGAACATGGCCACCCCTTTTCGGGCATCCGCCAATGCGATTTCTTGTGGTGTACTTACCACGACCGCGCCTGTTACCGGCAAGGATTGCATAATGCTCAAATGGATATCACCTGTTCCCGGAGGTAAATCCAACAAAAGAAAATCCAATTCACCCCAATGGGCATCAAAAATCATTTGGTTCAATGCCTTTGCGGCCATAGGACCCCTCCAAATCACCGCTTGGTTGGGTTGGGTAAAGAATCCAATGGAAAGCAACTTCACCCCATAATTTTCGATTGGTTTCATTTTGGCCTTTCCATCCACATTGATGGATAAGGGTTTCTCTGCAGCCACATCGAACATAATAGGCATGGACGGCCCGTAAATATCTGTATCCAAAAGACCTACTTTAAAGCCCATTTTGGCCAAGGTCACCGCCAAGTTGGCCGTAACCGTAGATTTCCCTACACCTCCTTTACCTGATGCCACGGCAATAATATTCTGTATCCCAGGAATTGGTTTTCCCTTGATTTGGTTTACTTTGGGTTTGGCGGGGGCATCCACCTTAAGGTTGACCTTTATTTTGGCTTTTTCATACACCTCCCTGTGGATAATTTTCAAAATCTCCACCTCGGTCTTCTTTTTTGCCTGTAGACTTGGGTTTTTTATGGTGACATCCACTTCCACCTCATCGCCAAATACCTGCACATTGGTCACCGAACCGCTTTCTACTAAATTTTGGCCTTCGCCCGGTGCGGATATTTTTTCCAACGCCTTGAGTATATCTGCTTTTTTCAACTTCATGATTTGCAATTTTTTAAACCAATTGTTTGAACTGGTTCTAAACTACAAAGATACGATGTTGGTATTAGATTAAGAAGTTGTCCCTCCGATTTTCAAAAAAATTGAAAAGGGATATCATGTGCTTCCCTTTAAATGGGATATCAAACATAAAAGAGCCTTTATATGATGTTCCTTTTTTTGAAAAAATGTAGTTTAGAAGCTGCTATTTCAAATTATCGACCAACATGCCAACAAAAACCAAATTCCCCCTCATCCTCCTTCTTTTGATTTCCTTGACTTGGATTTCCTGCTCCACCAACAAAAATGCCTTTAGCAAGCGGGACGTGAAAAAGTCGGAAAAACTTATTGGCTTACATTTCGCCAACAAACAAATCGATACCCTTTATCCCTATTTGCAACGAAATAAAAGTGGGTTCGATTCCCTTCGCAAATATCCCTTAGATTATGGTGTTTTTCCTGCTATCCGTTTTGACCCAACTCCCTTTGGCTTCCAAATGCCAGAGCAACAGGAAGGAACCCAATGGAATATACCCAACTATGTGGAAGTACCTGAGCCTTACGACCTATTGGCATTTTATACGATCCCGCAGCTGGCTTCCCTCATTAAACATCAAAAAATAACCTCAACGGAACTCACCAAGTTCTTCTTGGGCCGATTGAAAAAATACCAGCCAGCCCTCCAATGTACCATCACTATTACGGATAGTTTGGCCTTGGAACAAGCGAAGCGGGCGGACGAGGAAATCCAAAATGGGAACTATCGCGGCATCTTGCACGGCATTCCCTACGGGACGAAAGATTTGATGGCCGTACCCGGTTATCCCACTACCTGGGGCGCGACTCCATACAAAGACCAAATGATCAGTGAAACAGCCACGGTGATACAAAAGCTGGAAGATGCCGGGGCCGTTTTGGTGGCGAAATTGGTATCGGGCGCCTTGGCCCGCGGCGATGTATGGTTTGATGGAAAAACGAAAAATCCTTGGGACACCACGCAAGGAGCCAGCGGTTCCTCAGCAGGATCGGGTTCGGCCACCTCGGCAGGACTTGTTCCATTTGCCTTGGGGACAGAGACCCTAGGTTCGATTACTTCTCCCAGTACCCGAAATGGTGTTACGGGTCTTCGGCCTACCTACGGCAGGGTAAGTCGCCATGGAGTAATGAGCCTGAGTTGGTCCATGGACAAGGTTGGGCCCTTGGGCCGAAATGCAGAGGACTGTGCCATTGTGTTTGAGGCCATTCAGGGAAAGGATGAAAATGACCTCACCACGGTTGACCTTCCTTTTGGGGTGGATTGGAGCAAGGATATCAAAAACCTACGCGTCGCCTATCTCCAAAAGGATATTGAAAAGGACACCACAGTATCTGGTGATAATCTGAGAAATGCCTTAAAATCCCTTGAAGCATTGGGCATTCATCCAACGCCCGTGGAAATGCCCGAAGCAGTGCCCTATCGTGGTTTCGATATTATTTTAAGAGCGGAAGCAGGTGCCTTTTTTGATGAACTGGTCCGTTCGGGAGAGGTAGATATTATGGTGGAGCAAGACCAACGTTCCCGTGCAAACTCTCTGAGGCAAAGCCGGTTTATTCCTGCTGTGGAATACATTCAGGCCAATCGTCAGCGACAGGTGCTTATCCAAAAAATGCAGGATATAATGAAGGATTACGATGTGTTGATCTCGCCCACTTTTGGCAACGACCAACTTTTGGCCACCAACCTAACCGGACATCCTGTTATTGCCGTCCCTACGGGCTTGGACGATGAAAACCATCCTACGAGTATGACATTCGTTGGCAACTTGTATGATGAGGCAAGTATTCTGTTATTGGCAAAAGCATTTCAGGACAACACCTCCTTTGATGAGTTGCATCCTCCGGGATATTGATCAAAGTTCTTGGGCAGGATCCCAGAAGTATTTTTGAAAATCGATAATTTGATTGTCCTTTATTGGGATTCCTTCGTTTTCGAGGAGCTGTTGCATAAGGTTGGTGCCGTCAAAATGGTGCTTTCCCGTGAGCACACCCACTCGATTCACGACACGATGGGCGGGAACGTCCTTTGCCAAGGAATTGTTCATGGCCCAGCCAACCATACGTGCGCTTCGGGCAGCTCCTAGATATTTGGCTATTGCCCCGTAAGAAGTGACCCTGCCATAAGGAATCTGTTTGGCTACTTCGTAGACTTTATCAAAGAAGTTTGTCTCCTCCATAGGGTCAACGGTACATAATTCTAATCAGGGTAATAATGAGCAAGAGCAACATCAATGCACTCAAAATGTAGTTGGAGTTCCTCGAAAAGCGACTGTTCTTGGTCTCCAATTTATCAAAATAAAAGGTATAGAGGTAAAGCACCGAGAAAGTGCCAGTGCCCGCTGCTACAACAAAGGTAGTAATGTCCTTGGCCTCGAACTTGATCCATCCGGCCTCGTTCCACATGGCATTCAAGCCACTGTAATACGGAATGGTCAACAAATTGAGGGCTGCCAACAACACCCCTTTAAAGAAACTGTTTTTTTTGCTCAAATTGACTTCCTTGATGGCCTGCGCTTTGGCTTTGTTCCTTTTGGCCACTACAAAAAAGTAAATGGCAAAAAACGCAAAAACAGCCACAGCGATCTTGAAAAGCACATCGACCACCTCTGGATTTCGATATAAAAATTTTGAAATATAGACCGCAATATAGGCCTGCACCATTATGGTGCTCGAGACGCCCAAACTGAATATGACCCCGTTCAATTTCCCTTTTTCCACGCTCACCTTAGCGGCGTTCATGTTGAGCAGACCCGGCGGCACCGTTGCCATAAAGGCAGCAGAAAATGTGGCAAAAAAGAGAATGAGTACGTGGGTCATTGGTTAGTTGATCCTAAATTGGATGTAGGTTATTGGTTTTCCTTTTTCAAGATACTGATTTTCATAGAAAGTTTGAATCTCCAGAACTTCAGATGGCGCTCCCTCGTTTTTGTAAACGTCGTGATTGGCATACAGAATTTCGTGACCCAAGCCCTGTAAAAGTCCCAAGGTATAGCCATGCATGTATTCACTATCAGTCTTAAGATTGATAAGTCCACCTGGTTTCAATATTTTCTTGTACCGTTCCAGAAACACGGGATTCGTCATACGGTGTTTGGTTCGTTTGTACTTGATCTGTGGGTCGGGGAAGGTTATCCAAATTTCGCTGACTTCTCCCTCTCCAAAAAGATGGTCCACCAATTCTATCTGAGAACGCAGAAAGGCCACATTGTTCAACTCCTTTTCCAAAGCGGTTTTGGCACCTCGCCAAAAACGGGCCCCTTTAATATCAATACCAATATGGTTTTTGTCTGGGTTTATTTGCGCAAGACCCACCGTGTATTCCCCTTTGCCACAACCCAATTCCAAAACGATAGGGTTATCATTGCCAAAAAAGGAAGACCACTTGCCTTTGTATTTGAATCCGGCCATAACCTCTTCCCGGCTGGGCTGCACTACATTGGCGAACGTTTCGTTTTCCTTGAACCTCTTGAGTTTGTTCTTACTTCCCACTTTTTGGTATTGAATTGAGCAAAAAATTAATGATTTGGCAAAACTAAGGAAATCTAAAAGCAATTCGCATTTTGTTTTTTTGTGATCATGCAAAGTTCCAAACGTATTCTGGTCGCCCCATTAAATTGGGGACTGGGACATGCCACCAGGTGCATACCCATCATCCATGAATTATTGGCCCATGGCCATCAACCTTTTATTGCATCGGATGGGGTGGCCCTAACTCTGTTGAAAAAAGAATTTCCAGAGCTGCCCGCCTTTGAGTTGTCCTCCTACAACATTTCTTATGCGGAGAAGGGGAAAAACTTCAAAATCAAGATGATATGGGATTCCCCCAAGGTACTCAAAGCCATGGCCAAAGAAAAGAAGGAAGTAAAACGTTTAGTAAAGGAACACGGCTTGAACGGCATTATTTCCGACAACCGATTAGGAGCCTATTATAAAAAAGTGCCTTGTGTCTTCATTACGCATCAGCTCAATGTGCTTTCGGGCAATACGACTTGGATGAGCTCAAAGGCCCATCAAAAAATTATCAAAAAGTTTGATGCTTGCTGGGTTCCCGATGTGCAGGATAAACCCAATTTGACCGGTAAGTTGGGCCATCTGAAAAAGTCCAAATTAAACATTGCCTACTTGGGTCCTTTGAGCCGTTTTGAAAAAAAGGAACTTCCCCTCATCTACGACCTGATGGTTTTGTTATCAGGTCCTGAACCTCAGCGGACTTTTCTCGAAGAAAAACTGTTGTCAGAACTACGCGGTTTTGAGGGCAACATTCTTTTTGTAAAGGGGAAAATTGAAGATGAACAAGTCAGGGAGGAGATATGGACTTCCAACGGAAACATCATCCATTACAATTTTATGAAGTCTGCCGAATTGGAAGAGGCCCTGAACCAAAGTAAGCAGGTCCTATGCCGATCGGGCTACACTACGGTAATGGATCTGGCTAAATTGGAAAAGAAAGCGTTTTTTATCCCAACTCCCGGACAATACGAACAGGAATATTTGGCCAAACGGATGCAGAAGCAGGGACTAGTCCCTTTTAGCAGTCAAGAGGACTTCTGTTTAAATGATTTATCAAGAATTGTCGACTTTAAGGGGTTAACGCAATTTGAATCGCAAACGGACTATTCGGCCTTGTTCTCGGTTTTTTGTGGAACCGGAGCTGTGGCCTTTTCGAGGGTAAAGGAAAACTCGGAACCTACGTCCACTTCACTTTCAACATAGATTTTTTCACCGTGGGCCTCAACAATGTGTTTTACAATGGAGAGTCCAAGTCCAGAGCCCCCTTCGGCCCGGCTACCGCTTTGGTCTACGCGATAAAAGCGCTCAAATAGGCGTGGTATGTGTTGTTTTGGAATTCCTCCACCGTTATCGGTAACCCTTACGATTACCTTGTTTTTGATGAGATTTTCCACACTTACCTCCGTGGTGCCTTTGGGCAGTCCGTATTTAATGGAGTTGACCAGCAAGTTACTGATTACCTGTTGTATTTTGTCCCGGTCACCGTTTACGTAAATGGGGTTGGGATACTCCATATCAAAGGTTAGGGATATTTCCTTTCGGGCGGCTTTCATCTCTAAAAGATCAAAGGTATTTTGAATGAGCTCGATGATGTCAAAATCCTCTCGCTCCAATTTTAGCTCGCCTGCCTCCAACTTGGTAATCAAATCGAGGTCTTTTACAATGTAAATTAAACGCTCTACTCCCTTACTGGCTCTTTGCAGGTATTTTTTGCGCAGTTTTTTATCCTTCATGGCTCCATCCAACAGCGTAAGGATGTAACCTTGTACGGTAAATAGTGGCGTTTTGAGCTCATGGGAGACATTTCCCAAAAAGTCTTTTCGGTATTCTTCGCGGATTTTTAGGGTGTCGATCTCGATTTTCTTCCCTTCGGCAAATTTTTCGATTTCTTGCACCAGGGTTCTCATATCGGTGGTCACTGGCTTGGAGGAAAAGGAGGTGGACTCCAAAAGGGAAACATCGTCATAAATTTTTTTGATTCGGCGATAAATGAATCGTTCCACCCGTATTTGAATGATTCCAAAACAGATTACAAAGCACAGGAGGACAAAAAGAAGGAGGTGTATCCAATCAAAGTTTCCAGCGTCCCATTGGAAGCCAAGGAAAACAGCGGTAAGTAAAATAGTAATGGCCAGTGAAGACCTTAGGGCAAACTTATATGATTTCTTTAGTTTTATGGCCATTAGAGCACAAACTTATACCCAACGCCCTTTACGGTTTTAAAGTGGTCATCCCCAATTTTTTCGCGCAATTTTCGGATATGGACATCGATGGTACGGCCACCAACGACCACTTCGTTGCCCCAAACTTTATCGAGAATTACCTCGCGCTTAAAAACCTTGTTGGGCTTGGAGGTCAGTAGGGACAACAACTCAAATTCCTTGCGGGGCAGTACCATTTCCTCTCCGTTGTTCACAATCTTATACTCTTCACGGTTGATAACGATTTCTCCCACCTTAACAATATCCTCTACTTCCTTTTTATCATCCTTCAACCTGCGCAATAAGGCCTTTACCTTACTTACCAGCACTTTGGGCTTAATGGGTTTGGTGATATAGTCGTCGGCACCTGCATCAAAACCGGCAACCTGGGAGTAATCTTCGCCACGGGCGGTCAAAAAGGCAATGATGGTATCCTCCAGCCCAGGCGTGTTACGAATTTGTTCACAGGCTTCGATTCCATCCATTTCGGGCATCATCACATCCATAATAATCAAGTGTGGGGATTTTCTCTTAGCCTTGGCCAAGCCATCAGCACCATTTTTTGCAGTAATAACTTCATAGCCCTCTGCAGACAAGTTATAGCCTATAATTTCCAGAATATCAGGCTCATCGTCTACCAGTAGAATCTTAATGTCCTTGTTTTTCATGGGATGTGGTTTCTGTGTTAATCGCCCAAATGTAAAGATAATACACTTACGGGATAAACGCTTAACGTTCATTTAATCTAGTAACATTATTGTAACAGAACTGAAATAAACTCTTAACATACAACTAACACGGCTTTTACAACCTCTGGCGTTCTTTGCGCCAAATATATGCCTGATAATGAAATATTTTTTATTGACTTTTGCCTTATTGGCAACCTCACTGGTCAGTGCCCAGCAATCTACGGGCAGTATCGTAGGTAAACTGACCGATCAAGAGTACAACAATGAACCTCTTCCTTTTGCCAACGTACTTATAAAAGGTACAACTATTGGTACAACATCGGATTTTGATGGACTTTATGAGATATCCGGAGTTGCACCTGGTACATATACCGTGGTTTATAGCTTTTTGGGTTATGAAACCGTAGAGGTACCAAATGTAACTGTTGAAGCCGGTAAGGTAACAAGTGTTGATGTCCCCATGAGTGCGGGACAGGGAATGGTGCTGGATGAAGTTGTAGTTACCACTGTATCTCGAAAGGATTCGGAAGTAGCACTTCTATTAGACCAAAAGAGAGCCATTGAGATAAAGGAAAGTATTGGAGCTGTGGAATTGGGAAATTTAGGAATTTCCGATGTAAAGTCCGCTGCCACCAAGATCTCCGGAGTAACAGAAAGTGAAGCCTCTGGCGACGTATTTGTTCGTGGTCTTGGTGACAGGTATTTAACAACTACCTTTAATGGTCTTCCTATACCATCGGATGATGTAGAGAGAAAAAACATCGACCTTGGTTTGTTCCCAACACGGGTCATTCAAAATGTAAGTATCAGTAAAACCTACTCCGCAGCTACTTCTGCAGACCAAGCTTCTGGTAACATCAATATCGCATCCAGAGAGTTGGCCGGAACCAGCGAGTTGGAAGTTGGGGTTTCGGTTGGGGCCAATACCAATGCCATTGGAGATGGCTCAGACGGGCCAGGATACCAGGTAACCGCCAACTATGAAGACACCTCGTTAGGTTTTTACGATACCAATATAGATATCAGAGAACAGATTACCAATCAATCTTGGGATGCCAACACCTTGGACACCCCTGCCAATATGGGTATCAATATTAGCGGTGGAAAGTCGTTTTTCGATAACAAGTTTAAGGTGTTTGCCACGCTATCAAACTCAAAGTCTCACAGATATTATACACCTGGGGAGTTTTTGATTTATGACCAAGTTACTGTAACTGATTCTATTACCGATTTCCAACAATGGGAAACTGAGCATGTGAACAATGCAATGTTGGACCTTACCTATCAAGATGAAAAAAACATCATCAAGTCGGTTACCCTATTTGTCAATACCTTGAACGATGTTGTAGCTGAGGGTGGTAGAAACGGGTTCGGTAACATCCAAGAGGAAACCTTAGGGGATTTTTCTGATTTTTTACGTGACCAAAACACCAAACAAACCCGACTATTTGTCACCCAATTAATTGGTAATCATAAATTTGGTGAAAAGAATGTGCTCGATTGGGCGGTAAGTTACAATAGGTTGAACGCCGACGAACCAAACAGGATTCGTAACATTATCAACTTTACTTCAGACCCCATTAATGCATTCTTATATGAAAACAGTGCTTTCGAATCACGAAAGCTTTCCCAAATCATCGATGACGAAGAATATAACGGTCTCATTAAGGACCGTTTAAAAATCATTGATGAGGAAGACAAGAAATTTTTCATTGATTTAGGACTCAATTACAGAAAGAAAACGAGGGATTTTGAATCCAGCTTTTACGGAGTATCTAACGTAGATGACAATAGACCAAGTTCAAATTCTTTGGATGAACTAGACCAAATATTCACGGACGCCAACTTCAACAACAATATTTTGGAAATTCTTTCTTTCCAAAACAATGAAGCCGGCGAAGTTAAAGACGAATACACCGGAGAATATGAATCCATGGCAGGGTTTGCCCTATTTAATGTCGGTTTTGGAAAATGGAACTTCAATACTGGATTAAGGTACCAACAAGACGAAATCGTGGTCAACTATGACGTTGCCAATGCTCCTGGTGGTGATGTAGGGGTTGTTACTAGAGATTACAGTAACGTATATCCAAGCTTGAACATAAAATATTCATTGAACGATGAACATGCTCTGCGTTTTGCAGCAAGTCGAAGTATTACACTTCCCGAGTTCAAGGAGATTGCTCCCTTCCGTTACATTTCGCCTACAGGTCAACAAGTATTTGGTACGGTAGGGGAAAATGCATTGGAGGCATCATTCTCCAACAATTTTGACCTTAAATGGGAGTTCTTCCCGACAAGAGGGCAGTTGATTTCTGCATCGCTCTTTTACAAAAATATCGAGGACCCCATTAACAAGGTTAGGGCCCGCGGATCTGATGGTGCTTTGTTCACTTTTAGAAATACCGGTGAAACAGCGACCATTTATGGTATAGAATTGGAATCAAAGATAGATATCCTAAAGCCCGAGATGAACGACGAGGATGGTAACCCATTAGGGCCTACCCTAAGTTTAGTTCTTAATGCCAGTAGAATGTGGCACGAACAAGACCTTTTGGAAAGAACCACGGAAGAAGGCGCTATCATAGAAACCTTTAGATATGGTACCAATAGGAAAGCTCCATTGCAGGGTGCTTCTGATTGGATTATGAACTCTAGCCTAAACCTGGAAACGTCCAACAATTGGATAGTCAACGCTTCCGCGAGCTATGCTTCAGATAAGATTTTCGCCATGGGCTTTGCCCGAGCACAAGAGGATTGGGACACTAGGTATAATGATGCCATTTTCGAAAAAGGATTTGTGGTTCTAAATTCAAAAATCAGCAAACAATTCGGTCAAAACTTCCAAGTATCGCTATCTGGTCAAAACTTGCTCAATCCAAAAATTGAACAAACCATTAACTACTTAACTTCAGAGAGCAGGGCAGAATTGGAAGCCTTTTCTGATGACAGGGATGTACGTTTGGGCCCGGGGGCACCACGAAGGGAAACCATTACTGATGTAGTACGATCTTATACACTAGGTAGAACATTCAATCTAGGACTTAAATACACTTTTTAATACGAATCAATACAATAGTCTAATAATTAATCTAAATCACTTTCTTTATGAAAACGAAAATTTTCAAAATTTCAATGTTGTTCTTAGCTGCAACAGCTTTGGTTTTTACCAGCTGTAGCAGTGATGATAACGACCCTGCCCCACCACCAGTACAAGCTACTTGTGATGATGGTATCCAAAATGGAGACGAAACCGGTGTAGATTGTGGAGGTTCTTGTACAGCTTGTCCGACGCCTACTACAGTTCTTACTGGTTCTATCAATGAAGATACAGAGCTTGATGCCTCTGAAACTTATGTACTTCAAGGTTCACTTAGCGTAGAAGCTGGTGCAACATTGACCATTCCTGCTGGTACAACCATTACTGCCGAAGTAGAGTCTGGTGAAGAAACCAGTACTTATATCGTTGTACAAAAAGGTGGTATGATCGATATTCAAGGTACAGCTGCCAACCCTGTTGTAATGACTTCATCCAATGAACAACCTGGAGATTGGGGTGGTTTGGTAATCGCTGGTGATGCAACCACTACCGAAGGTGTGGATGCTGAAGCCGAAGTAGGTGGTATCATCTACGGTGGAACTAACGATGCCGATAATTCCGGTAGCATCGATTACTTGATTATCAACTACGCTGGTGCACAGATCAACTCCGAGTCACAGTACAACGGACTATCGCTTTACGCTGTAGGTTCAGGTACTACCATTAGCAACGTTGCTATCTTGAACGGTACCGATGACGGTGTCGAGTTCTT
>NZ_RZMZ01000003.1:2500-35125 GCF_003992675.1 Flagellimonas marinaquae
GCCGGTAAAAGTAACTCGTAGGCTCATTATGCAAAAGGCACGCCGTCACGGATAAATCCGCTCCGACCGCTTGTAGGCGTATGGTTTCAGGGTCTATTTCACTCCGTTGTTCACGGTTCTTTTCACCTTTCCCTCACGGTACTGGTACACTATCGGTCTCCCAGGAGTATTTAGCCTTGGCGGATGGTCCCGCCGGATTCACACAGGGTTTCACGTGCCCCGCGCTACTCAGGATACCACTATCTTTAACGCTCCTTGCCCGTACGGGACTGTCACCCATATCGTGCAGCTTTCCAACTGCTTCCGGTTCGTCGCGCAAAGAACATTGTGGTCCTACAACCCCGTCATTGCCGAAACAACAACGGTTTGGGCCGATCCGATTTCGCTCGCCACTACTCTCGGAATCACTCTTGTTTTCTCTTCCTCCGCCTACTTAGATGTTTCAGTTCGGCGGGTTCGCCCCCATTGCTGGGTGACAGGCCTTCAACCTGCCGGGTTGCCCCATTCGGACACCCGCGGATCAATGCTCATGTGCAGCTCCCCGCGGATTTTCGCAGCTTATCACGTCCTTCGTCGCCTCTGAGAGCCTAGGCATCCCCCATACGCCCTTCTTTTGCTTGTCGCATCCCATATAAATATGGGACGCCCTCTCGTAATCCTTAATTGTTCTATTCTACTTCGTGTTTCTTCTTTTTGACTTCACGTGAACGGTATGATACCGCTCCGCTCCGTCCCAATATGTCAATGAACTTTCTGGCACGCCGCCACCGATACCAAGATCGACGGACGGCCTTTGCCGTGGTGGAGAATATCGGAGTCGAACCGATGACCTCCTGCGTGCAAGGCAGGCGCTCTAGCCAGCTGAGCTAATCCCCCATCTTTCAGTTATGAGTTATTAGTTGGGAGTTATGAGTGATAACCCTGTAACTCAACTTCTAAAATTTCCAATTCAATATTCCTCAATGAACTTCCTTTACAGTCCCAGGCAGACTTGCTTCGACCGCGCTCAGCACAGGCTTCTCGTCCTTCTTCGACTTGTAGTCTCAGGCAGACTCGAACTGCCGACCTCTACATTATCAGTGTAGCGCTCTAACCAGCTGAGCTATGAGACTGTCTTGGCCTATTGCCAGTATTTGTAACATATCATAAACGACAGCGCAGAGATAAAACCATCTCGTGCGGGACAAGGATCTTCCGGACATCTCTTTCTCTAGAAAGGAGGTGTTCCAGCCGCACCTTCCGGTACGGCTACCTTGTTACGACTTAGCCCTAGTTACCGATTTTGCCCTAGGCCGCTCCTTGCGGTGACGGACTTCAGGCACTCCCGGCTTCCATGGCTTGACGGGCGGTGTGTACAAGGCCCGGGAACGTATTCACCGGATCATGGCTGATATCCGATTACTAGCGATTCCAGCTTCACGGGGTCGAGTTGCAGACCCCGATCCGAACTGTGACCGGTTTTGTAGATCCGCGCCCCCTTGCGGGGTGGCTTCCCTCTGTACCGGCCATTGTAGCACGTGTGTAGCCCAGGACGTAAGGGCCGTGATGATTTGACGTCGTCCCCACCTTCCTCACGGTTTGCACCGGCAGTCCCGTTAGAGTCCCCATCTTGACATGCTGGCAACTAACGGTAGGGGTTGCGCTCGTTATAGGACTTAACCTGACACCTCACGGCACGAGCTGACGACAACCATGCAGCACCTTGCAGGCGGTCCGAAGAAAGGGGTATCTCTACCCCATGCAGCCTGCATTTAAGCCCTGGTAAGGTTCCTCGCGTATCATCGAATTAAACCACATGCTCCACCGCTTGTGCGGGCCCCCGTCAATTCCTTTGAGTTTCATTCTTGCGAACGTACTCCCCAGGTGGGATACTTATCACTTTCGCTTGGCCACGGAGACCGAAGTCCCCACAGCTAGTATCCATCGTTTACGGCGTGGACTACCGGGGTATCTAATCCCGTTCGCTACCCACGCTTTCGTCCATCAGCGTCAGTACATGGTTGGTCACCTGCCTTCGCGATCGGTGTTCTATGTGATATCTATGCATTTCACCGCTACACCACATGTTCCGGCAACCCCACCATGACTCAAGACCTGCAGTATCAAAGGCAATTTTATGGTTGAGCCACAAACTTTCACCCCTGACTTACAGGCCCGCCTACGGACCCTTTAAACCCAATGATTCCGGATAACGCTCGGACCCTCCGTATTACCGCGGCTGCTGGCACGGAGTTAGCCGGTCCTTATTCTTACGGTACCGTCAGACACCTACACGTAGGTGCGTTTCTTCCCGTATAAAAGCAGTTTACAACCCATAGGGCCGTCATCCTGCACGCGGCATGGCTGGATCAGGCTCCCGCCCATTGTCCAATATTCCTCACTGCTGCCTCCCGTAGGAGTCTGGTCCGTGTCTCAGTACCAGTGTGGGGGATCCCCCTCTCAGGGCCCCTAACCATCGCTGTCTTGGTGGGCCGTTACCCCACCAACTAACTAATGGTACGCATGGCCATCCCTGTCCGATAAATCTTTAATCGTAATATCATGCGATATAACGATACCATGGGGCATTAATCCAAGTTTCCCTGGGCTATTCCCCTGACAGGGGCAGGTTCCATACGCGTTCCGCACCCGTGCGCCGGTCGCCACCAGAAAAGCAAGCTTTTCCGTGATGCCCCTCGACTTGCATGTGTTAGGCCTGCCGCTAGCGTTCATCCTGAGCCAGGATCAAACTCTTCATTGTATTTCTTTGAATGTCTGTCCGACACCCGGAAACCCGAGTCCCTGCATCAAAATGGTTCTTTCTTAATTCTACGCTGTCGTTACAATATGTATATGAACTTCTTTGTTTCAAAAACTAAGTCAACAATATAAATATAAAATCTCTCTTAGCTTAGACCTTTACCTCGTTGGTAAAGCGGCTGCAAATTTACAACTGTTTTCTAAACCGGCAAGCTTTTTTTTGAAAAAAAATCCAAACATTTTCTTAACCTAAAAAACTGTCTTTTTACATGAACTTTACCTAGAAACACCTTAGTGTTTTTTCGGGCTGCAAATGTAAAACGTTTTTTTGATTACACAATGCCTTTTTTCGGTTTTTTTTCGAATCTTGTCGATTCTTCAAAACGATGTATCAATATGCTTCTGAACTTACCAAAACAACCATCTTTTGTTGTTTTCGGGCTGCAAATGTAACACCATTTCAACAACAAACAAGAGTATTTTTTAGTTAGCCCCTACATTCATTTTTAACTAATTGAAATCGAAGCAGATAAAAATACAACTTTTTTTAAAAACACAAAAATAGTTCCGCTTCGCCTTTTCTTAAGGTTTAAAAACAATTGAACCTACCTTTATTATGAGGATTAAAATCAGCATATATATTAAGGTAGGTATTGTAGCATCTATACAAGGTATTATCTTTGTCCTCTCGATTATAAAAATAGAAGTTCAAACAAGATGATAAAGATTACACTGCCAGATGGTGCCGTAAAGGAAGTTGAAAAGGGAACAACCCCCTTTTCCGTTGCCCAAAGTATTAGCGAAGGGCTTGCGAGAAATGTTATTTCTGCAAAATTTAATGATACCACGGTTGAAACCACCACACCATTGACCGAAGATGGCAGATTGACTCTTTTTACCTGGAACGATGATGAGGGAAAAAAGGCCTTTTGGCACTCCACATCGCACGTAGTCGCCCAAGCATTGGAGGAACTGTATCCAGGCATCAAGCTTACTATTGGTCCTGCCATAGACAATGGTTTCTATTATGATGTGGATTTTGGTGACCATTCCATTTCAGAAAAGGACTTTCCTTCCATTGAAAAAAAGGCATTGGAAATCGCCCGCGGCAAACATGATTACAAGATGAGAAGTGTTTCCAAGGCTGATGCACTTTCCTATTATAAGAATCAAGGCAACGAATACAAGGTAGAACTCATCGAAAACCTTGACGATGGTACGATTACCTTTTGCGACCACAGTACTTTCACCGATTTATGCCGTGGTGGGCACATTCCAAATACAGGTATCATTAAAGCCATCAAGTTGTTAAGTGTTGCCGGCGCCTACTGGAGAGGTGATGAAAACAATACTCAGTTGACCCGGGTATATGGTATCTCGTTCCCCAAACAAAAGGAACTAACGGAATATTTGCAACTGTTGGAAGAGGCCAAGAAAAGAGATCACCGAAAATTGGGCAAAGAATTGGAGCTTTTTACCTTTTCCCAAAAGGTGGGCCAAGGGCTACCCCTTTGGTTGCCCAATGGAGCTGCCCTTCGTGAGCGATTGGAGCAATTCCTGAAGAAAGCACAAAAGAAGGCGGGTTACGAAATGGTGGTCACTCCCCACATCGGCCAGAAGGAACTCTATGTTACATCAGGTCACTATGCAAAGTATGGGGAAGATAGCTTTCAGCCCATTCATACGCCAAAAGAGGATGAGGAGTTCCTGCTCAAGCCCATGAACTGTCCGCACCATTGTGAAATATACAACAGCCAGCCCTTTAGCTATAAGGATTTGCCCAAACGCTATGCGGAATTTGGAACCGTATACAGGTACGAGCAAAGCGGAGAGTTGCATGGACTAACACGAGTTCGTGGGTTCACTCAAGATGATGCCCACATATTCTGTACCACGGAACAATTGAACGACGAGTTCAAAAACGTAATCGACCTTACTTTATATGTATTGAATTCTTTAGGGTTTGATAACTTCACTGCACAGGTATCCGTCAGGGATTTGGAAAACCCAGAAAAATATATTGGAAACAAGGAAGATTGGGAAAAGGCCGAGCAGGCGATTATCGATGCTGCCGAAGAAAAAGGCTTGAACTACATAGTTGAAAGCGGAGAAGCTGCCTTTTACGGACCCAAACTGGACTTTATGATCAAGGATGCGCTTGGCAGAAGTTGGCAATTGGGTACCATTCAAGTAGATTACAACCTGCCGAAGCGATTTGACCTTACCTATAAGGGAAGTGATAATGAACTGCACAGGCCCGTGATGATTCACCGTGCGCCTTTTGGAAGCATGGAGCGTTTTGTGGCCCTATTGCTGGAACATACCGGAGGAAACTTCCCTTTGTGGCTGATTCCTACCCAAGCTATTGTCCTACCTGTCAGTGAGAAGCATGAAAAATATGCGCAAAAAGTTTTGAATTCGCTAGAAAATCACGAAATTCGCGCGCTCATTGATAACAGGAACGAAACCGTAGGGAAGAAAATCCGCGAGGCAGAGCTCAAGAAAATCCCTTTTATGATCATTGTTGGGGAACAAGAAGAGGAGTCTGCCACCATTTCGGTCAGGCGACACGGAGGTGAAGATTTGGGCAGTTTAAGCGTTGATGCATTTTCGGACTTGGTAACTACTGAAATAAATAGTACCTTAAAGTCGTTCTAAAAAATTAAGTTTAATTAAAAAGTTTACGTCATAGCAATTAGAAGAAGATTTAGACCCCAACCAAGGAGGGAGAACAAAAACCCTCACAACATCAATGAGAAAATAAAAGCCCGGGAAGTTAGACTTGTCGGCGACAATGTTGAGATGGGCGTTTATCCCATTTCCAAGGCAAGGGAAATAGCCAACGAGCAGGAGTTGGATTTGGTTGAAATATCACCAAACGCTGAACCACCTGTTTGCAAGGTAATGGATTATAAAAAGTTCCTTTACGAACAAAAGAAACGCGATAAGGCCATGAAGGCCAAAGCGAGCAAAGTGGTCGTAAAGGAAATAAGGTTTGGGCCGCAAACGGATGACCATGATTACGATTTCAAGAAAAGACATGCAGAAAAGTTCTTGAAAGATGGTGCCAAACTAAAAGCCTATGTGTTCTTTAAAGGACGTTCCATCGTCTACAAGGACCAAGGCGAAATATTACTGCTCAGGCTGGCCCAGGATTTGGAAGAACTTGGAAAAGTAGAGCAAATGCCCAAATTGGAGGGTAAGCGGATGACGATGTTCATTGCGCCAAAGACGAGTAAAAAATAAATCGGACCGAGTCCGGTATAATAAGCGGAGTTAAATACTAGGAAAATGCCTAAGATGAAAACAAAATCCAGTGCCAAAAAGCGTTTTAAGCTTACCGGAACTGGTAAAATCAAAAGAAAGCACGCTTTCAAGAGTCACATTTTGACGAAAAAATCGAAAAAGCGTAAGCTTAAGTTGACCCATTCGACCTTGGTTCACCAAGCGGATGAGGACAACATCAAGGAACAATTGCGTTTAAAATAATCGTTCCAACGGTACATTAATTATTAACCATGGAGTCGGGCCCTAAAAAGTTCCCAAAAAACGGGACGCCTGCTACAAAAAAATGACATTATGCCAAGATCAGTAAATTCAGTTGCTTCAAGAGCTAGAAGAAAAAAAGTGATGAAGCAAGCCAAAGGTTACTTTGGAAGACGTAAAAACGTTTGGACAGTAGCCAAGAATGCGGTGGAAAAAGCAATGCTTTATGCCTACCGCGATAGAAGAAACAAAAAACGTACATTCCGTTCCTTATGGATCACCCGTATCAACGCCGGTGCCAGAATGCATGGAATGTCTTACTCTCAATTTATGGGCAAGGTAAAAGCCAATGGAATAGAACTCAATAGAAAAGTTCTTGCCGATTTGGCCATGAACCACCCAGATGCCTTCAAGGCCATCGTTGAGAAAGTAAAGTAAAAAGTTAATATAAACTTACCCCGCTTATTGAAAAATCCCGCCTTGTGCGGGATTCTTTTTTTAAATACCCCTCTTGTCCGTTATCAAACTATTTAGGAGTATTGCCCGTTTGTTGAAGAGGGGTATTCATCCAATATTCCTGCACGGCCTCTACAGATTCATCAGTGACGACATGATCAAACAATGGCCGTTCCTTATCCATGGGAACACCGTTTTCCGCATTCTCATTTCCTTGTAGTATTCGTTGGGTAAAAAATTCCCTGTATTGCAAATATTCCTTTTGCTCGGAATAACCCAGCATATTCCCGTAAACATCCATCAGCCCTTTCACCTTGTACACCATATGCTTCTTAAAGGCTTTCCTATCGTTGGCAAAATAGGCGGTCTCGTCTTTTTCTGAATTGAAAATAGGCTTGATGAACACTTTGTAATCCTCCCCATGTCCTGTCAATAGCTCAAAGGCTACCCTTTTCTTTTTAAAAAATATCTCATAGTGTTCCTTATCCAATGTAGAAGAAACGTTCACTGGATTATTAAATTCAAGCCAAGTTAGCTTATTGATGGTATCGATGGTTATGTCTTTCAGCATGAATGCCGGTGGCAAACGCACCACGAACCGATTGCTAAAGGACAAATAGTTCAGGTACATTTTACCTTGATATGGTCGATATTCAGATTGTATGTGGAAAATCAATTGCGAAGGGTTATCAGCCAAAGGGCTCTCTACTTTCCTCTCTTTTTCCCATTGATAGGCCGCATAATCCAATCCATAGATGGCGTAATCCTTTTTGGATATGATGAGTCTTCCCTTGGCTCCAACGTCTTCTTTTTTCGTATCAAAGAGTATGCTGTACAGCCATTCTCCATCCAGATATACATCACTTCCCATTTGGAAATCATGATTATGTACAAAATCCGTTCGAAGGTTGTTCACAAATGAATAGGAATCAATGTCATAATTGCGTACGGCATCGTGAACCCGCAGAATAACCAACTCATTCCCATTATAAGAAGGCAGAAACCCTTGGGCAATTACCTTGTTCTGACTTTCGTAATCGTAGGACATACTCGAAATCGTATCCCTAGGAAAATCCTCATTCTTCACCAAGCGATAAATCTGATACTTTGTGGTTTTGGCGTCACTCTTGCGAAAACCTTCGTCCCGAACTTCAACAATCGACTCGTTTAAATTGAGATATGCCCCTTTATCCTGTTGATAGTCCCTGTAGTAACCAACCAAGGAAAAAGGGTCCTTTGAAAAATTTCGAGGTATGGCCCTAATGGCTTTTCTTACAATCCGTTTCGCTAGCGACCTATTGGTATATCCAACAACTGTGGTCTCTTGCAAGGCTATGGTTCTCGGTATAAGATAAATGGTGTTGAGACGGTCTTCCGATAACGCATCCATGGCAACGGAAACAGACTCGTACCCCAAAGACGAAACAATAATACCCTTGTATTCGGATTTGAACTCCATCGGAATTCTAAAACTACCATCCTCATTGGATATGACCCCTTTGGAAGAGCCCTCCAAGAGAATATTGGCAAACACCACAGGTGCTTTTGATACGGAATCCAAAAGGCGTCCTTGAATGAATTCTTGGGAAAAAAGCACACAGGGAAGCAGTATGAGAAGGACAATCAGATGGATACTTTTTATGCTCATTTTTAAGGTTTGTTTGGTCGATTAAACGACAATAATTATACCAAATAATTGGCGCATCAATTGCCAAAAGCTGTGAGCACCAGCCTCCTTCCCGAGGCGTGATCTCGGTGTTCACAAAGATAGATACCTTGCCAAATTCCAAGGTTTAATCGGCCTTTTGTGATAGGCATTTGAACCGAAGCCCCCATTAACGAGGCCTTGATGTGGGCGGGCATATCATCCGGTCCCTCATAATTATGCACGTAATACGCCGCGTTTTCTGGGACCATTTGGTTGATATGGCTTTCAAAATCCGTTCGAACCGTTGGGTCGGCATTCTCATTGATGGTCAAACTGGCCGAGGTATGTTTGATGAACACCTGTAAGAACCCGGTATTGATGTTCCTTATGTTGGGCATTGCATCGAGTACCGTATCTGTAATTAAATGAAACCCCCTGGAATGGGCAGGCAATTGTATTTCTTTCTGATAAAAATTCATGATAAAACATTCGCTTCCCCCGAAATTAATATAAAGTTTACCAAAACAGCCCCGTAGTTCGATGAATAACAAATAACTTTGCAGCTTAATTTGTTGGCATGGACCTATCACAAATAAAAATGGTGGTTACCGATATGGACGGCACCTTGTTGAATTCCAAACATGAGGTAAGCCCCCGTTTTTTTGAAATCTACCAAGAGCTCAAAAAGAAAAATATCGCTTTTGTGGCCGCAAGCGGCAGACAATACCACAGCATGGTCGATAAATTGGAGTCCATCAAGAACGAAATTTTGGTGATTGCCGAAAACGGGGCCCTGATCAGAAAACAAGAGCAGACCTTGCTCACTACACCCATCAACCTGTCCGAAGTACATCGAATCCTCGATACCGTTCGCCCTCTGCAGAATGTGCATCCTGTACTTTGTTGCCAAAACAATGCCTTTGTGGGCGGTGACTCCGATGAATTTCTGGAAATGCTCCAAGAGTACTATTCTGAATTTGAAATTGTAGCCGACCAGAAAACAGTGAACGAAGAAGTCCTTAAAATTGCCATCTACCACTTCGAGAACTCCGAGGAACACATTTATCCGCACGTGAAACACCTGGAAGGTGATTTGAAAGTGAAGGTTTCCGGGGCCAACTGGGTGGATGTTTCCAACATAAATGCCCACAAGGGCTACGCACTCCGAAAGGTGATGGATGAATTCAAGGTTGCATCCCACGAACTTATGGTCTTTGGAGATTACAACAACGACTTGGAAATGTTGGAGCTTTCCGATTATAGTTTTGCTATGGCCAATGCGCACCCCAATGTACTGAAGACTGCCAAATACAGGACACATAGCAACGATGATTTTGGAGTAGAGCGTATTCTGGAGAAATTGATCTAACGAAATCAACCCCACCTGAAATAATTCTATCCGAGCAATTTGCTTTTAGAAAATTTGTACCTTCAAGAACAAACAATAAAAGCAGCAGCATGGCACCCCTAAAAAAAAACGACATCAAACAGGAGGTTTTTGACCTCTACGACAAATACGCCCATAACCAGATTGACCGCAGGGAATTCATGGAAAAACTCTCGGTGTATGCCGTTGGCGGTATCACTATAGCTTCTTTGATGAGCTTTATCATGCCCAATTACAAGGATACGCTGACCGTATCGCCCAATGACCCAGAGCTGGACTCCAAATTCATCACCTATAACTCCCCAAAGGGTGGTGGGGAAATCAAGGGATTGTTGTCCAAACCAAAAAATAGTACCGGTAAAATGGGCGGTGTTGTTGTGGTACACGAAAATCGTGGGCTTAACCCCTATATTGAAGATGTGGGGCGAAGAGCGGCCAAAGCTGGGTTTATTTCGTTGGCGCCCGATGCTTTGACGCCACTCGGAGGCTATCCCGGAAACGATGACGATGGAAGGGCCATGCAAAGGGAACGAGACCGCAACGAGATGTTGGAAGATTTTATCGCCGCTTACGAATACCTTAAAAATCATGAAGATTGCAATGGCAAGGTGGGTGTGGTCGGATTTTGTTTTGGTGGATGGATTTCCAATATGATGGCCGTGAAAGTGCCGGATTTAGCCGCGGCTGTTCCTTTTTATGGAAGTCAGCCCGAAGATGATGAAGTAGCACAAATCCAAGCTCCCCTATTGATCCATTACGCTGGATTGGATGAGCGGGTAAATGCAGGTTGGTCCGACTACGAAGCGAAGCTGAAAGAGCTTGATAAAGATTACGAAGTCCATTTTTATCCCGATGTCAACCATGGCTTCCACAACAATACCACGCCACGTTTTGATGAGGCCTCGGCCGATTTAGCCTGGAAACGAACCATAGATTTCTTTAAAGAGCACTTGGGCTAGGTCTTTTGCTTCTTTTTACGGGCAGCAGGGAAAAGGACATTGTTCAAGATCAAGCGATACCCAGGCGAAGTGGGATGTAATTCCAATTCCGTTTTTGGGTCCCCCACTCTATGTTGATAATCCTCAGGATCGTGCCCTCCATAAAAGGTGAAGAAACCCTTCCCTTTGATACCATGGATGTATCGGGCCTCTCCGTTGATTTTGTTTTCGCCCAGTACCATTACCGTAGGTTTAACTTCCTTGCGGGTATAGGCCGTAGTCTGTCCCATAAAACCTTTTACCAAACTCGTATGATTTTGAGTTAACATTGTAGGCACAGGATCCCATTTAGCGGAAAACTCCATCAACGAGAAATAATCCGATTCCCGGGGTACGTTGGCACGTTTGTTCGTCATATCGATGGAGGAAAACTCATATCGAATGGGGTTTCGTTCCAAGGTAAAGTTGGTGAAAGCAAACGTCTTGCTAAAATCCAATTTTGCCTGATAGTTCGCATCCGAGGGGTCTCCGTCGAACATCGGTTCGCAGATATCCACTCCCTCGGCAGCAAGGGCAATATCAAAACTATCGGTAGCGGAGCACATGGCAAACATGAACCCGCCCCCAATCACATAATTTCTTATTTTGAGGGCAACGGCCAATTTCTCTTCGGACACCTTGGAATAGCCCAAGCTCTGCGCCAATGCCTCAGCGTTGGCCTTATCCTCAATATACCAGGGAGAAGCGCGATAGTGGCCGTAAAAGCGGCCGTACTGTCCTGTAAAGTCCTCGTGGTGCAGATGCAACCAATCATACAGTGCCAATTTATCGCCAAGGACTTCCGTATCGTAAATGGTGGTGTAGGGAATCTCTGCGTAGGTCAGTACCATGGTAACGGCATCGTCCCATGGTTGGTTCCCCTTTGGGGAATACACAGCGATTTTGGGCGCCTTTTCCAAGATAACAGCATCTTGATTCTGTGATGGACTACTGATTTCATCCAAAATTTGCTCGGCCTGTGCATCGGACAGTACCTCAAAGGATACGCCTCGAATTTGACATTCCTTGCGGATGGCATCCCCGTCCGGCAGCAAAAAAGAGCCGCCGCGGTAATTGAGCAGCCATTGCACCTTTTGCTGTTTGGACAATACCCAATAGGTAATTCCGTAAGCTTTTAAATGATTCTTCTGTCCTTCGGCATCCATGGGTACCAAAATCACCGAGGCAAAAGATTGTAAAGAAAGTAAGAGCAAAACGAAAAGAAGACTTCTCGACTTCGTTCGAGGTGACTGAAGATTTGCTGTTTTAAAAAGGTACGTCATTATCATCTGGGTCATCATCACTGTTCATTGCGCTGCCAAAAGCATCATCCGCACTCGGATAATTTGGCGTCGCAAAGGGATTTTCTTCATCCGCATTCATCTTCGATTGGAATTCGAATGGGGAATCAAAGTCATCCAAGTTATCAAATTTACCCAGAGCACCCACAAATTTTAACCTAATATTTTCTAAACCTCCGTTACGGTGTTTGGCCACAATAAACTCGGCTTGACCTTGGGTTGGGGTGCGTTCCTCATCGTCCCACTCGTCAATTTTATAGTATTCCGGCCTGTAAATAAAGGATACGATATCCGCATCCTGCTCAATGGCTCCCGATTCCCTCAAATCGGAAAGAATGGGTCGTTTACTGCCTCCCCTTGTCTCAACTGCCCTCGATAACTGTGACAGGGCAATCACGGGAACGTTGAGTTCCTTTGCCAATGCCTTTAAGTTTCTGGAGATGGTGGATATTTCCTGTTCACGGTTCCCTCCTTTTTGGCTTCCACCTGCCGTCATCAACTGCAAGTAGTCGATAATGATCAACTTGATGCCATGTTGGGATGCCAATCGTCTGGCCTTGGCCCTCAAGTCAAATATGGAAAGTGATGGAGTGTCATCAATGAACAAAGGTGCCTTTTCCAAGGTCTTAACTTTCACGTTGAGCTGTTCCCATTCATGCTTTTCCAGCTTACCAGTCCGTAATTTTTCGGAGGATAATCCAGTTTCTGATGAAATCAAACGGGTAATCAACTGCACGGAGGACATCTCCAAGGAGAAAAAGGCAACGGGAATTTCTGAATTCACCGCAATATTCCTAGCCATGGAAAGGGTCAATGCCGTTTTACCCATACCGGGACGTGCCGCAACAATGATCAAATCGCTTGGCTGCCAACCGGAGGTTAACTTATCCAATTTGTCAAAACCAGATGGAATTCCACTCAGTCCTTCCTTGTTGGATATCTCTTCAATTCGTTTTTTGGCCTGAATCACCAAATTTTGAGCGGTCTCTGCAGAACGTTTGAGGTTTCCTTGGGTAACCTCGTACAATTTCGCTTCCGCATTATCCAGCAGGTCAAAAACATCAGTGGCATCGCTATAAGCCTCCTCTATAATATCGTTTGAAATCTTGATGAGACTCCTTTGAATATATTTTTGGAGAATGATTCTGGCGTGAAATTCAATATGTGCTGAAGATGCTACTTTTTGGGTAAGTTTTATCAGGTAGAAATCACCTCCTACAGCTTCCAGCTTGCCATCCTTCTTTAATTGCGCCGAAACGGTTAATAAATCCACCGGTTCGGAAGATTCGAACAATTTGAAGATAGCTTCGTAGATATACTTGTGGGAATCCTTGTAGAAAACATCTGGATGAAGAATATCGATTACCTCATCCACCCCTTTTTTGTCAATCATCATTGCGCCCAGCACAACCTCCTCTAAATCAACTGCTTGAGGTGGTATTTTTCCCTTCTCAAGACTGATAAGGGTGGATTTGTCCACGCGATGTCCAACAATGGGGCTAGGCTTTTCCATGAATGCGAAAGTAGCTAATTAACCTTTAGTTAACTTTAATTTTGATGAATGTGATTTCCACAGGTACTCAACAATTTGAATGTTGATAACTTAAAATACCTGTTGATAACATAAAAAAAAACGGGGATATTACCTAACAAAAAAGATAAGTCCCCGAAAAATAAGATTTATTCGCTGAAAACACCCATGTTGGCGTATTTATCCATCCGGATTTTTACCAATTCTTTTGGTGATAACTTTTTAAGTTCTTCGTAATGGGAAGAAATTTTGTTCGCAACGGTTTCAAAAGTCTTTTCTCGGTTCGAATGGGCTCCTCCGAGAGGTTCCTTCACGATTTCATCCACCAACCCTTGTTTCTTCATATCGGTAGCGGTCAATTTTAAGGCTTCTGCGGCCTGTTCTTTATATTCCCAGCTTCTCCAAAGAATGGATGAACAGGATTCCGGGGAGATTACGGAGTACCAGGTGTTTTCCAACATCAACACCTTGTCCCCTACTCCAATGCCCAAAGCACCACCAGAGGCTCCTTCGCCAATAATGATAACGATGATGGGTACTTTAAGACGCGTCATTTCCAAGATATTTCGGGCTATGGCCTCACCTTGTCCACGTTCTTCCGCCTCTATCCCCGGATAGGCGCCCGGAGTATCCACAAAACATACTACTGGAATTTTAAACTTCTCCGCAGATTTCATCAAACGCAATGCTTTCCTATATCCCTCGGGATTCGCCATACCAAAATTTCGGTATTGACGGGTCTTGGTGTTATATCCTTTTTGCTGTCCAATGAACATATAGCTCTGGTCGCCGATTTTTCCCAATCCGCCAACCATGGCCTTGTCATCCTTTACATTTCTATCCCCATGAAGTTCCAAAAAGGTATCCCCACAAATGGCGTTGATGTAATCCATGGTATAGGGTCTGCTGGGATGCCTTGAAAGCTGAACCCTTTGCCAAGCTGTAAGGTTTTGGTAAATATCCTTTCGGGTCTTTTCGAGTTTTTTCTCGATTTGCGAGCAGGTCTCGGTAACGTCAACATCACTTTCTTCCCCTATCACCATACATTTTTGAAGTTGCTCTTCAAGTTCTTTGATGGGGAGTTCAAATTCTAGATATTCCATGGGAAGTCTTTTATTTTCATGAAAAACAATGGGGACAAATATATAACATTATGGCATACTCACATGAAATATACAAGTCTTTTAACGTCAACAATATACAGTATTTGGACGGATTAGCGCTTGGCCTTCATGAGCATGTAAACAGCAAAAACGCCAAAAAGAAGGTTGGGTATTACCACAGCCAAAAGGGGTGAAAAACCGGATTGCTCTGCCAATGTCCCGAAAACCTTGTCAAAAAAGATGTAGACAAAGGCCACACCGATTCCAAAAGCCAGATTGAGTCCCATGCCGCCCCTTCGCTTCATGGAAGATACGGCGACTGCAATTACAGTAAGAATAAAAGCCGCGATAGGAAGTGCCCACCGTTTGTACTTCACCAGCACGTAAGCATTAATATTGGATGCGCCCTTTCTTCGCTGGTCTTCTATAAAGTCGTTGAGCTCAAAAAGGTTCTTGGTCTCCGCCACGTAGGACACTGGGGTAAGGTCATCAATCTGAAATGAGAAGACCGTATCCAGTCTTCTTTTGGCTTCAATATATTCGGTTTCGTTGCGCAAGGTGCGTTTTTCGTAATTGGTCAAACGGTAAAGACTATCATCTTTTACCCACCGGATATTACTGGCAGAAATCTTATAGTCCAGTTTACCAATGGAATCGAAGTGCTCGTAGGTGAAATTGTATCCTATTTGCCGGTTAGGATCAAAACTGCTCACGTAAATGTAATCCCGTTCGTTCAATTGATTGAATATATTCTCCGTGACACGGTCGCGTTTCCCTTTTTTAAAGTATTTATATTCAAATTCATTAAATCCAATACTGGCATGTGGCACAATGAACATGCCCATCAAAAAAATGAGGATGGCCACCAAAGTGGCTCCCACAAAATAGGGCCTCAAAAACCGCCAGAAGGAGACACCGCTGCTCAAAATGGCTACGATTTCCGTGTTACTGGCCAATTTGGAGGTAAAAAATATAATCGATAGAAACAAAAAGATGGGCAACAATAAGTTCCCAATTACCAAGGTAAAATTGCCGTAAAATACGATGACCTCGGCCAAGGGAGCTTCGTTATCAATGATTTTCCCGATTTTCTCCGCTAGGTTGGCCATGATCCCAATGGGAACGAACAACAGCAGCATCCCGATAAAGGTAATGAGGTAGCGTTTGAGGATATATCTATCGAGTATGGTAAGCATTACAGTCGTTTATCCATTTGGTTTACCATCATGGTCTTCCACTCCAAAAAATCTCCGGCTAAAATACGTTCTCTTGCCGTACGGACCAACCACAAATAAAATCCGAGGTTATGAATCGTGGCAATTTGCTTGCCCAAGTATTCGTTGGCAGCGAACAAATGGCGCAGATATGCCTTGGAATATTCTGTATCCACAAAGGTGATGCCCATTTCATCGATAGGGGAAAAATCGTTCTCCCACTTTTTATTTTTGATATTGATAGTACCATGAGCGGTGAACAACATGCCGTTCCGTGCATTTCTGGTAGGCATCACGCAATCGAACATATCCACACCAAGGGCGATGTTCTCCAAAATATTGATGGGTGTTCCGACCCCCATTAAATATCTTGGTTTGTCTTCGGGAAGAATATCGCAAACAATTTCGGCCATTTCGTACATCTCCTCGGCAGGTTCTCCTGTAGAAAGTCCGCCAATAGCGTTACCTTCTGCTTCTACGGAAGCAATGTATTCAGCCGATTGCTTTCTCAAATCCTTATAGGTAGACCCTTGAACAATCGGAAAAAAACTTTGGGAGTAACCGTACTTAAATGGAAGGGTTTCCAAATGATTGATACATCTGTCCAGCCATCTATGGGTTAAATGCATAGACCGTTTTGCATATTGGTAATCGCAAGGGTACGGGGTACACTCATCAAAAGCCATAATGATATCCGCACCTATGGTGCGCTGGATTTCCATAACATTTTCAGGGGTAAATACATGCAGGGAGCCATCGATATGGGATTTAAACTTAACGCCCTCCTCCTTGATCTTTCTGTTATCGGAAAGGGAATATACCTGATATCCCCCACTATCGGTTAAAATAGGACGATCCCACCCCATAAATTTATGGAGTCCGCCCGCCTCTTCCAGGATTCCTGTGCCCGGTCTTAGGTATAAATGGTAGGTGTTTCCTAAAATAATATCAGGATTTATTTCCTCCTTTAACTCCCGCTGATGCACCCCTTTTACGGAGGCAACGGTACCCACAGGCATAAAGATCGGGGTTTGTATGATACCATTGTCGGTATGCAATTCCCCCGCCCGTGCCTTGGTTTTACTGTCCTTTTGTGCTAAGGTAAATTCCAATTGTTCGTTTTAGAACCGCAAATATAACCAACTCAGTTTGCCCAATCCTTAACAAAAAAATAAAGTTTCTGGGCGCGAGCGAATTAACAAATGTATTTTAAACACTTGTTTTCCACGAATAATGCGATTACATTTGATATCTAAATTAGAAACACGATGCCGAACACGCAAGAATTACAGGACCTGGTTGTACAGGTAAGAAGGGACATTCTACGAATGGTCCATAACGTAAATTCGGGGCACCCAGGAGGTTCTTTGGGCTGCACTGAATTCTTTGTAGCACTCTACAACGAAATCATGGAGTTAAAGGATGGGTTTGATATGGATGGAATCGGGGAAGATGTGTTTTTCCTATCCAACGGACATATATCGCCCGTTTTTTACAGTGTATTGGCCAGAAGAGGCTATTTTCCGCTGGATGAACTCAACACCTTCAGGCTCATCGATTCTAGATTGCAAGGCCACCCTACCACTCACGAAGGATTGCCCGGTGTTCGTGTGGCGTCCGGTTCATTGGGTCAGGGCATGTCCGTAGCCATAGGTGCCGCTTTGGCCAAAAAGCTGAATGGCGACGACCATTTGGTGTTCAGCCTGCACGGTGACGGCGAGCTACAGGAAGGCCAAAACTGGGAAGCCATTATGTATGCCGCTGGTAATAAAGTAGACAATCTTATCGCCACAGTGGATAGAAACGGGCAACAAATTGATGGTAGTACGGAGGATGTTCTGCCCTTGGGCAATGTAGCCGAAAAGTTCCGGGTCTTCGGTTGGGATGTTTTGGAAATAGAAAACGGAAACGATTTGGAACAAGTCATTGCAGGCCTAAAAGAAGCCAAAAACAGAACAGGGAAAGGAAAACCGGTTTGTATTGTAATGACTACAGAAATGGGCAACGGTGTGGATTTTATGATGGGCACCCACGCTTGGCACGGTAAAGCGCCGAACGATGAACAGCTGGCCACGGCATTGGAACAAAATCCTGAAACCCTAGGCGATTACTAATCATAGAAAAAAAGACAATGACTAAATATACAGATCAAGGAAAACAAGATACCCGAAGCGGATTTGGCGCGGGAATGACAGAACTGGGGAGAACCAATCCCAATGTGGTGGCACTTTGTGCCGATTTGGTGGGTTCCCTCAAAATAGAAACTTTTATCGAAGAAAATCCTGAGCGCTTCTTTCAAGTGGGCATTGCAGAGGCAAACATGATGGGCATCGCCGCCGGCTTGACCATTGGAGGGAAGATTCCGTTTGCGTCCACCTTTGCCAATTTTGCAACAGGGCGCGTTTACGATCAAATCCGTCAATCCATCGCCTATTCCGATAAGAACGTAAAAATTTGTGCATCGCACTCCGGTTTGACTTTAGGTGAGGATGGCGCGACCCATCAAATCTTGGAAGATATCGGTTTGATGAAAATGTTGCCTGGGATGACCGTAATCAACCCGTGTGATTTTAACCAGACCAAGGCGGCCACCATTGCCATTGCAGAGCATCATGGGCCGGTCTATCTTCGGTTTGGGCGACCCAAAGTGGCCAATTTTACTCCCGTGGACCAAAAATTTGAGATAGGTAAAGCGCTCATGCTGAACGAAGGAACCGATGTGACCATTATTGCTACGGGACATTTGGTCTGGGAAGCTTTGCTTGCGGCCGAAAGTTTGGAAAACCAAGGCATTTCTGCAGAGGTGATCAATATACATACCATAAAACCACTGGATGACAAGGCCATTTTGGATTCCGTTAAAAAAACAGGTTGTGTGGTGACTGCCGAAGAGCACAATTATTTGGGTGGACTTGGAGAAAGTGTGGCCCGTGTGTTGGCAACGCACCATCCTACGCCTCAAGAGTTTGTGGCAACACAGGATACTTTTGGTGAAAGTGGAACACCGGAACAACTGATGGAGAAGTACGGTTTGAACAATAAAGCCATAGAAACGGCCGTTTTAAAGGTGTTGAAACGTAAGTAGTTTCAACTATCCTGGGGGGATATTCAACTTCTAAAAATGAACACACTTATGAAAAAAACGTTTCTAGTAGTAGCATTTGCACTTATGGGCTCTGCCGTAATGGCTCAAAGTGGCTCCGGATTTGGAATCAAGGCTGGACTTTCCTACAACAAAAATGGGGATTTGATCGGTTCTGTCGGCGATGGCGGTCAGGATATAATTGAGGGCGCCGAAGGCAAAACGGGATATAATTTTGGTTTTTGGGGAAAATTGGATTTTCCAAAAATTTACCTCAGACCCGAATTGGTGTATTCCAAAACCAAGAGTTCCTATGATATTCCAGATGGTGGCTCCCAAGATTACGATGTGTCCAAATTGGACCTACCTGTGTTGTTGGGCTATAAATTGATTGGCCCCCTACATATTTTTGCAGGACCCGCTTTTCAATATACCTTGAACAACGATTTGGGCGATTTGCAGGTAGAAGACGTGGAAAACGACTTTACCGTAGGCCTCAACGTGGGTGTTGGGGTGAACATTGGAAGATTGGGTCTTGACGTTCGATATGAAAGAGGATTCTCTGAAAACGAAGCCCGTTTTATTGGAAACAATATCACCGATGTTTCCGGTAGGGTGGATACAAGACCATCACAAATTATTTTTTCAGCATTGCTTAAACTTTAAGCATTGTTCACTGTCAAAAAAAATCCCCGTTGAGAACAACGGGGATTTTTTTATTTTATCTGTTTTCGTTCTGACTAGTTGGAATCGCGATCCAGGTAATCCGGAATCCCATCGCCATCGGAATCGGGGTAAGGGATGATGATTTCACCAGCATCATCCGTAATTTCAGTTCTTGTGGACACCCCGTCGGCATCATCGTCAGCATCACGGAAGTTGGCCAAACGACCACCCAACGCTTCTTGTTCAAAATCAGTGTTGTCATCGAACAAATAGCCATTACCGTTCAAATCTTCATCTACTGAAGGAATTCCATCATTGTCGTTATCCGTATCTTCTACAATAAGACCAAGTTCCACCTTAAAGACTAGGGGAGCATATCTTGGGATTACAGAAGATTGGGGATTGTTAAAGTACGCCAAACCAGAAGGCATTATAATGATTCCTATTCCACTATTTGCGATGCTATAGGTACCATCAGGATTATCAACAATCTGGTCGGGGGTTCCCGCTCTCATTTGTGCAATTCCATTGGCATAGCCTCTCACTGTAAAAGGTAATTCTTGCCATAGAAAATCTTGGTTTTGGTCAAAGGTAGTGCCATTCAATAATGTTCCTTGGTAACGCACCAATGTGGAATCGGCAAAAGTGGGGCTTGGCCCGCCGCCTTGCCTTGCTTCAATATAATAGAGTGTGTGCGAAATGTCTTCCTCCCCTGTATCCAATCCCAAAAAGCTGGAAGATACGTTCACCGTAAAGGTCTTGTAATCTTCCTCTATCAACGGTCTTTTATCTGCATTGGCTCCAGCAATGGTGTCGATAACTATCCTATAATCGAACCCTTCTGGGGGTGTATCAAAATCTTCGTAGTTGTAAAAATGGGTGCTCAAAAACTCTTTAATGGTCTCGTCGTCCTCTGGTGATACTTCGCTCAATAACCTGGGCGGTACTTGTTCAATTCCGCCGTTATCATCATTGTTACAGGACAGTAGTGTTACCGCAAAACCAATAAGTGCTAAAATTCCGTACCTCATCAAGTCTGTTATTTAGGCGCGCAAGATACAATTTTCCATTATTTTTGTTCCGCCCCTTAACAAAGATTTGCGAAGACCATGCGAATAGACAAGTACCTTTGGTGCACCAGATACTTTAAAACCAGAAACACTGCCTCTACCGCTGTAAAAAAAGGACAGGTGAAAGTGAACGGCGATGCTGTAAAGCCATCACGGGACGTATACCCTATGGACAAGATCGTGGTCAGAAAAAACCAAATCGATTATCAGCTTACGGTTTTGGACCTGCCCGAAAGCCGTGTGGGCGCAAAATTGGTCGACATTTACCGAAAGGACACTACCCCAAAGGATGCGTTTGAGCACAATGATCTGCTGCAGTTCGCCAAGAAGCATTATCGGAAGAAGGGTCTTGGTAGGCCCACAAAGAAGGACCGAAGGGATTTGGATGATTTTTTGGATGAATCGGAATAAACCGTTTTCATATCTTTGAAACAAGTTACCACAACTATGATAAACCGTATTCTTACCCACGACCAAATTCAGCATATTACCAAACGTATCGCATACCAAATCTATGAGTCCAATGTAGAAGAGGATGAAATTGTGGTGGCCGGAATTACGGGTGGAGGGGAAAGTTTTGCAAAAAAGATAGCCGCTGTCCTCAAAAAAATAACGGATGCGGACATTGTATTGTGCAAAATGGACATGGACAAAAAGAATCCTTTGAAGAGCGGAGTCACCACTTCGCTAGGAGAGGAAGGCTATAAGAACAAATCCATTGTTCTTGTGGATGATGTGTTGAATTCGGGGACCACTTTGATCTACGGTACCCATCACTTTTTAAAAACCCCAATAAAACAGCTAAAAACGGCAGTACTGGTGAACCGAAACCATAAAAAGTACCCCATTAAAGCGGATTTTAAGGGGATTTCGCTCTCTACTTCGCTCAACGAACATATCCGAGTGGATTTTGAGCCAAAAAACAATGCGGTTTACCTAGAGTAATTTATTGATTGCACC
Organism: Flagellimonas marinaquae; assembly: GCF_003992675.1. Lineage (GTDB taxonomy): Bacteria > Bacteroidota > Bacteroidia > Flavobacteriales > Flavobacteriaceae > Flagellimonas > Flagellimonas marinaquae. The sequence goes on from NZ_RZMZ01000003.1 coordinate 24,121, forward strand.
AACTACTTCTTCAGCGGACAATGGATCGCAATCCACCCGATGTTCGGCCTGCATATAATAGGGCCTACGTTCGAACAAATGCTTCCCCACAAATTCAGGGAGATTATGATCGGGAATATTTTTTACAAGCGGACGGTGTTCCTTTTCCTTGGTGATGCGTTCCACCAAAACAGGTATGCTATGGTTCAAATAAATGGAATGGTCCGACTGTTGTAAAATGGTCTCCATATTGTTGGCATAACAAGGAGTCCCTCCCCCAGTGGAAAGCACCACCGCTGTATGTGAATCCAAAACCTCTTTTAGCATTTGATGCTCCAATTTGCGAAAGAAAATCTCGCCTTTTTCAGAAAAAATATCTTTTATGGATTTTTTTTGATGCTGTTCGATATAATCATCCAAATCGACAAACGATGTCCCTAATTGCCTGGCCAACAATCGTCCAACGGTCGACTTTCCACTTGCCATATATCCCAGTAAAACTATTTTCATATCGAAGAATATTATCCGATTTCAAAAAAACACAAATTTATCCAGAATTCACCTTGGAAAATAGATTATTGATGTTATATTTGCACCCGCTTAGCCAAACAGCTAGGCACTTACTGAAAGACCTGATAGCTCAGTTGGTAGAGCATCTCCCTTTTAAGGAGAGGGTCCTGGGTTCGAGCCCCAGTCAGGTCACTTTTTAACAAACCATAAGATATCAAAATCCTGTAATCTAACTGATTTACAGGATTTTGCATTTTTTGGCATATCATTTAATTTGATATAAAATGGTTTAAAAGAGTTCACAAATCGTCAACATAAGATTTTTAAATCGTCAACATGAAATTTTGGCATTTAAAATCGGACGATTTGACTGTATGGTTGATTTGACTTTCGTAGCAGATTGTTTAACCAAAAACCTTTCTCTATGAGATCGACCAGAACATTTTCCATCCTAATTTGGCAATACGCCCAACGAGCAGATGCCAATAATGAAGCAAACCTTTACGCAAGGATCAGTCTTAACGGCAAGAAGGCGAACATCAGCCTTAAGAAAAAACTGAACGTCAACAGTTGGGATTCAAAAAAACAACGTGCTAAGGGCACAAAAGCATCCGCCAGGTACTTAAATGAATACCTTGAAGAGGTAAGAATGGAAATTTTCCAACTGTACCGTGAGCTCAAAGCTGCACATGGTCTGGTAACTGTAGAAAAGATAAAAACCCATTATCTCGGTGAGAACCAAAAGGTACATTATTTAAGTGAGGTCTTTGATTTTCACAATGAGACCAACAAGGAAAAATTGGCCCCTAAAACCCTTTGTCATTACAGGACCAATCAAAAGTATGTTCTTGAATTCATTAAAGAACAATACAATAAAAATGATTATCCGTTACACGACCTTGATTATCCTTTCCTTTTGCGATTGGAGAGCTTCTTACGCTCTTATGACCCAAAAAAACATTACAGAAAGTCCATTGCCAACAATGCTGTAATGAAACATATCCAACGTTTTAGAAAACAAATAAAGTTGGCAGTTGAACTGGATTGGTTGAAAGACGACCCCTTTAAAAAATTTACCCCAAAAATGGAAAAAAGACAGAGGGAATTTCTGACCGAGGAAGAACTTAAGCGCATCGTTTATTTAGAAATCACATGCGAGCGTCTTGAAATTGTAAAAGACCTTTTTCTTTTTAGTTGCTATACAGGTATTCCTTATGGAGACATTATACAACTAAACCATAAGAATCTGGTCATTGGGATTGATGGGAATAAATGGATAACCGCAAAACGAAACAAAAACGGAGTTCCCTATGAACTCCCCTTATTGGATATTCCGCTTACTCTTGTAAATAAATACTTCGGACATACAAGAACTAGAGCAACTGGCACTTTATTGCCAAAAATTTCCAATCAAAAATTAAACAGTTATCTAAAGGAAATAGCCGACCTGTGCAAGATCAAAAAGAATCTTACTTTCCATATGGCTCGACATACCTTTGCAACGACCGTAACATTGTCAAATGGTGTTCCCATTGAGACAGTATCAAAAATGCTTGGCCATACCAAATTGGCAACAACTCAGATTTATGCACGTGTTATTGAAAAGAAGGTCAGCAATGATATGCAACTCTTAAGATCCAAGCTAAAAGAACAGGTTAACCAACACCAAATAGAATAGAATAATGTCAAAAATGGAAAATAAAACAAGTCTCAATCTTATCCCAACTTTTTACACGTGGTTCCTGTTTCAATTTTATAGTGTTTAGGAAGAAAAGCTGTAGCCTTCCCTAAAACGGACTAAAGAGGGAAAGAACAAGATGAGCACCTTGAACATTATCCCAAATAAGCTGATCTCCCGGATGTTCGCTGCCGTGAATCGGGGCACACCGTACGTCAACGTTTACGCCCACGCCTACTAAACATTATTTTTTCCTTCAATATCGCCCCCCCGCAAATGGACGGGGTGTATTGATAGGGAAAATAATGCCCAAAAATCATCGAATTTAATTTGGATAACTCATAGAATACTAATTTACTGAGCGAGGCAAAATCAATTAAACTTTGAAGAGTTCCTATTGCCCTTTTTTAAGAAGGAACCAACAGTTAGTCTATTGGAAGATAAGACTGTTCTAACTAGCCTTTATTGTTGATCCTCTTCAATTGTTGGACATCTGCCAAATCCTCGGGCCTTCCCGCCCTTATCTCGCTTGTGATAAGGTCATCAAGGTTCAACACTTTCCATTTAAGTTGGGGTTGGTCATTCAAGGAAGCTTCTTCCGCTTCCTCAAAAGCTTTATCGAAACTTTTGTTCACCGAGAAATTGGTTATCAACTCTAGGTTGAAATCGGCAGGGGAGAATTTAATGGAAATGTTTTGGTGTCCGTCCTTCACTTCTTTTGGGAAATCCTCAATCTCGTATCCCATTTCATTGAACACTTTTACCAACCTTTTGAAATTATCCTCTTTGGGGTCTATCCAGAAATCAACATCGGCAGAGTGTCTTTGATGTCCGTGAAAATTGACGGCACCCCCACCTACCATCAGCATACGAACGCCATGTTTGTTGGTCATTTTCAAGAAAAGGTCAATATCTTCCTTCCACTGCCTCATTTCCCTGTCGTAATCTGTATGATGAATTTATTCTCATCATGCTTGGCCTTTGTGGGAAATCGGTTGATGCGCTGCATCAAATCCAAGAAACGATAAACACGCTCTATAGGGGTAAGTTTCAGGAAAGCTCTTTCCTGTTCCAAATTGGCCTCTTCCTTGGTACGAAATTGAACTTGCATTTGTCTATCTATTACCGTTTAGAACATAAAGATATTACAAATTGTCAAGAGACTATAAAGACTGGGAATAATCGAAGCTTTAAACAATCTATTTAATCAGCTTTTCCAAATAGACAACCTTGTCTTTTTCAGCTTGAAGAAGACGCTCATGGAGTTTTTTATTCTCTTCATATGCATCCATTAGCTTATCCAAAGGGTTGAAAGAACATCCATAATTTACAGCAGAAGAAATGTCCACGTGGTAAGTGTTGCCAATGATATTTAAAATTGCTTCTTCAGAAAAATTTTCGATACCCTCTTTGGTTACTCCCAACGCCTTGGCAATCTCTTCCAGTTTGGAATCATCCACTTTTTCGCTGTTCTCAATATTGGAAACGGCCTGTTGGCTGATACCCAGTTATTAGGCAAGGGTTTCTTATTTCATTCCTCGGAGCTCCCTGATCCTACTGATCTTTCAGCCTATATAGTTGTTCTTGGTTTTTGTCTGCATATCTCAAATATAGGGTGTTTCCCAAAATAATCCGATTGTAACGCACAAAACTGGTTCAATAAAATACAAGTGGATATTTAGCAGATAACAAAGGTACATTTTACTCATAATGTTTATCTATTTTTGATTTTTCCGTGAAAAATTCCTCGATTTTACTGGGCTGAACGCATTTTTCCGTGAAAAATGAGAGGTTGGTAGATAAAATCAATTGAACAAACAAAGCCTTCATTAATTAACCAAGCCATATTTCAAAAAACCTTTTTTTAGCAAAAAATCTATTAATTTTACAGGTCTCGGGAGCTTTTTTAGTAAAAAATACTGTAAAAGCCATTAATCACTATTTGCGAAAAACATACTAGAAATGGGCTTTTCCGAAGGAAAATGAATCAATAACAGCGCGCTAGCCTGTTATCCTCTTGCTTTACGCTTTCTTTTGCAAAGCAAAACAAAAACGAAAGCAATCCGATTCTGGAATCGGAACAATCAACGGGAGGAGGTCAATTGGTCACCTTTTCCCTTCCAAGGCCCTGAAAACTGATGGCGCCGGAGTTCTCCCATTTCCTTTCTCCACCTGCCCAATACCAATCTGGGGATGTCAAGTTCACCTCAAATCTCAACGATAATGCCACGGGCGTAGTTCAGTTCTACTGCCTTTTGTTTGAATTCGTCGGTGTAATTCCTCGCTTTTCTTCTCATAGTTGGTCTAAGTTAAAATTCATTGGAATGTCCCTCAATTTAATGTCCAATCTAATGTAGCAATTCCAATAGTAAGCCCAGTTCGAATCAGAACTGGATTTCTTTTTCCCCTTCAATAATCCAAATTCAAAATTACAAAGGAATTTCATTGACCTACTCCCAATATTTGGGTACCATAGCTACCCACTCTAATTTAACTGGATAGACAAAAAATAAATAATCCTATAGGTATAGTATACTATTTTCCGCAATATCAAAAAACAATGAATTGGAAAACAACATCAGAAATTGGAAGCCCCAGGTGCTTGTCGGAGCAACTGTCATAGACAGGGTACGATAAGCAAACTATCCATGGTCAAAAGAAAACCCAATAGACAAATATTTGGCTTTTTAATTAGGGTGTTTTATCTTTCCCCTGTCCTATACATGGAGTTCCCCAAAGCTCCGGGCTAATATCATACTTAACCATGACACATCCTGTATTTAAACGACTTAGAAAACTGACCGCCTTGTTTTTGGGGACCAAAGGCGCCTCCCTATACCTAGCCTTATTTGCCATAAGTGTTGGTGTGGCCACCTTTGTGGAAAATGATTTTGGAACCAGCTCGGCACAAAAACTGATTTACAAGGCCTGGTGGTTCGAATTTCTTTTACTGCTTTTCGCAGGATCCATTGTCTATAATATCGTACAGTTCAGGATGATCCAGCAAAAAAAATGGGCTCTTTTAATGTTTCATGCCGCTATTATTGTCATTCTGGCAGGAGCAGCGATAACCCGTTATTTTTCTTACGAAGGGGTCATGCACATAAGAGAGAACGATACATCCAATGCATTTGTATCGGCGGACACCTACTTGAACTTCAAAGTCACCACTGGCGGAAAAACATATGAAATCGAAGAACCGGTGCTTTTTGCTTCCCTTTCCCAAAACCAATGGGAAGAAAGTTATTTGCTCGATGAACACCTGGTCCAAATTAAAACCAAGGAATTCATACCAAATCCCATCAAAAAATTGAGTCCTGGTCTAGCGGGCAGGCCCACCCTTAAATTGGTAGTGGCCGGAAGGAACGGCAGGGAAGAGTATTTTTTGTCCCAAGGGGAGCGTAAACGCATTGGGGGAATCCTTTACAACTTCAATGTGAACAAGATACCGGATGCCTTCAATATTGCCTATACGGACGGACAGCTGACCTTTGACACCAACAGAACCCTCACTGAAATGGTCATGGCGACCCAAACAAGGGACACTATAGCGGGCGATGAACCATCACGTCCTTTGAAATTGCGGGCCTTGTATTCGGATGGAACCCATAATGTGGTATTTCCGGAATTCAATGAAAATGCGTCCACCCAATTGATATCGGAATCCCCGAAAATGAGAAAAGACAGTCAGGCAGCCGTGCTTTTACAGGTGACACTCGATGGCCAGGAAGAGGAGGCCTACCTATACGGACGTAGAGGCTACGAGGGAAAATCGGAAATAATTAATTTTGATGGACTGACCTTGGCTGCATCCTATGGATCAAAAACCTACCAAGTACCTTTTAGATTGCGTTTAAACGATTTCATTATGGAGAAGTACCCTGGAACCAGTAGTGCTTCTTCCTATGCCAGCGAAGTAACGCTATTGGACGAACAAAATGGTGTGAACAGGGATTTTAGGATTTATATGAACCATATTCTAAACTATCAGGGGTTTCGCTTTTTTCAGTCCTCTTTCGATCGTGATGAAAAAGGGACCTATCTCAGTGTCAACCATGATTTCTGGGGCACGCTTATCTCCTATTTGGGTTATGGGCTACTCACCCTTGGAATGATCTTAACCCTTTTCAGCAAAAAATCAAGATTCCACGAATTGTCAAAAAAAATAAAAAATATCAGAAGCAAGGCCATACTGCTGGCCCTATTCCTGGGTTTTGGAATGAACGGTTACGGTCAGAACCATGACATAACCCATAGTGCCGTATCCACGGAGCACGCCAAAACCTTTAGTGAACTGGTTGTCCAGGATTACAGGGGACGGATGAAACCCATGCATACCCTTTCCCGTGAGATCCTTCGAAAGACCTACAGAAAGGAAAACCATAAAGGTCTAAACGCCGATCAGATCATACTCGGCATGTTTGCAAACCCACAGGAGTGGTACCATGAAAAATTGATAAAACTCGGGGAACATGAGGAAATTCGCAAGCAACTCAATGCAGGGGGGAATTATGCTTCCTATGCCGATTTTTTCGACGAGAGCGGAGCCTATAAACTGAGTGCAAGAGTACAAGCTGCCTACAATATGAATCCCTCAGACCGCGGCACCCTGGAAAAGGAACTATTAAAAATCGATGAACGGGTCAATATCATGAACATGGTATTTTCCGGTACGATTTTCCGATTGGTACCCGAACCGGACAATGTGAACCATACCTGGATGTCCTCCCACGGCCATGCATCCAACGGTAATCGCACACAAGTGGCCGATAAATTTTTCACCAACTACCGAACTGCTCTCAACAATGGTATCCGCGACGGGAACTATGCCGATGCGGAGAGCCTGGTAAATGAACTCAAAGCGTACCAAGTTGAGCATGGCGGGAATATTGTCCCTTCCCAAACAAAAATTTCCATGGAAATAGCGCTCAACAAAATGAACGTGTTCACGCGTCTGGCGATCTTTTATATTATCATGGGACTGATCCTATTATTTTTTCTTTTCCTTTCCGTCTTCAAACCACAATGGAAACTTCAAAAAATACATTACATCCTATTGACCCTGGTGGTTCTGGGATTTGTATTCCACACGATAGGACTGGGCTTGCGTTGGTACGTATCAGGACGGGCGCCTTGGAGCAATGGATATGAATCGATGATATATATTGGATGGACCTCAACCCTGGCTGGACTTCTTTTTACTCGAAAATCACTCGGAGGACTCTCAGCTACCATGGTTTTAGCTGCCATCATCCTCTTTGTGGCCACCTTAAGCTTTTTAGACCCTGAAATCACTCCCTTGGTTCCCGTACTCAAATCGTATTGGCTTACCATACATGTATCCTTGGAAGCCGGAAGCTATGGTTTCTTGATGTTGGGTGCTATCATTGGGCTGATCAATCTGATATTGTTACTGTTTTTAAAATCTTCCAATGTAGATCGCATCAAAAAAATGGTGACCGAAATGTCGTACATCAGCGAAATGACCTTGATCGGAGGATTGTTCATGGTCAGTATTGGAACCTACCTGGGCGGTATTTGGGCCAATGAATCCTGGGGGCGCTATTGGGGATGGGATGCCAAAGAGACCTGGGCCTTGGTGACCATACTGGTATATGCATTTATATTGCATATGCGTTTGATACCCAGCTTAAAAGGTCTGTTTGCCTACAATTTGGCCACTATCTTCGGCCTGTCCTCTGTAATCATGACCTATTATGGGGTGAACTACTACCTCTCCGGGCTTCATTCCTATGCCACCGGGGACCCTGTCCCAATTCCGACTTGGGTCTATATTGTGGTGGCATCGATTACCGCAGTGGCCATAGTCGCTTATTTGAAAAAGCGTAAATTTAAAAGTATTACCTAAGTTTTATGATGTGGAATGCATGATGATGTGCAATACGGGGATGGGTCAATCAACCAATACCCCATCCTCAAGAATAAGGTCGTAGGCATAACCGGCACCAAAGTCACGGTTGAGACGCACTACGGCACGCATGGCAAACTCTTCCCCTTCCGGTACATAGGAGCTCGATGTAATGACCAGGTCATACCCATCTTGGCTACCATCCTTGATATGAATCCAGTTACGGTCCATAATATTGGGATTGATCTTAGCACATACCCCTCTGACCTCTACCGTAGTGCCCTCATAGGCCTTGGGATTATTTACCACATCGGAGATCTGGACTACGCCCTTGTGCACCACATTTTCATCGGTGTGCATGGGGATATCGGCTTTGGCAGGAGAAGGCACATTCTTGTTCAGCCTTGGTTGGGGCACCGTTTGGCCTTGCATCTGCTTGGAGTGGTCCCTGGACACCAAATTGGAGACCAGATAGATGGTATCGAACATACGGTTATGTTCCTTGCTTTCAAATTGGGTTTTCAATAAGCCCCCTTGGTAAAAGTAAGTCTCTCCTGGACGGGCTTCCATTTTACGTGTCGCTATCCAAAAAGAATCCCCCTTTTCCTCGACGCGCAGGTAAACATATCTGCTCGCCTGAAGTACCTCCGCAATGGTGACCTGATGCAGTGCATTTCCGAAAGGGTTGCCGGGTGGGGTGACCGCAATATCCGGATTCCTGACTTCGAAAGGATTATCATTGCCTGCATCGGTTCCCCCATTGCTGGTCGCCTCAACGACTTTTGGACTATTGTTACAGGACGTGGTCAATAGTGCTATAAACAAACTTGCCGAAACGGCATTTCTGATTTTTACGTTCATCATATCAATTTTTATGTTTACTGTGAAAACGTTGTACCAATCGTGTATACACGCGGTAGTTCCTACTGTCATTGTACATGGACAATTCCCCTGTCAAACTGAACATCAGGGTCCTGTTGATATGGTAGGTCAGATTGACCCCCATCAGTTGCTGTGAAAGCTTATCGAAGTTCATCGTATAATCGTATTCGGCCAAACGATAGTACAGTTCCGTATTCAACCTATTCTCGAACAACCCCCTGGAATGCCGCATGGAAATAATATTACTGACCACATAGTTGGATTGGTTTTGATTATAGGATACGGAAGTCCGGCCATGGACGAACGGGGTCTGGGACAAGGTCAAATACCCATGGATATTGTCCGATTTGTTCTGCTGGTCGCTCTGAAATCGTTTGCTGTAACTGAATCCGGTGAAAACACGACGTAAGGGCCTGATATTGATGCGGGCACGGACCCCCTGACGGGCCAGATCATCGTCCAATAATTGCTCGATATCGGATCGATAGGTGTCGTAATAAATAATACGTTTTCGGGTATCGTAGGAAACCATGAGGCTTACCCCCCTTGAAAAACGATACCGTAAAGAAGAGTATAGACTTGTCAAGCGATAGTCATTGGCAATGGTATCCCCTACCTTGCTATACAGGTCCATTTCAGCAGAGGCAAATAAATTAAGGTTCTGGGACAAGGCACTGGTGTGCTGCGCATAGGCGTACCTCCTATCGATGGCCCCTTCCCCCCTTTGTTCTATGAACCCCAAGGTCGTTTGGGAACGAAAATCGTCCCTATCGGAATTGATTCCCAAATAGGCCCCGTACTGCAATAGGTTCGGATTAAAGCCAAAATCGAATACATCGGGCCTTGAACCGACCATCGCACCCACGTATGCGTTTCCCAACTGCTTTTCCGCTTGCAGTCCATCCATAGGCCCAAGGGAAGAAATTTTAGGGTTTATGGCCCTCCCAAAGAGAAACTTGAGGGTGGGAGTCGTTTCATGGGACACGGCAAAATTGAATACCCGTAAAAGGGAATTATTTCCCACCCGCCCCGTGGGTGCATCCAAGATGTGCCGAAAGTTCATATACACCTGGGCGGAAAACCTGGAATCATCGATATGATCCGCATCCACTGATAATCTGCTCATCAAGCGATGCCTATTTTCCCTATCGTTCGACACCAAACTGTAGGTAGAGGCCGATATTCGGGCCTTGATCTCTTGCGGGTAGGCCAACTCCTTTGTCTCTTGATCCAGGGTATCACGCAGTGTTCTGGGCACAACAATTTCTTCGGCAACGCTCGCATCGGTTTTCACGGGCGGGATAAAAATGATCTTGTCACCTTTTTCCACCTTACAATCAAATAAAGGAAGACATACACAGGATGTTGTGGATTTACTGTCCACGAAAAGACAGGCAGGGCCTTTTTGGCCATCCAATCGTAGGGTGTCCCCTACCTGGATAGCCGCTGTGCTATCGAAACGGACATAGACACTGTTAGCGGTTATAAAGGAAACTTTTCCATTGACCACTTCCTTGTCCTGGCCCCAGGCCACAACAACGGTCAAAAAGATGAGCGTCCGTATGATGTATTGGATTGTTTTTTTCATTCGCTTCCAGTTGGGTGACACTCATAGCAGGCCGGACTGCTATATACGTAGCCTCCCACTTCATCGTGTTCGTTATCAGTTTCGGCCTGTCCATGACATTGGAAACAGGAGAACTCGGCATAATTGTTCGTATTGATGTGACAATCGGTACAATCGTTCCATTCTCCTCGGTGCTCACCGGAATATATGGGGAAATATTGTCCATCATGATCAAATTCCGCTGGTTGCCAACCAGGGTTGGTCGTATGGCAAGAAGCACAATCGGTCGGAAAATTGGCCGACAAATGGTTGGGGTCCGAGGTTTGATCATAATCCGTTTGATGACAGCTCACACATTCCGAGGATAGTCCTTGATAGGTACCATTGGTGTGGCATTCCGTACAATCCTGTATATCATGTCCCTGCGTCAATGGGAAAAAGTCATGATTGATACTGGCAGGGGTCCATCCAGGTGCCGTGGTATGACAGGAAACACAGTCCGTCGAAAAACCGCTTGCCT
>NZ_RZMZ01000004.1:0-2500 GCF_003992675.1 Flagellimonas marinaquae
AAACAAAGAAGTTCATATACATATTGTAACGACAGCGTAGAATTAAGAAAGAACCATTTTGATGCAGGGACTCGGGTTTCCGGGTGTCGGACAGACATTCAAAGAAATACAATGAAGAGTTTGATCCTGGCTCAGGATGAACGCTAGCGGCAGGCCTAACACATGCAAGTCGAGGGGCATCACGGAAAAGCTTGCTTTTCTGGTGGCGACCGGCGCACGGGTGCGGAACGCGTATGGAACCTGCCCCTGTCAGGGGAATAGCCCAGGGAAACTTGGATTAATGCCCCATGGTATCGTTATATCGCATGATATTACGATTAAAGATTTATCGGACAGGGATGGCCATGCGTACCATTAGTTAGTTGGTGGGGTAACGGCCCACCAAGACAGCGATGGTTAGGGGCCCTGAGAGGGGGATCCCCCACACTGGTACTGAGACACGGACCAGACTCCTACGGGAGGCAGCAGTGAGGAATATTGGACAATGGGCGGGAGCCTGATCCAGCCATGCCGCGTGCAGGATGACGGCCCTATGGGTTGTAAACTGCTTTTATACGGGAAGAAACGCACCTACGTGTAGGTGTCTGACGGTACCGTAAGAATAAGGACCGGCTAACTCCGTGCCAGCAGCCGCGGTAATACGGAGGGTCCGAGCGTTATCCGGAATCATTGGGTTTAAAGGGTCCGTAGGCGGGCCTGTAAGTCAGGGGTGAAAGTTTGTGGCTCAACCATAAAATTGCCTTTGATACTGCAGGTCTTGAGTCATGGTGGGGTTGCCGGAACATGTGGTGTAGCGGTGAAATGCATAGATATCACATAGAACACCGATCGCGAAGGCAGGTGACCAACCATGTACTGACGCTGATGGACGAAAGCGTGGGTAGCGAACGGGATTAGATACCCCGGTAGTCCACGCCGTAAACGATGGATACTAGCTGTGGGGACTTCGGTCTCCGTGGCCAAGCGAAAGTGATAAGTATCCCACCTGGGGAGTACGTTCGCAAGAATGAAACTCAAAGGAATTGACGGGGGCCCGCACAAGCGGTGGAGCATGTGGTTTAATTCGATGATACGCGAGGAACCTTACCAGGGCTTAAATGCAGGCTGCATGGGGTAGAGATACCCCTTTCTTCGGACCGCCTGCAAGGTGCTGCATGGTTGTCGTCAGCTCGTGCCGTGAGGTGTCAGGTTAAGTCCTATAACGAGCGCAACCCCTACCGTTAGTTGCCAGCATGTCAAGATGGGGACTCTAACGGGACTGCCGGTGCAAACCGTGAGGAAGGTGGGGACGACGTCAAATCATCACGGCCCTTACGTCCTGGGCTACACACGTGCTACAATGGCCGGTACAGAGGGAAGCCACCCCGCAAGGGGGCGCGGATCTACAAAACCGGTCACAGTTCGGATCGGGGTCTGCAACTCGACCCCGTGAAGCTGGAATCGCTAGTAATCGGATATCAGCCATGATCCGGTGAATACGTTCCCGGGCCTTGTACACACCGCCCGTCAAGCCATGGAAGCCGGGAGTGCCTGAAGTCCGTCACCGCAAGGAGCGGCCTAGGGCAAAATCGGTAACTAGGGCTAAGTCGTAACAAGGTAGCCGTACCGGAAGGTGCGGCTGGAACACCTCCTTTCTAGAGAAAGAGATGTCCGGAAGATCCTTGTCCCGCACGAGATGGTTTTATCTCTGCGCTGTCGTTTATGATATGTTACAAATACTGGCAATAGGCCAAGACAGTCTCATAGCTCAGCTGGTTAGAGCGCTACACTGATAATGTAGAGGTCGGCAGTTCGAGTCTGCCTGAGACTACAAGTCGAAGAAGGACGAGAAGCCTGTGCTGAGCGCGGTCGAAGCAAGTCTGCCTGGGACTGTAAAGGAAGTTCATTGAGGAATATTGAATTGGAAATTTTAGAAGTTGAGTTACAGGGTTATCACTCATAACTCCCAACTAATAACTCATAACTGAAAGATGGGGGATTAGCTCAGCTGGCTAGAGCGCCTGCCTTGCACGCAGGAGGTCATCGGTTCGACTCCGATATTCTCCACCACGGCAAAGGCCGTCCGTCGATCTTGGTATCGGTGGCGGCGTGCCAGAAAGTTCATTGACATATTGGGACGGAGCGGAGCGGTATCATACCGTTCACGTGAAGTCAAAAAGAAGAAACACGAAGTAGAATAGAACAATTAAGGATTACGAGAGGGCGTCCCATATTTATATGGGATGCGACAAGCAAAAGAAGGGCGTATGGGGGATGCCTAGGCTCTCAGAGGCGACGAAGGACGTGATAAGCTGCGAAAATCCGCGGGGAGCTGCACATGAGCATTGATCCGCGGGTGTCCGAATGGGGCAACCCGGCAGGTTGAAGGCCTGTCACCCAGCAATGGGGGCGAACCCGCCGAACTGAAACATCTAAGTAGGCGGAGGAAGAGAAAACAAGAGTGATTCCGAGAGTAGTGGCGAGCGAAATCGGATCGGCCCAAACCGTTGTTGTTTCGGCA
>NZ_RZMZ01000004.1:7500-345293 GCF_003992675.1 Flagellimonas marinaquae
TTGGATACGATAATTTCCGGTCCCGTATTGTCGGAAATAAAGGCAACATCGAAGTTGGCAGTATTGTTGGCGAGATCTATCGCCTCAATCCTAAAGGAATTTTCTCCTTCGGATAATTCCAAGGTGTTAATGTTGAATTCAAAGACCTCATCCGAGAATTGTTGTAACAACTCATTGTTTAAAAAAACCTGTATTGTGCTTAGGGCTTCGTTGTCGCTCACTTCAAAGGTCACGGTATTGGTATCTCCATTGATGATGGCTCCATTTTGAAGGGAAACATTGGAAATGGAGGGCAATTCATTGTCAATGTTGATGACCTGCTCTGCGGAACTTTGGTTACCGGAAGTATCTGTGGCGACAATTTTAAGGGTATAGTCCTGGAATTTGCCCGAACTCGGAATTTTCGAAGCGTATTCGGAAAGGTCGATAGTAATTTGGAAAGGTGCGGTTGTATCCTCGCCCACTTTTTGGTCGTTGATGAAGGCTTCCACCTTTGCTACGCCTCCCGCATCCTGTGCATTGATTTCAATAGTGATTTGATTGCTGAAAACCGGAGTTGACCCACTTGGTGAGCTATTGGCACCAGCAACAGCAAAATTTATAGTAGGTGCTATAACGTCGGGCTCCGGAGCAGGATCTTCGGAGTCTGATGAACATGAATATAAAATACTGAATGCAATAAGTAGAATAGAGGTAAGGCGTAAAAGTTTCATATTGTTAGTTTAGTTGTGGTAAAATAATGTTTTTTTTAAAAAGAGCAGGGTGCTTTTATCTTAAAAAGTAAGAAAAATCTGTAAATTGTTGATTTTCAGAAATTGTAGGTTTCTAGAGCTATAACTATACCAAATAGGCAATCCCGATTCCTAAGATAATCACAACTAATTTCCTCAGATTGAAGGCATGCCCTTGGGCACTTTCAAACAAAATAATGGTGGAAATATGGAAGAACACCCCAATGGTCAAAGCCGTTAATAGGTGCCCGTAGTCCCGTACCCATGGAACGGTGGACAAATAACTACCCAAGGGGGTCATTAGGGAAAAGGCCCCAATAAATAACAATACGGTGCTCAACTTCATCTTGGAATTGATCAAAAAGATACTCAGAATAATGGCGATGGGAATCTTGTGGATAATGATTCCATAAAGTATGGAGTCGTTATCGTGTATAGGTACACCTTCGACCAGGGCATGTACGGATAGACTTAGGAACAAAAGTGTAGGAAACTTATTTTCCTTTAATTGAATGTGCATATGCCCATGTTCGGCTCCTTTGGAAAAGAACTCCAAAAAAACCTGTAATAAAATCCCTCCCAAGATGTAAAGTGCTATTATTTTGGGATTGTGGCCGTGGTACACATCGGGTAGCAGTTCAAAAAAGGTAAGGGACAATAAAAAGGCGCCACTAAAGGCCAACAACAGTTTTATATTGTTACTGTTCTTCGGCTTTGCGACCCAAACGAACACAAAACCGAACCAAACGGCTAAAATGGGCACAATGTAGATAATGGCGGAAGGAAAATTCATATCGGGAATTAAAGGGGCAAAAATAACCTATTTTTGCGGAAAGATTTAAGGATAGTATGACAGGGAATTTTAAAATGATGGCAAAAACGCTCTACGGGTTCG
The DNA here is from genome assembly GCF_003992675.1 of Flagellimonas marinaquae. GTDB lineage: Bacteria > Bacteroidota > Bacteroidia > Flavobacteriales > Flavobacteriaceae > Flagellimonas > Flagellimonas marinaquae. Next base: position 9,127 of record NZ_RZMZ01000004.1, read on the forward strand.
AGCATATCTTGGCTAAGGAGCTTCGTAATTTGGGTGCTGGCCATGTTGAGGAAGGTGTTCGTAATGTTACTTTTGAAGGTGATACGGGTTTTATGTACAAGGCCAATCTGTGCCTTAGGACTGCTTTAAAAGTCTACAAACCCATCAAAACCTTTCAGGTGTTCAATGAAAAGGATCTTTACAGACATATCCATGACATTGATTGGCCCTCTATTTTTGATGTGGAAAAGACTTTTGCCCTTGATAGTATCACTACTACGGAGGTCTTTGATAATTCCATGTTCGTTTCCTTAAAAGCAAAGGATGCCATAGTGGACAAGTTTAGGGCTGTGGTGCGAGAGCGCCCCAACGTGAAGACCCAAGACCCCGATATTCGAATCAATATCCATATTTATAAGAATACCTGTACCGTTTCCCTAGACAGTTCGGGCAACTCCCTACATCAAAGAGGATACCGTATTTTGACGAACATAGCTCCTATCAACGAGGTGTTGGCTGCTGGTTTATTGCTCAAGAGCGGATGGGATGGTCAAACGGATTTCTTGGACCCCATGTGTGGGAGCGGGACTTTCTTGGTGGAAGCTGCCATGATTGCTTGTAATATTCCAGTGAACATCAATAGGGAATCCTACGCTTTTATGCACTGGAAGGATTATGATGCCGAATTGCACCAGAAAATAGTGGATGCCAGCTTAAAAAAGGTCAGGGAATTCCACCATAAGATCATAGGGTACGATAAGGCTCCTTCTGCGGTGCGAAAAACACAGGAAAATGTGGATCATGCCAATCTATCGGATTATATCGATGTGGAACGAAAGGACTTTTTTAGGACCGAGAAACCCGTGGAAGGTAAATTGCACATGGTCTTTAATCCGCCTTATGGCGAGCGTTTGCCCATTGAGATGGAGGAGTTTTACGCAAGGATAGGGGATACCTTAAAGCAAAATTACCCAGGGACCGAAGCATGGTTGATCACTTCCAATCTAGAGGCGTTGAAACATGTGGGGTTAAAGACTTCCAAAAAAATCAAGGCCTTTAATGGGAAACTGGAAGCACGATTGGTAAAATATGATATTTACGAGGGGAGCAAAAAGGATAAAAATCAGGACGGCAATCCGTAGTTTTAAAGAAAAAGATTAGTCCATTATCCAAAAAAATAAAGGTAGGAAAAAGCAAAAGATTTGTTTAGATTTGGAAAGTGTTTAAAACACAGCTAACTAACTCAACCAAATTTGTAAAAGGAGCCCCACAAGGGTTCCTTTTACTTTTCGGACCAAATGGCCAATTCATTTCCCGATGGGTCCATGAAATGGAAACGCTTCCCGCCCGGGAACCCAAAAATCTCTTTGCTGATGGCCCCTCCACTTTTAATTACTTTTTCCTTAATCGTTTTAAGATTCCCATGATAAAGTACGACAAGGGCGCCATTCTTTATGGGTTCGGTGCTCAATTCAAAACCGCCAGTAATACCGGCCTCAGAAAATGAAACATAACTGGGACCATAATCCGTAAATTCCCATCCAAAAGCTTCACTGTAGAAATTTTTGGTCTGCCCTAAATCCGTTGATTTGAACTCTATATAGTCAATGGGAGTTTTCATCTTACTGCTCGGCTTCTGGTTGCTTCTTTTTCGATTTTTTGTAGAGGGGGATAAAGTAGGAGATGGAGTAGTTATAGTTCACCCCAAAATTACTTCCATCAGTCACTTTGTTGAATCCTGGAATCCAAAGATTGGGAAATTGCTCATCTTCTGTATTGGTGATCAAAAATCCCAGTCGTGCGCTCATACCCACAAAAATATTGGCAAAAAGCTCCACTTTTGCACCGACAACAAATTCCAACCATGAGGCTGAAAGTCCGCTGAACTCACGGTTCGGATTTTCTCCCGGTAAAAATTCCTCGTTGAAAAATTGATTGGTCTCGTACAGACTGTAATCATTCAGGGTTTGGGTGAAACTGGCGAAGGCATACCTACCTCCAATGGTAATGGCGTTGTTCATCCCATACCAATTGGTGTAGGTGTTGACGTCCACCCCTGCCTTAATGTAACTCCCTGAGGTCTCATAGTCATACAACAGTGTGTTGAGCAAAGTTTCGTCCTGCTTTTTGGTCTCGTTTCCAATTTCGGCCGCGAGATACAATTTTTGCGTTAGCCGATAATCGCCCACCAGTTCCAGTCCGGTGTAATCTTCATCTGCGAAGGAAAGTATGAGCTTACTGATATCGGCACCCACGCGAAGTCCATATTTTTCCTTGTACTCCACCGTATCCTTTTGCGAAAGATTGATGGGTTCGCTCTGCGCCCATGTAAAAAAAGGCATGAGGCCGATTAAAATGCTAGTGAAATATTTTGACATGGATGTTATCGGTATTTTCGACATTGGGTTGAACAACCTTGATATCTTGAATCCAGTTTTCGGTTCCCTCGGTAAGGGTAACTGAAATGTTATTGTAATTGGTCACAAATCCACAGGCCCTTGATATGAAGGCTTCCTCAAGTTCATAGGAAATGGTCAGGGTATCGATATTCCCGATTTCCTCATCGGTTTCATCATCGTCATCCGAGCCCGAAATAATCTGGTACATCGTGGTAACGGCATTGCTCCGCAATGGTACTTGCAGTGAATCTGGTGAATTGGATCGGTCCCCAAAGGTTGAATTGGTTAGTACGCTATCGATATCCATATTTATGATTCGAATGGAGGGTACGGCCTTCGCCTCTGTTGTATCGTTCACATCAAAAAAGCCCAAGACCAATAAGGGGGTATCGCCATCAACGCAGATATCGTCCTTTTCGCAGGAAGATACCCAGTAAAATAGAGCGGTGATAAGTAGGGTGGGGATTAGTTTTTTCATTCCGTTTACCTAAGGGTTTATGTTCAAACGCTAGACCCGTTTTTCCAAAAGTACAACATTTTCAACGTGGTGGGTTTGTGGGAACATATCCACCGGTTGCACTTTGGCCACTTTATATTTTTCCTTCATAAGGGCCAAGTCCCTTGCTTGTGTGGCACTATTGCAGCTTACGTAGACAATCTTTGGCGGGGCCACTTGCAATAATTGCTCTACCACTTGTTTGTGCATACCATCCCTTGGTGGGTCGGTGATGATGATATCCGGCTGGCCGTGGGCCTTGATAAAATCATCATTGAATACATTTTTCATGTCCCCGACAAAAAATTCCACGTTTGAAATTTGGTTGTGTACTGCATTGGCCTTTGCATCGGCAATAGCTTCGGGAACAGATTCGACCCCAATGACCTTTTTGGCATCTTTCGCTACAAACTGGGCAATGGTGCCTGTTCCTGTATATAGATCATATACCAGTTCATTTCCTGATAGTCCGGCAAAATCCCTTGTTACTTTATAAAGCTCGTAGGCTTGGGCCGAGTTGGTCTGGTAGAAGGATTTTGCGTTGATCTTGAATTGTAAACCTTCCATTTCCTCGAAGATATGGTCGCGCCCCGCAAAACAGATTACCTCCTGGTCATAAATAGTATCATTCGCTTTGGAATTGATGACATACAGTAGGGAGGTGATTTCTGGAAAGGTAACTTTTAGATGATTTAGCAACAGCTCTCGGTACTCCTTGTGCTCCTCGAAGAATTGGATAAGTACCATAATTTCGCCAGTGGAGGAGGTACGAATCATCAAAGTCCTTAGCAGCCCTTCCTGTTTTCTCGGATTGAAAAAACTTAGCCCATTTTTATTGGCAAACTGTTTTGTTTCCAAACGGATGGCATTGGAGGGGTCTTCTTGTAAGTGGCACTTTTTGATGTCCAAAATCTTGTCCCACATCCCTGGGATATGGAATCCAAGCGCATTTCTATCATCGATATCTTTGTCGGAATCAATTTCTTTCTGGGTCAACCATCGACTGTCCGAAAAGGAAAACTCCATTTTGTTTCGATAAAAGTATTGTTCCTTGGAGCCCAAAATGAGATTGGTCTCTGGCAATTCCAAGTTACCGATGCGCTTCAGGTTATTTTCCACCTCTTTTTGCTTAAAATAGAGTTGGTGCTCATAGCCCATGTGCTGCCATTTGCAGCCCCCGCAAGTACCAAAATGTTGGCATACTGGTTCCGTTCTTCTATCGGAAAGGGTGTGGAATTTGGTGGCAACCCCCTCAAAATAGGCTTTTCGTTTTTTGGTGGTCATTACATCCACTACATCCCCGGGTACGGCATTGCTCAGGAAAATTACTCGTCCATCAGGGGCTTTCCCCACCGACTTTCCTTTTGCTCCCGCATCGATAACGGTTACGTTTTCAAACGTTTTTCTCCTTCTGTTTTTACGCATGGCACAAAAGTAAGTTCTTTTTGGTATTTCGGGGAACGCAGCTTCTTAAATTGCATCTAAACTTTTGGTTGTTACAGCGGGAAAGGCATGACGAAAATTATATTTTCATCAATTAATTTGTAATTTGCGGGCACTCCAAGGGATGATTTCTCTCCCACGCTGCTTTTTCGAGACTTCGAAAGAATAAAGGTACAGTAGGAATGGTTATTTTATCAATTTTAATCATTTAATGAAATGGCTGTTTTAGAGCATTTAACATCGCAGCAAGCGATAGATTTGGAAAACAAGTACGGAGCGCACAACTATCACCCATTACCCGTGGTCCTGAGCAAAGGCGATGGGGTCCATGTATGGGATGTGGAAGGAAAGCAATATTACGACTTCCTCTCCGCGTATTCTGCCGTAAACCAGGGGCACTGTCACCCCAAAATTATTGGCGCCATGATGGAGCAGGCAAAAACCTTGACCTTGACTTCGCGCGCATTTTACAACGATATGTTGGGGAAATTTGAGAAATACGCTACGGAGACTTTTAATTTTGACAAGTTGTTGCCCATGAACACGGGTGCCGAAGCGGTTGAAACTGCACTGAAAATCTGTAGGAGATGGGCATACGGCAAAAAAGGAATTCCGGAAAACCAAGCGCAGATTATTGTTTGTGAGAATAATTTCCACGGCAGAACCACTACCATTATTTCTTTTTCCAATGATGAAGTGGCCCGAGATAATTATGGTCCTTACACCGAAGGTTTTATCAGAATCGAGTATGATAATTTGACCGCTTTGGAGAACGCCCTTAAAAGCAACCCCCATGTGGCCGGTTTCCTGGTCGAGCCGATACAGGGCGAAGCTGGGGTTTATGTGCCCTCCGAAGGATATTTGAAAGGGGCCAAGGCGCTTTGCGAAAAATACAATGTGCTTTTTATTGCGGATGAAGTGCAAACGGGCATTGCCAGAACGGGACGTTTGCTCGCCACCTGTGGGAATTGCAGCTGTGCAGATAAAAACTGTAGTGGCACACCAGAAGTAAAGCCCGATATTTTGATTTTGGGCAAGGCCCTTTCTGGAGGTGTTTATCCGGTTTCGGCGGTTTTGGCCAACGACCCCATTATGGAAGTAATCACACCAGGGAGCCACGGAAGTACCTTTGGTGGGAATCCTGTAGCGGCAGCTGTTGGCATGGCCGCTTTGGAAGTGGTCAAAGAAGAAAAACTGGCCGAGAATGCAGAAGTATTAGGTGAGCTTTTTCGAGAGGAACTAAATAAGTTTATACCCCAATGCGATTTGGTGGTGAAGGTTCGCGGGCGCGGGCTGCTCAACGCCATCGTCATCAACGATACCGAGGACAGCTCCACGGCATGGGATATTTGCATGGCACTCAAGGAAAACGGCCTATTGGCAAAACCGACCCATGGAAACATTATCCGGTTTGCACCACCTTTGGTGATGAACCGTGAACAATTGCTGGATTGCGTGTCCATTATTATTGAGACATTGCGCCAGTTTAAGAAAAAATAATTATTGGCAAACAGCAGCTTCCATCAAACGAAGCTGCTTTTTGTAGGCATTGAATCGGGCCAAGATACCAATGGGAAGCGTTCCATTCTGTGGAATGTGCCCAAAACTCATTCCGTAAACTGCGGGTATGCCCAAGGGGGCAAGCCTGTCTGTAATCACCTCTTTTAGCGTAAAATTATCGGTGGTCCGTTTGCGGTCGCAACCCTTGCATACCCCAAATATGATTCCCTTAGCTTTTACAAAGGATTCCACTTGAGTGAGTTGTGTGAGCATACGATCCATACGATATGGAGCTTCTTCCACGTCCTCCAAAAAAACAATACGGTCGGTAAAGTCAATTTCATAAGGGGTTCCTATCATGGCCGTAACCAGCGATAAACTTCCGCCAACAAGCTCTCCTTCTGCCATTCCAGGTGTAATGGTGTACCGATAATACTCGCTGTTTCGGTACTGTTTGGGGTCTTCCAGAATGGCATTTTTAATGGGAAGCATCTCTTGGGGTTCCATTAAAACTTTTTTGAAATAGGATTGGCTATATTCATCGTCCAATGTTTTGCCCACGGGTCCATGAAAGCAAACAAGTCCCGTCTTTTTATAAAAGGTGTTGATAAGGGCAGTGATATCGCTAAAGCCAATAAATGCCTTGGGGTTGTTTGCAATGGTCTCGTAGTCCAATAGATCCAAAATTCGGGTGCAGCCATAACCGCCACGAGCGCAAAGAATACCATCGATGTCCGGATTGGCAAACATCTCGTTGATGTCCTTTGCCCGTTCTTCATCCGTATTGCTAAAATATCCGTGATTGCCTTCTATCCGGTCTGTATAAAAAGCCTTGAACCCCATTTTTTTCAGGGTGTCCACTGCAAGATAAATGGACTCTGTATCCAAAGCAAACCCAGGAGCTACCAAGCCAATAGTATCTCCCATTTGTAAGCGTTTGGGTTTTATTTTAGGTATGGGTTGGACGGTGGAAGCATTGCTCCATCCAATTTGGTGCAAAAGGGTCGCCGCACCAAGAGCGGTAGCCGATTTTAGAAAACTTCTTCTTTTGGACATTTATATGGGATTAGGCACCACAAAGATAAAAATCCAAATAGTAAGGTGGTAAAAATGGTTTAATCGCTGCTGCGCTCCTCTCTGCGAAGCTGTCTTTGAATCTTTCTAATGGCCGATTCAATAGATTTTTCAGGTTCAATGATGTTATACTCTCCCCAAAAATCAGGGTCTGAGAAACCAGAGGCCTCATCACTTAGGATTACGGATTTTCGAATACGTTGACGGTATTTTGGCCTTTCGTCCTTGCCGACTTTTTCCCAGTCGGTTACGGCCATTTCAGCGGTCATGCTGTATTGTGAATTGAACCATTTATCGGCCCAGTCCACTTTGAACTCCATAAAAACACTGCTATACCCATAAAACCATTTCCCGTCTTTTTCCCTGTAATCCACACGGTAGGAGACTTCGGTGGGCCACACGTCCACTCTCGCTGGTTTTTTCCGTACAAAAAGCTGTGCGGCCATATCCCTGTCCGTAATATTCAGTGAAAATATGGCGCCTGTCAAAACTTTCTTGTCGACATCAATGTACAGCTCGCCTCGATAAAGGGGTTCCAGTACATCTGGTCGTTGGTCAAACTTGATGACATAGATCAATTGATCGCTGGTACGCGTGGAACGGTCAAAGGTGAACTTGTAATCTTCCAACATTTCCTCAGAAAATAGATAATCTGGATACTTCATCAAATCCACATAGAGCGTATTGTAAGGTCCTCCTTGTAGTTTAAGGGCCACGGTGTCCAATTTGCTGTAGTCCGTACTTTTTCTTGCCTTGTATAGCTCCACGGCATCTTCACGGTTGATATTGTATGGTGTTTTGTACACATTGACCACGGCTTCTGCCAAGGATACGTTCTTTCTTCTTCTTTTAATGGTTTCCCTGTAGAATGCGGTCATTAAGGTAGGGTCCGTAAAATAGTTTTCGCCCCTATTCTTCAGTGTTTCCTTAAAAAGGGCCATCGCATCCTTTGGGGCGTTAATGTTTACCTCAGATAATTGGGTTGCCGATACTTCAAGATAGATTTCATTCTTTTCGTGTTGTAGGCTCGAAATAGGGATTTGTTTTGTTCTGTAGCCCAAAAAAGAAATGATAACGTTTTTATCGAGGTGTTCCTTCGGAACTTTTAAAAGAAAGTTCCCTTCTGTATTGGTAATGGTACTGATATTGGTGCTTTCTACCGTAAGGGTAGCAAAGACCAAGGATTTATTGCTTGATTCCTCTTTGACCTCACCGCTGTATTCATTGTATTCCATGGCAACGGTTTCTTCCTGCAGGGCCAAGCCACTAAAAGGGTTGATTAGGAATATGGCCACTAAGAATGCAATTCGCAAGGCGCCGGATTTTAGTTTTAAAATCAGAGAAAGGTTGATAGGTGACATAGGTGCAATTTTCTTTTTTTCCATTCTACTAAAGATACAAAAAAAAGGACATACGCTTTTGTTCGGATTGCGTTAAAAACCAAACAATACGCTAAATGTCAACCTTTAAGAGTGATCTATTCTACCATAAAAAGGGCATTGGCAAAAAACAGTTTTCCGTTCTCCCAAAATCCTCTAAAAAGCGGATTGTCCACCATATACACCACTTGGCCGCGGCCATAGTTTTCCACCCCAAAGATTAGCGTTTCTGCAATACGCTTTTGGGCCTCTATACCCGCAAAACCAGAAAATGGTTTGGTATTCTGCTCCAGATAAACAGCGTTGCCGTAATCTAGATATTCGTAGGCACTGCTACCCAACTTTAGTGAAAAATAATCTGAATCGTACCCATAGGCAAGCGGGTTCGAATTGTCCACCTTAGTTTTGAAAATAGCTCCGGTAATGGCTCCCTTGATGCGTTCCCTCTCCCAATCTTCATAAGGTTGCGGGGAATTTTCACTGGTATCCTTTTCCATTTTCTTTTGTTTGATTCCGAAACCATTTTCTCCGTCAAGTGCATTTATGGACCCTCCCATGGCTATAATTTTTCCACCTTGGCGAACCCAGCTTTTCAACTCGGAAAGTTTGTCCTCACTAAAATAGTTGCCATAACGCCCGTCGGGCAAAATCAAAATGTGGTACTCGTCTAAATCCACCCTATCGGCATATTCATCATCGATTACGGTCAAAGGATAATGCAATTGCTGTTCAAAAAAGTGCCAAATTTCCCCAAATCGTAGGGTAGAGGTGGGGCCACCGGACAAAACGGCTATTTTGGGTTTGGTGATCATTTGAATGGATGACGACCCAAAGTCTTTTCCTGAATCCACAAAACCGGTACTGGTTGCCGTGATGTCCTTGTTGAATTTTTGGACAATGGAATTCAGGGCAGTGATAAAATCTTTTTTGTTTTCATTATCACCTTTGGTGATGATCAAAGTACCACGGTCAAAGGACTTGCCATCAATGCTAAAGGGGTGGTCAGCTTTGCGGACCCTTATACCTTCATTGAGCAAAGCAGCTAAAAAACGGGCATCTTCCATACTGTTCCAATCCGCGAGATAGGCATAGCTGCCACTGTTGATGCTGGAGCTAGCCACCCTCGGTTGCACCGCTTGTGGCGAAACTGTGGAGGTGGAAGCAATAGCATCCAATCCATAAGCATAAGGCAACGACCAAGCGGTAATGTCGTACGTCAACGAATCCGAAAGTTTGGCGTTGGGCTCGAACAGCACTTTTACCAAGGTTCCTTTAGGTTGATCTGTAGATACGACCATGCCGTTTTTATTGATGGTCAGGCTACCTGTACTACCAGAACTGTAATGATGTCCTTTGTAAGAACCGCTCTCAAGGTCTCCGTATGCAATGTTGTGCTTTTCCAAAAGGGACTTTAAGGCGTTCAATTTGTCTTTATCTCCTTTCAGCACGTAGCTCTTGTACTTGAATGCTTTGTTTTGATGGAACTTTCTAAATTCTTCGTTGAGTTTTTGTGCATTTTGGGAAGAGACCTCCACCGTAGAAAGCCCCGTTGTAAAGTGATGGGCAATACGGTCCTTCAAGGTAAGGGTGTCTCCAATGGAGGTGATAATACCCAATCCGGCCCTTCCGCTTCCACCTTGCTCATAGGTCATCCCGATGGAACCATTGTACATGGGATAAGTATCCCCATAACTTGGATACAACAAGTCAAATACCTCTTTAGTGAAATAGAACCAACCATTGGCATCAAAATATTTGGCATGGTTCCTACCCAAGGTTACCTGAAAATTTCGTTGGAAATCTGTTATCACTTCGTGATAGGGTTCCGCCGCCGGTGCAAAATAATAGGGGTTGTCCACACCTTGTTCATGGAAATCCACATGAACATGGGGCAACCATTGGTTGAACACTTTTAGGCGCTGCTGGCTTTCCACTTGCGTTAGCCAGGCCCAGTCACGGTTCAAATCGAACATGTAGTGATTGCTCCGACCACTCCACCAACCTTCGTGGTGCTCCTTACTGTTAGGGTCCACTTGGTATGGGGTATTTTTGAATTGATTGTACCAGTTGCTGTACCGGTCCCGACCGTCGGGATTGATACAGGGATCCATAATCACCACCGTGTTCTCTAAATAGGAGCTTTTGTTGGTCAACAGTTCATAAATGGTTTTCATGGAAGCCTCGGTACTCACGCTTTCGTTACCGTGCACGTTATAACTCAACCAAACAATGGCCTTGGATAAATTCCCCGTTCCTTCCGTATCTTTCAAATGCTCCTGACGAATATTCTCCAAATTGGAAAGGTTTTCCGCAGACGATACATAAGCCAAAATGAGGGGTCTCCGCTCATTGGTCTGTCCGTAAACGGTTAGTTTTACCCTATCGGGAGCTGCTTCGGCCAAGTATTCGTAATAATCTACCACCTCATGATGGCGACTGAACTGTGTTCCGAGTTCGTATCCCAAAAATTCAGAGGGGGATTTTAATTGTTGTGCGGAGGCGGAAATCGCGACTAAGAAAACAAGAGAAAGTAAAAATCTGGTCATGCTTGGGTTAATTGATTCTACCAAATCTACTAATAAATTAGGGCAGAATCCTAATTTTTGGATGGGCCTTGGCCAAATTTGCATAAAATTCAATTAACGTATTTTTAGGATCAGAAACAAAGAAGAGACTTATCTTTGAACACCTCATTATCGATTGAATGGAAGTAGAATGTATACCCTTTAAGGAAACTGGTTATTTTTCTCAACTGATTTGCGATTATTTAGAACAGAAAAAAGCATTAGCTCCTTTTTACCATAGGTACCCACTGGCCGAGAATTTTGATGACCAAATACAAGAGAAGATGGCCAACTTCCCTAAAGAAAACCGCACTATGCTGGTTGCTGCCCTAAAAAGGCAGTATCGGGATGTTGCGACTTCCAAAGCGACTCGAAAGAACATAGAATCCCTTCAAGACGGTACATCCTTTACCGTAACAACGGGGCATCAATTGAACCTGTTTACCGGGCCACTGTACTTTCTGTATAAAATTGTATCTACCATCAATCTGGCCAAAAAACTGAACAAGGAACATCCCAACAACCATGTTGTACCTGTATATTGGATGGCCACAGAGGACCATGATTTTGAGGAAATTAACTACTTCAACCTGCATGGCAAAAAGGTGCTTTGGAACAGAAAGGCTTCTGGGGCGGTGGGCCGACTTTCCATAGAAGGTCTGGAAGATGTATTTGATGTGTTTGCCGCTGAACTGGGCAATTTGGGACTAACGGAAGATTTAAAGACCCTGTTCCAAAAGGCTTATTTGGAGCATGGGACCTTAACGCAGGCCACTCGTTATTTGGCCAATGCCCTGTTTGGGGAAGAAGGGTTGGTGATTGTTGATGGTGATGACAAGGAACTCAAAAAATTGTTGGTGCCCTACGCCAAAACGGATATACTGGAGCATGTTCCGTATCAAAAAATAAATAAAACCATCGAGGCTTTGCAAGAGGCCTCTCCGGATTATACCATTCAGGTCAACCCAAGGGAAATCAATTATTTTTATTTAAAGGACGGTCTCAGGGAGCGTATTATCCTCAAAAAGGGGAAATATCACGTCATCAATACCCATTTGGATTTTACTAAGGAAGAACTCCTAGCGGAACTGGAAGAAAATCCAGAACGATTTTCGCCTAACGTGGTGGCCCGTCCGCTCTATCAAGAAGTAATTCTGCCCAACCTGTGCTACATTGGTGGAGGAGGGGAGTTGGCCTATTGGTTGGAACTTAAGTCCTATTTTGATGAGGTAGGGGTTACGTTTCCGATGCTGATGTTGCGCAATTCAGCTTTGCTGATTACCGAAAAACAATCGGAAAAGGTGGAAAAGATGGGGCTGAAAGTATCCCATTTGTTCATGAAGCAACATTCGCTAATCAATAAAAAGATACGCGATATTTCCAACATTGACATTGATTTCTCTCCCCAGAAAAAGTTGCTGGAAGAGCAATTTCAGCATATGTACGAGTTGGCTGAAAAAACCGATAAAAGCTTCTTGGGTGCAGTCAAGGCGCAGGAAGTGAAGCAAAAAAAAGGGTTGGATAATTTGGAAAAGCGTTTGTTACGGGCCCAAAAGCGGAAACTAAAGGACCATGTAGTACGCTTAACGGAACTACAGAACGAATTGTTTCCCAATCAATCGCTACAGGAAAGGCAACTCAACTTTTCCGAAATGTACCTGCACATGGGAGAAGGTCTTATTCCTTTGTTGTTGGACACGTTGGATCCGTTCTCCAAGGATTTCACAATTATTCGGCACGAATAGGGTAGCACCCTAAACTTTTCCATTTGTTTATTTTCTAAAAAAATTGAAAACCTTGGTAGGGTATTTTCCTCCAAGGTTGTTTCATTACCGTAAATAGCTATGAAAATTTAAATTTTGAGTTGGTTAACTCATATGTTTAGGTTGGTTTTGATTTTATTGAAAAGCCCCGGAGTGGTTCCCGGGGCTTTTTGTTTTTATAAACTTTGAGGGAGCTAAAACAGTTCCTTAAAATGTGATTTTACCTCAAAAAGGGTAGCCTCTTTCATGGTGTTGAAGCGAATATCCGCGTGACCTACACGCTCTTCAGGTCCGATACCAACACTATGAAACTTTCCAGCTTTGGCAGCATCGATGCCTTTTTCAGCATCCTCAAAAACGATACAATTTTCTGGGGGGAGTCCCAATTTTTCAGCAGCGTAAAGGAAAATGTCCGGTTCGGGTTTGCTTTTGGAGACGCTGTTCCCATCGCCTATCACATCAAAGAAATGTGTAGCGTTCAATTGTTTTAAAACCTTTATGGCGTTTTTGCTAGCACTACCCAGGGCAACCTTGAATCCCTCAGATCGTAGATGGGTTAGAAGTTCGCGAGCTCCGGGGAGGTAGTCATCTGGAGTCATGTCATCCAGACTCGCCACATAAATATCGTTTTTTTTGGTGGCCAGTTCCTCTACCGTGGCATCATCCAAAGTAACTTGGTTGTAATCCATAATCACTTTTATCGAATCCATTCGGGAGATTCCCCTGAGTTTTTCATTGAGTTCACGGTCGAATTTCCAGTTCATATCATCGGACAGTTTCTTCCAAGCTTCGTAATGGAGTTCGGCCGTATCGGTGATCACACCGTCCAAATCAAAAATAAATCCCTTGATCATGGTCATTAGTGTTTAGACCGCAAAGAAATAATGAAATCAGTTAAGAAAAAAACTATATAGCAATATGTTCTTTCCGATTGGCGGTGTAAGGCGAATCCAGAACTGGCCGAACTGTTGATAACCCGTTGGAATTACTTGTGGGGAAAACTTGTCATAAATAACCTTTAAAAGATACTTTTGCAACTAAAGCAAATTGCTATTTTTGCCCATGCATAACAACGTACTCATCCTAGACTTTGGTTCCCAGTACACACAATTGATCGCTAGACGCGTTAGGGAACTCAACATTTACTCAGAAATTAAACCGTACAATAAACTGCCGGAAAATTTGTCCGATTACAAAGCAGTAATTCTTTCCGGGTCCCCGTCATCGGTGCGTTCGGAGAGTGCCCCGCATCCCGATTTATCTGAAATAAAGGGAAAAATACCCCTTTTGGGCATTTGCTACGGTGCACAATACCTGTCCCATTTTCATGGTGGCAATGTTGCGCCCTCCGCGACCAGGGAATATGGCAGGGCGAACCTTTCCTTTGTAAAAGAAGGAGAAGATTTTCTAAAGGGTATTGGCGAAGGAAGTCAGGTTTGGATGAGCCATAGCGATACCATCAAAGAACTGCCCAAAGGCGCCATCCGCCTAGCGAGCACCCACGATGTAGAAAATGCCGCATATAAAATAGAAGGTGAAGCTACTTATGCGATACAGTTTCACCCCGAAGTATACCACACCACGGACGGAACCAAATTGTTGGAAAACTTTTTGGTGAACATCGCAGGATTGGAACAAGATTGGACACCCGATGCCTTTGTGGAAACCACTGTTGAGGAATTACGACAAGAAATCGGTGACGAAAAGGTCATTTTGGGACTTTCTGGTGGCGTGGATTCCAGTGTGGCGGCCATGTTGCTGCACAAAGCTATAGGAGACCACCTATATTGTATCTTCGTGAACAATGGTCTTCTGCGTAAAAATGAGTTTGAAAGTGTACTGGATCAGTACAAGCATATGGGACTCAATGTAAAGGGAGTGGATGCTTCGGCACGCTTTTTGGATGCCTTGAAAGGCGAATCGGACCCTGAAAAGAAACGAAAAATCATTGGAAGGGTATTTATTGAGGTTTTTGATGATGAATCCCACCAAGTAGAGAACGCAAAATGGCTGGCACAGGGTACCATTTATCCCGATAGGATTGAGTCCGTTTCGGCTAGTGGAGGTCCATCAGCGGTAATTAAAAGTCACCATAATGTGGGGGGACTGCCTGATTACATGAAGTTAAAAATAGTAGAGCCCTTAAAAATGTTGTTTAAGGATGAAGTGAGAAGAGTAGGTGCCAGTATGGACATGCCGCCCGAAATATTGGGAAGACATCCTTTCCCAGGTCCTGGATTGGGAATTCGTATCTTGGGCGATATCACCGCAGAAAAGGTGGCCATTTTGCAAGAAGTTGACGCGATTTTTATCGATGGATTAAAAAAATGGGGACTTTATGACAAGGTTTGGCAGGCCGGAGCTATGCTTTTGCCCGTAGATAGTGTAGGTGTTATGGGAGATGAGCGTACCTATGAAAAATGTGTTGCGCTCAGGGCCGTAGAAAGTACCGATGGTATGACGGCAGATTGGGTGAATTTGCCCTACGAATTCCTACAAAAAACCTCAAATGATATAATAAATAAGGTTAAAGGCGTTAATAGAGTGGTGTATGACATTAGCTCAAAACCACCGGCAACTATAGAATGGGAATGAAAAAATATATGTTACGACTGGTTTTTACCATGGTCTTATTATTGGTCATGGTGCCGGTTTCTGCACAAAATTATGCTACACACGCGGTAAAGGAAGGCGAAACATTACAAAGCATTTCACAAAAATATCGGGTGACCCCTTACAGCATTTTACAGGCCAATAAGGAAATCAAAACAGCGGCTGATGTAAAGGAGAACACCATCCTCATTATTCCGTTGAAGGGGAGCAAGCCTGCGGAAACCAAACCTGTAACCAAAAAGGAGGAACCCCAGGAGGAGGAACTAAAACCTATCCGCTTTACAAAACATAGGGTGCGGAGAAGGGAAACCCTTTTTGGACTCACTCAAAAGTATAACATTACCGAAGATCAGCTCAAGCGATACAATACCCGATTGTACTCGGAAACGCTGGACAAGGGCATGGTGCTCCAGATTCCCGTATTTCCAGAAATCGACCCTGATGAGGAAAAGGAACTCGATTTTGAAATCTACACCGTGCAGCCCAAGGAAACCCGTTGGAGTATTGCCCACAAATATGGAATTAGTGTGGATAGTCTATTGGTGCTGAACCCCGAATTGGATAAGAATACCAATTATTTGGCTGCTGGTGAAGAACTCAAGTTACCCAGGCCCAAAGGGGATAGTCTAAAAGAGCAAAAAACTGAGATCTTTACTTCATATACAGTGCCACCTAAGATGACCCTGTACAGTTTGGGACGGGAATATGGGATTCCAACGGACTCCATTGTGCGTTTGAACCCAGAAATCATGAAGGAGGTTGGACTTAAGGAAGGAATGGTGGTCCGTCTACCCAAGAAAAAAGAAAAAGCAGGTTTGGTGAACACTGAAAATTATGTGTTTTATGAAGTTAAACCCAAGCAGAATATTTTCAGGATTACCCAAAACCTAAAAATTAGCCGCGACGAACTGTTTCGATTGAACCCTGCACTCGAAAATGGATTAAAGGCCGGGATGGTGCTGAAATTGCCCAGAGAGAAGGCAAAGGAATTGGAAGTCAAAAATGCACTTGTGCTGGATAAAATCAGCTTGGTGGACAGTATCGATGTGGAGAACAGGCCTAAGTTGGTGTATATGCTGCCCTTTCGATTGGACAAAGTGAATGTGGCCGACACCCAAAAAGCGGAAGAGCTCATTAAAAATAGAAGAGACCTAGCGATCAGCCTTGGTTTCTATACTGGAGCCATGGTGGCCTTGGACTCCATCAAAAAACTTGGGGTGTCCGTGGATGTAAAAACCTACGATACCCAATTGGACCAAGCCAAGGTGAAAGAAATTCTCCTAAGGGAAAGCCTGACCGGCGTTGATGTGGTAATTGGTCCATTGGCCGCTGGTCCCTTGGACGAGGTAGCCGTTCAAGCCGCAGCAAAAAATATTCCTGTAATAGCACCGATTGCCTCGGACAGTAAACTGAGCCATAGCAATGTATTTTTCTCTGTGCCCAGAGATGCGGTCCTTCGGGATAAAATGTTGGAACACATGGAGAAAATCCACAAAGATGAAAATATCATCATCATTGCGGATTCGACACATCAAGTGGCGCACGATTCCATTTTGAGCAAGTTTCCCTTGGCCAAGATTGCCAAGGTAATCGACAATAAATCACTGCACTTGGACCAATTTCTGGTACAATTGTCAGAAGAAAAGGAAAATTGGGTGTTTTTGGAAACCGACCAAGTAAACATGGTGTCCAGTGTTACATCTATTTTAAATTCCGCCAACATCTCTAGATTGGATGCCGAAGAAACCGATAAACAGGTTAAGGTCCGCATGTTTACCACCAGTTACAACGGGGCATTTGAAGATGAGGCCGTATCCAAAGCGCATCTGTCAAATTTGAAGTTTACCTATCCTTCATTTTATCGCGAAACGGTGAATGATGCCTTTACCAAGGCCTATACCCAAAAATATGATGGCCTGCTTCCAGACAGATATGCCGTTCGAGGCTTTGATGTGACCATGGATGTTTTGTTAAAACTCGCCTATAAAAAGAATCTTTTTGAAACTTCTAAATACATCGGTTTGACCGAGTATGCGGGTAACAGCTTCGATTATTACAATGATTGGACATCGGGGTATTTCAACAGGGCGTGCTATATCATGGAATATGACGACCTTCGTATAAAAGAGGTAGAGCAAAAAAATGACAGCAAAAGTAACCTATAAGGGAAACCTGCGCACCACCTGTGTGCATGTACGTTCGGGCAGCGAATACATTACGGATGCCCCAGTGGACAACAACGGAAAGGGCGAAGCTTTTTCGCCCACCGATACCGTGGCCACAGGCTTGGCGAATTGTATGATGACCATGATGGGCATAAAGGCACGTGACCTTGGAGTGAATCTTGTAGGTTCTACCGCAGAGGTAACCAAGCATATGGCCGCCAACCCAAGACGGATTTCCAAGATTGAAGTAAAAATGGAACTGCCCTCTTCTGTTTCAGAAAAACATCGGAAAATTTTGGTGCACACAGCGAATACCTGCCCAGTGCACTATAGCCTGCATCCTGACATTGAACGGTCAATTGAATTTAATTGGGTAAAATAATTTCCATAGCATCTGCCTTGTTGCTCGCTTTTTTTGGATTTGGACAAGAAATCGAGGAAGGAGTGCCATGGACAGAAAACGTTCGCCTCACTTGGGCCGATTTTAAAGGTAAGGTCCCCCCAGGACAACCTCCTGCAGCCACCACCGCAAGTGGTATCAGTTACTCCTATTCCGCCAATTTGTTGCACCACGAAGTAAAGTTGGATTTTGAGGTAAACGCCTATTTTTATCCCAATGAATCGTGGTACAAGCCCGAACTTTGTGACGAAAATACCTTGGCTCACGAGCAGCTCCATTTTGATATTACGGAGGTTTTTGCCCGAAAGATGCGCGAAAAATTACGTCGCACCTCCTTTTCCGACGATGTAAAGGCTGAGGTTAGAAAGATTTACCACGATATTCTCAAAGAACTCCAGGAGTATCAAGAGCGATACGATTGGGAAACCAATTTTTCCCGAAATAGGGAAAAGCAAGCGGAGTGGAACAGGAAGATAGCTGAGGCGTTAAAGAACAATTGAATCAGAAAACAAAGGTTTTTAAGGCTATTTTTTATATGTAATCAATCAGCTTCCATGCTGTTCTCTGTCACACATCACACCGCATAAAACCATCTTTGAGCGCAGCAATTTTATCTTCCCATGTCACGATAAATTCCTGTGCCACGTAGCCTTTAAATCCGGTTTCATGAATGGCTTTGATGATGGCAGGATAGTACAGTTCCTGTGTTTCATCGATTTCGTGCCTGCCGGGAACGCCCGCTGTGTGGTAATGCCCAAAATAAGGATGATAGTTTTGTATGCTTCGGATAATGTCGCCTTCTTGGATTTGCATGTGGTAGATATCGAACAGCAATTTAAAATTGTCGCTACCCAAATGTTTGCAAAGTTCCACGCCCCAAAGGGAATTGTCGCACATATAATCGGGGTGGTTCACTTGGTTGAACAGCTCCATTTGTATCACCACTCCGTACTTTTCTGCCAGGGGCATGATCTGCGAAAGTCCGTCCACACAATTTTGTAATCCAACGTAGTCGTTCATACCGTCCCGATTACCACTAAAACAAATGAGGTTGGTGTAGCCCGCTTCCGCCACCTTCGGAATCATTTCGGTGTAATTTTTTATGAGTTGCCCGTGGTACTTGGGGTTGTTCCATCCCTCGGTCAAGCTTATTTCGGCTCCATTGCACATGGAACAATGGATATCATATTTTTTCAAAATGGGCCATCTATCGGGACCCACCAAATCAATGGCCTTAACACCCAACTCGTTCAAGGTTTTCAAAAAGTCTTCCAACGGAATATCGCTAAAGCACCATTCGCATACACTGTGATTAATGTTTCCCTTAAGTTTGAATTCCTTGGCAGGATTTTGAGCAGCGGCCATGGCAGGGGCCGAAGCCAGGCCTGCGGAACCGACCGCAGCCGTGGCGATAAAATTTCTACGTTTCATTTTACGGATTTGTTGTTGGAAAGATAGTATTTTAGGCCTACAAATGGAAATACGTCCCGATTCACAACAGCTTCTGGAACTGGCACATTACAAAATGCCCTTTGGTAAATATAAGGGGCGTTATCTGGTAGATTTGCCCTTGGCCTATTTGGTGTGGTTTCGGCAAAAAGGGTTTCCCCAAGGCAAGTTGGGCGACTACCTCAATACCATGCTGACCATCAAGGATAACAACCTGGAACCCCTCATCAAAAAGCTGCAAAAAGATTTTCCTAGGGAATCTACCTGATTTTTGCCAAGCAATTAGTAATTTTACGCCCCGTAATAGAATGATCAATATGTCAGATACCAAGTACATTTTCGTTACGGGAGGCGTTACTTCTTCATTGGGTAAAGGAATCATCGCCGCATCCTTGGCCAAACTACTGCAAGCCAGGGGATACCGAACCACCATCCAAAAGTTAGATCCATACATTAACGTAGACCCTGGAACACTAAATCCGTATGAGCATGGCGAATGTTATGTGACCGATGATGGTGCCGAAACCGACTTGGATCTTGGACATTATGAACGCTTTTTAAATGTTCGCACCTCGCAGGCCAATAATGTGACTACGGGAAGGATTTACCAAAGCGTTATAGAAAAGGAGCGAAGAGGAGAGTTTTTGGGCAAGACCGTGCAAGTAGTGCCTCATATCACCAACGAGATCAAAGAGCGTATCCAAATTTTGGGTAACAGTGGAGATTACGACATCGTGATCACAGAAATTGGTGGAACCGTGGGCGATATTGAATCGCTTCCCTACATTGAAGCGGTCCGTCAATTGCTTTGGGAATTGGGCGAACACAACGGTATCGTTATTCATCTTACCTTGGTGCCCTTTTTGTCGGCAGCGGGGGAGCTCAAGACAAAACCTACCCAACACTCGGTAAAAACCTTAATGGAAAGCGGTATCAAGGCCGATATATTGGTATGCCGTACCGAACATCAGATTTCGGAGGATATCAAACAAAAACTCGCGCTTTTCTGCAATGTGAAAAAGGAGGCCGTAATTCAATCCATTGATGCATCTACCATTTACGATGTTCCCGTGATGATGCAAGAAGAAGGTCTGGATGCCGTGGTATTGGAAAAATTAGCACTCTCCAATACGGTAGAGCCCAATTTGGAGCAATGGAAGGAATTTTTACAGCGCCATAAAAACCCAAAGGACAAAGTGGTCATAGGGTTGATTGGAAAATATGTGGAGCTTCCTGATTCCTACAAGTCGATACAAGAAGCATTTATCCACGCAGGGGCGGCAAATGAAGTTGAGGTGGAAGTAAAATCCATACACTCCGAACATCTGTCAGAAAAAAATATTGAAAAGAAATTACAGGGTCTCGACGGTATTCTGGTGGCCCCCGGATTTGGGGAGCGCGGTATCGAAGGAAAAGTGACCGCTGTGAGATATGCAAGGGAAAACAATATTCCTTTCTTGGGCATTTGTTTGGGCATGCAAATGGCGGTGATTGAATTTGCACGGACGGTACTTGGACTTTCCAAAGCCAATTCCACCGAAATGGACAAGGACACACCGGACCCGGTTATCAGTTTGATGGAAGAACAAAAATCCATTACCGATATGGGTGGAACCATGCGATTGGGATCTTGGGACTGCCACCTGCAAGAAGGTAGCTTGGTAAAGCAAGTGTACGGGAGCTCCGATATTGAGGAACGCCACAGGCACCGCTACGAATTCAACAACAAATACAAGGAGCAGATGGAGCAGGCAGGTTTGATCGCTTCAGGGCTAAACCCGAAAACAGGCTTGGTAGAAGTGGTGGAAATTCCATCGCACCCATGGTTTGTGGGAGTGCAGTACCATCCCGAATACAAGAGTACAGTCGCAAGCCCGCATCCGCTGTTCGTGGGGTTTGTAAAGGCCGTGTTGGCGCAAAAACAAAAACAAAACAATGCCAGTTTGGCATAAAACGCGGTTTTGGGCATATATTTGCCCTCTGGAATACCGTAACATAGTTCTACTAAACAATATTCATGGAAGAAAAGAAGCTGGATATTAAATCCATTATTGGATTTGTACTGATTTTTGGGATACTCATTTACATGTTTTACCAAAATCAGCCTACGCCAGAAGAGTTGGAGGCTCAAAAAGCAGAGCAGGCAAGAGTTGAGGCGGCCGAGGCCCAAAAAGAGGAAGTATCTAAAAAGGTTCCTGAAAAAGAAGTAAAAACCATTGATCTTAGCGATTCCACAGCCGTTGCACAATATAAGAGTACGGTAGGTGCCTTTGGATTCACCCCGACAACAGAGGGAACCACCCTATTGGAAAATGAAGTGCTGAAGCTGGAGGTTTCCAATAAAGGCGGACAGATTGTAGAGGCCAAAATGAAGAATTTTGTTACCTACGATTCCGTTCCCGTGTATTTGGTAAAGGATGGCAATGCCAACTTTGCATTGAATTTCACTACTACGGACAATCGTGTCTTGAGCACGGCCGATTTATATTTTGAGCCCTCATTGTCGCAAAGTGGGGATAACCAAGTACTTTCCATGAAGGCCAAAGTGGCCAATAATCAATATTTGGAATATCGGTATGAAATGAAGCCCAATGAATATTTGGTGGACTTTACCGTTCGTTCCCAAGGATTGAATGGAGTTTTCAATACCAGTAAGCCAGTAACTTTGGAATGGGACTTGAAAGGAATTCGGCACAACAAAAGTGTCCAATACGAAAATCGATATACCCGATTGACCTATAACCACGACGATGGAAACATCAGCAAGCTTTCGGAAAGCAGCGATTTTGATGAGGAAACCGAAGTGGATATCAAATGGTTGTCCTACCGTCAACACTTTTTTAGTTCCATCTTGGCCACGGACAATCACTTTAAGACGGCCGATTTGACTTCCACCAACTTGGTTGAGGAAGAAAGCAAGGAATTGCAATTTACCAAGGCGTATACCACTAAAGCACCTTTGGAATTTCAAGGAGGGGAACTGTCCCAAAATATGTATTGGTACTACGGCCCCACAGATGTTAAGGTTTTGGATGATTACACCGATCTAGGGCTTGCAGATTCCATTCCATTTGGATGGGGTATTTTCGGGTGGATCAACCGCTACGTATTTACACCTTTTTATACCTTTTTAAGTTCGTTCTTGCCGTATGGTATCGCCATTATTATCATGACCATTTTGGTACGATTGGCACTTTCGCCTGTTACCTACAAATCCTACTTGTCGCAAGCGAAGATGAAAGTGTTGAAACCGGAGATTACGGAAATCAACGAGAAGTACAAGGACAATGCGATGAAAAAGCAGCAAGAGACGATGAAGCTCTACAACAAAGCCGGTGTGAGCCCCATGAGCGGTTGTGTGCCAGCTTTGCTCCAGTTGCCCATTTTCTACGCGCTCTTCATGTTCTTCCCCACATCGTTTGCACTGCGCCAGAAGTCCTTTTTATGGGCAGAGGATCTATCCTCTTACGATACTATTTTTGAGTTGCCGTTTACCATACCATTTTATGGTGATCACGTATCCTTGTTCCCGATTTTGGCTTCCGTAGCGATTTTCTTTTACATGCAGATGACCACAGGGCAGAGTATGCAGATGCAGCAACAGCCTGGGATGCCGAACATGAAGTTCATTATGTACCTATCGCCCATCATGATGTTGTTTTTCTTCAACAACTACGCAAGTGGGTTGAGTTTGTATTATTTCATCTCCAACTTGATTACCATCTTTATTATGTTGGCCATCAAGAACTACATCTTGGATGAGAATAAAATTCATGCCCAGATTCAGGAGAACAAGAAAAAGCCCAAAAAGGAAAACAAGTTCCAGCGTAAGATGCGCGAAATGATGGAACAGGCTGAGGAACAAAAGAAATTAGGGAAGAGGAAATAATTTTCTGTTGAATTTTAGGTAACCCGATTAAACCTTTGGCGTCAAACGATGTCAAAGTGGGGTTAACCATTAATTCAACAATATGAAAAATATGAGATTGGCTCTTTTGCTATTTGCGTTCCTAGCGTTGGGAACAACCGATTATGTGGAGGCCCAAGTAAGACGAACCCCAGAAGAAAGACGAACTGTTCGAAGAAAAACGTCGCCATAATCGAAGGGTGGTTAGAAGGACGCTACGACGCCTACCCGCAAACACTAGACCCTTGGTATTCCGAAATGTGACCTATTATCCCGTGGGCGGAATGTATTTTGTGAAACGGCGAGGTGTATATGTCCGTTCCTTTCCAGCAAGAGGACTCCGTTTAAGGGCATTGCCGGTAGCCGCTGTCCGTATCGTTGTTCGAGGTATTCCCTATCAGTACGCTGATGGCGTATTTTATTTGGAGAAACAAGGTGAATATGAAGTGACCGCTCCTCCTGTTGGTGCCGTGGTAAATGAACTGCCAGAGGATGCCGAGGAAATCGACTTTGATGGCGTGACCATGCACGAACTGAACCAAGCGGTTTATAAAGAAGTGGAAAATGGTTATGAAATCATCGAGGTATTGGAAGCAGAACCTGAGGAGTAGGGCGAATCCATTTACAAAATAAAAAAAACTCCCTCAAGAAGGTCTTGGGGGAGTTTCCATTTACAGGTTTAGTTTGGAAAGATTTGGGACTCCAAAGATGCGGCATAACCTGCATCCAAAAAATTAAAAGTTGTAAAACGGCTTCTTTTTGTGGGTAACCATCCCCTTGTTGATGTGTCATCGATGAACGGTAATATCCATTCGATAAAAAGCCCCCTCAAACTAGTTTGAGGGGGCTTTTCGATGCACTATCTATGAAATCAAATATTAGTTCATTGTATCAGGAATCAATACAGTGTTCACTGCATGGATAACTCCGTTGCTAGCTTGAACATCCACAGCAATAATACCAATACCTGTGTTTCCGGCACCATCGGTAATATCGGCTATGTTATCACCAGTACCTGGTAGGTTGATGGTAATGTCATCACCTTCCAAAGTGGGCGCCGTAGCCCCGTCAGATAAGTCTCCAGAACGCACATTGGCTCCAGAAACTACATGGTGTTGCAATACGCTGGTCAACAATCCACCATCGATATCTGCCAATCCATTCCACATATCATTGCTATCCAATAAGGTTTGGAAAGCATCGTTGGTAGGAGCAAATACGGTGAATGGTCCAGCTCCGGATAGTGTAGTTACAAAATCAGGTTGTCCTTCAGCGGTCAATGCGGCCTGCAAGGAATCAAATGTTGGGTCGGCAACCGCAAAGGTGACAACGGTTGGCAAATCGATTACAGCATCAACGGTGTGGATAACACCATTGCTAGCTACAATATCGGCAGTAACAACATTACTGATGCCGTTAAGTGTCACGCCATCATCTGTATTGATATAAAGACTTAAGTTTTCATCAGCAGCAAACTCGGCAGCTGTGTTCACATAAGAATTAGTCAAATCAGCGGAGAATGCAGCTGCTCCAACAACGACGTGGTTGGACAAGATGGCATTCAAATCGTTGGAATTTGGATTAGTGAATGCGCTAAAGGCGTCGTTTCCAGGAGCAAATACGGTGAATAGCTCTTCTTCGTTGGATAGCAAATCCGTGAATGTAGTGTTTCCGCCATCGGTCAATGCGCCTACCAATGAGGTAAGTCCTGGATTGGCAACCGCATGGTCAACAATATTTGGTATGTCGATTACGGCATCCACTACGTGAACAATACCGTTCAAGGCTTTAACGTCTGGAGTCACTACGGAAGATACACCGTTAAAGGTAACACCGTCTGTGGCATCAAAGAACAAACTTACCATTTGGTCTCCAGCTCCTGTTGCCATCGTGCTAGTATATCCTGAGCCTAATCCGACCAAGTCTGTAGAGGCAACCTCACCACTGATTACGTGGTTAAGTAGTACATTGGTCAGCACATCCACAGGAATATCTCCTAAGGCAGCTCCGTTAAGGAAGTTTTCGAAAGCTTCATCGGTAGGTGCCAATACAGTGAAGGGTCCATCACCTCTCAATACCTTTGGTAAATCACCATTGGCAGCAGTTAAAGCAGCAACAAGATTTTGAAGATTTTCGTTTCCGATGGCCAAATCGGTAATTGGAACCAAAATAACGTCGGCCAAAGCATCCAAAACAGCTTGT
Organism: Flagellimonas marinaquae; assembly: GCF_003992675.1. Taxonomy (GTDB): domain Bacteria; phylum Bacteroidota; class Bacteroidia; order Flavobacteriales; family Flavobacteriaceae; genus Flagellimonas; species Flagellimonas marinaquae. Next base: position 34,460 of record NZ_RZMZ01000004.1, read on the forward strand.
GGCAACAATACTTTATCAATAATATGTACAACACCGTTGGATACCTCAATATCTGGGGTAGTCACTTGGGCGGGCACATCAGTTGCATCTTGAATGAAAACTCCACCTTGTGTGGATACTTCTACAGTTGATCCTTGTAAAGTGGTAATCGTCTGTCCATCGCTTAAATCGGAGGAGAGCACGGAGGCATCAGCCACTACGTGATAGGTCAAGATAACGGCAAGCAAATCTTGCAACTGTTGTGTGTTGAAATCATCCAATGAATCATAGCCGTCCAATTGTGCCAATAAATCTGTAAAGGCTTGATTGGTAGGGGCAAATACGGTAAAGGGTCCTTCTCCGCTTAGGGCGGTAATCAAATCATTGTTCGCACTTTCGTCCGCTTTTTGAAGGGCGGCCACAAGGGAACTCAATTCTGAAGTGGCCTGAGCCGCTTCTACAATGTTGTCACCTGGCTCCTCTGGTGGGGGAGTAGGTCCGTTGTCATCATCGGAGCACGAGGTGAATCCAATGAACAGTAATAATAACGTAAGTCGGGATAATTGTTTTAAAGTTTTCATGTTGTCTATAGATGTTTGTTTAACCATTTAAAAGTATAAGTAAACAAAACGAATTCAATATTGTTTAACATTTTCACATAAAAATTTAACAAAATTAATAGCTTGTTAACCAATTCCGTAGACTTTTGAGTTTTTTGGATAAAAACCAAATCCTATTATATAAGGATCTATTCGTATTTTTGTACCCTTAATGTTATGCTGATGAAAAAGGTTGTTGTAGGGCTTTCAGGAGGAGTCGATTCCAGTGTCGCTGCCTATTTGCTCAAAGAGCAAGGGTACGATGTGATTGGGCTGTTCATGAAGAATTGGCACGATGATTCTGTGACCATTTCTGAAGAATGCCCATGGTTGGAGGATAGTAATGACGCTTTGATTGTAGCTGAAAAGTTGGGTATTCCTTTTCAAACGGTCGATTTGAGCGTGGAGTACAAGGAACGCATCGTGGACTATATGTTCAACGAATACGAGCGGGGCCGAACGCCAAATCCGGATGTGCTCTGCAATCGTGAAATCAAGTTTGATGTCTTCCTAAAGATTGCTTTGCAATTGGGGGCGGATTATGTGGCGACAGGACACTATTGCAGGAAAGGGACCATTCAAAATACCGATGGAACCGAGACTTACCAGCTCTTGTCCGGAAAGGACCCTAATAAGGACCAATCCTATTTCTTATGTCAGCTTTCCCAAGAACAGCTTTCCAAAACCCTCTTTCCCATTGGAGAACTCTTAAAGCCTCAGGTACGGAAAATCGCTGCGGAAAACAATTTAATTACGGCCGACAAAAAGGACTCACAGGGATTGTGCTTTATAGGAAAGGTGCATTTGCCCGAATTCCTTCAACAAAAATTGAAACCGAAAAAAGGGGTGATTGTTGAGGTACCCAGTGATGCCCATCAATTTGCCACTGCAGTTCCTGAGTTCCAAAACGAAAGGGAAAGATTGCTGTTTCAAGCCGAGAAGCCTATCTACTCAGAAACCGATGGAAAGGTAGTGGGAGAACATCAAGGCGCACATTATTTTACCATTGGTCAGCGCAAGGGCTTAAATGTAGGTGGAACAAAGGAGCCTCTGTTCGTCATCGAAACCGATGTGGACAAAAACATTATTTATACAGGTCAAGGTAAATTACATCCTGGGCTACTTAGAAATACGCTGTTTATTAAAGAGGATGAGCTGCATTGGGTTCGACCTGATTTGGCCCTTGGCATGGATGAAAAAATGGAAGTGATGGCTCGTATCCGTTACCGTCAACCTTTGCAACCTGCAACGCTTTACAAAGTAGAGAATGGCTTGTTCGTGGACTTCGAAGAAAAACAATCTGCCATTACGGAGGGTCAGTTTGCCGCATGGTACGTGGAGGATGAATTGATAGGGTCCGGTGTAATTTCCTAAAGGAAATACTGCTTAATTTTGATTATTTTGCTGAAAACTTGAAGAATCGTTTTCATGCAGAACAAAATCACAGAACTTTTCGGAATCGAATATCCCATTATCCAGGCGGGAATGGTTTGGGCCAGCGGTTGGCGTTTGGCCTCTGCAGTCTCCAACGCCGGTGGTCTGGGTCTTTTGGGCGCAGGAAGTATGTATCCGGAAGTATTGGAAGAGCACATCATCAAATGCAAAAAGGCAACGGACAAGCCTTTTGGGGTGAATGTCCCTATGTTGTACCCGGACATCGAGAAGTTGATGGACATTATCGTAAAGCATGAGGTGAAGATTGTCTTTACTTCGGCTGGGAATCCAAAAACCTGGACCCGATTTCTTCAGGAGAAAGGGATTACCGTGGTACATGTGGTGAGTAGTGTGAAGTTTGCCCTCAAAGCACAAGAAGCGGGTGTTGATGCCGTTGTGGCCGAAGGCTTTGAAGCTGGTGGGCACAATGGGCGCGATGAAACCACGACCATGGTTTTGATTCCTTCCGTAAAAGAAAAAATACAAATTCCTCTCATCGCTGCTGGGGGTATTGCCACGGGACGCGCAATGTTGGCTGCAATGGTCTTGGGTGCTGACGGGGTTCAGGTAGGGAGTCGGTTTGTAGCCTCACCCGAAGCCTCTTCGCATCCTCTTTTTAAACAACGTGTGGTGGATGCCCAAGAAGGGGATACCCAATTGACCTTGAAGGAGCTTGCCCCGGTGCGCTTGCTCAAGAACAAGTTCTTTAACGACGTTCAAGCTGCATATGCCAAAGGCGCCGGTCCAGAAGAGTTAAAAACATTATTGGGCAGGGCCCGTGCCAAAAAGGGTATGTTCGAAGGCGATATGGAAGAGGGCGAGCTTGAAATTGGCCAAGTATCCGGTTTGATACATCGCATTGTGCCCGCTGCGGATATTGTTGCCGAACTGCTGGAGGAATACCATAGGGCAAAAGCTGAAATCTGCGGCAATTGATGGCTGGGGCGAAAAATTTCAGAAACTTTTGATATATTTAGCCCAGCGCAATGAGAACACTAATCCCCACACTACTCTTTTTTGTGCTCGCCTCGCATTGCCATGGGCAAGTGGAGCTGGACAAAGCACTCCATTTTTTGGGTGGCAACCTCTTTGGCTTGGCCGGAGCAGGAATCGCCAAACAGGCTTCGGATGGTAACCGTATCTGGACTTTTGTAGGTTCCGTGGCGGGCAGCACCTTGATAGGACTGGCCAAGGAAACCGTAGATGCAGGGCAGCGCGATAATGGCTGGGACAATGATGATTTGGCCGCCACCATCTTAGGCGGCGTTACCATTGGGGTTACCATAGACCTTTTTGCCAAGAAAGATGATAGAAGGCGTTTACTTGGCCGTTATTCCGAACTCAACTTGAAAAGGAAAAAACAATGGTTACAACCCAAAACTGAATTTGTGCTGCTGGAAGGCAAACTTCCCGCTTTGCAAACTTTGGGACTTTCCAACCAAGAGTTTAAGGTTAAATAATAGCGTAATTCTTTTCAACAGGAGCGAATTCGGGAGCATTCCCATTGAAGCAATATACTTCGGGTCTTGACTCCGCTTAAATGATTCCCCTTGCTTTTATTTCCAGATACTTGTTGATGGTGTTCACGGTCAGTTCTTCGGGCTTGGTCAAAATGGTCTGGATACCATATTTCTGAAGTTCTTTTTGCATCAACCGTTTTTCCAGGGAAAATTTTTCCGCAATAGTTTTATGATAAATGGCCTGAAGGTTTTCCGCATCTTCCGCAATGATGGATTCCAACTCCGTATTTTCAAAGAAAATCACCACCAATACGTGCTTCTTGGCCATGGCCAAAATGTAGGGCAGCTGGCGTTTTAGCCCGGAAATATGTTCAAAATTGGTGTACAACAATAATAAGCTTCGTTGGTTTACCTTTCGTTTGACATGGGCGTACAACAATCCAAAATCGGAATCCGAATAATCCGTAGCAACGTTGTACAAGCTTTCCATAATGGTGTTGAGGTGTGTGATTTTTTGGACTGCCGGAACAAAGGTTTCAATCTTTTTGGAAAAGGTGAGCAATCCCGTCTTATCGTTCCGTTTGAGGGCCACATTGGAAAAAGCCAGCGCGGAATTGATGGCATAATCCAATAAGCTCAATCCATTAAATGGCATTTTCATCACTCGGCCCGTATCGATAACCGAATAGATGGGCTGCGACCGTTCATCTTGGTATTGGTTCACCATAAATTGGTTCCGTTTTGCGGTGGCCTTCCAGTTAATGGTCCGTACATCGTCCCCTTTGATATATTCCTTGATTTGCTCAAACTCTTGGGTGTGACCAATTTTTCTGATTTTCTTGAGTCCGAACTCGGTCAACCTATTGTTGGTGGCCAAGAAATCATACTGCTGCATTTGAATGATGGATGGATAAACAGGCACCATCTGGTCTTTCTGGAACACAAATTTACGTTTGATGATACGCAGGGGAGAGGAGGCGAACACAATTAGGTTGCCAAACACATACTCCCCACGTTCCACTGGCCGTACCGAATACTCGAATATATGGGGCTCCCCTTTTTGTAAATCGGTATGGTGCTCAAAATCCCGTTTTTGGAATTGGACGGGAAGTTCGTCTATGATAGTGACCAACGTTTTGAACGGAAATCGGGATCTCAGGTGTACCGATAGTTTGTTTTCGTCGCTGTTGGAAAGCTTCTTTGGTAGATTTCGTTGGGCTTCGATACCATTTTTAGTGCCATACAGCCAATACAGGTCAAAAAAGAACAGCGCCAACAAAAGGTAGACCAACAGCCAAGCAATCGGATAAAGCAAGGGCACCCAAAATGAGATGACAAAGCATGCGGATAGCAGGGCAAGGTACCAGAAGAAGCTGTTATGTATGTACAACGACCGAATAAAAGCCATGCTTATCTGGGGATTTCAACGGATTCCATGATCATGGTAACCACATTTTCTGTGGTCATACCCTCCATTTCCCGTTCAGGGGTCAGGATTACCCTATGGTTCAAGGCAGGCACCAAGGCTTTTTTTACATCTTCTGGCATTACAAAATCACGGCCGGCCATGGCCGCAAATGCCTTAGCGGCAGTCAATGTGGCAATGGATGCTCTTGGCGATGCACCTAGGTACAAATGGGGATGGTTTCTTGTTCTGGTGATGATGTTTGCGATGTAATCCAATATTTTTTTCTCTACCACTACTTCGTGAATGTTCTTCTTGAACTCCATAAGCTTTTTTGGGGTGAGCACTGCCTTAATTTGATCTTGTGGTTTTTCGCCCTTGCGCTCGTGATGGTTTTGAAGAATAGTGATTTCCTCTTCCACTGAGGGGTAATCCACTTTGATCTTAAAAAGGAAACGGTCCAATTGCGCTTCTGGAAGGGCATAAGTACCTTCCTGTTCAATAGGGTTCTGGGTCGCCAGGACCATAAAGGGTTCTCCCATTTTGTAAGTAGTTCCATCAACGGTGGCCTGACGTTCTTCCATGGTCTCAAAAAGTGCGGCCTGGGTTTTGGCCGGAGCACGGTTGATCTCGTCAATCAATATAATATTGGAAAAAATCGGGCCCTTTTTAAATTCAAATTCGGTGGTCTTGGTGTTGAACACCGAAGTTCCCAAAATATCGCTCGGCATTAGGTCGGGAGTGAACTGGATACGGTTGAAATCCGTTTTTAGGGTCTTGGCAAATAGTTTGGCCGTTACCGTTTTTGCAATCCCTGGGACTCCTTCAATAAGGGCATGACCATCGGAAAGCACGGATACAATCAAAAGTTCGATAAAATCCTTTTGCCCCACGATGATAGTGGCCAGTTCCTTTTTTATCTGGTCTACGGTGTCCCGCAATTCTTCCAAGGGTACCCTGCTGTCAAAATTCAAGTCGTTATTTTCCATGAACGTTTGCTTTAAATGCTTCTATTTTTTGGTTCAGATTCTTTAATTCGGTTTCGGTGACCGTCGGTTTGGAACGTAGTCCGTCCATGAGCGCCATCAACTTTTTAACCTCTTCCAATGGGGTATTGCTTCGCATGGACAAGTTTTTCAAGAATGTTTCGTCTTTCAAGTCTTGGGTCGAAGCATGTAGTTTGGACCTGAGATATTCCAAAAAGTAATCAATTTTATGTTTGGTGATGAGGTGCAGCTCACCTTTTTCAAAATACATATCGGCAATGGTACGGGTAAAGGCCAAAGTCTGATTTTTTACAGGCGGTATCACTGGGATGGCCCGTTGCTTTCGTTTGCCTTCAAAAATGATATACACCAGCGCCCCGATCAGCACAAGATAGTAGGCCCACTTAAATTCCTTGGTATTTAGAAACAGGTACATGGGAGAAGTGTAAAAGGATTTCCCTGACTTATGGAAATTATCCATATAAATGTTTCCTCCTTTTTCCAAATACGATAGTAGACCGGCGGTATACGTTAGATTGTTATCCTTTAGGATAAAGTAATTGGTAAAGGCCTTAGGAAAGCTGGTGAGTATGATTTCTCCTTTCCCAAATTCCTGTTTTATGGCATTGATGTGCCTTGAAAGAGTCTCCGTGCTATCGGTTCTGGTATATACTTCCCCAAGCACTACTGTGCGCAAGGTGTCCAATTGATCAAACCTATTCGTGTAATAATCTCTTTTGAATTCAATCTTTTTGCTTTGGAGTTTTGGGTTGGAAAGCTCCAAAAAGAAGAGCGGCTCCAGTGAGCCCTCATTGTATACATTCCTTTGTTCCAAATGGAGGGTATCCAACAGTTTTTTCTCGAAATATTCGGAGGCCACGAAAAGCTGATTTCCCTCATCGACCCAATCCAAAATGGCATTGAGCTCGGCTTCTTCAAAAGCGACGGTTTCATTTACAAAAAAGTAGGTGCCCTGTATGGAATCCGTACGGGTAAGGAACTCAAAGGGCGGTTTTTGGACCTGTTGGACAAGGTCGGCAAATGATTTTTCCATCAAATCGTTCAGCACATAGGTCCCATAAGGTATTTTGTGATGGGAAACATAGGAAGGAAACCAATTGATGTCCTTGGGCTTGTTGTATTCCAAGAGGAATATGCCCAATATGGTCAATAGGCCAATAATGATATAGATCCTTCCTCTTTTAATCATGGGCAATGGCTTTTTGTAAGGAGGTAAAAACCGTTTCTGCTTTGGTGTATCGGTCTTGTTCGATACTAAACTCGCCGTACCAAATGTAATCGTAAAGCACCGTTGCGCGCCCAAAGTCGGCGTAGTGTCCGTATTCGGATAGTTCGTTCAAGTAATCCTCGTTGGTTTTTTGTTGTTGCCAATCGATGATGTCCCGCTCGGAGAGCAATTGTAAGATATAAAGGTAGTGATACCGAATAGCCAATCGGTAATCTTGGCTCGACAAGGCCTCTTTGATCAATTCACGGATATCCTCATTTTTGATGATGTGCTCATCTTCCGATAGGGAAACCACATTGGGATTTCTTTTATCCATTCCCCATCCCATAATCTTGGAGCTTACGAAAAAACGAATGACCAGATATAGGAACAGTGCCAATAGGAGGTAAGGTAGAAGTTCAAAAAAGAGAGCCAAAAAGCCTTCGGCATTGCCCACTCCAAAAATCCATTCAAAAAACCGTCGAATCAGATTGTAGAACCAATTGGTGAAATCGGTCCACCAGTTGTCTTCCGCTTGTGCTTCCTCGTAGTTAAAAGCACTGTCCTCTCGGTAGGTTTGTAAATCATCCTGGTCAATTTGGACAGCTTCAATATCCGAGGTATCGTACTTTACAATGGAATCGTTTTGGGCAACTAATGTCCACGATAGCAATAGGCAGCATACGATCAGGATATTACGCATTTATTCCTCCGATGATTTTCCAAGATTTTCAATACGTTCAAACGTACCGGTAAAATTCTTTTTCTCGTTGAGGTTGAAAAATATGAGCGAAGTGGCCACTAAAAAAATAATGTTCATAAGGAACTGCACCAAGGAGCTCACAATATTCAATAATAGATAAATAGGGTCATTGAAGACATTCATGTTTTCGGCATCCATTTCCCCAGAAAATACCCCCATTTTAATCCACATATAAATGATGGAGGGCAAACTGAAAGCATAGGAAGCGATGGCCACAATGATGTAAATGACAAATAGCGTGGCAAAGGTGATCCACCAGTTTTCCTTGATCAGGGTAAAACTGTACTGGTAGGATTCCATGGCGTCTTTTTTAAGGAATACCAAAATGGCAAAGGAAACAGATAGCGGAACTGCAAGATAAATTCCGGGGATAATGCAAAAGAAAACACCCACGATAACCGATAACCCAACAAGGATACCCAAACCGATAAGCGACCAAAAGGAGCCATATACCCCGCTACGTATCTCGTCGTAATCCGTTTTTCCGTTATGGTCGATGTACGATTTGATGTAGTGGAGTACCGTACCCTGGGCCAAAACATAGGCAGCTATGGAGCTAAACATCATAGCGGCCACGGCCAGCAGCATTATGAAAGGCGAATAGGTGGAAATGGAAGAGTTTCCGATGTTCCCCAGATTAATAATATCTCCTACCGTGTACATGTAGAACCCCATGGAAATCAGCATGGCCAAAATGTAAGGGCCCACTATTTTTAAGATGGTGCCAAAAAAAGGTTTGTACTCGTTTCGGATAAAAACGAAGGAATCGGAAAGGATTTCCCCCAATTCACGCTGCTTTTTAAATTCAATCAACTTATTCTCTGTTTGCATAAGTGGTTTTTCTATGGATTTGGTTTGGATATATGATGTAATAATAGATAATCAATGACAACGAACCCAATATGATGAAAATTGCCAACCAGTCCGGCATTTCGGTATGTCGGGTGACGTACCCTTCCAAAAACCCGGCAATGATAAAAAAGGGTACCGTACTCACCATAATTTTTAGGCCGTTTTTTACCCCGCGCTTAAAGGATTCCAATCGGGTATAAGTGCCCGGAAATAGAATGCCATTGGCAAGCACCAATCCGGCACAGCCTGCAATGATGATGACGGAAATTTCGATGGTGCCATGAATCCAAATCGTGCGGGCCGATTCCCAGAGGAGATCTTTTTCATAAAAAAAGTATTGAAAACTGCCCAACATAATACCATTTCGAAGCATAATGTATAGGGTGCCTACTCCCAAAAATATACCGAAGGCAAAGGCATAAATGGCCACTTTGATGTTGTTGATGGTAATGCCCAAAAACATATTAAAAGCACCTTGCTTTTTATAAACTGCCATAGGGTCGCCTTTTTCAATATTTTCCAGGGTCATGTTTACATAGCCGTTGCCGAGAATGGACCTTACAAAATCCCCCTCGTTGGCCGATGAAAAGGCCCCGACCACAACAAAGAAGGCAAACACCAAAAACGAGATCAGCAGTTCCCGGTGATGGTATTTGAACATGGTAGGGAATTCCGTTTTCCAGAAATGGACAATACGGTTTTTGGATTCCCGTTTGGTCTTGTAGATTTTTTGGTGCGCTTGCGAGGCGAGGGAGTTCAAATAGATTTGTGTGTTACTTCCTGGATAAAAGGTTTTTGCGTAGCTCAAGTGGTCGGTAATCTCAATGTACAGATCCGAAAGCTCATCGGGATGAAGTTGGCCCTTATTGATCAGGGCATTTTCAAAAGCGGCCCATTTATCCTTATTTTGCCTAATAAAAGCGGCCTCGCGCATTAAATTCGATGGTTTGTAAGTAAAGAAACTAAAATATGGAACAATTTCAAATAGAAACGGCCCAAAATATAACCATCAGCCAAAACACTTCGCATTTGGGAGAGCGCATGTTGGCATACATTATCGATAGCTTTATAATTCTGTGCTATTCCATTTTGGTGATTGTTCTTTTGGTTTCGTTGGATATGGATATTGAGGACCAATGGGCCTTTTATTTGATACTTTCCCTCCCGGCTTTTTTTTACTATTTGCTGTTGGAGACCTTAATGGATGGAAAAACCATTGGCAAAGGGGCCATGAACCTCCGTGTGGTCAAATTGGACGGTTCCAAGCCCAATTTTGGTAATTATTTTGTGCGATGGGCCCTTCGCATCATCGATGTGTCGCTTACCTCTGGAGGCGGCGCCGTACTCACTATTTTGATACGCGGCAAGGGACAGCGTATCGGTGACATTGCAGCAGGGACTACCGTGATCAGTGAGAAAAAAAGGGTCTCGCTAAGCGATACCTTATTACGCGAATTGCCCGATGGCTATCAACCGACCTTTCCACAGGTCACCGTTTTTAAGGATGCCGAAATGCGCACCATTAAAGAGCTTTACGATCAAGCCAAACGTGATGGCAATCACAACATCATCGTTTCGCTGGATGTCCGAATCAAGGAAGTTCTGGGCGTTCAAACCGCGTTGAAACCCATTGAATTTGTGAATGTAATCATCAACGATTACAATTACTACACCCAAAACATGTAACTATGCTGTATCTCACCATCGATATTTTGGGCACCATTGCCTTTGCCATTTCCGGTGTTTTGGTCGCTATGGAAAAGCGGTTAGATCTGTTTGGGGTGCTCATCATCGCCTTTGTAACGGCCATTGGTGGCGGTACCTTGCGTGACCTGTTGATAGGTAATACGCCTGTGGGTTGGATGCATGACCTGACCTATGTAATCACCATATTTATTTCAGTGGTTTTTGCCATCATTTTTGTAAATAAGCTCAAATATTTGAGAAAATCTCTCTTCTTGTTCGATACCATTGGTATTGGGCTCTATACCATGGTAGGTGTTGAAAAAGGACTGGAAGCGCAGCTTTTGCCTATCATGTGTGTATTCTTGGGCACCATGACGGCTTGTTTCGGTGGGGTCATTAGGGATATACTCTGCAACGAGATACCGGTAATCTTCAGAAAGGAAATTTACGCTACCGCATGTATTTTAGGTGCTTTGAGCTACTTTTTGATTGTACAACTTCCGGTTAAGGAGGAGTTTGCCTATATCGCAGGCATCCTTATTGTCATTATCCTCCGATTGCTTGCGGTCAAATTCAAGATAAGCCTACCGAGCATCTATAAAAAGATTTAGGTTCGATTCCCTATAACCATTTCACAAGCTTGCTTAGCTGTTGCTTAGCGCCATTAACCTCCCGTTAATCATTATTACCATTTCGTTAGCCCCAATCATTGCGGGATACTGCTACTTTGGCTTCCGAGCAAATTTAGTAACAACCAGGGGAGGGGTGCACTTAGGTATCTGCACTCCCATAACCAATCAAAAGTCAGGTATGAGAACTTCACAATCATTAATCATTTTTTGTTTAGGGGTGATTTCATTTGTTGGCATCCAAAGAGCAAACGCCCAGGGCTGCGTAGCCATACGTCATTTTTCCTCATGTGTGGGTAATACATTGGAGAATAATCTACTGGGGCCAGGAGATATCCAAATTGGGAGTAATTATCGCTACTTCAAGTCCTTTCGCCATTTTAGGGGCACGGAAGAAGAACCGGACAGGGTCTCCAATGAGACAGAAGTCATCAATCACTCCCATTCGTGGGACTTCTTTTTGACCTATGGCATCTCCAATCGATGGTATGCCAGCATTACCATTCCAACCGTTATCAATACACGTTCTTCGTTGTACGAACACGGTCGTGAAGAGCGTAACACCACTTTTTCCAGGGGTCTTGCGGATATCAGGGTGGGAGTAGGCTACTGGCTGTTCGATTTGGAAAAAAATCAAAATGGCAACGTAGCCGTTGGACTTGGGTTCAAACTACCAACAGGCAGTTATAATGCTTCGGACATATTCTACAACGTTGGACCAGAGGGAGGTCCCCAAGTAAGACCTGTGGATCAAAGTATCCAACCTGGGGATGGTGGATTTGGGATTACCTTGGATTTTCAGTTTTACCAAAAGATTGCCGAGCGCTTTTTTGCCTACGGAGGAGGTTTTTATTTGATCAATCCAAGAGAGACGAACGGAACACGGACCTTTAGGGAAACCTTGAGTCCCATCTTACAGAATGAGGCGATTATGGCCGTTCCCGATCAGTTTTCCGTTAGGGGAGGATTCAGTCATGCCCTGACCAATACCATCTCGGCATCCTTGGGTGCACGTTACGAAGGTGTTCCAGTGAAAGATTTGATTGGGGGTAATCAAGGGTTTCGAAGACCTGGAAATGTACTTTCCGTTGATCCAGGAATCGCTTTTATGAAGGGTAATTTCGCCCTCAACCTTAATGTTCCTTTCGCTGTACGACGTGAGCGTCCGCAAAGTGTCACCGATTTGGAGACGCAACAAATAACGGGAGAGCCAAGAATGGGCGATGCCGCCTTTGCAGATTATTTGATCAACCTTGGGGTTTCCTATCGTTTTGCGAGCAGCAAGGTAAAGGTTGACCCCGAACTGATGAACGAATTCAATAAGTAAAGCAACTTAGCATGGGAGATACCATCAAAAAACGATTACTGTCAATTTCAATGGGTATTGTATATCTCTGGTTCGGGGCATTAAAATTTGTCCCGAGCCTGAGTCCTGCCGAAGACTTGGCAAAGAATACCATTCATCAACTTAGCTTCGGTCTGGTTCCCGATACAGTTTCTATTTTTATGCTAGCAACCTGGGAAGTGGCACTTGGTTTTATGTTGTTGTTCAGGCTATGGAAACGACAAGCTGTTATCTTGGGCCTCATTCATATGGTATGCACCTTTTCGCCCCTTATCTTTTTTCCCGAAGCCACCTTCGGTGAGGCTCTTTTCTCATTGACCTTGGTGGGCCAATACATTTTTAAGAACCTTATTATCGTAGCGGTACTTTTATTTCTTTATGAAAGAAAACCCGCAAAGGAAACCTCCATTCCAAAGTCAGAGATACCTAAGCCAGCATTGTTTTTGATTGTACTAGCGATCAAGAATAGATTCAAAAAAGTATAAATTGATGATGGTTGGGTAGGGTCCAGCTACAGGACTTCTGCTTTCAAGATGTAGACATTCTTGAATGGCCAGTCGCCATCGCCTACGGGAACGTTGTTTATGGCGTCCACTACATCCATCCCGTCAATGACCCGCCCAAAAGGGGTGTAAGAGCCATCAAGATGGTAAGATCCTGGTTCGGTCACCACGATAAAAAACTCGTAGGGAGAGGCCAATTTATGCGGATTGTCACGTTCACTGCTGGGCATGGAAATGGTGCCCCGATGGTGTTTATATCCTTTTTTGGCATCGGGAGGTAGTAAGTAACGACCTATTTTTCCTCTTTTTCGAGCAGTTCTTTTATCATCGGAATTACCTCCTTGAATTATAAAATCCTTGACTACTCGGTGGAATTGGGTGCTGTCAAAGTATTTTTGTCTGGCCAAATAAATAAAGTTGGCCTTGTGATAGGGCACATCATCATAGAGCTGCACGGTAAAGCTTCCCATGGTTGTGGTAATCTTTACTTTGTCCTTTTTTAGGTTTTTGGAATAATCAAAAAAGAAGTCTATCGCATTCTCTTCGGTCAATTGGAAGGGTTCTTCCTCTTCTTCTTCAATGGCGGTACTATCAATCTGAGTTGTGGTGACCGTATCGGTTTTTGCGATATTTTCCTCAACTTTGTCTTTGTCCTTTTTAGGAGATTCTCCGCAGGAAACGATTAGAAAAAGAAATAGGATTGTAGGTAAAGCCGATTGTCTCAACAGCATGGATTTTAATGAATTTTGTCAAAGAGCCCTAAAATTAAAAAATCTCCCACTTCCAGGGGAGGAATCGCACCATAAAATGTCCCCAGAGCTTCGAATCGAATGGTTGAAGAAGAATCGATTCGAAGATATGAACCCCAAGCGGGCAGGGGTCATGGCATTGTTTTATCCTGATGTGGAGCAACAAACACGCCTTTTGTTAATTCTGCGAAAGGTCTACCAAGGGGTACATTCCAATCAGATAGGCTTTCCGGGAGGCAAGGTGGAGCGAATAGATAAAGATTTGATGGATACCGCACTCCGGGAAACCCATGAAGAGGTGGGGGTGCCAGCATCCGAAGTTGAGATAATCAAGGAACTCAGCGATGTATACATTCCCCCCAGTAATTTTTTGGTGCGTCCTTTTATGGGAATTTACCGCAATCCAAGACCATTTGTCAGAGAAGAGGCCGAAGTGGAACGGTTGGTAGAGGTGTATTTGACGGATTTTTTGGACGACTCCAATCATATTCAAGAAATTTTGAGTACCTCATATGCCAAAAATATCAACGTACCTGCCTTTAAATTAAATGGTTATACTGTTTGGGGCGCCACTGCCATGATGATGAGCGAGATCAAGGAGCTTTTACGGCAAGTGCTTTAACGGCGATTTCGTAAATTTGCGGTTACAATCAACACAAAATATGGGTCTTTTCAAGAAAAATCCTTTCGGTCATATTTTATTTTTAAAAAGATGGCTCATCCGTATAGCGGGTATGTTGACGCACCAGCGGTACAAGGGATTCAATACATTGGAGATCGAAGGCTCTCAGATCATTCGGGACCTCCCTGAAAACAATGTACTTTTTGTGAGCAACCATCAAACCTATTTTGCCGATGTGGTGGCCATGTTCCATGTATTCAATGCAAGTTTGAAGGGAAGGGACGATTCCATTAAAAATTTGGGTTACCTCTGGAATCCCAAATTGAATATCTACTATGTAGCCGCCAAGGAAACCATGAAAAAGAGCCTGCTGACCAAGATTTTGGCCTATGCAGGGTCCATAAGCATTGAAAGGACATGGCGGGCAGATGGGCAAGAAGTGAACAGACAGGTAAAGTTCAGCGACATTTCCAACATAGGAAAAGCGCTTAACGATGGTTGGGTAATTACCTTTCCACAAGGCACCACCACTCCATGGAAACCGCTCCGTAAGGGTACGGCACATATCATCAAAAAATATAAGCCCGTAGTTGTGCCCGTAGTGATTGATGGTTTTCGTCGTTCGTTCGATAAAAAGGGGCTTAGGGTCAAAAAGAAAGGGATTCTCCAATCCATGCACATTAAGGAACCTTTGGAAATCGACTACGACAATGAATCCATAGAGGCTATTTTGGAAAAGTTGGAATATGCCATTGAACAGCATCCATCTTTTCTAAAGGTTATTCCTCAAGCGGAATTGTTGGCCTACGAAGAGGAAAACCAAAAAAGGCGCTACAGTTACAAAGGCAAAATCGATGGCTAAACCTCTAACCGTTTGAGCTCATTGTAATTTTTGCGCAGTTTTTTGAGCAAAATCCCATAAAGCAATTTGTAGAACAGCCAGATGATGAAGAGCCCAACTGCGGTTATGGCTATAGAGGTTATTATGATCAAGGCCCAAAACTCCGTGCTATCGCCATCCTGTGCTGCTGCTTGCACGATTTCTTGACCTTCCGGGGTGTACAGAAGAACACCATACCCATAAATAATGGCACTTACGGTAAAAATGATGAGGTTGAACCATACATATTGGGTTACCGTTCGTTTTACCTTCAAAATGGTGCGCATCATGACCCTTGATGAATCCGTAAAGGAGATTTTCTTGTAATTGGTGTAAAATTTGTAGATGAAAAAAAGGATTATGCCGTAGTTGAAGATATTCAGTACCATAACCACTTTGTAGATGTGCATGTCCCTTAGCTCCTGCATGGTCTCTGGGCCACTAAAAATGATATTGATACCCGCCCAGAACACAAACTCTATGATACTGATGTAAAAAATCCATTTTACTATGGACGATGATTTTTTCTTTATCATCGGGTAAATCTGCTCATAAGACAATTTGGGAAGGTCTGCCTCCCGCTTCTGCCAATCCTTTTTCAAGAGCTCCAGTTCATCCAACATAATCACGGATTTAGAATTGTTTTTAATTTCGTTTTCACTCTGCTCATCTTCACTCTCGCATTCACTTCTGTAATACCCAAAGTTTCGGCTATTTCGGAATAATCTTTGTCCTCCAAATAGAGAAATACCAACGCTTTGTCAATGTCGCCAAGTTGTTTAATGGCATCGTACATTAATTTTAATTGGCGTTCCTCCGTGTCGTCGTATTCCTTGGCCTTGATTTTATAAAGTACCGAATCAAAATCTTGGGTCCTCACCCTTTTTTTGGATTTTCGGTACAAGGTAATGGCAGTGTTCAGTGCGACGCGATACATCCATGTACTGAATTTGGCATCGCCACGAAACTTTGGGTACGCCTTCCATAACTGTATGGTAATCTCTTGGAACAAATCTTGATGGGAATCCTTGTCGTTGGTATATAGGCTGCACACCTTATGGACAATATTCTGATTGTCCTCAAGTTCCGTCACAAAACGATGTTCCAGTTCCTTGTTCACTTAAATGGTTGGTGAGTTTGCTTTACCTATTAGTATATCCAACTGCTAATTTGTTACAAGGATTCCCAAAAACTATTTTCGATAATCCAATGCAGGGGGTCTGTTGCCCAGCATGGGGGTGTATTTGAAGTCTTTTCCCCTTCGCTCTTCCAGTTCTTTTTTGGCAGCTTCCACTGTGCTGGGATTTTCAAAAATATCCATAGCGGTCAAAGCCAGGGTTTTTGCGGCGACCATCATTCCTTTGGAACCAATGCTCATGCCTCCAGCGGCGACTGCTTGCCAACTGTGTGCAGGTGTGCCTGGCGCCCAAGTGGCGGCTCCCAGCCCGGCAGTGGGCACTGTATAGCTAACATCACCAACATCGGTAGAGCCAAACGCTTCTGCGGTTTCTTTGTATGGTTGCACGGTTTCTGCCATTTCCATGTTAAGCGTTTTGTTGCCCAAGCTTTTCGATATTTTTTCAGCAAAGGCCTTTTCTTCCTCGTTATAGGTAACACCGCCTACTTTTACCAAATTGTCGTACATCACTTTTTGAACGGTCAAATTGGGCAAAAGCTCGTGGGTTCCCCCGATCATTTCGTAATCCATTGTGGTACCAGTACCCAAAGCAGCACCTTCTGCGGCTTTTACCATTCTATCAAAGATATCGACTACCACATCTCTGGTATTGTGTCTCGCATAGTAGTACACTTCTGCAAAATCGGGCACCACGTTGGGCGCCTCGCCGCCTTCGGTGATGACATAGTGGATTCTTGCATCTTCTGGTACATGCTCTCGCATCATGTTCACCATATAGTTCATAGCCTCCACACCATCCAATGCAGAACGTCCCATTTGTGGAGCAGCAGCGGCATGGGCGGAAATGCCATAGAATCTGAACTTAGCTGATTTATTGGCCAGGGCAGCGCCTGCACTTGCGGCATTGGCTGAGCTCGGATGCCAATGGAGGGCCACATCCACATCATCAAAAACACCTTCTCTAACCATATACACCTTTCCAGAGCCCCCTTCCTCGGCAGGGCATCCATAAAAGCGAATGGTTCCCTTTATGTTGTTCGCTTTCATCCAATCCTTTACGGAAATGGCCGCAGCTGTGGACGCAGTTCCGAACAGGTGATGGCCACAGGCATGCCCAGCTTCTCCACCAGCAGATTTTTTTTCTGGTACCGCTTCTTGTGAAAGCCCGGGCAGGGCGTCGTATTCCCCTAAAATTCCGATTACAGGATACCCTGAGCCATATTCGGCCACAAAAGCGGTCGGAATCCCAGCAATGCCGGTTTCAATGGAAAAACCTTCGGCACTAAGTGTTTCCTGCAACAGAGCCGAACTCTTTTCTTCTAAATAGCCCATTTCGGCAAAGTTCCATATAGAATGGGCAATTTCGCTATAGGTTTCGGCTTTTGCGTCCAATTGCTTTAGGACATCATTTTTCTTTTTTTGGGAATGTAAGGGCATAGTGCACAATAGCAGTAGCACACCCAAGGGGAGAAACTTTTTCATTGGTTGAAGTTATTTTGAGTTAGACACTAAAGATACAAAAAAACCTTCCTGCCATGGGTGGCTGTTGTGTGGAATACGTAAATTTGTGAGTATGTCAAGCATGAACATTCCTCAATCCAGTTTTCCAAGAGTCGTTATCATTGGCGGCGGTTTCGGAGGCATTGCCCTAGCCAAAAAATTAAGCAAGAAAGAAGTACAGGTCGTATTGTTGGATAAACATAATTATCACAATTTCCAGCCTTTATTGTATCAGGTATCTACCGGAGGTCTAGAGCCCGATTCGATTGCGTACCCCATTCGTAAGGTGCTGCAAGGATACCCTAATTTCTATTTTCGATTGGCCCAAGTAAAAGAGGTAAAGACGAAAGCTAAGCAAATCAAGACCAATATTGGTGAAATCGCTTACGATTATTTGGTAGTGGCAACTGGTTCGGAGACCAATTTTTTTGGAAACAAAGCACTGGAGTCAAAGGGAATGGCCATGAAGACAATCCCGCAATCCTTAAACCTGCGAAGTCTTATTCTTGAAAACTTTGAGCAAGCTCTTTTAACGGACGACCTCCACGAAAGGGATGCCCTCATGAATTTTGTAATCGTTGGCGGCGGACCTACAGGAGTGGAGCTGGCAGGTGCCCTGGCGGAAATCAAAAAGGGAATCTTGCCCAAGGATTATCCAGATCTGGACACCAGAAGGGCACAAATCAATTTGGTGCAGGCAGGGGATAGGTTGTTGCCCGCCATGAGCGAGGTGGCCTCCCTAAAGGCAGAAAAGTTTTTGGAGGAGCTTGGGGTGAACGTATGGAAGAATATTAGGGTAACCGACTACGATGGCAAACGGATAACCACCAATACCAATACTGTTTTTGATACGGAAACATTGGTTTGGGCAGCCGGGGTAAAGGCGGTGAGCCTAAAAGGTTTGGATGGGGCAAATTACCTGAGTCGTGGCAACAGGTTGCGGGTAAATGAGTTTCACCAAGTCGAAGGGTTCGAGGATATTTTTGCCATTGGTGATGTAGCCCAAATGGAGACCGAGGCATTTCCGCATGGACACCCCATGATGGCACAGCCCGCTATGCAACAGGGCAGGAATTTAGGGGATAACTTGGTGCGACTGGTAGAAGGCAAACCGATGAAGCCCTTTGTCTATAAAGACAAGGGAAGTATGGCCACCGTTGGCCGGAACAAAGCCGTGGTGGATTTGCCCAAGTTCAAGTTTCAGGGGGTTTTTGCGTGGTTCGTATGGATGTTCGTACATCTTTATTTTCTCATAGGTTTTAGGAACCGCGTAGTGGTCTTTATCAATTGGGTGTACAACTATATCCGATTCGACCGGGAGGCCCGACTCATCATCCGCCCCTTCAAAAAGCAGAACAAAGCAGAAAAAAGTGCCTTGATACAGGATTAACTTTCCATTCTTCTGGGATGGAACTCTTCGAGTACTTTGCTCAAATGTGAACGGTTTACGTGCATGTATACTTCGGTGGTAGTAATGCTCTCATGACCCAACATTTGTTGTATGGCCCTTAAATCTGCACCGTTTTCCAACAAGTGTGTTGCAAAGGAATGGCGGAAGGTATGTGGGCTGATGTTTTTCTGCAGCCCTACTTTTTCGGCCAGTTGCTTCACTATGGTAAAAATCATGGCCCGCGTCAATTGCTTGCCTCTTCGATTTAAAAACACAATGTCTTCATATTCCCTTTGGATGGGTAAATGAACCCGTATTTCCTTCCTGTAAATGTCAATGTACTTTTGGTTGATGCCACTGATGGGAACAAAACGCTGTTTATTGCCCTTTCCCGTGACTTGGATAAAATCTTCATCAAAATAAAGGTCGGATAGTTTTAGGTTGATGAGTTCCGAAACCCGCAGACCACAGCCATACAAGGTTTCGATAATGGCCCGGTTACGCTCGCCTTCTGGTTTGGAGAGGTCGATAGCGGCAATCAAGCTATTGATTTCTGTTTCGGAAAGGGTGTCTGGAAGTTTGCGTCCAATTTTAGGTGTTTCGATCAAGTCCATGGGATTGTCTTCGCGGTAATCCTCAAAAACCAAATAATTGAAGAATCCTTTTAGACCGGAGATCATCCTTGCCTGGGTCCTCGGGGTAACCACTTTGGCAATGGTATAAATAAACCCGTGAACCGTTTCCCGTTGGATATGAACAGGTTTTTTGTCAATGGAGTATTCGTTTAGATAATTTCGGAGTTTTTCCAAATCCATGGTGTAATTCACAATGGAGTTTGGAGAAAGCCCTCGTTCTATCTTCAAATAATTTTGATAATCCTTAATTGCCTGCTGCCAATTCATCATCACAAATATAAATCAATCCATGGTACTCTTAGGTCGACTTTTATGTAGTTCAATTTTGTTTAAAGATAAATGGATTATGGAACTGTGCTTATACAGGTATAATTATTTTACTTAGATTCTTCGGTTCTGCGGTAAATCGATTTTAAAATAAAAAATCCCGTCGCAAGACGGGGACTTTTTATATGGAAAAAGGAAGGTATTATAAGCTTTCGATTTCCTTTTTTAATGCTTCTTTGGATTTTCCTGTTTTCTCTTGTACTCTTCCTAGCATTTCTTCGAATTTTCCTTCGGAATAAGAAAGGTCGTCATCGGTTATCTCCCCATATTTTTGTTTAAACTTTCCTTTTACTTGTTTCCATTTGCCTTCTAGTTGATCACTATTCATAATGTTATAGTTTTAATGATTAATAATGACCTCAATTTAAAGAGTGAGTCTTAAACTACTTATCGTCAAACCTTTAATTGTTGACGCAATAGCATATTCTGAATAAACTTAAAATAGTTTTAAGGGCAATAAAAACCTCGAATGGGATAAGCTGACGTCGTTTATTTTTTCAATTTGAACATATTTATGATGGTCCCTTTTTTAAGATATTAAGTGAAATCCATCCATGTAAACAGGACCAATCACGAGCAGTTTGAACAACCTATAGACAACAGATGAAACAAATACCCTCAAAAATAGTACGACAGATTTTTATTCTACTCTTGATTCTTATGATGGCAGGGTTGATTTTCTTGGAAATAGCCCCCTATTTCTCAGGTATTCTTGGTACGATTACCTTGTTTGTCCTTTTAAAAAGGCCCATGGAAAAGTTGGTGGACAAGGGATGGAATTCAACATTGTCCGCAATTCTTTTAATGTTGACCTCCTTTTTTATCATTTTACTTCCCATCGTAGGAGCGTTTTTTATGCTTGGGAAACGGATCCGTATGGCTGTGGAAAATTCTGAGAAGATAACCTCCATGATCAAAACCCAATTACAAACGCTCGAAGACTACATAGGTTTCAAGCTTACTTCACAGGTGGACGCCTCTGCAGTAACGGAATGGTTGACATCAAGTTTACAGGGACTTGCTGGAGGTACCTTTAATGCTGTAATAGCCATTTCCGTAATGTATTTTTTATTGTTTTACATGCTCACCAATCAGAAAAAGTTATACCGGTCGCTTTATGAGTACATACCTATTGGCAATCATAATTTGAAGATTATCGGAGATGAAGTCCGTGAAATTGTGCGTGCCAATACGTTAGGAATTCCATTGGTCGCTTTTGCACAGGGTTTGGTGGCCTTGATAGGTTTTCTGATTTTTGGGGTTGATAATGCTTTGTTTTGGGCTATCATGGTTACCATTGGTTCCATGATTCCCTTTGTAGGTAATCTGCTGGGGACTTTGCCCGTATTTGTATTGTCCCTATCCAACGGGGATAATTTTCAGGCTTGGGGTGTTTTGTTGTATGGATCCATAGTGGTCGCGTCTACCGATAATCTAATTCGATTGTATGTGCTTAAAAAACTCGATGATGTTCACCCGCTTGTAACTATGATTGGGGTTTTGGTAGGTATCCCCTTATTTGGATTTATAGGTCTGGTTTTTGGTCCGTTACTGGTCAGTCTGTTTTTGGTAATCGTGCGCATTTATAAAAGAGAGTATGGAAAGGAAGGGACTGGACCCTGATTAAAATATAGGGTTGTTCTCAGCGATTTTTTGATTCCATCATTTTGGCATAGCCATCCTGATGTAACAGGAATTCCATAAATCGGTTTTTATTTGACGGTTCGCATAACTTTTTCAGAGATACAAAAAAAGTATTGCAATAAATATTCCGTTGATCCAGAAGGGGCATTGGTCAACTCAAAAAGGGCATCCGTCAATTGGCCACTTCAAACATTATTAATTTCTCTACTTTTCGGTAAGCAAACCAAGCTTCATTTTAAAATGAAATATTTTCATAAGAAAAATATTACAAAAGGTACTTTTTTAACCATCAATGCGTTTTTCAGGTAGAAAAAATACAACCATGATTAAAAAAACCTTTGTATTGGCAATCCTAGTGATGGTTGCCATCAGTTATTCGTCCCATGCACAGCATGTGGACCGTACCAGTTTTAAAGCAGGAGTCCATGTTGGTGTGCCAATAGGCGATATTTCCGATTTTTCCAATTTTGAGTTGGGTCTTGATCTTGGATATCATTGGTCCGTATCCGAAATGGTGGATGTTGGTTTGGCCACTGGATTTATGAATGCTTTTGGCAATACGTCGACCGAAGATATTGGCCCTGTAGCCGTAGAAGTTGATTTTCCGGACATCCAATACATTCCAGTCGCTGCGGCATTACGACTTTACCCGACTTATGATTTTAAATTGGGTGCCGATGTTGGATACGCTGTTGGTGTAAACGAGGGCAACGATGGCGGATTCTACGTGCGCCCCATGATTGGATACAACATCAATGGGAATACCGAATTGAATGTTTCCTATACAACGATAAGTGACGATTACGACTACTCGATGGTCGCCTTGGGATTGTTGTTTTTGTTTTAGATAGTAAAAAAGTAACTGTTCATAACCCCAAATCTTGCAAAAAAACATGAATATTAACCATTAATTATGTTTAGAAAATGAGAAAATTACTTTTAGTTTTTGCAATTGGAATGCTTGGACATTTGGCGGTAAAGGCCCAAACCAACTATCGGGCAGCCTTGGGATTGGGTGTCGATCTGTATGATGAGGCCACCTTTTTTGGGGCAACAGGGAAATACTTTTTTTCCGATAACCACGTGGGTCAGGGCGATTTGGGATTTGAGGACAATGCTACCATTGCTACATTTTTGTACTCCTATCACAAGGAATTTTTTAGGGCAAAAGGTTTACGTTGGTACGCTGGGGTAGGGCCAAGCATTATTTTTATCAAGAATTCGGATAACATTTTTGCGTTGCGCCCGCATTTAGGACTGGATTTTAAAGTGGACGGGGTCCCTTTTGTCATTAATTTTGACTGGCGTCCCTCGGTGGTACTAAGCGAATTTGGCGATAATCAAGTTGCCGCATTCGGCTTTGGCCTTCAGTTTGCCATTAACTAAAGAATAGAAAATAGCAGAATAAAGAGGCTGTCTAAAAAGCGGTAATAGTTGAATTTTGTCAGGTTGAGCGCAGTCGAAACCCATTGATTTTCAATGTGTCTTAAGTTCTCGACTGCGCTCGAACTGACAGGCAAACTGCTTTCTAGACAGTCTCTTTTCTTTTTATTGTATTTTTGAAGGCATGAAATTGATCATTATCAACGGACCCAATCTGAACCTCTTGGGAAAACGTGAGCCCGAAATCTACGGGAGTACTACTTTTGAGGACTATTTTGCTACGCTTCAAAACAAGTTTCCCAATGTGGAATTGACATATTATCAGTCCAATATTGAAGGGGAGATCATAGCCAAAATTCAGGAAGTTGGGTTCGATTACGACGGTATCATTCTAAATGCGGCTGCCTATACGCATACCTCTGTTGGTATCGGTGATGCAGTTAAAGCTGTGGAATCTCCGGTAATCGAGGTGCATATTTCCAATACGCACGAGCGTGAGGCGTATCGCCATGTATCTTACATCGCACCGGTCGCCAAAGGCGTAATTCTGGGATTTGGCCTCAAGAGTTACGATTTGGCCATCCAGAGTTTTTTAGGCTAGCTCTTTCAAGTATTTCTTATCCGCGTAGAACGTCCCGAAGGGAAGGAGGGAAGCCACAAAAAGAATGATGAACCTTCTGAGCTTCCATTTGCGTTCCCAACAAAAAACAATGGCCACCACTACGTAAAGAATGAACAATACTCCATGAACCATTCCAACTACCAGATTTGGTTCAGGAATATCCGCCCAATACTTCAACGGCATGGTCATTCCGAAAAGGAGTAGATAGGAAATACCTTCTAAAATAGCAGTGGCCCTAAAAATCTTCAGCATACGTTATAGGTGGATTACTTCATCGTAAGCATCCGCAACTGCTTCCATAACCGCTTCGCTCATGGTAGGGTGTGGGTGGACCGCTTTAAGTACTTCATGCCCGGTGGTCTCCAATTTTCTGGCCACTACGGCTTCCGCGATCATGTCGGTTACACCAACGCCGATCATATGGCAACCCAACCATTCTCCGTATTTGGCATCAAAAATCACCTTTACAAACCCATCAGGAGTTCCGGCCGCTTTGGCCTTACCACTCGCTGAAAACGGGAATTTACCAATTTTAAGTTCGTATCCTTTTTCTTTGGCTTGCTTCTCCGTCAATCCAACAGAGGCAATTTCGGGGATACAGTAGGTACACCCTGGAATGTTTCCGTAATCCAGCGGTTCTACGTGCATTCCGGCCAACTTTTCCACACAGATAATCCCTTCTGCGGAGGCTACGTGAGCCAATGCCTGACCTGGTGTTACGTCGCCAATGGCAAAGTAACCCGGTATGTTGGTTTGGTAGTAATCGTTCACCAATATTTTGTCACGGTCTGTGGCAATGCCCACATCTTCCAATCCGATATTTTCGATATTGGTTTTGATCCCAACTGCGGAAAGCACTATGTCCGCTTCCAATACTTCTTCGCCTTTTTGGGTCTTCACCGTGGCCTTGACCCCGTCACCGGAGGTATCCACTTTGGTCACCTCTGCGGAGGTCTTGATTTTTATACCTGATTTTTTGAAGTTACGTTCCAACTGTTTGGAGATATCCTCGTCCTCTACGGGAACAATGTTCGGCATGTATTCCACTACGGTAACTTCGGTACCCATGGAGTGATAGAAATAGGCAAACTCCATACCTATGGCACCGCTACCGACAACAATCATTTTCTTGGGCTGTTTTTCCAAGGTCATAGCCTCACGGTACCCAATCACTTTTTTGCCATCTTGGGGAAGGCTAGGCAATTCGCGGCTGCGAGCTCCAGTGGCAATGATAATGTGGTCTGCTGCGTATTCCGTAGTATCACCGTTCTCAGCTTTTACTTCTACTTTTTTTCCTTTTTTCAGCTTTCCAAATCCATTGATGACCTCGATTTTGTTCTTTTTCATCAAAAATTGGACGCCCTTGCTCATGCCATCGGCTACGCTACGGCTTCTCTTTACCACTGCATCAAAATCGTGCGATACATCTTTGGCATTCAAACCATAATCCTCGGCATGCTTTAAATATTCGAACACCTGAGCAGATTTAAGAAGGGCCTTGGTAGGGATACACCCCCAATTAAGACATACACCTCCCAAACTTTCTTTTTCTATAATGGCTGTTTTGAAACCTAATTGTGATGCCCGTATGGCAGTAACATATCCACCTGGACCACTTCCCAAAACAATTATATCGAACTTGCTCATTAGATTTTGATTTTAGTTGTTAGATAAAAACCTGCCGTTGAATGGCAGCTGCAAAAGTACGCAAAACCATATCCAATTCCCAAGTCGAAAAACTCAAATTTGGATTCGTTTGTGAAATCTGAACCTTTGGTTGTTCGAGGAATAAATTAAGCCTCTGGGTCGAAATCGATGCTCACCGAATTGATGCAGTACCGTTGCCCTGTGGTTTCCCGTGGCCCGTCGTTAAAAACATGCCCCAAATGACTACCGCAGTTGGCACAGACCGTTTCCGTGCGTACCATGCCGTGACTGGTATCCCGGATATATTCGATGGCACCTTCAACAGCTTGGTCAAAAGAGGGCCATCCGCAACCACTTTCAAATTTGTGGCCGCTTTCAAACAGCTTGGCATTGCAGGCCTTACAATGGTAGCTTCCATTTTCAAAATGGAGGTCGAACTTTCCTGTATAGGGTCTTTCTGTGCCCTTTTGCCTGAGGACATAATACTCCTCTGGGGAAAGTTGTTGTTTCCATTCTTCTTCGGTCTTGTTTACTCCATATTTTTTGTTCATAGCCCTTTTTTGTGCCAAATTATGGGTTATCTGGAATAAAATCAAGGGCCGCACCATTGATACAGTGCCTTTTTCCGGTGGTATTTCGCGGACCATCATTAAATACGTGCCCCAAGTGCCCTCCGCACACGGTGCAGTGCTCCTCGGTTCTGGCTACTCCAATTTTGTAATCCACGTCGTAGGCGACATTTCCCTCGATTTCTCGATCAAAGCTGGGCCATCCTGTCCCGGAGTCAAATTTATGTTCACTTTTAAAAAGGGGAGTCCCACAACCGGCACAAACGTAGGTTCCTTTTTCTTTAATGTCCAAGAGCTCACTGGAAAAGGCATTTTCGGTGGCCGCTTTGCGCAGTACGTAGTATTCCATATCGGTAAGTTCAGCACGCCATTCGGCATCGGTTTTATTGACCTTGAACGATGTTTCTTTTTCAGCTTCTTTTTTCTCTTCCTGTGAAGTTCCCTTGCATCCGGCAAAAATGACCAAGGCAAATACTAGCAATCTTTTTCCCATTCTTGAATTTTTATAGTTTGACGAAATTTTATAGCCATCCTTTCATAATAACATAAAAAAAGTCCCATTGGTTTTCAATGAGACTTAAGATACCATTTTTGTATGATTTATTGAATATCCAACTGGATAACCTGCTCTTCATTTATTTGCAATTTGGACATCACGCTTTCAATATTGGAAGCATCAAAATCGGCAGACTGTGCATATTCACTTGGTATGAATACAATTCGGAACAGCTGGTTGTCCGTAAAGTCGGTGCTGAGGGTGGACAAATCGAAATTACCATCAATAAATAGTTCTACATCCACAAAGGTGTGGGCAAAAACGTATTGTATGGTACCTTCGTTCAAAAAGTAGTTCTGTGGTATTTGGGTCCAGGCATCGGCAGTGGAACCATCGCTTAGTTCTATCACACCATCGTGTCGGTATACCAATACGGCATCCGATTCAAAGACCTCAAAATTGGTGACATCGGAAAAGGTAATCAACGTACTGAAGAGATTGGCTTGGGCATCATAGCCAAAGTCAACTCCCTCTACTTCCACGACCTGTCCTTGGATACCTGGAGCGCCGGGAGCACCATCTAGGCCGTCCAACCCGTCAAAACCCGGAGGGCCCTGTGGGCCTTCGCAAGCCGCAAAAACAAAAACGATAACTGCTCCTAAAATTGTACTAAATTTATTCATGATTTTTGGATTTTGGATTTGTGTTCTATTATCTATTAACGTGGTAAAATCAAAAAGCGTTCCATTTTTTAAAAAATGTGGATTCCACTATCAAACCTGTGGTCAAAATCGTATTCTTCCACAAAGATGCGTATTATTGTATAAGCACTAAATGCACTTTTATGTCAAAGGTAGTTCCACACAGTTTTTTTACGGAGTTTGATATCAATCTTTTTAGGTCGGGAAAGCATTTTCGGCTGTATGATAAGTTAGGGTCGCATCTCACCGAAGTCGATGGGGTAAAGGGAACCTATTTTGCTGTTTGGGCGCCCTCGGCCAAGTCGGTTAGCGTGATTGGTGATTTTAACTATTGGACTGCTGGAGAGCACCAATTGAATGTTCGCTGGGACAGCAGCGGAATCTGGGAGGGTTTTATTCCGGGAGTTGACAAAGGAATCAAGTACAAATACAAAATACAATCCCATAACAACGATATCTGGACCGAAAAGGCGGACCCATTTGCTCGTTTCTGTGAGCAACCTCCGCAAACGGCTTCCTTGGTCTGGGACGACCATTATAAATGGAAGGACCACGATTGGATGGAAACCCGCCAAGAAAAGAATGCGTTGGACAAACCTTTTTCCGTCTATGAGGTCCATTTGGGTTCATGGAAAAAAAAGAATGGATGGCAATGGCTCAGCTATTTGGAATTGGCAAAGGAATTGGCCGACTATGTGGAAGAAATGGGATTCACCCATGTGGAATTTATGCCCATCATGGAGTACCCGTACGACCCTTCTTGGGGATATCAGCTCACAGGTTATTTTGCCCCCACCTCCCGTTTTGGCAAGCCAGAAGACTTTAAGGTTTTGGTAGATGCCTTGCACCAGCGTGGCATTGGCGTAATTCTGGATTGGGTCCCTTCGCACTTCCCCGAAGATGCACATGGACTCGGTTTTTTTGATGGTTCCCACTTATACGAACATCCCGATAGGCGAAGAGGGTACCATCCCGATTGGAAGAGTCTCATCTTTAATTACGGGAGAAATGAGGTACGGGCATTTTTGATCAGTAATGCCATTTTTTGGCTCGATCAATACCATGTGGACGGATTGCGCGTGGATGCTGTGGCCTCCATGCTCTATTTGGATTATTCCCGTGAAGATGGAGAATGGGAGCCCAATATTTACGGAAACAACGAAAATTTGGAAGCCATATCCTTCTTGCAAGAAATGAACCAAGAGGTCTATGCCAGTTTTAAAGGAGTACAGACCATTGCAGAAGAATCCACCGCTTTTACGGGAGTTACCAAACCCGTCCATTACGGAGGGCTGGGTTTTGGCATGAAATGGATGATGGGCTGGATGCACGACACCTTGGAGTTCTTTAAAAAAGACCCGATACATCGCTCGTATGATTTGAACTCCATCAGTTTTAGCCTTACCTACGCCTTTACGGAAAATTTTATGCTGCCATTTTCACATGATGAGGTGGTATATGGCAAACAATCCTTACTGTACCGAATGCCAGGGGATGAATGGCAACGCTTTGCCAATTTGAGGTTGCTGTATGGTTATATGTTTACACATCCAGGGGGCAATTTATTGTTCATGGGAGGTGAATTTGGACAGTCCTCCGAATGGAATTTTCAAGAAAGTTTGGATTGGCATTTGACACAGTACGACTTTCATTCGGGAATTCAGGAGGTCATCAAAGACTTGAACAAACTATACAAAACCAGTCCGGCACTGTACGAAAAACAATTTAGCCCCGAAGGATTTCAGTGGATTGAATATAACGATCAGGAGAACTCGGTGATTTCATACATCCGTAAAGGAAGCGACCCAAAGGACGATTTGATCATTGTTTGTAATTTCACCCCGGTACCAAGAGAAAATTATAGGGTGGGGGTAGCTAAAAACAGTACGCTCAAATTGGTCTTCAACAGTGATGACAAAAAATACTCGGGAAGCGGAATGGGCAAAAAGACCATGAAACCTTCCAAAACCAAATGGAACGGACAGGAGCAGTCCGTTTTGATGAATCTTCCGCCTTTGGGCGTGGTCGTGTACCGATAAAAGGAAAGCTACAACGTTGTAGTTGATTGCTTTTCAAAACATATTTTTAATTATTCAGGCTTTTGTGTTTCTTTTGCTAGCCTCAACTGATTATAGATGATAACCAATACAGAAATAGCAAGAACGGGAAATCAGTTCCCCAATCATATAGTCGATTTTAAACAAGAAAACGACAAACTATACTTCACCACACAGAACGGGGTCATATTACAGGTCACCATACTTAGGGACAGCGTAGTCCGATTCAGGTATGCTACGGACCATGTGTTTGAACCCGATTTTTCCTATGCCATTAGTGAAGATGTCAACCTCGGGTACAATGAACTGACCGTCGAGGATGAGATTCCGGAGTATGTAATCACCACAGCAAAAATCAAAATCTACATCAACAAGACCAACCTTAAGGTGCAGATAGTGGATATGGATGCCGTAATTTTAACGGAGGACGAGCTAGGGTTCCATTGGGAGGAAAATTTCGATTATGGGGGCAATGTGGTGAAAATGAGCAAAATTTGCCATGCGGGCGAAAGTTACTATGGTATGGGAGATAAAGCCTCCCACACAAACTTAAAGGGAAAACGGGTAAATAATTGGGTGACGGACTCCTACGCATATGGAAAGGATCAGGAACCCTTGTACAAATCCATACCTTTTTATGTGGGGCTTAAGGAAAGTACCGCTTATGGTATATTTTTCGACAATTCCTTCAGTACCTATTTTGATTTTGCCAATGAAAAAAGGAACGTTACCAGTTTTTGGGCCGATGGTGGGGAAATGAACTATTATTTCTTCTATGGACCCAAAATGAAGGATGTGGTGGAGTCTTATACCGATTTGACCGGTGTTCCAGAGCTTCCACCCTTATGGGCCCTAGGGTTCCATCAATCCAAATGGAGCTATTTTCCAGAAGAAAAGGTCAAAAACATTGCCTCTACTTTTAGAGAGTTGAAGATTCCCTGTGATGCCATTTATTTGGATATCGATTATATGGAAGGTTTCCGTTGCTTTACATGGAACAATCAACATTTCCCCAACCCAAAAAAGATGATCAAGGAAATGGCCGAGGATGGCTTTAAGGTCATCACCATGATTGATCCCGGTATCAAAATAGACCGTGATTATTGGGTGTATCAACAGGCCATGGATCATGGTTTCTTTTGTAGAAGGGCTGATGGACCTCATTTTAAGGGCAAAGTATGGCCGGGAGAATGCAAGTTCCCCGATTTCACGCACCCCAAGGTGCGGGAGTGGTGGGCCGATCTTTATAAAGAAATGATAGCTGAGATGGGCGTAAGCGGTGTTTGGAACGATATGAACGAACCCGCTGTAATGGAAGTGCCCACAAAAACGGCCAATTTGGATGTTCGCCACGATTACGATGGCCATCCATGTAGCCATAGAAAGGCCCATAACGTTTATGGCATGCAAATGGTTCGGGCCACGTACGAAGGCGTTAAAAAATTTATGTTCCCACGACGCCCTTTTGTGCTCACCAGGGCGGCCTATGCTGGTACACAGCGCTATTGTGCCACTTGGACGGGCGATAATGTGGCCACTTGGGAACACCTGTGGATAGCCAATGTACAAATGCAGCGCATGTGCATGAGCGGTTATTCCTTTGTGGGTTCCGATATTGGAGGATTTGCAGAACAGCCCAATGGCGAACTTTTTGCCCGTTGGATGCAGTTGGCCGTATTCCATCCCTTTTGCCGTGTGCATTCCAGTGGCGATCACGGAGATCAAGAACCATGGTCATTTGGAGAAGAGATTACCGATATTGTTCGGGAATTTATAGAGTTGAGGTACCAATTGCTGCCCTATCTCTACACCATGTTCTACAATTATATCAAGCAAGGATTTCCAATGTTGCAATCCTTGGTGTTTTATGATCAGGAAGATCAACAAACACATTTCCGTACGGACGAATTCATTTTTGGAAAACAGATTTTGGTCTGTCCGGTGCAGGAACCCAACGCAATGGGTCGTAGAATGTACTTCCCAAAAGGAAATTGGTACAACTATTGGACCGATGAACTCAACGAAGGTGGAATGGAACGTTGGGTTTCGGCCGAAATACATCGTATTCCACTCTTTATAAAAGAAGGGGCCATGATTCCTAAGTATCCCGTACAGCAGTATGTGGGAGAAAAGGAAATTGAAAAACTTATGATCGATGTGTATTTTAAGGAAGGAACCGAGAACTCGCAGGTGTACGAAGATCAGCAAGAAGGATATGACTATAAAAAGGGACGTTTTAGTTTAAGACGCTTTAAATTGACGGGCAAGAAAACTGAGTTGATCATTCAACAGTTCAAGGACGGAAATTACATCACCCCGTATGAGACCTTTAAAATGACCTTCCATGGTCTGCCTTTCAAAATTGATTCGGTGGAAGTGGACAACGAAGAGGTTAATTTGGATGACATCAAATTGAATGGCAACAACTCCATTGAAGTGAGCAAGGATTTCACCGAGCTTCACATTTTCGGAGCATAAATTTTGTAAATTCAAAGAACAAAAACACATAGACCATATGAGAAAAATTGTTTTGACAGCTTTGGTTTTCTTGATGCTATCGGCTTGCAAAACCAATCCGTTTACAGGAAAGAGCACTCTTAATTTTTACTCCAATAGTCAAATGTTCCCCATGGCTTTTGCCCAGTACGACCAATTTTTGGAGAGCAACAAGGTAGTTACGGGAACTTCCGAGGCACAGATGATACAAAGGGTAGGGCAACGCATTGCTTCTGCCGCTGAACGCTGGCTGGATGCCAACGGCTACCCAGGATACCTTAAGGATTACAAATGGGAATATAACCTTGTTCAAGATGAAACCGTCAATGCGTGGTGTATGCCCGGCGGAAAGATTGTTTTTTACACAGGGATATTGCCGATTACCCAAAACGAAACGGGGGTAGCGGTCGTTATGGGCCATGAGGTGGCACATGCCTTGGCCGACCATGGTGCGCAACGTATGAGTGCTGGAACCCTTCAGCAAATCGGTGCCGTAGCTGGAAATGTGGCCATCCAAGATCCAGAAAAGAGAAACATGTTCAATCAAGCGTATGGTATTGGTTCACAGGTAGGGGTCATGCTGCCCTTTAGCAGAAGCCATGAAACCGAAGCTGACAGGATAGGACTTCAAATTATGGCGATTGCCGGGTACGATCCCAGCGAAGCCGCCGAACTTTGGAAACGAATGAAGGCGAAATCGGGAGGACAGGCACCACCAGAGTTTTTGAGCACCCACCCGTCCAACGATACCAGAATCAGTAATTTGACCGCATGGGCCCCAGCAGCAAAACAGGAAGCTCGGAAATTTGGGGTTACCTCCTTCAAATAAATTGATATAACTAATTAGAGATGTCACTTCGAAACAGGCGAAAAATCCAAAAGACACCAAAAAGGGTTTTTCCAAATGGGGCGAGGTGATATTTTTTTTATGATATAGCATGGCACAGACATTGGCATTAAAAGGAAGTAAAAAACTGTTGAACGCGTGGGCGTTTTACGATTGGGCCAATTCGGTGTACAGTTTGGTGATTTCGTCCGCCATTTTTCCACTTTTTTATGGACTGTTGTTCCGAACAGCAGGCATTGAGCAAGTAACCATCTTTGGAGGTGAGATTGCTAGGGCCCCTCTCATCAGTTATGTGACTTCTTTGGCCTTTGTTTTTATAGCAATCGTAACCCCGCTTGTTTCCGGAGTGGCCGATTATTTGGGTAACAAAAAGATGTTTCTCAAGTTTTTTTGCTATTTGGGAGCTGCCTCCTGTATAGGGTTATACTGGTTCTCGTTGGAAAATATCCTTTTTGGACTGGCCTGTTATTTTTTTGGACTTGTTGGGTTTTGGGTGAGTTTTGCTATCAACAACTCTTACTTGCCGGACATCGCCTATCCGGAGCAACAGGACAGCATCAGTGCCAAAGGATTCTCCTTGGGCTATGTGGGCAGTGTAATCCTACTCGTGTTTAATCTCTTCATGGTGATGGAACCCGATTTTTTTGGTATTACCGATAGTGGTGGCGAGATTGCTGAAATCAAGGCGATGAAGTACTCTTTTATTTCTGTAGGTATCTGGTGGATACTTTTCAGTCAATACACTTTTAAACATTTACCCAAAGGGTATAAACGGGAAGGGGAGCGACACCATATCATTTTGAACGGTTTCAAGGAATTGAAGCTCGTATGGCATCAACTGGGGGAGAATAGGAGGCTAAAACGGTATTTAGGTGCATTTTTCACCTACAGTATGGCGGTACAGACCATTATGCTGATTGCCACCTACTTTGGGGAAGAAGAAATTGTATGGGGTTCGGATAATGAACGCACCATGGGATTGATTATAAGTATTTTGTTGATACAGATCGTCGCTATTTTGGGAGCAACACTAACGGCAAGGGCATCCAAGGCGTATGGAAATATCAAAACCTTAATTTGTATCAATGTGATATGGGCTTTGCTGTGCGTTTACGCCTATTTTTTACAGACACCAACGGATTTTTATATAGCCGCAGGTTTGGTCGGTGTGGTCATGGGAGGCATACAGGCTCTTTCGCGCTCCACCTACTCCAAATTTTTGCCGGATACGACCGACACTACTTCCTTTTTCAGTTTTTACGATGTGGCCGAAAAAATAGGGATTATCATCGGTACGCTTATGTACGGTATCGTGGCACAACTTACGGGGAGCATGCGCAATAGCACCATCTTTTTGGGGGTGTTCTTCTTAATCGGTATCTTTTTGCTCACTAGGGTCAACAAAAAAAGTTAAACAAATGAAACAAATTTTTATGCTGACCATGTCACTATGGTTTATGGGAACACAACTTCAGGCACAACAAACGGTTCAAGAGCGTTTGGGCTATCCTGCCGATGCCAAGTTGTTAATCGTGCATGCGGATGATCTTGGGGTTATTCATTCTGCGAACCAAGCCACGTTCAAGGCATTCAAGGAAGGTGCTGTAAACAGCGCCAGCATCATGGTACCTACCCCTTGGTTATCCGAAGTTGCCGAATATGCCAAAGCCAATCCAGATCACGACATGGGTATCCATCTAACGTTAACCAGTGAATGGAACTATTTACGATGGGGACCGGTGGCTTCCAAATCAGAGGTGTCCAGCTTGCTGGATGAAAATGGCTATTTATATCCAGATTGTGCACAACTTTGGGAAAATGCCAAGATCGAGGAAGTGGAAATAGAATTAAGGGCCCAAATAGATAAGGCCATTGCCATGGGTATCCATCCTACCCATTTGGATAGCCACATGGGTTGCTTGTTTTCCACAGACCCGCGATACTACGAACTATATGCCAATCTGGCCAAAGAATACGGTATTCCAGCCATGATCAATCATCAAATTGAAGAACTGGGCGGCTCAAATGGTACCAAACAACCAGTGATCATCAATCAAATATTTGGAGCAGGACCTGCTGATTTTGATACCGATATGGCCGCTTACTACGCGAACACTCTCCGTGAATTGGAACCAGGGGTCCACGTGATGATCATACACTGCGGATTTGACAATTTGGAAAGTCAGGGCATGTCCGTGGACCACCCGTATTGGGGGGCCAAATGGCGCCAACAGGATTACGATTTTTTCACCAGTGAAGCCTGTGACCAAATTTTGGAGGAGGAAAACATCCATTTGGTGACTTGGAAAGAAATTGGAGCTTTGTTAAAAAAATAAAGTTCGATTTAAATAAAAAAAAGCCCCGACATTCATCGGGGCTTTTTTGGTAAAATTTTTGTGGATCAGGGCTATACTTTCGTAATATCTCCCGATCCAGAGGCTTTGGAGTGTACTTTTTTGGGATTGCCCTTATACTGAATGTCCCCAGAACCGGATACCCTTGCATCCAAGGATTGGTTTGCGGTCACTTTGATATCGGCCGAGCCCGAAACGGTCGCCTCAACAAATTCAGCTTCCAAATCGAATGCCTTGATATCCCCTGAACCGGAAACCGATACTGAAAAGTCCGTTACTTTTCCAGATAAGTTGATATCACCAGAACCGGAAAGTGTGGCTTCTAGCTCATTGGCTTCAACGGTCAAGGTCACATCGCCAGATCCTGACATGCTGGCATCGAACTGGTCCGCTTGGATGGTCGTTTTCCCTACAATGTCCCCAGAACCCGATAGGCTTACAAAGTCAATGGAAGATATGGGAACCGTAATTCGGATACCCCTATTCCAACTGGAAGGTCTAAGGTTCATGCCATTTTCGGCTTTAATGACCAGTTTTCCGTTCTTGACCTCAGTTTTAATGTGCTCCAAAAGGTTGGATTCGCCTTCCAAGGTCAGTTCGCCTTCGGTTCCAGAAACCAGTTCCACATCAAACCAACCTGCCAGAGCGACCCCATCGTACTCCCCAACAGAGCGCTCCAGGGTTACGTAATCCCCGTTTCCTTTGACCCGTTTGCCCCATTGGGCGTTGGTACAGGCTATCATTCCTAAGGCGAGCACAAATGTGATAAGTTTTTTCATGATCTTGTGATTAAATTGTTTTTTGATTGCTATTAATTCTGATAAAATGAGATACCCCCGTAGTCGCTGGTAATGTTGACCCTGTTTCCAGAATTGGCCTTACCATAGAACCCACGATAATATTTTTCGGTCGATTTTTCCTTACTGATGTTGATTTCAAAATCTTCCTTGCCGCTTACACCGGCATATTCGGTACTGATTTCAAAATCAAAATGGTAACTTGGATCATAACCAATCTTGATGCCCGTATAATCTGAACCAATTTCAATATTTCCGGCGTCAGGTGCCATTCGGTCAATTTTAATGGACCCATAGTCGCTGGTAATGGCCACATTGCCGTGTACATTGCCCAGTTTTACACCAATGTAGTTACCGTTGCCTTCCACATTGGTCACATTTCTTACGTCGATGGAACCATAATCACTGGCATATTGTAGGTTGTCCATTTCTTCTACCACCACATTGGTGTAGTCCGCTTTAATGTTGAGGTTGCCTGCCTTTTCGATGGTAAATCCGGAATAATCTGCAATAATCTCCGCACTGTTGATGTAATCGAAGGTTGATCTTGAGGTATAATCGAACCGAAGCTCGTTATTGCGCCCCCGTAGTTCACCGATTTCCAGCTTCCCGTAATCACAGCTGATCTTGGCATGTCCGTCGATACGGTCCAAAATAATGCTTCCATAATCGTTGCTGAGGTTAACGCTGTTCTTCACGGGGAGTTTTATGGTATAGTTGACCTGTACGCTAACTTTTTTGCGTCCTCCCCAGCTCCACCCCCAGCTATTTTTGCGATCTCCGAAACGGGTGGTGGCAGAGACCATATCAGGACTGTTTTCAAACTCCACGTCGATTTCATCCAATCGTTCCTGCACACGGTCTTCGTCGTTGCCGTTGGTTTTGATGTGCACCTCAATGGCCACACGGTTCTCGTTCCAAGAGGTAAGGGTTACGTTGCCGTAGCTGTTCTTCACCTTAAAAAGAGCTTCAGGATTTACGTTGTATTCTTTTTTAATGGTCTTTTCCTTGGTGTACCTGCCGTTAAGCTTATCGTTGTCCACGTGGGCCATAGCCACAAAGGGAATCAAAGCCAAGGCGAAAAAGAGGGATTTAAATGGTAAAACTTTCATCATGTTGTGATTTTAGATTCTTAATATTTTCTATTTGGCTCAAAACTTCTTTCAATAGGTCGATACGTGTTTGGAAATTGGTGATCATTGCGCTCAGGATGATTTTGCTATCGCCACCGTCTACCAGATCTTGTTCCAGGGTTCGGTAGTCCTTGTCCAATTTGGCCAATTGTGCCAAAGTGTCGTCTACCAATTGGGCTGTTTCCGGGGTTTTTTCTTCCTTGAGCTCTTCCACTTGCGCTTCTATCAAACTGGCAAAGTAGAACTCGGTCTGGGAAACTTCCGGTGCAATTTTGGTGACCTGTTGTTTAAGGCTCGGCCCCGACCCAAAGGCACCATATCCCAAAACGGCCACTATGACCACGGATGCGGCAATGGACAAGGGTTTCCACCATGAGCTTTTTTTCTTGCCCAAGGCAATGGTGCCTTGTTGCTGGTTCAATTTTTCCAAAAACCGCCCTTGGTGCCCGTTTTCCGGCTCTTCCACATCGAACGCTCCTTGGAGGCGCTCGAACAGATGATCTAAACTATCCTTTTTCATAACTAAACATTTACGGTCAATTTTTTTCTAAGGCTATCTTTGGCCCTTGAAATGGTGGTCCTACAATTAGCATAGCTAATGTTCATTATTTCACTGATTTCTTCGTAATCGTATCCTTCTATTAAATGTAAGGTCAAAGAAACTCTGTAATTGTCTTTCAAACTTTTCATGGTTTCCATCACTTTTTGAGCCTTCAGTTCTGTATAACCATTGTGGTCCGAAGCAACTACATCATTATCTTCGACCTTGTACATTACATCATCCAAATCCGCAGTCCGCTTTTTCTGCTGCTTTTTGTAATGATAGATACTGTTATTGATCACAATCCGCTTTAACCATGCCCCAAAGGCGACGTCTCCTTTAAAGGTGTGCAATTTGGTAAATGCGCTCAGGAACGATTCCTGCATCACATCCTCTGCCTCTGCCGTATGCTTTACAATCCTCAAAGCGGTATTGTACATCGCTTTGTAATAGCGGTTGTAAACCTCTAGCTGTGCACTTTGTTTGCCCTGCTTGCACAATTCGAGCAGCGTGTCAATATGTTCATTTTGTCGGCTCAAAAAATGATTGGTTTGTCTTATAGATTATGGAATTTACCAATTGTTACACTTTTTTCTTAAAATTTGATTTTTAAATGGCACAGGAATTGCCAAACAATGGTGGATAGTTAGCTTGTAAATTACTATTAATGTTGATTTTTAGGGGTTTATGCGGCTATTGATGTTGAACAAAAATGCGGGTCGTTCGTCGATTATGACAAAATGACCGAAAAGATGATATGGGAGAGATGAAAATTACCAAATTTGACAATATAGACCTTCAGGGATTGGACGAGGATGCAGAATTGATTCCTTTGTTGACCCCTGAGGACGAAGAGCAAATGAACAAGGAGAGTTTACCGGAGACATTGCCGGTACTTCCCCTTAGAAATACTGTTTTGTTCCCCGGGGTGGTAATCCCCATCACAGCGGGAAGGGATAAATCCATCAACCTGATCAAGGATGCCAATAATGGTTCCAAGGTCATCGGGGTGGTTTCCCAAAAGGACGAAAGCGTTGAGAATCCAGGCCCAGAGGATATCAATACGGTGGGTACCGTGGCACGTATTCTTCGGGTACTACAAATGCCCGATGGGAACACCACGGTCATCATTCAAGGAAAAAAACGATTCAAGATAGATGCACTACTGACCCAAAAACCGTACATAACGGCAAAGGTGAGTGAGGCGGCAGAGGAGCGCCCTGATGACCAAAGCGGCGAATTCGAGGCCATTATCGATTCCATCAAGGAATTGGCCTTCAAGATTATCAAGGACAATCCCAATATCCCGAGCGAGGCCACTTTTGCGATCAAAAACATACAGAGCAATCCGTTTCTGAT
Source organism: Flagellimonas marinaquae (assembly GCF_003992675.1). Taxonomy (GTDB): domain Bacteria; phylum Bacteroidota; class Bacteroidia; order Flavobacteriales; family Flavobacteriaceae; genus Flagellimonas; species Flagellimonas marinaquae. Next base: position 73,216 of record NZ_RZMZ01000004.1, read on the forward strand.
CAATTTCGTTTCGTCCAACCTCAATCTATCGGTTTCAGAGAAGCAACAGCTCTTGGAAATACCGAATTTACAGGAGCGTGCCCTGGCCACTTTGAAGTACATGAACATGGAACTTCAAAAATTGGAGTTGCGCAACGATATCCAAAGCAAGGTTCGTAGCGATATGGACCAGCAACAGCGGGAATACTTCCTCCACCAACAGATGAAGACCATCCAAGAAGAGTTGGGAGGGCTTTCGTACGAAGAAGAGGTGGACGAAATGACCGAAAAGGCCAAGACGAAGAAGTGGAGCAAAAAGGTGGAGGAGCATTTTGAGAAAGAATTGGCCAAAATGCGCCGGATGAATCCCCAGGTGGCTGAGTATTCCATCCAACGGAATTATTTGGACCTGTTGCTCGACCTGCCATGGAACGAATACTCCAAGGATAAGTTCGATTTAAAAAAGGCTCAGCAGATTTTGGACCGCGACCACTATGGTCTGGAAGATGTAAAACGCCGCATCATTGAATATTTGGCCGTGTTAAAATTGCGTAACGACATGAAGTCGCCCATTCTTTGCCTATACGGCCCTCCGGGAGTGGGTAAAACCTCTTTGGGGAAATCGGTGGCAGAGGCTTTGGGACGTGAGTATGTGCGCATGTCCTTGGGCGGTCTCCGCGATGAAGCAGAAATCCGTGGCCACCGAAAAACATATATCGGTGCCATGCCAGGACGTATCATCCAAAGTTTAAAGAAAGCAGGAACTTCCAACCCCGTATTCATTTTGGATGAGATCGATAAATTGGCCAGCAGTCACCAAGGAGATCCTTCTTCGGCCATGCTGGAGGTATTAGACCCTGAGCAGAACAGTGATTTCCACGATAACTTCTTGGAAATGGGCTACGATTTGTCCAAGGTGATGTTCATTGCCACGGCGAACAATCTATCCACCATTCAACCTGCACTTCGTGACCGTATGGAAATTATCAACGTAACGGGTTACACGATAGAGGAGAAGGTGGAAATTGCCAAACGCCATTTGTTGCCCAAGCAGCTGGAAGAACACGGACTTTCCAAAAAAGACCTGAAAATTGGCAAACGCCAGTTGGAAAAAATCGTTGAGGGCTATACACGCGAATCCGGGGTGCGTAGTCTAGAGAAACAAATTGCCAAGGTGGTGCGCTACGCTGCCAAATCCATTGCCATGGAGGAGGAATACAATGTAACGGTCACCAACGAGGATATTGAAAAGATTTTAGGCCCTGCCCGATTGGAGCGCGACAAGTACGAGAACAACGATGTGGCCGGTGTGGTCACAGGTTTGGCTTGGACCAGTGTTGGGGGTGATATTCTGTTCATCGAGTCCATACTTTCCAAAGGAAAGGGCAGTATGAACATTACCGGTAACCTGGGCAAAGTGATGAAGGAATCGGCTACGATTGCGATGGAATACATCAAATCGAATGCAGAAACCTATGGTATTGACCCGACGGTTTTCGATAAATATAATGTGCATATCCACGTACCCGAAGGAGCTACGCCAAAAGATGGCCCCAGCGCGGGGATTACGATGCTGACTTCTTTGGTTTCACTCTTTACCCAGCGAAAAGTGAAGAAGAGCTTGGCAATGACAGGCGAGATTACACTTCGAGGCAAGGTGTTGCCGGTTGGGGGTATCAAAGAAAAAATCTTGGCCGCCAAAAGGGCGCGCATTAAGGAAATCATTCTTTGTGCGGACAACAAAAAGGACATTGAGGAAATCAAGGACGAATATCTAAAAGGGCTTACGTTCCATTACGTGACCGACATGAGCGAGGTAATCGATATTGCCGTCACCAAACAGAAAGTAAAGAACGCCAAGGAGCTATAATTCGTAAAAGTCTTAAGGGCAGAAGCGCTTTTCTGCCTATTTTTGGCGTATGGGAAAAATTACGATTGCCATTGACGGATATTCCTCTACGGGAAAAAGTACCATCGCCAAACGCCTGGCGGCTAGCCTGAACTATATTTATGTGGATACCGGTGCCATGTACCGCGCCGTAACGCTCTTTGCTTTGCAAGAGGGCATTATAAATGAAAGCGGGCAGTTGGATGAAGCCGCTTTGGTTGACAAGCTGTCTGAGATTCACCTTAAATTTGTGCCCAACCAAGAGACGGGACGCTCCGAAATGTTCTTGAACAACAAGAATGTGGAGCACGAGATTCGCACCCTGCACGTTTCCGGGTTTGTGAGCAAGGTGGCCGCCATTAAGGAAGTGCGCGAAAAATTGGTGAAGATGCAGCAGGCTATGGGCAAGGATAAGGGTATTGTGATGGATGGCCGTGATATCGGTACCGTAGTGTTTCCCGAAGCCGAACTGAAACTGTTTATGACCGCTTCTCCTGAGACCCGAGCTGCACGCCGGTATAAGGAACTGTTGGAAAAGGGCGAACAGGTCACCTATGATGAGGTGCTGAGAAATGTGGAAGAGCGCGACCGCATCGATTCCACCCGCACCGTTTCCCCATTGACCAAGGCCAAGGATGCCATCGAGTTTGACAATAGCGATATGGGTTTGGAAGAACAGTTTGAACGTATCCACGACTATGCCCAACGGGTGATGGCGAAGGTGGGGTGAGGATTACAAAGTTCTTGAGGTTTCACTCATAGGTATGTGTATGATTAGTTTTGGAAAACGATTCAAATGATTTTCTACTTTGGATAAATTATACCGAATGTTGTCAACCAGTGTTTATTCCAATGCTTTTTCAAAATCGCGAAACGAATTATATCTTGCTTTGATTTCTCCATTACTTTTTAAAAGCAAATAAGTTGGGAAAGACCATATTGCCATATCTTTTGTAACTCTTTTAAGAGAATCGATTTCTCTATAATTTTTCCAGTTGTAATTTTGCTTTTTCAAATATTCTTTCCAGACCGAGTGGTTTCGATCAGTAGAAATTCCAATGAGCTCTACTTTTTTTTCTTTAAGCAAACCCAATTTTTTGGAAATCAACTTATGGTCTCTGATACACGGTGGGCAATTAACAAACCAAAAATCAAGAAGATACATTTTTGATTTTTCTATATTAATTGATGATAGTTGATTATCAATATTCGCAAACTTATAATCTCCAGTATTTAAAAAATTTACCTTTAGTATGTTTTCTATTTTTCCGTGAATGCTTATCAAGTGATTTTTTAAAGTATCGCTTTGCGTCGAAAGTATATCAAATAGTTTTCCAATTTTGGCTTTGTTATTCTGATTTCTATGTATGAATGTATTTGCCACAGCAAACGAAAATGGACTTTGGATATTTTGACTAATATTTTCCAAAAGAAATTTATCAATTGCAGTACTATCAGATTTATTTTGAATTAATTCACCATAGTTTTTTGAAAAATTTATGGACCTATAATACAAGTCTGAATTTATAACAGAATCAATTTCAATTTTGTCAGTTAGTTTTGCATTTACAATTACATTGTTTCCATTTAACCAAATTTGATTTGCCTTTCTTCCATTTTCTGTGTAAAAAGCGATATTATACAAATCATTTAATTTTTCTTCAAAGTTCACTTTAATTGTATCCTTAAGTGGTAAAAAAAAACTTTCGGTTTGTCCAATATTGGAAATCCAAACACTATCAATTTTAGTGTCGGTTTGTAATACTAGATTAATATCGGATAAATCACTTTTTTTGGGTTTTATCTCAGACGTACATCCGAAAACAAAAGAGCAAATTAGTAGGGCAATTGTTTGTTTCATACTAGTACGTTGATTCGTTTATAATTTTTTACAGCGTTAAAGATATGATTCGTTTTAACACTTTGGCTACGCAGAGTACGCAGTGAATTATATCGACCGATACCGAAACCAGTTCGGTAAAGGGTAGTGAAGTTAGTCTTTTTGTGGTAAAACCCCGAAAGCAAAAAACCCCAAAGGACACCTTTTCAAAGGTTCACTATTAGCTATTATTTCCAACGGATGATTGCGAAGAGAAAGGTTTAAGTGTTAAGGTATTTCACTTCCTTAAAATGTCCTCATAAGCCCAAAACAGAGTTGGTCAATGTGTATCATGGGGTCGCCAAGTGCTGAAACGTTGGACAAGACAATAATGGCATTTTTACTTTCCGTATTCATTACCAAACAGGATGTGTACCCTCCAGTTCCACCATTGTGCCATATCCAATTTTCGCCGGATGGTCCTTTGCGTATGTGCCATCCCAAACCTACACTGGAATCTTCGTTTATAGCATGTGTTGCCGCTCTGGTAAGTGCCAAAGTTTCATCATTTTCCTGAAATTGTGCCATTACAAATTTGGAAAGATCTTCTGCGGTAGAAATTATATCCCCCGCACCGGTTAACGATGCCAAATTCCAATTTTGCACGGGTTGCCCTTCAGGACTTTTGCCTTGGACTAAAAACATAGATACATTTTCGCTCCCTATGGTGCTGTTGGGCATATTATATTTTGAAAATATTTTTTCCTGGAACAACTGGTTCAAGGGTTTTTCTCCAATCTTTGATAAGGTATGGCCCAATAATCCAGCTCCTAAATTTGAATACTCGTATGCGCCATTCTCATCAAAAGATAAATCCATTTCATTAGCCAAATAGTATTTTAACTTTTCTGCATCGTAAGAGGAAAATGGGTCTTGGTTACCGATATCAAAGTCAAGGTTGGAGGGCATACGTGGAAGGCCCGAAGTATGGTTCGCCAAGGTTTTAAAAGTAATCACTTGGCCATTGTTGAACTCAAAATCGTAGTGGGGGTTGATGGAATCTTCCAGTTTTACTTTGTTTTGCAAAACAAAATCTGCAAGAAGGGTCGCGTTGAAAACTTTCGTGATAGATCCGATTTCAAATGCATTTTGTCGATTTCTAATCGTAAAAATAGTATCGTTCCTTTTTTCAACACCATAATATATTGCAGTGCCATTTTTAATAAAGGCAAAGGCGAGTTGGGTGTTGTCCGGAAATACCTTTGTATGATCAAAGATCAGTTCCGATTGGGCATTTGTGATGCCAACCTCTTTAGCAATTTGGTGATTTATGGTTGCTTTGTTTTGTGGATTGCCGCAACCCAAGAATAATAGGAATATTGGAAAAAGGCTTAAAATGGTATTATTCATGGTCAACTTCATGGAATAAAACAGATTTGATGTGAAACTTCCACCAATGGATAGCTATTACACAATGTCGTTGACCATGTATCACCCTTACGGTAAAAAGTAAAATTTAATCTATCTTCTGTACACCGAAACGCCATTTTTAATGGTTTCCATCACTTTGATGTCTTTAATGTCGCTTTCGGGCACCTTTAACGGATTTTTGTCCAAGATCACCAAGTCCGCTGTCTTGCCTACTTCCAACGTCCCTTTGGTTGCTTCTTCAAAATGTTGGTAGGCGGACCATTCCGTGATTCCTTTTAACGCTTCGTAGGGGGTCATTTTTTCGTTCTCTCCGATCAATTGCCCGGAACGCGACTTGCGTTCTACCGATATGCCCACCATGCGCATGAGGTTGGGCAGGGCCACAGGTGCATCGGTATGTATGGTGATGTTTAGGCCTTTGTTCAGCGCAGTGCGCGTAGGGCTTATTTTGTTGCCCAAACTATCCCCAATGATTTGTTTGTGCCAATCGCCCCAATAAAAGGTGTGCAACGGGAAAAGAGATGCAATCACATCCAATTTTTTGAGGGAGTCCAACTGGTCCTCACGCACGTATTGCCCGTGAATGAGTACGCTTCTCCGATCTTCATTGCCATGGGTTTGGGCGGCAGTTTTCATGGTGCGGATCATTTGGTCGATGGCGGCATCGCCGTTGGCGTGGGTCAAAATTTGCCAATTGTTTTTGAAGGCTTTGTCGTAAATGGCCGTGACCACACTGTCCTGTGGAATGGCAGGATACCCGCTGTAATCCGCGCTGGCGCCATCCGGCGGAATCAAATAGGGGGTGGTGCGCCACGCAGTTCTTCCTTGGGGCGAGCCATCTAGGGTAACTTTCATCCCCCCAATACGGTAATGGTTATTGTAGTTAGTGCTTTTCCATTCGGATTCGAGATACTTGTCCACAAAAAGATAATCGATATAGCTGACCACGTCCAATTTTAATTTTTGGGCCTCCGCCAATTGGACAAATTGCTCTACATTGCCCATATCCCGTCCTTCTTGCGCGGTGGTGTAGCCGTAGGAGAGGGCCATTTCTTGTCCTGCTTCAAAAAATAGGTTGGCCGCTTCGGCCGATGCGGGGGTAAATGCTTTGGCGTAATACGGAATGGCAGCCAGTTCTTCCAATACCCCATTGGGTTCGTTGTTGTCTTCTCTACGGATAATGCCGCCTTCGGGGTCGGGTGTGTTGGCGTCGATGCCCAATAATTCAAGTCCTTTGGTGTTGACCACCGCAAAGTGGCCAGATATGTGTACGATCATAATGGGGTGCTCGGTGGATACTTCATCGAGGTCGTACTTGGTCGGGAATCGGTTTTCCTCCAAAACGGAGTCGTCAAAGCCCATTCCGAAAATCCATCCAGTAAGTGCCCTATTCTCTGGCGTGTTCCATTCCTTTAAAATGGAGATAAGGGTAGGGATATCTTTTGCTCCAGCATCGGGTGGTGGTAGGATTTGCGCTCCAATGGCCTGAGCGGAGAAGGAGGAAAAGTGGGCGTGGCCATCGATTAAGCCCGGCAGCATGGTACGGCCTTCCAAACTTACCATTTGATGGCCTTTGCCCGCTTGGTTCATGGCTTCGTCAGCGGCTCCGGCATAGATAATTTGACCATCCCGAACCACAAGGGCCTCCACATATTCGGGACTGTCACCGGCCATGGTGAGGATGTCTCCCCCATGGTAAACTATGGCAGGGGTTGTATCAATGTGCTTGTTGTCCGATTTACATGCCATGACAAGCATAATCACGGAACATATGGTAAAGGTTTTCAAATGATGCATAGGTTGGATTTTTAAAAAATTAAGGTTTGTGGATTGGTAATCGTAGTTTGTTGATAATCAACTAAATTTAGTAATTTTCGGTTTATGGGCGATAAAAAAATGTGCCTTAATCACTATTATTTTTTGATTTGATAAATGATAGCTGTAGCCATTAAATCAGCAGGGTATCCTGTCCTTGGCGAAATATTGTAGTTTTGGACTATGGATGAAAAAACAAGGCAACAACTGATTCGTTTGGCTGAAGATGAAATTCCGATACACCGCTATTTGGGATTAAAAGTAGTGACCATCGAAAAGGAATTTATACGGGTACGGATTCCGTTTCGTGAAGATTTTGTTGGAGATATCCGCACAAAACGTTGGCATGGCGGCATCATGGCCACGGTGATGGATTCTGTGGGCGGTGCCATAGGAATAGCCAATTTTGAGTCGCAGGAGGATAAGCTTTCCACCATTGATCTACGTGTGGACTATTTGCGATTTGCAGAGGGTAAAGACCTCATTTTTGAAGGTAAACTGGTACGGATGGGCAACCGTATTATGGTGACCAAGATGAAAGCGTTTCAAGATGGGGTTTTGGTAGCGGAAGGAAGAGGCGTTTATAATTTTATTCGGGCGTTGCAAGAGTAGCAAACGATTTCAATTGCCATCAAAAGAAAACAGTCCGAGACCAACGGCCCCGAACTGTGCATCAATTTTACAAATTGGGAATCACCAAAACTTGGTCAGGGTGAATCACATCTGGATTTTTTAGAATATTGGTGTTGGCCTCAAAAATTTTGGTGTACTTCATCGGGTCACCGTAGTAATGCTTGGCAATCTTGCTCAGGGATTCCCCGCTCTTCACCGTATGCCTATGGTAAACGGATTCATCCTCCACAGTGATATTGGCTTTGATATCCGAGGGATTTTCCCCACCAATCTCCTTGATTTTGTCCCATAATAGGTTCTTTTCATATTGGGTCTTGGTCATGCCCTTGATTTTAAGGACATCGCCGTCCACGGTAACATCACCATTTTGTACGTTCAATTTTTCACCTAGGTCCAGTACAGGCTGATACTTTGCTTTTACGCTCATAAGGGTACTTTTTTATAGTTAATAATTAGAAATCTCAAGATAATCAATCTCTCTTTATTTTATCGTTAAATCACGGGATTACTTTTTTTGCGCAAAGCTTGTTTTTAGGCTTTGTATATCAATAATTTAATTGTATTTTTGCACCCCTTTTAGCAAGTAGGCAAGGGCGAAAGGGACTAAAGAAAATCAATTTAAAACCGCTTCCACGGTAATTGTTCAGCTCTTGTAAAACGTGGAATACAAATTTTAATCAGCACATGGCTGAAGACAAACAAAACGTTGAGGTAGAAGAAACTGCCTTGGCAACAGAAGTAAAAGAAGCAAAACAACCCGAACAAGATCCTCAGGAATTTCTTGAAAACTTTGATTGGGACAAGTACGAAGAAGGAATTGAGCGCGTGGACGACACCAAGCTCAAGGAATTTGAAAACCTTGTTGAGGAAAACTTTGTGGACACTGCCGATGAAGAAGTAGTGGAAGGAACAGTGGTTCACATGACCGACCGTGAGGCGATCATTGACATCAATGCCAAATCCGAAGGTGTAATTTCCTTGAATGAGTTCCGATACAATCCCGATCTTAAAGTTGGTGACAAAGTTGAGGTACTTATAGATATCCGTGAAGACAAAACCGGTCAGTTGGTATTGTCCCACAGAAAAGCAAGGACCATCAAAGCTTGGGAGCGTGTGAACAACGCACACGATAAGGAAGAGATTGTTACCGGTTTCGTTAAATGCCGTACCAAAGGAGGTATGATCGTTGACGTATTCGGTATCGAGGCCTTCTTACCAGGTTCCCAAATCGATGTGAAGCCTATCCGTGATTACGATCAGTATGTAGGCAAGACCATGGAGTTCAAGGTAGTAAAGATCAACCACGAGTTCAAGAACGTAGTGGTATCTCACAAAGCCTTGATCGAAGCGGACATCGAAGAGCAGAAAAAAGAGATCATCGGCCAATTGGAAAAAGGACAAGTATTGGAAGGTGTGGTCAAGAACATTACATCTTACGGGGTATTTATCGACCTTGGCGGTGTGGATGGATTGGTGCACATTACCGACCTTTCTTGGAGCCGTATCAACCACCCGAACGAGGTGGTGGAGCTAGACCAAAAATTGAACGTGGTTATCTTGGACTTCGACGACAACAAGTCCAGAATCCAGTTAGGTCTTAAGCAATTGGAGAAACACCCATGGGATGCCCTTGGTGATGAGATCAAAGTAGGAGACAAGGTGAAAGGTAAAGTAGTCGTAATCGCTGATTACGGCGCGTTTATCGAAGTAGCCGAAGGAGTGGAAGGTTTGATCCACGTTTCGGAAATGTCTTGGAGTACTCACCTAAGATCAGCCCAAGATTTCGTGAACGTAGGTGATGAAGTTGAGGCCGTAGTATTGACCTTGGATAGAGAAGATCGTAAAATGTCGCTAGGTATCAAGCAATTGACTCCTGACCCATGGACCGATATCACTTCCAAATACCCAGTGGGATCAAGACACAAGGGAATCGTTAGAAACTTTACCAACTTTGGAGTATTCGTAGAGTTGGAAGAAGGAATCGACGGTTTGATCTATATCTCCGACCTTTCTTGGACCAAGAAAATCAAGCATCCATCCGAGTTTGTTGCCGTAGGTGATACCTTGGAGGTTGAAGTATTGGAATTGGACGTGGAAGGCCGCAAGTTGAGCCTTGGACACAAGCAGACTACAGAGAACCCTTGGGACAAGTACTCCGAGGAGTTTGCAGAAGGTACCATCCACAAAGCTGCCATCGCAGAGGTGGTGGACAAAGGAGCTACCATCAACTTTAACGAGGATATCGTAGGGTTTGTGCCACAGCGCCACATGGAAAAAGAAGACGGTAAAAAACTCCAAAAAGGAGAAGAGGCCGAATTCAAGATTATCGAGTTCAACAAAGATTTCAAGCGAGTTGTGGCCAGCCACACTGCTATCTTTAGAGAGCAAGAGGACAAGAATGTGAAAGCTGCCAAGAAAAGAGCCGCATCATCCGATGAAGCTGCTCCGACCCTTGGAGATGCCAACTCACAGTTGCAAGCCTTGAAGGACAAAATGGAAGCTGATTCCAAGAAAAAGTAATCAGGCCTTTCAATGATACAAAGCCCCGCTGGAAACAGTGGGGCTTTTTTATGTTCCAAACATTTTAAAGAATTGCTTACTTTTGTATTCAACCGAGTTGGTCGCACAAAGCCTATGAGTCAAAAAGTTCTGCTTACTTCAAAGGAAATCAACATCATACTGCACCGGTTGGCCTGCCAGCTCATGGAAAACCATTTGGATTTTAGCGATACCGCATTGATTGGAATACAGCCCAGGGGTGTTTTTTTGGCAGAGCGATTGGTCAAGATTCTCAAAAAGGAATACAAGATCAAACATATTGATTTAGGGTTTTTGGACATCACATTTTTTAGGGACGATTTTGGACGAGGGGAAATCCTCAAGGCCAACTCCACACAGATGAATTTTTTGGTGGAGGACAAAAAAGTGGTGTTTATCGATGATGTGCTCTACACTGGTAGAAGCATCCGGGCGGCCCTTACAGCCATCCAGTCCTTTGGCAGACCAAGCAATATTGAACTTTTGACACTGATCGATAGACGTTTTAGCAGACACTTGCCCATTCAGCCCACTTATCGTGGCCGACAAGTGGATGCCATTAACGAAGAAAAAGTCAAAGTGATGTGGGAAGAAAACGACGGTGAGGATAAAGTATATTTAGTAAGCAAATAAAAGGGAATGAGCGAATTAAGCGTAAACCACTTGTTGGGAATCAAATATCTGAACAAAAAGGATATATCGCTCATTTTTGAAACGGCCGACCACTTTAAGGAGGTCATCAACCGTTCCATTAAAAAAGTGCCCACCCTTCGCGATATTACCATTGCCAATATCTTTTTTGAAAACAGTACCCGTACCAAGCTCTCCTTTGAGCTCGCCGAAAAACGACTTTCAGCCGACGTGGTCAATTTCTCGGCAGGGCAATCTTCCGTTAAAAAGGGGGAAACCTTAATCGATACCGTCAACAATATCCTATCGATGAAAGTGGATATGGTGGTAATGCGACACCCCAATCCCGGAGCTGGTATATTTTTGTCGAAGCACGTAAAAGCATCCATTGTAAATGCAGGTGACGGTGCCCATGAGCATCCGACCCAGGCGTTGCTTGATTCTTTCTCCATTCGGGAAAAGTTGGGCGACGTAGGTGGAAAAAATGTGGTCATTGTCGGAGATATTCTGCATTCACGGGTGGCCCTTTCCAATATTTTTGCACTAAAGCTGCAAGGAGCCAACGTAAAAGTCTGTGGACCAAAAACACTGATTCCCAAACATATTGAATCTTTGGGGGTAGGTGTGGAGACCAATTTGAGAAAGGCCTTGGAATGGTGCGATGTGGCCAATATGCTTCGGGTACAGAACGAACGAATGGACATCAGCTACTTTCCGTCCACACGGGAATACACCCAACAGTTCGGGGTCAATAAAGAATTGTTGAACAGTTTGGACAAAGAGATTGTCATCATGCACCCCGGCCCCATTAACCGAGGCGTAGAGATTACCAGTGATGTCGCCGATTCCGACCAGTCCATTATCCTCCACCAAGTGGAAAATGGCGTAGCCATTCGAATGGCCGTACTATATCTTTTGGCATCAAAAATAAAGTAAGCGATATGATCATCGACAAAGAAGGAACCACCACCATCGTCTTTCAAGAGAAGACCACGCTTTCCGGATTTATGGAAAACCTGCAGAACGCCTACCCAAAACTGAAGCACGACAATATCGTAGTCAACCTCTTTTCGTTCAAGAAATTGACAGTGAACGATGTGTTGGAATTTTTGGACCTCTCCAATTCTCACAAGGCAGGCGGGCAATCCTTTGTTTTGGTCACCGATGCGTTGAATTACGACGAGATTCCAGAGGAGTTGAGCGTGGTGCCAACCCTTCAAGAGGCCAAGGACATCATCGAAATGGAAGAAATTGAACGTGACCTTGGCATATGAAGCTTACCGTACTCGGTTGTTATGCCGCCACACCACGAACCTTTACCAATCCTACCTCCCAGGTGCTCGAAATCAAGAACCATCTATTTTTGATTGATTGTGGCGAAGGGACCCAAGTACAGCTCCGAAAATATAAGGTCAAGTTTTCCAGAATCAACCATATTTTTATCTCACACCTCCATGGAGACCATTTTTTCGGTCTACCGGGATTGATTTCCACCTTCCGATTATTGGGAAGGGATAAAGAGCTTCATATTTATGGCCCAAAAGGCATTAAACAAGCCATTACCCTATTTTTGAAATTGGGGGATTCTTGGACCAATTACCCTTTGATTTTCCACGAATTGGAGTCCAAAGAACCCGAACTCATTTTTGAAGATGAAAAAGTGACCGTACGCACTGTCCCTTTGATTCACAGGGTATATACGAACGGATTTTTGTTTCAGGAAAAGGAATCACCCAGAACTTTAGATGTTGAGGCCGCCCGAAAGTTCGGTGTAGACCGAAGTCAGTTCAACAACATAAAAAATGGAGCGGACGGTGTTGATAAATCAGGTCAAAAGGTTCCGAACAAAAAGTTGACTCTGGACCCGCCAGAACCCAAAAGCTATGCTTTTTGCAGCGACACGATGTACAACGAAACCATTTTGCCCACTATCCAAAATGTTACTGTTTTGTACCACGAGTCAACCTTCCTGGAATCGGAAGTACATCTATGTGAAAAAACAAAACATTCCACAGCCATGCAGGCTGCCCAAATAGCTCAAAAAGCCAATGCCAAACTTTTGATTTTGGGCCATTATTCCACACGCTACAAATCCATTCGGTTTTTTAAAGAGGAGGCAGAAGCCATTTTTGCACCAGTTGATTTGGCCGATGACGGTAAGGTGTTTGACTTTGGGGATTAAAAATTTTACGAAAGTTTTACAAACTTCCCGTTTTGAGGAGACCCTATTTTTAACGATCTTCACCTTATGCAAAAAGATCTTAGCGATTACCGAAAATCTTACGAAAAAAGCGAGCTGACCGAAGCCTCCATTAAACACAATCCCATGGAGCAGTTCCAAAAATGGTTCCATGAGGTGGAAGCTACCGATGGTGTGGACGAACCCAATGCCATGACGGTTTCCACTATTGGATTGGACGGCTTCCCCAAAAGCAGGGTAGTATTGATGAAAAGGTTCACTTTTGAGGGTTTTATTTTTTATACCAACTATCTAAGTGAGAAGGGAAGGGCTATAGCGGCCAACCCATCCGTATGTCTTTCCTTTTTTTGGCCCAATTTGGAGCGCCAGGTAATCATAAAAGGGAAAGCTGAAAAGATTGCAGAAAACCTTTCCGACGGCTATTTTGAGTCCCGGCCCAAAGGAAGTCAATTGGGTGCCGTGGTTTCGGACCAGAGTGAAGTGGTGCCTTCCCGTGAACATTTGGAAGGTAAACTAAAGGAGCTCGAAAAAGAATATGAGGGAAAGGAAGTACCACGACCCGAATACTGGGGAGGTTTTTTGGTGCGGCCCATATCCATCGAGTTTTGGCAAGGCCGTCCCAACCGATTGCACGATAGGATACGATATACGCTGCAAGAAGATTTTGATTGGAAAATAGAACGATTGGCCCCATAAAACCTAAGACAATGAAACAATTGATATTGATGCGACATGGAAAATCCTCATGGGATTATGATGTTTCCGATAAAGACCGGCCCTTACAGGAACGTGGCATAAACGATGCCCACAAGGTATCCAAGACGTTTGGATTGCATGCGCCAAAAATTGATTTCATCTTTTCCAGTCCTGCCAACAGGGCCTTGCATACCAGTATGATATTTGTTAGGAATCTGGAATATGACCTATCCAATTTTAGGGTAAATGATATGCTCTACGATTTTTCAGGCAATAGCGTTGAACAATTTGTTCATCAACTGCACAAGGATTGGGATACGGTTGCCCTGTTTGGCCACAATAATGCCTTTACCTCGCTTGCAAATACTTGGGGAGATCAGTATATTGACAACGTTCCCACTGCAGGATTGGTCCATATTACATTTGGTGTGGACGATTGGTCCAAAATAACCAAGGGAACCACAAAACAAATGGTCTTTCCAAAACACTTAAAAAAATAGATGGTAAAAACAACTAACGAATATATCAATAGGGAAATCAGCTGGTTGCAGTTTAATGCAAGAGTATTGCAAGAAGCAAAGGACCACAGGGTCCCCCTGATTGACAGACTACGATTTTTAGGGATTTTCAGTAACAACTTGGACGAGTTTTTCAAGGTGCGTTATGCTACGGTAAAACGTATCGTGGATGCTGGGAAAACCGGAAAAAGTGTATTGGGAGGAGAAAGGGCCAAGGATTTGTTGGAAGAAATCACTAAAATAGTGATTGACCAGCAAGCACGTAGTTTGGACATTTTTAAACAGATCGATAAAGAACTTCGGCAAGAGAACATCTTTATCATCAGGGAAACCGAAGTCAACGAAAGCCAGGCCGAATTTATTCGGGACTACTTCTTTAAAAAAGTCAACCAGGAACTGATGACCATCATCCTGAACGACCTGACCGAATTCCCTTTATTAAAAGATACCGCAGCCTATTTGGCCGTTAAAGTGGTCATGAAAAACGGAACCCCTCGTGGAAAGCACAATCGATATGCACTGATTGAGATTCCCAAAGGAATTGACCGTTTTGTGGTACTGCCCAAGGAAGGGGATAAGGACTATGTCATCATGTTGGATGATTTGATTCGCTACTGTTTGGACAGTGTCTTTACCATGTTCGAATTCGATTCCATTTCGGCGCATATGATCAAAATCACCCGTGATGCCGAACTAGATATTGACAATGATTTGAGCAAGAGCTTTATTGAGAAAATATCTTCGAGTGTGGAGGATAGAAAAATCAGCGACCCCGTGCGTTTTGTCTACGATAAGAGCATTGATAAGGACACCCTTCAATTCCTCAAGGATAAAATGGACATCATGGATACCGATAGCGTCATTCCCGGTGGACGTTACCATAACCGCAGGGACTATATGGGCTTTCCAAGTCTTGGGCGAAATGACCTGATGTACGACAAGATTGAGCCTTTACCCGTGAAGGGACTGAGCATGAAGGGAAGTTTGCTGGATATGATTGCCCATAAGGACTATATGATCTATGCGCCCTATCATACGTTTAGTTATGTGACCAAGTTTCTACGAGAAGCCGCGCTAGATCCGCGAGTGCGATCTATAAAGATTACCATTTATCGTTTGGCCAGTGAAAGTCAAATTGCATCGGCATTGGTCAATGCAGTAAAGAACGGGAAACAGGTCACTGTGCAGATTGAACTGCAAGCGAGGTTTGATGAACAGAACAATATTGAGTATGCCAACTACTTACAGGACGAAGGTGTCAATTTGATTTTTGGTGTACCGGGGCTCAAAGTACACAGCAAAATATGTTTGATAGAACGAGAGGAAGGACATCAGATCAAAAGGTACGGTTTTATCAGTACAGGGAATTTTAACGAATCCACTGCAAAAATCTACACCGACTACACCCTCTTTACTGCCCATCAAGGCATCTTGAAGGATATGAACAAGGTTTTCGGTTTTTTCGAGACCAATTATAAAATCAATAAATACAAGCATCTGATTGTTTCCCCTCACTATACCAAATCGACTTTTATGAAGTTGATCGATAGGGAAATTGCCTTTGCCAAAGCTGGAAAACGGGCATACATCAAAATAAAGATGAACAGTCTCACCTCTTATAAAATGGTGGACAAATTGTATGAAGCCAGTAGGGCTGGGGTAAAGATACAAATGATTGTTCGGGGTATCTGTTGCCTTATTCCAGGGGTCGAAGGCATGAGCGAGAATATAGAGGCCATCAGTGTGGTGGATAAGTTTTTGGAACATCCAAGATTGTTCATTTTTGGAAACGATGGCGACCCAAAAATCTATATTTCCTCAGCGGATTGGATGACCCGGAACCTAGACTTCAGGGTAGAGGTAGGTTGTCCTATTTACGACCCAGACATAAGGCAGGAACTGCTCGATACTTTTGAGATTTCTTGGAAGGACAATTCTAAGGCCCGTGTGTTCTCTGCAGAGCAGGACAACGCCTACAGAAAAAGGAGCAAGGGCCAACCTGAATTTAGGTCACAATTTGAAATGTACGATTATTACAAAAGGAAGTTGGAGGAGTAACCTACGGAGTTATCCGTGCATGGTTTCCTTTTTCCCAAGATTTTTCATGAGTTGGGCCTCGTACTCCAATAGGTCGTTCCACTTTTGGTCCACTTCCTCCTTTTTCCCGTATTTTCGGGCAAATTTGAGGAACATGGTATAGTGATTGGCTTCACTGATCATGAGATTGCGGTAAAACTCCGACAGCTCTTGGTCATCGATTTCTTCGGAAAGTAACCTAAAACGTTCGCAACTGCGGGCTTCGATCAAGGCAGCATATAATAATTTATGCACCAAGTGGGTCTCTCGGCTCCCACCTTTTGGGAAAAATTTCATTAGTTCGATGACGTATTCATCCTTACGTTCGCGACCCAAAACCCATCCACGCTGGATAATTTTGTCGTGAACCATATTGAAGTGTCCCATTTCCTCACGGGCCAAAGCGGTCATTTCTTTCACCAATTCCGATTTTTCCGGAAATCCGATAATCAACGATATGGCAGTACTGGCAGCTTTTTGCTCACAATAAGCGTGATCTGTCAGAATCTCCTCGATGTTCTTCTCAACGATGTTCACCCATCTTGGGTCGGTAGGTAATTTTAAGCCTAACATGGTCATCTAATTTTGGACAAAGATAATCCGATAGGATTAAATAAAATCGGTGAACCCTCGTTATATTTGTAAACCAACGTATTCTAGTCAGAATTTATGGCCAAAACCTCAAAAGAATATCTCTCCGATATCCTGAAACTAAACTTAGAAAAAACTGAATTTGAATGGTTGATGGATGCCATAACAAGGGTCGCCAATGCTAAAAGCAAGAAAGACCTGTACATCAGCTATAGCTTATGCACTTCAAAAATAAAGGATAGGCCTATCAGTGATTTTGGAGATGAGAATTTCCAATGGGAAAGTTACCTCAAGCAGCAAAAAGCCTCTACCTTGGAAATGTCACGGATTTTTATGCTTTTGTCGGTTTTGGAGTTGGAGGAGGTGTTTTTAAAACCTGTTCAACAATTGATACAAATATCGGATAAAACCGAGTTGGAAACTTTTTTGAAATATTTGGTTCTTTTACCGAAACCGGAACATTTTAAGTTCGCTGCAGTAGAAGCGCTACGGACCAATATTGCAACGGTGTTCAATGCCATTTCCCAAATGAATCCTTATCCTTCAAGGTACTTCACCACAGCGGAATGGAACCAAATGTACCTGAAGTCTGCTTTTATGCAGCAGGATTTAAAGAGGATACCAGAGGTAGAAAAAATGGCCAATAAGGATTTGACAAGAATCATCTCGGACTACGCTCACGAAAGATGGGCTGCTTCACGGGATATTGACCCGATGTTCTGGCGACCTGTGTCACCCTTTTTGGAAGGAGCTTTGGTCAATGATATTGAACGCTTGTTCCAAAGCGAAAACCAACGCGAACAAAAAGCGGCTACCTTGGTGTGCTTTCATTCGGATACCCAACCGGCAAAAAAATTATTGGATACATATAACACCTATCTACAACAGGTAGAAAAGGGTGAATTAACTTGGAAAAACGTATAACAGCATGGATGATAAATTAATGGTCATAGACCCACACGTTCACATGACCTCAAGAACTACCGATGACTATGAGGCCATGGCAGCAGCTGGGGTGGTGGCGGTAATAGAACCTTCCTTTTGGTTGGGGCAGCCCAGAACGCAGGTTGGTTCCTTTCAGGACTATTTCAGCAGTTTGGTGGGATGGGAGCCCTTTAGGGCCTCACAATTTGGAATCAAACATTATTGTACCATCGGTCTTAACTCCAAAGAAGCCAACAATGTGCCCTTGGCCGAAGAAGTTATGGAGCTTTTGCCGTTGTATCTACACAAGGAAAATGTGGTGGCCATTGGCGAAATCGGTTATGACGACCAAACCGAGGCAGAAGACCGGTTCTTCCGGGAGCAGTTGGAGCTAGCCAAAGAGTTTAACATGATGGTCCAAGTGCATACGCCCCACAGGGACAAAAAAGCAGGGACCATTAAAAGTATGGAGGTGTGCGTAGAACACGGAATTGACCCTGGAATGGTGGTCATCGACCATAATAATGAAGAAACGGTTAGAGAAGTTTTGGACCGTGGATTTATTGCAGCCTTTACCATATATCCAAAAACCAAGATGGGCAATCAACGTATGGTGGAGGTAGTCAAAAAATTCGGTAGCACCAATATTATTGTCGATAGTTCCGCGGATTGGGGTGTTTCCGACCCATTGGCGGTTCCAAAAACGGCCAACTTAATGCTGCAAAATGGAGTTGCCCGTGAGGATGTGGTAAAAACCTGTTACCAGAATGCACTGGACTTTTTTGGCAGGTCGGGAAAAATGAAAGCTGAACATTGGCTAAATCCCGAATCCATCGACCAACGAAAACTATTTAATGATAACAGTGTCTTAAGAGGACAAGAGCCAAAGGTAGAGGACAACAAAATCGTTTAATGAACCCACGCTTAAAGGCATATCTCCAATTGTGTAGGCCTGCGAATTTGCCTACCGCTGCAGCCGATATCTTGGCAGGGATGGCCATTTCCGGTTTGTTTGCCATAGATGGAGTCTTTCAGTTGCCTCAAGTAGCTGTTTTACCTTTTATCCTATTGGTTGTAGGATCTGTCTTCCTGTACGCAGGTGGGGTTGTGCTCAACGATGTTTTTGACATAGAAATAGATCGGGTGGAGCGACCGGAACGTCCTATTCCCAGTGGAGTGGTGCCTTTGGGAAAGGCAAGGTCCCTTGGTTTTGTCTTGCTCGCGGTAGGAATCGGCCTGGCTTTTTTAGTGAAAATAACCAGTGGGACAATTGCTATTTTTTTGGCTCTGGCCATCTTGTCCTATGATAAGTTTGCGAAGCACCACCCAATAATGGGTCCCTTAAATATGGGCATTTGTAGGGGGCTCAACCTTTTGATGGGGATTTCAATATTAGGTGCTTTTCACTATTGGCCCTATGTGTTGCTTCCCATTGTATTCATATTTGCAGTGACCATGATCAGTAGGGGTGAAGTACATGGCAAGAACAAAGGAAATATCCTATTGGCAGGATTGCTATATGGAATGGTTATCGCAGGAGTGGTTTTCTTACATATGTTTTATGCAGAAGGTGATTTATGGTATCTATTGTTTTTGTTGACGTTTGCCTTAATGGTATTTCGGCCTTTGGTGCGTGCTTACAGGGACAATACCCCGGCCCACATCAAAAATGCCGTAAAATCTGGAGTGCTGTCCATTGTTTTATTGGACGCTTCATTAGCCGTAGCGCACGCTAATCTTTTGATAGGATTATTAATCCTACTATTATTGCCGTTATCCATTTTTTTGGCCAAACAATTTGCAGTAACCTGATTTATGAATACGAATTTACCTCCCATTCGCCAAGCGTTTCAAGTAAGGTACAGCTATCAGCTGCTTTTTACGCAACATGTATTTGCCGTGGAGAATCCTTTGTTCAAAAACTTGCTGGCGGAATATAGGCCCAACGAGGCCATCAAATGTCTTTTCGTGGTCGATAAGGGTGTTATGGATCACCATGCCCAATTGGAAAGCTCCATAAAACAATACTGCAATCAATACCCATCACAGATCCAATTTACAGAATTGGTCGTGGTTCCGGGCGGGGAGCAGAGCAAACAAGACCAGTCAAGTGTTGATAAGTGCCTAAAGGCGATCAATGAAAATGCCATTTGTAGGCATTCCTTCGTTCTAGCCATTGGGGGTGGAGCCGTGGTGGACATGGTTGGTTATGCAGCTACCATTGCTCACCGTGGAGTTCAACTTATCCGCATACCTACAACGGTACTAGCACAAAACGATGCCGCAGTGGGGGTCAAGAATAGCGTCAATGCCTTTGAAAAAAAGAACTTTTTGGGAACATTTTCTGTTCCCCACGCCATCATCAATGACCTGGAATTTCTGAAGACCCTGGAACAAAGGGATTGGGTGGCCGGAATTGCCGAAGCAATTAAAGTCGCCTTGATCAAGGATAAGGCCTTTTTTGAATACATTGAAGAAAATACTGAAGCTTTAGCCAATAGGGAAATGGAGGTCATGGCCTATCTCATCCATCGCTGTGCAGAGCTGCACATGGAGCACATCTCCAAAGGAGGTGATCCCTTTGAAAGCGGTTCGTCCAGGCCTTTGGACTTTGGTCATTGGTCCGCCCATAAAATGGAGTACATGACCAATTATCAATTACGACATGGTGAGGCTGTTGCCTTGGGTATGGCCATAGATATGGTTTATGCCGATTTGATGGGAGTTCTGCAGGATGATTTAAACAGGGTGCTGGACGTGATCAAAAAGGTAGGGTTCCAGTTGGAAATTCCTTTCGAAAGCGACAAAGAAATCAAGGAACTACTTAAGGGTATCGAAGAATTTCGAGAACATTTAGGTGGGGAACTCACCATCCCGTTGATTCCCAAAATTGGTACAAAAATGGATGTGCACCATATCGATTATGAACTAATGGATCAAGCTATACGAAGCTTTGTTTGCAAACCGCAAAACTCATTATGAGGTTCAACGAAAAATACCATCTGACCTATTGTACCAATATCCATGCAGGTGGCAACTGGGAAGAAACATTTGATAGCCTAAAACAGCATTTACCCCAAATCAAAAAGGCTGTTTGTCCCGATCAACCTTTTGGTTTGGGTCTACGGCTGGGAAATAGGGCCAGTTTGGAACTGGGTCAGGGTCATCTTCAAGATTTTAAGGAATGGCTGAACAATGAAGATTGTTACATATTTACCATGAACGGGTTTCCCTATGGGAATTTTCATGGCGAACCGGTCAAGGATAAAGTGCATGTTCCGGATTGGACCACACAAGAACGTTTGGATTATACCCTTAGGTTGTTCAAACAATTGGATGTTTTGGCGCCCGAAGGTATGGAATGTGGTATTTCCACTTCCCCGGTTTCCTACAAAAATTGGTTCGATTCTGAAGAAGATAAGCGAAAAGCATTGACCAGTGGGGCCAAAAATATGGTTCGCATAGCTGTTGAGCTGTATCAAAAGGAGAAAGCTTCGGGCAGGTATATGCATTTGGATGTGGAGCCCGAACCCGATGGTTTTTTGGAAAATACGCCAGAGGTACTGGACTTTTATTCGAAATACTTGGTTCCCGAAGCTATTGAAGCTTTCACGGAGTTTCAAATGACTAAGGAGCAGGCATCGGAATTGCTGAAGCGCTACATTACGGTTTGCTATGACGTATGTCATTTCGCACTGGCCTATGAAGCTCCAAATTTGACCTTTGAAAAGCTTAAGGAAGCGAAAATAAAGATAGGTAAGATTCAAGTGAGTGCCGCACTGAAAATCATGTATGACCATGAAAAGGCAGATGAAATCTGGAACACCTTGGCACAGTTTAATGAACCCGTTTATCTCCATCAGGTTACGGAACTGGTAAACGGCAAAGTGAAGACCTATAATGATTTACCTATGATCTTGGAAAGGAAAGCCCCTTTTACAGAGTTGCGCTCCCATTTTCATGTGCCCATCTTCCTGAAAGATTATGGCTTGTTGCACTCAACTCAAGATCAGATTGAAGGTGTTTTGGCCTATTTGGAAAATCATTTGGTGAGTCATCATATAGAGGTAGAAACCTATACATGGGATGTTTTGCCCAATGACCTAAAATTGCCCATTACGGAATCCATAGCGCGGGAGTTGAACTGGATGAAATCAAGATTGAGATGAAAAAAACGGTAGTGATCAATATCGTAGGATTGACCCATAGATTGATAGGGGAGCATACCCCTTTCATCCAATCGTTCTTTGAAAAAGGCAAAAGCAGTGTGGTACAGCCCGTATTGCCTGCCGTTACCTGCTCTGCCCAAAGTACATATCTCACCGGAAAATGGCCCTCGGAACATGGCATTGTTGGGAATGGATGGTTTTTTAAGGACGAGTTGGAAGTAAAGTTTTGGAGGCAGGGAAATCCTTTGGTGCAATCCACTAAAATTTGGGACGAACTCAAGACATTGGATTCCAATTTTACCTGTGCCAATATGTTTTGGTGGTACAATATGTACAGTACGGTGGATTTTAGTGCCACCCCACGCCCCAATTACTTGGCGGATGGCAGAAAGATTCCGGATATTTATACCTATCCGGCCGAACTGAGAGACAAGCTTCAAGCCAAATTGGGTACGTTCCCATTGTTCAAGTTTTGGGGACCCAAAACATCCATTGCGTCCAGTAGATGGATTGCCGATGCGACGATGGAAATGGACCGTGAGCATGACCCCACACTTACCTTGGTGTATCTTCCACATTTGGATTACAATACACAACGCCATGGGCTCAACTTTGATATCCTCCAAAAGGATTTAAGGGAAATAGACGAAGTGGTCAAGGATTTGGTGCAGTATTACGAAGGCAAATTGGCCCATGTAGTGCTGTTGTCCGAGTATGGCATCACCAATGTATCAAATCCCATCCACATTAACCGATATCTCAGGAAAAAGGGATATTTGGGTATTCGTGTGGAAAGGGGATTGGAACTCTTGGATGCAGGTGCGAGCAAGGCCTTTGCGGTTGCAGATCATCAAGTAGCGCATGTGTATGCCAAGGAATCTACGGATTATGAGGGGTTGCACACGTATTTGAAGACCATACCTGGTGTGGAAAAAGTCATTCCAAAGCGTGAATTGGAGTCGCATCATTTAAACCATGATCGGGCAGGGGATTTCGTGCTAGTAGCAGATAAGGATAGTTGGTTTACCTATTATTTCTGGGAAGATGATGCTGTGGCACCCGATTATGCCCGAATGGTGGACATTCATAAAAAGCCGGGGTATGACCCCGTTGAAATGTTTACGGACCCTTCAGATCCGTTTGTAATGCCCAAAGTGATTTGGAAACTTCTTAAAAAGAAATTGGGCTTTAGGACGGTAATGGATGTCATTCCCTTAAAGGCCGAATTGGTCAAAGGTTCCCATGGCAGAATACCGGAGTATAAGGAAGACTGGCCCATATTCGCCACCAACGCTCAAGATTATTTGCCAAACGAGGAATTATTGGCGACCGATGTTTATGAAGTACTTAAAAACCATATAATCCAATAAATCATGGAAACCTTTTTTAAAATTTTTGCCCTTGTATTCACGCTATTGTTCGGCTACGCCATGGTTGTTCAGTTCAATGACCCCGATGCCTTAAAATGGATTTTGATTTATTTGGCCGCCGCAGTGGCATCGGTGCTTTTCTTGTTGAAAAAAATGAAATCAGGTATCTTCTTTTTCCTTTCAGGCTTCTTTATCATGCTTTTCATTCTCTATTGGCCGGAAACCTGGGAAGGGGTTCAGTTGGACAATGGGATGAAAACCGTAAATATAGAGGAAGGTCGAGAGTCTTTAGGTTCTTTGATTGCGGGAATTGTGATGTTGGTGTATGGTTTTAGGATCCGTTTTAGCAACCGATCAAAAATCTAGGTCAAACTCTTTTCTAAGCAGGTCCAAGTTTGGGTTTTTCTCCCGTAGCTTTTCATATTTTTCTTGAGGGGTAAAGGCAAACTTTTTGGCTACTTCTTCGTTTACCGTAATATGTAGCGAGATGGAGTAGTTGTTCAACTTCTGTTTGAGGTAATCCAGCATCAAACTTTGTTCACGTTCTATTTCCTTTTTCATGGTACCATTGGGAAGCTCTATCCAAATAGTGTTTTCGTTCTTGAGCTTGGGTATATCGGTCTGTAGATTGCTTGCCAATATTTTTCTTCCCTGCTGCTCCAATTGGTGTACAAAATCATCCCAATGCTGTTGCATTTCCTTTTCTTCAAAGGCATCTTTGGGAAGGTCTTTCTCGTCAACACCAGGCGCTTTGGTGTTTTGATGCTGCTTTTTGACCTTGATACTGGACAGCGAAAGGCCAGACACCCGTTTTTCAGAACCTTTTATATTGATTTTTTTGGGTTGGTAAGCTTCTTCCGGCTCTTTTACCTTTTCTTTTTCTGGTTGCTTTTCAACCGCTATCTCTGTCTGATGCTCCATTTCTTGGACCGATGCCATCGTTTTTTGCTCTGGTCGTTTTACTTCTGAAGGAGTTTCGGAAGTATGGGTTTCAGCAGTTTCGATACCGTTTGTGGTAACTTTTTTCTCCTGAAAGCGTGAAGCCGGTATTATGAAATTAGAGTTTTTTTTTTCTCCATCGAAAGTGATGGACGCTAGCTTCATAAGAGTAAGTTCTACCAGTAGTCGCTGGTTTTTACTGGTCTTGTATTGTAAATCGCAATCGTTGGCCATGTCGAGTGCTTTCAATAAAAAAGCTTTGGATGCCTTTTTGGATTGCTCTTGATAATGTTTCACTACATCTTCGCCCACCTCCAATAAGCTGAGGGTATCTTTGTGTTGGCAAACCATTAAATCCCTGAAATGGGAAGCAAGTCCGGTTACAAAGTGATGTCCGTCAAAACCTAATGACAAGGTTTTGTTGAACAAGACCAATAGTTCGGGAATGTTGTTGTCCAGAATCAAATCGGTGGCGGAAAAATAAATGTCGTAGTCCAGTACGTTGAGGTTTTCCGTAACGGCCTTTCTGGTAAGCTCTTTTCCCGAAAAGCTGACTACCCTGTCAAAAATGGATAACGCATCCCGCATGGCGCCGTCCGCTTTTTGGGCAATGATGTGCAAAGCGCTTTCCTCCGCTTGAATACCTTGTTGCTCTGCAATATATTTTAAATATTCCGTAGCATCCTTTACAGTAATACGCTTAAAGTCAAAAATTTGACAACGTGAGAGGATGGTAGGGATGATTTTGTGTTTTTCCGTGGTCGCCAAAATGAATATGGCGTGCTTTGGTGGTTCCTCCAAGGTCTTCAAAAAAGCGTTGAAGGCCGATTGGGAAAGCATGTGTACCTCGTCGATGATGTATACTTTGTACTTTCCTGTCTGCGGAGGAATACGCACTTGGTCGATCAAGCTACGGATATCATCCACGGAATTGTTGGAAGCAGCATCGAGCTCAAAAATATTGAAGGCAAAATCCTCATCTTCCCGTTCGGTACCATCTTGGTTTATTTTTTTGGCCAAAATCCGCGCACAGGTTGTTTTGCCGACACCCCTAGGGCCACAGAACAAAAGGGCCTGCGCCAAATGGTTGTTCTCAATGGCATTAAGCAGGGTATTGGTAATGGACGATTGGCCCACGACATCCTTGAACGTCTGGGGTCTATATTTTCTAGCCGATACGATAAATGGTTCCAATGCTGGGAAAAATAGATTTCATACAAATATAAAAATAGCAGCGGCGAAAGTTATCCGTAAGTGAAGAGTTACCCCTTTTTTTATTAACAATTGGATTACCTTTGCAGTAAGCAGGCCACCTTATCGCCGTGTACTGAACGTGTTTCAGTGCCTTCATGGGAATCACACCGATTCCCTTGGAGGTCCCAGATCAAGTCTGGAACAAGGAGGAAAGTCCGGACACCATAGTGCGGCATAGCGGGTAACGCCCGTCCGCCGAAAGGCGAGGACCAGTGCAACAGAAAGCAAGTACAGTTCGGCTGTAGTGAAATCAGGTAAACTCTATGCGGTGAAACGTCATGTAAACCAATGTTTGAGGGCTGCACGCCCGAGTTGGAGGGTAGGCGGTTGGAACACTTGGGCAACCATTTGTCTAGATAAATGATAAGGAATTCCCGAAGTTGATTCGGGATTCACAGAATCCGGCTTATGGCCTGCTTTTATTCTTCTTTTTCTTCAAAAAAACTGAAAATGCTTCCCCCATATTTTCTTTGTTCTGAAAATTTTGGATGTTCGGAAAGATTGGTTTGCTCAGAATGTTCGATGATCAAAACCCCATCGGGGAGCAAAAGATTTTTTGCAAAGACCAAATCTGCAATTTTCAAAAATTGTATGGTATCAAAATCATAAGGTGGGTCGGCAAAAATGAGGTCGAATTGTTCCGATGCACCTTCCAAAAATTTATAAACGTCCGATTTGATGGTATTAATGGAAAAATCGAGTTCACTTGAAGTTTTGGAGATGTACCTTACGCATCCCGGGAAGCTGTCCACGGCCGTAATCTTTTCTGTGCCTCGTGAAGCAAGTTCAAAACTTATGTTTCCTGTACCTGAAAATAGATCGAGTACTTTAAGTTCATCAAAATAAAAGCGGTTGTTCAAAATATTGAACAATGCTTCCTTGGCCATGTCGGTTGTGGGCCGGACAGGCAGTTTCTTTGGTGCTGTCAATCGCTTTCCTTTATATTTCCCAGAAATAATGCGCATTTAAAGCGAGCTTAAAATGGAAAAGTCAATGCTTTCGTTTTCCAATTGTTCTAAAGGAAAGGAAGGATTGCTCGGTACAAACACGGAGACGTTTTTGATGTATTGGTAGCAGAGGTCGTAAATGGGGTCACCTACTTCAATGGCACCGAAGAGTTTCAGCTGTGCACTTTCGAGGTCTATTTGCAATTGTTCCAAACTGAACAACACATAGTATAGAAAATCTTCTTTGGTCTTGTATTCGAATTGGTTGTAGAACAGCAGCTTTTTATCTGATATCACCATCATTTCCATCTCCCCCGTTGAGACTTGTATATAACAAATGGGTTCGGTTCCGGTCCTGTTTTGGTTCAAAAGCGTGTTGATAAGGACTGTACCGCTATGCTTGAACTCAAATTCGCCAAAAAGTTCAAAAATATAGTTGTTGACATTGGTGTAGGGGACATACACATTGATGATTTCCTGGTTCGGTATCTCATCATAGGCAATCAAATCGTTCGCCATGATTTTGGTGTTGAACTTCAAGTAGTTCGGCAGCTCTTCTTTGTTAAAAAGTGGTTTGGGGACCAGTCCAAACAAGTTGTTTTTATGAATGACCATAACTTCTGAAAAGTTTTGCCCCACATTACCTTGTTTCCCCAACTTTTCCTTCAGTTCCTTGAGCATCAGATAGGGGGTAAGTTGTGATTTGAAGTTTACCCTTTCAAAAGCAAGGATTTTCTGGGTGATGGTATCCAGTACACAAAAAGAAAGTCCATTCAAGCCAGCTTGAATGGACAATTTTCTATGGGTGCTATTTGTGTTGTCCTGTACTATAGCTAGTTGTTCTTTTTCCTGTCGTAAACAGGTGGCCAGTTACCGTTGGTACTAACATCGGTCAATGAGCCTACTTTTATTTCTGTGCCGTTTACCTCTTCCACACTTTGGTAAGAGTTTTCTTTTTCAACCAAATCTTGTGGCTGGTCATAAAGCACTACGTTCTTTTTTACTTTGGCTTCGAAAACAGGGGCTTTGTAGCCACTCTTATCAATGATGTCCGCCTTCATCTCAAACTTCTCATCGTTCTGCGCATAAGGTACATTCATCATGGTTTTGTAACGGTCGTCCGCTCCAAAAAGGGAATCCTTAACCTTTACGGTACCCAAGGTGTCTATGATAACCGTATCTTGTTGCATCTCAATTTGATATACTCGATCGTATCTCATAAAAGAGGAATCACGCTGGGTGGTGATGGTGTAATTACCGGTATCGATGAACTTGATCAAGCTTTCAAAATTATTTGCGTATTTTCCGTTCACCGTTTTGTAGGCTTCCTGAGAATCCCTGATGTCTTTTAGTTTGTTGATTACCTTGGCAAATCTTTCGTTCCTTACCTTGTTGAATTCAATTGGGGCGTTGATGGAATCGTATATTTTGAATCCTAGGAAAATGCTCAAAATTCCAAAGAGAATCACCAATATCGGCTTCACTTTTTGAGGTAAAAATCTATCGATCAAGAAAACAAGCCCTACGGTCACAAGGCATATTAAAACAACAATAAGAATTAAGTTTAACATATCTGATACTGTCTTTCAAAGTTAATTTAGTGGTTACAGACAAATCTACAATATTTTTTTTATTGGGAAACTTTTTGCTTTAAAAAAGACCACTATATTTAGGCTCCATGAATGATGCTACCGTACCTACATTTTTAAAAATATTAACCGATAAATTCCCCCATGCGCCTACCTTAAAACAGGATGTTGCACTTAATAAGCTGGCTAACTTTGTATTAGGAAAACAAAAGGACAATGTATTTCTTTTAAAGGGATTTGCGGGCACAGGAAAAACGACCTTGGTAGCCACTTTGGTGAGTAGTTTATGGAAGGTAAAAATGAGTGCGGTATTAATGGCCCCTACAGGTAGAGCCGCCAAAGTCATGTCGGTTTATTCAGGTAACAAGGCGTACACCATTCATAAAAAGATATATTTTCCCAAAAAGCAGTCGGGCGGGGGCATTCAATTTGTTTTGGCTCCGAACAAGCACCGCAACACCATTTTTATTGTGGACGAAGCCTCGATGATACCCGATACCCCAGCAGACTCCAAGCTGTTCGACAACGGTTCCCTTTTAGATGACCTGATGCAATACGTGCATTCGGGCCATAATTGTAAATTGATATTGATAGGGGATACTGCTCAGCTACCTCCCGTAAAATTGGAACTTAGCCCAGCATTGGATGAGGACCGTTTATCCTTGAACTATAATAAGGATGTCGAATGTTTGGAACTTGACGAGGTGATGCGTCAAGCGGGGGATTCCGGTATTCTTTATAATGCCACCAACCTTCGTGAGCAATTGCAATCTGAGTTTTTTGAGGATTTCAAGTTCGAGCTCAACCCATATACCGATATCGTTAGGTTGATTGATGGCAACGAAATCCAAGAGGCTATTGACTCGTCCTATAGTGAAAACGGGAAGGAGCAAACGGCCATTATCGTGCGTTCCAACAAAAGGGCCAATTTGTACAATCAAAATATTCGGGAACGTATCCTTTTTTTGGACAATGAGATTGCCGTTGGTGATTATATGATGGTGGTCAAGAACAATTACTTTTGGTTAAAACCCAATTCCGAGGCAGGGTTTATTGCCAATGGTGATATTATCGAAGTGCTAGAGCTGTTTGCGATTAAGGAACTCTACGGATTCAAGTTCGCCGAGGTAAAGGTAAAGATGGTAGATTATCCCAATCAAAGACCTTTTGAGACGGTTTTGCTATTGGATACCATAACCGCCGAAACACCATCGCTTTCTTATGAGGATGGAAACAAGCTCTATCAGGAGGTGATGAAGGACTATGCCCATGAAAAAACCAAATACCGTAAGTTTTTGGGTGTCAAAAACAACAAGTTTTTCAACGCCCTGCAAGTGAAGTTCTCTTATGCAATCACCTGCCATAAATCCCAAGGAGGCCAGTGGGATACGGTGTTCGTGGAGCAGCCCTACCTGCCCAACGGCGTGGACAAGGATTACCTACGGTGGTTATACACAGCCGTAACGCGCGCTGAGCGTCAACTCTATTTAATAGGATTCAAGGATGATTTTTTTCTTGGCTAGGAAAAGGCTAATTTAGACATCGACATGAACATTGAACCAGACACCATAATAAGTTTATTCCTAGGAATTGGGTTGGCCGCCTCCGCCGGTTTTCGTGTTTTTTTACCCCTTTTTGCGCTTAGTTTTGCG
The DNA here is from genome assembly GCF_003992675.1 of Flagellimonas marinaquae. Taxonomy (GTDB): domain Bacteria; phylum Bacteroidota; class Bacteroidia; order Flavobacteriales; family Flavobacteriaceae; genus Flagellimonas; species Flagellimonas marinaquae. The sequence continues at coordinate 102,874 of NZ_RZMZ01000004.1, forward strand.
GCATATTTGGGGGTATGGGAACTGAACGATAATTGGCAATGGATAGGTAGTCTTACCGCTCTCATCACCTTGGGAATCGCCACGGTGGTTGAAATCTTTGCGTATTTCATACCTTGGGTAGACAATGCCCTGGATACCATAGCCCTACCTTTAGCTGGGATAGCGGGTACCGCCGCAGTGGTCTCCACGGCAAGCAATATGGATCCGGTTATTACATGGTCCTTGGCCATTATTGCGGGTGGAGGAACCGCTACGGCCATCAAAGGTGCGAATGCAACAGGGAGGTTGGCTTCAACAGGGGCTACAGGTGGATTGGCAAACCCATTGGTGTCGACCGTTGAAACAGGAGCAGCCGTTGCCGTGAGTACCGCCTCCATTTTAGTGCCACCCATTGCTGCGATATTGGTCATCATCATTTTGCTGATCATCTTTAGGATCTACCGAAAAATTCGACCCAAAGCCAAATAAAACCTTGTTCAAACCAAAAACTAAAAAGTGAAGATAATTTCCATGATTCCCGCCCGCTATCAAGCCTCGCGCTTTCCTGCCAAATTAATGCAGGACCTCGGAGGGAAGCCCGTTATTGTAAGGACCTACGAAGCTGCAGTCAATACCGGACTGTTCGACGAAGTATTTGTGGTGACCGATAGTACAGTGATTGCAGAAGTCATCCAGAACATTGGCGGAAAGGTCATCATGAGCAAGAGAACGCATGAAAGCGGCAGTGATAGAATCGCCGAAGCTGTGGAAGATATGGATGTGGATGTGGTGATCAATGTGCAAGGGGATGAGCCCTTTATTGATGCCGATAGTTTGGGCAAAATCATCACGGTGTTTAAAAATGATACTGAGCAAGAAATTGATTTGGGTTCGTTGATGACTCCGATTAGCGATTGGGACGAAATCTCTAACCCCAATACTGTAAAGGTCGTTGTGGACAATCAGGGTTTTGCATTGTATTTTTCACGTTCCCCGATTCCTTATCCACGTGACGAGAAGGTTGATGCCACCTATTACAAACATAAAGGCGTCTATGTGTTCAGAAAAAGGGCGTTGATGGATTTTCAAAAATTGCCCATGTTACCTTTGGAGGCCAAGGAAAAAATAGAGGCCATACGCTTTTTGGAGTATGGCAAAAAAATAAAAATGGTAGAGACCCATGTCACCGGTATCGAAATTGATACGCCAGAAGACTTGGAACGTGCACGAAAAGTATGGAAGTAGATTTCAGCAACATAAAAACCATTGGCTTTGATGCAGACGATACCCTTTGGGTCAACGAGACCTATTTTAGGGATACCGAAGAAAAGTTCGCGGAATTACTGGAAGGGTATGAAACCAAGAACAAGATAGACCAAGAGCTATTTAAAATGGAAATGGCCAATCTGGACAGTTATGGATATGGTATCAAGGGATTTATGCTTTCCATGATTGAATCCGCATTGGACCTTTCCAATAATAAGGTCCCACAAGAGACCATTGCACAGATTTTGGAACTTGGTAAAAAAATGATCACGCATCCCGTGGAGCTGCTCGATGGGGTAGAGGAAGTGCTTTCCAAACTATCAGGAAAATACAGGTTGATCGTGCTAACCAAAGGTGATCTTTTAGATCAGGAACGAAAGTTGGAAAGATCGGGACTTTCCCAATACTTTCATCATGTAGAGGTATTGAGCGATAAAAAGGAAAGCAATTACAAAAACCTGCTGGACCACTTGAACATCGATGTCAAGGAATTTTTGATGATAGGAAACTCCCTAAAGTCGGATGTATTGCCTATCTTGAATATTGGAGCGCAAGCGGTACATGTGCCCTTTCATACCACTTGGGCCCATGAGATGGTATCGGAAGACGAAATGGTCAACAATCACTTGAAATTGAATCGTCTAAGAGATATTTTGAAGTATTTGGACAACTAAATGAAGATAGCGAATAATTTGAAGAAACAAGAAGAAATAGCCTCCACCCATAGAACTGCCTATAAAAACTTCCCCATGGTTCCCAGGGTAATTTTTGGGTCAGGATGTTTTTCGCAATTGGGAGAGATACTATTGCCCCAACGGAAAAGTTCGGAGGCACCCTTTATATTTTTGGTGGATGATTATTTTGAGAACGCCGAGTTTATGGCCAAAGTGCCCCTCATGTTCAACGACGAAATCATATTCATCTCGGCGGAAGAGGAACCCAAAACGGCCCAGGTAGATGCTTTGGTGGCGCAGATACGCGAAAAGTATAGCGAGATGCCCTCAGGAATCATCGGAATAGGTGGCGGCACACTACTCGATTTGGCGAAGGCGGTATCCATACTGTTGAACAATAAGGGATTGGCCAAAGACTACCAGGGGTGGGATTTGGTGAACAAGCCAGCGCTGTATCATATGGGCATTCCCACCATAAGTGGCACAGGCGCGGAGGTTTCAAGGACCACGGTACTCTTGGGGCCCGAAAAAAAATTGGGAATCAATTCCGACTTCACTCCTTTTGACCAAGTACTGTTAGACCCTGATTTCAGTGAAACCGTACCCAAGGAACAATGGTTCTATACGGGAATGGACTGCTATATACATTGCGTGGAATCGTTGACCGGTACTTATTTGAATGCTTTTAGCCAGAGTTATGGTGAAAAAGCCATGGAATTGTGCAAGGAGGTCTTTCTGGAAGATATACCGGCCGAGGAATCCCGGGATAAATTAATGATGGCCTCTTGGCATGGGGGAATGAGTATTGCCTATTCGCAGGTAGGTGTGGCACATGCCATGAGCTATGGATTGTCCTATTTATTGGGCATAAAACATGGTATAGGCAATTGCTTGGTGTTCCAACATTTGGAAGAATTTTATCCCGATGGTGTGGCACTCTTCAAAAAAATGATGGAGAAACATAGCATTTCTTTGCCCAAAGGTATCTGTGCCGATTTGACCCAAAACGACTTTGATGTAATGGTCAATGTTTCGATGGGATTGGAGCCACTTTGGGAAAATGCATTGGGAAAAGATTGGAAAACCAAAATGACACCTGAACGGCTTAAGGCTTTGTTCGAAAAAATATAAGGTTCGCTCCTTGAAGAACGAATCCTCCGAATCATGCGATCAGTAGCAAAGTTTATTTATTTTAAACTATTGGGTTGGAAACTCAATGGGCAATTTCCGAAATTGGATCAATGTGTGGTCATTGTAATTCCCCATACCCATTGGTTGGACTTTTTTCTGGGCCTGTTGATTCGAAAAGTCATCAAGGAGGAAATTAATTACATTGGAAAAAAGAGTCTTTTCAAGCCTCCGTTTGGATGGTTTTTTCGTTGGACGGGAGGTGCACCCGTAGATCGTTCCAAAAGTTCCAATACGGTGGACAATATCGTTCAAATCTTCAAAGAGCGAAAAGTATTCCGATTGGCTCTGGCACCCGAAGGTACCCGTAAAAAGGTAACCCAATTACGAACTGGATTTTACCATATTGCCCAAAAGGCCAATGTGCCCATAGTGATGGTGGCTTTCGATTTTGGCAAGAAAGAAATCAAAATTGGCGAACCATTTTGGGTAACCGATGATCAGGAAAGTGATTTTGCAAAGATACACGACTTCTATACTGGCGTAAAAGGCAAGATTCCAGCGTATAGCTTCCCCTGATATGTTAAGGGCAACGATGGTCCACAAGATTTTCTGCCTAAAACCAAACCACCTTTTCATTATCTCCGTATGTAAAAGTACAGTGACCAATTCGCAGGACTTACCAGAAGTGTATTGTTTGCCTTTCACCGGGAAAGTCTTACTATGAATTAGTGGTTTACATTGTTTTAGGTTAGGTTAATTAGGTGTCTTAAGGATCTACAGTCAGTAGGTCCTTTTGATTTTTTAGAGGGATTGTCCCAGCTAGAAACCATCCAAGCATTTTTTCAAAATCAATTTATCCCCAATGCATGGCAGATTTTTGAGCATTTTAAACCCTATATTTAGGCAACCAAAACTAACTCAAATTATGAAGCTCAACAATTCAAGAAAAAAATGGGGGTATCTCATTGCCCTTGTAGGTTTAATGTACACTTCCATATTATCCGCACAAGATTGGAACGGGTATACCCCTTCTTCCATGGAAAAACAAGCCCAAACAGAGGCTACCTTTCTGAAAAGCGTGGATTTTCCAAAATATAGGGAGCACCTTCAAAAACTCACGGAAAAACCCCATGTGGCGGGAACTGTTGCCAACGAAGAAGTGGCCAGATATATGGCGACCGTAATGGAAAATGCCGGGATGGAGGTAGATTTCTATCCGTATGATATCTACATGTCCACCTCTGGAGGAAAATCCTCAGTAGAATTGGTTACGCCTTACCGCAGGCCGCTTAATCAACAGGAAAATATTTTGGATGAAGACCGATTTTCTTCTGACCCTACCTTGGAGAAAGGCTGGAACGCCTACTCTGGAAGCGGTGATGTTACCGCTACTGTTGTATATGCCAATTATGGAACCAAGGAAGACTTTGAACGCCTTGCGGAATTGGGAATCGATGTAAAAGGAAAAATCGTTATTGCCCGTTATGGACGGAATTTTAGGGGATACAAGGCCAAGTTTGCCGAGCAATATGGGGCAGCAGGACTCATTATGTATACCGATCCTGCCGATAGCGGGTACACCAAGGGCTTGGTCTATCCAGAAGGATACACCTATAATGAAAGCGCCATACAACGTGGTTCCGTTCTTACTTTGGACTATCAAGGAGACCCATTGACCCCTTTTGAACCTGCACTTCCCATGGATGGTAAAAAGAAAGTGAAACGAATGGACCCATCCGAAGCAGCCTTGCACACTATTCCTGTGCTTCCTTTGCCCTATGGTTCGGCAGCCGAAATTATTGGAAATATGAAAGGAAAACCGGTCCCGCAAGAATGGCAGGGCGGCTTACCCTATACCTATAGGCTTGAAGGTGGCGACGAATTGACCGTTCGACTATATGTGGACCAACCCAAGGAATTTGTTCGTGTGAGCAATGTGGTGGGAACGTTCAAGGGTACCGAATATCCAGATGAATGGATTATTTTGGGTTGCCATTACGACGCTTGGGCCTTCGGGGCCACCGACCCCAACAGTGGAACGGCCATGCTATTATCCTTGAGCGAAAGTATTGGAAAATTGGTCAAAAGTGGGAATGGTCCCAAAAGATCTATCCTTATTGCACATTGGGATGCAGAGGAGCACGGCGTGATAGGATCATCCGAATGGGTGGAACAGCTAAAGGATGAATTGGGGGCGAAAGCGGTAGCCTACCTAAATTTTGATGGTGGTGTATCTGGAAAGAATTTTGGTGCATCTTCCTCTCCAACCTTGAAACAATTAGTTTCCGAAATGGCCAAACAAGTGGATTATCCCTATTCAGAAAAGTCGCTCTATGATCAGTGGAGGGGAGACAAGGAGGAGCCAACCATTGGAAATTTGGGTGGGGGGTCCGACCATATCGGTTTCTACATGCACGTGGGCGTTCCATCATTGAGTGGGGGAGCCGGAGGCCCTACCTTGTACCACACCAACTACGACAGCTTTCACTTCTACGAAACCTTTGTAGATCCTGAGTTTAAAATGGGAGGCACCATTGAGCAATGGACTGGACTCATGACTTTGCGTATGGCCAATGCTGAATTGATTCCGTATGATGTAGAACGATATGCTGTGGATTTGAAAGAGCACTTTGCCAAGGCTGTGGAAAAAATAAAAGGGTTTTACAACGAGTTTGAAGGTTTTGACCAAGTGGACCAATCCATTGTCACACTGGAAGAGAACACCAAGCTTTTGGATGATGCCTTGGCCAATGCTTTGTCTTCAGGAGCATTATCAAAAAAGGACATCAAGGACATCAACAGGCAATTAATAGCCCTTGAGAAAAGCTTTATCGATGAAAAAGGAATGTATTATGGATCATGGTTTAAATCCCTGTATGCTTCAACAGATCCTTTTAGTGGGTATGCCTCATGGATTTTACCGGGTTTGGAGTATGAAATTTCCTTGAAATCCACAGATAGAATAGAAGAGTGGGACCAACGATATGCTGGAGCCATTTCGTCCTTGGCCGATAAGGTATTGGCTTTGGCCCAAAGTATTCGATAAGAAATAAAACGAGTCAACTAAAAAGGAGGCTGTCTCAAAAGCAGTTTGCTTGTCAGTTCGAGCGCAGTCGAGAACTTAAGACACATTGATAATCAATGGGTTTCGACTGCGCTCAACCTGACAAAGTTCAAATATAATCGCTTTTTAGACAGCCCCTTTTTTATATTGTTGATTTGGTAACTATTCCTTCATAGTGTGGTATACGTTCTGCACATCATCATCCTCTTCAATTTTTTCCAGAAGTTTTTCCACATCGGCAGCTTCCTCTTCGCTGAGCTCCTTGGTTACCTGTGGGATGCGTTCAAAACCTGAAGAGATAATCTCGATTCCCTTGGACTCCAGTTCTTTTTGAATGGCCCCAAAATTCTCGAAAGGCGCATAAATATGGATTCCGTCCTCATCCGTGAACACTTCTTCGGCCCCAAAGTCGATCATCTCCAGTTCCAGTTCCTCTGGGTCTATACCTTCACCATTAATGGTAAAATTACAGGTATGGTCGAACATGAATTCAACCGAACCCGATGTTCCCAAACTCCCATTACATTTGTTGAAATAACTCCGGATGTTGGCCACGGTTCGCGTATTGTTGTCGGTGGCGGTCTCAATCAAAATGGCGATACCATGGGGTGCGTAGCCCTCAAAAAGCACTTCTTTATAATCTCCTTGGTTTTTATCAGAAGCCCTCTTGATAGCACGCTCAATATTGTCTTTGGGCATGTTTACCGCCTTGGCATTCTGAATTACGGCACGGAGCTTTGCATTGGCATCTGGGTCGGGACCACCTTCCTTGACCGCCATTACAATATCCTTTCCAATTCTGGTAAACGCTTTGGACATCGCGGCCCAGCGCTTCATTTTTCGTGCTTTTCTAAATTCGAACGCTCTTCCCATAACATCTTACATTCTGGATGCTGGCAAATTTAACAAAAAATGGACCTTTGTCAAGTCGATAATTTTAACGCTTACCAACAATTTTTTCGATGGATTTTGCCAGGTCGATATCCTTTTGGGTAACACCACCGGCATCGTGTGTGCTTAGTTGAATGTTGAGGCTATTGTACACGTTTTCCCAATTGGGATGGTGGTTTTGTTTTTCACATTCAAAGGCAATGTGTGTCATCACCGAGAAGGCTTCCTTAAAATCCCCAAAAGTGAAGGATTTTTGGATTGTCTCATCTTTTAGGGTCCAACCGGATAGGTCTTTTAGTGCATCTTCAATTTCTTGTGTATGTAGCTTCTTCATAAATATGTTTTTTTATAAGATAATCAAAAGTGGATGGAATGGAAAACTTAGACAGGTAAATGATGGTCGATGATCTCCTGACAGCTGATGCGAAGATTCTTGGGCAGGATGTTGTCCTTAGGTAAAGCAGCCAAATACCGGTCTTCATTGGTAGTGTACACCCTTTTGTACACAGGATGATAATTGCCTAAGTGCGCTATGACCTCTTTGATGAATTCCTCATGCTGGATAAGGTCACTGCTACCCAAGTGATAGATTCCCGTTTTGTTCCTATTGATGAGGTAATGGATTTGTTGCGTAAGCCTATCATCATTGGTCACATTAATGATGAGGTTAGGGAACACCTCAATGGGTTCATTGTTTTCAATACTTTCTTTAATTTCCCGAATTCGGGGAGAAGCATTGCCAAAGACCATGGGCACCCTTAAAATGGCCGTTTTTTCCTTGGGTAACCGCATCATCATATTTTCAATCTTGATTTTTAGCCTACCATATACACTAAGTGATAGTGTTTTGTCATGTTCGTAGGATGGAAATTTGCTGTAGGCATCGAACACATTGGCCGAGGAAATAAAGTAGAGTTTGGCCTTGTTACGAACCAAATACTCCATCAAATGCTGATGCGCCTGAATTTGGGCCGGGAAATTTCCACGAAGTGCCGAGACAATTACGTCCGGGCGTACCTGCTCCAATACCTGAAAAATATCGTCCTCTTCCAGGTCATAGCGTATAAACTGCTTGTTCTTGGCAAACGAACGATTGGAATAGTAGGTACCATAAGTATCAAAATAGGAGCAAAGCTCTTTGTATATGGCATTGCCAACAAATCCGCTTGCTCCCAATATCAATATCTTTTTTTTATCCAAAGGCTAACTAAGTGTTTTTATAGAATGGCAGCTTCACAATGGTTGCAGGAACCTTGTTGATTCGGATTTGAATAAAAATTGGGGAGTCGACCTTGGAATATTCCATGGTGACATAGCCCAAACCGATTCCTTTGGAAAGGGAAGGGGACATGGTACCCGAAGTCACCTTGCCAATTTGATTGCCCTCGCTATCCAGAATCGGATATCCAGCCCTTGGAATCCCCCGTTCCTCCATCTGGAAGGCAACGAGCTTTCTTTTGGATCCATCGGCTTTTTCTTTGGACAAGTTTTCACTATTCACGAATTCCTTGGTGAATTTGGTGATCCAGCCCAACCCAGCTTCAAAAGGGGAGGTGGTATCGTCAATGTCGTTTCCGTAAAGGCAATAGCCCATTTCCAAACGTAGCGTATCCCGTGCCGCCAAACCAATAGGTTTGATTCCAAAGCTGGCTCCGGCCTCCAGTACCTTGTCCCATACCTGCTGTACTTCGGAGTTTTTGCAATAAATCTCAAAACCGCCAGAACCCGTGTAGCCGGTCGCAGAAATGATGACATGCTCGATGCCGGCAAAATCGCCGACCACAAAGCTGTAAAAGTTGATGGAAGCCAAATCGACCGAAGTCAAACTTTGCATCGCCTCCACAGCTTTTGGACCTTGGATGGCCAATAGTGAATAGTCATCAGAAATATTTCTCATGTCGGCCCCAATGGCCTCGTTGTACTTGGAAATATGGTCCCAATCTTTGTCAATGTTGGAAGCATTTACCACCAAAAGATAGGTTTCCTCTTTGATTCGGTAAATGATCAAATCGTCGACAATACCCCCTGTTTCGTTGGGCATGCAACTGTACTGCGCCTTACCTACGGTCAATTTGGAAGCATCGTTGGTCGTCACTTTTTGGATCAATTCCAAAGCCTTGGGCCCTTCGACCAAAAACTCGCCCATGTGCGACACGTCGAACACCCCTACCGCTTTGCGAACAGTTTCATGTTCAATATTGACACCTTCATAAGAAACGGGCATATTGTAACCCGCAAAGGGTACCATTTTGGCTCCCAACGCTTTGTGCGTTTCGGTAAGTGCAGTATTTTTCATTGACTCTAATTTTACGATGGGCAAATTTATAGAATTAATTAAGGATACCCTTATTTTCGGGTATTATGATTTTGCTAAAACTGACTTCATATTGGATATATCGTATGTCCAAAATTTGTATTTTCATCAAAATATGTAATCATGTCAAAAATCAAATGGAGCTTTTTATCGGCTATCTTATTCATGACAGTTGGGATTTCGCAGGATTTACCCACTGATTATCTTCCAGCCGATTTTCATAAGGATAGAAGGGACGCGGTGAAGGCCAAATTGCCGCCCAATACCGCTGTGGTGCTTTTTGCCAATGCAGAACGCAATCGGGCAAATGATGTGGATTATGTGTACCATCAAGATCCAAACTTTTATTATTTGACGGGTTATAAGGAGCCCAATGCGGTACTGATTCTCTTTTCTGAAATGCAGACCGATGCTTCTGGCAATACCTTTGACGAGATTTTTTACGTACAGGAAAGAAATGCTAGGGCCGAGCAATGGACCGGAAAGCGCCTAGGTGTAGAAGGGGCTAAGGAAAAATTGGGATTCAATATGGTGTTCAATGGTAGTGAATTCGAGAACTTTCCCTTGGATTTTACTTTGTTTGACCATGTTTCGTTTGTCGATTTTCAGAATGACTACCGCGATAAACCCGGCACGGCAGATTTGTTCGATTTGGTAAAAACCTTCAAGGTAAAAGCAAACTACCCTGCAGACTATAATCCAATACGGAACCAGTTGTACAAAAGAATAGCTGAGACAAGTGCCACTAATTCAGATGAAGTCGCCGAAACCATCCAAAGGTACATGGAGCGCTACCCGGAATTGCAGGAGGATGACCTGCTCAATGATTTTGTGGAAGCGAATTCTGAAGACATCCGTGACGAAATAAAAAACAAAGTGCTCGTGGTCCAAAGATCGTCCAACTTGGATTCCAGTATTTTGCCCTCTGTGATGGCAGAATTACGTCAGGATAAAACTCCAGAGGAATTGAAGTTGCTCAAAAAAGCTATCGAAATTTCCGCGGTCGGTCAAATAGAGGTGATGAAGGCCATGCACCCTAATATGTCGGAGACCGAAATACAGGGTGTTCACGAATATGTGTACAAAAAGTATGGTGCCGAGTATGAAGGCTATCCCTCCATTGTGGGCGGTGGACACAACGGCTGCATTCTTCATTACATTGAGAACAATAAGACGAAGGTGGGAGATGATTTGGTACTGATGGATTTGGGAGCGGAATATCACGGATATACTGCTGATGTGACCCGTACCATCCCTGCCAACGGCAAATTTTCACCAGAGCAAAAGGCCATCTACGATATCGTCTATGATGCGCAGGAAGCAGGGATCGCCGCAAGTGTGGTCGGCGCATCCTTCGGAGAGCCGCACAAAGCCGCTTTGGAAGTGGTGACCCAAGGCTTGTTGGACCTTGGAATCATTAAGGATGCCAAAGAGGCCCGGACCTACTTTCCACACGGAACTTCCCATTACTTGGGATTGGATGTGCATGATGCAGGTACGTACCAGGCCTTTAAGCCCAACCAAGTAATTACCGTTGAGCCCGGCATTTATATTCCTGAAAACAGTGATTGCGCTGAAAAATGGTGGGGCATTGCCGTGCGAATCGAAGATGATATCCTGATTACGGAGGAAGGGCCTGTCAACCTTTCAGCCATGGCTCCTCGAACCACCGAGGCCATCGAAGAAGTAATGAAACAACCTAGTCCGTTGGACAGTTTTAAACTGCCCAAATTGGATTAATGCAGCAGCAAGTGCTGTTTCAGCTCCTCGTAACTCGCAATTCGATGTGACTTTTTATCCATGTCCATCACTTTCATGATTTGTGGTGGAATTTCTGGACGTACTTCCAATGTGTCTTCGACCACATCCAAAAATTTAACGGGATGCGCCGTTTCCAAGAAAATACCAAAGGTATCGGGCTGGGATTTTTGATATTCCTTTAACCCAAGATACCCCACTGCACCGTGGGGGTCCATTACGTAGCCTGTTTTGGCATATACCTCTTGCATGATTTGTTTGGTTGCCGTATCCGAAAAGGAATAAGAGGAGAGGTTGTTTTGAAGTGTTTCCAGGTTGTTTTGGTATAACTGCCTGATCCGAACAAAATTACTTGGGTCTCCCACATCCATAGCGTTGGAAATGGTCGCTACGGAAGGCATGGGCTCATATACCCCTTTTTTCATGTATTTGGGAACCACGTCGTTTACATTGGTAGATGCCACAAAATGTTTGACGGGCATGCCCAATTTTTGGGCCACCATCCCGGCACAGATATTTCCAAAATTACCCGAAGGCACAGAAAAGACAATATCCTTTCCTTTTGATTTGGCCTGCTTGTAGGCGAACAAGAAATAAAATAGTTGGGGCAGCCAGCGGGCCACATTGATACTATTGGCTGAAGTCAATTTTTTATGGTCAGTGATTTCTGTATCCAAAAACGCTGTCTTCACCATACGCTGGCAATCATCAAAAACACCGTCCACTTCCATGGCCTCGATATTTTGGCCCAGGGTGGTCAGTTGTTTTTCTTGGATTTCACTCACCTTTCCGCTAGGGTAGAGGATAACCACTTTTACCCCATCAATCCCTAAAAAGCCATTGGCAACGGCACCGCCGGTATCTCCAGAAGTAGCGACCAGTACCGTAACATCCTGTTTTTGTCCTTGTGAAAAGTAGCCCAAACAGTTCGCCATAAAACGGGCACCAACGTCCTTAAAGGCCATGGTTGGCCCATGGAAAAGTTCCAAGGCCGCCACATTTTTCTCAATCTCCATTACAGGAAAATCAAAATCCAAGGTGTTGGCTATGATTTCTTTCAGGACTTCATCGGGAATATCGTCGCTCACGAACTGATGAATGGCTTTGAAAGCTATTTCGTGATTGGAAAGCTTTTCAATATTCTCAAAAAAATCGGCATTGAGTGGTGTAATTTTCTCCGGAAAGTATAGCCCCTTGTCGGGTGCAATTCCTGCTATGACCGCCTCTTTGAACGATGCCTGTATGTCCTTATCGTTTAGACTATAAAACTTCATGGGATTTAGGTTATTTTTTTTACACCTTGGCTGTTGACTTTCGAAATATGGATATCGAAATCGATGCCTATGTTTTGATAGGTTTCCTGCATGGACTGGGCCACTTTTTTGGCCATCGCTTCGCCCTTGCTCAAGGCGAAAATCGAGGGTCCAGAGCCCGAAATGCCGCTACCAAGTGCCCCTGCGCTGAGAGCATTGGCCTTGATGTCATCAAAAGCGGGAATCAAAATGGAACGGATGGGCTCCACGATGTGATCGTGCAACGAGCGCCCGATAAGGTCATAGTCATCTTGAAAAAGACCGGCTATAAGTCCACCCAAGTTGCCCCATTGCTGAATGCCCTGCTGCATGGAAATGGTCGTCTTCAAAATTTTTCGTGAGTCCGAGGTTTTGATTTCGATTTGTGGATGAATCACTGTAGCGTACAATTCCGAAGGCGTCGGTATGGGGACAATGTCCAGAGGTTCGTAGCTTCTCACCAATGTAAATCCACCATAAATTGCGGGAGCCACATTATCGGCATGGGCCACATCGCTGGCCAATTTTTCGCCTTGCATGGCAAATTGGACCAGTTCCAGCTTTGAAAAGGGTCTTCCCAAGAGTTCGTTCATGGCCCAAACGGCACCTGCGGAACTGGCTGCACTGCTGCCAATACCACTCCCGGGTTTGATGCGCTTGTCGATTTCAACCTCAAACCCGCCCTCGTAATCACTTTTGTCCAAAAGGGCCAGACCAGCCACCCCCGCAACATTCTGCTCGGCCTCCAAAGGAAGTTCCTGTCCAACAATCTTTGAAATACGAATCCCTTTTTCGGGAATCTTGCGAACCGTCATTTCATCACCCACCCAATCCAACGCCAAACCGAGCACATCGAATCCACAGGATACGTTGGCTATGGTTGCCGGGCAAAATACCTTGATTTCTTCCATGGTTTAAAAATTTCCGATTCGTACAATATCCGCAAAGATACCCGATGCCGTCACATCTGCCCCTGCTCCAGCACCTTTTATGATCAAGGGTTGGTTCACATACCGGTCGGTAAAGAACAATACGATATTGTCACTGCCTTCCAAAGTATAAAAATCATGGTCTTTGGGTATTTCCTGTAGGCCCACTTTGGCCTTACCATCTTCAAACTGCGCCACGTATTTTAGTTTGCAGTCCTTTGCAGCTGCATCTTTGTAGAGTTTCTGAAAATCGTCCTCATATTTTTTCAAACTTTCAAAAAAGGCTTCATTGGAGTTGGCATCCAAACTTTCTTTGGGCAAAAAGGCTTCATTTTCAATGGCATCAATGTCCAATTGATGACCGCTTTCCCGCGCCAGTATCAAAATCTTACGCATCACGTCCACACCGCTCAAATCAATGGTCGGGTCCGGTTCGGTGTAGCCCTGTTCCTGTGCTGCTTTCACCACATCATGAAAGGTGGTGGAATCATTGAAGGTATTAAAGACAAAATTGAGACTGCCCGATAATACTGCCTGTATTTTTCTCACCCTATCACCAGAAGCTATCAAATGCTTTAAGGTGTCGATGATGGGCAATCCGGCACCTACATTGGTCTCAAAGAGGTAAGGGGCGTTGTACTGTTTGGCCAATTGTTTCAGTTCCTTATAATAAGCATAGTCCGAGGAGGAGGCGATTTTGTTGCAGGTGACCACCGAAATACTGTTTTTGAGATAGCTCGCATAGCTTTTGGCAACTTCTTCGCTCGCCGTGTTGTCCACAAAAATACTGTTACGGTAGTTCAAGGTGTTGATGCGGTCGAAAAATTTCTGCTTGTCCGCCGGTTCTCCTTGCTCCAAGATGCTTTCCCAATCTTTTAGGGAAATACCATTTTCATCAAAGGCCATTGTTCTGGAGTTGCTTATTCCAATGACCCGAACATTAAGCTTTAGTTCTTCTTTTAAGTATTTTTTCTGCTGACGGATTTGTGCCAAGAATTTAGAGCCTACGTTGCCAACCCCCATTACAAATAGATTGAGCTGCTTGATGTTTTCTTCGAAAAAGGTCTCATGAAGCGAGTTGAGCGCTTTTTTGACATCCTCTTTTTTGATGACCGCCGAAATATTCCGCTCGGACGCTCCCTGTGCAATGGCCCGAATGTTTACGTTGTTTTTGCCCAGCGTACTGAACATTTTACCGCTCAATCCTTGATGGCTTTTCATATTGTCACCGACCAAAGCTACGATGGTAAGATCTTTTTCAACGATGACCGGCTTTATCTTTTTAGTAGAAATTTCGAACTCAAAGGTTTCGTTTACTGCCTCTGCTGCAACATCCACATCTTGGTCGGCAATACCTACGCAGATGGAATGCTCGGATGAGGCTTGGGTAATCAGGACAATGCTGATGTTCTTGACCGATAGGGTCTCAAAAAAGCGTTTGGATATGCCGGGAATCCCTATCATTCCTGGACCTTCAAGGGATAATAGGCTGATATTGCCCACGTGACTGATGCCACGCACCGTTTTGCCGTTTCCATTGGTATTTTTCGCTACTAAAGTGCCCGGATTTTCAGGGTCGAAGGTGTTTTTGATAGCAATCGGGATCTCTTTGCCCAACACAGGTTGAATGGTTGGTGGATAGAGTACCTTAGCTCCAAAATGGGAAAGTTCCATAGCCTCTTGATAGCTGATGTGGGCCACGCACTTCGCCTGTTTTACCAATTTTGGGTTGGCCGTGTACATTCCGCTTACATCGGTCCATATTTCCAGCATATCAGCATCAACTGCGGCAGCAATGATGGCAGCGGTATAATCGGAACCTCCCCTGCCCAAAGTGGTCAAATCCCCACTTTTACTGGAAGCGACAAAGCCGGGCAGTAGGGTGATTTGATGTTTGGACGTTTCAAAATAGGCCTTAAAATTGGCATTGGTGGTCGCAAAGTCCACATTGGCCTTTCCAAACTGATTGTCGGTAATAATGAGTTCCCTGCTATCTTTAAAGGCTACGTCCAAACCTTCGGACTTTAAAAATTCACTGATAATGAACGAGGAAAGCAGTTCTCCATAGCTCACGATTTTATCGGAAAGCTTTGGAGTGATTTCGCCAATCAGGAAAGAACCTTCCAGAAGGGTTTCCAATACATTTAGTTCGCTTTTCACTTTGCTCAGGGCCGCACTTTGGGATTTGACGGGAATCAGTTTGCGAATGGCGGATATGTGTCGGTCCTCAATCTCCTGGAGACTGTTTTTATAGTTGATGTCCTGTTGGGCAGCTGCTTGTGATGCAGTAAGAAGCACATCTGTCACTCCTCCAAAGGCGGAAACGACTACGGCAATTTGTTGCTCGTTCTGTTGAGCCAAGATAGACTTGACCTTATGGATGTTTTCTGGATTGGCTACGGAAGTGCCTCCAAATTTTAAGACTTTCATAAAAAGGGTATTGAAAAAAGTTGTAAACAGATTAAAAAACGGACGGATTGATATATAGCAGACTTACCCCAAAGGGGTGGTAATGGTAATAGTGAAGATAGATGAACAGGTATTCATCAAATTCCAGTTGTTATCCGTTTGTTTTATCTCCATTGCTCACAAATGAGGTGATAAATGTAGTATTTTTGATAACCGCATCAAATCGTATGTGTTGGTTTTGCGAAATCTGTATTAATACGCCATATTTTTTGCCGAATGAAAATTTTTTCTGCCGATCAAATCTATCAAGCTGATAAATCCACAATTGAAAAGGAACAGATAAAGAGCGAAGAGCTTATGGAACGGGCTGCAGACCAGCTCTTTGAGTGGATGCATTCCCGTTTGCGGGGCACACAAGTAAAGATTCAATTGTTTTGCGGTATTGGTAACAATGGTGGCGACGGTTTGGTGCTGGCCAGAAAGTTGCAACAACATGGGTATTCGATAAAAGTGCACGTGGTCAACTATAGCGATAAGCGTTCGGAGGATTTTTTGTTCAACCTGAAGCGATTAAAGGAAAGCAAGGTATGGCCCAATGTGATTGCCGAGGAAAGTGATCTTCCCGAACTATCTGCCAACGATATTATTGTGGACGCGATTTTTGGTATTGGTATCAACCGGGTACCGGATGATTGGGTAGGTCGTTTAATAGCACATATCAATGCTTCCCAAGCTTTTGTTCTGTCGGTCGATGTGCCCTCGGGATTGCCTATGGATAAGGCTCCATGGAACCCTGAATACGTGATTCAGGCGAGTTATGTGCTCAGTTTTCAATTTCCGAAGCTGGTGTTCTTTTTACCTGAGACAGGCGTGTATCTCAATCAATGGGAGATTTTGGATATAGGTCTAGATCCCGAATACATTGCCAAGACCGAAACTGCTTTTGAACTGATCGGCAGACCGGAAGTGTTGCCCCTATACCGTCCCCGATTGAAATTTTCGCACAAGGGAAACTATGGTCATTCGGTCATGATAGGGGGGAGCTACGGTAAAATCGGTGCCGTACAATTGGCCAGCAACGCCTGTTTGAGTGTTGGTAGCGGCTTGGTTACGGCATTTGTGCCCAAATGTGGCTATGATTCCCTACAAACTGCAGTTCCAGAGCTCATGGTGTTGACGGGCTCCCGTGACAAGTATATTTCAGATATTGATATTCCGTTTGAAGCCTCTGTCATTGGTGTGGGAATGGGAATGGGAATGGATGATGATACGGTTTCCGCCTTTGGTACTTTTTTAAAGGGTTCTGATGTGCCCATGGTGATTGATGCTGATGGATTGAATATTTTATCCCAAAACCCGGACATGCTAAACGATGTACCAAAAATGTCGGTGTTAACACCCCATCCGAAAGAGTTGGCCCGCTTAATGGGCTATTGGAATTCGGATTTTGAAAAACTGGAAAAAGCTATGGCTTTCTCGGCAAAGTACGACGTGGTACTTGTACTTAAAGGGGCACATACGATTACCGTATATAAGGATAAAGGCTATGTGAACACTACTGGAAATCCAGGTATGGCTACCGCGGGTTCTGGTGATGTGCTCACCGGAATGATCACAGGTCTAATGGCACAAGGATACGAACCTTTAGAAGCTGCGATGTTTGGTGTTTACCTGCACGGTTTGGCGGGTGATTTGGCGGTATCGGTAAGGGGATATGAGGCTATGAAGGCGTCTCATCTTGTGGAATATATCGGTAACGCTTACACGGAACTTCTTCGTCAACCTGAGATGGAGCAGAGGGATAATGCTTGAGGATTAAGCGCTGTTTCTCCCATTTTTGAGCCCTAGCCGTTTTTGCACCCAAGCAAGAGCATTGTCAAACTCGATGAAAAATTCCATAGGTTTTTTGTAGAACATTTTTTCTATGTTGAAATTGTGCATATCAATTTCCTTCTTGGAAACAATGGCAAATGCCTTGAGGTTATCCAACCCTCTTAAATAATTGTACACAGTGGGGTCTATTGCATAGGAATTCTTTCTAAGGCTGATGTAGCCAAAGTCCTTGTCCCTAAAGTGTATTTCCGAAATCCCAATGATTTGATAGGTCCTCTCTAATGTTATAGTAGCACCTTCATCAAAAGAAGCGACCATGTAGTTTTCAAAGACCTGCACGGTTCCCACCTCCAGCCGATACTCGCGTACCACCACAGTCTTCTTATTAGAAGTTATTTTCATCCCCAAGCGTAATTATAGTGTCTCGCTTACGAAAGTATGTGGGGATCACACTTAACGAAAAAATAATAGATTAAACGCTAAAATATCGTATGTACGGTAATTACGGGCATAAAAAAAAGCTGACGACTGTCAGCTTTCTTTTTTGTGATTGTCTCATCTTGAGGTTACTTTTCTGCCTCAGGAGATTTCTCCGCTTTTTTTATTTCAATGGTGAGTTCTTCTTTTTTCTCGTCGAGTTCCATAAAAATACTATCACCTTCTTCCAATTTGGAGTTTACGATTTCCTCTGCAAGGGCGTCCTCAATATACTTTTGGATGGCTCTTTTTAGAGGTCGTGCACCATATTGTTTATCAAAACCTTTGTCGGCAATGTAATCCTTGGCCTCATCGGATAGGTGCAAATCGTAACCAATATCCTTGATGCGACTGTACAGCTTATTGAGCTCGATATCGATAATTTTATGGATATCCTCACGCTCTAAAGGATTAAAGACCACAACATCGTCTATCCTGTTCAAAAACTCTGGTGCGAAAGCCTTTTTAAGGGCGTTTTCGATAACACTTTTCTGGTGGGTATCGGCCTGAGCTTTTTTGGCAGCTGTTCCGAAGCCAACACCTTGACCGAAATCCTTCAACTGTCTGGCTCCAATATTGGATGTCATGATGATGATGGTATTCCTAAAGTCGATTTTACGCCCAAGGCTATCCGTTAGGAATCCATCGTCCAATACTTGCAACAGCATATTGAAAACATCGGGGTGTGCTTTTTCCACCTCATCCAGCAGCACTACGGAATACGGCTTGCGACGTACTTTTTCCGTCAATTGTCCGCCTTCTTCATAACCTACGTACCCGGGAGGTGCACCAACCAATCGGGATATGGCAAATTTCTCCATGTATTCGCTCATATCGATTCGGATAAGGGCATCTTCGGAATCAAAGAGTTCCTTGGCCAAAATTTTGGCCAGTTGGGTCTTTCCTACACCGGTCTGTCCCAAGAAAATGAATGACCCAATGGGTTTGTTCGGGTCTTTGAGCCCCGCTCTATTTCGTTGTATCGCCCGGGCCACTTTGGATACGGCTTCATCCTGCCCAATGACAAAACCTTTGATCAGGTTCGGTAACTCGGCAAGTTTGTTGCTTTCCGTTTGTGCTATTCTATTCACGGGGATTCCGCTCATCATGGAAACTACATCGGCAACATTGTCCTCAGTAACGGTTTCGCGATGCAATTTGCTCTCTTCTTCCCAGCGTTCTTGGGCGGTGGCCAATTCTTTTTCAAGACGCTTTTCGTCGTCCCTTAGCTTGGCTGCTTCTTCGTATTTCTGTTTTTTGACGACACTGTTCTTCAGTTCGCGCACATCTTCCAATTGGCTTTCCAGTTCCAGGATTTGCTTTGGAACATCCATATTTACGATGTGTACACGGGAACCAGCTTCATCCAAGGCATCAATAGCCTTGTCCGGCAGAAAACGGTCGGTCATGTATCTATTGGTCAATTTTACACAGGCCAAGATGGCTTCATCCGTATAATTGACGTTATGGTGCTCTTCGTACTTGCCTTTGATGTTCATCAAAATTTCGATGGTTTCCTCTACCGTGGTAGGTTCTACCATGACCTTTTGGAAACGTCGCTCTAGGGCACCGTCTTTTTCGATGTACTGTCTGTATTCATCCAGTGTAGTGGCACCTATACATTGAATTTCACCTCTTGCCAATGCCGGCTTGAACATGTTGGAGGCATCTAGGCTCCCTGTTGCGCCACCTGCACCTACAATGGTGTGGATCTCATCTATGAAAAGAATGATATCATCGTTCTTCTCCAGTTCGTTCATCACGGCTTTCATCCGCTCCTCGAACTGTCCACGATATTTTGTTCCTGCGACCAGAGAGGCTAAATCCAAGGTCACAACTCTTTTGTTGTAGAGGATTCTGGAAACTTTCTTGTTGATGATGCGCAGCGCCAATCCCTCGGCGATTGCACTTTTACCCACTCCGGGCTCACCTATAAGCAGTGGATTGTTTTTTTTGCGTCTGCTCAATATTTGGGAAACACGCTCAATTTCCTTTTCTCTACCCACTACGGGGTCCAATTTGTTTTCCTCGGCCAAACGTGTAAGGTCCCGTCCAAAGTTGTCCAAAACAGGGGTCTTGGACTTTTTGCTTCCTTTTTGTGAAGCACCGGAGCCGAAGGAACTTTCTTTGCTATCTCCCATATCATCTGTATCCCCTGGGAAAGATTCCGCTTGGGGTGTATCTATATAATCATCATCGCTGGTAATCATGGATTTGAACTGTTCCTTGACATTGTCGTAATCCACTTTCAGTTTATGCAACAGCTTGGTTGTTGGATCGTTCTCGTTCCTAAGGATACAGAGCAACAAATGCGCTGTATTAATGGAAGAACTTTGGAAAAGCTTCGCTTCCAAAAAGGTGGTCTTCAATGCCCGTTCCGCTTGGCGGGTCAGGTGAAGATTCTTTTTGTCCTTCTGCATCGTTCCTGTATTAGGATTGGCAGGACTCAGTATTTCCACCTTTCTGCGCAGGTGGTCCAAGTCCACATCGAGTGCGTCCAATATATTTATGGCTTTGCCATTTCCGTCTCTTAAAAGACCAAGCATCAGGTGTTCTGTGCCAATAAAATCATGGCCCAGTCTGAGAGCTTCCTCTTTGCTGTATGCTATAACGTCCTTTACGCGGGGGGAAAAATTATCGTCCATACGTTTCTCTTTCAGCAATTAAAATTAATAAAAGTATTGTTATGGTGGTCAAATACCATACCCTTATTCGATAAAGTAATGGTAAATGTCGGAATAATTAATGTTTTTTGGCGATTTAACAAACCTTTATTATGGCATTGTCCACAATAGCCCAACTGTTGATAATTTTTTTAATAAAGTATTCGCAAAGGGTTATAAAGGCTGCTATTTTCTGTATATTGCCATGATAATTTAACCACAAAATAACAATACAAAATAAGGATGGCGGAAGGAGAAAAGTTAATTCCTATCAACATTGAGGATGAGATGAAATCTGCCTACATTGATTATTCAATGTCGGTCATTGTGTCACGTGCCCTGCCAGATGTTCGTGATGGTTTAAAGCCGGTCCACCGAAGAGTGCTCTACGGAATGCACGACCTAGGGGTGAGGGCCAATAGTTCGCACAAAAAATCGGCCCGTATCGTGGGTGAGGTTTTAGGTAAGTATCACCCACACGGTGATTCTTCCGTTTATGATACCATGGTCCGTATGGCCCAGGAATGGAGCCTTAGGTACATGTTGGTCGATGGTCAAGGTAACTTTGGGTCTGTGGACGGTGACAGTCCTGCGGCCATGCGTTACACCGAGGCCAAAATGCGTAAGATCGCTGAGGAGATGTTGGCCGATATCGATAAGGATACCGTAGACCATCAGCTCAATTTTGATGATACCATCGAGGAGCCAACCGTATTGCCTACCCGTATCCCAAACCTTTTGGTGAACGGGGCATCGGGTATTGCCGTAGGTATGGCCACCAACATGCCTCCACACAATTTGTCGGAAGTGGTGGATGGTACCATTGCCTATATAGACAATAATGATATAGAAATCGATGAGCTAATTACGCACATCAAAGCACCGGATTTTCCAACAGGGGGAATCATTTACGGATATGATGGCGTAAAAGAGGCGTTCCATACAGGTCGAGGCCGTGTAGTAATGCGCGCCAAGGCTACTATTGAAGAAGTGCAAGGGAAGGAATGTATCGTTGTTACCGAAATTCCATATCAGGTCAACAAGGCGGACATGATCAAAAAGACCGCCGACTTGGTCAATGAAAAGAAAATAGAAGGTATATCCAATATTCGTGATGAGTCCGATAGAAACGGAATGCGCATCGTTTATATTCTTAAGCGTGATGCCATTCCGAATATTGTTCTCAATATGCTGTATAAGTATACGGCGCTTCAATCTTCGTTCAGTGTCAATAATATCGCGCTTGTAAAAGGTAGGCCGGAATTGTTGAACCTGAAGGACATCATCTACCATTTTGTAGAGCACAGGCATGAAGTTGTAGTGCGTCGTACTAGGTTTGAGCTGAAAAAGGCAGAGGACCGGGCACATATCTTGGAAGGTCTTATTATTGCCTCCGATAATATCGATGAGGTGATTGCCATTATCCGAGGGTCGGCCAATGTTGAAGAAGCCCGAAACAGTCTGATGGAACGCTTCAAATTGACCGAGGTCCAAGCCAAGGCCATCGTTGAAATGCGTTTGCGCCAATTGACAGGTCTGGAACAGGACAAGTTGCGTGAAGAGCATGCCGAACTGTTAAAAACTATCGAAGACCTTAAGGACATTCTGGAGAAAAAGGAACGCAGAATGCAGATCATCAAAGATGAACTTCTGGAGATCAAGGAGAAATACGGTGATGATAGAAGATCTGAAATCAATTATGCCGGTGGGGATTTGAGCATTGAGGATATGATTCCCGATGAACAAGTGGTCATTACCATTTCCCATGCAGGTTACATCAAAAGAACTCCGCTTTCCGAATACAAGACCCAAAATAGGGGAGGAGTCGGTCAAAAGGCCTCTTCTACCCGTAACGAGGATTTCTTGGAGCACCTCTTTGTGGGAACCAACCACCAGTATATGCTGTTCTTTACCCAAAAAGGGAAATGCTTCTGGATGCGTGTGTTCGAAATTCCGGAAGGAAGCAGGACTTCCAAGGGTAGGGCTATCCAAAACTTGATAAACATTGAGCAGGATGACAAGGTGAAAGCCTTTATCTGTACTCAAGACCTTAAGGATGAGGAATATGTGAACAGTCATTTTGTGATTATGGCCACCAAGAAGGGTACGGTTAAAAAGACTTCTTTGGAGCAATATTCCAGACCGCGACAAAATGGTATCAACGCCATTACCATTCGCGAGGATGATGAGCTTTTAGAAGCCAAACTCACCACGGGTACCAGCCAGATATTCCTGGGACTTAAGTCTGGAAAAGCCATACGTTTTGAGGAATCCAAGACAAGGCCTATGGGAAGAAACGCTTCGGGAGTTAGGGGTATTACCTTGGCCGATGACAAAGATGAGGTCGTAGGAATGGTTTCCGTACATAATTTTGAGGATGATATCTTGGTAGTCTCCGAAAGGGGCTACGGAAAGCGTTCCAACATTGAGGATTACCGTATCACCAACCGTGGCGGAAAAGGAGTGAAGACCATCTCCATTACCGAGAAAACAGGCGGTTTGGTCGCGATCAAGAACGTAACCGATACGGATGACCTCATGATCATCAATAAGTCGGGCATTGCCATACGAATGGGGGTCGAAGATTTAAGAGTGATGGGTAGAGCTACACAAGGGGTACGCTTGATCAATCTTAGAGACAATGATTCCATTGCAGCAGTGGCCAAGGTCGTTAAAGAAGACGATGATGTCGATGAGGTGGACATCCGTGATATCGAGGTTAAAGGAGAAGATGGCACGGCTATTGATGAAAATAGGGACGAATAACAATAATTTGTATATTAAGGAATAATCAGTAAACACTAAATAATTTCAATTTTAAACATGAAAACAAGATTATTAATACTAACAGCCATAGGAGTATCCGCAATGGGTTTTGCCCAAAAGGATGAGATGAAGACGGCGGAAAAGGCTTTAAAGGACGGTGATGCCGCAGCAGCAAAGGCTGCTTTGGTAAGTGCCGCGTCTACCATTGATTCGGCCAAGGAAAAAGATCAGGCCGAGTATTATGCACTTTTGGGAAACGCCAACTACGAATTGGCCAAAAAAGGTGATGTAGCCTCTTTTCAATCCGCTTTGGATGCTTATAACAAGGTAATTGCCGTGGAAGAAGCCAGTGGAAAGGAAAAATATACTTCCGTTGCCAGAGAAAAAATGGGGCAAATGACAGCTGATTTGGTGAATGCCGCAGTAGAGGACAACAACAACCAAAAGTTCGCTGAAGCCGCTGAGAAACTTTACATGGGCTATAAATTAAGCCCACGGGACACAGTTTACTTGTATTATGCTGCGAGTAGTGCCGTAAATGGCCAAAATTATGATGAGGCCCTAAAGTATTACAAAGAGCTTAAGGATCTAGGTTATAATGGTGAATCTGTAACCTACACAGCTGTGAATGTGGAAACTGGAGAAACAGAGACCATGGACAAGGCTACCCGCGACCTTTACGTAAAAGCAGGAACGCACAAAGATCCACAAGAGGAAGTAAGTCCGTCCAAAAAGCCGGAAATCGTTAAGAACATTGCGTTGATATACCAGCAAATGGGTGAGAACGAAAAGGCGATTGCCGCGTATGCCGATGCTAGGGCAGAAAACCCAGACGATGTTAACTTGGTATTGGGTGAGGCCAACCTTCACTACACTATGGGCGATAAGGAAAAGTTCAAGGAGTTGATGGGACAGGCATCTGCCATGGCCCCTGATAATCCAGATTTGCTTTACAACATTGGTGTAATCAATATGGAGCAGGGCAATTTGGAAGATGCAAGGGATGCCTATAAAAAAGCATTGGCCATTGATCCTGGATACATCAATGCTCTTTTGAACCTTTCCACAACCTACGTAAACGAAGGTAATGGTCTTATCGATGAAATGAACGCATTGGGTACTTCAAAAGCTGAAATCGCAAAGTACGATGAGCTTAAGGATAAGAAAGACAGTCTATTTAGGGAAGGTGCTACCGTTTTGGAAGATGCACTACAATCCAATCCAGATAATGAGAGTATCCTTACTCAATTGAAGAATATCTATGGCGCTTTGGGCGACAACGAAAACTTCATGAGAATTAAAAAGCTATTGGGAGAGTAATCAACCATCCCGCGATTCAAAAAAAGAAAGCCCCATATTTTGGGGCTTTTTTTTATATCACTTTTTTAATGACCCGGAGTTGATGGGTGTATAATTTTTCCTCCGTATTGAATATGCCAGTATGGTCTATTCTGTCGATGCGGACATGACCATTCACGTGGATGATGTGGTTGTCCTGCAAAATGATGCCCACATGGTCTATAATACCTTCATTGTCATCAAAAAACGCCAAGTCCCCGGGTTCGCTCTCTTCTATAAAACTCAAGGCTTCGCCTTGCTTGGACTGTTCCATGGCCGTTCTGGCCAATACATATCCATTTATTTTATAGACCATTTGCGTGAAACCAGAGCAATCTATGCCAAAAGGCGTCTTGCCTCCCGCCAAAAATGGCGCTTTGAGGTATAAAATGGCCGTGTTGATCAGACTCTCTTTAGGTTTATGTCCGTGGCAGACGTTTCCTTCGAAGGAATGTTCCAACAAAGCAGGCGCATTGACCATGGAGCCCATCAGAATGGGCAGTAACATACCGTCATGGGTGCAGATATGGGAAATAAGGTCAGCGCATATTTTTTGCGTCTCCAAGGTCTCCAATTCATGATAGATCGGCTCGGAAATGAACGTAAGCTGATTGTTGGCTATCCAACCTTCAAATTTGTCATAAGCAGTTCGTATCCTGCTCCATTTTTTTCTGCTTTCCAAGACTTTGAAATGTTCCCCATACAATAATTGGGATGACATTTCGGCACAATCGTCCGGATTTGTTCTAATGGGAACAATACTCAGAGGACAAATTCCATATTGCATTTACGGTACGGATTGAATCACTAATTTCTTTCCAGAACAATGGACGATGCCCCACCGCCACCATTGCAAATGGCTGCGGCACCCAATTTGGCATTGTTCTGTTCCAATATATTCAACAAGGTAATGGTAATACGGGCGCCAGAGCATCCAAGTGGGTGACCGAGGGATACCGCACCACCGTTTACATTGACATTGGAATCGTTGAGGCCAAGAATTTTCATATTGGCCAATCCCACTACCGAGAAAGCTTCGTTGAACTCAAAATAATCAATATCCTCAATGGAAACTCCCGCACGGTCCAGCGCTTTTGGCAATGCCTTTGCAGGGGCCGTGGTAAACCATTCCGGTTCGTGTGCCGCATCGGCATAACCCTTTATGGTGGCCAATGGGGTAAGTCCCAGCTCCTTGGCTTTATCTTCGCTCATCAGCACCACTGCCGCTGCTCCATCGTTGATGGTGGACGCATTTGCTGCAGTAACGGTCCCATCCTTGGTAAAGGCAGGCCTTAATGCCGGTACTTTTTCCAACTTGATATTTTTGAACTCCTCATCCTCACTGACCACTATGGGCTCTCCTCTGCGTTGGGGCACCTCAACGGGTACTACTTCATTGTTGAACTTTCCAGCTTTCCAAGCTTCAGCAGACCTTTTGTAGGATTGGATGGCATAGGCATCCTGGTCTTCCCTGCTGAATTTATATGTTGTAGCGCAGGCATCGGCGCAGACCCCCATGGCGTTTTGGTCGTAGGCGTCCACAAGGCCGTCTTTTTGCATCCCGTCCACCAAAGTGGTAGGTCCAAATTTGGTTCCGGTCCTCATATAGGCATAGTGCGGTATCAAGCTCATATTTTCCATCCCGCCGGCCACAACAATGGAATTTTCACCCAAAGCAATGGATTGCGCGCCTTGCATGATCGATTTCATTCCTGAGGAACACACCTTGTTCACTGTAGTACAGGGAACTGTGTTGGGAATACCGGCAAAAATAGCGGCCTGTCGCGCAGGTGCCTGTCCAGTGCCGGCCTGTACTACGTTCCCCATCAATACTTCTTCAACCAGTTCTGGATTAAGGCCTATTTTATCCAAAGCCCCTTTTATGGCCACAGCACCCAATTTGGGAGCGGGAACGGTAGACAATGCTCCCATAAAGCTTCCGATTGGGGTTCGTGCGGCGGATACGATTACTACTTTTTTCATATGTGCATTTTTACTCCTGCGAAAATACTAAATTTAAATGCAAACCGTAAGGAGGCATGGCGACCTACTTGTAACATATATTTTCTATTTTTGAAATCAACAGCATAAGGAATGGGAAAAACATTGGATAACGTCTATAAGCACCAATCACTGGTCTACAAGTATTTCCTATATGTGGTTTCGGTGGCTCTGATCGTGTTCTTTTTCCCAAAGGGCGGAAAGTTCAAATACGATTTTCAAAGAGGAAAGCCTTGGCAATATGAAAATTTGTATGCCCCTATCGACTTTTCTATTCAAAAGACCCCCGAAGAAATAGAGGCAGAGAAGTCTGCCATCCGAAAGAACAAAACGGATTACTTTACATATAACACGGCAACCGTATCCGATGTGCAAAGGGAGGTGGCCCAAGAATTGAATGTACTTTTTCAATCGGAATCGTTCAGTTCATCGCAGCGCCAAGCACTCAGAAATCTTGCTGAGGAACTCATCGATGAAATTTACGTCAACGGTGTATTTCAAAACTTACCCGAATCCGAACTTGCCGTAGTGGTGAAGAATAATGAGGCCCAGCCCATGTCGCCAAGTGATTACCTCAATGTGGAAGAGGCCAAAAAGGAGATTTCCCAACGCTTGGTAGATGCGAATATTTCAGGAGCAGCCTCACTACAGGCAATCATAAAGAACAATCTTAGGGCCAATCTGTTCTACGACGAAGTGCTTACCGATAGCGCATTAAACGATGAACTTTCCAAGGTTTCCTATACCAGAGGAGAAGTAGATCAGGGAAAATTGATCATTGCCAAAGGCGAAATCGTGGAACCAGAGGATTTCAAAGTATTGAACTCTCTCAAAAGTGAGTACGAGTCCGAACTTTGGTTGGGAAGCAACTACTATTTCATTTTATTGGGCTATACTATTTTGGTTGCCCTGGTACTGATCATGTTATTTCTTTTCTTGAAAAGATATCGGAACGACATATTTGAAAATAATAACAAGGTAACCTTTATTTTCTTCAACATTCTGTTGATGGTGCTGGCCACGACCCTAATGGTGAAGCATTATGAGAACTATATATACATGGTTCCGCTCTGTATTCTGCCATTGGTCCTCAAAAACTTTTTTGATGCCAGGTTGGGGCTGTTCGTTCATGTATTGACGGTGCTTATTCTTGGTTTTGTGGTCCCGAATAGTTTTGAATACATCTTTTTGCAGATTATTGCGGGAATTGTAACCATTTTGACAGCTTCAGAACTCTATAAAAGAGCCAACCTGTTCATTTCCGTAGGACAGATTACACTGATTTATATCATCGGATACTTTGCATTCCACGCCATCCATGAAGGGAATTTGGAGAACATTGAATGGATACTGTTCGGGGTGTTTGTCCTGAACGGACTGTTGACCCTATTTGCACAGCCCTTGATTTATATGTTCGAAAAGCTCTTCGGACTGGTTTCCGATGTATCCCTTTTGGAACTGTCCGATACCAATTCCAAGCTGCTCAAGGAGTTGTCGGAC
Organism: Flagellimonas marinaquae; assembly: GCF_003992675.1. GTDB lineage: Bacteria > Bacteroidota > Bacteroidia > Flavobacteriales > Flavobacteriaceae > Flagellimonas > Flagellimonas marinaquae. The sequence goes on from NZ_RZMZ01000004.1 coordinate 131,159, forward strand.
AAGGCACCCGGTACATTTCACCATTCCTTACAGGTGGCCAATCTAGCCGAGGCAGCAGCCAACGAAATAGGGGCCAATGCGATGTTGGTTAGGGTAGGTGCCCTTTACCACGATATCGGTAAGATGGAGCAGCCTACGTACTTTACGGAAAACCAAATTACCAATGTTAACCCGCATGATGACCTGCCCCCCAAAGAGAGCGCAAAGATTATTATAGATCACGTAATCAATGGAATTGAGATAGCCAGAAAAAATAACCTCCCCGACCGAATTATAGATTTTATCCGTACCCACCATGGGACCACGGTGGTCTATTATTTTTATAAGAAACAGCAAGAATTGGAAAAAGAGGTGGATATGGAGAGTTTTCAATATCCCGGACCCATCCCATTTTCCAAGGAGACGGCCATTTTGATGATGTCTGACGCTGTGGAGGCAGCATCGAAGAGCCTTAAGAACCCCACCTTTGCCATCATCGATGAGTTTGTAGAAAAAATTGTGAAAGGGCAGATGCAGGCCGACCAATACTTGAACGCCAATATTACACTAAAGGAAATCGAGATGGTAAAGAAAGTTCTGAAGCAAAAGCTTACGAATATCTATCATTTGCGGGTGGAATATCCTGAATAGCAGGGCAGTTGTAAAAGTTCCGTCAAAAAAATGGAAAAATAGTTGCGATCTTGTAACTGAAAAGGTACATTTGCATCCGCATTTTCAGAATGCACGTTCATAATAATACAAAGGAGAGGTGCCGGAGTGGTAACGGAGCAGATTGCTAATCTGTCAGCGCGTAAGTGCTGCCTGGGTTCGAGTCCCAGTCTCTCCGCTTTTTCCAAAATACTTCGGGGTGTAGCGTAGCCCGGTTATCGCGCCTGCTTTGGGAGCAGGAGGTCGCAGGTTCGAATCCTGCCACCCCGACAGACATGGTTTTTTTAACAACAAACTAAACCATAAATAATTGAAAACCAGAAAATTAATTTTTTCTGGTTTTTTTTGTTTTGGTCTGAAATCAAGGGTGAGGATGTCCTATATGATGTCCTATTTTTGTCGGGGGAAATTCCTTATCTTGTATTTCCCGATTTGATATTTCGTGTGATTTGACTTTCGCTCAACGGATTGTTCCACTTAAGGCGAAAACACATGAATAGCTCTAATTCATTCAGTATCAGCTTTTGGCTAAAAAAAACGGCCAAAAAAAAAGATGGCCGGATTCCCATTTATGCCCGTATAAGATTTGAGGGCCGCTATTCCGACCTCAGTGTCCATAGATCAACTTTTGAAGAACGATGGTGTCCTATTTTGGGCAAAATCGATCATCGTGCCAATGAAGCGAACAGCATCAACCGATATCTAGACGATGTTCACGCCAAACTCTTGGAGTGCCATCGGCAGTTAATAGGGGAGGGAGCGGTGATCAACGCAAAGATCATCAAATTGCGCTACCTTGGAAAGGACAAGGTGGTCAGGACATTAAAGGATATCATCGAATTCCATCGCACCCATGAAATGCCAAAATTGGCAAAGGGCACGATCAAGAACTACTCGGCCACGGAAACCTACCTAAAACGGTTCGTAAAGAAAAAGTTCAACTCACAGGACATAAGATTGTCCTTTATAGATTATGCCTTTTTGGTCGAATTCGAGAGCTTCCTTAGAAATTGCCCTCCGATCAATAAGGCCCAGCCATTGACCAATAATGGCATCATGAAGCACATGGAGCGGTTCAAGAAATTGGTGGGCATAGCCTTCAAGTTCAGGTGCATCCCCCAAAACCCCTTCAACCAGTACAACATGAAGTTCGAGGATTACGACAGTGATTTTTTGGAAGAGGCCGAAATACAACGCTTGATTTCCACTAAAATCAAGGATAGCGGCAAGGCCATTGTAAAGGATATATTTCTTTTTGCCTGTTATACAGGCCTAAGCTATATTGAGGTCAAGCTCTTAAAGAGAAGTGATATTGTAACAGGAATAGATGGAGAAGAGTGGATCAATGTCAAACGGAAAAAGACCAAGACACCTGTAAGGATTCCCCTGCTGTATCATGCCAAGGCCATATTGGACAAGTATTCCGGTCATGCCAATGTCGATAATGACCATACGTTATTGCCTGTATATTCCAATCAAAAAGTAAACAAATACCTAAAGGTGATTGCCACCAAGGCACAAATCGATAAGCACCTGACCTTTCATGTGGCCAGGCACACTTTTGCGACCACTATTACCCTAATGAACAATGTTCCCTTGGAAACGGTATCCAAGCTATTGGGGCACACCAAACTATCGACCACCCAAAAATATGCAAGGGTGGTGGAGAAAAAGATCAGCAAGGATATGGCCCAGTTGAAAGCGGTTCTCGAAAAAAGTCCCGAAAAGGAAGTAGTGAATGGCCAGAAACCTGGGGCCAACCTGCGGATCATAAGATAAAATTTAATAGCTTAACCAATATCATCGAAAGCTAAGCCCGCAAAAGTTTGTCGGACAAGGGACGGCATAAAGCCGCTCCTTTGTCCCTTTTTATTCCGTTTCCTTGCCGCTCCAAAATTTTGTCTACCACTTGTTACATGCTCAAATATTGTTTAATTAAAAATTCATTTAACATGGAAACAAAAACAAAAGAGACCGGAACCAAGAAAACGGTAACAAGACAAAAAGCATCCAACAAGGATGTCAAAGACCAACTGACCAAGGAGGCTACTGGTAACGCCAATGGTACTGAAAAGACCAAAGAAGCCAAGGCACCGGTGGTGGTTCCCAAAATCAGCATCGACAGCCGGATCCAGAAGTTTGAAAAGTTGAGAGGCTTGGCGACCAACAGGGAACGCCTGAACCAGACCCTTGGAGAACTCACCAAGTTCAACTACAACCAGGACGGTTCCAGTTCATTTTACATCAGGGATTCCCATGGATTGGAATTCAAGACAACCAACAGCAATCTCATCAATTTGGTGACCACACAATTGCAGAATACCTTGGAGGAACGAAAGTCGGAGTTTGAGCAGGAGATTCTTGCATTCGAACTATAATAGATCAAAAAATCTCAAAACCCATTCGATAATTCGGATGGGTTATTTTTTTGTCAATCCAAAACTGCAAATGCAATTTTATTGACAAATAAAAATCGTCCAATAAATAGCCCGACAAAAGGGAGGGTTACACATATAACAACAGCTTTTGTTTTTCAAGGTTTTTTTGCGACATAAAACATTCCCTTATAAAACTTTTCATCGATTGATTGCCTTAAACTTAACTTAAAGTAATGCGGTTAATTCCAAAATTTTGTAATTTTGCAACGATGAAAGAGGTTTTCCATAAAATATTATCTATTTCGATGGCTTTTGTAGTGATGTTCTCTACAATGTCATTTACTGTGGATATGCATTATTGTGGGGACAATTTGGTCGATTTTAGTTTATTCTCAAAAGCTGAAGGTTGTGGAATGGAAAAAGCACAACCAGTTAAAAGTTGTGAGAATCCTAAAATGACTGAGAAATCTTGTTGTTCTGACGAGCAAATTGTAAAGGAAGGCAAAGACGACCTTAAAATATCTTTTGACACGCTTTCTTTTGAGCAGCAAACGTTCATCGCTGCTTTTACATACTCTTATATAAACCTATTTGAAGGAACCGAATCTGAAGAAGTTCCTTTTGAAGATTACCCGCGACCCTTTGTCAAACGGGATGTGCAAGTGCTGCACCAGACTTTCTTAATTTGATTTGTTAGATTTTTTGAATGAAGCCCAATAGCTATGCTGTAGTGGGCTAAAACTCGTGTTTGCCATATTCTGCAACACGTAATTCCAATTATCTAATAATCAAATGCTATGCTGAATAAGAGCATTAAATTTCTCATAGAAAACAAACTTGTTGCCGTTCTACTACTTGCCCTATTCGTGGGTTGGGGCGTGGTCAACGCACCCTTTAATTGGGAAACGGGCTTTTTACCTACAGACCCAGTTGCCGTTGATGCCATACCTGATATTGGCGAGAACCAGCAAATTGTTTTTACCAAGTGGCAAGGGCGCTCGCCACAGGACATTGAAGACCAAATCACATATCCTCTTACCACTTCGCTTCTCGGTATTCCAGGCGTGAAAACCATCCGTAGTTCTTCTATGTTTGGATTTTCAAGCATCTATATCATTTTTGAAGAAGACATCGAGTTCTACTGGTCACGCAGTCGCATACTTGAAAAACTGAACTCACTTCCTGCAAACCTATTACCTGATGGTGTCAATCCATCATTAGGGCCAGATGCCACAGGTCTTGGACAGATATTTTGGTACACGCTGGAAGGTCGTGATAAAGATGGCAACGTTACTGGCGGTTGGGATTTACAGGAATTGCGTAGTATTCAGGATTACTATGTGAAATATGGGTTATCATCTGCAAGCGGTGTTTCTGAAGTGGCTTCCATAGGTGGGTATGTTCAGGAATACCAAGTGGATATTGACCCAGAAAAAATGCGCCAGTACAATGTAAGTATGGGCGATGTGGTCAAGGCTGTAAAGCAGAGCAATCAGGACATAGGCGCACAAACCCTCGAAATCAATCAAGCTGAATATCTCGTGCGCGGATTGGGTTATGTAAAATCTATCGCAGATATCGAAAATGCCGTGGTTGATTCAGAAAACTTTACTTCTATTCGTATCAAGGACGTGGCAAATGTTCATTTGGGACCTGCTACCAGACGTGGAATTCTCGACAAGGAAGGTGCCGAAGTCGTAGGTGGTGTCGTAGTTGCTCGCTACGGTGCAAATCCGCTGGAAGTCATTAACAATGTTAAGGCACAAATTGCTGAAATAAGCGCTGGACTTCCCACAAAAACATTGAAAGATGGTCGCACTTCACAAGTAACCATCGTACCGTTTTATGACCGTACCGAACTCATACAAGAAACGTTGGGCACGCTCAACGAAGCCTTGACTTTGGAAATCTTGATTACCATTTTGGTCATTATCATAATGGTGTTCAACCTACGTGCATCCATCCTTATTTCAGGATTGTTGCCCGTAGCCGTCTTGATGGTTTTTATCACGATGAAGCTCTTTAATGTAGATGCAAACATCGTCGCCCTTTCGGGTATTGCCATTGCCATCGGTACAATGGTGGACGTAGGCGTGATACTCGCCGAAAATATGATTCGGCACTTGGAAGATAAAAAGTTACGCCTTAATGAAAACGGTAACGAGTACACAACGAACGAAATCATCTACAACGCAACGGCTGAAGTTTCTGGTGCTATTCTAACAGCTGTTTTAACGACTATTATTAGTTTCCTGCCTGTATTCACGATGATTGGTGCCGAAGGAAAACTGTTCCGCCCGCTTGCATTTACTAAAACAATGGCACTCACGGCATCCCTTATCATTGCGCTGTTTATAATTCCACCCATTGCGGCATTCCTTTTCCGTAAGACGAATGTGCGTGAACGGACACAGCATGCCATCAATGGCTTACTTGTTTTATTGGGAATTCTCGCCATCGTTTACGGCTTTTGGTTGGGGCTAATTCTTATCGCTTTTGCTGCAACATCATTTTTAAAAATGCGCGATACGCTTTCGCGAAAGCGTAAAAACCTTCTGTACATCATCATTTCATCGGTCGCCATCGTATTCCTACTCGCTACCTATTGGCGACCATTAGGCTTTGACCGAAGTATTGTGATGAACTTGATATTTGTGTCCATTATCTGTTTTGGACTACTTGGTGTGTTCTCGATTTTCAGGATATACTATGAGCGTATTTTGCGATGGGCACTTCAAAACCGATATCTATTCTTAATCGTTCCGGCTACGGTGCTCACGTTGGGTATCATTATTATGCGAAACACAGGCAAAGAGTTTATGCCAGCGCTGAATGAAGGTTCATTCTTGCTGATGCCTACATCCTTACCACACGCAGGCGTTGAAGAAAACAAACGTGTTCTACAACAACTTGATATGGCTGTGGCGAGCATCCCTGAAATCGAAACCGTAGTAGGAAAAGCGGGAAGAACGGAAAGCGCACTCGACCCAGCACCGCTCTCGATGTATGAGAATGTCATTCAGTATAAATCGGAATATATGCGGAATAGTTATGGCGAGCGACAACGCTACAAGGTCAATGACGATGGATTATTTGTACTGAAGAATAACAAATTCATTATCAACCCAAACAATGAGATAGATGAAGGCGTCAACTATGCCGAAACATCGCTAAAAACGACTGCTACACGCGAAGACTTGATTGAAGATGACGATGGCGAGTACTACCGAAACTGGCGACCGGACATTGAAAGTCCAGATGATATTTGGAACGAGATAGTTCGAGTAACCAAATTACCAGGCGTTACATCGGCACCCAAGCTGCAACCTATCGAAACACGACTGGTAATGCTACAAACAGGTATGCGCGCACCTATGGGCATCAAGGTAAAAGGTCCCGATTTAAAGTCTATTGAAAGTTTTGGACTGGAATTGGAAGATATCCTAAAACAAGCCGAAGGCGTTAAGGAACAAGCTGTTTTTGCAGACCGAATCGTGGGCAAACCCTACTTGCTCATAGATATTAAGCGAGACCAATTGGCTCGATATGGTGTGTCCATAATGGAAGTTCAGGAAATCCTTCAAGTGGCCGTGGGCGGAATGCCACTCACGCAAACTGTTGAAGGTCGTGAGCGTTATGCGGTGCGTGTGCGTTATCCACGAGAGTTACGGGCAGACCCAGACGACCTTAAAAATATCTATGTTCCAGTGGAAAAAGGTAGCCCTGTACCGTTGGGCGAATTGGTAGATATACGCTACGAACAAGGTCCACAAGTCATTAAAAGTGAAGACACTTTTCTAATTGGCTACGTGCTGTTTGATAAACTCGACGGCTTTGCCGAAGTGGATGTGGTAGAAAATGCCCAAGCGCTGATTCAACAAAATATTGATAAGGGTTCGCTGGTCGTACCACAGGGCGTGAGCTATCGTTTTACGGGAACATATGAAAATCAGTTACGGGCAGAAAAAACGCTATCGGTTGTCGTACCGCTTTGTTTGCTCGTCATTTTCTTGATTTTGTATTTCCAGTTCAGGTCCGTCTCTACGTCTCTTATGGTGTTTACTGCAATCGCCGTGGCCTTTGCAGGTGGCTTTATAATGATATGGCTGTACGGGCAAGATTGGTTTTTCAACTTCGGCTTTTTTGGCGAAAATCTGCGGGACTTGTTCAATATGAAAACCATCAATTTAAGTGTGGCCGTTTGGGTAGGTTTTATTGCCCTCTTCGGTATTGCTACGGATGATGGTGTGGTAATGGCCACCTATTTAGACCAATCTTTCAAAAGCAACGAACCAGACAATAAAAAGGGCATTCGTCTCGCCACTTTGGAAGCCGCAGGTAAACGCATTCGTCCATGTTTAATGACTACTGTAACTACGGTGTTGGCACTACTTCCCGTACTCACATCCACAGGAAAGGGAAGCGATATAATGATACCGATGGCAATTCCCATTTTTGGCGGAATGATAATCGATGTCACGTCCTATTTCCTATTGCCAGTCCTGTACAGCTGGAAAAAGGAATACCAACTTAAAAAAGCAAACAGATGAAAAAATTAAAATATATACTGGTGTTCTTGTTTGTTACTGCTTTCGCGAAAGCGCAACAATTACAATCCTACATTCAGGAAGCTGAAGCCAACAATCCAGAAATTCAAGCCTTTGAATTGCGATACAACATCGCCGAAGAAAAGGTAAACGAAGCCAACTGGATTCCAAATACCGAAGTAAGTGCCGGCTACTTTGTGAGCGAGCCTGAAACAAGAGTGGGTGCGCAACGTGCACGAATAGGCGTAAAACAGATGTTGCCGTGGTTCGGTACTATTACAGCTCGTGAAAATTATGCCACCGCAATGGCAGATGCCGAATATGTGGACATTACGATTGCAAAGCGTAAGCTGGCACTTTCGGTCGCACAATCCTATTATCGTCTATTTGCCATAAGAGCCAAGCAAGCCGTACTGGATGAAAATATACAGCTACTGGAAACCTACGAACGACTTGCACTCACATCTGTAGAAGTGGGCAAAGCGAGTGCCGTAGATGTGTTGCGACTTCAGATTAGACAAAATGAATTACAACAACAAAAGGAAGTGCTGGAAGAAGAATTTACAGCAGAACAAACGACTTTTAACAATTTGCTCAACCGTGATGCAATGATGACGGTTGACGTTGTTCCAGAAATGGAAATTCCACAGGAAGACCCATTTTATACTAATGAAGCGCTATCACTCAATCCCGAACTGCTCAAATATGACAAACTCTATGAATCGGTAGCACAATCTGAACTGCTCAACCAGCGCGAGAGTTTGCCTATGATTGGTTTTGGTTTAGACTACCTGCCCGTAACGGAACGCAGCGATGTCAATTTCAGCGATAATGGGAAAGATGTATTGATGCCGATGGTGTCGGTTTCCATCCCCATTTTCAACAATCGCTACAAATCCATTTCAAGGCAAAATGAACTGCGACAGCAAGAAATAGAAACCCAACGGGAACAGCGATTGAATGTGCTGGAATCCGCTTTCGCGAAAGCGCAATCACAACGTAACCAAGCACGCATAGCATACAACACACAAGCTCGTAACCTGAAACAAGCCAAAGATGCCGAAGAAATTCTGGTAAAGAACTATGAGACCGTCACTATCGATTTTAATGATGTGCTGGACATTCAGGAATTGCAATTAAAGTTTCAAATAAACCAAATAGAATCTGTGAAGACCTACTATGTGCAAAGTACAATCATTAATTATTTAATTAAGTAAACAATGAAAACACTTAACACAATACTTCTCTTATTCTTAACTTCAATTACATTCGCCCAAGTTGGGACAAATGGTGAAGATAGAAAAGAAGAAGGTCGAAACATAAAAGAATATAACCTTACTATCGAAGAAAATGAAATAACCCTTGCAGGTGTAACCGCAAACGGAATGACAATTAATGGTGGCATTCCAGGTCCTACATTAGAATTTAATGAAGGTGACCTTGCCATTATTAACGTAACCAATAAAATGGATGAAGAAACCTCTGTACATTGGCACGGTTTAATACTTCCTAATTTTTATGATGGTGTGCCTTATTTAACTACGCCACCTATAAAACCAAATACTACATTTCAATATAGAATACCTATAAACCAATCTGGTACATATTGGTATCATTCCCATACGATGTTACAAGAGCAAAAAGGAGTTTATGGCTCAATCGTCATTCATCCTAAAGAAAAGACTTTGGACTACGACAAAGATTTGGTTGTAGTGTTATCTGACTGGACCAACGAAAAACCAATGAATGTGTTGCGAAACCTTAAACGAGGAAACGAATGGTATCAGGTTAAAAAAGGGACAGCAGTACCATTAAGTAGAGTGATTAAAGAAGGTGCACTGGGAGCACAATTTAATTTTTGGCGTGATAGAATGGAAGGTGCAGATATTGCAGACATCTACTATCCTGCGTTCTTGTCCAATGGTAAAAAACTTGCAGAATATCCAGAGTTTAAAACAGGTGAAAAAGTACGACTACGTTTTATCAATGCATCTGCTTCATCTTATTATTGGGTGGATTTTGGTGGTGGTAACCCGATGATAGTTGCGAGTGATGGTGTGGATGTAACACCAGAATATAAAAACCGATTTCTTTTTGCAATTGCCGAAACCTATGATGTCATTGTAACCATTCCAGAAGGCACTTTAGAAATTACTGCCACAGCGCAAGATGGTTCTGGTAGTACATCCATTCACTTGGGTAGCGGAAAATTGTATCCAGCAACTGTAATAGACAGACCAGATAAAGTGGCTATGATGAAGCAAATGGCAAAAATGGATATGAAGATGGGTGCACCTGCTTTAGTGGGAAATAAAAATAGAAATACACCCGAAGCCCTAATGCAGAAATATGGAATGAAGATGAATATGGATATGAAAGACGGACAGATGAAGATGGAGAATGAAATGAATATGGAAATGAAAAAGGATGCGACGCCAATGAATCATAAGATGTCTACGATGCAAAAGGACACCGCTTCATTTAATTATGATACACGTAAAACTTATTTCAATTATGATTTTTTAAAGGCAAAGGAAAACACCACTTTTAAGACTGATGTGCCAGTAAATGAAATTTTACTGAATCTAACAGGTAATATGCAGCGCTATGTTTGGAGTATGAATGGCGTACCACTTTCGGAAACAGACAAAATTAAAATTAAAAGTGATGAGGTTACAAGGATTACCTTAAATAATCTGACAATGATGCACCACCCAATGCACTTGCACGGTCATTATTTTAGGGTGATTAATGAAAATGGAGAGCGTTCACCATTAAAGCACACGGTTAACGTACCACCAATGCAAAAAGTGGTCATCGAATTTTATAACGAAGAATATGGTGATTGGTTCTTTCATTGTCACGTACTATATCATATGATGGGTGGTATGGCAAGAGTATTTAGCTATGATACACCACGAGATGAAAGGATGAAACCTTATCCAGTACAAAACCTAATTGACGAGACAGACCATTACTATTCGTGGGGAATGCTTCGTGGAGGTTCAAACTTTAATGAACTTTTATTGATGTCGAGCAACATCCGCAACGAATTTGGACTACGTGCCGAGTTTGATTATAACCAAAATGCCGAGATAGAAGTGAATTATAATAGATATCTCAATGATTGGGTACGCGTGTACGCAGGCGTAAATACTGAAACTTCAACACCAGATTCTTATGATACATTCAATACTGTGGGATTGGTTGGAGTTAAATATTTCACGCCTTATAGGTTTAATGTGGATGTGAGTATTGACCATCAACTTCGCCCAAGAATACGTCTGGACAGGGAGTTGTTGATTTTTCCAAGAATTTTCTTGGAAGGTGAATATGAGTACAGAGCAGATTTTGGATGGGTCAATGAGTTAGAAAATAACAAATCTTATGAAGGTGAAACTCAATGGTTAATTGGAGCTTCATATATCTTATCCCGCAACTTTTCAATACAAGGAAATTATAATAACAGATATGGCTGGGGTGGCGGTCTTTTAGCCCGATTTTAAAAAAAACGATTAATAACTTTTAAACAAACAAAAAATGAGCAAATTAAAATTAGTATTAGGAGTGGTTGCAATAGCATTTGTAACCTTAACAGTAGTGTCTTGTAAAGATGCTAAAACAGAAAGCAGTACCAATTCTGAAACGAGTACTGAGGAAGACCATTCAAAAATGAACCACGATAATTCCGATGGGCATCATGATAGCGAGAAAAAGGAAATGGCAATGAACGGAGATGGGAATGCACAAGCGGTTCTTAATGACTATTTCAGTCTTAAAGATGCCCTCGTAGGCGATGATAATGATAAAGCAAAGGAAATGGGAGGCACATTGGTTAAATCTCTTAAATCTTTTGATGCATCAAAATATTCTGAAAGTGAAAAATCAGAATTGAATGACATTATCGAAGATGCTACGGAACACGCAGAGCATATTTCAGAAAGTGACATCAAACATCAGCGTGAGCATTTCAAAGTATTGAGTAAAGATGTTACAGATATGGTTGCCATTACGGGAACAGGGATGAAGCTTTATGAGCAATTCTGCCCAATGTATGATAACAATAAAGGTGGTGCTTGGCTTAGTATGAACGAAGAAATTAGAAACCCCTATTTCGGTGATAAAATGTTGAAATGCGGTAAAGTACAGCGAGAAATCAACTAATTGAAGTTTTTAAAAATCATAGCGTGGCTTGCCCTTGTGGCATTGGTAGTGATTCAGTTCTTTCCAATAATCCTGAACGAGAGCGATTATGTACCGCAAAGTGATTTTATGGTCGAAAATCAAGTGCCTGCAACGATAAAAAATCGGTTGCAGGTTTCTTGCTACGATTGCCACAGTAATAATACAGATTATCCGTGGTATAGTAAGATACAGCCTGCGGCTTGGTTTCTGGAAGATCACATACAAGAAGGTAAGGACGAACTTAATTTTAATGAATGGGCAACATATTCAGACCGGCGAAAGAATAGTAAACTTCGGTCTATCATAAGCCAAATCGAAGAAGATAAAATGCCCTTGGATTCTTATACACTCATTCATAAAGATGCAATTCTTTCAGATGAAGATAAGAGGATGATAATAGATTATATGACAGCGTTAAAAGACAGTTTGGAATAAAGTCCTGATATGGGAAGGGAAAGTTGATGGTTGGTTAGTTAGTAGCCCTTCCCTTGTCAGGCACAATAAAAAATATTAGAAAGATGAATAATGATATAAATGAATTTGAGTAAAAATTCTTAAAAATAAACAGGATGAATGCACTTAGAAAAACTACAATATTCGCATTAATTATAATAGCAACAAGCCAAGTGTTCGGACAAGATACAAACACAGAAAAGCAAGCCGTGCTTAAAGTAATGAAAACCTACAAAGATGCGCTACAAAACTTGACAACCGAAGGTACTTTTGACTTATTTACAGAAGATTCCGAGGTTTTTGAATCTGGTGGTGTTGAAGGCACCTATGCCCACTATATAGAACATCATTTGGGTCCAGAATTGGGGCATTTCAAGAAGTTTGAATTTTCAGATTATGAAATTGATGCAGAAGTAGATTTGCCCTATGCGTTTACTACCGAAACTTATGTCTACACCATAGTTCTCAATCCCGATGATAAAGCCAATACTCGAACCATAAAGAAAAAAGGGGTGGCGACTTCTATCCTTAAGAAGATAGATGAAAAATGGCAGATAGTAAAAACACATTCATCATCAAGAAATGTTAAATAATTTTTAGCCAATCATAAAATGAAACACACCTACCACATACACGGAATGACCTGCAATGGTTGTCGAAGTCACGTAGAGGAAACGCTGTCTAAAGTGGATGGTGTTTCAAAAGTAACAGTTGATTTAGAAAAAGCCGAAGCGACCATAGAAATGGAATCCCATATTCCAATAGAGAAATTTCAAGAGGCGCTTAAAGCCGATGGTGGGCAATACAGTATCCATCAAAATGGCGAACATCAGCATACCCACGATAAGAAGAAAGTTGAGAAACCCAAAGGTCAAGGAACGGGAACATTTTACTGTCCGATGCATTGCGAGGGCGACAAGACTTACGACAAACCAGGCGACTGTCCTGTTTGCGGAATGGATTTGGTTGAAGAAGTTAACCTAACGGCTACTTCCGACACCCAATATACCTGTCCGATGCATCCCGAAATTATTAAGGATGAACCGGGAAGCTGTCCAATTTGTGGGATGGATTTAGTGCCTATGGAACCCGATTTATCCGCAGAGGAAAAGACCTATAAAAAACTTCTTAAAAAGTTCTGGATAGCGGTCGCTTTCACATTGCCCATTTTTATCATTGCAATGTCCGAAATGCTGCCCAACAACCCCTTATATGATGTTTTAGAATTAAAATATTGGAACTGGATTCAATTTGCGCTTTCTATTCCTGTGGTATTCTACGCTACTTGGATGTTCTTTGAACGTGCCTACCGCAGTATAAAGACTTGGAACTTAAATATGTTTACGCTTATCGGTATCGGTGCTGGCGTTGCTTGGCTCTTCAGCGTGTTCGGGATGCTCGTACCCGATTTTTTCCCTGACCAATTCAAGACCGAAGCCGGTACGGTTCACGTCTATTTTGAGGCTGCTACGGTGATTCTAACTTTGGTTCTACTTGGTCAAGTCCTCGAAGCTCGTGCGCATAGCAAGACCAATTCCGCAGTCAAGGAACTTTTAAAATTGGCACCTAACAAGGCTATAAAGGTAGTTGATGGGGAAGAACAGGAAGTGGCCATCGATGAAATTGAATTGGGCGATATCCTACGTGTGAAGCCGGGCGATAAGATTCCTGTGGATGGCGTTATTACCGAAGGCGAAACTTCCATCGATGAATCGATGATTACAGGCGAACCCATTCCTGTAAACAAATCAGTAGATGATAAAGTAAGTAGCGGAACTATCAACGGCAATCAGTCCTTCTTGATGAAAGCTGAAAAGGTTGGGTCTGACACCCTGTTATCACAGATTATACAGATGGTCAATGATGCCAGTCGAAGCCGTGCACCCATCCAAAAGTTGGCCGATACCGTTTCGGGATATTTCGTGCCAATCGTGGTCATCATCGCTGCTGTGACATTCGGCGTTTGGGCGATTTGGGGCCCAGAGCCAGCCTATGTTTATGCTTTGGTCAATGCGATTGCCGTATTAATTATCGCCTGTCCGTGTGCTTTGGGGCTTGCGACACCTATGTCCGTAATGGTCGGTGTTGGTAAAGGCGCACAAAATGGGGTGCTTATCAAGAATGCTGAAGCCCTTGAGAAAATGGATAAGGTAGATACTCTCATTGTCGATAAGACCGGAACGATAACCGAAGGAAAACCTACAGTTGAGAAAGTGGGTTCTTTTGAGAAGGGTTTTACCGAAACCGAAGTACTACAATACATTGTTTCCTTGAACAGCCAAAGTGAACATCCGCTGGCGGAAGCCACCGTAAAATATGGAAAAGAACAAAACGCAGAGTTTTTAAAAGCAGATGGATTTAACGCAGTTACTGGAAAAGGCGTTGAAGGTAAAGTGAACAATAAAAAAGTAGCCTTGGGTAATGCTAAAATGATGGAACAGGGCAATGCCACACTTACCGAAGCTATGGAAAACGAGGCACAATCCTACCAAAAACAAGGGAAAACGGTTTCCTATCTCGCTGTAGAAGGTCAAGTTGTAGGCTACGTGGTCATAGGTGATAAAATCAAGGAAACGAGTGCAAAAGCTATCAAGGATTTGCAGAATAAGGGAATTGCGGTCATTATGCTTACTGGTGATAATCACGATACAGCCAAAGCTGTCGCAGATGAACTTAACCTTGCCGATTTTCAAGCAAGTATGCTACCGGAAAACAAATTACAAGAAGTCGAGAAATTACAAGGACAGGGTAAAGTGGTTGCAATGGCAGGCGACGGAATAAACGATGCACCTGCACTCGCTAAAAGTGATGTAGGTATCGCAATGGGAACAGGAACGGACGTTGCCATTGAAAGTGCAGCCATTTCCTTGGTGAAAGGCGATTTACACGGTATCGTAAAGGCAAGAAACCTAAGTGATGCAGTAATGCGCAATATCAAACAAAACCTCTTTTTTGCAATGATTTATAACACGCTGGGTATCCCTATTGCAGCAGGACTACTGTACCCGTTTTTCGGAATACTCTTATCGCCAATGATTGCGGCCTTGGCAATGAGCTTTAGTTCGGTTTCGGTAATTGCCAACTCATTACGTCTAAAAAGTAAAAACATATAATCCAACTAATTGAATACTTATGAAATATAAAATTTTGATAATCCTATTGGTAGTTGTTGTCATCGGTTGTAAAAACGAAGAAAAGAACAATCCCAAAATAGAGACAGAACACGATCATACCCAGAGTGAACCTAAATCTGAGAACAAAAAAACCCTAAGTCCACATACATCGGCAATGGCGATGATAGGTGATGCTCATATCCATATAGATTATTCGTCGCCAGGCGTAAGGGATAGAATTATTTTCGGTGGACTGTTGGCGTACGACCAAGTCTGGCAGGCTGGTGCCCATATGGCTACTTGGTTGGAAACAAATAAGGATTTAGAAATTGACGGCAAGGTATTGAAAGCCGGGAAATATGGATTTTTTGTAATTCCGAATGAAGAAGAATGGACTGTCATTTTCAACAGGAATTGGAACCAACACGGTAAGGACGACTATACTGAAAATGATGATGTATTACGATTTAAAGTAACACCTAAAATTTCCGAAAAAATCAAGGAACATTTAGAGTATAAAGTAAACAAAACAACAGAGACTTCAGGAAAAATCTCAATGGGTTGGGAAAAAGTCACGATTGGATTTCCTTTTGAAATAAAGTAAAATGGTGAACAGAAAAACAGCGAAATGGATTAGAAAAGCACACCGCTATTTGGGTGTTTTTTTAGGTGTTCAGTTTTTGATGTGGACAATTAGCGGGATGTATTTCAGCTGGACGGACATTGACGAGATACACGGCGACCATTTTAAGAAAGCGGCACCTGTGCAGACCTCTTTTGATAATTTGCTCGGCACATCCCAACTGGCCATAAAAGAACCCGTCCAATCTTTGGAACTACTGGAAATAGCAAATGAACCTTACTATTGGATTAATGAAGCACGGCTTTATAATGCAAAAACGGGGCAAAGGAAAAATGGAATTTCTAAAAAAGAGGCACAACAAGTTGCAAGTAGGTATATGTTGAACGATTTGGAAATAGTACAAATTCAATTAGTCGATTCTGTAGGGCCACATCACGAATATCGCGGTCGCCCACTTCCAGCTTATGAAATCTCGTATGAGACACCACAAAATTTAAAAGCCTATGTGGCGGTTGAAAATGGCGCTTTTCAAACGGTGAGACACAGGGATTGGCGCTGGTTTGATTTTCTTTGGATGACCCATACAATGGATTATCAGGGAAGGGATAATTTCAACACATTGTTGTTAAGGGCATTTTCACTTTTGGGATTGATAACCGTCTTAAGCGGTTTCGTTTTATGGTATATCAGTTCCCCATCAATCAGAAAACTGAAAAAGAAAATTAAATAATTGGTAACAAATAAAACCAAAAATTATGGATGCAAACGAACACACAAATTCAGGAAAATCAAAAAATCATTACACACGTTTTGTAGCGATGCTCGCTTGCTCTTTTGTAGCAATGTATATTACAATGTATTTAAACACCTATGAATGGGACCATGTATGGTTCAGCCTTACGCGTTTCTATATGGTCTGTCTCGGTATCGCTGCCATGGCCATTATAATGTTTGTAGCAATGCGCGGTATGTATCAAAACAAAAAAAAGAATATTGCCATAGTCTTGGGAAGTATCGTTCTCTTTGTAGGTGCATTGGGACTGGTACGCGACCAAAAATCCACCGTGGGCGATGTACTTTGGATGAAAGCAATGATACCACACCATTCCATTGCAATTTTAACAAGTGAACGAGCAGATATTGAAGACCCTGAAGTCAAAAAATTGGCTGAAGAAATCATTAAAGCGCAACGTAGGGAAATTGCTGAAATGAAGGCGATGATTGAGCGTTTAGAAAACGAGTAAAACAAAGTGGATAAATCAATATTCAAAATAGTGAGAATGGATTGTCCTTCTGAGGAATCTATGATTCGGATGAAGTTGGATTCAGTTGGTCGAATTTCAAAATTGGATTTCGATATTCCCAACAGAAAACTTACGGTTTTCCATAATGGCAACTTGGAAGAAATTCAGGAAGCCATTGCAGACCTGAAGTTTAATGAAGAATTGATTTCCTCAGAACCAACCGATGAAGTAATTGCGGAAGAAGCAAGCAACCAGAGTAGGCTACTGTGGTCAGTTTTGATTATCAATTTTATGTTTTTTGTCATTGAAATGACTACAGGATTGATTTCAAAATCAATGGGGCTTGTTGCAGACAGTCTGGATATGCTGGCAGATTCATTTGTATATGGTTTAAGTCTTTTTGCAGTAGGCGGTTCCCAACTACTTAAAAAAAGAATAGCGACCACTGCCGGTTATTTTCAGATACTTCTTGCGGTTATAGGAATTGTAGAAATAGTGAGAAGGTTTATAAATCCAACCGAAGTTCCGGATTTTAAAACAATGATTATAGTCTCAATATTGGCGCTATTGGCCAACGGGCTATGTCTATTTCTTCTTCAAAAATCTAAAAGTAAGGAAGCCCATATGCAGGCCAGTATGATTTTCACATCAAATGATGTTATCATTAACTCCGGGGTTATTGTTGCTGGGGTTTTGGTACTATGGACTGGCTCACGATTGCCTGATTTGATTGTAGGCGCAATCGTTTTTATAGTAGTTGTCCGTGGCGCTCTTAATATTTTGAAATTAGGAAAATAAAATTATGAATATGAAAAAGAACATTTTATATATAGTAATAGCCGTTATCATAGGTTTGGGCGCAGGCTGGCTCATTTTTGGAAATAGCTCAGACAATGCAGCAAATAAGGATACGTCTGATATGTCCGACCACGACCACTCTGGCGAGAGCGCAGAACAGATGTGGACGTGCTCTATGCACCCACAGATTATGCAACCCGAAGCTGGTGATTGCCCAATATGTGGAATGGACTTAATCCCTGCTGAAGCTGGTGCAGATGGTCTCGCTGCAAACGAGATAAAAATGACTGAAAACGCAATGGCGTTAGCAAATATCCAGACTACTATTGTAGGAAATGCAAAAGCTGGCGATGATGATGGGATGATATCCCTTTCGGGAAAAATAGCGGCAAACGAAGAAAACAATACCGTACAATCCAGCTATTTCAAAGGTAGGATAGAACAACTCAACGTTAACTATGAAGGTCAGCAAGTAAACCGTGGTCAGCTATTGGCAACCATTTACGCACCAGACCTTGTAGCGGCACAGCAGGAACTGATTACCGCAGCATCACTTAAGGAATCGCAACCAGCTTTATACAAAGCTGTTCGCAGCAAGCTCAAAAACTGGAAACTATCAGATACGCAAATCAATGCCATAGAAGAAAGTGGAACGGTACGTGAGAATTTCCGGATTTATGCAACGGTTTCCGGAACGGTTTCAGAAGTAATGGCAGCACAGGGCGATTATGTAAATCAAGGACAGCCTATTTTAAAGTTGAGCAACCTCAATTCGGTTTGGGCAGAATTTGATGCCTATGAAAATCAAATAGCACAATTCAACGTTGGGCAAAAAATCAATATCACGACTAACGCCTTTCCAAACAAAGAATTTGAGGGAACAATTTCATTTATTGACCCAATTTTAAATAATGCGACACGAACGGTAACGGTGCGGGCAACGCTTCAAAATAGAGAAGACCTATTTAAGCCAGGAATGTTTGTTACAGGTAAGGTTGAAGGGGCAACACAAACTATGGAAAATACACTTTCTGTTCCTGCAAGTGCTGTACTATGGACGGGCGAGCGCTCATTGGTATATGTAAAAACCAATCCTAACGAGCCTGTATTTGAAATGCGCGAAGTAACCTTGGGCAATCGCTCTGGCGAAACTTACCAATTATCGGCTGGATTAGATAACGGCGATGAAATTGTTACCAATGGAACGTTTACGGTAGATGCAGCAGCACAATTACAGGGTAAAAAATCAATGATGAATCAGCAGATGATGCAGGATGAATCGGCTATGATGGGTGATATGGAAATGAGTTTCAGTAATGCGTTTAGTTCTGATTTCGACAAAGCATTACCATCATATCTCAAAATGAAAGATGCCCTTGTAGCAAGCGATGCAAGTCAAGTTTCCGCTTTCGCGAAAGCGACATCAGAAAAATTAAAAGCAATATCGACTGATGATTTAGGTACGATGGAAAAACAACATTTAACCAAAAGTATTGAGATGCTGGATGCCATTGCAAACAATGATAATCTGGAAAACCAGCGCGCTCACTTCGTCATTCTAAACGAGAATATCGTGCCTATTGCAATGAGCATAGAAAACTCGACAAATTATTACATTCAGAAATGCCCTATGGCAAATAACAATAAAGGTGCGGTATGGTTAAGTATGGAAGAAGAAATAAGAAATCCATACTATGGCGATGCAATGTTGACTTGCGGAAGTGTGATTGATTCGTTGTAAAAATCATTTGCAACACAGTTGCACCAAAATATTTTTATCTTTGCATTGTGAAAGTTGTAGCAATCGTAGCAATCATTTTATCGTTTTATTTCTTGGCACTCAATGTAGTGCCTTGTAGCGATGCGACAAATAGTGCCGATGATACCCAAGTTGTTACAGTAATTGATATTGATGGCGACCACGACCAAGACTGTGAGTTATGCTCGCCTTTCTGTCAATGTCATTGTTGTCACGTTCACACGATAAATTTTGGGCTTGTTGCATTTCAACCGCTACAGCCTGCTATTCCTCAAGAATTCTTTGCCCATTTCGATGACCTTGGCAAAGATATTCCCCATTCCCTTTTTCAGCCACCTCGGGCATAATTCAGTTTTCATAGGATAACTATATCCTTTTTTGAAGTTTTCCTAATGGGAATGCTCAACTATGTTTTTGCTACGCGAAAACGCAAACTCGTTTTTTAACTGAATTAATACATTAATCTATGATTAACAGAATCATTGATTTTTCAATCAATAACAAATTCATCATTGGTCTGTTCACGTTGACTCTTATAGGAGTTGGCATTTGGTCAATGGCAACAGTAAACCTTGGGTCTGTCCCAGATATTACCAATAATCAGGTGCAGGTCATCACGCAATCGCCCAATCTGGGAACGGAAGATATTGAACAGTTCGTAACCTATCCCGTAGAACTATCTATGGGTAATTTACCAGGCGTTACAGAAATAAGATCTATCTCACGCTTTGGCCTTTCCGTAGTTACTATCGTTTTTGAAGACGATATGGGAACCTATCTTCCTCGACAGCTGGTACAGGAAAAACTAAACGAACTGGGCGAATCTATCCCTGAAAAATTTGGAAGTCCATCTATGGGTCCCATCTCTACTGGTTTAGGTCAAATCTATGAATACACTATAAAGCCAGAGGAGGGTTTTGAAAACAAGTATTCGCCTATGGAACTGCGCACCGTGCAAGATTGGGTTATCAAACGACAACTCACATTACTGGAAGGCGTGGTAGAGGTCAACTCTTATGGAGGCAGTATTAAACAGTACGAGGTCGCTGTCAACCCAGATAAGTTGAATAGTTTGGGTATTAGTATTTCACAAGTGTATGAGGCTCTCGCTCGGAACAATGTGAATACAGGCGGTGCTTACATAGAAAAAAATAAAATGTCAAATTTCATAAGAGGTGAAGGTCTTATTCGCTCTTTGGAAGACATTAAAGATATTTCGATTATTAACGAGGGCAACATTCCCGTAACTATTGGAGATGTTGCAACACGCGTCCATTTTGGGAATCAGGTACGTTATGGTGCTTTTACGCAAGACGGTAAGGAAGCCGTGGGAGGAATAATAATGATGCTAAAAGGTTCAAACCCTAATGCGGTTATTCAAAATGTTAAGAATCGTATGGCAGAAATTGAAAAATCCCTGCCAGAAGGTCTCACTATCGCCCCTATCATTGATCGTAGTGAGCTAATTGCCAGAACGACCGATACCGTTAAAACCAATTTACTGGAAGGCGCCCTAATCGTGATATTTGCCCTTGTTTTATTGTTGGGTAGTTTAAGAGGTGGCATCATAACGGCCACGACCATACCGTTGTCCTTGCTTTTTGCCTTTATATTAATGAAGCAATTTAATGTATGGGCAAACTTAATGAGCTTGGGAGCTATAGACTTTGGGATTATTATAGATGGTGCCGTGATTATTATAGAAGGAACGGTGTATGAGATCCAAAAACGGATTAGGTCTGGAAAGCTAAAATTCAATCAAGGCGTAATGGATAAAGTAGCCTATGATGCCGGAACCACGATGATGGGTTCTGCTTTTTTCGGGCAGATCATTATCCTTATAGTTTTTACACCTATACTTTTCCTTACAGGTGTAGAAGGTAAAATGTTCAAACCGATGGCATACACCTTTGGTTTTGCTATGATAGGTGCAATTATTCTGTGTCTTACCTATGTCCCAATGATGTCTGCGCTTTTTATGAAACCAGTTCAAAACACCAAAAGCTGGTTTGGCAAATTTGAGCGTTGGCTTGAAAAGATAAGTGATAAAATTATTGGTGCTATACATAGTGCTTATAAGCCATTATTAAAAGGTGCACTGCGGCTTAAGCTTATCGTGTTATCATCTTCTGCTGTTCTACTTATTATTGCTGGTTTTATATTTTCTAATATGGGTGGAGAATTTGTGCCGCAGCTCGATGAAGGAGATATAGCAATGCAGGCGTTTATAAGACCAGGAAGCTCGCTCACAGAATCCATTGAAGTTTCAAAGAAAATAGAAACTATCCTATTAGAAAATTTTCCTGAAATTAAAACGGTAACAGCACGTATAGGTGTGGCAGATATACCTACAGATCCTATGCCTATGGATATTGCAGATATGTACATCATTCTCAATAAGGATATGGACGAGTGGACAACTGCTTCTACTAAAGAAGGTTTGATTGAAGCCATAAGGGATAAACTGGATGATGAACTCGTCGGGGTTAATTTATCATTTACCCAACCGGTCGAATTAAGATTTAATGAGCTTTTAGAAGGCGTAAGAGAGGATATTGCAGTAAAGCTATATGGCGAAGATTTAGAGGTGTTATCAGACAAGGTTCAGGAAATGGCAGCTATTATAAAGACCGTTCCTGGCGCGGGCGATGTGAGTGCAGAACGTACAGCTGGACTACCACAAATGACCGTAAAGTTCAGACGAGATAAAATGGCGCAATATGGACTGGATATTCAAAAAGTAAATGATTACATAAGTACTGCTTTTGCAGGTGGTACCGCTGGCGTCATTTTTGAAGGCGAGAAACGATTTGATCTGGTGGTACGATTTGATGAAAGCCATAGAAAAAGTATTGATGACCTGCGCACGATGTACATCGATCTTAAGGATGGAAGCCAGGTACCCATTATTGAAATAGCAGAGATTGAATACGTGCCTGGACCTATGCAAATCTCACGTGACAATACGTATAGAAGAACCTATGTAGGTGTAAATGCACGAGGCAGAGATGTGGAGTCTGTTGTAAAAGATATACAACAAAAGTTAGATGAAGAACTGGACTTGCCATCAGGATATTATATTACCTATGGTGGAGAGTTTGAAAACCTACAAAGCGCTAAGGATCGTTTAACAATTGTTGTGCCCATCGCCCTGTTCTTGATATTTGTACTGTTATACTTTGCCTTAAAATCCTTTTCACAATCGCTAATGATTTACATCGCGATACCCTTGGCGGCCATTGGTGGTGTGTTTGCTTTATGGCTTCGAGATATGCCATTTAGTATTTCGGCAGGTGTAGGATTTATTGTGCTATTTGGTGTCGCAGTTCTTAACGGGCTGGTACTTATTAACCGATTTAATTCTTTAAAGGAAGAAGGTGTTACAAGCATAAAGGATAGAATATTTCAAGGGACTAAAGAACGTATTCGCCCCATTATGCTCACGGCTACCACAGATATTTTTGGGTTTTTACCTATGGCATTTTCCACATCAGCCGGTGCAGAGGTGCAACAACCGCTCGCTACGGTAGTTATTGGTGGGATGCTTACGGCCACCCTACTCACGTTGATAGTACTTCCTGTACTCTATATCTTTATAGAAAAGCGACGTGAGCGCAAAGACCAGAACAAGATTGGTTCGTTTAATCCGCAAGCATTGACCACGATTTTAATACTTGGTTTTATGTTAGGTGGTACCGCTTTGGCGAAAGCGCAACAAACACAAGCACCTGTGCCAGACCTCATTGTTCAGGATAGCATTACACCCATTACCTTATCTCGGGCTGTAGAAATTGCCAAAGAGAATTATCCAGCACTCAAGACGAGCCAACTCGAAATAGAAAGACAGAGCGCACTCACGGGCAATGCCTATGACTTCGGTAATACTAAAGTATTTACAGGTGGCGAAGAAGTGGCAGATGGTCAGGGCATTTATACCTTGATAGGTATCGGTCAACAAAATATTGATCTATTGGGAATAGGTGCCAAAAAACGCTTGCAACAACAACGCATCCAGTTAGCCGAAACAGCTTTTGACCTATCTGAAATCCAGATAGAACTGGAAGTCAAAAAAGCCTGGTCAGAAGCTTTTCAGGCAAAGAAGAAATTTGTTCTTTATCGAGAACTGGACAGCATTTATGGTCAATTTGCACAATCTGTAGAACTCAATTTTGAAGTCGAAGCCATTTCGAGACTGGAATATGCTGCTGCGCGCAATCAAGCGTTACAGATAACCAACAGGTTTCAGCAGGCAGAAACAGATTATTTAATCGCATTACAAAAACTCAATCTTTGGTTGACACCAGATACGATGTACACCGTAGCTGATGAATTTGAAGCTACCGAAATTTCGGTGTTAGAGACTGATGATACATTGGATGAACATCCCGAGTTATCGCTTTCGCGAAAGCGTATAGACGAAGCACAAGCAAGCTATGATGCAGCAAGGGCAAGCTTACTGCCCCAGTTTAATCTGCAAGGTGGCCTGCAACGTGTAAATGGCGATAGTGGTTTCTACACCTATCAGGCAGGGATTTCCATACCGCTGTTTTCTGGCCCAGACCGCAGCCGCGCAAAAGCTGCTAAACTGGATGCACAGATTGCAGAAACCAATGCCGCATTCAAACAACGCGAGCTGCAATCCCAATATACACAAGCACAGCAAAATTATACACGATGGCGAGATACTTGGTTTTTCTATAAAACCGAAGCTCTGCCACTTGCCATAGACCAGCGCAAAGGCGCATTGCTCGCCTACAAAGAAGGTGCGCTTGATTATGCAGCATTCACGCAAATTATACGTGATGCCATACAGACCGAAATGGATGCACTGGACGCACTCGATAATTATTTAGAAGCCTTGTTTAAACTACAATATTTCCAAAACTAAAAAAAGATGAAAAAATTAAAATATATACCGATTACCACAATGCTTATGGCATTGACATTATTCAGCTGTGGCGAGTCAAAAACTGAAGATGGCCACGATGAAGCCACCCATTCTGAAACAGAAGAAAATCACTCTGAAGGGGAAGATGAAGAAGATAATATGGAAGGCGAAGCTAAGGAAGTAATGCTCACGGCACAGCAGTTTGAAGCCTTACAGATGGAAATTGACACGCTCTCACAACGTTATATGAGCGGTTATGTAGAAACAAATGGCACGCTGGAAGTACCACCCCAAAACGAAGCATCCATTACCGCCATAACAGGAGCAAATGTGGCATCCATAGAAGTAATAGAAGGTGATGAAGTGAAAAAAAATCAAGCGGTTGCCTATCTCTCACATCCCAGCATCATACAGATACAGAGCGATTACTTAAATGCACACAGCAACAGTCGGTTTTTAAAACAAGAATACGAACGTCAAAAAAGGCTTTATGAAGCTGGTGTGGCATCTGGTATGAATTTCCAAAAGGCAACGGCAGACTATCAGTCATCTACCGCAATGGTAAACGGGCTGGAAGCACAATTGCGACAGTACAACATCAATGTGAATGGCGTGCGCAATGGCACTATCTACCAGCGTGTTGCATTGCGCAGTCCCATTGCAGGGGTTGTAGAAAAAGTTTTTATAAAAACTGGACAATATGTGGAGCCACAGACCAACCTAATGGAAATAGTAGATACAGACCACGTACACGCAGATTTAATGGTTTTCGAAAAAGATGTTGATAGGGTAAAAAAAGGTCAACAAGTACGATTTAGCGTTCAATCAAGACCAGGAACGGAACTCGTTGCCGAAATTTATTCAGTAGGAAAAACCTTCGAGCAAGATCCTAAAGCGGTGCACGTACACGCAGAAATTGAGAACAAAGGTGGTGGTCTTATCTCAGGAATGTACATTAAAGGTAGGATTGAAGTTGATAACGATGAAACCGCTGAAACCGCATTACCAGAAAGTGCCATTATTACAGAAGGTGGTAGGGATTATGTGTTTAAAGCGCAAAGGGAAGGCAACACTTGGAGTTTTATACCAGTAGAAGTCACTACGGGCGAGAAGG
Source organism: Flagellimonas marinaquae (assembly GCF_003992675.1). GTDB lineage: Bacteria > Bacteroidota > Bacteroidia > Flavobacteriales > Flavobacteriaceae > Flagellimonas > Flagellimonas marinaquae. The sequence goes on from NZ_RZMZ01000004.1 coordinate 156,869, forward strand.
ATGGTGACTGGATAGCCATACGTTTTTTTGAAACCCCAGACCCAAATACTCATTTTGCCTTTAATAATGCCTATTACCTTATGGGAGAGATGAAAAAAGGGGAACTTGGTGACGATGATTAAAATGGAATGAAAGAAAAAAGAAAGAAAAACTTAAAAGTAGCAAGAACCTTACAGATTTGGAACGTCATCTACGATGTTATTGAAGTTGCGGTCTCGCTTATTGCTGGATTTACGGCAAATAGTTCGGCTCTGATAGGTTGGGGATTGGACAGCACGATTGAAGTGGTTAGTGCGGGAACATTAGGCTGGCGACTACACGGCGAGATTAAAGGTATCGATGAAGAAAAAGTAAAACGAAGACAAAAAATCACGTTAAACGTAATTGCAGTTTCCTTTACGCTCATCTGTATTTTCATTTCCTACGATTCCATTACAAAGCTTATAAATAAAGAAACCGCAAACTGGAGCACGATGGGACTGATTATATTATTGGTTTCCCTGGTTGTAAATCCTATCCTGATCTATTTCAAAAGAAAGTATGGAAAGAAATTAGACAGTCCAGCCTTGCTGGCTGATGCTAAAGACACCTTTATTTGCTTATACCAAACCGTGGTCGTACTTATAGGATTGCTATTGGTCAACTGGTTAGGCTGGTGGTGGGCAGATCCTGTGGCGGCATTACTTATCGTTCCGTACGCTGCAAAAGAAGGCTATGAAGCCTACAATAAAGCTAAAAATATCAATTATAACACCGCACAAAATGACTGAAATTGAAAAAACATTAAATGACCATAACGTGCGTCCCACCGCAATGCGCATCTTGATTTATAAGTATATGGCCGATAGGGATGCCGCCATCGCCCTGACTGATATTGAGAATGCTTTCGCAAAAGCGGATAGAACCACATTGTACCGAACCCTAAAAACGTTTGAAGAAAAAAACGTGGTGCATCACATAGATGACGGAACTGGAATCTCTAAATACGCACTTTGTGAAGAAGGCTGTAATTGTGAAATAGAACAGGATTTGCATTTACATTTTCATTGCACTAACTGTGACGAAACAGTTTGTTTAACGGAACAAAAAATCCCGCATATCAATTTGCCAGATGGATATTTGGCAGAGGATGTTAATCTCGTGGTTACGGGAATATGCGAAAAATGCAGCAGTAATTTACTTTAATAAACAAACGAACAAATTAGATTGATTTTGAAAAAAAGCACTTTTATAATAACTAAAATGGACTGCCCTTCAGAAGAGCAGATGATTCGGATGAAGTTAGAGTCTTATGCTCAAGTAAAACACTTGGATTTTGATATTCCAAACAGAAAATTGGAAGTATATCACGTGGACGACGTCAAGGCGATAAAAACGTCTATAGCCAGCTTAAAACTTGGGGATTCCTTAGAAGGAACCACAGAAGCCGAACCACCCGTAATGGAAGACCAATCCAAACAAAAAAGAATCCTATGGTGGGTCTTGGGCATCAACTTTGGCTTTTTCGTTATCGAAATGACCACCGGTTGGATTTCTTCTTCGATGGGTCTTGTGGCAGACTCATTAGATATGCTGGCAGATTCCATCGTATATGCATTAAGCCTATTTGCGGTAGGCGGTGCCATTTCAAGAAAAAAGAAGGTTGCGAAATACAGCGGATACTTTCAGATGGCATTGGCAACACTTGGGTTTGCAGAGGTCTTGAGAAGGTTTTTTAGCAATACCGAAACACCCTTGTTTCAATGGATGATTATCGTTTCAATTTTCGCATTGGCAGGTAATTTGATATCGCTCTGGCTCATCAACAAGGCAAAGAGTCAAGAGGCTCATATGAAGGCAAGTGCCATTTTTACATCCAATGATATTATTGTTAATGGTGGTGTTATAGTAGCTGGGGTGCTGGTTTATTTTCTGAATAGTAAATGGCCCGATTTAGTGATTGGCGGCATCGTTTTCACTTTTGTAATGCGCGGTGCATTGAGAATATTGAAATTATCGAAGTAGTTTTTAAAATGATATCAAACTTGATTAGAACATATGAAAAAGAAAAAAATAAACTTACGTGACTTAGAACCAAAAAAACAACAAGGCGAGCACAGTCACGACGATGGCCATAACCATAGCAGCCCTGAAGAAATTTCAAATTTTAGAACCTATCTACCGGCTATTTTCAGCTTTGTGATGTTGATAGCCGGAATCGCTATTGATTACTTTGATGCGTTTCCTTTCTTCAAAGGATGGATTCGCATAGTATGGTACACGGTAGCCTATATCCCTGTTGGTTTTCCGGTGATAAGAGAAGGCTGGAAAAGTATTAAAAATGGTGATTTCTTTACCGAATTTTTCTTGATGTCCATAGCCACTTTAGGGGCGTTCGCTATCGGCGAATATCCAGAAGGCGTAGCCGTAATGTTATTTTATGCTGTGGGCGAACTGTTCCAGAATGCGGCCGTTAACCGTGCGAAGGGAAATATAAAAGCCTTACTCGATGTAAGACCAAATGAGGCTTTGGTTTATCGTGATGGTGATTTTGTTTCAGTAAATCCCGAGACTGTTGAAATCGGTGAAAAGATACAGGTACGTGTAGGCGAAAAAGTTCCTCTTGATGGCATTATACTTTCTGAAAAGGGTTCTTTTAATACTGCTGCCTTGACAGGCGAAAGCAAACCTGATACAATTGCTAAAGGCGATACCGTTTTTGCTGGAAGCATCAACCTTGATGGTGTAATCGAAATCGAGACGACCAAGGAATTCAAGGATAGTTCCATTGCACGAATTCTGGATATGGTACAGAATGCAACTGCCAGAAAATCAAAGACCGAACTGTTCATCAGAAAATTTGCTCGGATTTATACGCCAATCGTTGTATTCCTTGCCATCGGACTGACGTTTCTACCTTACTTTTTTGTAGATGATTATGTTTTTAGGGATTGGCTCTATCGAGCATTAATATTCCTTGTGATATCCTGTCCTTGTGCTTTAGTCATCTCTATACCGCTGGGCTATTTTGGCGGTTTGGGTGCGGCATCCCGCAACGGTATTCTTTTTAAAGGTGCATCCTTTTTAGATGCAATGACCCAAGTAAACACGGTCGTAATGGACAAAACAGGAACCGTTACCAAAGGGGTTTTTAAAATCAAAGAAATCAATTCCATCACATTTGAGGAAGCCGAATTTATGAAGTACTTGATGGCAATGGAAGAGCAATCTACCCATCCTATTGCAAAAGCGATTCTCGAATATAAAGCAGACGGTTCGGATTACGAGGCGACCGATGTTTCAGAAGTTGCAGGAAAAGGTTTAAAAGGAACGGTCAATGGGAAAACGGTATTGGTAGGTAATAAAGCTTTGATGACCTCAAATGGCATAGAAGTCCCTTCGGAAACAGATGGTATTGTAGAATCCATCGTTATGGTGTCCATAGATGGAACATTCGCAGGTTATGTAACCATTGCAGATGAACTGAAGGATGATGCGCACCAAGCCATTAAACAAATTCGAGATTCGGGAATTTCAAAGATTATAATGCTATCAGGCGACAAAGACTCAATTACACAACAGGTTGCAAAAGAGTTAAATATCGATTGGGCAAAAGGTGGTTTGTTACCTGAAGATAAACTCAATGAGGTTGAAGAGCTCAAAAAGCAACCCGAAACCAAAGTAGCCTTTATCGGTGATGGTATTAATGATGCACCCGTTTTAGCAGCAAGTGATGTAGGTATTGCGATGGGTGGTTTAGGAAGTGATGTCGCCATCGAAACAGCCGATGTTATCATTCAGACCGATCAACCGAGTAAGATTGCAAGAGCAATAAAAATTGGTCGTTCAACGCGAAGAATCGTATGGCAGAATATTGGGCTTGCATTTGGGGTCAAGGTCATTGTCCTCATTCTCGGTGCTGGTGGCTTGGCCACGATGTGGGAAGCCGTATTTGCTGATGTAGGTGTTGCGCTGCTTGCTATCCTCAATGCCGTTAGATTGCAGAAAATGAAGTGGCAATAGGTCTTTTAATAAAGGGACTTATAGAAATACAGCCCCATAAATTAAACATTTTATGAAACGCAACGAATCCAGAAAAGAGATACTTAAAAAGACCAAATAAACAGAATGTTTGCGAACACCTACAATTTTAAGTGGTTGGATTTTGTATGCGATGTTTGTGCTCATTATTTTTTAAGTTTTCTTTACAAATATAGACCGTGGAGTATAGTCAACGGTCAAGCGAAATGTAGACTTTATTTTTAAGGTATATGCAAATGGGCCAGTTGTCCAAGAAAACAAGGTTTTCCGGTGATACCATATGCTTTTATAAAAGAAGGGTTTGATGCCGATGTCTCAAAGGAAGATGAATGCAACAGTTATAGGAATTACTCCGATGGAACTTTGGAAAAACTTCTTGTCAATGATGAAATGAAAGGCTTTGGGGTTACCTTAAATGAGATTTCAGATTTTTTGGGGCTATTGGAATTCAATACAGCTGCGTGTGAGAATGTATCACAAAAAATGCTTGAAAAGGTAAGGTTGATCGATAAGAAAATAAAAGAGTTGAAAGAAATGAAGAGCCTGATTATTGGAAGCTTGGATTCCTGAGCGTCCCAAGAAAGCAAATCGGAAAATTGCCCCTTGATTTCAGTAAATTTTTAGTTGAACGCTCAATTTTTCAGAGTAGCACATAACTTCTAACGGAACTCCATTCGGTATATATCCTCTATTTGGTGGTGCAAGATTTGATAATCCTTTAGCCTATCAAACCGATTAAAGGTGCCCTGCAATAATATTTTTTAGAAAGAATAGACCAAATATTTTCATAAAAAGATGCTATTGTTACGTAAAGTATTTTTTTAAGGAACCAGTGATACATTACTATCTTAAAGACCAGATTAAAATTGAGTTTTCCTTAAAATTTGTGATGTAAAGTTTGTTCCTGTCGAACAGAACATCAGTTGGATATACGATGTTTTCTGTCAATATCTGAAGCAGTTGGCCCTGATGGTCAAAAATTAATACCCGACTATTTTCTTGGTCGGTGATGGCCAATTCATTGACGTTTAAAGCAATTCCTGAAGCCACGTTTATTTTCTCATTTTGTCCGATGGTGGCAATATGGTTGCCTTCAAAATCAAAAATCTGGATCCTGTGGTTATAGGCATCAGCCACGTAAACCTTGCCGTTTTTCATCTTTACATCTATAGGATAGTATAGTTTCCCATCCTTATGTCCCTGTTTACCGATGGTAAAACTTTTATTAGGGGTCTCCACAATAATACGATGGTTATAAAAATCAGCGACCAAAATGGTGTCCCCATATACGGAAACACCTGCCGGTGCCTGTGGAGTCTTATTTATTTTCATGGGGCTTAACCTGCTATTTTTATATTTCCAAATGGAATCGGTCAAAAACTCTGGAATATAAAGTGTACCCTTTTCAAAATGGATGTTCATCGGTCGTTGGATGCCCGTGATGGAATCCAATACTTTTCCGTTCAGGTCTATTTTATACAGCCGGAAATAATCGGGGTCCGTAAACCAGATGACATCCCTATCCTTTGCCAACGCCAAGGGACGGGATTCTTCGGGAAGCGTAATCTTTCGTTCAAGCTGCCACTGTTTTTTGTGCCTCTCACAACCGGATATGAAAAGAACCAAGAAAACAATTGAGAGGACACTAACTAGTTTAGAATTCATATAAGTAGTTTAAGACGATAAAAATCAGGACCAGCGAGGTAACCGTCCATAAAGACCATGAATTGATACTGCATTTGCCAACGGTATTTTCGCACGGTTTCCCTTTGTTGCACTTTCTTGAACCTTTGAAATTTTTGTAGTGGGCGATCCCAAGAACAACTACCGAAAAGGTGCTCAGATAGGATTGTGCGGGATGCAGCCATTCAAAGTTTCCGGCCAAAACTCCCAATCCTGCCCCGAACGATAAAAATGCGGGCACAAGACAGCACATCAGGGGTAGAAAAGAGGTAAGCAAGCTTGTGCTCAACATCAATTTTAAAGTGGTCCTCATTGAATCCGTTCCATTTTTGATATCGTAAGTATCCATTGGCTTGGAAGATTGTCATCTTCCACATCGTCCACCGTGCCACTCACCGTGACGTTGCCCTCCGTCATTTTTTCAAGATATTCTGTAGAAGTGGCCTGCGACACCAAAAATTGTTCCCGGGGGGTGGCTACCAACCATTGGCCATTTTCTTTACTTAGTTTGCCCGAAACGGTCACCGCTGCTTTTTTAGCGGAAAACCCGTTCTTTTTCACTTCCTCTTGAATGGCCCCCAAAGTGAGTTCGTTCTCAGCGGCCAGGTCAAGATAGGCCCTTCCATCATTGAGACTGACACGGACCTTCTGAAGACCGTCCATCTTTTTCAGTCCCCGTTCCAGGCCATAGGCACAAGGGGCACAATCCATCCCGTACACTTCCTGGTCCACGTAGGTTATCTGGGCGTTTAGAGTGCCCACAACCAACAAGACCATTATTATCACCAATACACTATTTTTCATCATACTCAACTTTTTAAAAATTTATCGCTATCTATAACCAATAGCTCAGATTTATCGCTACTCGGTATTTTTCCCTTACAGCTCCTGGAGTCAGGTTCTGTACCGCCGGGAACATAGCGCCAAAGGATATGCCCCATGCACCGTACAGTCCCAAAAAAGATGGGCCGACCAGAACCTTCGTGCTTCTCGTGCCAGAATCGTTCAGGTTTCCCTCATAGATGGCCTCACCGGGAAACTCGGCCAACGATTCAATGAAAATGCGCCAATCGGGTTTTGGATAATCACCCATAAAAATATTGGGGCGATACCCCACAACGGCAGAGGCATAGGGCAAATCCCCCAATTGTTCGCCGTTTTTCCCGAAATAATAGTGGTATCCTCCCCCGAGCCATCCATACCAGGTCCGTGAAGCATAGCCAGTTGAAATGGCGGCGTGTACGGATTGGCCGACGTTGACCTGTCCGCGTACATCATCGGTAGGTGTGGAAACACCAAAAACAGCGGTTGACTCAAAGCGCTTGCCCACACCAAAGGCATTGGAAAAAAAACGGTACCAAAGAGAAGCCTCGATATCTCCGTTTGCGGGCATATTGCTGTTGCCCCGGGTCCTCGGTGCGTTATCCAAACGCCCGATCATTGTCGGTGTGGTCAAATTGACCTGCAAATCTTCGGTAATTCCATAGGAAAATAGATAACGCAACATATACAAGGTTTCATCTTCCGTGCTTAGGGTCATACCAGCCACATTCAGATCCACTCCGCCCTTGGCAAGGGTCGGGGTCTGTAGACCATACAAGGGGCCGTGGCCTTGAGCCACCGCTACCCCCGTGAAAGCCAATTGGAATATCAATACCAGATAGTTGATTCTTGCCGGTAACTTCGTGATTTTTTTGACAATCATTTTTAGCTGGTTTTTATGAGATCTGTCCAATGCCCGCCTCCGTCAACCTTTCTTTGGTAATGGACGAGTCCTTACAACAATCCAACAATTTTCCGTTGACCGCAACCGCCGGTATTTTATGTACTCCGTATTCATTCATCTTAGCGAGACAGGTCTTATCGCTGAATTGCTCAACCAAATCGTATGTGGTTACTTCACATTCATCACAAGCCAGTTCCCGAACCATTTCGACGACAGGGTCACAGATCGGACAATTGGCGGTAAAAACTTCTACTTGACGTTTCATCTTTCTGTTTTTGAATTGTTTATTTCTTCTTTCCATTGTCATCGGATCCAAACAACGAATCAAATGTAGGAAGGAGGGTAGGGTGGTCTCCAAACAATATTAAAAAAAAATGTCCCTTTTTTTTGGGCCATTGATCGTATTGCTTTTTGGTAAAGTTTATTTGTCCCTATAGTCTTCCAGTTTGGCCTTAAGGGAGGCTATTTCCTTCATTTTGTCCGTAAGACTGTCCAATTCCAGATTAGGGAACTGCTTCCTGATAAATTCAATACGGTCTTCATTGCCACAATTCCCAGGGCAGGCTTCCACGGTTTCTGAAATCTTGATGGCAAGTGCCTTTCGATAGGTTTCGTCAAGCAACAGGAAGTAGGCCTTCTCCAGTCCCTTCTGGGCTGCCTTGAACTGTATCAGTATCTTCTCCGGGTCCGTATCCTCATCCAGCATTTTAACGAGACCGCTTATTTGCCCATTGATACTTTGCAACCTCGTTTTTATGTCCTTGCTTAAATCTCGTGGTATCATTGATTTTGAATTTTGTGACAAAGTAATGAGGCTCCCAGGGTGGTCCCCAAATAATTTTTCAAATTTACTCGCAACATAGAGAGCCTTCCTGAACGGATGGACAGGCAACGGTGCCATACGAGCAAAAGACACAGCAATCGCCCGCTTTTGGCCTTAAAACCTCCTTGCAATTTTCACAATCGTAAAAGAATTGGCAAGCCGTGGTCGGCATCAGTTCTTTCTTGCGGTGTCCGCATTTGGGACACGTAATGGTGGATTCTAACACAGTTTTCATTATTCGATGATCTTATATCCGGTTTTTTTAATGGCAGATGCTATATCATTGGCACTTACCTTACTGTTATCAAACTTTACGACAGTCAGGGATGTCCCATAATTTGCATCTACTTCCAAAATGCCCTCTAGTTTGTTGACCTCGTTTTCAATATGGGCCTCGCAACCTGCACATGTCATTCCCTCTATGGAATAAGTCAATTCACTTACGTTACTTTCAGATACAAATACGACTTGCTTTTCAACATTGGAGTTGGAATAATACATATGTGAATAGTAAGGGAATGCCAACATTATACCTGCAAAAATGGTAATCAAAAACAGGAAAGTCTTGGATTGTATGAACTTAGGTCTATCATCTTCACAGGCGCAATCAATATCCTGTGGACGTGGTTTTAATTTTTGATACCACGCAAATCCAAGAATCAAAACGGTCACACCCATTAAAATAGGTCTGTACGGCTCTATCCAAGAAAATGTGGAAGCAATTCCAGTAGTGCCGGAAAGCAGAGCCAAGACAGGGGTGATACAGCACAGTGAGGCCACGAAAGCTGAAAATAATCCAGTAAATGCCATTCGGTTGGATGTCATCGTTTTTTTCATGTTATGCAATTTTCCTTTCAGAGACCACATTGCTCAAAATAGCAGCCAAGAACGCTTGGTTTTCCTTTGAAATACTATAAAAGATAGTTTGACCTTCTCTACGGGTGGAAATGACATTTACATCCCTCATCTTACGTAAGTGCTGGGAAATAGCGGGAACGCTCATTTCCAGAATATCCGCAAAGTCGCAAGGACATAATTCAGTTTCCCGCTGTAACAAAAACAATATCTTAAACCTAACTTCATTGCCGGCCAGTGCCATAATTTTACTTATGGCTTCAATGGAAGTTGATACAGCGTTCAAATCTTCTTTACAGCGAAGAATTTGAACATGGTCGGCTTCTGCCCTGATACAACTGGTTTCAAATTTCATATGTATTCTTTCCGACAAAGTTACATGTATATAATAATTTAAGCAAATACTTAAATATGTAATTTCTATCCACGACCGTTTTTCTTAAGGATGGAATCCAAACGAATGATCTTCTATTGGAGTTTTTGTTCTTTTCCTTAGTATTCTGGTTGGATAAGCTTTTTTGGATTATCAATGATCCTTGATTTTAAAGCCTAAGATATATATGCTCAACCCACCACTTGATTCACTTTGCTGGGATAAATCGAAAACATCGGAACAAACTTTTATACTCGGGTCTTTACCCAAGTGGTTCAGATCATATGGTTTTCCACTTTGAATGACACCATGGCCCAACACCCCGACCAATCCTTTGCACCAAGGTAAACGTCGCATCCTGTCACCGGACAAGGGACGGCATAAAGCCGCCAATCGCTTTTTATTCCGTTTCCTTGCCGCTCCACAGCCTGCCTCCCGTTTGGATTTCCATGCAAATATTGTTTAACCTTAAATCCAATGATTATGTATTTAGACAGATTGCAACAGGACGAGGTCTTCGTACCGACCCAGGTAAGACCGTTAAATGAACTGACCCCAATGCCCTCCCGTAAAGGGCTGGAACGCGCCATTGTCAGCAATGGCAAGATTGTCAATATTGTGTCCAAGAGCTATGGGCACATCGCCAACGAGCTTTTCTTCAAAAAAGCGGAACAGATGCTCATCGATGCGGGTCTTGACTACCACCGCCAGACCATCAACCGCTCGGACCGTACCTTCTGCATGGACTTTATCCTTTCCGACAGCTCCCAGTTCTCGGTGGGCAATGGAGAGGATACCATTCTGCCGATGCTGCGGTTTACCAACTCCTACGATGGGAGCGAGCGCACCTCGGGACATTTTGGGTTCTACCGCCAAGTATGCTCCAATGGCCTGCACGTGGCACAGGCAGAGATTGCCTTTTCCATCAAGCACAGCACCAACGGCGCCCACTTGATCATGCCCGAGATGGAGGGGCTGTTCAAAAAGTTCATGGACAACGAGTTCTATACCATCTCCGACAGGTTCAGCCAAATGATGGCCGTCGAACTGGTGGACACCAAGACCTTCGTAAGGGAAGTGCTGGAACGTACCAAACTGTTCCGTTATGAGTGCAGCGACAAGAACGCAAACCCGTCCAAAAAGGCCCGTGAGGTCATCGACATATTGGACAATGAGGCCGTATTGTTGGGCACTGCCCCAAACCTCTGGTTGGGCTACAATGCCTTCAATGCCGTATTGCACGGTACCCTGAAACGAAGCTTTTCACGTCAAGAGCGTCTGGACAAACAACTCTTCCAGACCGTCCTTGACATGGCCTAAGTGTCCCGGTCGGTCATCAAGAGGGCACAACCCATGAAGGGATCGCCATTGCCAATACATCGACTCCCGGTACCTGAAGTATCGGGAGTTTTTTTGTTCGGTCATCAAAGCATTTAAATACTATCAGGAATCGGTCAAACAAGGAAGCCCAACGTCCAGTGCTTTTTCACGTCATCCCCGGCAAACCCTTCTTGGGGCTTTGCTCGTGGATTCCTAAAGCCCTGTCGTTGGTCTGGTGATTTTAAGGGGTTCATAATAAAAGAAGCCTTTGGTTGTTTTTCGGGGCATCGAAAAACAGGGCAGTGCCCAAGGACTTCCAATCAGGACGCCATCCCCTTAGCTCGCTTAACTTTCCGTACGCTCGCACGGGTCTGGGTCGGAAGGAATTCCTAGGGCCCTTATGGAACCCGTCAAGGCCAAGCGGGTTTTGCTCACAAATAGGGTTTCCACTTCCTAGTTTTTAGCCCTTCGGTAAAAACCACGTCGCAGAGCCTCCCGATTTCCTCCCAAAAGCCTTGACTGAACCCCCTTCTTTTATTGTGCTGCGCACCCAAGAAGCAAACAAACACCCCTTAAAATCCGCACACAATTGCATGGAGATACGGGGAAATCAGTAACCCGTCTGCCAAGAGGGCAGGCATTTAAAACCTTTTATTATGAGCAGTTTAAGAAACAAAGTACAGTTGATCGGTAACGTGGGGCAAGACCCAGTGATCACCAACTTGGAAAATGACAAAAAAGTTGCCCGTTTGTCCTTGGCGACCAATGAGCATTACAGGAACAAAAAGGGCGAAAAGGTCACCAATACCGAATGGCACAACGTGACCGCCTGGGGCAAGACCGCCGACATCATCGAAAAGTTTGTAATCAAGGGAAAGGAACTTGCCATTGAGGGAAAACTGACCTCCCGATCCTATGAGGACAAAGAGGGCAACAAGCGCCATGTGACCGAAGTGGTAGCGAGTGAGATTTTACTGTTGGGTGGAACCACCAGCGAGGAATAGAGGTTACGGGTGCCCTGTCTTTCTTTGGATTGGGCGCCCCATTCCTTTTTTAACCTGTAACAAGAAAAAGATGGAACTCAAAGTCAACGAAATACAGATCAGTTATCGGGAAAAGCTCTCTACCCTCAAATCCCTGTCGGTGACCAACTCCAAGGAGGTGGCGGAACTGTTGTTCCAAAATTGGGACAATCAGACCATAGGCCTGTACGAAACTTTTAAGATCGTATTGCTGAACCAGTCCAACAAGGTCAAGGGCATTTATCCGCTCTCCCATGGGGGCATCACGGGAACCTTGGTGGATGTGCGCATCCTGTTTGCCCTAGTACTGAAAACCCTTTCCGTGGGGGTCATCCTGGCACACAACCATCCCTCTGGGCAGCTCAAGGCAAGTTACCAGGACAAACAATTGACCCAAAAAATCAAAGAGGCCGCACAGCTTTTTGATGTCAAGGTATTGGACCATATCATTCTGGCACCCGATGGACGGTATTACAGTTTCGCAGATAACGGAATCCTATAAATGTTGTAGAAATGGACGAAAAGACAACAACATCCGAGCCTGAAAATGCAGAAGCATATCAACATGACCCAAGGGACTATCCCGATGGGTTCGATCCGAGCCTTTATGATTTGTAAACAATGAATTTTTAAACATTGAAACATGGTCTATTTGAATTTTACAAACCTCGATAGCGAAACCCAGGAACGTTTGCTTTCCAGTTCCAAGGAAGATGTGGAATATCGTTCCGGGACCGAATTGCGCCAATTTGCAGAAATCCATGATAAGGACTATGAAGCCCTCTTGGGCCTGCCCTGAGCGGAGTCGAAGGGAAGCGATGCGAAATCTATACAATTATGATTTTGTATTTAATATGTGAACCCTAAACACACTATCCAAGCCCATCCATTATGATGGGCTTTTTTTATGGGTTCATGGTTTGTTTTTAGGTGGGTCGAACACCCAAAAACCAATTAGGGAAATTCTTGTTTGTAAAGTACTGGGCAACCTCAAAGAATACCTATCCCTTATTTGACCGCAAGTTCGCCCTTCAAAAATGTTCCCATCAAAAGACTACGGCATAAACCGTTCGTACCTCACTATTTATTCCGTTTCCTTTTGAGCCGAAATTTTTGGGAAGTGCGGGGATGCCATCAAATAATTGATAACTTAAAATCATGTATTATGAAAGCAATTGTAAAAAAGTCGTTGGAGATCCCGGCAAAGAAACACCCAAAGAAAAGCGTTGTCAAAAAGACAGCTGATGCCACGGTGGACAAAACCTACTCCCTGGTGGTCAATCTCTGGATATTCCGGTATGAATATTACAGGGAACAGACCGACACCGTCCCATCGGAGGACTGACTGGAACAAGGCCCTTGAAAAAGGGTCTTTTTTTTTGGCGTTCCGGGGGAACACCTGACGTTGTGGAAACCCAGAAATGCCCGTTCCATATATTCCGTGGGCAAATGATGCCATTTGCCCACAGAACGCATTTTTGTACCCCGGGGAATGTGGGTATATTTAAGATGCTGCACCGCAGCACAGTTTGCACGGCATCCCAACCTGATTTGACTTTCCCAAAGTCCGTGCTCCATAAGGTATAATATGATAAGGGACGGCGGTCTTTTCAAGACGGCTTGTGCGATGCTTTTTTGGGCCGCTGCACAAAAAGGAGGAGCAAGAGGGTAGCACGCTCGCGCGTCCTTCCGATCATAGTTGCTGCGCAAGACCCCTGTTTATGGGGGTTTGTGATATTTTAAAAAATAGGGTCCTTGGCGTTTTTAGCGTAAAAATCCGCTGGGGCCAATAAAACCAAGGAATTTTTAAGCTAAAAATGGATAGAGGATACGAAAAGGAAGCGTTTCGGACCGTGTGCATCAAAATATCGGTGCTCGCCAAATTCAAGGGCTTTTCCAAGCGGCAAGGGAAATCCCATTCCATGACGCTATTGGCCATGGTGGAGTTTTTTGAGCACAACGGGATCTCCCCGGACGAACGGATGCACGAGACGATCGCCAGCCTCAAATACCTGATCAAACGCCGCTTCAATGCCATGGTCGCCATTATGCGCAGCATTGAAAAGGAACAGACCCTGCCCACCGTTAGCATGATCCAGGCCCTCTTTGAACAGGAGCTGGCATCCGATGATGAGGAATGGGACAGCGATTTTGATTTTATCGAACAGCAATTGACCGAGGCCAAGCCATCCAAGGAGATGGAATCTTTTGATGTGGAGGTCACCGTGCCCAAGATCCGTTATGACCGTTTGGAAGAACAAATGGAGGAGCTCAAGGAGGATTTTACCTATGTGCTGGACCATGTGAGCGTATACCACAACCGCTTTGGGAAGGACCACCTCAAATTGGACCTCAATCCCGAGGCCATTGAAAAATACCGTACAAAACTTAAAAAGAAGTAATTATGTACATCGCCATCACACGCCAACAACTGGGGGACAATTTTAAGGGGAGTGCCCGGGATTTTGTCAACTATCTGGAAAAGGAGAACGAAGGGAGGGAACCGGAACTACAGGAAGGGTATTTCAATCAGGAAGAGAACAACATCGATGCGGAGCGGGTCATTGCCGAGATCGACGCCAATACGGCCAAGCTCAAGAAACGGGAGCCCAAATTCTATTCCCTGGTGGTGAGCCCTTCCCAAAGGGAACTCCAGCATATCGGAAACGACCCCGAGAAACTGAGGCAATATACCCGGCAGGTTATGAATACCTATGCGGCCTCCTTTTATCGGGACCGTGAAGTGACCGTCAAGGACATCCTCTATTTTGCCAAACTGGAACGGGAACGCACCTATTCCGAAAAGGATCGCGAGGTCAAGGAAAACCAGGCCCATGCCAGCAAGATATTGGAACTGCAACACCGGGTCAGGGCCATTAAGGAAGGGCGGGAGCAAGGGGAAATTGCCAAGCTCCGGGAAAAGATAAATGTACTGGAAGGAGAGGCCCCACACCAATTGAACGGGAAGCGCATCGTACCCGGTATGGCCAAGGAAGGCTACCAGAGCCATATCCATATCATCGTGAGCCGAATGGATAGGACCAATACCCATAGCCTTTCCCCGGGGTCCAAGTTCCGAACTTCCGAGACCACGCTCCATGGGCAGACCGTCAAACAGGGCTTTGATCGGGACAAGTTCTATCGGGCAGCGGAAAAGACCTTTGACCAACAATTCAATTACCGAAGGAACTTTGTGGAGACCTACCATGCCCGTAACCTCTTGGACAAGGATCCCGAACGCTTCTTTTCCGCATTATTGGGATTGCCGACGAATGAACGGCAGGCGGCCAAGCAATTGTTGTTCAAGGCGGGCATCAAGGTGCCGACCATCCCTACCAACAAGGCGCAATTGGCCTATAAGGCGATGATGCAGCTCAAAAAAGGGATTGGAAAGGCCTTGGAATCGGGATCGATTGGAATTTAAATATATGGGTTATGGATAGTTTAGGATGGATTGAAATTGGAATTGGTTTGTTGATTGGGGGCTTAATCTCTTTTGTGGCCAATCGTTACCTCAAGTATGGCTTTCTGTATTATCTCGGTATCCTGCTTATGGTGGCAATTGCCATTGGAGGGATATTCGGCTGGGACCTACTTTTGAAGCAGTCGATGGGCCTATGGCTCCCCTTGTTTTTTCTGCATACCGTCATCTATGGGCTGGTGGATTATCATAAGGATACGAGTAAACCTTCAAAGGTGTTCGAGGTCAAATTAAAGGTCAAGGGCAGGTCCCTGGTCCTAGGGAACATCCGCAGGGGGGTATCCGTGATGGCCTCCGCAGGGAGCGGGAAGACCGAAAGTGTCATCTATGGCTTCTTGGAGCATTTTAAGCAGCAGCGGTTTTCCGGGGTCATCCACGATTACAAGGATTTTGAGATCACGGAAATGGCCTGTCCCCTTTGGAAAGATCAAAAGGTACCCTTCCATATCGTGTCCTTTGGGCCGATCTACCATCGGGTGAATCCCATTGCACCCCGTTACCTGCCCGATGAGGAGAGTGTCCACGAGGTGTCCCGGGTATTGTTGGAAAACCTGATGGAACATCGAGATTCGGATGAGAACAGTACCTCCCGTTTTTTTAAGGATGCTGCTGAGGGCTTGATCAGCGGACTGATCTGGCGGCTCAAGACCGATTATCCCGATTTTTGTACCCTGCCCCATGTGATGGCCCTCTACCAGCAGTTGGGCACCAAGAGCCTGATCAAGTTTCTGAAGGGGAACCTTACCTCACGTGCCATGGCCGATGCCTTTATCAGTGGGGTGGGGTCGGAACGGCAGACCGCTGGGGTGATGAGTACCTTGGCCAATGCCATCAAAAAGATCAGTACCCGAAAGGTTTTTATGGTATTGTCCGCCGATGAGATTCCGCTGGACATCAATAATGCCGAAAACCCCTCGGTTATTGCCTTGGTAAACAATCCCCAGAAAGATGCTTCCCTGTCCCCGGTGATCGCCACCATTATGCATACCATTTCCAAACAGATGAGCCAACGCAACCGAAAGCCCTCCTTTATGCTGTTGGAAGAGGCCTCCACCTTACGCTTGTTGAATATGCACCGCATCCCGGCCACGCTGCGGAGCTACGATATTGTGAGCGTATATGTGCTACAGGATAAGGTTCAGAACGATATGATGTACGGGGAAAAGGCCAGTAAGGCCATTTTGTCCAATCTGTCCTATCAGTTCTTTGGGAAGGTGAACGATCCGGATACGGCCCGCTATTATGAGCGGTTCTTTGAACTGGTCAAGATGCCGACACGGAGTGTGAGCAAGAGTTCAGGCTTGAGTTTGGAGCGACGGATTACGGAAGGGGAAAAAGAAGTATCCAAACGCAGGGCAGAGGTGTTTTTTCGGTTGAAGCAGGGGGAGTTTGTGGTGTTTGCGGATGGGAAGGATCGAAAGGTGCAGTTCCACAGGCCTGAAATTCCAAAAGGCTTGCCCAAGCCCCTTGAAATCAAGGAGGGGGATTTGGAGCGGCATTATTTAAAAGTCCATCGGGAGGTCAGGTCGATATTTGAACCCGATAAGTAATGGTCAGGAAACAGAATGCTATCTGATGGTGAGAGTAGGTGTTATATTAGCGGGTTCATTGCCACACCACGCTGTCTTTATCAGCCGTCTGTGCCCCCACCACCCGCAAGGTGCTGGCCCATTCTTGACCGCGGTGTGGCAACTATATGGTAAATTTACAAAAAAGGGTTGGGGGCAACTTTATTATAGGCGATAATAAAGGACTTTCTTACTCTGAACTGTCTATCCCATCCCATCAATAAAAGTTTCCACAAAGTCTTTTACCTTACCTAATATTCTGTCAGATGAAGTAGCTCTATCTCTTAGGCTGGGTCTTTCGTTCATAACGGCAATAATCGAATCCCGTAAGGGTTCTTTTTCCGTGAACAGGTAATTGCTGACCAAATCAACCAACTTCTGGTAATCCAAGTTTTCTTCTTTGGCCAATCGAAGTATGGCTTTTTTCTTCTCCACCGTCCAAAAGGATTCAAATTCATTGGCCACCAGTTCGGAGTCGGTTATCAACGGTAGATTTTCTGCTATAAACTTCTCAATCAATTCTTTTTTGCTTCTTAATTGAGATTCTGAGGACAATATATCTGAAATCGCTTTGCGCTGTTCTTCTTGCTCCTTTGGTTCTGAATCGTGAAGTTTGGCCAGTAAGGTTAATATATAGGTAACATTTATTTCATCCCTTCGGATCAGTTCCAATTCAAAATCTATATCGTTTAGAATAGATACTTTCTCCTTCTGGGTTTCCGATTTTATGGTGTCATATAAATCCAAGTACTTGCTCTTGTAGTTCTCAAAGGTTTGTTCGTCAATTCCCAAATCCTCAAAACTAAATTCGGTGAATGTTCCAAGTACATTTTTTACGCGCATCAATTCCCTAAAGGCCTTTACAAATTCCAGTTCTTCTGCTTCAGAAGCCAAATCGTTCACACTATCAAAGGTTGGTGCAATGGCCTTTACACGCTCAACGGCTTCATCAAACTTTTCAATGTAATCATCATAGGGTTGCACTATGATCTCTTCAATGGCTTCTTTATTGGAAAACAGGGTTATGGCCTCGTCAGTGGGTTCTTTAAGGTTTCTAAAGGCCACAACATTTCCCTGGGATTTCACCTCATCCAATATTCTATTGGTACGGGAATAGGCCTGTATCAAGCCATGGTACTTTAGGTTTTTGTCCACATAGATTGTGTTTAGCAACTTACTATCAAAACCTGTCAAGAACATATTGACCACCAACAAAACATCTACTTGTCTGTTCTTAACTCGTTTTCCAATATCCTTGTAATAGGAATAAAATTCATTGGTGGAATAATTGGTTTTGAACATCCCGTTATAGTCAGCCATAAACGCTTCCAATTTATCCCTTGTATGTTTTGTATCGTACCTTGATGGGGGCTCGGCCGCAAAATCATCATAATCCTCATCGGGGATAAAACCCTGTGCATCCTCATCCAATTGGTTGGCTTTGTAGGAGAAGATGGTGGCTACTTTTAAATCGTGTTCGCCTGCTTCTTTTTTGGTTTGAAACAATTCATAATACTTTATCAACGTCTTTACATTCTGAACGCAAAAAATGGCCGTGTAACGTCGATTATGGGTTTTACGGTTGTGATTGTTGATTATAAAATCAACATTGTTCTCCAATCGCTCAGGAGCCTCCAAAACCTCTGCGGTATTGATGTCCTCCACTTTTATATCAACAACATCATCTTTAGGTTTTACAGTGTTCATATATTCGATAGAGAACTTTAAAACGTTCCTGTCCCGTATGGCATCGGTGATGACGTATTTATGCAGACACTCTTCAAACAAATCCTTGGTGGTTCTTCTACCCAGCTTGTTTTTTACTGAATTATCGGCGAAAATGGGAGTGCCCGTAAAACCGAACATTTGGGCATTGCCAAAGTAGTTTTTAATGGCATTATGGGTATCGCCAAACTGGCTACGGTGGCATTCATCGAAAATAAATACGATGCGCTCGTTTTTTAGCTTATCCACTTTGGCCATGTGTTTTGGTTTGGAAATGGCCGTATTCAATTTTTGGATGGTGGTAACAATGAGCTTGGTGTCATCGGAGAGCTGTTTCACCAAAGTACTTGTATTGTTCGTGGCATCAATGCTACCTTCGCTAAAGCTATTGAACTCTTTGATAGTTTGGTAGTCCAAATCCTTTCGGTCTACCACAAAGACCACTTTGAGCACATCCTCTAAATTAGTGAGGATTTGTGCCGCTTTAAATGATGTCAATGTTTTGCCCGAACCCGTGGTATGCCATATATAACCAAACTTTTTGCTGTTTTTAACACGCTCCACGATGGCTTCTGTGGCATAATACTGGTATGGGCGTAATACCATTAAGGTATTAGCCGTGTTCAGCACGATGTATTTGGTGATCATTTTGGAGAGATGGCATGGCTCCAAAAATGCTTTGGCAAACTCACTTAATTGGGTAATGATGTTGTTCTCCCTATCCGCCCAAAAGAAGGTTTGTTTAAAGGAACGTGCTTTTACAGGGTTGTTGGCAAAATACTTTGTGTTGACCCCATTACTGATGACAAAGAGCTGCACGTATTGGAACAAACCACTTCCTGAACCAAACGAATGCCGCTCATAACGGTTGATTTGATTGAAGGCCTCTTTCATTTCCAAGCCCCGTTTTTTCAGCTCTATTTGCACCAAGGGCAGACCGTTGATGAGTATGGTAACATCATAACGGTTTTTGTAAGAACCCTCCATGGTGATTTGGTGGGTGACCTGATACTGGTTTTTGCACCAATGCACTTGGTTGATCAACTCCACATAGCCCGTTTCCCCATTGTCCTTGGCATAGGTAATACGGTCACGGAGGGTTTTGGCCTTTTCATAAATGTTGCCCTTGGAGAGCTGATTCAATATTTGCTTAAACTCTGCATCCGAAAAGGAGGTCCGGTTATGTTTTTCCATCTGCCTTTTTAAGTTGGCAACCAACTCAGTCTCATCTTTTATGTTGACTTTTGAATAGCCTAAGTTCTGTAGCTGTTCTACGAGGTTCTCTTCTAAAATGTATTCCGGTTGGGTGGTCATTATCTAAATTTTCTAAAGGCTTGTATGGTTTGATAAATCCCATAGCCAGTTACAATTCTACCAAATAGGTCAAAAAAATAAAACCAATTATTGAATGAATATTTATCTCCAAACTCTTCGCCAAGAAAATCAAACCTATGCGTAGGTAATAAGTAAGAACTATAAGTTGGAATATTTTCATAAAAAATGTTCCAATCGAAGTTCATGGCCATTTCGTATTTTGAGGTACTGAGTATTGTGAAATAGTAGAACAAGCCCCCAAAAATTAGCGTAAAAAAGGCCGCTTGGAAATATGACACTCCAAATCTACTGGAGAGCCAATTTAATGATAGGACAAACAAATTGGATACACAGGAAACAATTGATTCCCCTCTGAGTAATTTGGAAATGTTTTCTTTTAAATAGGTTTCATTCTCAAGGGTTTTATACTCTATGCTGTGTACCACATTATTTTGGGAAATATGCTCTTGTTTTAAAATTCTGAATGTTTCCCTTTTGTTTTTGATTGGTATTTCAGCATTTTGAGCGATTGCCCTTTCATAGGCTTCTTCATCAAGTTTTTTGTTTAAAGATTTGAAATCCTGAACATGAAAATCAAAGATGCCCATTTCGCCTGAGCGGATAGCCGTGGATATGTCAAAACCCTTTTCAATTTTTGTTCCCCTAAAAAGAATGAGTTTGTCTATGAGGCTATAGGTGAAAAGAACATTTTCTTTAAAAGTTGTAGCACTGAAAACTGTGGTCCCTATAAATTCGGTTTTGAAGAAAATTGTTGGTGGATAAAAAATACTTCTCCAAAAATCAGCCAATTCATAAAATGTTGTATTTCTAAAATTAACCCAGTTATAAAAATGACATTCCCTAAATCGTATTTTACCACTCAAATGTTTGTTTTCCGCATCAACACCATTAAATTGACAGTTATCAAAGTGAAGATTGCTTTCAGAATCTTTGAACTCGAGCAAAAGGTCAAATTTGCAATTAGAAAATGCAAAATGTTGCTTGGAATTATTAATTGAAAATCCAACCTGCCTTTCTTCAATAGCTGATTTGGGTATTATTCTTTCTTCACTTATAGGTAGGGTCAATGGGAAGTTTATTGCTAAGTTTTTTACACCAAAATAGAAATCCTCATCAGCTTTAAAATAGTTTTGTTTGAATAATTCCTCAAGTTCTTTCTCGCTATTTACTGGTATTAATTCTTCCATTTCTACACAAACATCTGCTGCAACAGGCCTTTTTTAAATTGCTGGGTATGTTCTATTTGAGTTTGAACTACGGCTATTTTTTTATCGATGGCACTTAAAAAGTTGGCGATTTGAGTTTGTTCAGCTATCGATGGCAACATAATCTTCATTTTTTGAAACATAGGTAATCTTAAGGACTTAACCGTAGAACCTACAGCTTGCGAATAAAAATAATGTCGATTTTTATGAATTAGATAATACAAAAACTTGCCATTTGACTTTTTAAAATCCATGATAGCATAAGTTCTTTGATGTAAATCAAACTTGCCAACAAAATATTTGGGAATAAATTCTTGACCCTCTCCTGCAACAATTATTGCTTCACCATCGAAGAGATAAATACTACTTGTTCTAATATCTTGAGATCTATCAAAAAAGGTGTATTTACCATCTAAACTGGAATCAACCCTATTGGAGTTTCCAGTCGTTATCTTAGTAATCTCCCCCAACCGTTTCTCCTCCCAATCAGTATAAGCACTCCCATCTTCTCGAGTAAACCGCAATTGTGGAACTTGCCCTGAGCCTGCCGAAGGGAACATTTGCTGCATCACACCCTTTTTGTACTGCTCTAAAAGGGTTTTCTTTTGTTGTAATTGCGCTATTTTTTTATCAACCGATGAAAGGAAAGAGGCTATTTTTTGTTGTTCTCTAATACTTGGAAGTATTAAAGTTGTTTCTTTTATGGTCTTTAACGATAGGTTTTTTATAGTACTTCCTGTCAATTCTGAGTTGAAATAGTTTTTAACCCTAGAGGTTTGAAGAGACAAATAAAAAAAGTACTTCGGATATTTACTTTTTATGTTAATATAACATGCGCTTTTTCCAAGAACAATATCTTCATTGTTATAAAATGCCAAATTACCAATAGTTCCATTGATGGAAATTAGTATGGTATCTTCATTGAGTTCTCTTTTATGTTTAAGATATTCATTCTCTGTTAGGCGTTTTGTATTTTCATTTATAAAAATGTTGCCATCAACTAGATTATTCCCATTAACAAAATAGTAATTTCCTTCATCATTATATTTTGGAGTCGAATGTATTCCATCACTAATTTTATCACACACTTTAGAAAATTGTATTTTCTCCCATTCCCCCGAAAACTCAGCAAACCGCAATTTCGGCACCCGTTTTTGTTCCTTCATAATCAAAACGGTGTTTTAAGGTTCAGTTGTTGGCAGAAGTCGGCAATGAGGGTATCCGTTTCGGCCATGTCCTTCTCCAAGTCTTTTAAATCAGTGGCCACTTGGTCCAAGTCCACAGGCTCCTCTTCCTCAAAGGTGTCCACGTAGCGGGGTATGTTGAGGTTGTAATCATTTTCCGCTACCTCTTCCAAACTCGCTACGTAACTAAATTTGTCCTTGGTGCTACGGGTGCGGTAGGTGTCTATAATGGCATCGATATGTTCCTCGGTCAGCCTGTTCTTATTGCCATCTTTTTCAAAACCCTGTGAGGCATCAATAAACAAAATGTCATCGTTGTGTACCCTGCATTTGCTCAGCACCAAAATACAGGTGGGGATGCTTGTGCCGTAAAATACATTGGCGGGCAGGCCTATCACCGCATCCAAATAATTTAGTTCCTTTATCAGGTATTCCCTAATGGTGCCTTCGGCACTCCCTCGAAACAACACGCCATGGGGCAACACGCAGGCCATGGTGCCGTTTTCCGCCAATTGGTACAGCATGTGCTGCACAAAGGCAAAATCGGCTTTACTGGTGGGTGCCAAACGCCCGTATTGGCTAAAACGCTCGTCGTTTTCGTTTAATGGGTTGTTCTTCCCTTTCCATTTGGCGGAAAATGGCGGGTTGGCCACAATGGCCTCAAAACGTATATCCAAATGTTGGGGTTGTTCCAAAGTGTCCTCCTGCCTAATATCGAAATGCCTAAAATGAACATCGTGCAAGATCATGTTCATCCGTGCCAAATTGTAGGTGGTCCGGTTCAGTTCCTGCCCAAAAAAATCATCCACGGGCACTTCCCTGCTCACACGCAACAGCAAGGAGCCAGAGCCACAAGTGGGATCGTACACGCTTTTCAGGCGTTTTTTGCCCGTGGTCACTATTTTGGCCAATATTTTGGAGACTTGTTGTGGGGTGTAAAACTCTCCTGCTTTTTTACCTGCACCGCTGGCAAATTGGGAAATAAGATACTCGTAAGCATCGCCCAGCACATCCGCTTCGGCATCCTCCAAGGCAAAATCTATTTTGTCCAAATGAAACAGCACTTTGGAGATGAGGCTGTTTCGGGCATCGGTGCTCCTGCCCAGTTTGGTGCTGTTGAGGTCCAGATCCTCAAAAAGCTTGTTGAAATCGTCCTCGCTTTCCGTACCCATGGTACTTTGCTCAATACTGTTGAGAATGCTTTCCAGATCGGCCAGGATAAAGTTACTCTCGTTCTCGGTATTGGCATTGCCCTTTTTGGCGATGGAGCTAAAGAGTTCATCAGGTTTTAGGTAGTACCCCAATTTTAATAGGGATTCCTCTTTAATGGCTTTCAAATCGTCTGCATTCGTAACCAAAAGGTAATCCTTAATTTCCTCGGTTTCCAATAATTTATTGGCGTACAGGTATTGCTTTTCGGAAAGGTATTTGTAGAAAATAAAGCCTAGAATATAATCTCTAAACTCATCGGCATCCATTTTGCCTCTTAACTCATTGGCAATGTTCCATAATTGCGTTTCGAGCAGTTTCTTTTGTTCTTCGGACATGAAGTGTATTTAATTTTGGGTAGGGGAAATCTTATTCTTCCCAAATATATGGAAACATTCGGTTTTAAGGGTAGCTTACAGAGGGGCGCGGTGGTATGAGGGGTACACTCCGTCATTTAATGGCGGAGCCGTCCACTTGATTGTGAGCAGTGTTTTTATTCTTCATCTTGAATTTCTATTCCGATACTCGATAATAAGGCTTCATATTGTTCATTATCTTTTTCTTTTATTTTATCTAGAATAAACTCTGCAGTTTTTTTCATTTCAGGTATGTCTATCGGTGTCATACTTCTTTCAAACAACCCCTCTAAATGTGAAAATTCGTTGTTAATTCTATCAGTCATTATCGAGGCTTGTCTATTATTCCCAAAGAACTTTGTTAGTTTATCAACTTGTTTGATAGTATTTGGGTATTTGTAGTATAGAAAAGCCTCTAGGAATTTCCGTGTATTATTTCCGAAATTATAGTATAAATTATGTTGATTTTCATCATCTGTCTCAGCAATCGAGCACTGATAAATTTGGTGGAAAAGGAAATTAAACTCTGTTACATAATCTTTTAAATACCTTGGCATTAATGTGATTTTACTTATTTCATTTTCTCTTGAAATCAAAAAATAGTTACAATGATTTTTGTTTAAAGCACTTGGCAATCTTTTTAAGTATTTTAAGAAGTCTAAATTATGAGTGGAAATAAATATCTGTTCATACTCTTGACTTGTGAAAATTTCTGCATTGATAAGACTATAAACGAAAAAAATATGATTACTATCTAAACTCGAAATTGGATCGTCAATCCAAATTATTGGCTTACTTCCCTTTGTTTCGACATCTTCAAGCTTTGCCATAAAATAACAAAACGCAATTAGACTGCTTTCACCTTCACTTAAATGATGTGCCTTGTTTCCGTTCCTTACAATTTCAAATTTTATTTTCTTCCCTCCAAACTCATCAGTATCCTCTAATGCTTGTAGTGTCAAAAAAGCGTGACCAAAAAAATTATTTAAATATTCATTTACTTTAATTGCCCCTTTTTCTTCATCATTCATCAACCGCTCTTTAGCTTCGATTTGAGCAATTTGTCGCTTGATTTTTTCCTCCACATCATTCTTGGATTGAGTTTCAGTATCTGAAGTGTCTTTTAAAGATTGCACTCTTGCTTTTACAGTTGAAAATTGAATGTCAGTAGTAAAATCGCTTACCTCTCTCAATCTCAAAAGCTTCTTTGCTTTTGTCTGTTCGGTTTCCAAGGAACTACTGTATTCGTTCGCTTCTGTCCTAAAAGTTTCATATTTTTTCCAACAATCCTCTAGTAATTTACTGTTATCAGTTACATCATTGTACGATTTAGAATTGAGTAGGTCATCTTTGCGTTCAACAAGCTTTTCTTTTATAGTATTTAAATCTGATTTTAATACATCAATCGCTTGTTCTCTTTCTTCTATTAAAGTGTCCAAGTCTGAATGAAACTTTGAGTAAAACAAATTTTTGTCAATTACTAGTATGGTCTCAATCTTCCGAATTGAATTTTCCGTTTCAGAAATTAAAGAATCAATTTCCTTTTCTAGTTTTTCCGATTCTTCATCAAAATGACTTTCTAATGCATTCCAACGTTCTTGTGAAATATCATTACCACAAAAAGAGCATTTTTCAAGCTTGTCCTTGTGTAATTGGCGACCTTCTTTTACCCAACGATTTAAAATTGCGTCTTTTAAAAGCTGCTCAATTTTATTGGAATTGCTAATTGATTTAGTTACGAGTTCTTTTGCCTTTCTATTTAGTGTATTTAAATCAAAAGTTGGTTTTTCAATTTCTGGAATGTTTGCGTTTGTACTTTCATTGAGCAAATTCAATTTCGCTGTTACTTCTTGATCAGTTAATGGCTGAAAAGAGGTGTCCGAAACGGTTTTTACGTCACTTAGTAGTTTGGTGATATTATAGTTTTGGTCTCCAAACTTATCGGATTTGTATTTTATACCATTCGGATTGTTTGTTGCTTTATACCTTAATTGGTCATTTAAGCTATTGTTTGCGGTTTGATATGCTTGTAATGCAGTTGTTGCTCTCAATGAAGCATTTTTTAATTCAAGATAAAATCCTGTAGCATCAATTTCTTCTTCAGGATTTTCTTTCACACCCAGTTCATTTTTTAAAGTTTGAATTTCAGCTTCAATTGTAGCATTCCCACCAATTATGGCAAAAGGTGCTATGCTTTCATCAGGATTTACGATGAAACGAAGATTAGCCTTTACAAAGTCCTCATTGAAAACTCTGATTTTTTTTCCGTGTGCAGTTAAATTATTTGGTGTACTATCAGCAACGTCAGTTATGCTAACTTCAAATTCAGGGTTTTCATATTTGTCGGATAAATTGCCTGTTTCTAAAGCTCTTACAATACGCGACAAAGTAGTTTTTCCCGAATAATTCCGACCATAAAAAATATTGATTAGTTTAAATAGAACAACATTATTTCCGCTATCACGCATAGTTGAATCCCAATCAAAATTTTGAAATACAGCAAGATTATTTATTGATTTAAACTTTTTAATCATCTATTCGTATTGTTCTGGTTACATTGTTCACAACGGTCCGCAGCTAAGAAACGTGGAGCTTTCGAAACTCTTACTTGTCCGTCCGTGACAAATTTAGCCACGAAGAGCGAAACCACTAACTGCCCCTTGTTTTCTTAGGTACTGTTGTTTTTAGTTTTCTGTTATTCCAATTGCATCTGCTAATTCTTTTAATCTACCAATTAAAAGTCCTGCTTTATTCCCCCAATACTTTATTTTCGAAATTTTATCTTTTAACCACTCAAGTTTAGGGTTCTTCTCTTTTAGAACTGTTTCGATCAAATCTTCAATAATCTCTTTGTCTGAGCCTTCTACATCTTTAGACTGTAACTCTTCTTTTAATTTTTTAAGTTCATCATCTAAATCAGGTTTAACCCATTTGACTAAATTCTCGTTTGAAATGGAAATGTTTCCTGTTTTGGCGGTATTTTGATTCAAGTTATTAATTGTAATTCTTCCTATACCTTCAATCTTCTGCGCTAAATCTTTAATATCTGATTCTATTCTAGAATACTGTTGAGAAAGAATTGTCATTTGTGATTTTAAGTCGACATACATTGATATGTCCAATCCAGGTTGACCATAATTATTGCTTTCAATATTATTATCCCCTTTCTTTTCTTCCTTTCCTTCTTTAGGCTTAATATTAATCATACTCAATGTTGAAGAAAGCATACTCTTTTGTTTGCCAAGATTCCGCAAGAGATTATTTTCGAACTTGCTCTTATCTTGACTCCAAATCTGTTCTTTCAGTTCAATAATGTCTTTATTCTTTTCATACAAATCGACCAAATCAGGTTTTCGAGAAGGCATAATATTCGAAATAATTTGGCTGGTTTGGGAATACCAATCTTCATATTTGTCAATCAATTCCAATTGGGTATTTAAAGTGTCCCCGGAAGGCTCAACCCAAGAATAGTCAGAGAATCCAATTACTACTACGCTCCCACCTCCTGTGGGAGAGTATTTAACCTGTACTTTTTGAAAGAATGCTTTAGCTAGCTCTTCTATTTCGGGAACCTTTTTCAGTAGGTCTTCTATTTGTTTCTTATTCATCTGTCTATTTTAATTAAGCACAACTTATTTATATACCCAGTTCTTCAGTATACACCGCCAAAATAGTTGGCCATGCCTAAGCCACGCCTCATAATGGTAGGCACAGCTTTTTTATCGTTCAACAAAGTTTTGGGGGAGTACAGGAACTAAATGTAAGAATTTTCTAGAAAAGGAAAATGCGAATTTCTGTAAGGAATTTAAAAAAGAGAAAGGGAATTAGTTCGAGGAAATTAGAATTATTGATTCTTAAATGAGTCTGAAGCAAAAAATTCTTTTAGGCTTATATTAACCATTTTGCAAAATTTACTGATTGTGTGTATTGAAACTCCTCGGTTGTCATTAACACTTTCCCACCTGTTTAAAGTTTGCCTTTCCAAATCATTGTTTTCTGCAAACCTTTTTTGATTAGGGTCAGCCTTTATTCGCAATTCCTTGATTCTATGCGCAATTTTATTGTTCAATGCAATATCCTCTGGTTTTAGCTTACCCATATTGCAATTTTCATTTAATTGTAAAAAAACATGTAAGCCATTTGGATTACATTTTTATATTTCGTTATATTTGGAACTGAATACATACATTTGCGATTCTTCGTATAGACAATATTTGAAGCTTTCGCTTAGAGTCCTTAAATAGAAAACTGGTAATTTTTGCAACAGGACAATAAGCAGATGGCTCACGACCCGGGCGTGGGCTCTCTTATCGTTGCACGGTATCACCAGTACCTCTATTTAGATAAGTTGAGTCCCGCGCCTTTTTTAGGTGTATTGGTTCATTGCAACTTTCTTCTTAGCGTTTGGTTTCTTTGGTCCTTTCGGGGTTTCGCCCAACCAACGGGTTATGGGAAACATTTGGCAATTTTTTTTTGTAGGGTTCACACCGTGTTATTGTCCTGTTTTTGGGGCATCGCACTCGGTGTTCGATATCCTGTTTAAAAAGAAGCCCAAGAACCCCGTATAATCCCAAGGCCACGGTTGTGGGATACACGTTACACACTTTTCCGGTTCACGATATCCTTTTGTCCCACTACCAACGACTACACTTTTAGGGCAACCGGCCCAATCACGAAACCATGGTCTTTTTTGGTTTAGGAATCCTATTTCTGGGTAAGTTTTCACCCGGGCAGGATGGCCTATGTCCGAACCTTGATGTCCTAAGGTAAGTTACGACTTTGTCGGGACTTCGTGGGCAGTGTGGAGAATAACTAACGCTTTAATTAAAAGAACTCAATTTATGCAACTCATAACAATACGCATGCGCAGGGCATCCCTGTTCGTGCTCCTATATGCTTTATTAATGCCCTTTTGTACT
Source organism: Flagellimonas marinaquae (assembly GCF_003992675.1). Classification (GTDB taxonomy): domain Bacteria; phylum Bacteroidota; class Bacteroidia; order Flavobacteriales; family Flavobacteriaceae; genus Flagellimonas; species Flagellimonas marinaquae. Next base: position 185,673 of record NZ_RZMZ01000004.1, read on the forward strand.
TTTTATATGCAGGCGGGCACTTTCTTGGAACCACCACAGGCCACCGTTTCCGGCACCGTCACCGATAGCGCGGGAGAGCCCTTGGCCGGGGTGAACCTTGTGGTGGAATCCAAGGATATCGGGACCATGTCCGGTCTGGATGGTTCCTTTTCCATTACTGCCGGTCCTTCCGATGTTCTGGTCTTTTCCATGGTGGGTTTCAAGACCCTTACCGTGCCTATTGCGGGTAGGGAAGAGGTTTCGGTCATTATGGAAGAGGATGTGACGGTATTGGGCGAAGTGGTGCTCAATGCGGGTTACTATACCGTTTCCGAGCGGGAACGTACCGGGAACATTGCCACAATCAAGGCTGAAATGATGGAAAAGCAGCCTGTGGGCAATCCCTTGGCGGCCATGCAAGGGCAACTATCCGGGGTGAACATTGTTCAAAACACGGGCGTGCCCGGTGGGGGCTTTACCATTGATATCCGTGGCAGGAACTTTATCAATGGGGCTTCCGACCCCCTTTTTATCGTGGACGGGGTGCCCATCAGTTCACAGTCCTTGGGGTCCAACGATGTTTCCGGGCAGATATTGGGCGGGAACACCAGTCCGCTGAATGCCATTAATCCCAACGACATTGAGAGCATAGAGGTGCTCAAGGATGCCGATGCCACCGCCATTTATGGTTCCCGTGGGGCCAATGGGGTGGTACTGATCACCACCAAGAAGGGTAGGGTCGGGGAGACCCGGTTCAATGCCCAAATGAGCTCTTCGTTGGGAAGGGTCACCAATTTTCTGGAGTTGTTGAATACCCAACAATACCTGGAGCTCCGCCGTGAAGGGGTGGTCAATGATGGGTTTGGGGACTTTTTGGAGAATCCCGCCTTTGATTTTGCATGGCCGGATATCAAGACTTGGGACAATGATCGGTATACCGATTGGCAGGAAGAACTGATTGGGGGTACCGCCTATCGGAACAATCTGCAATTGTCCGTTTCCGGAGGCAGTGAACGCACCCAGTTCCTGATCAGTGGGTCCTACCTAAAGGAGACCACGGTTTTTCCTGGAGATGCGAATTATAAAAAGGCCAATGTGAACAGCAATCTGTCGCATCGATCCGATAATGGGCGGTTCAAGATCAATCTGTCCACCCTCTATACCCGAGAGGACAACTTGATGCCACGCTCCGATCTGACGAGCGTTGCCTACACCTTGGAGCCCAATGCCCCTGAGATCTATGATGATGAGGGCAACCTCAATTGGGAGGACAATACCTTTGACAATCCTTTTGCTGCCTTGGAGGAGCGGTTCGGACAGGCAAGCCAGACCCTTATTTCCAATGCGTTGTTGTCCTATGCGCTATGGCCCGATCTTGAGGTTCGGACCAGTTTGGGATATAATAGGTACCAATTGGATTCCTATCGTACCTTGCCCAGTTCCGCAGTGAACCCCGGACGTGGATTGACGCCACAGACCTATTCTTCCTTGACGCTGAATACGGCCGATCGTGAATCTTGGATCGTGGAGCCCCAGATCAGTTGGAATCCCACATGGAACACCTTCGATGTAGAAGTGTTGTTGGGTACTACCTTTCAAAAGGAAACCGCCCAGCAGTTTGTGCAAAGGGGGACGGGCTATCCCAATGACCTGTTGATCCAAAACCTTGCCGCGGCCAGTACCGTGGAGGTATTGGGGGACACTGATAGCGAATATGCCTATACCGCGGTATTCGGTAGGGTCAACGTCAATTTCCTGGACCGCTATATCCTGAACCTGACGGGTAGGCGTGACGGTTCTTCCCGATTTGGACCGGGCAGGCAGTTCGGCAATTTTGGGGCCGTTGGATTGGCCTGGTTGTTTTCCGAGGAAAAGCCTTTTGCCAATAGCAGCTGGTTGAGCTTTGGGAAGCTTCGTGGCAGCTATGGGACCACGGGCAGTGACAATATCGGGGATTACCGCTTTTTGGACACCTATGATGTGACGGGTTTTGATTACAACGGTATCAGCATTTTGGAGCCCACGGGCATTTTCAATCCCTTGTTTGGATGGGAATCGAATACGAAATTGGAAGTGGGCCTGGAACTGGGGTTCTTTCGTGATAGGTTGCGATTGGAGACCTCCTTTTTTCGGAACCGCTCCAGCAACCAGTTGATCGGTATCCCCTTGGCAGCGACCACTGGTTTTTCGGAACTGACCGGGAATTTTGATGCCACGGTGGAGAATACCGGGGTGGAAGTAGATCTCAATGCCATGATGTTCCAAGGGAAGGATTTTGGATGGTCCACCCGCTTTACCTTGACGGTCCCCGAAAATAAACTAATTGCCTTTGATGGTCTGGAAGATTCCACCTTTGCCGATCGCTACATCATCGGGGAGCCCTTGACCATCGTTCGATTGTACGAGTCCCTTGGGGTGGACCCTGAAACGGGCATCTATCAATTCGAGGACTTCAACGGGGACGGGGAGATCACCAGTCTAGGCGACCGGGAGTGGTTGGAGGACCTAGCCCCGGAATTCTACGGGGGTTTTGGGCAAAATATCCGATGGGGCAATTTGGGGCTGGATTTCTTTTTCCAGTTCAAGAAACAAAAGGCCTATAATGAGCTCCGGGCCTTTTCGGTGCCGGGCGCGCGCAGGAACCTGCCCATCCGTTTGTTGGATAGATGGCAAGAGCCCGGTGATGAGGCCACCGTTCAATTGGCCTCTGCCGGACTTGCTCCCGGGGAGGACACGGGAGCACTTCAGTCCAGGAGCAATGCGGCGGTATCGGACGCCTCCTTCATCCGGCTTAGGAACATCACCCTCAATTATAGGGTCCCGAACCTTGGGGATCGTCTGGACATCAATGTTTACCTACAGGGACAGAACCTTTGGACGATCACCGACTATACCGGGCCCGATCCGGAGCAGCCCTCCACCGTGCGTTTACCGCAGTTACGGCAGTTGACCTTGGGACTACAGTTGGGATTTTAACCTTATACAAATGAATTATGAGACAGATATTTTATAGCAAAAAACAATTTTTGATGGGCCTGATGTGGAAGGCTTGTCCATGGATAGTACTGTTGGGCACCCTTGGCTGCTCGGATTTTGTGGAGGTGGACCCTCCCAAGAATACCTTGGTCGCCCAAAGGGTGTTCGATGACCCCTCCACGGTGGAATCGGCCCTGGCCAATCTCTATTTCTCCCTAAGGGAAGATGGGATGGTGTCCGGGAATTCGGGATTTACGACCCTATTGGGTATCTATGCCGACGAGCTGGATTATTACGCTTTCAACGGTGATTTTGTCCAATTGTACCGTCATACGGTGACACCACAGAATGCGGTGCTCTTGGGATGGTGGACACAGGGCTATCAGGTCATTTATGCCGCCAATGACATCATTGCGGGATTGGAAGCGTCGGAGGGACTGAGCGCGATGGAAGTGGAACGCTACAAGGGACAGGCGCTGTTTGTCCGGGCCTATGTGCACAGTTTACTGGTGGGTGTTTTTGGGGATGTTCCCTATATCACCACCACGGATTATGTGGTGAACACCAACACTTCACGGTTGGAGACAGCGCTGGTGTATGAAGCCATTGTTGCGGACCTTGAGCAAGCGGTCGCTTTGATGGACGGTGCGGATATTCCCGTGGGGGATAGGGTGGTGCCCGATGCCGATGTGGCCCGTGCCCTGTTGGCCCGAATGGCCCTGTATACACAGCAGTGGGAGTTGGCCGCTGCCACTGCTGGGGAACTGATCGCTGCCTTTCCCTTGGAACCCGATTTGGACCGGGTATTTCTTAAGGAATCGGGGGAGACCATTTGGCAGTTCAAACCTGGCAATGACCTTAGCAATACCCAAGAGGCCAATCAATTGGTGATCCAGTTCATTCCCGGGCAGCGCTTTGCGCTTACGCCCTCCCTGTTGGATGCTTTTGAAGTGGGGGATGGCCGTTTGGAGCGTTGGACCGATGAAATATCGGATGCCGATGGTACCCTTACGCTGTCCTATGCCCATAAGTACAAGGCGTTGTTCAATGAAACGGCATCCTTGGAGCATTCCATTGTGTTCCGATTGGCGGAGCAATACCTGATCCGGGCGGAGGCCAGGGCACAGTTGGGGAATCTGGACGGGGCCCGACAGGACCTCAATGCGGTACGCAATCGTGCCGGTCTGGGGGATGTGAATTTGGTCGGGCAAACGGAACTGCTGGAGGCCATATACCAAGAAAGACGCGTGGAACTCTTTGCGGAGCAGGGATTGCGCTGGATGGACCTGAAACGTACCGGACGGGCAACAGAGGTGATGGCACCCTTAAAGGCCAATTGGGAGGATACCCATGTACTGTTGCCCATTCCCGAGAGTGAATTGGAGATCAATCCCAATCTCTTGCCACAAAACCCTGGATATTAATGTTTGACAAAAGAATTCATAGGATGAAAAAGTTGGTTTATATATTGGTATGGATGATACCCTTATGGGCGGTGAATGGCTACTCGCAAATGGTGAAGGATTTAGATGGTATAGCATCCGATGTAACAACTCCTTTTCTTACGGCACAAGTAGTGGAGGGCAAATTATGGGTCGATGTTCCCTCGTCCCTTTTGGAAAAGACCCTATTATGGACAAGTACCGGGGATAGTGAATTTTATGATTCCAAGCATGTGCAGTTCCGTAAGGAAGGGGAACGGCTGTATTTGGAGCAACCTCGTGTATGGTCGGAGATGGGAATCTGGTTGCCCTTGAATGGGGATATTTCCCTGGAAAGGATCTTTCTTGGGGAATTTCCGATCATGGCATATGATGGGAATGCCTATCGGATCGATATGACGTCAGTGGTATTGGATGGATCGATTCCTTGGCAGCATATGTCCTCCTTGCCCCGTTTGGGCCATCTCTCCGAGGTGGTCGGGGTAAAGCACAAGGATGGTGAACTGATGGTGCAAACCCGGATAGGGTTTTCCAAGGAGGGGGTCTCGTTTTTGGAATCTGTGTTTTTCAGCTTTCTGGTATTGCCCGAACCCATGGAGCCGAGGCCCTATGATTACCGTATGGCCTATTGGGTCGAGGACCAGGATAGGACCGGGGACCAAACGGAAAATAAGGTTGGTAGCATAGGGCGATGGCGATTGGCCAAAAAGTTTAAGGACCGTGAACGGAGTGTGCCCCAAAAGTCCATTACATTTTTGATATCACCTGATATTCCCGAGAAATGGAGGCCCTATGTCAAGGCCGGTGTTCTGGAATGGCTCCCTGCGTTTGAGGCGGCAGGATTTACAAATGCCATTATCGTAAAGGAGATGGATAGTTTGGATGCGTGGGAAAACCGTAGTTTGGGGAACTCCGTCCTCCGATGGGGAAGGTACCACAACGTCAGGGGCCGAGAAGCGTTAGGTGGAGGAGGGACGGTCACTTTGGTCGTTGACCATCGTTCTGGGGAAATCATAAAGTCGGATATTCTGTTGGGGACTTCACTACAGCGGTTACAGGACGAATATTTTGTGCGCTGTGCTGCTTTAGATCCAAGGGCGCGGTATCCCTTTCCCGATGCTCTTACAGGGGAGCTGATCCAATTTTTGACGGCGCATGAGACCGGGCATGCCCTCGGTATCAAGGATAACCACTTTGGGGAGTTCCAATACCCTTTGGAGCGTATGGGCGATGCGCAGTGGCTCAAGGATATGGGACATACGCCCAGTGTGATGTCCTATGCCAGGCACAATAATATGGCACAGCCCAAAGATAGTGTTCCGCCGCATTTGTTGATCCAAAAGGTAGGTCCCACAGACCACTACTATATCCAATGGGCGTATACGGAGTTCCCCTCGGGATGGGGCAAAAAGCAGAAATCGGAGCGATTGGAAGAAATGATCCGATGGCAGGATTCCGTACCGTGGTATAGGTATAACGATAGTAATTATGAGATCATTGGCCCGGGAAACACCAATGAAGTGGTAGAGACCAATGATCCCGTGGGAGGGGCAAAACGTGCCTTGGCCAATTTGGAGCGGGCATTGGCCCTCTTGCCCGATACCAACCAAGGGAGAACGGATATGGCGCGGAGCAAACGCATATATGCCCAGGGATTGGAACTTTGGTACCATACCATGCAAAATGTGCTTTCCATGGTCGGAGGTTATGAGGTGTTTTACAAATCCATGAACCAAGAGGGAAACATGTACACCCCTGTTGATTTTACAAGGCAGCAGGAGGCCATGGATTATTTCATGGAACAGGCCTTTGACCCTCCCCAATGGTTGACCCGTCCCGATCTGGGCATGGACATTCGGTATTCGAGCCATCCCGATCTTGTGCTAAACTATCAAAAACTGCTCTTGATGGAACTGATGAGACCACAACGGATGAAACGCTTGGAGCATCTGGAAACCTTAGAGGGCTTTGAAGGGGCATTGGACTGGTATGTCGAGGAGCTGCAGCAGCGGCTTTTTAAGGAGTTGTTGGAGGGTACCGGGATGGTACCTGCCCGGAAGCAGGCCATTCAAGCGCTGTACTTGGAAAAATGGAACCAAAACTTTCAAAAGGAGCGGTTCCAATTTGGGGTGGATGAGATGGCCTTTGTGCATTCCGATCATTCATTAGGTGTCGTCATGGAACAACTGCTGGACCTGCAACGCCTGTTGCGGAAATCCTTAAAGCGCCATAAGAATTTGGAATCCAGCGGGCATTGGGCCTGGTGCTTGGCCAAGTTGGAGGAGTTGACCGGTGGTTAAAGGATGAAGCAAATTTGTTGTATTGTAGCAGAAGTTTTGGAAAGGACTGCGAGGCTTGAAGTTTCGTTGTGTTTTGAGTTAGTGATAAAGGTGTCCCTAGGGACACCTTTAGTTTTGAAAGGATTATCTATTCGAACCTTTCGTACAATGGAATGGTGAGTGCAGGGTCCTTAAAGACCTGCCACTGTCCTTCCATACAGAGCACTTGTCCGGTTTCAGGGCAATCCGTCGGGATGGCCTGAACCCCCAAGATGGGATGGTTGTAATAGCCCGTTTGGGTGCTATTGGCCTCTTCCGTGGCAAATGCCATGCCGACCGCCATGATGATGGCAAAGGCCGGTAACAACAATTTGAAAAATTTAGCTTTCATAATGTTATGTATTAATAATGAATGCCTACTCTAGGTGAGGTTTTCGGCTTCCCCTCAGCTGCGCAGTTTTTTTGTTTTTGACGGTCATTTGGTCTGTCTCCTGGACTGCAGGATGGCCCCAAGGGCCATAAGCATAAAGGCCCCATTGAACAGTATGTGTTCCCGCCAACCCAATGTGGAGATGATACCCCCACAGGAACAGGGCGTGGGATGATCGGACGCCAGGACGGCGATGATGTATATCGAGAAGAGGCCAAGTAGGGCGAAGCTGGCATACAGCCCAAGGATGCGGAACTTGGGGGATAATAACAGGCCTGTTATGGTGAGTTCCGAAAAGGGAACTCCCCATTGGAGGAGATCGGCATGGGTAGAGAGGTGGGGCATTTGTGCCAACCGCCATTCGAAGGTGTCCAGGTCCAATAGTTTGCTGGTGGCCGTGTATACGAACAACAGGACCAATAGGAAACTGGCCGTGGGGACAAGGGTTCGATATATTTTTTTGGACACCATATCTTTTGATTTGATATGACAAAGTTCGGGAGTCCAATTTATTTGAAACGGAGCATTCCTTGACCCAAAGGGAGTAATTTACGCATTTTGAAGGGGTTACCTCCTTAAATCGGTTGGGGTCTTACCGTATTTGTCCCGAAAGGCCCTGGAGAAATGGGCGGCGCTCTTGAAACCGTTCATGTGGGCGATTTCCTTTAGGGAAAGGTTGCTGTGCTGGATAAGGGTCTTTGACTTTCTAAGACGTTCCTGGGTCAGGAAACGGAAGATGGTGGTGCCATAGATCTGTTTGAAACCATATTTCAGTTTGTACTCGTTGGTCCCCATATGGAGGGCGAGGTCCTTGAGCGAGGGAAGATCCTTGTCCAAATTGTTGAGGATCGTGTCATGGACCTCCCGGATCATTTGGATGTCCTCCGGGGTCAAGGTGACCTTATGCTCCTTGATGCCCTTGGTCACTTTAAGCTTGTTTTTGGGCAGCCCCGTTTCAAAGGGTTCCCCTTTGGAAAAGAAAACGGAGTTCAACACGATTTTCTGACCGCTGCCATCCAAGGCCTGGTAGACCGATATTTGACAATCCTTGGCCAGGAAAAGACCATCGTTCGTAATGAATTCCAGGAACAGTACCGTTTCCGATCGGTCCCGTTTCAAATGTTTGGTCATCTTTTTTGACCAAGTCCTTTGGGAGTTTTCGGTCATGAGTTCGGTGATAGGCTTTCCGATAAGGTCTTTTGGCATACAGGACAACAGGGAGCAGGTTCCGTTGGTGACCAATTCAATTTGACCTTTGGCGTCCAAGATCAGGGACAGTTGGATGATACATTGCGGAGTGTTGTGCGCATTGGCAAAACCTTGGTGGATAAAGGCTGCCGCTATTTCCTCATTGACCATGTTCAGCATGACCACCAAAGAGGCGATATTGTCATTTTTATCGGAAGGCTCAAGGGAATAGAAGAAGTTGCCCTTGGCCATTTCCAAAAGCATCTTTTGGATGCGTTTTACCCTAAAATCATCGGTGTTCGGCATGGTTGTCGGTTTTTAAACAGTGGGACGTTTGGATGGTCGGTGATTTCATATTTAGCCATGTTTTTTTAAAAAGGCCAGGGCCTCGGATTTTTTGGTAAAGGACCGGGTGGGGATCGTTAGCGCATGGGTGCCCAAGTATATGCTGCTGATCACATCCGTCACAGGGGGATCGATCAAAAATGCCAAGGCGGTTATCCATTGTGACCCTTCCAAGGCCAAATAGTCCCGTGCCGGCTTATTGACCCTCCGTACCTCACGGATGTCGCAGAGCACGGGCATTTCCCTTGCGTTTTGTAGCATCATCCGATCTTGGACAATGAGTTGGGCGGCCCTGAGGTCGATACATAGGTCTTTTTTATAAATGATGTGCATCAACGCTTCGGTCATCAGGTAAACAGCGTATTTGTTTTCATGTGATCTTCTCATGTGGCGAAAACTGGTAAAAACCCTGAATTTACAAAAATACTTTTTTCGGTATCGTAACATGGGGAACACTGTCCCAAATTAAAGGTATTTGACTTGACTGAAACGGAATAATACTTGATTGAAACGGAGTAAATGATTTGAGCATACCATTTAATCTGACAATTGCCATTACTTTTTAGGACAATTTAAACCAAACGATATGGCTAAGATCAAACACCACAATTTTTTGAACACCGTGCATGAAGTGTTCACCGATGCAAAACAGGCCGGGGTGCTGCACCTCTATGCCGGGGGAGAATCCTTTTCGGGCCGTACCATCCGGGTGGGCGGTAAGGATATGTTCCATTTTGGGACCACAGGCTATTTGGGGCTGGAACAGGATGTCCGATTAAAAGAGGCCGCCAAGGAGGCCATTGATAAATACGGGACCCAGTTTCCACTTTCCAAGTCCTATATCTCCAATCCGCTGTACGAAGCGCTGGAATCATCCATTGGGGAAATGTACGGACATCCCATTATCATTACCAAGAACAGCACCTTGGGCCATTTGGGGGTGATTCCCAGTGCCGTGGAAGATAGTGATGTCATTATTTTGGACCATCAGGTGCATTGGAGCGTCCAGAACGCGTCCAAGATGCTCAAGACACGGAGCGTGCCCATCGAAATGATACGGCACAACAATTTGGAGATGCTGGAGGACAAGATCAAGAAGTACCGGGATTCCAAGCGGCACATCTGGTATATGGCGGATGGGATCTACTCCATGTACGGGGACTATGCCCCGGTAAAGGAGCTGATGGACCTGTCCGAAAAATATCCCCAATTGCATTTTTATTTTGATGATGTGCACGGGATGAGTTGGGTGGGGGAGAAGGGTACAGGTTATGTCTTGGACCAATTGGGGGAGTTGCCCGAGAATGTGCTCCTGTTCGGTACGCTGAGCAAGACCTTTGGGGCCAGCGGGGCCGTGTTGGCCTGTTCCAATACCGGGATGTATGACAAGATCAAAACCTTTGGGGGACCCTTGACCTTTTCGGCACAGTTGGAACCCGCTTCCGTGGCCGCTGCCATCGCTTCCGCCAAGATTCATCTGTCTGAGGAAATCTATGAGCTGCAAGGGGAACTTCGGGAGCGTATCGATTATTTCAATGCTTGTTTGGGAGCTACGGAGCTTCCCTTGATAGACCGGAACGAATCCCCGGTATTTTACATAGGGACGGGAATGCCCAAAACGGGCTATAATTTTGTCAACCGCCTGATGGGGGAGGGTTTTTATGTAAATCTGGGCATCTTTCCAGCGGTTCCGGTCAAGAACACCGGGGTTAGGATCACCATCTCAAGACACAATGAAAAGGCCGAGATCAAAGGGCTGGCCGATGCCATGGCATACCATTTTCCCTTAGCCTTGGAAGAGACGGGGACGAACCCGGAAAGGGTGTTCCATGCCTTTACATTGGAACCCAAGACACGGGAGGAACGCAGACCATTGGGTGACCTTACTTTGGAGGCCAAGGAATCCATAAACCAGGTAGATGGGGAAGCATGGAACCGTTGTTTGGGCGGACAGGGTGTATATGATTGGACTGGAATGAAATTCCTGGAGTCCGTGTTCCAGGGCAATTCAAAAAAAGAACATAATTGGTTGTTCCGTTATGTGATCATAAGGGATGTCAATGGAAATCCGGTATTGATGACCTTTTTGACCTTTTCCCTATGGAAGGACGATATGTTGGCCCCTTCCGAGCTGTCCCGATCCATTGAGGAGGAACGAAGGTCGGACCCCTATCATCTTTCGTCCATGATACTTTCCATGGGCAGTTTGTTCACCGAAGGAGACCATGTGTATTGGGACAGCGCGCATCCATTGGGCGAACGGGCGATGAACAATTTTTTGGAGTTTATGGAACAAGAGGAACGGAAGTTAGGGGCGAAAATGACCGTGCTTCGGGATTTTCCCAAGGAAAGCAATTGGAACAGTCATCTTTACGGACATGGCTTTCTCCGGGTGCAAATGCCCGATTCCTGTACCGTGGATCTAGAGGAAACACCTTCCATAGAACAGTATATCGAAGCACTATCGTCCAGAAACAGGAGGCATTTCAGGAAGGATATACAGCCCTATCTTGGCTTGGTCCGATGCACGGCAGTCCAAAAACTAACTGCTGTGCAATTGGTCCAGGCCAGAAAACTGTTCGGGGAAGTGCAGTCCAACAACTTGGGGCTCAATACCTATTCCTTCCCCGATGCGCTTTTTGATCGGATGAACGAGAACCCTTTATGGGAATTCATTGTGCTGTGCCCCACTGATGAACCGGATAGGGTAGTGGGCGTTATGTTCTGTTACACCAATACAAATCAGGTGTACGTCCCCGCCTTTGTGGGGATGGATTATGGTGCCTTGGCGCAATACGCCATTTATCGTCAATTACTTTATCGTACCATTGAACGGGCCATAGCCCTTGGTATGCCAAAAGTTGATTTTGGAATGACCGCTGCCTTTGAAAAGCGGAAACTCGGTGCCATCATACAGGAAAAATATGCTTATATCCAAACCCGTGATAACTTTATCTTGGAACTCTTGGGGGTCATGGAGGGACAGCAATAATGGAGCGGTGCCATGAAATACCAAAAGCTGCTATCGGAATTTGAGGGCCAGTTGGAGGCCTTGGAAAGCGGGAACGGTGATATCCTTTACAAAGCGGAGAAGGGCATCGTACTGGTGGAGAAGTGCATCCATAAACTGCAAAAGCAGATTGTGGGCAAGGACTTTGAGACACAGGCGGATGAGATCTATTTCTTCAAGCATGTCAAGCCACAGATCTTTAGCAAGCTCATCTATTACATCCGCCTCTTCAGTATAGAGAGCAAACGCCCGCGGGGAAAGGATGTGGCCCAGGTCAAATATCTGCAGCAACAGATCGATAAGCTGCAGACCTTCTTCAACGACAACCTGGAATTCTATAACTATTACCGGCGTGGGGCCATGTCCATGGACGAGCAGTATTTTGTCCGGGGCAACCGGGACCTGCGCATGCCCCTGGAATCCTTCCACTTTTTGATCGATGACCAGTTCTCCACCTGTCAGGACGGCACGGTGGCCACCATTATGGCCTATGACATGCTCATCGTGTACCTGAGAAAGGAAGTGGACGATCTGAACAACAATATGGAACCTACAAAGAACACACCTATGGAAAAACCATCAAAATTATTTTGGACCGGCAGCAAGACGGACCTGATCGAGCTCCTCTATGCCCTTCACACCAGTAAATACATCAATGGTGGGACCGTTGACATCAAGGAACTGGCCTCCCATTTCGAATACTTTTACAATGTGGATCTGGGCAATTACTACCACACCTTTATCGATATCCGTTCCCGCAAGAGCAGTAGGACACGGTTCTTGGAACGGCTCATCGAGATGCTCAACCAGCGGATGGAATCCCTGGAAGAATAGCTCCCGAACTTTTCCCAAGTTGGTACCAACTTGGGAATTTTGGTTTTCGGGGGGGTTGGCACCCCTTTTTTCCAATTTTCAGGCTTTTTTGGACGTCCCAAAAATCCAAATGGCCCTAAAACGATGCAAATTATAGGATAAAAAAATCGTTCCCAAGTTGGTACCAACTTGGGAAGTTTTTCCAAAAATCTTCTTCAGTTTTGCCCTGAAAGTCAAATCAACGGAAGGGCCATCAAATGAAATGAGAGTAATGCGGTGGTCCTTCTTTTTAAAACTCAGAAATTATGGGAGCGACCATTATTACCTCGGAAGACCTGATGGAGTTCAAAGTGGAACTTTTGGAGGACATCAAGGAACTATTGCAAAACCACAATGGCACTACGGCCAAGAAATGGCTCAAATCTAATGAAGTGCGGGAACTTCTGGGTATTTCCCCGGGAACCCTACAGAATTTGCGTATCAATGGCACATTGCCTTATACCAAAATAGGAGGGGTGCTCTATTACGATCAGCGGGAGATCATGGAAGTGTTGGAGCGGAACAAGGTCAACAAGAACTTCTAGGGGTTTGGAGGACATCAACTATATCAAACACCTGAACGGTGTCTTTGACCAATTTGCAAAGGACAACCGTTTGAACCCGACCCATATCAGTCTGTACGTAGCCCTTTTTCAGCTTTGGAACCATAATTTTTTTAGGGAGGAATTCCATATCAACAGGGAAGAGGTCATGGACTTTTCAAAAATAGGTTCCAAGTCCACTTACCATAAATGCATCAAGCAGTTGAGCCATTGGAACTATTTGCTATATATCCCTTCCCATAACCCTTTTAAGGGAAGCCGTATCAAGATGTTCGATTTTGGGACAAGTGATGGACAAGCTGTGTACCGAAGCCGTACCAAAATCGGGACAAGCAGTGGACAAGCACTGGTACCTATAATAAAACATATACAAACTAGGACAAATCATAAAAACAATAACAAACCGGAAAATTTAAAAAAAATGATTCCGTTGGATTTTGAAAACGACAACAAACCTAACGGGCTTGGCCAAAATCGGGACAACCTAAAAACCACCTCGGACAAGGATTACGGGGAACCACTATGAAACTGGACCATCCACATATCATCACGGAGGGCAACCTGACCTACCGCTTGGGAGAACTGAGCGGCAACAGCATCCTTTATGATTTTGACAAGATGCTCATCTATCTGGAGGCCAAGGGCAAGCTGATGTTCGGGGAGCGGTTCAGGATCTACAAGGAAGACCGCGGGATATTGCTGAAACTCTGCAACTATATCATCAAGGACTATGACAGCTGCAAAAAGGACGGCATCGACCCCAACAAGGGCCTGTTGCTGTCCGGGCCCGTGGGCTGTGGCAAGACCAGTCTGATGCGGCTATTGAAATTCCTGGTGCCTTACCAAAAACCGTATTCTGTCATTCCCAGCCGAAATATCGTGTTCGGCTTCAACCACATTGGTTTCAAGGTTATTGAGGACTACGGCAATGGGCAGTACTTTTGTTTTGATGACCTTGGGGTGGAACCTACGGGAAGGCATTATGGAAAGGATTGCAATGTAATGGGGGAGATCCTGTTGTCGCGCTACGAGCTTTTTGTCAACCGGCAGATCAAGACCCATTGCACCACCAATCTCAATGCCCGGGAACTGGAGGAACGTTATGGCAAGCGGGTAAGGAGCCGCATGCGGCAGATGTTCAATTTGGTGGCCTTTGAAAAGAACAGCAAGGACAAGCGCAAATAACTTCATTGTCGTTTGAGCACCATTCCCAATAGTTTTCCGATGATCTTGATGATTTCCATTAAAAATGCTTTCATAGTTCCAGGTTTTTAAAATTGTCAATGCCCAATAGGATGGCCAAGGCGATGGCTTTGATGTTCTTGCCCTTTAATAGATAGCCTGATTCATCCTGGTGGGACAGAAAGGCCATTTCAGCCAAAACAGACGCGCAAGTGGTAACTTCCCGCAGCACTTGAAAGTTGGCAGATTCAATGCTCCGTTGTTCGATGCCAAGGTTCCGTACCACTTCATCCAGGATCAATGATCCCAATAGAATACTTTCCCTAGAATATTGTCCGGACCTATTATGGACAAAAACCTCCATACCATTTGCTTCCGAGTTTTCCGCATGGTTGCAATGCAGCGACACAAACATATCGGCATGCAAGGCTTTTGCCAATCTGGAGCGATTTCCAAGGGATATCAAGGTATCGGTGTACCGTGTGAGATAGATATCGTATTTGCCATCCAAAAAGGTATGGTTCCATCGAACGATTTCCCTGGCCACGCTTAAGGCCACATCCTTTTCCCTAACTCCATATATCCCAATGGTGCCGGAATCCACCCCACCATGTCCGGGGTCAATGACCAGAATTTCTTTACGGGGCATTTGCTGACCAAAAAGCGGATAGAAATTGCACATCAAAAGGACAAAAACTTGAACTGAGCGAAGTCGAAGTTTGACGTTTTTGAAGCATTTGCAGACCCAGGGTTTTAAGGTTATCAACATAGCATTCCGCTTTTTACATAGATTTTGATGCCAATCCGCAGCAATAAAAACCAAATCATAACAATGAATATGTTATTCACAAATATCTGGTATACAACTATTTATGTGTCAATATACAGTAATTTTCGAATATCAAAACCAAACGAATTTTTAAACACTTTTTGATATGAAAAAAGCACTGTACTTCACTCTGTTATCACTATTAATTTCCAATACAGTTTTTGCCCAGATTGGTGGCATCGAGGATTCGGTCAACGATATTTCCGATACCATTCGGGCGATATTCCCCATTATCCTCGGAGTCATCTTTTTGGTGGGCTTTTTGTTCAATGCCGGTCATTTCTTTGGGGAGAACTCCGATTTGAAAAAAGGGATTACCCGGGTACTGGTCTTTGTGCTGATCGCTGGGGCCGTGGTGGGCATCTTCACCTATCTCATCGGAATAGTGGTCTAGGATGAAAAAGTACGAGGTCTATAGAAATATCCGCAAGCAGGCCATGATCATGGGCTTGCCCATTTCCTTGTTTGCCCTGATGATGGTATCGGTCATCGGTTCCCTGCTGATCATCATCTTTTCCTTCAGTCTTGGTGTCATCGTAGCCCTGCTGTTGTTCAATGCCCTGTTGTTCGGGGCATTGGCGCAGTTGGCCAAAAACCCAAATGTATTTGCTATCCAAAAGGTCTTCCCCCAAACCATCAGCAATAAAAAACTAAGTCCGCTTTCCTATGGATAAGATCAACCTAAATTTATATCATCCCATTCTTGATATCCAGGGGCATACCGTGTTTGCCTCCAACGGCAATGTAGTACTTTGTTACAAAGTGGATTTTCCCGAAGTGTATTCCCTTTCCGAGCCCGATTTTGAGGAACTACACAGTATGTGGTTCCAGGCTTTCAAATCCCTGCCCACTGGTACGGTCATCCATAAAAAGGACATATATCAAAAAGTGGGCTATGATGCTGGGCAATTACCCGATCGTACTTTTTTGGAAAAGGCCACCCATGATTATTTTAAGGGCAGGGAATACCTGAGCCATCAAAGCCATCTGTTCTTTGTGCTGCCCTTGGACAAGGCCCTGAACGCTTCCAAGTATGTGAATCCCTTTCGGAAAACGGAAAAAGGCTATTATCGAAAATTGGATGCGCAGGTAGCGGAATTCATCACCGCGGTGAACGATGCCGTTTCCTATATCAACAACTGCCAAAGAGTGTCATTGGTGCCCATGCTACCCGCTGACATACTCACCCATACGAACGATTATTACAATGGTTTCAACCAAGATTTCGATACAGACATTTTATTGGGCAAAAAACATATCGAGATCGGCGACCATTATTTTGATGCCATAGCCGTCAACAATGAAGGGTGTTTTGCCGGAACGGTCCAGAGCAGCAAGATCAATGAAAAATTCACCTCGGATGACTTTAGCTTTCACCAAGGGTTTATCGATGGCCTGGGACTGGACCTTAACGAGAACCACATCATCAACCACATCCTCTATCTGGATGACAAACACAAGTGGTGTAAGCTACTGGACAAAAAAGTGGAGGAGCTCAGCAAAAGTTCCAATTTCGGTTCCCGGAACAAAGTGGTCCTCAAAAAGGTACAGCAAATCCTGGACCAGATCAATACCGATGACTCATCCCGTATTATCCGTGGCCATCTCAATATCATTTTTTGGCATCCGGAAACCGAACATGTAAAACGGATAGGCTCCAAAATCAAGGGGGAGTTCAAGGAATTGGACATGGTGCCCTATCATCCCAATGGCGAGGAACGCAAGCACTACTTTTTGAACTCGCATCCCTGCCATGCCACCAACTTCTCCAACGAAGATCTGTATGTCACGGATCTCAAACATGCGCTGTGCCTGTACATCAACAACACGAGTTACAGATCCGATGATTCGGGGATCCTATTCAATGACCGCCAACACAACATCCCCGTCTTGAAGGATGTCTGGGACGAACGGAAAAAACGTATCAAGGCACGGAACTTTGCCATTTTCGCCCCAACGGGCGAGGGCAAATCCTTTCTTGCCAACAATATCCTTCGTCAATTCTTTGAGCAGGGCGTGCGTCTGGTCATTATCGATCTGGGGGGCTCTTATGCCAAATTTGCCAAGCTGTACGCGGATGACCACATCATCCTACGGTACGAGCAGGGCAAGAACCTGGGCATCAACCCTTTTTATGTTTCAGGGGAGGGCGACCTGACCCCTGAAAGGCTGGAGGACCTGGCCGTATTCCTGTTGGAACTCTTGGCAGAGGGCAATACAGTGTCCAAGGGCAGGGAAGTGGCCATGAAAAAGGTGCTTCTCCATTACTACAAAACTGTGCGGGAACACCATTCCTTGGCGTCATTGTACCAGTTTGTGGACCATCATAAGGACAATCTAATCAAGGATCTCCATATCAGGGAGGAGGATTTCAGTGTCTATGGGTTTCTGCATATCCTATCGGAGTATGTGGCGGGTGGCCTGTACAGCTTCCTGTTCCATGTCGGCGAGGACCAGACCTATACCATCGAGGACAAGCGGATGATCGTCTTTGAACTGGACGAGGTGCGGGACAACAAGGAAATCCTGTCGGTAATGCTCAAGCTCATCAAGTCGGCCATCCAACGCACGATATGGCGTAACCGTTCCGAACGGGGCATCATCCTGTTCGATGAGTTTGCCAAGCAGCTGAAATTTGCGAACGTGCTGGAAAGTGTGGAGTTCTATTATCAGGCCATTAGAAAGCAGAACGGGGCCATTGGCATCATCCTACAGTCCATCAACCAATTGCCCAACAATTCCACTTCCGCGAGCATTTTGGAGAACACCCAGGTCATTTACAGTCTCCGTAACGAAAAGGGCTATGACGAACTGAAAAATAGGCTTAACCTGTCGTCCCATGACCTGAACCAGCTGCGATCCATCCGAAACAATCTGAGCGGGGATCGAAAGTATACCGAAATGTTCATCAAGATCGGGAAGGAGAGCAACATTTTCCGATTGGAAGTACCACCAGAGGTCTTTGCGGCCTATCTGACGGATGGGACAGAGAGTACCCAGATACTGGAACTTTTCGAAAAGACGAACGATATGGAACAAGCCATCACCACATTCATTAACCATAAAGACAAAGCGACATGAAAACAATTAGGAAACCAACATTTAGGAAAAAGATCCTTACACTGGGATTTGCCTTAACCTTCACCTTATTACTGCCGGCAGGCGCTGCCTGCCAGGGGATGCCGGTGTATGACAATACGAACTTCATCAGCATGACCAAATCGCTGGTGGAGTCGGCCAAACAGACCTCGGAACTGTTGAAGACGGTGCAATTTCTAAAAGAGCAAAAGGATAATGTCGTCAAGGTCAGCAATACAATCAAACAATTGAAGGCCCTACAGGAGCTGACCAAGAACAATGAGATTTTGTTCAGGACCGTACAGCAAGATGTAAGGGATATTTTGAATTCTCCCTATATCAAAGCGGGGGAAGTAGAGCAGGTATCCCGCTCATTTGAACAGATCATGGACACGGCCATAGACGACCTGGATTTTGTGAACCAGATCCTGTCCAGTGATTTTTTGAAAATGACCGATGCGGAACGCACGGCCATTTTGATGGAAAAGAAAGTCCAGTCCCACGAAATGGTCGCCGAACTGGAGGTAAAGACCAGACGCTATAGGGAAATCATTTCCTTCAGGAAGATGCAGGACAGGATCAATAATCGCGAAACACAATATTAGGGAATTATGTTCTTGGGAATAGGATTGGAATATGTGGATACAGTCTACCGGACCATCATGGACAGTGATTTTGCCCAGTATACCATTACGGGCATGAAGGCACTGGCCGTGCTGTTCTTTTTGGTCAACATTCTGAAGAAATACAACGAAGGCATCGCAGCTACCGATGGGCATACCTGGGGGCTGACACCCACGGAACTGGCCAAGAACTTTGCCGTCGTGATCTTGGTCATCTTCTCCACACAGGTGTTGGATGTCTTTGATGCTATTTTGGTGTCCATTGAGACCCAATACCGAGATACGGCCCCAGCGCTCCTCCCGTTACAGCTACAGGATGTGGATCTGGAACGGGATGTGGGCGCACTGGAGGCTGCCAAAAAGGCGTTGGCGCTGTTGTACGAGGCCTTGGTGACCCCTTTGTACGGGTTGAAGGTGCTGGCCTTTGTTATCGGGATTTTCCTATGGATGATGGACCTGTTCATCTATCCGCTGTTCCTGGCGGAACGCTTTTTCCTGTTGGGCATTATGCGGGCCTTCTTTCCCTTGGTGATCAGCTTGGCCGTGTTTGAAAAGTTCAGGGGACTGGCCTATAACTTCTTTAAGCTCTATACCGGGGTATATATGTTGGTACCGGCCTTCTTTTTGGTCAATGTCTTTGTCAATGCCCTGTACACGGAGATCAATACAAGCTTTTGGAACAACCTGTTCGGGACGGACTGGGGCAGTGAATTTTTTGCACCACTGATCGAACTGGCTTCCATTGGGTTTATCGTGCTGTTGAAGTTCAAACTGTACCGCAAAGCCACCTCCTTTACCTTCAAGCTCTTTGGTGGCTAAGACACATTTATAAATGTCCAATGCACATTAAAAAATTTAATAAAGAATGAAAGCACCCTTTAAAAACATATACAATATCCTAAAGCTCAACCGCTTTATCGTGCTGGTCACGGTCATCGGGGCCGTACTGACCTGTATGGTCTCGGTGCTGATGGTCATAGGGCTCCACAGGGAAAGTATGGACAATGCCTTTGTGGTCAACGGGGATGGAAGCGTAATCCCATTAAAAATGGTCTCCCAATTGGAAAACCTCGAAGTGGAGGCCAAGGCGCATCTGGAACTGTTCCACCGCTATTTCTATGGAATCGATGCCAGTAACTATGAGAGCAACTTAGAGAAAGCCCTTTGGTTGGGCAATTCTTCGGTGGACGCCCTCTACCGGCAGAAAAAAGCGGAAGGGGTCTATAACCGTTTGCTGCAATATTCCCTGGTACAGAAAGTACGGAGCATTGCATCCAAGATGGACCTGCAATCGGAACCCTATAGGTTTGAGACCGTCACCGTATTTGAGATCAACCGGGGGTCGGTCACCGATACCTATGAGCTGACCACCACGGGGAACCTGATCCATGTGGACCGGAACTTTCCGAACAATACCCATGGTCTGTTGATCACCAACTTTTTTGAAAACACTTTAAAAAGAATTGAAAATTATGAAAGTAGAGAAAAATAAAATCGTTTTCGTGGCAGTCATTCTTTGCGTGGTCCTGTTGATTGTGGGCTATGCGATGATGGCACTGGGTGAAGGGGAAGACCCTGTAATTGACAACAACCAGATTCCCGTACCGGAACTGGGGGAGGAGCAGGAGCAGTACAAAACCAAACTGGAGGCCTTGGATGCCATCAAGGAAGAACGGCAGACCAACGCCCCGAGCATTTATGACGAGAGCCTGTTGGATTCCACAGGGGTCTATGACCCGGACCTGATGGAAAAGAAAAGGATACGGATTATTGACAGTATCTACAACGAAGGGCGCATTGATTATGCGGAAGGGACATACCGGAAACCCAAGACTGGGAAAGTGGCATTGGGCAATACCAAATCGGATTCCATCACCACCACAAAAGAAATTGAGACCAAAGATCCATCCATAGAGGTCAAGGAATTGGGGTTGGAACACCAATTGTTCTTCGCCTCAAATCCCATGGAACGGCCCATGGAGGTGACCAGAACCACGGATTCCCAGATCTTGGTCAGGGTGGATGGCACCCAAACGGTAAGGCAGTATTTCCGGTTACGGATGCGGCTCTTGGCAGATGCTGTCATCAATGGCACTGTAATTCCAAGAAATACGGCCATTTACGGATTTGTGAGCTTTAAGCCCAACAGGGTGCTGATCGCCATTGACCATATTGGCCACAGTCCCGTTACCTTGGCCGCTTATGATTTTGAAGATGGAGGTGAGGGAATTTATGTGGTGAACAGTTTTCGGGCGGAGGCCGGAAGGGAAGTGGTGGGGGATGCCATTGATGGTATCAATATCGGTGGGGTACCACAGGTCAGGGGCATCAAGGCACTCTTCCAAAGGGACAACCGTCTGGTCAAGGTGACCATAATGGATAATTATCGACTCATTTTAAAAGTCCCAAAGGGACAGTAAAACCTATCTTATGAAAATACGTATTCTTATACCGTTATTGGCATTGGCCAATCTATTGAACGCACAGGAAGTGTTGGACACCATCTACGCCAACGGGCATAAAAACGTGGCCCTGTTCTTTTCGGAACCCATCCGTCAGGGCATTGTGGGAGCGCCAAATTTTGTGTTTAGCTATAACCGGGAAAAGGAGCAGCACTTTGGTTTGGTACAGGCCAAGCCGGGCGAGGAAAGCAACCTATTGGTGTTGACCAAGGATGGACGGGTATATTCCTATATCCTCAAATACCGGAAACAACTCAGCAGGTTGAACCATTTTGTTACCGGTTCTGAGAGTATTGGCACTGAAAGACCGATTACAATTCGCAAAGAAGAACAAGAGGACGAAGAACTGGACAGTATTGCCAAGCGAAGGGAATACTTTGAGCGCTTTTGTAATTATCTTTTAAAGGCCAAGAACGAAAGGTTGGCCACCAAGAGAAAAGGGCGCATTAAACTTCAGTTACAGAAAATGGCCTACAATGGAAATGAGACGTACTTGGTCATGCAAGTGTCCAATAATTCGAACATTGATTTTGAGGTGGACTATCTAAAAGTCTATAGCGTTACCGGGAACAAAAAGAAGAAGGCATCCCACCAAAGACTGGAAAGGTTGCCAATACACCGATACCAAATGCCCTCTTTGGTCAAGAAGGGTGAATCCAAAAGGTTCGTGTACGTATTGCCCAAGTTCGTATTGGCCAAGGGAGAGTATTCAGAAATGGAACTACATGAAGGGAAAGGGAGCAGAAAAGTTTTGCTCAGGGATCCGTAATGCCCCCCATTCTTGACATCGCTCCGGTTATTTATGACATTTGGGCAATCACGGCCTTGAATCCACACCATTGGGAATTTTTATAATTCACAAAACCATGAACTAAACCTTGGGATAATGAGAACCACTAAAAACGGTAAAATAAAACCAATCCAATATTTTACTGTAGAGGACCGGGGTCAGTGTCTTATTGGTGTTCTTTGCTATGCTCATTTTTTCTGTCGAAGATTACAGATGACACCGTTTTTTGCACGTTAAAATCAAGCATATTGGATGTGGATTTCTGTTTTAATTGGCTCCCCCTGTATTTTTAACATAAAAACATAATATTTATACGTCATAAATATATAATTTTAGCACATCACAAATATATAATAACAAAACAGCATAGAAATATAATGTTTGCCCAATAAGATTGGTACAGAAAAATGGCAACACCTCAAGAAAAATTGGCCAAGGCCCTTGAAGCTTTAAAAACATTGCAAGATCAAGGTATCACCGCAATCAAAACTTCTGAACTCAGTCGTGTCCATCGGGAACGGTTGAGCGGGAATGGCTTTATTCGACAGATCATACAAGGTTGGTACATTATCGTACCTCCCGATGAACAACAGGGGGACAGTACCTCATGGTATGCCAATTATTGGAGTTTCTGTGCCCGGTACCTGGCCGAACGATATGGGGATTCCTATTGTATTTCAGCGGAACAATCCCTATTGCTTCATGCCGGCAACCAAACTGTTCCCAAACAATTGATCATCCGTGCGATCAATGGCACGAATTCCAACACGGAACTGCTGCATGGCACCTCAATGTTCACCATGAAATCCACATTGCCGGCAAAAGCGGAGATTATGGTATGGGAAGGTATCAGAATGTTGACTTTGGCCTCGGCCCTGGTAAATTGTTCACCGGGGATGTTTAAAGGAAACACCACGGATGTGCGCACCATATTGGCCATGGTACCGGATGCCTCGGAAATACTTGGTTTATTGTTGGACGGGGGACATTCCACCATTGCCGGGAGATTGGCAGGAGCTTTTAGAAATATTGGACGTGATGCATTAGCGGATGAAATCGTCAAGACAATGCATAAGGCCGGTTACGATGTTCGAGAAAACGATCCATTTGGGGATAAACCCCCGGTTGCCCTCTCCATAAGGGATAAATCGCCCTATGTGAACAGGATTCGTTTACTGTGGCACAAAATGCGCAATGGGGTGATTTCACATTTTCCGGATGCCCCTGGCATTCCACAAGATCATGATAAATATATGAAGGAAGTTGAGGATATGTACGTAACCGATGCATATCATTCCTTATCCATAGAACGCTATAGGGTTACCGTGGAACTGATTGAACGGGTAAGGAGCGGCGAATGGGACCCCAAAGATAATGAGGCGGACAAAAGGCAACGCGATGCCATGGCGGCCCGTGGATATTGGTTGGCTTCCCAGCGCGTGCGTGAAAGTATCAAAAGTATTCTACAAGGGGAGAATTCTGGAAAAGTGGTGGACAATGACCATGGAGATTGGTACCGGGAACTTTTTGCGCCCAGCGTGACCTCGGGTATCCTAAAAGCCTCCGACCTGGCAGGATATCGAAATGATCAGGTATATATAGGAGGGTCGATGCACGTTCCTTTGAACAAGGATGCAATACGGGATGCCATGCCCGAATTGTTCGAACTGTTGCAGAAAGAAGAAAATGCAGCGGTAAGGGCCGTATTGGGGCACTTTATATTTGTGTTCATTCACCCATATATGGACGGCAATGGACGAATGGGGCGATTTCTGATGAATGTAATGTTGGCCTCAGGCGGCTACCCTTGGACCGTAATACCGGTGGAAGAACGTCAAACATATATGAAAGCTTTGGAATCGGCCAGTGTGAAAGAGGATATCGGACCATTTGCAAAGTTCATGGGATGGCTGGTCGATGAAGGCTTGAAAGGTACACCTGTAGCAAAAGTCTGATGGTTGTGACCTGGAGTTGCTACCTTTAATTCGGAACTATAATATCGTTTTTTCATGTTTCTAAAATATTTATTTGGTAACACAGTCTTAAACTTTCTGTCCGAATAAAGGTAGCAACTCCAAAGATTCTTGAGTATAGTTTTATGAACAATCAGAAACGGATCTATAGCTACCTAGGGTATTCAGCCTTGGAAAAAATAAAGCTTCTTATGAAGATGCATCCAGATTTTTTACTTCGCGTTTCCAATAAATTGGTCGCATCCTACTTGGGAATATCACCATATACCCTCTGCAGGTTGAAGTCAAGGCTCTGAAATGTTGCCATGGAGCATTGTTTTCCACTAAATTTAAGTCGTTCTTTATCCTTATGTAAAAGGGATGGGATTTTCAACGGAAACCATCCATCTATAGATCAAGTAGAATAGCTTATCAAAACCTTAACCAAATATGGAAATGAAAAAGATCGGTTTATTTTTACTGGGCAGTTTGTTGCTTACGGCCTGTGAGAACGATTCAAAAATGCAGTTCGACATTCTGATTAAGAATGCGAACATTGTGGATACCGGCTCGGGCAATATTATAGAAGGGCAGCACATTGGCATAAAAAAGGATACCATTGCCCGGATTGCACCATACGATGCCGCAGAAAACTGGATGGGGACACAGACCGTGGATGCCAAGGACAAGTATGTGATTCCCGGCCTATGGGACATGCACGTACACTTTGGGGGAGGCGATACACTGATTACGGAAAATAAAAACCTTTTACCACTATATATTGCCAACGGGGTAACCACCGTTAGGGATTGTGCAGCAGACATAAGCCCAGAAGTATTAAAGTGGAAGGAACAGGTTGGGATGGGCACTTTATTGGGACCATCCATATTGACGGCAGGGCCAAAGTTGGAGGGAAAGAATTCCATTTGGCCCGGCGACCTCGAAATTGAAGATGAGCCGGAACTGTTACGGGCGCTGGACTCCTTGGACAAACTTCAAGTGGATTTCGTAAAGATCACGGACAATGCCCTTGATCCCCAATTGTTCCTGAAAAGTATCAAGGAGGCCACTAAAAGGGGCTATAAGACCTCGGGCCACATCCCGTTTGAACTGACCATCAACGAAGCTTCGGAAGCAGGACAGCGCACCGTGGAACATATGGGCTATATGCTAAAGGCTGGATCCTCACAGGAGGCCGAGATCATTGATAGGTTCAAGAAAGGTGGGATTGACCGGGAAACTGCACAAATACAACTGGACCAAACCTTTGATAGGGACGCGGCCATTGCAAAGTACCGGAAATTGGCCGATAATGGCACGGCAGTGGTTCCAACATTTATTGGGAGCAAAATTATTTCATACCTGGAACAGGATGACCATCTTTCTGACCCAGAACTGAAATATTTGGGGCCAGGTCTCATAAAAACCTATGATTGGAGGATAGAACGGGCAAACAAGGCCACTCAAGAAGAGATAGAGGCCAGACATGATAGGTATCGGAAAACAGTCGATTTGTTACCATTGGTACGGGAATCGGGAATGGACATCATTGCAGGAACCGACGCAGGCTTTTTGAACTCCTACATTTATCCGGGGTTTGCCCTTCACGATGAACTTCAAATCTTTGTTGATGGAGGACTTACACCTTTGCAGGCATTGCAGACATCGGTGATAAATGGCCCAAAGTACTTTGATCTTTTGGACTACTATGGAAGTGTCGAAGA
The DNA here is from genome assembly GCF_003992675.1 of Flagellimonas marinaquae. Classification (GTDB taxonomy): domain Bacteria; phylum Bacteroidota; class Bacteroidia; order Flavobacteriales; family Flavobacteriaceae; genus Flagellimonas; species Flagellimonas marinaquae. The sequence goes on from NZ_RZMZ01000004.1 coordinate 211,377, forward strand.
GGGCAAGGTGGCCGATTTATTGATTTTGGAAAGGAATCCCATAAAAGATATTGGAGCCACTAAAACCATACATACACTGATCAAGAAAACAAAAGTGTACAACAAGGGCCAATTGAATCAACTTCTGGAAGAAATGGCCCAAATGTACCGCTAGTCCATTGAAGAAGTCTTGCCCTGCCCTTTTGGAAGCATGTCTGAAAAGAAGTCTCTCTTATACATTAAAGCCAAAAAATAGGGTTTAGGTTCTTATATCGTACCATGAACATCAAAACCTATTCTTTTCAAAAAAAATGGAATCTATTCCTTAGTTAAACTACTATCGCCTAAAGGTGAAAGATTTGGAACCGACTGTAAGTCGGCTTATGATTCACCGATTCTGAAATCACCATCTTCTCGCTCCATGTCCTGGTTCTTGATGTATTCCATTATCACCTCATCCGTCACCATTATAGTAGCCTTCCTTGAACATTCCATTCCAGTTAATATCATACTTAAAATTGGACCGGTTGGGACTGGACAGTAAGTTTTGATTTTATTTATACGAACTTGGTTTAGTTTAAATTGAATCCTTTAAATTTGATGCTAGAAAGTACCAAGTTCCACACGAAGATGTCCTATTGGATGTCCTATTTTGGATAATAAGACATAAATATCTGGTTTACATGGGGTCAAGGTGCAGGGTTCAGGTTCTGCCACCCCGACATAAAACCTGACAATCGACCGATTGTCAGGTTTTTTTGTTTTTATTTCCCCTGAATGACAATTGACCCAAGCCGTTAGAAGAGTACCTCCTACACAGACGTACACAATAGCAGTATTTAAGCGAAAATTGTAAACCCCTATCTCTTTTTTAGATTGAACAAATCCGTTCGTCTGTCCTTAAGGTTCCGTACGCTACCGAATTGATGGAGCTCCCTCAATAAATCAATGTCAAGGTCCGCAATCAAGATCATTTCCGTGTTGGGAGTTGCTTCTGCTTTAATGCCATTGGTGGGGAAAGCAAAATCACAGGGCGTAAAAACCATGGATTGTGCATATTGGATGTCCATATTGTGCACATTGGGTAGGTTGCCCACGCTTCCTGCAATCGCCACATAGCATTCATTTTCTATGGCCCTGGCCTGTGAACAGTTCCTTACCCTTGAATATCCATTTTGCGTATCGGTAAGGAACGGTACAAACAGAATGTCCATACCTTGATCTGCCAACAATCTGCTCAATTCTGGAAACTCGGAGTCATAGCAGATGAGTATCCCTATTTTTCCACAATCCGTATCAAAAACTTTGAGTTGTTCGCCACCTTGCATTCCCCATACTTTGGCTTCGTCCGGGGTAACGTGCAATTTCTCATACCGCTCTGTGGTCCCGTCCCTTTTACACAGATAGCCCACATTGTACAATTTGTCATTTCTGATTTCGGGCATACTTCCTGCCACGATATTGATGTTGTATGAAATGGCAAAATTGGAAAACCGTTGTACAATTTCCGCGGTGTGCGAAGCCAACTTTCTAATGGCCTCCGATTCGCTCAAGTGATTGTCCTTGGCCATCAATGGCGCATTGAAAAATTCAGGGAACAGGGCAAAATCCGACCTGTATCCAGCTACGGCGTCAATAAAGTATTCCGCTTGCTGTAACAAGGCCTCAATGTCGCGGTACGGCCTCATTTGCCATTGAATAAGTCCCAACCGTACCACTTTTTTCTTTATGGCAGCCTTTTTTGCAGGTTTCTCATAATAAATATTGTCCCATTCCAATAACACGGCAAACTCTTCGGACAATACATCCCCTTCCAAATAGCCTTTTAAAATACGTGCTGGATGAAAATCGTTGGACATCTGAAAGTTGAGCACAGGATCATGAATCTCCTTTCGCCTCACCTTTTCGATGTACTCCTTCGGAGTCAATGTATCGGAATATTTATGATAGTTCGGGATCCTTCCCCCGAAGAGAATCCCTTTAAGGTTCAATTTCTCACACAGTTCCTTTCTGTAATCATACAAACGTCTACCCAGCCTAAGACCCCTGAACTCAGGTTTGATGAACACATCGATACCATACAGCATATCACCATCATTGTCATGGGAGTCGAAAGTATAGTTGGCCGTTATTTCTTTGTAGGAGTGGTTATCATCAAATTTGTTGTAATCCACGATGATGGACAAGGCGCAACCTGCTATTTGACCATTCACCTTTATCACGACTTGCCCTTCGGGAAACTTGGTCAACAGGCTGCCAATATGAGCTTCTCTCCAATAGGCATCGGGCATTGAGGTGTAAGCTGTTTGCATAACATCCTTTATCTCCAAGTAGTCCTCGATTTGAAGATAAACCAGTTCAACCTTGTCTATGTCGCTTAGTTTCATTTTGTATGGGGTATATCGGAACGGCCAAAACCCATGTGCCAATGGTGTCTTTATGGGTTACTGATAGGTGCCGTATGTGTTTTTAAAATCATTACTGGTTCTGAAAAAAAGAACTGTTGTTCACAGCAGTAATTATGGTTTATGGCTGATTTAAATCGTATTTTTTTAAAAATAGATCCATCGCTGCTTCCAAGTCGTTTTTGTTTTCCATAAAAGGAATATGTCCCGATGAACTTTTCCACAATACCATATTGGGGAATAAAACTCCTTTATAATGTTCAGGCCCGATGGTCCAATCATTCTCACCATAAAAAAACAACACGGGAGTTTCAATTACTGAAGTGAACGTCTTAAAATTAATCAAATAATCTTTGTGAACCATCCCAACAGCGCTGAAATCATGGCTCCAATTGGGTATTTCCCGATAGGTTGCATTCATTTTGGTTTCGTTCTCTTTGTGGGTATTGACTGGTTTTCAGAGCTTTAAGTATTCAACTTTGAGGGGTGCGTTACTTTAATTTGGAAATCAGTCAAACATCAGTGTGCCCCTAGGGTCTATAGCATATGATGCACAGTGGTCCCTTAAAATAACTGAAATCAGTCTTATTTTGGTAAAAACCCTCTAAAGGGAATGAACTGGATTATTGGAGGTCTTTGTTTGTGATGTTGGATTGTCGCTATTTGCTGGAAAGCGTAAAATAAAATTGGTGCCCTTGCCGATTTCGCTTTCGCAAATGAGTTGGCCCCCGTTCATTTCTACAAAATCCTTGGAAATTACGAGGCCAAAGCCGGTACCTTTTTCGCCTTTGGTGCCTTTCCTGATTTCAGGGCGCTTGTCGTTTTGAAGCCGTTGGTACCAATCTTTTTCCATGCCCATGCCAAAATCCCTTACGCCCAACTCAATATGCTCCCCATTCATTTGAGACCATAAAACGACCTTTTGTCCTTTGTCACTGAATTTGATCGCGTTTGAGGTCAGATTTCGCAACACCACCTGCAACATAGTGCAATCAACCACAAGAGTAGGTTGGGAGGCTGCCACTTCAATAGTAATATTTTTATCCTCGGCCATTCTTAAAAATTCATCTTTGATGGATTCCAATACGTTGTTTAGGTCGCATTCCTCTTTATCCAGTCCGACCCCATCCAACTGCTGGTAGGACCATTTCAACAAATCGTTGACCATGGAGACCTTATCGGAGAGTTCGTTCTTCAGGTTTTCTGTTATTGGTTTGAGTTCGCTGTCTTCAATATCTTGTTGGATCAATTCGATAATGGTAACAACATTGTTCAAAGGGGCCCGGACGTCATGTGATAGCAGCGAGAAGAGCTTGTTCTTGAGTTGGTTGATTTTTTCGAGCTCCTCATTTTGGTCCTCTAATACCTTTTTCGCCACCTGAAGGTCCGCTGTCTGCTTGGCAACTTCCGCTTCCAACCTCTTGTTGGCATTTATCTGCATTTGCATATGTTGTTCCTCAATGGCCTTATACTTAAACCCGATGATCAATGAGAAAAGAATCAACTGAAAGGTCACTAAAATCGAGGTGGTAAGGAGAATGGGATTGACATCGAATTCATAATATCGTTTCGCAAACCAAGTTCCGATGTACAATAAGGCGGCCATCAGAATGGGGGCATAGGAATATAAATAGTAGCGGTTCAGTTCGTGGGAACGAAACAATCGGACACCCGAAAAAATGTTCAGCAGTATGGATGACATGGCCATAAAAGCAGCCATTAACACCAAAAATTCGTTCAACCAGACAATTTTTGCGGTCAGGTGGTTTGTGATTTGCAATACGGGTAGAGCGACTACAATTTGTAGGGTTACTTTATAAATTTTTGATAAAAGGGGATGTTTTTCCGCCGATATGTTGAGATAACTTTTGGTAAACAGCAATAGGCCTAGGGTGGTAATCATGGCCGTGGTCAAGGATGCCTTGTCGGCAAGTGCTGCAAACTCCCCTCCAAACGCTCCGTTTAAAAAAAAGTATAGGCTCCAATGAAGGGTCAGCCCCAAAATCAGAATAAAATAGTAGAGCAATAGCCTATGTTTTAAAACAAGGAACGAGAGTAGATGGTATATTCCAAAAACACTGAAAATCGATGTAAAAACAATGGTTGTCAAGTACCTAAAATCAAGGGTGTCCATCAGCTAAACGAAGTTGGTTAAGTACTTATTTCATAAATGGTTTAAAAAAGGCTCCAATGGGGTAACTAAAATAACCAATTTTACGATAGAAAGGCCGCGTTGCTTCAATTTGGGGTCAATCCATCGGCTGCATCACCTTATCGGGTCTAAAACTGTACAGGTAAGGTGCCTTGTGTGCATTTCCAGAGAACCTCTTTTCATGCCTAACCAAGGTGTTTGAACTCAACATCTTTCGTTGGAAACCACTTCGGTTAAGGGGAGCGCCATAAATGGCCTCATAGACCTCCTGTAGTTCTTTCATGGTGAACTTTTCGGGAAGCAAGTTGGTTCCCAATAATTTCCTTTCCAGATTCTCCCGAAGCGTCTCCAGGGCTTTCTCAATAATGGTCTGGTGGTCCATCATCAAGGGTGGAAGCTCATCCAAGGCGTACCAATCGATTCCATCGGATAAATGGTCGGGTTTGGGGACTACTTTTTCAAAGTTGATCAAGGCATAATAAGCCACTGAAATGAAGCGCTCCAAGAGCCATTGATGGGATGCCAGGTCCAGCCCGTTCATCTCCAAAATCTGTTTCATCGGTTCTGGGTCTGCACGGTTCGCTTCGCCAAAAGTCTGGAACTGCTCCAAATAAATATCCGTGAGGCCAGTTCGCTCCATGACCCCGTTTTTTACAGCTTCATCCAAGTTTTCATCACGGCGGACAAAACCTCCGGGTAGCGCAAAAAGTCCAGTATTTCGGTACTCCAGAATCAATATCTTGAGTTTTTTGCCATTAAAGCCAAAAATAACGGAGTCGAAGGCCAGGTGTGGAATAAAATCTTCTTTATGGAGTAGTTGTTTTTTAGCGGTCAAATCAAATTTTTGCTAAATAAAGTACATTTTTTCATAAAAACAAAGTATTATTGTAACACTTTGTAACAATAGAAAATCAACTGCAATGAAAACGCGACTATTTGCCATAATGGTAGTTCTTTTCGGAATATCGGAACTTGCTGCACAACAGAAAAATGCATTTCCCGTTCAGGTCACCCTTGAAAAAGGGGTTATTGAGGGTCTGTACGATACACATACCGGAATCCAAAAATATTTTGGAATTCCCTTTGCCAAACCGCCAGTAGGGGAGCTACGTTGGAAGGCGCCACAACCTCTGGATGCTTGGGAAGGCGTAAAAGAAACCAAGGCTTTTGGACCACGACCCATGCAGACCATGGTGTTTGGCGATATGAAGTCGCGTTCCAATGGTGTAAGTGAGGATTGTCTCTACCTCAATGTATGGACACCGGCCAAGCGCAATGATAAGGACCTTCCGGTGCTGGTATACTTTTATGGAGGCGGGAATGTGGCCGGAGATGCCTCCGAATATAGATATGATGGGGAAAGCATGGCGAAAAAGGGCATTGTGGTGGTCACTACCAACTATCGTTTAAATATTTTTGGAAACCTCGCCCATCCAGAACTTTCTGCTGAGGCGCCCTATAAGGCTTCAGGAAACTACGGTCAATTAGATCAAAATATGGCACTTAAATGGGTGCGGGACAATATCGCCGCCTTCGGAGGAAACCCGAACCAGGTGACCATAGCCGGAGAGTCAGCCGGTTCCATTGGGGTAAGTGTTCAGATGGCCTCACCACTTTCCAAAGATTTGATCAACGGAGCGATAGGGGAGAGCGGCGCTGCCATTCCTCCAACCATGGCTCCAGTTCCGCTGGCCGAGGCTGAAAAACAAGGAGCACAGTTTTTGGAAAGCGTCGGCATTCAAAGTATTTCCGAACTGCGGAAGATGAGTACCCGTGACATCTATGAAATCTATACTGAATCCCAGAGGTTTGGATTCCCCATGGTCATAGATGGATATTTGCTTCCCAAGCCACTGACGGACATCTTTGCCTCAAAGGAACAGGCCCAAGTACCTTTATTGGTTGGATGGAATTCGGCCGAAATTCCAGGAATGGCGTTTACCCAAGGTCCCATTACCGAAGAAGGGTTTGTGGCCAAGGTGAAGGAGGCTTACCCGGATGACTATCAAAAGGTATTGGACCTGTACCCACATGGAACTGCTGATGAGCTTCAATGGGCTGCTACCAACTTGGCATCCGATCGTTTTATCGCTTACAGCACCTGGAAATGGTTCGATTTGCACCGCAATAACAGCGAACAAGCTGTCTATCGGTATCTGTACAGTAAAATACGCCCACCACTCAGGGACAAAAATTTGATGTCTGGATTGGCAGGGGGAACCGTAGAGCGAAATTCCGATGCGCCACAAATGCCCAAAGCCATTGGAGCGCCTCACGCAGCCGAAATCGAATATGCCATGGGGAATTTGCCCCTTGTGGATGATTATGCCTGGACCGGCGAGGATTACAAGGCTTCCAAGACCATGCAGGAATTCTTCGCCAATTTCATCAAAAATGGAAACCCTAATGGTGAGGATGTTCCCCAATGGGATGCCGCGGGAAAAAACGATAATACCCCTCCCGTGATGGTCATAGATACGGAAAGCAAACTCATCGAGGTTACCGATGATGCCCGATATGAGTTCTTGGACAAGAGCTACAACAACTAATATTGCTAGGATGTTTGACTCCCCCAATACTAGGGTCCCGTTTTGCTCGGGATCCTACGATGGGGTTTTCAGTAGATTGATTCCCAATAAATAACAAGCTTTCGAAAGGTGATTGTCGTCCGTATCATGTCTTTCGACAACCACTGATTTTTTTGCAAAAATTTCTCTTGTTACCCAACACAACCTATGCTTTTTTTTACGTCCTTTGGTTCGTAATTTAAGTGTCTCGCCTTGGGCGAAGGACCATGATTGCGAATACAGTATCGGGGATTTTGGCGTACCTGGAGTCCATGTCCAAAATCATCTACGGTGTAGGTTCCCGACAAATTATGCCGACTCTTTGGAATAACAGAACAGAGGCTTCCTTTCTCTTGGTTTACCCGTATTCATTTGATGTTTTGCCCTTCCCGAACAGGGAAGTTATGTGCCCTATTCTTAAAGGGTGCAATCCCATTTATCTTTCAATTGACTAAATTCTTATTGTGATGAAAAACATGATTGTATTACTGACACTTTTGTTGTCCCTATCGCCCATGGTGCAAGAGCAAACCATAACAGCCACCTACAATGGTTTTGAAGATGATACGTATTATTTTTCGGGTGAGGATGGAAACCCATACGAATTCCAAGATGTAGATGATTCCGTATGGGAAAGTTTCGACCTATTGGATGAGTCCACGGTAGACCGTTTATATAAGGTGAGCTATACCATAGACGAGGAGTTGGATGACGAAACTGGCGACACTTACGAAAGTTATCGTATCACAAAATTGGTTTTGATTAAATAACCATAGCTATTTGAGCAGAGTTGCACAGGATGCAAGCATACATAAATGATAGAAAAAGAAAGTAAAGAAGACCCCTCGGCGAAACGCCGAAAAAAAAAGTGCCCAAATCGGTAACAAAATGTTGTTCGTTTCTCGTTGGGGAGAAATATTGGACATAGCCCTTGCCGTCAAAAATGAAGGCTATCAGGTCAAAATGTTTATTGAGGATAGGGCATCGCGTGAAATTGGCAATGGTTTTGTGGCCAAGGCCACGGATTGGAGAAAGCACGTAGAGTGGGCAGATTGTATCGTATTCGACTACACGGGATATGGTAAAATATGTGATGAACTGAGGGCTGCCGGCAAATTGGTCTTTGGGGGAACCCCGTATACCGACCGATTGGAGCTTGATCGTAATTTTGGACAATCCGAACTTCGGAGGCACAAAATAAAAACCTTGGCTTCCAAGGATTTTGACTCCTTTTCTGAGGCCATAGCCCACATCCAAGCACATCCCAATGCCTATGTGTTAAAACCTTCGGGCGAGACACAGGAATTAAAACAGCTTTTGTTCGTGGGCAACGATGACCGTGGTCTGGACGTCATCCGAATGTTGTACGCCTATGAAAAATCGTGGGGCGATCGTTTTGGCACCTTTCAGTTGCAGCACAAGGTCAAAGGTATCGAAGTAGCCATCGGAGCCTACTTTAATGGAACCCGTTTTTTGACTCCTGTGAACATCACGTTTGAGCATAAAAAATTGTTTCCAAAAGAATTAGGTGTGTCAACTGGGGAAATGGGAACCAGTATGTTCTGGACAACGGATTCTCCTTTATTTCAAAAAACATTAAAACCTTTTGAACGTACCCTTGCCGAGCAAGGTTTTCGTGGCCATATTGATGTGAACTGTATCGTCAACGGAGTTGGTATTTATCCGTTGGAATTTACCTCACGTTTTGGATATCCGCAGGTGTTCATTCAACGGTCGGGTATTTTGGAACCTTTCGGAGGAATGCTCCAAGGGGTTGCGGCGGGTACCCAAAACCAGATACAGGTTAAAAAGGGATTTCAGGTAGGGGCCTACATTGTAGTTCCACCTTTCCCTTATGATGATAAAAAGACCTTTGAGCTATTTTCAAAAGATGCGGTAGTGGTATTCAAAAAGGACCAAATGGATGGTGTTCACCCCATGCACGTTAAAAAAGTAAATGACCAATGGCTCATCACCGGAAATACGGGGATTGCCGTTTTGGTGACGGGCTCGGGCATCACCATGCGCGATGCACAACGCAGTATGTACAACCGTATTCAAAACGTTATCGTCAACAATGGGTATTATCGTACCGATATTGGCGATCGTTGGCTGGAGGATTCAGATAAATTATGGTCATGGGGTCTGCTGTAGGTTCTGGGCAACATCAAAAACAGTTCTTAAAGTGGGAGGGACCACTGGATAGCTTTACGAAAGCCATGCCAGAGGATTGGCCTCCCTATTTTCAGCATTGCTTCGAGGAATCCCAAAACAACATCGAACTGTTCGTGCTTACCGAAAAAGACCGTATCGTTGCTGGAGGAATGGTGTTTGAAGGTCTCCCTAGCGAGATGCAAGTATTTGCGGATGATCTAAGGGCCTATATTACAAAAGGGTATCTCTACATAGGGTACCTCTTTGTGGACAAAGCGTATAGAGGGCAACGGTTGGGAAGCCTTTGGTTGACCTGTATCAAGGGGCTTTATGGCAACAAAGGGTTCTGGCTCACCGTGGAAGACCCCGTACTTAGGGATTTTTATGAAAAGAATGATTTTAAGTGGGAGAAAACACTGGTCTATGATGGTAATTCCGAAGAGCTGTTGATCAGGAATCCCCTTTGATTTTCCATCCTTTAGATGGATTTCAAGACGATTTAAAAGTGATGGTAAATGTTGTCCCTCGGTCAACTTCACTGTCTACTTCAATACTCGCACCATGGTCCGTTATCATTTGATGCACTAGGTAAAGTCCAACTCCTTTGCTGTCTTTCTCGTTATGGAACCGTTCATTGAGCTTAAAAATCAGATGACCTACCTTTTCCATGTCGATCCCTCTGCCGTTATCCGTAAAACTGAGCGTCTTTTTTCCATTCTTGATGGCAGTTTTGATGGATATCTGGGGTGGAACCTCTGGCTTGGCATACTTTATCGAGTTGGTGATCAAATTCAAAAAAAGGCTTTCCAAACAGGTTTTGTTGAAGCTTATGGTGTCAAATGTGGAAAAATCAACATTAAAACTGGCACCACTATGGGCTATCAAACGGCTAATGGAACGTTGGACCTGCTTTAGCACTTCACCAATGTGGAGGCTTTGAGAAATGGTCATTCCAACATCGTTGCTTTTAAAGGTGTCCAAATAGTCATTTAGCGTATCGTTTAGACCTGTGGCAGATAGTTTGATCAGTCCTAGGATTTCTTTGGTCTCGGCATGATCAATTTTGTTCATATCGATGATGTTTACCAAGGCCATTAGGTTGTTCAGGGGAGATCTTAGGTCATGCGAAGTGGAGTATGTAAGTTGTCGCAACTGCTTGTTGGTTTTGGACAGTTGGGTCATATGGGTCTTACGTTCTTGCTGTAACTTTTTGGTATAGGTAACATCCTTGGCGATGGCATAGACCAAGCTTTTCTCAGGTAATGGTATGGAAGTCCAATGTAACCAAACCAATTCGCCGGATTTACACACATACCTGTTCTCAAAATGAACCAAAGGAACATTGTTCAATAACTTTTTCCGGTTTGTCGCTGTCTCCTCCCTGTCCTCGTCAAAGATAAATTCCGAAATTGGCCTGGATTTAAGTTCCTCTTCGCTGTAGCCCAATAATTGTTGGAATGCGGGATTGATCTCTACGAAGTAACCTGTATAATCTGCAATGCACAAACAGTCAATCGATTGGTTGAAAAAAGGTTCAAGGGCTTGGTTCATGTGCAAGGTTAAGTTGGTTGAATGGTAGCCAAAAAAATAGGTATTTAGTTTGATGTTGGGCCGACCATTTATCAAGTTTAAGTATGTTGTTGTATGAATGCAATCTTTAATTGGAACATTTCCGCCATTTTTGAGGCCCTGAATTTAGCTTCTTCTTCCTTTTCTCCATCAAAAAGCCCATCCAAAGTTGTAAAAAAGAGCAGTTTCCAGCGTTCAAAATGCACGGCTTGCAAAGGGAGGCGGGCATGTGGGGCGAACGGACTTCCCTTATAGGTATGCTCCTGTAACAGCACTGTTTGCCAAAAGCGGTACATCTTTTCCAAATGTTCGGGCCAGCGGTCTTGGATAACCTGGTTGAATATGGGCCCCAACAAGGCATCCTTGCGAACTTCTTCATAGAAGGTATCCACCATCAAACGCACATCTTCGACCGTTGCTATCTTTTTCTTATTCATCTCATTCATTTTTTCAGATTAGGTGCCCCAAGATGATGAATGTGTTGAATACTAGACTAAGTATCAGTAGATTGAAGGAGCTCATGGGCTTTAGTTGTGCCAAAACAGCCCCATTGTATGCCATGCAAAAATTGTGACAAGAAAAAGTAAAATCATTTTTAGAACCATCTCCAAGCCACCCATGAGCAGGACCATGGCCGCCGCAGAACCCAAACAGCTCTGTCCAATAATGGCGATGGCGGCGTAGCGCATTTGTCCTCTTTTGTATTCCCGAAAAAGTTTGGAATATATATTTTTCGGTACAACCGTACGATTATTCATAATATGCCTATTGCATTAATCGAGCTTCCAATATCTCCGCCTTGGGAAATAGTATGTTGTTTTCCAAGTAGATGTGGCGGTGCAAGTCGTCCTCAAATTCCTTCAACAGTGAAAAGGCAACCCTGTAGGTGTTGCAAGCATCGGAAGGCGGGGTATAGTCTTGGCTCAGTTCCGCTATCTTTCGGAAACGCTCTCCTTCGTTATCGTGCTCTTCCATCATTACTTTGATGGGGGTACGCACGGTCTGCTGCGGGGTGTTGCCCTGGGTTCGTGTATCAGCAAATCCATGCAGCATTTTGCGTATCCAAGGAAATAACACCAGTTCCTCCTTCTTCATGTGCATGGCCAATTCGCCGGCCGAGGCATGGAAGTGTTCCGAAATTTGATGTAGTTCGGGATGCTGTGTGCCATGGACCTTACAGAGTTTGATCAGATATTGTTTTAGGATGGGAATTTGCTGCTCCACATAGCTATGGTGTTTTTTCGCGATATAATCGATAAGCAAGTCCAACGGCCATGATTTAAAGTCTGGCTGATCTGTTTTTTCGGAGTTTTGCACAGCCTGAAGCTCTTCCAGAAGGTTTTCCAATGCTATTCCCTGTTTGGTTACTATCTCGAGCAGGGTGCGGTTTCCCTTGCAGCAAAAATCAATTTTATGGTTTTTGAATACTTGTGCGGTACGGTAATCTTCGGCTACCAATTCTCCAACGGTTTTTTCAATGGTATTGTTCATATCACTAGGGGTTTTTATAATTCGGATAAAACGGTCCTTTATTAGTTTAAATTTTTTTACCTTTTTAAATAGGTCAAGCCCTCTTCCAGTCCAACTGCCAGTTCATATAGACTGGTGTTTCTTAGCATGGTGCTGAGGTTGTTTCGGATATCCAAGAACCTATCATGAAGGGGGCAGGGCTTATGTTCGTTACATTCTTTGAGACCAAGACCGCAGCCCATATAAATTTTATCGCCATCAATGGCCTTTACGATCATGTTGAGTTTAACGGCGTCCATGTCTTCCCGTTCGATTTCAAAACCGCCATGGGGCCCCTTTACCGAACGTACGATGTTGTTCCTGGTGAGCTGCTGCAAAACCTTGGCCGTAAAAGCAACGGGAGAATCTATCTCCTCTGCAATTTCGGTAACGCTTACACGTCTGCCTTCCAAGGATTGCAGGGCAATGTAGACTGCGGAGCGAATACCATATTCACAGGCTTTTGAAAACATCATAGGGAACTTTTGTCAATACAAAGATATATTAAAAAATTAAATCGGATTAAAATATCTTTTAATCTTTGATTTATATTCAAAACGATGCTTTCCAATTCTTCAAAATATGCCATAAAGGGAGTGCTATACTTGGCGCTCAACTCCGATGAAGACCATAAGATCATGGTGAGGGATATTTTTGAGGCGGTGCATGTCCCTGAGGCTTATTTGGCCAAACTGCTACAGGAACTTTCCAAAAAAGGGGTCATTTCGTCCACACGGGGACCCAAGGGAGGTTTTTATCTTAGTGCGCAGGACCGCAAAGGCACCTTGATGGATATCGTTCGCGTCATCGATGGTGAGAAGAGGGTACATTCCTGTATTATGGGCAGTCGCAGCTGTGATATGGACAATCCCTGCGTACTCCATAAACATGTGGGAAACACAACATCCAATTTTATCAGGGTGCTGGAACAGACCACTATCCTCGACCTTATCGAAGGAAAGCTCGATGTTGAAGAATTTTTCCCATCTTGATCAAAGTGGTGTGAAAACCATTGAAGCCTATATTTTTCTTTGGATTCTGTCTATTCGAACAACAATTATTGCGGGGGGTTGGGTTGGCCTTTTTACCAAGAAACAAAACTGATGTAGGTCATTGGGTGCTAACCAAGAGATTTGGATTTTTATTAACGTGATTTTGGTTAAAATCTTAGTATTTTGACAAACTTAAAATTTAACCTACGGGTGACTCCAGCGACAATTCCATTGCTTAATTTTGCACCCTAAATCTTTGAATATATGATTGTATGGATTCTGTTCCTTTTGGGGATCCTCATTTTTTTAGCGTTAGATCTTGGTGTATTCAATAAGAAGGCTCACGTCATCAGCGTTAAGGAAGCGTCTTTTTGGACAGCTGTGTGGGTGACGTTATCGCTTTTGTTCACAGGGGTTATTTACTGGCTTTATGGAACGGGAAAAGTGGACAATGTCGATAGGCTTGCTCCAATGGATGCCAGTCTGAAATATCTCACGGGTTACCTCATTGAGTTATCACTGAGTATAGATAATATTTTTGTGATAGCGGTCATCTTTACATCGTTTCAAATCCCCCAAAAATATCAGCATAGGGTCCTGTTTTGGGGTATCCTTGGGGCTATTGTCTTTAGGGCATTGATGATTTTCTTCGGTGTGGCCCTTATTAAGAAATTCAGCTTTACCACCTATATTTTCGGGGCATTTTTAATTTTGACGGCCCTACGGATGTTGTTTTCCAAAGAAAAGCCATTCAATCCAAAACAGTCTTTTGTGTACAGGAACCTGCGCAAGATCATGCCTATCACTTCGCAGATGCAAGGTCAAAAGTTTTTCATCAAATTAAGGCATATTACTGCGGCAACACCCTTGTTCATTGCTTTGGTGGTCATAGAGTTTACCGATATCCTGTTTGCTTTGGATAGTGTTCCAGCAATTTTGGCCATTACCTCAGACCCTTTTTTGGTCTTTAGTTCCAATATATTTGCCATTTTGGGCCTACGATCCATGTACTTTTTCTTGGCCCATATGATCGATAGATTCTACTATCTCAAATATAGTTTGGTGGCCATACTTAGTTTTGTTGGGATAAAATTGATATTGGCGCACCACTACACTTTTCCCGAATGGTTTTCTTTGGGCTTTATCGCTGTAGCTTTATTGACGGGTATTCTTGCATCCAAAAAGGAAGAAAAAACGACCCTTTGATTGATTCAAGGATTGCAATAATCGCAATATTGGGGATTTTCGTATGTCCTTTGGTTTGAACGCGTTTCCGTAAAGCCGCATTTTTGACAAGAATGTACATGGGCTTTCACGGATTTGGTAGGCATGCCACAATGTTCACAGGGCAACCCCCGCTGCACTCCTTGAATTGAAAAACCTGGAGCTTTGCATTTTGGACAGCACAATTTGATGTTTTTGACCAAATCCAAGGTGGCTTGCTCAATGGCCTTCATACGTGTAGGATTGTTCATGGCCCGCATATCGGTTTCTGCCATTAAGACCCTCTCTTTTTTGAGTAGATGCTCCACCATGTTGGAGGTATCTTCGAATGAGGTAAAATCCTTCCAAACCTTTTGCGGCCCGTGTATGGTTTTGAGAATAATACCATGCTCTGGAGCCCCAATTTGTTTGGCAAAGGATTCAAATTCCCGCAAATCTTTGATTTCCCGCTTTTGATAATTCGTTTTTTCGGTCAAATGGCGGCCAACAATTTCGAGCTTATGTACGGTATCCGTTAACATCACCATTTCCTCGTTTCCCGGAATGAAAAAATAGGAAGGGTGGGGGCCAAATGATCCTTCACTGGCCACCACCAAACTTCCCTTGACCAACTCAATTGCTTTTCTGGTTTTCGCCCGTAGTGCTTCAATGGGAGTACCTTTTCGCTGAATCTCTCCTGAAAAGCTTCCAAAGGCATCCGTGTTCAAACCTTCAACTACCTTACAGTGAACGTGTAGCTCTTTTTCCAGTAAGGGTGCCAAAACCCGCTCTTTGCCATGCATGGTGGCTATGGTCACGGTTCTCCCTGCAAAAAGATCATTTGCCTGGGCAGGTGCTTTCATTCGTTATGCTATGGTCAATTCTTCCTTTAGGTTTTTCTTTAAGAAACCATTGATAAATTGTTCCTCCTCTTTAATTTCCAATACTTGTTGGTCTAGCCAATTGATGCTCTTACCTTTTTCTGGGTCCATGATAATGAGATAAATCCATTCATTTGCGACCAAGGAACGCAGCCCTTCGTGCTTCGAAAGTATGGCATTTACCCGCTCCTTGGGAGCCTGAATCACCACGGTAAGCCTCAAAGGAGAATGATAAGGCTGGTTATCGGCATTGTAGAGGGACTCCCATGGCAGTCCTGTCTGCAAATCACCTCCATTACCTTGCACTACGCCGAACTTGCCCGTAATATTGTGGGTGGTTTTGGTGCCCGCGCCAAACTTTTCGTTATCCACGGTAGAAAAGTAATAATGATTATTGATCCATTGGGTCACTACCATTGGGCCTTGCATGATGGCCTCCAATGCAGTACCGTCCGTATCACTCTTCCAGTCATAGGAGTGTAAGAAACACCTACCGTCCAAATCAATATGTTGGGTAGTTTTTCTTGGTGCGATTACAAAACTTGCGTTTTTGGCCAATCCCCATTCTGGACGCGTTTCACCCCAATTGCTCGCATTTACCTGTGCCATCGAAACACTATTTCCCAAGGCTCCCAACCGTTCTTGGGTCGCCGTAATTTGAGCCTTTTCAAGATTTGACTTTAGGTTGTCCAATAACTTTTGATGGGATGATGGGATATGTTTGTCAAACAGTTCGATTTCATCCGTAGTGGTATTGTGCTCCGCACCCAAGAATACTGTAGCCTCCGGAATTTTGATATCAAATTGAGTGGCCAAGAGCTTTCTCACCTCGGTATTGTTTGCCATAGTGGCCAACATTCTAGCATTGTGTCGTCCAGGGCTGGCCGCACAAGCTCCGCAATCCAAACTTGAGCCAAACGGATTGTTCGCCGAATGGCTTCCGTGGCCTACAAACACAACCAAGGGAGCAAAATTTTGCCATCCCATCAAGTCAAATCCAGATTTAACAATGGCCGCTTGCTCTGCTATGGATACATTGAGATCATTTGTGTTTTGTGCACTTTGAAGTTGTGGGTCGCAAACTGACTCATGGGACGTTTTTTTGTTACTGGAAAAGCGATACAGCGATGCAGGACTTATGGTACGCGCCATAAGATGAAGTCCATAATAGAAGCCTGAGCCTTCCACAAAACCAAAGGTCGAGGGCAACATGTTTTTCATTCGTTTCAGGAAGTAGTTCCAAAATTGGGAAACTTCATTTTTCCTATCCAATTTTTGCTTTTCTACCTCCTTGTTTGCCTGGGCAACCTCTTTTACAGTGTAGCTAGAATCCAAAATAGGGGGGCAGGATTTTTGTGTGATACCGTTTTGGGCGTTTTCATAATCCATAGCAATACCAAAAAAGCCTGCATAGCCAAAGGTTTCATAAAATCCCTTGGACTCCACGTGCCTGCGGATCAATTCCGAACGTGTATCGATACAAAATACCAGTTGCGCATCCGGAGCAGTGGTTTTTTTCTCCTTCAGTTCAATTTCTTTGGGCGTGTTACCAAGGGTATGAACCAATTCCAGCTGCCAGCTTTTTTCCCAAGCCTTGAGCCAAAGATATTGCAGCTCTGCCATCTCAGGGTCAGGCTGAGTTTTGTTCCCTTGGGAGATCAATTCCAACCCAAGTTGCTTGGCCGTCCATAATCGTACCGCTAGGTATTGTTGCAAGTCAATGGGGTATTGTTTTTGCCAAGCCGTTTTGTTTTGGTTCCTTAGTTTGATATAACCTACCCAACCCGGTAGTGCGGCCAAGTGTTGGGTAAAGATTTCTAGAATTTGTTTTTCTGATAAACCATTGCTCAATAGGGTCAATGCTTCCTGACTGGTTTTTGGAATATCGTTCGTTTCGATTTTCCCCAAAAGCTCATCATAAGGCACCAGCTTTCGCCATGCGGAATAGAATCCGGATGATTTGAATGGCATTTCCCACTCCGCCAAGCCTTCGTCCATAAATGCGGATAACCACTTTACCATCGTCCTGTCCAAATCGGAATGCTGATTTACATCTTCTACCGTTTGCTGGGATTCCATCAAGGTCAAGTAGTGCTCAGGAAGTTTTTTGTATCCGTGTTTGTGCAACAAATTTTGAAGCACAGCAGCGTTGATATCCCCATTTTCAAGCGCTTTTTTGTATATCGAGGCCTTTGGGTATACCGAGGTTCCCAAAACTTCCTTGGCTCGTTGTACCGCTTCTGGGAAAGGTGATTTTTCGTAACCGCTCAACGGATTGGAGGTCACAAAGGAATATAGTGGCCAAGTGCTGCCGATGTGGTCAGCGGCTTTTTCTACGAGTATGTTGATGTTGGTCGGGTTCATTGAGTTTTGGTTTTATACGTTAAAATGGTCTTTTTAAACGGTTGGGACATATTCATCAATTTTACGTACAGCCATGGTATCTGGCGGTACACCCCTAGTTTCATCAAAAAGAAGCCAGCTAAAAACACTACACCGAAAGTTATCTGTAAAGGAGTTACCGGAGACGGAACGGATACGATTTCCATTCCTGTCATAAAAACGGATACTCCATTGTAAAAGAGCGCATAGGCACCAATACCCGCTACAAAAAGAAAAGGGGGAACCAAAAGTTTTTGTAATCCGGTGAATGTTTTCTGCTTTACGATATTATAGGTGGCCTGTCCCACCGTTATGGATGCGATAAGGGTGAGAAAGATTCCGCTGTCCCACTCCATACCTTTTCCGGTAAGTCTGGCAAAAATAAACGCCCCTAGCAAACTGAAGAGCAGTACAATCAATGCTTCGAGCCATTTGATTTTAATGATCGGGGGCTGTTTTGGATTCAAGCGCTCGATTTCCTCCCCCGAGGACAGGAATAAATACGCTTTGTAGAACCCGTGCAGAATCAGGTGTGCAATTGCCGCATTGAAAAATCCAAGTCCACATTGCATGATCATAAAGCCCATTTGTGCAATGGTGGAACAGGCCAAGCGCTGTTTTACATTGGTTTGTATAAGTTTAGTGAACTGCGCCAAAATAGCTGTGAGCCCACCGATGATAAAAAGCACATCCATGGTGTGGGAAGCCACAATTACGGTCGCTAACATCGTCAGTATGATACCAGAACCGTTTACGAACCCTGCGTGCATCAAGGCCGAGGCGGGCGTTGGAGCGGTCATTGAGGACAGCAACCATTTATGAAAAGGGAAGATGGCTGATTGAATCAATGCTGCAATGATGATACACAAGGCCGAAATCACAACAATATGGTCTGGGGTTTTACCGATGCCGTTGATTACTCCGCTCAAGGTGATGGTATGGTTATAGGAGGCTAGCAGGATTAGACCTATGGTCAAAAAAACGCTGCCGATCACAAAATACTGACGGGCAAAACGTTTCGCCTCCCTAGCTTCGCCCCATCGGGAGTCCAAGCCTATCAAATTGGACATCACAGCGCCCATCAAAAGCCAGCTGAACATGAGCAAAACGATGTGTTCGGACACTAAAAAGAGCATTACGGCAACCGTGAATCCCAAACATAGGAGCATGAACTTGGAACGTTGTCCAGAGTCCTTAAAGTAGGAACTCGCGTAGGTGGTAATCACACCGCCAAAAAACGAAACCGTGGTCCATAGTAAGGCGGAGAAACCATTGAATTTAAATAAATCACCCCATTTCCATTCGGGCATATTGGGGAAATGAAAAAGAGAAAAGATCAGGTTACCGATAAAAACCAGCCAAAATAAAACCGGGATAGCCCCGGTCAAAACTGATTTTTCTGAGGATTTCCTTATGATGGTTGTGAGTTGAGTCATTTTCGCGTTCTTTTTTAGGCGATTGCTATTTATCTTTTTCTTCTGGGATTACACGTTCAACACCACTGCGTACTTTGGCCAACAGCACCACACCGATGATAAAGCTGCAAAGCAGGATACGGTCTAAGAATATCGATTGATTGTAGTAGGACATCCCAATCATAATGACCATGATGAGCAGACCTAATAGCACAGGAACTAAATGTTTTGATTTTTGCATGTTGTTTTGATTTAGCATTTGTTGATGGATTAGGAATGGATGTACTATCAATCCACGAATTTGAATTCCAAAACCCCGTTGATCTGAACATTACGACCTTCGGACCGTGCCTGATTGATAATCATGCGGGCCATTCTTCTTTCTTCCTCCAATTCCACAATACGACTGTCCAAAAGATTGGTCTTACAGTGGTGATTGCCTTCGTAAATTTTAAGTCGTTGGATTTTGTGGAAATTGATTTTTTCATCGATCAAAGCGGAAATAACGTCGTTGGCTTCGCTCGGTGTGAATGTCCCGTCTACCAACTGAATCGTTTTTTGCTCAGTGGTCACTTTTGATAGTTGCTTTGTTTCCATGGATGTGGGTTTAGATTTATTCATTGCTGCAAAGGTTAGGGAAATATGTCATTAAATTTTATTTATATTTATAATAACAAACATTAGTATATTTTATGAACTACACTTTGCACCAACTGCAGATTTTCTTGAAAATAACTGAATTACAGAGTATTACGAAGGCTTCAGAAGAGTTGCACCTAACGCAGCCAGCAGTGTCCATACAGTTGAAAAATTTTCAAGATCAGTTCCCGATACCACTTACGGAAGTGGTGGGCAGACGACTTTTTATCACTGATTTCGGAAAGGAAATCGCCCAAGCGGCCGAAAGAATTTTAAATCAGGTACAAGAGATCAACTATCGGACGATGGCTTATCAGGGAAAATTGTCGGGCCGGCTCAAAATATCGGTAGTGTCTACAGGAAAGTATGTGATGCCCTATTTTATGTCCGACTTTATGGCGGAACATACAGGGGTGGACCTTATTATGGATGTGACCAATAAAACAAAGGTGGTACGCAGTTTAGAGTTGAATGAGGTCGATTTTGCGCTGGTTTCGGTACTACCCGATAAATTGAAAGTAGACGGCGTGGAACTGATGCCCAACAAGTTGTTTTATTTGAGCAACTACGATCGGGAGTTGCCCAAGTCGCCATCCAAAAAACATCTTTTTGAACGTACGCCTTTAATCTACAGGGAACCGGGCTCTGCTACCCGCAACGCCATGGAAGGCTTTATCGAGAAGAATAATTTTAAGGTCAACAAGACCATGGAGCTTACCTCCAACGAAGCTGTGAAACAAGCGGTCATTGCGGGATTGGGCTGTTCCATTATGCCCTTGATCGGGAATAAGAATGCTTTGCGGAACAAAGACCTCAAAATTATACCAGTAAAGGGATTGCCCATAATCACCAATTGGAATTTAATTTGGCTACAATCCAAAAACCTTTCTCCTGCGGCCGTGGCCTTTTTGGAGTATTTAAGGGAGCGAAAGGAATCCATCATAAAGGAGAAGTTTGATTGGATTTCCGATTTTGGTTAAACCATAAAAAAAGCGCGATACAACTTGTAAAGCGCTTTTTTAATTCATCATACAATTGAATTATAATGATGTGTTGCGAAAAGATTTAGACTATACCAATTTCATATTTCTGGGATCCCAGTGCATTATTTTTTTATCAAAATAGCTCGTGTTGCACGCTAGGGCAGGAGCGGCCGCCCTAAAACCAAACTCTGCATCTTCCACAACGGGTTTACCATCGCGAATAGCATCAAAGAAGTTGGTGAAATGATCCAGATGCGAGCTATAGCCTTCAGGTGCTTTGTAGATAATATCGCCCTTTGGATGTCTTTTTTGCTGTGCCTCCGTCCATTTGGCGTTGTAATCGGCGGTCATTCGCTCTTGCATTTCTTCTGGGAAGGTAAAAACGGAATCATATCCTCCAAAGCCTGGGGCTTCGGGCATCTTGCTGTACCCCACCGTAATATCATCCCCATTGATGGTAATGGTGCCTTCCGAACCGATAAGTTGAATGATTTCCTGACCTCCCGTACCGCTAATAAAGTTTACCCGTAAGTTCAATTGGAAAGCTGGGTGTTCTTCGCTATCGGGATATTGCATTACGCCGGACATTACATCGGGCATATTCCTGCCATCCTTCCAATAACTGAATTGTCCTGTACTATAAATATCTTCGGGACCCTTGGAGTTGGTCATAAAATGGGTACCGCTCAATAAATGGATGTACAAATCACCAGCGACACCTGTACCAAATTCTTTAAAGGCCCTCCACCAAAAGAACTTTTTGGCATCAAAGGGCATTTTATCGGTGATTTCGATAAAGGTTTCCCAATCCGTGGTTTCTGCGCTGGCATCGTCCGGAATGGTGTATTCCCATGCGCCAATGGAACTTTGGCGGTCCCAAGCCGCAGATACCATATTCAAGTCGCCAATTTCTCCAGCGGCCAAGAGCTCCTTGGCTTTTGCGTAACCCACACTACTTACCCGTTGGCTACCTATTTGGACCACCTTGCCCGATTTTTTCGCGGCTTTCAAAATGGGGTAGCCCTCTTCAATTTTGTGTACCATCGGTTTTTCCAAATAAACGTGCTTTCCTTTGGCAAGTGCATCCAAGGTCATCTGCGCGTGCCAAACATCTGTGGTGCAGATGAGTACAGCGTCGATATCATCACGGTCCAATAAATCCTTATAGCTTCGGGTAACAAACAACTCTTTTCCGAATTCTTCTTGGGCGCGAATCAATCTACCCTCATAAAGGTCACAGATGCCCGCAAGCTCCACCCCGGGAACCCGAAGGGCGGTGGAAAGATCAAAATGCCCCTGAACACCATATCCTATGACTCCAATGCGCACCGTATCGTTATTGGTGAATCCTTTTTCATAGCGAAGGATGCGTTCCTCGGCCCTCTCTTGTGCTGCAAATGAAATGAACGGTGTACTTGCCGAGGCCAAGGTAGTGGCTCCAATTTGACGTAAAAACTTTCTTCTTTTGTTCGAATTGTTGCTTTTCATGTATTTTTTGGTTTCTTATTTTAGTTGATGGAATAGCTCACAAATGCCACTTTTTTGCTATCGGGACTCCACGAAGGCACATTGATGGTACCTTGGCCACCGAAGAATACGGGCGTAATGTCTTTGATTTCTCTTGATTCCAAATTCATCAATCTTAATTTTACTTGTTTGCCAAATAAGTGATCTTGTTTTTGGTCAGAAGTATAGGCGATATATACAATCCATTTACCATCTGGGCTAGGGTGTGGGAACCAATTTGAATTTTCATCAAAGGTCAATTGCTCCTGATTTTTTCCGTCGGTGTCCATTCTC
This sequence comes from Flagellimonas marinaquae, assembly GCF_003992675.1. Lineage (GTDB taxonomy): Bacteria > Bacteroidota > Bacteroidia > Flavobacteriales > Flavobacteriaceae > Flagellimonas > Flagellimonas marinaquae. Next base: position 234,007 of record NZ_RZMZ01000004.1, read on the forward strand.
CAGAGGTGCATATGCCCTGATTTATAGGAATTGTAATAGATGTATTTGCCATCTGGGGAATATTCTGGGCCATCATCCAGCCCTTCCGCACTGGTCAATCGTTTTTCTTTCCCTCCTTCAACGGCTATAGTGTAGATGTCATAGTTTCCATTTCGCTCGGCACAATAGGCCAGTCGTTTACCGTCTGGAGACCAACCATGCCAATAGGAAGGAACTTTGGTCGTTACTTTTCGAGGAGTACCGCCCCCTATGGGCAGGACGTATATGGCAGATTTGTAGGATTTTGTGGAAGGGTCCGTTCTATCGTTATGGCTAATGGCGAGCCATTTGTTATCGGGTGAAATGCCATGGTCATTGTTGCACTCATCAGCAAAACCAGTATCCAGTGGTTTAAGTTGTTTGCTCTTGATATCCAAAGTATACAACCTTCCTTTACTGTTCAGTATCAAATAATTATCCGGATGCCAATTTGGAGCTTCAAAATGGTCGTTGATGGTCAATACCGTTTCTATGCTTCCGGTTTCAATGTCTACGGTCTGTATGTAGCTTGTTGTATCCATTTTTTCATCTGTATTGTGACTGTAGGAATGAATGGATTGTCCCACCAATTTCCAAGTATTGTTCCATCTTTCCAAAAGTCGTATTTCGTGGGACAAGGAAGTTTTTCCATAGATGTCCACGGAAACTTCGTCATGGTTCACCCATGCCATATCGCCGTCAATTTTCATACGGTAATTGGAGTGAAAAGCAAACCCACCATTTCCCATCATACCGGGAGGTGGACTTATCATGGTTTTTGATGGTAAATTAAAGGTGTTCCCATCTGCCGTTGAAACCATAATACGTCCATAAGGCCTTTCCAACCAACAGTCTGCATGTCCCCCTTTGTCGCCCATGCGCCAGGTTTGTCCTTCTTTTTCCAATAATTTGATGATTTCCAAGGAATCTTTGGCCTCTTGCGCTGCTAGGGGCGGACTGGTCAAAATGGTTAACAAAAGCGAACAGGACCCTAAAAATATCCACTGATATTTACCCACAAAGCGCCTTTGAAGATGCAGAAAAATCTTCATGTTTGGTTGTTTAGTTTTGGTGTGCGGTCTAAATATACGGCTTTGCTCATTGACAGGCCAAGGGTTTTTGTGGGTAGCCCTTAATGGTTTGTCTTCAAAGCATGGGCTTCAGCACTTTCCACACGTTTTCCGCAACCAGTTTTTGCCCTTTTTCGGTTGGATGTATGCCATCGGCCTGATTAAGCTCGGGAATACCGGCAACATCTTCCAATAAAAAGGGGATAAGTGCTATTTGTTCACGCTCTGCCAACTTTGGGAAAATATTCTCAAACTCTGCTGTGTATTCCGGGCCCATGTTGGGCGGAATCTTCATACCGGCCAAAACAATCTTGGCATTGGGCAGCTCTTTCTGTACTTGGTCCACCATGGCCTGAAGATTGGAAGCTGTTTCCGTGAGTGGAATACCTCTCAACCCGTCGTTGGCGCCCAATTCAATAATCACGATATCCATATCATCCTCCAAGACCCAATCCAATCGATTTTTACCGCTTGCAGTGGTCTCCCCACTAAGTCCCGCATTGATCACGGTGTAGTTCAAGCCTAGGGAATCAATTTTTTGTTGAATTACGGATGGGAAAGCTTCACCCATCTCAAGGCCGTAACCTGCTGTTAAGCTATCGCCGAAAAAGAGAATTTTTTTATCTGCATCCGTTGCTTGGGTAACCGCGGTTTCTTCATCCGGAGTCGATTCCTGTTTTTCTTTTTGCGAGGTCTTTTCGCCACAGCCCAAAAGGAGCAGTATCAAAAAATAACAAAACATTAACGGGTTACAGAAGCTTTGGATTTTCTTGGTCATGGGCAATTTTAGTATTTTGAGAGTTTTAACCAAAAACATGGTATGTCAAAGATATTAAAAGTTCAAAACCTCTCTAAAACCTATCGGAGCGGCGATCATGACCTAAATGTACTCAATAATGTTTCTTTTGAAGTGGATGAGGGTCAAAGTTTTGCCATCGTGGGCCCCTCGGGAAGCGGTAAAACCACCTTATTGGGACTTTGTGCAGGACTCGATACCACCGACCAAGGTGAAGTTTGGCTCTGTGGTTCAAATTTGTTCGATTTGGATGAAGACGGAAGGGCGCTGTTAAGAAACCAAAACGTAGGATTTGTTTTTCAGGACTTTCAATTGTTGCCCACTTTGACGGCCTTGGAGAATGTTGTTGTCCCTTTGGAACTACGTGGCGTTAAAAAGGCGTATGAACAAGGCAAGGAACTTTTGGCAAAGGTTGGACTAGCGGATAGGGAATCGCATTATCCGTCCCAATTATCTGGAGGGGAACAACAACGGGTTGCCCTTGCCCGTGCTTTCGCCAACCGCCCCTCGATTCTATTCGCCGATGAACCTACCGGAAATCTTGATGATGATACCGGGACCCGTATAGAGGACCTTCTTTTCGAGCTTAACAAGGAGCAAGGTACGGCACTGGTCATTGTGACGCATGATTTGGAACTGGCCCAAAAAACAGATAAAAGTATTCGCCTAAGATCGGGCAAAATCGAGGAAACCGTAGGTTAATATGGGAAAGAACAACGCTGGATTTTCTTGGTTGCTCAAAATGGCATGGCGTGATGGCAAAGCTAGTTATGGCAAGTTATTATTGTTCGTTTTCTCTATTACCCTGGGCGTGGCCGCAGTGGTAAGTGTCCATTCTTTCAGCCAAGTCCTAAAGGAAAATATTGCACTCCAATCCAAATCCCTTTTAGGGGCCGATTATGTTATAGAAAGCGATAAGCCCGTTAACGATAGGGTAATGGGTATTATGGATTCCTTGGGAGGTGCCGATGCAAAGGAAATCAACTTTCTGTCCATGGCTGCTTTTCCCGGCAGCAACGGCACCAAACTTATGGAGGTGAGGGGTTTGGAGGGCGGTTTTCCCTTTTACGGTGAGTTGGAGACCAACCCGTCCACCGCAAATGAAAATTTTAAAAATGGAGGGGCGCTTGTAGATGCCACTACCATGCTTCAGCTCAATCTTCAACAAGGAGATAGCATCAAACTAGGGGCCGTGATCCTGCCTATTGCGGGTACATTGGAAAGTGTACCGGGCAGCACCTCGGTTTTTGGTGCGATTGCTCCGCCGGTCCTTATTCCTTTCCGGTATATCGAAAAGACCGGTTTAGTGCAGACCGGAAGCCGAATCGAATACAAGTATTATTTTCAAGCGGATGAAGCTCAAGATATGGAACTTTTGAGCGAGAAGGTCGAACCTGTTTTGGATTTGGAAGAAGCGGATTTGGATACGCACCTGTCCGAAGCGAGACGGCTCGGTAGACGCTATGAAAATTTCGCAAAATTCCTGAACCTTGTAGGGTTCATTGCGCTTTTGTTGGGATGTGTGGGCATCGCTAGTGGAATGGGCATTTATGTTCGGATGAAAATAAGGTCCATTGCCGTACTCAAGTGTTTGGGCGCATCAAAACGGCAGAGCTATTTGATATTTTTTGTCCAAATTGCTTGCATGGGCATTGTTGGAGGGTTGTTAGGAACTACATTGGGCTACTTGCTCCAACAACTGTTCCCATCGTTAGTGGGGGACTTGTTGCCCGTGGATGTTACGATTACCTTTTCCCTCCAAAGTGTATTATTGGGACTTTCCCTTGGTTTGGCCATGTCAATATTGTTTGCTCTTTATCCCTTAATGCAAACTCTTTATGTCTCGCCCTTACAAGCTCTTCGGGTGGTAAAGGAACCAAAGTCCCGCAGCAAAAGAGCAACGGCTGCAGTAGGAATGGGTATTCTACTGTTTATCAGTGGTTTTTCTTATTGGTTGCTGGGTGATTTAGTACGGTCCCTACTCTTTGTAGCAGGCCTTCTGACCGTTTTCTTAATTTTGACCGCCGTGGCACGTTTATTTATGTCGCTGTTAAAGAAATTCTTTCCGTATTCGTGGAGTTTTATTGCGCGTCAAAGCCTAAAAAATCTGTTTCGTCCACAAAATCAAACCTTAGTGCTTGTCTTGTCGATTGGAATTGGAACATTTTTGATCAGCACCTTATACTTTACCAAGGATATGCTGCTCGAAAAGGCCGCCATTGAGGACAGTGCCAATAGTGCCAATATGATACTCATGGATATCCAGAAGCAACAGGTCGAGGCAATTTCCCAAACCGTGGAATCCGCAGGTATGCCCGTAATTGACAAGATTCCCATTGTTACCATGCGGGTGGAGACATTGAATGGGCGCCATGTTGAGGATATTCGAAAGGATTCGACCTCGCAAGTAAGCCGATGGATATTGAACCATGAGTTTAGGGTAACTTATCGGGATAGTCTTATTGGTTCCGAAAGGCTCTTGGAAGGAAAATGGGTCCATAGGACAGAAACCAACTCGGACATTCCTATCTCAGTAAGCAGCGATTTTGCCAATATGGCAAAGGTATCCATTGGTGACCCGGTCGCTTTCAATGTGCAAGGTAGGATTATGGAGACCAAGGTGACAAGCATACGTGAGGTGGACTGGAGTCGTTTACAGCCCAATTTTTCCATTGTATTTCCAGCAGGCGTACTCGAAAATGCGCCACAATTTGGAGTAATGACACTGCGGACTCCCGATGATGCGAGTTCGGCAAGACTCCAACAAGAATTGGTGCAGAATTTTCCCAATGTCTCCATTTTGGACCTCAAACGCATTCTTTCCCTTTTGGAAGATATTTTAGGGAAGATTGGATGGATCATCAATTTCATGGCCTTTTTTAGCATTTTTGTCGGGGTGGCAGTGCTCATGGGAGCTATTTATAGTAGCAAACATCAACGGGTGAAGCAAGGAGCCTTATTAAGGACCTTGGGTGCAAAAAGTGCACAAATTCTCAAAATGATTGCTATCGAGTATACCATTTTGGGTTTCTTAGGAGCTTTCATGGGGGTGGTACTGGCAGTTTTGGGCAGCACACTGCTGGCTTGGCTGCTATTTGATACCGCTTTTGCACCTTCGGCGGTGCCGTTCATCATAATTTTACCTGCGATAACACTCTTGGTATTCACCCTTGGCGTTGCAAATAGTATGGGCATTGTACGTAATTCGCCATTATCGGTTTTGAAAAAGGAGAAAGAATAAAAGGCTTCATCAAGGAACAGCCCTGTTTTATTCAGAAAGTACGGTCCTAAAACCCAAATGCTCCATACCCAAATCTGGACTAGTGGCCATTCTGGCTGAAATCCGGTAACTGGCACAATAGGAAGCGCCGCAAAGAAGGCGACCCGATCTATAAATCGATACATGAAGCAGGGTTACGTAGGTTCAGACCCATCATCTTGACCACGATGACTACTTTTGGAGGGCTAGCGCCAATAATTTTGGAAACCTCCAGCCAGGCCTTTTATCTCATTCCGATGGCCATTTCATTAGGATTTGGAATTGTTTTTGCCACCGCCATCATCTTGGTTATTGTACCATGCCTCTATTTGATTTTGGAAGATGCCCGTTTGGCAATCCAAAAAGGGAAGACTGTTGAAAAAGGGGATGTTTCGGAAACTGCGGTCTCCTGATTCTCCATTTTCATCAAATCCCTGATCTATGATCAAAAGGTTGCGTATTTTAGTAGAATGGCGACCAAGCAGTTTCATATCACCAAATCAACCGGGGAGAAGGTGGACTTTTCCATGGAGAAGCTAAAGAAATCATTGCAATTCAGTGGTGCTTCCAATGAAATGGTGGAAGAAATTGTGCGTCAAGTACAGGATGAACTCTATCATGGTATCACCACAAAGGAAATTTACAACCGTGCTTTTGCTCTTTTAAAGAAGAAAGAGTCGGTTTATGCCTCCAAATACAAATTAAAAAAGGCCATTTATGAATTAGGCCCAACGGGTTTCCCCTTTGAAAAATTCATCAGCGGTATTCTGCACTATTCCGGTTTTGACACTAAGGTTGGGGAAATCGTTCAGGGTAGTTGTGTATCCCACGAAATCGATATTTTGGCAACTAAGAATGGCACGTTGCATGTTATTGAGTGCAAATTTCACAGTGATGATGGGCTCAAGTGCAATGTAAAGGTCCCACTCTACATCAACTCCAGATATACTGATGTAAAGCTGCCCTTGGAAAGCAAAAAGAACAAGACATTTACCACAACCAAGGGTTGGGTGGTCACCAACACACGGTTCAGCCAAGATGCCTTGGAGTATGGCAAGTGTGCCGGACTGTATCTATTGAGCTGGGACTATCCGCATGGAGATGGCCTAAAGGAACGGATAGACCGTTTACGTTTGTATCCCATCACAGTATCCACGTTGCTTTCCAATCGAGAGAAACACTTTTTATTGGGGAGGGATGTTGTCCTTTGCCGTGAATTGGTCAAAAATGGATTCTTACTGGATCACTTGGGTGTTTCCAATGGACGAAAGCAACGGATTTTAAAGGAAATGAAATCATTGTGTAATCTCTAACCAATCGATGAAAACAGTACAAGTACATTTTTTAGGTGCATCGGGAACGGTTACCGGCTCCAAGTTTTATTTAGATTCTGAGGATATCAAGGTTTTGGTGGATTGCGGTCTGTTCCAAGGAGTAAAGGAGTTGCGCCAACAGAATTGGCAACCCTTGTCCGTGGATCCCTCACAAATGGATTATGTGTTGCTTACCCACGGACATTTGGACCATTGCGGCTATTTGCCCCTTTTGGTCCGCCAAGGATTTCGGGGAAAGATACTGGGAACCGCACCCACTTTGGAAATTGCACGCATCATATTGGAGGACAGTGCCAAGATTCAAGAGGAGGAGGCCAAAAAAGCAAACGAAGAAGCCTACAGCAAACACAACCCTGCTCTTCCCTTGTATACCAAAACGGATGTTGGCCTTACCCTGAAACTTTTTGAGCAGGTGGATGAAGGGGATACTATCACGCTGTCAGACCACTGTTCTGTTACCTTTTTATACAACGGACATATTATTGGCTCTTGCTATTTGGAATTGAATTTGTATGGAAAGCTGTTTGTGTTCTCTGGGGATGTGGGACGACAACAGGACCTCTTGCTCAACCCGCCCAAAAAACCGGAATGGGCGGATTATTTGTTTGTGGAAAGCACCTATGGGGATAGATTGCACCCTGAAGAGGATGTAGAGGGCATACTCACAGATTTGATTTCGGAGACACTGCAAAAAAAGGGAACCCTCATTATACCCTCCTTTGCTGTGGAACGCCTTCAATCCTTAATGTACCAGTTATGGACATTGTACCGGAAAAACCGGATTCCCAATATTCCCATTTTTGTGGACAGTCCCATGGGAAACAATGTGTTGGAGGTGTTTAGACAATTTCCGGAGTGGCATAAACTTACCCCTTCGGAGTATCGAAATATGTACCATCATATAAATGTGGTGAGCTCTTACGCCGAAACTTGGGAAACTATTGACGACCCAAGACCCAAAATAGTGATTGCGGGTAGCGGAATGGTCACTGGAGGTAGGGTGCTTACCTACCTCAAACAATTGGCAGATAAGGAGTCCACCACCATTTTGTTGGTAGGTTTCCAAGCTGAGGAAACTCGCGGGAGGAAATTGTTGGAAGGTGCAACCGAGTTAAAAATCTACGGAAAACATATTCCTATTAACGCAAAGGTTTGCCATTTGGAAAGTCTCTCGGCCCATGCGGACCAATCGGAACTATTAGCGTGGATGGGTTCCATAAAAAACGTCCCCGAAAAGGTGTTTTTAGTCCACGGGGAAGCTTCGGCCATGACCATTTATAAGGATAAGATTCACCAAGAATACGGCTGGGACCCCCATATCCCTGCTCTCCACGAAATGGTTGAGATTATGCTTTAAAAGTAACCTTACAGTTTCATCCCGTAGCTGAGGTCACCTGCATCACCAAGGCCTGGAACAATGTAGCCTTTACTGGTCAATCCCTCATCGACCGCAGCAATCCAGAGGTGGGTATCCTCAGGGAAAACGTCCTGTATTTTGGTCAAACCTTGTTGGGAACCTATTACAGATATGATGTGTATTTGTTTGGGCGTTCCATGGCTTTTCAGCGCATCGAGTACATTTTCCAAGGTTTTTCCAGTGGCCAACATGGGATCTGTGAGCACCAATACTTTTCCCTCCAATGAGGGTGCAGCAAAATATTTTACAATCACTTCAAAAGCATCATCATTGTTGGGATGATGTCGATATGCCGAGATAAATGCGTTTTCGGCCCCATCAAAATAACTTAAAATACCATGGTGCAGGGGCAGCCCGGCACGCAAAACGGAACAGAGCACCAATTGGTCCGAACACAGAAAGGATGGTTTGGTGCCAAGAGGAGTGGTCACTTCCTTTGCAGCATAATCCAGTGTTTTGCTCAGTTCGTAGGCAAGAATTTCGCCAATACGCTCAATATTGCGGCGAAACCGCATGGGATCTTTTTGGATGGTAATATCCCTGATTTCGGCGATAAAGGTATTGAGAATGGAATGGGCTTGGTCGAATTGGTGAACGATCATAGGGTAACAATTGAGTCTATCTAAAGGTAAACCTTGTCCGTAACATATAAAAATGAGCAGTGTTGAACGAAAGAAATGGTCATGGTACTGATAAAGATCATTGGGAGGGAAGTGGAATTTTCGCGAAATTTGAAGGTATGACCTAGAGCATCAAAATGCTTGAACCTAAGAGTAGACTATGGACTTTATCGATTATTATAAGGTTTTGGGAGTAGATAAAAAGGCATCTACAGAGGAAATCAAAAAAGCGTACCGCAAACTTGCCCGAAAGTACCATCCGGACTTAAACCCCAATGATGTGGAGGCTGAAAAGAACTTTAAACGGGTCAACGAAGCCAATGAAGTTTTGTCAGACCCTGAAAAGCGTAAAAAATATGACGAATACGGTAAGGACTGGCAACATGCGGAGGAGTTTGAAAAAGCAAAACGAGCCAGATCTCAGCAGTCTGGCCAAGGAGATTTTGGCGGATATACCTACAGTTCGGGCGGTTCAGCACAGGATTTTTCCGACTTTTTTGAATCGATGTTCGGCGGTAGGTCGGCTGGTTTTGGTGGCAGGGGCCAACGCGTGCGATTTAGGGGGCAAGACTATAATGCAGAATTGAAATTGTCCCTCATGGACGTGTATACGACCCAAAAGCAGACCCTCACCGTAAACGGTAAGAACATACGGTTGACCATCCCAGCGGGGATTGAGGACGGACAGACCATCAAAATATCGGGTCATGGAGGTCCGGGTGTCGAGGGAGGTCCTGCTGGTGACCTCTACATTACTTTTTCCATTGTCAACAATACCAGTTTTAGGCGCGATGGGCCGAATTTGTATAAAACAGTGGAGGTACCGTTGGTCAAGGCTGTCTTGGGAGGCGAAATCCAAGTAGAGACCCTAACGGGCAAGGTGAAATTGAAAGTGGCGCCAGGAACAGACAATGGTGCCCAGGTCAAGTTGAAAGGAAAGGGTTTTCCCAAGTATAAAAAGGAAGGACAATTCGGCGACCTGTATTTGACCTATCAGGTAAAAGTCCCCAAAAATTTGACCACAGAGCAAAAAGAACTCTTTGAGGCCCTGGAAAAAACCAACCTTAAATAAAGCAGACATGAAAAAAGAAAACTATATATCCATAGAGACCTTTTGTAAGCGCCACGGTGTAGGGGAGTCCTTTGTGTACTCCATGTATGAGTATGAGATTTTGCAGGTAGAAAACAAACCTGATAAAAGAATGTTGCATGTGGAAGAACTTCCCCTATTGGAAAAAATGGTACGCTTGCACAACGAGCTCGATATCAATCCTGAAGGGATACAGGCCATACATCACCTCTTGGGACAGGTGGAAAATCTGCAAGAAGAGGTCGCTGCCCTCAAACGTAAATTGGATGTATTAAAATGATGTGGATGTTCGTATGACCATCGTCATAGGAATCTGAAAATACGCAGATTACCTTTAAGGGAAGACAAAAAATGAAATGTAAACCACATAACTTTTGAAGAAGTTAATGTGTTTCCAAAAGGTGATGAGATGAAAAAAATATTGGTACCCGTCGATTTTTCAGATTTTTCCAAATATGCCCTTGAAGTTGCCGCTAAATTGGCAAAGCAGCATGGGGCTGCCATTGTATTGCTACATATGATTGGTATGTCCGATTCGGTATTGGCCAATTCCGAACTTGCGGAGGAGGCGGAAGCAAAGTATTTTTTGAAGTTGGCCAAAGATAAAATCAAGGAGTTGACCGAACAAAGGCACCTCAAGGGCATTCCCGTGAACGCCGTTATTCAAAATTATAAGGATTTTGAGGAGGTGAACCATGTAGCCCAAGAACAAAATTGCGATTTGATAGTCATGGGTTCACATGGCGCAAGCGGCATACGGGAACTTTTTGTGGGCTCCAATACCGAAAAGGTGGTACGTTCTTCTGACCTACCTGTTATGGTCATCAAGTCCAGCCCCGTTGACTTTAATATTCAACGAATGGTCATGGCCTGCGATCTAGACGTGGAGAACATCCCTGTTTATAAAAAAGCAGAGCAGTTCGCCAAGCTCAACCGAGCTTCTTTGGAAATGGTATATGTGCTCAGTGCAGGCGCCAATTTCATGGGGCGCGACGATGTGACCCAAAGGCTAGAGGCCTTTAAACAAGGATTGGGGACGGAGATCGATATTCATTTTTACGACCATAATTCGGTGGGGAAGGGCATACTTCAGTATTGTTTTGAAAAAAATGCCGATTTATTGGTGATTCCAACCCACGGTAGAAAAGGATTGGCTCGATTTATTGTGGGTAGCCTAGCCGAAAGCGTATCCAACCATGCAAAAATTCCCGTGATGACGATTAAGATATGATTAATTGTCAAAAAGCAATTGGAGTCGTCCCAAAAGGATAAGCTCCGATTTATTGCTTCCGGCAAAGGCTGCGGCAATCGCCCGTGAAGTGGACATGGCCAAATTCTGGATTTCTTTTGTGAACAAGGTTTTGTGCTCCGTGTAAAAGGCTTCGAACTCTTCGTATATTTCCTCGCTATCCTTGGTATATTCCAATAGCCAATCAAAAACGGATATAATCTGGAAGGCAGCATCCGTTCCGTACTCATCTTCCACATCGTCCACCTCAAGCCAATAGTCCTTTACCAACTCATTGAGCTTTTCCATCTCTTTCATATGAACACTATGATCGGCCATGGCAATGGCATAAAATAGTTTTCCTAAATTCTGGTATAGTTCGTTTTGTAGATTTTTATCAGTTTCCAACATTTTCTTAAATTTTGGCTCAGGTTTAAATATACCGATCTATTTGGTATGTAAGCATGACCAAAATCAGTATTTTTAATCTTAAATTTTGGAAAAGTTCGAAGAAAGTAACGTATTAGGGATGTTTTCGGAGGTAATCTCCGAGGGCATCCTTATTGTCAATGCCCAGCAGCAGATAACGGCAAGTAACAAGGCAGCCAACAAAATGTTCGCCTATCAAGAAGGTGAGCTTTTGGGCCAGCCTTTGGATATTCTGATTCCCAAGCGCATCAAGCATAAACACAGTGATCTGGCCGATAGATTTATGGACGAGGGCAGGGCAAGACAGATGGGAAAGGGGCTGGACTTGGTTGGAATCCGCAAAGATGGTGAAGAATTTCCGTTGGAGATAAGTCTTAACCCTTTTAAGATGAAGGAACAGCAATATGTGCTGGCCTTGATCATGGATATCACCGAGAAAAAGAAAGCGGAACAGACCATTGATTATTGGTTTCAGATTTTCGACGAGTCGCTGAACGAAATTTACGTTTTTGATGCTGAATCTTTTGTTTTTATCAATGTAAACCAAGGAGCACAGCGCAATTTGGGCTATTCCATCCAAGAGCTTACCAACATGTCCGTAATGGATATCAAACCGGAAGTATCCGCAGAAGTAATGCAGCGGTTACTGTCTCCACTTATCGCAAAACGAAGGGAGAAGGTCATTTTTGAGTCCGTTCATCAGCGACAAGATGGGACCCACTATCCTGTAGAGGTGCACTTGCAATTGTCTTATATTGAAAAGCGAAGGGTGGGTGTGGCCATTGTGCTGGACATCACCGAACGTAAAAATTATACCCAACAATTGGAAAACACGGTCGAGGAGCGTACCGAGCAATTGCTGGAAGCATTGAAGGCGGAAAAAAAGCTCAATGAGCTAAAAACAAAGTTCCTCTCCCTCGTCTCCCACGAATTCAAGACGCCCTTGTCCAGCATCCTTACCTCAACCTCTTTGTTGACCAAATATACCACGACGGAACAACAGGACAAACGCGACAAGCATATTGCCACCATCAAATCCAAGGTGCGGTACCTCGATAATATTTTGACCGATTTCTTGTCCATTGAGCGGTTGGATCTCGGTAAAGTGAATTACGCAATGACTTCATTTCCGTTGAGCAAATTGATCAACGAGGTAGTATACGATGCCAATACCCTATTAAAGGAGGGTCAGCGCATACAATATCCCCAAAATATCGATGGTATAGTTATTGAATTTGATGAAAAAATCATGGGGTTGGCACTTTCCAATCTGGTTCATAATGCCATAAAGTATTCTCCAGAGGACAGCGATATCGAGCTAAAGGTGCACCAAGAAGGGGAACAATTAAAAATTGATGTGGTGGACCACGGTCTTGGGGTTCCAGAGGAGGACCAACCATTTATATTTGACAGATATTTTAGGGCCACCAATGTGCTTACGGTACAGGGCACTGGTATCGGACTTAACACTGTCCGTCAACATATGCACAACCTTAATGCTAACGTAACTTTTAAGAGTGAATTTGGCATAGGCTCAACATTCACTCTCCACATACCAATAAATAACAAGGAAAATGAAAAAGATATTACTGGTTGAGGATGACACCTCGCTGCGTGAAAATGTGGCCGAACTGTTAGAATTGTCCGGTTTTGAAGTTTGTACGGCATCCAATGGACTAATCGCTGTTGATATGGCAAAAAAGGTGCTTCCCGATTTGGTACTCTGCGATATTATGATGCCAGAACTGGACGGATACGGGGTTTTGGAGGAGTTGTCCAGCCATGACAGCACTCGACAAATTCCCTTTATTTTTGTTTCTGCCAAAACAGAAAAGCAGGATGTCCGCCGAGGAATGAACCTTGGCGCGGACGATTATCTGACCAAACCCTTTGAGGAAGAGGAACTCTTGTCCGCCATCGAATGCCGATTGGAGAAGGCCAAACAGATGAATTCCGTACTTCAAGAATATCCCAAACAGGCCAAGGAAGATGAAATCCGCTCCTTGAACGAGCTAAAGAATTTTTTTGATGACCACGGTGAATTGTTGTCCTTTAAAAAAGATGAGACCATCTACAACAAAGGCGACCACTCCAATATGGTATACCTCATTCTTAAGGGAGTGGTTAAAAGTTGCGGTCTCGATGAGGACGGCAAGGAATTGATTACCTCGATTTATTCGGCGGATGATTTTTTGGGCTTTACCTCATTGACCGATCACCTGCCCTACCAAGAATATACCATAGCCATGGAAGATGTGGAGCTGGCCGGAATTTCCAAAGAAAAGGTAAAGGCGATTCTCGAAGATAACAAAGCCGTGACCTTGGAACTGATGGATGTGATCGCGGGAAACCTTACGGACATCAAAAAGCAGTTATTGCAGATGGCCTACAGTTCGGTGCGCAAAAAGACAGCCCAGACGCTTTTGCTATTTTCCAAGGCCATTAACCGGGAAAAGGACGGTGCCCTTAAAATAGCCCGTAGCGACCTTGCCGGTGTTGCAGGAATAGCCACCGAGAGCCTTATCCGTACTTTGTCCGACTTTAAGAATGAAGGCCTAATCGCGATTGAAAACAGGACTATTTCAGTTCTTGACAGGGAGGCTTTGGCGCGTGTCAACTAAAAAAATCGGTCATAAATGGCGTAAGTGATATTTATCATTCCATTTTTTTTTGTGAATGTCCATATTGCGCCATCAATTTATGACTGATGAAGAATATTCTGGTCCCAACCGATTTTTCGGAGAACTCTATCCGTGCACTAAAGTATGCTCAAGTGCTCTTCGGCTCCGAAGAATGTAACTTTTATATTTTGTTCGTGGGCACCCTTTTGGATACCAAGAACGATGCTGAAACCATGCAGTACGCCAATGGGGATTCCGATAATACCAAAAGAAAACTTGCCGATTTGGTAAAAGAGACCCGACAACATAGCCCAGAGGCAAACCACTTCTTTTTTCCGTTGCATGAATACGGCTTTTTTATCCCTACGATCAAAAAACATTTGAGCGAACAAAACATTGATCTTATCGTTATGGGTACCAAAGGAGCTTCTGGTATCAAGGAAAAAGTTGTCGGTACCAATACCGGGGATGTTATCACCAAGGTGCAGTGCAATACCCTTGTGGTCCCTACACAGGTCGAACTTTCCAAACCCCGCGAAATTGCATTTCCTACAGATTTGAACATTTTCTACTCCTTAAAAATGCTACGTCCCATGATCGAAATGGTAAATCGGGGCAAGTCGCAGTTTCGGATTATGCATGCACTGCAAGCGGGAGACCTACTAACCGAAGAACAAAAAAACAACAAGGAGTATCTGTTGGACTTTATGAAGGAGACCTTTCCAGATAGCTATAGCTTTCACACCATCACCAATAAAAAGGTAAAGTCGGCCATTCAATGTTTTGTGGAGAGCCGGGAAATCGATATGATGTTCATGGTGGCCAAAAACCTGAATTTTATTCAACAGATCTTGTTCGATTCCATTGTGGAGCAGATAAGTTTTCACACCAAAATCCCATTCTACGTGATCCATGAATAGGAGGTTGGAAAAATTTCGTCCAATCTGATCTAAATCATAGATAATCACGGATGGAACGGGTAGCTTTGATACTATAGGAACTCAAAATCGAGAACCATGATCAAAGTACTTTTACCCACTGATTTTTCGGAAAATGCTTTTCATGCCATTACTCATGCAGTAAAGCTATTGGAACACTCCACTTGTACCTTCTATTTGGTACATGCCTATACACCTCCCGTTTATAGAGTGGATTATACTTTGGGAAGTCCCGGTCAATTGGGATTGCCCGATGACGAAAGGAACAAGGCCGAGGAAGCCTTGGAACGTACCGAGAATAAAATAAGATCATTAGTTCCAGTATCCAGGCATAGCTTTGTCACCCATGCCGCATTCAATTCGTTGGTGGATGAGCTGGACGCGGTTTCCCAAAACGAGGATATCGATTTTATAGTGATGGGAACCCAGGGGGCCACAGGGGCAAAAGAAATCCTTTTTGGCTCCAATACGGTACAAGTGATTCAAAAATCCAAGGTTCCCGTGCTGGCCGTTCCGTCTGAATTCGAGTACCGCCCAACACAGCATGTGTTGTTTCCCACAGATTATGAAGCGGATTATAAAAAAGCCAACATGGACTTTATGCTCAAACTTTCCAAGTTGTCGCGTGCCAAATTGCATATTCTGCATGTTAGCTCGCCAGAAGGTCTTGATGATAACCAAACCGAGAACAAAGGCTATTTGGAAGGCCGCCTTCTGGAATACAACCATCAATTTTATGATTTGCCCGACCAAGATTTGATTGAAGCCATCAATACCTTTCAAGAAAAGGCGGCGGTGGATATGTTGGCCATGGTCAGGAACAAACATTCATTTTTGGAACGTCTTTTTATAGAACCTATCATCAAAAATATAGGCCTGCACAGCAAAGTGCCGTTTTTGGTATTACCGTTAAACCCTTAAACCAAAGCCATGTTACACATTTTAGCACCCACCGATTTTTCCAACAATTCCTATAATGCGATTTTTTACGCAGCACGCCTGTTTTCCGAAATTTCAATCGAGTTTCATCTGGTACACGTTTGTGGTGATGATGGAAGTTCCGATATGGAAAGGGTAAAATTGGAGTCTGCCAAAAACTTGGATGCCCTACAGCATCGACTGGTTCGTGATGTGGGGAAAAACAATAAGCATTCCTGGAAAAAGGTTTCCTTATGCTCCGATATGGCCAAAGGTATAGCTGATTATGCGAAGGAAAACAACATGGACCTCACTGTAATTGGCAACAAAGCCAAGGATGAGGTAAGAGATATTCTTTTTGGGAACAACGCCATGCAATTGGTACGCGAGATTACCCAATGCCCGATATTGATCATACCCTTGGAAATCGATTTTAAACAAGTGGGCAAGATAGCCTTTACATCAAATTATGCCCATCCGATTGCTGGTCAAAATGTCAAGGCACTTCAATTTTTCAGTGGTTTGATGGAAAGTACCATAGTACCCATGAGTATTGAAGACAAAAATGGGAAAGCTGGCACCAAACAGAATAGGGCCGATTTTTTGGAAGCAATTTCAGAAAGTGCCTCGAAAGAGGTCAAACTCCCCGTGTTTGAGGGCAAGGTCAATACCATATTGGAATTTGTGGACCTATGGAGCATAGATATGCTCTGTATGGTGTACTACCCCCATCATTTCTTTTTGGAATTTATAGGAAAAGGAATCATAAAGGAGCTCAATGCAAAATTAAAGATTCCCTTTTTGATACTGCCCAATAGTCCCGACTGACGAAAATCATGGCATCGCTTATTGGGTTTCCTTATTTTTTTGATATGAAAAAGATGGCTAGCTAAGGTGCCATCTGAAAGAAAATGACAATTGAAAATGGATGATATTATGAAGCAAATAGGAATTTGGCTGGACAAGCAAGAAGCTAAAGTTATCGTATTGAACAAAGGGAAGGAAAAAACATTTGACGTTCCCTCGGAACTGGATTTCTTCAATCCCAAAGGAGGAGCAAGATCAAAGACCAAATGGGGCCCACAGGACGTGGTGCAGGACAGTAAATATTTGGAGAGGGAAAAGCATCAGCTAAAGCGGTATTTTGATACACTTGCCAAAAAAGTTTCCGATGCCGATGAGCTGGCCATATTTGGACCCGCCGAAACGCCCGATAAGTTCACGGATGCCTTAAAGACGAGACACTCTGCTCTGGCGAGCAAAATCAAACTCACGGAAACTGTAGACAGTATGACCGATAATCAGTTCAAGGCGCTGGTAAAACGCACTTTCGGCATAGATGATCGCTATCCAGAAGGCGATTAAAATATCCAGCCAATATGATTTAGATCATTTTACCGTCGGATTCTTTGAGCTACATTCAATCCAAATTTCATGTAAATGTCTAAGCCATGAAAAGGGAGCGACAAATAGCGGTAATGCACGGGGAGCTACAGACTTGGAAATCCTATCTTCAGTTTATAGCGGATGAAATGGCCTTTATCCAAAGGCTGCTGGATTCCTATGTTTTCGAACCGAAGACTCCCAAATTGTTCGAACGTTTGGAAAAGTTCAAACGGCATTTCGATAGCTCCAAAGTGGAGCGATGTTCGCTATCGGAGTTCATCAAAAACCATGAAAATGGCCTTGGCGGCATTTTTGAATGCACACAAGAAGAATGCGACGGCCACTACTACGAAAAGCACTTGAACCTCAAAAACAGTGTGGAACGGTATATTGAGACCTACATCAATCTAAAAAAAGAGGTGTACGATTATGCCGGGGCCATACTGAAGAAAAAGAAGCCCTTGTACTGATGTGGCGCTGGCCATATCGGAGAGTTAAGCACTTATTTAATCTGTAAAATCAACTAGTTATGTCATTGGTAAAATTGGACGGAAAGCGATTTCCATGGAACGAAAGACTGATTGATTTCTTCAGTCGGGATGCCTTTGTGGATGATGATTTTTTCAATTTGGAGAAAACCCATCCATCCATGAACATCAAGGAACACAAAGATGATTTTGAAATTGAGTTTGCCGCACCGGGATTTGAAAAGAAGGATTTCAAAATCACCATGAAAGATGATGTATTGGAAGTATCGGCCCAAAAGCGTAAAGAGAAGACCGAAGAGGAAGAAAACTTTACCCGAAGGGAATTCAACTACAATGCATTTACCAGAAGTTTACAATTGCCACCCACCGTAGATCGCTCCAAGGATATTAAGGCCGTTTACCAAAATGGTATCCTTACCCTTAACATCCATAAAATGGAAGCATCGAAGAACAATCAAAAAAAGGTGATTGAAGTGGCATAGCCAAAAACCAGCGGCAGATGGTATCCATCTGCCGCAAAATCCAATTCAGTGATGGAAACAAAGTCAAACAAACGTAGATACCGGGAATGGTTCAGTGCAGATGAGCTGCACGAGGAGACCAGACAATGGTGTTCCGAGTTGAAATTTGCCCGGGACGAACAAAAATTCTTGAACAATATGGTGAAGGATTATACCTTGGACATTATCGATTCCGATATGTTCAAGGCCATACAACCTGTTGTGGATGCCTTGAACAAATGCGAAAAAGATTTGGTGGAACTGTTCAAAAAGGTGCAGCTTCACGAAAACCAGCTCCAAATAATGGTGGATGAGGTAAACCAAGAGAAAATGGAAGCCGCTTATCTTGACACACATAACGATCTTGCCAAGGAGATATCGGATTATTTTGTACGGTACCGCGATGCGAAAAACAAGATGTTCGACATTGTGTCCAAAGTGATGAAACGTAGAAGGCAAAAAAGATTGTTGAATTAACACATAGCCCATAAACAATGAAAGTACTGGTGTATAGTGCCAAGGATTTTGAAGTAAAAAACTTGGAGAAAGCAAATAATGGAAAGCATAAAATAAAGTTTGTCCCGGAAGCCTTGGACTCCACAACGGCGGTTATGGCTGCGGGGCACGATGCTGTTTGTATCTTCTCCAACGACGATGCAAGCTTGGTAGTGCTGGAAATTCTCCAAGACCTTGGTGTCAAGTACATCACTTTGCGATCTACGGGATACAACAACGTTAGCGTTAAATCGGCCAAACGTATTGGGCTGAAGGTAGCCTATGCACCAGAGTACTCACCCCATGCCATTGCCGAGCATGCCGTGGGACTTTTGCTGGCCCTGGACCGTAAGTTGGTTCTGGCCCATAATCAGGTAAAAAACTATAATTTTTCCTTGGACAATCTAGTAGGTTCAGATTTAAATGGAAAGACCGTTGGAATATTCGGAACGGGTCGAATCGGTTCCATTTTGGTTGGGATATTTCATGCCTTTGGATGCAACATAGTAGCCCATGACCTTGAGCGCAATCCCTACCTGGAAAATCATTACGGGGTGCAATACCTTCCTTTGGAAGAACTCTGTAGGAAGTCGGATATCGTGAGCATTAATACACCGCTAAATTACAATACCCATCATATTTTTAATAAAACGCTTCTCATGGCCATGAAACCGGGTGCCATACTGATCAATACAGCTCGCGGAGGAATCGTTAAAACAGAGGATGTGCTGGACGCCCTCAAAAATGGGAAGCTTGGCGGCTATGCTACCGATGTATACGAGCACGAAAGGGGAATTTTCTTCAAGGACCATAGCAAAAATGGCATCACCGATGAGCTGCTCAAGGAACTGATTGCATTACCCAACGTGCTGCTGACCCCGCACCAAGCATTTGCCACCAAAGAGGCCTTGGTCCGCATCGCCGAGACTACCATCCATAACTTGGATTGTTGGGAAGAGGGGAAAACAAACACAAACGAGTTGGGTTTTGAAACCGTAATGTTATAACAGTGGGCTCAAGAGTTTGGCAAAGCCCTCTATCAATTTTTTGATCCACGGTCTATTTTTATGTGCTTCGTAGTCATCTAAGAGTAAGGACCGTTCACAATCCTGTAAAAAGTCCGACTTCATTTGTTGGCAAAGTGGTGAATCGTACACAAATACCTGTGCTTCATAATTTTGTTGCAGGCTCCTGTTGTCTAAATTGGCCGTCCCAATACTTGCAATCTCATCATCACATAGCATCACCTTGCTGTGCAGAAAGCCATCCGCATAAAGATAAATTTTGATTCCAGCTTTTAAATACGATTCAAAATAGGCCCTTACGCACCAGTCCACCAATTTGATATCGGTACTGGTCGACATCAATATCCGAACATCCACACCACTGAGGGCAGCTGTCATTAAGGCCTGTAGGATAGCATGGTTGGGAATGATGTATGTGTTAACGATGTAAAGATACTTCTCCGCACTGTTGATGATGGAAAAGTATACCTGTTCCATTACATCAAAATCATCATCCGGACCGCTGGGCACGATCTGAAGGGAGGTATCTCGCTCCAAGGTTTTATGAATTTTGAATGTGGAGACGTCCACTTTTTTCTCGCTGGCAAGGAACCAGTCGGTCACAAACAATCGATTTAAAAAATCGACCGCCTCGCCCTCAATTTTCAAATGGGTATCGTGCCATTTGCCCAAGGCGGGGTCGCCCTTTAGGTATTTATCGGAAATGTTGATACCTCCTGTAAAGCCGATTTGGTTATCAATAATGATAATTTTTCGATGGTTCCGATAATTCAGGGAAGCCAAGAACCTACCGAATTTAAACGGGAGGAACTGGGCTGTTTCCACGCCGATTTCCTTTAATTTTTTCAGGTATTTTTTGCTCAACGAATAACTCCCGATACCATCGTACAGTAAACGAACCGTAACGTTTTCGGCCACTTTACGTTCAAATACGTCCAAAAGCCTGTCTGCCAGTAGTCCGTCCTCAAAAATGTAGTACTGTAAATGGATGTGATCTTGAGCTTCTTCAAGGGCATGAAAAATACGTTCAAACGTATGCTGTCCATCCTTTAAAAGCTCCAATTCGTTATGGCAGGTAACGGGGCATTTGGCCGTTTTTGTGATCAAAGAAATGATTTTTTGCTTGTTGATGGACAGTTTTGGCTCACATTGGATTCCTTCTGGCTGCCTTAGGGGACCAAACTCATTTTTTAGGGAGAACATTTTGCTTTTTCTTCTGTTTCGACCAAACAGAATGTAGAGAAGTACCCCTGCCACTGGAATGGTAAAGATGGCAAGTAACCAAGCTAAGGTCTTACTGGGTCTGACCCCGTTCAACAGTAAGCTTACCACCATGACCAAGGCAATCAATATATAAAGGCCAATAAGAATGGGAATAAGCATCCGATGGTATTGAGCAGTTTGAAATATAATGACAAGTTAGTAAAAGTATTTTGCCATTAAAATAGTTCTGGCAAATACGAATACTGTTAAAATACCCTAGATTCATCAGTGTTGTTCCCAAAATTCAGGAAGGAAGTGTAACAAATCTCAAAAAAAGGATACCAAAAAATGTAGTCCAGCAACTCACGGGAGTTAAAAAGGGTACTGCCTTTTGGATTTTAGGTTAAAATTAACATAAAGCTACAAAAGCACTCCTTAATTTTAAGACCCACGTATTTGAATGAATTATATTACATACATACCTACCTTTTATCAACTCAGAGTAAATCAAATAACTAACATATGAAACGAAGAGATTTTGTACAGTACGCTGGTATGGGTGCAGGGGCCATGATGATGCCCTCGCTTCTTATGGGAAACAATATTCCCGCGGAAGCACTGCTCGAACCAGGGATGGATACCGTACTCAAAAAGAAAATGGCCGATGTTGCGCTCAATACGGCAAAGTCCATGGGAGCCACCTATGCCGATGCAAGGATTGGAAGATACCTGAACCAATACGTCTTCACTAGGGAGGACAAAGTACAGAACGTGGTGAATACCGAATCCTTCGGAATTGGAATCCGTGTGATTGCCAATGGTACTTGGGGTTTTTCCTCTACCAATGATGTGACAGAGGACGGCATTAAAAATGCGACCCAACAGGCTGTAGCGATTGCCAAGGCCAATTCAAAAATCCAAAAGGAACCTGTTGTTTTGGCACCAGTGCAAGGACATGGCGAAGTGTCTTGGAAAACGCCTATCCAAAAAGACTTTAAAGAAGTGCCGATTTCCGAAAAAGTGGATTTGTTGCTAAGTGCCAACGCCGCTGCGATGGAAAATGGCGCCAACTTTGTGAATTCAGCCCTCTTTATGGTGAACGAGCAAAAATATTTTGCCTCCACCGATGGATCCTATATTGACCAGGACGTACACCGTATCTGGCCAACCTTTAACGTAACGGCTATTGACCGACAGGCTGGTAAATTCAAGAGCCGACAGGCCTTGAGTGCCCCTATGGGAATGGGATATGAATATATGGATGGTCTGGAATCCGAAAAATTGTCCGGTCCAGAAGGCATCAAACTTTACAACAGAAGCTACGATATCGTAGAAGATGCTACCATGGCTGCACAACAGGCCAAGCAAAAACTTTCCGCAAAATCGGTGGAAGCTGGTAAATACGATTTGGTGTTGGAACCTAATCACCTTGGTTTGACCATTCACGAATCAGTAGGTCACCCATTGGAACTCGACCGTGTGCTTGGATACGAAGCGAATTATGCGGGCACCAGTTTTGCCACCTTGGACAAATGGGAATCCAAAGACTTTAAATATGGTAGTGATATCGTAAACATCGTGGCCGATAAGACCCAAGTAGGATCTTTGGGTGCCGTAGGTTATGATGACGAAGGCGTGAAGACCAGAAAATGGGATTTGATTCGTAATGGTACGTTGGTGAACTACCAAGCCATCCGTGACCAAGTCCACATGATCGACCAAAACGAATCACATGGTTGCTGCTACGCCCAAAGTTGGGAAGATGTGCAGTTCCAGCGTATGCCCAATGTTTCCTTGGAACCCGGTACCGAAAAGTACTCCCTACAGGACATGATCAAGGATGTAGACAAAGGAATTTACATCTTGGGCCGTGGATCGTACTCCATTGATCAGCAGCGGTATAACTTCCAGTTTGGAGGAACCTTGTTTTACGAAATCAAAAATGGAGAGATAGCCGGAATGTTGGAAGATGTGGCCTACCAATCCAATACCCAGGAGTTTTGGAATTCCTGTGCAAAAATCTGTGATAAGGACGACTATAGAATGTTTGGTTCCTTCTTCGACGGTAAGGGGCAACCCTCCCAGGTAAGTGCCGTATCCCACGGTAGTTCCACTTCAAGGTTCAACGGAATCAATGTAATCAACACAGGTAGGACCATTTAAGGTTTATTCAAATTTAATACTAAGACAATGGCTATATATACAAGAGAAGAAGCAAGAAAGATTTTGGAAAAGGCGTTGAGCTTTTCCAAGGCCGATGCCTGCGAAATAAACCTGAGTGGAAGGAATAGCGGTAATATCCGTTATGCGCGTAATACCGTATCCACGGCAGGATATCAATCCAATCAAAGCTTGGTGGTGCAATCCAGCTTTGGCAAAAAGGTAGGAACAGCGACCATCGATGAATTTGATGATGCATCCTTGGAAAAGGTGGTTAGAAGAGCAGAGGAACTAGCGCAACTATCGCCCGAGAACCCTGAATTTATGCCACCATTGGGACCCCAAACATACGATGAGGCCATCACGTACAAGGAATCGACGGCCAACATCACTCCCGAGTACCGAGCTGAGGTGGCCAGTAGTAGTATAGTTCCCGCCGCTGCAAAAGACGTAACGGCTGCGGGCTTCTTGGATGATTCGGCCCAATTTTCGGCTATGATCAATTCCAATGGACTGTTTGCCTACAATCAATCCACCAATGTGGATTTCACTGTTACCATGCGTACCAACGATGGAACAGGTTCTGGTTGGGTAACACGCGACTATAACGATATTGATAAGTTTGACGCTTCCGAAGCATCAAAAATAGCAATAGACAAAGCAGTGATGTCCAGAGAGGCCCGTGCCATAGAGCCCGGTAAGTATACCGTAATCTTGGAACCGGCGGCATCAGCAGATCTCTTACGCAATATGTTCGGTTCGTTCAATGCAAGGTCGGCCGATGAAGGAAGAAGCTTTATGTCCGCCAAGGATGGTGGTAATAAATTGGGACAGAAGATAGTGGACGAAAGAGTGAATCTTTGGTCCGATCCCTTACATCCCGATGTGCCTACCTCCACTTGGAACGGAGCAGGACAGCCCCTGAAGAAAACCAGTTGGATTGAAAACGGCGTGGTCAAAAACTTGGCCTATGATCGTTACTGGGCAGAGCAAAAGGGTGTTGAGCCCGTGCCCTTCCCAAGCAATGCGATTATGGAAGGCGGCGACGAAAGTTTGGAAGACATGATTAAAGGAACCAAAAAAGGTATCTTGGTGACGCGCTTTTGGTATATCCGAAGTGTGGATCCACAAACCTTGCTCTACACCGGTTTGACTAGGGATGGAACGTTCTACATTGAAAATGGACAGATCAAGTTCCCTGTGAAAAACTTCAGGTTCAACGAGAGTCCGATCATTATGTTGAACAATTTGGAATCGCTCGGACAGCAGGTCCGTGTCAACGGAAACTTAATACCTTATATGAAGATTCGTGACTTTACGTTCACCAGTCTTTCCGACGCGGTATAAGCATAACAAGCACAATAAACTGGTGGTCGGCCTAGTATCGACCGCCAGTTTTTATTTTGGCAAAAATTTTAGCCTACGGCCCAAATGGCATTGGATAACGAATTCTTCTTTACACGATTGCAGTACGAATCAGGGGATTGGGATGTTGACCAACGTATGCCCTCCAATTTGCTGAATTCCTTGGTAGAATACACCACACTTAAGGTGGATACGCAGGAAAAAATCATCCCGTTGGCCAGTGAAGATATCTTTAAAAGCCCATTTTGTTATATCTCTGGCCATAAACTGGTACAGTTTACCAAAAAAGAACGGGAAAATTTTGAAAAGTATGTCCGTAATGGCGGTTTTGTCTTTGCTGATGATTGCAACCACGATATTGATGGTCTTTTCGCTAAATCCTTTGAACGCCAGATGGAAGAGATCTTTGGGCCGGGTGAATTGAAAAAGATTCCCAACGACCATGAAATCTACACGATTTTCTTTCCTTTTGAGAATGGTCCTCCAACCACCTCCCAAGAACTCAATGGGTGGGGAGATGATTTGGTACACGAATATCTCAAGGCCATCATCATCAACGGACGTATTGGTGTGCTCTACAGCAACAAAGATTATGGATGTGAATGGGATTACGATTTTAGAAACAAGCGATGGTACAAAATCGACAACACCCGTTTTGGGGTGAACATCGTGATGTACGCATTAACCTCTTAACACTATTGATTTGGATAAAGAACTACAACAAATTGCAAGCGAAGTGGAAGGGCTTTCCGAAAAATTATTGGCCCTGAAGCAGGAGATAGGCAAGGTAATCATTGGTCATGAAGAGACCGTTTCGCAACTGCTGATTACATTTTTGGCAGGTGGCCATGCCCTGCTCGAAGGTGTTCCTGGATTGGCAAAAACCTTGATGATACGGACCCTGTCGGATGCGATTGACCTTAAATTCAAACGGATTCAGTTCACCCCCGACCTGATGCCGTCCGATATCATTGGGACCGAGATACTCGAAGAAGACCATAGTACGGGCAAGAAATTCTTCAAGTTTAACAAGGGGCCTATTTTTTCCAACATCATTTTGGCGGATGAGATCAACCGAACACCTCCCAAGACACAGGCAGCCCTATTGGAGGCCATGCAGGAGTTCGAAGTGACCTATGGAGACAAAACCTATAAATTGGATAGACCTTTTTTCATTTTGGCTACCCAAAACCCCATAGAACAATCAGGAACCTTTGTATTGCCAGAGGCCCAACAGGATAGGTTTCTACTGTACATCAAGATTGGATACCCTACCGATGAGGAAGAAACTGAGATTTTAAAAGCAACGACCGGGACCAAAAAGGCGCAGTTGAACAAGGTGTTGTCTGGAGAAGACATTATCCGACTGCAACAATTGGTGCGTGAAGTGTCCATTAGCGATGGCCTTATCCAATACGTAAGTGGTGTGATACGGGCCACAAGGCCAGATACCACATCAGTCGACTACGTAAAAAAATGGGTCGACTGGGGCGCAGGTCCACGGGCAGGTCAGGCCATGATCTTGACCGCTAAGGCAAATGCACTCCTAAACGGCAAATTGGCCGTCACTCTGGATGACCTACAAACGGTTGCTTTGCCCGTATTACGACACCGGGTATTGGTCAATTTTAGGGCAGAAGCAGAAGGCATCACCTCAGACACGGTGACCCAGGAAATACTCAAGACCATCCAAGTAAAGGATAACTAATGGCAACAAGGGACTACCACGACCTTTTGAAACCGGATGTCATCAATACGGTATCGGGCCTAAGCTTGATTTCGCGTATTGTGGTGGAAGGCTTTACCTCTGGTTTGCACCGCAGCAAGAGTGTGGGTCCCGGGATGGAGTTCAGTCAATATCGGGGTTACGAACCTGGTGATGATTTACGGTTGCTTGACTGGAAAATGTTGGCGCGGTCGGGTCGGTACTACATCAAACAATCCGAAGTGGATAGCCATGTAACGGTGAAGTTTATCGTGGATGCAAGTGATTCCATGGCACACGAGGAAAACGGCATTTCCAAACTGGAATTTGCGCGCGTCATGATTGCCTGTCTTTCACATTTGGCACAAAAGCAAGGTGATTCCGTGGGACTTTTTGCCCTTAACGAAGATGATTTTATAAGCATTTATCCTAAGGCAGACAGGAAACACTTTAACAGATTATTGTTGGAACTGTTGAAGATTTCAACCAAAGGAAAATGGCCGCAATTTTCGATTGCCTCAAGAAAAATCCATAATCGGGGCGAAAAAGAACTTGTTTTCTTCCTGACTGATATGTATGAGGATGTTTCCGAGCTCTCTGATTTTGTCAAAAACCTTAAAACAGCACATAACGAGGTTGTGGTGATTCAGATTATGACGGGTAGTGAAATGGATTTCGATTACAAAAAATCCGTCACTTTCGAGGATTTGGAAACCGGAACCAAGGTCAAGGTAGATGTCAAAAAAGCCAAAATGGGATATTTGAAAGCCCTGGAAAACAAAATAGGGCAAACCAAGGAGCAATTGCTTTCACAGGGAGTCCATTATCACCTGTTTCGGATGGATAATGATTTGGCCGATGCCCTGCAATTATTTTTAAAGGAACGAATTCGATTGGTGTAAATGGTTTTTGCGAATCCAACATATCTCTGGGCACTTTTGGGACTTTTGGTTCCCTTGGCCATTCATTTGTGGAGCAAAAAAGAAGCAAATACCGTCAAAATTGGGAGCATACAGCTTTTGGACGAATCCGATTCAAGACAATCCAGCAGCGTTCAATTGAACGAATGGTTGCTCATGCTGTTACGAATGCTGATTTTGGCTCTTATCGTGCTATTGATGGCAGGTCCACAATGGCGCACCAAAGGCAATCAAAAGGAAATCACCTATTTGGTGGAACCTTCGCTGGCCAATGAGCCCATTTTGACCGCCATTTTGGATAGTTTGCAGGAAGATGCCTCTGTCCGGTTGTTCAAGAAAGGGTTTCCAGAATGGGATTTGGACACGGATTATCGCTCGGAACAGGAGACTCCCGCCTATTGGCAATTGGCACAACGATTGGATTCGTTGCAATCGGATAGTATAGTCATATTCACAAAGGCATTGGTAAAGGGCATCAAATCCAAACGACCAAACACGCAAAAGAAAATCCATTGGGTGGTGACCGAAGGCGAAGAAACCCAAGAGCGACCTGTAATGGCCTTCAAAAATGCAGATGCAGTTCAACTTGTTACTGTTTCCAGTCATGGTGGAGGAACCCAAATCAAAAGGGAAATCATTGAGGACGGATACCAAATTACCACGGCAAGGGACAGTTTGATGCTCGGTGAAGAATCGACCACAACCGTACCCTTACGAACAAACGACACCCTTCAAATCAATTTGTACTTTGATGAGGGCTTTGAAAGGGAAGGTCAGTACGTGGAAGCCTCTTTTCGTGCATTGTCCGTCTATTTGCGACAGCCTATCCAAGTTCAAGTTAAGGAGGAACGCCCCAATGAACGTGCCGATTTACAGATATGGTTCAGCGAGGAGCCCTTCAAACCTAGCGATGGAAAATGGTTGCTCATGAAACCAAACGTGCTGGCCAAACAATTGATTGAGCCCGGTCCTACACCAAACATCTTCCATTTGACCTCCCGTTTAAATCCAAAGAATACGGTGGAACAAAGGTTCACCGAACAATTGTTGGGTATCTTGGATGTGGATAAAGAAACCAAAACCTTGGTGAAAGATATGGATAGGCGACAAATTGATGAGGCTACTCTAAAACCCAATTATGTGGCACCCAAACGAAAAAGGGAACGCGCTACTTTAGTAGATGTTTCACTTTGGGTATTTGGTCTGGTAGCCGGATTGATGCTTGTGGAACGATTGATATCAAAGTATAGAAAACAGTGAACGGAGCAAAGCCCATAAAACAGTTTCAGAAGCGTTGGCAACAATTTTTGTATGTTGAAGCAGCCTTATATGCCGTTGGCTTTGGCGGTTTGATATACCTCTTGACCCACAATATTGGATATGGTATTCTTGGGTTCTTTGGAGCTTTGGGCATATCTGTTTGGATGACACGACCTTGGAGGGTGAGCGAAACAAGGGCAGTCAATTATATTGATGCCCATTTGCCACAGGCTGGATATAGCAGTGGACTTTTATTGGTGCCTGCCCACGAGCTTTCCAATCTCTCCAAATTGCAGCAATACAGAGTTGCAACCCAGTTGGAACCTATTTTGCCCAAGACACGGCCACCTCAAAAAATGTTCAGGGCGGCATTGGTGATGTTTGGATTGATATTTATCGGACTGATGGCGAATTATATGTTGACTTCCTTAAACCCATTTCCGAGTGATGGTTCGGCCAATAAGGACGCAATTATTTTCGCTCCGAAGGATAGTTTGTCATCCACCATCAAAATCCCTGAGCTCACCGATACGAAAGTGACCGTTCAATACCCATCCTATACCCAAAAACCAACCTTGCAGAC
The DNA here is from genome assembly GCF_003992675.1 of Flagellimonas marinaquae. GTDB lineage: Bacteria > Bacteroidota > Bacteroidia > Flavobacteriales > Flavobacteriaceae > Flagellimonas > Flagellimonas marinaquae. The sequence goes on from NZ_RZMZ01000004.1 coordinate 262,835, forward strand.
TTCGTTGCCCAACATCAAAGCAGTACAAGGCTCCAGAATTACTTGGCATCTCGCGTTTGATGGTGAAGTCCAAAAGGTTCAAATGGAGTTGATGGGCGAGCATTTTGATTTTGTAAAGGTTCAAGACCAATACCGATTGACCAAGGATTTGGAAACTTCGGGCTTCTATAGTTTTACGTTTACCGATGGCGAAGGCAACGAGTATGTCAGTGATTTGTATTCCATGGAAATGGTCAACGACGAGCCGCCTTTGGTTCAATTGGAGGGCTTGGATAATTACAGTTATTTTGAGTTTGGGGAAGCTAAACAATTGAGCTTCAATGCCACTATTTCGGATGACTTTGGTATTGAGGATGCCTACATCATCGCAACGGTAAGCAAGGGTTCCGGAGAGTCTGTAAAATTCAGGGAGGAGTCGGTTCGCTTTGATAAAAGCATCTCCAAGGGAAGCAAGCGTTTGGAATTGCAACAACAACTGGATTTGGACGCTCTTAAAATGGACCCTGGGGATGAGCTTTATTTTTATGTGGAGGCGCTCGACCAAAAAACACCAACGCCCAATGTGGCCCGAAGTGAAACCTATTTCGCCGTGATTCGGGACACGGTTACCGATATGTTTGCGGTAGAGGGCAATTTGGGAGTGGACCTGATGCCCGATTACTTCAGAAGTCAGCGGCAACTGATTATTGATACTGAAAAACTGATTGCCGAACGTGGGACCATTTCCGAAAAAGATTTCAAGTTCAGGAGCAACGAACTCGGTTTTGATCAAAAACAACTACGTCTCAAGTACGGACAGTTTATGGGCGATGAGACCGAAATGCAATCCGCTCCCGGACAAGTATCGCCCGAAGCTGGTGAGGCTGACCATGATCATGATCACGATCACGAGGGTGGGGAAGAAGACTTGCTGGATGAATACAGTCATAAACATGATAGCGATAACGAGCACAACTTGGTAGTTGAAGACGATCACGACCATGGTACAGAGGAAGAGAAGGAGGATCCTTTGCATGAATACGTACACGATCATGGTGACCCGGAAGCGTCTACACTTTTTGCAAAATCCCTGAAAGCAAAACTTCGGGATGCTTTGACCATAATGTGGGATGCGGAGCTTTATCTCAGATTGTACGAGCCGGAAAAATCCTTGCCGTACCAATACGATGCCTTAGAAATTATCCAGGATATAAAGAACAGTGCCCGAATTTATGTGCACCGAATCGGTTTTGACCCTCCACCTATCAAAGAGGAGAACCGACTAAGTGGTGATATTGAGGAAATCACCAACGTGAATAAAGAGGAAGAGTTCGATTACCAAATGTCCTTCGCTTCCAGCCGTGAAGCTATTTACCGTTTGGAACTTCTGATTCAAGGAGAAAAACAATTTGACGACGCCGATAGCGCACTCTTTGAGGATGCCGGAAATGAGTTGGCCCAGAAAGCCATTGCCGAGCCCCTTAAATTTGTTAAAGTGCTGCAGGGGCTTCGGGATTTGCAGAAAGCTTCGGACAGAACCAAGGAAGCTTATATTGAAGTGCAGCGAAATCTATTGTCCGTGTTGCCCAAAGTGGAGGATAACCCGGTCAAAAGAACAACATATCAGGATGAAATCAATCAACTGTACCTAAAGGAATTGGAAGCTTATGATTGATGGAGTGCAATTGTTGAACCAAAATCTCTTATGGCCAGAGGTGCTGGTCGCGCTATTGTTGTTGACAGTATTCGTTTGGAAAGAATGGGAACAACGAAGGGAGAAACGCTTTTGGATTAAATCGGTGTTGGCACTATTGGCCATAGTCTCCCTCACAATGATTGTATTGCAACCTGCACGTTTTCAAGAAGAAACCAAAGGCAAAGCCATTATATTGACCGAAGGTTATCGAAAGACCCAACTGGACAGTTTAAAATTTATGTACAAACGTATTCCAGTGGAAAACTACACTAAGGGAAAAACTTTATCCCTGTTGGAGCAAGCAGATTCTTTGTTTTTGTTGGGACAGGGATTGGAGACCTACGACCTTTGGCAGCTTGATGATGCCTCCGTTGCTTTTTTGGGAGCAGAACCCATAGCAGGATGGACCAAAATCTCTCATACGACGAACGTTTCCCTTGGTGAAAGCCTTCAATTGATTGCCCAATATGCCCAACCAACCCAAGGACATTGGGCCATTTTGGCCGATAATACGGGCAACCCGTTGGATTCTATTGTTTTTGGAGACGAAGAGGAGCAAGTGGTACAATTAACGGCCACTCCAAAGGCGAGAGGAACGTTTGTATATCAACTTTTGGAAAAAGATAGCACCGGCACGATACTTTTAGAGGAACCTGTGCCTGTAAAAATTGAAAAAGGAGAGTACTTAAAAATTTTGATGGTCAATACCTTTCCAACTTTCGAAACAAAGTATCTCAAAAACTTTTTGGCGGAAAACGGTCACGAGCTACAGGTCAGAACCCAACTCACCAAGGGCAAATACAAGTTTGAATATTTTAACGGAGCATCAGGAGCGGTTTATGGATTTTCGTTGGAAAAGCTCGAGAAATACGACCTTTTAATCATGGACACGGATACCTACACAGGTCTTTCCAGCACATCCAAAGGAATTATCGAAGCAGCCTCACGGTTGAATGGGCTTGGCATTTTTGTCCAGCCCAATGAAAGTCTGTTCCGTTTGTCTAAGAACCGTTTTCCAATGGCATTGGAACGTGATGGACAGACAGAAATCTCCTTGGGACAAGCTGTTGAAACACTGGTTACGTATCCGTATAAATTTGAAGTTGATGTCAGGCAACAGCCCATCAGCGTTGATTCTACCGTAATTGCGGCCTACGTTCCTATGGAAAAAGGGAAAATGGGGACCACAGTGCTACAAAACACGTATCAAATGGTGTTGGATGGTAAGGATGAGGTATACGCCAATATATGGACCCAAATACTTAATGGAATTGCCAAATCGGATGCAACGAAGATGGCTTTTGAAGCTCTGACCGCCATTCCAAGGGTAGACGAACCTTATGAATTTGAATGGCGTTCCCTTGAAGAAAACCCCCAATTGGTGAATGAGAGTAGTGCCCCCATCCCATTACTGCAAAACCTGACAGTTCCCACGAAGTGGCATGGCTCCCAATATCCCCAAAAGTCGGGTTGGAACCAGTTTAAGGTGGCAAATGATAGTACGGTTGCCTTTTCTTATTATGTGTTGGATAAACATCAATGGAAAACCGTTTCCATGGCTCACACCTTGGAAGCCAACCAACGTGAATTTGGCCGGGGCAAAGGTTTTAGTGATACATCAACCTCCACCAATAGGAGTTTGAAACCCATATCCCTTTTATGGTTCTATATTGTGCTCCTCTTATGTTTGGGGTGGTTATGGTTGGAGCCTAAATTATTCCCATAGTCATTTTAACGATACCTCCAACTGGTTAAATCGGCTCCCTTGGGTGCACTTTCGGCAATGCGTTTCATGATTTTGGGCACGTACATGGAATTGTAGCGTAAACGGCTGATGGCGTTGGGCAGTTCCGGGTCCCCGTTCCAGCAATGTTCGGCACGATCGCCATACAATACTTCACCATCGTAGTACGGCTCTGTAGTGCTTTCCAAAAAGTCTTCCATCAAATACACGGCATTGTTCAGATAGTAGTTGTCCATATCCCCGCAGTATATATGGATTTTGCCCCTTAACTTTGGGCCCAATTTGTCCCAATCCCGTTCCAGAATATGGCGCAGATCATAGTTTTCTTTCCAGTATTCGGCCACCTCGTGGTCAATGTCGCCCGTCATTTTGTCCCAAATACGCACTGGGTAACCATCATCGCCCTGTGGGGAATAGGTCGCTTCCCAAATATCCCATTGTTGGCCTGATCTGGATTTATCGCCCAGAACCAATTCCAGATGGTTTCCTTGCCGTAAGGTAGACTGGATATCGCCCAAATAATCTCTGTGGGAGGGAACTTCCAATTGCTTGTGTTCCGAATCGTAATAATAGGCATTGTCGTCCTCATAGATATTGGTCAGGCAATAGGCCCTAAAATCGATGGGGTCGGGACAGGCGGCAAAGCAGCCATTGTACTCATCAGGATATTTTACCTGAACGGCCAAGGCTTCCCAACCACCGGTGGAGCCTCCATAGAGAAAACGAGACCAACCCTCGCCCATGCCCTGAAACTCTTTTTCGATATAAGGGATGAGTTCGTAAGTGATTGCATCGCCATAGGGGCCTTGGCTGGCCGAATTAACGGCATACGAATCGTCGTAATAGGGGGTAGGGTGCTGAATTTCTATGATGAGGAATCGTGGAAAATCCGGTTCGTTCCATCTTTTGTAAAAATCATAGGCTTCTTGTTGCTGAATGATGTTGTAACCCTCCAAATCAAACCGTTCTGAATATTCAGGTTCCAAATTGGGGTCGGGAGGGGTAGTCCGGAAACCTCCAAAATCACTGGGAAAGTGTCCGTGAAAGACCATCAACGGATACTTGGCTTCGGGATGCTCTTCAAACCCTTTTGGCAGCAATACGTGGGCTCCCAAATACATGTCCCTCCCATAGAATTCGGACAGTTTTTCCGATTTGATTTTTATATGCTTGATCCATTCGGTATCCTCTGGTTCTGGAATCGGAGGTATGATTTGATCCATCACAACGGATACCTTATCGATTCCGTTTTCACCCACTGTTATTTTGAACTGTTTACTGTACAAATTGCCGGGAGAGGTGTTCCAATGTTGCCCTTCGCCATTGTCCATAGGTAGCTTGACCGTATGGCCTGTGGACAGATTGAAAGTTTCATACACATGGAGCAAAGCCTGAACGTTGTATTCGCCCGGCGGAACCTCCTTTAAACTTGGGTAAGGATATCCGAAAATGGATTCATCAAAAGAAATGGATGCTCCCGGGGCCATATTGTCGACATCCATTCCAAAAATGAGCTGGGTGTTCAATCCATCATTGATTTGAAATCGGGGTTCCTTGCTATCATCGGTTGACAGCATGAGCAATAGTCGCCCATCTTTGTTTTTTGGACTGACGGTTTCGTTGAATGTGACGGAGATGTCAAATTTCGAGGTCTCTGTCTGGTTACAGGACAACATCAATAAGACAAAACAGCAAAAAAATGAGGTGAACTTGGTCATAACGGTTGGATTTTAAATAGTTAAGATAGTCCATTCCTACCGTAAACAAAAAATCCCCGACATTTAAAATTTTAAACATCGGGGATCAAAACAAAATGGTTGGTTAATGCGCTTACGATAGGGCCGCTTGTGCCGCAGCTACCCGGGCAATGGGAACCCTGAACGGGGAACAGCTCACATAGTTCATGCCCACTTTTTGACAGAACGCAACCGAACTTGGTTCGCCACCATGTTCGCCGCAGATGCCTACTTTAAGATTGGATTTGGTCTTACGTCCCAACTGGGTTCCCATTTCCACTAATTGTCCGACTCCTTCTTGGTCCAAAACCTCAAAAGGGTCATGTTTTAAAATCCCTTTTTCAAGATAGATAGGGAGGAATTTTCCGGAATCGTCCCTTGAATATCCAAAGGTCATCTGGGTAAGATCGTTTGTTCCAAAAGAGAAGAAATCCGCATCTTCGGCAATCTTATCGGCAATTAAAGTAGCCCTTGGGGTCTCCATCATGGTCCCCACGGAATATTCCACAGAATCCTTACGTTTTTTAAAGAGCTCTTCGGCGGTAGCATCAATTATGGCTTTTTGCTGCTTGAATTCTTCCACCGTGCCTACCAATGGCACCATAATCTCGGGTTTTACGATGATACCATCTTTTTTCACCTTAAGTGCCGCTTCCAAGATGGCTTGGGTCTGCATCTCGGTGATTTCGGGATATGAGGTACCGAGCCTACAACCGCGGTGTCCCATCATGGGGTTGAATTCCTCCAACTCGGCCACCTTGCTTTTTACCGCTGATAGCGAAATATGTAAATCTTCGGCCAGCTCTTTTTGGGTAGCCAATTGATGGGGTACAAACTCGTGCAAGGGCGGATCTAATAATCGAACGGTTACAGGATAGCCTTCCATGGCCCTAAAGATACCTTCAAAATCGCTGCGTTGCATGGGAAGCAGTTCTTTCAAGGCTTGTTTACGCCCTTTAACGGTGTCTGCCAAAATCATTTCACGCATGGCCTTGATGCGGTCTACCTCAAAGAACATATGCTCGGTGCGGGTCAAACCAATGCCTTTGGCGCCAAAGTTCCTGGCAACCAATGCATCTTTAGGGGTATCGGCATTGGTCCTTACCTCCAAGGTAGCATAGACATCGGAGAGGTTCATTAAGTCGGCGAACTCTCCACTAAGTTCTGGCTCCTTGGTGGCTACCTTTCCTTCCAAAATATTACCGGTGGAACCATTGATGGAAATCCAGTCCCCTTCATGATATTCGTGGTCGCCCACTTTTAGGGTTCTATTCTTATAATTGATTTTTAGGGCACCCGCTCCCGAAACGCAACATTTACCCATTCCGCGTGCCACGACAGCGGCGTGTGAGGTCATGCCCCCGCGAGCGGTAACGATACCTTTGGCGATATGCATCCCTTCCACATCTTCGGGAGAGGTTTCCACACGCACAAGAATACTGTTTTTGAACTTGTTTGCTTCGTCTGCAAAGAATACGATTTGACCAGTGGCTGCTCCAGGTGAAGCAGGAAGGCCTTGTGCGATCACATCGGCCTCTTCTAGTGCCTCTGGATCAAAAACAGGGTGCAGCAGTTCATTGAGCTTGTTGGGTTCTATGCGCATAAGCGCTGTTTTTTCATCGATCAATCCCTCTTTGAGCAGATCCATGGCAATCTTTACCATGGCTGCCCCGGTTCGTTTACCCTTACGGGTCTGCAAGATCCATAGTTTCCCCTGTTGGATGGTAAATTCCATATCCTGCATGTCTTGGTAATGTGTTTCCAGTTTATTTTGATATTCAAAGAGTTCCTTATAGATGTCTGGCATCAATTCTTCCAAGGAGGGATATTTTTCCTTGCGTTCCTCTTCCTCAACTTGGGCAAGTCTGGCCCAACGTTGGGAACCAAGTAAGGTGATTTGCTGTGGTGTACGGACACCGGCCACTACATCTTCGCCTTGCGCATTGATGAGGTACTCTCCGTTGAACATGTTCTCCCCAGTGCCGGCATCTCTGGTGAAGCAGACCCCTGTTCCGGAATCTTCGCCCATGTTACCGAATACCATGGCCTGCACATTTACTGCGGTACCCCAATCTTCGGGATAACCGTTCATTTTACGATAATATATCGCACGGTCCCCGTTCCAGCTATCGAAAACTGCCAAAATGGCTCCCCACAATTGGTCCCAAGGATTGCTAGGGAAGGGTTTGCCGGTTCTTTTTTTAACAATGTCCTTAAAGTCGTACACCAAATCCTGAAGATCTTGTACGGTGAATTGGGTATCCTGTTCAATCCTTCTTTTATCTTTTAGATGGTCTATGATTTCTTCAAAAGGGTCTAAATCATCTTTGGATTCTGGTTTGAGGCCCATGACCACGCTGCTGTACATTTGAATGAATCGACGATAGGAGTCCCAAGCAAAGCGTTCGTTGCCCGTCATCTTAATGACACCTTTGATGGATTCATCATTTAGGCCGAGGTTAAGCACGGTATCCATCATTCCGGGCATGGAGACCCTAGCGCCGGAACGTACGGAAATCAGCAAAGGATTCTCGTCATCGCCAAAAGTTGCGCCCATGGTTTGCTCAATGTTTGTTATGGCTTCCCTTACCTCGGGTTCTATACGTTTGATCACCGCTTCTTTTCCTTCCTCATTATATTGGGTACATACCTCTGTGGTTATGGTAAAGCCTGGTGGAACGGGTATTCCTATTCGGCTCATTTCGGCCAGGTTGGCTCCCTTGCCTCCGAGCAGGTTCTTCATATCGCATCCGCCATCGGCTTTTTTGTTGCCGAAGGAATACACGCTCAGTTGATTTGCTGTAAGTGTTTCCATCTTTTTATCTATTAAGAGATTGATACATGCTATTAGTTCCTGTAAAATTACTGGCTAACCTATCCGCAGAATATGATATAAATCAGGATTTTGACCAAGAAGGGTTTGAAAATGTGGTCTTTAAGGGCCCAAATAAAAAATGCGGCAAATTTCCGTAGAAATTTTATCCAAATCTGGTAGAAATACCATCAAAAATTATTGTGAAACCAAAAAAATAAAAAAATATTCCCTGTTTATCCCTTTGAAATCAATTGTTTAGGAAATAACTGACATATGTCATCTTTTAGAAATGTTTCGCAATAGATCTTTGTCCCATCAAAAAACCAAAAACTATGCAATATCATATTACACATCGACCTTCGCTTTTAAAAGCGGTTATTTTTTGGCTATCGTTTGCCCTTGTACCAGCAACACTTGCTGCCCAAGATTTCACCCTCAATAATTCGGAGGGGGAGGTGCTGGTCACAGGAACGTCTACGCTGCATGACTGGGAGGAAGTGGCTGAACAGAAGTCAGGTTCCATTAATCTGGACAAAACCGGTGAGCTTCCCCAAATCAAAACCTTAAGGTTTGTTGTGGAAGCGGAAAGCCTTAAAAGTGGCAAAGGGGCCATGGACAAAAATACCTACAAGGCCTTGGATACCAAAACGCACAAACAAATTGTGTTTGACATGAAAAGCGTGAAAAGCATTTCGCCCGTTACGGCAACATCCAATAAATACAAGGTAGTAGCGACAGGTGACCTGACCATTTCGGGAAGTACCAAGACCATTGATCTACCATTTAATCTTACCATTAATGGAGATAAGGTGATGCTTGAAGGTAAAAAGGCCCTGAAAATGACCGATTACAACATTGAACCTCCCAAAGCTCTTTTGGGAACGATTACCACTGGAGATGAAATCGAGGTTCACTTCAATACCGTTTGGAAATAATTTAATCTTAAAACTCAACTAATAAATCTACAAACATGAAAAAATACACAAAATTTGGACTATTGGCAGCTGCTTTCCTAGTTAGCCTATCGGGATTTTCCCAAAATCGTCAACTCGACAACTTCCGTTCCCCGGACAAAACAGGTATCAATGTATTTGAGGCCCCTAAGGATTCTGTTTCCACTTTTGATGGAATTAAAGTACGTGTTGGAGGATCTTCCACATTGCAATTTCAAGCGATCAACCATGAAAACTCCGGTGCCGTTGCGCTAATCGAGATCGGGGACAACTTTAACTTGGCGACTGCCAACCTGGATTTGGACGTGGCCTTGGCCAAAGGTGTACGTATGCACCTAAGAACCTATTTATCTTCGCGTCACCACCCCGAACCTTATGTAAAGGGAGGGTATTTGCAAGTGGATAATTTGGATTTCATCAGCCCCGGATTCTTGGAGAATACCATGAAGTACGTTACCGTTAAAGTGGGACACATGGAAAATAACTATGGTGATGCCCATTTTAGAAGGACAGATAATGCGCAGGCCATGCACAACCCATTTGTTGGAAACTTGATCATGGATGCGTTTACCACAGAAGTTGGTGGGGAAGTTTACTTTAGAAAGAATGGATTCATTGGGATGTTCGGACTTTCCAACGGGAAATTGAACCAAGCTGTTACCAACCCAGATGCTACTGGAGCTTCTATTCTCGCCAAATTGGGTTACGATGGACAAATCAATGAAGACTTGCGATTGAGACTAACTGGTTCTATGTACAGCACCAACAAATCTGGAAGGGTTTATCTATATAGTGCAGACCGTGCAGGATCAAGATACTACTTGGTGATGGAGGATACAGAGGCATCTGCCACCAGCAACTTCAGATCAGGTAGGTACAACCCAGGATTCAACAATGAGATTACTGCCTTTATGATCAACCCATTTGTGAAATACAAAGGATTGGAATTCTTTGGAACCATTGAAACTGCTTCAGGAAGAAGCAATGGGGAAACCGAGGATAGAAAAGCCACTCAATTGGCTGGAGAGTTGATCTACAGATTCGGAAACAACGAGAACTACTATTTGGGTGCCCGTTACAATACCGTAACCTCTGACGACCCATCTGGATCAGAAGTTACCATTGACAGATTCCAATTAGGTGGTGGCGTATTCTTGACCAAGAACATTTTGGCCAAAATAGAGTACGTGAACCAACAGTACGATGGATTTGATACTACAAGCATCTTCAACGAAGGTCAGTTTAAAGGACTTTTATTGGAAGCGGTAATCAGCTTCTAAGAAGCTTAGAAAATAGTCAAAAGACCTGGGACAATAAATGTCCTAGGTCTTGGATATTAAAATTGTTATATTTAGGTATCATGACAACCTCTATACCACATATTACAAAAACCACAGTGCTGGCCCTTTTAGTCTTATCATGGTTCTCTTTTAGTGACCCTGAACGGGAAACCAAGGTTAGGGTACAACCACAAAGTGAGGTAGTGATTGCTGGGACCACGAATATCAATAATTTCACCTGCAAATACAATCTACAAGAGTTGGAGGTGCCCATTCGTTTGATGTACGATGAAAAATCCGAGCATATTGTTTTCAAAAACGCTGAACTAAAGCTGGTCAACGATTGTTTTGATTGCGGCGGAAAGGCCATCAATAGGGATTTTAAGGAGTTGCTCAAGACGGAAAAGCATCCTCAGGTTGCGCTGAGGCTATTGTATGTGGAGCCTGCACCCTCTAATCAAAATACCCTAGGGGTTGGATTGGAAATCAAAATAGCAGGAGTATCCCGAACCTATCAAACCCAATTGCATTGTAAGCAGAACAAAGATATTTGTGTTACGGGCACATTGGACCTAAAGCTTAGCGATTTTGAGTTGGAAGCTCCCAAAAAAATGTTGGGTATGGTTAAGGTGGACGACGAAATCAAGGTACACGTGACCCTCCAAATGAGCGAAATCTAGATACAATTCCCCCTTTTAAGTTGAACAAATCCGTTTTGATATAGTTATCTAACGGATTTTTTATTTGGGCATACATTTCATCAAAACAAGATTCAGTATCTTGTGTGCTACATACATAACTAAAGCTAAACAAACACTTCAAAATGAAACGAACTCTATTTACAAAGGGGATATTTGCATTGGCCTTTGCACTGCTCACAACCACCTTTTACGCACAAGATAAATTTGGCGGACTTGCCCTCTATACGGTAAGGGACAACATGGGAAAAGATGCCAAAGGCACGCTTCAAAAGGTGGCCGATGCAGGTTACGCCTATATAGAGGCGGCCGGTTACGATAATGGAAAATTTTATGGAATGGACCCTGTGGAGTTCAAGTCATATTTAAAAAGTATAGGACTGACTCCTGTTAGCACCCATATGGGCGGGGTGACCTTGGAAAATGCAGACCAACAAATTGCCGATACCAAAGCAGCAGGTTTTACTTATTTTACTGTTCCGGTACCTCCTATGGGCATGTTTACCTTTGATCGTGAAAGCAGAACCATGGGTATGAAAGGTACCATGGAGGATTTTGCCAACATACTTACCACTCTGGGTAAAAAATGTGAGGCGGCAGGATTGAAATTGTTGTATCACAATCATGATTTCGAATACAAAAACAATGAAGATGGGATTAAGCCCATTGTTTATTTACTCGAAAATACAGATCCAAAATATGTCAATTTTCAGATGGATCTGTATTGGGTGACCAAGGCCGGTGCCGACCCAATAGCCTATTTTGAGAAATATCCCGGTAGGTTTAAACTTTGGCATGTTAAGGACATGGACGAAGAGGGAAAATTTGCTCCTGTAGGGGAGGGAACCATTGATTTTGGAAGAATTTTGAAGGAGAAGGAAGCTTCGGGCATGAAAATGTATTTTGTAGAACAGGATATGACTTGGGGCAACGAACCATTGGAAGTCATCAAAATCAGCCATAAAGGATTGAAACAGATAGGTTTTCAATAGAAAATGCTCCGTTGCATTTTGCAGACTTGCCATAAAAAGAGCAAGAATTCAAAAAAATATTTTTTACAACGGCTTACATTAGTATCTTTGCACCCGCAAAGTTTGGTCGCGTAGCTCAGCTGGATAGAGCATCTGCCTTCTAAGCAGACGGTCGAAGGTTCGAATCCTTCCGCGATCACTAGAAAAATTAAGCCTTCACAGACGTGAGGGCTTTTTTTATTCCATTTGCCTGCAACATACCTGCAACATTTTTCGTTTTTTTGAATTATGAATAGGGATGATAATAATCTTTATCTTTTTCCATTTAGGAAATTAAGTGTTTTTCTGCATCAACAACTCGATGTAGAGCTTAAGGTTTATTATAATGGTTATTTAAATGAACAGTTTGGTCATCGAATAAACAAAATAGATAGACATAACCATCAAATTTCTATTTTGAAGGATGAGTACTCTAATGGTGAGGATGAATACTTCATTATTACCTTTGAAAAAAAGATTCGCCCTCAAATACTTGAAATCATAAGGGATTCTATTCTGACCATTGAGAATGGTATTGATTATTGTCATGTCTCAAATCAGTCATTAGCTACATATTTGAACAGAATAAGGAAGGAATATTCGAAGCTGTATGATAATGCGCCCTTTGATAGGTATCCTTTTCTTCAATCTTATTTGGAAATATTGATGAATGAAATTGATTCATTTGATCCAAAAAACGACGAAACTTCAATATTAAGTATTTCCAATAGTTCTCTTTTTGAAGTGAAGGAAGGAGTTAAAATATCGATTTTTAAAGACCTTTATAGTGTTGCCATGGAACATGAAATATTTGTTGATGACTGCACTGAAAATAATTTTATAGAAGTCCTTACTCAAGAGACTACAAATACACTACAGTTCAATTGTGACAGCTCCCTGGCAATAACATTCCTCGAGGGAATTAAGGTCTTATATGAAAATTTCACTTCGGAATCAATTGAAAAATCAAGAAATTTTTTGACAAAGACAGGAAAAATCTTATCGGCAACTAACTATTCAACTTCAAAAAATAGATTGAAGCCCAATTCAAAAACAATGGATTTGTCGGATGAAATTTCTATTCTCTTATCTCATATTGATTGACCTCGCACTATCACACTCTCACTCACACTCTCACACTTTTACATTTTTTTCCATCTAATCTTGCATCATTAATCCGATGTCCAAATTGAATGCTAGCAGGACATCATAAAATTTAATGTTATGCAAAAACCGAACACAAAAACAAGTCTCGACCGGTTGCAATTGATGGCCCAAAAGGAGATTTTGAGTTTTAGAGAGGCACTGCAATACATGGACGTATCGCAATCTTTTTTATACAAGTTGACTTCAAAAAAAGCAATTGAATTTACCAAGCCCAATGGCGGTAAAATATACTTCAGGAAGTCGGACTTGGATAATTGGATGCTACAGAACGAATCCGGTAGTGCCAGAGTTTTACAAACGGAGGTAATTAATCATTTAAAGAAAAACAAAAGATGAGAGAATCAAATATATCATGGACGGATTATACGTGGAATCCATGGATTGGTTGTAGGAAGGTATCTGCAGCATGTAAATTCTGCTATATGTACAGAACATTGGAAAGAAATGGAAGTAGCCCAGCACATGTCTTTAAAAACGTATCTCAATTCAATAAACCTTTATTCTTAAAATAGTTATGAAAATATTCACAGGTTCAATGACAGACTTTTTTATAGAAGAAGCTGATGAATGGAGGGATGATGCTTGGAGGATTATTAAAAGCTGTCCACAGCATGATTTTCAGATATTAACAAAGAGACCTGAACGTATACAACAATGCTTGCCCAAAGATTGGGGTAAAGAAAATTATTCAAATGTATGGTTAGGTGTTACTGTAGAAAGTCAAGATGAAGTGTTTAGAATTCATGAATTGGCAAAGGTTAAATGTGAACTTAGGTGGGTTTCATTTGAACCATTATTAGGACCCATTTACTTATCAAATGATGAGCTAAATTCATTTCAATGGGCAGTTGTTGGTGGAGAATCAGGGAATCTTACAGGAAAATATCAATTTAGAAAAACGGAATTGGAATGGTATTTATCATTGATGTATCAAATCAGGGAGTCGGGTACAGCATTGTTTTTTAAGCAGTTGGGTTCATGGTATCATCATAATCAATTGAATTTGAAGGATTGGAAAGGCGAGAAATGGTGTCGAAATTTCCCCGATGTTTTTAAGGTTAGACAATTCCCTAGAAAATTGGAAGGAGGTGGTTATGGAATATAGTGGGATTAAGAATGAACTAATCCAACAGGAGGTATACGACAGTTTACCTCCTGTTTTAAAGGCCGTAACGGAGCCTTTTACTGGCAGGGAGAAAGACATTGTTTTACTGTCATCTCTTGGTGTATTGAGTGCATGTTTACCAAATGTTCATGGTCATTACGATGGAGATGTCGTATATCCAAACTTTTATGTTCTCATCATTGCTCCTCCTGCTTCTGGCAAGGGAGTAATGAATTATTCGAGAGATTTGATAGAACCTATTCATCAGAAGATACTTATGGATAGTAAAGCTCAAATCGCTGCTATAGAAGCGGAAAATAAGAAGAATGGAAGAAGTAAGGAGGGAGAGGTACAAGAAGTACCTGCATTGGAAGTTAAGATTGTTCCTGCCAACATCAGTACTGCTGAATTATACTCATTTCTTGGCTCTTCGAAGCATGGCATATTGATTATCGAGAGTGAAGCTGACACCATGGGCAATATGCTTAAAAATGACTGGAGCAACTATTCTGATGTTATGAGAAAGGGATTTCATCATGAATCTATTTCATTAAGTAGGAAGATGGATCAGACATTTATAGATGTGAAAGAACCAAGACTGTCGATGGTTATGAGTGGGACACCCGACCAATTGCAGCCAGTTGTTCAATCCAAGGGAAATGGCTTGTTCTCTAGGTTTCTTCTATACACATTTGATGAGCTACAAGGATTTAAAAATGTCTTTGATAGTAATTCTCGCGGTTATAAAGAAGCATTTAAGCAATCATCAAGATTTGTGATAGAGAGATATAGAAGGCTATTTGAATTGGAAAACTCGGTTGAGGTGGAATTAACGCGGGAACAGCAAGAAAGGATGTTGGAGAAGTTCTCTATTATTCACAAGGATATTATTGAGAATCATCCCAATTCTTTTTTGCCCAATCTTAATCGACATGGACTTATTCTTTTCCGTCTATGTATGATCTTGACGTCTCTGAGGGAGCAAGATTTCAGTTCAGACTCATGGGTTTGCTCTGAAGAAGATTTCGATTGTGCATTGAAGATTATCACTAAGGTACTTCAACATGCTTTGATTGTTCACAACACAATTGATGAAGGGGGATTGTCCAAGGCGGATGACGACTTCTTATTTGGACTGGGAATCCAGTTTACTAGACAGAAAGCCATAGAGTATGGCGAAAAGTTAGGTGTCCCCCAAAGAACGGTTGATGACAAGCTAGTTCAATGGAGAAAAAAGAAGGTTGTGAAGAAAATAAGTCATGGGCTTTATAAGCGAACAACCAATTGAAATGTAAGTATGTAATTTCTGCAGTTTCTGCAGTTTCAATTCAAACTGCCCCATATTTCTGTGGGGCAGTTATTCAAAAACTTTTAAAACATGATTAAGGCTACAGTTAAAATAATACTTGACGGGAAACCTATGTCTGATGGAAGGCATGCGGTATGCCTAAGAATAATTAAAAATCGAAAGAAGAAGATAATCAGCCTTGGATTAAAATGCGAGAGACATCATTTTTTTAACGAGCGGTTCACAAAACAACATCCAGACTTTCAAGTGGAGAATGAAGTTCTATTGAATATGAAGTCGAGAGCGTTAAGAATAATCAGGGAGTATCAAATTGAAGGAGAGGACTTTTCTCTTCGCGATTTTGAGCAGCGTTTTAGGCCAGAACAAGATAGTTCTGATATTACAGTTCATTCGTTCTGGACTGAGAAAATAAAGGATCTTGAAATAGCTGGTTCTGCAGGAAATGCGAGGGCATATCGTGATGTCAAGAATTCCTTCTTTAAGTTTGAGACGAACACTCTACTTCGTTTTAAAGAACTTACCCCGGCTTTATTGGACAAGTATGAAACGTATCTACGCTCAAAGAATAACGCTAACGGTGGTATATCCTTGAAAATGCGAACGATAAGAGCGCTGTTCAACAGTGCAATTGCAAAGGATGTGATTTCTATTGAGTACTACCCATTTAAAGCGTACAAAATATCTAGATTGAAAAGCGAGCCTGAGAAACGTGCATTGAACTTGAAGGAACTTTCACTTTTCAAAGAATTGGATACCAACGAGAATCCTCATCTTATTGATGCGAAAAACTATTTCCTTTTCAGCTTTTACACAAGAGGTATGAACTATATGGATATGCTGAAACTAAGATGGGACGATATTCGGAACGATCGGATAGTATATACAAGGTCCAAAACAGGTAAGCGTTTTGTGATTAAAGTTCTGCAACCTGTACAGGAGATTTTAGATTATTATAAAACCCTCCCTAATAACACTGGCTACGTGTTTCCTCTATTGCTAAAAGAGAACATGACAGCAATGCAGATAGAACACAGAAAAGATAAAACGTTAAAGAAGTACAACCGTGACTTGAAAGAAATAGCAAATACTCAAGGAATCAATACAAAAATAACAAGCTATGTTGCAAGACATTCGTATGCAACATTCCTGAAAGAAAAAAATGTTTCTACAGACAAGATATCTGAGTCAATGGGACATGCAAATTTGCAAGTTACCATGAACTATTTGAAGAGTTTTAGTAATGACGATATCGATGATGCAAACGATAAACTTTTAGAACTATGAAAAACAACATATTTGGCAGTAACCTTAATCCTGAAGACATGATAGGTAACATGAAGTACTATAATTTCTCTGAAGCTGCAAGTAAGCTCAACGTTGAGGGGGTTGGAAGGAACACTTTATTAAAAATTATGCGTGAAAAAGGAATCTTCGACAGATTTAATGTGCCGACACCCGAATGGGAGCACCACCCATTTTTTAAGAATGTTGAGAATAAACATTTGACTCCATTAATTTCAGAGCATGGTATTAATTATATCAGGAGAAATTTCTTCTAAATTTTAGTGACGGAGAGCGTTTAAGGCCAACTCAGCGATGAGTTGGCCTTTTTTTATGACCAACAATTAATAAACAATAGTAAATCAAATATTATGCAATTAAAACAAAGTAAAAGAGAGAACGTAAAACTACGTTTGGGAATTTCCGGGCCAAGTGGGTTCGGAAAGACATATAGTGCCTTACAGCTTGCGTATGGACTTACTGGGGACTGGACCAAGATTGGTGTCATAGATACCGAAAACTCGTCTGTATCGCTTTATTCACACCTCGGTACATTCAATGTCCTTGACCTTTACCATCCTTATTCACCTGAGCGTTACATAGAAGCTATCGGCGTTTGTGAGGAAGCTGGAATGGAGGTCGTAATAATTGATTCCATTACTCATGAATGGAACGGAACAGGAGGATGCTTGCAGATACACGAACAGTTGGGTGGCAGGTTTCAAGATTGGGCCAAGGTCACACCAAGGCACCAAGCTTTCATTGATAAGATTCTTTCTTCCAAATGCCACGTTCTAACAACAACTAGGCGGAAGGTTGATTATTCCTTGGATATGGCGGGGAACGGCAGGGCAAAAGTAGTGAAGCATGGTACCAAGGAAATTACCCGAGAAGGGTTTGAGTACGAGTTGACCGTCAATTTTGAATTGGTAAATGATCAACATCTTGCGAAAGTATCAAAAGACCGTACTGGACTGTTCAATGGCAAACCAGAATTTGTGATTAATTCCGCAACAGGAAAAAAACTACTGCAATGGTGTCGTATCGAACCTTTACCATCAAAGAGTATAAATACAAGAATCAAGGAGTGCCTTTCTGTTTCGGAGTTAATGGATTTGTATAAAAAACATCCCAACCACCAGAAGTCTCATCAAGCACAGTTCAGTCAAAGGAAGTCTGAGCTGGAGCAATTGTCCAACCCAAATAACTTTAGCCAAAATGGAACTAGTGTCAACCAATAGACGAACCCGAACCGAGTCATCCGATAATTCCAACGAATCAGTTGAGTTAATAGGTGTAGAGGTACAGGGCGATAGCCTGCAATATCAGCAGAAGCCATTCATTGAGGCCAATACACAGGAAGTCTCCATGTTGGAATTGAAGAACGATTGCATCATACCAGTATTTTCTAAGGACAATGAACGTACAATCTCTCACCAAGAGTTTATCGAAGCGGCACAGGACAGTATTTGTTCAGTGTATTCGCAGCACAGTATCCATGCTCCTGAAATCAGGGTAAGTCATCAGATAAAGGGTAGAACTCCTGATGCCATCCATAAACCAGCCAAGGAATTGCTTGACCATGAGAGAACGCAGTATTTTGAACGAATGGCGTTCATCATACGGATTCCTTCCATTGTAGAGACAGTGAACGGAAATCAGTTATCATTGATAGTTGGGGGAGTGCGTGCCTATAACCATGAGAACCTATATTCCAAAAAGAGCATGGAACGGTTTAAGTTCTTCATAGGGTTTCAGAACATGGTTTGCTGTAACCTTTGTGTATCAACAGATGGTTTTAAATCGGAGGTTAGGGTAGGTAGTTATGCTGAACTAAAGAGCAGTATGGTGGAACTTATCCAATCCTATCAAATGGAGCAACACTTATTGGCAATGCAGGAGTTTCCGAATTATGGTCTCTCTGAGTCACAATTTGCCCAACTGATAGGGAAATGCAGGCTTTATAATTATTTGCCTAAAGGTACTCGACAAGGACTTCCAGATTTGTTGCTCAATGATGGTCAAATAAGTTCAATGGCCAAGGACTATTATCTCGACGAGTCTTTTTGTAGGGGAGAGGATGGGAATATCAACCTTTGGAATGTATTTAATCTATTCACATCAGCAAATAAGTCATCTTACATAGATACGTTTCTTGATAGGAATACCAATGCATTCAATTTTACACTCGGCTTAAAAGAAGCCATAAGTGGTAATTCAAACTACTCTTGGTTTTTGAGTTGATGATTGGGCCACCTGAAACATGGTGGCCTTTCATCTTTTTTTTTGACATTTATAGGTGCAATAATATCTTGATTTCTCGGTTGTTCTATAACCATTTAACTTCAATCACATGACAATACAGTTTTCTGCCGTACACAATACTTTTTATAAAGATTTTGAAGTTTGGCGCAAGGATAGCGAAAAAGATGGATTGCCCATAAGTGGGGTTTATAAACTGGTGGCTGATAAACCCATTGGCAGATTACTTGGGGACGATAACGATGGGGTCTTATACATAGGCAAAGGTGTTATACTTTCTACTGCCAGTAGGGTTGGAAAGTTCATTAATGCTCTAAATAATACCGAGTCTAGACATAATGGCGGGGTTAGATTGAACGCACCAAATATTTTGAATAAATTTCCAATTGAGAATTTAAAAGTTGAAATAACGTTAACTGAAAGCCCTGAAGAATTGGAAAGTAATTTACTGCATCAGTACAATGAAGAGTTTGGGGAAATGCCTCCATTTAATAGGAGGATGGAATTCGTAAAGAAGGCCACATCTTTATAATGTTCAAGGAAAGATAACTTTGTCATTAAATTCCACCTTAAAATTTATGTTTAATATGTGTCTGGCGTTATAGCCTGCATATAATACCGTACATAAAAGTACAACCGTTAGTATCTTTAAAAATGCATTTTTGGCATACCTGAAAAACTGGATGCACGTGGCTATTAGATAGATGGCAAGTACCCAGAACAAGTTATTGACCAAAATTATCAAAAGGGTCAGGAGTAACCCTAAAAGGGCTAGAGCAATTGGAATTCCAATGAAAATAAACAGATAGGTCTCAATCCTACCTTCCTCTGATTTTGGAAGGTCAAAAAAGAAGATTTCTTTAAATACAGAATTTTTTGATTTGGGTTTAAAGTCAAGTGATTTGATGGCAACAAAACCAAAATATGCAATTAAGACTCCGATGAACAAGAGAAAAAAGTTATTTTGCTCCGTGTTGTATTTTACCTCATTGGAGAAACCCCAAGTGAACAAAGCAACAATGGCGATAACAAAAATTGAAGCAACTATATAGTCTTTTAAAGAAGCTTTATTACTGGTCTTGGTAATTGATTTTCCATCACTAGTATCTTCTGATTCCAAGGTGTCATCCTTCTTGTTGTCATCAAAAATTGTACTCATTGAATCTATAACTTCTAGAGCAACTTTTTTCAACTTTTCTTCTTTTTCAGACTCTTCCATGTATGTTGTCATTTTGAATATTGCAAAGGGCTAGTGACTATAGCTCAAACCCACCTTCCAGTATAAACTTCTGTAGCAAGTTGTCCACTCGAATATTTACTTTGAATTGGGGCAATGGCTTTCCTTCCAAATTTTCAAAATAAGCTTTTGCTTTTTCCTTGTCTACCGTATCTTTTAGTTCAGAGAATTTGCCGTATTCATTTATATTTTTTGCGGTAAGACCTGCATCCATCATGGCTCTAAGGCGTGATTCATCGAGGCCCAATGTAGACGATATCTTGTATATCTGGTCGTTTTTGGCGTTGAACTGGTAAAGAGTAATGTAATCTTTTAAGGTTTTTCCGGGTTCCAGCTTGGCACTACCACGTTGTACATCATGTAGAAATAGGTTGGCATACTTTTGTTGCTCTTGTGTTAATGAAGCAAACGATTTGTGTAGTTCATCCAGAGTTAGTTGAGTGTCTTCTTTACTAACATTTTCATCATGTAGTTTTTTGAGATACTTTTCAAAACGAGAATTCATGTAATCTGCATCTATCTTTCCAGTATCTATTTCGGTAATATGACCTTCTACATCATAAGGTATGTTTAAAGAACCTGAACCACCACTGTCGCTAAAAAGTTCTTTGTAACGAAGTACAAGCGTCAAATAAATGTTTTCATCCAGTAATAAGGAAACATCTTTTTTATCCTTGCCAATGCCGAAAGTGTACACCAATTTTCCCCAATTAAAACCTTGTACTCTTGCAGCTTCAAGAAATGTATTGAATTGGTTGAATAGTGTTGCAAACCTTCCACGCTCTGCTAGATTCTCTGGTAACTTCTCGAAGTTTTTAACTTTGGCCAATGTGAAAAGTTGGGTTATCTCTTCGTAAGTATGGTTCATTCGAGAGAGGTTGAAATCCAAATGTTCTACAAACAGTCCGATAGGTTTGTCTCCAGAATATAGCTCGATGGCAGCTTCTATATTTCGCTCCATGGTATGTGGATAACGGTAGTATCGTATAGTCCCATGCGGTTTGTCTGGACCAAAAAGTCGGTTGGTACGCGAGAATGCTTGTATGATGTTTTCAAACTGCATTTTCTTGTCCATATACAGAGTATTCACCCACTTACTGTCAAAGCCAGTTAACATTTGGTCAACAACAATTAGTAGATCGAGCTGTTTTTCTGGTTCCCTCTCTATTCGTAAATAGGGTGTTTTATGAGCTAGTCTTGCGGCAATATCTTTTTTCATCTTGGCGTAGTTGGCCAGCCTAAAGTCTTGGTCATATTGAGCATTGTAGTCTTCTATAATTTCAACTAGTGCATCTTCCTTATATTCAGAATTGCCATTGTTGTCAATGGTTGGGTCAAATAGCCCAGTTATTTTTAGTTGAGGATTCGCTTTCTTGAAAGCTCGGTAGTATCTAACCGCCATGGGAATACTACTCGTAGCAAATATGGCATGGAATTTACCTCCTTGGCTTAGTACCATCCAATTATCGAGAATGTCAGCTATAACACTTGAAATATGCTGCTCACGGTCGTATTGAGCTGAGGAAATATGGTCCTCTATTCCTGTAATATATCTGCCAGATTGATCTTTTTTCCCAGCCATGGGTACATCGTTCATGTATTTAAGGAAAATCTGTTTCTTTTTCCCATCATCCAAGGCTTCTTGAACGGTATCTGCCTTTGCTTTTTCTAAAGCAACTGCCTCTCTGAGATCCCTGTCTTTATATGTCAATACTTTGTAGGGATCAAAACCAAGAACATTTTTGTCCCGAATACCATCTGCGATGCTGTATCTACCTAGTTCATCCCCAAAAACAGTAGCAGTGGTATTTAGTTTCTTTTTATTTTCATCGTGTATGGGAGTTCCTGTAAAACCGAAAAAAATCGCCCATGGAAAAGTACTCTTGATAGTTATGAGCATATCCCCAAAGGTGCTCCGATGGGCTTCATCTACAATAAAAACAATACGTTTACTGTTCATTATTTTGATATCGGCATCCTTTAGACCTTCTTCCTCTTTATTGATGAGACTCATTTTTTGGATAGAGGTAACTATCAAAGTATTGGCAGGGTCATCGCTTTTAAGTTTTGTTACCAACACTCCTGTGTTTTCAGTGGCTTGTACTTCTTCGTTATCATCTGAGAAGCCACGGTATTCCTTTAAAGATTGAGTGCCAAGTTCTATTCTATCCATTAGAAAAACAACCTTGTCTGCATCTTTGGAGTTGGCAATAAGTTGGGCACTTTTAAAACTCGTCATGGTTTTACCGGAGCCAGTGGTATGCCACACATAGCCTCCTAGAGCTTGCCTACTTTTCCAATCAGTTTTGGCTACTTTGTCACTAATGGCATTGGCAGCATAGTACTGGTAGCTTCGCATTACCTTTAGTATGCCATCCGTGGTATCAGGTACAGTATAGAAGCCAATGAGTTGGTGTGCCATGGGTATAGAGAGGAGGGAAGTGGCAATATCGCTCCAGAGGTTAATAGGCTCATTATTGAAGTCTGCCCACTGAAAGTAAAAGTCCTTATTGAACTTGCCATCTGGACCAGGGTTTGCAAAGTATCGGGTTTGTTCAGGCTCCATGGCCACAAATACCTGTACAAGGGAAAACAAACCCGTGAAGATACCAGCACGGGCGTACTTTTCTATTTGATGATAGGCTTGGCTAACGGATACACCACTGCGTTTAAGTTCAATATGTATTAGTGGCATGCCGTTGATTAACAACATTAAATCGCCACGTCCATCTCCTAATATTTTAGATTTGCTCTTGAACTTTGGTTGTTGGGCAATTTGATACCTACTTTGCCCTGCTGCTATTTCATGGCGGTCGTATATCTTTAAACTAATCTCTTTTCCAAAATGCAGTTCATCCTTTGGATTATCCCTCGTAATCGCTACCGTTTTGCCATTTATAAATCCGTTCAGTTTAAGTGGTGTGCGTAGCGTGTTGATTTGTTCCAGTATTTGCTGTATTTCACCATCCGTAAGTGGCTGGTCATTAAGGCGATCAATACCACGGTTGTTTTCAAACAATATATTCGCCCAGTTTTGCAAAAGGTCTTGCTCTGTAGGGTATTTAATAACTTCCTTCTCCCATCCTTTGTGGGATAGAGCCTCTACAAGAGCAGCCTCAAAAGCATCTTCATTGGTAAATATCATAGTTTGATAAAGTTGGTTGGGTTAGTTGACAAAAAGCTTATCTAAAAGTGCTTTTTTAATGTTTTGTAGTTTATTAAGTTGTTCTTTTTGATTGGAAATAAGTGAATCTAAATTCTTAAAATATTCGCCTATTTTAATTTGTTCATCTTCTTTTGGGATATTAATCAAATATTCCTCGAGGCTATTCCCTTTTAAATTACCAATAGCACCATTGCCACCTGCGATATTTTGTTTTAGAAATCGTGAATACCAAGTTGAACTCATCGACGCATTCAAAAAATAAGGCACATTTGTTTCTGCTATTAACATAAAACCACCGTGGACAGCTTTGTTTTTTAAAACTTCAACTATTGCGTGCTTACCAACCAGACGACTTGAACCATTAGCCGCAGTTATCAAAATATCTCCCTCTTTAATGAAGTCGATATTAATTGCTTCTTTTTTTACATAAACATCATCATCCTGTTCTAAAAACGTATCGTTATCAATATTAGAAGACCGCAACACCTTAATCCCTTTATTCCTTGTGTCACTAGGACTGTATGTTAGACCTCTTCTACACTTAGCTAGAGTTTTAAATGGAAATAATTCCCACTCCCCAGAAAACCCCTTAAAACGGATCTCTGGTACTTTAGCACCTTCTTGTGGAAACATCTTAACAAGCATGGCACTTTTGAGATTTTTAAGCTTGGTGAGTTGGGTTTGGTGCTTTGTTATAAGTTTGTCTAATCCTAAAAAAAGGTTAGCAATTTTTTCTTGCTCTGAAATATGAGGATAAGGCAAGAATGTTTCTTGCAAATCGTTATTTCTAATGTGAACGACAGATTTACCTTGAGCTTTTTTTACTAATTCGTTATATACTCCTCCATTTGAAATTGATAATGCGACAAATTGCGAATTCAAGGCTTCATACGGCCGTATAACATTCAAATCACCACCTATAATGATATGCTTGTTCTTAATAACGGATGCCACAATGATGTCTTCGGCAGATTCGCCAGATGACGGGATTATAACTTCACCTCCTTCACTATATACGGAGCCATCTTTTGGTTCCACAAAAGTGTCAATGTCTTCAATCAGAAGATTATAATTTGTATATAGTCGGCCATAAAGTATTATAGGATGACCACTTTTTTTCAGGTCGTTTTTGGAGTAACCATTGCCTTTCAAAAAGTCTCCCAGATGTAAAAGCTGTTCATTTTTCCATTTATCTGAAAAACCATCAAACCGAACTTCTGGGCTTTTCTTGTTTAATGCCATACTATCCTTCGGTTTTTAATATGTTCTTAAATTCGGTCAGCGCTTTAACATCCTGTTCGTTACCTGTGAGCTCGCCCAATAAATTTGCCAAGGCATTTTCCGCCTCATTGATGTCTTTAGCAACTTCTGAGTAGGTTGTAGCATACTTTTCAACCAAGTGTTGCAACTTTCTGGTTAAGGTATCCACGGTATTTGTTGGTAGTTTATACAAAGCGTGTACCACAGGTTTCACCCATTTGTGTTTCAGAACCGTATTTACTTGTTCAACGGTCAGGTTTTCAATGGTCTCCTTGGTTCGCATGTGTAGTGCTGCCTTTTCTTCCTTTACTTGAACTTTAAGTTCTTTCTGTTCTGCTAATAATTGACTGGCTTTTACAATTTGGTACTCAAAAGAATCCTCGTCAAACTTAAATGTACTTTGTAATTGTAACAAGTATTTGTTTACTGCCGTTTTGCCATAAGTTCCATCTTTGTTGGCATCCATTGCCTTCCAATTTACTTGCTTATGTTTCGTTATAAACTGTTCCTTTTCAGGTTTTCTTGCTTTGTTTTCCAGCAACTCTTGGTATGTCTTTAGGGTATTGATTTCAGGGGTTTCTACATCGACATAGGCTTCCTTAACCGCTTCGTTCAACTCCTTTGCCACAAAAGCCTCGTTTTTATCATTCAATAGATTACCTTCTTTTTCTTCCTCCGGTAATTGTTCAATCAATTCTTCTATTTCGGCTCCGATGGCAGTAAGACGTTTTTCGTTTTCAGTTAAGGTATTCAATTGTTCCGCTAGGTACAGTTCTTCCACTAACTCAAAGGGAAGGATACGCCCTTTCCAACCTTCTTGTTCCTCTACATCTTTTCCGTTCTTTTTCTTGGTAACCATATTAGGCTCAACTACTCGGGTTGCTTTAAAGCCTTCCGTCTGTATAATCTCAAGATCTACCTTGGTCGTCTGCCATTCATCATCAAAAAGCTGGTAGGCTTCATATTTATCTATAAGCGGTATATTTTGCAAGCGTTCAAAAATAGCTGAACTAATTACGCCTTTTTCTTTGGTTACCTTTACCCGTTCTACTGAATCCAACAATCGGTTATTGAGATACTGTTCAAAATCATCGAAAGCAGTGTTGAATTTTTTTACAAATGATTTAACGCTACTATCAGCCTCAATACTTTCTTTTATATCATCTACCTTCAAATTGGCATTAACTGCTGTGATATTCTCGAACAAGGCTTCTCGTAGGCTTGGTAATGCCTCCCAGTATTCACTAAGGTCATCAATTTCATTCACGGGTATACCACCAAACATGGAAGCATAAATATCCCATTTTTCTGCTGGTTCAGAGGAATCTACGTATCTAGGAATATTTAAATTGTACTCATTTTTACGAATTACATCTCTTTCTACGACTCTTGAGAATTTTGGTTCAGGTTTTCTTTCACGAACGACATCAGCAATACGCTTTATATCCGAAGCACGTAGTTTATTGTTTTTACCTTCTTTGATATATCCTTTGGAAGCATCAACAATCAATACATCCGTATTGCTACGTCTTTGTTTAAGTACTAAGATGATTGTTGGGATGCCCGTACCAAAGAATACACCTGCAGGTAGCCCTATAATGGCATCAATATGGTTACTTTCTATAAGTTGCTTGCGTATGGTTCCCTCTTCGCCACCACGGAAAAGAACGCCGTGGGGCAATACTATATTCATGATGCCGTCTGGCTTTACATGGTAAAGGTCGTGCAATAGAAATGCGAAGTCGGCCTTGGTCTTTGGTGCTAGTCCAAAACGGGAATATCGAGGGTCAGCTTCCTTGTTAGCAGGTGTCCATTTCTGGGAATAGGGGGGGTTGGAAACAACGGCATCTACATACAAAGTATTGTAGGTGTGTATGGGGTCGTTTTCATCAAAGTATGGCCAATCTTCTTCTAGTGTATCTCCGTTTCTTGTTTGGATGTTGGATGGTAAAATACCGCGCATGACCAAGTTCATACGGGTAAGGTTGTAGGTGTTTTGTTTTAGTTCTTGTGCGTAGTACTTAATGTTATCCTTGTC
Organism: Flagellimonas marinaquae; assembly: GCF_003992675.1. Classification (GTDB taxonomy): domain Bacteria; phylum Bacteroidota; class Bacteroidia; order Flavobacteriales; family Flavobacteriaceae; genus Flagellimonas; species Flagellimonas marinaquae. The sequence goes on from NZ_RZMZ01000004.1 coordinate 289,571, forward strand.
GTCCATGTACTTGGCCACACTACTTCCAATATTAATCAGCAGTGATCCAGAACCACTGCAGGAATCATATATCTGTATTTCTTTACGGTCTTTTAGATGGTCGGAAACAATTTCAGACATTAAGACAGAAACCTCATGTGGCGTGTAGAACTCTCCAGCTTTTTTGCCAGCATTTGCCGCAAACTTTTCGATGAGATACTCATAGATAAAACCAAGTACATCATAGTCCTGCTTTCCATCCATTGGTATATCCTTGATAAGATGAAGCAAATCGTTGATTGCCTTGGTCTGCTTTGGTGCTGAGTCCCCAAGTTTACTTAATCCTGTATGTAAGGTATTAAAAATGCCGTCAAACAGTTTCTTATGCTTCGGGCTAATCAAACGGTCAAATGCAGACAACGCATCTCGTACATCCGACACATCAAAGTCTTTTCCTTTATCAATCCATGTACTGAACAAATATTTATACGAAATAAAGTAACCGATATTCTTTTTTATAAAGTCTATAGTTTCTGTTTCTGTGTCATCCTCAGAGAGTGCTTTTATATCATCTTCCGTAAAGTCTTCCTTACGGGCAAATTGTATTTGCTTTTCGGATAGGTATTTGTAAAAGATGAAGCCTAAGATGTAGTCTTTATATTCGTTTGCTTCAATTTTTGAACGCATCTGGTTTGCAGATTCCCAAATTTTAGCAGCTAGTTGTTGTTTGTTCATTATCGTTGTATGTTATTCTTCTTTATTCGAAATTAATAGCTCCTTTACGTCAACATTTAAAATCCGTGCAACGGCATAAAGTACTTCCAAGCTAGGTTGATTACGGTTCTGTACATATCCGTTGACCGTATTGAAACTCTTACCTAACTTCTCAGCTAGCCAGACTTGCTTTATGCCTTTTTCCTCTAGGACTTCTTTAATTCTATTCATTGGAAATAATGATATGAGGGAGATAATAAAAGTAGGTTTTTTACTATAAATACCAAGCAGAGCATTATATTTTTATATAAAAATTTTTTTGACCCCCATTTGTTTTTACGCAAAGTACCTCTTGCAATACCCCCACCTAATGCTCGCTGGGGAAATACCCCGCCCATCTTTAGATTAATAGCTTTTTTACTGTCTGGTAAATAAAATCAAGGTGATAGCTGATTGTTTTACTAGCAAAAGGTGGCTTGGTCTAGAATGGAAATATTCAACTTCAAAAATCAAAAGAAATGGTTAGAATTATCGGTTACAGAGAACGGGAGAATGAAGAAGGAGAATCATTCTTCCTCTTGGAACTTCAAGGCGGCATAGAGATGGTATTAAGCCAAACTACCAACAGATATTATGCTACGGCCAAGAGAGCGTTTATCTCCTCCACATTTGACGAGAATACCTGTGAAGCATTGATAGGGACAGAAATGCCGGGGAAGATTGTCAAGGAAGAATGCGAGCCATACCAGTACATTATCAAAGAGACTGGCGAGGAAATTACCTTGTCCCACAGATGGGTATATCTTCCAGAAGGTGCTCCTGAACCCAAGAGAGAACCAAAGACTCCTGTAGAGGCCATAGAGGCCGATGTAAGTACCTTTAGTACAAATGGAGTACATGAACTTGTCTAATAAACAAAGGCATTGCCGTAGGGTAGTGCCTTTAATATTTTTATATAAATATGGAATTAGCAGAGATAATGATTTCCTATAAACCTAGGAAGTCCAGCTTAGTGAGCCTTAACAATAGTCAACAAATTTATGAACTGATATTAGGGCATTGGAACAAAGATACTTTGGAACTTCAGGAAGAAATGAAAGTAATACTATTGAACCGTTCCAACCAACTCTTGGGAATCTATGATTTGTCCAAAGGTGGAATATCTGGAACGTTTGTAGATGTGAAGCTCTTGTTGAGTGTAGCATTGAAGTGTATCGCTTCGCATATCATTGTAGTGCACAATCATCCAAGTGGCAACTTAAAGCCCAGTAAAGCGGACATCGATATTACCAATAAGTTGAAAAAAGCGACAAGGCAAGTTGATTTGCTCCTGTTGGATCATTTGATTGTTACCAAGGAGGGATATTACAGTTTTGCAGATCACGGACAACTTTAAAACTTTTCATTTTGTTCTTAAACGTGAACGTACTCTAAAGTTGGATATTTAGCCATACATCAACGAATGAAAAATTGTTCAGATTAGTATTAATAGCGGAAACTAAAGTAGGTCAATGACCAATGCTTCCAGAGGTAAGTTCAGATTATCGGCAATTTTCTTTAGCGTATAAAGTGTCGGATTTGTCTTGCCCGCTTCCAAACGTGCCATATTGGACTTTTCAAAATCACAGGCAGCAGCAAGGTCTTGTTGAGGAATATTGCGTTCCTCTCTGAGTTGCCTTATCCGTTGCCCTATGGCTATTTGTAAATTTTTCTTGTCGAGAGTCAACCTTGGATTATCATTTATGATAAAACAAAAGTGGACTTCAACCGTTCTTAGTTGGTAATCATTAATGATAATCGAAAATATTAACTAACACTAAACATAAATTATGAAACATATTTTTTTAGGATTAATAGCATTATTGACATTCATGAGTTGCTCAAAGGACGAGCAAGATGAGCCCAACCTATCAGACATGGAAATGAGATTGGTTGGAGATTGGTACCCAACAACTGACTATGAAGATATATGGTATAGTTATTATCCAGATGGCACGTCCAAGTATTATAATCTTTATTTTACTGCTGATGGTGTTTGGGAAATTGTTGATGGAAATGTATTGATTGAATTCTATCCGGATTCAGATGAAAGCTATGAGAATTGGCAGGAGAACCCGACACTCAAAAGTTATATCGAGTTCACTGATGATTATACTCTTCAGACGGTTGATTTTTATGATAGTTCAAGTACAAGTACCAAGTATAAAGAATGTGACCCATGTCCACCAAGAGCCCAAGAATATACCATAAATTTTAGTGGCTTTGGGAGTCCAGATGAGCAATACCCCTTGGAGATCACATATTATTTTGATGACGAAAATGGAGATTTGGTCTCAGCTACAGTGAACTCCAATACCAATACGGACATCGTGGAATCCAATACTTTGATTACTTATGATAAAATTGGATTCAAATATCAAACAAGCTCGGAAAGTCAAGCTGAAATTAATATGGTAGAGGTACGTGACAAGAATGATGAAGTTATTTTTTCAAGTAGTGATTTGTCCGTTGATATTGGTCAGACTTTCATGTTTGATATATCTGATGACAGTTATTCAATCAATTGATAAATGGATGAAGTAATTATGGAAGTTTGCATATGATTATATAAATAAAAATGAAAAAACATGAAGAAGTTTTTTAATAACCTCGGAAATGGAGTTCTAATAACTATATTTGGACTAATAGTTATCATTTTCCCAATCACTGCGTTGATAACACACATCTGGACAGTAGTTATTGCTTTCAAAGAAGGGGGATTTATTAGTGGAGCAATATCCTTTTTCTTCCCTGTCATTTCGGAAATTTATTGGATGTTCAAGATGTTTGGAGTAAATAACCTATATGCATACATCGCATTGGCCCATCTTATACTCGCACTTCCATATTCACTCTTCTCTAATCGAAGCTAGTGTATTGGTGGTCAAGATTGATAACATTGCAGAATGGTTAGCTGCCAGAACAACGGAAATAAATCGACTTGTTGAAATAACACCTTGCTTTAAATGGAGGAGATGGAACTCGGATAAATCTATTCATGTCTTTCCATGTGTTTGCCCTCAACGAGAGAATTCATGTGCCAGTATTGAGTTGTATCATCGTGTGTGGTCTGTTGAGAGAATGCTTAATAATGAGCAGAGCTGCATAAATGCGGTTTTAGACTATGATAAGGCAAAGAAGAGTAAAGTTACGGTAGAGCATTGGTTAAAGCGTTACAGCGCCCTATTTGGGGATGTAGTAGTGTTAGAAGAAACGTTCTCGGTTACTCAGACACAATATCCTGAGAGGACTATTGAGGTAATATTGCCCAAGGATGAGATTAAACATCTGATATACTTCAAAGAACTTTATATTGATACAATGTAATGATGTTCGAATTTGAAAACTGCAGAAACTGCAGAAACTGCAATATTACATATTATTGATTTGTTTGATGTTTTTGACTGCAACATTCCTGCAACAAATTGGCAGAACATTGAAAATCGATGAAATAAGAAGAAAAGCCTAAAAATTGTAAATGTTTAAAAATCAAAACAATGAAAAAGAATGTAACAGATTGATAATCAATTAGTAGGGTCTTCTAAGCAGACGGTCATAGGTTCGAATCCTATCGCGATCACTAGTATTCATAAGGCCTCAGAGAGTTTCTCTTTCTGAGGTTTGTTTTTTTGCAAACAATTTGCAAACACTACGTTTTTTAACAATATTTAACTCTAATTTACCTTATTTGTTAATTTTTGGATTAGTTTACATTCCCATTATAGGTTTATCCTATTTAGGACATCGCTATATTCATAAAAATCATCATTTTACTGCTTATATGACTCGAGTATTGAGTCAATAATTGTTATTCTATTTTCTGACCCCTTTTTTTGCTGATTGGAAATCTAAAACAGTGAGCATGTTGTCGCCAACCTCGAATCAGAGACAAACTAATATACTAGGCGAGGCTAAAGGTCAATTTGGAAGCTTCACATCCCCATACAATTCTTTCATGACTTCACAGGGGTCTACATCAATGGCCAATGATATAAGATAGAGTTCCTCCGCTCGTAGTTTCGTGGTAGGGTTGGAACTCAATTGACTTATCCTTGATTTACTGATACCTGTCCTTCTTGCCACTTCCGCTTTGTTAATGGACTTTTTGGCCAAATATAATCCTAGATCTGTCATTTTGGTGATGTAAAATTTTGATACATAAAGATAAATTTTAGGCACACCTATATAAAATTTTATTGAATCTGTATAGAAAATGAGTATTTATTTTATACATTAGTATAGAATATCTATACAATTGGATTGAAATTCACCTTAAAACTTCAAAATATGAACTCCCTAAAGCAAAAAAAGAAACAGCTCGACCCTCGGATTCAAAGGCTTTTATCAGATCTCATTAATGTAATTCCAAGTGTCGTACAGGTCTATCTGAACAAGGGCCACGAAAAAAAGAACACCTTTAAATTCAGGTGGAACATCATCATTGACGCACCCAAAAGTGACATCAGCAACAAGTTTCTTCCCATTGTCCAAGGTCTGTTTCACGATCGTCAAGATGACTTTCATAATGTCTTTTCCCTTGTTCATGCCAAAACGGAATTGGCAAATGGCAACCTATATTTCATCAACCATTGTCGGCCCGAACATCTCATCTTTGGAGATCGGGATATTGGCTTTCCTTGGAACCATAATGAAGGTCTAACAAACGAAAAATTCCTGACAAACATGGAAGCGGACTTTCGGACATCCTTGAAAGGTAGCTTGGCATTTCAAAAAGGATTCACATACTTCATGTCGGACAACAACCTTTCCCAAGCTGCCTTTATGGCCCATCAAGGTTTTGAACTTGGGTATAGGGCATTGGAAGGCTTTCTCTGCGGAAAAGTCAAAATATGCCATAAGATAGAGTCCCATCAAAAGTTCTTGGAAAGGAGCATACGTCGAACAAGGGGAATGTTCAAGCTTGAGGACAATACAGAAATGGAATTGTTGGAACTATTAGATAGGGCCTATTCCAGTTCAAGGTATGATAACTCCTTTCTTATGGAACGGGATCAATTGGACATTTTGGAACAAAAACTTGAATGTTTCTTGGATGATATCAGGCAATTGTTCGACGAGGAACTTGATCTCTTAAAGACGCTTATTACAAGTGGAACAAAGACTTCCCCTAAAACCCAAAACAGAAAAGAGCCCAACTTATTGGACACGGTAAGACAATTGAGCGAGGATAACTTTGCAATGATGAGACCTGCAAATCGGTGGACCAAAAAAGGGTATTACCTCAACCATGTATATATGCACAGTCACTTTAGCTTGTTCTGCACCTTACGGTCGACCCTTAATGTATGTATCCTGGCCTTGGATGAGCATTGTGATATGACCTTGGACATCAAAAACGTGAAAGAGGATGTAAAGACCGTATTGGAATTCTCGAAGAATCTTGTTCCCCTGGAAGAAGGCATTTATTTGGATGAAATGCGAAAGCTCATGCTTTCCGATAAAATAACCACAACTTAACAGTGCAGCCATGAAAAAGAACGAAGAAGGCCAAAGCAACGATAAGGAACTATTGGACAAGGTAATCGGTTTGTTGAAACCCAGAAAACGAAGATATCATGGGAAGGATAAACCTCAGGCCCAAGAAGTAGTGTTCAAAGTGGAAAACAATTCAGAGCTTCGTTATGTCATCTCATGCCTATTAAGGCTGTGCATGTCCACCATTGACAATGAAAACGAACTGGACTCCCCAAGACTTCTCTTTCTATCCAAGGATGATGCAGTGATCACCATACTAGAGTTGGTCATTGATATTCTCCCGGATGACCAATTGGACAGCTATGATCGAATAGAAAAGCTCCTTTTGAAGGAATAAGCATGATTGTCAACCCAAATACGTCAACAATGAAACAGAAAAAGAAGCAACTCAAAACCTTAAAGGAAATCCAAGACCTTAGAAAAAATCTAATCGGGCTGTTGGGTAACCAAAATTCCGTTGATCCCAAAGGAAACCATGTGTGCTTCGAGGTCAGGGACAACGACCACCTTTTGATGCAGATTAGAAGCCTATTGCAGCTCTGTGTATTCGCCCTTGATGGTGATGGGATGATGTTGGCCACTAAAAACCAAAATGCATCAAAGGAGGACAGTATTAACCAAGTATTGGAACTGGTGCTGAGCATCCTTCCTGATAGCCAAATGTACTACTTGGACAAACTGGATGAAATGCTATCGAAACTTGAAAACGGATAATCATATATAACAATTCAAATACATCGTATCATGAACCCGAACGAAGAAAAGCTCCTAAAGAATTTGAGGCTCCATTCCAATGACCATTCCCCTACTTTGGTCCCACATCCCTGGTTCAAGGAAAAGTTCCAACCCACCTTCTTTTACCTTGACGGTCATGCCGATCTATTATTGACCGTTCGCGCACTGTTATACCTTTCCATGAGGGCAATAAATCCCAATCTTGGTTCGGACGATCTAATGGACAGGAACGAAGAGGAATTCATCCATCAAGCAATTACCATTGCTAACCGCCTGATGCCGCTCGGGGAAGAGGCATTGATGGACCAATTGAACCTATTTTATCGGGAGGAAAAGAAAGCTAATAAAGAGGAATGATTTAGAAATGACAAAAGTATTTTCGCCCTAAATAAGCAACTGATTTTTGATTTTTACGCTAAAAATTCCTTAATTTCATTGGGCTGAACGTATTTTTCTGTTAAAAATGGTATCAATATAGAAAGTTCAGTCAGTCAAAGAATAGATTCACAATAATATTTGTTAAAGCCTTAGACAATCATTTTTTCATCAAAAATTCCTTGATTTTATTGGGCTGAGAGCATTTTTTCATCAAAAATGAAAATCAATCTACAAAATTAATCATTCAAATAATTGTCTACTTTTTCACTTCAACTAGACTTCAAAAAATCGTTTTTTAGTCAAAAATCTATTGATTTTACTGAGCTGGAAGCCTTTTTTAGTCAAAAATGATGTAAACAACAATAACCAATATTTTTAAAAAATACCCTAAAACTGGGCTTTTCCGAAGGAAAATGATTCAATAGCATCGCGCCAGCGTGCTATCCTCTTGCTTCACATTTTCGTCCCGCAAGCAGGACAAAATGAAAGCCTTGATTTCAGGATAAACTTTTCCATTGATTTTTTTTGTTTCAGTGGTTTTTGGAGTAGTGTACCATTTTGTGAATATGAGCTCTAATTTTTAGTAGGACTTAACCTAGCGAATTTTGAGATTTGCCGCAAATCCGTGCCTGTTTATAGGGGTTTCGGGGGCATTTGCCGCAAATCGGGGCCTCCAAAGCCTTTGCTTAAAGACCTTTTTGATAATAAACAGCTGTAAAACAGCGGTTTATTTAAAAATCAATGCATGCAACACCGGCTGGCCGTGTTGCCCTCTTGCTATTCTTTTCTGTGCGCAGCACAAAATTCATCGCCCATTCAAGGTATTGCGCATGGGCTGTTGAACGAAAAAGGGATAAAATTTTAAGAAGGTGAAAGACGTGGAATTATGGAGTTTGCAGTAAATGGTGGAATGGGGTGGATTTTCATTAAAATGGAAGGGATGGTTTAGGTAGGTATACCGTCTCACCGAAGCATCATCACCATTGGAAAAACCGATAAAAAAAATGCTAAAAAATGATTTGCATTTAAACGCCAAGGGCCTTAATTCAAGGACCCAAAAAAACCATCCCGATGGGATGGCTCGCTTTCTACTATGTATCATATGATTGTTGTATAATGGACAACTTAAAGAAGTCCATTATCCGCGAAACTGAAGTGGTCTCCGTTGGGTACGATAATGACGTGATCGAGCACTTTGATATCAAATAGTTGGGCAGCCCGTTTTATCTTTTGGGTCAGCTGTTTATCGGGCTGGCTGGGTTTGAGGTTCCCCGAGGGGTGGTTATGGGCAAGACAAATTCCAGTAGAAGTAGTCTTGAGCACCACGGCAAAGAGGATGCGCAGATCCACCACGGTACCCGTGATGCCCCCATCGGACACCTGATAGATGCCCTTGACCCGATTGGAGTTATTGAGCAATAGGATTTTAAAGGATTCTTTGAGGGCCAGGGTATCGGCATCCCAATTGTGGTGCAACAGTTCGGCCACATCCCGTGAAGAGCTCAATTGTGGAGCTTCCGATATTCGGGTATGCTCGCGGTAACTGATTTTAATTTCGTTAACTTTAGCTGTCATTTTTCTGAAAATTGGATTAATGAGTAAGGGAAAATGAAAGAGGGGATGTTCCAAAGGATTGTTTGGGCATCCCCTCGACCATTTTAATATTCGGAGGGCAATAGGAGGGTATTGTCCACAAAAAATAGTCGGATCTGCTCCAAGGGAAAATCCGTGAAATGATACTGTTGTCGAGCAAGGACGGTTCCGTTGCCATCGGTATAGGTGATGACGGCATCATGGCCATGGGTCTCCACTTCCGATGGGGTATAGCGTTTAAAGTCGATGGTGATAAAAGGGCTTTTGTCCCTAAGGCTCTTGCCCATCACGGAGGCATCTGTCAATAGCCAAAAGGCATTGGCGGACTGTGCAAGGAATTGGATGCCCTCGGTGTACCGTGTTCGGCAGAGGGGAAGGGTAAAAACCTGTTGTGAGCCACAAAACTGGCTTAGCTGTTCTTTAAGGTGTTGGATGTTTGTTTCCATGGGAATTGAATTTGAATTGAACAAAAAAGAAAAGAAGGGATGCCCTAGGGGCACCCCTTGGGTGCTAGGCATCCTTTTTGGTGGATGTCCTTTTGGAACTCTTTGATTTCTTTGGTTCACTAGTCTCTTGGGCAGCTTTGGAGCCCAATAGAAGGACTTCATCGGCCACGATTTCGGTCACATAGCGCTGGTTACCGTCCTCGGTGGTATAGGAACGGGTCTTGATCTTCCCTTGCACACCGATCTCGCTGCCCTTGGCGGTGTACTTTTCGAGGATATCGGCGGTCTTGCCCCAGGCCACGACCTGGTGCCAGTCGGTGTTCTGGATTTTTTCTCCTTGGTTGTTGGTGTAGTACTCATTGGTGGCCATGGGAAAACGGGCCACTTTACGTCCTCCATCGAGGAGGGTGATCTTGGGGTCTTCCCCCACATTTCCGATTAACTGTACATGATTTCTGAAATTGCTCATGATTGAAAGGATTTATGCCCAAATCGGGCGGTTAGAAAATAATTGAACTCTAGATTGACAGACCTAACCATATTCCCAGCAACAGCAATAGAAAAGCCGCAGGCAACTGATTTACTTATGGTATCTGGAGCGTCTTCCTTTTTTTGATGGTTTTGTGCTGCTTCCGATAAATGGGATGTGTACGATTTCATGGTTTGTGGTATTTGATTTACTTCCAGTAGCGCCATCGCTGTCACCTTTTTTTGATGCTAACTGGTGTACAGCATCCCTTGCTGTGCGAGCCGTATAAAAAAGAAACCCCTCCGAGGGGAGGGGTCTGGCTTTATGCCGGCTACAGGAAGGGATGTTGTTGTTTTGCCACCCAAAAAAGGAGGGACGGCGGGCTTAACAGGGAATATCAATTGCGAAACATGAGAAGTTCATAGCTCCATGGAAGCAGCACAAAAAATGAGATAACAGGGAGGTAACTAAAGTTAATGTATGAACTTGTTAAATACCTTTCTAAGGAATAAAACTTAGCTAAAGTATGAAGGAATTTATTGTAGGGCAGTGAGATAGGGGACCATCAAGCTAAGTTTTGTATCGATTGATTGAACCGTTTTAGACTTTGCAATATAATATCAGCGTTAAGTTGTATTGGAGTTTTTTAGCATAAATCGAATATCTTGTCCTACTAATGAAAATTTTGCTGATGAAACCTCCTAACTAGATAAACCAATTTTCCAAGCTTGTTTAGATACCAAACGAACTTAATTTTTCTCGGTAGTTTTTTTTCAACATGTCCACAAAAGCTGATTTGTCTTGACGAAGTAATTTCATCGTCTCTCCACTCACCATAGAAGAATGGATATCTCTTAGATGGTGATCACTCCAATGGGCCAGTTCTACTATTATTGGCGTCAAAGCCAAGCCTTTATCGGTGAGAAGATAGATGTTGGTTTTTTTATTATCTGGAAGTTTATTTTTGGTAATTATTGCTGCTTCCTCAAGCAGCTTTAACTTTGCTGATAGGATATTCGTAGCAATGGCTTCGTCGCTTTCCGTAAAGTGTTTAAAAGTTTCTTTGCCTTCAATCAGCATTTGCTTCACGATAACCAGCATCCATTTGTCACCTAAAACATCTAAGGCTGAGGTAATAGGGCAATCACATCTAAAATCTTGTCGCATCTGTTAAGATAATATTATTTTTACTTGCAAAATGCAATTTATATTTAAAATAACTTGCATGTTGAAAGTGATGTTGTAGTTTTACTGGCGGAACAAAAGTAATAATTCAATTATCAAAATGAAACCGATGAGTAAAATATTAGCAGTATTAGCACTATCAGCACTATCAGGTATTCTCGCTTCCTGTGGTGTTAATCAAACGAAATCAACAAGCGAGCAAAATCAATCAAAAACATTAAAAATGACAAACAAAGAAATCGTAGGCACTTTTTTAGGTGCTGTAATGAAACAAGACACCGCAACTATGCGACAGGTGGCTAACGCCGATTACATTCAGCATAATCCTTTTGTGCCAACTGGTTTAGAACCTTTTATTGGTTTATTACCTGTTCTAAAAGAACACGGAACCTATGCCGAAAACGTGCGGATGTTTCAAGATGGCGATTTTGTGTTTATGCACAATATCTGGAAAAACGCCAAACCTTTTGGTGCGGATGAAATGGTGGCATTTGATATTATTCGTGTCGATGAAAACGGAAAAGTAGCCGAGCATTGGGACGCCATGACCGTTTTAGTGAAAGAAACTGCGAGCGGAAGGACACAAACCGATGGACCAACAACTGTTGAGGACTTGGACAAAACTGAGGTAAACAAAGCCCTGGCAGTTTCTCTTGTTGAAGACGTTTTAATGGGTAAAAACCCAAGTAAGATTGGCGACTACATCAGTTCAGAAGAGTACCACCAGCACAATCCTCAAATTAAAGACGGATTAACAGGCATAGTAGAAGCAGTAGAATATCTTACTTCTCAAAACAATATGTTTAAATACACCAAAATTCATAAAGTGTTGGGTGAAGGAAATTTTGTGTTGACGGTAAGCGAAGGTGAATGGAATGGTGGCAAGAAATACGTCTTTTACGACTTGTTCAGAATGAAAGACGGTAAAATCGTAGCACATTGGGACGTAATTCAAGAAATACCTACCGAAGGATTGGCTCATAATAACGGAATGTTTGGATTTTAAAAATTAATATTTATCAAAATGAAAAACATAATCATCACAGGAAGCAGCAACGGATTTGGTCTAAAAGCTGCAAAAGATTTTGCCGATAAAGGCTATAAGGTTTTTGCTACAATGCGTAATCCAAGCGGTAAAAATGCCAATGCAAAAGCAGAATTAGAGAGCCATTCTACACATATTAAAGTTGTAGATATGGATGTTACCAACGATGCTTCGGTAAAAGAAGCTATTTCAACTATTCTTACAGAAGCAGGAAACATTGATATTCTTATCAACAATGCAGGGATTATGTATTTGGGAATTACCGAAGCATTCAGCGTTGCACAAGCAAAATTTCAAATGGAAACCAATTATTTTGGTGCTATTAGAGTAATGCAAGCTGTTTTACCGAGTATGCGTAAAGCGGGTTCTGGTTTAATTATCAATACTTCTTCGTTGGTCGGTCGTATGTCACCACCATTTTTTGGTACTTACACCGCAACCAAACACGCTTTGGAGGGATATTCACAAGCATTAAGATACGAAGTTTCACCTTTTGGTGTTGATATAGTCTTGGTAGAACCTGGTCCATTTGGCACAGGATTATTGGCATCAGGTCAAGCTCCTGCACATAGTGAAGTTTTAGCAACTTATGGCGAATTGGCAGGTGTTCCATCAGCAATGGGTGAAAATTTTGCTCAAATGTTACAGAGCAAAGATGCTCCCGACCCACAATGGGTAGTAGATGCATATTTGAAATTAGCGGATTTGCCTTTTGGAAGTCGTCCTACAAGAACAGTTGTCGGTATCACTTGGGGTACTGACGAAATCAATAACCTAACACAACCTATTCAAGATAGAATTTTGAAAGAAATGCAGTTGGAGGAAGTGTTGGGAGGCGTGTCTGCCTAAATTGCAATGCATAAATAAGCCCTACTGAAGCTAAACTTTCGCTAGGGCTTTATTTTTTGTCATATAGAAATTAATTTGATTAATCATATATATCATGATGCAAACGCAAATAATCATTGACAGTTGGAACACAACCGTTCAGCATACTTCTGACCTATTGACTAAACTTGGTGAGGAAAAAATGATGAAAGCCGTGGCACCCAATCGAAATAGAGGGATTTATTTAGTAGGTCATCTTACTGCTGCGCATGACGCAATGTTACCCTTACTTGGTTTTAGAGAAGTAATGTTTCCGGAATTAAAAGATAGTTTTTTAAGAAATCCTGATAATTTGGAGCCATTGCCTTTTACTGCAACAGACTTGATTCAAAAATGGACAGCAGTGAATGACGAACTAAAAAAGCACTTTAATCATTTATCAACTGAAGATTGGCTGCAAAAACACAATACCGTCTCAGAAGAGGACTTTGCAAAAGAACCTCACAGAAACAAACTTAATGTGGTATTGAGCAGAACCATACACCTAAGTTATCATCAAGGACAATTGGCGTTATTGAAATAATAATTTTGAAATACATGTAGTTAGAAGATGTTTTAGGCGGGATTTAGATTTAGTATAACAAATTGCTGATTATAACATAATCACAAGGGTTTCGGCTCTTGTGGTTTTTTATGTCCTGATGATGTCCGGAAACAGTTTAGCGATTTGCTGTTAGGGATTGAAAACCGAGAAAAAGGAATTATTTCCATTCTATTATTATCGTATCGTTAATAATTCGTTAATATTTTTTAGATTTGATGAATTCAACCCTGGTAAATTGAAAAATAGTTATAGTCAAAAGTTGTTGGATGGCGTGGCTCTCGATAATAAGGAAGCTTTTGAGGAAATCTATAACCATTATTCAAAGGAGCTATTTTTTTATGCATTCAGAATTTTGAATAAAAGCGATGTCTGTGAAGATGTTGTGCAGAACGTATTTCTTGACTTATGGGTTAAACGGAAGACGTTGCGCATCGAAAACCTTAAAGCGTATTTATTCAGATGCGTGAAGAACCAGGTTTTAAATAAAATCAGGGATAGAAGGATTTCCGATGAGGAGCTTACCAGAATCAATATTATCGATTTGGGCATGGATAGTTCGGGTCATATCGAGTTTAAAGATTTGGAAAATATTCTCGACGAGCAAGTATCGGCATTACCTACGAGATGTAGAGAGATATTTATATTGAGTCGATTTGAGCAAATGTCCAATAAGGAAATTGCCGAAAAATTGGGTATATCCGTTCAAGGAGTCAAAAACCAAATATCCAAAGCCCTCATGCGAATCCGGCAGCAATTAATGGACGAAGAAATTATAGTATCCCTCATTTTCACCCTTCACATGTGCTTCTTCTAGTATTCGCTGTTTTCATACTTTACTGTCAACTTGACGCGATTCCCTTTTATTTTCCATAGAGTATCTCTTCAATTAAAATGAACGATTGAAAACTAGCATGGGAACATACGCAAAATATCATGTAAAAATTTATGAATTTAACACATTCAAGACAGGATATTTAAACAATTCTAAAAAAAAGTTGATTCGGTAGGTGTACCGACAGCCACTTTTTGGTACATATCTATAGAGGAGACCAAAAATTCTCCTTTGATTAAATGGACAGAAAGCAGGTAAAACAACTTTTGGACAGATATGCCAATGGTGAATGTACAAAGCGGGAGATAGAACTTCTTCACGCCTATCTGGATTCGTTTCAAGACAAGGACACCTTAATGAAAGAGCTTGATTTTGATGGGGAAATCAAGGGGAAATTATGGGCCAAAATCAATGCAGGTATTGAAAAAAGAAAGCAAACTAAGGTGCTTTATTTGAAACCTTATTTCAAATATGCGGCCATTTTTATTGCACTTCTTGGCTGTAGCCTATGGTATCTTTTACAAAGGGGGCCAGTGCAAGAGCAGTTACCCATCGTTGATGACAAGGCTGTTGTTCTCAAAACTTCCAATGCCGAAACTATGGAAATTGACCTGGATGGTGAGGACTTCGTATTGGATAGTAATGGAGAGAAGCTTGGCACGTACAGCAAAGGAATGATTACCTACCGGGGTAACGATGCCGTGCAATCCCTCATTTATAATGAGATTATTGTACCCGACGGAAAGACGTTTCGATTGACATTGTCCGATGGGAGTATGGTGCATTTGAATGCGGGGTCTACCTTTAAATTTCCAGTAAATTTTCTATCCGGTCATGACAGACAGGTTTTTTTGAAAGGAGAAGCCTATTTTGAAGTTGCGCGAGATGAAACGAGCCCTTTTCTGGTTTCTGCTGCTGGAATTGGGGTAAAGGTATTGGGAACATCCTTTAATGTTAATTCCTATGAAAGCTTAACATCCTATGCTGTATTGGCCGAGGGAAAAGTTGAAGTCTATCGAGAAAACGGAGTGAACAGTGATGTCGTTATCATAGAGCCAGGAGAAAAAGCCTCTTTGGAAGGAGAACGTCTTACCATCGACGAGGTGGATCTAGAGGATTATTTAGGATGGCGCAATGGTACGTTATCCTTTAACAATGAACCTTTTGAAGCCATATTACAAAAAATAGAGAGGCACTATGGTGTTTCCATCGATAACGATTATCAAGAACTGGGAGCAATCCGATTTAGAGGAACCTTTAAGGATGAAACAATCACCGAATTATTGGACACTTTCAAGGAAAGTGCAGGCTTTGAATATAGTGTGAACAACAATAAAATAACAATTGAAGCAATGGAGTGACCTTAACCAAAAAAGTCGGGCAACGCGGCCACGTTTCCCGACTGACTTTCGATTTTAACCGTCATACAAATTAACTAATCAAAATCTTTCAAATCTATGAAAAATTACAAGAATTTTTCCAGATATCTGGGAAATTTACTACGTAAAAACCTTGCCATGAAACTTTCCTTTTTGTTTTTTCTGGTGGTTTTGTTCAATTCACATGCGAGTTCCTACGCACAGAACAAAAAATTAACGCTAGCGGTAACGGATACCCCGGTGGAACACATCCTTGAAAAAATCGAGGATAAAAGTGAGTTTCGTTTTTTCTATAAAACCGAGGAAATCGACATCAAAAGAATAGTTAGTCTCGATGTAAAAAACATGAGGATAAAAGATATCCTGAATATTATTTTTAATGGACAGGATGTAGCATATTCATTGGTGAATAAACAGATTGTTTTAACTAAGGTTAAAGGCCTTCAGAAGGTATCGATTCCAGAAAATACAACTAGTGATCAATCCACTCGGCCACAACAGCTGGTCACAGGAACGGTTGTCGACGAGCAGGGTGTCCCACTTCCTGGGGCCAATGTTTTGGAAAAGGGCACCACAAATGGAACGCAGACCGATTTTGACGGCATGTTTAGTTTGGAACTGACAGGTCAAGGTGTTTCCACTTTGGTTTTCTCCTACATCGGATATGTGACCCAGGAGGTCGAAATCGATGGCATTACTAGCCTGGATGTTACTTTAAAGGAGGATGCCCAATCATTGGACGAAGTAGTCATCATTGGATATGGTTCCGTAAAGAAAAGAGATTTGACCGGTTCTGTTGCTTCAGTGAAGGGCGAAGCGGTTGCTGAGACTCCAACACCAAGGATTGATGATGCGCTAAGAGGAAAGGTTTCCGGTCTTCAGATCACTCCGACCTCTTCCGCTCCAGGAGCCGCGGCAACGGTAAGAATAAGGGGAAGCAATTCGCTTTCCGCGAATAACGAGCCTTTATATGTTATTGACGGTTTTATTGGTGGATTTAACTTAAATGATATCAACCCACAGGATGTGGAGTCCATACAGGTGCTGAAAGATGCATCGGCAACGGCAATATATGGGTCGCGAGGTTCCAACGGCGTCATATTGATTACCACCAAAAGGGGGAAGGTAGGGAAGCTGAAGGTCACCTTTGATACATATACTGGTTTTCAGTCCCCTAGACGGTTTTTGGATGTTCTTAATGCCAGTGATTATGCAGCCTGGATTAATGAAGTCAACGGCTCCGAGGTGTATCCGAATCCTTCATCTTTTGGAGAAGGCACGAATTGGCAGCGCGAAATATTCAAAAATGGCGCCTTGATGCAGAACTACACGCTATCGTTAGCGGGCGGAAATGAAAAAAGCAGGTTCTTTCTTTCCTTGAATGCCTTTGATCAGGATGGAATATCAATGAACAGTTCATTGAAGCGATACCAGCTTAAATTGAATTCGGACCATCAGATAAGCGATAGATTTAAGATAGGTCAATCTTTATTGATTAGCCGTAATAGGACCACCCCGGGATATAACTTGAACGACTTTGTTGGGGACCGTGATATCTCATTACAGATAGCAGGTTGGCTTCCTACCCTACCGGTACGGGATTCCAATGGACAATTTACGTTTCAAACGGAAAGTTCCCTTTTAACGGCTGACAATCCCGTTGCCAGGGCTGAACTTCTTGAAAACATAAATACCCAGACCAGGGTCATTGGAACTGTTTTTGGAGAGTATGAGCTATTTGACGGATTAAAGTACAAACTCCTGGCAGGGGTTAATATTCTAGGTGAACTGGGGCAAAATTACAGCCCATCCTCTTTGTTTCAGGAAAATACCACATCAGGAACAGCAAGGGTGTCCAATGTAAATCGGGATGATATATTATTGGAAAACACATTAAACTTTAATAAAGAGTACGGCAACCATAGTGTTTCGGGACTCTTGGGGTATACCCGACAAACCATTTCGACATTTTCCAATGGAGCAGAGGTGAGAGGGTTTGTTACCGACGCTTTTTCGTTCAATAACCTAGGAGCGGGTACCGAACGTATTTCAAATACGTCCCAGGAGTTGGAGGAAGGATTGGAATCTTATTTGTTCAGGGCCAATTACGGATATAAAGGAAAATATCTGTTTACGGCATCGGCAAGATTGGATGGATCTTCCGTTTTTTCCAAAAACAATAAATGGGGCCTCTTTCCTTCGGCAGCCTTTGCTTGGAACCTATACGAAGAAGATTTTATTAAAAATTTAAATCTGTTCGATGAGTTAAAGTTCAGGACAAGTTTGGGTCAACTTGGAAATCCTGGTGTGGCTCCATTCTCATCGTTAAGCCAACTGAGTCTACAGGGAAACAACTATGTTTTTGGTTCTGGTCAGACGCTTGTACCAGGAATTGCGCCTAACACTTTGGGCAATGATAATTTGAAATGGGAGACCACTACGCAATATGATATCGGGTTGGATGCCAGTTTTTTTGACAACCGAGTTGGATTGACCTTGGACTATTACAACAAGGTGACCAAAGACCTTCTGGTTCAAGTGCCTCTTTTGCAATTGACAAGTTTTGATACTGCTTTAAGTAATTTTGGCAAAGTTCGGAACCGTGGTTTTGAACTATCATTGAATTCTTTAAATGTTCGAACCGATAATTTTGAATGGAATACAAGCTTTAATATTTCCACAAATAGAAACGAAATAATGGAGATCGATGCTCCAGAAGGCTTTATACTCAATAATCCCATTGGGGGTGATTTTGTTGGGGTTCCTTCCGGAATTTTAAGAGAAGGTATTCCTTTGGGAAGCTTTTATGGACTTGTATCCGAAGGAATTTGGAATAATCAAGAAGAGATAGATAGTTCCGGATTGACCGGCGAAACCGTGTTTTTGGGAGGTCGACGGTATAAGGACGTTGATGGGGATGGTGAAATAGACGTCACAAAGGATAGGCAGGTCATTGGCGATGCCAATCCTGATTTCTTCGGAGGATTCGGCAACACTTTCAAATACAAAAATTTTGAAATGTATATGTACTTCACCTTTGTGTTCGGCAATGATATTTTCAACGAAACCTTGTCAAAGTTGGGGGTTGCATTCGATAACAACGTTCCAGGTCATTATGTGGATAGGTGGACACCATCCAACACGGATAGCAATGTTCTTTCGGCCAACGCCGCACAACGTTCATTAGTCACATCCAATTCTGATATGATTGAGGACGGCTCTTTTGTCCGATTAAGAAATCTCAATTTCTCCTACAGGATTCCAACCGACAACATTCCGTGGATTTCCACGGCAAAGGTCTATATCCAAGGAACCAACCTGATTTTGTTCGATAACTATTCGGGCTATGACCCTGAAATCAATAGGGGGACCGGTAATTTAAGAAGAGGGTACGACAATGCCCAAGATCCAGCAGCCGAGACCTACACTTTAGGATTAACCTTGACCTTTTAATTTTAATTAGATATGAAAAATATAGCTAAAATACTTGTTTTATATGTTCTCGTGCTTTGCTCTTGCAGTGGTGATATTTTGACCGAGGATCCAAAAAGTTTTTTGACTCCGGAGTCGTTTCCCAACAATGAAAAAGATGCGGTTGCTGCCACCAATGCGGCATATTCCAGATTACATTCAAATAACCGTGATCTTTATTATGGTTTTGTGGGTACGGATGAAGCCTTTCAGGGGTTTCATAACCAACGCCCTATTACTTGGTTCATCAACCTAAACGAGTTTGATGACGACGCTGTTGGTTTTTGGAGAACGGATTATCAAGGTGTTGCCCGGTGCAATGCCGTAATTGATTTGGTGCCCAACGTGGATATGGATGAGGCACTTAAGAATCGATTAATTGCCGAAGCCAAGTTTCTAAGGGCCTACTATTACTTTTCGTTGGTAAGAAAATACGGTGGAGTGCCCATCATAGACGGTATACTTTCTGGTCCTGATGAGCTGGTTGGGGTAACCAGAAACACAGAGCAAGAGGTCTATCAATTGATCAAACAGGATTTGGGCGATGCTGTCCAATCACTACCTGAAAGTTACGGTTC
Organism: Flagellimonas marinaquae; assembly: GCF_003992675.1. Taxonomy (GTDB): domain Bacteria; phylum Bacteroidota; class Bacteroidia; order Flavobacteriales; family Flavobacteriaceae; genus Flagellimonas; species Flagellimonas marinaquae. The sequence continues at coordinate 309,342 of NZ_RZMZ01000004.1, forward strand.
CGGGGAATTGGGGCGTGCCACAAAATGGGCTGCGATAGGAATGCTTGCCAAAGTACATATGACCTTAGGGGAGTTTGATCAGGCCAATACTTTTTTGGATCAGATTATCAACTCCAATCAATTCGGCCTGTTTTCAGACTACAACAGAATTTTCAGGGAGGTCAACGAAAACCAAATGTTCCCTGATAAAAACGGAAACTTGGTGAATGAAATCATCTGGGAAGTACAATTTGTAAAAAATGAGCGTGGCTCGACCATCACCCAGCAGACTGGTTCCAGAGATCCGCAAGTGGGTGGCGTGAACGCACTATGGGGAGGATTTGAGAATATGCTGCCGACTCCTGAATTGAGGGCAATGTTTGAACCAGGCGATTTGCGATTGGATATCAGTTACGTGGAAACGGTCCAAATCAATGGTCAGACGGAGGTATTGGAGTCCAACAGAACCCCTGAAGCTGGACCTATTAGTGGTAAATATCATAATCCTGATAACAGTGAACCCCCAATAAGAGATGAATCGGGCAACAATATTATTATTTTACGCTTTGCGGATATATTATTATTAAAAGCTGAAGCGCTCAATGAATTGGGTAATCCAGAAGCGGCCTTGCCCTATATCAACTTGGTTAGGGAGCGTGCGGGTATCACCATGTTGTCGGGAATGGATCAAAATGGCCTGAGGCAAGCCATAATTAAAGAGCGCGCCACCGAATTGAGTTTCGAGGGGCATCGTAGATATGACTTGATCAGATGGGGAATTTATATTGAGACCATGCGAAATACTACCTCACCATTTTTACAGTCACCAAGGGAAAACATCCAAGAATTCCACGTTCGATTGCCCATTCCACAGAACGAGATTGGGGTCTCCAACGGTTCCCTTACCCAGAATCCAGGTTATTAGCATTTAAGAAAACAAGTTTTGTTGATGTTTAGTTTTATTAAAAGGGTGGTTCAGTACAACACCACCCTTTTTCAAGGACTAATGGCGCATCTCCGCGATTTCATATAAAACACTCCTAGGAATAAGCTATTTAAGAATATTCTTTTTAATGCTTTTTCAATATAATGAACACATGAAAGAAAGAACAATCTGCATTTGCTCCATTTTTTTTATCATTCTGATAGTTTCAGGATGTAAGAGGGAGACCAAAGTTGAGGGGAAACCAGAAAAAGTGCTTCCAAATATTGTCATTTTTTTGGCAGATGATATGACATGGCGTGATTGTGAGCCCTATGGGAACCCTGACGTGGTGACCCCGCATATCCAAAAATTGGCTCAAGAAGGCATTTCCTTTGACAATATGTTCACTTCAACAGCAATGTGTGCCCCAACCCGCCAGCAATTAATGACAGGGCTTTTTCCTGTGCGAAGCGGGGCATTTCCCAATCACTCCCAAGTATATGATGGGGTAAGAAGTTTTGCGCACTATTTTGTGGAACTTGGTTATAGGGTTGCATTAATCGGGAAACAGCACTATGGTCCTGATAGTTCATTTCCAATGGAATATCTAGGGGGTCGACAACATGACGATGGCAAAAATGGCCCCGATATCCATTTGGAAAAAGTCCTTCCAGTGATCAATGATGAAAGGCCATTTTTCCTAATCGTTGCACAAAACCAGCCGCATGGACCATGGAACAGGGGAAATCCTGAAAAGTACCGTCCTGAAGCGCTGGAAATTCCGGAATACATGGTGGATGTACCTGAAACTCGGAAAAGCCTAACGAAGTATTATGCTGAGATTACCTATATGGACAGTTTATTGGGCAAGACCTTAAAATTAATTGACCAGGTAGGTAAGACCAATAATACGATATCCATTTTTACCAGTGAACAGGGTTATTATTATCCATTTGGAAAATGGACCTGCTATGACCTTGGTCTAAAAACCGCATTTATTGCCAAGTGGCCCGGTAAAATCGAACCCAATACGCGTAATAAGGCAATATCCCAGTATGTTGACGTAGTACCTACGCTATTGGAAGCTGTTGGTGTCAACCCCGAAGATATCGATACGGGAATATCCGATGCTAACGGGTACCGAGGTTTTGATGGCAAAAGCTTTTTGCCAGCACTTTTAGGGCATACCCAAGAACACAGAAAGTGGACTTACGGTGTTCAAACTACACGTGGAATTTTTTATGGTCCCGAATCATACCCCGTTCGCTCCGTACGGTCGGAAAGATACCGCTACATACAAAATTTGTCATATGATACGGTATTCACCAATATGATTACGGATAAGCATACCATTTATCAGAATTGGTTGGCGCAAACCAAAGGACAGGAACAGGAATGGGTAAAAAAGTATCAGAACCGACCTTATGGGGAATTATATGATTTGGAAAAAGATCCGTTCGAAAAGAAGAATTTGGCAATGAATCCGGAAATGATGACTATCAAAAAGGAAATGGAACAGGAACTACAGCGCTGGATGCGGCAACAGGGGGACAAAGGGCTGGAGACAGAATTGGAAGCATTGGAACGACAACACCTCGATAAAAAGGAACACCCCGCACTGAAGAAATCTTCGCAATGAATGTAGTAATGCAAAGTATTCAAATGGTAAGAAATATAAAAATAGTATGATTTTAAGTAAAAAATATCTCGTAGTTATTTTGTTGTTTTTGATTTTCTCCTCTTGTAAAAAGAAAGTAGCGAGCAAGGAAGTTGTGACAAGCGAGCGTCCGAACATTATACTGATCATGTCCGATGATATGGGGTATTCGGATCTCCAACCTTATGGAGGTGAAATAAGCACCCCAAATCTTAACGAGCTAGCTTCGGGAGGTTTAAAATTCACACAATTTTACAATACCGCAAGGTGTTGTCCCAGCAGAGCTTCCCTAATGACAGGTTGCTACCCTCAACAAGCAGGAATTGGTCATATGACCAATACACCAAACAATAGGAACGAACATAATTATGGGGTTCCGGAATATCAAGGCAAACTGAGCTCAAATACCATCACCATTGCTGAGGTACTGAGAGATTCTGGCTATTCAACTCTGATGTCTGGAAAATGGCACTTAAGCTTTCATGACAAAACCCAGTGGCCTATGCAGCGTGGTTTTGATAAATTCTATGGGTTCATTGCAGGTGCTGGAAATTATTTTAAACCTGAAGCTCCAAGAAACATATATGAAGGTAATGAAATAATTACTATCGAAGATAAAAACTATTATACAACGGATGTTTTTACAGATAAGGCTATTGAATATATAAATACAACCAAAAGTGAAAATCAAGATAAGCCTTTCTTTTTATACTTAGCTTATAATGCGCCGCACTGGCCGTTACAGGCCCCTAAGGAAGATATTGATAAATACAGGGGTAAATATATGGGAGGTTGGGAAAACCTACGTTTGCAGCGTTATGAAAGCATGAAAGATATGGGGATAATAGATTCATCGTGGAATTTAAGCCATGATGCTATTGTCTCATGGAATTCTCTTGATGAAAAAAAGAAACAAGAAATGGATTTGCGAATGGCCATTTATGCTGCTATGGTAGATAGAATGGATCAAAATATTGGTCGTTTAGTAGCAGATTTGAAAGCCAAAAACCTATACGATAACACCATTATTATATTTCTAAATGATAATGGGGCCTGCGCTGAGTTTGATGAATTGGGCAGTGGTCCCAAGGAACAATTGGAAACCAAGGAAGGGTATGCACTTACCTATGGGAAAGCTTGGGCTAATGTTTCCAATACACCATTTAGGAAATACAAGCATTGGGTTCACGAGGGAGGGATAGCCACGCCGCTCATTGTTCATTGGCCCGAAGGTATTGCTCAGGAGCTCAGGGGTAACATGATTCAAGATTATGGCTTTTTGCCCGATATCATGGCGACTTGTTTGGATTTGGCGGGTACGGAGCTTCCAACGGAATACAACGGTAATTCCATAAAACAGCATTCAGGAAAGAGTTTAGTTCCAATTTTTTCCGGGGCAAAGGAAAGGCTACATACCGGGCCTATTTTTTGGGAACATGAAGGAAATAAAGCGGTCCGACTTGGAAAATTCAAACTAGTGCAAGAATGGAAGAAGGATGACCAATCCTGGGAACTATACGATATGGAGAAGGATAGGTCCGAAACGAACAACATTATCGAATTATACCCTGAAAAGGCCAATGAAATGATAGCACAATACGATGAGTGGGCCCAAGAGGTAGGTGTTTTACCGTGGGAAGAAGTGTTGAAAATCAGGGCTGATAGAAAGTCCGGGGACAAATAGGTCTAATAATTTCCCGCATATTTTGATTGAAAATAGATTTACATGCTTTGTTGGCGTTTTCATTTTAGATTGATAAAGGAGATTCTTATGGTATTTGAGATCAAAAATAATTTACAAATTTTGAGGACAGTCTTGAACTTTATTTGGGTAGTCGTCCCTATTGCTCTCCTATTTTCCTGCAGTAGTGTTGCTCGCCATGGCCAAAGTGATATTTTATTGGCAGATCCAACGATCCTTTCAGATCACGGTAAATACTATCTGTATGGATCCACATCCGGAGGAAAAGACAGTACCGGTCGAGGGTTTTTGGTGTATGAATCAAACGATTTACTGGAGTGGAAGGGGAAAGGGTACGCCCTTAGGAAAGGTGATGCTTATGGGGATACGGGTTTTTGGGCCCCACATGTAGTTAAGCGGAACGGTAGCTATTATATGATCTATACGGCCAATGAGCAACTGGCCTTGGCGCAATCCAGATCCCCACTTGGCCCATTTGTGAATCAAGACAAGCATCATTTCAAATTGGATGTAAGGTTGATAGACCCCTATATTTTTTTTGATGATGGCAAGACATATTTGTTCCATGTAAGACGTATCGGGGATAACAATGAAATTTTCGTAGTCGAACTGGAGGAAGACTTAAGAACAATGAAAGAAGGCACATTGATCAAATGTTTATCGGTATCGTTGGATTGGGAGGATCGTGATGAATTCAGTAATACAAGTGTACAAGGACCTAGTGTTGTTAAGCTAGACGGTAAATATTATCTGTTTTACTCTGCCAACAATTTCAGAAGCCCCTATTATGCCGTGGGGTATGCCACAAGTACCAGTCCTGTTGGACCATGGATTAAACCCAGTAATACTGCCTTAATAGACAGAGGTAGGATTAATGAAAATGGACCAGGACATGGGGATGTTTTTTTTAAAGATGGCAAGAACAAACTGGCTTATGTATTTCATACCCACCATTCCAAAGAAAAACTTAGACCAAGAAAGACTGGTATTCTTGAATTTAATAGGGATACGGTTATGCAAATGCTATCTATAAAGCACGGATCTTTTAGATTGTTAAAAACTGCGAATCACAAATAATGTGGATACGATACGCTACTACAGATAAAGCCAATTGAACATCGAAGAGGTTAAGTATGAAAACAAAACAAAATATTACTGTATCGAAATATCTTCCTATATGGACATTTATAATTTTCATGAGCTGTAAGGACATGAACCCTTTAAAAACTGAAAAGAATATCGAGCTAAAAACAATCTTGAAACCAGAAAATTTTAAAAGTAATTCAGATGGCCATGACACTCAATTTTATGTCTTGCAGAACAAGCATGGACTTGAGGCCATTTTTTCCAATTACGGTCAGCGGCTTCTTTCCCTTATGGTTCCAGATCGGGAGGGAAAGTTCAAGGACATTGTGCTGGGTTTCGAGAATCTACAAAGGTACCGGGAGGCAAGGGAACGTTATTTTGGGGCCTTTGTGGGGCGCTATGCCAATAGAATATCACAGGGTAGATTTTCCATTGCAGGAAAGGAGTACACTTTGGCAACCAACAATGGGGCCAACCATTTGCACGGGGGATATATTGGCTTTAGTGATGTATTTTGGGAAGGTCGCCAGTTGTCACATAACGAGCTTGAATTCGCGGGGACCTCACCGCATATGGACGAAGGGTATCCAGGGAATTTAGAGGTGAGGGTCAACTATCTGCTCACCGACCAAAATGAACTGGTCATCCGTTATCGGGCTACCACCGATAGGGCTACTATTGTGAACCTGACACACCACTCCTTCTTTAATCTGGCAGGGGAGGGAAGCGGCAGTATCGAAGGGCATTTGCTCAAGATCAATGCAGGTAGTTATACGCCTATTGACGGAAACATGATTCCCACGGGCGAACTGAGGTCGGTGGAAGGCACTCCTTTTGACTTTCGTACTGAAAAACCAATAGGACGGGACTTGGGTGCCGACCACCATCAGCTTCAAACCGGAAAGGGTTACGACCATAATTTTGTTCTAAATAGGGAAGTCAGGGGAGGGGATGGCCTTACCTTGGCGGCACGGGTATTGGAACCCACCAGCGGTAGGGTCATGGAAGTCCTTACGGACGAACCGGGACTGCAATTTTACAGTGGCAACTTTTTGGACGGTGGCACCATCGGAAAATCCGGTAAGCCCTATGGGCACCGAGGTGCCTTTTGCCTGGAAACACAACATTTTCCCGACTCCCCGAACCAGGAGGGTTTTCCAACCACGTTGCTGGAACCCGGACAGGAGTACCGGTCCACCTGTGTCTACAGGTTCACGACAGATCAAGGGGATTTACAAACCAACTAATCGCAATACCATGATGAAAAACATATTGCTTATGGCGGCCGTACTTTTTTTAGGGGCCTGCAAGAACGGAGAAAAAAAGAAAGAGATCCCGGAGGGCGACAAAAAGGAAGAGCTTCCCAATATCGTGATCATCTATCTCGATGATCTGGGGTATGGTGATGTGGGTGCATACGGTGCAACTGAACTGTCAACGCCCCATATGGATAAGTTGGCACAGGGGGGAGTACGCTTTACCGATGGCTATGCGACATCGGCCACTTGTACGCCAAGCAGGTACGGGCTGTTGACCGGGGTCTACCCCTGGAAGAACGAAGAAGCCAAGATTTTGCCCGGTACGGCCCCTTTGATCATCGACACCGCGCAGGTCACGATTCCAAAGATGTTAAAACAAAAAGGCTATTACACTGGTATAGTGGGTAAATGGCACCTTGGACTGGGCAGGGGCGAAGTGGACTGGAATAAGGAAATAAAGCCAGGCCCCAATGAGGTGGGCTTTGATTATTCCTTCATTATGGCGGCGACACAGGACAGGGTGCCCACGGTCTATATAGAGGATGGCAAGGTGGTAAATCTGGATACTGAAGATCCCATTGAGGTGGATTATGAGAGGAATTTCGATGGGGAGCCCACGGGAAAGGACAATCCAGAACTGTTGCGAATGGAGTGGCACCATGGACACAATAACAGCATCGTCAATGGGATTCCAAGAATCGGCTTTATGAAGGGAGGCGAATCCGCGAAATGGATTGACGAGGAAATGACGGACACCTTTTTGGAGCAGGCCCAGGCCTTTGTCTCCGACCATAAAGAGGGGCCGTTTTTTCTCTACTATGCCATGCAGCAGCCCCATGTGCCCAGAACCCCTCACCCGAGGTTTGCACGGGCATCCGGGTTGGGCCCCAGGGGAGATGTTATCGTGGAGGCCGACTGGGCTATCGGGGAGTTTGTGGAAACCCTGAGGAGTGAGGGCTTATTGGATAACACCTTGATCATTCTTTCCAGTGACAATGGACCTGTACTGAACGATGGTTACTATGATAGGGCCGTAGAGCAATTGAACGGCCACGACCCCAATGGCGGGCTTAGAGGGGGTAAGTACAGTCTGTTCGAGGCAGGTACGCGTGTCCCGTTGATCACCTATTGGGAGGGCAAGGTGGAACCAGGCGTGTCGGATGCCCTGGTCTCACAATTGGACGTTCTTAAGTCTTTGGCAAGCCTTACAGGTATTGAGGTTGAAGGGACGGACAGTAAGAACCTGTTGGAAACCTTTCTTGGGAGGTCCGATAAGGGCCGGGCCAATGTGGTACTGGAGGCCACGACAAGGACAGCTTACAGGGAGGGGGATTGGGTAATGATACCTCCTTATGAGGGTCCTTCCGTTGAGCAAAAGGTCAATATAGAACTGGGAAATTCCGATGGGTACTTGCTCTTTAATTTGGAAATAGACCCTGGCCAACAAACCAATCTGGCCCAAAAAGAGCCTGAGAAGTTACGGGAGATGATCGAGAATTTCGAGTCCATTAGGGGCAAGGGGTACAGCGATATCCAGTCTCTTGAATTAAAATAAGGACCACTATGACATGGGATGTATCGATTGCTTCACCAGGCAGAATCAATTTGATTGGTGAGCATACGGATTATAATGATGGTTTTGTCCTACCGGCGGCCATTGACAGACATATTTTTTTGAAACTTAGAAGTAACGGGACAAAAAGCAGGTGTACTATTAAGAGCGATGGGTTCGAAAACACCTTTGTGGCCGATCTGTATGACCTGAAGCCCGGGACCGAAGGTTGGCACGACTATGTGCTGGGGGTCCTTAGGGAGCTGCAGCTGCTCACCCAAGGAGTAAAGGGCTTCGACTGCTCGATCACCACGGACGTACCGGTAGGTTCAGGGGTGAGTTCCTCAGCGGCCCTGGAGTGCGGCCTCGCCTACGGGCTGAACGAACTTTTTGATTTAGGATTGGATAAACGCCGGCTCATCCATCTGTGCCAAAGAGCGGAGCATAACTTTGTGGGCACCCAATGTGGGATAATGGACCAGTTTGCCTCCATGATGGGAAAGGAGGGGCATTCGATACTTTTGGATTGTAAAAGTCTTGAACATGAATATATCCCCACACACCTAGATTCCTATGTCATTTTAATGTTGAACACCAATGTTTCGCACAACTTGGCTACAAGTGCCTATAATACAAGGAGGGAGGAAAGTGCTTCGGCGCTGAGAGTGGTGGCAGAACATTTTGGAGTGGACCCTTCGTATCGGTCCATTACCAGGGGAATGGTGGATGCATGCGCCGGAAAGCTTGGCGAAGTATTGTACAAAAGGTGTTCCTATATATTGGAGGAGAACCAACGGGTCTTGGATGCGGCCGATGCCTTAAGAAGGGGTGACATTGTCGCTTTGGGCGAGTTGTTGTACAAATCGCACTTGGGACAACGGATCAAATACGAGGTCAGTTGTCCGGAACTGGATTTTTTGGTAGACATGGCTAAAGAGGAGAAGAGCGTACTTGGAGCTCGAATGGTCGGTGGCGGCTTTGGTGGCTGTACGCTCAACATCATCCATAAAGATGAGGTCGAGGGATATCTTAAAAAAGTCTCTGGAGCCTATTATGCAAAGTTCGAAATAGCGCTCTCACATTTTATCACCCGTCCCAGTCAAGGAACCCGATTAATTTAAAAACGATGGCACTAAATTTAAACGAACACGCGCACAGAAGGTACAATATATTGACCGGTGAATGGATATTGGTATCGCCCCATCGGACCCAAAGGCCCTGGCAGGGAAAACGGGAAACCAAGGTCACTAAGGAAAGGAAAGCCCACGATTCAGACTGTTACCTATGCCCGGGGAACACTCGGGCCAGTGGAGCGACCAACCCAAATTACGAGGCGGTGTATTCCTTTACCAATGATTATTCCGCTTTGTTGGAAAACACCCCTACAGAAACTATGGAAGACGGACTATTGAGATCGATGGGGGAAAGCGGTATTTGCAAGGTGATATGTTTTTCACCAGACCATTCCCTGACCCTTCCCTTAATGGAAAGGGTGGACATCGAAAAGGTCGTGGTTCTGTGGCAAAGGGAATATCTGGACTTGGGCGGACGGGAAGGTATCAACCATGTCCAGATTTTTGAAAACAAAGGTGATATGATGGGCTGTAGCAACCCACATCCCCATGGACAGATATGGGCACAAAATTCCATACCCTTGGAAGTGGAAAAGAAGACGGTGCAACAGTTTAATTATTGGAAAGAAAACGGTGGCAGCCTATTGCAGGATTACCTAATTCATGAAATAGAGGCCAATGAACGGATCATCGCACAAAATGAGGACTTTATTGCCTTGGTCCCCTTTTGGGCGGTATGGCCCTTTGAGGTAATGATCGCTCCCAAAAAGCACTACCAACACATTGCGCAACTCACCCATAGGGAACGGACAAGCTTTGCAAAGATCATCCAAGAGGTCACTATTAGATATGACAATTTGTTCGAGACATCATTTCCCTATTCCTCGGGAATCCATCAAGCGCCTACGGACGGAAAGAAGCACGAGGAATGGCATTTCCACATGTCCTTTTACCCTCCCTTGTTGCGATCGGCAACGGTCAAGAAGTTCATGGTCGGTTATGAGATGTTCGCCAATCCCCAGCGGGATATTACGGCGGAACAGGCGGCTCGAATGCTGAGTTCGCTTTCAGAAATACATTACAGTAAAAAAATTAGTTGATTTCATGGCAGGTATGACCAATATAAAAGATTTGGCAGCAATCCTTAAGGTTTCCCCTTCAACGGTGTCTAAGGCCCTGGCGGACAGTCCCGAGATTAGCATGGAAACTAAGAGGCGGGTCAAGGAAATGGCAGATTGTCTTGGGTATGTGCCCAACCACTATGCCAGGAGCCTAAAATCAAAATATACGAAGACCATAGGGGTTGTCGTCCCCAATGTTGTCGACGACTTCTTCGGCAAGGTTTTGCACGGTATCGAAAAAGAAGCTTCAAAGCATGGCTTTACGGTACTGATTACATTTTCGAGCGACAAAAAAAAGCAAGAGGTAAGGAATCTGGCAAGTTTGGTCAATCATTGTGTGGACGGGATATTGATTTCTTTCTCAAAGGAGGCCCAAAAAACCGAAGATTATACCTCTATCCAACGAATTATGAACCATAGCCTACCTATCGTTATGTTCGATCGAGTGTTCAATGACCTTGCATTGGACTCGGTAAGCATGAATGATTATCAAGGCGCTTCCATGGCAACCGAACATTTGTTGGCTACTGGTTGCAAAAAAATAGGGTTCTTATCGTCCATTTCGGATACCAGCGTTGGACAATCCAGAAAGCAGGGTTATTTAAATGCATGGAAGGAGCAATGGGGTTCCACCAATAAGCCTACTTTTATCGAGTTCAGTAATTATAATAATTTCAAACAGGTACTTTCTACCGCTCTGAACAGGCATGGATTGGATGGTATCCTCGCTGCGGACGAGCTATCCGCCATATACACATTGAATACCGCCCGAGAATTGGGGTTCCAGGTGCCTAGCGACCTAGCCATTATAGGCTTTACCGATGGCCCCATGGCCCGGTCGGCTTTTCCGGCCTTGAGTGTAGTGTCCCAACAAGCGGAAAAAATGGGTTCAAAGGCTTTTGCATTATTGAGAAATCGGATGACGAGTTCCAATAGCAAAAAGAAAAAAACGATCATAACCCCAGAACTATTGCTCAGGGGAACAACAAAGTCATTGATTGTAAAGGATGTCGAAAGAGAAATAAAACACTAATTCATGATACGAAAGAAAAATACCATGGTAATTTGCCATTTCGCAGTATGTATCCTGCTATTGCTGATAGGATGCGATGGTAAAAAGGGAAATGCCCACGGGGAAAGTAAGGGACTTGCCAACGATGGTAATGAAGTCATCAAAAGACAACCGGAAAATGTAAAGGCACCAGATGGAATGGTCTGGGTGCCCGGAGGAAAATTTTATCAGGGGGGCGTTTCGACGGACAAGATGGCCATGGCCCATGAAAAACCGAGACATGCGGTCGAGTTGGACGGTTTTTTTATGGATATCCATGAGGTGACCAATGCACAGTTTGCCCGATTTGTGTCCGAAACGGGCTATGTTACGGTGGCCGAACGGGAAATCAAATGGGAGGAAATGAAAAAGCAGCTGCCTCAGGGCACTCAAAAACCCCATGATTCTATACTGCAGCCGGGTTCATTGGTATTCAAAAAGACAAAGTCCAGTGTTTCCAACCTCTATGATTATTCGCAATGGTGGGAATGGAAGATTGGTGCCAACTGGAAGCAACCCTATGGCCCAAGAAGTAATATTCAAGGGAAGGATGATCATCCCGTGGTCCATATCGCCTATGAGGATGCGTTGGCCTATTCCGATTGGGCAGGACGAAGATTGCCCACGGAAGCCGAGTGGGAGTATGCTGCCCGTGCAGGAAAGGACGATAGTATATTCTTTTGGGGCGATGATGTCTCCCAGCTGGCCTTTCACGCCAATACTTGGGAAGGGGAGTTTCCGGTCAGAAACACCCAAAAGGACGGCTTCGAGCGAACTGCTCCAGTGATGTCTTATCCAAAAAATGATTTTGGCCTTTATGATATGGCAGGTAATGTTTGGGAATGGACCAGTGATTGGTACAACACCAATTATTATCAAGAAATGTTATCCAATACGGCAGCACCCAAAAATCCCAGGGGCGCAGAAGTACCTTTCAATGGTAACAACCCCTATGTAAGGGAACGGGTGATAAAGGGAGGTTCATTTCTTTGCAGTGCCTCCTACTGTGCCAGCTATAGGATTTCGGCACGGATGGCCACCAGTCCCGATTCCGGTATGGAACATCTGGGCTTTAGGACGGTGCTCGCTGCAAATGAAGTAATGGATAACAATAAAAAATAGGAGATTATGATACTTGTTACAGGCGGACTCGGATATATTGGGTCTCATACGGTGGTCGAGCTTTGTAATAAAGGCCATGAGGTAATCATTGTCGATGATTTATCAAATTCGCAGCTTAGCGTGTTGGATGGGATAGAAAAATTATGTGGTCATCGCCCAATATTTGAAAGGGTAGATCTCAAGGATAAAGTAGAGGTGATGGATTTCTTCAAAAAGTATCAGGAAATTACCGGTGTTATACATTTTGCAGCTTTAAAGGCTGTTGGTCAGAGTGTAGATCAGCCCCTTTTATACTATGAGAACAACCTTGTTGTTTTGATTTACCTTCTTCAAGAGTTAAAGAAAATGGGAGGGACCAACTTCATCTTTAGTAGTTCCTGTACTGTATATGGTGAGGCAGACAAATTGCCTATTACCGAGGCAGCTACTGTTAAGCCTGCAACATCGCCATATGGCAATACCAAACAGGTGGGAGAGGAGATTATCAGGGATACCTGTAAGGTGAATCCAAAGCTCAAAGCCATAGCACTGCGCTATTTTAACCCGATAGGGGCCCATTCATCAGGAGAAATAGGGGAATTGCCCATAGGAGTGCCACAAAATTTGGTTCCCTTTATTACACAAACAGCTATTGGCCTTCGTGAAGAGTTGTCCGTTTTCGGTGATGACTATCCGACGGAGGATGGTACCTGTATCAGGGATTATGTCCATGTAGTGGATTTGGCTAAGGCCCATGTTGCGGCCTTAGATCGTCTGATGCAAGGAAGGAATGATTTGAATTACGAAGTGTTCAATCTGGGAACGGGGAAGGGGAGCTCTGTTCTGGAAGTCATCCAGAGCTTCGAGCGTGTATCGGGACAGTCGTTGAACTATAAAATTGTGGATAGAAGGCCTGGTGATGTGATCCAAGCCTATGCTGATACAAAAAAAGCAAATGAAGTTCTGGAATGGCAAGTAAAATACAACCTTGGTGATGCCATAAAATCTGCATGGGATTGGGAGCAAAGAATAAAAAAAACAACTACAAAGGGTTAATCAAAAAATATGGAAAACAGTTTTGAATTTTGGGACTATCCGGTATTCGTACTATATGCACTTGTGGTATTGTCGGTAGGGCTTTGGGTTTTCCGGACGAAGAAAGGGACAACGAAGAGTGCATAAGACTATTTTTTAGCTGGAAAATTCCTGCCATGGTGGGCGATTGGAGCCTCATTGATAGCGAGCGGCCAACATTTCGGCGGAACAATTTATTGGCATGTCTGGGTCAGGTTTTGCCTTGGGACTGGGCATTGCCTCCTATGAATGGATGGGGGCTTTGACCTTGCTGATCGTGGGAAAGTATTTTATTCCCATTTTTATTGAGAAAGACCTATATACAATCCCGGAGTTTATTGAAAAACGATTCTCAACCAACTTAAAATCCATTTTGGCCGTGTTCTGGGTCTGCTTGTTCATTTTTGGGAACCTTACCTCGGTGCTGTATTTGGGAGGAGGTCATAATGATAATTTTATGAATTTAGCGATGTCCTAAAAGGGGTAAGGCTACAGAACCTTTCTTTTTACGTGAAATAGTAGTTGTTGAAACCTCTGATATCATAGAGAATGCGACTAATACACTTCCTGAGAAATGCGCAAAGATTATTAGGTTAAGCGCCAAGGGTTTAACAAACGCCAATATAGCTGAGTGACTTGGATTGTTAGTTAATACAGTCAAAACCCAAAAAAAAAATTGCTTTCAAAAGATTGAAGCCAATCTTGAAAGAGCATATTTTCCTTATTACATTCTTTTTTGGTAACTAATAAGGGTTTCAAATGTTAATTTTTTGCTGAATCTCTTTTCTTTTACACTTATTTTCACCCTCACATTATTTTTTCCCGTCTAATATTATACAATCCTAATCTGAACAGGTTTGTAATCTTAATTTTTTATGTCATTTTAATGTTGAACGCCTGTGTGTCCCACAACCTGGCTACAAGTGCCCATTATACAAGGAGTGAGGAAAGTGCTTCGGCGCTGAGTTTAGGGTCCGGACATTATGGGGTTAACCTTTCATATAAGTCGATTACCCGGGAAATGGTGGATGCATGCGCAGGAAAGCTTGGCGAAGTATTGTACAATAGGTGTTCCTATATATTGGAGGAGAACCAACGGGTCTTGGATGCCGCCGAAGCCTTACAAAAAGAGGACATTGTCGCTTTGGGCAACTTGCTGAACAAATCACAGTTGGGACAACGCAAAAAATACGAGGTCAGTTGTCCGAAACTGGATTTTTTGGTCGAAATGTCGCGTGCGGAGCAGGTCATTCTAGGAGCTCGAATGGCCGGTGTTGGCTTTGGTGGCTGCAAGCTTAATATCTTCCATGAAGATGAGGTCTAGAGATATATTGAAAAAGTCTCAGGAGTTTATTAGGCAAAGTTTGGAATAGATCTCTCTCATTTTATCACAAGGCCCAGTCAAGGACCCCGATTAATTGAAAAACGTTGGCAGTGAATTTTAGAGGAACAAGCGCACAAAAGGTACAATATACTGACAGGTGAAAGAATATTGTTATCGCCTTTTTTAAAAGTCTAGGAAGCTATTGTCATATCACATGTAAAATGTCTAATCATTTTTTGAATCATGATTTATGGGATTGTTTAAAAAAGATCCATTCGGACATATACTTTTTATAAAAAAATGGCTCATTTGTATTATGGGATTTATCACTCACAGGCGTTTTCATGGGTTTAATAAATTACAAATAGAAGGTTCTAAGATTATTAAATCCTTACCAGATACCAATGTGCTTTTCATCTCAAATCATCAAACTTATTTTGCTGATATTATGGCTATGTTTCATGTGTTTAATGCCAGTCTAAGTGGGCGGGATGATTCGATAAAAAATGTGAATTACGCCTGGAATCCGAAATTAAATATTTATTTCGTAGCCGCCAAAGAAACTGTTAAAGCTGGTTTATTGCCAAAAATATTGGCTTATGGTGGGGCTATTACTGTTGAACGGACTTGGCGTTCTGGGGGGCAAAATGTAAACCGCCAAATAAAAATGAGCGATATTTATAATATTGGTAAAGCTTTAGATGATGGTTGGGTAATAACATTTCCCCAAGGTACAACTACTCCCTTTAAACCCATCAGAAAAGGAACGGCTCATATTATCAAACGTTACAAACCAATAGTGGTGCCTATTGTTATTGATGGGTTTAGACGTTCTTTTGATAAAAAGGGATTGTTAATTAAAAAGAAAAACATTTTTCAATCTTTTAAAATAAAGGAACCTCTCGATATAGATTACAATAACGAAACAATCGAGGCAATTGTAAAAAGAATTGAATATGCAATCGAGCAACACCCTTCGTACCTTAAAGTGATTCCCCAAAGCGAACGTGGAGATATATAAGAAATAAAAACAGAAAGTGGGAAGTTAATTTTTGGGGTTAATTAGGGGCGAGTTTTACATTTTAATCTTTCTTTAGTAGAACTTTTTTCAGTATTTCACCGTGTGTTTTCTAACCATTTTTAAAATCAGTCTATAAACAAATTTATGATGAAGTAAAAAAGGTATTTCCATTGCAATTCAGTAAGCAAAATTATCGAACAAAAGAACTTATTACACCGAAATAATTATTTAAAGAGCACCAGTATTATTAGTTTGTTTTTCATTATCACAAGGTTTTATTGCTATATACAGCATTTAGTGATTTTACTAAACATATTTATTGATAATTACAAGTATCTCATAGTGTATGACGGCTAAATTATTCCTTGATTTAGATTATTTTTTTTGGGAACCAAATATTTTTATTTCCAAGTGGAATAATTTTGAATTAAGATGGTATGCTGTACTTTTTGTATTAGCTGCTTTCGCAGGAAGATTTGTTGTTGTCTATATTTATAAAAAAGAGGGGAAATATGATAAGTTGGCTGACCTACAACTAGTTTATATGATTTTAGGCAATGTTTTAGGAGCAAGAATAGGTCACATTATATTTTACAACCCTGAGATACTTTCAATTAATTTTTTTGAATTATTTAAATTCTGGAAATCAGGTTTAGCAAGCCATGGAGCTGCTATTGGAGTTCTTGTAGCTATGAGTATTTATTCTTATGAGTTTAAAATTGAAAAGTTTAAGATTAAAGTAAAAGACCGATTAAAACAAGGTAATAATTATCTTCAGATAATGGATAGAATTGTTATTGGAGTTGCCTTAGGTGCTTGTCTTGTAAGGGTTGGTAATTTTGTGAATTCCGAAATCATCGGTAAGCCTACTGGGTCCGATTATGGCATAATTATGACAAACCCATATTCTGATAGATTGGAAACGACCCTGCCATTTGTTGAAAATGTTAATTACAAAAAGGGCCATGGCTCCATTTCTTCTGGATACCCTTATGTGGATATAACCATTGAGTTCAAAAATCAAAAGTATTTTGAGGAACGAATACGAGCTGGCGTGGATCGATTATTGCTAAAAACAATGCCAGTCAATAGAGGGCCTTACGATCATATTATAAATCCAAAAGGTAAAAATTTGGCATACACGTTTATCAGAACCAATGATTCTTTTAAGGTTAATTTTGAAGCTGTTGGAGTGAACAGACACCCCACTCAGTTGTACGAATCGCTAACGTATTTTATACTATTTCTATTGTTGTTTTTGATCTGGGTCCGGAATAGGGAAAAGCTTCGCCCTGGTCTACTTTTAGGTTTGTTCATGGTTTTACTTTTTTCATTGAGGATTTTGCATGAATTTTTTAAGGAAAATCAAGTGTCGTTCGAGAATGAAATGATTTTGAATATGGGCCAGATTCTAAGCATACCTTTCGTTGTTCTAGGCTTTTTGGTTTTATTTTTCAAAAATCTTCATACCTTGGTTCATGAAAAATGTGCATAAAAAGTCAGATACACTGTTCATTGCCATGTTGAGGATATGAACTGTACTATTTTTTGTACTGCTTTATTTGCCCATTTATTAGTAATCAACAATTGATCATTGCAACCAAGTAAAGGGCATAAATTAAAATTAAATGAGTTCAATAGGATCTACGAGAAGACCTATACTCCCTTGTGCCTTTTTGCCAACCATTTCTTAGAAGATTTGGAAACTTCTAAAGACGTGGTGCAAGAAGTATTCGTTAAAATATGGGAAGATAAGATTGAGTTCATAAATGAGAATACTATCAAATCTTATTTATATACTTCGGTAAGGAATAGGTCTTTAGATTATCTAAGAAGTAATTCGTATAGAAAAACGTTTCCATTAACGACGAAAAAATTGAAAGAATTGGAAACCGAACCGTTCTTTTTACGTGAAATAGTAGTTGTTGAAACCTCTGATATCATAGAGAATGCCATTAACACACTTCCGGAGAAATGCGCAAAGATTATTCGGTTAAGCGCCAAAGGTTTAACAAATGCCAATATAGCTGAGAAACTTGGATTGTCGGTTAATACAGTCAAAACCCAAAAAAAAATTGCTTTCAAAAGATTGAAGCCAATCTTGAAAGAGCATTTTTTCCTTATCACATTCTTTTTTGGCAATTAACGAGGGGTTCAAATGTTAATTTTTTGCTGAATCTCTTTTTTTTCACACTTATTTTCACCCTAACATTATTTTTTCCCGTCTAATATTATACAATCCTAATTTGAACAGGTTTGTAATCTCAATATTTTATGTCATTATTTTCTAAAGTTATAGACTTATCAAAGCAACTAGCCACTGCCTTACTCAGGGAGGAAAAACCATCTGCTTTTGAAAATTCCGAAATCTTTGACCAAAAGGACAAAGATTACATTTTGAGTAAATTGACAAACAAAGCTGAGATTAAGGCGAGAATAAAATTATCTAAGCAAATCGACAAGAAAAAAGATTTTAAAAAGATAAAAGGTAAACTCAATCTGCCTGGTGAAAACTTGTATTGGCGCTATGCAGTAGCAGCTTCTGTGGCTTTATGTATAGGTTCTGCAATGTATTTCTTTACGGAATATATGCCCGAGAATCCTAATGTAAATACCATTCCCGTTAATATGAATGCCAAAACTATTGAGCCTGGTTCAAGTAAAGCAATTTTATTGTTGGAAGATGGTTCTGTTGTTGCTCTGGAAAAGGGCAAGTATTATGAGAATAACAACATTAAAAGTAATGGGGAAGAGATAGTGGTCATACCGAAAAATAATGCGTATCCTGAAATAGCCTATAATTATCTAACAATACCCAGGGGAGGGCAGTTTCAAATTAAATTATCAGATGGTACGCAGGTATGGCTAAATTCTGAATCGCAATTAAAATTTCCGGAAACCTTTGTGGATGGAGAAACACGTACTGTCGAGTTGGTATATGGAGAAGCTTATTTCGATGTATCATCAAGTGTCGAGCACAAAGGTTCAAAATTCGTAGTACTAAACCAGAATCAAGAAGTTGAAGTCTTAGGTACTGAATTCAACATAAGGGCCTACAAAGATGAATCACATGTATATACCACATTGGTTGAAGGCAAAGTACAAGTAGGGAATGGTATTTCAATTCAAAAATTGACGCCTAATGAACAATCACAACTTGATTTAAAAAATAATAGCTTCACGGTATCCTTAGTCGATGTTAATTCAGAAGTTTCATGGAAACAGGGCGTGTTTAGTTTCAAAGGAAAACCGCTCAAGGAAATTATGAGAGTAATATCTAGGTGGTATGATGTTGATGTGGTTTTTGAGGATAGTAAACTGGAAGATATTCGGTTTAGAGGAGTTTTGGGTAAGGACCAAGATATACAAGAATTACTATCAACCATTAAAAGTTTAAGTATAATCAAAAATTATGAAATAAATGACAGGCAAATTATTATAAAATAAAAAAAGGCAATAAGGTTTAGACCGTCCAAAGTACAAAACCCTATTACCTAAAATCGTGTTAATCATCAAATGATAACTAACAAACTACAAACTTATGAAAAATTTAGGTGACTGCATATCCTTCTATTTGCGGAGGAGGTTACTGCTTGCAATTATGAAATCCATTATCCTACTTTTCTGCACAACGATTTTTGGATTTACAACCAATGATGTTCTATCTCAGAACTTTAAAATCAAATTTGATTCAAACAAGATTCTTTCTCTTGACCAAGTTTTTGATATTATCGAGGAACAGACTGATTATAAGTTCATTTACCAAGAAGGAATATTTGATAAATATCCAAAAGTTAAAGTAAAAAAAGGATTTATTACAGCTAATGAACTACTTGAACAAAGTTTCTCAAGTGGTAATCTTGAAGTTACGGTTGGAGTCAATAATACCATTATTGTGAAGGAAGGAACTATCAAGGCCAATAAACCCATTTCTAATATACAATATAGAATTACAGGTCTAGTTACTGATGAAACGGGTACACCACTTGCTGGGGCATCCGTAATTGAAAAAGGAACAACCAATGGTACCCAGACTGATTTTGATGGTAATTTTTCTCTTGATGTTACTGATGAAAATAGCATTTTGCTTATTTCGTATATTGGTTTTGGGACCAAAGAAGTTTCTGTTAGGAACCAATTAGATTTAACAATACAGTTAGTAGCTGAAGCATCAACCTTAGATGAGGTTGTAATTACAGGTTACGGTTCTCAAATCAGAAAGACTCTTTCCAGTTCTATTTCAAAAGTGGATGGCGAGGATATTGAAAGAACGCCTTTACCTTCTTTTGAAGCGGCACTTCAGGGAAGAGCAGCCGGTATTCAAGTATCGACAGGTGGTGCAATGTCTGGTGCACCTGTAAAGATTCGTATTCGAGGAACAAATTCTGCTCTTGCCAGTTCAGACCCTTTATATGTTATTGATGGTATAGTTGTTCAATCGGGCACTCAATCCAATCCCAATGCTCCAGGTGGCTTTTTTCTAGATTTTGGAACCAATGTTCTGGCTAATTTAAATCCTAATGATATAGAATCTATTGAAGTCTTGAAGGATGCTGCTGCAACATCAATATATGGTTCACGGGGTTCAAATGGTGTCATTTTGGTTACAACTAAAAAAGGCTACAAAGGTAAAACTAAGCTTAATCTTAGCTTAGATACAGGTTTGTCTGAAACAACCAATCGTCTTGAATATGTTGATGCTAAAGAGTATATATTTTTAGCACAAGAGGCATGGTATAATTCTGGTAATGACCCAGCTGATTTTTGGAATAGTAGCGGTGTTCTTGTTGATGGGTTAACCAAAGAGGAAGCACTCAACACAAATACGGATTGGCAAGACCAAGCTCTTAGAACAGGTTTTTCCACTAATTTAAATTTATCAATATCCGGTGGAAATGATAAAACCCGATTTTATATTTCTGGGGGGCTTTTAGATGAAAATTCGATTTTTAGAGGTAATGAATACCTCAGGTTAACCACTCGCACAAATCTTGATCACACCATAAATGATCGTTTGAAGGTTGGAACATCCATGACCTATACATTTGTTGACAATAATCCGATTCCAGTTCAGGAAGCACTGGGCAAGTCCACAAATTCCTTACCTATATGGCCAGTAAAAAATGAGGATGGAACCTTTTTTAGACCCATTGGCAATGTAAGGGCGGCCATCGAATCGTGGGATGTGAATATAAAAAGTAAAAACTTTCTTGCTAGTTGGTATCTTAATTATAGAATTACAGATAAGCTTGTATTTAGGTCTGAATACGGTTTAAACTCGCTCAACACTATTGATCAACAATTTAGAGATGGATCTATTAATTCCGATGGACAGGCGACTGCGTTTATTGCCCTAGGGGATAGAAATTCTTGGAATTTTAAAAATTTAGTTAACTATTCCAATAAAATCGGGCATCATAATCTTGATATTTTAGTTGGGATCGAAAGTCAAAAGACCACTCAAAAGTCATCGGTAATTTCTGGGAGAGAATTTATAAACCCTGCATTAAAGACCCCACAAGATGCAGGCCAAATACAAGCAAATTATGATGAAGGAGCCTTTACATTTATGTCTTATATATCTAGACTGAATTACGATTATAAAGGCAAATATCTGTTATCGTTAACTGCTCGAAGAGACGGTTCTTCTCGTTTTGGCATTAACAATAAATGGGGAATATTTCCCGCAGCATCTGTTGGCTATATCCTAAGTGAAGAAGCCTATTTTAGCCCTTTAAAAAAAGTAGTTAATTTTTTGAAAATTAGGGGAAGTTATGGATTGTCCGGCAACGCAGAGATAGGTAACTATGTTTATGCGACAACCTACGCCGAAAGCAATTATGACGGTAATAATGGAATTACCCTGGCGAACATTGGGGATGACCAATTGGGTTGGGAGACAACAGAACAGCTGGATTTGGGCGTTTCAATGGAACTTTTTGATGGAAAGATCAGAGCTGAAATTGATTATTATGACAAATTGACTTATGATCTCTTATTGCCTGTTCCTGTGTCTATTGTTACAGGTACAAGTCAGGTAACGACAAACTTAGGAGATATCAGTAATAAAGGCTTTGAAATTATGTTAGGTACAACTAACATAGAAAATAAAAACTTTTCCTGGAACTCTGAATTTACTTTTGCACGTAATGTAAATGAGGTTATAAATTTAGGGGATAATAATGATGGAATTATTATTCCTGGTTTATTCGGAAGCACCGCTATTTTTAAGGGTTTACCTATTGGCGTTCAAGCTGCACCAGTTTGGTTAGGAGTTGACCCAGCGACGGGTCAGGACATTTATCAAGATACTGCTGGCAATGCACTTCGTTTAGATCAGGCCATTGATGAATATGGGTCAATAAATAATTTCATGAATGCCAATCAAGTGCCTTTTGGCAACCCCTTTCCAGATTTTACAGGAGGATTGAGCAATCAGTTTAAATGGAAAAATTGGTATGCTAATGTCTTGTTTACTTTTGAATATGGAGCAGATTACATAGCATCGGGAGAGGCTATTAATTCCAAATTTGCTTTTTCAAGTTTTTCCGCCACGCCACTGCGCAATGTGTTAAATAGATGGAGACAACCAGGCGATATAACTCCGATTGCACAGGTAACGACAGCTCCGACCAATTTTACTCAAACAACTGAATTCGTATCCGATGTTGATTTTATAAGGATGCGAGATTTTACTTTGGGCTATATTCTACAACCAAAAAATGTCAACGCATTTGAGAGTTTGAATATTTACTTGAGACTTACAAATTACTTGACCTTCACAAATGCAAAACCTTGGGTTTATGATCCAGAGAATTACCGAAACGGTGGTAACCTCAATTTACTTGGTAGATGGAAATCCTCACCTCAAGCCAAAACTCTTACCCTAGGTATAAATTTCAATTTCTAGTAAAAGACACATAAATTTTTTTTAAAATGAAAAGAATATTTTACAGTTTATTTTTATTAGTGTCCCTAATTTCTTGTGAAAAATTTTTGGACGAATCGCCACCAATAGGACTGTCTTCGGATAAACTTACGGACATTGCTTCAATGAATGCATTGATCAATGGGACTTATGCCAATTTACGATCTTTCACTGCATACACATCCATGATTACTTCCACCATAGTTCATGATGTTAATATTAGAAGAGACCCTAATTGGATTCCATTCACAAGGTGGAGTGAGACAGGATTACCGCCAGTGTTCACAACAAATTTATACGGTGATGGTTTTGCGGCACTTAATAAGATTAACACGGTCGCGAATGCCAATGTTCCTGAAATGATCGCAACCCAAACCGAAAAGAACAGTGTTTTGGGAGATATGCATTTTCTAAGGGCGTTGGTATATTTTGACATGAACAATTATTTTACCTTGAATTCATCTGGAAATTCAGTTCCATTGGTTTTGGATGTCTTGGGTGTTAATGATAGAGTAAGTGTGGCGAAATCGTCGGAAATAAGAACTCAAATTGAGGAAGATATTGAATTGGCCCGCTTATATTTTGAAAATTCGGCAGGGGTTTCCAACTATGAAATTGCCACGGCTTTGGCCGCAAGGATATATTTTTTTCATGAAAAATATGATTTAGCCTACCAAAGGGCTAATGAAGTTGTTGAATCTTCAAAGTATTCTCTCGAATCTGAGGTCACGGCTCCCTTCGTTACTGGAAATGGTTCTCCAGAAGTGATTTTTTCGATTTTGTTCAATGCGGCAGAGGGTTGGCCTGGTGCAGCCCGGGTAAATTTTGAAAGTTATCAGGATGATAAAGAACGTGGAATAGCATCTTTGAATCCGTCGAGTTTACTTGCACAATTAAGGAACGCAGACCCTAATGATAAAAGGCATTCTGATCTATATACAGAAGCTGGTGGCTTGGTTTATGCAAATGGGAAATTTCCATCCAATCAAACAGATTATATCTACTTGAGGTACTCTGAAATCCTATTGACTCGTGCCGAGGCCAATATAATGAGAAACAATGGTGCGATAAATGTTCAAGATATTGAAGATGTTAATGCAGTTAAGAATAGGGCAGGGGCCACTGATACAATAACTGGAAGTCCAGATTCCTCCTTTATGTTAGAGGCTATCTATCAAGAAAGATCCAAGGAATTGGCTTTTGAGCATGGAGACCGTTTTCTGAACATTCGAAGACTTCAAAAAGGGATATACAACGAGGATGGAACTGAGGAAATTCCTTTTTCTGAATATGTAAACCAGTTGGTCTTTCCATTTCCACTATTTGAAGTTGAATTACATGATTTACAACGGTAATTAATTTAAATGTTTTATTGAGAAACCATCATACTAACAACTTAAACATATAAAAGAAGATACATTATGAAAAAAATAATCTTAGCAGCAAGATTTATATTTATTGGTCTGTTCCTCATGGGATGCGAAGAGGAACTAACAGTTCGTCAAGACGCATTGACGGCTTATGCTGTAGATATAAATGGTACATGGCAACTTTTCAGCATTAGCAGAAATGGGGAGGATTTATCAGGCAAAATTAGCTTTACTGATTACACTTTGGATTTAAATAATGACGGTACATTCAATCTAAGTTCGTCAAAAGTACCTTTCCCCACGCTGAGAACTTCTGGTGCTAGTTTTATAAGTGGGAATTGGGCTTTTAATGATGATTTTCAACCAACCGAAATTCAATTCTCCAACGGACCTTCAATAGTTCCTACGAGATTGGACCAACCGTTATTTGGTTCAAACAATACCACTTTGTCAATTACATTTAGTTTGGGATGTGCCACTAATACCTATTTATATCAATTTAAAAAGATCTAAAAATGAAAAAATCTTATAAATTATTAAAAACCATTGCTGCCTTGTCAGTAGCACTACCACTTATATTTCTTTTCGTTACATCCTGCTTTCTAATAACTGAAGTAGATCAACCAAGTTCTGTAAGTGCAGGAGAAACGATGACAGTTACTGTTAATGTAGCATTTGATTCTGAAAACAATGGTGCCAGTGATAAAATTTTATTATTTGGGATGTTGGTACCTAAAAGTTGGGATGCAGCTAACAATGCTACGGTGCGTTATGATTCAGATCATAACGCCAATCCAGACCAACCAGGTAGCGGTACAATGACCTTTGACGATGGAGACCTTACTTTTTTTAAAAGCCAATCAAGAGGAGCTGATGGCAATATAACTGGAAATACTTGGTCACAGGATATGGAAGAAATATTAGGTACTGGAGAGAATTATGGTGAAATGGAATGGGTAGCTTTTTATTCAGATAATTTTATAGATGCTTCAAATGCTGCATTTGATGGAACCGTAACAGTTCAAATTAAAGTAGGTGACCAACACACAGGAACTCAATTAGCTTATTTTATTGGTAATATTGGAGATGGCCTTAAATTTGAAGAAGGAGGATCAACCCCAGAAGCATCTTCAAAATGGTACGACGTTGATTTCACAGATTGTCTATCAATTACTGGTGCTGCAGCAAGTGCCACTGATTTATGTGGACCACCGCCTTCTTTGACAGCTACTATTTTACCAGAGAATTATTTGTTTGATGATATCATTTCGATACGATTTGACGCAAAAGAAGGTATAGAAGGTGCAAATACCGAACTTTTTAATGCTGGCGAAGTTTTTGTATGTGCAACAGCCATGTTATCAGATGGTACCAGTATTGTTAAGTGTGATAGAGATGATGCTTCAAAAATGACCCTGATTGGCGATAATATTTGGGAACTTTCTTTATGGTCACCAGATTATTTTGATATTCCTGAAGGCAAACTAATGACAGAAATTCATTTGAATTTTCAGAACGCAGATGGCAGTATCGTTGTTAAAAATCCAGGTTTTGATGAGGATATAATTTATAGTCAAGTCTGCAATTAAGTTTTATTTACGCAAGAAGTGAATATATAAATTGAGTTAGTTTAGTTTTAGTTAATTCTTAAAGGGCTGGCATTACGGTCGGCCCTTTTCTTATTGAGATTCAAGTAAAAAATGATACCTAAAAAGAGTAAAACAATACCTCACAGAGTTGTATTAAGTTTTTTTTTGCTAGGTCCGTTATTATATATATATGGTCAAATAGAACGGGTTGAACCTCCTTTTTGGTGGGGAGGTATGGAGAATACTGAGCTACAACTGATGATTTATGGGAAGGACATAAAAAAGTTAAGTCCTAAACTGGAATATGCTGGTGTGACCATTAAAAGAACGGTGGCAGCAGAGAATCCAAATTATCTATTCATATATCTTGAAATAGATCCCGAAACCCTACCAGGGAAAATTGAAATTTCTCTTACAAATGAAAAAGGCAAGATTCAGGAAAAATTGACGTATGATCTTTTAAAGCGTGAAGAAAATTCTTCTCAACGCATGGGGTATAACAGTTCGGATGTAATGTGCCTTATTACTCCAGATCGTTTTGCGAATGGAAATCCTGACAATGATACAGTTGAGGGTCTGTTCGAGCCTTTGGGGCGTGAAGATAAGTGGGGTAGACATGGGGGAGACATAAAAGGTATCGAGGATCATTTGGATTATTTGTCTGAAATGGGTTTCACGGCTGTATGGATTAACCCCATTTTGGAGAACAATCAAAAAAAATATTCCTATCATGGATATTCGACCACCGATTTTTATAAAGTAGACCTTCGTTTTGGAACCAATAAGGAGTATGAGGAACTCTCGAAAAAAGCAAAATCAAAGGGTATTAAACTGATAATGGATATGATTATGAACCATTGTGGATCTGGTCATTGGTGGATGACAGATTTACCTTCGTCAGATTGGATTAATAACCCCGAGCATTATACTGAGACAAACCATAGGCGTACTACATTACGAGACCCTTACACATCAGACTATGATAAGGAGATTTTTACTGATGGTTGGTTCGTTCCAACAATGCCAGATTTAAATCAACGAAATCCTCAGCTAGCAGAATATTTGATTCAAAATACTATTTGGTGGATCGAATATGCTGGCCTTAGTGGGATTCGGATGGACACCTATCCGTATTCCGACAAAGACTTTATGACCGATTGGACCTGCTCAATAATGCGGGAATACCCCAATTTTAGTATATGTGGGGAAGAGTGGAGTTTAAACCCAGCAGTATTGGCCTACTGGCAACAAGGGAAGCAGAACCCAGATGGGTATACATCCTGTCTTCCTGGATTACTCGATTTTCCAATCCAAAATGCGCTTGTCACCTCGCTTACGGAGAAGGAAAATTGGGACAATGGAATGATCAACCTCTATACCATGCTCTCCAATGATTTTTTATACGCAGATCCCTATAAACATGTCATTTTTCCTGATAATCATGATATGAGCCGTATTTATTCTCAGCTTGGCGAGGATTATGATTTGTTCAAATTGGCCATGGTCTATTTCACCACCATGCGGGGAACACCACAATTTTACTATGGGACAGAAATATTAATGTCCAACACAGGAGATAATAGCCACGGCAACATACGAAGTGACTTCCCTGGGGGGTGGCAGGGAGACAAAATGAATGCATTTACTGGAAAAGGATTGACCAAGAGGCAATTGGAAGCCCAAACTTTTGTTAAAAGACTGCTCAATTGGAGAAAGAAGACAAAGGTTATACATCATGGAAAGTTGATGCATTTTGTTCCTGTAAATGGGGTTTATGTTTATTTCAGATATGATGAAAGCGAAAAAGTAATGATCGTTTTGAATAAATCCAGAGAAAAAAGGGAACTGGACTTAAAACCGCTAGCGGAGATGCTCAATGGCATTGATTCGGGGCTAAATATTCTCACGTCAAAAACAATCCCTCTTCATAAGTCTATCAATGTTGAGGCTAGGCAACCCATGATTATCGAGTTAGATTAACATTAAGATATTCATTTATAAACTACAATTGACGGGAATGTCATAAACAAACATTCTCGAAAATAAATTAACCTATACATTAATTATGAAATTCTTTAAATTTTTAACTATACTATTAGTTTCCACTAATTTATATTCACAAACTGCGGGTTATTTAAACCCAATAATCCCTGGAGGACATCCCGATCCTTCTATTTGTAGGGTGGGTGATGATTTTTATATTGTTAATTCCACCTTCGAATATTTTCCTGGCCTACCCATCCATCATAGCAAGGATTTAGTGAACTGGGAATTAATTGGCTATGGCCTTCATCGTGAAAATCAGGCTACTGGTGAAGTAAATCTAGTAGATGTACAGCAAAACGGGGGTATACATGCCCCAACCATACGCTACAACAACGGTGTATTTTATATTATTGTAACCAATGTATATTCACCACCTTCTGGGGGATCTGGACAAATGGTAAATTTCATTATCACTGCCACAAACCCAGAGGGTCCTTGGTCTCAACCACATATAATTGAAGGGGCCCCAGGTATTGATCCAGACCTTTTGTTTGACGATAATGGAAAAGTCTATTTTGTTGGTACGCATGCTGTAGGTAAACCTAGTGAAAATGGAATTGGTGAAATCTGGGTTCAGGAACTAAATATTAAAAAATGGAAATTGGAAGGTGAACGCTATTCAGTATGGAAAGGGGCTTGTGGAGGTTGCTGTGTAGAAGGGCCGCACATGTATAAAGTAAACGGTAAATATTACCTAATGGTAGCAGAAGGAGGAACAAGCCATAACCATTCTGTAATGATAGCTGCAAGCGATAAAATATCTGGACCGTTTAAATCAAACCCACGAAACCCCATTTTGACTTCCCGTCATTTGTCTTTAAACAATTGGGTACATAGTACGGGACATGCCGACCTCGTTGAATTGAAAGATGGCCGCTGGTATATGGTAGCCTTGGGAATAAGGAATGACAAAAATGGAACCTCGAATATGGGGCGAGAAACATACCTTATGCCTCTTGAATGGGAACCTGTTACCGTTGGTTGGGAAGAGGTTTCCATTGGTAATTGGCAACCGGTAAAATACGATTTTCCAGTAGTAGCACCGGAAAGTGGAAAAGTGGAGAGATATACGTCACTTCCTTTTGAAGACAAAGCACAATATTACAACGATGCTTTTACCGACAATTTTGACGCTCTGGAACTGGAACATCAATGGAACTTTAGAAGGGTACCCCTGCCTAAAACATACTCATTGGAAGCAAGAGAAGGTTTTTTACGGTTATATCTAGGACCGCAAACTTTTAAATTAAGAGGCCAATATAGCTTGATGGGTATTCGCCAAAAAGAGAGCGATTTTGAGTATAGTGCTAAAATGAACTTTACGCCAAAAAAAGAGAGGGCGGAAGCCGGTATCAGTATTTTCCAACAAGACGATAATTATGTGAATTTTACAGTTGAGAAGAAAAATGGCGACGTCAATTTAAAGTTGACCACCAAAGGTTTGGATAAGGATTTGGCAATTGCAAAACAAGAAACACTTGAAATGTACAAGGGCGAAGTTGTTCTTAAACTGATTTCCAAGAACGATACCTATCAATACCTTTATTCTCTTGACGGAGGAAACAGTTTTAAACATTTTGCTGACACCGAAAGTGACATAGTAATATGTAAGGGATATATTGGATCTTACTTAGGAATATATGCTACAAGTAATGGTAAACCAACAAAAGAGTATGCCGATTTTGACTGGGTCAGCTATAAAGGATTTCCACGTTTTTAGATAATTAAACAATGATGAAGCAAATATTAAGTGTAGTTGGTTCAACCTTTGTTAGAGTTTTTCTTTTTATAATGGTCTCCTGCACCCCAAAAGAATCTAACATAAAATTATCGGACATGTTCACCGATAATATGGTCTTACAACAAAAGAGTAATATATCTATATGGGGCTGGGCCACATCTGGGAGTAAAATAAAAATTGAAACCAGTTGGGGAGCAAATATTTCTTCAATAACTGGTCAAGATGGAAAGTGGTTAATGAAAATTAAAACCCCTTCTACAGATGGAAAAGCTCAATCGCTAACGATTTCTTCCGCAGATACCACTATTGTATTAAACAATGTATTGTTGGGCGAAGTCTGGCTTTGTTCAGGGCAATCTAATATGGAAATGCCTGTAAGCGGTTGGTTGCCCAATGATCCGCTTGAGAATTCAGAGGTGGAAATTAATACAGCTAATTATCCGTCTATCCGCATGTTTACTGTAAAACGAAATAAATCGTTTACTCCCCTAGAAACTTGTCAAGGCACGTGGAAGGTTTGTAATCCTGAAAATGTCCCTGGATTTTCAGCAACCGCTTATTTCTTTGGACTGAAATTACATAAAGAATTGAATGTGCCCGTTGGACTAATTCATTCAAGTTGGAGTGGTTCACCAGCCCAAAGTTGGGTGGAAGCAGACTTTGTGGAGAATGTTGTTGGATATGAAGATATCAAAGGAAAGATTGCGATGACTATTGATTCATCCTCAACTTACAATAAATGGCTGACTTCTATGAAGCGAAAGGCTCAGGATAAATTTATTCAAAATAAGGAATTTAATTTGTCAGATATTGGTTTTGAAGGGATAATGAATGCGGATTATGATGATACAGCTTGGGATACTGTGCAAACTGCTACAATGGATAAGGTGTTTCAACGCGATAATTTTAACGGAATGGCCTGGTTTCGTCAGGAATTTACCTTTGGAGGCAACCCAAATTCGGATGACTATTGCATATTTCTAGGAAGGGTTGATGATCTTAACACAGTTTTTATAAATGGTTCTTTGGTCGGGCGTAAAGAGCACTGGGGCAACAATGAAGACGAACAGTCTTATGCTATCCCTTCAGGAGTTTTAAAAAAAGGAAAAAACATTCTGGCAGTAAGGGTAATTGATGTCTGGGAAAAAGGAGGGCTCTTACAACAACCATCAATTCAGAACAATGAAGGAAAGGTAATACAACCTTTAAGTATTAACTGGAAATACCTACCTGTTGCCATACTCTTGAATGAGGATTTTTATATTTTAAAGAACGGGTTTGATGACAGGGTAAATCCAAATCCAAATGTTTTACCCTTAAACTCACATACACCTACAGTACTATACAATGCAATGATTGCCCCTTTAATACCGTACAATCTTAAAGGTGCAATTTGGTACCAAGGGGAGTCCAATATCGGTGAACCAGACCAGTACCGAAGGTTATTCCCGGCAGTGTTCAATAGTTGGCGAAGCAACTGGGGCATTGGAGATTTTCCATTTTATTATGCTCAGTTAGCCTCGTTTGATTATGGAAGTGACAAAGTAGCTGAACTACGTGAAGTACAATTGGAAACACTACAAGAAGAGAATGTGGGAATGGCCGTAACTATGGATATTGGAAGCCTAACTACCATACATCCACCTAATAAACAAGATGTAGGAAAAAGATTGGCCCTTTGGGCATTGGCCAAGGATTATGCACAAGACTTTGTTTATTCTGGTCCTCTATACAAAAGTGCGGAATTCAGTAATGGTAAAGCCATTGTTTCTTTCGATCATGTTGGCAGCGGTTTGTATTGTCCAGATAAAAAGGTGAGTGATTTTGAAATAGCCGGTGAGGACTTGGTTTTCTATAAAGCTGAAGCTGTTATCCAAGGAAACCATGTGATAGTGCAATCAACAGAAGTTACACAACCAAAAATCGTCCGATTTGCATGGAATGACACGGCCATGCCGAATCTATTTAATAAGGAGGGACTGCCCGCTTCACCGTTTAGATCATCCAAAAGTATTAATGAAACTCCTTAATCTACGTCAAAATTAACAAATAGAAATTTTGAATAAATCCAAAGCCCTCTTAATGATTAAAAATATGAAATACAATATACTACCTATTGCATGTCTATTATTTTTCTCAAATTTAATATTAGCTCAGCAATACAAATGCATTTCCGAGATGGATCTTAAGGATAAAATAAAAGGATATTGGCTTGGTCAATTAGTAGGGAATTATATGGGCTGGCCTTTTGAATTCATGTATAATGATGGACAACCAATTCCCATCCTAGTAGATAGATATTATACGTCAAGAGACAACCCTATGAATTTGAGAATTCACACTGATCGCAGGGGTCATATTGACGTGCTTGCAAACACCTTTAATGGTGCTTGGAGCGATGATGACTCTGATATAGAATTTGTTTACCTACATGCAGTTGAAGAGTATGGATTGGATATTACAAATGAAGAAATTGCCAAAGTATGGAAAGCACATATCAATCGGTTTATTTGGGGAAGTAACCGTCAGGCCCGTCAATTAATGGATCAGGGGTTAAT
The DNA here is from genome assembly GCF_003992675.1 of Flagellimonas marinaquae. Taxonomy (GTDB): domain Bacteria; phylum Bacteroidota; class Bacteroidia; order Flavobacteriales; family Flavobacteriaceae; genus Flagellimonas; species Flagellimonas marinaquae. Next base: position 341,499 of record NZ_RZMZ01000004.1, read on the forward strand.
TCCACCTGAAACGGGAAAAGAAGGCAATAATCTTTATTGGTGGCATATTGACCCCCAACTTGTTAATGAAATATGGAGTGTATTTTATCCGGGAATGTTAGATATGGCGATTGAAAAGGCTACTTTGGGTGCTCATGTAATGAACGATAGTTGGGGAACACATCCAACTTTATTTTATGCGGTATTGTATAGTGGTGCATTTATAGAATCGGATATTATGAAACTTTATCAAATGGGAATGGATGCATTACCAAAAGATAGCCCCATGCTTTCGGCCCTTGAGAATTTAAGAAAATGGCATAAGAATAATAAAAATTGGAAGGACACCCACAAATTAATTTATGACAATTATTATAAATATCCAGTAGATACGGGTGAATATAGTAACCATAATAATAATGTAAATGCAATTATAAACGGGCTTTATGGCGCAATGGCTATTCTTTATGGGGAAGGCGACTTTCAGAAGACTGTGGGAATTGCAGTGAGCTCAGGTTTAGACTGTGATAATCAGGCTGCTACTTGTGGTGGATTTATAGGGGTCTTGAAGGGAAGTAATAGTATCCCTGATCATTTAACTAAAGACCTCGGTAGTGGCGAGGAATGGGATAGACCTTTTAATAACCAGTATATAAATTATTCTCGTGACGGACTGCCTAATATGACCCTTATAACAGATATTGTTGAACGGATTTATTTCATAGCCGAAACCGCCATTTTAGCAAATGGAGGCGAGAGGTTCGAAAAAGATGGAAAAGTATATCTGACGATTCCTTAAAATCTGTAATGGATGTTTGAATTAGGCATCTTTAGAAATATTCTGGATTTTATAAAACGCTAAAAAATGAGTTTTATGATTAAAAAATTATTCTTTAATGTGTATGTATTATAGAATTACATGGAATATTCTATTCTTAACCTACTTTGAGATTTTTCCTAAAAAAAGGTTTGGCAACTTTTATTATGGATTCTATAAAACTATCAGCAACAAAATCTTCCTAGGTGTTCTCTAGCCTCCTAACGAAGTAGCACTTAATAATAAAGTATGTATTGGATAGGTTTCGATATTGGTAGCTCCTCCATAAAGGTCGCTTTGATCAGTGCCGATGATGGGGCTCCCATCGATATGGCTCAGTACCCCGAAAAAGAAATGTCCATCAACTCCATAAGACCTGAATGGGCAGAGCAAGACCCCCAGGTCTGGTGGCAGAACCTTTGCATCGCCACCAAAAACCTGATCTCCAAGAACAGCATTTACAAAAACCATATCAAGGGCATCGGCATCTCCTACCAGATGCACGGGTTGGTGATCGTGGACGAAAAGCTCGAACCCATACGCCCCTCCATCATCTGGTGCGATAGCCGTGCCGTGGCGACCGGGGAAAAGCTGTTCCAAACAGTGGGAAAGGAAAAATGCATCCACCGCCTGTTGAACTCCCCTGGTAACTTTACCCTGTCCAAACTCAAATGGGTGAAGGACAACGAGCCCGAAAACTATCAAAAGGTGCACAGGTTCATGCTGCCCGGGGATTTCATTGCGCTTCGCCTATCGGGAGAGTGCACCACCACACCCTCCGGGCTTTCCGAGGGGATCATGTGGGATTTCAAAGAAAACAGGGTGGCCGATTGGCTGCTGGAAGAAGCAGGAATCGACCCGTCACTCGTCCCCGGGATACGCCCGTCCTTTTCAGAACAGTGCAGGGTCGGCAAAAAGGGCGCCGAGGAATCAGGACTGCCCGAGGGCATCCCCATAATGTACCGTGCCGGGGACCAGCCCAACAATGCCCTGGCCCTCAACGTTATGGAGCCCGGCCAGATCGCAGCCACAGGAGGGACCTCCGGAGTGGTCTATGCAATCTCCGAAGAGCAAGGGACCCGGGAGCATACGCGAATCAACAGCTTTGCGCATGTCAACCACACTAGCGACACCATCAGAATTGGCAAACTGCTGTGCATCAACGGTACCGGCATTCAGTATAGCTGGATCAAGAATGAACTGACTCAAGGGCTTTCTTACAACGAAATGAACCAACAGGCCGAAAAGGTCGCCATCGGGTCCGATGGTCTTTCCATCCTTCCCTTCGGCAACGGTGCGGAGCGCATGTTGGAAAACCGTGGAAAAGACTCACGCATCCTAAACCTCAATTTCAACATCCACAAAAGACCCCATCTGTTCCGGGCAGCCCTGGAGGGCATCGCCTTTGCCTTTGTGTACGGCATGGAAATCTTGCGGAATGACGGGGCGGACATCCGATCTATCAAAGTGGGCAACGACAACCTTTTTAGGGCTGGCATATTCTCCAAGACCTTGGCAGCCCTGTCCCAAAGCAAGATCGATATAGTGGAGACCACTGGTGCAATGGGAGCGGCAAGGGCAGCAGCCTATGCCCATGGCGACTTTGCCAGCATTGGCGAAGCGACCGCCACCGATACCGTACAGTTGACCTATGAACCTGAAAACAATGCAAACGAGTACCAAGAGGCCTACCAAAACTGGAAAAAGGCCCTGGACGAATATATTGATTAACTGAACACACACATTATGATCACAACGGGAGACAACGAATTTTTCAAGGGAATCGGAAAGGTACAGTTCGAGGGAAAATCCTCTGACAATCCCTTTGCCTTCAAATATTATGACGAGGACAGAAAAGTGGGCACAAAGACCATGAAAGAGCATTTCAGGTTCGCCATTGCCTACTGGCACACCTTCACGGGCGTTGGGGCGGATCCTTTCGGGGCCCCCACCATGGACTTTCCCTGGCTGAAAAGCACCGATCCCGTCCAACAGGCCAAGGACAAAATGGACGCCGCCTTTGAGTTCTTCACCAAGATCGGTGCACCCTACTTCTGTTTCCATGATTTTGACCTGATAGATGAAGGGAACAGCTTGGCAGAATCGGAAAAAAGGCTGGAAATCATCACGGACTATGCCCAGGAGAAAATGAGGGTATCCGATGTAAAATTGCTCTGGGGCACGGCAAATTGTTTCAGTAATCCACGCTATATGAACGGAGCTGCTACCAACCCCGATTTCGACGTGGTAGCGGCCGCCGGTGCACAGGTGAAAAATGCCCTCGATGCCACCATTAAACTGGGGGGTGAAAACTATGTATTCTGGGGAGGCAGGGAAGGCTACATGTCCCTGTTGAACACCGATATGGGCCGGGAACAGGACCACATGGCTCGCTTTCTCCACATGGCTAAGGACTATGCCCGCAAACAGGGCTTCAAGGGTACCTTCTTCATCGAACCAAAGCCCATGGAGCCCACCAAGCACCAATACGACTTTGATGTGGCGACCGTAATCGGTTTTCTTACCAAATATGACCTTTTGGACGATTTCAAACTCAACATCGAGGTCAACCATGCCACCTTGGCCCAGCATACCTTTGAGCACGAGCTGCAAGTGGCCGCGGACAACAATATGCTGGGCAGTATCGATGCCAACAGAGGGGATTACCAGAACGGTTGGGACACCGACCAGTTCCCCGTGGACGTTTACGAACTGGCTCAGGCCATGTTGGTCATCCTCCAGGCCGGCGGATTCCAAGGTGGGGGCATAAACTTTGACGCGAAAATACGGAGGAACTCCACCGACCTCGAGGACATCTTCCATGCGCACATCGGGGGAATGGACGCCTTTGCAAGGGCCTTATTGGCCGCAAACGATATTTTGGAAAACTCCAAGTATCTTAGCCTACGTAAGAATCGCTATGCTTCCTTTGATGCTGGTTCGGGAAAGGCATTTGAGGAAGGCCAGCTTTCACTGGAAGACCTTTACGCCCATGCCAC
>NZ_RZMZ01000005.1 GCF_003992675.1 Flagellimonas marinaquae
CGCTTCCGTCACCGCCCTCCACTAGCGATACATTGTCTATCACCACAACTCCTTCGGCTGCGCCCATGTCGAATAAGACCCGACTGTTGTCTCCTCCAAAATCGGTTGCTGCCAATTGCAGCTCAAAGGTTTGGATTTCCGTTGTCAAATTTATTTCCACACTGGTATTGGTAAATGGGGCCTCATTCAATCCAATCCCAGCCAATAGGGTCCGTTCCCTATCCGATGACGCATCGAATTTTAAAATGTAGTTCGTACCTTGGGTAATGGCAACAACCTGGCTCAAGTTAACATCAAAAGGATTCCCAGCAGCCCCTATATTAGCGAAGTTGAAACTGTTGCCCCCTTCTTCCTGTACGTTCGCCGCATTTCCAATCCAAGGCTCTACACCAGCCTCAAAGTCTCCATTGGTGAGCAAACCACTATCGAAACCGTTTCCGCTCTCCCCTTCATCATCCGGTATAGAAATTGTGATATTTGCGGTTGCCGTATCCGAATTACCAGCTGTGTTGGAGGCTGTCAACACTACAGTGTACTCACCATTTTCATAGGTCTGTACAGGATTCTTTGCCGTTGAAGTATTTCCATTTCCAAAATCCCAGGAATACGAAGTGGCATTCTGGGAGGTGTTTGTAAAACTGACAGCACCTGTGGTCTGGTCAACGGATTGGGTGAAGCTTGCCACAACTTCTGGCAATACTTCATCATCATCGCTACATCCAAGAAAAAAAGATAGTAAAGCCAACATGGAAATTAATTTCCCTTTTTTTAAAAATGATTTCATAGTTAAATGTTTAATTAGTTAATTTTCTGTTTATAAAGCAATTACTCAATTATATACGCGTACATAGTCTACCAGCATCGTCTGTGGAAACTGGGTTTCAATATTGGGTGGCCCCACGAAATTTCCTCCTACCGCTACGTTCATCAATAGAAAAAATGGCTTGTTAAAAACCCATTCCCCTGTAACATCTTCTGGCGTGATTTGGTTATAGAGCACATTGTCCACATAGAAGTTGATGGCATTTGGAGACCATTCGATACCAAAAATGTGATACCCCGTATCGAACCTGTCGTTACGCAGTTCATATTCCTTTGAAATGGCATTACCTGCAGAATAGCCAGGGCCGTGCACACTACCCACCAAAATGGTAGGATTCTGCCCCCTGTATTCCATAATATCTATTTCCCCGGCACCAGGCCAAGGGTTCTCATCAATATCGGCGCCCAACATCCAAAAGGCGGGCCAAATCCCTTGACCTGTTGGCAATTGTATTCTGGCTTCAAAACGCCCATAGGCTTGTTCAAATCGGTTTTTGGTCAACAATCGGGCGGACGTATAGCCCGCACCCTGGAAGGATTCCTGACGGGCCGTAATTTTTAAATTGCCGTTTTCGATGACCACATTTGTAGGACGATCTGTGTAGTACTGCAATTCTTGGTTTCCCCAACCGTCACCATTAGGTCCCCGTCCTATGTCAAAGCCCCATACGTCTGGATTTGGGGCGCCGTCGGTATCGAATTCCTCGGAAAGTACCACATTGGTCAGTGTGGTTACCGTCTGGGTTTCGTCCACATCACACCCGATAAATGAGCTGATAAAAAGGCCCATAAAAACTTGGTACAAAGTATTTTTCACAATCTTTCTTTTTCTGTTAAGCATTTGAAGTTTTTTTTCGTATTACCTGTAATAATAGATGTTGTCAACAAAAATGTCTGAAATGGTGCTGTCCGATACAAAGAACAATAGACCAATTTGTGAGCGATCGCCCAAGCCTGTAAAGTCGGCCAATGGGATATCAAAGCTGACCCATTCGTCTTGCCTTAGATCGGAAGCGGCTAGGGTCACCGAACCGGAAGTTTCGCCATTGCCTACGGAGTTCAACAATTGGATTCTTATAAAATCTCCCGGGTCAATGGCTTCATTGACCTTTATATCGACATGTAAGGTGGTCATGGCCGAAGCATTGATAGGTGACACGTTCAGGAAAGTACCAATGCCCACAAAGTTGAGTTGGGTATAGTTGATAATCCTATCGCCATTGAAGTCCAGCGGCGGTGAGCCACCTTGGGTAGTTTGACCGTCAGGAGTGAAAAAACCATTGAAGTAATCTACCGCAACGTTGGGATACGCATCGCTAAAAACCGAGATGACATCTACAGAAGCTCGTGCTGGCGGGGTAGGGGCGAACTCAAAGGCACTTTCAACATTCAGCTCCAAGGAACCTTCCGCAGCGTTGTTTGCCAAGGAGGCGGTAATCGTTGTTCGACCAAGACCCGTAACCGAAATATTTCCAAACTCATTGACTTGGGCAACCCCATTATTTGATGATGAAAAGTCAAAGTACGACGGTGCGGCAATCACAGTAATATTTTCCCCGGATTCCAAGTTCACGGTCTGGGTAAGGCCAGTCAATGATTGACCAATGTTTACAAAGCCGGGCTGTAGCACATCCGCACCGTTTAGGATTGCCGGCCTAGGTTGGCCCAAGGTTCCGGTCTTTTCAAATTTTATTTCATCAAACCACAAGGTATAACCGCCTTCGTCAAATTCGTTTTCGGCACCTTCGGCTAGCCAAAACAATCCTGTTTGATTAAAAAGTTTGGAGGGATCTGGTATGGGTATGGTGTATTTTTCCCATCGGGTACTTATTTGTAAATTCTGGGTAGTCACTTGGAATTTATTTCCTGTTTCCCCCTCAATACCAAATCCAATTTCGTTTATATCTGCCGCTTGGGATGCCTTGGCGTAAAAGGTGAGGGCATCAAAACTTGATAAATCCCTTTTTACTGTTGTATTGAATGTGGCGCCCACAAAACCCACACCAAAAGGGGGCACATCAAAACGTATGGAGGCATTGCCCGCAAAAAATTCCTTGGTATCCACACTGAATGCTTCGGGATCCGCACCCCCATCCACAAATGGAAAATAATCCAGACCTGCCGAGAAGGTATCGATGAAAACGTCGCCATTCTGCGGAAACGATGCAAATTCCACGTCTTCTGAAAAGTTCCGTTCACATCCCAACAGCAAGGTCAGAACAATGGCGGAAAACAAGGTAGTTGTAGTACTGATATATCTGTTGTTTTTCATCATTCCGTTGTTATTTACCAATATTGATATGTACATAAGTCATGATTTCCCATTCCGATCCGTTGGGGAATCCTACAGGGCTAATGATCGGTTGGTTCGAAAATTCTTCGGCGGCATTGGGCGCATATCTCGGTGAAAATTCGTTCAACGAGCGCCAAATTCCCCTAATGCCCACTTGGGTACTGGGTAGGATGAACCAGTCCGGTTTGCCCAAGGTCGTGGAGACATCCAACATCAATTGAAGGGGGAACGTCAAGTTAAAATCACGGTGGTAATCAAATGGCCCCCAATCGTTCACCTTTACGTGGGTAGAAAGTTTATAATTCTTATAAATGGCCCTGATATCCCCACCAAATCGTTTGATAAGGCGTTGGCTATCACCGTTTCCCTGACCATTGCCGTAGTAGAAGTTACCAATAAAACCGAGGTCCGGTCCTATTTTTGACACCATGCGGGAATGTACTTCCCAAAGGTCCTCGGCAGGAGCCGAGTTGGGGAAGGCAAAAAACTGTCTGTTGGCCAGGAAGCCAATGTGGGCGTCCATAGTGGTTGGCAAGTGCCTGTAGACAAAACCGAGGTTCATTGCAAAAGGGGCGTCCTCCGCACGGTCATTGTCCCATTCATACATCCAAGTACCAGGCGTTGGATCAAAGGATATCAATAGTTCACTCCCGATGGTCTCCCTGTTGGCGCGTACCGAGAAAGGATCGTCGATGATATTCCGTAAACGGCCCGGTCCTTGAACGTCATTGGGCATAGCCGCTACCAATGGCTTTTGGATCATAAAATTAGGGGCAATCTGAAATTTGCCCGAAGCAATGGTAAAGCCGGTCAAAAGACTCGTAACGTTACCACTCCCTGTATCGCGTAGTTTCCATCCGGTAAATGTCAATGTCTGGTCCGCCCCGCCATTGGCAATGAGCCCCATGGCGGAAGCTTGACCGTACCAATTGAATTTACCGCCTTGGTAGGTGATCTTGACTTTTCCGCCCCAGTTGTCGCTTGCCTGTATCCGGTCTTCAAAAACGATGTAATTGCCCGTTTCACCACGCACATCCTGGAACGTTAGGCCGTTCAAAGGGCTCCCAGACCAAATGCCGCCCAGTTCCACACCAAATTTTCCAAATTCTCGCTCTATGGCGATTGCCGCGCGTTCTGTGGGCCATGGGGGTATCACACCACTGCGTACTTGGTTGAGGTCCAATATCCGGCGACCGTTTTCATCCAGCTCCACATTGGTCTCAAAATCACGATGATAGATGCCCGTAACGTTGAATTTACCAACATGCTTCCGGTATTTGAACAACATGGTGGGATTGGCACCCCACCACAATTGCGGCCCTACGGCGACCTTTAAGCCCTTTAGGGGGCCTTTGCCATCGATTTCGGCACCCAAGATTTCCCCATTATAAATATCGAGGTTGGGGCCGTAGTTCGCTTCAGGATAAAACCCGAAGAAATCGCCTTCATAGCCCCAATGATAATGCCCGGTCCTGTAAAATCCACGTAAATCGAATTCCTTGGCGTTCCATTCAAATTCGGCCTGATATACCCGTACCCTGTTTACATCCGAGACCACTACATCACCGCGATTGGTACTGACCTCTATAGGCCGCGAATTGTTTTCGTAGAAGATTTCGTTGATGGGATTTTGGGCGACGTTACCCACTACGTTCAGATTCACCTCTGCCCGCATATTTGGTGCCGGGTTGCCTTCAACGCCTACAAAATAGGATTGCATGTGGTCGAAACCCAGTTGATTTGGGAAGGTATTTGGGTCGTCCGGGTCTGGATTGTCTGGTGTTGTAATCAGACTCCCGCCCGTACTAAAAGTAGAGAATCTAGCCTGTAAGTTACTTATCCGCAATAAATTGCTTTGTTCCGAATTCAGTGCCGCCTTATCTCCCCTCGCCTTAAGTACGGCATCCATAAGAACGATATTGTCAAAATAGTTTTCCAGAAAGTTCAAATCCATACCGGGTTCATACGGATTCAATTTATGGGCCTCCTGCAACGCATAATAAGCCGCCCTGGGATATAGGTCATAAAGTCCACGTGAGTTCGTTTGACCTTTTGCGCAGATACCAAACCATTCTTCGTTCATATTGTTGGCATCCTCTTCAGCTAAATCAAGAGAGTACCCACCATTTGACCATGAGGCATTATTGTCGTGGACATCAGCGTTCTTACGATCGTCAAAACCAAACTTCCACCAGCCATCACTGAACTGAAAAGTAAACCCACCTATAGAGTTGCCCGCTTTCCCTAGACCTGCGGCGTTGGCATAGATTTCTTCCCAATTGCCCACCATATAATAGGCTTGAGATAACTGATCTTCTTTATTCTCTACCGCGTTGTATGCATCCGCGCCAAACTCGGTAAACATAATAGGCTTGTTCAATTTCTCCTTGACCACTTGAAACATGTCTCCAAAAGAAACGCCACGGTAGACATTGGTGCCATAAATATCAACATCCGGACACTCCTCGGCAATAATATCTATGAAAAGGACATCGCCATTACAAATCGCAACGGGATGATTTCCATCGATGGTCTTCATTTTTTTCGTAACTTCGTTCATAAGACGATACATGGGTCTACCACGTTTTTCACCAATGAACTGCTTTTCTTGTTCATCATCCGGGAAATCCTCCGTTTCCGCACCTTGCCAAAAAAGTCCATAGTTGTTTTCGTTGCCCAATAAGTACATTAATAGCCCAGGAGTGTCTTTGTATTCTTCTACGAGCTGGGTCAATTCTCGGGTCAATAATGCCTGGGTTTTGGCATCGTCGTAAATGGTTACGGGTGTCCAAACACCATCTATGGTCAATCCATACCTGCCAAAGGAGTGATTGAGCATGGTATAAATGCCATACTCCTCATAGATATATTTGATCCATCTGGCGGGAACCCCCGTATACTGTCGTATCGCATTGACCCCCATATTTCTTAATAGGGACATCTCCATATCTAATCCTTCTTTTATGATGTCGTCTGACTTTTCCCAAAATCGTGCATTTACCGTATTTGTGCCAATGGGAATATAATCCCAGTTCATACCATTAATCATGAAGTCTTCTCCGTTCACGACTAATTTTATTCCTGCCTCATTACTTTCTACCGTTACCTTATCTGTTTGGGCATTTGCCACAAAGACAAAGCACAAAAGGAACAGTGCGTACAGCCAGTTTTTCATAGTATTGTTTAGTTTAAATTAGCCTCGCATCAAAACATACCACATCACCGAAATCCTTATTGTTCAGGTTTACTACTATGATTCGTTTACGGTTTGTTCTATTTGCAAATTTTAAACTTAACTTAACGATTTGTGAATTCCTTAAAAACTTCCTCAACAAAAAATATACACTTCAAAATAAAGTGTCAATAATTAACAAATCTTGATTTAATCCGCTAAAACATTGGCTTAATCAAAGTATATTAAATCGACAGAGAAGGAGTGTTGTGTATAAATGTAGAGGTAATGTTGAGGTGTGAAACCAGTTTCGTATAGGGCTATAGTTTTAAAATGTAGTCTACAAGATTATCTTCATGAGAAAGATTCATTTTTTTACGAAGTCGATACCGTTTGATTTCCACACTCCTGACCGAAATATTGAAAAGTGGAGCTATCTCTTTAGAGGATAAATTCAGACGTAGGTAGGCACATAATCGAACATCGTTGGGAGACAGGTTTGGATGTGCCTTTTTGAGCTTTTTCAAGAACTTACGGTCGGCATTATTGAATGCTTCCTTGAAGAGTTCCCAATCATCGTTCTGCTTAATATTCTTATCAATGACCTTTATGATGGACCTTATGGAACTCGTATCATCGACACTGGACAATAGTTGATCTTTTACCTTGGACAATAGTTCATTCTTTCGGATAATGCTCAAGGTCGATGCTGCGAGCTCATTGCTCTTGCTCCTAAACTCCTCCTGTAACTGCTCATTCTTTATTTTGATGATTTCCTTCTCATTCTGCGCCTTGGCCAACTCCATTTCCCTTTTGCTTCTTTCAATCAGCTTTTCTTGCCGTTTATGATAATGGCGTCTGTAGGCTTGATGAATCAACAAAGAACCTAGGATGAAGACCAGCACATACAGCACTAGTGCCAAGTTGGAGATGTACCATGGCCTGGCTATGGTAAATGTATAGGATGCAACGTTGCTCGAAACTTTGTCCCCGATTCTGGCCCTAACACGGAATGTATAGTCGCCATGGGGCAAATTTTCAAAAGTTGTTGAATAGGCTTCGGACCAATTGCTCCAATTGTCGTAAATACCATCCAATTGATACTGATATTGGGGTTTGAACAATTTATAATACTCGGGCGTTAAAAAAGAAAAGCGAACATGATCATCGGTACTCTTAAATTCAGCGTTCGAATCCGTTTCCACCAAATCCCAAAGTTGACTCTGCTTATCGGACTTTTCCACCTTACCGATCTGAACACGAAAATCTGCATTCTTAAACCCGTTGACGTCCAGAGTGATATAACCGGAAGTGGTTCCTAAAAGGTATTTCCCTTCCTCACCTAGATCCGCAATGTTTTCATAGCCAACGATGCCATCCCTCATATCTTCCGTTAATGGAATGGGCTTGATCAATAAGGTATCTGCCAAAGAGCCTTCCGAAAGCAAACTGATATTGGAATTGGTAAAGATCCATAGATTCTCTTCATTTTGATCCAATACCATTTTCCCTGAAACATACTCCTCTCGGTCATATATGCTACTCAGCAAACTGTCCTTTACAAACGAATCCGATTCTGGTTGATATTTGTAAACCCCTTCCCGATACGCATAGAACACATTGTTTCGATACTTTATGATACCCGATTCCGAACCCTTGATCAAGGTATCCATGGAAATTTTGTTGACCTGATGGAACGTATTGTCCACATCCAGTTTAAATATGCCCTTATACTCATGGTTCACAAAAACTTTGTTTCCCAATGTTTCAAAGTAGCGTGAAGAATTTCCAAAACCATCTATTTTGTTTCGGAGCTTCCAATTGCCTTCGGTCTTTTCCAGAACATAAAGCCCATCATAATTGCCTTGTAACAACAAATCCTGTTGCATGGGCAAAGGACTTATTTTCCACGCACCTTCCACATCGGTAATTCTTTTGGCATTGCTTCCTTCCACAACGTAGGTCCCTGAATGATGGCAACAGAACAGGGTACCATCAATTTCTTGGAGCGACCAAACCTGGCCTTGGGTCCCTTCGATTAACATAAAATCGGAGTTGTTGCCCAACCCTTTATGGAAAAGGCCTTGATTGGTTCCCAGATACAGGATACCATCCTTCACTACCGCGGCATAAATACTCCCTACCACCCCTTTGTTATCCCGGTATACCTTTATCGGCGATTTTAGGTTCACATAACTTATTCCATTATCAAGCCCTAACCATATATTACTGTCCCTATCCTCCATTAAGGAGAGAATGGTATTGTTGCGCAAGCCCTTGATCTGATCGATATGGTCGAGCAGGGACTTATCTTCATCTAAAAGAACAAGGCCATTGGAAATGGTGCCGAGCGCGAATTTCCCATCTCTCAACCTGATACCACTATACACTGTGATCTTTTTGGGCAAGGCATCCAAGCCGGTAGTTAGCTTTGCTAGCGTACCATCACTGTCGCTAAAAAAGCCGTTATGCTTGGTGAGCATATATAAGGTATCATTTTCCTGAAATATATTGATGATTTCATCTGTCAACACCACTTCATCGTCATACACGAGTTTCGACTTGCCATTGTCGATTTTGAAGACTCCCTTACCGTTTTCCTGAAAATAAATCTCATTGGAGACCTTGAACATCCGAAACAAGGTATCCTCCGTGTCAATACTGTTGATGGATTCCGTTTGAACATTGTAGATATAAATGCGTTTTAGAGACTGGAACACAATCCAATCTTCCAAATTTAGAATGCCCCAAAACTCTTCATCCTCCAACAAATCTTCTTGCATATCTGCGGATAAGGAGGTATAGCGCAGCATTCCCAGTCCATCTGGCTCCCAATACCCAAACTCCATGTAGCAGCCCGTATAAATCCTATCGCCCACTACCTTTACCGAACGCATGATAGATTCGTTCGGTGATGGGAACAAAGTCCAATCGGCTCCATTGAAGCGCAAAAGACCTTTGTTATTGGCCATATATACCACCTTATCTTCGCCTTGCGAAAGGGCCCAGTTTTGATTTTCAGCCTGATAATCCGAAGGAGTATAGTTTTGAATTGGTGGTAACTCTTGACTCCAAAGCCAGTGCGAAAAGAACAAAAGCAAACAAAGTGTGTACCTCATCATAATTTCATAGCGTTAAGGTGCCTTAAGATACTATCTTTTATCAACATCTCAGCGAATAGCCAGTAGAATGCAACAGGGGTGGCGTTTGTCCATATAAATTTGATTTATCTTCCAATATGGGTGAACACCATAGAATTAATGCCATCGCCGCAGTTAGAAGGAGGGCGCGGTAATACAATCCCTCGTTTTGATAAAAGTCCTAAAATGCATCACTAGGAAATTGACTAAATTCGCATTGCCATGAGCTCGCCAAGCCCTATTTTAACAACCATTATCTTCGTTTTTGCCCTTCAGGCAATTGTTTTGGGCGTTTTGCTATTGACCAAACGTCCACGGAAACAGTCCAACATATTCCTATCACTTCTGATATTCTTTTTTGCGCTGATGGCACTCAATATTGCGGTGGTCAACGTTTTATGGAGCCGCGACATGATGGATATCTTCCGGTATGTACAATTGGAACTCTTATTTGGTATTGGCCCTGCGTTGTATTTCTATACCAAAAGTGTTACCGATAAGGCATTCACCTTTTCAAAAAAGGACGCCCTCCATTTTGTTCCAGTCGCATTGGAGTTTATTTTTTACAGAACGGCATTTTACCATTTGGGTGCGGACGGGCTCTACCAAACACCGGCTCATCCATACACCAAAATTTACCTTGTGGAACAGTGGCTGGGCAGCTTATCGATAGTCATCTACGCTATCATTTCGTTAAGGTTGCTATTCCGGTACCAATCGTGGTTAAAACAGCACTATTCCAATCTGGAAAACAAATCGCTAAGATGGCTACAACTTCCCATTATTATCTATGCTTTGTTTTGGATTGGTTGGAACTTCTTTGGTGAGGTTGACAAGTACTTTTTTGACAAATCCCTGAAGGAGTATTTCATCCTTCCCACTTTTGTGGGGTTGGCAGCAGTCACCTGCTGGATTGGTTTTAAAGGCTATCTAAAAACGCAAACAGAAACCTCTGGTTATGCTTCCCAAAAACCAAAACCCAGTTCGGATGACCCAAATCCAGAATTAGCAAAGAAACTTACTGCATTGATGGACAAGGAAAGACCATATTTGAACCCAGAACTGGACCTCAACAGGTTGGCAGAACTATTGGAGGCGAATCCAAAACAGGTATCGTACACCATTAACCGAAGCTTCTCCAAGAATTTTTATGAATACGTGAACAGCTATCGCATTGAAGCCTTTAAACAATCGGTCACCAAACCGGAAAACAAAAAATTGACCCTGCTCGGTCTTGCGTTTGAATGCGGATTTAACTCCAAGTCCACATTTAATGATGTCTTCAAAAAAGCAACGGGAAAAACCCCAAGTCAATACGCCAAGCAGCTCAAAAACAAGTCCGAAAAGAAGCAGTCGGTCGTTTCGTAGCGGATGCAACCCTAGTTTTGCGGAAAATTTTGAATTTGATGAAAGCTATTATCAACCCCAGAATCCTTCTGTTCCAAATTTGCTTGGTGACCCATTTATCCTGCACCATGCTTCGTGCCCAAGACCATTTCACCAAAAATGAAGTTTTGGAGGATATGGCGTTTCTCTGGAAATCTTTGGAAGAAGCACATTTTGATCTATATGCCTATACACCCAAGGAGGAGTTTGAAAAGAATTACAACCGTGTCAAAAACACCATTTCAAAAGACAGTTTAAGTCTATTGGAGGCCACTTCCATCTTTCAAAAAGTAATCTCAAAGGCTGACAATGGCCATACTGAAATAGGGTTCCCTGGAAAATCCTATGGAAGCTATGCCTATAGCGGTGGCACACTTTTCCCACTGGAAATTGCTCTTGAAAATGGGAAGGCGTTGGTCCGAAAAAATTGGTCGGGCAACCATATCCCCACCGGAGCTGAAATCTTGAGCATCAATCATATTCCCATTTCAGAAATCCTAGCTGAAATGTACACGTTGATTTCCGCTGAACGCCCTTATTTTAAAAATGCGAAAATAGAACTGTACTCGTTCCCCAGGCTCTATTGGCAGCTATACGGCAGGCAAGATAATTTTGAAATCAAATTTAAGTCCAATGACATTACAAAAACCCAAACGGTTGCTGCAGTTGGTTTGATTGAGGGTTACGAAATGAAACGAACCGAATTGTTCAACCGGGAAAGGTCGCTTCAATTTATAGGAGAATCGGCATACCTCGTCACAGGTGATTTTAGTGGTGATGAAACAAAGTTCAAAAGGTTTATGGATTCCTCTTTTGCACAAATAAAGGACCGAAAGAGCAAAAACCTCATCGTTGATTTAAGAAATAACGGCGGAGGTCACAATGCCTTCAGTGATTACCTGGTTTCGTATTTTGCGGACACTACATTTCGATGGAATTCGAGCTACCAACTGAAAACCAGTAAATTTTTAAAGGAACACGCCAGGCAACATTACGACACCACCAGTGCGTTTTGGAAAGAAGCACTATCGCATGAAAACGGAGAAATTTACAACTACGATTTTGGGGATTATCAACCACAACCGCCATCCAAGCGATTTTCTGGCAAAGTCTATGTTTTGGTCAACAGACAGTCGCATTCACAAGCCACGGTTACTGCAGCACAAATACAGGATTATGGCTTCGGGACCATTGTTGGGGAAGAAACTGGGGAATATGCTTCCCTTTACGCCTCTATGTTCGAATTTAAATTACCTCACACACAAATCCCGGTAAGTGTTTCCAAAGGAAAAATGGTTCGGGTAAGTGGAAGCACCAAAGAAGAAGGTGTTGTTCCAGATATCTACATCAAGGATCATTTGTTGGATGACAAAGATGAGATTTTGGAGGGCTTACTTGAAAAGATCAGCGAATCCGATTAGATGTACTTCATCCATCGGATTTTTTTCAGTGAATGACGGCACTACAATTCCCGGATTTTGATATTCCGAAACCAAGTTTCAAAGTACCAATATTGCAACGCTATTTGCCCGGAAGTGGTTTTTCCGAACTCAGGATATTTGGAAAAATGGGACGCAGCTACCTTATCCTTCCACTCAGGTGACGTCAGGTCCTCTTCTGCCGTAAGCTCACCGTTGAGATAGAACTCGATTTTACCATCCTTTTGTTTGATGGTCGTCTTGTTCCAATCTCCTTGTTTCACCTCAACTTTATGCTGTTGTGGCAGAAAAACGTAAAGGCACCCTGGCCTTTTTTCGGACACATCGTAGTCCATATGGTCAGCTCCCAAGATTTGATACTCCGGACCGCTTTGCCATGCCGTAGGAACATGGGGCAGTTCCTGAACGTTGATAAATATGCCACTATTTCCGTTGCCGATTACCTTCCATTCGAGGGACAACTCATAATTTTCGTATGTCTTATCGGTAACCAAGTCGCCGGCCGTCAAAGATTCATCATTGGGGTTGCTATGCAGGGTGCCGTCCACCACTTCCCAAACCGACTGGGCACCAGCTTCGTTGTACAAATGCCAACCGTTCATGGTTTCCCCATCAAATAACAATTCCCAACCCGCTTCTTGCTCCACCTCCAATAATTGGTTGTGAACCGCATTTTCTATTGCGGCTTTTTTAGTACGCCACGTCTCGGAAACCTCGTTTTTCTTTTCATTTTTACAGGATACCAATAGAAAAAGCGTTAGTAGGCATCCAGTAATCATCTTATGCATGTGCAGTCAGTTTTGTTTAGTTGTGCAGCGACTAAAGATAGAAAAAGAATCGGACCCTGCACTACCCTCTGTCCTCAAGCCAATTAAAGCCAAAGGTGACCTAGGTCACTTTGGAAAAATACCAGTGTTTGTAAATTGCAGGCACTAATTTTTGAAAACGATGAAAGGAAATTTTACAGCTTTGATCAACAGCGACCAGTTAACGCTTATCGATTTTTCGGCGGAGTGGTGCGGACCTTGTAAAATGTTGGCTCCCATTTTAAAGCAAGTCAAGGACGAGATGGGCGAAGATTTAAAAATTGTAAAAATAGATGTGGACAAAAACCAAAATCTGGCAAATACCTATCAAGTAAGGGGTGTCCCTACCTTGATCTTCTTTAAAAATGGAAAGCAGCTTTGGAGGAAATCGGGCGTACTTCAAAAAGGGGAACTCGTACAATTGGCCAAGTCCCTCCTGTAAACTCATTCAAACAGATGGACCACCATAAAAGGTACCCTGGTATTGAAGGCTACTTTTTTGATTACGGGTTCGCGGGTCAACTTCTTAAAGAATGAATGGTCTTGGTGGATCATTACCAACATATCGATGGTGCCATCCTGCTGCACCAGCTTTTGAATAGTATTGGTGACCGAAGTCTCCTTTTCCACTTCCACAAACTCGTGGTCTATGGTCGCTACCTTTTTTTGCAACGCCTCCTTGGATGCCCTTTGAGCATCGGTCATATCTTCAGGGTTGCCTACGTAAACGATGCGCAATTTGGCTTTAAAGTTGACCGGAAGGTTCAATAAAGGTTGTAGTTCGTAATTCTCAAAAAGGTGCTCATAACCAGTGGCCAGCATTAGTGAGTCCAATTCACCATCGGTCTGATAGTCTTCCGGAACTGCAATAATGGGACAAAAATCGATTTCTTGAATCACCTCGTAGGTATTGCTGCCCATAAACACTTCTTTAAGACCTGACACCCCTTTGGTTCCCATAATGACATAATCAACCTCTTCCTTGTAGACCGTTTTTCCAATGGCATTCACCAGAGTAGCCTGCTCAGATCGGGGAATAAAATTATGATTGGGATTTTTGTCCAATGCGTTGATTTTTTCCATCTCCCGTTTCAAATCCCGCTCCGATTGTTCTTTCATCAAGTTGTATAATCGGGTATCATTGTACCTGGCCATTTTTGTGGATAAACCGGAAGCACCCACCTGAAATGAATTCAAGATAAAGAAATCACAAGGGTCGTCCTTGAAAACTGCCAAGGCATACACAATGGCGTTCCAAGAATTTTTGGAAAAATCTGTTGGCAATATGATTCGTTTCTTTTTCATGGGTTCATCTTTTTATGTTTTGCATTACCATAAATGGTATCTTAATCTTGAGCCCCAGCAGATCTACCGTGGACCTGTACAACATGTCCTCAAAAAAGGAATGCCTGGAATTCATCATCACCAACATGCCTACCTCCTTTTGTTGGATATGCTCCAGAATGACTTCAGCCTTATTTTTCACAGGAGTAGTTTCAAAGCTTAGATAGGGTTTGGTCAGCGTGCCCTCCAAAAACAGCTTGTTATCTTCCTGCCTTGGACTGAGTTCTTCAAAATCAGTGATATACAAACAATGTATCTTGGACTTAAACTTGCCGGCCAAATCGCCCAACAATTTCAATTCCCTTCGTTTGTAGGGCAACATATAGTCTGTGGGGAAAAGGATCGCCTTGGGCTGCCGGTACTCAAAATTTTCGGGTATGGCCAACACTGGGCATTTTACATATTTGAAAATCTCAATGGTATAGCTTCCGAAGGTGGTTTTGTGGTCGCTGGTTTCCCCTTTGGTCCCCATGATGATCAAATCGATGTTCATCTCGTCCACAAAATCATTTACCGCGTCCACTAGATTATCCATACGGGCCACGGTCTCAAAATTATGCAAAGGGTTTGGTGGCTCGCCCAGTACGGTATCCACCAAGTTGTCCAATTTTTTTTGGGTTTCCTCCCGTTTTAACTCCTTCATTTTTTCGAGCTCCTCTTTCGGAGTAGTTTTATAGTGACCATAGACTTCCTCTCCATAGGCATGGAGCACAAAAAAACAGGCGCGCTCACATTTGTATAACTGTTGTGCATACTCAAGGGCGTGCAAGGCGTTTTTTGAAAAATCGGTAGGAATCAATATCGTTTTCATCACAATGCGGTTTTGTCAAATATACTGGGCGGCTAGTCGATACAAAATGATTTTGGTCAACCCGTGAAAAGTAAAAAGTTAACATTCTCAAGCCAATTTTGCGTTTTAGCCCTCTATTTCCGTCGTTAACCTATAACTTATGGACGTTCAAAGGATTCCCATGTTAAAATAGGACTGGTAATTGGTTGGGTACAAATGGTAAACTTTATCTTTGAAGTTGAGCTATTTAAAAAAAATAGTACCTATCCACCAAGCCAAATGAAAGTTAGAACTATTGTGTATATCCTACTGATCGTAGGTGTGGGCGCGTTGATAGCCTATAGAATCAAATCCAATGCCGAAATTGGGAAATCAAACAATTCCGGCCCAATGGTTCCTACTGTGACCGGAATGATTTTAAGGCCACAGAGCTTTAAGGACAATATCGCCCTAGCTGGAACGCTGGAAGCAGATGAACAAGTAGAGATACGCAGTGAGGTATCGGGCGTTGTTGAAAGCATCAACTTTGACGAAGGTAGCAAGGTATCGGAAGGACAAGTTCTTTTTAAAGTGAACGATATTGAGCTCCGTGCCCAACTTTCCAAAGCGTTGACCGCTAAAAAATTGGCTTCCGAAAATGAAAGAAGGGCAAAACTCTTATTGGAAAAGCAAGCCATTAGCCAAGAAGAATACGATATTGCCAGTGCTGATTACCAATCAGCTAACGCAGAAGCGGAATTGATAGAGGCCCAGCTTTCCAAAACCATCATACGGGCCCCTTTTTCCGGTACCATCGGACTCCGCTCCATCTCCAAAGGCACTTATGTGACCCCTACCACCGTAGTAGCAAAACTGGTCAATACGGACGAACTTAAAATTACTTTTTCTGTTCCCGAAAAATATGCATCACAAGTAAGGGTCGGCACGGTTTTGACTTTTACCACCTCAGATTCCAAAGAAGATCACAATGCCACTATTTATGCCATTGACCCGGAAGTGGACATTACCACAAGAACACTTCGGATGAGGGCCATTATGGACAATCGTGAAAATAAATTATATCCGGGCGCTTACGCTAGCGTGCAGCTCCCCCTAGAAACTGTAAACGACGCCCTATTGGTGCCATCGGAATCCCTGATTCCTGTCCAGAACGGAAAAAGAATCTTTATTTTGGAAAATGGCAAGGCCAAAGAGATAGATGTTGAAATCGGTGCAAGAACCGGCAAAGCCGTTCGTATTTTGAGCAACTTGAACCCTGGGGACACAGTTTTGACCTATGGGGTGATGGCCCTTCAGAATGGTTCCCCCGTGGATGTAGTATTGGAAGAGTTTGAACCTTTGACCCAAAACCAATGAACCTCTCGACCATAAGTATTAAAAGACCCGTTCTCACCATTGTGATGAACATAACCATTATTCTTTTCGGAATTATTGGTTACACTTTTCTTGGGGTACGGGAATTTCCATCCATTGACCCTGCCGTGGTTTCCGTTCGCACAAACTATTCGGGTGCCAATGCCGATATTATCGAATCCCAAATCACAGAGCCTTTGGAAAAGGCCATCAATTCCATAGACGGGATACGAAATATCACTTCATCCAGTGTTCAGGGAGCCAGTTCCATAACCATAGAATTTGAACTTGACAAAGACTTGGAAGCTGCTGCAAACGATGTTCGGGACAAAGTTTCCCAAGCCCGCAGAAGTCTGCCCGAAGACTTGGATGCCCCTCCCGTGGTTTCCAAAGCGGATGCTGATGCGGACAGGATTATCTCCATGACCATCCAAAGCGATAATAAAAATATCTTGGAGCTTTCCGATTATGCTGAAAATGTTATCTCACAACGGATAGAGACCATTCCCGGTGTAAGTGGCGTACAAATCTGGGGACAGCGAAGGTATGCCATGCGGTTATGGATAGACCCCTTGAAATTGGCCTCCTACGGACTTACCGTGGCCGATGTACGTGCTGCCCTTTTAGCACAGAACATTGAGCTGCCCTCCGGAAAACTTACGGGCGAAAATACCGAACTAACGGTAAAAACCCTTGGGAATCTCAATACAGAGGAAGAATTCAACAATATTATCATCTTGGCCGATGGCGAAAAATTGGTGCAGCTCAGCGATATAGGACGGGCCAGTCTGGAAGGAGAGAACATGGAAACCAAAATGAGCGATTCCGGACAGCCCATGGTCGCCATAGCCGTGGTTCCCCAACCCGGTACCAATTATCTCGAAATCGCGGATGCATTTTATAAGGAGTACGAAAAACTTCAAAAAGATCTTCCAGAAGATTTTAAGCTCAACATCGTTATAGACGACACCGTTTTTGTTAAAAAAGCCGTGACAGAGGTAGCCGAGACCATTTTAATATCCATTGTTCTGGTCATCTTGGTGATTTACCTATTTTTCCGAAACTGGTCATTGGCGCTTCGACCTTTGTTGGACATTCCAGTTTCCTTGATTGCCACCTTCTTTTTTATGTGGCTTTTGGGCTTCTCCGTGAACGTACTTACGCTTTTGGCCATAGTACTCGCCACCGGATTGGTGGTGGACGATGGGATTGTGGTCACCGAGAACATCTACAAAAAAATCGAAGAGGGAATGAACCCCATCGAAGCGGCCATAAAAGGTTCCAAGGAAATCTTTTTTGCCGTCATTTCCATTTCCATCACACTGGCAGCAGTGTTCCTTCCCGTGATTTTTTTGGAAGGATTTGTGGGTCGTCTGTTTCGGGAATTTGGTGTTGTACTCGGCACCGCGGTCCTCGTTTCGGCCTTTGTTTCCCTTACGTTGACACCTATGTTAAATGCTTATCTGACAAAACCCGGAAAGCAAAGTCGTTCCAAGTTCTATCAGGTCACCGAAAAATATTTTGTGGCCATGAACGAATCCTATAAAAGTGCCCTGGAAAAATTTATGCGACGAAAATGGCTCAGTTTCCCTATCCTTATCGGATGTATCGGGTTGATTGTGCTATTCTATTCCTTACTTCAGAAGGAGACTGCCCCTTATGATGACCGTAGCTTTGTCCGTTTGAGCGTTTCGGCGCCCGAAGGATCGTCCTACGAATACATGGATAAATTGATGACGGGCATTACGGAACTCATCAATGATTCCATTCCCGAAAAAAAGGTCAGCCTTATTTTGACCTCACCCGGATTCGGAACATCGTCGGTAAACAGTGGTCGCGCCAACGTGGCACTGGTAGAGCCCAGCGAAAGGGAGCGTTCCCAACACGAAATTGCTGAAGACCTCGGGCGTTGGGCCAAAGCCTTCGTAGGCGGACGATCCAATGTATCGGAAAGACCGACCATTTCGGTGAACCGTCGTGGCGGACCGCCTATCCAATTCATCATTCAGGCCAAAAACTTCCAAAAATTGGAAGAAAAAGTCCCTGAATTTATGGCCGAAGCGGAAAAAGACCCCACATTCTCCTTTGTAGATGTCAACCTCAAGTTCAACAAACCCGAAATTTATGTGTCCATTGACCGCGAGAAGGCCGAAAGCTTAGGGGTTTCCGTTCGGGATGTAGCACAAACTTTACAACTCTCTTTAAGTGGACAACGGTTTGGTTATTTTTTGATGAACGGAAAACAATATCAAGTCATTGGACAGTTTGATAAGCAAGATCGGAACGAACCCACGGACCTTACTTCCATTTTTGTAAAGAACGATGAGGGCCAGCTCATACAGTTGGACAACTTGGTGACCACCGAAGAACATAGCAGTCCACCACAATTGTTCCACAACAACCGGTATATGTCGGCCACTGTTTCGGCCAACCTTGCGCCTGGCAAGAGTATTGGGGATGGCATTGACGCCATGAATGCCATAAAGGATAGAGTGTTGGATGATACCTTTACCACAGATCTTGGTGGGGAGTCACGTGATTTTGTAGAGAGTAGTTCCAACACAGCATTTGCCTTTGGCTTGGCCTTTCTACTCATATTTTTGATTTTGGCTGCACAGTTTGAAAGCTTCATTGACCCTATCATTATAATTTTGACGGTTCCCATGGCTGTAGCTGGAGCCATGTTTTCGCTTTGGCTGTTCGGTGAGACTTGGAACATTTTTAGTCAGATTGGGACCATTATGCTGATTGGTCTGGTTACCAAAAATGGTATTCTAATCGTTGAATTTGCCAATCAGTTGCAGGAAGAAAATGAAGATTTGACCAAAATGGAAGCTATTATGAAAGCATCTGTTTCCCGATTACGTCCCATTTTGATGACCAGCCTTACCATCGCCTTGGGAGCATTGCCCATTGCTTTATCACTGGGAGCGGCATCCACCAGTCGTACCGGAATGGGAGTGGTCATCATTGGTGGCACCTTGTTCTCTTTGGTGCTTACCCTGTTTATCATTCCAGCACTTTATTTGATGTGGTCCAAGAAAAAGGTCATACGCCCAGAATTCAAAAACCTTGAACTTTCCTCCCATGGACATTAAGAAAAGAGCCTGTACCATATTATGTATTATTGGGGGCATTCTTTACGGTGGGGCCCAAGAAATACTCACGGTACAGGAAGCCGTACAGATTGCCCTTGAAAATAATTTTCAGATAAAAACCGCCCAAAACGACCTTGAAATGGATGAACTGGGAGCCACCTTGGGGCAAGCAGGGATACTTCCTAGGGTCGGTGCCAATTTAACGGACAATAACAGCATTCAGAATTTATCGCAGTTGCGTAACGATGGTACCCTTCAGGAACGCGACAATGTAAGGAACAGTAGCCTCAACTATGGCGTAGCCTTGGAATGGACGGTTTTTGATGGATTGCGCATGTTTGCCAACCTGGAACAATTAAAGGAAACCAAGAAATTGGGCGAGGCCGAATTGAAACAAGCCATTTTGACCAGTGTGGGCGAAGTCATGATCACCTATTACGATTTGGTACAACAACAGCAGCAATTGGCTGCATTGGATAGTACCTTGACCATATCGGAACAGCGGGTGGAACTGGCACAAAACCGTTTTACCATAGGAAAAGCTTCCAAACTTGAAGTACTGAACGCGCAAGTGGACCTCAACACGGACCAAACCTTGATGCAGCGGCAACTGGAACTCTACAAGAACACCAAAATACAGTTGAACGAGCAATTGGCCCGTGATTTAAAAATCGACTTTAGGGTAATTCCAGAAATCTTTGTGGACCAAGAATTGATATTGGAAGAACTGGAAACGAAAGTGGCTTCCGAAAATCCGCAATTGTTGGCCGAAAAAATCAATAAACGCATCAGTGAACTCGAACTCAAACAGATAAAGGCTGCTCGTTATCCATCCGTTTTTGTGACCTCGGGTTACAATATCGGGAGTTCCAAATCGGAATTGGGGTTTGCGATAAGCTCTGAGTCAAGAGGGTTCAATTATGGTTTTGGGGCAACGCTCAACCTTTTCGATGGTTTTAACCAAAATCGAAACGAAAAAATTGGGAAAGTCGCACTAAAGAACGCCGAAATTGCCATTGCACAACAAGAACAGGCCTTAAATTCCTTGGTAAACACTACCTATCAAACGTATTTAACCAACATTAGCCTTATGGAGCTTGAGGAAAAAAACGAGACCATCGCCAAGGAAAATTTGGAAATTACCGTTGAAAAATACCGCATCGGGATAATCCCTACCATAGAATTCAGAACTGCGCAACTCAACTACATTAATGCCAGTGTACGTCTGAGCAATGCAAAGTTTCAGGCCAAGTTATCGGAAATCGTTCTGAAACAACTTGCTGGGGATTTGGAGATATAACCATAAACTTTCCTTTTGGGTTACACGCCATTGGTTTACTGTCCAATCAAAGTCTAAATACAGGACAATGAACGGATATTCTTCTAACTAATCTTGAAGTAAACAGCAAGAATTGAAAATTTTCTGTCCTTGATACTTGTATTGAAGTGATAGTCCCTAAGGTTTATCAGCCACAACATTCAACCCTTCTCGTTCAAGTTAAGTGATTCATAAAACATAAAAGGATTTTCATACCATTTCAAAAAAAATTTCTACAAAAAGTACTAAGGGGGGTTCGTGGCTTCTTACAAAACAATATCACAAAAGTTCCTATCAATAATTGTTTCTATTTTTGATAAAGTATTCTAGATATAAAAAAATGATAGAAGATAACTTGGAAGTCACATCGAACCCCAACCAACAATTGAATTATTATGAAAACGAAGATTGTGTCCTCTTGGCGGTCGACTGTATCATCTTTGGGTTCGATAAGGAAAAACTGAAAATTTTATTGGTCAAAAGAAACATTGAGCCCGAAAAAGGAAAATGGTCGCTTATAGGAGGATTTCTCAAAAAGACTGAAGATTTGGATGAGGCAGCAGCACGGGTTTTGGAAACATTGACCGGATTGAGCGACATCTATCTGGAACAGATTCACACCTACAGCAAGATAGATCGCGACCCAGGACAACGCACCATTTCCGTAGCCTATTATGCTTTGATTGATGTGGACAGTCACCATTTTGATGGAATCCAAATAGACGCCGCACAATGGTTCGACATCAAGGAAGCCCCAAGCTTGATTTTTGACCACAACGCCATGGTGGAAAAGGCAAAAGCGCGATTACGCAGACGTGCACTTAGCAAACCTATTGGCTTTGAGCTTCTTCCCGAAAAATTCACCATGCGACAATTACAAAACTTGTATGAATCCATTTTGGACAAGGAATTGGATAAGCGCAATTTCATCAATAAAATCAACTCCCTTGACGTACTCATCAAATTGGACGAAAAGGACATGAGCGTTTCCCGAAAAGGGGCATACCTCTATGTTTTCGATAAGGAGAAATACCGAAAAAAGGTGGAGGAAGACGGGTTTATCTTCAAAATATAAACCCTTAACTATTACCTCTTTTGATTGAGAAAACTGCCTCAATCCTTAAAATCGGTGGAAAACTTCCAAGTTGTTTTATGGTTTTTAGTGAGTGGCAGCTCTTGTAGCAGGCTTCGCAGTAATTCCACGGGCATTCGCCCCTCAAGCATCACCCGGTCATGAAATTGTTTTTCTGTCCATCCTTGAGCCAACATTTCATTGCGGAGGGCATAAAATTGCAAACCTCCCATCATATAGGCCAATTGGTATAAGGGCGGATAGCTGGTGGTAAAGGACCTTCTCACTTCTGCCTCGGCATTCGCATATTCATGCCCGACCTCATCTACCAATAAATCGATACATTCCTGTGGGGTCATTTCCCCTAAATGGAACTTCAATGAAAAAATAATCCGGGCACATCGGTGAATCCTCCAAAAAAGCATTCCCATTTTCTGTTCAGGGGTCTGCGGAAATCCCTTGTTCCAAAGAATGATTTCCCAATACAATGACCACCCCTCGGTCCAAAAAGGCGTGGAAAACGGTCTGCGGTAGCTTTTATGGCGACTCGTCATAAAATACTGCAAATTATGTCCCGGCAACAATTCGTGTTGCACCGTAGGAAATGAAAAGTTAGGGTTATTCCCCCGCATGCTCATCAACTTGTCGTTATGGTCCATCTCCATGGTGGGATATGAAATAATGATATCCCGTCCTCCCAGAAAGAAGGGGCTAATTTTTTGCCGCTCGGGGCTCATCATTTTCATGCCCCAGGTTTCCTTGGCCAATTCGGGTAAGGTGATCAAATCCCTTTCCTCTATAAAATTCACGGAATGGGCGAATAAATCCATAATGGCCTGGGGCTGCTGACCCGCTGGCACATAGGTGTTTTTTACATGCTCTAAGGCCTTTTTCCAGTCATCTCCGTACCCAAGCTCCCTAGAAGCCTTGATCATTTCATTTTTGCACCATTCAAATTGCTCCTCTGCTGTTTTGATGAGTTCCGCTGGGGTGTAGGGAATAAATTCCAACGCCAAACTTTCTTTTAGCGCCTCTTCTCCAATAGGTTTTCCAATAATGCCGCTGCCGTCGTCCTTTACACTATCCTCGGAATAATTGTCCTTTAGGAATTCGGCATAGGCGGTGAGCTTTTCGTTTAGTTTTTGATATGGTTTCTCCATCCACCAGGTAAAATCGGGGTCGTAGCCATAGTAAAATTCATAGGCCTCTTTTAACGCTTTTTGGAATGAGGCAACTACATCCGATGCCTTATCTGCAGTTTGCCAATCCTTAAAGGGTTTGGACTTCCAGGTTTCCATATCGGCATCAATCGCTTCGGTGGCATTCTGAAACAGTTGTGCCAATTGTTTTGCATCGTGTTTTTTGCCCCTTCTCCGCTCTTGGATGAACGGGAAAATGGGATTTGCAAAATCGCCCACCTCTTTCACCCGTTTATAAGCGAGGTAGTCTTGATTCAAAAAGTAGTTGCCCTTGGTCACCAGATTCTTCAACAACACGTAATCCACCTTTCCCTGTCGTGAAAGGGATGCAAAATCAATGGCGTTCATTTTATTTTCCCAGTTCGAATAAAATGTCAAAAACCGCTGATAGTACTCTTCGGATTCATCTACTGTATAGGTGCGTTGCAAGGCCCAAGTATCCATTTCAAACTCGGTGACCAAATCCGCCAATCGACTATTTTGTGCTGTGCTCCAGGTACCCACAAAGGCGACCAATACAATGGTTATTTTCTTTAAGCTCATACGCTCTATTTAGTTGATCAATACCTAAAGGTAATGATTGATTATTTTCATGTTTTTGATGCACCTTCCACATCTAAATTTCGATGTGCCCTAAAGGACCTGAAAACCGTGTGCGTAGGGGTCATCGTCATCTATGATGATGTTGTTGTAACCCGTAACCTTTGCCCAGCCTTGAATGCTGGGAACAATGGCCTGTTTTCCATTCAAGGTGGTTTCGGCCTCTACTTTCCCAACAAACTTGCTCCCAATAATGCTTTCGTGCACAAAAGGTTCTCCTACCTTCAAAGTTCCTTTCGCATATAACTGGGCCATACGTGCAGAAGTTCCCGTGCCGCAGGGCGAACGGTCAATGGCCTTGTCCCCATAGAACACCGCATTTCGACCGGATGAAGTGGCATCCAAAGGTTTTCCTGTCCACATCATATGGCTCACATCCCGAATGGTTGGGTTTTCCGGATGCACGAACCTATCTGGATATGTCTCGTTTATGGCCTTTCGAACCACTTGTGAAAACTGGATAATCTGTCCAGCGGTATAGTCCTCCAATCCTGTAAAATGCTCCTGAGGGTCTACAATGGCATAATAATTTCCGCCATAGGCCACATCAAAATGGATTTCACCAAGGCCCGGGCAGTCAATCGTCAAATTTTCTGCCGCCAAATAGGATTTTACGTTCACCAACTTTACCCATTCTACCTTTTTTCCCGTCAACTGGTATTCAATCTCAACCAAGCCTGCAGGTGCCTCCATGCGTATTTTTCCCGGGATTTTGGGAACTATCAAACCTTCTTCAATGGCCACTGTTATGGTTCCGATGGTCCCATGACCGCACATGGGCAGGCAACCTGAGGTTTCTATGAAGAGAATGGCAAAGTCATTTTCAGCATCATGGGGTGCCATCAAAATACTTCCGCTCATCATATCGTGACCCCGTGGTTCAAACATTAAACCCCTTCGAATCCAATCGTATTCCCGTAAAAAATGCTGACGCTTCTCGCTCATGTCCTTGCCCATCAAATTAGGGCCTCCCCCAGCCACAACGCGTACTGGGTTTCCGCAGGTATGGGCATCCACACAAAAAAATGTTTTTCTGGCCACTCGCTATTTTTTTAAATGGTCTGGAAGCAATTCCGTTGGAAATGATTGATAACTAATGGGGCGCACCCAACGCTTGATGGAATGCACACCAACAGCCGTAAACCTTGAATCGGTGGACGCTGGGTAAGGTCCACCATGTTGCATGGACGCACATACCTCAACTCCTGTGGGCACACCATTGTAAATAATTCGTCCCACGCGATGTTGCAATGCATCGACGATTTTTGGTAAATTCAAAGTATCATCCTTTTCTGCGATGAGCGTCCCGGTCAATTGTCCTTCCAAGCCTTCAATAATCTGAAGCAATTCCGCTTCGTCCTCACATTGCACTACCATGGAAAAGGGACCAAAGACCTCTTGGTGCATCTTGGGGTTATCTAAAAATGCCTTACCAGAAACGGTGGCTATGGTTGCGGCGGCTTCGTTGGCATCCAAATCCCCATCGTAGGTTGCCACCACCTTAACACCTTCTTGCCCGGTTACGGTATCTCCTTTGGAGATGTACCCTTTTTTGATATTGGGATGTAACATGATTTGAGGGGCTATGGCGACGGTTTCTTTGGCCAACTCCTGAATAAAACTCTGGGCATCATCACTCTTCAAAGTCAACAAAAGTCCAGGATTGGTACAAAACTGTCCTGTACCCAATGTAATGGACCCTGCATAGGTTTTGGCGAGTTCACTTCCTCTTTTCGAAATAGCACTTGCAGTCATGATCACAGGATTGATACTGCCCATTTCGGCAAAAACTGGAATAGGCTCCTCTCTTTTGGCTGCCAAATCGAACAGTGCCCTGCCCCCTCCGATACTTCCGGTAAAACCAACGGCTTTTACTTTTGGATGGTTCACCAAATCAATTCCGGCCTGTACCGAACCATTGATGCTTGAAAAAACGCCTTTGGGCATACCTGTTTTGTTGGCCGCTTTTACAATGGCAGAAGCAACCAACTCATTGGTTCCCGCATGCATGGGATGAGACTTTACAATCACTGGGCAGCCTGCGGCCAAGGCGCTTGCCGTATCGCCTCCTGCCGTGGAGTATGCCAACGGAAAATTACTGGCCCCAAAAACGGCCACAGGACCCAAGGGAATCATGGTTTTTCGCAGACTTGGTTTTGGTTGCGGTAGTCTATCGGGCTGGGCTGCATCAAATGTATTTTCACGCCAATCGTCGTTGGCAACCAGTTCGGCAAACGAACGCAACTGAAAAATGGTGCGTCCCCGTTCGCCAATGGCCCTACCTTCTGGCAAACCCGACTCCAACATATAAGTGTCAATCAATTCTTGGTCCAGTGCCAACATTTCGTCAGCAATGGTATTTAAAAACGCTGCTCGTTGTTTGCCCGGCATACTTCGGAATACCTTAAAAGCCTCCCAAGCCAAGTCTACGGCCGTATCTATTTCATCTTTGGTGGCTTCTACGAATACCGTTGGGTTCGGAACGTTCCTCTTGGGATCTGTTGTTCTAAACTCTACGGAACCGTCTGCCTTAAATTGTCCTCCAATACAGTTTTTACCTGTAATCATACTTCGGTATTTATGTTTTTATAGTCCGGGAGCTCCGGTCTATGTTTCATTGCGGTTTCAATCACTTGTAAAACGCGTTCCCGTTCAGCGCCTTGCAAGGGCAATCGGGGTGCTCGCACATGTTCGGTGCCAATTCCCGTGGCCACTTCGGCCAGTTTGATGTTTTGCACCAACTGTGGGCTGATGTCCAATTCCAATAAGGGCATGAACCATCGATATATCTTCAGGGCTTCCCCAATCCTGCCTGCTTTCACCAACTCATAAATGGCAACAGTTTCGGCGGGGTAGGCACAAACCAATCCTGCCACCCAACCCACGGCCCCGATGACCAAACTTTCCAATCCCAAGGTATCCACTCCCGTAAAAACCTTTACACGGTCGCCAAACCTGTTCTGGATCCGGATAACGTTGGTAATGTCCCTAGTGGACTCCTTTATGGCTTGGATATTATCCAACGTAATCAATTCCTCCAACATATCCAGACTTACCTCAATCTTGTAATCTACTGGATTGTTGTACAGCATAATGGGTAAAGCCGTGTTTTCTGCCACAGCCTTAAAATAAGCGACCGTTTCATAATCGGTAGCCTTGTAGCGCATGGGCGGCAACAACATTAATCCCTCTGCACCTACTTTTTCGGCTTTCTGGGCAGCTTCAATGGCGCCTTTGGTACTCTGTTCCGCCACATTCATGATCACTGGAATTTTTCCGTCGGCCAGTTCTACCGACTTTTTGATCAAGATTTCCTTTTCATCTTGCTGCAAGGTGCTCGCCTCCCCCAAGGTACCTCCTAAAATAATCCCATGTACCCCTGCATCGATTTGCGCTTTTATGTTCTTTTCGAACATTTCAAGATCCAAGGTGTCGTCGCTAGTAAACTTTGTAGTTACCGCTGGCATTACGCCTTCCCATTTTACCATAATGTAAGCTTAATTTTTTCCTTTTTAAAATTACGAAGAGACCTACTCTTTCTTTTGTTCGATTATTAGCTTATTATGATAGTATATTACCCTAAATTAGCTATAAAATCAATTTTTCAAATAATTTAGGCGTATCCATGAAGGTGCTTCCCTTTAAAATACCAAAGCCACAAGATGAGGCATTGGTCTATCAAATTGATCGAGAGCAGGTATTTTATGACCAGTTGCACCAACATGGTGAAATTCAGATCAGTTATGTGGAAAAAGGCGCAGGTTCTCTCATCGTGGGTGACAGCATCAATGAATACAAAGCTGGTGACATTCTGGTCATTGGTAGTTTTGTCCCTCATGTGTTCCGAAGCGATACCCGAATCAAGGACGAATCATTGATGCACACCTTGTTTTTTGACCAAGATTCCTTTGGAAGAAGTTTTTTTCAATTGGCGGATCTTTCTTCCATCCAACACTTCTTTAAAAAAGCGGAGTTTGGAATGCGAGTAACCTCAAGACAGGGTAATATTATCCCTTTGTTCCTTGCCCTGCAGGAACAGGATAAGGTGGAACAAATTGCATCGCTACTGCTCATCATCAACCAAATCAATAAATCCAAGACGGCGCCACTTTCGGCCTTTGTGTATCGCAAATCGTTCACGGATGATGAGGGCAAACGGATGAGCAAGGTCTACGACTATGCCATGGAAAACTACAGGGAACCCATTACTTTGGATGAGATTGCAGAAAAGGCCAACATGACGAAGAATGCTTTCTGCAGATATTTCAAAAAGAGGACCAACAAGACATTTTTCCAATTTTTGATTGAAATACGCATTGAAAATGCCTGCAAGCTCCTTTTAAAAAACCCTGAGCTTTCCATTGCTTCCATCTCTGAGCAGTGCGGTTTCAACAATATTGCCAACTTTAACCGCAAGTTCAAGGAATTCAAGCACTGCACGCCAACCCAATACCGTCATCAATTTTAATATAAATGGGCATAGCACTTGGATGCTGGGACGTTTATCCATAATTTCAAACTATCTAAGCAACACATCGTTTGTACACCATCATCGACATAGAAACTACGGGGAACGGCATCAAGGGCAACAAGATTACCGAAATTTCCATATTTAAGTATGATGGCAATCAAATCGTGGATGAATTTACATCGCTTGTCAACCCACAATGTCCCATTCCGTATTTCATTACGGGACTAACCGGCATCGATGACCAAATGGTACAAAATGCTCCGGTATTCCATGAGATTGCCAATACGGTAGAAAGCATCACGGAGGGCTGCATTTTTGTGGCCCACTCCGTCAATTTTGATTATGGTGTGATCAAGGAGGAATTCCGGCAGATCGGGGTTGATTTTAACCGAAAAAAGTTGTGCACGGTTCGGCTGTCCCGAAAATTGATTCCCGGACTGCGTTCGTACAGCTTGGGAAAACTCTGCTCGGCCATTCAAATTCCTTTGGTGGACCGTCACCGTGCTCGCGGGGATGCCCATGCAACGGTGCTTCTGTTTGAGAAGTTGTTGGAGCAACCCGATGCTGATTCCATATTCAAAAAGTTTTTGAATGCCCGAAGTCAGGAAGCCACCCTCCCGCCCCATTTGCCCAAATCAGTTTTTGACCGTATTCCCCAAAAACCGGGCATCTATTATTTTATGAATCAAAAAGGGGAGATTATTTACGTGGGAAAGGCCATCAACCTAAAGAAACGGGTTTTGGGCCATTTTTACGACAAGAGCCGAAAGGAAATCCAAATGTGCAGCGAGACGACCAACATTGATTTTAAACTGGCAGGCAGCGAATTGGTCGCTCTTTTGATGGAATCTGCGGAAATCAAACGGCTTTTCCCACCCTATAACCGTGCCCAAAAAAGAATGGGAAAACAATACGCCATTTTTGCCTACGAAGACAGAAATGGGATTACCCATCTGGCCTATAACACCATTAAAGGTGTACCGAACCCATTAAAAATATTGCATAACCAAACGGAATGTCGGGCATATTTGGAGCAAGTATGCAAAGTATTCTCGCTGTGCCCTAGATACTGTCATTTGCAACAGACTGCATCAGCTTGTTCCCATCACGAAATAAATACCTGCGAAGGTATCTGCAGCGGTGAAGAGGAAATAGATAGGTACAACCAAAAAGTTGAAGAGGCCATCACCCACATGAAAATGCTCTCCTCGGAAATCAGGGTCATTCAAGAAAAAGGCAGAAACGAAAATGAACATGCGGTCATCTTGATAGCGGATGGCATTTACAAGGGTTTTGGTTTTGTCGATACCGAGACGCAATTATCCACCCTTGAAGATGTGGAGGCTTTTATCACCCCACAAAAGCATACCTTGGAAACGGAAAGTATTCTGACGCAGTATTTTCTCAAGCAAAACAAGAGCAAGATGCTCGTGTAACCCTAAAAGCAGCTTATACTCCTGGTTTTAAGACTACTTTAAATTCGGCCGTATCTGTGAGCTTTTCAAAGCCTTGGTGCAACTCTGTTTGTTTTACAGCATAGGGATAGAACGATATAGGTTCGATACAGACCATATTCCGCACCTCGGTCCAACACATAAAGTTGCCAAAACCTTCTGTTTCTATGGTGATTTCCTTCTCATCTTTTAGTGTAACGGAGGTACAATCTGAAATTTGGAGTGCCCTACTGCCCACCGCCAAGACCTCATCCAGCGAAATCCTTTTGCCCTTGGCCAAAATAACAGGAGATTCCGTATGGAGTTTAAAGGCAGGATGGTACCCAAGCATAAACGGCATTCCTTCTTCACCAGTAATTTTGAAATTGATTTCCAGACTGGAATCGGTCAATAAAAAAGTCTTCTCAAACCGAAAGTTGTAAGGCCAGGTAAGAGCTTCTTCGGTAGATTTTTCTGGAAACTTGGAATTGATCACCTCAGTGCCCGATTGGTATTGCTTCACAAAAACGGCAGAGGTTTCGGTTTGTCCTTCCAATTTGTATTCAAGTTGGCGCAAATGTCCATGTTGATCTTGAACCGCTTCGCCTTTCGGGGTTTTTACCCGAAAACCAGCTTCATTGACCGGGCCAATAATGGGAAACATTTCGGTGTCGGCGCTGCTCCATCCCGGGCTCCCTTTTTGATGGATAAACTCATGCCCGTCCACTTGATAGCCCACTAGTTCGCCGGCTTCAATCCTTACAGCTGTGTTTTTGTTTTGTAGTGTTACCATTACTTACTGTTGATCAATCGATAAATTAGAATTGCTGTGCGTTTGGTCAAAGCCTCGATGGTATTCAGGTTAACGGTCTCCTGCGGCGTATGTGCACCGGAGCCCATGGTTCCCAACCCATCCAAACCATCAACATATTCAGCTACAAAGGACACGTCTGCCGCCCCCCTCCTTCCTGGGTCATAAGCCAAGACCTCACCTTGGTCAAGGTCCAAACTCACTTGGTTCAAAGTGCCCAATAGGGCAAGGTTTCCTTCCGTGGGCTGCATGGCTGGGTAGCTATCCGTAAAACTAATGGTAGCCGAGGTCTGAGGTAAATTATTGGCCACAATCTCTCTCATTTTGGCTCTAGCCAGTTCTTTTTGTTCTTCCGAAATAAATCGAAGTCCCCCTTTTACCACCGCTTTTTGGGCCACAACATTGGTTTTTCCAAAGGCGTCGCCCTTACTGGTTTTTTCATCAAAATTGACAAAGGTTCCTCCGAGCAAAACACCGGGGTTGAAGGTCAGCAAATCCTCTCCCTTCACATCGGTATAAAATTGATGTAGGATTCTGGACATTTCAAAAATGGCACCAGCACCGGTACGCTCGCTGAAAACACCTGAGGAATGAGCCCTTTTTCCTTCCACTTCCACCGCCCAGCCCGAAGCTCCTCTTCTGGCCACAGTTGCATAATTGAACCCTGTTGATGTTTCAAAGCCCAAGGCAATATCGCTTCGCTTGGCGGCATCGATCAAGTCTTTTCTGCTTATCGACAAGGGTTTACCCGTACTTTCCTCATCACCTGTAAACGCCACAATGATTTGTGCATCATCCAACAGTCCGTTATCCGAAAGTGCTTTGAGGGCGTAAAGCACGATGACATCCCCTCCTTTCATGTCATTTCCACCCGGGGCATGGGCAACACTGTCGTTTACCATTTCAAAGGTCTGGAATGGACTATCTTCTTCAAAAACAGTATCCAAATGACCAATGAGCAATAGCTTCTTTCCTTTGTTTCCTTTTGTTTCAGCAAAAAGGTGACCTGCACGGTTCATTTCAGACGGCATTTCAATCCATTTGGTCTCGAATCCAATGTTATCAAAAGCATCCTTAAACACCATTCCCACTGCTTTAACCCCTTTGGCATTGAGGGTACCGCTATTGATATTGACTACCTTCTCCAAAAAATCAATGGCCTCGGTATTGTTCTTTTCGATGGTGGAAACAATCTTTTTTTCGGTTCTGGAAAGCTTTTGTGCTGAAATGGAAGCCGTTAGGAAAACAGCTAACAGCATCGAGTAATATTTGAATGTCATGGTTGGTAATTTTGTGCTACAAGGTATCAATTTAGAATGATAAATCATGATTCCTTCACGACCCTACTCAAATTGAATAGCCTTTACAGGCGTTATTTTGGTGATGATGTAAGAGGGCACCAATAACATCAACAAGCAGAGCAACATCACTCCCAAATTCAAGAGTACGATCGTCAACAAATCCATGTGCACAGGGATGTAATCGATATAATATTCTTCAGGGTTCGGGAATTTGAACATCCGGTACTTATCCTGAAGAAAGATGACGCCCAACCCAATCAGGTTGCCCCAAAACAACCCAATGGCTATCAAATAGGCAGCATTATATAAAAACACCTTTCTGATGCTCCAGTTCGCGGATCCCAATGCCTTAAGGATTCCTATCATTTGGGTGCGCTCCAAAATCAGGACCAGCAAAGCGGTGATCATATTGATACCACCCACGATAATCATGATTCCAATAATCAGGGCGATATTGAAATCAAAAAGACCGATCCATTCAAAAATGCGGAAATACTTGTTTTTGATATTCTGCGTATCCAGTACGGATACCGTTTTCCCATAGATCTCATTGCTCTTTTCCTCCAATTGGTCAAAATCATCAATAAAAACCTCAAAGTTTCCAATTTGATTGTCTTCCCATCGGTTCATCAACTGGATGTGGCGGATATCCACGAACACATAGGTTTCATCAAATTCCTCAAAACCGCTATCGTAAATGCCCACGATTTCAAACCTACGGTTGTTCGGAGGTTTTGATGCGTCCCCGTCCCTTAGAAAAAAAGAAAAGAAGCTATCGCCCACCTTTAACCGCAACCTGTTGGCCATTAAACTGGAGATGAGTACTTCTTCGTTGAGTTCACCGCTATAATCGGGCAGTCGGCCATCCACCAAATATTCCTTAAAAGTGCTCCAATCGTAATCCGTACCCACTCCTTTGGCCAGCATGCCCTCAAACGTATCTGCAGTTCGGATGATTCCACCTTTGGTGGCCACTGCTTGCACATGCCTCACCCCTTCTACATTTTTAAACTCAGGATAGAAATCTTGGTTAATGGAAACTGGGGTCAAGGAAACTTCGGAGTTATTGTTGTCGAAATTGGAAATCTGGATATGGCCATTAAAGGCTGCGACTTTTTCGCGAATTTTGTTCTTGAGGCCAACACCTGTAGCGATGGCAATGAGCATCATCACCACACCGATTGCAATTGCGGCTATGGCTATTTTTATTATCGGGGCGGAAATACTAATTTTATGTTCCTTCCCTGTAATCAGGCGTTTGGCTATAAATAATTCTAAATTCAACGAATGCCCATTTTATCTAAGATCAAAAGTACAGTTTTATTGTTGTTTTTGGTGTTTTCCGCCTGCAAGGGACAACAAAAAGATACCGATGCCACTTCGGCGGTGATAACCAATGCCCCAGCACCTATAATAGTCGCGGCCAATCGGACTAAAGCTTACCTCCCGCTGCTGCAAGGAAAAAAAGTGGGTGTTGTGGCCAACCCGACTTCGGTTGTCTTCCACAAAAGCGGATATACCCATTTGGTGGACTCCTTGCTCTCCTCTATGATTGAGGTGCGGAAAGTCTTTGCTCCAGAACATGGATTTCGAGGTACGGCCGATGCCGGGGAACATGTAAAGGATGGGATGGATACCCAAACAGGTCTGCCCATTATTTCGCTTTACGGCAAAAACCGAAAACCTTCAGGGGAGCAGATGAGCGATTTGGACATTATTGTTTTTGATATTCAGGATGTAGGGGTTCGCTTTTACACCTACATTGCCACCTTGCAATTGGTGATGGAGGCCTGCGCTGAAAACAACAAACCGATAATCGTTTTGGATCGACCCAACCCAAACGGACATTATGTGGACGGCCCCACCATGCTAAAAGAGCACACCAGCTATTTGGGCATGAACCCCATTCCGTTGGTATATGGGATGACCATGGGCGAATACGCACAAATGCTCAACGGCGAAGGATGGTTGGAGAATGGCAACAAAGCTGACTTAACTGTAATTGAGTTGGAGAACTACACGCACGAATCGGAATACCATCTTCCTATCCGGCCTTCCCCCAATTTGCCCAACGATATCTCCATCAACCTATATCCCAGTTTGGGATTGTTCGAGGGCACTAATGTAAATGCCGGTCGCGGTACCGAATTCCAGTTCCAACGTTATGGGGCTTCATTTATGGATAGCACCAAGTATGATTTTAGCTATGTTCCGGAACCCAACTTTGGGTCCAAATACCCGAAGGAAGAAGGAAAAACATGTTATGGCCGTGATTTGTCCCATTTGCCACGAATGAGCGAAGTTTCCATGGAATGGATCATCGACGCCTACAAGAATACCTTGGACAAATCCAAATTCTTTTTAACCGACGGATTTACCAAACATGCAGGCACTCCCCTGCTTCAACAACAGATTGAGAATGGGATGACGAACGATGAAATCAAGGCCACTTGGCAAGCGGATTTGGAAGATTTTAGAAGAATTAGGGCGAAGTATTTGATTTATGATTGAATCTTTGAATAGTTCGGGTTGTTGCGTTATTTGTTCTTGGTTGATAGGCCAAGGGTCAATGGCAAAAGGTTCTCGACTGCGCTCGAACTGACAATTGGCAACTGCTGATTGTTTGCTGTCTTTTGATGTCTTTGTTCTTGTGTCTTGTCTTTGACTTTTGGACGATTTGGTTATTTGTTAATGGTCAACTGCTTACTGTCTACTTGTTTCAAGACACCTTATCCCTCCGTTGTAGGCCTCCTATATTTATGAAAAGGTTGTTTTAGCAGCCCTTTGATGCTACTGTTCTCTTTTTCATCAGGAAACGTATCGACACCATAAACGATATTATTGGGGTCCATGGACATATACGTGCCGAACAATCGGTCCCAAATAGAGAATATGTTCCCATAATTGGAATCGGTATAGGGCAATTGGTAATGATGGTGCACTTTGTGCATATCCGGGCTCACGATAATCCAGCTTAGCGCGGTATCCACCTTTCTTGGCAAACGGATATTAGCATGGTTGAATTGTGAAAACACCACCGAAAGGCTCTGGTACAACATGATGATGCCAATAGGCGCACCAACCGCGATAACCCCTACCAAGGTAAAGAAATAACGAATCAAACTTTCCAGAGGATGGTGGCGGTTGGCTGTTGTCGTATCTACATTATGGTCGGAATGATGCACCAAATGGACCATCCAAAGCGGTTTTACCTTATGTTCCACCCAATGTGCCGTGTAAGCCCCTATCAAATCCAAAAGCATAACCCCAAGTACGACATAGAGCCACAACGGCATTTCGGGCAACCAATTGATGATGCCGAAATCGTTGGCAATCGCCCAATCGGATGACTTGAGCAGCAAGAACGCCAACGGAAAGTTCACGATGATCGTGGTCATTGTGAAAAAAAAGTTGGGAACGGAATGCCTCCATTTTTTGTAGGGCACATTGAACAAGGGTACAATCCCTTCCAAAATCCAGAAAAAAGTTATCCCTCCAACCAGTATCAAACTACGGTGCCACGAGGGAATGGTTTCGAAATATGAAATAAGCTGCTCCATGCTATCAAATATAATAAATCGTCAAATTTTTATCGCCTTTTTCATTTCCTCTACAATGTTAAAGGCAGCTGGGCAAATCGCCACATTTTTTAAGGTGAGATTGGATATTTGTTGGAACTTTTTTCTATCTGTATGTGGAAACTCTCTGCAGGCCTTTGGGCGTACATCGTAAATGGAACAGTAGTTATCCTCTCCCAAAAATGTACAGGGCACAGACTGAAGCACGTAGTCATTCTCCTCATCGACTCGTAAAAAGTCCTCGATAAATCGGGATGGCTTCATCCTAAAATGCTTGGCAATCCGTTCTATGTCCGCATTGGTGAACAAGGGGCCTGTGGTCTTGCAACAATTGGCACAGTTAAGGCAGTCCGTTCGCTCAAATTCGGCATCGTGCAGCTGTTGCATGGTATAGTCCAGGTCCTTGGGAGGGCGCTTTTTTAACTTCGTAAAGAATTTTTTGTTCTCGGAATGCTTTTCCCTTGCTTTTTGGGGCAATTCCCGGAGTAGTTCGTCCATAATACACAAACTTATCCATTTTAAACCTTTCTATCCAATTAAAGTCACACCTTTGCAAAAAGATTCCTAAACCATGGCAGACGTTTTTGGAAAGGCCCTACAAGATTATCAAAAGGGTCAGTATATAGAGGATATCAAAACGTATTCATCTTTGGATGAAGAAGATGTGATTCCTATACCCTATTTGTTCCGAACATTTGCTGAAATGCCCAAAATTGAGCAAAAGGCCTTGCAATTGGCACGCGGAAAAGTGCTGGATATAGGTGCTGGGGCTGGTAGTCATGCACTTTACCTTCAAAAGAAAGGATTGGACGTAACTGCCCTGGACAGTTCCGAAGGGTGCATCGAAGTCTGCCGAGAACGTGGGGTGAAATCAACGGTATGCAGTCCTATTTTGGATTATTCCGAAGAAAAATATGATACCCTATTGTTGTTGATGAACGGGATAGGATTGGCGGGGCAACTTAAAAATTTGAGTGGTTTTTTTCAGTATTTGGCTTCATTATTGCGGCCAAAGGGACAAATATTGTTGGATTCCAGCGATATTATTTACATGTTTGAACAAGATGAGGATGGCGGTTATTGGATTCCCAATAACGGAACCTATTACGGTGAAGTGCAGTTCGAAATGGAATATAAGGCGCAAAAAAGCGAACCTTTTGATTGGGTTTACGTAGATTTTGATACCTTGCAAAACGCCTGCGAGTCAAATGGTTTGGATTGCGAGCTTGTAATTTCTGGCGAGCATTTCGACTATTTGGCAAAGCTAACCTTAAAGACATAATAGATTCCGACAAGGAACGTTTTTTGTTTATATTGATTGCTATGAAAAAAATTGCGCTATACACTTTGTTTGGCCTTGGGTTACTTATGGGTTGCTCCAAGGATTCTACCCCAACGGCTACGGATTCCAACGCCAACCTTAGGGCGGGAAACCTGTTGGCCACCGGTGCTTCGGCCAGGGACTTACTTTCCAACGACGTTTACGATAAACTTTTGATCGAAATTGATTATGTAACCGGGTTCGCCCCAACAGCAGAGGCCATAGCCAATTTTGAAGAATTTTTAAGGCATCACACCTTTAAGGAAGATATTGAGTTCAAGTACACTGCTGTATCCTCGCCCAACGAAGCAAGCCTGAACCTCGACGAAGTAGTGGAACTGGAAAGGGAGAATAGGGATGAATATAACAGCGGATCTACCATTACCGTGCACATTTATTTTGCCGATGCACCTGCCGAAACCGATGACCAAGAAAACAGCCTAGTGACCCTTGGTGCGGTGTACCGAAACACCTCAATGGTCATTTATGAGTCCACGATCCAAGAGATTGCCAATAGCAGCACAGCTGTCAGCACCGAAGATGTGGAAACGGCGACTTTGATACATGAGTTTGGACATTTGTTCGGCTTGGTGAACCTTTCTACACAATCGGTCAACGACCACGAAGAGACCACCATTAATGATGATGGCGTGGAAGAAGGCAATAATCATTGCAATGTTGATGGCTGTTTGATGCGTTCCGAACTGGAATTTGGTTCTTCTTTATTAAAGCAAATGGAAAGCAACGCTTCCAAAGGGTTGGCTACCATTCCCGGCTTGGATGCCGAATGCATTTTGGATCTTCAGAAATACGGCGGACGTTAATTTTGAACTTTAAGGGATATTCAAATATTTATGGGTCTGTAACGAAACCTTCCACTTTGGATGTTTCATCACATAGTCCACGATAAGCGGCATTATCTTGTCCCGCACGCTCCATTCGGGCTGCAAATACAGAATACAATCCTTGCCCACTTGCGCAGCCTGTTCTTCAGCGAAAATAAAGTCATGCTTGTTGTAAACGATTACCTTAAGCTCATGGGCTTTTTTGTGGATATCGCCAACGGGCAACTTATTCTTTTTTGGGGATAGGCATATCCAATCCCAAACCCCTGTCAACGGGTAAGCTCCAGACGTTTCGATATGGATGTTCATGTTTTTGGCCTTTAAGCCTTCGGTCAGTGGCCCCATGTCCCAGGTGAGCGGTTCCCCACCGGTAATCACTATGGTGTTGGAGTACTTTTCGGCATTGGCCACAATACTATCAATAGGTGTTGGGGGATGGGTTTCAGCATTCCAACTTTCCTTTACATCGCACCAATGGCACCCAACATCACAGCCTCCTACCCTTATAAAATAAGCAGCTGCTCCCTTGTGGTAGCCCTCACCTTGAATGGTATAAAACTCTTCCATCAAAGGCAACATCAGGCCCTTTTCAACCAAATCCATCACGTTATGTTCAACCATGGCGCAAAGATACTACGAAGAAATTGTATGTTCGAGAAACTTATCAATTATTGCTTTAACGTAAAGTGACCCTTTTTCAGATGCACTTTGCCATTTACATCACGAAGTTCCAATGCATACCAATAATCGGATGGAGGCATTGGTCGGCCATTAAAAAAGCCGTCCCAACCATCCACCAAAGGGTCTGTTTGGGCGAGCAATCGACCATAGCGATCGAAAACATTAAAAACCCCTTGCTCATAAAATTCGGTAGTGACCCCTAAAATCTTAACGGTATCATTGATGCCATCATTATTTGGGGTTATAAATTTTGAAACTCCAATAACTCCGATACGAATTTCATCAAAGCCACAACCGTTCAAATCTAGAGCATATAAGGTATGGAGACCAGGAGCTACATTGGTAAAAACACCTTCCTCCTGTACATTGTTAGGGTCATCCAACGCAAATACATACGCCCCAAGACCTAATTGCCCATCCTGATGATTCACGGTGATTGTTCCCGTTTCGCCATCATCCTCAACCTGAATAAATTGAGGCAACAACGTTGGAGGGCCAGATTCGGTCACCTGAAAAGATTGCCGCTCTGCAACACAACCTGATTCCGAGGTGGCGATAACACTGTAAATTCCTTGTTGTGAAATACGTATCCTTGTCGCTGTTCCAATAAGCTGACCTTCTTCATTGAACCACTTATAGGCATAATCCCCATTGGTAGCGAACGGCTCCACCAAAACACTCCCTTCTGTACAGTAGATATAGTCTTCTTCTACAGCAAAGGACGGAATGGGATTCACACTGAGCCATACGTTTGGACCTACGCCAAAGCAAGTCCCCGAAGTATTGTCCTCTACCCTAACAAACAGCGTTTCCTCAAAAGGTGTTACATTGGTATAATTGTCAATTTGTGAAATGGCGTTCCGGCTTAGGTAAGCGTCATCCTCACTGACATAAAACGAGACGGACATATTTTGATTCATGGGCAACTCCGAAAGAATGGCATTGACAGCCTCTTGTAAGTCAAAGGAAGTGATACCATCAATTTCTCCTTCATCACATTCTTGTTGTTCAAATACGTAATTCGCAGGCAAAGAGGTGGTGCTTTCCTCCAAAAATATCCTTCCGACGGAATGACAGAAATCGCCTGTGCCCTCCACTCGAAAAAACACCTCATCAGCGGTGGAAATGCTAAACATTTGGTCATCCAAAGGGTTGGTATTGTTTTCTGCATCATTTTCCGAGAGATGATATGTTATGGTGTAACTATTGGAGTCAGCTATTATCAAGTCGTTGTATTGTGATAAATTAAATAAGACCTCTTGGCCCGAACTACAATTGGCCACCGTGAAATCACTGTTCACCTGCGGCTTTATTTGCACTTGGGCTTCAACGGGAATTCGTTCACCGTTCAGGCATCCATTGTACGAAGCTATCGCATAAAAAGTAGTGCTGGTTGTAATGTCGGTAGTGAAAACATTGCCCGTGGCCACAGGGATGCCACCTGTTGGTTCATCAAACCAAACCACCTCGCCCAAAGTGGATTCCGCGCTCAGCGTTATGGTTCCAGCGCCACAAATAACTGCTGGATTGGTAGTGAGAATTTTTGGAGTGGTTATTTTAGTACTTGCCGAAAGTGTTAAGATAGGATCTCCCGGCATTCCACCATACTCTACAATATATCCCTTAGGTTGGTAATCGCCTGTGGGATCACCGGTTATGGACAAATCGTTCCACGAACCGGTTATGCCGACTCCAGGTGCGGTAATATGCGCATAGTCCTCATCGTTCAGATTGTTAGGTTCATTGGTGTTCCAAAATGCAAAATTAGGTGAGGAGCCATTTTGGGCACCATTCCAAAAAACAGTTCCCGCCT
The DNA here is from genome assembly GCF_003992675.1 of Flagellimonas marinaquae. Taxonomy (GTDB): domain Bacteria; phylum Bacteroidota; class Bacteroidia; order Flavobacteriales; family Flavobacteriaceae; genus Flagellimonas; species Flagellimonas marinaquae. The sequence continues at coordinate 40,087 of NZ_RZMZ01000005.1, forward strand.
CGGGACCAGTGGCCCACCTCCAAACCCCTTCAATCACACTGTCCGTGCCACCAATCCAACCTGTTCCCGAAGCCTGTTCACCTGTAAGTTGGGCTTCGGCATCGGAAGTTATGGTGGCCAAATACCCCTGTAGTCCAAAAAAGCTCCTATTCTCTGCCGCTGCCCTGGCATCGTCCCATCGTATACCAAAGGCTTCTATGTACTCATAATAATGCCCCGTTTCGGGTAAAAAGTTGGCGCTACCTATCGTGAATGAAAAGAATTTTTCTTCTGTTGGCGATGTGGAGCTGCTCTCGAACACAACGTCGTTTACCGCCGCAATTAAATCGGTGTAGGCGACTGCACCTCCTGAAGACCCAGTGAGCGTTAGCTTTCCTTCTTGGCTATTCCAACTTACCGCAACATTGGGGTGGGTGTTTTCCAAACGCAAGGTATCCAATCCCCTTTCGTAACCCGTTGATATTTGGATATAAAATGCGTCTATTTCCGTATCGTCGGGGTCTGTAATCGTAAATGTTGTAGCAACGGGAATCGAAGTGAGGGGGCAATATATTTGGTCTCCGGTCGCGTTTACCTCCGGGGCCACATTGGTCTGGGAATAAATGAAATATGGGATACAACAAAAGAAACAGATGAAAAGAGAAAGTCTTCTTACTGTTTCCGCACAGAAATGTTTTAACAAATAGCGTTCTGGCATGCTTTAATTTCTGAATCCATGAAGATACTCACATCTATGGATCAGACCCAATTTTTAAAGCCCTTTGCCACAATATCCTCGATATATCGATTAACTGCCTATTTTACGGCAATCACATCAATTTCAATTTGACCATTGGCGGCTAGGTCCTTTGCTGCAAAAGTAGTCCGGGCCGGTTTTTGGGTAAAATATTGGGTGTAGATTTCATTAAAAGCTGCAAAATCCTCAATATTCGCCAAGATTACCGTGCATTTTACCACATTGTCCAAAGTCATACCGTGCTGGGCCAAAACCTCCGAAATATTTTGAATAGCTTGTTGAGTCTCCGCCTGAATCCCGCCGCTCACCAAGGTTCGCGTACTGTGGTCCATGCCTATCTGCCCTGCCAAAAAATAGAGGTTTCCCGCCTGTACCACATCGCTAAAGGGAGCGTTTTGCTTCTTGGGCTCATGCGATTGGTGAAAAATCAATTCTGTCTTTTCCTGAGCATTCGCAGGTACCATATAGGCTACCCACAAAAAAATCAAAATAACATATCGAAAAGGTTTCATATTCCCATTTTTAGTTTTGCTTAAAATTACCCTATTTTTATCGGAAATTGAACAGCATGGGCAACAAAGAACAGTTCATCGAACATATCGAACAAGGATATGCCACCAAAGGTGATTACATTACCGTGGGTGCTGGAATGCTCGATGGGGAAACCATGACCAACGCATTTATCAAGATTCCCCTCAAAACCATGAACCGGCACGGACTTATTGCCGGGGCAACGGGTACCGGGAAGACCAAGACCTTGCAGGTGCTGGCCGAAAACTTATCGGACAAGGGTATACCCGTACTGTTGATGGACCTTAAGGGTGACCTCAGCGGTATAGCCAAACCAAGTCCCGGACACCCGAAAATCGATGAACGCCATGCGAAAATCGGACTCCCCTTTGAGGCTAAGGGGTTTCCCGTTGAAATTTTATCGCTCTCGGAACAAAATGGTGTTCGTCTACGGGCCACAGTCTCCGAATTTGGACCCGTTCTGCTTTCCCGAATTCTGGATTTGAGCGTTACACAAGAAGGTATTGTTGCGGTGGTCTTCAAATACTGTGACGATAACAAACTGCCGCTTCTGGACCTCAAGGATTTCAAAAAGGTGCTGCAATACGCTACGGGAGAAGGTAAGGAGGAGTTCCAAAAAGCATATGGACGCATTTCTACAAGCTCCACAGGAACTATTTTAAGGAAAATCATAGAATTGGAGCAGCAGGGCGCCGACCTCTTTTTTGGGGAAAAGTCCTTCGATGTGGACGATTTGGTGCGTATCGATGATAATGGTCGTGGGTATATCAATATTATCCGTTTGACGGACATACAAGACCGACCCAAACTATTTTCCACTTTTATGCTGAGTCTATTGGCAGAGATCTACTCCACCTTTCCGGAGCAGGGCGATAGTGAACGTCCCGAGTTGGTATTGTTCATCGATGAGGCCCATTTGATTTTTGACAATGCGAGCAAAGCGCTGCTCGATCAGATTGAAAGCATCGTCAAATTGATTCGTTCCAAAGGAATCGGGCTTTACTTTGTGACCCAAAACCCCACTGATGTGCCGGACGATGTACTGGCTCAGTTGGGACTTAAAATACAACATGCGCTTAGGGCCTTTACGGCTAAAGACCGAAAAGCGATAAAACTTACGGCCCAGAACTATCCCATTACGGAATTTTACGATACGGCCGAGGTGCTGACATCGTTGGGAACCGGGGAAGCACTGGTTTCTGCCTTGGACGAAAAAGGTAGACCTACCCCATTGGCAGCCACGATGATGCGGGCGCCGATGAGCCGTATGGATATTTTGACCGATGGGGAAATCGAGGAGGTTTTGGACAATTCAAAGCTCATCAAAAAATACAACGAGGAAATCGACCGCGAAAGTGCTTATGAAATCCTGACCGAAAAAATTGAAAGGGCCGAAAAAGAGGCCGAGAAAGAAAAAGAAATAAAAACGACGACCCGAAGCTCAACAAGCAGAAGAAGCACCCGAATGAACCCTGTTGTCAAAGTCTTGACCAGCGCCACATTCATACGAGGTGTTCTGGGCGTACTCAAAAAAGTGATTCGATAGCTAGTTATATGAAAAAGAGAAATTGGGCCTTTGCCCTCATCTGTGTTATGGCAGCAATGCAATCCTGCCAAAAGGATACTACGTTCCTCATTACCGAAACCAGTGTTGGTCCCTTGACCAACACCTCCAAAGTAAGTGAACTGGAAACCATTTTTGTACAAGACTCCGTTGTGGGAGATGCCGCCCAAATCAATCTGGGCGCTTCACCTAAAAAGGTTGATATTTTTGAAAAAGGTGGTAAACATTTGTTGACGCTTACCGCAAATTCCGACAGTATTCCTACCGTCCAAAATGTTAGGATCATGGATCCGCGCTACACTTCCGAAAAAGGTATCGGACTGAAAAGCACGTTCAAGGATATTCAGGATTCCTACGAAATCAAAAAAATCGTAACCACTTTGAACAGCGTTGTGGTTTTCCCAAAGGGAAGCAACCTTTACTTTACCATCGACAAAGAGGAGCTTCCCGAAAGTTTACGATTTTCAACTGCCTCTATTGAAGCGGTTCAGATTCCAGATGATGCCAAAATCAAATATTTGATGCTGGGTTGGGAGTAGCCCCAAATTATTTTCGATGAAAAAACTGTTGAACAAAGCAATCCCCTTGGTTTATGGGCAATATTTTAATGCCTACGCGCTAGTTGCTCCACAAAAAGCTGCGGAAACCGCATTCCATGTATTTTGCAAGGTTAGAAAGGGAAGGGTCACACCAGAACAGGCAGCATATTTGGATGCCCACAAACTCTCCCTTGAGGAAGTAGCTGGGCACAGAATCCAATCGTATCACTGGCCGGGGAACAAAGAAACGGTTTTATTGGTCCATGGTTGGGAAAGCAACACCTACAGGTGGCGCAATCTGATCAAAAAACTAAGGGAAGCCGATTTTAATATTCTTGCGTTCGATGCCCCATCGCACGGGTATTCTTCAGGAAAGCACCTCTACGTTCCCTTATATGAGGAAGCCGTGAACCATATGGTTAAAAAATACAACCCAAAACATCTCATCGGACACTCTGTGGGCGGGATGACCATTGTGTACAACCAATACAAGAACCCGAGCGACCAAGTTGAAAAACTGGTCACTATTGGTTCTCCTTCGGAATTCCATGAAATCATGGCCCATTTTCAAGATTTATTGAAGTTCAATAATCGAGTGATGAAACATTTAGACTCTTATGTGCAACAACGTTTTGGTTTTAAAATCGATGAGTTTTCCACTTCTCAATTTGCACGTTCTCTCAGTAAAAAAGGGCTGTTGTTCCATGACAGATATGATAACATTACACCCTACCACGCATCAGTTGCAGTTAACAAAAACTGGGAAGAAAGCCATTTGGTGAGCACCGAAGGCCTCGGCCATTCCATGCATCAAGACGATGTGAATGATCAAATTGTATCATTTTTGGAAGCTTGATAAACTTATTCTAATTTTCAGAAAAAATAAACCATGCAAAAAATAACCCCCTTTCATGTTGCCGTTCCAGTTCATAATCTTCAAGAATGTCGAACTTTTTACAGAGATGTCCTCGGGTGTGAGGAAGGCAGAAGTGCGGAACAATGGGTAGACTTTAACTTTTTTGGCCATCAATTTGTTATCCATTACAAACCTAAATCTGAGGAAGAGACCCATACCAACCCGGTTGATGGTAAAAATGTACCCGTACCTCACTATGGCGTGGTGTTGCCTTGGGATACTTTCCAATCCTTTTCGAAAGACTTGATAGCCAAGGGCATCGATTTTGTGATTGAGCCCTACATTCGGTTCAAAGGGGAGCCCGGCGAACAGGCCACTATGTTCTTTTTAGATCCTGCGGGAAACGCACTGGAGTTTAAGGCATTCAAGGATATGGGACAGTTATTTGCGAAATAATCTAGGCCAAGTTCAACCCTTTTCTTCGGACCCAGAAAAAGGCAAAAATCATATTGGGCACCCAACATAGCCACGCAACAATCTTATAGGCCACGAGAAACTCTCCGAAAACCACAATCAGAATGGGCAACCAAATGCGGAGCGTTACGGCTGCAAAGCAGGCTGCGTAGCTGTAGACCATCATACCTTGGTGCAGCGCCAAGTCCTTGTTTTTGATAGCGATGTAGGCACGGGTTGTGGTAAAGAGCCAAATCAGGGCAAGGCTACTAAAACCAATTGAAGATACCCAACCACCTGTGGCATAAAACCCTAAATAGAGTCCACATAAACCACTCAGGATAGCTGTAACCACATAGACCTTTCCTAGGTTTCGATGAAGCTGCAGCCGTCTGGAGCGTAACTTTTTAATGAATTGTGACCAACCCACCAACAGGGCGATTCCACCCAAACTGATATGCCCATAAAAAGCTACTTTCCAAAGTGAACTTGCCCTTATTTCATCCGATTTGTTCAGCAACAGACCAAAATCGTCGGAGGCAAAGAGGTACACCAATGGATACAGGCCAATCCCAATGGCCAGGCAGATAAAAACAATCCATGCTACCTTATTTCTTGTGGTTTGGGCCATAACTCGATATTAAGCACGAAGTAAGTTATCGATATTTTGATGACAAAAACAAGAATTTTAATGCTAATTCGTTATAAGTGTATCGATTAGATCATTAAGTCGAACCCAAATCTTATCCGTATGAAGACAATTTTACTTTTGGTCACCCTTATTTTTTCGGCCATGGCCGTATCGAGCTGCACCAATGACGAAGGTGACACCGAATTCGAATACATCAATCCCGAAGAGGAGCAACAAGCAAAGCCTTTAAAAACTGAAGTTGAACAGGAAAATGTTAACTAACACCTTATGAGTGACGCTCTCGTGCGAGCAAGGTGTTCTTAAGCAACATGGCAATGGTCATAGGGCCTACTCCGCCGGGTACGGGAGTGATGTGGGAAGCCTTTTTGCTCACTTCTTCGTAATCCACGTCACCAGTGATGTAGTATCCTTTTTCTTTGGTATCATCCGGCACACGGGTAATTCCAACGTCAATGATGGTTACCCCCTGCTTGACCATATCCGCTTTTAAAAACTTGGGAACTCCTAGGGCAGAGATAACAATATCAGCCTGAAGTGTCAACTCCTTAAGGTTTTTGGTCCTGCTATGGGCAAGTGTCACCGTTGAATTCCCTGGGTTTCCTTTTTGGCTCATCAAAATACTAATGGGCCGTCCCACAATATGGCTTCTCCCGATAACTACGGTATGCTTACCTTCGGTATCCACCTTATAGCGCTTCAACAACTCCATGATTCCGAACGGAGTTGCCGAAATGAAGGTTTCCATATCCAAGGCCATTTTTCCGAAATTCGTTGGGTGAAATCCATCCACATCCTTATTAGGGTCTACGGCCATCAACACTTTTTCTTCATCAATATGTTTGGGCAGGGGCAATTGGATAATATACCCATCGATTGCAGGGTCATTGTTCAATTGGTTCACTTGCTTTAGCAAATCTTCTTCTGTGGTTTCTTCTGGAAGATGGATCAGCGTGGACTCAAAACCTATTTTTTTACAGGAACGCACCTTGCTGCCCACATAAGTGAGGCTTGCACCATCGTTACCCACCAGCACTGCGGCCAAATGGGGCACTTTTTCGCCCCGCTCCTTCATTTGGGCCACCTCAACGGTGATTTCTTCTTTGATTTGGTTCGATATTTTTTTTCCGTCGAGGATTTCCATGGGTTGCTGTGTTGGTTTTTTTTGCTGAAAAGGGTTATCTCATGTTCTGCATCATCTGCATCATCTTTTTGCCGCCTCCGCCTTGCATCATCTTCATCATTTTGCTCATTTGGTTGAACTGTTTGAGCAATTGGTTTACTTCTTGAATGGAGGTTCCGCTACCTGCGGCTATCCGTTTTTTGCGACTGGCATTAAGCATGGCCGGGGTGGAACGTTCTTCGGGGGTCATGGAATGGATGATCGCCTCGATATGCTTAAAGGCATCATCATCGATATCCAATCCTTTCAGGGCTTTTCCCGCTCCGGGAATCATGCCCATCAAATCTTTCATGTTCCCCATTTTTTTGATCTGCTGAATTTGACTCAGGAAATCATCAAAACCGAACTTATTTTTGGCAATCTTTTTCTGAATCTTACGCGCCTGTTCCTCATCGAACTGTTCTTGTGCACGCTCCACCAAGGAAACCACATCTCCCATTCCGAGGATACGGTCGGCCATACGTGAAGGGTAGAACACATCGATGGCTTCCATTTTTTCGCCCGTACCGATAAACTTGATGGGCTTGTCTACCACAGATTTAATGGAAATAGCGGCTCCACCACGGGTATCACCGTCCAATTTGGTGAGGATGACCCCATCGAAATTCAAGATATCGTTGAAGGCCTTTGCTGTATTTACGGCATCCTGACCTGTCATGGAATCCACCACGAAGAGGGTTTCCTGTGGTTGTATGGCCTTATGGATATTGGATATCTCGGTCATCATCTGTTGATCCACAGCCAACCGACCTGCGGTATCGATGATCACCACGTTACAACCGTTGCTTTTGGCATGTGCAATACCTGCCTTGGCAATAGCCACGGGGTCGTTATTGTCGCGATCGGAGTAGACCTCCACTCCTATCTGCTCCCCAACCACATGCAACTGATCTATCGCAGCGGGACGGTACACATCACAGGCTACCAAAAGCGGCTTTTTTGTTTTCTTGTTCTTCAGGTAGTTGGCAAGTTTACCGGAAAAAGTGGTTTTACCTGAACCCTGCAAACCGGACATCAAGATTATGGATGGGTTGCCTGAAAGGTCTATTCCTTCGGCTTCGCCCCCCATAAGTTCAGTAAGCTCATCCTTTACCAACTTGACCATAAGCTGGCCCGGTTGAAGGGAGGACAATACATTTTGGCCCAGCGCCTTCTCTTTGACCGTATTGGTAAATTCCTTGGCTATCTTAAAATTGACATCGGCATCCAACAAGGCTCGTCGCACTTCCTTAAGGGTCTCTGCCACATTGATTTCAGTAATTTGCCCGTGACCTTTGAGGACGTGTAATGCCTTATCTAACTTTTCGCTTAAATTATCGAACATAAGTTCTTTGTTTTAAAGAGGGACAAATTTAAGAATAATCCAATAGAAAAAGGACGGCTTTGGGGAGAGCCGTCCTTCTTTTGAAAAAAGATTGGGGAAAAATATTTAATTCTTTTCGAAAACCAATTTATCGGTTCCACCGTTTCCTCCACTTTCATCAATCAATTCGATTCTGACAGCGGAGTATTTTACAATATCCCAATCGTCCGTCAAATCGGCAAAATCGGCTGGGGCACTAAAAGCAATATTGAAATCCACATCACTATCATCTGGACTGTCATCATCCCCATCATCGTCGGAGTCCGAAATGGACCACGTACCATTGATATCAGTTGTACCATTAGTGGCCACTAGGGTGCCATCGGTATTAAAGGTAAAAGCATAGCCATTAAAATGGTCCGTCTCATCCTTATCATCGAAATAATAGGTAATGGTCCATGACCCACTTGCGGCTATTCCTGTAAGTTCAGTGACCTGGGCTGCCGATATGTTATCAAGGACATCATCATCGTTGTTGTTTTCACAGCTCACAAAAATCATGAACAATAGAACCGTTGTCAGTTTTAAAATTGAGGTTTTCATATATAGTTATTGAAATTGTAAAAAATTTAGTGTTCTCGTTTGGTATCGGGTTTATGGTTTTTCGAATACCAGGGTATCATTAGTTCCATCATCGCTTTCATCCGTTAGCTCGATTCGGGTGGAAGTTATGGAAACTACTTTCCAGTCATCTGTCAATTCGGACAGGACATCCATAGTATCAAAGTTGATAAAGAACTTTAGTCCTTCTTCGGAATCCCGCAGCACTCTCCAAAGACCTGTGGCCTGAGGATCTGCATTGATGGAGACCTCAACTTGGTGCATTTCGCCAAAATTAAAGTCCATTCCAGCGAAAGAAGCCGTCATATCCGTGCTTCCTTCCTTGTAAAGGGCCACATTCCATGGTCCGTCCAAAGCGATTCCTCTTATTTCTACCACATCACCATCATCAGTGCTGTCATCACACTCTTTCAGCAGCACCATTTCGTGGTCGGTATCGTCGATTTCAAACTCCAATCGTGACTGAAGCATTTTGCGAATGGGCCATTCAAAGCTAACTCCGGGTTCGTCACCAATGGTTATCATTAAGGAAAGTTGCAACTGACTGTTCAAACCGGTTTCCCATGTACCTTGTTTGGTATTTACGCCATTGCTCAAGGTAACAGTACCGCCAGCGGCAAATTCAAATTCGTAGCCCAAGAGTCTTTCTATTTCCTCGCCTTGGTTTTCCACTTCCTTAATAATCCACTTACATTCGTTGAGCAGAGCTGTAAAAGTCTCACTGTCTATTGGATTGGAATCTTCCAAATCACACCTCTCTTTCAATATGATTTTGTTTCCATCGTCCTTGTAAAGTTTGATTTTATCATCATCCAATTCATACACGATGGCATCGATAGTAAAATCTGGGAAATCTTCAAAGTCAAGGCTCAGCATCACACCATTTTCGGTAGTACTGGTGCTCCATGTACCCATGATCTCATCGGTGGTAAAGGTGGTAAAGTAAACTGTACCATCTGCAGAGAAAGTCAACAGACGCTCAACATACTGTTCTGTATTGTCCACACTGTTTCGGATGACCTGCCTTACCTGCAATGGGCATTCCAGTAGAAGTTCGTCCAACTCAGATTTAGTAAAGTCGTCGTCGTTATAATCATTGTCGTCGTCGTTATAAGCATCGTCATCATCTTCGTCGCACTGGTTCTTGGCCATTTCAAGGGCTGCGGCCAAGGCCGCATTGTTTTCGATCACCACTTGGGTGCCGTCAAACTTAATGAGGGTAATTGGAAATTCGATACTGATCAAGTCATCATCATCCAGTTCGTCAAAGAATCGCTTCATGTCGCGATCGCTCTCGATGTTCACTTGACCTGACTGTTGATTGTCCACACCAAAGGTGAAGAGTGTAATGGGGTATACAAAATCAATACATTCGATATCATCATCGTCACCTCCTTCAAGACACTCACGGGCATACTGCTCCAGTTGATCTTGATTTTCTATAGTGATTTCACTAAAATCGGAAAGGGTGATAGTAATAGGAAAGAAGATATCAAGAATATCATCGTCGTCGTCCAATTCATCAAAGATTTCTTCGATCAAATCCAAATCTTCCCTGGAATCGATGGTTATTTCCACTCCGTTCACATTTACGGTGTATGGAAATTGTACAGCGAAGCAACTGGCACCATCCACAATATTGTCATAAGAACCATCATTGGAAGAGGTCTTCTGAATCAAATCGGCGGTAGTGGAGCTGGCGGAAATAGTCTCGCTTTGTGTCCCTCCGCCTACTTCTTCATATTCTTCTTGGCAGGCCATAAAACCAAGAACAAGGATTGCAAGTAATGTACGCAACAAGTTGTTTGTCAACTTTTTCATAACGAATGAATTTTGGGGTTATAATTCAACCTTAAAACAACCATCAAAAAGAAAACCCTACTTTTTCCTTAAATTTTTCAAATATATTTGACGTACAAACAATTTTCCCGCTATGAGCAATGTCTGCGAGGACCATATTTTCAGTGAAGTGTTTAAGGCCCATTCCAAAACGGTCTTTAATTATATATTCTATAAGTTTGGAAACGAAGAGAAGGCCCATGACGCCGTACAAGAGGCCTTTGTGAAGTTATGGGAGAATTGTGCCAAGGTAAGTCCTGAAAAAGCCAAATCCTTTGTTTACACTGTGGCCAACAATCTGTACCTAAACGTAATCAAATCGGAAAAAGTACGGCTCAAACACGCGGACAGTCTTGTTAGGGATCGAACCAACGAATCACCCGAATTTTTAATGGAGGAAAAGGAATACCAGAAAAAATTGGACGATGCCCTCAACGCTTTACCCGAAAATCAGCGCACCACCTTTTTGCTCAACCGGGTAGACGGAAAAAAATATGCGGAAATCGCTGAAATGGAAGGAGTAAGCGTAAAAGCTATTGAAAAAAGGATGCATTTGGCCCTTAAAAGTTTGCGGGAACATATAGATGGAATCTAGCAGGTGATTATTTTTAAACTGGTAAGGTAGGGTATTTTAATAGGTAGTTGTTATCATAACGTAAAGCATAAGACCCATGCAAGAAAATTATTTAGCAAAATGGTTGAGCGGAGAGCTCTCAGAGCAGGAGCTTCGGGAATTTGAAACTTCCGAAGGATATGCTTCCTTTCAAAAACTGAAGGAAGCTTCCAGCGGTTTGCAGGCTCCCGATTTTGATGCGGACCAAGCCTTGCTCCGTTTCAAGGAAGAGCACATGGCCAAGGCACCTAAGGTCATTTCGTTGAATCCCTTCAAGAAATTCATGAGGGTGGCTGCCGTTATCGCTGTACTGCTTGCCGGTTCCTACTTTTATATCAACTCCTTGAACGAAAAGGTTACCACTGGGTTTGCCGAACGTTCCGAAGTTATCCTTCCCGATAATTCCGAATTATTTTTAAATGCGGATTCCCGTATTTCATACAGCAAAAAGAATTGGGACAACCAACGAAACATCGAATTGGACGGAGAGGCCTTTTTTAAGGTGGCCAAAGGAAAAAAATTCACGGTTTCCACAGAACAAGGCACCGTAATCGTATTGGGAACCCAATTCAACGTAGAAAATAGGGAAGGAATCTTTGAGGTGACCTGTTATGAAGGCTTGGTAAGCGTTACCCACAAGGGCAAAGAAATAAAGTTGCCTGCTGGTAACTCCTATGTGGTCATCAATGGAAAACAAACTACCGGAACTCCCAAAGGAACCCAACCCTCTTGGATGAACAACGAAAGTACCTTTGAAAGTATTCCTTTAAAATTTGTCTTTGCTGAATTGGAAAGACAGTTCAATGTAAAAGTTACCACGGAAAACATCAATACCGATTTACTATTTACCGGATCTTTCAACAACACCGACCTAAATATGGCGTTAAAAAGTATAAGTACCCCCTCCCAAACTCGTTATAAGGTAGAAGGAGACAATGTACTTTTTTATGCTGGGAACACACCTCAATAAAAATATAGGCCGCGTATTGGTTTTCCTGTTTTTTATGGGCAGCTTTTGCATGCAGTCCCAAGAAAAACAAGAGTCGTCCGTTTCCCTTATTTCGTACATCAAAACCTTGGAGGATCGTTTTAATATTAAATTCTCCTACTTGAACGAAGATCTGGAAGGCTACGCCATCCAGATTCCCGAAAACCTCAACTCCCTAAGCGATATTCTCCAATATATCCAGGATAAATTTCGGATTGTCCCCGAAAAATTGAATGATCGTTACTACGCTCTTTCCAAGAATAACCGTGTCAATCTTTGTGGTGTGGTACTGGATAATTTTGCGGAAAATACCGTCATAGGTGCCACGGTGGAGGTGATGGGCTTCAATATCGCCATTATTACCGATTCCGATGGCTCATTCCGTTTGGAAAACGTATCCCGCGATGCTTCCCTAAGAATTCGATACTTGGGCTACGATACCAAATATATCAGTGTTGAAGCACTCATCCACCAAGGCGGATGTCCCAAAATCCTGTTGGCACCACGTTACGAAGAGTTGGACGAGGTATTTGTGTACAAGTATCTTACCTCTGGAATCATAAAGGAGAGTGATGCGAGTATCTCACTGAACACCGCTGAGTTTGGTATCCTACCAGGCTTGATCGAGCCTGATATCCTTCAAACTGTTCAAGCATTGCCTGGTATCAAAAGTATTGACGAGACGGTCTCCGACATCAATGTCCGCGGGGGGACCAATGACCAGAACCTCGTACTGTGGAACGGTATCAAAATGTACCAATCCGGTCATTTTTTTGGGTTGATTTCCGCCTTCAATCCATATCAAACGGATAAAGTGACCGTCTACAAAAACGGAACCCCTGCCATTTTTGGGGATGGGGTAAGCAGTGTTATCCAAATGGAAACCGGCAATACCGTGCCCAAAACCTTTAAAGGTGGCGGTGGTTTCAACTTGATTAGCGGTGATGTATATGCCGAAATCCCAGTAACCCAAAAGTTGGGGGTACAGTTCGCCGCAAGACGCTCGGCTACCGATTTTTTGAGTACTCCCACTTACAAGCAGTTTATCAATAGGGCCTTTCAGGATAGTGAAATCACCTTGCAGAACAAAAACACCGTAGAGGATGAGTTTCTACGTGACGAAGATTTTTTCTTTTATGATTTTTCAGGGAAGATTATTTACGACCTGAATCCCGATCATAAGATAAGCCTCAGTGCCATCCACATCAAAAACAACCTAAAATTTGAGGAGACCAATGTGTCCCTCAACGAAACGAACATCAGTCTGTTGAAGCAGGATAACATTTCGGTGGGTGGGCAATTGACAAGTAGTTGGACCGAAAGATTTTCTTCTCACCTCAATATCTATTATTCCAAATATAATTTGGATGCGGAGAACATTTTTGCCAATCAAGTTCAGCTGTTGTTCCAGAACAATGAGGTTACGGAAAACGCGCTAAAATTGGACACCAGATATCTTATCACTGATGGATGGAGCTGGACCAATGGCTACCAGTATATCGAAACGGGAATTACCAATGCTACGGTAATCAACCAACCTAATTTTAACAGCGAGATCAAAGGAGTTATACGAACGCACGCCCCTTATTCGGAGCTCAACTATAGTTCGCCGGGCAACAAGTTCATGGGCGGACTCGGCGCTAGGGTCAATTTTATCGAGAACCTGAATACCTTTCAAAAAGTAATTGTGGAACCCAGACTCAACCTCAATTTTAAACTGGCCAACTATCTTAGGGCCGAGGTTTTGGGTGAATTCAAAAGCCAAACCACCAACCAGATCATTGATTTGGAGCAAAACTTTTTGGGAATTGAAAAACGCCGATGGATACTTTCCAACGACAGCTCTTTGCCCGTTACCACCAGTAAGCAAGGCTCTATTGGCTTCAATTACGAAAAAAACAACCTTTATATCGGTGTTGAAGGGTTTTACAAGCATGTGGACGGTATCAGCACGAGCACCCAAGGTTTCCAAAATCCAAATCAATTTGCGGGAGAGATTGGCAGTTATGATGTGAAAGGAGTTGAATTGCTCATCAACAAAAAAGGGGACAATTACAGTACATGGTTCACCTATGCCTACAATAAAAACGATTACACTTTCGATTCCATAACACCTCCAACTTTCCCCAACAACTTGGACATTCGGCACACTATAACCTTTGCCAGCACTTATACCTACAAGGATTTGAAGTTAAGTATTGGACTCAATTACAGGACCGGCAAACCTTTTACGGAACCTGTCGAGGGAGATGAAGGCTTGGATGATGACTTTGTACCGCCCCGCATCAATTTCCAATCCCCGAACAATAGCCGTTTGCCCGACTATTTTAGGGCGGACGCATCAGCCATTTATCATTTTCAGCTTGCTAGGAACATCAAAGCCAATGCGGGCTTATCCATCTTAAATTTTACGGACCGAAGAAATACCCTAAACAAGTATTATCGAGTAAATGAAGAAGATGAAATTGAAACCATAGAAAACTTCTCATTGGGCATTACCCCCAACATCAGTTTCAGGGTGAGTTTTTAAAAATTCTTCGATTTTTGTCATCACCAACACATGGGGAACCGTAATCGAGGCCAAGAAACAAATCAAACCGGGAACCATAAACTCTTCAGCATTACGTAACAAGAGATACAACACGAAAGTTCCCACTAAGGAAGCCAACCAGTAAACAAAACTACTTTTAAAATAGCGGTAGAACGACTTCCAACTTACGTCTCCATAAAGAAACTTCATCTGATCTAACAAAGAAGGAATACTATGCCAAATCACAAAATAGATGCAAAAGGCCAGCAACAACGAAGCCGTATTGAAGACAACATAAAAAACACCCAATAGGAACAACTCCAATAAGATGGTATAGCTGTTAAGTCCGGCAAAGGCGAAATAAAGGAAATACAAGCTGGTCACTATGCCCACTCCAAGAAATAATTGACCAATTACCCAAGTTGGAACATCCTGTCCGGTGATATCCGATACTATCTGGACCACTTGTACGCGGTGCGCATAGAACAGCATAAATAAAATCAAACCACCGTAAAGTATGTAGAACAAGGGCTTACCTTTTAGGTTTCCCGTTAAGCTAGCGTTCCAATGCTGTTCCCCAAAATGATAACTGCTAAATAGGATAAATAGCACCAACGCAATCGTTGGGAAAAAATAAAAAACAATGCATATGGATGCTATCATTACTATGTAAAGCAAAGTCATACCCGTTTTTGCGATTTTGGCACCCCTCTTTTGAAAATAAGTGGTAAGTACCCCAATGTCATTTGCGCCATGCAATATCCCAAATGTGCCAATAAGCAAAAAGGACAAGAGCAGCTCCAATTCCAAGGGCAAATACACCGATAGCCATAACCCGAAAAAGGTGGCCACCATCAAAAAACTTGTTATTCTGATACTATCCAATACGATTTGTTTAAATATTTATAAAAAAAGTTATACAAAAATATGAATATATTGTTAAATTTTTTATACTTTTAGTTAAACAAAAATATTTACATATTATGGAAAGTTTAATTACATCGTTACCCATGGTGGCAAAAATAGCTACCAATGATTACGTTGGCTTCACCTTCTTTGTTGGGTGTATGGCCATGATGGCCGCTTCGGCCTTCTTCTTTTTGTCAATGAACAATTTTGATCGTAAATGGAGAACTTCCATTTTGGTATCAGGATTGATTACGTTCATTGCTGCAGTGCACTATTGGTATATGCGTGATTATTGGGCAGCCAATGGTGAATCGCCAACTTTTTTCCGTTATGTGGACTGGATTCTAACAGTTCCCCTAATGTGCGTTGAGTTCTACTTGATTCTGAAAGTAGCTGGTGCCAAAAAAGCATTGATGTGGAAATTGATCGCACTATCCGTAATCATGCTGGTTACAGGTTACCTAGGAGAGACCGTTTACCGTGACCAAGCACAGATTTGGGGTCTTATTTCCGGAATTGCCTATTTCGTAATCGTTTACGAAATATGGTTGGGAGGTGCCAACAAACTGGCTAGAGAAGCCGGAGGCGCTGTACTTTCCGCCCACAAAACACTTTGCTGGTTCGTATTGGTAGGTTGGGCCATCTATCCTATTGGCTACATGGCAGGTACACCTGGATGGTACGATGGAATCTTCAATGGGCTATCCATGGACGTTATTTACAACATCGGTGATGCCATTAACAAAATCGGATTTGGCCTTGTAGTTTACAATTTAGCGGTAATCGCTAACGAAAAGGCTTAGTCAGATATCATTTTACTTAAACTTAGAAGAAATGGCCATGCAAAACATGGCCATTTTTTTTACATTCTTTCGGGAACGTCAATCCCCAATAATCGGAACGCGGATTGAATCACCTCCCCTACTTTTTTGGAGAGCTGAACCCGGAAAGTTTTCTTTTGCTCATCTGTTTCGCCCAAAATGGAAACCTGCTGGTAAAACGAGTTGAACTCTTTCACCAAATCGTAGGTATAATTGGCAATCAAGGCAGGACTAAAGTTTTCCGCGGCCAACTGAACCGTTTCTGGGAACAATTGCAACTGTTTCAATAATTCTTTTTCCTTTTCGTGCAAATCCATTGTGGTCTCGACCGCGCTCGACCTGACACCCTCTGCTTTGCGCAAAATAGATTGAATCCTGGCGTAGGTATACTGGATAAACGGCCCTGTGTTTCCTTGAAAATCCACCGATTCTTCCGGATTGAACAAGATGCGTTTCTTCGGGTCTACTTTTAAAATGTAGTATTTAAGGGCACCCAAACCTATGGTTCGGTACAATTCCTTTTTCTCTTCTTCGGAATAGCCGTCCAACTTGCCCAGTTCTTGGGAAATGGATTCGGCGGTATCCTCCATATTTTTAATCAGGTCGTCGGCATCCACCACGGTACCTTCCCTACTCTTCATCTTTCCGCTGGGCAAGTCTACCATGCCATAACTTAAATGGTACAATTGCTCCGCCCACGAATACCCCAGTTTTTTAAGGATCAGGAACAAGACCTTAAAATGGTAATCCTGTTCGTTCCCTACGGTGTACACCATTCCGTTGATGTCCGGGAAATCAGTTACCCGCTGAATGGCCGTGCCAATATCCTGGGTCATGTACACGGCGGTACCATCGGAACGCAATACGATTTTTTCGTCCAATCCTTCATCGGTAAGGTCTATCCAAACGCTGCCATCCTCTTTTTTAAAGAAAACGCCTCGTTCCAGACCATCCTTCACTACATCACGACCCAACAAATAGGTATCGCTCTCATAGTACAAGGTGTCAAAATCAACACCTAGGTTTTTGTAGGTAATGTCAAAGCCATCATACACCCAACCGTTCATTTTTTTCCAAAGTGCTACCACCTCATCATCGCCCGCTTCCCACTTACGCAGCATTTCTTGGGCCTCCAACAATATTGGAGCCTCTTTTTCAGCTTTTTCTTTTGGTGTTCCAGCCTCACCCAGTTGAGCAATCTGCTCTTTGTACGCTTTATCAAACGCCACATAATATTTACCCACCAAGTGGTCTCCTTTCAATCCAGAAGATTCCGGGGTTTCGCCATCGCCAAATTTCTGCCAGGCCAACATGCTCTTGCAGATATGGATGCCTCGGTCATTTATAATTTGGGTTTTGTACACCTTTTTACCAGAAGCCTTCAATATTTCGGCCACCGAATACCCCAACAGATTGTTTCGAATATGCCCCAAGTGCAACGGTTTGTTGGTATTGGGAGAAGAATATTCCACCATCACCGCGTCATCAGATTGCGATTTTACATAACCAAAATCAGTTTCGTTGGAAATTGAATTAAAGAAATTAAGATAGTAGCTATCCTCAATCACAATATTCAAAAAGCCTTGCACCACATTGCATTTGGACACCTCATCCACATTTTCGACCAAATACTCCCCTATACTGGTTCCAATTTGAACTGGGTTTCCCTTTACGTGCCGTAACATAGGGAATACCACAACCGTAATATCTCCTTCGAAATCCTTTCGGGTCGGTTGAAATTCCACCGTGGGCAGCTCAACTTGATATAGTTGTTTCACCGCCTCGATCACTTTTTGGGTCAAATCGTTCTGCAAACTCATCTCATAGGCTTTTCAGGGCGCAAAACTACGTATTTTTTGGGCTTTTCACACACTATTGGCTCATGGTCCGCCGTAATTTGATTATTTTTAAATATGCTATTGAACGTATCCTACAACGATAAAAAAATCACCAAAAAAATAGACGAAGCCGTTGGCAAGCCGATTCCTATAAGGGAGCGCTTTGCCATGGGTGGTATCGGCTCCCCAAAATTGTTCATTACCGAGGCAAGTCTGGATATCTACAACCTGCTCATTTTGGACAGCAACACCAACAGCTGCAATGTTGAGCTACGTCCTAATGGCATCATTGTCCGGTTTCGGTCAAGGTTGGAAACCTACGGGCTCATCATCCCCTATTACAAATTGAACGTATACAAGGGCGACATGGCCATTTACTCCATTTATATGGACCAATATTTTATCAAAGTACGTTCCGATACCAAGGCCGTTCAAAAATTCTTCAAAAAATTACTGGATTACCGAGCGGATAACCTACCCACCAATATTGAAGACCTATGAAAATTTTATTGACTGGGGCCAACGGTTATATCGGGATGCGCCTATTGCCCAAACTTTTGGATATGGGCCATGAGGTCATCTGTGCCGTCCGTGATGAAAAACGACTTTCGGTAGATGCCAAGGTGCGTTCCCAAATAGAGGTAGTTGAAATTGATTTTTTGGAAGATCCGGCCGACCAACATATCCCCGAAGATATTGACGCCGCCTATTACTTGATACATTCCATGACTTCCTCGGTATCAGATTTTGATGAAAAAGAAGCCCAAGCGGCGAAGAACTTCAACACCTTGCTGGAAGGCACGCAATGTGAACAAGTGATCTACCTGAGCGGTATTGTCAATGATAAGGAACTCTCCAAACACCTGAGTTCCCGCAAAAACGTAGAGGAGATTCTCTACAAAGGCCATTTTAAACTCACCGTCCTTCGCGCTGGAATCATAGTTGGCTCAGGGAGTTCATCCTTTGAAATCATCCGTGACCTCTGCGAAAAACTTCCAGTAATGATAACGCCCAAATGGGTGCTCACCAAAACACAGCCGATTGCCATTCGGGATGTTATCCAATTTCTCACAGGCGTTTTGGGCAATCGAGAAACCTACGGACAATCCTTTGACATTGGAGGACCGGATGTGATCACCTACAAGGACATGCTACATGGGTACGCAAAGGTACGTGGCTTTAAAAATTGGATTTTTACCGTTCCTGTAATGACCCCAAAATTATCTTCCTATTGGTTGTATTTTGTTACCTCCACCTCCTATAAATTGGCCGTGAACCTTGTGGATAGCATGAAGATGGAAGTCGTTGCCGAGGATAATCGTTTGCAACAAATGCTGGGCATAGAAACCCACAGTTACGAAGAGGCCATCGATATGGCTTTTAAAAAAATCGAACAAAACCTTGTCATTAGCAGTTGGAAGGACAGCATTGCCAGTGGACAGATTCAGGAAGACCTCGAAAAATATATCCAAGTTCCAAAATACGGGGTGCTACAGGATAAAAAGTCCATACGCATCAAAGATGAACAGGCCGTTTTGGAAAACATTTGGCGTATTGGAGGCGAAACGGGGTGGTACTACGGCAATTGGCTCTGGAAATTCCGTGGCTTTTTGGATAAACTGGTAGGCGGTCCCGGGCTTCGGAGGGGGCGCACCCATACCGATAAAATTTTTCCCGGTGATGCCTTGGACTTTTGGCGTGTGTTATTGGCCGATAAAAAATCAAAGCGTTTGTTACTTTTCGCCGAAATGAAAACGCCGGGAGAGGCTTGGCTGGAATTTAAAATAACAGACGGAAAACTCTACCAAACCGCAACTTTTCGTCCCAAAGGATTGTGGGGCCGACTGTATTGGTATTCCGTATTGCCGTTCCACCTCTTCATCTTTAGCAACATGATCAAGAACATTGCGAAAGTGTAAGATTTCATTTTTTTGTGAATAAGTCAACAGCTGTCACATCGGGCAGAGTCGAGATGTTTTCATTTGTTGGTCATCATTTCTTGGCATGAGATTTCTCGCCTACCTACCTAACACAGGCGGGCGCTCGAAATGACAATCCTCCTAACTCCTAACTCCACCTCTGTTAAAATACTATTAAGCACAATAGCCGTATGCTTTTTTCTTCGGACTTTGTTACAAACTTTAGCCAAGTTCGTCTAACCATAAGGCAACCTTTTGCCCCCAAAAAGGTGTCTTATCATTGAAACCCAAGAAGCACACATGTCAATTTCAAAATCTTTATTTACAGCGTTTATTGCAGTATTGATGGGTCTCCCACTTTCGGGACAGACCATAAGCTCCCGTTTGGTCGATGCCAAGACCCAAAAAGGAATTCCCTACGCTACGGTGCAATATGGTGAACAACAAGGCGTAATCACCAACGAGGAAGGTCGTTTTAGTTTTGTTTTGGAAGAAGCTACGCTGGATTCCATTTACATCACCTCCATGGGATACGGCAAAAAGGGATTCACCTTGGAGCAATTACAGGACAGTCTGCTTCAGCTTGACCCCAAAGCCATTGAGCTCAGCGGAGTCTATGTTTTTGACAAGGAACTGGATGTGGACGACATCATCGAGAAGATGATTGAAAATATCCCCAACAATGTGAACAAGACTCCAGTAAAACAACGCTTTTTTCTCCGCAAAGCGGAATTGGCCAACATGGAGAAAGTCGATTTTGGGTTTGAAAAATCATCCATAAAAGAACTGAACAAGGAATTGATGGACAGCATTTCGCGCAGCATTCCACGGAACGCTTCGCACTATACGGAAAGTTTTGGCGACCTCTATAAAAATAACACCGATTATAAGGTCGACATTATAAAAGCAGCCGATCTTTACGATAAAAGAGATGTGGGCTCCTTCGAAGACCTGGCCGAACACATGGAGGACATCTTTGTACAAAACGTAAAACCGGGCTCCTACCTCAAGATAAAATCCGGGATTTTCAGTGAAAAAATCCAAGTGGATTCTATTTTGGACACCATGGATGATGAGCGGGTGGACCAGTTAAAAAAGGTAAAGGCCCAAATGGAAAAAGACAGTGTTTCGGGACTGGTGGACAGCCAGCGATGGCAGTTCAAGGAACTTCTGGGGCAACTCTATTACCAAGAGGATACTAAATTGGACCTTCTGGAGAAGACCCGACGCTATGAGTTTAAGCTTTCCGGTTATGCGGATATGGGCGATGCCGGCGTGTACGTAGTCGATTTTTGGCCCAGACGGAGCAGTGCCGATTTTAAGGGCAGGCTATACATCAACATTGAGGATTTTGCGGTAATGCGATTGGATTTTACCAATACCCAACGCTTACGAAACTTTAGGCTGCTGGGCATTACCTACCGAGAAAACGTGTACAAGGGTACCATGCGTTTCGCCAAATTGCCCAATGGCAGGTACGACCTGCAGTTTATGGAATTGGCGGATGGCAAATATTTTGGTGTGGACCGGCCGCTAAAAGTGGTGGAAAAAAACAAGCATGTAAAGGGGCGCCGCAAACAAAACGAGCTCAAACTGAACATAGACTTTCGAATGAACATCACTTCCAAATGGGAATTGGTGGTATTTAACCAAGACGAGATTGCCCAAAACGACTTCAACAACTTTACCGAGGACAAGACCGTGCGTGCCACCTATATGCCACGCTACAATCCCGAGTTTTGGGAAGGCTATACCATCATGGAGCCCAACCAGGCAATTCGAGGTTTTACGACGGAGGAAGAGTAGATTCTAGATGTCAGATTTTAGATTGCAGAGGTTAGATAGAGGTACTTCCAAGGCTTGGCTTATTCGGTAAAGCGTGTGAATGGTGGCATTGGTTCTCCCCTTCTCTATTCTGGAAATATTCGTAGTATCGATTTTGGCTTCTATCTTACCAACCAAGTCAACCTGTGTATAGCCCTTTTCTAGTCGGGCTTTTTTGACATTTTCACCAATTTTCCGTAAAACTTCCGTTTTTTCCATACTTGCCATATTTGACAAGTCAAGAAAAGGTTTATATTTACCGCTATTAATGCCATATATGGCAAGTTTAAAATTATAATGGTACATCCTGAGGTTTTGATCAATTGGATTGAAGATACGTATGGCTCCCCAGAAGAGTTGGCAAAAATTCTAGATTATGGGATTGAAATGCTATTTTATCTGGAGGAAGGTTCTTTTGAACAAAGAGAAGTTCAAGAGGTTGTGGTTGCGCTTAGAGGAATTGTGGTTGGGTTGAGGAAACAAGAATCTATTAAACTTTCTCAATAAATCTACTTTATTGAGGTGTATATTCCCCAAAAATCGTCAATTCGAGTGGCGAGCCGTATCGAGAATCGATTTTTTATCTTAAAATAGGGTCTCGATACATTCCAAACTCCATTTGGAACACTCAACCTGACAGCTGAGAAATTTGTGCAGTTCCTGCCTACGGCAGGTAGGCGTGTAAAGCAGTGAGATGCTGAAACAATCCCGATAACTATCGGGACAGCATGACGAAACTTAGGCTTTGGGCAAAAACACCTCCGCCATCATACAACGGGCGCTACCACCTCCGCAGGTTTCAATGGTATCCAAAGGACTGTGGATAATGCCGCAATGCTTTTCAATGGTTTTGATCTGTGCGTCCGACAAGCTGTTATAGGCCTGAGTACTCATCACCATAAAACGCTGGTCATTGGCACCGATTACCTGCAACATATTGCCCGCAAAATGACACATTTGCTCTTCGGTAATCTTTATGACTTCCTTTCCGTCCATTTTCAGGTGCTCCACCACATTCTTTCGCTCCTTTTTATCATCAATGGAGTCCAAACAAATCACCGCAAAGGTTTCGGCCATGGCCATCATTACATTGGTGTGGTAAATGGGCAAACGCTTGTCCTCCACAGTTTGGTTAGCATGGAAAATGACAGGGAAACAATCAAAATCCTCACAGAACTCGATAAAAAGGTCTTCATCTGCGCGTTCGGAAAGGGCACAATAGGCTTTTTGGTTTACCCTATCCATTAAAATGCTTCCAGTACCTTCCAAGAAAATACCTTCCTCTTCGGCCGCCGTGTAATCCATAATGTTATCGATTTGGAATCCGTTGTCCTCGAGCAACTCAAATATGTCCTCCCGACGCTCCTTTCTCCGGTTTTCGGCAAACATCGGGTACACGCATACGGTCCCGTTCTGATGAAAGGAAACCCAATTGTTCGGAAAGATGGAATCAGGAGTATCTCGCTCCAAATTGTCGCTAATGGTCACTACGTTCACACCATGTTCCCGAAGAACCTTTACAAATTGGTCGAACTCTTCCTGAGCCTTTTTGTTGATCTCAGCGTTCTTGAGATGAGGGTCCTCCTGGAAGTAGTTGTTGACGGCAGTCTGCTCGTTCATCCTAAAGTTCACGGGGCGCACCATTAAAATGGTATTGGTAATCTGTTTTTTCAAGATGTTGACTTTTTTAATGATTCCTGTGGCAGCAGAAAGTTAGGTTAGGAATTATGCTCTGATCAAAGGCAGGGTGCTGCACCGCAGCAAGCCTTCTTGTTTGGCGATTTCGGAATAGGGTATCTCTTCCACGGTAAATCCTTGGTCACGGAGCCAGTTATTGAGCCTTGTAAAGCTTTTTTCGGATACCACGACGTCTGGTGAGATGGAAAACACATTGCTGAACATTTGGTACATTTCCTCCTTATCGATTTCAAAGATATTTTCGGGGCCGAAGTAATCCACCAAATACTGATATTCTTCCTCTACCAAAAACCCGTTCTTGTGCAGTATGGCCTTGTTGGTTCCTACCGGTTGAAAACAGCAGTCCAAATGGAGTGCATTTTCCCTAGGGTCGGTATTGGATTTACGAAGCTCAAAGGATTTCACCGTTTTGTGCGGAAACATATCACGGATAAACTCTACCGCTGCTTGATTGGTGCGGGCTGTAATGTAGCTGGCGTAATCAGGTTTAGTGTATGTCCCTATAAAAATATGGTCTTTCCAAGGCATGACATCGCCACCTTCAATATGCACCTCCTCAGGCGGTCGTATAATTTTTTCGGGCGCTATCATGTCCAAAACTTCATGGATGGCCTCGAATTCCCGTTCCCTATCGGGCAAAATATTGGCATGGAAAAGTTTATCCTCAATGACAAAGGCAATATCACGGGTAAATATCTGGTTACAGTCTTGGAGCACCTCTGGGCGGTACAGCTGCACGCCATACTTTTGAAAAACACTTGCAAAGGCCTCCATTTCCTTAATCATATCGGCTTCTTTGGGATAGGTACCTGCCTTAATATGTTCAATGGATTTAGGGTCGTATGCTTCCTCGATGGTAGGCACGGGACCATTGCTCTGGGCGATGCCCAAAATTACGGCCTTTAATCTGCTGGTCTCGTCTACAATGTTCAAATCCATCATATTGGGGTAATTTAAGTCCGAACGTATCGGCAAATATCCTTCGGGACAATGTATCCCTAACAATTCTGTGGCAAATCTAGTGTTTTACAACAATTTTACCATTGGCACATTACATAAAATCCATCGATTTATTAACCTTTTTAAACGTAAAACCAGGTAAACTAATTGTAAGTGAAATAAGTATGAACCAAATAGTTAAAAAATGCACCTTTCCTAAAAAACTGACAATTATCAGTTTGACAATATCCTTTAATCATTACTTTTTTTATCAGATTTTTCCTACTTATGAAGAAAATAATAATTACGTCGATACTGTTGGTAACTTTCTTTGTTCTGCTTGGCAGTATCAATGCGATTTCAAATATGGAGCAATTCAACATGATCTCCAAAACAGGGACTAAGGTTGCTGTGGAATCGGTCTATTCCGCAAAATATGATGACTGCATCACGGAAGATGATTTTCCAAAGGGTTTTGGTTTATATACGCTTCAACTTACGGATCAGCATTTGTCCTGGGATTATAAAAAAGTTAGTGAAACCGCAAGAAAATATGGTGTCTCTTTGGACTCTACCCTTAAAAACCTAAGTACGGTGGATGCCCATGACTTTATCCACAAAACATTCCTAAATTCAAAAAAAGTGGTTATGAGTGAAGACACATCACCCATCCAGAAACATTACCATTATGAAATTATGCGGATGTGCCTGGAAAGGGATAAGCATTTGAACCAAACCGCTATGGGCAAACTATAATAGTCTTTTAATAAAAAAAGGGGGCGATTTGCCCCCTTTTTATCGTATTCGTCCCAAGTCTTACCTTTTTTCCAAGGGAGTAAAGCTTCTCAGGTTTTCTCCAATGTACACTTGTCGTGGTCTGCCAATTGGTTCTTTACGCAAGCGCATTTCCCTCCATTGTGCAATCCAACCTGGCAATCTACCCAAAGCGAACATCACCGTGAACATTTCTGTGGGTATGCCCAAGGCGCGGTAGATGATTCCTGAATAGAAATCCACGTTTGGATATAATTTTCTGTCCACAAAATAAGAATCTTCCAAAGCCTCTTTTTCCAATCCTTTAGCGATATCCAAAATAGGGTCTTGAATTCCTAAATTGCCCAATACTTCGTCAGCTGATTTTTTGATGATTTTGGCCCTTGGGTCAAAGTTCTTGTAGACTCGGTGTCCAAAGCCCATCAATCTGAATGGATCATCCTTATCCTTCGCCTTGGCCATATATTTTTTGGTGTCGCCACCATCGGCTTCAATGGCTTCCAGCATTTCAAGTACTGCTTGGTTTGCCCCTCCGTGAAGTGGTCCCCAAAGTGCAGAGATACCTGCTGACAGGGATGCAAAAAGTCCTGCATGTGAAGAACCTACAATTCGTACTGTTGAAGTGGAGCAGTTTTGTTCATGATCTGCATGAAGTATCAACAGTTTATCCAAGGCATTGATGGCAATGGGATCACGTTTGTATTCTTGATTTGGTCTTTTGAACATCATCTTGTGAATGTTCTCTACGTACCCAAGGTTATCATCCCCATAATCCAATGGAAGTCCCTTTTTCTTTCGCATGGTCCAAGCCACCAAAACGGGGAACTTGGCCAAAATCCTAACTATTGAATTGTACATGGCCGATTCCGAAGACACATCTACAGAAGATGGGTTGAAAGCAACCAAAGCACTTGTCAAGGAAGAAAGCACGCCCATAGGATGAGCTGATTTTGGAAAACCGTCCAAGATCTTCTTCATTTCTTCATCCACTTGGGATTCCTCCTTAATGTCGCTATGGAATTTTTCCAGCTGCTCCTTGTTCGGCAATTCGCCAAAAATCAAAAGGTATGCTACTTCCAAAAAGTCGGCTTTCTCTGCTAAGTCTTCAATGGAATATCCACGATACCTCAAAACTCCTTTCTCTCCGTTAAGGAAGGTGATGGCACTTTCGCAAGAACCCGTATTCTTGTAACCGGGATCTATCGTCACCATTCCAGTTTCGGCCCTCAAGGTTTTGATATCTATGGCCAATTCATCTTCAGTACCTTTAATAACGGGGAATTCATACCGTTTTCCCCCATATTCGAGTATAGCTTTATCCGACATTTTATATTTTAATAGATTAGTAAAAATAGAATGTTAAAATTACGAAAAAGCACGACCATTAACAATTCCCAATAGTTATTTGTGTTCTTCTTAACACTAAAATATCGGGTATGGACAACTCGTTAATCCAATTGATATAGTAAGGTGTAATATTCGTCCACCGACTTCTGCCAAGTGAATCGTTTTCTCCGTGCTGCCGCCTGTATTTTTTTCCATGTCGGCTTATCGTTTGCAAAAACATCCAAGGCCACATCGAAGGTCTCCAGCATATTCGTAATTTTCTCGTCGTAGGTGTCGCCATCAAAACTAAAGCCCGTTTTCATATGCTCTACGGTATCCTTTAATCCTCCTGTATGGTGCACCAGGCAAGGGTTTCCATTTCTCATGGCCAACATTTGACTTATTCCGCAGGGCTCGAACAAACTGGGCATAAAGTAAAGATCGGATTCCAAATACATGGAATCTATCAATTTTTCCGATTGGCCATTGGTGAAGATAAAATTCTTATGTTGGTAGCTCAGTTTTCTAAAAAGCTCTTCGTATTCCGGTGCTCCTGTACCCAACAGCATGAATATTCCGTCTACCTTTTCGAGACGCTTCAAAATTTCCACAAAAGCCTCTGGCGATCGCATAAAAAAGTAAAACTTCTGCTCTGTCAATCGGGCCACACTTGAGGCAATAAACTTGGGACGTTCATCCACAAAAGCCATGATTTTCTCCCCCGTATGGGCCAAGAAGTCTGCTTTGTACTTTTTGGATTCCTCTTGCAACCACATAAAAAGTGCCTTTACCGTGTTCCGGTAAATATTTCCCTTCTTTTCCTTATTGATATTCTTGTAGTTACAGCCATTTAAAATCCCGAACAAACGACCTTCTTCATCCGCCTTCTGCAAATCCTTTTCCAAAGCCTCTCCCCCAATAAACTCCGGTGGGGAACTGGGTTTCAAAACATCTTCTTTGTACGATGGCGATACGGTATGTACGGCATCGGCAAAACGGATACCCACGGCCATAAGGTTGATACAGTCCTGATACCTATGGTCCATCAATTTTTGATAATCCAAAGGCACGTTGGGGAACCAATTTCGAACGGAGGAATAGTTTCCATCAAACGGACGAATGCCCTGGATGGCCAGGTTATGGATACTGTAAACAATCCGGATGTCCTTTAAATTAGTGTATTCCGGATGATATTCCCTTAAAAACAACAACAAGCTGGAGTGCCAATCGTGAAGGTGAACAATATCCACTTCTCCAAAAGCACCTTGTTTGATAGCCTCAGCCACTGCCGTACAAAATATGATATATTTGATGGCATCCGTATAGAACGGTTCTTCTGGATCGTTGTGGTAGATGTGTGCAATGTCGCCCGCTTCTATTTCTGGATGATGCAACACATAATGAAAGATATTTGGAAATTCCTTCTTGGGCTTCACCTCATATAGTTCTGCAGTATAAGTTAAACCACGTAGCGTAAAGTTCAACGTGGTCCTGGGCAATCCTCCATGGTGCAACCGGGAGTAGGCAGGTACAACAACGTGCACCTTATCGCCACGTTCGGAAATTTGCCTTGGTACATCGCGAACTACATCGCCCATACCTCCTGCTTTGCAATTTTCCAAAGCATCGTTTTCAGCGGCAACAAAAAGAAAGTTATTCATGCGGGAGAATTTGAATCGTAGATTAGTGAACCCTTAATTTAACCAAAGTTTGTTATTGAAACAAAAAAAAGCCTTTCCCAAATGGAAAAGGCTTTTTATGTGCTAAATAATCGTTATGCTTATTTCACCTTAAATGCTTTTTCCTGAGGGTAGTAGGCGATGTCTCCCAACTCTTCCTCAATTCTGAGCAATTGGTTGTATTTCGCCATACGGTCACTTCTGGAGGCAGAACCTGTTTTTATCTGCCCAGTGTTCAATGCTACGGCCAAATCGGCGATAGTATTGTCCTCAGTTTCCCCTGAACGGTGCGACATTACGGAAGTATAGCCGGCGTTCTTTGCCATATTGACGGCAGCGATAGTTTCGGTCAACGTCCCGATTTGGTTTACCTTGATCAGAATGGAATTGGCAATGCCATTTTCGATTCCGCGAGACAAACGCTCTACATTGGTCACGAACAAATCATCACCGACCAACTGAACTTTATCGCCAATCTTTTCGGTCAACATTTTCCATCCTTCCCAGTCATTTTCATCCATACCATCCTCGATGGAAATGATCGGATATTTTTCACAAAGCTCGGCAAGATATTGCGCTTGTTCGCCCGAGGTCCTTACCATTCCTTTACTGCCTTCGAATTTTGTATAATCGTAAGCACCATCCACATAAAATTCAGCAGAAGCACAATCCAAGGCGATCATTACATCATCACCCAATTTATATCCTGCTTTCGCTACAGCTTTGGCAATGGTATCCAAGGCATCCTCGGTACCACCTTCCAAGGTAGGGGCAAAACCACCTTCATCACCGACTGCAGTACTCAAACCTCTGTCGTGCAATACCTTTTTAAGGTTATGGAAAATTTCGGTCCCCATTTGCATTGCGTGGCTAAAATCTTTTGCCTTAACCGGCATTACCATAAACTCTTGGAAAGCGATGGGTGCATCTGAGTGTGAACCACCATTGATAATGTTCATCATGGGGACGGGAAGTGTATTGGCACTTACGCCACCTACATATCGGTACAAAGGCATACCCAACTCATTGGCTGCGGCTTTGGCCACGGCCAAGGAAACGCCCAAAATGGCATTGGCGCCCAATTTGGATTTATTGGGTGTCCCATCCAACTCGATCATGGTCTGGTCGATATAATTTTGCTCAAATACCGATGTTCCAATCAATTCTTCGGCTATGATTGTGTTAACGTTGTTGACTGCTTTGCCAACACCTTTACCCATAAAGGAATCACCACCATCTCGCAACTCAACGGCTTCATGCTCCCCAGTAGAGGCTCCAGAAGGCACTGCGGCCCTCCCCACTATTCCATTTTCGGTTGTTACATCTACTTCTACGGTTGGATTTCCCCTTGAATCCAATATCTGTCTTGCATGAATGTTGATAATGATGCTCATTTTAAATCAATGTTTTAGTTGTGATTATTGGGCTAAGATACAAAAGGTGCTGTTTTTTACTCCATGATATGGCTCACAAAACGCACTTAATTGCTTAAAAATAAAACTATAACGTTTTAGTTTTTACCGGCTTTGATCAAATCAAAGAATTGGTCGAACAAATAGTCTGCATCGTGTGGTCCTGGACTTGCTTCGGGGTGATACTGTACCGAAAACACGTCTTTGTTCTTCATTTTGATGCCTGCCACGGTTTGATCGTTCAAATGGGTGTGGGTGATTTCCAGTTCAGCATGCGCCTTGGTCTCCTCCCTGTTCACGGCAAATCCATGGTTTTGGGAGGTAATCTCACCTTTTCCTGTGATTAAATTAAGAATGGGGTGATTGATTCCTCGGTGACCATTGTGCATTTTGTACGTGGAGATCCCATTGGCTAGTGCCAATACTTGGTGTCCTAAACAAATCCCGAACAAAGGTTTGTCCGAAGCAATCATTTCCTTGGTTGCCGCCACTGCATCGGTTAGTGGTTCTGGGTCACCAGGTCCGTTGGATATAAAATAGCCATCTGGGTCAAACTCCTTCATTTCACTAAAGGAAGTGTTGTACGGGAACACTTTAATATATGCTCCGCGTTTGGCCAAGTTTCTCAAGATGTTCTTTTTGATCCCGATATCCAACGCCGATATTTTGATGTCCGCGTTTTCATCGCCATAGAAATAGGGCTCTTTGGTGGACACTTTGGATGAAAGCTCCAAACCTTCCATGCTGGGCACCTGCTTCAATTCCTCTTTCAAGGCATCGATCTCGTCCACTCTGGTAGAGATCAAGGCGTTCATGGCTCCATTGTCCCTGATGTAGCTTACCAAAGCACGGGTATCGACATCGGAAATGGCCAAAAGATTGTTTTTGTCCAAAAATTCAAGCAGGCTCATATCGGCACTGGGCCTTGAGTATTCATAGCTAAAATTTTTGCAGATAAGGCCGGCAATCTTAACAGAGTCGGATTCCACTTCATCCAAATGGGCACCATAATTACCGATATGTGCATTGGTGGTCACCATCAACTGCCCGTAATAGGATGGATCGGTAAAAATTTCCTGATAACCTGTCATTCCGGTATTGAAACATACTTCCCCTACTGCGGTTCCTTCTCTTCCTCCTACGGCTTTCCCATAAAATATGGTTCCGTCCGCCAACAAAATCAACGCTTTTTTCTTTGTGTGATACTTCATGTCGTGCTCTAGTTTCTGTTATGACAAAAAAACATAAAAAAAGGATAAGTTCTCACTTATCCTTTTTCCTTAAATACAATAGTTAATAACATTCTTCTTATTCTTCAGAATCGTCAGTTTTGGTTTCAGCCGCTGGTGCTGGGGTTTCCGCTTTTTTGGCTCCTCCTCCTCTTCTGCTTCTTCGGGTCGATTTCTTCTTGGGCTTACCTGCGTTGTAAAGCTCATTGAAATCCACCAACTCAATCATGGCCATGTCAGCGTTATCTCCCAAACGGTTACCCAATTTAATGATTCTTGTGTAACCTCCTGGTCTGTCACCTACTTTTTCGGCAACAGTGCTGAACAATTCCGTTACGGCTTCTTTGCTCCTCAAGTTACTGAAAACAATCCTTCTGTTGTGCGTACCTTTTTCGGTAGTTTGGTTGTTTTCGGTCTTTGCCTTGGTGATCAAAGGCTCGATAAACTGTTTCAACGCCTTGGCCTTTGCAACCGTGGTATTGATTCTTTTATGCTCAATTAGGGAACATCCCATATTGGCCAACATTGCCTTTCTGTGGGCTGCTGTTCTTCCTAAGTGATTAAACTTCTTTCCGTGTCTCATTGTTCTAAGTTATCATCTTGCTACCAAATCCCAATTTCTTAGGAGAGCAAAATATGATTATTAATCTTTATCTAATTTATATTTGGAAAGGTCCATACCAAATTGTAGGCCTTTGTTGATGACCAATTCTTCCAATTCGGTCAGTGATTTTTTACCGAAGTTTCTGAATTTCATCAAATCGTTTTTGTTGAAGGAAACCAAATCTCCCAAAGTATCCACTTCGGCGGCTTTCAAACAGTTCAATGCCCTTACGGACAAATCCATATCGACCAATTTGGTCTTCAACAATTGACGCATGTGCAATGATTCCTCATCGTAAGTCTCTGTCTGGGCAATTTCATCAGCCTCGAGGGTGATACGCTCATCGGAGAACAACATAAAGTGGTGAATCAAAACTTTGGCGGCCTCAGTCAAGGCATCCTTTGGATGAATGGAACCATCGGTGATGATTTCGAAGACCAACTTTTCGTAATCGGTCTTTTGTTCCACCCTGTAGTTTTCGATGCTATACTTTACGTTCTTTACGGGAGTGTAAACAGAATCTACCGCAATGCTGCCCAAAGGTGCATTGGATTTTTTGTTTTCCTCTGCTGGAACATAACCACGGCCTTTTTCGATAACGATTTCCATGTTGATGCTCACTTTGGGGTCCATGTTGCAGATAACTAAATCTGGGTTCAACACTTGGTATCCCGAAATGAACTTTTGGAAATCTCCGGCAGTCATTTGTTCTTTACCGCTGACGGAAATTGATACAGTCTCGCTCTCAACATCATCAATTTGTCTTTTGAACCTTACTTGTTTCAGGTTCAAAATGATTTCTGTAACGTCTTCTACAACGCCAGAGATCACAGAAAATTCATGTTCAACTCCATCTATGCGCACAGAAGTGATGGCAAAACCTTCCAAGGAGGAAAGCAAAACCCTTCTCAGCGCATTCCCAACTGTTAATCCATAACCAGGTTCCAAAGGGCGGAATTCAAATTTCCCTTCGAAATCTGTTGAATCGATCATTATAACTTTATCGGGCTTCTGAAAATTAAGTAATGCCATAATTGGATTAATGTTGAATTCTTATTTAGAATATAATTCGACGATCAGTTGCTCCTTGATGTTCTCAGGGATCTGAAGTCTTTCTGGAACGGCAACAAAAGTACCTTCTTTCTTTTCAGAGTTCCATGTAATCCATTCGTAAACACTGCTGTTATTAGCTAAAGAATCTACAATGGCTTGTACGGATTTTGATTTTTCCCTTACACCAACAACATCGCCGGCCCTAAGTGTGTAGGAAGGAATGTTCACTACCTCTCCGTTTACGGTAATGTGACGGTGCGATACCAATTGGCGCGCTCCTCTTCTGGATGGGGAAATTCCCATTCTAAATACCACGTTGTCCAGACGGGACTCGCACAATTGAAGCAAAACCTCACCGGTTACACCTTCTTTTCTCTTTGCCTCTGCGAAAAGGTTACGGAACTGCTTTTCCAAAATACCATAAGTGTATTTTGCTTTCTGCTTTTCCATCAACTGGATTGCATATTCCGATTTTTTACCACGACGTCTGTTGTTACCGTGTTGTCCTGGAGGGTAATTTTTCTTTTCGAATGACTTATCGTCTCCGAAAATCGCTTCTCCAAATTTTCTAGCGATTTTTGTTTTTGGTCCTGTGTATCTTGCCATCTTCTGTTAATTTGAACGTGCGATTATGAATTAAGGCTTATCCTTCGATAATCTAACTGCACCTTCGGGTGAAGACCCTTTTGGGGCCATTAAAACTATTTGTAATAATTAAACTCTTCTTCGTTTAGGTGGTCTACAACCGTTGTGTGGAAGTGGAGTCACGTCGATGATCTCGGTAACCTCGATTCCTGAGTTGTGGATGGAACGGATAGCGGATTCTCTACCGTTACCTGGTCCTTTTACGTACACCTTTACTTTTCTCAGTCCAGCTTCGTGAGCAACTTTGGAACAGTCCTCTGCGGCTACCTGAGCTGCGTAAGGAGTATTCTTTTTAGAGCCTCGGAATCCCATTTTTCCAGCGGAAGACCATGAAATTACATCACCTTTCTTATTGGTAAGGGAAATAATGATGTTATTGAAAGATGCAACTACGTGCGCCTCTCCCGTAGCATCTACTACTACTTTGCGCTTTTTGGTTGTAGTTTTACTTGCTTTTGCCATATTTTTTAGTTTCTAGTGTTAGCTCTTAGTTATTGGAATCCTAGACTTTTACATTTCAAACAGATTCTTCTAACGTCTAAATACTAATGACTATGTTCTTATTATTTAGTTGCTTTTTTCTTGTTGGCAACTGTTTTTCTTTTTCCTTTTCTGGTCCTAGAGTTATTCTTGGTACGCTGACCTCTTAACGGCAATCCAGATCTGTGGCGAATTCCACGGTAACAACCAATATCCATCAATCGCTTGATGTTCATAGAGGTTTCTGAGCGAAGCTCTCCTTCAATTGTGTAAGCCCCTACAGCTTCCCTGATCTTTCCGATTTCATCATCGGTCCAGTCAGAAACCTTGGTGTCTTCGCTTACTTGGGCTGCTGCCAAAATTTCTTGCGCTCTGCTTTTTCCTATTCCGAAGATGTAGGTCAGCGCAATAACGCCACGCTTTTGTTTAGGTATATCTACCCCTGCAATTCTTGCCATAATTACCCTTGTCTTTGTTTAAATCTAGGATTCTTTTTGTTGATTACATACAATCTGCCCTTTCTGCGAACAATCTTGCAGTCGGCACTTCTCTTCTTTATTGATGCTCTTACTTTCATGTAACTAGTATCTATACGTAATTCTTGCTTTTGTTAAATCGTATGGACTCATTTCCAACTTCACTTTGTCTCCCGGAAGCAACTTAATATAGTGCATTCTCATTTTTCCGGAGATATGTGCCGTTACCACGTGTCCGTTTTCCAATTCTACCCTGAACATTGCATTGGACAATGCTTCAATAATAGTCCCGTCTTGTTCTATTGCTGGCTGCTTTGCCATAAATTATGCTACTTTTCTGTTCTTTCCGGTTTTCATCAATCCGTCATAATGCCTGTTCAACAAATACGAATTAACTTGCTGTACTGTATCTATAGCTACACCGACCATAATCAACAGTGATGTACCTCCATAAAACAATGCCCATCCGGCCTGTACGTCCATCAGTTTCACCACAACGGCCGGTAATACGGCCAACATTGCCAAAAATACGGACCCTGGCAAAGTGATGAGCGACATAATTTTATCCAAATAGTTGCCCGTTTCTTTTCCTGGGCGAATACCTGGAATAAATCCTCCACTTCTTTTCAAATCATCGGCCATCTTATTGGTAGGCACGGTAATCGCGGTATAGAAGTAGGTGAATATGATAATCAATACTGCAAAAAGGATGTTGTACGCCAGTCCGAAGATATCGGCAAACTGTACTTCCATCCACTGTCCTGCAGCGGTGTCATTAAATGTTCTACCGATCAAACTCGGTGCAAACATGATTGCCTGTGCAAAAATGATAGGCATTACTCCAGATGCATTCAACTTTAGTGGAATGTACTGTCGTGCCCCCATTACGTTCTTTTCGTATCCGCCAGAGCCTGTTCTTCTAGCGTATTGCACTGGAATCTGTCTTACCGCCATGGTCAAGTACACACTGGCCAAGATAACCAAGAACCAGATAATGACCTCTATCAACATAAACATGATTCCACCAGTATTGTTGGTCGTTCTTGATACGAACTCCTGCGCAAATGCTTGTGGCAATGTTGCGATGATACCCACCATAATCAAAAGGGAGATACCGTTTCCGATTCCCTTGTCGGTGATTTTTTCACCCAACCACATGGCAAACACACATCCTGTTACCAATATGATAACTGCTGGAACGATAAAATCCAAACCTTTGCCCAAAACAAATGCGCTATCCGGCACACCAAGGGCACCAAGACCGTACAAATAGGCCGGGGCTTGAACTATACAGATACCGATAGTCAACCAACGGGTAATCTGATTGATGGTTTTTCTTCCGCTTTCCCCTTCCTTTTGTAGCTTTTGAAGATAAGGAATGGCAATTCCCATCAACTGTACCACAATAGAGGCGGAGATATAAGGCATAATACCCAAAGCAAATACCGAGGCATTCGCAAAAGCACCCCCTGTAAAAGCATTCAGAATACCC
This sequence comes from Flagellimonas marinaquae, assembly GCF_003992675.1. Lineage (GTDB taxonomy): Bacteria > Bacteroidota > Bacteroidia > Flavobacteriales > Flavobacteriaceae > Flagellimonas > Flagellimonas marinaquae. The sequence goes on from NZ_RZMZ01000005.1 coordinate 75,610, forward strand.
AAAATACCACTTTCAGTTTGCGTAGATAATTCCGCCAACTGGGCGGTATCAATACCGGGAAGGACTACTTGGGCACCAAAACGGTATACCAATAACAACCCCAAGGTTAGGATGATACGTTGTCTCAGCTCATCAATCTTCCAGATATTTGATATGGTCTCAATAAATTTCTTCATGCTACAATGTCTTATAAACTTATTGCCTCACCTCCAGCTGATTCGATGGCAGCTTTAGCGGAAGCAGTAAATTTATGTACGGATACTTTTAGGGAGGCTTTCAATTCGCCATCGCCCAAAATCTTTACCAAATCGTTTTTGTGGGCCAAACCGTTGTCCATTAGCGTTTGCAAGGTAACCTCGTTTTTCACGGCTCCTTTGTCCACCAATTCTTGTAGTTTACCCAAATTGACTCCTGTGTACTCTTTTCTGTTCCTGTTATTGAAACCGAACTTGGGTACACGTCTTTGCAATGGCATCTGACCACCTTCGAAACCAATCTTTTTGGAATATCCAGATCTAGACTTGGCTCCTTTGTGCCCACGGGTAGCAGTTCCTCCTTTACCGGAACCTTCTCCTCGTCCTACACGTTTTCCTTCTTTGTGCACAGCGCCATCCGCTGGTTTAAGATTATTCAAATCCATGTGCCTTTATATTTTTAAGCTTCCTCTGTGGAAACCAAGTGTTTTACCTTATTTACCATTCCAAGGATACTGGGAGTCGCTTCATGCTCAACTACCTGTCCGATTTTTCTCAATCCAAGAGCTTCCAAAGTCCTTTTTTGGTCTTGTGGTTTTTTGATGCCGCTCTTTACTTGCTTAACTTTTATCTTTGACATAATATCCTCTATTTATCCTTTAAAGACTTTTTCCAAAGAAACTCCTCTCTGTTTTGCCACGGTATCGGCACTTCGCAATTGCAACAAGGCATCGAAAGTAGCTTTTACCACATTGTGTGGGTTGGAAGATCCTTGGGATTTGGACAATACATCCTGAACACCTACGGCTTCCAATACGGCTCTTACGGCTCCACCAGCAATTACCCCGGTACCATGGGATGCAGGCTTAATGTACACTCTTGCACCACCGAACTTACCTTTTTGCTCATGTGGCAATGTAGCTTTGTTCAATGGAATGCGGACCAAGTTCTTTTTGGCATCCTCGATTGCTTTGGCGATGGCCGTAGCAACTTCTTTGGATTTACCCAAACCATGTCCAACAACTCCGTTTTCGTCACCAACTACAACTATTGCTGAAAAACCAAAGGCTCTACCTCCTTTTGTTACCTTGGTAACCCTTTGTACTCCAACCAAACGGTCTTTCAACTCCAGTCCTCCTGGCTTAACTATCTCTACGTTCTTGTAATTCTGGTACATAGTTTCTTAAAATTTTAGTCCGGCTTCCCTAGCTCCTTCAGCCAATGATTTTACTCTTCCGTGATATAGGTTTCCTCCCCTATCAAAAGCAACGGCTTCCACACCCAGCTTAAGGGCCTTTTCAGCTATGGCCTTGCCCACGTTTGTCGCGATTTCGGACTTGCTTCCTTTGGAATCGACATCTTTGTCCCTGGACGAAGCTGCCGCCAAAGTTACACCTTTATTGTCGTCAATCAACTGGGCGTATATTTCTTTATTGCTTCTGAAAACAGACAACCTTGGTCTTGTTTCAGTTCCGAAGGATACTTTGCGTATTCTTCTTCGGATGCGTAATTTCCTTTCAGTCTTAGATAATCCCATAGTCTTAATTATTAAGCTGATTTACCTGCTTTTCTTCTTAATTGCTCACCTACAAACTTCACACCTTTTCCTTTGTAAGGCTCTGGCTTACGGAACGATCTGATTTTGGCAGCCACTTGGCCCACCAATTGTTTGTCGTGAGACGTTAATTTAACGATAGGGTTTTTCCCTTTTTCGGAGATGGTCTCAATTTTCACTTCTGGAGCAATGTCCAAAACAATGTTGTGAGAAAATCCTAGGGCCAAATCCAATTTCTGTCCTTGGTTGCTGGCTCTGTAACCAACACCTACCAATTCAAGTTCCTTGGTCCAACCATTGGTCACACCTTCTACCATATTATTGATAAGAGCGCGGTATAAACCATGCTTTGCTTTGTGATTGTTATCATCGGAAGGTCTCTCCAAAACAACACTTCCGTCCTCGACTTTTACGTCAATTCCTGAAAACTCTTGTGTAAGCTCTCCCAATTTACCTTTTACAGTAACCAAGGAATCCTTCACCTCTACAGTGACTCCCTCAGGAATTTTAACTGGACTGTTACCTATTCTAGACATTTTTCTTCTCTTTTCTCAATTAATATACGTAGCACAATACCTCGCCACCTACGTTCTCTTGTTGGGCCTGCTTGCTCGTCATAACTCCGTGGGAAGTGGAAACGATGGCGATACCCAATCCGTTCAATACCCTGGGCAAATCGTTAGAGCTTGAATACTTTCGCAGACCGGGCTTACTTACCCTCTGCAATTTTTTAATGATAGGCTCCTTGGTAAACTTATCGTACTTCAAAGCAATTTTGATATTGCCCTGTACTTCGTTCTCCTCGAACTTGTAGCTCAAAATATAGCCTTGATCGAACAATATTTTGGTAATCTGTCTCTTAAGATTGGAACCTGGGATATTTACAACCCTATGACCTGCCTTGTTGGCATTTCTCAATCTGGTCAAATAATCTGAAATTGGATCTGTAAGCATTTCTTTTCTTTATCTAAATTACCAACTTGCCTTCTTAACACCGGGAATAAGACCTTTGTTGGCCATTTCCCTGAACATTACCCTGGATATACCAAAAGTTCTCATGTATCCACGAGGTCTACCGGTGAGCTTGCAACGGTTCCTCATGCGCACAGGAGAAGCATTCTTTGGCAACTTTTGCAAAGCCTCATAATCTCCCGCTTCCTTTAGCGCCTTTCTTTTCTCGGCGTATTTTTCTACCATTTTAGCCCTTTTCCTTTCGCGGGCTTTCATTGATTCCTTGGCCATACTAGTTCTTTTTAAAGGGTATTCCCAGTTCGGTTAACAATGATTTTGCTTCTTTATCAGTTTCAGCGGAAGTCACAAACGTGATATCCATTCCGTTGATCCTGTTGATTCTGTCGATATTGATCTCAGGGAAGATGATTTGTTCGGTAACCCCTAAGTTGTAGTTACCTCTACCATCAAAACCAGTGGCTTTCACTCCGGAGAAATCACGTACCCTTGGAAGGGCAGTTGTGATCAATCTATCCAAAAATTCGTACATACGCTCTCCCCTAAGGGTTACTTTTGCACCAATTGGCATTCCTTTTCTCAATTTGAACGTGGCGACGTCTTTTTTGGAAAGGGTAGCTACCGCTTTCTGACCTGTAATGTTGGTCAACTCGTCTACGGCATGGTCGATAAGTTTTTTATCGGACACAGCTGCACCGACACCTCGGCTTACCACTATCTTTTCCAACTTAGGAACCTGCATTACGTTTTTGTAACCAAATTCTTCGGTCAGCGCCTTTATCACACGCTCTTTGTATTCTTGCTTTAATCTTGGAATGTAACTCATGACTAAATTACTTCATTGGATTTTTTGGAAACACGTACTTTCTTTCCGTCCCTTACTTCGTACCCAACGCGAGTAACCTCACCGGATTTTGGGTCGATCAAGGAAAGGTTGGAAATGTGCATCGGAGCTTCCTTTTTTGTTATGCCTCCTTGAGGATTGTTCGCACTTGGCTTTTCGTGTTTGGACACCTCGTTGACGCCTTCCACGATAGCTTTGTTCTTTTCACGGTCTACACGAAGTACTTTACCTTCGCTGCCCTTGTGGTCTCCCGCAATGACTCTTACCGTATCCCCTGTTTTTATTTTCAACTTCATCTTTCTGATATTTCTGTTATAGCACTTCAGGCGCCAATGAAACAATCTTCATGAATTGTCTGTCCCTCAACTCTCTCGCAACAGGTCCAAACACACGGGTTCCTCTCATCTCCCCGGTTGGGTTCAACAACACGCATGCGTTATCGTCGAAACGGATGTAAGAACCGTCAGGTCTTCTTACTTCTTTCTTGGTCCTTACAACAACCGCCGTAGAAACAGAACCTTTCTTTACAGTACCGTTCGGAGTAGCTTCTTTCACGGTAACAACGATTTTGTCACCAACGGAAGCATATCTTCTTTTTGTTCCTCCTAGTACGCGGATGGTCAAAACTTCTTTTGCACCGGTATTGTCCGCAACCCTTAATCTTGATTCTTGCTGTACCATAATTATTTAGCTCTTTCTAGGATTTCTACCAACCTCCAGCATTTTGTTTTGCTCAATGGTCGTGTTTCCATTATTTTGACGGTATCACCTTCGTTGCAATCGTTCTTTTCGTCGTGCGCAACATATTTTTTGGTTTTCAAAACGAACTTCCCGTACATAGGGTGCTTCATTCGCTTTACCTCAGAAACCACTATCGATTTCTCCATTTTGTTGCTGGTAACAACGCCTATTCTTTCTTTTCTTAAATTTCTGTTTTCCATAAGGCAGAACCGATTATTGTAATTCCCTTTTAGTTAATTCAGTTGCAAGTCTTGCTACCGTCCTTCTAGTCTTTCTGATCTGTAATGGATTTTCCAAAGGTGTAACAGCGTGGGCCATCTTAAGATCGGCATGTTGTTTTTTGAACTCTGCCAATCGCTCCTTTAGCTCTTCAATTGAAAGTTCTTTTATTTCTGATTGTCTCATCTTTCTTCTCAATTAAAAATTAGGCGGAATAATCCCTTGCTACAACAAACTTGGTCTTCACCGGTAGTTTTTGTGCCGCAAGCCTCAAGGCTTCCTGGGCAACGTCCATGGGTACACCGGCAATTTCGAACATGATTCGACCTGGTTTTACAACGGCTACCCAATATTCCGGAGCACCTTTACCTTTACCCATACGAACCTCTAGAGGTTTTTTGGTGATGGGCTTGTCCGGGAATATTTTGATCCACAATTGACCTTGTCTCTTCATGTATCTTGTCGCAGCGATACGTGCAGCCTCGATTTGACGGGAAGTAATGAAGTGCGAATCCAAGGACTTGATACCGAACATTCCGTTGGAAAGTTGGTGGCCTCTTTGGGAAATCCCCTTCATACGCCCTTTCTGGGCCTTACGAAATTTTGTTCTTTTTGGCTGTAACATCTTACCTTACTTTATCTTAATTACTTTCTACGACGAGGCTTCTTGTTCTCCTTGCCGCCTTTTCCTTGACTCTTGCTCAATCCTACCAATGGGGAAAGTTCTCTTTTTCCATAAACCTCTCCTTTCATGATCCACACCTTAACACCTAATCTTCCGTAGGTAGTGTGAGCCTCGTGCAATGCATAATCTACATCGGCACGGAAAGTGGACAATGGAATCCTTCCTTCTTTGTAAGATTCGGAACGAGCCATTTCAGCACCGTTCAAACGTCCGGAAATCTGAATCTTGATACCTTCTGCATTCATACGCATTGCAGCTGCAATCGCCATTTTGATGGCCCTTCTGTATGAAATCCTGCTCTCAATCTGTCTTGCCACACTGGCAGCGACCAAATTGGCATCAAGCTCAGGTCTCTTGATTTCATGAATATTGATCTGGACCTCTTTGTTGGTGATTTTCTTAAGCTCTTCCTTAAGTTTATCAACCTCTTGTCCTCCTTTACCGATAATGATACCAGGCCTTGCGGTGGTTATGGTAATGGTAATCAACTTCAATGTTCTCTCTATAATCACTCTGGACACACTGGCTTTGGCCAAACGTGCATACAGGTATTTTCTGATCTTATCGTCTTCAGCCAGTTTATCGCCGTAATCATTTCCTCCGTACCAGTTGGATTCCCATCCCCTGATAATTCCTAAGCGATTTCCTATTGGATTGGTCTTCTGTCCCATATTATTCTTCTAGCTTTGAACGTTGTTATTGGCCTCCAAAATCATGGTTACATGATTGGAACGCTTTCTAATTCTATGTGCCCTACCTTGGGGAGCTGGTCGCAGTCTTTTTAGCATGGTACCTCCGTCAACACGGATTTCCTTGATGTAAAGATCTGCAGCTTCAATATCAGCACCCTCGTTTTTAGCTTCCCAGTTGGCAATTGCAGAAAGCAACAGTTTCTCCAGCTTTCTAGAAGCTTCTTTTGGGTTAAATCTTAGGGTAGCCAAAGCCAACTCAACCTGTTTTCCTCTGACCAAGTCAGCGACCAAGCGCATTTTTCTTGGAGAAGTTGGGCAATTGTTAAGCTTTGCAATAGCAAGTTGCTTTTTCTCTTCTTTTAACCTTTCGGCCATTTCTCTTTTACGAACTCCCATAGCTTACTTACTTTTTTCCTTTGTTTTTAGCTCCTGCATGACCTCTAAAAGATCTTGTAGGTGAAAATTCCCCAAGTTTGTGACCTACCATGTTTTCAGTAACAAAAACAGGGACAAATTGTCTACCGTTATGCACCGCGATGGTTTGCCCAACAAAGTCTGGCGTTATCATAGAGGCTCTAGACCACGTTTTGATAACTGATTTCTTACCTGATTCTATATTGGCTTGGACTTTCTTCTCCAAGCTATAATGAACGTATGGTCCTTTTTTTAACGAACGTGCCATTTACTTTTCTTTTATTTCTTTCTACGTTCTACGATATACTTATTGGTGTCCTTGGTTCTAGAACGGGTTCTAAATCCTTTTGCAGGAATACCGTTTCTAGACCTTGGATGACCACCGGAAGCTCTACCTTCACCACCTCCCATTGGGTGATCCACAGGGTTCATAGCTACTGGTCTGGTTCTCGGTCTTCTACCCAACCATCTGCTTCTACCGGCTTTACCGCTAACAAGCAATTGGTGGTCTGAGTTCGATACCGCCCCAATGGTCGCCAAACAAGTGGCCAACACCATTCTGGATTCGCCAGAAGGCAATTTCATAGTCACAAACTTTCCGTCCTTCGCCATCAATTGGGCAAAAGTACCGGCGCTACGAGCCATGATGGCTCCTTGACCTGGTCTCAGTTCAATACAGGAAACAATGGTACCCAAAGGAATCTCACTCAACGGAAGTGCATTTCCTATTTCGGGAGCAGATCCGGTTCCAGACTGAATAGTCTGACCAACTTGCAACCCGTTTTGGGCAACTACATATCTTTTTTCTCCGTCCTTATATTCAACCAAGGCGATAAATGCAGTTCTGTTGGGATCGTACTGGATAGAAACCACAGTGGCCTCAACCCCTTGCTTGTCCCTTTTGAAATCGATAATTCGATATCTTCTTTTATGCCCACCACCTTTATGGCGCATGGTCATCTTTCCTTGACTGTTCCTACCACCTGTCTTTTTTATCGGAGCAAGCAAGCTTTTCTCCGGCTTATCAGTAGTAATCGCGTCAAATCCGTTTACTACTCTAAAACGCTGACCAGGGGTTATCGGTTTTAATTTTCTAACTGACATTTCTCGTCTTTATAGATTACTGTAAAAATCAATAATATCACCTTCAGCCACATCTACAATTGCCTTTTTAATGGCATTCGTTTTACCGTGCTGAATTCCGGTTTTTGTATAACGACTCTTACGGATTGGACCATAATTCATGGTTCTTACCTTTTCAACAGATACACCATAAGTGGATTCTACCGCTTCTTTGATTTCCAACTTGTTTGCTGCTGGATTTACAAAGAATCCATAGCGATTGAAAAGCTCGCTATCGGCGGTCATCTTCTCCGTAATTATCGGTTTTATCAACACACTCATGATTATTCTATTTCTTTAGGTTCGATTCAATTCCTTCCAAAGCGCTTTCGGTCAACACCAAACTTGTTGCATTAACAATTTTGTAAGTGTTTAATTCTGAACCAGTTACGACTTCTGAGCGGTCCAAATTGCGCGACGACAAATATACATTATTATTTGTACCGCCCAACACAATAAGAGACTTTTTCTTATCTATTCCCAAGGAAGACAAGAATTTAACGAAGTCCTTGGTTTTCGGAGCTTCAAAATTGAAGTCTTCCACAACCACCAAAGATTGCTCTTTGGACTTCAAGCTCAAGGCCGATTTTCTGGCCAATCGCTTCATATTCTTGTTCAACTTTTGGGTGTAGTCCTTTGGTCTTGGACCAAAAATTCTACCTCCTCCTCTAAATACAGGAGACTTGATGCTACCGGCCCTTGCAGTACCCGTGCCTTTTTGTTTTTTGATCTTTCTGGTACTACCAGCGATTTCCGCTCTTTCTTTGGCCTTGTGCGTTCCTTGCCTTTGGTGGGCCAAGTATTGCTTTACATCCAAATAGATAGCGTGCTCGTTAGGCTCTATCGCAAAAACATCGTCAGAAAGCTCTACTTTCCTACCTGTTTCTTTTCCTGTGATATCTAAAACTGCTACCTTCATTATTGCCACCTTTGAATTGTTACGTAAGCATTCTTGTGACCCGGAACACATCCTTTAACTACCAAAAGATTTTTCTCAGGAACCACTTTCAATACTTTCAAGTTTTGAACTGTCACTCTTTCACCACCCATTCTTCCGGCCATACGAAGACCTTTAACAACTTTGGATGGATAAGAAGCCGCACCGATGGAACCAGGGGCTCTCAATCTGTTGTGCTGACCGTGGGTTGCTTGACCAACTCCAGCGAAACCATGGCGCTTTACAACACCTTGGAATCCTTTTCCTTTTGACGTACCAACTACATCAACAAACTCTCCTTCTACAAACAAATCAACACCTACGGTGTCTCCTAGTTTGTATTCACCTTCAAACCCTTGGAACTCAACGACTTTCTTTTTAGGAGAAGTACCTGCTTTTTTGTAGTGGCCTGTTTCGGCCTTGTTAGCACGTTTTTCTGCCTTGTCATCGAAACCTAGTTGAAGGGCTTTGTACCCGTCTACCTCTTCGGTTCTGACTTGGGTAACCACGCATGGCCCAGCTTCCAATACGGTACATGGAACGTTCTTTCCATTCTCGTCGAAAATGCTGGTCATACCGATTTTCTTACCTATTAACCCAGACATATTTAATTAATTAACAATTATTTACTTTTTCAAACTCAAGCCAATTTCTTGGCAAAAAAATTGGGTCAAGAAAACAATTCTGCTCTGACCCAGATTCTTTTCTTTCTCCGTTTTTCCCGAACCGTCGTCCGGGACATGTGATTTCCACCAACAGCGGAAATGGGTATTATCAGACTTTGATCTCTACCTCCACACCACTTGGAAGCTCAAGCTTCATAAGGGCATCGATGGTTTTTGATGAAGAGCTGTAAATGTCCAACAATCTCTTGTAAGAGCTTAATTGAAACTGCTCTCTAGCCTTTTTGTTCACGTGGGGTGAACGCAAAACGGTAAATATCTTTTTACGAGTTGGCAACGGAATCGGTCCAGTTACCACAGCACCCGTAGTTTTTACAGTTTTCACGATCTTTTCAGCAGATTTGTCCACCAAATTGTGATCGTAAGATTTCAATTTTATTCTAATTTTTTGACTCATCTTGCTGAAAAATTAAGCGGTTACTCCTTTAGCTGATTTGATCACTTCCTCTGCAATGTTGGTAGGTGTTTCGGCATAGTGCGAGAACTCCATTGTTGATGTAGCCCTACCGGAAGACAATGTCCTCAAGGAAGTTACATATCCGAACATTTCGGAAAGTGGCACTTCAGCTTTAACAACTTTTGCTCCTGCTCTATCGGACATACTGTTCACCTGACCTCTTCTTCGGTTCAAGTCACCAACAATATCACCCATGTTTTCTTCAGGGGTAAGTACTTCCAACTTCATGATAGGCTCCAAAATTACCGCTTTTGCTTTCTTGGCAGCTGCTTTGTAACCAAGCTTGGCTGCAAGCTCAAACGAAAGTTGGTCGGAATCCACCGCGTGGAAGGAACCATCTTTAAGGGTAACTTTCATGGCATCCATTTCGAAGCCGGCCAAAGGACCATTTTTCATAGCCTCCCTGAATCCTTTTTCTACAGACGGAACAAATTCCTTAGGAATGTTACCACCTTTTATCTCGTTAACAAATTCAAGACCTGTCTTACCTTCCTCTGCAGGCTGCAAAGTAAATACGATGTCCGCAAATTTACCTCGACCACCTGTTTGTTTCTTGTAAGTTTCCCTATGGTCGGCAGAAGCCGTAATAGCTTCTTTGTACTCTACCTGAGGTTGACCTTGGTTTACTTCTACCTTAAACTCACGCTTCAAACGATCACAGATAATATCCAAGTGCAACTCACCCATACCAGAAATAATAGTCTGTCCGGAAGCTTCATCTGTTTTTACTTGGAAGGTTGGATCTTCCTCGGCCAATTTAGCCAAAGCCATACCCAATTTATCAACGTCTGCCTTTGTTTTAGGCTCTACTGCAATACCGATTACGGGATCGGGGAATTGCATACTTTCCAAAACAATTGGATGTTTTTCATCCGATAGGGTATCCCCAGTCTTAATATCTTTAAATCCAACAGCAGCACCGATGTCTCCAGCTTCGATAAAATCGATAGCATTTTGCTTGTTAGAGTGCATTTGATAGATACGTGAAATACGCTCTTTGTTACCGGAACGGTTGTTCAAGATATAGGAACCAGCGTCCAAACGACCAGAATAAGCTCTAAAGAAAGCCAAACGACCTACGAAAGGATCGGTAGCAATCTTAAATGCCAAAGCGGCAAATGGTTCTTTAGGATCCGGTTTTCTTCTTTCTTCTTTTTCAGTATCTGGGTTGACACCGATGATATCGTCCTTATCCAATGGAGAAGGCAAATATCTACATACGGCGTCCAACAAGAACTGAACTCCTTTGTTTTTAAAGGAGGAACCACACACCATAGGGATAATGGCTCTGTCCATTACCGCTGCACGTAGCGCTGCATGCACCTCTTCCTCCGTGATGGAATCTTCATCTTCGAAGAATTTCTCCATCAACTCCTCATCATATTCGGCAACAGCTTCAATTAAGGCAGCTCTAAACTCCCTAACCTCATCCTGCATTTCTGCCGGAATATCAACAACATCGAAAGTAGAACCGAAGTTATCTTCGTGCCAAACAACAGCTCTGTTTTTGGCCAAATCCACAATACCTTTAAAATCAGCCTCGTCACCGATAGGCAATACGATTGGAACCGCATTGGAACCCAACATTTCGCGAACCTGCTTACAAACAGCCAAGAAGTTGGCTCCTTGTCGGTCCATTTTATTTACGAAACCGATACGTGGTACCTTATAGTTGTCGGCCAATCTCCAGTTGGTTTCGGATTGTGGCTCAACACCATCAACGGCACTGAACAAGAACACCAATCCGTCCAACACACGAAGGGAACGGTTTACCTCAACCGTAAAATCAACGTGTCCGGGAGTGTCGATAATATTAAAGTGATAATCTTTTGTATCAGGCAAAGGCTGTGCGTTCTCCATAGGGAACTTCCAAGTACAGGTGGTAGCAGCAGAGGTAATGGTAATTCCACGCTCTTGCTCTTGCTCCATCCAGTCCATGGTAGCTGCACCATCGTGCACCTCCCCGATCTTGTGACTCACACCTGTATAGAAAAGAATACGCTCTGTAGTTGTAGTCTTTCCAGCATCAATGTGAGCTGCAATACCTATATTCCTTGTGTATTTTAAGTCTCTTCCCATTGTATTGTTTAGAATCTAAAGTGTGAGAATGCTTTATTGGCCTCGGCCATTTTGTGTGTATCCACTCTTTTCTTCACAGCAGCACCTTCTTCTTTGGCGGCTGCCAAAATTTCGGCTGCCAATTTCTGCGCCATTGATTTTTCGTTACGCTTTCTTGAGTAACTGATCAACCACTTCATGGCAGTAGAAATTTTCCTGTCCGGACGAATTTGCATCGGAATTTGGAATGTAGCACCACCCACCCTTCTACTTCTTACCTCAACGTGTGGCATTACATTGGAAAGTGCGTCTTTCCACAATTCCAATCCTGTTTTTTCTTCGTCGGTATTTTTTTCATCTACGATTTCGATAGCATCGTAGAAAATCTTGAACGCAATAGATTTCTTACCGTCCCACATCATCATGTTCACAAATCGTGTAACAAGTTGATCATTGAATTTTGGATCCGGTAATAATGGTCTCTTTTTTGCCTGCTTTTTTCTCATCGCTTCTTCTTAAAAATGATTAATTTTTAGGACGCTTTGCACCATACTTAGATCGTCGTTGCGTTCTTCCCGCAACACCTGCGGTATCCAATGCACCGCGAACGATATGATATCGCACACCAGGCAAATCCTTTACTCTCCCGCCTCTAACCAATACTATCGAGTGCTCTTGGAGGTTGTGACCTTCACCAGGGATGTATGCGTTCACCTCTTTACCGTTGGTCAACCTTACCCTTGCAACTTTACGCATTGCAGAGTTTGGTTTCTTTGGCGTAGTAGTATAAACACGCGTACAAACCCCTCTTCGTTGAGGACACGAATCCAAAGCAGCCGATTTACTCTTCTTGGTAATTGTGGCCCTTCCTTTTCGTACTAATTGTGAAATTGTTGGCATTAAATTTCTTTTAAAAACTAAATAACCCTCTTTTTGAGGGCTGCAAATGTAGTGATATTTCCCAATAATTCAAATCCATAACCATTAAATTTCAACATCTAACAAAAAAAGTTGGGGAGCGATGCTACTATGGCCAACCATACCCTAAAATTATAAGGTGAAAAATTGTTCATTCCAACCTTATTCCTTTTCCAGTTCGTCTTTATGTGGAACAAAAACGAACCCTCTATATTAATGTATAACATCAAAAAAGGTTAAAGCCCCCCCAGCCACCTCCCTTAACATTGCGCTAACAAATAGTCCTTGACCTTTTCGCTAGTGGAGCACAACAGCTCAAATATACAGAACAACCCATCACCCCTTGTCCAGCAACAGGTCTAGACAGCTAAATTTCATTTAAAACAATTCTACCCCCATTAAATTATATAGTTGCTAATGAATTTTACAGTTTTTGCGGTTATTTCATTTCAGAAAGTATTCTTAAAGATTTTATAAAATTAGTTTGGATTATTAACATGGAATTATGATTTTAGCACCTAGCTAATTCAAATAATTTAACAATGAGAACAAAACTTAATGGATTGTTAACGCTATTATTGGCGTTTGTTGTGCATATATCCTATGCACAAGACAAGACGATTACAGGTACGGTTACGGACGCCGATGGGCTGCCGCTTCCTGGGGTCAACATTGTCGTTGAAGGGACCAGCACTGGTACCCAAACTGATTTTGATGGTAACTATGCCATCAGCGCAAGGGAAGGACAAACATTACTTTTTACTTACATCGGGCAAAGACCTGCCTCAAGACCTGTAGGTGCCGGTAATGTAATCAACGTCCAAATGGTGGAAGACACCCAAGCCCTTGAGGAGGTCGTTGTTACCGCCCAAGGTATCAAGCGGGAGAAAAAAGCACTTGGATATTCGGTAACATCGGTAGGTGCCGATCAAATCGAGAACAGATCGGAAGGTGACGTAGCAAGGGTGCTTAACGGTAAGGCCGCGGGGGTGCAGATCACCTCTGGAGGTGGTACATCCGGTTCCGGTACAAACGTTACGATTAGGGGTTTCAGTTCCTTTAGTGGAAGTAACCAAGCCCTATTTATTGTGGATGGTGTGCCTTTTAGTAATGACACCAACAGCCCTGGAAACTTTTTGGACGGTAACCCCGCTCCTTCGCGTTTCTTGGATCTCGACCCTAACAACATCGCCAATGTGGAAGTGTTGAAAGGTCTTGCCGCTACCACATTGTATGGTACGTTGGGACGAAACGGGGTAATCCTGATTACTACAAAAGCAGGAGCTGGCCAGCCAGGCCCAAAAAAAACCGAGATTACGGTAAGCCAATCCATGTTCACCAACGAATTTGCATCCTTACCTGATTACCAACAACAATTTGGTAACGGTTTTGACCAATCCTTCGGATGGTTCTTCAGTAACTGGGGACCCAGTTTCGATCGTGATGGTGTTTCCGGTTGGGGCAACCAAGCGGCCATTGATGACCAAGGTACTTTATTGCACCCTTATGCATCTTCCGCTTTCTTGAACCCTGATGGGCCCAATACGGGCACAAGTGCCTTGGCACAACAGTTTGCCAACCAAAGGTATGACTGGAGACCTTACAATTCGGTTGAAGAGTTTATGCGTCCAGGTAGAACGTTGAACACCTCCGTAAATATCGCTGGTGCTTCAGAGGATGGCAACACAACATTCAACGCCAACCTTGGATACTTGGATGAAGAAGGCTTTACGCCAGGCAACTCACTTAACCGTTTCAACTTCTCGGTAGGTGGACAATCCAAACTTTCCAACAAGTTCAGCATTCAGGCTACGGCCAACTATGCCAGAAGTGATGTAAAGACCCCACCTATTGCCGCGAGTAGAGGTAATGGTTCGTTAGGTCTTTCTGTATTCGGTAACGTACTGTTCACCCCTTTGAGTGTGGACCTTATGGGATTGCCTTTTGAGCAGCCCGAAGATGGTTCCAGTATCTACTACCGTAACGGTAACGATATCATCAACCCAAGGTGGACGGCCAAAAACGTAACGTACAATAACTTGACCAACAGGTTCAACTTCAATGCTTCCTTGAACTACGAGATCAACGAAAACTTGGGATTGTCTTGGAGAACTGGTCTGGATTACTATAATGAAAGAAACGTGAACTCTTCTAACCGAGGTGGTGTTGAATTTACCCAAGCCATATTCGGGTTCTTGAACACATACGACAACAACAATACCATCTGGGACCACTATTTGGCCATTAATGGTGATTATGATCTTTCTGAAAAAATCGGGATGACCTTTATTGCAGGTGCCAACGCGCGATCCGATTTCTTCGACCAGCAAGGTGTTGCTAGTACAGGACAGATTGTATACGGAATCAAGAGACACTTCAACTATGAAAACCAGTTGCCCATCCAATTCTCACAAAAAAGAAACATTGTGGGACTATTGGGCCAGGTATCTTTCGATTATGACAACATGTTGTTCTTGAACTTGAATACCAGAACTGACTGGGTATCCAACCTAGCTACAGAAAACAGGAGCTTGACCTACCCAGGGGTAAGTGTCTCTTTCTTGCCTACAGCAGCCTTCAAGGGGCTACAGTCCGAGAACGGTCTGAACTACTTGAAGCTAAGAGCAGGTTATGCAACTTCTGCAAACTTCCCGACCGGTTACCCAACCGTAAGTGTTGTTGAGCAAAACACCCAAGTGTATGGTGAAGGTGGTGAGATCACCAATAACCAAGTGGACAACTTTAGGGCCAATCCTGATTTAAAGCCTGAGCTTTTGAAGGAGTTCGAGGTGGGTATTGAATCACGCTTCTGGCAGAACAGGATTTCTTTTGACTTTACCTATTATGACAGAAGAACCGACGATTTGATCGTAAGCCAACCACTTCCACCATCTACAGGATTTACCTTGACACAGTCCAACATTGGACAGATCAGTAATAAAGGTATCGAAGCAGATTTGGGTATCGACCTCTTCAGGGGCGGTAAAGATGGATTCAACTGGAACTTCAGGACGAACTTCTTTGCCAACGAGGAAATCGTTGAGGAACAAGAAGAGGATATCATCTTCTATGCAGGTAGTACTGCCCTATTTGTAGGTGCGAACGCCGCTATCAAAGGAGAGTCATTGGGTACTATTGTAGGTACTGCCGTTGCTCGTGACGAAAACGGCAACTTCTTGGTAAACAATGGTGGTAACTATGTGATCACAGAGCAAGACAATGACGGTAACGTTCCAATCATTGGGGATGCGATTCCGGATTACACCATGAACTTCTTCAACAACCTTTCCTATAAGAACTGGAGCCTTGGTTTCCAGATCCAGCATGTGAAAGGCGGGGACATCATGTCGAGCACCATCGCGACCCTATTGGGGCGTGGTTTGATTACAGAGACGGCTAACAGGGAAAATACCTACGTGTTACCAGGTGTAAGCCAGTCTACGGGAGAGCCTAACAATCTTCAGATCAACAACTCTACGTACTACTTCAGCAACTTGTTGTTCGGTCCTGCTGAGTTGAAAATCTATGATGCATCCGTGATTCGTTTACAGGAAGTTTCATTGTCATACTCCTTCCCTAAAAAGTTCTTGGACAAAACTCCATTTGGAGCACTAACATTGACTGCTCAGGGTTTCAACTTGTGGTATGATGCCTACAATACTCCTGACGGAGCAAACTTTGACCCTAACGTAGCCGGTATCGGTATCGGAAACGGTCGTGGTTTCGACTTTATGAACGGACCATCGCAACGTAGATACGGATTCAGTGTAAGGGCATCGTTCTAATAAAAATTGTTAATGATATAACATTATGAAAAATTATTTAAAATATATTTCGCTGGTTTTGTTTGCAGGCTTGACTTTCACCGCCTGTGAAACGACCGATCTGGACTTAAGGGTAAGTCCAAACGATCTTGCTGCCGATCAGGCAGACCCTAACCTCTTGTTGAACTCCATACAGTTGGCCTACGCCTCCAATATGGATGTGATGAGCGACTTGGGAGCAGAACTCACCCGTATCGACTATATGTTCGGTAGGGATTATTTCAACAACTATCCCGGGGATACCTTTAATGCGGTGTGGTCCAGGACCTACAGTAGTGGAACCAATGACCCCGGTACAGGTGTACAAGTAGGGATGTTTACCAACATCAATACGCTGGAGGCCATCGATGCGGAAAGCGACACCGATTATTCCTTCCATTTAGGAGTATCCAAAACACTACAGGCGCACATGTTGATGTTGTTGGTGGATTATCTGGGTGAAACTGCGCTTAGCCAAGCTTCCAGCCCGGATGAATTTCCGGCACCGACCTTGGATGATGGCGCCACTGTTTATGCTGAAGCACTCTCATTATTGAACGAGGCCCAAAGTTTGTTGTCCGGAAGTCCATTGACCTTGGGTGCGACCGATTTCTTTTACGATGGTGATACCTCCAAGTGGTTGAAATTAGTAAATACCCTTAGGCTGAAAGCCTATGTGACCACAGGTGATACGGCCAATTTCAATGCTGTTATTGCTGGAGGCAATTTCATCTCCTCTGCGGACGATGATTTCGAGTTCCAATATGGTACCAGTGAATTACAGCCCGATACCCGTCACCCCGACTATGCTGCTGATTACACTCCTTCAGGAGCCGGTATTTATCAGTCCAACTGGTTGATGGAGTTGATGTTGAACAATGACGATCCACGCATACGTTACTATTTCTATAGACAAACCGATGCTACACCAGGGGCAGATGCACCAGTGAATGAAGAAACACTGGCTTGCTCCTTGGCCGTTCCGCCACAGCACTATCAAGACGGTGGTTTCACCTATTGCAGTGTTCCCAATGGCTACTGGGGAAGATCGCACGGAAACGATGAGGGTACCCCTCCTGACAACTTCTTTAGGACTGCTGTAGGAGTTTATCCAGCAGCAGGTAGATTTGATGACAGTAGTTTTGGTACTGTTGGTCTTGGAAGAGGAGGCGCAGGGGCCGGTATTGAGCCCATCATCCTTTCCTCCTATGTGGATTTCTGGAGAGGGGATATGGCCGCCAACGATACGGACCGTGCCGCTTTCTTAAGAAGTGGTCTGGAAAAATCCATTGCCAAGGTACAATCCTTTGGTTCATTGGATGCCAACGCAGACCTTTCTGTTGCCCCTACCGAAGCTGAAGTGACCGCCTACATAGACGGTATCATTGCAGATTTCAATGCAGCCACCGGGGATGACAAGGAGAACATCTTTGCTGAGCAGTACTTTACCACCTTGTTTGGTGGAGCTACGGAAGCGTATAACTATTACAGGAAAACGGGTTACCCAACAACGGTATTGCCTAACTGGGAACTAAATCCGGGACCGTTCCCAAGAACCTTCCTTTATCCGCAGAACGAAGTGGTGACCAACCCTTCGCTTACGCAGAAACAAACGCTGACACAGCAGGTATTCTGGGATACCAATCCGGCAAGTCCAACCTTTCCACCTGCTAACTAAAAAATAAAAACAGACGATATGAAAAATTGGTTTAAATATATAACTATAATGTTCGCAGGCGTAGCCTTATTGGCCACCTCCTGTGAGGACAGCGATACGGTAGTTGACCAGGTTGTCGACGGAACCGAAAGAGGTGCTGTGCTGAGAACAGCAAACTTAATCTCAAATGAATTGCCCATTGGCGATGATACCGCTGGTTTTTCTGTGGAACTTGAAATACAAGATCAGGAAAATGGTGCGTTAGTTGATCAAGTGGAAGTTTATCTCGGATTTAGGGACAACACAGAAACAGTTGGCCCTGGAACGGATGTAGATGAAGCTTTATATGGAACAGTAGCATCTTCGGAATTTACCAACGGACCCTTTGGATTGCCTCGATTCAGCTATTCCATTCCGTTATCTGATATGCTAGCATTCGTAAACAGAACCGATGCAGACATTACTGGTGGCGATCAGTTCACCGTAAGGTTTGAACTTGTGCTTTCAGATGGCAGAAGATATTCGTTTGCAGACAATACAGGTACGTTAACAGGTTCGTTCTTTAGTTCACCCTTCTTGTATACCCCTTTGGTCATTTGCCCTGTACCAGAAGACTATTTCGTTGGTGAGTATTCCATTACACAGACTAGTGGCTCCGGACCCTTCGGAATAGAAGACGGATTTACCCAGCCTTCAGTTATGGTAACAGCATCCTCGGGTACAGCAAGAACTATAGAGTTTGCTTATGATCCAGGAGGATTCGAAGCTCCATATGCATTCACTTTTGATTTGGTCTGTGGTGAAATTCAAAATTTCACAGGTGCCATTACTGAAGGAGGTCTTGGATGCAGTGATGGAAGTATAGGTCAAACTGCAGTCGCTAACATTCCATACGATTTGGAAGATGATACAGAATTTACAATTCTTATCGAAGATTTTAATCCAGACGGCGGATGTGGAGGAACATACGAGGCTTCTTTGACATTTACGAAGCTTTAGCGCGAAATATTTCTAACATAAAATTATTCTTAACCCCTATGCGCCGCATAGGGGTTTGATTTTAACATAAATCAAATATTCAGCTGGGTAAAAGTGCGAAATCATGTTATTAAACTTGTTATTGAGCATAGCACAAAATTTATAATCTACTTAACATAGTTTTGCTTCGTTTTCCTTATTTTGACAAGACAAACAAAAAATATACGCATGAAATCAATTAAAAACCTAACATTTATAATTACACTGATATCCAGTTCTTTTGCTGTAGCCCAATTCGCAGGCCAATCTCCGGTAATTGCTGGTAAAGGGGGGCCAGGAGGTGCCAGTACGGCTGCCATAGGGTATATTACAGGCTCCATGATGGAAGAGAAAAACACTAAGTTGAATGTTGACGATTTCCAGGGCTCACCATATACCTCGGATAAATTTCAGCCTACAGTCCTTTTTGACAAAGGTGAAAGAGTCGGAGAATTCTATTACCGCTACAATGCTTATAATGGAGAAGTAGAGATAAAGACTTCCATCGCTGACACTGGAGTTGGAAGTTTGAGCAGGGATAAATCCTTGGCAATTCTTGAAGATGGAAAAAAATTGAGCTTCAAGACCTTCATTGATAAAGGCAACAACACCATGAACGGTTATCTTCTGGAACTTATAGATGGTGAAAATTATAATCTTTACCAAAGAACAAAGGTGAAGTACACAGAAGGATCTCCAGCTGCTAATTCCTTTGTAAAGGCAACACCCAATAAATTTTCACACTTCACCGAATACTATATCGAAAAAGAAGGAGGCAACAGAATAGATGAAATAGAAACTTCCAATAGAAAGATTTTAAAGGTTCTTGAAGGAAAGGACAAAGAAAAAATCAAAGCCTATTTGAAAGACAACAAGATGAAAGTCCGCTCCATTGAAGATTTGAAAAAAATCATTGAAGTTTTAAATTCATAACGAATACACAAATAACTAAAAACCCACTACCTTTGGTCAGTGGGTTTTTTATTTTAAAGCAATTGGAAAAAACAGAATCGATTTACGGCATCCGTGCCGTTATGGAAGCCATACAGGCCAACCAACCTATCAATAAGATTTTTGTGCAAAAAGGGCTCAAGGGTGAACTCTTCAAGGAACTCGAATCCACGGTTCGAAAAAGTGGTCTCAGTTTATCCTACGTTCCCATTGAAAAGTTGAATCGCCTTACCCGAAACCACAACCACCAAGGGGTGGTGGCCCAAATATCCCCAGTACAATTTCATGTTTTTGAGGAATTGGTGGAACAGGTTCTCTCCAAAGAAAAAATGCCTTTCTTCTTGCTATTAGATCAGGTTTCCGATGTACGGAACTTTGGTGCCATTATCCGAACCGCCGAATGCTGTGGTGTACATGGCATCATCATTCCCAAAAATGGGGCCGCTCCCATTACGGACGATACGGTCAAAACCTCGGCTGGGGCCGCCTTTAATGTTCCCATTGCCAAGGTAGACCACTTAAAGGATGCTGTTTTCTACCTGCAATCTTCTGGGATTGTGGTGACAGGTGCCACTGAAAAGGCAACGGATGAAATTTACGGAATTGACTTTAACCGCCCTACCGCTATTATCATGGGCTCCGAAGACAAGGGGATCTCCCCCTCTACCCTACAGATAATCGACCATCAGGCAAAACTCCCACTCAAGGGCAAAATCGGTTCATTGAATGTTTCCGTAGCTTGTGGCGTATTCCTGTACGAGGTGGTCCGGCAACGGAATTCCTAAAATCAATCCTCTTCGGATTTTTTATAGTGGTATCTTATTTCAATAGTTTCTTCGGTTGTATCGGGTTTGGTTTCTATAAAATTGCCATGCTCATCAAAATGTTGGAGAAAAGGATCGTCGGCTTCATTATAATCATCGCGTTCCCAAGCATATTTTCGCACTTCCGGAAGCCGAACCTTTGTCACCAAGGCAAAGACCAATCCCATCGCAAAGCCCGATAAGTGACCTTCCCACGAAATACCGTCCTTTACTGGAAAAATATACCATATCATACTACCGTAAACAAAAACAACGACCAAGGACAACGCTACCAACCGATAATTTTTGGCCAAAATCCCTTTGAAAAAAATAAAGCTGGCCAAAAGATAGATTACACCACTGGCCCCAATATGATAGGATGGCCGCGCAATACACCATGTAAGCAAACCAGAGAGCAAGGTTCCGAATAAAAGAACCCTTATAGCCGCACTCTGATAAAAGTAAAACAGAAAAGCGGTCAATACCGCCAACGGAATGGTATTGTTGTACAGATGCTCAATGGAACCGTGGATGAACGGACTAAAAAACACACCCCGAAGTCCAGATAACCTTCGTGGATAAATCCCATAGTCGTTCAGGTTGATGCCAAACTGGACCTCGGCCCAGAACACTATCCATATGGAGAGTATGGCCACCAATGGCGCCAACACAACTGCATTGGAAAACTTAAGTGCATGTGAATCCATATCAACCGTAAATCAAACATCCCGCCATACCAACCCTTAGATACAAATTGTCAGGCAAGGCCAGAAAATCGTTTCTATAACTAGCACAAGATACCATCAATTTTATTTTATTTTTGAGGTATGAACGAACCATTGGCAGAACGCATACGCCCCAAAACCTTGGAGGACTACATCAGTCAGCAGCATTTGGTGGGCCAGCAAGGCGCACTTACCAACCAAATCAAGAACGGTATTATCCCCTCACTTATTTTTTGGGGACCGCCCGGAACGGGCAAAACAACCTTGGCCAACATTATTGCCTCCGAAAGCCAACGTCCCTTTTACACCCTAAGTGCCATTAGCAGCGGGGTCAAGGATGTTCGCGAGGTTATCGAAAAAGCAAAGCAGAGTGGCGGTTTGTTCACCGCAAAAAATCCTATCCTTTTCATTGATGAGATCCATAGGTTCAGCAAATCACAACAGGATTCCTTGCTGGGC
Source organism: Flagellimonas marinaquae (assembly GCF_003992675.1). Lineage (GTDB taxonomy): Bacteria > Bacteroidota > Bacteroidia > Flavobacteriales > Flavobacteriaceae > Flagellimonas > Flagellimonas marinaquae. The sequence goes on from NZ_RZMZ01000005.1 coordinate 97,513, forward strand.
GCAGTGGAAAAAGGTTGGGTTACCCTTATCGGTGCCACCACGGAAAACCCAAGTTTTGAAGTCATCCCGGCACTTTTGTCCAGATGTCAGGTCTATACCTTAAATCCGTTTGGAAAAGATGATTTGGTAGCCCTTTTGGAGCGCGCCATTAAAACGGACGTCCAACTATCGAAGAAAAAAATTGAACTCAAGGAAACGGAAGCCTTGTTACGCCTTTCGGGCGGAGATGGGCGGAAGTTGCTGAACATTTTCGAGCTGTTGATCAATTCTGAAAGCGGGGACAACATCAGCATAACCAATGAATTAGTGTTGAACAAGGTCCAAAAGAACACGGTACTCTATGATAAAACGGGCGAACAGCACTACGATATCATCTCAGCTTTTATTAAAAGTATCCGGGGCAGTGACCCCAATGCTGCGGTGTATTGGCTGGCCAGAATGATAGAGGGTGGCGAGGATGTAAAGTTCATAGCGCGGAGGATGATCATCTTGGCTTCCGAAGATATAGGCAATGCCAACCCTACGGCCTTGGTCTTGGCCAATACTACCTTCCAGTCCGTAACCACTATCGGTTTTCCCGAGGCACGGATCATCTTGAGCCAATGTGCGACCTATTTGGCAAGTTCCCTGAAGAGCAATGCCAGTTACATGGCCATCAACAAGGCACAACAGACCGTTCGCCAGACTGGGGACCTTTCCGTACCCATGGCCATCCGAAATGCACCTACCAAATTGATGAAGGACTTGGGCTATGGCAAAGGCTATGATTACGCACACAACCACGAAAATAATTTTGTGGACTTCGAGTTTCTGCCCAATGAGATTTCGGGCACTACATTTTATAAGCCTGGCAATAATCCTAGGGAGAATGCCATGCGGGACTTCCTAAAAAAGAGGTGGAAGGACAAGTACGATTTTTAAAATTTGATCTGTAGCTCTTTCTGGACTTTTTGCCCATTATCGGAATACTCCAACAACCACTTTCCATTCTTTTCAAAGACGACGGCATTATTGCCCATATAGGTTGTCATGAATACGTTGTCCATTGAGGTAGATTCCAATCGGAGTGCTACTTTGGGCGTGCTATCAACTAACTGATAACCATTTTCTGTGGGTTGGGCATATAGCAATCCCTCTGGAAGGGAAGCATGGTCTGCCTCTGTGGTCGGGTTCGATTCCCTAACAATGTTCGTAGGCTTTGGCTCGATGCTTTTGTACACCTGCTCTTCAGTGGTTGCCTTTTGCTCCAGTACGTGTTCGTTAGATTCCTCCTTCACCGATTTTACGTCATTCCTAAAGCTGACCACTATGGTTGCAGGCTCTTCAACCTCTTCTTTGGGCTCATAGGCATAATCCATGCCTACAAACGACACAAAGATATTCTGGATGGCATCCCTATAGGCTTCCTTATACTCCTTTATACGGTTTTTTGCTTCCAGTGATCGAAAAACTTCTTGATTATTACAGTCAATAAGGGCTATGGCCAGTTTTGTTGAGAACATGGTAGATTCATCGATCAAATCTACTGTCAGCCCCAAGCATCGATTCCCTGCTAAATCAACTGGCATTTCATCATCATAGATGGCATTGAAACCGTTCTCTTCAAAATAATACTTGATCAAGGTACTGGTCTGATATAGATTTTCGGACCTGAACTCCTCAAATTTCTTAGGAACGATTATGTATTTGTAATCGTTTAACTGAGCATTCGCGGCACTGCCAAACATTAGCACAATCAGTACAAAGTAGACAAATTTCGATTTCATACAGAACTATAATCAATTATTGTTCCAAGATATAATATTAAATCCGAACTGTAAAGAAGCATAGTGACTGTCCGCTATATTGGAGTAGCTCAAAAGATTATCGGCCAATACATAAAAATTGATTGGGCCCAGCTGTAGATTGGCTCCCAATCCAACGTTTGTGAAGGTATATTTATCTACGGTATATGTGGTCTTTAATGAAAGCACCCTACCAAAGCTCCGTTGATAAAACCCTGTAAGCGCCGCTTGCACACCCTTGGGCCGTTTTACCATAAACAACTGTCCGCCTACGCTGTTCCTGTAATAATCTCGATTGTTTCCTCCATCCACGTTTACGCCACATCCACAATTCTCGAATACCGAACCTCGTCCGCCTTCACCGAAATCATACCGAACGGATCCATACAGTTTGACAGGTCTCCACGAAATATAACCCGAATCGTTTTCGCCATAGGGCAATTCTTCCTCAATATCGTCCAGCAGTTCTTGCCAAAGGTCGTTGTCTACATTGTTGATGTCCTCTGGAAGAAATACGGTTATTCCCTCTGTTGTTGTACTCCCATTGAGGGTATAGTTCCAAACATCTTTGGAATTGCTTATGAATCCTACATCCAAAATACTTCCTGTAATGGTGGTCTGTGTATTCAAGTTGTAACTGAAGCCAAAATCAAGGCCTAGCCCCAAATTACCCCCCAACAATACGCGTTCGGTAAACAAACTGGTTACATCTTTTTGTGTAGTTCCGGTATCTTCTTCGGCAATATCATAAAAGCCCCTAATGCCTGCAGTTTGCAACTGCATGTCGGCACTAATGGCACTTTCATAAATATTGTTCTGCCCAGGCCTTGTAACAAAGGAACCGGAATTACGTATGGACTGGAACTGGAAGATACTGGAATAGATTTTGGCTCTTCCGCCAATCGTAAGGCTGTTGTCTATTTTTTTATTGATGCCAAAATGGAACACATTGATCATTTCGCCCCTGAGATTCAAGTCACCTAGATCAAAACTTCTACCAATATTGTTGCCCCCATTTCCTTCAAAGGCCAAAATAGCCAAGTCTTTGGGCCAATAGGAAATTATATCCATCTCGCCATACATTCCGAAGGAATAATAGGTATCTGGCCTGTTTCTTCCCCTAAAACCTACGGTAATACCTTCTATTTGGCTGGTGGAACTAAAATCGTCCCTATCGCTCATCACGTCCAAGAGGCGTTCCCTCACCTTGGTAGTAAAGTCTACCCCATCGTTGGCGAACAAATCGTTTACGGTAACGCCACTGGTGGCCCCTTGAAATGCCAAGCCTGATAGCACAGGTATGCCCGCATGCCATTTTTGGGAAGTCTTTACCCCTGGATTTACCATCAAAGACTGTGGGATTTCATTGAAATCGTAGAGTAATTGTTTGTTCTGCGCCGTAGCCAGTACGTTGCAAAGCAGCGCAAAAAGAAGTAGTCCGGACGGTATTCTCATTGGAGTTCAAATAAAAATTCAGCTCCCGACCTTAGGATCACCTTCGGGTCATCCTGTGAAGAAACACTGGAGGTATCGCCCAAATTAAGTGCCCTAATTCGCAAACTATAGGTATTGGCAAGGATATCCAGACTTTTACCTCCGGGCCCATAAAACACATCCCTTGTAACTACACCTGAAGGGTCTGCCGAAATATCGAGTACCTCCATGTCCAGCACCGTTCCCCCCTCATCCAAAAATTCAATGAGTATCCGAACAGGCTTGCTTGTCGTGTTTTCCATTTCATAGGTAATGGTCCCCTCCAGCAAACGTTCCGCCACGTAGTCTTGGCTAAACGCATCAAAATTTACTTCCCGAGTATAAAATGGGCCTCCCGAACTGGCAGAGTTAATGGTATCCTCATCGGATTCCAAATAGAAAATTCCTGAAGCCAAGATCGGAGTAATGGACAAATCATCAATTTGACTGAAGTCCTGTTCCTCGGTACAAGAAGTTGTTACGCAAAGGAAACCCGCGAGCAGAACTACGCCATAGAGCAATCTTTTCATAGCTGAATGCATTTTCCAGTGTCAAATAATGTGGTTAACCACTTAAATATAACTCTATAAAATGCTTTTTATTTCAATCAAATCATGAATGATGATGGATTCACCGTGATCGGGTTCCTTATGGAAATTATAGTGCAGCACCTGCATACCCATGGCCTTTGCCCCTAAAATATCGGCCTCAAGATTATCCCCGACCATTAAGGAATTTTTGGGGTTGACCTTTGCCATTTCCAAGGCGAGTTCAAAAATGTATGGGTCTGGCTTTTTAACCCCTGCCATTTCAGAATCCACAATTTTTTGAAAGTAGTGGTGAATGCGGCTGCCCCTTAACTTTTTTTCCTGTACTTCTTGAAAACCATTGGTAATGATGTGCAACTTGTACTTGGGGAAAAGATAATCCAAGGTTTGCACCGTGTTGGGCAGCAAATGCGTGTATGACGACAAATGCGCGATATAGTCGTGTGCGAGCACATGGATCACTTCGTCCGAAACATGAACACGAAGAGTATCAAAAGTCTGCTTCAACCGCTGGTACCTAAGCTCGGATTTGCTGATTCCATTATTGCGGTAGAGGGCCCACATTTGCAGATTGATCGGGGCATACACCTCCAAAAATCCATCCAAATCAATGTCTACCTTGTGATCCACTAATATCTTGGCAAAAGTAAGGGCAGAGTTCTTTTCAAAATCCCAAAGGGTATGGTCCAAATCAAAGAAAATGTCGGTAATGGGATGTTCAAACATAATAACGCTTTAACATGGATTGATAGAGCTCCATCCAATCCAAGGGTTGCTTTCCTCCCAACAGTTCGTTGGAAAAAACCAAAACAAAATCTCCCTTCACCTGTTTCACCAAACGATATACCCTATCCATTTTCTCAAAAACCTGGTCTTTGGTCTTATACTTGACCAACGCATAATCATGCATGGCAAAGGGGTGTATTTTTATAGGTTGCCTCACCTCGGTATTGATGTCATAAAAATAAAATGGGGTACAGGTGCCTGCCCTAAAACCGATCTCGTGGGTGTATCCCATGGAAAAGTCGTCCGTAAATTCGGTTTCTACCAAATTCCGGTAGGTAATGGGGACATTCACTTTGTTATAACGAAGTCGGGCGTAACTTATGGGCCTATTGATGAGATTGCCCAACTGTTTTTTTTCTTCCCGAAGCACATTTTTGTCAGATGTAGAAACAAAGGAAGTGCTCAGTGACACGATACTGTAATCGGCAATGGATTTGATCAAATATCGAAACCTGTTGTTGTTGGTGGAAACATTTTTGTCGTGGGCCGAATGCTTGGCAAACTGAAAGAAGAACATGGTTTTAATAGGGAACTTTTTATGGATTTCCACCAAATCAAAAAAATTGTCGTAAGGGTCCCTTTTAATCCTAAGCAATACTGAGAGACGATTCCAAATCTCCCAAAAGCGAAAATTTCCCAAGTCCAACAAAAAACCCCCAAGTGTTCTTGAAATGCCCCGCATAGCGTAGGCATGCGAAGTAGTCACATTGATAATCGAGGTGAAATTGTAAAACTTCTCCTTGGTCTCCAAATCGGGAAAACGTTCTTGAAGCGCCTCCAATAACCTGTAAGCCCAAAGATCGACTACCGGTAGTTCCAAAAAGTTGTGTTGGTACGCTATGCTCTCCTTTACAGGGAAACGGCCTACACTATCCTTTACATGGGGCAGATATTCCTCGTAGCGGCTCAAAAGGAAAAAACTTGCGGAGAAAATATCAAAAGGGATGGTGCTTTTCTCTCCTGAGGCGAAAAAACAGGGAATTCCATCCCAATCGGACACCTTGATTTCCAAATCGTTAATGCCCTGCTCAAACAATAGATCATTGCTTCGGATAAAAAATTCGTTCTGCAGCGGCTGTTTGGAATAGGTCATTTTTGGGCCATTGTGCTTGATAAAATCTTCCACCTTTGTGGTAAATCCCATCTCCACTCCCAAGATTCTCTCGAAGAGGTGTTTGGCCGTATAGGTTAAACGATTGGTAACCTTATGGGTAAATATTAACAACATTGGCTACAAGATTCCTTTATCTGCAAAACTGAGGTATTCATTTTGGGCCAAGATTAGATGGTCCAATACCTGTATATCCAAAGCCTCGGAGGCTGTTTTCAATTTTTGTGTAATCTGTTTGTCCGCTGCACTGGGTTTTAAGGTTCCCGAAGGATGGTTGTGCGCCAAAATAATCCCCACTGCACCAAGTTCCAAGGCCTGCTTCAACACCAATCGCACATCTACCAACGTTCCCGTAATGCCCCCCTTGCTCAATTGCGACTTATGGATCACCTTATTGGAATTGTTAAGGTATACAATCCAAAACTCTTCGTGCGGAAGCTCCCCTATCAACGGATACAGTAGTTCAAACACATCATGGCTACTCTGTATCTTGACAATTTTTGAGGTATCCTCCAGTCGTCTTCTCCTACCTACTTCCAGGGCTGCCGCGATACTTACGGCCTTGGCTTCACCAATGCCCTTGAAGCGCATCAATTGGTTGACGGAAAGTTTCCCCAGCTCGTTCAAATTATTGTCCACCGAGGCCAAAATACGCTTGGAGAGTTCCACTGCGCTTTCTTCCCTACTACCTGAACCGATTAAGATTGCTATCAATTCGGCATCGGAAAGTACAAAACTTCCCTTCTGTACCAGTTTTTCCCGTGGCCTGTCATCATCGGCCCAGTTTTTTATGGAAAAGGAAGCTAGTTTTTCTTGCATGGTCTAAAGATAGGAGAATAATTTTATGTAAATTTCAATATAAATCCTTGGATATGAAATCGATTTTCAACACGGAAGCCTACGAAGAAGTTTTATCGCGCATCGACCAGCTATCCGAATCTTCTGAAAGACGATGGGGGAAAATGCAGGTAGGCCAAATGCTGCACCATTGCCAATATCCCTTAAAAATAGGATTGGGAAGGTACAATCCAAAAAACAAACCCAGCCTGATGCTAAAGGTACTGGGCAAATTTTTTAAGAAGAGCCTTTACAACGATAAGCCATGGAAACAAAACCTGCCAACCGCCAAAAGCTTTAAAGTTGAAGATGATAAGGATTTTGCTGCTGAAAAAGAAGTGCTTATAGGCCTTATCCGTGATTTTCACCAAGAAAAGGATAAAAAAGAGTGGGACCCACATCCTGCATTCGGTTCCTTTACCGCGGAACAGTGGGGGCAGATGCAATACAAGCACCTAGATCACCATTTACGGCAATTTGGGGTTTGATTTTTTAATGGAAAGTAGACATCGCTTCGTAAAACTCAACCTCGTCCACGCCCATTTGTTGGCATATCCATTTGGCTCCAGCCATGCTTCTTAAATCGTCTGCTCCTGAAATTTCCAAGGGCATTTCGCCATCCGGTGTATCGAGAAATACTTCTCCATTTGCCTCCTGATAGGCCGGGGTGCTGTATGGAAATTTTCGAATGGGGTTTTCCGAAGCTTCCACAAGTTCCTTTACAGTAGAATCCTCATCGTTATAGGTGATGCTTCCACCTTTGACAATGCTATCCACAAAAAGGGCAAATGGTTCCGAATCGGTATCCTTAGGCGATGAAATATCGCTTAGTAGGGCAATGTTTGGAATATATTTTTGGAATTGGGGCGTACTATCCAATGATGATGAAACACCATTTCCTGCCTCTATCAAAATAAAGTCGTTCTCTGTAGTTAGGTGTATTCCATTTGATGTTTGGGTCACATAATCTGTTGCTACCTCATTATAATCGAGCGCATGTAAGATCATTTTGGCAACAGTCCCCTGGTGTTGGGAACCAGCGATTACCACCCGTGTTTTGTATTTGGTCTGTTCGTAAAGAAAATCGGGAAAAGAAAATAGCGGCAAGCCCAGTTCTTGCGCCTTAACCAATTCGGGGTTATCATGTTTTACTTGGGAACCGATCACTACGGCATCCAATCGGGCATGGATACTATCCGAAAACCAGCCGGCACCTTTGGGCAATAGTCCCTGTTCTTGCATAATGGACTTAAGGGATTCATCAAACTTCTCATCACTTCCTGTAACCGTTTCTCCCTTTTTGTGCAAGGAAATGGCTAAATTGAACAAACTGATTTCACCCAAACCTATAAAATGTACCTGCATCATTCTCGTTTTAAGCAGCAAAAATAAACATTGCCGAAGCCATTGCAAATAGGGAGGCTGCCTATTAATTTTTATATTGGCACTAAAATCAGAAATCAATGAACCTATCAGAAATTGAACCAAGGGAAATAATGCCCGGATACCACGGAAAATTAGTGCATGGCGAACGTATGAGCTGGGTGTTCTGGGATGTGGACCAACATGCGGAAGTGCCCGAACACCAGCACGACCATGAACAGATCATGCATGTGGTAGAAGGCACTTTTGAATTTACCCTAAATGGGAAAAAAGGCACTTACCATCCAGGAGATGTGGTCATTATCCCTTCCAATGTACCCCATAGTGGAAAAGCACTCACCCCATGTAAGTTGATGGATATTTTCAGTCCTGTAAGAGAAGAATACCGATGAACATTTCACTAAAAGGAAAAAACGCCCTTGTTGGGGGAAGTAGTAAGGGCATTGGAGCGGCCATTGCCAAACAACTGGCTGCAAGTGGCGCGAGTGTTACCCTGATGGCGCGTAGCGAAGGACGGATGCAAGAATTGGTTCGGGAAATGGACAGTTCGCAAGGACAACAACACCAATTCCTGTCCGTGGATTTTACCGATTTTGAAGCCTACAAAAGTAAAATAGCAAGGTATTTCGAGACCAACACCGTGGATATCCTGGTCAACAATACGCAAGGTCCCGAAGGTGGCGGTGCCCTGGAAAAGAAAGTGGAGGATTATCAGAATGCCTTCGATTTGCTGTTCAAGTCGGTGGTGTACACGACAGAACTGGCCTTAAAGCACATGCAGGAACAACAATGGGGACGTATCATCAACATTGCATCCATTTCGGTAAAGGAACCATTGAACTATTTGGCACTCTCCAATACCATTAGAGCTGCCGTGGTTACCTGGGCCAAGAGTTTGGCCTACGATGTTGCTAAAGATGGGATTACGGTAAACAGTACCCTAACAGGTTATTTTGACACCGACCGCATTGCGCAATTAAACTCCAAAAAAGCGGAAAAAATGGGTGTTACCCCAGATGAAGTCCGCTCCAATATGGAAGAGCAAGTACCTGCAAAACGGATTGGCGACCCAAAGGAATATGGCTATTTGGTGACCTTCTTGGCATCGGAACAGGCGGCCTTTATCACGGGAACCAATATCCCGATTGATGGCGGACTCCTAAAGTCGTTGTAAATTAAAGACCCTTAGGGCTTTTCATAGGATACCTTGTTAGGTGTAGTATTTCTATTCAGTTATTCTGTTTTTTAAATCCATTTGTCCGTGTAAAATTCTCGTAATTTCAATCGGTTGGTTAATTCGTTTTCGATAAAAAATGATATATCGGCTTGTTTTAAGCCCGAATAAGTCTTTGGTTATTCCATCGTAGTTTTTTCCCAACTCAGGGTTGTTTGCAATGTCTTGGCAACTGTCTAATAGCAGGTTATAATAGCTATCAGCTTGTTGTTCAGACCACTGTTCAATTGTGTATTCCCAAATTCCAGTTAAATCCTCAACTGCTTTATGGGTCAGTTCATATTTAGCCATTCTTTTTACGTCTGGCTTTTAATTCCTGAAGATGTTCGTCCGGGTTAAAATCGTGAGCAATTCCGCTGTCAATTCCTTCCTGTATTGCATTTCTCAAAGCAGTAGCTTTACTTTCTTCATGCTCTAAAAGTCGAAGTCCGGCTCGGATTACTTCACTTACATTCTTATATCTTCCAGCTGAAACTTGGTTACTCACAAATTGGTCAAAATAATTGCCAAGGGATATGGATGTGTTTTTACTCATAGCTCAGGTATTTATTCAAAATTACCAAAAATTGGTAATTTTTCCAAGCTACACCCCATGGCAATCAGCAAAAGGGGAGCGTACTGCGTGCGTGGTTTTGCGTTCCCGAAGGGATATTGCCATCAACGTTCCGGCTTAAAAGCGTTGCTGTCCCGCAGGGCAGCTATGACTTTTTAGCCATTGTTGTGCTTAGTATTTTATTTCATTTCTGTGTTTTTCAGACAAGCAAGGTTCGGCATATTCAAATATACCTTGTTCCTCATACCCATCTAATTTTCTCTTAATTGTAGAATAGTCAGAAGATCTAGGTATTTCCATGGAAAAGTAACTTTCATTTAATCCTTCTGATGTGCAACCTATTGATTTAAAATCGTCTCGAATGTTCTCTTTATCAATCCCTTCTTTAGTTATTGAGACTAATACAATTGAATTGCCCGATGGCTTGGTTGTCTCACGATAAGTCAGCATCTGTTCTGATTCGTCAAATTCTGCATAGAATTCATCATCCGTTGCAATTAGAGGTCCATAAAACGGAATACTGTCCAACTTATAAATCCCGTTCTTTTCGTCAATTTTGATTGCCCACATGGTTTCCACAGTTATTTCGTCCAAAACATTACTGTGGTATCGGAACAGAACTTTAGCGTATTTATCGTTTTCGTCAGTCATTTCTAATTAAGCACAACGTTCGGTGTATGAGTAGTGGCGGGTTATGAAGCACTATACTTTGGATTTAACACGTGGTTTGTAAAATGCTAAAATCTCGAAATTTAACACAAACCCGCCATTAATTATACACTTTGTTACCTACTGGGCGTTTTTTTCTTCCTGCTATTTTTACGGCTTAATCTTTTGAAGAATTATTGACCACATTGTTCATTTGAAGAGTTAATTATAGCATCATATTCTGTTTGACTGATATAAACGGGGGTGTATGACCCTAACTGTCCAACGAAACTTCGTAAATGGTTTCTTGAACCACAACTAAGGTTATCATAAACATTGATTAAATCAATATTTGTTGTGTGCTTTTTAAAAATATCAATATCATTGATATCCAAATCTTCTATGTTCGCACCCACCTCTAATGCTTTATTAAGTGAGGAGTCTGATTTAATTGTTAATTCATTGTAAAGTGTCTGTAATTCGCTATTTGAAAATACACCATAAGCATCATTGATTACAGGGTCAGTCAATCCATAGTTATTAAGTAGGTTTAAAACACTATTCATATGCGATTGTTCACTATTAGAAATATTGTTGAAAATACTCTGTCCATACTTATTGTATGAATAAACATAAACATCTCTAGCCAATTTTTCTTCTTCTCTAAGAAAACGCAAATCTGTTTTTTCTTGTTCAGTTAAAGGAACTACTTCACCTTCATCTTTGTTACAAGCTGTTATAAGGATTAACCCACCAGCCAAAATCATTATTGACTTTTTCATCATTTTTATTTTATATAGTCAAAAATGTATTATTTATTTTGAATTATCAGTAACTTTTATTACAAACTACTTCTATTCAAAACAATCTTTGTCTTAATGCTTGTAGGTAACTATTGGATATAAAGCTAATTCCTTATATCCCTACTTATTTGGAATAAACATACTACTTTTTTGCTTAGAAAGAATACATTCATGTTAGTAGGTCTATTCCCGATTTTGGGAAAATATGGGGGGGGGTTAAACGCCCCTACGACACAACCAAACGCCAAAAAAAACGGAAATAAGGATGTCGCCCCAAAAGATGTCCGCAGCAACATGGAAGAGCAAGTACCTGTAAAACGGATTGGCGACCCAAAGGAATATGGCTATTTGGTGACTTTCTTGGCATCGGAACAGGCCGCTTTTATCACGGGAACCAATATCCCGATTGATGGCGGATTGCTAAGATCACTATAAACCCCTTACTACCAGTAAAATAACTTGACCAAGAAAATCATAGCTATTTGTTTTTTAGGTACTTTTATGAAGTAACCAATAAATCATTAACCCTATGAACTCTAAAGTTTTTTTGGGAATCCGTATCCTCTTGGGACTTTTTGTCCTGATATTCGGATTGAACAAATTTCTCAATTTTATTCCCGCTGGAGGTGAAATGTCCGAACCGGCAATGAACTATTTTGGGGGACTATCCTCCACCTACACCATCCAATTGGTGGCCATCGTGGAAATTTTGGCGGGACTTGCGCTAATTTTCAATAAGTATGGCGCCTTAATGGCCTTGGTTTTAATGAGCGTGTCCGTGAATGCGGTACTTTTCCATGCCACCTTGGATATGGGCAACATTGGACCAGCCCTGGGACTATTGATTCTTAATATTTTGGTGTTGGTAGGATATAAGGATAGGTACAAAGACCTGTTGCGGGCTTAAACGCTTTGAAAGAGGCGGCCTAAAAACTTGATTTTTGTCAACCTGAACTTGTTTCAGGTTCTCATAATGATTTGTTTACCAGAACGATGAAATTCTGAGATACCTTGCCTACCGGCAGGAATTCAGAATGACCTGTTTCACTAGTTTTTTAGACAGTCTCTTTTCTTTACAAACTCATTTTATCCTTAAAAATGTAGGATTGCCTGCGGGAGACCTCTACCTCTTCCCCATTCTTCATGGTAAGTTTTAACTTGCCATTGAACCATGGCACTACGTTTTCTATATAGTCCGTGTTGACAATCTGTTGCCGATTCGCCCTAAAAAACGAATCGTCCGGCAATTTTTCTTCCACCTGGTTGAGCGATTTGTAGAGCATGGGCTTTTTATCGTCAAAAAAGACCCGGGTGTAGTTCCCCACAATCTCGAACATGGAAATATCACTGATTTTTACCAACCAACAGGATTCCCCATCTTTAATAAAGATTTGACTTTGCTTGGTCAGTTTTGTGGTAGCAGCTGATTCATTGGACCTATGCGACATTTTTTCGCGAACCTTTTCCAAGGCCATATCAAAACGTTTGTTGCTCACGGGTTTGAGCAAATAGTCCAATGCATTATACTCAAAGGATTTTATGGCATACTCATCGTAAGCGGTATTAAATATGGTGATGGGCACCTCATCGAGTAGTTCCAACAGATCAAAACCGTCCTTTTCGGGCATGTTGATATCCAAAAACAGTAGATCGGGAGACTCCTTTTCTATCAGTTCCACCCCATCGTCCACATTGGCCGCCTCTCCCACAAGCTCCAAATCATCATGAAGTTTGATGAGTTCCTTTAGCTCGTTCCGGGCCAACCTGGAATCTTCCACTATGACCGCCCTAATGTTCATTCCACCAAAATTTTAATTTGTGCCACCACCTCATCGGATATTTCTTCCAACGTAAAGGAAGCCTTATCGGCATATAATAGTTTCAACCGCTGTTCTATATTTTTCAATCCCAATTGGGTAGAATCCTTCGAAATCTCCAATTTACCGGTATTTCGGACCTCAATGTACAAATCCTTATCCGTTTTGAAAATGGAAAGCAATATCCGTCCACCTTTCTTTAGATTGGAAATACCGTGCTTTACTGCATTTTCAATCAACAACTGGATAATCATCGGTGGAATCCTTAAATCCAGCGTATCATCCTTTATTTGTTTTACAAACTCCAAACGATTTTCAAACTGGATTTTGGACAGATCGATATAGTTATCCACGACCTCTAGCTCTTCCCGCACAGGAATATCGTTAATGTTGTTCTTGGTCAACGAATAACGTAGGATTTCAGAAAGTTTGGTGAGCATTTCCCGAGAACGGTCCACATCTTCCAGCATCAACCCTCGAATATTGTTCAAACTGTTGAACATAAAATGTGGGTTGATTTGTCCCTTTAACGTATTCAATTGTGCCTGTTTCAGGGTCGTGTTCAACTCCAACCGTTCTATTCTGTTCTGATTCAGTTTCAAGAGCAATTTGATCACCAAATAGGTGATTGTCCAAGCACCCACCAAAAACAAAGAGTTCAGCACTTGAATCATAATTTTGTCGTATCCTTCGAACATCTTCTGTTCCATCTCCGTCAGTTCTGGACCGAACTCCACATAAATATATCCAAAGAGGATGTTCAATAGACCGAAGAGTAAGGCCGCCAACAAGGTGGATACTATGATTTTGATGACTTCCTTCCCTCCAAAAGAATCAAAATGGACATTTTTTTTGAGATACCATCGTAGTAAAGAAGTACTGAATACTCCGATAAAAATACCCACAACGACCGAAAAAACGGTTAGTTCCCAACTAAGGTTGTGAGGAACCAAAATAGAAATGGAGTTGATAAACCCCCACCCCAACAACTGTAGGGTCCAAAATGCAATATTGCGTTTACGCGAACTTAATTCCATCCTTTGGAGCACAAATGGCTCAAATATACATTAAACTTGATCTGTGTGCGGAGGTTAGGAGTTTTGTGCCTCCCTGCTTTTTAAAGCTTTGCAGCACGATTTTTTATTTGAGACGAATGAAATCCAAATCATACTCGTGCTTGCGTAAAAAACTGGAAAAAACTCCATGTATTCCCAACCATTTACTTTGCCTATAAAGGCAGTGACAACGCCTACGATTCCAATAATCAAGACTATTTTCTGGTTTGTTGTAAACTTTTTCATAGTGATGTTTTGATGTGAGGTCCTCGCGGATTATAAAATGATACTAACTAAAAGTGTGATGATCAATTTGGCAAGTGCTATCATGATTGTTCGGTTTTAAGATATTTTGATGATGCTAAAGTAATGGACCATTCTTGTCCATAGAAGTGATTTATGACAAGTGGTCATTTTGACCCACCGAACGGTAAAAACCTTGCAAATGGGTCTTAAAAAAATCGTAAATAGCTGATTTTGTTCTATTTTACTTTTGGAGGAAACTTGGAAAACACCTTCTTGACTACCGCACGGAGCTGTTCTTCCCGAACGCTTGGCGATACATTGTCGCGGAGCCCGCTTTCGGCGGTTGCTTGCCAAACGAGGGCGTCGCGCTGGGCATCCACCAAGTCAAACTGGATGCTACGTTTCCAATTGGACCCACCCAAGGGCAACCCAACGGAAATACCCCCACCTACGTTTCGTCCCGTACCGCCTATGCCTACGCCAACATTGTTGTTTGGGGCGCCCCTATACTCCTCGCTAATGATGTTGACAAACAATTCCGGCTCCTCCGCCAAACGATAACCACGGGACTTTAACGTCGAATCCAAAGCTCGCAACAATCGTCTTTCATCCAACTGGCTTAAGCCCGATTTCATATCCGGGTAGTAATTGTAGGTCGTATATCCTGAAAAGTCGATGGTTTTATCGTAATCATAATTCACCCTCACGGAGCTACAGGATGCCAATAGAAGCACCAATATTATGGGCAGAACAGTTCGCATTTTCGGACTTTTGGATTCTCCTAAAAATAATGAATAAATTGCTGAAGTACCCGAAGAAGGGATATTATTCGTTCAACAGCTTCCAAAGCCTATCCTTGAGCTGCTGAATCCCCAAACCGCTAACGGAAGAGATGAACGTGTAGGGAACATCCTTGAAATCCTCTTTCATATCGGCATCCATTTCCTCGATAAGCTCTTTATCCAACATATCGCATTTAGAAATGGCCACCAAACGCTCCTTGTCCAGCAACTCGGGATTGTAACGTCTCAGCTCGTCCAATAGGATGTTGTATTCCTGGCTGATGTCCTTGCTATCCGCTGGAATCAAGAACAACAAGGTGGCATTGCGCTCAATATGGCGCAAAAAATAGTGTCCAAGCCCCTTGCCTTCAGCAGCTCCTTCAATAATTCCGGGAATATCGGCCATCACAAAGCTCTGAAAATCCCGATATTCCACAATGCCCAAGTTGGGCTTTAGGGTAGTAAATTCGTAATTGGCTATTTTTGGCTTGGCAGAGGTCATCACCGAAAGTAGTGTGGATTTCCCAGCATTGGGAAAGCCCACCAGACCCACATCGGCCAATACCTTCAATTCCAAGGTAAGGTGGCCTTCCTGACCTTTGATTCCAGGCTGGGCATATCTAGGGGTTTGATTGGTGGCACTCTTAAAATGCCAGTTCCCCAATCCGCCCATACCGCCTTCGAGCACCACTTTTTCTTCACCATCCTCGGTAATTTCAAAGAGGATTTCGTTGGTTTCGGTATCGCGCACCACGGTTCCCAGAGGTACTTCCAAGTACACATCCTCACCATCGGCTCCAGTGCTCCGGCTTTTACTGCCGTGCTCTCCGTGCCCTGCCTTAAAATGTTTTTGGAACTTAAAATGGACCAAGGTCCATAAGTTTTTGTTTCCTTTGATTATGACATGACCTCCTCGACCACCATCACCTCCATCAGGGCCACCTTTGGCCACATATTTTTCTCGACGCAAATGCGCAGAACCCTTGCCCCCGTTTCCGGAAGCAATGTGCACCTTTACATAATCGACAAAATTTCCTTCGGTCATATTCTAAAATAAAAAAGTCGTTATGGAAATCAATTACAGGGAATCGATTACCTTGCTCAAGCGCTGGGTAATCTCCTCGATTTCACCAATTCCATTTACGGAGTGGAATTTCCCCTGTGCTTCGTAGTAGGCCTTGAGCGGAGCCGTTTTTTCATTGTATTCGTCAAAACGGTTACGGATCTTGCTCTCATCTTGATCATCGGAGCGCCCGCTGCTCTTGCCACGTTCCAATAAGCGTTCCACCAAAATATCGTCCTCAGCTTCCAACGCAATGGTCGCATTCACTTTCATGTCCTTAGACTCCAAAAAGTTATCCAAGGCTTGTGCCTGCGCCGCAGTTCGTGGGAAACCGTCAAAAATGAAACCTGCCGCATCCGGGTTTTTCTCTACCTCGGCCTTTAACATATCGATAGTCACTTCATCCGGCACCAATTCCCCTTTATCAATATAGGATTTTGCCAAGGTACCGAGTTCGGTCCCATTTTTAATGTTGAAACGGAACACATCCCCTGTGGAAATGTGCTTTAGATTATACTTTTCCTTAAGGAAGCCTGCTTGGGTCCCTTTTCCTGCTCCTGGCTTTCCAAAAAGCACTAGGTTGATCATATCTGTTTGATTTAATTGGTAAACTTCTCTAAGGTTACGGCCCAGTTCATTGTAATCCAGTCCGTATCCCACTATAAAATAATCGGGGATTTCCAGCCCCACATAATCGATGGCGTATTCCCCGTTGTAAATATCCGATTTGTAAAAAAGCGTTCCTATTTTGAACTCCTTCACATTCTTATTGGAAAACAGGTGTACCAACTGCTTCAAGGTTCGTCCTGTATCGACCACATCTTCCAAAATAATGACACTTTTCCCTTCCAGCTCATCGGGCACATCCAACAGTGTTTCCACAATGCCCGTTGAAGTAAGGCCTTGATAAGAACTCAATCGCACAAAAGAAACCTCGCAAGGGTACGGGTAAGCCTTCAAAAAATCCGCCACAAACATAAAGGCTCCATTGAGCACCCCCACAAACAATGGCGTTTCATCTTTGTAATCCGCAGCAATTTCCTTGGCCATTTTATCAATGGCAGCAAGGATTTGTTCTTCCTTTAAATACGGCTGAAAGTACTTGTCGTGGAGTTTGATCAATGTTCTCAAGTTATGGTCAGGTTGGCAAAGATACTATTTTTAGCACTCCTAAGCCCCTACATCTTTTATACCCTCGTGGATTTCATGTATTTTTGCCCACATTCAATATACAGATCAATGCAATTTTTCTCTTCTGACTTTAAACTGGGAATTTTAGGTGGTGGACAATTGGGCAAAATGATGCTCTACGAAACACGGAAATGGGACATCCAAACGAAAGTTATGGATGCCTCGGCCGAAGCACCCTGCAAAATAGCCTGTAATGAGTTTGTACAGGGCAGTTTGATGGATTTTGATGCGGTCGTTGCCTTCGGGAAGGATGTTGATGTGCTTACCATTGAAATTGAAAACGTCAACGTAAACGCCCTTGAAAAGTTGGAACACGAGGGAATCAAGGTCTACCCACCGACAAAAACCTTGAGAACCATACAAAATAAGGCGGTGCAAAAATTGTTTTACACCGACCACAATATACCAACGGCACCCTTTACCCGATTTGCATATACTTCGGAAATCGAGGATAGCATCCTCAATGGAGGGCTATCATTGCCCTTCGTTTGGAAAAGTGCCCAATTTGGCTACGATGGACAAGGAGTCAAGGTAGTACGGACCATGGAAGATCTAAAGGACCTTCCCAATGTGGAGTGTATTGCCGAGCAAATGATCGACTTTAAAAACGAATTGGCCGTCATAGTAGCGCGAAACACAAAAGGTGAAGTGGTTACTTACCCCGTGGTAGAAATGGAGTTTCACCCAGAGGCCAATCAAGTAGAGTACGTAATCTGCCCAGCACGAATTGATGATGAAGTGGCACAAAAAGCAAGGGAAGTTGCATTGAAAGTTTCGGAACACATGAAACACGTAGGCCTATTGGCCGTGGAAATGTTCCAGACCCAAGACGACCAGATTCTGGTTAACGAATCCGCCCCTCGACCCCATAATAGCGGTCATTATAGCATCGAAGCGGGCTATACCAACCAATTTGAGCAGCACATTAGGGCCATTTTGGGACTCCCGTTGGGAAAAACGGATAGTAAAGTCGCCGGAATTATGGTTAATTTGGTAGGAGCCGAAGGTCATACCGGTTATGTAGTCTACGAAAACATCGAAAAAATATTGGAAATGGACGGGGTAACACCCCATATTTACGGTAAAAAGCAAACCCGCCCTTTCCGCAAAATGGGACACGTTACCATCGTGGACGAAAATATGGCTAGGGCCAGGGAAGTGGCGCAGCAAGTAAAGGAAACCATCAAAGTGATAAGCAAATAAGATATGAGCAAAGTAGCCGTTATTATGGGAAGTACAAGCGACCTTCCCGTTATGCAAGACGCCATCGATATTTTGAAGGAATTGGGAGTGGATGTGGATGTGGATATCGTATCCGCACACCGTACCCCCGAAAAATTGTTCAGTTTTAGCAAAAGTGCGCACACCAATGGCTATGCCGCCATTATAGCTGGTGCTGGAGGTGCTGCCCATTTACCTGGAATGGTCGCATCCTTGTCCCCATTGCCCGTTATAGGAGTTCCTGTAAAAAGTAGCAATTCCATTGATGGGTGGGACTCCGTGCTCTCCATTTTACAAATGCCCGGGGGCGTTCCAGTGGCAACGGTAGCCTTGAACGGCGCAAAAAATGCTGGTATCCTTGCCGCACAGATTATCGGAAGTTCCAACAAGCAAATAATGGACAACATCATTGCCTACAAAGAAGGGCTCAAAGAAAAAGTAATCAAGGGTGCCGAAGAGGTGCAGAAAAAATTCTAAGTAGTAACCCCGTAGCTCATGAACTTCAACCAAATTGGCATTTTGGTAGGGATTTGCGCCATCGCCTTTTTTGGCTTTACGCTGAAAAAAGTAAGGAGCCCTTTCATCAAAGGACTTTGGAAAAGTGGCCTTTTGGTTTTTTTCCTGTATTCGGCCATTTTGATCTATGTGGAAATACGCTGGCAATTCATTTCCAGTTATGCCCAAAAATACGATACCAACGGAAACGGTTTTGTGGATTTGAACGAGTATTCCGATGAAGCCATAGCCGCGATGAACAAAATGACTAGCGGTGCCAAAGCAAAAAGCTTCGCGGCCCTCACCGTAGCCGTATTGTCATCCATTATCGGATTTGCGTATCTAATAAGTGATTGGGCCGTAACCTATTTAAAGAACAAAGAGCAGAAACAACAAGTATGAACAACCCATTATTGGAGCCTTTTGATCAGGCACCATTTTCCCAAATAAAGAATGAAGATTTTAAACCGGCTTTTCTTCAGGCCATCGAAGATGCCAAAAAAGAAATTGATGCAATCGTCGATAATCCAGATTCCCCCACTTTTGAAAACACCTTGGAGGCCTTGGATTTTTCAGGTCAACAACTGGATAGGATTTCAAGCATCTTTTTCAATCTGAACTCTGCCGAAACCAACGAAGAGATTCAGAAAATAGCCCAAGAAGTGTCCCCCTTGCTATCCGAATTCAGTAATGACATTACCTTGAACGAGGGACTTTTTAAACGCATCAAAGCCGTTTACGAGCAACGAGACTCTTTGAACCTGACCACAGAGCAACAGACGCTCTTGGAGAAGAAATACAAGAACTTTAGCCGAAATGGGGCCAATTTAACCGAAGAAAACAAAAAACGCCTACGGGAAATCGACACAGAACTTGCCAAACTGAAACTCACCTTTGGTGAAAATGTATTGGCCGAGACGAACAAATACGAGATGTTGCTGACGGATGAAAAAGATGTCGAGGGGCTTCCCGATGGCACCAAAGAAGCCGCTGCCCAACTAGCGGAATCCAAAGGCAAAGAAGGTTGGCTCATTACCTTGGACTATCCGAGCTACATCCCCTTTATGAAATATGCCAAAAACAGGGAATTGCGAAAGGAACTATCCATGGCCTTTGGCAGCAAAGGGTTTCATAATGACGAGCTGGACAACCAAGAAAACGTGAAAAGAATCGTGAAGCTTCGCCACGAAAGAGCCAAGTTATTGGGCTATAAAACACATGCCCATTTTGTACTCGAAGAACGTATGGCAGAGACTCCAGAGAAAGTGTTGGACTTCTTAAACGAGCTTTTGGAAAAGTCTAAACCCGCGGCCGAACTTGAATTTGCAGAATTGGAGGCCTACGCCAAGGAGCTGGACAACATCGACCGTTTGGAAAAATGGGACAGCGCTTACTATTCCGAAAAATTGAAGCAAAAACTCTTCAATTTGGATGACGAAAAGCTAAAACCCTATTTCAAGCTCGAAAATGTAATCAATGGGGTGTTTCGAGTTGCGGAAAAACTCTTTGGACTTACCTTCAAGGAAGTGGACCATGTGGACAAATACCACAAGGAAGTGAAAACCTTTGAAGTCTATGAAAATGGGGATTTCATATCCCTGTTTTATGCTGACTTCCACCCAAGACCAGGAAAAAGAGGCGGCGCCTGGATGACCAGTTACAAGCCACAGTACGTTTTAAATGGCAAAAACAATAGGCCGCACATTTCCAACGTATGCAATTTTACCAAACCGACAAGCTCAAAACCGTCGCTGCTTACCTTCAACGAAGTAACTACGCTTTTCCATGAGTTCGGACATGCGCTGCACGGTATGTTGGCCAATACCACCTACCCTAGCCTATCCGGAACTTCCGTGTACTGGGATTTTGTGGAACTGCCCAGCCAAGTGATGGAAAATTGGTGCTACGAAAAAGAGGCTTTGGAACTCTTTGCCCATCATTACGAGACAGGTGAATTGATTCCCATAGAACTGGTGGAAAAAATAAAGGAATCCGCAACATTTCAAGAAGGCATGGCCACGGTTCGCCAATTGAGCTTTGGATTGTTGGACATGGCTTGGCATGGTGACGACCCATCAAATATAACAGATGTAAAAGCCTTTGAAGATCAAGCATTTGAGAGTACCGATCTGTTCCCAAAAACACCCGAAACCTGTTTGAGCACGTCCTTTTCCCATATTTTTCAAGGGGGTTATTCATCCGGCTACTACAGTTACAAATGGGCCGAGGTTTTGGATGCAGATGCTTTTGCCTACTTCAAGGAAAATGGGATTTTCAGTAGAACGGTTGCCGATAGGTTCAAGGAATATGTGCTTTCCAAGGGAGGAACTGAAAATCCTATGGAACTCTACAAGAAATTTCGCGGGGCCGAACCAAGCATTGACGCCTTGTTGGAACGGGCAGGGTTGGTAACCAAATAATAGTGGTTTTTACAACAATTTGTAGGTGCAATTAGAAAATTGATGGAAATTTACTATCTTTTTAAGAAAATTGCATTACCTGACCTTTAAAGCTTGAAAGTTCCCATAAATAATCAAGGCTTGCTTTGTTATAACCAACCCCGAAGTATATGAAAAATTGGGACATTGAGGATTTTGGAGTAGATAGTTTGTTTACAGAAACCGTCAAACTTGCCAAACTTGGAATTTATGAACTTAACGTAGCCACCAATGAAATCTATTGGAGCGATGTTACCCGTGAAATCACCGAAGTCCCAAATGATTTTGTCCCATCCTTGGATAATCTCGCTTCCTTTTTTAATGAAGGCCACTACAGGGATATGGCCCGTGATGCCATGCAAAATGCCATCTTAAAAGGTGAGGCTTATGATTTGGACATGGAGGTGGTAACCGCCAAAGGCAATATCAAACACGTGCGCAATGTCGGAAATCCAAAAATGGAAAATGGCGTTTGTGTCAAATTATTCGGTTTCCTGCAAGACATTACAGAAAGGAAACAAATAAAAATTGAGCTTACCAAAAAAATTCAACAACTGAATCTTGCCGAGCAGCTCTCACAAATTGGCTATTGGGAGTGGGATATCGTGGCCGATAATATTCTCTGGTCGGACAACCTATATCGCATATTTGGCCTGGAAGTGGGCACTCCCATCCATTTTGAGCGTGTTATAGAAGCAATACATCCCGATGACCGACAAGAGTTCCGGGAAAATGCCCAAGAATTCATCGCCGAGAAGCGATTTCGAAAATTTATGCACCGCATTGTGCACAAGGATGGCAGTATCCGTACCGTGGAGTTGATCGGTGAACTTATCATGAATCCGCAAGGCGACGTAATCAAAATGATCGGGACCACCCAGGACATTACCGAGCAGCGCATGTCCGAAATTAAGTTTAGGGGGCTTTTGGATTCCGCACCGGACACTATGGTCATTGTTGATAGAAAAGGTGTTATCCAGCTCATCAACAAACAGGCAGAGAAAATGTTTGGCTATAAATCATCGGAACTTATTGATGAACCCGTGACCGTTCTGGTGCCAAACCGACTTTGGGACACCATGGAATATTATGCCGAGACTTTTTTTAAAGCTCCAAAGCATACCGGGCTTCCTGCGGATCTTGATTTTTTTGTTCAGAACAAATCAGGTTTTCAAACACCCGTTCAAGTAACCCTAAGCCCACTCGAAACCTCCGAAGGGCTTCTGGTCTCCATTGCACTAAGGGACATTACGGACCAAAAACAGGCCGCTCATCGGATTATGGAAACCAACAAAAGCTTGAAGGAATCAGCGAAGCGACTAAAGGCCCAAAATAGGCAATTGGAAGAGTTCAATCAGATCACATCACACAACCTGAGGTCCCCGGTCAGCAATCTCAATGCTTTGTTGGACATTTATAAAACGGAAAGCGATTCCAAAACAAAGGAGATGATCATCGACAAAATAGAATCGGTAACCAACCACCTTACGTGGACCCTGGATACCCTTGTAGAGTCCCTGCTCATCAAAAAAAGCTCGCAACAAGCCCTAGAGAAATGCCAATTTGATAAAACTTTGGAACGTACCAAGGCAATGCTCGCTGCCGAAATTTTGAAGACCAATGCCATCATTACCTCCGATTTTTCCGAGGCTTCCGAAGTGATGTACAACAAGGTCTATTTGGAGAGCATTTTCATCAACCTGATCAGCAACTCCCTAAAATACAAGGCAAAAGACCGAGCTCCAGAAATTTTTGTCCAATCCAGGATGAATAATGGAGCGGTACAGCTCGAGTTTAGGGACAATGGATTGGGAATCAATCTTAAAAAGAACGGGCACAAACTGTTTGGGTTCAGCAAGGTTTTCCATAGAAACGATGACGCCAAAGGTGTCGGATTGTTTATAACAAAAGCCCAGGTTGATGCCATGGGCGGAAAAATCTGGGCTGAAAGCGAAGAAGGCAAGGGCACTTCTTTTTTTATTAATCTATAACTGTTGACGATTATGGAACCGGTTAATGTCTTTGTGATTGATGATGATGATATCTACCAATTTACTATCGCAGTAACGCTCAGAAGTATTCCAGCAGTAGGTTCTACCCGCACCTTTTCCGATGGTGCCGAAGCACTGGAATATATTGTGGTGCACCAGAATGACGAGGATAAGCTTCCCGACATTATCTTTCTGGACATCAACATGCCCGTAATGGATGGTTTTCAGTTTATGGAGGAGTTTGTGGAACTGCTTCCCAGTTTAAAAAAGTCCATCAAAGTATACATGGTTTCCTCCTCCATGGATCCCAAGGATATAAAAAGGGCCAAAAGAATTGATGAAATCTCGGATTATTTGATCAAGCCTTTAAACTCCGCGGATATCAAGGAAATCATAGCTAACTTGTGAGCTATTTTAAGCAGGCGAATCAAAAACCTTTGTTAAACCTTTATCCGGCTGTTAGACTGAAACCTTTTATACGTCTAAATGGGCCTAAAGATGGATTAGCTGTCCAAAAACCACTACATTTGGTAATTCGAAACGAAAATGGCCAAACATCAACTTCAACCGGACAATTGGGTAGATCAATATGCAGACTACCTCTTCAACTATGCAGTCTCGCGCGTGAGTGATGCGGAAATTGCAAAGGACTTGGTACAAGAAACCTTTTTTGCAGGTCTGAATTCGGCCAAAAACTTCAAGGGCGATGCTGCCGAGCGGACTTGGTTGGTATCCATTCTTAAGCGAAAAGTAATCGACCATTACCGAAAAATAAATTCAAAAAAAGGCAAGGCCGAGGTACGCATCAATTACAGCTCCGATTCCGATGCCGAAGGTGACTGGTTGGAACAGCAAGTAGCCGACCCATTTAGCAAGGATGGCGATAACATCCTTGAAAATAAGGAGTTGGGGCTGGCCATACAGGATTGTATTACCAAACTTCCACAGAAGCAGGCGTTGGTTTTCAAATTAAAAACAATCCAAGGAATGAGTACCGAAGATGTTTGTAATGAACTGGATATAAATCCGTCCAACCTTTGGGTAATGATCCATAGGGCAAGAACTGCACTTATGGGTTGCTTAAATGAAAACTGGTTTTAGGTATGAAGATTTCGTGTAAAGAGGCATCTAGTATTTGTGATAAGTCCCAATATAAAGAGGCAAGTTGGTGGGACATTTTTAAGCTACGCTTTCATTTGTTCTATTGCAAAACCTGTCAGTTGTACTCCAAAAAGAACAGTGAGCTAACTTCTTTGTGCGACAAAGCAGGGCTCACCATGCTATCCGACGAGGACAAAAAGAAAATGAAAAGGGATCTCAAGGAGAAACGCTAACCCACAAAGCGTTCTGCCCACCAAAAAAGGCAAAACCAACAAATAGGGATAGCTTCCACCCAAAACATTACAAAGTATTTGGATTTCATCCGTTCATGCGAAGCCAGCACTACCAAAAGCATCACACATACTACGGATTGCAGCTCCGCCTCCATGGGATGCATCGTATCCTTTAAAAAAGTCAACAAAAAGAAAATTAAGGTCAGCCCCATTCCCAATCGTCGAGTGGCTCGCTCACCCAAGACTTGGGGCAATGTTCGCAAACTACGGTCGTCCCATTGCAAGTCCCTAATTTCAAAGGGTACAATCAATACCAAAACCAATACCATTCGTTGGATGAAGGTGACCGAAAAGTCCCAATTCAATGGAATATCCGAATTCAATACGGGCAACAAAACCGAGAAACCGGCCCACACGAAGGCAACGATGTAAATTTTTAGTCCGGCCAGATTCCGCAAATTCTTCGCCCGTGGCAAAAGAGGTATGGCATATAGTGCGGACAACACTCCCAAGACGGCCGTAGCCACCCAAATGTTGCTGTCCAACTGGGCCAAAAAATACAGGGCAAACACAAAGGACACGAAACTGAATATTTGGATGATTCTGTGGTAGGCATTGGAGACAATGAGGTATTTATAGGCTTCCACTCCATATTTGATGAAATTATAGCAAACGATCACGCTGCAAAAAATGAAACCCAACAGATGCAAATCCAATGAAGTACCTAACAAATAAAAAGTGACCCCTGCCAAGGAAATCACCGCTATGGCCACGTGAATACTGGCATCCAGATAAAAATCAAATAATGCTTTTAAGGTTCTCATGCGGTAAAATCCCAATCCTAAGGCCAAAGGTTAATTGGTGGTTAACAACTTTGCTCCATCGACTATCAAAATTGACCATTTTCATCGAATTAATCCCTAATTTTGTGCACTTTATTGGATTGAACATGAACACAGAGGTATTTGCTGCCAGGCACATTGGCATCACAGAAAGAGACTTGCCCCACATGCTCGAAACCATTGGGGTGGAAAGTGTGGAACAGCTCATCAACGAGACCATTCCCGATGACATCAAACTAAAAAAACCGTTGGACCTTCCGCAAGGCATCAGCGAACACGAGTTCCTGAACCATCTGCATGCGCTGGCCAAAAAGAACAAGGTTTTTAAAAGCTACATTGGCTTGGGGTACCACGAGTCCCTAACACCATCGGTCATCAAAAGAAATATCTTGGAAAATCCAGGGTGGTACACTGCCTACACGCCATACCAAGCCGAGATTGCCCAAGGCAGATTGGAAGCCCTACTGAATTTCCAGACGATGATTGCCGACCTTACTGGAATGGAAATTGCCAATGCCTCACTTTTGGACGAAAGTACCGCAGCGGCCGAAGCCATGACCATGTTGTTCGAGCTACGCAGTCGCCAACAGAAAAAGGACGGTGCCGTTAAGTTTTTCGTATCCGAAGAAATACTTCCACAAACACTGAGTTTGTTGCAAACGCGAGCGATTCCTTTGGGTATTGAACTGGTTATCGGAGATCATGAAACATTCGGTTTCTCCACAGATTTTTACGGAGCACTTTTGCAGTATCCAGGAAAACATGGTCAGGTAAATGACTATGCATCCTTTGTTGCACACGCCAATGCCAACGATATCAAAGTAGCTGTTGCCGCGGACATCTTAAGCCTTGTGATGCTTACCCCGCCCGGGGAATGGGGTGTTGATGCCGTAGTGGGCACCACTCAACGTTTCGGAATCCCATTGGGGTATGGTGGACCACACGCCGCCTTTTTTGCCACCAAAGATGCCTACAAAAGAAACATTCCTGGCCGAATCATAGGGATTACCAAAGATACCGATGGCAACCCAGCCCTTCGTATGGCGCTCCAAACAAGGGAGCAGCACATCAAAAGGGATAAGGCAACCTCCAACATTTGTACGGCCCAGGTGCTCTTGGCCGTAATGGCAGGAATGTATGCCGTATATCACGGTCCGGAAGGATTAAAGTATATAGCCAACAAAGTGCATAGACAGGCCTGCAACATTGCAACAGCAGTAGAAAAGCTCGGACTAAAGCAATTGAACACTTCCTTTTTTGATACCTTGAAGATTGAAGTGGGAGATGCCTCCAAAATCAAGGAGATGGCGGAATCTTCTAGCATCAACTTTAACTATGTTGACGATAAGACCATTTCAATTTCCTTGAACGAAGCCACCTCTGATGAAGATGTCATCAAATTGACAAAATTATTCGCGCACTTTACAGGAAACAAAGAAGATTTTTTCGTTGAAAAGAATAGCGAAGTTAAGATCCCATCAACCCTGCAAAGACAAGCTCCTTTCATGCAGCACGAGGTCTTTAATTCCTACCATTCGGAAACAGAGTTGATGCGCTACATCAAAAAATTGGAAAGAAAGGACTTGGCGTTGAACCACTCCATGATTTCTTTGGGAAGTTGCACCATGAAATTGAACGCAGCTTCAGAAATGTTGCCATTGAGCTGGCCGGAATGGGGCAATATCCATCCCTTTGCGCCGGTTGATCAGGCACAAGGCTACCAAGAGGTGCTCCAATCATTGGAAGAACAATTAAATGTAATCACAGGCTTTGCCGCAACTTCCTTGCAACCCAATTCAGGGGCACAGGGGGAATATGCAGGGCTGATGGTCATCCGTGCCTACCACGAATCCAGAGGGGAAGGACACCGAAATATTTGTTTAATTCCCGCCTCTGCACACGGAACCAACCCAGCTTCCGCTGTAATGGCAGGAATGCAAGTAGTAGTGACCAAAACCGATGAAAAAGGAAACATCGATATCGCGGATTTGGAAGAAAAAGTAGAGAAATACGCCGATAATCTAGCCGCCTTAATGGTGACATACCCTTCCACTCATGGTGTTTTTGAGTCATCCATTAGGCAAATCACCAAACTCATACACGACAATGGCGGACAAGTGTACATGGACGGTGCCAACATGAATGCTCAGGTTGGACTCACCAATCCTGCTACTATTGGAGCCGATGTGTGCCACCTCAATTTGCACAAAACCTTTGCCATTCCCCACGGAGGCGGTGGTCCAGGTGTAGGTCCCATTTGCGTGGCCGAACAACTAAAACCCTTCTTGCCCTCCAACCCGGTAATAGAAACGGGTGGTGAAAAAGCCATTACAGCTATTTCTGCGGCACCTTGGGGCAGTTCTTTAGTTTGCTTGATTTCCTACGGATATATTAAAATGTTGGGTAGCGAAGGACTTACCAAAGCGACCGAAGCCGCCATTTTGAACGCCAACTACATCAAAGACCAGTTGAAGGGCAAGTTTGATGTACTCTATACAGGTGAACGCGGACGCGCTGCCCACGAAATGATCATCGACTGTAGGCCTTTTAAAGCGAATGGCATTGAAGTAACGGATATCGCCAAACGACTTATCGATTATGGGTTCCATGCCCCTACGGTTTCTTTCCCAGTAGCCGGTACCATGATGATCGAACCTACAGAAAGTGAAAGCTTGGCCGAATTGAATCGTTTTTGTGAAGCCATGTTATCCATTCGTGCAGAAATTGAAGAAGCTGCTTCAGATGAAACGGACAATGTGCTTAAAAATGCGCCACATACCTTGGCCATGCTCACAAGCGACTCTTGGAGTCATCCATATAGCCGCGAAAAAGCTGCATTTCCATTGCCCTATGTTGCCGAAAATAAGTTTTGGCCCAGCATAAGGAGAACCGACGAAGCGTTTGGGGATCGTAATTTGATGTGCACATGTGCACCCATTGAAGATTACGTAGAGGCCTAAAAACCACGATAAACCTTAACGAAAAGCCTTGATCCTGAAAATAGATCAAGGCTTTTTTCGTTTCCAGCCCGAGATAGGTTATCTTTTGGATATTGTAAAACATATTATGCATGCATAATATTCTTTTTTGAATGTATTACATTAGATACATTAAAACCTCAACAACTCATGAAAATTGGTATTACAGGCATAGGAAGTTATATCCCATCAATTGTGACCAAGAACGAAGATTTCTTACAGCACAAATTCATGGAAACGGACGGAACTGCCTTTGAGGAGCACAACGACGTGATCATCGAAAAATTCCAAGCCATCACCGGAATCGCCAACCGACGGTATGCCAAGCCAGAGCTAAAAACGTCCGACCTCGGTTTCCTGGCGGCAGAAGAGGCCATTTCCAATGCGGGAATAGACAAAGAAGAGCTGGATTACATCATCTTTGCCCATAACTTTGGTGACGTTACCCACGGCAAAATACAGGGAGACACCTTGCCCAGTTTGGCCACAAGAGTAAAACATTTGTTACGTATCCAAAACCCAAAATGCGTAGCCTACGACCTAATCTTTGGTTGCCCTGGCTGGATTGAGGGTTTGATTCAGGCCAACGCATTCATTAAAAGTGGCATGGCCAAGAAATGTTTGGTCATTGGAGGGGAAACGCTATCTCGGGTCGTCGACCATCACGACCGTGACAGTATGATTTTTTCAGATGGAGCCGGAGCCGCAATTTTGGAGGCAAACCCCTCACATGGGGAAATCCTGTCACATGCCTCGGTCACCTACGCCAATGAAGAAGCCTATTATCTCTATTTTGATAAATCCAATAGCCCTGAAGCCTGCGCAGATACAAGATACATTAAAATGCTAGGCAGAAAAATATATGAATTTGCCTGCATCAACGTACCCAAGGCCATGGCCGCTTGTTTGGATGATAGCGGGGTAAGCATTGACGATGTCAAGAAAATTTTCATCCATCAAGCGAATGAAAAAATGGACGAGGCTATCATTAAAAGATTCTATAAGATGTATGGCAAGGAAGTGCCCAAAAATATCATGCCCATGAGCATCCAAGACTTGGGAAATAGTTCCGTAGCCACTGTACCCACCTTGTTTGATATGGTATTGAAAGGTAAATTGCCCAAACATCAAGTCGAAGAAGGAGATGTCATCATTTTTGCAAGTGTCGGTGCCGGAATGAACGTGAATGCGATTGTTTATAGATATTAAAATCCCCGTTAAAGCCCAAAGAATAGCCAAATGGCCCCATCAGCATCTCACTAAACGCAAACTTAGTTGGGATTTGTGATTTGTTTTTTGGAATTTTAGCCAATGTACGAAAACAACTTTCCGAACAAGCGCTACAGGCATACTTTAGCGTTTTTAAAAAAGCACATCAATCCCTCTGAGTCCATTTTGGACCTGGGCGTTGAGAATCCGTTTTCCGAGATTATGAAATCCAACGGATACCAAGTGGAAAATACTAAAGGCGAAGATTTGGACATTGAGTTCGAAAATTCCGCAAAATCAGAAGCAGATGTGGTTACGGCCTTCGAAATTTTTGAGCATTTGGTCGCTCCCTTCAACATTCTAAAGGAGATTAAAGCCAACAAGTTGGTAGCAAGTATTCCGTTGCGTCTATGGTTTTCTCCTGCTTATCGAAGTAAAACTGATCCTTGGGATCGACATTATCACGAATTTGAGGATTGGCAATTTGATTGGCTTTTGGAAAAAGCAGGATGGACGATAAAAGACTCGGCCAAATGGACCAACCCTACCAAAAAAATTGGATTTCGCCCCCTACTGCGCTACTTCACCAATAGATATTATATTGTTTATGCCGAGCGAATCCCAAAATAATTTAGGGTTTGCCATTTTTTTGAATTTTCACCATGCGCATCAGTATCATCATCCCTGCCCACAACGAAGCAGTCTTTTTAAAGGAGTGCCTCGATTCCTTTGTTGGTCAAAGCTATCTGCCCAATGAGCTGATTGTAGTGGATGACAATTCTTCGGATGACACCTTTGCCATAGCGCAGGGTTATGCCCAAAAACACCTGTGGATAAAAGCTGTTCAACGTAAGTCGACCGATGAGCACATTCCCGGAAAAAAAGTGGTGGACACCTTTAACTTTGGATTGGAACATGCTTCAGAACACGACCTTCTCGGTAAGTTTGATGCCGATATTGTTCTCCCTCAAGATTATTTCGAAAACATGGTCAACCAGTTTCAGGCCAATTGGAAACTGGGGATGTGTTCCGGATTGTTGTTCGTTCAAAATGGTGATGAATGGGTATATGAAGACATAGCGAACAAAAACCACATCCGAGGGCCCATTAAATTGTATCACAATGCCTGTTTTCACAAAATAGGTGGATTGCGTTCCGGTGTAGGTTGGGATACCGTGGATATACTTTTGGCCCAATACCATGGTTTTGACACCCTGACCCTTCCCGAACTTAAGGTAAAACATCTGCGCCCTACAGGACATGGGTATAGCTCTAGAAACTATCAATCCAAAGGGGTGGCAATGTATAAAATGAGGTATGGGCTCGTACTGACCAAAATTGCAGCCTTAAAAATGGCTTGGCAGGCCAAAAGTCCCGGTTTATACATTCAAGCCATCTGGGGTTTTTTGAAGGCCCTTCTCCAGCGGCAGGCAAAGTATGTTTCCAAAAAAGAGGGCAAATTCATCAGAACATATCGTTGGAAAGGAATTTGGTCCAAAATCCAATAATCCATTCCAACTCTAATGTGCTAATTAATAGTACAGTAGCTATCAAATCCATAGAATACACTTACAGCTATTATTAAATTAAACTACAGATGCCTCCTTTAAGGCTCATCCGTCAATTCAAAAGGCCCATCCGTCAATTCACTGCACATTTTATATTCAAACCATCGTATCTTTAAATCAGTATTCAGCATAACCCAAAAATGTAGTTGTTCAATACATGGAACGCCAATGATCGTTCCCCAAAAAAGGTTATGCTATGAAATGGTTTCATCACTTTACAAAGGCACTATTGCTCCCTTTTGTTCTTCTCGGTGTAAACTGGTATTCCCAAGCCCAAATACCTGGACAGAGTTATTTTGATAACACAGGGTATATTGAATATATCGCAGGAAACTACCCGTTGATCATTTCAGTTCCCCATGGTGGTTATGAAACACCTAATGAAATTGCAGATAGGAATTGTAATGGTTGCGTGTATACGCGAGACTCCTTCACACAAGAAATTGGAAGAAGTATTACCCAGTACTTTTTTGAACATACCGGACATTACCCCCACGTGATTATCAATCTCTTAGACAGGAGTAAACTGGATAACAATCGGCCAATAGGAGAAGGAGCTGATGGAGATCCTATAGGAGAACAAGCATGGAACAATTATCAAAATTATATTGAAGTCGCAAAAACAAAAATTACCCAAGATTTTGGCAGGGGACTCTTTATCGACTTGCATGGACATGGTCACCCGATTCAACGAATTGAACTAGGTTATATTTTAACCCCAGACGACCTACAACAGTCCGACCCAACGTTAAATACGCCTTTCTACATAAATAGAAACAGTACCAAGAACCTTATTAACAACAATCCACTCAACCTGATGCATTCCGAATTGGTACGAGGACCTTTTAGTTTTGGAGCATTGATAGATAACAAAGGATACCCTGCGGTACCCAGCCCAGCTGATCCTTTCCCAAACGACAACGAACCCTACTTTAATGGAGGCTTTAATGTATTTGAGCATGGAGCCCATTTTAGTAACACAATGGATGCTTTTCAAATCGAATGTGATCAAGATATACGTATCAACGGTGGAGTAACGGTTCGGGAACAATTCTCCCAAGCCTGCGCAATTGCCATAAAGGAGTATTTAAGCCTTCATTATGGAGTTGGCACCATAGACTTTGATGAAGATGGCGTCTTTTCAGACCAAGATTGTGATGATTTTAATGCTAGCATCAACCCAGGTGCAGAAGAAATCCCATACAACGGTATCGATGATGACTGTGATCCGACCACTCCTGACGATGATCTTGACGGTGACGACTTTGATAATGCCGAGGACTGTGACGATGACAATGCTAACATCAACCCTGATGCAGAAGAAATCCCATACAACGGTATCGATGATGACTGTGATCCGACAACCCCCGACGATGACCTTGACGGTGACAACTTTGATAATGCCGAGGACT
>NZ_RZMZ01000006.1 GCF_003992675.1 Flagellimonas marinaquae
GCGGAAACGGTTTCGATAGTGGTTTGCTCACCAATGGAGACTTTGAGGCTGGTGTAGAGCCTTGGATTGGAAATGCGGCGAACGTACAGGAAGAAGGGGGCAACAGTTTCAACTTCGCTAATATAGGGGCTGCTGGGAATCCTTTTGATGTTAACTTGAGCCAGGTTGTTGCCATTACCCAAGGTACGAACTACATTTTAAAATTCGATGCGTCATCGGATAGGGAACGGACCCTATTGGCTGGGATTGGATTGAATGAGGCCCCATTTACCAATACCAGTGTGGAAATAAATTTGACAACGGAAATCCAAACCTTTGAGCTGCAATTGGCAGCAACCGATTTTGGAGGAGACAACAGTCGGGTCTTATTCGACATGGGCGCAGCCGAAGGAGTTGTGGTGATAGACAATGTATCGCTAGTGGAGGGCGGTGACGGAAGCGCTTCCGATCCAGGAAATGGCGGAGGAACCTCGGGTGATGGATCTGGTATCGTTGTTGACTTTGAGGGTGGAGGAACGCTTACAGGTGCCTTTGACAATGGTGCCAATGGTGCTAATGCCACCAACCCCGATCAAAGTGGAATAAATACTTCGGCTACGGTATACCAGTTTAACAAAACTGTTGGGTCAGCCTGGTATTCAGGTGCTTTTAATGTCTTTCCACAAGACCTTTCATCGACAGGTGGTACCACTTTTAAAATGAAAATATGGTCACCAAATGCAGAAATCAATGTGCGTTTTCAATTAGAAAAAGAAGGGAACCAAGGCCCCATTGTAACATACAACGTAGACCAAACGGTTATGGAAGCCAACACTTGGGTGGAGTTGACGTTCGATTTTTCATCCACCGCGCTCGATTTGACCGATGGCTATGATAAGATCGTCATCTTCCCAGATTATGACGAGTCCAACCAAGTGCCAGTTGCAACGGAGTCCATCTACTATTTTGATGACATAACACAGGAATAACAAAAGGAATAATAACGCTTTTGGGTTGTAAAGGCCGGTTTACTAATAGGCCGGCCTTTTTCACTAGGGGAGTGGAGGAAGATTAAAAAAAACAGAAAACGGAAGCAGCATACTATGATGGACAAGGCCATATTTTTGGGGAGCACAAAACTCAACACAAACCTAAAAGAGATTGAAGGTAAATCTGTAAAGATTGGTGATGAATCATTTTATAAGATTACCAACTATGACGGGATGCGGCCTTTTTTTATGAGCATCGTGAGCCATTCCGATCATTGGATGTTCATCTCTAGTAACGGTGCACTTACCGCCGGACGCAAAAATGCCGAATCCGCCCTGTTCCCATATTACACGGACGATAAAATCACCGAATCTGCTGGCATTACAGGGAGTAAAACTATCATACGGGTCCTGTCAGGAACTAAAAAATACCTGTGGGAACCATTTACAAGCTGTTTTTCAGGTCAATACCAAATCCAAAGAAATCTATACAAGAGCAACTACGGAAACAAAATTGTTTTTGAAGAGGCCAACCACGATTTAGGGCTTACATTCCGATACCAATGGAGTTTTAGTGAAACCTATGGGTTTGTAAAGAAATCCCATTTGATTAACCATGGGGGCCATGAAATAACCTGTGAGTTGTTGGACGGTATCCAAAACATACTCCCCTACGGCGTGCCTTCTGCAACGCAAAACGCAAGCAGTAATTTGGTCGACGCCTACAAGCGCAACCAGTTGGAACCTGACGTTGGGTTGGGAATATTTGCACTGAGCGCCATCATTGTTGACAAAGCAGAACCCAGCGAGGCATTGAAGGCCACAACGGTGTGGTCCGTAGGATTGGACCAGCCAAAGTACCTGGTATCTTCGCTTCAATTGGATAGGTTCAGAAATGGAATGCCCTTGGAAGAGGAGATAGATGTAAAAGCAGAGAAAGGGGCTTACTTCGTGAACACGGAAATCCATTTAAACCCCAAAGGGGAGAAGCAATGGATGCAGGTAGCTGAGGTAAACCAATCCAGAATCGATGTCAGTGCCATCAAACAAAACCTAAAAAGCGAAAGTGACCTCGTTAACAAAATAGAATCCGATGTTGACGCAGGAACACAACAGTTGCTGCAGTTGGCAGGCGCATCCGATGCCATTCAGTGTACGTCTGATAGTATGCGGGATGCACGGCATTTTTCCAATACGCTTTTCAATATCATGCGGGGAGGCGTTTTTGATAAGGATTACCAAATTGAAAAAGAAGACTTTATCGCCTACATCGGTAAAGCAAATAAGCCGCTTTTTATCCTTAAAAAGGAATGGCTAGAAGGTTTTCCCGGTGAATTTTCATTGGATTTTTTGAGAGAAAAGGTCAGCCATGATGATAATCCCGACTTCAAGAGATTGGCCATGGAATACTTGCCGCTTAAGTTTAGTAGAAGACATGGAGATCCTAGTAGGCCATGGAACAAGTTTTCCATCAATACTCGAGGGGATGATGGTAAAAAACTACTGGATTATGAGGGCAATTGGAGGGATATTTTCCAGAACTGGGAGGCCTTGGCCCTTTCATACCCCGGTTTTTTGGAAAGTATGATCTACAAATTCCTGAATGCCTCCACCTTTGATGGCTATAACCCCTATCGCGTGACCAAGGACGGTTTTGATTGGGAGATCATTGAACCGGACGACCCTTGGTCCTATATCGGATATTGGGGCGACCATCAAATCATCTATTTGCTCAAATTATTGGAGTTGATGGAAAGCCATTATCCCCAAAGTTTGGGAAAATCCTTCTCTGAAAAAATCTTTGTGTACGCCAATGTGCCCTACAAAATCAAATCGTACGAAGAGATTTTGAAGAATCCGAAGGATACCATCGTTTTTGATGAGGATTTGGACAGGCATATCAATAAGGAGAGAGGGAAGATTGGTGCCGATGCAGCCTTACTAATGGATAAGGAGGGAACCATTTATCATGTTAATCTACTGGAAAAGATATTGGCGACGGTACTTTCCAAAATGTCAAACTTTATTCCAGAAGCGGGTATTTGGATGAACACCCAGCGACCCGAGTGGAACGATGCCAATAATGCCTTGGTGGGCAATGGCGTATCTATGGTCACGCTATATTATTTGAGACGGTTCTTGAAGTTTTTCCAAGAAATGGTTGACAATCTCAACGAAATGGAATTCAGTGTGTCTGAAGAACTGGCGATTTTCTTTGAATCCATAACCCAGACCCTTTTGCAAGATCGCAACAAACTGAATGGAACCATAAGCGATTCCGATAGAAGATTGGTGATGGATGCTTTGGGCATGGCGGGGAGCAGATTTCGGGACGCTATTTACGAAAACGGATTTCAACAGAAGACACAGAACATAGATACGGCCCAACTCAAGACCTTTATAACCGTATCCCTAGAATATTTGGAGCATAGTATCCGGGCCAATCAGCGAGAGGATAAGTTGTACCACGCCTATAATTTGATAAGTATCAAAAATGACCAAGCGGTTTCCATTTCGTACCTATCGGAAATGTTGGAAGGACAGGTGGCCGTGTTGAGCTCAGGCTATCTCGATGGAAAAGCATCACTGCAAGTGCTGGACGCCTTAAAAAGCAGCGCACTATTTCGGGAAGACCAATACAGTTATCTGCTCTATCCAAATAAAGAACTTCCTCGATTCTGTGAAAAAAACACCATTCCACCAGAAAAAGTCAAGCAATCAGAACTCTTGCAAAAACTGGTACAGGATGAAAACACCGCTGTCATCGGCAAAAGTGTAGCGGGAACCTATCATTTTAATGGAAGTTTCAACAATGCTGAAAGCCTTAAAGCGGCCTTGGCAGCATTGCCTGAAGAAGCGTATGGAGACTTGATCAAAAAGGACCATCAAAACGTATTAGATCTATTCGAGGAGTTGTTTGACCATAAATCCTTTACGGGAAGATCGGGAACATTTTATGGTTATGAGGGTCTTGGCTCCATTTACTGGCATATGGTTTCCAAATTACTATTGAGCGTTGAAGAAACCTGTTTGCAGGCCATCAGAAACAATGATGATGAGGTCACTATTGGCAAGTTATTGGAGCACTTTTACGAAATCATGGAGGGAATAGGCGTCCATAAGCCACCAAAACTATATGGAGCTTTCCCTACCGATCCCTATTCCCATACCCCGGCAGGTAAGGGGGCACAACAGCCTGGAATGACAGGTCAGGTGAAAGAGGATATTCTAAGTCGTTTTGGGGAATTGGGTGTTTTTGTCTCCAAAGGACAATTATTTTTTGACCCTTGCATGCTGCGAAAGACGGAATTTCTGGAACAGCCTGCAGATTTTGATTATGTGGATTTGGATGGGAGTACAGCGCACATCCAACTTGAAAAAGGCTCTTTGTGTTTTACATACTGCCAAGTTCCGGTGCAGTATGTCATTTCGGAAAACGAGCAAGTTCAATTGATGTTCAAGGATGGTTCACAAAAGGATTTTGATGGTTTGACTTTGGATGCCGAGCATAGTTTGCAACTATTCGGCAGAACAGGAAGCATCAAACTGATCAAGGTTGGAATAAACGAAAATCGATTAAAATAGCTACATCATCCATCAACCATAAAAATGTGAATTCATGGGAAGACAATTAAAAACAGGCAGTTTCATATTGATGGTTTTATTGTGCTTCGCATGTAAAGACCAAACCAAAACAGCAGATAAAGACAATACAGTGAACCAAGAAACAAACCTGACCGCAGCCGATATTTTGGGAAACCCGGATTACATCGCTATTTCGTACGGTGGTTATCGAAAGACTACCAGGGAAGCTCAGCCTACCTTGGCAGAGCTAAAGGATGATATGAAAATATTAGCTGCCATGGGCATCGGAATCATCCGTACCTATAATGTGCAATTGCCCCATGCCTCCAATGTGCTTAAGGCAATCCGAGAACTCAAACAAGAGTACCCTAAATTTGAAATGTACGTGATGTTGGGTGCTTGGATCGATTGTAAAAATGCTTGGACCGGTCAAGAGCCAGACCACAATGTGGAAAGTGAGGCCAACGCCGCCGAGATTCAACGAGCGGTAGATCTGGCCAATCAATATCCGGATATCGTAAAAGTATTGGCAGTGGGCAATGAGGCTATGGTAAAATGGGCGACAAGTTATTACGTACAGCCCAATGTGATTTTAAAATGGGTCAACCACTTGCAAGAACTTAAAGCCAAGGGTGAACTTTCCAAGGATTTATGGATTACCAGTTCCGACGATTTTGCATCATGGGGCGGTGGGGACGCTGCATACCATACCCCTGACTTAGAAGCCTTGGTGAAGGCGGTGGATTACATTTCC
The DNA here is from genome assembly GCF_003992675.1 of Flagellimonas marinaquae. Lineage (GTDB taxonomy): Bacteria > Bacteroidota > Bacteroidia > Flavobacteriales > Flavobacteriaceae > Flagellimonas > Flagellimonas marinaquae. Next base: position 5,308 of record NZ_RZMZ01000006.1, read on the forward strand.
ATGCATACCTACCCATATCACAATACGCATTATAATCCTGAATTTTGGTTACAGGATGGGCAGCCTTCCACACTTTCCGAAAAGGAACAAGTGGATGCAGCGATGCAACGCGCCCTCGAATTTGCCCAAAAACAGTATGACAGCGTTTCCAGCTACATGAAGAGCTTGGGGGTGAACAAGCCCATACATATTGGCGAAACAGGTTGGGCCTCGGTTTCCAATGGTTTTTATGGCCCTAAGGGTTCCAGGGCCACCGATGAATACAAACAGGCCATGTACCACAAGCTAATACGCGACTGGACGGCAGAGGCGAACATTTCCTGTTTTTATTTTGAAGCCTTCAATGAGCCATGGAAAGATGCGGGAAACCCGAACGGCTCAGAGAATCATTTTGGATTGTTTACGGTTGACGGAAAAGCAAAGTATCCCCTTTGGGATATGGTAGATCAAGGGGTTTTTAAAGGACTCACCCGAAATGGAAACCCGATTGTCAAAACTTATGATGGTAGTTTGGAAGCTTTAATGGAAACGGTTTCTGTACCACCCACCAAAGCAGAGATGGAGTCACATTAAAATCAAATTATGGAATTGGGAAAACACTACATATGGGCGATTATGATAGCACTTGTTATAAGCTGTGGGGATAAAGAGAAACCCTTGCAGGTTCAGGTCATCGAAACCTCCGCAAACGGAAATAAACTAGCTCTAGTTTCCATGGATGATGTAGTTGAACCCACTGCACAGATTCGTATTCTTCCCAATGAAAAGTATCAGACCATAACCGGTTTTGGAGGTTCTTTCACGGAAGCTTCGGCCTATTTATTGAACCGTATGGGAGCAGACAATAGAAAGAAAATCTTGGAAGCTTATTTTGGTGAAAATGGAGCAAGATATTCATTGACCCGAACCCACATCAATTCCTGCGATTTTTCCCTTGGCAATTATGCCTACGCCAATGTGGCGGATGATGTGGACTTGGAGCATTTTTCCATCGATGAGGATAGGGATGATCTAATACCCATGATCAAGGAAGCCATGTCCATCTCCAAAGATGGATTTAAGATTATCGCCTCCCCGTGGACCGCACCGCCTTGGATGAAGGACAATAACGATTGGCGAGGTGGAAAGTTGCTGCCCGAATACAGAGGTACATGGTCGCTTTATTTTTCAAAATATATCGAGGCGTATGCTATGGAAGGTATCCCAATTTGGGGTATTACCGTGGAGAACGAGCCCTTGGGCAATGATAACAACTGGGAAAGTATGCATTTTACCCCAGATGAAATGACCGCATTTGTAAGGGATTATCTGGGACCACAATTGGAAAAGGATGGACACCAGGTCAAAATATTAGGGTACGATCAAAACAGGGAGCATTTGGATACCTGGGTGGACAGTATGTATCGTGACGAATCCACGTCCAAATATTTTGATGGAACCGCCATACACTGGTATGCCAGCACCTACGAAGTGTTTCCCGATGCTTTGCAATATGCGCATCAAAAGGCACCTGATAAGCATTTGATCCAAACGGAAGCCTGCGTGGATGCCGAAGTTCCCAAATGGAAAGACGATGCCTGGTATTGGAGCAAAGAGGCAACGGATTGGGGCTGGGATTGGGCTCCAGAAAGTGAAAAGCATTTACACCCCAAATATGTTCCGGTATATCGGTATGCCCGGGATATAATAGGCTGCCTGAACAATTGGGTAGACGGTTGGGTAGATTGGAATATGGTACTCGATAGGCGAGGTGGTCCAAATTGGTTCGAAAATTGGTGTGTGGCCCCTGTTATTGTCGACACCGACCAAGACGAGGTTTACTTTACGCCTTTGTTCCATACCCTACAGCATTTTAGTAGATACATCCGTCCCGGAGCCTTCCGTATCGGGTTTGAGAATTCTGATGATTCCTTACAGGTAACGGCAGCACAAAACCCCGATGGGTCCATCGCAGTGGTGGTCCTCAATCAAACTTCGGAGGAGAAGCAGTTCTCATTATCCCTTAATGAATTATCAAAAAATGTTCGCATTGCCCCCAAAGCTTTGCAAACGCTGATTGTCAATCAAACACCACAAACAAGCACTAACTCCAACTAAACCAAACAACCATGGAAATTGTAAAAAAACTTTCAAAGGACAAAGTACCAGTAGGGCAAAAGGCTGCTTTCGGGGCAGGCCATTTCATACTCAATATCCTACCGGGAACGCTGGGCGTATTCATACAATTCTTCCTGTTGACCGCTTGGGGAGTAGACCCTTTGTGGGCTGGTCTTTTAGGGGGTCTCCCGCGAATTTTTGATGCGATTACCGACCCGATCATGGGATTCATTTCGGACAATACAAAATCCAAGTATGGAAGACGACGACCTTATATTTTTCTGGGAGCCATCATAAGTGGTGTGCTTTTCTTTTTAATGTGGCAGTTGGATGACAATGCCTCCCAAACCTACATTATTTGGCATGTCATGGTTATTCAGATTTTATTCTTGGTCGGAAACACCATGTTTGCCACACCCTTGGTGGGGCTGGGCTATGAGATGACCTCAGATTATAACGAACGGACCAGGCTCATGAGTTTTGCCAACAGCATGGGGCAGATTGCTTGGATGATCGTTCCGTGGCTTTATGTCATCATACCCGACTCCAATACGTTCAATACACAAACAGAGGGGGTGAGGACCATGGCGCTCATCGTAGGGGCCATGTGTGTGATTTTTGGTATCCTACCCGCCTTGTTTTGCAAAGGTATCGATGCCGCACACATGGAAAACAGAAAGAAAATCACATTTAAAACACTGTTGTCCAATATGAAAGAGTTGTTTCAAGGAATCGTTCAGGTTTCCAAAAACAAACCTTTTATGAAATTGTGCGGTGCTACGTTTTTGGTTTTCAACGGATTTCAATTGGTAGCTGCATTTGGGGTTTTTATCATTGTGTTTTACATGTATAGCGGAAGCTATGAAATGGCCGGTACTTGGCCCGCTTGGTTCAATACCATTAATGCTATGATTACGGCATTTTTGGTGATACCGATCATCACTAAAATGTCTAACAAATGGGGCAAAAAGAGAGCTTTTATTATCTCTACGGCATTGTCTGTTGTGGGTTATCTTTTAAAATGGTGGGGATTTGACAAGGAGTTGAACAAACAATTTAGTGAAACAGGTTTTGGAAAGAGCCTGAATGCTGGTGTGGGATCACTTTTTGAATACTTGAACCCCATTTTGAACGATGTGGGAATGTCTTGGTTCGCTATAGACCCCAATAACGATATCCCATGGCTCATTTTTGTGCCGATACCCTTATTTGCCTTTGGAATGGGAGGGCTGTTTACCTTGATGATGTCCATGACGGCCGACGTGTGCGACTTGGACGAACTGGAAAATGGTATGCCACGTAAGGAAGGCACCTTTGGTGCCATTTATTGGTGGATGGTAAAATTGGGACAGGCCATAGCCTTGGTTTTGGGCGGTGTCATCTTAAAGATTGTGGGCTTCGACCCGAATGTCACGGAACAGACCTTGGACACCATGAACCGATTGAGGATTGCGGACATCATTATACCATCATCCACCGCTGCTCTTGCTATTTGGGTGATGTGGAAATATAGTTTGTCCGAACAAAGAGCCAAGGAAATCAAGGAACAACTCGTAGCCCGAAGAGGCGAACTCTAACCAAAAACAAAACATATGTCGTACATAAAGGAGCATCAATTCTCATTGTCCAAAGCCGGATATACCGATGGTTTGGGACTGGATTTGGACAAAATATCCGATAGTGATCTTAGGGAACTTTGGTTGGAAACCGTGAAGAACGGAATGCACGGGCTTTGCTTCAGTATTTATGAAGATGGACAAAGTCCCGGGGATATTATTTCCAAGGAGCAGGTAAAACGCAGGATGCAAATCATAAAGCCATACACCCAATGGGTGCGCTCATTTTCTTGTATTGAAGGAAATGAGCATGTTCCCGTAGTGGCCAAGGAACTTGGTATGAAAACTTTGGTAGGGGCATGGTTGGGCTCAGATCTGGAATTGAATGCTAAAGAGATAGATGGTCTTATACAATTGGCCAAAGAAGGCTACGTAGACATTGCCGCAGTGGGCAACGAAGTGATGTACCGTGGTGATTTGACGGAGGAACAGTTGTTGGAGTACATTCACAAGGTAAAAGATGCACTTCCCGATGTCACCGTGGGGTACGTGGATGCCTACTATGAGTTTTCCCATAGGCCGAACATTACGAATGCCTGCGATGTCATTTTGTCCAATTGTTACCCCTATTGGGAAGGATGCCCTATCGAATATTCCTTAAATCATATGCAACAAATGTATGGTCAGGCTACAGATGCAGGTCAGGGAAAAAAAGTGATCATTACCGAAACAGGGTGGCCTAGCCAAGGCGAAGGACTCAAGGGAGCACAGCCCTCTGCGGCAAATGCCATGAAGTACTTTATCGATACCCAAGTTTGGTCACAAAAAAACAATATCGAAGTCTTCTATTTTTCATCCTTCGATGAAGCCTGGAAAATTGGTGACGAAGGCGATGTGGGTGCGTATTGGGGATTGTGGGACAAGGACGGGAAACTTAAATTCTAATTTAGGAATAACTTGGTTTAGTGGTCCAAAATTCTAAAGTATCTTTACCTTGATGTATTATGGTGTTGATTCTTTGGTGTGATTTCTCATCAATGAATCATTTTAAAGTTGATATGTAAGGCCAGGCGGTTAGCAAGCCATGATCATAGCCAATTTAAAATCGTAAAATAAAAAGGATGCACTACTCAAATAAAGATATCATGGAGATGGACCGGGTGGAACGTCTCAAAATCATTAATTCCATCACAGGAATCAAACCTGCCAATCTCATAGGAACCATCGATACTGCACAAACGACCAATTTGGCCGTATTTAGTTCAGTGATACATTTGGGAAGCCAGCCGCCACTCTTGGGTTTTGTTGCCAGGCCAAAGACCGAAGATTCTGGGCATACGCTTCGCAATATTGAAGAAAATGGCGCTTACACCATTAACCATATCCACCCCGACTTCATCGAACGGGCCCACTATACTTCGGCCAAATTTGATCGCGCTGTCTCCGAGTTTGAGCGATGTGGATTCACGGAAGAATTTATCCAAGATTTCGAAGCACCCTTTGTAAAGGAAAGTGCCGTAAAAATGGGAATGCGCTTAAAAGAAATGATTCCCATACCGCTGAACGGGACCACTTTGGTCATCGGGGAAATTGCCCATCTTGTGCTGCCAGATGCGGCTATGGAAACAGGTGATATTGATTTAGAACAATTACAGAGCACTGGGATTTCGGGACTCAACAGCTACTACCAACTGAAGAAAGTGGCCCAACATCCGTATGTAAGGGTAGAAGAAGTACCGGACTTTAATAATTAAAAAAAACCTGTAAATCAATAATTTACAGGTTTGTTGTTTTGTTTTGATGGTGTTTTAGTGGAGCCTGGAGGCACTAGAACCTACCTCTGAAAAGCCCAATAAATAAAGGGTTTCAGGCTCATCAACATTTTATGCTCACCGAATAGGTCACTTTTCATCAATAAGGTATTAACGCATTGAAAAACAATTATTTAAGACTTATTTGTTGAACCAAGCCAACAATGCTGATTTTGAATTTATAACTCCGATGAATGAGTATTTGCTTTGGAAATAAGAAAGTCATATGGAGAAACTAGTTGCGGTTTCGCATTACCAACCAAATTATCCATTTTCTGTTTACTGTAGTATACAATAGTTAGCTAAATTTGTTTAGCAAAGTAAGCAAAATGGATTTTTTATTTGAGCAATTTCAGCAAAGGTTAAAGCATACTTCGACCGATTTTGTCAGATCGATAATGGATGAAATCCATTGGGAAGCGAGGCTGATTGGTATAAAAGGGGCAAGAGGTATTGGAAAGACCACACTTTTGCTACAATATATCAAGTTGCACCTTAGCGGTTCCCTTGAACAGACTGGAAACGCCGGGCATAGTATACCACCACCCTGGCCGGATAAAATTAAGCACCCTTCAAAACGACACAAAAATCTGAAAAATCAGGTCACTAATACCAAATATTGGATGGCTAACATTTTCCGTTTTTGGTGGTCTCAACCTTCCGGCTCATCCAGTTTAGCCAAACCGTTAGCCACAAGCAGAATCGAATAAATTTGCCTATTACGTAATAATATATTATTTTTACACGTAAATTTATCTAGATGGACAAAAAATTAACCTTAAGCTTGAATCAAGGCATTATTGAAAATGCAAAAGTCTACGCTAAATCTAATAACATTAGCTTATCTAAACTCATTGAATCTTATCTCGCAACTCTGACAAAAAAGGGAAAGAAGAAATCAGAAATTACACCTTTAGTGAAAAGTCTTAGCGGAGTAATAGATATCCCAAAAGAATTCAATGAAAAAGAAGCATATTCAGAATATTTAATGGAGAAGTATAAATGAATAGAATTTTAATTGACACAAATATTATTATTGACCTTTTAGCACAGAGAGAAGAATTTTACAATGAAGCTGCTGAGTTATTTTCTCTTTCGGATAAAAATGAAATTAAATTACATATATCTTCTCTGACTTTTGCAAATACTAACTATGTCTTATCAAGACAAAAATCAGCAAAAGAAGCCAGGGAGATTTTGAGAAAATTTAAAGTGTTAGTAGAGGTGCTTAATTTAGATGATAAAATAATTGAGCTCGCATTAAGCGATGAGAAATTTTCTGACTTCGAAGATGGACTTCAATATTATTCTGCTATAGAAAATGAAGTAGATCTAATTCTTACAAGAAATAAAAAAGATTTTAAAAACTCTAAATTACCTGTGTTAACTGCAAAAGAATATTTAGCCAGTGAATAATATGCCAGTGGCTAACAATGGTAACCGTTGCACAAGCCCCTGATCAGGAACAAAACGGATTGTTATAAGCCCTTTTACGAGGCTTTTTTCTTGTGGGCTCAGAAGATGTAGTCCGATATTTTAGGCTCTATCTGTAGATACCCCAAAAATTAGGGAAGTAAGTTTAATCATTAAATTTACTGAATATGACACGAAGAAAGTTTTCCCCGAAGTTCAAGACCAAAGTGGTATTGGAAGCCTTAAAGGAGCGTCAAAGCCTTGCCGAGCTTGCCCAGAAGTACCAGATAAACCTTGCCCAGATTGTAGCCTTCCCTAAAAATGTAGCCTTACCTAAAGCTCAGGAGGAAGTGTAAGAAACGCCAGACCATCCTGGCGGACAATCTTTCGGAGAAGATCATCGGCCTCTACGGCCTTGGGATGAGCTACCGGGACATCTCGTCCCATATCAAGGAGATGTACGATACGGAGATTTCCCATACTGTTTTGAGCCAGATTACCGATCGGATCGTCCCTGATGTAAAGGCGTGGTAGAACCGTCCCTTGGAGCCCCTCTATTGCATCGTGTGGCTGGATGCCATGCACTACAAGGTAAAAGTCGATGGGAAGATCGAGCACAAGGCCCTTTATAACATCCTTGGCATCAACAAGGAGGGCTATAAGGAAGTTCTGGGCATGTACATCTCCGAGAACGAGGGTGCCAACTTCTGGCTCCAGGTACTGACCGACCTGAACAACCGTGGACTGCAGGATATCCTTATTGCCTGTACAGATAACCTGAAGGGGTTTACAGAGGCCATCCTTAGCATATTCCCAAAGACCCAGGTGCAGAAGTGCATTGTCCACCAGATACGCAATTCCCTGAGGTATATTGCATCAAAGGACCAAAAGGAGTTCATGCGGGACCTCAAAGAGGTATACCGTGCCACCAGTAAGGAGGTGGCCGAGGACGGACTCTTGGCCCTGGGCGAAAAATGGGGCGGTAAATATCCCGTGGTCATTGAATCCTGGCAGAACAACTGGGAAGCGCTCTCCCAGTACTTCCAATACACCCCACCCATCCGCAAGCTGATCTATACCACCAATGCAGTGGAGGGCTTCCACCGCCAGGTACGCAAGGTCACCAAGACCAAAGGTGCTTTTACAAACGATATGGCCCTGCTCAAACTGGTCTACCTGGCCACCTGGAACATCGAGAAGAAATGGACATCGCCCCTCCAAAATTGGAGCCTGGTGGTCCAGCAACTTTATATTAAATTTGGGGAGAGATTCCTTTGGAATTAAATCCCAATCCCTCTGGGGCTAGCCCCAGAGGGATTGGTGAATCGGACAGAGTTTAATTTACAGACCCGACGAATATAAGTTGGGAATATTTAATGTAATTACATCAAAAACTCTCGAAAATTACTTCTATTTACGATTTTAACATTGGAATCATAGATGTCAACAAATGGTTTTGGGATTCTGACCTTAGCTTTAGGATTCCATTTGAATTCATAACCGGTTATTTTACCTGAAGCTTCCTCTACATAGTCTATTTCTTGTTGGTTCTTCGTTCTCCAGAAGTAAGCATTGGCCAATGAATTTTGGTAGCTTAATTTTTTTAATCGTTCACTGATCAAAAAGTTTTCCCAAAGATTACCCACATCAGTTCTGCTCTCCAATGTATTAAAATTTCCGATTAATGCATTGCGAACCCCAGTGTCGTAGAAATATATTTTTTGGTTCGTTTTGATTTCATTCCTTAGGTTCCTATTAAAACTTGTCAAGCGGAAGATAACATAACCTTTTTCCAATATTTCAATGTAATTACTTACTGTATTTTTATCCACACCGATCAGTTGGGACAATTCATTAAAACTGACCTCGTTTCCTATTTGTAATGCAAGAGCCCTCAATAGTTTTTCCAATACCTGCGGCTTTCTAATGCCACTGAAGGCCAAAATATCCTTGTATAGATAACTATTGGTAAGTTCTTTCAATACTTCAATTTCATCCCCTAAATTGTTGATTACATCAGGGTACATGCCATATAGTATACGTAGGTGAAATTGTTGTTCGGATTTTAAATATCCCATGCTGTTTTCAAATTCGGCCCATGAAATTGGATAGAGATGGTATTCCCATTTCCTTCCGGTCAACGGTTCGCTTGTCTGGTTATTTAATTCAAAGGCAGAAGACCTGCTCACCAATAATTGCACATTTTTAAACTGATCCGTTATTAATTTTAGGGTAATACCGATATTTTCGATTCTTTGTGCTTCATCAATAAATACTGTGGTGTTATTTCCTATAATTTGCTTTAATTCTTCGGTATTGGCATTGGTCAGTAAAGTCCTAACCGTGGAATCATCACCATTGAGAAACAAATGCTTCCTATTCTCAAGTATTGAATTGATAAGTGTTGTTTTGCCGACTTGTCTGGGGCCTATCAAAATAACGGCCTTGCCTGTATCCAATTTCTTGGTAATTTTCTCTTTAAGTATCCTTTTTACCATTTTGGTGAATACATACACTGAAAAGCATTTTGGATGGCACAACCCGAGTGATAGCTCAGTTTTGTGGAAAACCTGTCTTAATTATCGGGGAATCTTCAATGTTTATTTGTACTATTTATTCAGATAAATATCTATCAAAGATGTCTTTTGAAATCTCTTACTTGTCCTAAAATGCGAACGACGAATATGCCCTTTTCAGTTGGTTCGTAAAAAATTGTATGTGCCTTATAGCTATATCTTCTGAGTAGAGCCGCAAATTCTGAAGCACTTCGGCCAAGATCGGGATTATCTGCCAGAGTTTGTAAAAATTTGTATAATTCGGTAACATAGATATGCGTCTGTGATTCACCCCAAGTTTCCAAGGTATAATCCACTATATCATCGATATCGTCATCCGCTTTGGACGATAAATAATATCTAGGCATTTCTGTTCCTTTTACGAACTATTGCAGCTTCAATAATTTCATCAACAGACCTGGTTTTAGAATTTACGCCACTATCATAACCATCCTGTATGGCCGCCTTAGTGATTAGAAACTCCCTATTGCGCTCCTCATCCAATCGTATTAGATGTCGCATGTACTCACTATCGTTTGCGAAGCCGCCATTCTGGATTTGCAATTTTATCCACTCTTCCTGGGCAGCAGTTATGGTTAATGATTTTCTGATTGTTGCCATAATAAACGTATTTGCACACAATATACGTATTCTAACACATTATTGACGCATATTTATTGAAAATTTAGCGAAGAGAATTATATCAGGAATGTTTTAGGAATCGTTTATTTAAACTTCACTTAAGGTGTTTTGGAAAATCCATGCGACCGCCCAAAATTCTTACAATGAATATTTTCTCATTTTCCACAAAATAGAATATAACATGTGCTTTGTACCTATAGCGTAGCAACATTTTGTCCTTTACTGCCACATATCTCTTTCCGAGTTCAGGGTTGTCGCCCAAATCAACTAAAATAGTTTTGAGTCCTTGGGCATATTTTAAAGATTGCCCCTCACCGAACTTTCTTATTGTGTACTTGGCAATGGCTGACCTCCTCCCGTTAAACCGGACAGTTTAGAATTAGAGAATTCCGGGCGGATAAATGTTTAACTTTAAACAAGTATTTGCTTATGAAACGATCAAAGTATTCTGAGTCGCAGATCGTATTTGCGATCAAACAGGCGGAGACGGGGACCCGTATCCAGGAGGTATGCCGCAAGATGGGCATCAGCGAGGCCACGTTCTACAATTGGAAGAAGAAATATGGCGGGCTTGGTGTCTCCGAACTACGGAGGCTGAAGAACCTGGAGGAGGAGAACGCACAGTTGAAGAAACTGGTCGCCGACCTGAGCTTGGACAAACAGATCCTGCAGGACGTGCTGAAAAAAAAGTTCTGAGACCGTCCCGAAAGCGCGGGATGGTCGAAAATATAAGGATGGAGTACAATATTTCCGTCCAGCGTTGCTGCAAGCTCATATTGCTGCACAAGAGCGTTTTCTATTACAGGGCCAAGGGCCGTAGCGATGAACTGTTGCGCATGCGGATGAACGAGATTGCCGCCGTCAGGGTACGTTACGGGTTCTGGCGTATCCATATCCTTTTGAGACGGGAGGGTTTCATGGACAACCACAAACGCATGTACCGGGTCTATTGCGAGGAAGGTCTGAACCTGAGGAGCAAGCGGCCCAAACGGAACCGTTCCGCCGCACACAGACAACCCGCAGAGGGGAACGCCTCTAGTTTGAACGAATGTTGGAGCATGGATTTTGTCTCGGACCAGTTGTACAACGGGAGCCGTTTCAGGGCATTGACTGTAGTGGATAACTATAGCCGCAAGTGTTTGGCCATCCATGCGGGAAAGTCTCTTAAAGGAAGTGATGTCGTACAGGTAATGGAAGCCATTACTTTTGGGAACGAAGTGCTGCCAAAGCGTGTCAAAGTGGATAATGGAAGTGAGTTCATCAGTAAGGTATTGGACAAATGGGCCTATGGGAACAATGTCGAACTTGACTTCTCAAGGCCAGGAAAACCAACGGACAATCCTTTTATCGAAAGTTTTAATGGCTCATTTAGGTATGAGTGCCTGAACGCCAATTGGTTCTTCTCCTTGGAGGATGCCCAGGAAAAGTTCGATATTTGGAAAGAGGACTATAACAATTATAGACCGCACAGCTCGTTGGG
>NZ_RZMZ01000007.1 GCF_003992675.1 Flagellimonas marinaquae
AGCTGTTCGCCCATTTGCCAGGTAATCCGCACCGTTCGCGCGTTCTGCGCTTCCGACAGCACAAAGCGGGGCGGGTGGCAGTCGGCACGGTAGGTAAAATGGTACACCTCGCTCATCCCGCTGTTACGGAACAGGGAGGTCTCCGTAAAGCCGTCGCTCACAAAGGCGCGTACCTGCCAGCCGTAGGTCCTGCCCTCCAAAAGGGGCGTCTGTGCGGGACCGTAGTGCAGCGTGTTGGCAAAGGTGGTGGTCTGGTACAGTGGCGGTGCGGCAAAAAAACTGGCCTGCGGGTCCATGCCCGTGTCCCACAGTTCCTTTAGGGTGAACTCGTACTGTACCCCAGCGGCGTTGATGTGCCTTGGGGTCCAGTTGAAAATGAGGTTCTGCGGCTGCTGTGCCGTCACCACATCGCCGCGAAAGGGAACGTTGAGCAGGGGCGGGTCGTTGAGCTGTAGATAAATATTGGCGCAGCTATTATTGGAGATGCGCTGGCCCGAAAACTGGTCGTACACCTCAAAGCAGAAACGGTACTGCCCTTCGGGCAACTGCTGCCCGTACTGCTGCGGACTGATGCCGATCAAATTGTTCAGCTCAAAGTAGGGCCTAAGGTCGAAGTTGGACAACCGCAGGTTGACCCCACCATTGAGCACAATGGGCGCGGCGCCCGCCACAAAGTCCACCGTCCGAAAACTGATTCCGGGGCCTTCCACGTTCATCCGTAAGCGCACACGTCTACCGGATTCCATAGCATCGGTGAGCAATAGGTTCACAAAAAGCTTTTCACGGGTGCTGGTAGCGTAGTCGGACAACCGAAAACTGTAGGGCGGCAAAATTTGTGGGGTGACCTGTACGGGGAAGATCTGGGCCATTATTGTTGCAGTAAACAGAAAGTAGTAGGCAGTAAGCAATACTTTTCTTATCCTTTTCGGGAGGTGTAGGTTCATAAGCAGGTTTTTGGGTAGGCCATGGGGAAACCTATCTAGATATGAAGCTCAATATAAAGTATTGGACGGGATAAAACCCTTATGAATTGACGGATGCCCTGTTTCAGTCAACGAATGCCCCTTTTGAATTGACGGATGAATAGTGAACAACATATATTCAACCAAAAAACTTTAAATAGACGTATCCATAAAACAAAAAAGCCGCTCCATGGGAGCGGCTTTTAGATGAATGAATTCATTTATTTTAATCGGCTAGGACGATGACTTTATTGTCCTTCATCTCCACGGTTCCACTACTGATGGCCAAAATAGTCTCTCCATTATTTCCTTTGGAAAATTTATTGGCAAATGCTTCATCAATGGTGATGTTACCTTTCAATTTAACCTTTCCAGCTTGCAATAGAGATACCACAGGAGCGTGATTCTCCAACATCTGGAACTCACCGTTTACTCCCGGAACGGTAACTGAAGTTACGTCCCCTGAGAATAAAGTAGCTTCGGGTGATACGATTTCTAGATACATATTTTCTTTTGTCATTCCCATGCAAAAGGGAATCTTTTAACTTTGACTAAATTTCCTATGAAATTCCTGCTTTCGCAGGAATGAAATTATGCTTCCGCGAGCATTTTCTCTCCAGCTTCGATAGCTTCCTCAATGGTTCCTTTAAGGTTGAAGGCAGATTCTGGAAGGTGATCTAGTTCTCCGTCCATAATCATGTTAAATCCTTTGATGGTCTCCTTAATATCAACCAATACCCCAGGAATACCGGTAAATTGCTCCGCTACGTGGAATGGCTGTGACAAGAAACGTTGTACACGTCTTGCTCTACCTACGGCCAATTTATCTTCTTCAGAAAGTTCTTCCATACCTAAGATGGCAATAATATCCTGAAGCTCTTTGTAGCGTTGCAACAACTCTTTTACACGTTGTGCACAGTCGTAGTGCTCTTTACCCAAAATCTCGGGAGTCAAGATCCTAGAAGTGGAATCCAAAGGATCCACAGCAGGATAAATACCCAACTCGGCAATTTTACGGGAAAGTACGGTAGTTGCATCCAAGTGAGCAAATGTGGTCGCTGGCGCAGGATCCGTCAAGTCATCCGCAGGTACGTAAACCGCCTGTACGGAGGTAATGGAACCTCTTTTGGTGGATGTAATCCTTTCCTGCATGGCACCCATTTCTGTAGCCAAGGTAGGTTGGTAACCCACCGCAGAAGGCATACGGCCCAATAGTGCGGATACCTCAGAACCTGCTTGGGTGAAACGGAAAATGTTATCCACGAAGAAAAGAACGTCTTTTCCTTGTCCTTCACCTGATCCATCACGGAAATATTCTGCAATGGTCAATCCAGACAATGCCACACGCGCACGTGCTCCCGGTGGTTCGTTCATCTGACCGAACACAAAGGTCGCCTTGGATTGTTTCAATGCTTTTTTATCAACTTTGGACAAATCCCATCCCCCTTCTTCCATGGAGAGCAAGAAATCGTCTCCATATTTTATAATACCGGACTCCAACATCTCACGAAGCAAATCGTTTCCTTCACGGGTACGTTCCCCAACACCGGCGAACACGGACAAACCACCGTGACCTTTGGCGATGTTGTTGATCAACTCCTGAATCAATACGGTTTTACCAACACCGGCACCACCGAACAATCCAATCTTACCACCTTTTGCATAAGGCTCGATAAGATCGATTACCTTAATACCAGTGAAAAGTACTTCCGTAGAGGTAGAAAGATCTTCAAATTTTGGTGCTTCCCTGTGAATAGGTAGCCCATTGTCTCCAGTTTTAGGCAGGTTTTCCATACCATCAATCGCATCACCGATTACATTGAATAGACGTCCGTAAACATCTTCTCCTATCGGCATCTGGATTGGATTTCCAGTAGCTACAACTTCTACGCCCCTACTCAATCCGTCGGTAGAGTCCATGGAAATAGTTCTTACGGTATTTTCACCAATGTGTGATTGTACTTCCAGAACCAATCTTGAGCCATCAGCTTTTGCAATTTCAAGGGAGTCATAAATTCTTGGGATCTCTACCCCTGATTCAAACTCAACATCAATGACCGGGCCTATAATTTGGGCAACCTTACCTGTTACTTTAGACATTAGTATGTTTATTTTTAATTGAATACGCGGAAAATATCCGCTGATTTTTCGGCTGCAAAGATATGCTTTTACATTTTTATTCAGAAACCGATTTCAGCTTTTTTTTAAATAAAAAGGGCGTTGGAAAACCCAACGCCCTTTTTCAATCTTTTCAACTGTATTTTAGGGATTTATGGTCCATGACAAATAGTAAATGGAACCGATAAAACCAGTACCTACAGCGGTAAAATATTCGTCTCCCAAAATATTGGATCCACCTAGCTTAAAGATAGACTTGATGCTGGGCACTGCATAGTTGATCTGTGCATCCAATACGGTAAACGCTGGCACAGTGCCATCTGCAAATGAGGCTTCCCAGAAATAGGTGTCACTCCAACGATAGTTTACGTTAAAGCCAAAATTCTTGAATAATGCTGTGTTTCCGAAAGAGGCCTTAACCTTATGTCTCGGAGTGTTGAAGTTGGTTCTCAAATCTGGGAACCGTCCTTCATCAATGTCCAATTCGGCAAAGGTATAGTTAACGCCTAAGTCAAAATTGCCAAGTTTGGTATCTACGCCAACCGTTGCTCCATAGGAATTAACATCGGCTGCAGAGTTGGTATAGGTTTGGTAAACCTGAAAATCTCCATTTTGGAGAGCCAAGAGCGACAGACCTCCATCGCCAGCCTCACCGTAGAAAGGAACTGCTGTTGTGGTATTGGCCAAGAAATTACTGTAGCTGTTGTAATAACCGCTCATATCAATGGTAAACTTACCTACTTGGGCTCTATATCCTAACTCATAGGCAGTGATTTCCTCTGGTTGTACCAAAGGTGTATTTACTGCTTGAGGCGCTCCAGCTTGCAAAGAGCTGGTGGAGTATGCATTCTCGTATGCTTCACGTCCTACAATTTCCACTGTGGATTGCCCAATTAGTGCCTGTCCGCTTTCACTAACGTCGAAAGTACGCACATCCCTATCCAAGTTATCCGGTGCAGATCCCACCAAAATGGCACGTCCAGCATTCAAACCTATGAACAAGTCCTGTGTGGTCGGGTTACGGAAACCTTGTTGCACAGACACCCTTATGTTATGATTGCGCTCCTCTCCCAAGGTATAGGCCAACGATACTCTTGGAGATAGAAATCCATCAAAAAACTCATTTTTGTCGTAACGGGCGGAACCAGTAAACTTCAAACGATCATCCAAAAATTTCTTTTGTACTTGGAGGTATGCTCCATATTCATTGTAAGAAATAGGTCCATCAATATCGGTAAAGATAGTACCATTGGAATTCAATACATACTCTCTAAACGACCCCCCAATTTGAACATCTGCCCAATCATCGATAAGGTGTGCCAAATTGTAATTACCGTTTACGTGACGGAATTTGGTCCTATCAATAAATTTGGCTCCCGTAGTCAAGTCACCATCATTGATTACTCTATTGAAAGTGCTCTCAAACGCTGGCGTACCTGGAATCAATCTGCCTTGGTCAGCTGCCTGTCTCCCTGCAACATGTGCTTGTGCAGAAGCCTCCTCTGGGCTAAGTCCAGCTCCCTGAATACCTCCTAGATACGTTGGGATATAAGCTCGTGCGTAATCGGTAAACCATTGGGTATCCGACTTCCACGCCCTATTGACGTTAATGGCAGCGAAACGGGTATCGTAGGCATCACCAGAGTTTTCAGAAACGATATACCCTCGGATAAAGAAATTGTCGTTTTTGATTTCCAGTTTATGTTGCTGCATGGTAAACCCTGCTACTGCGTAACGGTTGGCCCCTTGATAGATAGTGGTACCACGACCAATTCGACTGTTCAATATAATCTCCAAATCATTGGCGAAAGGACGGTAGTGTAACGCAAAATCCGTCTTTACACTTTCCGCATTATAGTTCGCCAAATCTGCTTCATCATATCCTGTTCTGGAAATCAAGGCAGATCCAACGGTTCCGGAAGGAAATCCTGCGGCAGCGTCAAAATTCAAAACTGTGGATACCTCATCACCATATACGTTCAATCCATCATAGGCTGGATTGGAACGATCGGCGCCTGGGTTATTCAAATCCACACGGCTGTTGGCATGCCAATCCTCACCGGTCAATACAGAAAGGTTGGCCTTAACCGCCAATTTATCGCTAAAAGCATGGGCTGCTCGAATACCAAAATCCTTGTAAAAATTGCTTCCTGCAGCGTCTTGGGTGGTTACCCCACCCTTCGCATAGGCGCTGATTCCTTGAAAATCAAAAGGACTTTTACTGGTCATGAACAAAATACCGTTAAAGGCACCTGCTCCATACAATGCGGAAGAGGCTCCAGGAAGGATTTCCACACTTTGCACATCCAATTCGGACATCCCCACCAAGTTACCCAACACGAAGTTCAGACCGGGGGCGGTGTTGTCCATTCCATCTACCAACTGCAAAAATCGGTTGTTTGCAAAAGTTGCAAAACCTCTAGTGTTGATGGATTGAAAGGTTAAACTGTTGGTGTTGATATCAACCCCTTTTAAGTTTTGAAGTCCACCATAAAACGATTCCGCCGTGGTATTCTTGATTTCCTTGAGTCCGAATCTTTCTACGGATACCGGTGATTCAAAAATACGTTCAGGCGTTCTCGAAGCTGATATCACGATTTCGTCTAGCATGGTGTTTGCTTCGGAAAGTGTGATATTGAGTGTTTGGTTGTTTGAAGTGACATTGGCTGTGAAATCCGAGAAACCAATACTGGAAAATTGAAGCTTAAATGGGGGCACTTCACTTGTATTAAAGGTGAAATTCCCGTCAAAGTCCGTAGTGGTTCCTTCCGCTTTTCCAACCAAGACCACGTTGGCCCCTGGAATGGGGGCATTGTTTTCATCAACTACCGTTCCCCTTACAGTGGTTTGGCCATAGGTCGTTGCCAAACCCAGTAGCATTAGGGAAACAAACATAAGTCTTTTCATTTGCTATGGATTAGAGTTAAATTAGTTTTTTGTGCATGTTAAGTATCAATCGGGAAGATACATTTTTTTTTATTTCAATAATACAAATTTGAAAAAAATTATGCATGCATAATACTTTATTGTCAAAAATTCTTCTACAAATCTAAGCAATCAATAAAAAAGGCGCTTTAAAAGCGCCTTTTGATTTTATCTTAAGTTGATATTGAACTATTCGACCGTCACGGATTTTGCCAAATTCCTTGGCTGGTCCACATTGCAACCTCTCATTACCGCTATGTGGTAGGACAATAGCTGTAAGGGTATGGTCGTCAACAATGGCGACAAGCTTTCTGAGGTATCGGGCACTTCTATAACGTGGTCGGCGAGTTGCTTTACCGTTTCGTCGCCTTCAGTGACGATGGCAATGATGCGCCCCTTTCGGGATTTTATTTCCTGAATGTTGCTCACCACCTTTTCATAATGTCCTTTTCGAGTGGCGATTACTACAACAGGCATTTGCTCGTCAATCAAAGCGATCGGCCCATGTTTCATTTCGGCCGCTGGATATCCTTCGGCATGGATATAGCTGATTTCCTTCAATTTCAAGGCTCCTTCCAATGCCACTGGAAAATTATAACCCCTTCCCAAGTACAAACAGTTGGTGGAGTCCTTATAGGTCTCCGATATTTCTTCGACCAGTGGGTTGGACAAGAGTGCTTTCTCCACTTTGGAGGGTACTGCTTCCAGTTCCGCCAAATATTCGTGGAACTTGCTTTGGGAGAGTGTACCCTTCTCTTGTGCCAATTTGAGGGCAATCAAAGTGAGTACTGTTATTTGTGTCGTAAATGCCTTGGTGGATGCGACCCCAATTTCTGGACCTGCATGGGTATACGCTCCGGCATGGGTTTCCCTTGCAATAGAGGAACCCACCACATTGCACACCCCAAACACGAAAGCTCCTTTTTCTTTAGCCAGTTTTATAGCAGCCAAGGTATCGGCGGTTTCACCAGATTGGGAGATGGCAATCAAAACATCCTTCTCTGTGATTACGGGATTTCTGTACCTAAACTCAGAGGCATATTCCACTTCCACAGGTATTCTGGCCAAGTCCTCAAAAATATATTCCGCTACCAAACCTGCATGCCATGAAGTTCCACAGGCCACAATAATAATTCTGTTGGCGTTTAAAAACTTTTCAAGATTTTGGTCGATTCCCGACATTTTTATGATTCCCTTATCTGCTAACAAACGGCCTCGGTAGGTATCCAAGATAGCTTTGGGCTGCTCATAAATTTCTTTTAACATAAAGTGGTCATAACCCCCTTTTTCTATCTCCTCCAGATTCAGCTGTAATTCCAAAATGTTGGGATAGGCGATGGCATCGTCCTTGATTTTACGTAGCTTAATTTCCTTCCCTATCCTCACAATGGCCATTTCCTCATCTTCCAAATACACGGCATTGTTGGTGAACTCTATGAAAGGGGATGCATCCGAGGCGATAAAATATTCGTTTTCTCCAATTCCGATAGCAAGTGGACTACCCAATTTGGCCACTACGATTTCATCGGGCTTGCTCTTATCAAAAACAGCAATGGCATAAGCACCAACCACTTGGTTCAGCGCAATCTGCACTGCCTTTCCGAGCTTAACCCCTTCCTTTTTCTTGACTTCCTCAATGAGATTGATAAGTACTTCGGTATCGGTATCCGACTCAAAAGTGTAACCTCGCTTGGTCAAAGCTTGCTTAATGGACTCATAATTTTCGATGATTCCATTGTGGATAATGACCAAATCACCTGAATTGGAATAATGTGGATGGGAATTGACATCGTTGGGAACCCCGTGGGTTGCCCATCGGGTATGGCCCAACCCCAATTTACCTTCAGTAGGAATGGTTGCTTCGGCCTTATTTTTTAAATCCTCCACTTTTCCCTTAGTTTTGGCCAAGTGGATGTTGTTTCCATCAAAAAGAGAAATCCCGGCACTGTCGTAGCCTCTGTATTCCAGCCTTTGCAGTCCTTTCATGATTATCGGGTAGGCTTCCCTATGACCGATATACCCTACTATTCCACACATAAGATTGTTTTTTATTGTTAACCATTTGGGGAGTTGGTCACCAAAATTAAAAGGTATACGTCAAAATAGGTGGTTCTGGTTCGTTAAAACGACGAAAACCCGAAAAACTACGATAAATTTACCCTCTAATTTGCTTCGGTGTAATAGATTTCCAATTTCAACTTCATGTCCTCCTCACCTTGAGCGACATTACTGCCGTATAGGATAGTGCCTAGAGGGCTCATGGTTGCGGCAATGGGGTAATCCACTTCTTGCATATCGCTACCGATTGCTTCTCGAAGTCCCACTAAGTTGATGTTGGGTGTAGCAGTCAACCCCAATCTGGCGTTGGCAGAATCCCGAACAATAATGTTATTGATGTGCTCGGTGATTCGAACGGTATATTTTAAGCCCCTATCGTTTTCCTTTTCCAACAAACCGCCATGGTTAAGAAAGTATCGCAAGGGATTGGGACCTGTATTGAGCCCAGGATTCTCATTGGCTGCATCAAAAATCGGGCGATTGGTTTCCGCATTGAACAAATATATTCTTGGCGGCTCTACCACATCTGAACCTACGGACTCACGGTCCACATAAAAGACCAAATTGGCCTCGTTGATGACCCAGTTGTTTTCCTTGATTTGATTGATGATCGCAGATCCGCCATTTTCCAATTCGTCAAACAGGCGTATCTCCGCAAGGGTGGCTCCTCCTTTTACATAAATCCTCGAAGCATTTTCTTCATTGTTGAGCGCACCAGCCACATTGGGAGGTAGCATCTCATCCTCGAATATGTTCACTGCGTTTCCATTGATCCCGACTTGGGTACCCACCAAAAAATTGAGAATGTAATTCCTTTCAGAAGTAACAGCTTGCTCTGTCTCTGGATCAAAATCATCATAGGTATAACTAATGGTGATATTCGCCTGGGTAAGATCTAGAAGGAACATAAGTTCTTCCATATCTGTTCCCGTTAAGTGGATACCTCGCAAAAAGTTCCTGAAATTGGATTGGGTCAACAGCTCAGGTTGCCCTTCCTTGTCCAAAATGTTCTGCTGAAAAAATTCAGGATTCAGCGAAACTCGGATACCAGGATTTAACCTATTGGTTATTTCTTGGGATTCATCGATATCCGGAGTGTCAGGATCATCCTCATTGTCTCTAAACAGTAATTCTTCATCGCTTATGGTCACCTCACCATTGAACAATTCTTCTCCTATGAATCCAGAAAAATCTTGGTTGGAATAATACTCTTGGGCTTCTTGGAAATTTGAATTGGGATCTAGGTCCCTCAAAAAATAGTTAGATCTTGAAACCACTAGGTTAAAAGACTGCTCACGATTTCCATAAATACTGTCTAAATCAAACTTCTTAGCAAAGGAGTTGGCCACAAAGCCTTCACCAGTACCGTCCTCGTCTGGATCAAACGGGTTTGACCCGATGGCTCTTTCCTGGTTATCGGTTACGCCATCTCCATCCAAGTCAGAATTGGGGTCGTTGGCATCATCCCCACTTTCAAATTCGTCAGGTACGCCATCACCGTCTCTATCACCTGATGGGGATTGTTGAAAGGGAATATATAGATAAACCTCGCTGACGGTTTCGTTTTCTTGGTCGTTGTCCGGGCCATCTTCACTGGATTGTGAAATATCACCAAAGTTTGGCGATACGGTGGGCAAGGTAAGTTGCGAAATAATGCTTGCCCTGCGCTTGCCATAGATGGGATCGTTGTAGGTTCCCAATTGGTACAGTGGCAATTGGTTGGTCTGTACGGCCGTGACTCCCTTATTGAAGGCAAACACATCGTACTCCACTTTGCCCGTGCTAAAAGGTTCTCCTGCAACAACGCCTTCTCCTATGGTATCCAACTCCTCTTCGCAAGAGACAATTAGTAAAAACAAAGTTCCAACCAGCGCTGAAACCTTGAAAATATTGGAAAATCTCATTCAATCTATTTTAAAACCTCTGTATTATAGAAATTGGTGTACGCCTCCTCTGCCTCTTGAAGCGAAACATAGGGAAGTACCGGTACGGAAAGATTATCGATATGACTTTTAAGGTCGTCGGACAAATCCTCCGCGGCTAAAATAACGGCATCGGAATGATCTACGGCAACCTTTAACAAATTATTATATTCGGGCTTGGACAGGGCAGCAATCTCTTCTTTGGGTATGCCGTCAAAGGCGATTTTATCAATCATTTGACTGTCCAGTTCACCTTCAAAATCTTTTCCATAAACAGATGTCACTATCCTACTTTCGGAGAACAAGGGTTCATCTGCATAATACTTTCTTAAATAAAGGGGCACCATGGAAGCCATCCAACCATGTACGTGGATGATGTCGGGTGACCAATTCAGTTTTTTTACGGTTTCCACCACTCCCTTGGCAAAGAAAATGGCCCTCTCATCATTATCTGGAAATAATTTTCCGCTAGAGTCCGCAAATGTTGCTTTCCTTTTAAAGTATTCGTCGTTGTCTATAAAATAAACCTGGATTCGTTCTTTTGGAATGGAGGCCACTTTGATGATCAGGGGCATATCCATGTCATTGATCACCAGATTCATCCCCGATAAGCGGATAACCTCATGTAATTGATGCCTTCTTTCGTTAATGTTTCCATACCTTGGCATAAATATGCGTATTTGGCCACCATTACTGTTCACCATTCTTGGCGCTTCGTACGACATTAAGGAAACAGGATTCTCTGGGAGGTAGGGAACTAATTCAGAAGATACAAACAATACCTTTTTACCATTCATAAACACTTTCTTTTGTTTATCCGAAAAACATAGCTGCAAAAGTACAAA
Source organism: Flagellimonas marinaquae (assembly GCF_003992675.1). Lineage (GTDB taxonomy): Bacteria > Bacteroidota > Bacteroidia > Flavobacteriales > Flavobacteriaceae > Flagellimonas > Flagellimonas marinaquae. Next base: position 10,831 of record NZ_RZMZ01000007.1, read on the forward strand.
AATTATGCTGATTCATAGTATTTATAGTATTTTTGCACCCTTTTGTACCTGTATATGAAGATATTCGACCGTAAAAAAGACCTCAACACCTTTACGCTGCAACAGCGGCAAAAAGACTGTACCATTGGTCTTGTGCCCACCATGGGAGCGTTGCACAGCGGTCATATCTCTTTGGTAAAAAAAGCCCTTTCCGAAAATGACCTAGTGGTTGTTAGCATTTTTGTGAATCCCACACAATTTGATAAAAAAGACGACCTAGAAAAATATCCCCGCACTTTTGAAAAGGACATCGATTTGTTGCGACAAGTATCCGATAAGATTGTGGTTTTCGCACCTACCGTGGATGAAATCTATGAAGGCAAGGTAGTGTCCGAATCCTATGATTTTGAGGGCTTGGACAAGGTAATGGAAGGAGAATTCCGGTCGGGACATTTTGATGGCGTAGGCACTATTGTGGAACTTTTGCTGAGGACCGTTGCCCCAGACAGGGCCTACTTTGGCGAAAAGGATTTTCAGCAATTGCAGATTATTCGAAAAATGGCCGAAATCAAGCATTTGCCGTACACCATCATAGGATGCCCCATTGAAAGGGAACCCCATGGCCTGGCCATGAGCTCACGTAATGAAAGACTGTCAAAAACGACTAGGGAACAGGCAGGCTTTATCCATGATACGTTGCAAACTGTCAAAACAAAATTTGGCACGGAAAGTGCACTACATATAAAGGATTGGGTATCCTCCGAATTTAAAGGAAACCCATTGTTTGAGCTTGAATATTTTGAGATTGCTGATGAGCACACACTTACACCGGCACTAAAAATTCAAGACAACCAAAAATATAGAGCGTTTATCGCCGTTTATGCGGACGGTGTTCGCTTAATTGATAATCTAAGATTGAATTGATAATTTTGCACCATGCAAGTAGAAGTCGTAAAATCCAAAATTCACCGAGTAAAAGTAACCGGAGCCGACCTTAATTATATCGGTAGCATAACCATAGACGAAAATCTTATGGATGCCGCCAATATCATTAGGGGAGAAAAAGTGCAAATCGTGAACAACAACAATGGTGAACGATTGGAAACATACGCCATACCAGGCCCAAGAGGTTCTGGCGAACTCACCCTGAACGGTGCTGCAGCCCGAAAGGTGGCCGTTGGCGACGTTTTGATCTTAATTACCTATGCCTGGATGGATATCGAGGAAGCAAAAACATTTAATCCAGCATTGGTATTCCCTAACGAGGAAACCAATCTACTCCAATAAATTTTGGGCAAATCCCTGAAAAAATTCCTTAAGATTTTCGTGCCCATTGCCTTTGGGCTGTTCTTGGTTTGGTATTCCTACAACTCCACCACACCAGAAGAACGAAAACAAATCCTACATTACATCTCCAATGCCAGCCCATTTTGGGTGGGGGTATCAGTAGCTATTGGAATTTTAAGCCATATTTCTCGGGCAATTCGCTGGAAATACCTGTTGGAACCGATGGGATACCGCCCCAAAACCATCAACACCATTTTTATTGTATTGATTTCCTATTTTGCCAACTTGGGCATACCCCGTTCGGGCGAAATATTAAGGGCAACCGCATTGACCACCTACGAAAAGGTCCCGTTTGAAAAAGGCTTCGGAACCATTGTTACCGAAAGGGTCATAGACCTTTTGATGCTTTTGATGATCATTTTGGTCACCCTAGTTCTTCAAACGGATTTTATTTTAGGCTTTCTTGAACAAAGGGGGGTCAACCTTATCGGCGCCGTTGGCATTCTCGTGGTGGGCATCGTTGGGCTGTTTTTAGGTTCCTACATCATCCGGAAATCCAAATCACCTTTGGCATTAAAACTAAAAGGATTTTTAGGCGGACTTCAAGACGGGGTCCTGAGTGTCTTCAAAATGAAAAATAAATGGGCATTCATACTTCATACCCTATTTATCTGGACCGCCTATTTTGCCATGTTCTGGGTCATAAAATATACCGTGGAAGAAACCGTTCCGCTATCCATGGGCCAACTATTGGTAGCCTTTGTAGCCGGGGCCTTCGCCATGTCCACCACCAACGGCGGCATTGGCCTGTACCCCATTGCCGTAAGCGCCGCCTTGGGTATTTATGGCATCAGCTCAGTTTCTGGTGATGCCTTTGGATGGATCATGTGGATCGCCCAAACCATGATGGTCGTCCTTTTCGGTACAATATCCTTCATTGTATTGCCGTTATTGAATAGAAATCGGTAAGCCCCAACCGCCCAAAACTTAACCAATGAAAAAATGTCTATTGCTACTGATAGGCTTCACTTGCTTGAACCTAGGCGCCCAAGTAAAAAAGGAAATATTCGAATCCTTTAAATTGCAGGAACGCCGCGACGTTTCCTACTACTTTCCAGAAGATTACGACGAAGAAAAATCATATCCATTGATTGTAGTGCTGGATGCCGAACATTTATTCGACCTTGTCGTGGCCAATGTGAAATTCCAGAGCAGATTTGATCGTATGCCCGAAGCTATAGTAGTCGGGGTGGACCAATTGGAGAATGACATTCGCTGGGAAGATTGCGCCTTCGAAGAGGTTTCGGGCCTTCCGTCTGAAAAAGGAAAGCTGTTCTTTGAATTTTTGGGAACCGAACTCATTCCCTATTTGGAGACCAGCTATAACGTAGCCCCATTTAAAATGTTCGTTGGGTACGACATTACCGCCAATTTTGGCAATTATTACCTGTTCAAAGAACGTTCACTATTCAATTCCTATATCAGCATTTCGCCTGTTTTGGCAACCGAAATGGAAAGCAGGGTACCCGCCCGCCTTTCGGAGATCGACCAGACCATTTTTTACAATCTGATTGTGGAAAAAGCCCCGACAGATGATCGCCAGCGCGTCCTTCAAATGAATGCCAGCATCAAATCCATCACCAAAGAATCCCTGCATTACTTTTTTGATGAATATGAAAATGCCGATCACACCTCCATTGCCGCCTATGGCATAAGCAAAGCTTTTGATAATGTTTTCCGGATATACCGACCCATTACACCAGCGGAATACAAATCCGATATTTTGACCTCTGAAGAGCCTGTTTTCAACTATCTGGAAACACGATATGGCACTATTAAGGACCTCTTTGGTTTTGAAAAACCGGTGGAACTCAATGATATTATGGCCATTTATGCGGCCTGCCTTAAAAAGGAGGATTACGAATCCTTAAAACCACTGGCAGAACTTTGCAAAAAGGAATTCCCCGAAACCATGATGGGCTTTTATTTTGAAGCAGAACACTACGAGTTTATCGGAGAGCCAAAAAAGGCATTCAAGACCTTCGAAAAAGCCTTCCAAATGGAAGAAATCGACTTTTTGACCAAGGATTTGGCCCTTCAAAAAATCGATGCGCTCAAGGAAGACTTTGGATACTAGCCAGCTAGATTTCTTGATGATTTGATTGTTGGTGGTTTGCTTCAGAAAAAATCAAACCATTTATTAAGACAACAATCCAACAATCAAAATCCATATCTTTAGGCCCCTCATTAAATTTTGAATGGCCAAGATCAAAACAACTTTCTTTTGTCAGAATTGTGGCGCCCAATTTCCTAAATGGATAGGGCAATGTTCCTCCTGCAAAGAATGGAACACCATTGTGGAAGAAGTCATCCAAAAAGAGGATAAAAAAAGTTGGAAGGCCGATACCGTGGCCAAACAAGCCAACAAACCACTACGCGTTTCCGAGATTACCCAAGAAAAAGAGCTACGCTTGGATACATTGGACCAAGAATTCAACCGCGTATTGGGCGGTGGACTGGTTCCAGGCTCATTGACCTTGTTGGGCGGGGAACCAGGTATCGGAAAAAGTACGCTGTTGCTCCAAATTGCGCTAAAACTGCCCTACAAAATCCTATATGTGTCGGGTGAGGAAAGTCAGCGACAGATAAAAATGCGCGCGGACCGTATTCAACCCAATAGCGAAAACTGCTACATCCTAACCGAGACCAAAACACAAAATATTTTTCAGCAGATTTCTACCATTGAGCCCGATTTGGTGGTCATCGATTCGATTCAAACGCTGCACACCGATTATATCGAATCCGCTGCTGGGAGCATCTCCCAAATTCGTGAATGCACCGCGGAGCTCATCAAATTTGCCAAGGAAAGCCATACACCCGTTATTTTGGTGGGACACATCACCAAGGATGGCACCATTGCGGGACCCAAGATTTTGGAACACATGGTAGATACCGTACTTCAATTTGAAGGGGACAGAAACTATGTGTACCGTATTCTCCGTTCCCTTAAAAACCGCTTCGGTTCCACTGCCGAACTGGGCATTTACGAAATGCAGGGAAGTGGCCTACGCGAAGTGAACAATCCTTCGGAAGTATTGATTTCCAAAAATGACGAAGACCTCAGCGGTACTGCCATCGCAGCCACCGTGGAAGGTATGCGGCCTTTGTTGATAGAGATTCAGGCATTGGTCAGCACAGCCGTCTACGGCACACCGCAACGCTCCGCCACAGGTTTCAATGCCAAGCGACTGAACATGCTCTTAGCGGTTTTGGAAAAACGGGCAGGTTTTAAATTGGCCGCAAAAGACGTTTTTTTGAACATTACCGGCGGCATATCCGTGGATGATCCCGCTATCGATTTGGCCGTAATGGCCGCCATCCTATCCAGCAATTCCGATATCGCCATAGAAAAAGGCATTTGTTTTGCTGCAGAAGTAGGTCTTGCAGGAGAAATTCGACCTGTGCAACGAGTGGACCAACGGATCCTTGAAGCCGAAAAACTGGGCTTCTCCAAAATATTTGTCTCGAAAAACAATAAGATCGGCTTAAAACAATCTGGCATACAGATTCAAAAAGTATCCAAGATCGAGGATGTAGTTGCCCATCTGTTCGGGTAAAACCGTAATTGCAGGTTTCTTTATATATTTAGGAAACTTTCAAACTGCACATGAAAAGATATTTTCCCCTAGCCTTATTGACCCTATTGGCCTCTTGCTCGAACCTTGACAAAAACAAAGCGGACAAGCCCTATTTTACCACCTGGGAGCACTATTTGGGAGACCCCGAACGCACGCATTACTCCAACTTAAATCAAATTGACACGGCGAATGTTTCCCAATTAAAACTGGCATGGAGCTATAAAAGTGGTGGACTTCAAGAGGGCAGAACAACGCAGATTCAAACCAGTCCATTAATGGTTGATGGGGTCCTTTATGGGGTAAATGCCGCCATAGAACTGTTCGCTTTGGACGCAACAACTGGCGAAGAAATCTGGAAATTCTCACCAAAAGCCAAAGATGAATCAGGTTTGGGCCTTAATCGAGGCCTGAATTATTGGAAATCGGACGGTGAACATCCGGGTCGTATCTTTTTCTCATCGGGACCAAAACTTTACGCTGTAGACATAATCACTGGCACACCCATTTCTTCATTTGGCAACAACGGCAGTATTGATTTAAGGGAGGGTCTGGGCAGGGACCCCAGCAAATTATCCGTGGTTTCTAACACCCCGGGCGCAGTTTTTCAAAATATATTGATTCAAGGTACCCGAGTGGGCGAAGGTCCCGGTTCTTCACCTGGACATATCCGAGCCTACGATGTACTCACAGGTGAAATTTTATGGACCTTCCATACCATTCCACAGCCCGGAGAATTTGGCTATGATACGTGGCCTGCAGAAGCTTACAAAAAAGTTGGAGGCGCCAACAGTTGGCCAGGTATGGCAATGGACACCGAACAAGGCATTGTTTACATTCCTACGGGTTCTGCCGCTTTTGATTGGTACGGGGGCGACAGAGAAGGTGCCAATCTTTTTGCCAATTCCCTCTTGGCCCTCAATGCAAACACAGGCGAACGGATTTGGCATTTTCAAATGGTGCACCACGATATTTGGGACCGCGATTTGCCCGCTCCGCCCAACCTAGTCGATATTGAACGAGATGGACAAACCATTCCTGCCGTGGCACAGGTAACCAAAAGTGGCCATGTGTTTGTGTTCAACCGCATTACGGGAGAACCTTTGTTTCCCATCGAGGAAAAAGCTTATCCAAGTTCCGATTTACTAGGTGAAAAGGCATTTGAAACCCAGCCCCTACCTTTAAAACCAGCTCCTTTTGCACGTCAGATATTGACAGAAGACGATTTGTATGCACCCGACCGCACCGCATTTGTGGATGATTTGGTCTCAGGAAATAAAACCGAAGAAGCTCCTACCGTGCTTGAAAAATTCAGATCCATCACATCAAAAGGTCAATTTATACCGATGGATACCACGGGCGTAATCCTATTCCCTGGTGCCGATGGAGGAGCCGAATGGGGTGGAGCCGCACTTGACCCTCGCGATGGCGTGATGTACGTGAATGCCAATGAAATGGCCTGGATCATTAAAATGAAAGAGGTTAATGGCAGTGCAGAAGGTTCCAGTGTTGGGCAAAGTTTGGCACAAATCCACTGCGCCCGATGCCATGGCGGAGAACTGCAGGGCTTGAACGGTATTCCAACACTTCAAAATATCAAGTTGCGTTTAGAAGCCGATTCCATAAAGACCATTATCCAAAAAGGGCGTGGCGCGATGCCGGGCATGCCCAATCTTTCGGCCAATGAAACTGATGCTATCACGGAGTATTTGATGGATATGGAAAAAGCAAAAGACCATCGGGTGGAAAAAATAAAAGTGGATGTGCCCTATTCGGTCGCTAGTTTCGCACGATTCAAGGACGATAGGGGCTATCCCGTAGTAAAACCGCCATGGGGAACCTTGAATGCCATTGACCTGAACTCGGGCGAATATCTATGGACCGTGCCTTTGGGCCACGAGGAAAGTTTACAGGACCCCAACGTACCCGTTTCTGGGCTCGAAAATTACGGCGGGCCTGTCATCACCAAAGGTGGGGTGCTATTTATTGCTGCCACCAAGGATGAAAAAATCCGTGCATTCCATATGAAAACGGGGAAGCAACTCTGGGAAGACCGACTTCCTGCAGGCGGTTATGCCACACCAATTACCTATCAGGTGGAAGGCAAGCAGTACCTCGTTATTTCTTGCGGGGGCGGGAAAATGGGAACTGCCTCGGGCGATGAATATCGTGCATATGCCCTAGAATAGTAGTCTTACGGCGCAGGATTAGGGATGGTGTTGTGGATTTCCTCAATACCCTCGAGTACCTCATCGGAAAGGTCCACATCGATACTGGCGATGTTTTCCTTGAGTTGTTCCATACTGGTTGCACCAATGATATTACTCGTCAAAAATGGCCGTGTATTTACAAAAGCCAATGCCATTTGTGCGAGGCTAAGGTCATGTGCCTTGGCCAGTGCCGCATAGGCTTCCGTGGCTTGGGTCGAGGTCTCCCCACTATATCGGTTGTAATTTGGGAACAAGGTTACCCTGGCCTTTCTTGGAGGGACATCAGTAAGGTATTTTCCGCTCAACACCCCGAAACCTAATGGTGAATACGCCAAAAGTCCGATTTGTTCGCGCATGGAAATTTCGGAAAGTCCCACCTCGAACAGGCGGTTCAACAAACTGTAGGGGTTTTGAATGGTCTTCATTCTCGGCAAGGATTGATGCACCTTGCTCTCTTCCAAATACCGCATCGTACCCCATGGGGTCTCATTGGAAATCCCAACATGGCGGATTTTGCCTTCCGCAATTAGGTCACGTAGTGTTTCCAAAACTTGATGGATATTATCGTCCCAAACATCAACGGCATGGGCATTATAGCCACGTTGTCCAAAATAATTGGTTTTGCGTTCCGGCCAGTGTAATTGGTATAGGTCGACGTAGTCGGTTTGAAGACGCTTTAAACTGCCTTCCACCGCACTGATGATGGATTCCTTACTGAATCCCGTGTCACGGATATGTCGTGCTGCGTGCCCAGGCCCAGCAATTTTGGAAGCGAGCACCACTTTATCCCTATTCCCTGTTTTTTTGAACCAGTTTCCAATTAATTCTTCGGTAACGGCATAGAGCTCCTTTTTAGAAGGTATTGGGTATAATTCCGCGGTATCGAAAAAGTTCACTCCTTGATCCAGGGCATAGTCCATTTGCTCATGGGCATCATCTTCATTATTCTGGCGACCCCAGGTCATGGTGCCCAAGCAAATTTTACTGATTCGGATATCGGTATGTGGGATTCTGGTATATTTCATCGTTTATTCTTTAGGACAATTAAAGGTAAGGAATCAAAAATATCGGCCTTTACGGCAACGTTATTTTTCAACCTCCAACAAAATGGGACAATGGTCACTATGCTTGGCTTCTGATAAAATGACGGACCGCTTCAAACGGTCTTGCAAAGGCTCGGCCACCATACCGTAATCCAAACGCCATCCTTTATTGTTGGCCCTGGCATTGGCGCGGTAACTCCACCAGGTATAATTGTCGGGTTCCTTGTTGAAATGTCGGAAGCTATCAATAAAGCCACTTTTCATAAAATTGCCGATCCACTCACGTTCTACGGGCAAAAAACCGGAAACATTCTTGTTTCGTACAGGGTCATGGATATCGATGGCTTCGTGACAAATATTGTAATCCCCACATACAATGAGATTGTGACGTTCCTTTCGAAGCTCCTCGGAGTATTTTTGAAAATCGGCCATGTAGGTCAATTTAAAATCCAAGCGGTCCATATTGGTCCCCGAAGGAAGGTACATGCTCATAATGGACAGGTCTCCATAGTCGGCTCGGATATTCCGCCCTTCATGGTCCATATAGTCGATACCTGTTCCAAATTCCACATGATCCGGCTCCTCTTTACATAGTAAAGCCACACCGCTATATCCTTTTTTCTGGGCACTGAACCAGTAGTGATGGGGATACCCAGCCTCTTCAAAAAGTTGGGTGTCGACTTGGTCTTCCATAGCCTTGGTTTCTTGAAGACAAATAATGTCCGGGGAAACCGTTTGCAACCAATCCACAAATCCCTTGTTCATTGCGGCACGAATCCCATTCACATTGTATGATGCAATTTTCATGTAATCAAATTTCCTCAAAAATAGCCATTGTGGTCGGCTCTCTAAAATTGATTTTAACGATCATAGCATCAAATAATAAAATCCCGTCCCCAACTCTTGATGTTTTCCCTTAATTTTAGGGCAAAATGGCAAGCATGACCTCACTTGTTTTAATAGACGTCCAGCTCGGTCTACAGGAAACTTCCTTTTATGGAACAGAACGCAACCATCCAAATGCCGAAGAAAATTGTGGTAAACTACTACACTTTTTTAGGTCCAAGCAATTGCCAGTGTTCCACGTAAAGCACAATTCCCCTAATCTGGGCTCGCCTTTGCACCCCAGTAAAATCAGCAACAACTTTCATCCTGCCGTAGAGCCATTGGTGAGTGAGCCGGTATTGGAAAAAACAGTAAATAGCGCTTTTATCGGGACCGATTTGGAATCTCGTCTAAAAGCCCTTAACATTACGGATATCGTCGTGGCGGGGCTCACCATTGAGCATTGTATTTCCACCTCGGTGCGAATGGCCTCGAACTTAGGCTTTAACGTAATCTTGGTTTCCGATGCCACCGCAGCTTTCGATAAGCTGGGGTTTGATGGTAATAGATATCCATCCGAAGTAATTTTTCATACCGAATTGGCCAACTTAAAAGATGAATTTGCCACCATCAAGGATACAGCGACCTTGTTGGAAGAACTCGATAAATCAGTTTCATGAAATTGAAATCAAAGGGACTTCCCTTATTAACATTCTTATTTGTACTCCAAAGTTTTTCACAACAGCTTAAGCCCAAGGATTCCATTACCGCCTTGGAGGAAGTGATTCTGACCCAAGATGCCATACCTAAAAAGGCGACGGGAATCACTTCTTCATCAAAAATCTCCGCCCAAACCTTTGAGCGGTTCAACCCCACGGACATTCCCTCGGCCATAAACCAGATTTCGGGCGTGTATATTCTATCCGGCGCCATAAACACCAACCGAATTACCATCCGCGGCATTGGGGCCAGAACTCCCTTTGGCACCAATAAACTACGCATGTATTTCAATGGCATTCCAGTGACCAACGGCACTGGGGTTTCTACCATTGAAGCCTACGACGTGGAGGATTTGGGAGCCGTGGAGGTCATCAAAGGACCAAAAGCCACCGCATTTGGTTCCAATTTGGGGGGTGCTATTTTATTGGACACCAAAGCTTCTGTTGAGGACAAAACCCAGCTTATCAATTCGTTTACGGTTGGATCCTATCAAATGTTCAAGGACAACTTGACCTTTTCACATTCCGAAAGTGGACTGAATGTATCCCTTAGCTATAATCATTTGGAAACCGATGGTTTTAGACAGAACAATCGATTTGAGCGTGATGGCCTGTTACTGAACACCCAATTTCGGACGGGACAAAAGAGTAGTATGGCCCTTTTGATCAATTATATCGATTATACGGCCCAGATTCCGAGCTCCCTCAACCAAACCGATTTTGAAGAAGATCCTACCAGAGCACCCAATAACTGGCTGGAATCACAAGGTTTTGAGGCGAATAATTATATTTTGACAGGTTTGTCCCATACCTATCAGTTCTCCGAAACGTTTCAGAATACCACCAGCATTTTTTATACCTATCTGGACCATTACGAACCCAGACCGTTCAATATATTGGATGAGTTTACCAATGGTTTTGGCTTTCGCAGCCGTTTTGCAGGAAAATGGGGAAGGGCCGATTTCTCCTTCGGAGGGGAACTGTACAAGGATGAATACCATTGGGGCACTTTTGAAAATTTGTACGAAGAAAATAATGGCAATGGCAGCTTGAAAGGGAACCAACTGAGCGACAACACCGAGTTTAGAAGGCAGTTCAATATTTTTGGAACGGTTACCTATCCCATCACCACACAACTTACCGTGCAATTTGGGCTCAATGTAAACAAGACCCATTACGATTTTCGCGATGTGTTCAATGAAGGGGATACCAATGCATCCGCCGAGCGCGATTTCGATGCCATCATGCTTCCCAATCTGGGTATCCGCTATCAACTAAAAAATGGAGAACTCTACGCCAATGTGAGCAGAGGGTTTTCCAATCCAAGTTTGGAGGAGACTTTGACGCCTGATGGCGTCATCAATCCAAATATCGCCCAAGAAACGGGAACCAATTATGAACTGGGCAGTACCTGGCGACTATGGGGAAATAAACTCTCGGCCAACGTGGCCCTCTATCGAATGAACATAAAAAACCTATTGGTGGCCCAACGGGTAGGTGAAGATGAATTTATTGGCAGAAATGCTGGAGAAACTCGCCATCAAGGCTTCGAGATGGATTTGCAATACCGGGAAAGAATTTCCCCCTCCATCACCTTTTCGCCCTACCTCAGTTATACGTTAAACGACCATAGCTTTGTGGATTTTGTAGATGGCGACAATGATTATTCCGGAAATCCGCTGACGGGGGTTCCAAAAAACCGGTTGAGCTCCGGTATCGATTTTAGGCATACTAGTGGGCTGCAACTGAACCTCATCCATCAATTTGTGGATGACATTCCGTTGACAGATGCCAATACCCTCAGCAGCGACTCCTTTAATGTATTCCATGCCAAGATGAGCTTTGCCACTTCAATCACTTCCCATTTAAACTTGGGGTTGAATGCTGGCATCAACAACCTATTTGATACCAACTACGCCCAATCGGTACTGATCAATGCCGTTGGATTTGGTGGTTCACAACCCAGATATTATTATCCGGGCAATGGTCGGAATTATTTTGGAGGGTTGCGATTGAACTACGTATTTTAATTGGATGATGTGCGAAAGACCACAAAACTCTCGATAAGACTCTTAATCGGACAACAATTGGAAACACTTGAATTCAAAAGAATCCTGTTGCGTACCTGTTGTGCAGAGGTAATTGAGTTTTGAAAAAATACCAATAGTACCCAGTAGCTCTGTTTACCGAAATAATTCTATCGTATTTCCTCGCATTTATCTGTAATCCGTATCTTAGATGAGCTTTTGAAACCTATCATGAAAAGACTTGTCTTCCTTATTTTTCCCATTTTGATTTTTTCCTGTGTTGAGGACACAAAGCAAGAGGTAAGTTCCATCGACCCTGTGAATTGGAACAACCGAATTGCTTCGATTTCGGTTCAGGATTCATTGCAGCAAGGGGTTTCATATTTGTCGGTGTATTCAGAAATCTATAGCGAGACCGAACATCGAACGCACCATTTGACGAGTACCATCAGCATGCGAAATACCAATCTGAAGGATACCATCTACATCAATAAAGCTGAATATTTTAATACCGAGGGCAGTCCCATCCGCAGCTATTTTGAGAAGCCTATCTTTATCAGGCCCATGGAAACCGTCGAAATCGTAATCGATGAAAAAGACCGCTTAGGAGGAACTGGTGCCAACTTTCTATTTCACTGGTCCATAAAACCCAATTCAAACGAGCCTTATTTTGAAGGGGTCATGATTTCCACATCTGGCCAGCAAGGGCTTTCCTTTACCACCCAAGGACGAAGGGTAGAATAAGCTTTCTCCGTACAAATATCATAGTTTTACTCCACCAATTATAGTATCTTGTCTGTTGAATCTTGGGGGAAATCCATCCCATTTGCCAAAAATCAAGACTATGACCGATTTACAGATTGTCAAAGGTGTTTCGTTAAAACATATCTCTTCCATTGCCCAAAAATTCGGCATTGACCCGGAACAAATCGAAATGTTCGGAAAACACAAAGCAAAGCTTCCGTTAAAGGCCATCGACCGCGAAAAAGCCAAAGAAAGCAACCTTATTTTGGTCTCTGCCATTTCCCCAACCCCGGCTGGTGAGGGAAAAACTACCATGTCCATCGGTCTTTCCGAAGGGTTGAACCGTTTAGGGAAAAAATCAACCGTTGTATTACGTGAGCCATCGTTAGGGCCCGTTTTTGGGATAAAAGGTGGTGCCACTGGTGGTGGTTATTCCCAAGTACTGCCCATGGAGGACATCAATCTGCATTTTACGGGAGATTTTTCAGCTATCGAAAAGGCGCACAACCTCTTATCGGCCATTATAGATAATAACATTCAGAGCAAGACCAATTCGCTATTGATCGACCCACGCACTATCGGATGGAAACGGGTGATGGACATGAACGATCGTTCCTTACGTCATGTTATCGTTGGCTTGGGTGGAACCACCTCCGGTGTTCCCCGGGAAACAGGCTTTGATATTACTGCCGCATCGGAAATTATGGCCATCTTATGCTTAGCCGAGAGTCTGAGCGACCTCAAAACACGATTGGGAAATATATTCGTGGGTTACACTTATGATAAAAAACCCATCTACGCCAAGGATTTAAAAGCGGAAGGGGCCATGGCAGCACTTTTGAAGGATGCCATTAAACCCAACTTGGTACAGACCATTGAAGGGAATCCCGCCATTATCCACGGAGGCCCTTTTGCCAATATTGCACAGGGCACCAACTCGGTAATCGCTACCTTAATGGGGATGTCCCATTCGGAATACACCGTTACAGAGGCAGGATTTGGATTTGATTTGGGAGCTGAAAAATTCTTTGATATCAAGTGCCAAAGTGCTGGATTGACACCAAAGGCCGTGGTACTCACCACAACCATCAGAGCTTTAAAATATCATGGCGGCGCTGATTTAAAATCGTTGACCGAACCCAATGTGGAAGCCTTGAAAAAAGGATTGCCCAATTTGGAAAAACACTTGGAGAACATCGGAAAGTTTAAGGTGGTACCCGTCATAGCCATCAACAAGTTTGTCACCGACACGCATGAAGAGATTGAAGTCATCAAGGAGCTCGCAGCATCCAAAGGTGTTCGCGTAGCGGTGGCCAATGTTTGGGCCAAAGGTGGTGAAGGCGCAGAAGACTTGGCAAAGGCTGTCATCGATATTGTGGATTCAGGTGCTTCGGCATTCCAACCCCTTTACGATTGGAAGTCGGCCGTGAAGGACAAAATCTCCACCATCGCCACCGAGATTTACGGCGCAGAATACGTGGATTATACGGCCAAAGCCAAGGCAGACCTGCGTAAAATTGCGGATTTGGGGCTGGAACAATTGCCCGTTTGTATTGCCAAGACGCAGAAATCGCTATCGGACAACCCAAAGCTTTTGGGCCGACCCAAGGATTTTATCATCACGGTACGCGAAATAGAAATAGCTGTGGGAGCAGGGTTTTTAATTCCGATTACGGGGGACATTATGCGCATGCCCGGATTGCCGGCTCATCCGTCATCCGAAAACATCGACATCAATGATGATGGCGAAATTACAGGTTTATTTTAAATCTTAGATTTTCTGTAGCCAATAACGCATATCCACTTCCTTGGAGATGATATCTTTCACCTCTGAAAGTTTTACGCGTTTTTGGTCCATGGTATCCCTGTGGCGGATGGTCACCGTATCGTCTTCCAAGGTTTGATGGTCTACTGTAACACAGAAAGGTGTTCCCGCTGCGTCTTGACGACGGTAGCGACGCCCCACTGCATCCTTTTCATCATACTCTACATTAAAATCCCATTTAAGCTCGTCCACCAACTTTTGTGCGACTTCTGGTAATCCATCTCGTTTTAGCAATGGTAGAACAGCCACTTTGTTTGGTGCGAGCACTGCTGGAATCTTGAGTACGGTACGTGTGGTGCCATTTTCAAGCTCCTCTTCTTGCAAAGCGTTGGAGAAAACAGCCAAGAACATACGATCCAATCCTATGGAAGTTTCCAATACATATGGGGTGTAGCTCTTGTTTTCCTCATGGTCAAAATACTGGAGTTTTTTGCCAGAGTATTCTTCATGCTTGCCCAAATCGAAATCGGTGCGGGAATGGATTCCCTCCAATTCCTTGAATCCAAAGGGGAATTTGAATTCGATATCGGCGGCAGCATCGGCATAGTGGGCCAATTTTTCATGGTCGTGGAAACGATAGTTCTCCTCGCCCATCCCCAAAGAAAGATGCCACTTCATCCGCTTTTCCTTCCATGCTTCGTACCATTCCATTTGTGTACCCGGCTTGATGAAGAATTGCATCTCCATCTGCTCAAACTCCCGCATACGGAAGATAAACTGACGGGCTACTATCTCGTTACGGAAAGCCTTTCCTGTTTGTGCAATCCCAAACGGAATTTTCATCCTTCCCGTTTTCTGTACGTTCAAAAAGTTGACAAATATGCCTTGTGCGGTCTCTGGTCGGAGGTACAGGTCCATGGCATTATCGGCAGAAGCGCCCAACTTGGTGCCGAACATTAGGTTGAACTGTTTTACATCGGTCCAATTTTTTGATCCTGATAGTGGACAGGCAATCTCCAATTCCTCTATCAGGGCCTTTACATCGGCCAAATCCTCTTTGGCTAGGGATTGTCCCATTCGCTTAAGGATACTGTCAGCCTTTTCCTGATAATCCATCACCCGCTGATTGGTGGACATGAACTGTTCTTTGTCGAAACTGTCCCCAAATCGCTTGGCGGCCTTGGTGACCTCTTTATCGATTTTGGCCTCAATTTTGGCCACATAATCTTCGATAAGGACATCGGCACGGTATCTTTTTTTGGAATCCTTGTTATCAATCAATGGATCGTTGAAGGCATCCACGTGCCCAGAGGCCTTCCAAGTGGTGGGATGCATAAATATGGCGGCATCGATGCCCACGATGTTCTCATTGAGCTGCACCATGGCCTTCCACCAATATTCGCGAATGTTTTTCTTTAGCTCTGCACCGTTCTGACCGTAGTCGTAAACAGCGCTGAGTCCATCATAAATCTCACTGGATTGAAATACGTATCCGTACTCCTTTGCGTGGGAGATAACCTTCTTAAAAATGTCTTCCTGATTTGCCATTGGGCAAAAATAGAATTTTACCCAAAAAGTAGTATGTTATTTCAGCTGAAATTCGGTAGAAGCCAACAATCTCTCGTCCTCGAATACATTTAGCGTGTAGATTCCCTCCGCTAGAGACCCTTCAGGTACGGTAATGGCGTCACAGATACTGATTTCCTTGCCCGTGTATACGATTTCCACCTTTTTGCTGTAGGTATTGCCACTTACAGAAATGGTAGAGGCATTATCCTCGATAATGGCCATGTTGGGATCCAAAAATTGGAGGTAGAGCACTTTTATGTCCCCTTTGGAATTGGGGTCGCTCAAGATGGTGACACATCCACGTAACTTTTCTATCACTGATGCCTTGTTGGTTTTGATGGGTCGGCCAGCCCGTAATCTAAATCCACTTCCCTCGGCATCTTGGAGTTTAAGGTAACTTTTGATGCGGAGCTCCCGGGTCAGTTCCTTGTTGGTCTCCCGTAAAAGTGATTCTGTCTGCTGCATACTACTTGCTCTACCCCTGAGCTCTTCCAACTGCTTGATGGTCTCGTTGTACTTGCTTGCCAGGAGACTATTGTTGTACCTAAGAAAGTTGTTTTTTAGCTTAAGGCTGTCAAATCTTAATTCCAACTTTCTAAGTTCCTTTCGGGTCTCCTTCAATTTGGTGATACTAAAATTGAGTCTGCCTACGGAATCCAGTAATTGCTGCACCCTAAACCTTGAGGTCTGCAGTTCAATCTCGTTTACCTCGTTCAAGCCCGATAAACGGTCCACCTCGGCGCGCATCAATGTCAAATCCTTGACCAAAAGTGATTTCTCTTCCTCCAGATAGATCATCTGGTTCTTGGATTGTGCATAGCTGTAGTAAAATGCAATAAGTATCCCCACAATGACCGCAACCATAGCGGCAAAGATAATTTTGTAGTTAAAAGTGTTATCTTGGGAGTTCATGGGGTTGACAGACTACGCTAAAATGTATAAGATTTGACACCAAAAAGGTTGGCTAAGATAATAAACGAGATTAACAACATCCTATTGCCAAGGGTATGTTTTGGATGTAATGCCCAATTATTTAGGGGAGAACACGTTTTGTGTGCCGTTTGTCGACATGATGTGCCACTCACCGATCATAACTATCTGGAAGAAAACGCTGTGGACCGTATATTTTATGGTAGAACTCCTATAAAAAAAGCAGCCTCTTTCGTTTTTTTCTCCAAAAATGGACTCGTAAAAAATTTATTGCATTGGTTGAAGTACAGAAATCAAGAACAGATTGGCGGGTTTCTCGGCGATTGGTGCGGCGACCTTTTAAAGGAATCTGGCCAACTTAAAGATATTGATGTTGTAGTGCCCGTTCCACTTCATCCGAAAAAATTCAAAAAGCGTGGCTACAACCAAGTGGCATTGTTTGCCCGCCATGTTGCGGGACATATCGGAGCGGATTATTGTGAGGATTGGCTTATAAAAACAAAGAACACCAAAACACAGACCAAAAAGAACAGACAAACGCGATGGGAGAGTTCCAAAGATGCATTTGCTCTAGAGACCTCACAACAACATCTAAACTATAAGCACGTCCTTTTGGTGGACGATGTAATCACTACGGGTGCAACTATTGAATCCTGCGCACAAATCCTACTTCAAGTAGAAGGTCTGGAAGTCTCTGTTTTGAGTATGGCCTTGGTGTCGGAGGGTTAAAATTTGCCAATGCGGTATCGGATTTTTTAAATTAGTTGTTTCTTTGTCCCACAATGTTTTCGGCATGGTTTATTTAAAAAAATCGTTGGGACTTCTATTTTTTGCCTTTATGGTGCTAGCGCTTTGGCAATGTGCCAAAAGAGGCTCTCCCAGTGGCGGCCCAAAGGACACCACCCCACCAAAATTGGTGCGGGCCGAACCGGAAAACTATACCATCAACTTTAAGGCAAAAAAAATACGCCTCTATTTTGATGAACTCATTAAATTGGAAGATGTCCAGAACCAATTGGTCGTCTCCCCTCCCTTTAAAAATCCTGCTACCATAACGCCCATGGGCGCTCCAAGCAAGTACATTGAAGTGGAAATAAAGGATACATTACGGGAAAATACTACTTACACGATTAATTTTGGACAAAGCATCGTGGACAACAACGAAAAAAATCCAAACAGTTTTTTGACCTATGTGTTTTCCACGGGAGATTATTTGGATTCCCTCACCTTAACCGGTGCCGTTTCGGATGCGGTAAATCTTAAGGCGGACGAGTTTATCAGTGTGATGCTTTACGAAATGGACAGTACCTACACAGATTCCACCGTTTTTAAACAGCCCCCTTTGTACATCACCAACACAGGCGACAGTCTACCTTTTTTTGAATTAAAAAACCTAAAAGGCGGGAAATATGCCCTTTTTGGGCTAAAGGATGTGAACAAAAACAACATGTTCGATCAGTCCCAAGACAAAATCGGGTTCATTAACGACACCATCACCATCCCAACAGATAGCATATACGTTTTGAACCTGTTTCGGGAACAGCTGAATTATAAACCTTCGGTGCCCAGCCTAGCGGCCAAGAACAAAATTATATTTGGATACCAAGGAGATTACAGGGACATGAAGATTGAAACCTTGACCTTGTTGCCAGATTCTGTCAGCACCACCTTATTAAAGGAAAGGGACAAGGACACCTTAAACTATTGGCTCACCCCAACGGAATTGGATTCCATTATTTTCACCGTTAGAAACGACAAAGTCGAGGCTATCGATACGTTCACGGTAAAAATGCGAGATCTTCCCATGGATTCGTTAAAACTGTCCACCTCGGTAAGCGGGAAATTCAATTTTGAGGACACGTTCAGTATTTTGGCCAACACCCCTATTGTTGCTTTGGATACCAGCCAAGTCGCCCTGAACGTAAGCGATTCCATTCCCATGTCCTACAGCTACGTTTTGGACACCTTAAAAAATAAGATAGATTTTGATTTTGAGGCAGAACCGAATCAAAAGTATTCGTTCTCCCTGATGCCCGGGGCCATCACTGATTTTTTCGGGATGCAAAACGATACCTTGGCCTACAACCTATCCACAGGTAGTTTTGCCGATTACGGGAACCTTAGGATGATTTTGGGTGGCGACGTTACCTACCCCATCGTTGTCCAGTTGACCAATGAAAATGGTGTGGTACAACGCGAAATAATAGCTTCGGAGGAGCAGACCTTCGAATTCAACCATTTAAATCCGGGGAATTATGTGGCCCGTGTTATTTTTGATTCGAATGGAAATGGAAAATGGGACACAGGAAATTACTTGAAAAAACAGCAGCCCGAAAAAATCAGTTACTATCCTGGCACTATCGAAATCAGGGCGAATTGGGAAAAGGAGGAAACCTTTATCCTATCAAATTAAAGCTGTCTCTATCTTCCAAAAATCGTAATTGCTTTCTGGTATCTTGAATATGGGCCTTGTCCAAAGTGGCATAAAGTATCTCTTCTTTTTCAGAATAAGCCAATTGCTCTCCTAACACATCATATACCGCCGAGTGCCCCGTGTACTCAAAATCAGCCCCATCCAAACCCACGCGATTGACCCCGATGCAATAGGCCATGTTTTCAATCGCCCTTGCTTTCAACAGGGTATCCCAAGCGGCAATTCTTTTCTTGGGCCAGTTGGCTACATAAATCAGCACATCGTAATCCTCCACATTTCTGGACCAAACTGGAAACCTCAAGTCATAACAGATTAATGGATAAAAACTAAACCCTCTAAAGTATTCAATAATTTTTTTCTCCCCTCTTGAATAAACTTTGTCTTCACCAGCTAAAGTAAATGTATGCCTCTTATCGTATGTGGACATACCTCCGTCTGGCTGAGCAAACCATAGCCTATTGTAAAAGTTGTTTTCTTCTTGGGAAATAATACTTCCTATGATAGCAGCATCCTTTTCTTTAGCCTTCTTTAGCATCCATTCTACAGTTTTATGTCCTTCTGTGGAATTAATGCTTTCAGGTTTCATTGTAAATCCTGTTGTGAACATTTCGGGCAGTACAATCACATCCACATCATCCGGTATACTTTCGATTTTCTCATCGAACATCTTCCGGTTGCGTGCCGGATCTTCCCAATGCAAATGGGTTTGAATCAAAGCAATGTTCAAGCTTTTAGGCATCTTGATATTGTTTTAGGAGTTCCACCAATTCCGCATTTCCTTGTTCCTTCACCAAATCCATGGCGGTATTGCCGCGTGCATCTTTTACCGATGCATCTGCACCGTGTTTTAAGAGTATTTCGGCAATATCCTTTCGGTTAAACGTAACCGCGTAGATGAGACAGGTAGCACCCATGGCGTTTTTTTGGCTCACATTGGCTCCCGCATCAATCAATTTTTGGGCAATTTCGGTATAGCCTTTAAAGCACACCCCCATAAGCGCAGTGTTCCCCGAACCGTCCAAGGCATCGACTTTAGCTCCTTTTTTTAGCAAAAAATCCACCATATCGGCATGACCATAATAGGACGCCAATAATAAAGGTGTGGAGCCCCTTTCATCTTTGGATTCCATTAATGAGGGGTCACCGTTCAGTAGCTTTTGTACGGTCGCCAAACTACCAGACCGTATCTGATTGAAGAGTTCCTGCTTGTTGTTCATAGCTCTGGGAAAGTTATAAAAAAACTGCCATAACCTTGTGGGGTCATGGCAGCATTTAATTCAATTTTCTTTTTCTATTCACTCGCTCCGATAGGCCTAGGCCACATCAAAACGATCTAAGTTCATCACTTTGGTCCATGCGGCAACAAAATCCTTTACAAACCTTTCTTTGTAATCGCTTCCCGCATACAATTCGGCCAAGGCACGTAGCTCAGAGTTGGAACCAAAAATAAGGTCTACACGGGTTCCTGTCCATTTTACCTGACCAGTTTTACGGTCTTTGCCTTCAAAAACCTCTTCGGCTTCGGATGTTGCTTCCCACTGGGTCGCCATATCCAAAAGATTCACAAAGAAATCATTGCTCAAGGTACCGGGCTTATCCGTAAATACGCCATGGTCGGAACCATCAAAATTGATGTTTATGGTTCTCAAACCACCTAAAAGCACGGTCATTTCGGGAGCGGTCAAGGTTAATAGTTCAGCCTTATCCACCAACATGGTTTCCGGAGTTGTCTCGAAATTCGGCGCAAAATAGTTACGGAATCCATCAGCCTGTGGTCTCAACCATTCAAATGATTCAACATCGGTTTGGTCCGCAGAAGCATCAGTACGGCCTGGCGTAAATGGTACGGTGACATCATAACCAGCATCTTTCGCTGCTTTTTCGATACCTACCACACCTCCCAAGACCACCAAATCGGCCATGGATACTTTCTTGCTTCCAGATTGCTCGTCGTTGAAGCCCTGCTGAATCACTTCGTAGGTGTTCAATACTTTTTTCAACTGCTTTGGATTGTTGACCTCCCAATCAATTTGAGGGGCCAAACGGATACGCCCTCCATTGGCTCCACCACGTTTATCAGAACCTCTAAAAGTGGAGGCTGAAGCCCATGCAGTAGATACCAATTCTGACACACTCAATCCGGCACTTGCGATTTTACCTTTCAAGTTGGCAACATCGGCGTCATTGATAGTTTCATAATCCGCTGCTGGGATGGGATCTTGCCACAATAGCTCTTCTTCTGGCACCTCGGGTCCGTACAGTACGGCTTTTGGTCCCATATCCCTGTGGGTCAGCTTATACCATGCACGTGCAAAGGCATCCGCAAACTCGTCTGGGTTTTCGTAAAACCTACGTGAAATTTTTTCATATTCCGGGTCAACGCGCAAGGCCAAATCCGTAGTGAACATCATTGGAGCGTGCTTAAGGTTTGGGTCGTAAGCATCTACTACGGTTCCTGCTCCTCCTCCATTCACGGGTTGCCATTGTACATCTCCTGCCGGACTTGTTGTTTTTTCCCATTCGTAACCAAACAGGTTTTCAAAATAGCCCATATCCCATTTGATGGGGTTACTAGTCCAAGCGCCTTCCTCACCATCGGTAATGGTATCGGGGCCTTTTCCAGATTTGAAATCACTCATCCAACCAAATCCTTGATTGGCCATGGCAGCCCCTTCCGGCTCTACGCCTTTGTGCTCATGTGGTCCTGCACCGTGGGCTTTACCAAAGGTATGTCCTCCAGCAATCAAAGCAACGGTCTCCTCGTCGTTCATTGCCATACGGCCAAAGGAATTTCTGATATATTTTGCTGCCTTAAGAGGGTCAGGGTCTCCGTTGGGTCCCGCTGGATTTACATAAATCAATCCCATATGGTCGGCTGCAAGGTTGCCTTTCAACATTCCGTCCTCATCGTGACGCTCATCTCCTACCCATACTTTTTCAGGACCCCAGTTCGTGGATTTATCCGCTTCCCAGTCATCCCTACGTCCTCCAGCAAAACCAAAGGTTTTAAAGCCCATGGATTCCAAGGCTACGTTTCCGGTCAACACCAAAAGGTCGGCCCAGGAAATTTTGTTCCCATATTTCTGTTTGATGGGCCACAAGAGGCGACGTGCCTTGTCCAAGTTGGCGTTATCCGGCCAACTGTTCAATGGAGCAAAACGTTGTTGTCCTCCAACCGCTCCACCACGGCCATCCTGCACACGGTATGTACCGGCAGCGTGCCATGTCATACGGATAAAAAACGGTCCGTAATGTCCATAATCTGCAGGCCACCAACCTTGACTGTCCGTCATCAAATCGGTAAGATCTTTTTTTAGGGCATCCAAATCAAGTGATTTAAATGCTTCTATGTAATCAAAATCTTCACCCAAAGGGTTGGTCAGGTTCGAATGTTGGCGCAAAATGTCCAAATTTAATTGTTCTGGCCACCAGTAATCTATGGAAGTTCCTTCCCCAGCAGCTTGATTCATTGCATTTAGGTGCGGGCACATACTTGCGTCTGCGCCATTTGCCAATTCTTCACTCATGATTTTATCGTTGTTTTATATTAATTTCCAGTTCATTAAAGATACGAAATTGCATCCCTAGACCATAGGCATTTGATATTAATATATTATCAAAACATAGTTTTTCTCTATTTGATGAATGGTTTCTGATCGAGTTCCTTGATTTTCTTTATTTTCCTTAACACTAATTGGCAAACCCTTTTCAAAAAAAAGCTTGTTGGTTGTTTACTTTTGATTCAACCTTAATAATGACACTATGAAACTGATAAGCATATGTGCACTGGCAACCCTGTTGTTGACAACAACCGTTGGCTTGGCCCAAAGTAGAAAGGACCAAAAAATAATGCAGGATGCCCAAAAGGCGAAAACGACCCTTTTGGAAACCAGTCCGGGCTTGGAACGCTTTTTTGAGGATTCCGCTGGCTACGTAATTTTCCCGAATGTGGGAAAGGGTGGTTTTATCATTGGCGGGGCATCCGGCAATGGAGTGGTCTACGAAGATGGTGAACCGGTGGGCATGGCCGATTTGAAAAAACTGAACATTGGACTGCAAGCGGGCGGTCAGGCCATTATCGAGGTCATCTTTTTTGAGACCGATGTGGACCTAAAGCGTTTTAAAACCGAAAAATTCCAATTTGCGGCCGAAACTTCGGCGGTTGCCTTAAAATCCGGTATTGCCTTTAATGCCAAATATAAGGATGGTGTAGCCGTTTTTGCCCTGCCCAAGGCCGGCCTTATGGCCGACGCCTCGGTAGGTGGACAAAAATTCAGTTATAAAGCATTCTAGAAAATTAATCCCGAACCCCTGGGGTAAAATCCTCGGGGGCGTTCTGGGGCTGTTGTATGGTTCCCGCCTCTCCGGTATCGTTAAAGATAGTCCATTCCGAAAATGTATACACGTGGTTTGCGGTGGTAATTTCGATGTTCCGTACCGCACGGCCATCCTCAAATTCGTGATTGGTCCCAGAACCATCCTCTCCAATTATCCCAAACGCATCGATGACCGTTCCAAAGGGGTCCACTAGCTCCAAATTGTCATCACCGTTAGAATCGGCCGGACTGTTGGTGGACACCCCTAAATCGGGAGCAAAACCGTACACCAGTTCAAATTCCGTAGCGTTGGGAGATATCACTAATGTACTTTCGCCATTGATTATGAAGCCCGTTAAATCGATGGTAGAACTCACCTCCGTGTTGTCGTTGGTATACCGTCGGAGCGTCCACAGGTTTAAATCCAGCGGTTCTTCACTCGCATTGTACAGTTCCACGAAGCGTGCTCCGGAATTGTTGTCCGGGTCGGCCAGTTCCGAAATAAAAATACGATTGGAAGTAAACTCGGTGATGATTTCAGGACAGCGTTCATTGGTAAAGGATACATCTTCCAAACTACGGATAATCAACTGTGGGGACTTCCCATCCCGAGTGAGTATGGCCGTGAGGGTTCCGTTCAACTGGGGCAAGGGCTCCGCTTGAAAGTCAGCATAACCACTGTTCAACAACGTGATTTCATTTTCCGCACAATCGACCAAGGTACGTTCGGTTTCTTCCTCAGGAATGGCGTAGGGTTCTCCCAATGTATCCTCTGCAAATTCCAACGAATCCAACTGTACCAATATTTCTGAAGGAATACTGTCAATTTCCGCAATGGTAGTCTTGAACGGTTGAATAGTACCCACCCCTTCACAGGAGGTAAACACATGCTCCAATACCTTTCCCCTGGGCAATCGTCCCACCGAAAGGTTCCCAAAAGAGGAGAACACCCCTCCCAACTCAAGCGTGCTCCTCCTTCGGTCCAGATAGAGTTCCTTTAGTTTGATATAGACCTTGCTCCCGACAGGATATAGTAAATGGGATTCACGCAAGTCCATCTCCAACCGAATTCCTCCCGAAGGATTGGCAGAGCTGTCCTGAAGATAAAGCACATTAAAAAAATTGCCCGCTTGGTCGGAAGATATTACATAACCCTCCAGTACCCAATCTTCCTGAATTTGGACAACATCATCCTGTACAAGTGAATCCAATGTAGCGAAACTAATGTTTGCTTTAATATCGGTAGTGCAGTTGGCTTCCAATGTTCCAAATTCACGACCCTCCACACAACTCATTAGCATTGTGGCCAAAACAAATCCTATACTTTTTATCAATATATTTTTCATGGGATGCTTGATTAAAAACTAATAGCCAAATTCAAAAAATAGGTGCGTCCGTAACTGTACCAATATTTTGGTGCGAAGGAAGGCGAACCGGTCTGATTGTCTTGACGCAACTGCCCAAAGTTGCCATTACGGCTTTGCTCGTAGCCTCCTGTACGGAAAACCGTATCGAACAGGTTGTTCACACTGGCAAAAAGGCTGATATATGTTCCGCCCACCAGCCACGATTTCCCTCCTACCAGATTGAGCAGGTAGATATCGTCCAAACGTTCCTGCCGCAATAGATTGGCAACATTTTCCTCGGTGGCATCGGGGAAGGCTTCACCCGTTTCTGGGTCAATCAAAAAACTGGCGGTTCTGGTGATGGCGGAGAGGTTGATATAGTTATTGGTGAGGTAGTTGGTCGTTGCGCTGACCCACCAGTACTTGGGCGAACGATAGGATACACCGAGAGCAACGGCGGTTTGGGGGCCTTGTGCCAGTCTGAGGTCTTTGAGGTCGGCAACGCCTAAATCAATGGTGCCTTCGGGCGCAATGAGGTCCTCTTCGGGTCCGGCCGTGTCAAAATTGATTTGAATCAACGGGTCACTGGCATAGGTATACTCACCAAAATTCCCAGCCGCGGTCAATTTTACACTGGAGGATGCCTCATACTCAAAGCCAAACTCAATGCCCTTGTGCAACCTATCCAATCCGGTGATGACCTCCTGTACAAAATCTGAACCCAATCCCGAATCCACAAAAAAGAAATTGATGTCCGTTGTATGCTGAAACCGCGTATAAAACGCACTTATTCGGCCCGTTAGATTCGGTAGTCGGACAAAATAGCCCAAATCCACACTGCTTATGGTTTCCTGCTGCAAATCCGGAACCGTTTCATTGTTCTCCCTTGGGTTGATAAATAAATTCTGTACAATGGGTGGCCGTTCCATCTGTGCTGCATTGGCTGTAAACCAATGACGGCCGTTCAAAAAGTAGGTCAATCCAGCTTTGTACGATAGATTGGAAAAGGAAATCTGATTGCCAGGCCCAAAAGAATTTTCCAAATAACGTTCATTGGTAAAGAAACCGTTGCGCTGTACCTGCTGATTGGAATATTCGGCCGAAACAAACCCATCCCATGTATTGGAGTTGAGTTGGAGCTGTGCGTAGGCTTCCATTTGGGAGGCGTCCAAATTATAGTGATAATTGAACTTTTCGCCTTCCGTTTTTTGCAATTCGCCTTGGGTATCGTTCAGGGTATTGGAAAAGGTATCCAAATCTTCATGGAAAGTGGCACCCAACAAATCTTGGATTTCAGCAAAGTTTTCGGAGGACGTACTCCTATAGTTTCCTCCTAAACCCAGTTGTATTAAATCACCAAGGTGAGCATTAAAACTTGTGGATACCGTAAATGTTCTATCTTCCACTACGTCATCGTAGAGGAGGTAGGCCGCTTTATCATCATTATTGGCGTTGGCGGTGTATAGTTGTCCCCATTGAAGCTGTGGGTCTTCCAAAAAGGCTTCTTTGGCCAAGTTGGCATTCACGAAATCCGCTCCTATGGAACTGTTGATGTAATAGCTCGGTAAATATCTGTAGTAAGTAGGATCGGGATTCGGAGCGTTATAATACCCTAGCCTACTACGGGAATTAATCCCTGTTTGATAAGCAAATCCAAGATTCCAATCCACTTTTTTGGTATCGAGGGTATAGTTGAGCAAAAATATCGGTTCAAAAATCTCCCGCTCCCTTGAGTTTCTGATCTTCCCGTCTTGATTGCCCCAGTAGGGGTTGTACCTTGCGCCCATCAAATCAAAGACTTCTTCGGTCATGGCAGAAGAACGTCCTCTTCGATTACGCGCCAAGATAGAGGTAAAGGCAATGCTGTTTTTAGCATTGAACTGATATTCCACTGCACCAAAAAAGGAATACGCATCGTACAAGGTGCCTTCTACATAGCCTTCATTGGCCCATCTGCGCGAGGCTGATACCGAATACGAGAATCCGCTAGGTTGTTCCCCGGAATTGTAGGTGGCCATAAGTCTGCCATTGTAGGTCCGGTTGGAAAGCGAAGAAGACAAACGTAAGCCTGGCCGAAGGCCAGATGGCCGGGTATTGATATTGGTATTCCCCAAAATTCCGCCAAACAGATAAGGGTTGATGGAAAGTCCATTGGTAAATTCCTGATTGCGTACCACATCGTTGAGTCCGCCCCAATTGTTCCATTGTGGCCTGCCATCAAAGAATTTGTTCATCGGAATTCCATTGATAAGCACTGTTCCATTTCGGGAATCGTAGCCTCGGACCTTAAAAAAGGCTTGTCCAAAATCAAAGGCGGCCCGATTTAGAAAAATGTCCCGGGTAGACTGTAAGAGTCCCATGGTACTTGAAACGGATTCAAAATCATCGGAAAGGTCTCCCTCCGTCAACGTAATCAGGTTATCCGTCTGCTCCCGAGCAATGTCCCTTTCCAAATAAATAATGCCCAAATCGATTGGGCTTCCATCCAAATAAATGGAATACCGTTTAGTGATAAAATCCACCGCGGAAATCCGGAGCATCTGTTCACCCGTTTCCGATAGGTTCAGTTCAAATTCTCCATTGGCATTTACTGTAAATTGTTGGGAACTACTTTCCAAGGTGATGTTTGCGTTGGAAATAGGCTTGTCCAACCCCTTGTCCATTAATTGGCCTGTAACCCGTGTACGTTGTTGCCCGTACAGCACTTGGCAACAACAGACTACAGCCCAGAGTGCGGCTAGTCTCATAGCTTATTGTAGGTTAATGAATAAAAAAGGGGTTGTAATTGCTGTACAAATTGCAAGAAAGCGTACAATCTTACTTATTTTAGCTACAAAATCAAAATAGAAATGCGATTATTAATATGCCTACTTGTATTAATATCGACCTCACTTTATGGACAAAAGTCCAAGACTTACATCATTAGGACCGTTGCTTTTTACAACTGTGAAAACCTGTTCGACACGGTAAACGACTCCCTTACCTTTGATGACGACCGAACGCCCGAGGGTCGTTATCACTGGACCCAAGAGCGATATCTACAAAAGTTGGACAATCTCTCCCATGTGATTTCCCAAATAGGGGCAGACACCTCCAAAACCTCTCCGGACGTTGTAGGGCTTTGTGAGGTAGAAAATTTGGATGTGCTTGAAGATTTGGTCCAGCATCCGAATTTGCGGGACAAGGATTACGGTATCATCCATTTTGATTCCCCCGATGAGCGGGGCATCGATGTGGCATTGCTCTACAAAAAAGCTTCCTTTATTCCTTCATCCTTTAAAAGCCATAGGCTATTGTTATTTGATGATATGGGGGAACGTAAGTATACGAGAGATCAACTGGTGGTAGGCGGCACCATGGATGGGGAAAAACTCCATTTTGTGGTGAACCATTGGCCCTCGCGAAGAGGTGGTGCGGCCAGGAGCGAACCCTTTCGTGTACGGGCGGCATTGCTGAACAAGCGGATTATCGATTCCATACAAACGCTAGACCCAGATGCTAAAGTTATCGCCATGGGCGACTTAAACGACGACCCCATTGACAACAGTTTGAAAAACATCTTGAAAACCAAGGGGAAACCAAGGCAATTGGACAGCCTGGACCTGTACAACCCCATGGAAGCCCTTTATAAAAAAGGTATCGGCTCACTGGCTTATCAAGACAAATGGAATTTGTTCGACCAACTATTTTTTACGTCAAATTTGGTGACGGAAGACCGTAGCCATCTTTCGTTTTGGAAAGTAGGCATATTTGCACCCGCCTTTGTACGAACGGACCAAGGACGCTTTAAGGGCTATCCGCTACGCACCTATTCGGGAGGCTCGTACACAGCTGGGTACAGCGACCACTTTCCTGTGTATTTGTTTTTGTTGAAGATGGTGGAGTAAGATTCCCTCCTCCGCGGGAATGACAGTATACATTTTAAGCGAACCACTGTGCCCAAGGGATACGGCTCAAAATAAGCAGTAAACCTAGACCGTAAAAAATGGAAATGGTCTTGAACTTACGCTGGCTTTCCATCAACTTTTTGTGTCTGGACCATCCGATGGTGATCAATACCAAGGCAATGATGTTCGTAAATGGGTGTTCCACGGCCAATAGGCGTGCTGGAGCATTCAATCCACTCATTCCCAGGGTCTGTATGGCCTTGAGGCCATTGCCTGATACAAAATATAGGATGAGCCCGATCAACAACTGAATATGGCTCAGAATTAAGGCGAACAAACTGATTCGGAAGTCCTTTTGCAAAGTAAAATCCTTTTTGCCCAACCAGCCTGCTATCGCATTCACTACGGCAAGTACTAAAACGGCCAGCACCACATAGGCCAAATAAGAGTGTAGGTTCTTGATGATTTCCATTAGGTAGAATTTAAGTGGTTTAAAAATACGGAATTTTGGAGATAAAAAAAGCCCTTCGCGGTTGCGAAGGGCTTTTTCAACTAATTAAAAACTGATTAGTTGAACAAATATCTGATACCCACTTGGAGTCTCCAAGTATCCGCCAAGCTTGTAGAAGGCCTAAAGCTTTCTCTTGGCAATTCTGAAGTACCTGAAATGGTGTTCAATCTATAGATAGGCTCATTGTTGCCGTTTCTTCCTCTATAGTTCAACAAGTTGTTCTGGAATGCAAATTGTGGCACACCCCAATCCGAGTTGAACATGTTACCAATGTTCAAGAAGTCCATAGAAAGTTGGATCTTGTTTTTGGCATCCTTGGTCAAGTGGATGTCTTGGGTTATCCTCAAATCATATCGGTTTACCCATGGCAATTTGGCACCATTCCTTTCGGCCACTTGTCCTCGGTTCTCGCTCAAATACTCGTCTTGGGCGATGTAGTTGTTCAATGCATTGATCTGAGCTTGCTCAGTGATCAAGACTCCATCAGAAGTGTACTCCTCAAAGTTCAACTCCGAAGCATCATTTGGAATGTAGATCAATCTATTGGAGTTATCACCAAAGTTACCGGAATAGGTGTAGCTGAATCTACCGTTTTCACCACCTTGCCAGAATAAACCAATGGTGGTCTTATCGGTCTGGTAGTTCAAATTAGCGATAAAACGGTTCGGTTGATCAAAGGAAGCGAAACCTAATCTTGGATTATTTCTATCTTCCTGAACAGTTGCTGTCCACAAAGAACCTGCTTGAGATCCTCCTGCCGCATCCAAATCCCTTGCTCTTGATGCCGTGTAGGCAATCATAGCGTAGAATCCGTTATCGAACTGCTTCTGCAACTGGGCAGTAAAGGAATAATAATCTGGTTTTTCTTCAGCATTCGTCAACAAGAATACGTTTCTGAAATCCTCATCATTAGAGTATCCTCCATCCCAGTAAGGTCTTTGGTCTGGTCCGGCCAAAGTACCATCAGGGTCTCTAAGCACAGGGTTGTACACGATTGGGGTGGATACATCTTTGGAGTAGATGAAATCCAAAGTTGCTGTAACGCCCCATGGTAATTTCTGGTCTACACCAATGTTGGTTCTCCAAACTTGTGGAAGTTTAAAATCCCTATCGGTCAAGTTCAACTCATTGGAAAGTGTTTGACTTGGATTAGCTGGATTACCAAAAGTTACATCTGGATTGAAAACGTAGTTAGGCCCTAGGAAATCAACAACTTCATCTCCTTCAAAACCAAGTCCACCACGCACCACTCCAGATCCGTTCACCTGGTTGCTCAACCATACGAATGGAATACGGCCTGAGAAGATACCTGTACCACCACGTACTTGGGTTTTACCTTCTCCTTTAACGTCCCAGTTGAAACCAACCCTTGGTGACCACAGCGGTCTAACTTTAGGGAATTGGCTCACGTCAGGTGTAAACTGGTCTCCATTGCCGTCGGTAAAGGTTTTGTTCAAGTCATCCAAAAGGGTGTTTCTTGGAATATCTGTAGAATAGAAAGGGAAATCGATTCGCAATCCACCAGTAATCTTGAAGTTGTCGTTTACTTGGTACTCATCTTGGAAGTATACACCAAACTGACCGAAGTTAGTTTCATCTACTGGAGGAGTTGTAGATCCATCCAAAGCAAAACTCTTGGCAAAGGCATCAGGATAGGCTCCTGGTGTCTGGTTGATTACAGTTTCTACGAAACTGTCGTAGCTTGTAAATCTATAAAATCCGTTGAACACCGGGTTAAAGGCATTCTTAAAGCTCATCAACTCCAAGTTGGCACCAATAGTATAGGTGTGCTTTCCTGAGTAGATAGAAAAGTTATCTGTTACGTTGAATACGTTGTTCTCCAACAAGTTTCCTACAGTAAACAATTCGTTACCCAAAGCAGTGTAGTACAAAAGGTTTCCTGAGCTATCCGGCTCCAACACTTCTATGAACGGGAAGGCTTGACCACCTGGAATACCCCTTTTTGGATCGCTAATCGCGGTATAACCAATGTTCAACTGGTTGGACATATTGTCCGCTACCTTGGCGTTCCATTCACCTACCAATGACTCTACCAATCGATCGTTGGTATAGTTGGCATTGGCAAAAGTCATGGCTTCGATACCTTGTCTGCTAGTGTTTCTATAACGTGTAGGCAAGAAACGGTTAGAGTTACCGTTGATACGGACATCCTCAGAGGATTCGTACCTGTTGTATCGCAAAGAGAACTTGTTGTTCTGGTTCAAGTTGAAATCCAACCTGGCATTGAACCTTGTTTGTTCTGAAGCAAAAGGATAGTTTTCGTAAGGCCCTGTTTGGTAACCATAAAGGTTTAACATGCTTTCGCGCACGAAATCCAAATCCGAAGCAGGAACTCGAGAAATGGTCAATCCATCAGGAGCCAAACCTGGTCTGGAAGCTTGTCTTGTAAAGCCAGGAACGGCCTCACTCTCTTCTTCATAACTTACAAAGAAGAAAAGTTTGTCCTTAATAATCGGACCTCCAAGACTTACACCTTTAATGTCGTTTTGGGCATCACCTCTGTTCAATTCGATGTCACGCAATTTGTTACCTTGCATTTGATCGTTTCTCAGATAGTAATAAGCGGTACCTTTAAACTCGTTGGTACCGGATTTTGTAACCGCATTTACGGAAGCTCCCGTAAAACCAGCCAAACGAACATCAAATGGAGCAAGGTTTACCTGTACTTCTTCAATCGCATCCAAAGAAATAGGGTTGGAACCAGCAAACTGACCTGAACCTAGTCCGAAGTTATTGTTATAAATGTTTCCGTCGATTGTGTAGTTGTTGAACCTACTGGAAGTACCAGCGAAAGAAGTTCCGTTGGACTGTGGTGTCAACCTTGTAAAATCGTTGATACTCCTGCTAATGGTTGGAAGTGCATCGATTTTCTCTCTGGAAAGGTTAATGGAAGCACCTGTTCTATCAGGATCGATAATCTCGCCTCTCTGAGAAGTCAAGACCACTTCCTCCAATTCCATACCTTCAGACAAAGTTGCCTTTAGGTTAAAGCTTTGTCCCAATCCAAGATTGATTCCTTCAAAGGTTCTCTCCTGAAAACCTACGTAAGATACAACAACCTTGTAAGGACCACCAACCCTAAGGTTGGGTAGGTAAAATCTTCCCTCTTCGTTGGAAATGGCTCCATAAACCGTCCCGGAAGGGGTGTGGGTCGCGACAATATTCGCACCAAAAAGGGGTTCCCCCGATTGATCCGAAACTGTACCCTGCATACTCGAGGTGGTAACACCTTGTGCAAACGCCATCGCGGAAACAAGAACAGCCGCAATAGCCAAGTAGATTCTTTTCATTTAATTCAGTGTTTAAGTGTTTAATTAGCGCTGCAAATGTGATCCATTTTTGACACACTGCGATTAAGCCAAAGTTAAAATCATGCAAAAATACTTAACACTAAATTAACAATCCGAGATGTCTGGCAGACAATTGCTTAGATGTCCTGAAAGAATTTGAAAAAATGGCAATTTACTTCTTAAAATGGTGCAAAAGGTGCATTGTTGAGCTATCGTGTTTGCCAATTTCTGAATTCTCGATGTCCGATAAAATATTTTTGGCCAATTCCTTGCCCAATTCCACTCCCCATTGGTCGTAGCTAAAAATATTCCAGATTACCCCTTGAACGAATATTTTGTGTTCGTAAAGGGCAATCAAAGCACCTAGACTTTTCGGAGTCAATTTTTCAATCAAAATGGAGTTGGTTGGCTTGTTGCCTTCAAAAATTTTGAAGGGAAGCAATCTCTCCAAATCTTCACCTGATACCCCAGATGATTCCAGTTCTTTCCGTACCTCTTCGGCGGTTTTCCCGTTCATCAGCGCCTCAGTCTGGGCAAAATAGTTGGCCATCAACTTATTATGATGATCCACATCCCCGTGCAACGATTTTTTGTATCCAATAAAGTCCGTTGGGATCAATTTGGTCCCTTGGTGGATCAGTTGGAAAAATGCGTGCTGTGAATTGGTACCGGGTTCGCCCCAGATAATGGTGCCGGTTTCATAACCCACCCGATTTCCATTTCTGTCCATGCTCTTTCCATTGCTCTCCATAATCCCTTGCTGCAAGTAGGCTGAAAAACGGTGCAGGTATTGCGTATATGGAATAATGGCCTCAGTTTCGGCGCCATAAAAGTTATTGTACCAAACACTGATCAATCCCAGTAGCACAGGTATGTTATCTTGGAAAGGGGCCTCTTTAAAATGTACATCCATTTCGTGGGCTCCATCCAAAAGGGCTTCAAAGTTTTCATAACCTACAGATAAGGCAATTGAAAGTCCAACCGCACTCCACAGGGAAAATCTGCCTCCAACCCAATCCCACATGGGAAAGACATTGTCATCGGCAATACCAAATTCCTTGATTTTTTCCAGATTGGTGGATACCGCCACAAAATGATCGGCCACATCTTTTTCCGAGGCATTTTTGAGAAACCATTTTTTAATGGTCAAAGCATTGCTCAGTGTTTCCTGCGTCGTAAAGGATTTGGAAACAATGATAAAAAGGGTTGTTTCCGGATTGAGCTCTTTTAGCACTTCGTGAACCAAATCTCCGTCCACATTGCTCACAAAATGGGTTTTTAAGTCATTTTGATAATACTTTAAGGCCTCGGTGACCATTACCGGACCTAGATCTGACCCCCCAATGCCAATGTTCACAATATCGGTAAAGGCTTTTCCCGTATGTCCTTTGCGTTCTCCAGAAATGACCGCCTCGGAGAAGACCTTGATTTTTTCCTTTACCTCAAAAACCTCATCCACAATATTGGCGCCGTCCACAAGTACCTCCTCGCCTTTTTTGGCGCGTAGGGCTGTATGCAATACTGCCCTGCCTTCGGTCTGGTTGATAAGCTCCCCACCGAAATAACTATAAATGGCTCTTGGCAAACCTGCCACATTGGCAAGCTGTAGCAACAACTCCAAGGTTTCTTCGGTAATTCTATTCTTTGAATAGTCCACCAAGAAATCGTTCCATTGGATCGAAAACTTTTGTCCTCGACCTTCTCCTTTTGAAAAGAGTTCCCTTAAGTGTACGTTTTTTGTTTCTTGATAATGTTGTTGAAGCTTTTTCCAGGCTTTGGTGGTAGTGGGGTCAATTGCAGGTAGTGCCATTACTGGGTGTACGATATTAAGGTTTCTTCAGGTTCAGCTGGGCTTGGGTCCACAAATTCTATGCAGTCCAATTGTTCTTTTAACGGTGCAATATGCGCCATATAATCGGTTCGTAGGGAATCCGCAATGGGTTCGGCTTCTGGTAATTTTTCCCTTAAAGGGTCTACTTGCCTACCATTTTTCCAAAAACGATAACAAACATGGGGGCCACCGGTATTGCCCGTCATACCAACCCATCCGATTACATCGCCTTGGCGCACGAAATCACCTCTTTTAACTTTTTGGGCTTTCATGTGGAGATACTGTGTGCTGTAAATACTGTTATGCTTTATTTTCACATACTTCCCGTTTCCGCCCCTTCGGGTAGATTCTGTTACGGTTCCATCAGCGGTTGCTACAATGGGCGTACCTACAGGAGCGGCATAATCTGTTCCTTTGTGAGGTCTTACCTTGTAACCATAGTACGCAATACGTCTCTTGAGATTGTAGCGTGAGGACAATCTATATCCAAATTTGATAGGGGCCCTTAAAAAGGTGCTCCTTAAATTATTGGCATCTTGATCAAAATAATCCAAAATGTTGTTCACGCTGTCGGCCACGTAGGGAAATGCATAGATCGTTCTTCCCTTGTGCTCAAATAGGGCTGCTTTTATGGGGCCTCGACCTGCATACACGGTGTCGTTGATGTAACGTTCATCAAAGACCACCTTGAACTTATCCCCTTTTTCCAGTCGGAAGAAGTCGATGGTCCAGGCATATATTTCGGATAACCCAATGGTCACGCCATAATCTACGCCCAAATTGTCCATGGCTTCGGATAAGCTACTATTGATGACTCCGCCTACCTCGCGCTCGCGCAACGTGACCTTTCTTTTGTTCTTGTAGGCGACCGCACTATCGCGTAGGTCCACTACGGTATAGTTTATCTTATCGTTTTGATAGATAAAAACCTCTGCCACTTCGGAAGTGTCTTTGGATTTTAGAATGAGATAGGGCTTGCCTACCATGATTTTTCGAACATCGAAAGTGTCCCTGTACTTTTCGGAAATAGCTGCGATTTTGGGGTAGTCCACTTTGTTTTTGAGCATGAGTTCGCCAAAACTGTCACCATTTCGCACAGTATCGTGAACTACATTGAACTCATCCAGATTAAAACCGTAGTGCAGTTTTGGAAGCTTTTCAATCACTTCCACCTTTGCCACTTCTTCAACTGGCTCTCTAGTTTGTTTGCATGATGCCAACACAGTCAGCACCACAATTGCCCCAATAATTCTCCGCATTTCTCTTCTATTCCTTGTATTCTTTTTTTGCTGGGTTAAACACATGGTCTACCCATTGTTTTCCCCAAGTATCCAACTCTTCTTTGGAATGCAAAGTTGGAAAAAAAATTATTTTCTGGAAACTGGGCGGCAAATAGTCCTTCCAATTGGTGCCCCCGGTTGCCTCTACATCCTTGCCTTCCCTTGCCAAATACCGATGCGCCGAACCCATGTGCATTAGTGGCCAATTCACGTTGGCATTCAGATCTAATTGTTTTAACGCTGAAATCAGCTCTTCATTGCATCGGGATGCATCGGGAAGTTGTAAATATTTATGGTATACTGTACTGTTCTTCACCTGATTGGCTATTCGCAACAGTCGTGGGGTGTATCGCACCTCAAACTGTTTCAAGGTGAGGGTCTTTTCGCCTGTTTCCAAATCCGTAGCGCCCTTTTTCCAATACACATGCTCAAAAAGTTCTTCGATGCTGTTTTCCGATGAAAATGAATCACGCTCAGAGGGGTGGACCATAAGCTCCAAGGGTGTGGCGTAGAATTCGATCATTCGATATTGTGCTGACTGGAATCCGCTCGCCGGGAGCAATGCCATCCGGTAACGGAGGAACTGCTCGCGCTCCATTCCTTTGATCATGATGCTGAACGAAGAAATCAACGCCTTAAAATAACTATTGATTCTTCGGACCTTTTCTATAAAAAAAGCTACATCCTGAGATTTATCCTCTACAATCTGTTTTTCTTCGTGAAGGATGAGCTTAAAGTACAATTCGGTAATCTGGTGGTACATGATGAAGATTTCTTCATCGGGGAAATGCGTTCGTGGTACCTGAAGGCTGAGCAGGGTATCCAGATGGATGTAATCCCAATACGTGAGGTATCTTTCGTACAACAACCCATCGAGATAGGAGCTCAGGTCCTGGCCCGAGTTCTTGTACTTTTCCTCTAACTTATTGATTTGGGAAGCGATTTTTGCATCCTTGTCCATGAATATCGAACTAATCCATTATTATTTTAAACTGGTTCTTCAGTCCATTATAGCCATCCAAATCGGCCTTTAGGGACCCTACTGCCAAATCGGCCTTTATTCTAATGGGAATTTTGTTCCAATCGTTGGAAACCCAAAGCGTAAGACTCTCCTTTTCCTTAAAAACCCGACCGGATTGAACCAACGGCCTAAATTTAAGACATTCCACCTTGCCAAACTTGGTACGGATGATTTCTTTTCCCAAATATTTCAATTGGAACCTGAATACGCCGTCATCATCAAAGAGCATATCCAAGTCAATGGCCTCTCCTTCTTCAAACTCTTCTAGGTTATAGTTGCTCCTTAAATAGTAAGAAGCGGAAATCAGATCTTGGATTTGATCATGTATTTTAAAATCCTGCCGCGTTCCGTTTTTGTTATCGATCAAAAGAGCTTTTCTCTTGTCATAATCAAATTCTATTTCAATATCCTTGGTATATCCTCCTTCATCAATTTTTCTGATGAATTTGTAAGGCTTACCGTGTTCCTTGCCAAAATAACTTTCATAGGTGTCATCCACCTTAAAAAAGATACTGGCAAATCCAGTGGTTTTACCCCTGCCCACCACGTGGTACACCGGAACGCCGTTGAGCTCCTCAGAGGTGAGGTGCATGGTAGCATAGCTTGCATTTAGAATACCATAGTGTATCCTAAATTTTAACCACTCCCCTGGTTTAAAAGCTGGCTGTGAACTCTGTCCCACTATGGGAAGGGCCATTACAAGCAGGAGTAGGGCGATAATAGTCTTTTTCAAATGCAATTTCATGGTCATAAAATTAGTAAAATCACGTTAAGGGGCCACGCTGTTCACATATACTTAAACAAAACTTATTCCAAAATAGTATAAACAAAAAAAAGCCCAGTCTCGAGACTGGGCTTTTCCTAAATAACCAACCAAACTTTAAATTATGAAAAACCAATACTTAAAGTTATAAGGGAACCACCCCTTATGTGGGTCAAAGATACGGCAAGCTTTTTCAGAAAAAAGTGATTTTAACGGACTTTAACTAAACCCCTAAGATATTGATTGGTTTTGGTTGTTTTTTTGACAAATTATTAAGAAAACCGGGCTGTTCGATCACATGATTTTCACTAAAACCAATACCCCACACTAAAGAAAACATTGCTCGAATCAATTTCGGGAGACCATGAATAAAACACTTGTATGGGACCCAAAAAGGATTCAAACCCATATCCGATTCCATATCCGGAAAAACTAGGTTCTTCAAACCAGTCCCCCGTACGGAAAAGGTCGTCCGCTACATTTGCGTAATTGGCCGTGAACAAGGCATGGTGCTTGGGAGCAAAACGGTAATCCAACCGGCCCAATCCCTTGATATAACTATTGCCGGGCAAACTCAGGAAATCATATCCAAAAAAGGGCATAAAATTGTTCACAAAATCGTTCCCGAAACCCCCTAACACAAAATCAAAGGAAGCCACTTGAGATGTTCCCAGTTTGAAACCCGTATCGGCCTCCAAGGTAACGCTCAAATTATGCAAAGGGGAAAAAACCCCTCCAAACTCACCTTTCGCCACGGCAAATTCCGAGAAATTATCATTGTAATCGGAGGAAAATGCATAAAAATGGAAATCTCCATCAAACAGAAGTCCCTTGGTCGGAAAATATTTGTCGTCGTAGGTATCCAGCTTTATTTGGGAGTAAGCACTAAAGTAGTTGGAGTTTTCAAAATTGGTCCGCCGATTACCCGTGGAGTTCATTCCCAACTCTGCGTTCTCCTCCAATTGTCCCAATGTCCTCGTGCTATAATTCAAAAACTTGTGTTCCGCACCAATGGTAAAGGCAAATTCTTCTTTTATAAAAGTTTGAAGGTATACTTGGTTGGTAAGGTCGGTAACATCAATATTAATCCTTTGGATGCTGGGGTCGTTGGGCACATCAAAATTACCTTGGATCAATGAAAAATCGGTTTCGGCATCAAAATCCGTTAAGGTGGAATTTATGCCAAAGCTCCAGTAGAATCCTTTGTCCAAATAATATTGCATGTTGTACCGAATGTGGTCCCCAAGAATGAAATCAAAAGAGGCCACATCATCCTTCATCAAGAAATTCTTTTTGGTAAGATTGATCAAAGCAGCACTTTTGTACAGATCATCGTAGTGTGCCGACATTTTGATAAACATTTTGGTCGGATCTTCCTTGAGTTTCAAAATGAGGTCCGTGCCCAGACCGTTAGAAATGAGGTCGTACCGAATGGCCATAAAGTTTCCTGTGGCAGAAAGGTTATTGATTCCTTGTCGCAGGTCATCGAAGGAAATTTTTTCAGCAAGATTAAATCGCAATTTTCCTTTGATATAGCCTCGAGTATATTGCTCGTTACCTTCAATAATCATCCGGTTTATGGTTAAGCTATCCACCATTTTTATGGTTTTTCTAGGTGCTGGTGAACCCTTTTGGCTTTCCGCAATTTGTTTGAGCTCATCTAGCTTTTGTCTGGCAGCGGCCTCTCCGTTCTTCACGATTTGGTTGCCCTTTTCAAAATCGATTACCGAAAACTCATCAATCTCTGGACGGATATAGACATCGGTTTGTTTCGATTTCTTTTTCATGTCATTCACGGTTCGGTAATTATTGATCTGCAACAAAATTTCGGTTGCAGAGGAAAGCGATTCCCTAGTGACCAAATCGTGTTGCACATCCACCCCAATGATTAAATCGGCACCCATCTCCCTCACCTGACCTATGGGATAATTGTTCACCACCCCACCATCGATCAATATTTGACCGTCGATTTCTGCAGGTTCAAAAAGGGAAGGAAAGGTTCCGCTGGCCACAATGGCCTCAGGAAGATATCCGTTGTCCAATAAAACCTCCTCTCCGGTCTCTACGTTGGTGGCTATGCACACAAATGGGGTAGGCAACTTTTTGAAATCCTCCACATCCTTTACGTGGTAAAGCAATTGGACCAATAAATTATAAATGTTCTGGCCACCAGAAATGGCCTGGGGAAAGGAAACCTTGAAGTTTTCGAAAGGCAAGGACAGTGCATATCGTTCGGAATCTTCTTTCTCGTAAAAGGTCTTGGCGCTCCGTGGCACGTTATCTTGAATCAAATCCGTAAAATCCGTGCTTCTAAAAATGGAGTCCAGCTGTGCTGCGGAATATCCAGAAGCATAAAGAGCCCCGACAATGGCTCCCATACTGGTGCCGCCAATGTAATCCACCTTGATTCCTGCTTCCTCGATAACTTTTAACACTCCAATATGGGCAAGACCTTTAGCGCCTCCACCACTTAAAACAAGCCCCACCTTGGGTGGTTTGCTTTCTAAGGGTTCCTGTGCCCAAACCGCCCCGCAGAGGAAGGCAAAAAATATAGATAGATAAATGGCCTTGTTCCGCATAATTTATGGATGAAATGTTTTATAGATTTTTTTTGCCTTGGATGCGCCAACGCTCTCGGTCAATTTTTCAATTGAGGCCTCTTTAATCCGTTTGACCGATTTAAAGCTCTTAAGCAGTTGCTCCGCTGTTTTTTCGCCAACTCCCTCAATATTTACCAATTCGGAACCGATCGCACCCTTGCTCCGTTTGTTTCGGTGATGGGTTATTCCGAATCGGTGCGCTTCGTTACGGAGCTGTTGGATTATTTTGAGGGATTCCGACCTCTTGTCCAAATATAAGGGAACAGGGTCGTCCGGAAAATAAATCTCCTCCAATCGCTTCGCAATTCCAATGATGGCAATCTTTCCCCTCAGCCCCAAAACCTCCAAACTCTTCAGCGCGGATGACAATTGCCCTTTGCCCCCATCGATTACTATAAGTTGCGGTAGAGGCTCTTCTTCGTTGAGCAATCGCTTGTACCGTCGGAAAACCACTTCTTCCATACTGGCAAAATCGTCCGGACCTTCCACAGTTTTGATATTAAAATGGCGATAATCCTTTTTGGAGGGCTTGCCATCTTTAAAAACCACGCATGCCGCGACGGGATTGCTTCCTTGGATGTTGGAGTTGTCAAAGCATTCAATGTGTCGAGGTTCCTCGGACAATCGCAGATCTGCTTTCATCTGCTGCATGATCCGATTCGTATGCCTATCGGGATCCGTAATCTTAATCTGTTTCAATCTATCCTGCCGGTAATATCTGGCATTGCGCTCCGACAGATCGAGAATGCGGCGTTTATCGCCCAACTTTGGAAGTGTAATCTTAAGGTCTTCCTCGACAGTAACGGCAAACGGCAAATACACCTCTTTGGATTGGGATTTGAATCGCTGGCGGATTTCCGTGATGGCCAACTGGAGTAATTCCTCATCCGTTTCTTCCAGTTTCTTTTTGATTTCAAGGGTATGTGAGCGAACTATGGCCCCATGGGAAATCTGCAAAAAGTTGATGTAGGCATGGGTCTTGTCAGAAATAATCGAAAACACATCCACGTTATTAATCTTCGGATTCACCACGGTAGATTTGGCCTGATAGTTTTCCAGTACATCGATTTTGTCCTTGACCCGTTGTGCCTTCTCGAACTCCATCTCCTCTGCAAATGCCTTCATTTGCTGCTTGAAGGTTTGAATGGAGCTTTTAAAATTTCCTTTTATGATTTGCCGAATGGCCTCGATTTGATCGTGATAGTCTTTCTCACTCTGAAAACCTTCACATGGTCCTGCGCAATTCCCCAAATGATAATCCAGGCATACCTTATATTTCCCAGCTTCTATTTTTTCTTCTGACAGGTCGTAGTTACAGGTGCGCAGCGGGTAAAGGCTCTTCACCAAGTCCAAGAGGGTACGTACCGTTTTCATGCTCGTGTACGGGCCATAATATTCCGAGCCGTCCTTGATGAGCTTGCGTGTGGAAAAGACGCGGGGAAACCGTTCGTTTTTGATACATATCCAAGGGTAGGACTTATCGTCCTTGAGCAGCACGTTGTAGCGGGGCAACAGTTTTTTGATCAGGTTGTTCTCCAACAACAACGCATCCGACTCGGTGGGCACCACAATATGTTTTATGGAACGGATTTTTTTGACGAGCACCCGGGTTTTCCCATAGTCCTGTTTTTTGTTGAAGTAAGAGGATACCCTCTTCTTCAAATTTTTGGCCTTCCCCACATACAATATCTTTCCATCGGCATCATAAAACTGATACACGCCTGGATTATCGGGAAGGGCGCTTAATTGAACTTGTAAGGATGCCGATTTGGACATAGGAGTTCCGTAAAATGTGCTTTTTTTGACGTTTTAACAAAGTTATATTTTAATTGCAGTGATAATTGTTAAACTTGATCAATTCCTGTTTTGAGTTCATATTTGCACATTCTGATCTGACGGATGGCCCAAAACTCCATAAAACCAATAGGTTAACCCATATATTCCCTCAAACAAAAAACTAGGGTTTTTCCCTAAAAAAACTATGGAAAACCTATAATTCCATGTTAAGCTAAGGGAACAATCTGTTAAACTGTTGCTAAAAAAAGTGCATTTCATCGATAAAAACTGCATTTCATGGTAAATTTTTCAATTGTTTTACTTACATTTAACCATATAAATACAATCCTATGGAAAACTATATCATCGTTTTGGGAATGTACTTGATTTTGATGCTTTTCTTCAAAATCTTCTTCTCCGTTGCTACCAAGGGAGAATAATTATGCAGTACCCCCGAAAACCCCAAATTCTTCAGCATTTTTATGTTGAAAAGTGAGCTTAGAAAAAAATACATTCGTCTTAGAACAGAACTTACAGCGGAGCACTCTTACGATTTAAGTTTAGTTCTGGCTAACAATATACTTCAAATCCCTATCTGGGATTTTTTTTATTACCACATATTTCTCAGCATCGAAGAAAAGAAAGAGGTGGACACACTACCCTTGATTACCCTCTTACAAGGAAAAGACAAGAACGTTGTGGTCCCTAAAGTGATTGGCAAAACGGCCATGGCCAACTATTTACTTACCGATACCACCTCATTGAAGAAAAGTGCTTGGGGCGTTCCCGAACCCGTGGAGGGCATTGAGGTCCCAGAAAATAAAATCGATGTGGTTTTTGTCCCATTAATGGCTTTTGACACATTGGGTAACCGAGTGGGATACGGTAAAGGGTTTTATGACGGATTTTTGGGAAAATGTCGTAAAGAGACCATCAAAATTGGACTTTCCTTGTTCGATGCGGAACAGGAGCCCATTACGGACGTACATGAAAACGATGTGAAATTGGATTATTGTGTGACCCCTGAACGCACTTACACGTTTTGATCACCAGAATCTTCCCTTTTTTCCTCCTGCTTAGGAAACGCCTTTTTATTAAAAACAATCAAAATACCGACCCCGGTACTTATGGCCGTATCAGCAATATTGAAAACAGGCTCAAAAAACCGGAAACGTCTCCCTCCTAGTGAGGGCACCCAGTCCGGCCAAGTTGTATCGACTAAAGGAAAGTAAAGCATATCGACTACTTTACCATGAAAAAGGCTTCCATAAGGCTTTTCAGCAAACAGGGTCGCTACCTGTCCGTTGCTGTGATCAAAAATAATCCCGTAGAAAACCGAATCAATAATGTTACCCACCGCACCGGCAAAAATGAGGGAAACGGCCAAAATCAATGTTCGGGGCGATTGCTTTTTAATGATATCCCACAACCAATAGCCAATTCCAAAAACAGCAAAGATTCGGAAAATGGTCAGAACCAGTTTCCCTACCCGCTCGGAAATAGGCAATAGATCGCTCAATTTGGTGCCCCAGGCTGCCCCTTCATTTTCAATAAACAGTATTTTGAACCAACTGAACACTTCATGGGCTTCGCCTAAAACAAAACTGGTCTTGATATAGATTTTGCTGATCTGGTCCACCAAAAGGATCAGAATAATAATGAGAAGGGACTTTTTCAGGTTCATGCTTGTACTAAAAAGGATTGCAAAAATATGGATATTATTTTGTTTTCTTGAGGATGATGTCCCCTTCTATCGTCTTCAGCACAAATTGATTATCGCCAGACGGTATCGACTCCTTGCTTACCTTGCCGTATACACTTTCCGCGAGAATATCCCCACTAGATGTGGACAGTAATATATCCCCGTTTTGAGTGGTTACTTGAACAGATTCGGAGATATCTTCCAAAGTACATCGCCCATCGGAGAGTGTTACGTCCAATTTGCTGTATGCCCCCGAGGCGTACAAATTGGTATTGGTCCCGAACACATCAACGCTTTTATAGGCTGGGACCCATACCTCCAAAGCAATGGAAACCACTTTGTGTGCACTCAGCTTGTCATTTGGGTTGATAAAAAGGGGTTGGAAATCAGCACTGATCATGGCCGTGGTGCCACTTTGTTCAATAGAAATAAGCAAATCTTTGGCATACTCCCCTTCCATGCTTGCAGAGACTTGCACCTCATCGGAATCGATGGTCTTCAGATTAATACGATAGCAATACTGGGCATCAATTTGTATGGTTTCTGTTCTGGGACCGATATACGCTTTTCTCACCAACTTTTGCGCGTGAACGGTCACGAGCGCAAAAAAAACCATCAAAAACAACAACGCCCTCATATAGAAAAACGCCCGTAGGCGTTTGGATTATTTCTGCATATTCTTCGCCTCGATGCTCAATGTGGCATGTGGCACTAGCTTCAAGCGCTCCTTGTTGATGAGCTTTCCGGTAATCCTGCAGATACCATAGGTCTTGTTCTCGATACGCAACAAGGCATTTTTAAGGTCTCGGATAAACTTTTCCTGGCGGATGGCCAATTGGGTATTCGCTTCCTTGCTCATGGTTTCGGAACCCTCTTCAAATGCCTTAAAGGTAGGCGAGGTATCATCGGTACCATTATTGCCATCGTTCATGTAAGAACTTTTCAAGAGCTCCAAATGCTTTTTGGCCTTCTCCATTTTTTCCTCGATCAAGACCCTGAATTCGGCAAGGTCCTTGTCGGAGTATCTAACTTTTGCTTCTTCTGCCATTTTCTTAATGTTTTTGAATAAACAATTTTGTGTTCACCTCATCAAAGGCGATCGCTACACCTTCTTCAAGATTTTCCTCAAAGTTGAGCTCGGCGGTCAGGGTTTCCGTTTTGATGTAGTCCACATTACTGGAAACCGCGTTTTCCACTAGGCCGTCTTTCAATATCTTAATGTCAATTTTATCGGTTACCTCGAACCCTGATTCCTTTCTCAGGTTCTGGATTCGGTTGACCAATTCCCTGGCAATGCCCTCTTTTTTCAAGGTTTC
Source organism: Flagellimonas marinaquae (assembly GCF_003992675.1). Classification (GTDB taxonomy): domain Bacteria; phylum Bacteroidota; class Bacteroidia; order Flavobacteriales; family Flavobacteriaceae; genus Flagellimonas; species Flagellimonas marinaquae. The sequence continues at coordinate 55,658 of NZ_RZMZ01000007.1, forward strand.
GTCGATGGTTACGTCCAACGCTACGGTCAAAGGGCCTGAGCTGGCCACCAACCAACCTTCAATATCCTGGGAATTTATCTCTACATCGGTTAACTGTAAATTAACGGTTTTATTTTCCAATTGTAGCATTAATTCTCCCTCACGCTCCATTTTTTGGATATCCTCTTGGCCCAAAGTTGATACTTGGGCAGCAATCGCTTTCATATCCTTACCAAATTTGGGGCCCAATACCTTAAAGTTGGGTTTTATCTGCTTCACCAGCACTCCCGAAGCATCGTCCAACATCTCAATCTCTTTCACGTTCACTTCCGATTTCACCAAATTGGAAACGGCTTCAATATCCCTTCGCTGCTCCTCATCAAGAACAGGAATCATGATTTTTTGAAGCGGTTGACGCACTTTTATCTTTTCCTTTTGACGGATGGAAAGCACCAAGGAAGAGATTTTTTGAGCCAATTGCATCTTGCGTTCCAAATCCTTGTTCACCATACTGGCGTCAAACACAGGGAATTCTGCCAAATGCACGCTCTCATAACCTTCTTTTTGGGTGGTTGCATCCAAATCGCGGTACAATTGGTCCATGAAGAAAGGAGCAATGGGAGCAGACAGTTTCGCAACGGTCGTCAAACAGGTGTAAAGCGTTTGATAGGCCGAAATCTTATCTTTTTGATAATCGCCTTTCCAGAAACGTCTTCTGCTCAATCGAACATACCAGTTACTGAGGTTTTCCTGAACATAATCAGAAATCATTCTGGCGGCCCGAGTTGCCTCATAATCGCCATACGCCTCATCCACATTATTGATCAAGGTATGGAGCTCGGACAAGATCCATTGATCGATCTCTGGCCTCTCTTTTAGTGGAATATCGGCTTCGGAATAATCAAACTCGTCAATATTGGCATAAAGCGCCATAAACGAGTAGGTATTGTAAAGGGTTCCGAAGAACTTTCGCTTTACCTCCACTACGCCTTCTATATCAAACTTGAGGTTGTCCCAAGGATTGGCATTGGAAATCATGTACCAGCGTGTGGCATCTGGACCGTGTTCTGGTAATACCTCGAATGGGTCCACCGCGTTACCCAAACGTTTGGACATCTTTTTGCCCTCTTTATCCAGTACAAGCCCGTTGGAAACCACATTTTTGTATGCGATGCTATCAAAAACCATGGTCCCGATCGCATGCAATGTATAGAACCAACCACGGGTCTGGTCCACTCCTTCGGCGATAAAATTGGCCGGGAATGCCACTCCATCATCAATAAGCTCCCTATTTTCGAAAGGATAGTGCCATTGAGCGTAGGGCATGGAACCACTATCGAACCAAACGTCGATAAGGTCGGCCTCACGCTTCATGGGTTGCCCCGATGGCGACACCAAAGTGATACCGTCCACAATATTCTTGTGAAGATCAATTTTATCGTAGTTTTCCTCGCTCATATCGCCTACCACAAAATCCTCGAACACATCCTTGTCCATCACTCCAGCTTCTACAGCTTTTGCCATTTCTGACTTCAACTCTTCCACGGAACCAACAATCAATTCCTCCTTGCCATCCTCTGTTCTCCAGATGGGTAGTGGAATACCCCAATATCTGGAACGGGAAAGGTTCCAATCGTTAGCATTGGCCAACCAATTGCCAAAACGGCCTTCACCAGTGGATTTTGGCTTCCAGTTGATGGATTGGTTCAACTCAAACATACGGTCCTTAACATCGGTTACCTTAATGAACCATGAGTTCAAGGGATAATACAATATAGGCTTGTCCGTACGCCAACAATTGGGATAGCTGTGTACGTATTTCTCGACCTTAAAGGCCTTGTTTTCGGTTTTTAGTTTGATGGCAATCTCAACATCGATAGACTTTTCGGGCGCTTGGCCATCTTCGTAGTATTCGTTCTTTACATATTTGCCACCAAATTCCTTGAGTTCTGGTCTAAACTTCCCTTGAAGGTCTACCAAGGGAACGGGATTGCCGTTTTCGTCTAAGACCAACATGGGAGGGACCTCTGGGGTGGCCTGTTTTGCTACCAAGGCATCATCTGCACCAAAAGTGGGCGCAGTATGCACGATTCCCGTACCGTCTTCCGTAGTTACAAAATCCCCAGAAATCACCCGAAATGCGTTTTCTGGGTTTTGGTAGGGCTGTACGTAGTCAATCAATTGTTCGTACTGAATGCCCACCAAGTCTTTGCCTGCAAACGTTTCTCCAACCAAATAGGGAATCTTTTTGTCTCCTTCTTGGAACGATTTCAACTCCTCTTCTGTTTCCACTTGGGTAAACTTTCCGGAAAAGTTATAGTTCACCAGATTTTTGGCCAGCACTACATTGATCGGCTCAAACGTATATTGGTTATACGATCGTACCAAAACATACTCAATCTTTGGCCCTACGGTCAATGCGGTATTTGATGGGATTGTCCACGGAGTGGTTGTCCAGGCCAAAAAGTAAATATCTCCATCAACTTTCTTCAAGAAATCGGGTAGCGAATCGGTTTTGGCCTTGAACTGTGCGGTCACCGTGGTATCCGTCACATCCTGATAGGTTCCAGGTTGATTCAGCTCATGCGAACTCAACCCAGTCCCCGCCTTGGGCGAATAGGGCTGAATAGTGTAGCCCTTATAAATAAGTCCTTTGTCGTAAATCTGTTTGAGCAGCCACCAAACGGATTCCATGTACTTGGGCTTGTAGGTAATATAAGGATCATCCATATCCACCCAATAGCCCACTTTTTCGGTCATTTCGTTCCAAACATCTGTATACCGCATCACCGCCTTTTTACATGCAGCGTTATACTCCTCTACGGATATTTTGGTCCCGATATCTTCTTTGGTGATGCCAAGCTCTTTTTCCACACCGATTTCCACGGGAAGGCCATGGGTATCCCAACCAGCCTTTCGCTTTACCTGAAATCCTTTCATGGTTTTGTACCGTGGGAAGATATCCTTTATGGTACGTGCCATTACGTGGTGAATCCCTGGCATTCCGTTTGCGGATGGAGGGCCTTCGAAAAACACATAGCTTTCTTTGCCTTCCCTTGTGGAAACGCTCTTTTCAAAAATCTTTTTGTCCTTCCAAAAGTCAAGAATGTTCTCCGATACCTTTGGTAAATCCAATCCCTTATATTCCGCAAACTTCATATACTGCTTCTTCTACTAGAATTCAAGTTTGCAAAATTATAAATTTAAGTGGAATTAAGCCCTGCCTTTTGGCATTAGAATTCACATAATTCCCTTAACCTAAATATGATATGCACCAAATCACAGCTTTACATTAAATTGGCTATATTCCCTTTCTATTAACACGTAACCATTAGTAACATGAAAAAAGTATTGATTGCCGCCATGGCATTAACCGTATCGATGTCAGTGATGACCTCTTGTAAGGATACCAAGGACAAGGCCGAAAAGGCTTCCGAGGAAGCTGCCAAGAGCTTGGAGGAGGCCGGCGATGACCTGGAAAAAGCTGCGGATGATGCGGCCGACGCTATGGAAAAAGCGGGCAAAGATGCCAAAGAAATGGGTGAAAAGGCCTTGGATAGCCTTAAAAAGGCAGGTGAAGAAACCATGGATGCCGCTGAAAAAGCCGGCGAAGAAATGAAAGAGGCCGCCAAAAAGGCCATTGATAGCATCTAAGTTTTTTTGAAAAACTCCAAAAAGAAGAGGGTGTCTAAAAAGTGGTAATATTTGAACTTTGTCAGGTTGAGCGCCCGCCTGCGGCAGGCAGGCAGTCGAAATCCTTTCATTATCAATGTGTCTTAAGTTCTCGACTGCGCTCGAACTGACAGGTAAACTGCTTTTTAGACAACCTCTTTATTTTTTAGAAAATGTACCCCAACCCCAAGATCAAGTTGGTCCCCGGGGCGGCAATACCCGAAGAATACATCCGATACCGCTGGTTCGTCATGTTTTCCAAACTTACCGAAGCCTTCAAGGCATTGGTAATTTGGTATTGCAACCTGAAATTTAAGGTATACCAGGACGGGGAAAATGGATTTCCATTGACATCGCTTGCGTAAATGAATGTTTTGCTCTGTTCGGACAGGGCTAAATCATCATTGCTAATCTCTCCATTATAATTGACAAAAACATCTGCTTTCAACTTCTGGTTTTCCCAGATCAAATGGACATCCCCAAAGGTAGGGGCGGCATGTCGCGAGGGGCTATCGGTGCCGCTATCATCCTCTTCGACACCTTCGGTTAACGTAAGGTTTGAAACCAGCGATAAGTACTCGTTAAAATAGGCTTCCAGTCCGAATTCAAAACCATAAACATAGGCCTTGGCTGCGTTTTGGATGGCCTGCACATTGCTTGGCTCCCCGTTGTATTCGATTTCGGTTTGACCTCCAAAGGAAAAATCCCTTCGTACCAAGGCATCTACCAAATAAGTGTAATAGGCAGTTCCTTTAAGCACCAAGACATCATTGAAATTTTTTCGAACCCCTAGCTCGCCATTGTAGGCATATTCGGGTTCTAAATTGGGGTTGGGCACTACCACGGAACCAGGCTCGGAATCAAAAATTTTTCCAATATCATCAATGTTCGGGGCCCTAAAACCGGTGGATCCATTCAAAGTGACCTGTAAATCTTCACGCGGGAACCAACTCATGCCCAAACTTCCAGTTAAGGCACCTGTAACAATATCAGCCTTGTCAAAAGGGAATGGGTAAAATGTGGTATCGAAGGTGGCATCGACCCAAACCTGACTGTAACGTATCCCGGATAACAGGGAAAGATTGGGTTTTAAACGGTATTCTCCGTTCACGTAGCCGGCCAAGGTCTGCCAAGTGGACCCGTCTGGGTATCTAGATGCGGTTTCCTGTACCTCGTTGGTTTCTATATTGCGGACGTTTCCTTGGGAATTTACTTTATTGAAGACGTATTCAGCGCCATAATACAAATTGAGGGCTCCTATTTTTTTGTTCTCGAAATCCAAGTTTACGGATAATGCATCCACTTTTTCCTTTGTTGAATAAAGTTCTGGATCTTGAAAACTCCTGTCATTTCGGCTTTCTTCAAAAAATTGATAGGCCGTCGTCAGTTTAACGCCATCATAAAACTTGTTCTTTCCTTTTTGGGTAATCTGAAAATTTCCCATGAACCATTTTTGGGGGCCGTAATACCATTCCGCCGAGCGCAGGCCTTCCCCATCCCTACTTGGCCGTATCAATCTATCATATCTGTCATAATCCGAGGTTTCGGAATAATATAGTCCCAAATCATAGTTCCAGGCACTATTGGGCCTGTAGGTAAACTTTTGAAGGAAATTCACTTGGTCATAGCCCGAGCTGACCTGTTTCTTTGGGTTCTCATTGGCGACGAGGACATCCGTCCCATTCTGTCGAACCACAAAATTGGGACGCAAATAGGATTCGGGACCATGTTCGCCCATTTTCAAATCATCAAAACTATTGTAGGTGAAACTCGTGTAGGAAGCCCATTTCTCCTTACCCAAATTGAAATCCACATGGGCCGTGTTTTCGTTATTGGCTGATGAATAACGATAATTTACATTTCCGGAGATCGCCAAACTATCTGTAAAAGAAAAACGGGGTTGTTGAGTGTAAAAATTCATAACGCCACCAATGGCATCGCTACCATAAATCACAGAGCCAGGGCCAAAGGTGACTTCTGTTTTTTTGACGGTAAATGGGTCGATGGATATGACATTTTGAAGATTTCCTCCCCTAAAAATGGCGTTATTCATCCGAACACCGTCCACAGAAAGCAAAATGCGGTTGGTAGCAAAACCCCTGATCATAGGGCTACCTCCGCCCAACTGACTTTTCTGAACAAAGATTTTTCCACTGTTTTGAAGTAAGTCAGCCGAGGTTTGCGGGGCCGTAAAAGCAATGCTTTTGGCATCAAAAGTTTCAATTTTCTGCGGAATATCCTTTTTCTGCTGTTCCCACTTGGATATGGACATGACCACCTCCTGAAGTTCTTCGGTTTTAAGATCTAAATACACACGGTAGCCCCGACGTTCTATTTGGGCCTTTGTGGCAATGTACGTCTGATAGCTGATATGCTTGAAGGTAATTTTTTCATCTAAATCAAAAATGGCAAGGTTAGCTTTTCCATCCACATCGGTTATGGTCGATTTGCTCTGATCCTTATTGAAAATGGCAATATTGTCCACAGGAACACCACTATCGGCGTCCAACACAGTAACGTCTTGGGCAAAAATTGTTAAGGATGCAAAAAACAGGATTAGGGTTAAGGTTGATTTTAGGTATTGCATTTTTACGAAAAAACAGCATTTAATACGGCGAGGGACTTTGGTTCGCGGAATCCATGCACGTGCAAACGATAATATTGGATCATTGTTTTCAAGAGTTCCCGCCTGTTTGACTTAGTTAGTTGTATTGCTTGTAATGCATCAAAATTCGTGCCTAAAAACTTCTTGAAATTTTCCAAATTTTCATTCTGAATCAAGGGATTAAGCGACGGGGTTTCGCAGAAGCTGCCCTCCAAAAGGTCGAAAAACGTCGAGTTCTGATTAGATGTATCTGGATAAAAGCCCAAATACTTGCTAAGATTCAGCAAAAAGAGAATATGAAAATTGGGCGATAGCTCGTGGGCGTCCATCCATTGCAGGGCATATTCCAAGTAGTTGAAAAGACCTTCGTCCTGTTCCTGCTCTTGGATGCTGTTCCCCAACATTTCGGCCAAAAAAAGTACTATACTATTCTTGATGACATCGGTATGTAAGGTGCGGTACGGCACGGCCACCTTAACATCGCGTAAACTCTCCAAGCTTCCCTTGTTCCGGTGATTGGCCACAATTTCCAGTTGTGTTAAAGGCATAAAATAAGCCGCTCGAATCTTTGCTTTTTTGGAAGCCAGCACCCCTTTGAGCAAATATGACTTCACACCGTCCGATTGTGTGAATGCGCGAACAATGAGACTGGTGTCCCCATATTTTAGGGTAGATAGCACTATGGCTTTTGTTGTGATTTGCATGGGCCAATAAAAAAAGCAGTTACCAGAAGTGTAAATGTAACCACTCCTTCTGGTAACTGCTAACCAAAAACCATTCGCGATGGTCTATATTTAGATGACGCCTTGAGCCAGCATGGCATCGGCAACTTTCACGAAGCCCGCTATATTGGCGCCTTTCACATAATTGCAATATCCATTTTCCTCTTGTCCGTATTGTACGCAGGCATCATGGATGTCGGACATAATTCCTTTCAATCGTTTGTCCACCTCTTCCCTCGTCCAGCTGATACGCAACGAGTTCTGGCTCATCTCCAATCCGGAAGTGGCCACACCTCCAGCGTTGGATGCCTTACCAGGTGCGAACAAAATCTCTGCGTCGTGGAACGCATGTATGGCTTCAGGAGTTGAAGGCATATTGGCACCTTCGGCCACTGCGATACATCCATTTTTGATCAAGGTTTTGGCATCATCCCCATCCAACTCGTTTTGGGTGGCACAAGGCAATGCAATATCACAGGCCACTTTCCATGGAGTCTCCCCTTTATGGAATTCTGCAGATGGATATTTGTCTACATACTCGGAGATACGTCCTCGTTTGTTGTTTTTCAAGTCCATCACAAAAGCCAATTTTTCCTCGTCAATACCGTCCTTGTCGTAGATATAACCTCCAGAGTCGGAAAGCGTCAAAACAGTTCCTCCCAAATGCAACACTTTTTCAGCAGCATATTGGGCCACATTACCCGATCCAGAAATCACAACTTTCTTCCCTTCGAAGGTTTCGTTCTTGGTTTTCAACATGCTATCGGCAAAGTATACGGTTCCGTAGCCTGTTGCCTCGGGACGAATCAATGAACCACCCCATGAAAGACCCTTACCGGTCAATACCCCGGTAAACTCGTTTCGGATTTTCTTGTACATTCCGAATAGGAAGCCAATTTCGCGCGCGCCCACACCAATATCCCCAGCGGGAATATCTGTGTTTGGCCCAATGTGTCGGCAAAGCTCCGTCATAAATGCATGGCAAAAACGCATGATCTCATCGTCGGATTTGCCTTTTGGGTCAAAATCGGAACCTCCTTTACCACCTCCCATGGGAAGAGTCGTCAAACTATTTTTGAATACCTGCTCAAAGGCCAAAAACTTAAGCACGCTGGCATTTACGGTCGGGTGAAAACGCAGACCGCCTTTGTACGGACCAATGGCAGAGTTCATTTGAATACGGTAGCCACGGTTTACGTGGATTTCGCCATTATCATCTACCCAAGCCACCCGGAACGAAATCAATCGCTCTGGCTCCACCATTCTCAACAAGATGTTTTTTCCATGATAAATGTCGTGCTGAACAATGTAAGGTATTACCGTTTCGGCTACCTCTTGCACGGCTTGTATGAATTCAGGCTCATGTCCATTTCTGGAAATCACCTCATCCATAAACACTTTTACTTTATCTTCTATTTTTTCTTCCATATACAGGCTAGGATTTGTAGTCTTTCCGCTAAGCGAAAAGCACTATTTTATTGATTTATGAATTTGAAGGCAAAATTATGGTATTTCAATAATTTGAATATTTATTTTTTATAAATTTTTCAAAAATATTATTTTAAGGCTTGTTCAAGGTCGGCAATTAAATCTTCTACATCCTCAATCCCCACACTCAATCTGATGAGGGCGTCCACAATACCCCTTTTTTCACGTTCTTCTTTTGGGATGCTTCCGTGTGACATGCTTGCTGGATGTCCCACCAAACTTTCAACGCCACCTAACGATTCGGCCAAGGTGAAGAGGTTGAGTTGCTCTATAATTTTTATCGCATCCTCATATTTTCCACCTTTGGGCACAAAAGATATCATCCCGCCAAAACCGGACATTTGTTTTTTGGCCACGTTATGATGCGGGTGATGTTCAAATCCCGGCCAATACACAATATCGATTTTAGGGTGGTTTTCCAAATAATGGGCCACCAATTCCCCATTTTCACAATGTCGTTGCATGCGCACATGCAAAGTTTTGATACCTCGTAAAGTCAAAAAACTATCCATGGGTCCACAAATGGCGCCGCTGGATTTTTGGATAAAATAGAGTCGGTCCACCAAGGTTTTCTCATTGACTACCAGTGCCCCGACCACCACATCGCTATGGCCTGCCAAATATTTGGTGGCAGAATGCATCACTACATCGGCTCCAAGCTCCAAAGGACGTTGAAGGTAAGGCGTGGCAAAGGTGTTGTCTACCGCCAATAGCAGCTTATTGGCCTTGGTGATTTTAGCAACAGCCTTGATATCCACAATGTTCATCAAGGGATTGGTCGGGGTTTCTACCCAAACCAATTGGGTATTGGCATTGATGTGTGAAGACAATTCGTCCATGTCCGTCATGTCCGAAAACCGAAATTTGATGCCAAATTTCTCATAGATTCCCTTAAACAATCGGTAGCTGCCACCATAAAGGTCAGTGGTACAAATGACCTCATCACCAGGGGCCAAAAGCTTCATCACCGCATCGATTGCAGCCATGCCACTGCCAAAAGCCATCCCATAGGCGCCATTCTCCAAGCTCGCCACTGCATTTTCCAAAGCAGTTCGGGTGGGATTTGCCCCTCGTGAATATTCATATCCCTTATGGCCGCCCGGTGTGGGCTGGGCATAGGTGGACGTTTGGTAAATGGGCGGCATTACCGCGCCATAAGCCGCATCGGGTTGCTGCCCTCCGTGGATTGCCTTGCTGTTGAACCTTAACTCTTTTTTGCCCATATTGCAACTATCTTCACACAAATGTATCGTTATCTTTCCGAAGTATTATTTTTGATGACCCAAAACCTCAATCATGAAAAAATATCTTGCTTGCCTTTTTTCGATTGGCCTATTACTAAGTTGCCAAACAGAGAGCAAACTTGCCTTTGAGCCCACTGAATTACTTGGTGAAAACTGTGTGGATTGTCCTCAAATAATCGTTCAAGTTCCCAATGCCTTGGACGGCTCCGCGGTTTCGGAAGCTATCAATAGGTCGGTCAGGGAGGAAATCATCAGCATTTTGTCTTTTACCGATGATGAGGAAATCGACAACGTCAATAAAGCGGTGCAATCTTTTACCGATAGTTATAAGGAACTTAAGACCAAATTCCCCGATGAGGTGCCATGGGAGGCCAAAATAGAAGGTGAAGTGGTATACGAGGATGAAAACTTGGTTACCCTGAAACTTAATTCGTATTCCTTTACCGGGGGAGCCCATGGTTATGGCTCCACCACCTATTTAAACTTTGACAAAAAATCTGGAAAAGAGCTTGAAAACGCCCAGCTTTTTGATGATTTTGAAGGCTTTATCGAACTTGCAGAGACCCAATTCCGAAAACAAGAAGAAATTCCGCAGGACCAAAACATCAATGCCACTGGTTTCATGTTCGAGGGGGACAACTTTCATTTGTCCAACAACATGGGGTACACCTCAGAGGGCCTGCAGCTGATTTACAACCAATACGAAGTGGCTTCCTATGCGGATGGACCCATAATTTTGGTTTTGCCTTATAGCGAAATCAATCCGTTTTTAAAATATAAGGTGAAAGGTTAATCTCGCTTTCAAAAATCAGTGCTTAAGGCCTGCGACCTGTTATTTAAAATAATAACGGAGTCCAGCACCCAATAGGAGTGTAGTGTCATTCAAGTCGCTATTGAAGTGATAATACCCGTTGATGGGCACAATCAAGGAAAAGGCATCGGAAATAAAAAAATCCATTTCAAACGAAGCGTAGGCACCGTAAATAAAACTGCTTTCTGCCTCCACGGCATCAAAAGGAAATTCGGTCTTACCATTATTGATGTGCTTGTACCCAACGGATGGCCCACCACCAAAATAAAAGGAAATACCCCGTTTGGGAGAGGTCAGCACCGTTGTAAAATACCCTAGATTGAACCAATAGTCGTCATAAGGGAACTCTACCCCAGCATTGGGCATTTCTTTGGAGAAGGTAGCCACCAAAGACAGCTGTAGAAAATCCGTAGTGCTATGATAATGGTTCGCATTGAGTTGAATGCCATACCCGTCGGTTTTATAAGTTGGCACTGCTCCAACGGACAAGTAACTTCTTTGGGAATAGCCCTGTTCGCATATCCACATAAAAAGCACACAGAACAGGCCCCAACATACATGGTAGTGTTTCATTTTGATTAAGATTTGGGTTCTTAAATTCTGGCAAACAAATATAACTGATTTTCATTGGGTTAATCTTGTTTGCAATCATTTTGAAAGGAGCAGGGCAAGATTTTAACTTTTTTTGGAAAAGTTACCTGTGAGCCAACGCCTTTTTCAACGCCAAGATGGCACCAAGGTGCAATCCCTCATGGAAAACATTGAAGGAAAGGGCGTCTTCGGGACTGTTCAATCCAATTTTAGGTGTAGTCATATACTCCTGAAAGTTCTTAAACTTGCCATGTTCGTAATCCAATTGGATGTGCTTTACGGTACTGAACATGTAAGCAGATATCTGCTCCAACTCTTTTTCGGAGGCCTCTCCGTCCGGAAAAGTTCCTTTTTTATACTTGTTAATGAGTTCTTCCTCTATGGTAAAATCCAATCCGCTCAATTTATATAGCAGCAATTGGGGCGTCACCACCACATGGGCAATGTTCCACCATATGTTGTTGTTGAATCCTTCGGGGATTCGGAACAAGTCCTCTTTAGGAGTGTTCTTCAAAAAGTCGTGCAGTATCATCCTGTTTTTAAGGAGAATATCGAATGTCTTTTCCATAGCTTTTTTTATACCATCAATGTCTACATTAGTAAAACTATGTTTTTAATACGAAACCACCCTCATTTATCGACATTAATTCTTTCCCTTTCCAAACCAACAAAGCGGTCGGATACTGTTGAATTTATCACATGGTAATGGGTTTTGTTCGATTTTTGACTTCCTTTGTCCCATCAATACCATTTTAATGAAAAAAATATATCACTTGGGCAGTTGTTCCACATGCCAGCGTATTCTTAAAGAATTGGAGCTATTGGACGGTGTACAACTGCAAGAAATAAAATCGGAAGCTATTACTCCAGAACAATTGGAACAAATGGCAGCGTTGAGCGGGAGCTACGAATCCTTGTTCAGTCGAAGAGCCATGCTATTTCGCCAGCGGGGGTTGCATGAAAAGGAGCTTTCCGAAAAGGACTACAAGGAGTTGATCTTGGAGCATTATACCTTTTTAAAAAGACCCGTGGTTTTAGTGGGTGACAAAATTTTCGTGGGAAATGCCAAAAAAACAGTGGAAGCTGCTAAAGAAGCACTGCACTGATGAGTAAAAGATCCTTGGCCATTATGGCTGCCATCGGCGCCACCGTAATTTACGGAATCAACCATACCGTGGCCAAGGGGGTTATGCCCATGCACGTCCAACCCTTCGGGTTTATCTTTCTCCGGGTGGGCGGGGCAGCCTTACTTTTTTGGGTCATTTCGTTTTTGGGACCAAAACAAAAAATTGAAAAACGTGATTGGGGGCGTTTATTCTTCTGTTCCCTTTTGGGAATGAGTATCAATATGCTATCCTTTTTTAAAGGACTTCAACTTTCCACACCCATCAATAGCGCAGTTCTCGTAACCATCACACCCATTATTGTAGTGATCATTTCTGCTTTGTTTTTGAGGGAAAAGATTACGCTCAACAAGGGATTGGGGATTGCCATGGGTTTTGTGGGTGCGCTAGGGCTCATTTTATTTGGTGCTGAAATCCGTCAAGATGCTCCCAATATCCCTTTGGGAAACTCTTTGTTCATTCTTAATGCGACTGCCTATGGTGCCTACTTGGTCGTTGTAAAAAAACTGATTGAAAAATACCACCCCTTTACCTTGATGAAGTGGCTGTTTAGTATTGCCTTTATTATCAATTTGCCCATTACTTTACCTGAAGCACTGGAAATTGAATGGTCAACAATGCCCTTATGGGCATACGGCTCTGTAGCTTTTGTGGTGATTGGCACCACATTTTTAACCTATCTCTTCAATATTTTTGCGTTGACCCAGCTTAAAGCCTCATCCGTAGGGGCCTTTGTCTACATGCAGCCCTTGGTGGGTATTTTATTTGCCCTTTTTTCGGGCATGGACCAACTTACCTTGATCAAAATTTTGGCCATGGCCTTTGTCCTAGTAGGGGTTTATTTGGCCAGTAAGAAACCTAAACAGGGCTTCAAACCTTCTTGACAGCAACCTCTAACAGAGCTTACGCAGTGATTTTACAGAATTTCGATGTCCTTAGGGGTCTGAACGTGCCTGCGCGTATCTTTTTTGGTCAGAATCTTAAAATCCCCGTCTTTTTCCATAGATTCAAAAGCATTTAAAAATTCCTTGGGCAAGCCTCTCAATCTCCTTGTCTTCAAATCGATCCAAGCGCCCATCATCTCGCAGCGTGCAAAATTCTTTCCATTGTGGTCGTAAAAATTGTGCCTAAACTCAAAGAACATTCCATCCTTGCTCATCCCTATAAACTCCAAAGAAACCTTGATAGGCATACCGGGGAAGGCTTCTTTAAAGTAGTACACGTGCTCGTAGAATACCACTGGACCAATATTATTGGCGGCCATACTTTTATGGTTAAAGCCTAGCAGCCCCAAATAGGCCATCCGGGTATGGCTCATAAAATTAATGTAAGCAGAGTTTGCCAAGTGTCTATTGGCATCTATATCGCTCCATCGTATCTCAAATTCTTTAAAAAACATAGAAGGTTATTTTGTTATGCATGCATAATAATTGTAAAAATACCATAGTTTTGAGAACTGATTCCATCAAGAATAAGAATTGTTCCTATTTTTAAACATAGTTTAACACGATACTTATGAGCCAAAAAGCTGAATTCATCCAAAATCTATCCCTTCCCGTTATCGCCGCCCCCATGTTCCTGATTTCAGGACCAACATTGGTGGTGGAATGTTGCAAAAATGGAATTGTGGGGACCTTCCCCGCCTTGAACCAACGAACCAGTGAAGGTTTTGAGGAGTGGCTCATCCAAATAAAGTCGGAATTAAAGGCATTTGAAGAGGAAACCGGCAAAAAAGCAGCGCCATTCGGGGTCAACTTGGTGGTACATCCCACCAATCCCCGCTTAGAGGCCGATGTAAAGCTCTGCATCAAACACAAAGTGCCTTTAGTGATTACCTCGCTCGGTGCTGTAAGCCAAGTTGTGGATGCCATTCATAGTTATGGTGGGTTGGTTTTTCATGATATCATCAAAAAGCGCCATGCCGAAAAAGCAGCCGAAGCAGGTGTGGACGGGCTTATTTTGGTTTCGGCCGGGGCTGGTGGCCATGCGGGAACCATTAACCCGATGAGTTTGATCGCGGAAGTGAAGAAATTCTATGATAAAACCATTATTCTATCCGGATGTATCAGTAACGGTAGGGATGTCGCTTCGGCACTCCAAATGGGAGCCGACCTAGCCTATATGGGCACAAGGTTCATCAATACTGAGGAAAGCAAAGCTACCGATGAATATCGCAAAATGATCATTGAGGCAGGTGCCAGTGATGTTGTGTACACCGCTGCCATTTCTGGCGTACACGCCAATTTCTTGGCAGCTAGCTTAAAAGCGGCAGGGATTACAGAGGAAGACCTGAAAAAGGATACGAAAATTGACTTTGGTAAGGAACTCGATACCGAGGCCAAGGCTTGGAAAACGATATGGTCTGCAGGGCAAGGTGTCACCACGATTGACAATGTGCTATCCGTTTCAGCATTGGTAAAGGAGTTGAAAATTGGATTTAAAATAGCGGTCGAAGAGCAGGCCAAACTTTTAAACACCTACCCAAAGGATTAACCCATGCCACAGCTGTCTTCCGATTATACACCACCCCTTTTGTTCAAGAATGGCCATTTCGCCACGATTTATTCGGGCATTATCCGTTCGGTAAACGGTGTGGTCCAAAAAAGGGAGCGAATTACACTCTCAGATGGTGATTTTCTGGATTTGGACTGGAGCGATTCGGTAACCGAGACACAAAAGTTGGTGGTATTGCTACATGGTCTGGAAGGGGATGCACAACGTCCTTACATTACTGGAAGCGCCAAAATACTCAACCAAAATGGCTATGATGCCTGTGCGGTAAACTATCGTGGGTGCAGTGGTGAGCCCAATGTAAAGTATCGCTCTTATCATTCGGGGGCAACCGAGGATTTGATCGAAGTTCTGAACCACATCCTCAATACGAGACATTACTCCGAAATCTATTTGAAAGGATTCAGCTTGGGTGGAAACCTATTGCTCAAATATTTGGGCGAGGGGAACGATGTGCCCAAGGAACTCAAAGGAGCCGTTGCGGTCTCGGTTCCTTGCAACCTTCATGATTCCTGCAAGCAACTGCTCAGTTCCAAGAACATTTTGTACGCTATAAAATTCAAAGGCAACTTATTGGGCAAACTACGTCAAAAACAGCAGATGTTCCCTGAAAAAATAAGTGATAACGACATCAAAAGCATAAAGACACTAAAGGATTTTGATGACATCTACACCAGTCAGGCCCATGGCTTTGAAGATGCCCTGGACTACTACAAAAAATCGAGCTCCCTACAATTTTTACCCCATATTCAAGTGCCGAGCCTCATTATCAATGCCAAGGATGATTCCTTTTTGGGACCTGAGTGTTATCCCGTAAAGGAAACCGATAAAAACACCAAATTGTTTCTAGAAATGCCTAGCTATGGCGGACATGTGGGTTTTTGGGGCAAGAACAATATCACCTATACCGAAAAACGAGCACTGAATTTTTTTGAATCCATTTGAATAGGCCCTAAAGGGGTTTTGTGAGGCACAAAACAAAAAACGCAAGGATTATTAGTGGCTAATTACCTATCTTAGTGGTTCAGTTTACACATAAACTTCAATAGAATCAGAATGAAAAAAACGGTAATGGTCTTGGCCTTGGGGGCCATGATAGCGAGCTGCGGCGGCAAGAAAGAAGAAAAGAAAGACGGCTTTGAAGTAAGTCGTACCAAAACCGAAGAAGCCAAAACAGTTGAAAAAGAGGGTGTTCCTGTTGATTTGGACAACAAAGGCGTTGGCCCTATAACCAATATGGAATTCCCGGATGAAATCAACGATGAAATGGCAGCAAGGGGTAAAGCAAAATTTGAGGCTATCTGCGTGGCCTGCCATATGGTGGACAAACGCATGATAGGTCCTGCACTTAAGGGCGTATATGAAAGAAGGAGTCCGGAATGGGTAATGAACATGATTTTGAACCCCGATGGTATGTTGAAGGAAGACCCGATTGCCAAAGCCTTGTTGAAAGAGTACAACAACGCCATTATGCTCAACCAAAACCTCACCGAGGATGAGGCAAGGGATGTTGCCGAGTACTTGAGAACACTTTAAACAAACCAACTCAATTATAGTAAGAGAGCTGCTGTTTTCACAATAAAACAGCAGCTTTTTTTATCTTGATGTAAACTTTTGGAATATGAAAAAATTAGTGCTCTTTGCTGTTTATTTATCGTTCACAACACTTGTTTCTGCGCAAGGACTTCAGGGTGCATGGAATGCCACCGAATCCAATGATATGGGCTCCGAAGTGGAGCATGTCCTTACATTTACCCAAGGCTTTTTTTCGGAAGCTATTTTTCAAAAAGCCGATGGAAAATTTATAGGCACCAAAGGCGGACACTATTCACTCCATGAGGGAACCATCGAGCTGATTTTCGAATTTTCAACACAAAACCCTGAAATGGTCGGGCAAACCCAGTCCATCCCTTATTCCGTAGCAAATGATACGTTGGAACTCCACAATAGGACATGGACCCGTATTGATAATGGAACGCCCGGCGACCTATTTGGTGCATGGTTAATTTCTGGCAGAAAACGGGATGGTCAAATTGTGCAACGTGATACCTCAGGACCACGAAAAACGATGAAGATATTGAGTGGCACCCGTTTTCAGTGGATTGCCTACAATACCGAAACCAAGGAATTCATGGGAACAGGTGGCGGAACCTATACCACTGTTAATGGCAAGTATACCGAAAACATTGGGTTCTTTTCCAGGGACGATTCCAGAGTCGGTGCAAGTTTGGAGTTCAATTATGAGCTGAAGGATGGTGACTGGCACCATTCGGGACTAAGTAGCAAAGGAGACCCCATTTATGAGGTTTGGAGCCAAAGAAAGCAATAGAAAGTCCTAGTATTTACCCATTTAACAACCTAAAACGTAGGGTAGGTCATTCATTTTTTTAGTATTTTACTGGAACATTAACCAGTAACTATAATCAAATGAAAACCTCAATCATCCTCTTGTTCTCCGCCATCTTGTTGGCGGCATCCTGCGGAAGTGCCAAATCTGATGAAGAAGCCCTATATGGCCCCACTTGGGAACTGGAATACATCTCCGGTCCCAGGATTGCCTTTGACGGCCTTTTTCCCAACAAAAAACCACAAATATCCTTCAATAAAGAGACAGGCAAGGTAACCGGAACCGACAGTTGTAATGGATACAGGGCCGATTTTGAACTCGTGGAAAACACTATTGCATTTGGCGACCCCGGACCCACAACCATGATGTTCTGTGGCGGTAGTGAAAGACAATTCTTGCTGATGATGAAAAAAATAGACGGCTACTCCGTGGAGGAGGGAAAACTTAATCTTTTGGTCGGTGAGGTACCGATGATGCGATTCAAAAAAGTAAACCCATGAAACAAATAATCACTGTAAGCTGTGCTGCATTGCTAATTTTTGGCTGTGTTGAAAAAAAGAAGGAAACCACATCAGAACCTGAAGCCTCAGAAGTAGCGGCAGACTCCCTTCAATCCAAAGAAACAAAGAGAACAATGGAGCCCATTGCCATGAAAATCGACGGAAGCTATTTTAAAGCCACTGGAACCGAACCCTTTTGGGGACTTAAATTTTTTAAGGATAAGGTAGAGCTGCAAACCATGGAAGATACCATTACCACGCCTCCATCCGAAGCCATTAAAGCACAGGATGGAAACATCAAAATGTTCCGTATGCAAACAGAGGCCACGCAGATGGATGTCATCATATCGAACAAGGAATGTACCAATGCCATGTCGGGCGAAGTGTTCCCCTACACCGTAACTGTTTCTTACAAAAGCACCGGGGGAGATGAAACCAAAGTGTACGAGGGCTGTGGTTCCTATATTACCGATTACAGGCTTCACGATATTTGGGTGCTGGAAGAAATGAACGGCAATGCAGTTTCTAAGGAAGAATTTGGCGGTCGGGATGTGCCGAACATGGAAATCAACATTAACAATAATAGATTTTCTGGGTATTCCGGCTGCAACCGAATGACAGGTGGGATTTTTTACGAAGAAGATGTGCTGCGGTTCACCCAAGTGGCCACTACGCGTATGGCCTGCCCGAACATGGATAAGGAATCAGCGTTTTTGGCAGCCCTGAACAGCAGTACAGCTTATAAAGTGGAAAATAATCGACTCTACCTTTCCAATGGTTCCGAGGAAAATATGTTGGTGTTAAAAAAAATGGATTGATTATGCGGAAACGATTCTTTGTGCTCCTTTTTGTTATTTTGGCTTTCCAAATCAAAATCCAAGCTCAACAAATGGAACTGCCCTATAAACAAATCCCGGACCACCCTACCAATTATAGCCCTGGAAGTCTAGTTTCCAGGATGATAGATGGGTTGGGATTCCGGTATTACTGGGCAACAGAGGGACTTACCGAAAAGGACTTAACGTACCGACCTTCTGAGGATGGTCGTTCTGTTTTTGAAACCATGGAGCACATTTACGTGATGTCCAACAATATTTTATTGGCCCCAGATGCCAAGCCGTATGAGAAACCTTCAAACCCCCAAAAGTTCTCGTATGAAGAACTCCGCTCACTTACCCTGAACAACTTAAAGGCTGCCAGCGAAAAAGTTTTAGGCAAAACTTCTGAAGAAATGGAGCATTTTAAAGTCATATTCAAACAGGGAGAGCGAACATCCGAGTTCCCTTATTGGAACATGATCAATGGCATGCTTTCGGATTGCATATACCATACCGGCCAAATTGTATTGATGCGGCGAGCCAGCGGTAATCCCCAAAATCCAAATGTGAATGTATTCTTAGGGAAAGCACGGGAGTAGTTCCTAGTTATCCACAACAACCTTATAGGTTGGATCTTCCAAAACGTTGACTTCGATAATGTCATCAGCATTGGCCAATAAACGCCTACAGTCGCGGCTCAAATGCTTCAAATGCACCTTTTTGCCGACTTTCCGATAACGCTCGGTCATCTTGTTCACAGCTTCAATGGCGGACATATCGACCAATCTACTTTCAGCAAAGTCGATGACCACTTCTTCGGGGTCTTTCAACACATCAAATTTTTCGGCAAACAAAGTGGTGCTGCCAAAGAACAACGGACCATAGATTTCGTAATGTTTCACGCCTTCGTCATCAATGCTTTTTCTGGCCCGGATGCGTTTGGCATTGTCCCAAGCAAACACGAGTGCGGAAATAATCACCCCAACCAAAACGGCCAAGGCCAAATTGTGAAGGAACACCGTCACTAAAGTTACGAGTACCATGACCAAAACATCGGATTTTGGCATACGGCGGAAAGTTTTTAGACTGGCCCACTCAAAGGTGCCCAAAGCCACCATGATCATCAGACCGGTAAGCGCGGCCATAGGTACTTTTTCAATCAAACTGGAGCCGAACATGATGAATACCAAAAGCATCAAGGCAGCAACAATTCCCGAAAGACGTGCTCTTGCACCGTTGGAGGTATTGATCAAACTCTGCCCGATCATAGCACAACCACCCATTCCTGAGAAAAGTCCTGAAAGGATATTCGCAGTTCCCTGTGCCACAGCTTCTTTGTTGCCACGACCGCGTGTTTCGGTAATTTCGTCAATAATATTTAGGGTCAAAAGGCTTTCAATCAAACCAACGCCCGCCATAATGGCTGCGAAGGGGAATATAATCTGTAACGTTTCCCAAGTGATAGGAAGATCAGGAATATGAAAAGGCGGGAATGTTCCTTGAATGGATGCAATGTCCCCAATGGTTCGTGTATCCAGTCCTAAGAAAAATACGATTCCGAAAACCAAAAGGATAGCTGCCAAGGAGGCGGGAATCACTTTGGTCAATTTAGGAAGCCCCCAAATTACCACCATGGTCAAAAGTACCAAGCCCAAGAAAATGTACAAGGTACTTCCGCTCAACCATTCCCCGTCCACGGTTTGGAATTGGCTCAATTGCGACATGAAAATAATCACCGCCAAACCGTTCACAAATCCAAATATCACGGGATGGGGTACCAAGCGCATCAATTTTCCCAACCGAAGCACTCCGGCCAGCAACTGCAAGATCCCTGCCAGGATTACAGTGGCAAATACATATTCCACCCCATATTGCTGTGCCAAGGTAACAATCACCACAGCCACAGCTCCCGTAGCCCCGGAGATCATTCCCGGTCTACCGCCAAAAATCGAGGTAACCAATCCCATGACAAAGGCGGCGTACAAACCGGTGAGGGGCGACAATCCTGCAATGAAGGCAAAAGCGATGGCTTCGGGTACCAAGGCAAGTGCCACGGTAAGGCCCGATAAAATTTCTGTGCGGTAGTTTACTTTTTGGGAAAAATCAAAAAGGTTGAGATACTTTTTCATGGCTTCAATCTTGAAGCGCGCAAAAGTAACATTATTAACTGCAAGACCCTAATCGCACGAAAATTTTTAAGGATTTGATAATCTACCAGTTAGTGAGTCCCAATAACTTTTCTCCGAGTGGACTTAATTTGGCAGTATCGTATTTGGTCTGTTCCCATTTTCGAGGATCTCCCGGGAATGCGTAGCCTTCGGGGGCAATTCTATTTTTCCATGAATTGATACGCCATTGCCGCATTTCTTCATTGTCTTCCTCTGCGGGCATCATGGAAATGTACTGAGCTATTCGCACTTTGTCGCCAGATTTGTTGGGCCGAATACCGTGCGGTTGGGTGCTGTTAAATATCAGCAGGTCTCCAGCTTCCAGCTTTACCTTCACTATTTTGTCCTCCAATCCGGTGACATCAGGTTGAAAATGGTCGCGATCTTCGGGCTGGGTCTGCTTCCACGTATCGTAGTTTCGATACAACCACGGGATACATTGAAATCCACCCATGTTTTCATCCATTTGGTCAGCCAATGCCAATACACCCTGCACATTTTGGGGTTTGGTCTCTGGGTCATAATCCCAATGGATGAAGCCTTTTTTGTTCTCTCCCGGGCGTTGGGGCATATTGAGGTTGGCGCGATCGATGGTCACCCATAATTTTTCCGTCCCCCAAATGTCCACAAAGGCATCGTACACTTTTGGAGTCTGTCTGTTGTTCCATAAGTGTTGGTGATTGTACACTTCCACCATTCCCGTTCCCGTAAGCTCTTTCATTTTCATTTCTGCTCTTGGGGGAGCGTACCAGGTGCTTGGATTGTTAGGATCCTTTTCATCAAATTCCCACAAAAAATCGGCGGTTGCCTTGGCCTGTTCCTTTGGAACGGCATTTTTGATCACGATATATCCATTTTCTATCCAAAATGCCCAGTCTTCTTCGGAAAGTACTCGTAGTGGTTTGCCGTTGGATCTATCATTGAGCTTTGTTTTACTGCTAGTGGCGGTGGAGGGATTTCCGGGTATGGCCTCGTGGGCCTTGTTCGCCATTTCTGTACGTTGCTGCATCATTCTGCTCTGCTTTATGAATTATGTATCAATCAAAACTAGTGGAAGCGCACAGGGGTTTCCACCCTACCATTGACCAATATTTGAACTATTTTGATTTTTACTTCTTATTTTTGACAGTATTAAGGCAATAAGATGAAAATCCAATTGGAAAACATACAGCCCAACGATAAGAGTTCCTTTCATCTATTGCATAATCCCAAGTTGAACGACCTCTTTTTCTGGCACTTTCATCCGGAGTTTGAACTGGTCTATATTGAAGGGGCCAACGGAAAGCGTCATGTAGGACGTCATATTTCGAATTTCAAGGGAAGCGACCTTGTACTGATAGGTTCCAACATTCCCCATTTGAACTTTGATCACGGCATCAAAACGGAGTACCACAAGGAGGTTTTGCACATAAGCGCGTCGTTCAAGGAGAAGGTCTTTACCGAAATCCAAGAGCTGGAAGATGTGTATGGGTTATTGGATAGGTCTCAGCATGGCATCGCTTTTTATGGTGAAACCAAAAAAACAGTGGGTTCCCTAATGAAACAACTGCAGGGCATGAACCGGTTTGATCAATTGCTGAAAATTCTACAGTTGCTCAAACTGTTGGCCCAGAGTGATGAATATATCCTTTTGCACGACAACCCGATCATCAATAACAAAGCCAATAAGCAACAAGAACGTTTGCAAAAGGTGTATTCCTATATAGACGAGAACTATTCCAGAAAAATAGCCTTGGAAGATATTGCAGCATCTGTCAATCTGGGCAAAGAGGCTTTTTGTAGATACTTTAAAAAGAATACGGGGAATACCTTTACCCGTTTTTTGAACCAATATCGCATTACGCAGGCCAAACGAATGTTGTTGACGGGCAAAAATATTGGAGAAACCTGCTACGAATGCGGGTTTGAAAGCTTGTCCTACTTCAACCGGACGTTTAAAAGGATAAGCGGCGAAAATCCTTCGGATTACAAGAAAAGAAACCGCTAAAAAAAGAACCGCCCCGAGCACATGTGCCCAAGGCGATTCTTAACTAAATAACCAACCAAAAAAACTGTTTGTATGGTCGAACATATTTGTTCTTCCTTACATATTCCGTTGACGGGTAACGCTCATTACAGGGTTATTGGTTTTTGAACGTTTTTTACCTGTTCCGTCACTTGATTTCAAATATTGAATGTATCCTCTTCCCGTGAATTCGTATACCGTTCCGCTGGATACATGGTACAACTCTATGGTACTATCGTTGATAACGTACAACTCAAAATAATCATTGCCCAAATAGTCATAATCGAGTGTTAAAGTTTTCAAGGTGGCATCATTGGCCACATCAAACACTTCATAATCGCCTTGGTAGTCCCATTGAATGCTGCTCAATGGAATTCCCCTGCTATCGACCGACGACCTGAAATAGCCATCCCCATCGGCAAAAAACTGTAAATAGTTTTCTTCATCAAACTCGTTCAAGGCACCCACCTCACTGGTAAAGGTTTTCTCCCATACTTGGTACTCCTGTAACAAATAGTGAATGTTATCATAGAACACCCTATCGTAATCAAAATTGTTCCGTTGATATCCTTCCAAAATATAAGAAGTATCGGAGCGTGGGTCATAGAGCTCCAAGTTATTATTATCCAAAGGGAACACTTCCAACAACCAAAGGTCGTCCACATCGTGATCAATTTCCACCTGACCGCTAAAAGTGCCGTATGCACCAACATCAATACCCAATCCGTTACCCGTTTTACCCAGACCGGAAAGGTTGTTGTTGGCATAAACGATGCCCCTATCAAAGGAAATAGTAAACGCGCGTTGCAAAAAGGGCACTTCCCCGCCGCCACGGGTTGCATTAATGTCGATATACCAAAGGTCATACGATTCCAAAACCAGGGCGGTATTGATAGGTGGCTCAGCAATCAGGTCATCTTCCACAATAACCTCGGTGTAGCAAGAACTGGCCAATACGCCTATCAGTAAAAATCCAAAGAGTAGTTTTCTATGTTTCATAATCGAGGTTTTAAGGTTCCCTATACCTAAACCAAGCAGCGTGCCAAATTTATTAACTGTTTGATAATCAATTAAAAACATCCTGATTGATTTATTTTATAGCTTTACGCAATAATTTGGATGCATGAAAGACAAGCTTACGTTTGGAGTTTTTGGAGGAGGAAGTTGGGGTACGGCGATTGTAAAGATGTTGACCGAAAATCTGGACCAAGTACATTGGTACATGCGGAGCGATTCCGCGATACGTCATATTCAAAAAGAATGGCATAATCCCAACTATTTGAGCTCTGTGGAGTTTGATGTGGACCAACTTGTGATGAGCCATGACATTAATACGATTGCTGAAGCATCCGATGTTCTGATTTTCGCTATTCCCTCGGCTTTTTTGGAAAGGGAACTCCAAGCTTTGACCGTTCCATTGAAGTATAAGATTATTTTTTCGGCCATTAAGGGTATTGTTCCCGAAAGCGGCCGCATTGTTGGGGAGCATTTTAATGAGAAATACGGTATCCCTTTTGAAAATATCGGGGTCATCACAGGACCTTGCCATGCCGAAGAAGTGGCACTGGAGCGCTTATCGTACCTGACCATTGCCTGTGCCGATGCCGATAAGGCGAAAATGGTGGCCAAACACCTGAAGAGCGACTACATCCGCACCAAAATATCGGACGATATCATCGGTACGGAATATGCGGCGATGTTGAAAAATATTTATGCCATTGCTGCGGGCATAGCCCACGGGCTGGGTTATGGGGATAATTTCCAAAGTGTGTTGATGAGCAACGCCATACGCGAGATGAAACGTTTTATAGACCGTGTGTACAAAATGAAGCGAAACATCAACGCCTCGGCCTACTTGGGCGACTTATTGGTGACGGGATATTCCACTTTTAGTAGAAACCGTATGTTCGGGAACATGATCGGGAAGGGCTACACCGTAAAAAGCGCTATGATGGAGATGAACATGGTGGCCGAAGGCTATTATGCCACCCAAAGCGCCCATAATTTGATGGAAAAACTACAAAAGAAGTCCAAAACTCCCATTATCAACGCCGTGTACCAAGTGCTCTACAAGAACAAGAACCCCAAAAAGGTGTTTGAAAAGTTGACGGAGAAGTTGGATTAACCCCGCTCCAACGAAAAATCCGAATGCTCGGTTAACTGGGCATCCAATTCTTTGGAAAAGGCTTCCATATCCTCTGCGGAATAGTTGTACGCTTTTTGAAATTCCTCGAACACCGGCTCCTTATATTTGCGAACGCTGTCAATATCAAAATACAGTCGGCCCGTTCTTCGAATAAAAAAGTCCAGCGGGTTTAAAGCCATTTCGTGGGCCATGGCAAACTGCGCCTCAGCCCTGACCATACGTTCTTTTGGCTTTTTACCCTTGATGTTGGCGTATCGCTCCAAAATAGATTCGGTCTGCTTACCGTAGGTGGTGACCAGATACCAGGCGTGATAGTATTCAAATCCATCTTCTTTAAGGTCGTCCAGGACCTGATCAATGTATTTGGTGACATGCTTATACTTTTTAAAGTCGTTTCCGCAAAGCGGAATCTTATCCGTGGTGCAAGGCTTCAACTGGCTTTGATGGTCTTCCTCCATTTTTTTGACGATACGGTTCACCACACGTTCGGCCATTTTTCGGTATCCGGTAAGTTTACCACCCGCAATACTGACCAATCCACTATCGGAAGTGAAGATTTCATCCTTTCGGGACAATTCTGAAGCAGATTTCCCTTCTTCGTGAATTAATGGACGAAGTCCAGCCCATGACGAAATAATGTCGTCCAACTCCAATTCAATGTCGGGAAACATGTTGTTTACGGCTGAAATCAAATAAATGGCATCGGCCAGATCCGTGGTTACATGGTTCTTGTCGGCATTGTAGTTGGTATCTGTGGTGCCAATGTAGGTGACCTTCCCGCGAGGAATGGCAAACATCATCCTGCCGTCGGGAATATCAAAATAAACGGATTGCTTCACGGGTAATTTTTCCTTTGGAAATACCAAATGGACCCCCTTGGTCAGGTGCAATTGCTTTCCTTTTTTGGACTGGTTTACGCTGCGCAGTTCATCCACCCATGGACCTGCCGCATTAATGACATATTTGGAGAATACGTTATACTCATCCCCGAAAACCTCATCCGTGAACTTTACCCCAGCTACTTGCTCTTCCTTATAAATAAAATCGGTGACCTTGGCATAATTGAACAACTGTGCCCCAAATTGAAGGCTGGTCTTCAAATTCTCCATGGTGAGTCGGGCATCATCGGTGCGGTACTCGGCATAATAGCCGGCACCGTTCAAAATCTTTTTGGGGAGGAGCGGCTCCAGTTTCAGGGCTTCCTTCTTTTCCAGCATCTGCCTTTTGTCGTCCCCAGAAACTTGGGCCAAAATATCGTACACCTTCAAACCGATGGAGGTCAACCATTTTCCATAAGACCCGCCCTCGATAAGTGGTAGCAACATTTTTTCGGGCAGGACCAAATGAGGCGCCAATTTGTGCACAATGGCACGTTCCGAACCCACTTCTTTCACCAACCAAAAATCGAATTGTTTCAGATAGCGGAGCCCGCCGTGTATCAATTTGGTGGACTTACTGCTGGTGCCCGAGGCAAAATCCCCTTTTTCCAACAACAGTACTTTCATGCCACGAGAAGATGCATCGAGGGCAATCCCGGCACCGGTTATTCCCCCGCCAATGACTATGAGGTCGTATGACTTTTCGGCTGCCTTTTGCAACTGTTCCTTTCGATTTACGTTTGAAAAAACAATGTTCTCGCTCATGATTCTATTTATTGAATTCGTATTCCCGTTCCACAAGGCACACCCGGACTTTATACCAAGAATACCATCGCTGTCTACCTTGTTTTTGTGCTTGTTCATGGTCCAACTGGGCTTTCCAATTGGCAATGGCTTCCAGACTCTCCCAATAACTCACAGTAATTCCTACTCCTTCCCTTGCACTTTCCACATCCAAAAAGCCCGGTTGTTTTCGCGCCAAGGTTTCCATCTCTTCCGCCATTTCCGCATATCCTTCATCACCGGGAGTTTTTAGACTGGTGAAAATTACCGCGTAATATGGTTTTTGGGGATTCATTTAAATGATATATTCCTTTTCCAAAAAATAATTTACCAAGGCTTCCTTCATCAAAACCGTTTGCTCACCAGCCTTTAGCGGCGGTAGTTGTTCCTTGACTTTATAGTGCGGCCACCCCTCGTCATCAAAAAAGTCAAAATCGTAGTACCCATAGGGCTCTAGCAGCCTGCAGATGGCAATATGCATCAAATTGACTTTTTCGTCCTTTTTAAATTTACGATGAAAATTTCCCAATTCCTGAACGCCGACCAAATAAATGATGCCATCTAGTTCCAATGGGTCACCGTCAGAAAATTGGGCCGACAGTTTTTGAACCAATAGCTCCCATCGTTCCCTTAATTGTTCGTCTCTTGCCATGTGTTTTGCAATGAGCATCAAAGGTACAAATCAATATTCTATATTTGTTAAAACCCCCGTATGAGCTTTTTGGATATCATCATTGGAATTCTCCTGATTTGGGGCCTTTACAAAGGACTGAGAAATGGTTTGTTTGTAGAGCTGGCCTCCTTGGTGGCATTGATTGCCGGAATTTATGGTGCCATCCATTTTTCACACATCACGGGCGATTATCTTGCCGAACAATTTGATTGGAGCGACCAATATCTTAAAATTGCTGCGTTCTTAATTACCTTTTTCGCCATCATCATTGTAGTAAATCTTGCCGGAAAATTCCTGACCAAGATTGCCGACTTCGCCATGCTCGGGCTGCTCAATAAAATCGCCGGAGGCATTTTTGGGGTTTTAAAGGTGGCTGTTATCCTTGGTGCCTTTCTGATTTTCTTTGAAAAACTCTCTTCTCCTCTCGGGCTCATCAATGAAGAGACCAAAAAGGAATCCGTTTTCTACGAACCCATCAAGGAAATCGGTGCTTTGGTGTTCGCCTATGTTTTTGATGATGAAGAAACCCTTCCTGACGAAGAAATCGAAGCCAGGGAGGACGTTATATGAACGGTATGTTTTTTTCGATGAATTGATATTCGACCCGTACCACAGCACCATCCTCATTTCAGTATCCTGTATTTCAACGTGATAATCCGCCCTGATGTGGAGATTTTATGGAAACGGACAGGGACTCCTTTAGTTTAGCGAACGAGAACATTAGGGAATTTAGAACACTCCCGAAAACGACCCCGAGAAATGAAAAAATATACGAGCACTTTGCTGATCGTAGGATTGGTATTGCTACTTGCAAGCTGTAGCAAATCATCCACAGAAGAATTAGATCAATTGTACACCGAAGCAAGCACCGGGAATGATAAAGTTTCCGTAGATGCACTGGAGATGGAAGAGGAGTTGCTTGGTCTGGTCAACGAATACCGAAATTCCATTGGTCTTGCAGCCTTGACCGCCAGTGAGCCCGCTTACAAATATGCAGAGGAACACAACAACTACATGATTTCCAAAAATAGTTTAAGTCACGATAATTTTCAAGAGCGTGCGGCTAGCATTGCAGCCGAGACCAATGCACAGAAAATCTCCGAAAATGTGGCCCGTTTCTACGTGTCCGCTGAAAAAACAATGGAAGCTTGGGTGGCCAGTGCTTCGCATAAACGGGCATTGGATGGTGATTTTACCCATACTGCCCTAAGCGTGCAGTTGGATAAGGATGGAAGACCTTACTACACCCAGATTTTTATAAAAATAGACTAATGTAACCCCGTATAACTCACAGCAAGACCCGCCTATGGTGGGTCTTTTTTTTGAATTGTTATGTTGCCACCAAGGATTTTTTTACCTTTCATGAAATCTTTGAACATGGCAATAAAGGCACCTTTTAATCTCAACAAATGGGTAGAGGAAAACCGTGAGACCCTGAAACCTCCAGTGGGCAACAGAAATTTGTACAAAGAATCGGGCGATTACATTGTGATGGTGGTCGCTGGTCCCAACGCCCGGAAAGATTATCATTACAACGAAACAGAGGAACTTTTTTACCAACTGGAAGGACAGATCGAAGTCCATGTTCAGGAAGATGGACAAAAAAAGACTATGGAACTCGGTCCAGGGGATATGTACCTGCACCCCGCCAAAGTGCCACATTCCCCTGTTCGCAAAGCAGGTTCCATTGGTTTGGTCGTGGAACGCAAGCGCATGGACCTCGACGCGGAAGATGGACTGCTTTGGTTTTGCGATAACTGCAACAACAAACTGCATGAGGTTTATTTTAAATTGAATGACATTGAAAAGGATTTTCTAGGTCATTTTAAGCACTTTTATGGTTCGAAAGAACTGCGCACCTGTAACAAATGTGGGACCGTAATGCCGGTTGATGAACGTTTTGTGGCCAAAGAAGAATGATACTCCTATTAGCAAAGATCATAGTTGGAATCGTGGCGTTGCTCCACCTTTATTTTTTATGGTTGGAAATGTTTGCTTGGACCACAAAGGCAAAAAAGGTCTTCCGCAACTTTCCGGAAGAGCTCTTTGAGCCCACAAAAACACTGGCAGCCAACCAAGGACTGTACAATGGATTTTTGGCAGCAGGCCTTATTTGGGCATTGATCATTAACGATGGAGCTTGGCAAGTTTACGTAGCTCTCTTCTTTTTGGGATGTGTTGCCGTAGCAGGAATCTATGGTGGGGCTACCGCTTCAAAAAAAATATTTACGGTTCAGGCACTGCCCGCGTTGGTGGGAATTGCGCTTTTCTTGGTGCACCTATTCCTATAAACCGTTTATTCTCTTCAAGATTATTCGTAATATTGTGAAAATATAACAATTCACTCGTAAAAAGTTATAAATGTCAAAAATCGCAACTGCATTTGGAATAGAAGAAGCCCTTAAAGAGTTAGGGTTGAACGAAATAAATAATGGCACATCCACTGGGAAAAATTGGTTTTCCAATGGAGAGATCATTGAATCCTATTCTCCTGTTGACGGAGCACTTATCGGAAAGGTTAAGGCCACCACTCAGGAAGATTACGAAAAAGTGATCGCCACTGCCCAAGAAGGGTTTAAAAAATGGCGAACCATGCCTGCGCCACAACGCGGCGAGGTTGTCCGACAATTTAATGATGAGCTACGTCGCCTTAAAGAACCTTTGGGAAAACTCGTTTCCTATGAAATGGGCAAAAGTTACCAAGAAGGGCTGGGCGAAGTTCAGGAAATGATTGATATCTGTGATTTTGCCGTGGGACTTTCACGTCAGTTGCATGGCCTAACCATGCACAGTGAACGTCCAGGGCACCGCATGTACGAACAATACCATCCCCTTGGCGTGGTGGGCATTATTTCGGCCTTTAATTTCCCGGTAGCCGTTTGGTCTTGGAACACTGCATTGGCCTGGGTATGTGGGGATGCCTGTATTTGGAAAGGCTCGGAAAAAACACCGATGACCTCTGTGGCCTGTCAGAATATTGCTGCTCGCATATTTACCAAAAATGGGGTGCCAGAAGGTATTTCCTGTCTCATTACGGGTGATTACAATGTAGGGGAATTTATGACCAAGGACGAACGAGTCCCATTGATTTCTGCTACCGGTTCCACCCGCATGGGAAAGATAGTTGCGCAGACAGTAGCTGGACGTCTTGGAAAAACATTATTGGAACTTGGTGGTAACAATGCCATCATCGTTACACCAGATGCGAATATCAAAAATACAGTTATCGGTGCCGTATTTGGAGCCGTGGGTACATGTGGCCAGCGCTGCACCTCTACCCGAAGATTGATTGTGCACGAAGACGTGTACGATAAGGTCAAAAATGCCATTGTGGACGCTTACAAGCAAATACGTATTGGAAATCCCCTCGATGAGAAAAACCACGTGGGACCACTTATCGACAAAGATGCCGTAAACAATTATTTAAACGCTTTGGAAAAGGTAAAAGCCGAAGGCGGAACAATTTTAGTTGAAGGCGGTGTATTGGAAGGCGAAGGCTATGAAAGTGGCTGCTATGTGAAGCCAGCCATTGCCGAAGCGGAAAACCACTACGAAATTGTGCAACATGAAACCTTCGGGCCCGTATTGTACATCATGAAATACAGTGGAGACCTTCAAAATGCCTTGGATATGCAAAATGGGGTAAGACAAGGGCTATCTTCCGCTATCATGACAAACAACTTAAGGGAAGCAGAGCGTTTCCTTTCCGTAGAAGGGTCGGATTGTGGTATTGCCAATGTGAATATTGGTACCTCTGGGGCTGAAATCGGTGGAGCCTTTGGTGGAGAAAAAGAAACCGGTGGTGGTCGTGAGAGTGGTTCTGATGCTTGGAAAATCTATATGAGAAGACAGACCAACACGATTAATTATACGACAGAACTTCCTTTGGCCCAAGGTATAAAGTTTGACCTATAAACATAAAAAGCCGCCCATTTTGTAAGTAGCACGAAATGGGCAGTCTTTAAAACCAACTTAACTAACTCAAACTTAACTTTAAGACCCCATTCCAATGCCGGATCGTTGTCGGGAGAAACAGGGCTCTTAAACGTATTGTCCTCTCAAATTTCTATAATTTCCCCGTAGAAATTAAGAGGTATGTTACCAGTGGT
Source organism: Flagellimonas marinaquae (assembly GCF_003992675.1). Lineage (GTDB taxonomy): Bacteria > Bacteroidota > Bacteroidia > Flavobacteriales > Flavobacteriaceae > Flagellimonas > Flagellimonas marinaquae. Next base: position 86,832 of record NZ_RZMZ01000007.1, read on the forward strand.
CACAAAAAGTGTATGGTTGGTACCATTTATTTTGTTTCTTGCCTTGGATTTTTCCTACAAGTTCCATTGTTTTTCCACTGTATCGTTGAATTTGAGGGAATTCCATAGTGGGTTTAAGATTTTTACACTATTTTAATGAAGCTTTTGGAACGCTCATTTTTTCACCTATGGATTGGGAAAGTTCAACTATTTGGTATTGGGTCATTTTGGCTTTTGTAGGGATTATTGCAGGTATCCTAGGGTATTTTTTTGGAAAATCCGATACGCCGCGAAAAATGGATCAGTCATTGGAGCTAAACGCTTTGGAAATTGAAAATGCCAAATTAAAATCCGATCTGGATATCTGTCGAAAAAGGTTGGATGACCACACCATCAAAACAAAGGAAATCCACCTAAAGGATATCAAACAAACTACAAACAAGAATATATTTCAATTTAATCCCGCCGAAGCCAAGGCCGCCTTTGGAAAAACCATCAAGGAAAACGATCTTAAGCTAATTGAAGGTATCGGACCCAAGATTGAGGGACTTTTTCACAGTTTTGATATCAAAACTTGGAAGGATTTGGCCGAAATCTCTGCCGATAAATGCCAAGAAGTATTGGATTCGGGCGGCAAACGTTATCGCATACATGATCCAGCCTCGTGGCCCATGCAGGCCAAAATGGCCTATGAAGGACTCTGGGAGGAGCTATTCGAATGGCAGGAAAAGCACAGAGCCGGAAAATATTGACAGCAAGTCAAGACCGACCAGTCTTTCTACATCATCCCGTTGGCTTCTACCCATTTAAACGTATACTGCTGTTGTGAAAACTGCATACGTTCCGAAATTCGTTGTAGCCTTTCCGGAAGTTTCATCAAATATACCCGTGCCTTCTCCGCCTGATCGGAAAGTCCTCTTAGATTTCCAATATCCCAGTAATCGTTCAGTTTTTTCAAAATGTCAATATAATCCTGAGCTGTGTAGACCCCCAACCGTTGGGCACAATTCGAAAATTGCTCAAAAGCCTCTCCTATGCTACCTCCGGACTCCCTCAAGAAATGGGCTGGCATTACAATTTTCTTCTTCATCATATCGGCAAAGGCCAGTACCATGCCATCGGGATCTTGTTTCATAATGGTCTTTACAAATTCACGATAGGCTAAATGATGCCTCATTTCATCGCCCGCAATAATGGTGCACATTTTCGCCAGAAGCCCATTTCCTTTCTTTTTGGCCATTTTGCCCACTCGCTTGTGAGAAATATTCGTGGCCAATTCTTGGAAAGTGGTGTACACAAAATTTTTATAGGGATCTCTGTCAGTCCCGATATCGAACCCATCGGAAATCAAATGCTGTGTCGTAATTTCGATTTCACGCATGTTTACGCGTCCCGATAAATAGAGATATTTGTTCAAAACATCCCCGTGACGGTTTTCCTCGGCAGTCCAAGCACGGACCCACTTGCTCCATCCATTGTCCTTGCCATTGTGCTGGTCAATACCCTCCACATCCATCAACCAAGATTCATAGGTAGGCAAAGCCTCTTCCGTGATGGTATCCGCGACCAAGGTCACCCAGAAATCATAGCCCAATTCTTTGGCTTCTCCTCGGATTTTCTCGATTTCATCATAAAAATGGTCACTTCGTGAATCGGGCAGGAAATCGGTGGGCTGCCATATTTTTTCGGATGGTATAAGAAATTCATCGATAAACCCTTCTACCTTAGGTTCAATCGCTTGCATCACTTCCAATCTAACATTCTTTATCGACATAGTACGGGGTTTTTTACAAAGGTCATTATAAAATACCGAAATCTTCTTAATTCCTTCCTCTTTCTCCGGGATAGAATGTATGGACCGGGTCGCTTTGCCAAAATTCCTTGGTCTCTGCATCCAACATGGTAAGGGGGCCTTTAAAGGCAGCACCGGTATCCACATTCCAAACATTGGCCCTTTGGGTCGGTTCCGCAAAACCTGTTTTGGACAAAGGGGTGTGTCCAATAAAAACCTCCTCGTAATGCGTAAGTCTTTTAGGGAATTTAGGGTCCGAAGGCTGCAATTCTGGGTCAAGCGCCGTGGCGAGCTCCCAAAGGGTTCGGTCCCAATAAAACGATTGTTGAAAATACTCGTAGTCTATTCCCTTAAGATTGGTGTAGCCCGCGTGTAGGTACAAACGATTGTCGGGCGCAAGATGATAATTATGCAACTCTTCATAAAAAGCAAGATGCACTCTCCACGTATCCTTGTCCGCATTCAAATAAGATTGACGAGTGGCCTCGCCACCATGTGCCAACCATTGTGGGTTTTCCTTCTGCTCTATTAGCCAGGCCTTGCAAAGTTCATCGTGGTTGCCGCGAATAAAGGTACAGTTGTATGTGTCTTTGAGTTGAATCAAAAAATCAATGGTCTCTACGGCGGTGCTCCAGCCATCCACATAATCGCCCAGAAAAATGACATGATCATCGGTCGACACCTTAGCCTTGTCCATCAATTGTTCCAAAGCCCTTACTCCTGAATGAATGTCGCCTACTACCAATGTCCGCATAGAAAAGTTTTTGACAATATTACATACAAATGATTGGCTGTTAAAAAATCATACCGGCTTTATCACGGATTTAACCTAGAATTCAAATAAACCTAACTGTTTTTTGGAGGTGGTATTATTTTCTATGTACCTTAGAATATTGCGAAATCTTATGAAGAAAGTTTATTGTATAGGTGAAGTATTGATCGACTTTGTGGCCGAAAGGCAGGGGAGCGATCTATCAAAAGCCACCCAATTCACCAAAAAAGCAGGCGGAGCACCTGCCAATGTAGCCTGTGCCATTGCCAAACTTGGTGGAAAAGGTATTTTTATAGGAAGTGTTGGCAATGACCCTTTCGGCAAATTCCTTTTGGATACTTTAAAGAATGAAGGTGTCGATATTTCATTGACACAGCTTTCGGAAACCTTTACCACGCTTGCCTTTGTTTCCCTTTCCGAGGGTGGGGAGCGCGACTTCGTGTTCAGCCGAGGAGCAGACCAAGAACTCAGCTACAACGCGGACCTTAGAAAAAACCTCCCCGGAAATATCCTCCATTTGGGAGCGGCAACCGCACTTTTGGGGGGACCTTTGGAAAAAACCTATACCAAATATCTGTTTGATGGGCTTACAAAAGAAATGTTTATCTGTTTTGACCCCAATTACCGAACAGATCTCTGGAAGGACGATGAGGAAACCTTCATTAAAAAATGTATGCCCTTTGTGGAGAAATCACATCTCTGTAAGTTCAGTTTGGAGGAAGCTCAACTACTCTCAGGAAAAGAGGATGTGCACGATGCCTGTGATGTCCTGCACAAAGTAGGAGCAAAGATCATTACCGTAACCCTTGGGAAAGACGGGACCCTACTAAGCACCAATGAAAAGAAAAAAGTTATTCCAAGTATAGCGGTGACCCCGGTAGACACCACAGGCGCAGGCGATGCGTTTATCGGTTGCCTATTGTACCAAATTTCCGATTTGGGAAACTTTGAGCCCGTTTTCGAGGATTTTGACCTTTTGGAAAATATAGTTGCCAAAGCCAACAAAGCCGGAGCCATCACCACCACAAACTATGGGGCCATAGCGGCCTTACCCACCAAAGACCAGCTTGAAGCATAAATGAACCAGGCCCAATTACACCGATTACTCTCCCATAAAGGGAAGAGCAGCCAAGAGCTTTTTGATCAGCGCTTGGCCACCAATCTCACCTTGATTCAAAAGCAATTTTTTTCCTTATATCCTGAGGAACGCTATACAGCCCATTTTCAAAAGTTACTGAAGCTGCTTCCCAAATTATATTTGGCTCGCCCGGATGTCCTTAAATCGCAGGACATGGACCGATTAAAATCGGGTAACTGGTACCAGTCCGAAAAGTTGGTGGGCATGCAGTTGTATGTGGAGCATTTCAACAAGGACCTGAAAGGGTTACAGGAAAAAATACCATATTTTAAAACCTTGGGAGTCAATTTTTTGCACTTGATGCCCATCACTACCCGGCCCAAAGGTGAAAGTGATGGCGGCTATGCCGTGAACAATTACCTGGAAGTGGACCCAAAATACGGCTCCAAGGAAGATTTACTGGAACTGACAACTGCATTTAGAAAAAACGGTATCTATTTGATGCTCGATTTTGTGGTGAACCATACCTCCAACGAATTTTCGTGGGCTAAAAAAGCTAAAAAGGGGGACAAAAAATACCAAGGCTACTATTATACCTACGAAGATTTTACCATCCCTGCCGAGTTTGAAAAAACACTGCCCGAAGTATTCCCTGAAACCTCCCCGGGCAATTTTACCTACATCCCCGAAATGGAAAAATGGGTGATGACGGTTTTCAATAGTTACCAATGGGACCTTAACTATACCAATCCCGAGGTGTTTTTGGAAATGTTGACCAATTTGGTAAAACTGACCGATCTGGGCGTGGATGTGGTTCGGTTTGATGCGCTCGCCTTCCTATGGAAAAAAATCGGGACCATATCACAAAACCTTCCCGAGGCACATAATTTGATTTCATTGTTCCGTATGTGCCTGCAGGTGGTAACCCCAGGCTCCATTTTACTGGCAGAGGCCATTGTAGCCCCGACCAACATTATCAAGTATTTCGGGGAAGATGAAAAACAGGGCAACGAATGTGAGATAGCTTACAATGCTTCATTGATGGCCCTCTTGTGGAATTCCATCGCTACAAAGAAAACGTTATTGCTTTACAAAAGTTTGATGCACGTTCCCTCCAAACCCAAGGATGGTACATGGATTAACTACATCCGTTGTCATGATGATATTGGACTGGGGTACGAGAACCACCTCATCGAAGAACTAGGGTGGAACCCCAATATGCACCGAAAGTTTTTATTGGATTATTATTGTAGAAGGCTAGATTGGTCGCCCGCCATGGGAATGCTGTTCATGTACAACCCCAAAACCGGCGACGGCCGTATCACGGGGAGTGCCGCTTCCCTTTTGGGGCTGGAAAAGGGCATACAGACCAAAGATGAAGATTTGATAGAAGAGTCTGTTCGTAAAATCATCATGCTGCACGGAATTACCTTGGCCTTTGGAGGAATCCCATTGATCTACGCAGGTGACGAAATTGGTACCTTGAACGATTACTCCTTCCAATCGGATGATGCCAAAAAAGGGGACAGTCGTTGGGTGAACCGACCCATGCAGGATTGGGATGCCATCACAAAACTGAACCATAAAGACACGCCACAATCCAAGATTTTCCTTGCGCTGCAACACCTCATCCAAATAAGGAAGGACCATGAGGTTTTTGCGGACAACAACAACCTGGAACTCTACCATACGGGTAACGACCATATCTTTTCCTTTGAAAGAACCCAGGGTTACAAAGGATTGCTGGTGCTTTGCAATTTTGATGAAAACGCTCAGGTAATCGACAGTAGCTGGATCAAAAAATTGGGCTATTTCAGCAAAGGAGAGCCAATAGATTTGGTCTCCGGTGAAAAAGTGCGTTTGAAGAGTGCCCTCTTGGAAGTGATGCCTTATCAGATGATTTGGCTCATGAAATCCTAAGCGTACCTCACCTTTCTCAGAATCCGTTGGGACTCCTTCAGGGATTGGTATACATGAGTATCATAGGATTTTAATAAAGCACGCGAATTGTCCATCTTGTCCTTGGCCTCTTCAAAACCGTTCAAATAACAAATAAGATACGTGGCTGGGAGATGAGTGATGTCGGTATGCTCCGAATCGGTCAAGGGAATGTGCTTTTCCAATTTTTTAAGCAACGCATTATTGGTATTGTACACATGATACAATGTTTTTTTATCAAACTGTGGCGGTTCAAATACCAATTTGCTGTTGATGGTGTACTTTCCATTGTCCGAAAAGGTAATCGTCATTTCTTCCAACGGATAATATTTTTGTTGTGAACCCAATCCCAATTGCACATATTCCAAGGTTTTAAAGGAATCGTCATCATAATCGATGGTAATTTCATCCAAAGCGGAATAGAAGAGCTTCACCTGTTCGTTGATCAATTCAATATCCACCCGGGAATAGTAAACCTTACCCTTGACTTTCTTTTTGTTGCCTGCCCAGCAGACCACGAATTGCTCCTTGAAAACTTTGTAATCGCTGGTTAAGTCGGGGTGTCGGGTATTGAAAAAATTGAGCACGGCGTCCAAGGTATACTCGATATTGTTCCGGGCATGCTGTTCAATGGTGGCCACTTTTTCGGAATTGATATCCTTCAACTCAATATCAAAGGCTTTGGGTAGGCTTATGCTGCCTTCACGAAAGAATACGGCACCTCCATAATATTTCCAGATATTTTTGCGCAGCGCACATACTTTCCCGTTGGACCGGATGGTGACCAAACCGACCACCTTCCCTTCGGGCAAATGCGGAAATGGAATGTTCTCGTAGGATATCAAAGGTGGGTTATCCAGATAAGCATTGACAAGGTTCTGGATTTTGCTATCATCAAAAAAATCCACGCCCACAATCTTGTTATCCTCATCCTCGACCCCGATCACAATAAAGGAATTGTTCTTTGGATTGCTATTGGCCAGGGCACAGACGTGTTTTAAAAATTTGGCCTTGCCCTCCTTTTCCCCGATGGATATAAAACGCTTTTTGTCGTAAAAACTATTCTCATCGTTATGGGCTAATAAGTTTTTTACGAGTAGGCGTTTGTTGATCATAGTTCTTTCTTCACAATCGTGCTGCTGGCCTGTGCAGTGGGCATCACCACAAGGTCGGCGATGTTCACATGATAGGGTCGTGTGACCACAAACAAAATAATGTCGGCAATATCCTCAGGTTTCAAAGGTTGGAATCCTTGATATACTTTTGAGGCTCTTTCGGAATCTCCTTTGAATCGGACATCACTGAATTCCGTTTCCACTAGTCCTGGATTTACCGCCCCGACCCGGATGCCGTAGGCATTCAAGTCGATTCGCATTCCTTGGTTGATGGCGTCCACGGCATGTTTGCTGGCACAGTATACATTTCCGTTCGGGTACACTTCCTTACCTGCCGTAGAACCAATATTGATGATGTGCCCCGATTTACGCTCTACCATTTTGGGAATAATGGCCTTGGACATGTACAGCAATCCCTTCACATTGATATCCAACATCGCATCCCAATCGTCCGGGCTACCCTTATCAATAGGGTCCAAACCATGTGCGTTTCCTGCATTGTTGACCAAAATATCGATTTCTGAAAATTCCTTGGGCAAACTGTCGATAGCAGAGAAAACATCCTCCCGATTTCTCACATCAAAATTGAGCGTCAAAATTGATGTGTCCCTTCCTAATTGGTTCGTTAGCTCCTGTAAACGCTCTTCCCTGCGGCCACAAAGAATCAGATTGAAACCTTGCTTTGCAAAAAGTTCGGCAGTTGCCTTTCCTATCCCGCTTGTTGCTCCTGTTATTAAAGCTGTTGTTGCCATTGCATTTATTTTCTACGGAACATCATGTCCTTGGGCCGCCACCAAAAGGGCAAACCAATCTTGAAGTTCCAAATCTATTTTGATGGCCTCTGCGGCCAACTTTATTCTTTTTTTGTTTGTTGTACCGATAACAGGATGCACCTGGGCCGGATGTTTTAAAATCCATGCTAAAAGCAACTGACTTTCATCGGTACCATATTTGTCCATCAAAGGTCCTATTGCCTCTTTAATCCGTGCTGTCTGCTCATCGTCCTCTCTAAAAAAGCTGCCCAATGGACTCCATGCCATCGCCATTCTTTTGTTGGCGATACAATCGTCAAAAACCCCGTCATACATCGGTTTATGATGGGTAAGGGAGAACTCCACTTGATTTCCCTCCACAGGTATGGCCTTTTCCAACATGGCCACTTGCGAAGTGGTGAAATTGGAAACCCCAAACTGTTTGATTTTTCCACTTACGAGCAGATGGCGTGCCGCTTCTGCGATTTCATTGGGCTCCATCAACGGACTTGGTCTGTGTATCAAGAAAAAGTCCAAATAGTCGGTTTTCAACTTCCTTAAGGATTCTTCTGCGGACCGTATAATATAATCCTTGTCATATTGGTAATGATTGATGCGGTTGTCCCTTCCGCGGGTCAGCTGTATCCCACATTTGGTAATCAACTGAATACTTTCCCTTTTGATTCCGCTATCACCAAAGGCAGCTCCAAAATCCGCCTCGGTGGAATAGCTGCCATAAATGTCGGCATGGTCAAAAGTGGTTAGTCCACAATCGATGCTGTGGTGCATCAATTCCATCATTTCCTTTTTGGAAAGTTTTTTTCCCCAACTTCCCCAAGTCATTGCTCCCGATATAATGCGGGAAAATTTCGTCGTCTGTTCCATAAGCGCTGAATGTATAAAATTAAAGCCTTAAATCCTTCATAAAACTAGGGGTTTAGCGTTTTTTTTAACCATTAATTAACAGGTGGGTTTTAAATAAATTTTCATTTTGCACACCTTAGTAAAAACCCCGACCTTAACACCAAACAATAAAAGTATACAATGGAAGAAAACACTACTATTGATATTAGTGCTGTGAATGAGAAAATCGCCCAAGAGAGCGCTTTTATTGACCTTTTAAGGGCTGAAATGAACAAGGCCATTGTTGGGCAGAACCATATGGTGGAGCGCTTGCTAATCGGCCTTTTGGGAAAAGGACACATCTTGCTCGAAGGTGTTCCCGGACTAGCAAAAACACTGGCCATCAATACCTTGGCAAAAGCCGTAAAAGGTAGTTTCAGCCGAATTCAGTTTACGCCCGACCTTTTGCCTGCCGACGTAATCGGAACACTTATCTACAATATCAAGGAAAACGACTTTTCCATTAAAAAAGGACCCATTTTTGCCAATTTCGTGTTGGCCGATGAGATCAACAGGGCCCCTGCAAAAGTCCAGTCCGCCCTTTTGGAAGCCATGCAGGAAAAGCAGGTGACCATCGGGGATGAAACTTTTATTTTGGACAAGCCTTTTTTGGTGATGGCCACTCAAAACCCCGTGGAACAGGAAGGTACTTATCCGCTTCCCGAAGCGCAGGTAGACCGATTTATGCTGAAAACCGTAATCGACTATCCAAAACTCAACGAGGAGCAGCTCATCATTAGGCAAAACCTAAAAGGTGCCACTGAAACCGTAAACCCTGTGATTTCCCTAGAACAAATTTTGAGGGCCCAGGACACCGTTCGTGATGTGTACATGGACGAAAAAATCGAAAAATACATACTCGACCTCATCTTCGCTACCCGATATCCGGAAAAATACAACCTGGCAAGCTTAAAACCATTGATCAGTTTTGGTGCCTCTCCCAGGGGCAGTATCAATCTGGCCAATGCATCCAAATGCTATGCCTTCATCAAGCGAAGAGGCTATGTGGTACCAGAAGATGTGAGGGCCGTTGTGCACGATGTACTGCGCCATCGTATCGGAATAACCTACGAGGCCGAGGCAGAAAATATTACTTCCGAAGAAATCATCAACAAGATTGTAAACGAGGTAGAAGTGCCTTAGCGGTTCAATGTTTATCGGAATAAGTAGCAATACTTTAACCAACCCGTAAACCTATTTTTCTTGAACCTAATGGATACAAAGGAACTACTAAAAAAAGTACGCAAAATTGAAATCAAGACCCGACGTCTTTCCGACCATATTTTTGGTGGGGAATACCATTCTACGTTCAAAGGTCGGGGAATGACATTTAGCGAGGTACGTCAGTATCAATTTGGAGATGATGTTAGGAGCATCGACTGGAACGTTACGGCCCGCTACAACGAGCCTTTTGTAAAGGTTTTTGAAGAAGAGCGCGAACTCACGATGATGTTGATGGTGGATGTTAGTGGATCGGAACTTTTTGGTACGTCCAATCAGTTCAAAAAAGAAATCATTACCGAAATTTCCGCAACGCTTGCCTTTTCTGCACTGCAGAACAACGACAAAGTGGGCCTTATCCTATTTTCCGACGAGGTGGAGCTCTTTATCCCGCCCAAAAAAGGAAAAAGCCACGTACTGCGAATTATTAGGGAATTGTTGGAATTTCATCCGAAAAGCAGTGAGACCAATATTGCCGAAGCTTTAAAGTTCCTGACCAATGTGATGAAGAAAAAAGCCATTGTTTTTGTGCTTTCCGATTTTATCGCGGACGATTATGATAACACGCTGCGAATCGTGGGCAACAAACATGACGTGACCGGAATTCGGGTCTATGATGAACGGGAAGAATCCATCCCCAATTTGGGTATGGTGCAAATGCAAGATGCCGAAACAGGTGAAATACAATTGGTAAACACCCAATCCAAACAGGTGCGTTCGGCCTACGGGCAACATTACAAGGAAAAAGTGGAATACTTTATCAATTCCTTTAATAAGTCGGGAAGCGGTGTAATCAATTGTCGGGCGGACGAAAGTTATGTGAAAAAACTATTGGGGTATTTTAAACGGAGAGCATAAATGATAAAGGAAAGTTGCCATACAACAATACACTTGAACAGAGTCCAAAAACTACTGGGCATTTTGTTGTTGTTTTGCCTGCTGCCGTTGCTCGGTTTTTCCCAGAGCGAACCCAAGGTAACGGCCGAAGTGGATACCCTGGCCATCAAAATTGGGGAGCAAATTCAATATAGTATTACGGTTGAAGCCGATTCCACCGATGTGGTCTTTTTTCCAGAAGGACAAACGTTTTCGCCACTGGAAACGGTAGAAGCGATTATGGCCGATACCCTGAAGCAAGACAACAAGGTTGTCCTCCAAAAAATTTATGCCCTTACACAGTTTGATAGTGGCGCCTATACCATTCCACCGCAGCGTATCGCCATTAACGAACAACCCTTTTTTACGGATTCTTTTCAGGTGAAAGTTGCCGATGTGGCAGTGGACACGACCAAACAAAAAATGTACGACATCAAACCTTTGATGGAAGTGGAAAGGAGCAATACCGATATGTGGCTCACCCTGCTGTGGATCTTTTTGGGACTGATTGTGGCAGGAGGATTGGTGTATTGGTTCTTTTTGCGCAAAAAACCATTGACCGAAGAAGAAAAAGTCGCACTACTCCCACCTTATGACCGTGCCATTTTGGAACTCAAAAAACTGGAAAACTCCAAATATCTTATCCAAGACGAATTCAAACAATACTATTCCGAGTTAACTGATATTATGAGGTCCTATTTGGAAGAAGAAGTACATGTGACCGCCATGGAAAGCACTACTTCCGAACTGATTACCAAACTGGAACTATTACGGGATGCTGGGGAGCTAAAATTGGATGACGATACCATTTTTCAATTCCAAAAAATCTTGCAGACCGCCGACTTGGTCAAATTTGCCAAATCCAAACCGCCCTCATCCATCGCGGAGCAGGATAGGAAATTGGTGGAAGAATTTGTTACCAAGACCCACGAAGCACTCCCTGAACCCACAGAGGAAGATTTATTGCTGGACGAGGAATACTTGGAAGAACTGGCCAAGAAAAAACGGCGCAAGCGCATCTATTGGGCCGCTGCTATTTTTGCTGGAATACTCGTTTCGGGAACTGTTTTTTCCGTGGCCTATTTTGGTGCCAAACAAGTACGTGATACCGTATTTGGTTATCCGACCAAAGATTTGCTGGAGGGCGAATGGGTGTCCAGTTCGTACGGATTCCCTCCCATCGAATTGGAAACACCGGAAGTGCTCGTGCGTCAGGAACCGGATATGCCCAAAGAAACCAAGGAACTGATAAAGGAGCTCCAGGCTTTTTCTTATGGTAATTATGCGGGCATCTTTTCGGTGAGCGCCAGTTCCATCACCTTTAAGAACCAAGAAGAAGACCCCAATTTTGAAGCCGTGATAGGGGCTACTTTGACCAATTTTGAGCAACTCGGTCTAAAAAATATCATTACCAAACAGGAGGAGTTTGTAACACAATCTGGCGTAAAAGGCGTAAAAACCTATGGAACCGGCACCTTGGAAACACCCGATGGCGATTCCAAAAGGGCCAAATACAACATCTTGTCTTTTGGTGGCAAAGGTTTTATACAACAAGTGGTCATTACCTGGGAAGAGGATGATACCTATGCGGAACAGATCGTGGACCGAATTTTAACCAGTTTAGACGTAAAATTACAGGCGTAAATGTTTGAGAATATAGAATTTGCAAATCCCGAGTTTTTCTGGCTGCTTCTTTTGCTGCCATTGGCTTTGCTATGGTATTTTTTCAAACGAAAAAATGAAATGGCTTCCCTTCGGATTTCCAGTATCAAAGGATTCACGGTCAAAAGTTGGGCTTCAAAACTCAAGCCTACCTTGTTTGCCCTTCGATTGCTAGCTCTAGCTGCCATTATCACTGCCTTGGCCCGACCTCAAACGGAAGATATTTCAACCCGGACCAAAACCACGAAAGGTATCGATATTGTCATGTCCATCGACGTATCCTCCAGTATGTTGGCCCGCGATCTAAAGCCGAATCGACTATCAGCCCTTAAGGAGGTAGCTGCCAATTTTATTGAAGGACGCCCCAACGACCGTATCGGATTGGTGGCCTACGCCGCAGAAAGTTATACCAAAACCCCGATTACCAGTGACAAAGCCATTGTACTCAATGCGTTGGATGAAATCACCTATGGTGTATTGGAGGACGGTACTGCCATTGGCATGGGATTGGCCACATCGGTAAACCGCTTAAAGGAAAGCAAAGCCATCAGTAAAGTTATCATTCTTTTAACGGATGGTGTCAATAATTCTGGCTTTATTGAACCAAGAACGGCAGCCGATCTGGCCGTAGGTTTTGGAATAAAAACATACACCATTGGCTTGGGTACCAACGGGAATGCATTATCTCCCATTGCTTATAATCCTGATGGCACCTACCGATACGGAATGCGCCAAGTGGAGATCGATGAGGAACTGCTCAAGGAAATAGCGGAGGTCACCGGAGGAAAATACTTCCGTGCCACCGACAACGAATCTTTGGAAGAGATTTATGATGAAATCAACAAGTTGGAAAAAACAGAGATAGAGGAATTCAAATATTACAAATACGAGGAAAAGTTTAGGCCCCTCATTTTCTTGGCCGGAATCTTATTGTTGTTGGAATGGGTGTTGCGAAACTCCATATTTAAAAGTTTTATTTAGGAAATGATTCAGTTTGATGAAAAAATATATTTCTACCTATTGGCCATCATCCCGGTGATGGTCCTAGCGTTCTTTTTTCTTCAACTCTGGAAACGGAAAACACAAAAGAAATTTGCCGACACATCGCTCCTTAAGCGATTGGCACCCAACAAATCCAATTTCAAGTCCACCGTTAAACTAGTTTTCTTTTTGGGGGGATTGTCCTTTTTGGTCTTGGGATTGGTCAACCCTAAAATCGGTACAAAACTGGAAACAGTAAAGCGTGAAGGCGTAGACATCGTTTTCGCCATCGATGTATCCAAAAGTATGTTGGCCGAGGACATCGCTCCCAACCGTTTGGAAAAGGCAAAACGAATTGTTTCGGAAATCATCAACCAACTCGCAAGCGACCGAATAGGAATTATAGCCTACGCAGGTCAAGCATACCCTCAACTGCCCATTACTACGGATTACGGTGCCGCCAAAATGTTCCTGCAAAGCATGAACACCGATATGCTTTCCTCCCAAGGAACGGCCATCAACGCCGCCATTGATTTGGCAAGCACCTATTATGACGATTCCCAACAGACCAACCGGGTACTTTTTATTGTGTCTGATGGAGAAGACCATTCCGAAAGCTCAACCATTAATTCCGTGGAGAAGGCCCTCGATAACGGAATCCGCGTATACACCATTGGGGTAGGAAAAGCGAAAGGCGCCCCGATACCCATCAAACGCAACGGTGTTGTGGAAAGTCTAAAAAAAGACAATCAGGGCGAGGTCGTCATCACCAAACTGAATGAAGCTGTATTGACCGAAATTGCCAGTAGGGGGAACGGGGATTACATTGATGGATCTAACACCGAAAACGCAGTGGAATTTATCAAAGAGGAACTGAACAGAATGGACAGAACCGAATTTGAGGCCAAACAATTCGCAGAGTACAAGGACCAATTTCAGTGGTTCCTTGCCGCGGGCTTTTTATTGTTATTTTTGGACATTTTTGTTTTGGACAGGAAAACACAATGGTTGAAAAAACTGAATCTTTTTAATGAGCATGATGATGAATAAGATAAAGTTGATGTTTGGACTATTGCTGTGTTTTGGAACCATCCAAGCACAGGACGACATAGTAGAAAAGGCAAACAAAGAGGCTGAAAAAGCCCTGAAGGTTTCCAAAAATTTGACATATGAAGCCAATGAGCAACTTTCTTCCAACGATTTTGTGACCGCGGAGGCCGATTACAGACGAGCCATTTCCAAAAGTGACAAAAATGCCGCCGCACGATTCAATCTAGGGAATGCCTACTACAATCGGGAAAGTTTTGGCGAAGCCTTTGGCCGCTACAAGCAAGCAAGCGAGGCTGCCGAGGAAAAAGTTGATAAACACAAGGCATTTCACAACATGGGGAACGTATTCATGAAAAACAAGGAGTACGAAAAAGCCGTGGAAGCCTACAAGCAAGCCCTTCGTAGCAATCCCAACGACGACGAGACCCGATATAATCTGGCGTTGGCCAAGAAAATGTTGGAAAAACAACAGGACGAGCAAAAGAACGACCAGAACCAAGACGATCAAGATAAACAGGACCAAGAGAACGAGGACAAGGATAAAAACCAAGACCAGAACAACGAAGGGGGCGATAACGAGAAAAAGGACGAAGGGGAACAAAAAGAAGACGAAAACAAGGATAAGGGCGACCAAGGCGATAATGGAGAGGACAAGCCCGAGGAAAACCAAGAGGGCGATGGCGACAAAAAGAAGGAGCAGGAGAAGAAGCCCAACGAAGGCGATCAGCCTGACGATAAAAAACAACAACCTAGGCCCAATCAGCTTTCTGAGCAGCAAATCCAGAATTTGTTAGAAGCCATGCAGAACGAGGAGAAAAAAGTGCAGGAAAAGATGGAGGCCCGCAAGGTTCGCGGAAAAAAGGTCAAAAACGAGAAGGACTGGTAATGAAAACATTCAGGGGCAACATATGGCTTATTTTGGGAATATTGCTCCTTTCGGGGTTACACTCCCATGCCCAAGAGGAAACCGAAGGTATCGAGTTTGTCATGAACTTGAGCAAGGAAAAATTGGGACTGAATGAGCGCCTTCGAGTAGACTTTACCATGAACAAGGATGGCGACAACTTTAAACCGCCAGAATTCGAGAATTTTAGGGTGGTTATGGGACCTTCCCAATCCATTAGTTCCTCTTGGGTAAACGGAAAGCGAAGTTTTTCCAAAACCTACAGCTACATTTTGGTGCCAACGTCACGGGGAAACTTCACTATCAATCAGGCAACCATTGAAATTGATGGGCAAACCTACAAGACTACCCCACAACAGGTAGAGGTGACCGCTGCCGTGGACAAACCTAACGATCAAAAGACTGTGGACGATGTAGCGGACGAAAGCCTTCATTTGGTAGCGGAGGTTTCCAAAGGAAATCCCTACCTCAATGAAGCCGTTACCGTAGTTTATAAATTATATGTAAGTCCAAACATCAGTGTGACCAACTATCGCCCATTGGACAACCCTACCTACAACAATTTCTGGAGTCAGGATATTCCCGTAACCAAACATACGGCCCAGAATGGAACCTTTGAAGGCAAACCCTATCGGTATGTGGTACTCAAACGTGTGGTGCTTTACCCGCAAAAAGCAGGGAAACTGGACATTGAACCCCTTTCCTTGGAGATATTTGTGGACGTCCCCACCAACCGAAGGGACTTCTTTGGCGGCCGAATCTATACCTCTACCAGTAAAACCGTTTCTGCCGGTAGGCGCACCATCAACGTAAAACCGCTTCCCGAAGCTGGGAAGCCCGAAAACTTTAGCGGTGCCGTTGGTGATTTTGATTTTTCCGTGACTACTAGTAAAACGCAATTGAACGCCTCAGAGTCACTCCAGGCCATCGTCGAAGTGTCAGGAAAAGGTAACCTAAAACTGTTCCAGCTTCCAGAACCTGAACTTCCCAGTTCTTTGGAAGTATACGATCCCGAGTATGATGAGGATATCCGCACTTATAGCAGTGGAATGGAGGGAAAAGTTTCCAACAACTACACTATTGTACCGTCATTTAGGGGAAAGTATCCCATTCCGAGCATCTCTTTCAGTTATTTTAACCCAGAAACAGGCAGTTACAGAACTATCGATTCCGAAGAAATCAATATTGAAGTCATTGAAGGACCATCAAGCGGAAGCGCCACTACAACCAATCCAGCAGCCAATAAGCAATTGGTAGTGCCTACAGGAGAGCAGTTTCATTTTATCCACCTCGACCCCAACTTGGCTCCTATAGAAGTGAACCGATTTTTTGGATCAAGACTGTTCTTTTTGCTGCTACTAGCTCCATTACTGTTGATTCCCATCGCCATATTTGCCTTCAAAAAGAGAGAGGCCATTGCTAGTGATGTGGTGGGTAACAAAATAAAGAAAGCCAATAGGCTGGCCAGAAAATACCTGTCCACGGCCAAGAAAGAGCTAGGCAACAAAGAAGCCTTCTATGTGGCGCTAGAAAAGGGACTTCACAACTATTTGAAGGCTAAATTGCACATCGAAACATCGGAATTCAGCAAGGACAAAATAACAGGAATCCTTTCAGAGAAAAAGGTTGAAAAAACCGATATTGACGGATTTATAGGATTGCTCACCAGTTGTGAAATGGCACGCTACAGTCCATTTTCCAACGTGCAAATGCAGCAAGACTACGAAAAAGCAAGTGAGGTAATCTCTAATTTGGACAAACAGTTATGAGCATGAAAAAGATAATCTTTTTACTTTGCCTCCTCTCCCTAAATTTTGGGTTTGCCCAAAACGAGAAGCTATTTAATGACGCAACCGAGTTTTATAATAATGGGGAGTACTCCAAAGCCATAGATAATTACAAGCAAATCTTGGATAATGGGGAGCATTCATCCTCTTTATACTTTAATCTGGGCAATAGCTATTACAAATTAAACGCCATAGGCCCGAGCATATATTACTATGAAAAAGCACTTTTGCTTTCCCCGAACAACGAAGAGATAAAAAACAACCTTCGTTTTGCTCAAAATATGCGTTTGGACGCCATTGAAGAAGTGCCAAAAACGGAGATTTCCAAACTGTACACTTCCCTAACGGGAATGTTTACATTTGATCAATGGGCCTATTTGGCCGTGGGACTGGTGTTCTTGTTTGTGCTGGCCTATATGGCCTATTACTTTCTTGGTACGGCCAATCAAAAAAGAGCGGCATTTATTTCGGGCATCTTTTCTTTGATATTGGGAGTGCTCAGTGTATTGATGGCCTATCTCAACTTTCAATCCTTTAAAAACAACGACCCTGCCATTGTCTTCAGCAAGGAAGTAAACGTAAACGCGGAACCTAATAGCAACAGTTCTCCCGTTTTTACCCTTCACGAAGGAACCAAGGTTAATGTGCTGGAAGAACTAGACAATTGGAAGAGGATACGGATAGCCGACGGACAAACCGGTTGGCTAGAGGCCGAGAATATCAGGAAAATCAAGGACTTTTAGGCCAAAACACCCCTGCCTTGCTTAATATTCCGTATTTTTAGCAAAAATTCGGTTGTGCTAAAAACCATAGTCCATTCTATCATTTCCTTGCTGTTGATATCGGCTTTAACGGTATCACCGCTTATTCCCTTTTTGGACAAAGAACTGGGTAAAACCATGGTCATAAGTGCCGCAGAGGAGGAAAACAATGGCAATAATGGTGAGACGAACAAGAAGTTTGACGAAATCGATGCGTACATCAAATATTATCTGGAAATAGCGAACAACCCTATTTTCCAGCAACAGAATGCCGATGGTTCGGGTTATCTCTTCCCTATTTCTGACCATACGGTAGAAATATTGGACCCCCCTCCTAGAAAATTGACCTAATTCTTCGTATTTTTTTTTTCAATTTTTTAAACATCTTCTATCCATAACCTAACCAGTATAGAAGAACAAACGCACATCAAAACATGTTCAAGCATTTAAAAAATGACTTACCTGCGAGTATCGTAGTCTTTTTCGTAGCACTACCCTTGTGTTTGGGTATTGCCCTCGCGAGTGGGGCCCCACTGTTTTCCGGACTTATTGCGGGTATTATCGGGGGAATTGTCGTGGGGGCGCTCAGTGGCTCACACATAGGAGTCAGTGGTCCGGCCGCAGGGCTGGCTGCCATAGTATTGACCGCTATTGGCACCCTAGGAGGCTATCAAAACTTTTTGGTCGCCGTAGTCTTAGGGGGAATTATCCAGTTGATATTTGGCTTTCTAAAGGCTGGGGTGATTGCCTATTATTTCCCTTCATCCGTAATCAAGGGAATGTTGACCGGAATTGGTATCATCATCATTCTGAAACAAATACCTCACTTTTTTGGGTACGATGCAGATCCCGAAGGAGATTGGGCCTTTTTTCAAGTGGATGGTGAAAACACCTTTAGCGAAATCATCAACAGCATCAACTACATTAGTCCCGGTGCAACCCTGATTGCCGCTATTGGTTTGGCCATTTTGATTCTGTGGAGTGAAGTATTGACCAAAAAATCGAAAATCTTTGAGTTGATACAAGGCCCTTTGGTGGCCGTGGTCATCGGCATCATCTACTTTAGCGTTACGCAGGGAGATGCCACTTGGGGAATTTCTGCGGAGCATCTCGTTACGGTCCCCGTTCCTGATAGCTTTCAATCCTTTCTTGGTTTTTTCAGTTTCCCCAACTTCTCCGTCATTGGCAACACAGAGGTTTGGGTAACGGCCTTTACCATTGCCTTGGTAGCCAGTTTGGAAACGCTACTTTGTGTAGAGGCAACCGATAAACTTGATCCTGAAAAACGGACCACCCCTACTAATCGGGAGCTGATTGCACAGGGTATCGGTAACACCATTGCTGGTTTGATTGGGGGTCTTCCAATAACCCAGGTTATTGTGAGGAGTTCGGCCAATATTCAATCTGGTGGTAAAACCAAATTATCAGCCATTATTCATGGCTTCTTCCTCTTGGGTTCGGTTATTTTGATTCCGACACTGCTCAATATGATTCCGCTTTCCGTATTGGCTGCCATTTTATTTGTGGTAGGCTACAAACTTGCCAAACCAAGTCTATTTAAAACAATGTACCAGGCCGGCTGGAAACAGTTTGTCCCCTTTGTGGTGACCGTGGTGGGGATTGTTTTTACCGACCTTTTGGTAGGAATAAGTTTAGGTCTTGGTGTTGGGATTGTAGTGGTTTTGATCAAAAGTTACCAAAACTCCCACTTTTTGCACATTGAGGAAAGTGATGGCGGCAGACATCAAATAAAAATGACCCTTGCCGAAGAGGTCACCTTTTTCAACAAGGGAGCCATTTTGAAAGAATTGGACAGCATTGCCGAAAATACCTATCTCACCTTGGATGTGAGAAAAACACGGTATCTGGATAATGACATCGTAGAGATTCTGGAGGATTTTTCGAGCAAGGCCAAGAACAGAAACATCGACATCAAAATTATTTCCGAAAAAGGAGAGGTTGAAAATCCTGATAGTTATATCGAATTTTTTAATCTAAGACCCAAAAAAACAGCATAACCTAAACATATGAAGGCACATACCAAAGAAACGCAATCCACTATGACTCCCGCAAAGGCAATCCAGTTTTTAAAGGAGGGGAACCAGCGTTTTCAACAAAATTTAAAAGCACATCGCAATCTGCTGGAGCAAGTTAACGATACCAAGGATGGTCAATTTCCATTTGCGACCATTCTTAGTTGTATCGATTCCAGGGTTTCCGCAGAGCTGGTTTTTGATCAAGGTCTGGGGGATATCTTTAGCATACGGATTGCAGGAAACTTTATCAACCAAGATATTCTGGGCAGTATGGAGTTTGCCTGCAAACTTGCCGGCACCAAGGCAATTGTGGTACTGGGACACACCAGTTGCGGTGCCGTAAAAGGTGCCTGCGACCATGCACGCCTCGGTAATTTAACCAGTTTGATCAATAAGATTGAACCCGCAGTGTACGCCGTCAAGGAACCTAAGGACGAATCCTTGCGGAACTCCCAGAATTTGGAATTTGTGGATGCCGTGTCCGTAAAAAATGTTGAAATGGCATTGGAAAACATTAGAAACCAAAGTGTTATCCTAAAAGAAATGGAGGAAGATGGCGATATTGCCATTGTAGGCGCCATGTACGATATTTCGGATGGTAGCGTCACATTCTTATAATTCCTAGCAACAATTCTTAAAAGAAAAGAGGCTGCCTAAAAAGCAGTTTACCTGTCTGTTCGAGCGCAGTCGAGAACTTAAGACAGATTGATAGTCAATGGGTTTCGACTACGCTCAACCTGACAAAGTTCAAATATTATTGTTTTTTAGACAGCCCCTTTTTTATTTAAATTCAGCCTGAGAGGAGTTGGTATGTCCTTGGCAATATGTATTTTGGCCAAAACCCAAAACTTTGGTATGCCCAGCATGAAATTCCCAAACGATTCTGGACCCATCTATTTGGAAACTGCTCAAGGTACGTTTCCTGTGGAGCCATTCAATACTTTCAGTAACCTTATTTTTTTGATATTGATTGTCTACTGGGGTAGCCGGGTATATCGTGATCCTGGAAAGCATCGCTTCTTGGCTTGGGTACTTCCCGTTATCGGAATTAGCTATATAGGGGGCACCGTCTATCACGCTACCCGTAGCCACGAATTTTGGCTTCGGTTGGATTGGATGCCGATTATGCTGCTCTGCGCTTCCTTGGTCATCTATTTTATTTTTAAACTGGTGCATTCATGGTGGCGGCGCTTGATATTTGTGGTGGTTTTGCTTGGCACCTCATTTGTGCTTCGGATTCTTCCCATACCCACAGGGTGGCGAATCTCCTTGGGCTATGTGATTACCGCTGCTACGATTCTTATTCCCATTGGATGGTATCTAGCAAAAACCAATGGCAAGCATATCGGTTTGGTGTTCATGGCTTTCCTCATTTTTGGTGTTGCCCTTTTCTTTAGAAGCATCGATCTCCATCAAACATTATTTCCCATGGGCACGCATTGGCTCTGGCATTTGTTGGGTGGAATTGCAGTACATTTTCTAATTGCCTATATATTCAAGGACAATTTGCTAAATTTGTCCGCCAATAGCGCAAGCCATCATGATTGATACCATTAAGGAACATATCGCCGAAGTTGAAAAGTTCACTTCCAACTCCATTGACGAAATCGAAGCCTTCCGAATCAAGTATTTGGGTAAAAAAGGACTTCTGAACAGTTTTTTCGCTGAATTCAAGAATGTGCCCAACGAGCAGAAAAAGGAGTTTGGCATGGTTGTCAATCAATTAAAAACTGTTGCTGCAGAAAAGGTCAATGCCTTGAAGGATACCCTGGAAAACCAAACAGAGGCCAGTGGAAAATATGGCGACCTCACACGTCCTGGGGAGCCTGTTGAGATTGGTGCGCGTCACCCAATTTCAATAGTCAAAAACCAAATCATCGATATCTTCTCCCGTATCGGATTCAATGTGTCCGAAGGCCCTGAAATAGAGGACGACTGGCACAATTTTACCGCGCTCAACCTTCCAGAATATCATCCGGCAAGAGATATGCAGGATACCTTTTTCATACAAACGGATCCAGATATTTTGTTGCGCACCCATACCTCATCAGTCCAGGTGAGGTACATGGAAGCCAATAAACCGCCCATTAGGACCATTTCTCCTGGTAGAGTATACCGAAACGAGGCCATCTCAGCGCGATCGCATTGCTTTTTTCATCAGGTGGAAGGGTTGTATGTGGACAAAAACGTATCCTTTGCCGATTTAAAGCAGACCCTGCAATACTTCACTTCCGAAATGTTTGGAAAGTCAAAAATACGACTGCGTCCTTCCTATTTCCCGTTTACCGAACCCAGCGCCGAAGTGGACGTATACTGGGGATTGGAGACCGAGACGGATTACCGGATGACCAAAGGTACCGGATGGCTGGAAATCATGGGCTGTGGTATGGTAGACCCCAATGTCCTGAAGAATTGTGGCATAGACCCCGAAGTATATTCCGGATTTGCCTTTGGGATGGGAATAGATCGTATAGCACTGCTGCTCCATCAAATTTCCGATATCCGTTTGCTCAGCGAAAATGACGTGCGCTTTTTGGAACAGTTCAAAAGTGCCCTATAGCCGCATTTTATGAAAAAGGATATTGAAATTCCCGTAGCCAAGGATGTACACGTTGCAGTAATCCGTGAGTGGAACGAAGAATTTTTGTCCAAAGACTGGAATGCCTACCTCATCAATAACCGTTCGGATACCATTGAGATGGCCATTGTGGTTTCGAAGGGGTTTGACGGAGACAAAAAAACATCCACCATGCGCCATGGCATAGGCGTTTTGGGGCCGAAATCCTTCAAAAAAATAGAACTCTTGCAAGAAGAAGTATTGGCACTCAACAACGAATTCTTTGTGACCTTTTTTGCCGAAAACAAGCTGTTTGAAAAACGATGCCTGTTTCCAAAGCACTCCATCAATGAAGGCCACCTCAGAACCATCCCCATTATAGAAAAGGAAGGAATTCTTTCAGAGGGTTGATGCCTTTCAAACGTAAATAGTCTATTCAAGTGATTACGTAGAGCCCTTTCTCGGGGAAGGAATATCTTCAAAAAAGCCCCTTCTACAGGAATTTGCACTATCATTTTTTCAAATAAACCGTCCATATTTTAACAGATTCTTCATTAACAGGCTGATTTTTATATAATTATCGTTGTGTTTAGGAAAATGATCGCGTATTTTTAAGTTCTTCTAAAAACTAAAAACCAATGGGAACTACATCAACCAACATCAACAGACGCGATTGGATCAGAAAAAGCATGCTCACTGCCGGTGGCGCCATGGCCTTACCATATATAGGACTAGCCGAAACACCGAAAGCTCCTTTGACCTTGGATGCCAAGGGAAATGCTATTTACAGTCCCTTCTTTAAGGAATATTTGCCAAAGCCCGACGCTATGCTGCCCGAGTTGGCCGCAAGATTAAATGCCAACGAAAATCCCTATGGCCCATCTCCAATGGCCTTGGAAGCCTTTAAAAATTCAGCATCTGGCGGAAACAGGTATGCATGGAGAGAACTGTTTCAGCTCGTGGACAAAATCGCCGATTTTGAAGGCGTGGAAAGCAAAAATATTATGATGGGCCCCGGCTCTTCCGATCTATTGGAAAAAACGGCCATGGTCCTTTTCATGAACGGAGGCAATGTCGTTTCTGCAGACCCTGCCTATATGTCGCTCATACGGGTTGCCGAATCGGTTGGCGCAAACTGGAAACCAGTACCATTAAAAGATGATTGGTCGCACGACCTCAAAGCTATGGAAGAGGCCATAGATGATGATACCAAACTGGTCTACATCTGTAACCCCAACAATCCAACGGGTTCTATGACTGACCATCAGGAATTAGTGGATTTTTGTTCCAGAGTATCCGAAAAAGTTCCCGTTTTTATAGATGAAGCCTATCTATGGTTTTTAGAGGATGGTGCCAAAAAAAGTATGGTTTCCTTGGTAAATGAGGGCAAAAACGTCATCATCGCCCGTACGTTCTCCAAAATTCACGGCATGGCCGGTCTACGTGTCGGATATATTGTTACGTTGGAAGAAACCTTAGGGAAACTACAAAATATTACCAGGGGAGGTATGGGTATTACCTTGCCATCTGTATATGCGGCCATGGCGGCCATGGATGATGCCGCCTTTCTTGAGAAATCACGAAAGCTAAATGCGGAATGCAGGGAATATGTATATCAAAGTCTGGATAAACTGGGGATTACATCCTATGTTCCCTCATCCACAAGTTTTATCATTTTTCCAATTGAAATGGAGGGCAATGCATTTTTGGAACAAATGACCGAGTTAAAGGTCGGCGTTCGTGCATTCGAATTTATGGATCAAAACTGGTGTCGTGTGAGTATGGGAACCATGGACGAGATGAAAACCTTTACCGCCGCACTCCATAAAGTGTTGGCATAGTGGACGTAGGTATACAAAAAACCATCGTTTTCCTGTTCTTCATCTTCATTGGGATTGTACTTAAGGTAAAGTTCAAGTCCAAAGAAGAAATTACGGGCATAAAAAAAATCATACTGAACCTAGCCCTGCCCGCAACCATATTCATTGCGTTGTTGGGGGTCAAGGTGGAGTTGCATCTATTATTATTGCCCTTGTTGGCTCTTGGGCTCAACCTGATTCTATTCTTTGTTATGCCCCTCATTCTGCCCCTTATGGGCATCGGAAAAGGGACATCGGAGTATAGAACAGCAAGATTGTTGGTGCCTTCACTTGCTCCAGGATTGTCTTCTTTTCCTTTTATTTTGGAGTTCTTGGGGGATGCATACTTGGCCAAAGCAGCTATGTCCGACCTTGGCAACAAAATTTTTGTCCTCTTCTTTTTGTATTTGGTGGCCATGAACTGGCACTACAGCCTTCAATCCCACGAGAAAAAAAGCGGTGTAACCAAGCTAAAGCCGTTGATCAAGGCCATGGTTTCCGAACCAGTAAACGTTTTTATTGGAGCGGCCTTGATTTTATTGGCATTTGGGGTGAGCATGAACTCCCTACCGTTCTTTTTGAGCGAGACCTTGGAAAAGTTGAGCTTGATTATGACTCCGCTTGTGCTCCTCTTTATTGGACTTGCGGTAAAAATTAAAAGGAAGCAGTTTGTTCAGATTTTTTCGCTCCTGTGCACCCGAGCGGGTTTGGTCCTGCTCATATCTGGAACCTTTGTTACTGTTGCCGGCATCGAAGCTTCCAAAGAAATCCTGCTGACGATGGCATTTGGGTTAAGCGCCTGTAGTTTTTGGCCCTATGCCCACATAGCGGCCGTGGACAGTTTGGAAATGGACCAAAAGTCCCCTAAAAGAACGTTCAACAATGATTTTGGTGTTGCTATACTGGCGCTATCATTCCCACTATCCACCATGTTGATCTTGGCTACTTTGAACAGCGGTACTTTATTTGCAAACCCATTGATGATTTTTGTGGTCGCAGGCACCTTGCTAGCAGTTGGATTTTCTATTCCTTGGTTAAGCGGTATTCATAAAAAAAAATGGTCAGGGCAAAAGCTCATGGATGGTGAAATGCATGCTGCCACGGCGGAAAAAGCAGCTTAAATAGAAATCATAGTCCGCTAATTTGTTACCTTTCGGAAAACCATACCATGATGAAACCATTTCTACTATTCTTTTTGGCCTTTTTATGCCTTGGCGTGACCACCGCGCAACAAAGCGAATTAAAAGTTAAGCAAGACCGTCTGGAGGACAGGATATTCACACTGGCGGAATTCGGAATGCAAGAAAACGGTGAAACGGAACGGGTAGCCTTTAGCGATGCCGATATTGAAGCACGCAACTGGGTGATACAAACCCTAAAGGGTTTGGGTGCTGATGTTCGGGTGGATGCTGCAGGAAATATTATTGGAACCCGGAAAGGTACCGATACTGCTAAAAAGCCCATAGCTTTTGGTTCCCATATCGATAGGGTTCCCAATGGTGGGAATTATGATGGTTGCTTGGGTTCCATGGCGGCTTTGGAAATTATCGAAACGCTAAATGAAAACAACATAACTACCCAACATCCTTTGGAAGTCATCATTTTTCCAAACGAAGAAGGCGGGGTTATGGGAAGCCGGGCGATGGCCGGAAATCTGGGCAAATCAGCTTTCCCCATTGTGAATGCTACTGGGTACTCCATGGGCGAGGGAATCATGAGAATTGGAGGGGATACCACCAAAATTGAAAGTGCCCAACGCGAGAAAGGGAGCTTGGCCGCTTTTTTGGAGCTTCATATTGAGCAGGGTGGCAAACTAGAAAAGGAACAATTGGACATAGGCGTCGTAGAGGGTATAGTTGGACTTAATTGGTGGGATGTTGTGTTTACCGGTTTTGCCAACCATGCTGGTACCACTCCCATGAATGCGAGACAAGATGCTTTGTTGGCCGCGGCCAAATATATTGTGGCCGTAAATGAAATTACCAATAGTTTTGAAGGCACCCAGGTAGGCACGGTAGGGCGAATAAAGGCAGAACCTGGCGCCCCGAATGTAATTCCAGGAAAAGTGGTCGCCAGTCTGGAAATACGCGACCTATCCTCGGAAGTCATCCAAAAAGTGTACCGCGCCATTAAGGAAAAAACAGAAGAAATTGCTCAAGCTTCCAATGTGTCCGTAGAGTTTTTACCGTTGGATACCACTGCAGAGCCTGCCCTAACGGATACGAAGATCCAAAAAGAAATTGAAGCCGCTGCCAAGGCACTGGGGTTGAGCTTCCAATATATGCCTAGTGGTGCAGGTCATGATGCACAGGATATTTCCCGTTTCGCACCGGTGGGGATGATCTTTGTTCCGAGCAAAGGCGGCATCAGTCACTCGCCCAAAGAATTTACCTCAGCGGGGGATATGGCCAATGGTGCCAACGTTCTGCTTCACACTATTTTATCTTTGGACAAGAAGTTGGATTGATGTCAGCTCTGGGGAGATAAGATGATTCTTCTAGCCGCGTTGGCTATCAACCCAATACTCAACCAGTATGTACTTAAAATGACAATACTGGCATAGTCGAAATTCGTTTTGAATTTTGCGATGGCAATCATGGTATCAGAGAACATGAATAGAAGTACGGCCACGGCAATCCATACAAACGTCTTGCTTCTTTCCTTTAGGAAAAGTCCAATCCCTTGCCACGCCATAAAACAGATGACCACAACATACACCCCCACGGGCACCATAAATTCTCCAAGACCTGGTTTCAACCACAGGAAAAGACCTGTGCCGATACCGTACAGCACCAAAAAGGAAATCCAATGAGGCCTAAAACCCTTTAATTGTAGAAAAGCCGAGGCAAATAACAGATGAGCGACCAGGAACGCAGCCAGTCCGAAAACGAAGTAAGCTGGAAACAATAAGAGTATATCGCCTAGCAAACAAAACAGGAAAGCCGACACCATCAGACCTTTGAACTTGGATGGCCGTGTTTGAGTACCAAGCAAAAGCAAGGACGCCACCAAAATTGTGGTCAATGGCTTTAAAAGCATATACGCCACTGTTTGACCCAAAGCCTCGGACAGCATGGCTAAAAAGGCGCTAATCCCAATACAAATGTTGATTATTGTAACTGATCTGGATGTTACCATTCCTTGTATGGTTTTATGCTCAATTGTGAATTGTAATATGGGATTTGACCCGTGACTTCCTCGCCCAACCAAGCTGGCCTTTCAAAACGTTCATCTTCGTGTTTGAGTTCCACCTCGGCCAAAATGAGACCTTTATTCTCACCCAAAAACTCATCCACTTCAAACAAGTGGTTTCCCCATGGAACCTCAAAACGAACCTTTTCCAAAATACCGGATTCGCACAAATCAATCAGGTTTGTAGCCTCCGATGCCGTAATTTCTGTTTCCCATTCAAAGCGGGTAGTTCCAGAGTCGTTACTGGGTCCTTTAACGGTCAAAAAACCCTTATCTCCTTTTATCCGGACCCTGACGGTACGTTCTGGGTCAGTGTTCAGAAATCCTTGTACAATTCGCGTTTGCGATGTGGCCTGTTGTTTGAATCCATCGCTTGTTACCAAAAACTTACGTTCTATTTCCAAATGTTCCATCAAACTAAATATACCCTAAATTTGGGTATGGATTTCGATTTTCCCTTACGAAAAATCATTCATGTGGATATGGATGCCTTTTACGCTTCGGTGGAACAGCATGACAATCCTGAGCTCAAGGGAAAGCCGATTGCCGTTGGAGGAGGTTCCAAGCGCGGTGTGGTATCTGCAGCAAGCTATGAAGCAAGAAAATATGGGGTTCGGAGTGCCATGGCCGGCTCCATTGCGTTGCGGAACTGTCCACATCTTATTTTTGTAAAACCCCGATTTGACCGCTACAAGGAGGTATCCCTTCAAATCCGGGAAATTTTCTATGAATACACCGACTTGGTGGAACCACTATCATTGGATGAAGCTTATTTGGATGTGACCGAAAACAAAAAAGGGAATCCATCAGCTACTTTGATTGCCAAAGAAATTCGTCAGAAAATTTTCGACAAAACCGGGCTGACGGCCTCGGCTGGAATCTCCATAAACAAGTTTATCGCAAAGGTGGCCAGCGATTACAACAAACCCAATGGTCAAAAAACGGTCAATCCTGAAGAAGTTATCGAATTTTTGGAACATCTTGATATCCGGAAGTTTTACGGGGTGGGGAAAGTCACCGCCGAAAAAATGTATCGCCTTGGTATTTTCACGGGGAAAGACCTCAAAGAAAAGTCACTGGAATTCTTGGACAAACATTTTGGTAAAAGTGGCGGGCATTACTATCACGTGGTCCGTGGTATTCATACCAGCGAAGTCAAACCTCACAGGACTCCAAAGTCAGTCGGGGCCGAACGCACCTTTTCCGAGAACTTGAGCAGCGAGATATTTATGCTGGAAAAGTTGGATAACATTGCCCAAGAGCTGGAACGCAGGCTTCAAAAATCGAAGATTGCGGGCAAAACTGTGACCCTTAAAATCAAGTATAGTGATTTTACGCTCCAGACCAGGAGCAAGACTTTGCCCTATTTTGTAGCCAGCAAGGATTTGATCTTGGAAACTGCTAAGGAGTTGCTATACCAATCCTCGTTGGAAAATTCCGTTCGGTTATTGGGTATTTCCTTGGCAAACCTAAACACAGAAAAAGAAAAAGACGAGCCCAAAAAGGAGTCCGTGCTGGTTCAGTTGAAATTTGATTTTTAAAATAGGAGGCTATCTAAGAAGTCGTTTTTAACGTCAACCTGAACTTGTTTCAGGTTCTCATAACACATAAAGCGTTATATGGTGAGATTCCGAAACTAGTTCGGAATGACGGATCAGTTAAAAGTACTATTAGAAAGCCTCCTTATTCCATTAATTTTTGATGTCCGATTCCACAGGCTGAACCGCAGGCTTTTTGGGGTTGCCATCGGCATCTATCTCTATGATGTTATCAAAACCCAGTTCATCCAACTTATCTATGATTTCGGCCCTGTCACCCACCATAAACCAGTTTACTTTGTCTGGCTGAACCACTTGATTGCTCACCTTTCGAATATCATCCACCGAGAGGTTTCTTACATTCTGGTCATATTTCTGATAATAATCATCCGGCAAATTATAGCGTACCAAGTTTCTCACCGAACTGTTCACCGAACTGTTGGTTTCCCACTGGCCAGGAAGCTTCAATACTTGGTTGGTCTTTACTTTATCCAACTCTTCCTTTGTTGCAGGTCTTGTCGATGTAAATTCAGCAACCTCCTTTCGAATCTCGGTTACGGACTCGGCGGTTTTGTCAGTCTGAACAGGGGCATAAACAATAAATGGACGTTCTTCCTTGGAACCTATCACAAAGCCTCCAGCTCCGTAGGACCAATGTTTATCTTCTCTCAAATTCATGTTGATTCGGGAGGTAAAGTCCCCTCCAAGGATATTGACCATTTGCTCCAAAGCTATTTCCGAAACATCGCCATACTTTTCTGTGAGATGTCCCGCCAGAATCACGGATTGTTGGGATTCGGGCCTGTTCATGAGATAGAGGGTGTTCTTGGAATTGGTCTTTGGCTGATTGAAAACAATCTTGGGAACGTCGCCCTTTTTCCATTTGCCCAAGGTTTTTTCCAATTTTGATTTAAGCTCTTTCATTTCAACATCACCCGTTACAATTAAAGTGGCATTGTTCGGCTTAAACCATGTATTGTAAAAATTCACCACGTCTTGGCGTGTCAATTTAGAAACGGTTTCCTCGTATCCGGTTCCCGTGTAAGGGCTGCTGTACGGATGGTCGTCACCATATAGGTATTTGTTCATCACCCGAAGGGCCATGGAAATGGGTTGGGATTTTTCCTGTTTGATGTCATTGAGCTGTTCCTTTTGCAGTCGTTCAAATTCATTTTCGGGGAATACCGGATTGAGCACTACATCCATAAATAGGTCCAAACTGGCATCAAAACTGGGTTTTAAGGTGCTCATATATACATTGGATTCATCTTGGCTGGAAAAGGTGCTCAAAGAGGCTCCCAGTAGCTGTAGTTGCTCGTTGATCTCGAGGGCATCCATATCCTTGGTTCCTTCGTCCATCAGGTTCATGGCCAATTTCGCCGTTCCCGCAGCGGACAGGTAGTCCGTTTTATATCCCGCATCGGCCACTAGGTTGATTACAATAGTGGGAACTCCTTTGCGCTGCGCCAAAACCACGTTTAGGCCATTAGATAGTTGTGTACGTTGCAAATCCGGAAACTTGGAGCTTTTCTGCTCTGCAAGGGCGGGTAATGTGCTTCGGTCCACTGGAGATTCTACAATGTCATATTCCGGGAAGGGTCTGCAAACCAAAATGTGTTTTCCTTTGGTGAGCCACTTGGCCGCTGTTTTCTTTAAATCTTCCGCCGTGGCATCTTCCACATACTTTAATGTGGTTTTGTAATAGGACGGATCACCATGGTAGGTCTGATTGGAGGCCAAAATATCCGATACGCCCCCAAAGCCGCCAATACGCTCCAGTCCCTTGATAAAATTGGCAAAATAGCTCGCCTTTACTCTTTTGAGTTCGTCCTCAGTGGGTCCTTCTTGTATAAACTTATTGATTTCGGCTTCTAGCTCTTTTTCCAATTTTTCTGGGTCCTCGCCCTGCTTCACATTAAGCCAAGTGATAAAATTACTTGCAATTTCACTGGAAGACTGGAAGGAAACGGCAGCGCTTGCCGATTGGTCTTGGTAGATAAATTTTTGATACAATCTTGAGTTCTTCCCACTGGTCAAAATAGCGGAAATCAAATCAAAATGAAGGTCCTCCCTAGAACCGTAAGGTGGTGTATTCCATGCAAAGAGTACCCGGGTTTCTGGTACGCGGTCCTCGTACACTTGACGGGAATCGTACTCTTTGTTGGGAATGTTTACTTCTTGTCTTTCCACCGTAGGTCCCGATGGAATATCCCCAAAATACTTGACTACTTTTTGGTGAATCTCTTCGGCGTCAACATCGCCAGCCACAGCCACCACAGCATTGGCCGCTCCGTAGTACGATTTGAACCATTCCTGCACATCTTCCAAAGAAGCGGCATTCAAATCTTCCATTTCACCAATGACCGTCCAAGAATAGGGATGCCCCTTTGGATACATTGCCTTGGTCAAATAGTCCCACTGCATGCCGTAAGGCTGATTTTCGCCTTGTCTTTTTTCATTTTGGACTACACCTCGTTGTTCGTCCAATTTGGCTTGGTCGATAGCGCCCAACAGGTGCCCCATCCTATCGGACTCCAAGAAAAGTACTTGGTCAAGGGCAGAAACGGGTACATTTTGAAAATAATTGGTTCGGTCGGTATTCGTGGTGCCGTTCAAATCCGTACCCCCGATGCTTTCCAAGGCTTGAAAATAGTCGGTGTTGTAGTTTTCACTCCCGTTGAACATTAAGTGTTCAAATAAGTGCGCAAATCCGCTTTTACCCGGCTTTTCGTTTTTGGAACCCACATGGTACCAAACGTTTACGGCAGCAATAGGTGCCTTGTGGTCCTCATACACCAAAAGGGTGAGTCCGTTCTTTAAGGTGTACTTTTTGTAGTCGATGTCGATGTCGTCGGCTTTGAACTGAAACTCCTGTCCATAATGGCTGACAACGAAAAATAGGCCAAAAAAAGCGGCCAAAAGTAATCTTTTCATTTCTAGTGATTTTAAGTTATTTGATTGATAAAATACCATCCACAAGATAGGAAAATGTTTACAACCCTCGACATACTAAACAGTTAGGCAATGGAATTACATGTCATCTTGATGATTTCATTGGTGGTTTCATTGCGCTACACGATAATTCTTTCTTAATTTGTGAAACCATCGACCACCATTAACTATATTCTTAGATTTATGCAACGAAACAAATTGCACGAGCACATCATATCCTCAGCGGGAGAGCTTTTCTATTCCCAAGGGTATAATTCAACGGGGGTCAACGAGATTATTTCCAAATGTGATATCGCTAAGGCGACTCTTTACAGCCACTTTAAGTCAAAAGAAGATATCTGTATTGCCTACCTGAAGCAACGCCACCAATCGTTTTTGAAAAGCCTCAAGGATTATGTTAATCAAAGAGGCAAAGGAAGGGCCCAGTTGTTGGCCATATTCGATTTGTTGCGCGATATGTACCTAGAAGAAAACTTTCAAGGGTGTTGGGCCCTTAAAACACTTGGGGAACTGGCACCAGACCAAACCAAGATCTTGGAAGTGATCCAACTTCAAAAAAAGGAATTGCTGCTATATTTGGGAGAAGTGGTCGGCGACAACATTTCCAATCTTTCCAAAGCTGAGACAGAAAAAATATCGGGCGGACTTTATTTGCTATATGAAAGTGCAGTTACAGAAAGCCATCTATTTAAAAACGACTGGCCTATTTTTATGGCAAGGAGCATTGCCCCTTCGCTCTTTAAAGATCTAGAGTTGGCATAAAAAAGGCGTTCATCGAAATGAACGCCTTTTAAAAAGTTATAATCTGAGGAGACTAAAAATTGCAGCTCTCAATTTCGGTAACACGAAGTGTATTCACCATTCCCTTTTCCTTAATGGGCATGGCTGCCAAACTCACGAGCATATCGCCGACTTCCAAGAAACCTTTTTTGCAGGCTATTTGGTTCACATCCTCAATGGTCTGGTCGGTTGAGACAAACTTGTCATAATAAAAAGCCTTTACGCCCCATAGCAAGTTAAGCTGGGTAAGTATCCTCTTGTTCGAGGTAAACACGAGAATATGGGCCGAAGGTCTCCAGGCCGAAATCTGAAAGGCAGTGTACCCACTGTTGGTCAATGTGGAAATGGCCTTTGCAGAAATTTCATTGGCCATTAACGCTGCATGGTAGCAAACCGATTTTGTAATGTATCTTTTGGTTCGGATGTGTGGTGGGTTCTGTGGTACTTTGATAAGGGTAGAGCCCTCTACGCTGGTCACGATGCTCGCCATTTTTTCAATCACCTGCACAGGGTAGTTACCTACTGAAGTTTCTCCAGAAAGCATTACGGCATCTGCCCCATCCATAACCGAGTTGGCCACATCGTTCACCTCTGCACGTGTCGGTGTGAGGCTGGTGATCATGGTTTCCATCATCTGTGTAGCGATGATTACTGGTATCCTCCCTTTTTTGGCACTCAAAACCAATTGTTTCTGTACTAGGGGAACTTCTTGGGCGGGTATTTCTACCCCCAGATCTCCACGGGCCACCATAAGTCCATCGGAGGCCTTTACGATTTCATCAATGTTCTCCAAGGCCTCAGGCTTTTCAATTTTGGAGATTACCGGTATTTTGTGATCTGTATGTTCCTTGATCAAGTTGTGCAGATCGTGCAAGTCTTGCGCATGGCGTACAAAGGACAACGCGATCCAATCCACATCCTGTTGGATGGCAAAAATGGCATCCTTGATATCTTTTTTGGTAAGGGCAGGTAATGAAATACTGGTATTGGGCAGGTTCACCCCTTTTTTTGATTTTAGGGGGCCACCTTGTATTACCTTGGCAACCACTTCGGTCTCCCCGTTGGTAGATTTGACCTCAAAAATCAATTTACCGTCATCCAAGAGGATACGCTCCCCAGCCTTCACATCTTTAGGGAAGTTCTTGTAGTTCATGTATACTCTCTCGGCGGTTCCCTCGAAAGGTTCTCCCGTTACAAAAGTAACCTCATCACCAGGGGCTACGATCGCTTCGCCTCCCATGACGCCTACCCTAAGTTTGGGCCCTTGCAAGTCAGCAAGTATGGCGGTGTTGATTTCCAACTCCTCATTAAGTTCCCTTATCATTTTAATTCGCTCGGCGACATCCTCATAAGCGGCGTGGGAAAAGTTTATTCTAAAAACATCCACTCCGGCCAGGATCATTTCCCTAAGGGTTTCCTTTTTACTGGTGGCCGGACCGAGGGTCGCTACAATTTTAGTCTTCTTTCTAGTTGGCATTGTTAAAAGATTAAATTTCTTTTTGATTTTAAGTTCTGTGTGTCCAATGGGTATGCGGTGATTACTTTTCCTATTTGTTTGATGGTCTTGAGTTTTTCGGAAAACATGGTCTCATCCACTGCATCTACTTTCAAAAAATAATCTACTTCCTTTTTTTCCCTCACCAAATGGCCTATTCTTTTGGATACATTATTTTCAAATAAGCCTATGGAAGGCATCACTTCTTCGGTTTCGCACTTGTTGGCGATCAGTGTCCAGTACATATCGTTCATCTCATCTTCCCAATCAAAAGCGGAAAAGGCCATGTTTTCATCCAAACAAAGGTCTTTCTTCATCCGTTTTAGATAAAGTCCACAATGGGAATTTATGGCATAGGCCATGGCATAATCTTCCAAATCACTGTGGATGGCAATGAGGTGAAAACTATCATCATAAAGGTCTGCCGATATCTTGTGCGTAGTTAACATGCCCATAACACGAACTGTAAATATAGGCTTATTACCAATGATTGCCTAGTCAATACAAAACAATACACTTATAAAATAAGCGAAAACGTTTGAGTTTACCATTATTTAAAGTCACTGTTTTTCTATCTTGCTCTGCAAAGCAAAGTATGCTCGTTTGGATGCCTTTTCCTCGGCCTTTTTCTTGGATGTTGCCCTTGCCTTTGCCAATATTCGGTCGCCTATGGTAAGCTTTACGGCAAAGTGCTTGAGTTCATCGTTCCCTGTGTCTTCGTACACATGATAATTAAAGGACTTCTTCTCTTTTTGGCACCATTCGATCACCAAACTCTTATAGCTGATCACCTTGCCCTCCAATTGGTCAATATCCACATAAGGTTCTATCACGCGTTCATCGATGAACTTTTCGCAATAGCTATAGCCCCTGTCCAGATAAATGGCGCCAATCAATGCCTCGAACACATTTCCATGGATATTTTCCCCGAAATGTTCCTTGGGAATACGGCTTTCAACAAACTTTAGGAGACCCAAGTCTTTTCCCAGCTCATTTAGGTGTTTTCGGCTTACCACTTTGGAGCGCATTTTCGTCAAATAACCCTCATCTCCTTCGGGCACTTCGTTGTACAGATATTTTGAAATGATGGTGCCCAACATGGAATCCCCAAGGAATTCAAGCCGTTCGTAGTTGATGGGATTCCCTTCACCGTCCTTTTTATTCATGGAACGATGCAGGAAGGCTGTTTTATAAATGGCGATATTCTTGGGCTTAAAACCTAAAATCCTTTTCATACCCAAAAAAAAATCCCCATCCGAGTTGGGATGGGAATTGAATATTTTGGAGGTGAGTTTCATGTTACAAAACTACCCTAATTTTTTGAATAAAAGACAGGCATTGTGTCCTCCAAAGCCAAAGGTATTGCTCATGGCCACCTTTACCTCACGTTCTTGAGCCTTGTTCAAGGTCAAGTTCAACGATGGATCTATTTGCTCATCCACAACACTATGGTTAATGGTAGGTGGCACCAAGCTGTATTCCATGGCCAAAATGGAGGCAATTGCCTCTATGGCCCCAGCCGCTCCCAACAAGTGTCCGGTCATGGACTTGGTAGAGTTGATGTTGATTTTTGGTGCGTGGTCCCCAAACACTTTGGTTATCGCCTTAAGTTCAGCAACATCTCCCAGTGGTGTTGAAGTACCGTGTGTATTGATGGCATCTACATCCTCAGGTTTCAATCCAGCGTTTTGCAAGCAATTTTCCATCACTTTCACCACTCCTATTCCCTCTGGGTGTGGGGCAGTCATGTGGTAGGCGTCACTTGATAGTCCTCCGCCCAATACTTCAGCGTAAATTTTCGCTCCACGTGCCTTGGCATGCTCATACTCCTCAAGTATAAGTGCTCCTCCACCTTCGCCCAATACAAAACCATCACGTGTGGCATCAAATGGTCGCGATGCTGTTTCGGGGCTTTCATTTCTGGTGGAAAGCGCATGCATGGCGTTGAATCCGCCCATACCCGCAATGGTCACTGCCGCCTCGCTACCTCCGGTAACGATGACATCGCAATGTCCCAACCTGATATAGTTCAGTGCATCGATCATGGCATTTGCCGAGGATGCACAAGCAGAAACCGTAGTATAGTTGGGACCCATAAATCCATGTTTGATGGAAATATTGCCCGGTGCAATATCTGCAATCATTTTTGGGATAAAGAAAGGATTGAAGCGTGGTGTACCATCTCCTTGGGCGTATCCGATCACCTCGTTCTGAAAGGTTTCCAATCCACCTATTCCAGCACCCCATATAACTCCTACCCTAAACTTGTCCACAACGTCCAGATCAATCCCAGAGTCCGCAATTGCCTCGTCCGAAGATACTAGGGCGTATTGGGCAAATTTATCTAGTTTTCTTGCCTCTTTTCTATCGAAAAAATCCATGGGGTCGTACCCTTTAAGCTCGCAAGCGAACTTAGTCTTGAATTTTTCGGTGTCGAAATATGTAATGGGGGCAGAACCGCTCTTGCCGGTCCGTAGTCCTTCCCAATAAGCTTCCAAATTGTTACCAATGGGGGTTAATGCTCCCATACCAGTAACTACAACTCGCTTTAACTGCATTGAACTATTTTTTTACCCTTTAGACGTTAATTATAAAAAAAATTATCCATGCGATAACAACCACATGGATAATTTTTAATCTTTAGCGATATATCATATAATTACTTAGCTTCTTCTATATAGCTAATGGCTTGACCCACAGTGGCGATGTTTTCTGCTTGGTCATCTGGTATCTGAATATCAAATTCTTTCTCAAACTCCATGATAAGTTCAACAGTGTCCAAGGAATCCGCTCCTAAGTCGTTGGTAAAGCTAGCTTCCGCTACAACTTCATTCTCATCTACACCCAGTTTATCAACGATGATAGCCTTTACTCTTGATGCAATGTCTGACATAATTATTGTGGTTTTAAAAATTTAAATCGTTGGCAAAAATATAAAACTTTGGATTAAATACACTATTTAACGATAAAATGTGCTCGAAATTAAAGTTCTTCAAATGCTGTACCTTACTTTAGCTGTCGTAATTTAAATTAAAATCACGTCAATTCCTAACGAATGAAACGAATTGTAATCTTCGCGTCGGGCAGTGGGTCCAATGCCGAAAATATTATTTCCTTTTTTAGCGAAAAGTCCCAAGCAGAAGTCGTTGCGGTGCTCACCAACAAGAGTGCTGCCGTGGTCCTTGAACGTTGTGACCGCTTGGGGGTGCCGGGGTTTTATTTTAACAAACCAGCCTTTAGGGAATCCGATGCCGTACTCCGGCTTTTAAAGGGATTGGATGCGGATTTGATTGTTTTGGCAGGCTTTCTTTGGAAAGTTCCCACCCATCTTATCGAAGCATTTCCAAACAAAATCATCAACATACACCCTGCTTTGTTGCCCAAATATGGCGGAAAGGGCATGTATGGAGACAGAGTGCATCAAGCGGTAAAGGACAATAAGGAGACTGAAACCGGTATTACAATTCATTATGTGAACGAAAATTATGATGAGGGTGCCATCATCTTTCAGGCGAAAACCAAAGTTGAAGCTTCGGACACCCCGGAAAGCATTGCCCAAAAAGTACATCAGCTGGAATATGAGCATTTTCCCCAAGTGATTGAAAAAGTGTTGTCCTAATGGCCAAAAAAAAGAAGTTTTATGTGGTTTGGAAAGGAAAGCACCCAGGCATTTTTGAGTCTTGGGCAGATTGCAAGGCCCAAATTGATGGGATAAAAGGTGCCCAATACAAGTCGTTCGCCACTTTTGAAGAGGCAAAAAAGGCCTTTAATGGCAATTATTTGGAATATAAAGGCAAATCCAAGGGCAAAAGCGAACTCAGCCCCGAGGAACTTTTGAAAATAGGGGAGCCCAATTACAATTCCATAGCCGTGGATGCCGCTTCGAGCGGAAACCCCGGAAAAATGGAATACCGCGGTGTGGACACCAAGACGAAGCGAGTTCTTTTTCACCAGGGTCCGTTTGAACAGGGCACGAGCAATGTGGGCGAATTTTTGGCCCTGGTGCACGGACTTGCCTTTCTCCAACAAAAAAAGAGTGACCGCATTCTTTACTCCGATTCCCGAATCGCAATTGGTTGGGTGCGCAAGAAAAAGTGCGGTACCAAACTGGAAAAAACCCATAAAAACGAACAGCTTTTCGAACTGATTGAACGAGCCGAACTTTGGCTCAAAAAAAATCGGTTCAATACCCCAATTGTGAAGTGGGAAACTAAGGCCTGGGGTGAAATACCGGCCGATTTTGGCAGAAAGTAACCTGTCTTCGTGCTGATATTTCCATTTTTTCATAATTGGAACGCCCTTTGTACAAATTGGAAAGGGTAAACCGTATATTTGCACCAAAAATTTAGGGAATGGGTAAATTACTGATTGTGGGAACCATGGCTTTCGATGCCATTGAAACACCGTTCGGGAAAACTGGCAGAATACTGGGGGGCGCTGGCACCTTTATTGGGTTGGCCGCTTCACAATTTGATATCGACTCCGCCATCGTATCCGTAGTGGGTGACGATTTTCCGCAATCCTACATGGATATTTTAAAGGACAAGGATATTGATCTCAGCGGCGTGGAAATCGTGAAGGGTGGTAAAACTTTTTTCTGGGAAGGAAAATACCATAACGACCTTAACTCACGGGACACCTTGGCCACCGAGCTCAACACCTTGGCAGATTTTAACCCCATTGTACCCGAAGCTTACACCGATGCCGATATTGTGATGTTGGGCAATCTGCATCCAAATATTCAGATGAGTGTAATTAATCAGATGGAAAAACGACCAAAGCTTATAGTTTTGGATACCATGAACTTTTGGATGGACCATAGTTGGGATGATTTGATGAAGGTGATTTCAAAAATTGATGTCATCACCATAAATGATGAGGAGGCGAGGCAATTGACCAACGAGTATTCCTTGGTGAAAGCGGCAGCCAAAATTCAGGAGATGGGCCCTAGATATGTGGTGATCAAAAAAGGGGAACACGGTGCCCTTTTGTTCCACAAAGACCAGATTTTCTTTGCCCCAGCACTTCCTTTGGAAGAAGTTTTCGACCCTACCGGTGCAGGCGACACCTTTGCCGGAGGCTTTGCAGGATATTTGACCGAAACCGGAAACATATCCTTTGAAAGCATGAAAAATGCCATTATCCATGGCTCCAATTTAGCATCGTTCTGTGTAGAACGCTTTGGTACCGAACGGATGGTAGATTTAAAAAAGAGCGAGGTGGATGCCCGCCTGGCCGAGTTTAAGGAATTGACACAGTTCAATATTGAATTAACATAAATGTTTGCCCTGAGAATTTCGGGGCTTTTTTTATTAGGTTTGTTATGAGTGATCCCATTAAGCACGAATGCGGAATATCGTTGATCCGTTTGCTTAAACCCTTGGAGTACTACAAAGAAAAGTACGGTACAGCTTTTTACGGCGTAAACAAGATGTACCTAATGATGGAGAAGCAGCACAACCGCGGACAGGACGGCGCCGGTTTTGCAAGTATCAAAATGGACATGGAACCCGGGGAACGGTACATGAGCCGTGTACGATCGGCCGAACAACAGCCGATACAAGATATCTTCGCCCAGATCAACAATCGCATTAACACCGCTTTGACGCAAAATCCCGATCGGGAAGATGATGTGGCTTGGCAGAAAAAGAACATCCCATACATTGGTGAACTTTTGATGGGGCACGTTCGTTACGGAACTTTTGGAAAAAACAGTATAGAGAGCGTTCACCCGTTTTTGAGGCAGAACAACTGGATGCACCGTAACCTTATTGTGGCCGGGAACTTTAACATGACCAATGTTGACGAGCTCTTCGGAAATCTGGTGGAATTGGGACAGCATCCCAAGGAAAAGGCAGATACCGTAACCGTGATGGAAAAAATTGGTCACTTTTTGGATGACGCAGTTGCCAAGCTTTACAAACAGATCAAAAAAGAGGGTTACACCAAAAGGGAAGCTTCGGCGCTTATTGCTGAGCGGTTGAATGTGGCCAAAATCTTGAGAAAGGCATCCAAAAACTGGGATGGCGGTTATGCCATGAGCGGACTTATCGGACATGGGGATGCCTTTGTAATGCGCGACCCTGCGGGAATTCGCCCTGCCTATTATTATCAAGATGACGAAGTAGTGGTCGTGGCATCAGAGCGGCCCGTTATTCAAACCGTTTTCAATGTGAATTTTGAAGATGTACATGAGCTTGACCCCGGTCATGCCATCGTCATTAAGAAAAGTGGCTCCATGGCCTTGAAACAGATTTTGGAGCCTACGGAGCGAAAAGCCTGTTCTTTTGAACGTATCTATTTTTCCCGAGGTAGCGACAAAGAAATCTATCAAGAACGAAAAAAACTGGGAAAATTGGTTTTTCCAGAAATACTGAAGTCCATCGACAACGATTTGGAGAATACCGTTTTCTCCTATATCCCCAATACTGCGGAAACATCGTTCTTCGGGATGGTGAAAGAAGCCCAAAACTACCTCAACAAGAAAAAAGAGGAGCAAATTTTGGCGATGGGCGGTAACATCGATAGGGAAGAACTTCACCGAATTTTGGCCATTCGCCCACGTATTGAAAAGGTGGCCATTAAGGATGCCAAACTACGCACCTTTATCACACAGGACAGTAGCCGTGATGATTTGGTGACCCACGTTTACGACATTTCTTATGGTTCCGTGAAAAGTACGGACAACCTTGTGATTATTGATGATAGTATTGTAAGAGGAACCACACTCAAACGCAGTATCCTTAAAATTTTGGACCGATTGTCACCAAAGAAAATCATCGTGGTATCTTCGGCCCCTCAAATTCGCTATCCAGATTGTTATGGCATCGATATGGCCAAACTGGAGGATTTTGTAGCCTTTAAGGCAGCAAAGGCACTTCACGAAGACCATGGGACCACCCATTTGATCGAAGAAATCTACCATAAGTGTGTGGCCCAGACCAAAGCACCGAACAAAGAGGCCATTAATCACGTAAAAGAATTTTATGCACCTTTCTCGGCCAAACAGATTTCCAAAAAAATTGGAGAAATTTTGAGCCCGGAAGATATCAATGCAGAGGTTGAAATCATTTATCAGACCATAGAGGGATTGCACAGTGCTTGTCCCAAAAACTTGGGAGACTGGTACTTTACCGGAAATTACCCTACTCCAGGAGGAAACCGGGTGGTCAATAAGGCATTTATCAACTTTTTTGAAGGCAAGAACGAACGGGCGTATTAGTGCTGAAACACCTTAAAAACAGCTGAAAGCGTGCATTTTATCGACGAATCCCGTAGAACAGCGGGTTTTTATACGTTCGGCAATGTGCCATCCTACTTTAGTGCTTGCCATAGCATAAGTAGGTTAAGTTCATGGTAAGATTTGGGGCAAAAAAGGTGGAAGCTATTCCACCTTTTTTATTTTCTACAGTCCTCAAAAAGCCTGACAATCGAGCCAACTTTCTTGACATTTATCAATTATTGACGATTGTTATACACTTCAACCCATTTACAGGGGTTTCATCTAAAAGCTTACGAAAGAAATAATCCTCCGCCTTACTTTTGGAAGACCATAGCATAAGTAGGTTAAGTTCATGGTAAGATTTGGGGAAAGAAGGCGGAGCATGCTCCGCCTTCTTTATATTTGACTACCAAGGTTTTATCCATTTTATCGATGAACTGCTCCATTTCTTTTTCTTCAAAAAAGTAAAATATTTTTTAAAACCCTTTGTTATTTCTCACAATACCAGTATTTTAGTCTCGCCATAGCATAAGTAGGTTAAGTTTATGGTAAGATTTGGGACGAAAAGGGTGAGGACTTCCTCGCCCTTTTCTATTTTGGAAAAAAATGAAACAAAAAAGCCGTGCACCAAGTACACGGCTTTATATTTATAAATGAACTAGTTACTATTTACTAGCTGCGTAGTTTTCGGAAACCTTGTCCCAATTGATCACATTAAAGAATGCAGCAATATAATCGGGTCTCAAGTTTTGGTAATGCAAATAGTAGGCGTGCTCCCAAACGTCCAATCCCAAAATAGGATATCCTTCGCAGGCTACTCCAGGCATAATGGGGTTGTCTTGGTTAGGAGTAGAACATACCTCCAACTTGCCTCCTTTATGCACACAAAGCCAAGCCCATCCGGAACCGAACTGCGTGGCTGCTGCATTGGAGAATTTTTCCTTGAAAGCGTCAAAGGAACCAAAAGCCTCATCAATAGCAGAAGCCAACTCTCCAGATGGTTTTCCACCACCATTCGGGGACAT
Organism: Flagellimonas marinaquae; assembly: GCF_003992675.1. Classification (GTDB taxonomy): domain Bacteria; phylum Bacteroidota; class Bacteroidia; order Flavobacteriales; family Flavobacteriaceae; genus Flagellimonas; species Flagellimonas marinaquae. The sequence goes on from NZ_RZMZ01000007.1 coordinate 129,059, forward strand.
TACTTCCCAGAACAAGCTGTGGTTAAAAAATCCGCCTCCATTATTCCTAACGGCTCCGTTGGACATATCCAAGTTGGAAAGAATATCAACGATTCCCTTACCTTCCAAGTCGGTTCCTTCAATAGCGCCGTTCAATTTGGTGGTGTAACCATTGTGGTGCTTGGTATGGTGGATTTCCATGGTTCTAGCGTCTATATGAGGTTCCAACGCATCGTATGCATACGGTAATTTAGGTAATTCAAAAGCCATAATTATCTTGTTTTTTTAGGTTATTACTTTGTTCACGTAAAAATACGGATTTTAACATTTATATTCCGCTAAAACCATGTTAACATGAGGTAAGGAATCCTTATTTTGCAGGAAAAACACTTTTGAAGGGGTCAAATTTTAAAATATACAGCGCATCGGCCGGTTCGGGTAAAACCTATGCCCTTGCCAAGGCCTACCTCACCTTACTGCTCGCAAACGATTCCCCTATAAAGTTTCGCCAAATACTGGCAATTACCTTTACCAACAAGGCGGTCGAGGAAATGAAGACCCGGATTCTGGACAATTTGTTCGCTTTCGGGCAAGAAACTGTCCCCGAAAAACAGAAAAGTCTGTTTTTATCCCTTTGTGAAGAACTTTCCTTGACGGAGGAACAGTTACGGCAACGTTCCCAACTCATCCTAAAACGGATTCTTCACAACTATTCTTTTTTTGAGATTTCTACCATAGATAAGTTCAACCACAAAATCATAAAGACCTTCGCCCGTGACCTCCATCTTTCCCAAAATTTTGAGGTAGAACTCAATCAGGATTTATTGTTGGAGGAAGCGGTGGGGCGTTTATTGGGACGAGCGGGAAATGACGAAGAACTTACCGAAGTGCTGATCGCCTTTTCCTTGGAAAAAATCGACGATGACAAAAGCTGGAACATTGCTTACGATTTGACGGAAATCGGAAAACTGCTGTTTCAGGAGAACCATGCCGAGCACATTGAACCATTGCGTGAAAAATCCATTTCAGATTTTACCCATATCCAAAAGCTGATTGCCTCGAAAAGCAAGGCCATTCAGGACAAAGTGAAACAGCTTGCGCAAGAAACACTTTCGGAAATTGAGCGACAAGGATTTGAGTTTGCTGATTTTCCATATAAAACATTGCCCAACCATTTTAAAAAAATGGTGGATGGAGAACTCGACCCAAAAAAATTGTATGCCGCAAAAACATTGGAGCCCAATCTGATTGAAGGAAAGTTGCTAAAGTCGACTGACAAAAGAGATGTGACCGGTTTGGCTACTTTTGTCCTTCAAAATTACCTCTCCCTAAAAGAATTTATCTATCGGTACAGTTACCTCCAAAACATTTATGGCAACATCGTACCAATGACGGTCCTGAACGAAATCGCCAAGGAAATCAAGAATATCGAATTGGATAGGGACATTGTACCCATCTCGTCCCTGAACGCCATTCTGTCCAAAGAAATCAAAAACCAGCCGGTTCCCTTTATTTATGAACGGATGGGCGAGAAATACCATCATTATTTTATCGATGAGTTTCAGGATACCTCAAAAATGCAATGGGAAAACCTTGTGCCACTCATTGGCAATGCCTTGGAAAGTGAGGATCAAAAACAAGAACGCGGTTCCCTTTTTCTGGTCGGCGATGTAAAACAGGCCATTTATCGTTGGCGTGGCGGAAGGGCAGAGCAATTTTTAAACTTGACCAACGGAAGATTCAATCCCTTTGTCGTGGAACCAAGCATCCATTCCTTGGATACCAACTGGCGAAGCCAAGACCAAATAGTAAACTTCAACAATAGTTTTTTTACCGCTTCGGCTCCGGTATTGGCGCAAGAGGATTACCGAAATCTGTTTTTGAACGACTCGCACCAAAAAACAAACAACAAGCCCGGTGGTTACATCCAACTATCCTTTTTGGATGGTGACCTCGAAGACAAAGACGGGACATATTGCAACGAAACACTAAAAATCATTCAGCGACTTGTTTCGGAACATCATGCTTTTGCTGATATATGCGTCTTGGTTCGGTCCAATGAAAAAGGAATGCTCTTGGCCGATTTTTTGGCACAGCATGAGATTCCCATCATTTCTTCGGATGCGCTTTTATTGGCAAAAAATGAGAAAGTCGTCTTTTTGGTTTCTATCCTCCGAATTTTTGAAAATCCAACCGACCGCGAAGCAGCCTATAAAATATTAAGGTATATCTGTACCGATGCAAAAGGCGAACACACCTTTATTGCCCAACATTTGGAGACTATCATACCCTTTTTGGCCAAAGAGCATGGTTTTGATGTGTCCCAATTAAAGGGCAAGCCCGTACTTACCATTTTAGAAACTGCCATAGTTCAATTTAAATTGAATGAGGGTTCCTTAGCTCATATTTCCTTTTTGATGGACGAGGTACTTGACCTTGAAAAAAGGGAGGGACCCAGCGTGTATGCGTTCCTTAATTTCTGGGAATCCAAAAAAGAATCGCTTTCCATTGCAGCGCCGGACGGTGTGGATGCCGTAAAAATTATGACCATTCATAAAGCCAAAGGGCTTGAGTTCCCATTTGTGATTTTTCCGTTTGCCGATTCAACATTGATCAAAAGGGACAAAAAGTCGTGGGTTGCCGCAACATCGCAAGAAGACGAAATAGGGCTGGATGAGTTCCTTTTGAACACCAAGAGCGATATGCTGGAATATAACCCCGTAACACAGGCCAAATACTTGGAAGTGGAGCAAAAGTCTTTATTGGATGCCATGAACGTGCTATATGTGGCGCTCACCCGTCCCGAAAAAGGCCTGTTCGTTATTACAGAAAAGAGCAAAAAGGAGATAGCAAGCATAGAAGCCGCCTCATCTTACCAAGACCTTTTTCAATGGTACGTTCAGCAACACAATTTGACCGAAACCGAAGGTGATATTTATGCCATTGGCACTTTTCCTTCGGAAAGCACCAAGAAAGCTATTGCATCCACAGCGAACTACATTCCCTACGTCTCCCGAGCCAAAACCGAGCGTGGGTTTGCCATTTCCACCACATCGGGTCGTCTATGGGACGATGAGCGATTGGAGGCCATTGAAATGGGGAACGTGATTCATTTTGCCTTAAGTCAAATCAAGACGGCGAAAGATGTCGATCCCATATTGGAGCGTTTGGAGATTGAAGGACATTTTCCGAAGGAATCCTCAGCGAGCATCAAACAAAAAGTATTGGCAGTTGTAAACCACCCGAAGCTGGCAGGGCTCTTTTTGGAGCATCTTCGCATCCTTAACGAGCAGGAAATACTGACCACGGGCGGACAGTCCCTTCGCCCCGACAGAATAGTCCTTGATGGAAAACAGGCAACGGTCGTCGATTACAAAACAGGGAAGCCATCGCCTAAACACAAAGAACAGATTGCCAACTACGCCGATGTTTTGAGAGAAATGGACTTTGAAATAAAACAATCCATTATTGTTTATATTGACCAAGAAATAGACCCTATTTTTGTATAAACCGATTTAAAAGATATGTACGGAAAAATTAAAGAGCACTTGGCCCAGGAGTTAAAGGAAATTGAAGAAGCTGGCCTATTTAAAAAGGAACGCATCATTACTTCTCCCCAAGGAGCCGTTATAAAAATCTCAACAGGTGAAGAGGTCATCAACTTTTGCGCAAACAATTATTTGGGGCTTTCCTCGCACCCAGAGGTGGTCCAGGCCGCTAAAGATGCTTTGGATACGCACGGATTTGGAATGTCGTCCGTTCGCTTTATTTGTGGAACGCAAGACATTCACAAGGAACTGGAACAAAAAATAGCCCATTTCTATGGAACTGAGGATACCATATTATACGCAGCTGCCTTTGATGCCAACGGAGGAGTGTTTGAACCCTTGCTCACTGCGGAAGACGCTATTATCTCCGATTCGCTGAACCACGCTTCCATCATCGATGGGGTGCGTTTGTGCAAGGCAAAACGTTACCGCTACGCGAACAACGACATGGCCGATTTGGAAAAACAGCTCAAACAGAGCAATGCAGATGGCGCCCGATTCAAGATTATTGTAACGGATGGTGTGTTTTCCATGGATGGCTTGTTAGCCCCATTGGACAAAATCTGTGACTTGGCCGATAAATACGATGCCATGGTCATGATCGATGAATGCCATGCCGCAGGGTTCATCGGTGAGACGGGTCGCGGAACATTGGAAGAAAAAGGCGTAATGGACCGTATCGACATTATTACGGGCACCTTAGGCAAGGCCTTGGGCGGTGCCATGGGAGGCTATACCACAGGAAAAAAGGAAATCATAGAAATGCTGCGCCAGCGTTCTAGACCTTATTTGTTTTCCAATTCCTTGGCACCCGCCATTGTGGGAGCTTCCATAAAAGTATTCGAGATGTTGGACAAGGACACCTCCCTACGCGATAAACTAATGCACAATACGGAGTACTTCAAAAAAGGTATGAAAGAAGCCGGTTTTGATATTATTGATGGGGATTCTGCCATAGTGCCGGTAATGCTCTATGACGCCAAATTGTCCCAAGACATGGCGGATATGTTGCTTAAAGAAGGTATATATGTGATAGGATTCTTCTATCCCGTAGTACCCAAAGACAAGGCAAGGATTCGCGTGCAGCTCTCCGCGGCCCACGAAAAGGAGCATCTAGACCGAGCAATTAATGCATTTATCAAGGTGGGAAAATCGTTGAAGGTGATCTAAAATCGACGAAATGCAACAAATCTTCTGGCAAATGAGTCAAAAAAAAAGAAATTTAGATTTTGTTAATAAGTCTTAACAACTTACATTTGCTGCTGATAAACACTTAAACTTAAAATTTTGAGCATGAAACATCTTAGCAAATTATTGGTTGTTGCTCTTGTATTTGTAGGGGTCAACAGCATACAAGCGCAAGACGAAAATAATCCCTGGCAGGTAAGCATAGGGGTGAATGCAATAGACGTCTATCCTACAAATGATGAGAACAACCCGTTCTCTAGTACTACGTTGTTCGACGAGTACTTCAACGTTACCGATCACTGGAACATTTTGCCGTCTGTATCTTACATTGGCGTTTCCAAGTACATTGGTGATGGTTTCTCTGTAGGAGCTAGAGGTTCTTTGAACAGAATCGAAAAATTGGGAGACTTCGAAGCCGATGATCTTTCTCACTACGCTATAGATGGTACTATTAAGTACAACATTCTTAAAAACACTGTAGTTGATCCTTTCGTAGAGATTGGTGGTGGTTACACTTGGGTTGACGAAATTGGTGCCGGTACCGTGAATGGTGGTATTGGTGTTAACTTCTGGTTTTCTGACAACCTAGGTTTCACACTACAAACACAATACAAGCATGCTTTCGAAGATTACTTGGTAAAGCACTTCCAGCACATGGCTGGTCTTAGCATCAAATTTGGTGGTACTGACACTGATGGTGACGGTATCTACGACAAAGACGATGCTTGTCCAGAAGTTGCTGGTCTAGCAGCATTCAACGGATGTCCTGATTCTGACGGTGACGGTATCGAGGATGCTAAAGACGCTTGTCCTAACGAAGCTGGTTCAAAAGAAATGAACGGATGTCCTGATTCTGACGGTGACGGTGTTGCCGATAAAGATGATGCTTGTCCAAACACTGCTGGTCTTCCTGCACTGGCTGGTTGTCCTGATGCTGACGGTGACGGTGTTGCCGACAAGGATGATGAATGTCCTAACGAAGCTGGACCTGCTGCTAACAAAGGATGCCCATGGCCAGATGCTGACGGTGACGGTGTACTTGACAAAGACGATCAGTGTCCAGATGTTGCCGGTACTGTTGCTAACAACGGTTGCCCAGAAGTAACTGAGGAAGTTCAGAAACAATTGAACGATTACGCTAGAACTATCTTGTTCGATACTGGTAAGTCTTCTATCAAAGCAGAATCTACTTCTGTAATGGTTGACATTATCCAAATCTTGAACGAGTACCCAACTGCTAAGTTTACTGTAGAGGGTCACACTGACAGCGTAGGTAGCGATAAATTGAACCAAAAATTGTCTGAAGAAAGAGCTAACTCTGTTAGAAACTTCTTGATCGACAAAGGTATCGATGCCAGTAGATTGTCTGCCATCGGATATGGTGAAGAGAAGCCAATTGCTACCAACAACACAAGAGCTGGTAGAGCACAAAACAGACGAGTTGAAATCAACTTGGTGAAATAATAAAAGAAGCAAAGTTTTCTTGAAAAAGGCTCCGCAAATGCGGGGCCTTTTTTATTTTTAATCCATGCAACAAAGTTTTCTCGAATATGTGCTGGACGACCTGGCAAGTAAGCAACTGGACATTACCACCTGTACCTTTGTGCTCCCCAGTAAACGTTCGGGAACCTTCCTTAAAAAACATATTTCCCATCGGCTGGAAAAAAACATATTCAGTCCAGAAATCGTATCCATTCAAGAATTCATTGGAAATCTTACGGACATCCAACAAACATCGAACATCGATCTATTGTTGGCGCTTTATGAAGTGTACAAAACTTCCCAAAAAGAAAATCCAGACGATTTTGCCTCTTTTATGAACTGGGGGCAAACCCTATTACAAGATTTCAATGAAATCGACGGCTACCTTATTCCAGCAAAGGACATCCTAAATTATCTTTCCGCCATCAAGGAAATCAACCATTGGTCCACAAATAAGGACAAATCCGAACTTGTGGAGAATTATCTGCAGTTATGGAAGAATTTGGAAATCATTTACGACCGTTTTTATACCAGTTTACTGGAACAAAAACGCGGATACCAAGGATTGATTCAAAGGGAAGCGGTAAAAGTCCTCCAACAAGAGCAACCAAAAGGAACAGCATCCAACCCCATCATTTTTGTGGGCTTTAATGCCTTGAACAACGCCGAATCCAACGTTATCCAACACTATCTGGAAGCAGGAAATTCCCATATCTACTGGGATATAGATTCCTATTTTTTGAACGACCCCATACACGATGCCGGCCTTTTCATCAGAAACTATCAATTTAATTGGCCCTATTACAAGCATGGACATAAAATATCGCCGCAGAGCAACTTTCTCTCCAAAAAGAACATCGTTATCACAGGAGTCCCCAAAAATATCTCACAGACCAAGTATGTAGGTCGATTGTTGGAAGAATTTGGTCAATCCACGGACATTGATCTCACAAAAACAGCCTTGGTCCTGGCCGACGAAACCTTACTCAATCCCATGCTGCATGCCGTTCCAGAAACTATTCCCGAGGTAAACATTACCATGGGGATGCCGTTGAACAAAACCGTGCTCTACTCCTTCTTTGTCAGTTTTCTGGAGCTTCAAATCAACACCTCGGAAAATGGCTGGTTCTATAAACGCGTACTGGAATTTATCTCCAATCCATATACCTTGACCCTATCTACAAAGGATAAAGGGAATTTTGCCCAACGCATATCCGAGGATATCAAAGAACACAACCTTATACATCTGAACAAGGCTGCCCTCAATGCATATCCGGAAGCAAAACAGCTGTTGCATATTATCTTTCCCGATACCGCCCTTTCCCCAATGGGATGGATAACGCACTCCTTAACCCTCATTGAACACCTGAAGACTATATATCAAAAGGAGAAAAATGCCCTTGAACTGGAATACTTGTACCGATTCTACGCGCTTTTCAATCAATTGGGACAGTATCTGGACAAAGTTGATATTGTGGGAGACCTAAAATCCATCAAAAATCTATTCAAGCAGTTAGCCAATATGGAGTCCTTGGATTTTATTGGCCAACCGTTGACCGGTTTTCAAATCATGGGAATGTTGGAAAGTCGAAACTTGGATTTTGAAACGGTCATCATCACTTCGGTGAACGAAGGCATACTCCCTTCCGGAAAATCGAACAATTCCTTTATTCCATTTGATGTCAAACGGGACTATGGCCTTCCCACCTACAAGGAAAAAGATGCTATCTACGTGTATCACTTTTACCGCCTGATCCAGCGCGCGAAGAACATTTACATTACCTACAATACCGAACCGGATGTGCTGGAGGGGGGCGAAAAAAGCAGATTGATTACCCAATTGCTCACCGATGAGCGCTTAAAAGACAATGTGACGCACTCCATCGCTACCCCAAAAATTTCCATTGAAGCACGGCAACCCATCCAAATCCAAAAAGATGAAAAATTCATGGCGGATTTGAAAGCCTTTGCCCAAAATGGTTTTTCTCCGACCTCCTTGACCAACTACATTAAAAACCCCATTGACTTTTACACAAGTAACATCCTTAAAATCAATGATTTGGATGAAGTGGAGGAGACTATTGCGGCCAACACTTTCGGCACTATTATCCATGATAGTCTCGAGCAGCTCTATACCCCTATAATTGGTGAAACGTTAACGGATAAACTCATTAAATCCCTGAAAAAAGAAGTGCCCCGTGTGGTGCAGCATCATTTTAGCAAAAATCTTTCTGGGGTCGATGCTTCCCAGGGAAGGTTTCTATTGGTGTACAATGTTATCCTGAAATATCTGTACAACTTCTTTGATAATGAAATCAAACAACTTAAGCGTCATCAAATCAAAATACTGGCCCTGGAAGAACGCTATGAAGCCTTGATAACGGTTCCAGGAGTTGATTTTCCCATCAAACTAAAAGGAACTTTGGACCGTGTGGATGAATTCGACGGTACCATTCGAATCATCGACTACAAAACGGGCAAGGTAGAGCCGAAAAATGTGAAAATCACGGATTGGGAAGATTTAATCACGACCTATGATAAGAGCAAGGCTTTTCAATTGCTCTGCTACGCTTACCTCTATGCCAAAAAACACGGCAGAAGCGATGTCCACGCAGGAATTATATCCTTTAAAAAATTGAGTCAAGGACTCTTACCCTTTACACAAGACAAGGATACCCGAATAGACTCGGATACCCTTACAACCTTTGAAAACTATCTTTTTGCTTTGATCCGGGAAATTTGTGATGCCAACCTTCCCCTTATCGAAAAGATTGACTGATTATTTCAAATCCGGACGTGTGGGACGCACCTCGATTTTACTGGGCAAGGTACGTGGATGCATGGTCAGTAAATCGATGACCAACTTTCCAATATCCTCCGGTTGGATTTTCCATGCATCTTTGTCCGATGGCTCATTGTCGTTGAAGTGGGAAGCCACGGAGCCCGGCATTATAGTCGTTACTTTGATGTTGTATGGCCTTAAATCCAGCATCGCGGCTTGGGTAAATCCTACCACGCCAAATTTGGTGGCATTATAGCCGGCACCTTGCGCAAAAAAGTTGGTGCCCGCCAAACTGGCCAAAGTCATATAATAGCCTTCAGACTTTTTTAGCGCATCGACAGAAGCCTTTAGCGTATGGTACACCCCGTTCAAGTTGGTGTTGATCATTTGGTGCCATTTGTCATCTTTCAATTCATCGATGGGTGCAAAATGTCCGACCCCTGCATTGGCCATAACTACATCCAGTTGTCCCCATTTATCCAATATGGCGGCAACCGCCTTTTGTTCATCTTCCAAATTGGACACATCGGATACTAATCCCAAAACATGGTTAGGATTGTTCAAGCCTTTAACCGCAGTATCTGCACTTTCTTTACTACGGCCACTAATGGCTACCTTCATGCCTTGCTCCAATAAACTTTTGGCAATTCCGTATCCAATACCTTTGGTCCCTCCTGTGATGTATGCTACTTTTCCTTCTAGTTTCATGTTGATTTTATTTTAAAGTAAAGTTCAAAAAAGCAGCTGCCAAATACAAAAAATCCATCCTAAAGGATGGTTAATGTTTGAATACGCCACGACTTTACTGAAAATCAATACTTTTGATACATCTTTAAAGTCGAAACCCATACCGTCCCAGACATCCCAAAGCCCCAACGGCTACAAGAATACGGTGTAGGCCTTTTTGAGGCTTTCTCCACAAAATCGGCACTAAAAAAAGCCCTAAAAAAGCAGTACGTCAAAGTTAATGGTAGGGTTGCCACAACGGCCACCCTTATTGCAGGTGGGGAGCAAATTACTTTTGCAATGCCACAGAAGATCTTACCTGTAAAACCCTTGGAATTGTCCTTAAGGGTTTTATATGAAGATGAATATGTGGCCGCCGTTCACAAACCAGCGGGTATTGAAGTGAGCGGGAATAAATTCAGAACCCTTGCCAATGCCTTGTCACAAAACCTAGAAGCGAGTATACTTTTGGATGCTACAATACCCCAACCCGTCCACCGCCTGGACTACGCTACTACGGGAATTGTTCTGGTGGGCAAAACAGCAAGTAGCATTCGTGCTTTGAACAAATTGTTTGAAGAAAAAAAGATTGTCAAAACCTATTATGCCATTACCATTGGCAACATGAAACCAAATGGCAGGATTGAAACAGCAATTGACGGTAAACCCTCACAATCGGATTATGAAGTTATGAAATCTGTCCTCTCCGAGCGTTTCGGCAGCCTCAATTTAGTGAGGTTGCATCCCAAAACGGGCAGAAGGCACCAATTGCGTAAACATCTGTTCAGCATTGGAAATCCAATTCTTGGTGATAGGGATTATCCTCTGGACGGCTTAATTTTAAAAGGCAAAGGTTTATACCTGCATGCCTATTCACTGGAGTTTGAGCATCCGTTTACCAAACAAATTATCCGCATTAGCGATGAACTTCCCAAAAAGTTCAAGAAAATCTTTGATTACAACACAACTTGACATCGAATAGTGAGCAAAAAGCACTGAGTAACAAAACAAAGCCCTGCTCGTCATTAAATACAATCAGTCTTAAAACAAAATGCTTAAAAATTCATTAGAACGTACGGAAGCTTGGAAAACCATCTTTATATTCCTTGCACTTGTCGTTGCGCTTACTTCACCCTTTCATTATGCAATAGTAAAATTGTATCCTTCACGAATATATGCTGGAGCTATTATGTGGTGTCCTGCAATAGCCGCTTATATCACACTAAAAATAAAAGGTCGTAAAATTTCATCGCTACATTGGAATTGGGGTGATTGGAAATATATCCGGTTATCTTATTTAATTCCTGCCTCATACGGCGTGATCACCTATGTTTTAATCTGGATTTTCGGATTAGGGAATTTAGCCAACAAAGAAGCAATTACAGAATGGGGGGCAGAATTGGGATTATTTGGAATAGGAACTTTGAATCCAACCTCGATAACTATCATAGCTATTATCTTATTGGGAACAGTAGAAGTAATAAGAGCTTCAGCAACAACTTTAGGAGAAGAAATTGGATGGAGGGGATTTTTTATTCATGAATTAAGAAAGGTGCTTTCCTTTACCGGTGTATCCATATGCAGTGGTGTTGTATGGGCTGCTTGGCATTGGCCGCTGCTCGTTTACTATAGCAATAATGTACTATTGGAATTTATAACCTTCTTTATCGTGATTATTTCTATGTCCTTTATTATGGCCTACTACACTTTTAAATCTAAAAGTCTATGGCCAGCAGTACTATTTCACGCGGTAAGCAATGTGTATATTCAAAAGATCATGCCACCTCTCACAATGAAAATTGAAGGAACCGAACATTGGCTTGGCGAAAACGGAATTATGTTTGCCATTGTTACCTGTGTTTTTGGAATTTACTATTGGCGAAAAGGGATTAAAGAAAAATTATAAAAAAAGCACCCCGTTTATGAGGTGCTTTTATGTATTTACAAGCAAGAGACTAGTTTCCTTCGCTCAAAGAAAAACTGCCATCACCACTAAAAGACTCCACGGTAATAGTCACAGTCCATATTCCAGAAGTACCTGCATCGGTTACTCCAGAGAAAGAATCGGGCTCAACCGCACCGTTCAATGATCTATTCAACACGATATTTGCATCTGCATCTGTTACGACCATATTGAAGGTACCTTCCGTGGTCGAAGTGATATCGGCATTATAATCCGCTGTACTGAGGTTGTTGTTCCAGCTGAATATACGGGTGGTAGAACCACCGTTGCCAGTAAAACTTGCATTGATGTCACCATTGAAATCGGACCGGTCACCAACCGTAAAGTCGGAGGGGCTTGTTCTTAATGTTGTTCCATTGACCGTTACACTCGCAAAAGGGTCATCATCTTTACTACAGGCAATGACGGTAAGGACCATTACTCCAGCTATTAAGGATTTGAATAGATTTGAGGTTTTCATACTTTACTTTTGATCAATTAATAATTATTGTTTTATAGTTTCCAAACGATAAACAATCATACCAACGAGTTCCCTACCCTGATGATATAAAATCAACTGTTTTTGTTGTGAATCGCGCCCTAATAGTTGTGAAATTTATTTTTTTTGAGAATTGGGTTATGTGTACAATAACGGTTAAGATTGGTTGGCAAAATTTACTTTGACTGGGAATCTAGTTGATATAAGGAAAAGATGATTAAAGGTGTCTAATGGGTATATCTCTTTTTCAAAATATTCTGAAATATGTGAAAGAGCATCGAAATAGTCCAATTTGCAACAAATAATCAAAAGGCAAATTTGATCTGATTTTACGTGCAAATTATGTGCAAATAAAAAAAAGCTTCAAAAATCATAAACTCTTGAAGTCCTATTAAAACTGGTGGAGAATACCGTCCCGATAGCTATCGGGAGAATCTGTGGCCTTTCCGAACGCCTTCGGAACGCTTTAGCCAACATCTTTCCCTACTAGATTCTCAATGTATTTCCTGCTTTTCTTCCTTTTAATATCCCTTTCACGCCCAATGGCTTCACTCCTAGCAGAAAACCTTTCTGTATTCTTTACCTCCCAATCCCTTGCAATTTTAGTGTATTTGGACCTGCCACTATTATGGCGGTTCATCCTATCATCCAAATCTTGACTGTGGCCCACGTAATAACGGTCCAAAGCTTTACTATAAACGATGTAGACAAAATACTCCATAAAAAAAGCACCCCGTTTGTGAGGTGCTTTTACATTTTTGGTGGAGAATACCGGATTCGAACCGGTGGCCTCTTGCCTGCCAGGCAAGCGCTCTAGCCAACTGAGCTAATCCCCCAAAGAGAGCGCAAAATAACTACTTTTTTCTGAAAGTATCAAAATTTGCGCTACTTCCTTAATCTTTTTTAACGCTTAGGACCAATACAGGTATCTTCACAAAGAACTCCGACTTGGGAATCGTGTTCTTTTCCCAAAGCTTTTTAAAGAAACCTCGCTTTCTTCGGAAAACGCATAATATATCGGGCTGCTCTTTCTGGAAGTATTCCGTTACGCCCAAGTACGTAGTTCCATTTTCGGTGATGGTCAACTGGGAGCTTAAATCCATCAGAGCGGTATTCACTTTTAAGTCGTCCTCGGTGTATCCTGGCCGTTTTACCAGCAACAGGCTCACTTCCGACCTGAACTTGTTTTTTATGATGATCAATGGATTCAAAATACTGCTTCGCTTCAAGATTCCAGACCCAAATGCGGTCAATATCTTTTTTGCAGGCTTAAAAGTGGTTCCTTTAGGAACAATCAATGTCGGAATCTCGGTTTGTTTGATGATCCGGCCCGAAGTGTTGCCCAAATAAAGCTCCTCTTGAATGTCGTTGCTTTTTGGGGCGATAATGATCAAATCGATGCCCAGTTCCTTGTGTATACTCTTCAAACCGTCAATAATATCGCCATTGTACGTGGCCATTTTGATTTCGATTCCCTTGGTATCAACTTTGTCGATGACCTCCTTTAAATGTTCCTTGCTGCTTTTTGCCACTTTTTCTTCCACATTGGCCAAGCTGCCCACCGCAGTAGTCACGGTGAACACATCCATCACATAGACCTTGGCTCCGAATTCGGAAGCAAAGTCAACCGCATATTGCAGGGTTTGATGTGAATCAGGAGAAGTTCCAATGGGTACAAGTATATTGTTCATGGTTTGGTGATTACGATTAAACCTTAAATTTACAATTTAATTGAAACGAATCAATGATAAGACGCGCAAAGATATCCGAAATCCCCGATATCTTGACCATAACCCGAGCCTGTGCCCAAAAAATGCAGGAGAACGGAATTTTTCAATGGAACGAGCATTACCCTTCCAAAGAAGCTTTTCTTAAAGACATTGATCGTGAAGAACTTTTCGTGATCGAAGAAAACAACATCGTTCAGGGCACCATTGTCATATCCACCTTAATGGATGAAGAATACGAGCCCATTGAATGGTTGACCCCGAACGGCAATAGCACTTACATTCATCGCCTTTCCGTTCATCCTGACCTCCAAGGGAAGGGCCTGGCTCAAAAAATGATGGATTTTGCAGAAAATCATGCCAGAGAACACGGGTTTGTCTCGATTCGATTGGACACTTTCTCCCAAAACAAAAGAAACCAGCGTTTTTACGAGCAAAGGGGCTATCAAAAACTGGGCGATATCTACTTTCCCAAACAAAGCGAGCATCCTTTTCATTGTTATGAATTAGTGCTGTAACTTGCGCTCGATTTGAGCACGCAGGTAAACTTCAAGAGCATCAACCAATTGGCCATTCCCGCAACTATTTCCGGGATTGCGGAACCCATCCTTTCCATTACGGACACGGCCATAGTGGGCAACATTCCAGTGGACGGACTGGAATCATTGGCCGCCGCAGGCATTGTAGGCTCCTTTTTGTCCATGCTGATTTGGGTGCTCGGCCAGACACGAAGTTCCATTTCCGCCATCATATCGCAATATTTAGGTGCTGGAAGGCTAGACGAGGTAAAAAATATGCCTGCACAGGCCATCTTTCTCAACATCTGCTTAAGCATCGTAGTGCTGCTCACCACCATTTTTGTCATTGAAGAAATTTTTGCGCTCTTCAATGCCTCTGGAAAAATATTGGACTATTGCGTATCCTACTATTCCATTCGGGTTTGGGGGTTCCCGCTCACGCTATTCACTTTTGCCGTTTTTGGCATATTCCGCGGACTGCAGAACACCTTCTACCCCATGATTATAGCCATGTTGGGAGCAGGGCTCAATATTATTTTGGACTTTATCCTTGTCTATGGTATCGAAGGGTTTATTCCTGCTTTGTATTTGGAAGGAGCTGCATGGGCCAGCTTGATCGCACAGGCCATCATGGCAATTTTGTCCCTTATCCTGTTGGTAAAAAAGACAGATATCAGCATGAAACTGACTTTCCCGCTGAACAAGGAAATCAAACGGTTGATTTTTATGAGTCTCAACCTCTTTGTACGAACCTTGGCACTCAATGCAGCCCTCATGCTTGCCGTGCGGGAAGCTACCACCTTGGGGGACCGATTTATTGGAGCGCATACCATCGCCGTCAACCTATGGTTGTTTGCCGCCTTTTTTATTGATGGTTATGCCGCCGCCGGAAACAGTATGGGCGGAAAACTTTTAGGCGCTGCCGATTACGATGGGCTGTGGAAGTTGGCCAAGACCATATTTAAATACGGGATGGTGGTAAGCCTTGCCCTTATGTGCCTCGGATTTATTTTTTACCGGCCCATTGGCCACCTTTTTTCCAATGAGGAAATTGTGCTCAATACCTTTTACAGCATTTTTTATATCGTAATCCTGGGATTGCCCATGAATACGTTGGCCTTTATTTTTGATGGAATATTCAAAGGCATGGGCGAAATGAAATATCTGCGCAATGTACTCTTGGCCGCTACTTTTTTAGGATTTATCCCTTGTCTTTATTTAGGCATGTACCTGGGTCTTGGTTTTTATGCCATCTGGATTGCCTTCGTGGTCTGGATGATGATTCGCGGATTCTCATTGGTCTGGAAATTTAGGCGAAAGTTCCGACCCTTGGTGCAAAACCCTTAATTTAGCACAATTAGAGTTCAGAGTTCAGAGTTCAGAGTTCAGAGTTCAGAGTTCAGAGTTCAGATAACTGATAACTGATAACTGATAACTGATGACTGATAATTGTTAATTGTTAATTGAAAACAATGTCCACTGATAGAACCAACGGAAGTTTATATACCAAGATTGAAAACAAGATAGCGACCATCGAATTCGGTCACCCAGCTAGTAACTCTTTTGTTTCCGAACTTTTGGCACGATTAGCCAAGGAATTTGAAAGGCTTGGTGAGAATGATGAGGTTTCCGTTATTGTGCTAAAATCCGAAGGAGAACGCGCTTTCTGTGCCGGTGCCTCTTTTGATGAATTGGTGGCCGTTTCCAACTTGCAAGAGGGCAAGCGGTTCTTTAGTGGCTTTGCCCATGTCATCAATGCCATGCGCAAATGTCCCAAACCGATTATTGGTCGGGTACAGGGGAAAACCGTTGGTGGTGGGGTCGGATTGGCCTCGGCCTGCGATTATGTACATGCCACCGTGGAGGCTGCCATCAAACTATCGGAGATTTCCATAGGAATCGGTCCGTTTGTCATCGCACCTGCCGTGGAACGCAAAATGGGGAAATCCGCTTTGGCAGAGCTCACATTGTATCCCACCGAGTGGAAAAACGCTTATTGGGCCAAAGAACAGGGGCTCTATGCCAAAGTGTACGATTCCATTTCAGACATGGACAAGGAACTAGACATTCACCTACAAAAATTAGCAACCTATAATCCCGAGGCACTGGCCGAAATGAAAAAAGTGTTGTGGGAAGGAACGGAGCATTGGGACGACCTATTATTGGAACGAGCAGAAGCTTCGGGAAGATTGGCACTGTCTCCGAATACTAAAAAAGCATTGGAAAAGTTCAAAAGGTAGTTGAATGCTCTCTAGTTTTAAAAATACGCATCACCCTGAACTAGTTTCAGGACCTCATTAAAAGATTAGGTTGTGAGATGCTGAATCAAGTTCAGCATGACGATTTTGAACGAGAGAAGAAATAAAAATTTACAAAATGAATGATTTGATTTTCCCCATACTCGCACTATTTGTGATTGTGGTGTATGTCTTCAACAGAATAAGAAGCAACCGTCGTTATAAAAAATAATATATACGATATATATTTTATATATTTGCCAGCGTAGCATTTGAGAGACCAAGTTGTATGGAAAACCAGATAAAAAAGTTGGTAGAAGTTGATAAATCCCTTGTGGTAAAACTAAAGGTCCTTTCTGCATTCGAAAACTTGAGTGTGAAAGCTTTAATGGAAAAAGCCATTGTGGAATACGTCAAAAAGAAAGAGCTTGAGCGTTTTGATCGACTTTCTGAAACGGAAAAGGAAGACCTTGGGCTATTACTTTTGATGCAACAAGCGGACAAAGAAGATTTTGTGAGCGAAGACGATGTCTTTAAAATATTGGATGAATGAAAATCAAATATCTTAAATCGTTGGAAAAGGATTTAAGGAAGCTGAATGACAGGAAGACCAAGCACAAATTGAAACAAATCATTCTCCAAATGAAAGAAGCCAAAACGTTGGATGAACTTACATCGATTAAAAAGCTATCGGGGCACCCCCATGCTTTTAGAATACGGGTAGGTTCCTATCGTCTAGGTTTTTTCTACGAAAATAATACCTTCGTATTATCCCGATTTGTGAAACGCAATGATATCTACAAACTTTTTCCTTAGATCAATTTGAAAAATATCTCACTTCCTATAGGCAAAAAAGTCTATTTCGCGAGCGACAACCACCTCGGGGCCCCGACCCGATCGGACAGCTTGCCCCGTGAGAAAAAATTTGTGGCCTGGCTAGACTCCATTAAGGACGATGCTGGTGCCATTTTTTTAATGGGCGACCTTTTTGACTTTTGGTTCGAGTACAAAACAGTAGTGCCCAAAGGCTTTACGCGAACCTTGGGAAAACTGGCAGAACTATCGGATATGGGCATTCCTATCACCTATTTTGTGGGTAACCATGACCTTTGGATGAACGGTTATTTCGAAGAAGAACTCAACATTCCCGTTTACCATAAACCGAAGCAATTCCTCATCAACAATACCTCCTTTTTTATTGGACATGGTGATGGATTGGGGCCGCACGACAAAGGCTTCAAACGCATGAAAAAGGTGTTTACCAATCCTGTGGCCAAATGGTTCTTTAAATGGCTTCACCCCGATTTGGGCGTTCGCTTAGGACAGCATCTATCCGTAAACAACAAAATAATTTCCGGCGAAGCGGATGCCAAATTCTTAGGAGAGGATAAAGAATGGCTCATTTTATATGCCAAGCGCAAGCTGGAAGAGCAACATTACGACCATTTTATTTTTGGTCACCGACATCTGCCCATGGAAATCCAGCTCAACGAAAAATCGACCTACACCAATCTTGGGGATTGGATTTCCTATTTTACCTATGCTGTTTTTGATGGCGAAAAATTAAGCTTACAAAAGTTTGAATCGAGAAATTGAAGTCTGTCAAATATTGGACTTAAGGTAGACTGTCACTTCCAGCGCAGTCGAGAAGTCATAAAAACAGGGTCTCGACTGCGCTCGACCTGACAACTAAGCGCTATCTATTAATCACCAAATGATTAACAAATTCTTTATGTCAAACACACGTTACCTTTGAAACTTAATCCTCCTTTTCGTGCTCGTCAATATCTTTTTGAAGGTCCAATCGCCTAAAGGTTGGCGAAACGATTGCCGTTGTACCCGCCGTTAAAATTGTCATGCAACCACCAAAGACCACCGCTGTGACCGTTCCCAACAATTTGGCCGCCAATCCACTTTCAAAAGCGCCCAACTCGTTGGAGGACCCCACGAACATGGAATTTACCGATGCTACTCTTCCCCGCATATTGTCCGGTGTCTTTAATTGCAAAATGGTTTGCCTTATGATCATGGAAACGCCATCCACAGCGCCACTCAGGAATAAGGCAATCACCGATAACCAAAATAACTCGGACAGTCCAAACACGATAATACAGACCCCAAAGGCAAATACGGCCCACAGCAATTTTTTACCTGCATTTTTGTGCAACGGAAATCGTGTGGATCCCAACATGGTAATGGATGCGCCTACGGCCGGAGCCGCCCTCAAAATTCCGAATCCTTCCGAGCCCACATGCAAAATATCTTGCGCATAAATGGGCAAAAGTGCAACGGCTCCGCCGAAAAGCACCGCGATCATATCCAAGGTCAACGCTCCAAATATCGCCTTATTGCCAAAAACAAATTTGAGTCCATCCCGTAAACTTTGGAAAACGGGTTCCCCAAGTTTTGGGTTCATAATGGGCTTTTTGGGGATTTGGAACAAGAAAATCAACGCTATCAAGGAGAAACCAAAAATAACGCACATACTCCAATGCACTCCAATCCAACTAATGGAAAACCCGGCCAAGGCCGGACCCAAAACCGATGCCAACTGCCAAGTGGAACTACTCCACGTGGCTGCGTTCGGATATATTTTTTTGGGAACGATCAATGCGATCAAGGAAAAAATGGTCGGTCCTAAAAACGAGCGCACAAATCCGCCCAGGAAAACCAAGGCGTAAATGGAATATAAAATGGTCTTGGATTCCCAGGCATCTTCAAGCCCGGGCCAACTCAATAAAAATAGTCCTAGACTGATTACGGAAAACCCCGCAATACAGGTAACCAGCAAATTCCGTTTCTCTTTCTGGTCCACGATATGACCAGCGAAAAGTGCCATGCTCACTGCGGGAATCACTTCCATCAATCCAATAATCCCCAGTGAAAGTGGGTCCTTGGTCAATGAATACACTTGCCACTCAATGACAATGAACTGCATGGACCATGCAAATACCATGGCAAAGCGTACAATCAAAAATATGTTGAATTCCTTATAGCGGAGCGCTGCGTAGGGGTCCATAAATAGCTAGCGAATATCTCTAAGTTTCAGTTGAAGGCTCACCGTTCCGTTCCATTCATTTTCATCCAACGAAAATACGGCATCAAACGGTTTTATTCGCTTTACTACATTCAATTTATCGCCCAAATTGAACCCAATAGCACCAATAGGATTGTAACCGGGCTGATATACGCTACATTTTAAGTGCTTTTCGTCCTCGCCCACGCCACGGGCATAACCCGTGTCCTTTAAACCTTCGGCTATAAAAATCGGGGTCATGTTACCTGGGCCAAAGGGGGCAAATTGTTTCAGGATTCGCATCAATTTCGGAGTAATCTGATCCATTTGGATTTTTGCATCCACCGTTATTTCCGGTTGGAGCAGTTTGGGGTCGATGGTTTCCGAAACCACTTTTTCAAACTGATTTTTGAAGGCTTCGTACTGTTCTTCCAACAAGGTAAGGCCTGCAGCGTACATATGCCCGCCAAACTGCTCCAAACAATCGGAACAGCCTTCGAGGGCATTGTAAATATCAAATCCTTTGACCGAACGGGCCGAAGCAGCTAATTTGTCCCCACTTTTAGTGAAAACCAAAGTAGGTCTATAATAAGTTTCTGTTAATCGTGAAGCCACAATGCCGATTACGCCCTTGTGCCAATGCTCATTATAGACCACGGAAGTGAACTTTTCCTCTTCTTGGTTTTCCTGAATTTGGATCAAAGCTTCTTGGGTAATCTCTTGGTCCAAACTCCGTCGCTCGGTATTAAAAAGTTCTATTTCTGATGCGAATTGTTTTGCCGTAGGCCAATCTGTTTCGGCGAGGAGATTTACAGCATGCTGACCGTGTTTCATTCGCCCTGCGGCATTGATCCGAGGCGCAATGATGAACACCACATCCGTAATGGTAAGTTCTCTTTTTTTGGTTTGGTCGATCAGGGCTTTGATCCCTATTCGAGGATTTTTGTTGATGACCTGTAATCCATAATGGGCCAGCACCCGATTTTCTCCTGTAATGGGTACAATATCCGCAGCAATGGCAGTCGCCACCAAATCCAGATAGGGAATTAAATCATCGATAGTTTTTCCTTGTTTGGAAGCAATAGCCTGAATCAACTTAAAGCCTACGCCACAACCACAAAGTTCCTTGTACGGATATTTGCAATCTTCCTGCTTGGGGTCCAACACGGCAACGGCATCAGGAAGTGATGGTCCAGGCCTGTGGTGATCGCAAACTATCACATCAATCCCCTTTTCCTTAGCATATTTTATTTGATCAATGGCCTTGATGCCACAATCCAAGGCAATCATCAAACCAATATCGTTGTCCGCTGCAAAATCGATTCCTTGGAACGAAATACCATAGCCTTCCCCATAGCGGTCTGGAATATAGGTCGCTACGTTTGGATAGGATTCCATCAAAAAGGAGCTCATTAAGGCTACGGAAGTCGTGCCGTCCACATCGTAATCACCGTACACCAAAATATTCTCGCCTTTTGACATGGCCTGCTCAATCCGTTGGACAGCCTTGTCCATGTCCTTCATCAAAAAAGGGTCATGCAAATGGCTCAACTCTGGACGGAAAAACGCTTTCGCCTCCTCGTAGTCGCTTATCCCCCGTTGCAGCAGCAATTGGGCAACCAAATCATCAACGCCCAATGCTTCGGAAAGTTGGTCAATGGATTTTTGTTCAGGTTTTGGTTTTATGGTCCAGCGCATAGCTATACAAATTCAAGTTCAAAATTTAAGCTCAAACCCAAATTTCGGTTATCTCTTCTTTTTGATTACTGTAGCTGTGATTTTAATCAATTGCTCAACTTCGTCCAACAAACCTAAGCTTATGGATTTGTTTCCATAATCTATTTTATTCAAAATTTTTAGGTTTACGCGTGACTCCTTCAATTCCCTAAATGTGATAGTAGCCCGGTACACAAAGTCTTTATCGGTGGTCGTACCTTGAGCTTCCCCAAAGTTCAGCGCAGCGCTTCCAGTGGACCGAAGCAATTGGTTTCCGTAATATTGGCCGGTAAAATCGTTGGGTAAGTCATGGCAAAAAGTAGCAATGCAAGCTGCCAAATCCACAAACCTTTCCTCTAAATCAAATTTTTTCTGAGTCATAGTTTTTTATTTGATTCTGAGGTTGACCCTATAAATATAAATGATTTACCTGAATTTGAGTTTGGGTATTGTATTTGAACTTAACGCTTTATCAAAAGTCTATTTATTGTGATAGAAAGTCTTAATGTCCAATTTGGCAAATTTTCTGAACATTTCCATCACTCCACAATATTTTTCCACGGAAAGGTCCACCGCCTTTTTAAGCTTTTCCTCGTTTAAATTTGCACCTGTAAAATGATACTCTATCACTACGGAATCATAATATTTTGGATGCTCTTCGGTGAGATTGGCAATGGTCTCTATTTTAAAATCATCTACTTCCAGTTTCATTTTTTTTATGAGCGAAGCGACATCCAGGCCAGAGCAGCCTGCCAACGAGGACAACATCAACGCTTTTGGACGCAAGCCGGCACCCGACCCTCCGCTTTCTGCTCCAGCATCCATGCGTACTGTATGCCCAGAAGGATTGTTGCTCTCAAACGCCATTTCGCCTAACCATTTGGTGGTGATGTGATTTGTCATGATGATTAATTTTTGTTTCTTGTAGACTTCAAAAATACAATTTATAATCTCAACGATGGCCCTAGTAGACCCCCTTTCCCCCGACCATGATATCGAAACCAAGCAACTGGCCGAATTTTTCAACGAAACCCTTGGGTTTTGCCCCAATTCAGTTTTGACAATGCAGCACAGGCCTGCCATTTCCAAGGCATTTATCAATTTGAACAAAGCCGTAATGGCCAATGAAGGCCGAGTGACTTCTGCCCTGAAACGGATGATTGCTTGGGTAAGCAGCAACGCCACAGGATGCCGGTATTGCCAGGCCCATGCCATTAGGGCCGCGGAACGTTATGGTGCCGAACAGGAACAATTGGAAAATATTTGGGAATACCGAACCCATAGCGCGTTTTCGGAAGCGGAGAGGGCTGCTCTGGATTTTGCCTTGGCGGCTTCCCAAGTGCCCAATACGGTGAATGCGGATATAAAAAAACGACTGCACCAACATTGGAACGATGGCGAAATTGTGGAAATGATGGGGGTCATTTCTCTTTTTGGATACCTCAACCGCTGGAACGATTCCATGGGAACCAACATTGAAGAAGGAGCTGTGGAAAGTGCCGAAAAATATTTGGGCGAAGTGGGTTGGGAAAAGGGCAAGCATGATGGTTCCAAATATTGAAATGCTTTTCTTGACCTGTATCAACATTTAAGTCCTCCCATTGTCCAAAATTTGCCATGAACAAAAACTACCGATCATGGCAAAACTGATATTAACACCTGAAAATCAAATCCAACGATTAAATACCATTTTCAATTCGGTTGAACAGCTGAGGGATTTACCTTTGGTTCAACTCAAAAAACGGGGCAATCCCAAAACTTGGAGCGTGTTGGAGGTGATTTTACACCTCAACATCGCCTATGGACATTACCAAACAAAGTTTGAGGAAATACTGCCCAACTTATCCAGTATTGATGTGGAGCAGAAAAAATTTAAATGCAGGGCTTGGCAAAAATTTGTGATTGAAGGGCAAAGGCCCAAAAACAACGTCAGAAAATGGAAAATGAAGACGCTAAAACGTTTTGAGCCCATAATCGATTCGGAACATGTGGATGACAAAAAGGCAAATGAAATTATTGATTCATTCTTTGCATTGTACGGGCATTTAAAGGAAACCATTGTAACTAGCAGGGGAAAGGACGTTACGAAGATAAAGTTTGCGTCCGCAATCGGACCCATTGTCAATTTTTATCTACCAGAAAGTTTTGAGTTTCTCATTTGCCATTTGGAACGGCATATGGTTCAGATCAGCGAAATTTTGAAACAGGTGGAAAAGTAATCCGTTCTTAAATCCCTTACTGATTTTGCCCAATGTAGTATTTTTAGAAAAAATATATTTTGGGCAACATGCGTGATGAAGACTTTTTGCTTTTAAAAAACCTCTTTTTCAATCTTCGGATATCCGATAAAGAGGAGGAACACTTCAAGTCACTTTGGTGCACAAAATCTTTTAAGCAATACGATTTAATCACTGAAGCGGGTAGCATTGAACGGAATTTTTACCTCGTCCTCGAAGGCGTACAAGCTATTTATGTCTTGAATGAAAAAGGCGAAAAGGTAGTTTTGGGCTTTTCTTACACAGGCAGCCCATCTGGAGTTTTTGACTCTTTTGTGAGCGGAGAACCTTCAAAAATTTTCTTGGAAGCCCTAAAGCCATCAAGACTTTTGGCTATCTCAAAAAGCGATTATCTTGATCTGTTCAAAAACGATCCTTCCTTTTATCAGTGGGGACATCATTTTTTTCAGGAAGTCCTGTTTGGTAGGTTGTCCCGAGAGGTGGAACTGTTGACCCTAACCGCGGAACAGCGATACATTTCATTTATGCAAAGATGCCCGGACGAATTAAAGGTAATTCCCCAAAAATATCTGGCATCCTACCTCAACATGAAGCCAGAAACCTTTAGCAGACTAAGAGCTTCTACTGTTTACTAAGACTTCTTCCCCCCAACCACAATCACGAATTCCCCTTTGGGCGCTTTCTTGTTGAAATGCTCCAAAACTTCTGCCAAGGTGCCTCGAACCGTTTCTTCATACAATTTGGTCAATTCCCTGGACACAGAAATAGCCCTGTCTTCTCCGAAGTACTCGGCAAAATGGGTCAAGGTTTTGATAAGCTTGTGGGGCGATTCGTAAAAAACCATAGTGCGGGTTTCTTCGGCCAATTCCAAAAGTCGGGTCTGGCGGCCTTTTTTTATGGGCAGAAATCCTTCAAATACAAATCGGTCGTTGGGCAATCCGCTATTAACCAACGCTGGAACAAATGCCGTTGGACCAGGCAAACACTCTACCTCAATATCGTTTTCAACACAAGCGCGGGTCAACAAAAATCCAGGATCGGAAATAGCTGGGGTACCTGCATCGGAAATCAGTGCGTAGATTGAGCCCTCCTTCATTTTTTGTACCAAACCATCCAGCTGTTTGTGCTCATTGTGCATGTGATGGCTCTGCAAGGGTGTGTTGATTTCAAAATGTTTGAGCAATTTGCCGCTGGTGCGGGTATCTTCCGCCAAAACCACATCTACTTCCTTGAGCACCTTGATGGCACGAAGTGTCATGTCCTCCAAATTGCCAATTGGTGTTGGCACTAGATATAGCTTTCCCATGGACCAAAGTTAAGGTCTTCCTATTAAAATAAAATTGAAAAATGGATTTATGCGAACCTTCTTTCGATAAGCGCCAAGAAACGGGCCTCATACTCTTCCTTCCCCTCCCAATTATTGTACTCCGGTTTCACCATATTGTTGATGAAGGCAATGGAGCGCTCCTCGGTATCGATAGTGTTGAGCTGGGAAAGCACACGGGTATAATCTTCCATGTTATTATTGAAGAGGTGCTTTACAAAGGCAAGCTTGTCGTTTAGACCCACTTGAAAATCCTTGGCAAACCTATCGTTCAATGATTTTGGTTGAATGGACTGGGTCGCAGAAGTGTTTCCGATGTCCTGAGGAGTCACCTCTTCCATATCGTTCTTCATCAAGTTGGGCTTTGCCACAAATTCGGTAAAAACCTTTTCCAAGTCCTCATCGGACGGCATTTCGGACACAATATCCCTAATGGTATCCATCGAAGGAGTTGTAATGATATCATCTTGGTGGGGATTACTTTCGGGAACCGATGTATTACCGCTCAAAACGGCGTTGGCCATTTTCTCGAACCGTGAGGCAATCACGTTTTGGGAGACATCCACCTCAACATCGTTCAACTTCTCATCAATAAATTTGAGAACGGCCAGTTTCTCGTATATCTTTCTTGACTTATCATAGAGTGCAGCAAGATCGGTATCCTCTCGCGCCGTAATGATTTCTGTAGACAATTTAATAAGCTCTTCCCTCAATTTCCGTATCATAGCTTTTCCTCTTTAGTATAAAAATATAACGATTTTGCGAATACCCTATCAACAAAAGGTTAAAATCTTATTGAAAACAGGGGTGCAATTTTTTAGTAGCTTTGTGCTGGTTCCCATATAACGGGAAAACAAACAATTTCTTTCAAAAATACGGTATGTTTCTCGAAAACACAGTCAACCCTAAGGAACAGTTTGGATGGATTGAGGTGATTTGCGGTTCCATGTTTTCCGGAAAGACCGAAGAGCTTATCCGTAGACTAAGACGGGCCCAATTTGCCAAGCAAAAAGTGGAGATTTTCAAACCCATTGTAGATACCCGCTACCATGAAGAAATGGTGGTCTCCCACGACTCCAATGAAATCCGGTCCACTCCGGTTCCCGCCGCAGCCAATATTCGCTTATTGGCCGATGACTGTGATGTAATCGGCATAGACGAAGCCCAATTTTTTGACGATGAGATCGTGACCGTTTGTAACGATTTGGCCAACCGTGGAATCCGGGTGGTAGTCGCAGGACTGGATATGGATTTTAAGGGGAACCCTTTTGGACCCATGCCCGCATTGATGGCAACGGCCGAATACGTTACCAAGGTGCACGCTGTGTGCACTCGAACGGGCAATTTGGCCAACTACAGTTTTAGAAAATCCCTTAACGATAATCTGGTCCTATTGGGCGAAACTGAAGAATATGAGCCCTTGAGTCGCGGGGCTTTCTACAAGGCTATGCTCCGAGAAAAAATAAAGGATATGGATGTAAAATCCGAAGAGGTAAATTCCAAAAAAGAAAAATCCAATGAATAAGGTCGGGGAAACTACCTTGGTCCTGGACCTCTCGGCCTTGGAACACAATTACAAATACCTTCGTTCCAAGATAGCACCTGAAACCAAGTTTTTGGGTGTGGTGAAGGCCTTTGCCTATGGGAGCGATATGGTGGCCATTGCCCAAAAATTGGAAGAGTTGGGTGCCGATTACCTTGCCGTAGCCTACGCAAGTGAAGGGGTTTTGTTGCGGCAGGCCGGGGTAAAGCTCCCTATATTGGTGCTGCACCCCTTGGCGGCAAACTTTGATGATTTGATTGCCTATTGCTTGGAGCCGAGCCTTTATTCAAGAAGTATCCTGAACCAATTCCTCAAAGCTGCCGAAACACAGAAACAACAGGATTATCCCGTTCACATCAAGTTCAACACAGGGCTCAACCGTTTGGGTTTTTCACAAGTCGATGTTGATTTTATTGCAGAAGAAGTCAAACGAAATGCATCCGTTAAAATCGTTTCCACCTTTTCGCACTTGGCCGCCTCCGAAGATGGTAGTGAAAGGGCGTTCAGCTTGGAACAGATCGGCTCATTTAAGAAATCGAGCAAGGCCTTGGGCGAAAAATTAGGTTATGCTCCCATGCGTCATATGTTGAACACCTCCGGTATCATCAATTATGCCGAGGCCCAGTTCGAGATGGTCCGCAGCGGAATTGGATTGTATGGGTACGGCAATCAGGCCGAAGTGGACGCTTCCCTGAGGCCCGTGGCTACGCTAAAAACCGTTATTTCGCAAATCCATGAAATCGAGCCCAACCATTCCGTGGGCTACAACCGTGCCTTTAAAGCCGATAAAAAAGTAAAAAGTGCCACCTTGCCCTTGGGCCATGCCGATGGTATTGGTCGACAATACGGAAAAGGGAAAGGTATTGTCATCATTAATGGAAAAAAAGCGCCAATTTTGGGAAATGTGTGCATGGACATGATCATGGTAGACGTCACCGGAATTGATTGCAAGGAAGGGGACGAAGTCATAGTGTTTGGTCCGCAAAAATCTGCCGAAGCCTTTGCCGCTGGTGCCAACACCATCTCCTATGAAATCCTCACCGCCATATCCCAGCGCGTGAAAAGGGTTGTGAAATGTTAATTTTTTTCTGGACAACTAAGGGCACAGACTTCTTTTTTACTTAATTTGTTGGTCAGTAACCAATACTCAACTATTAAAATGGGATTTTTAAAAGAATTTAAAGAATTTGCCATGAAAGGAAACCTGGTGGATATCGCCGTAGGTTTCGTCATGGGTGCCGCTTTCAAAGAAGTGGTATCGTCATTCACTGGAGGTATCGTATCTCCTTTGATAGGATTGTTGTTCAACGCAGATTTCAACGATTTGAAATACGTCATCACCGAGGGAACTCCCAATGATGCAGGGGAAATTGTAGGGGAAATTGCCGTGCTCTACGGTGCGTTCCTTACCAATGTCATCGATTTTATCATCGTGGCCTTCGTGATGTTCCTTATTGTGAAAGGAGTGAACAAAATGAAGAAAAAAGAGGAGCCTGCTCCAGAAGCACCAAAGGGTCCAACCCAAGAGGAGTTGTTGGCAGAAATCCGGGATTTACTTAAAAAGTAATTCAAGGTTCATAACCAATGATGATGCAATGTCACTTCGAGCGCAGTCGAGAAGTACTTGGACCAAAAACCAGGTCCATGAAAATTTGAATCCACCCGACCTGACCACGAATTACCAATCATTGGATGTTTTGCATCTGAAAGGATAAAAATAGTTGGTGCCGTGTTGGCACCGCCGCTACATCACAGTAACCTTTAAAACCATCAATGTGTTTCGCTAACATGTTGATGGTTGTTTTATTTGTAACATTTTGTTATTTTTTATTGATTGCTGCGAAAAAAGCTTGTTTAACTCCCTGACTAAAGTACCTTTGCGGCAAGAAATAATTTTTAGATGAAAGTAGCAGTCGTTGGAGCCACCGGAATGGTAGGCGAGGTTATGTTGAAAGTATTGGAAGAGCGCAGCTTCCCTATTTCAGAATTATTGTTGGTTGCCTCGGAGCGTTCCGTGGGCAAAAAACTTACGTATAAGAACGAAGATTACACTGTAATCGGGTTGGCAGATGCTGTAGCCGCCCGTCCCGATATCGCCATTTTCTCGGCAGGGGGAGACACATCGCTCGAATGGGCGCCAAAATTTGCCGAAGTCGGAACTACCGTTATCGATAATTCTTCGGCTTGGCGTATGGACCCCACCAAAAAATTGGTAGTACCCGAAATCAATGCCAATACACTCACCGCCAATGACAAGATCATCGCCAATCCCAATTGTTCCACTATTCAGATGGTATTGGCCTTGGACCCATTGCACAAAAAATATCAAATGAAGCGCGTGGTGGTCTCCACCTATCAGTCCGTTTCAGGAACAGGAGTCAAAGCCGTGCAACAAATGGAAAACGAAGCCGCAGGCATCGAAGGGGAAATGGCTTACCCATACCCCATCAACCGCAACGCCCTGCCGCATTGCGATGTATTCTTGGAAAACGGCTACACCAAAGAAGAGATGAAGCTCGCCCGAGAACCACAAAAAATATTGGACGACCGCACTTTTTCGGTTACCGCTACGGCAGTTCGCATCCCAACTGCTGGTGGACACTCCGAATCCGTAAACGTGGAGTTCCACAACGATTTTGACTTGGCGGAAGTCCGCCAGTTACTCAGCGAAACACCAGGAATCGTTGTGCAGGACAACCCAGCAACCAACACCTATCCCATGCCCGCTTTTGCCAACGGAAGGGACGAGGTCTTTGTGGGCCGCATCCGACGGGACGAGACCCAACCCAATACCTTGAATATGTGGATTGTTGCAGACAACTTGCGCAAAGGGGCCGCAACCAATGCGGTGCAGATTGCGGAGTATTTAGTGGAGCATAATCTAGTGCCAAGAACTGTGGTGAATTAAATACAAAACTCTTGCGCCGCCTTTGCGCCAACTATCAGTTACAAGACCCATCGCAAGGCTTGGCATTGTTATAGTTTTTGGCATCGATCGTGTAGGTATAGGTTTCTCCTTCTCTTTGATAGGAATCAAAATCAAACAAACTATTACCAGCGGGCTCATTGGTGAACAAATAGTGGGTTTCTAACCGTTCATTGTCAAAAATCAACTCTATGGAGTCTGCTTGAAAAATTCCGTGAATCTGTACTCCCATATCTGTGTCTCCATCCCTGAAAACTTCTCCCGGACCCGTTTTGGAAATAGCCTTCCGCTCACTTGAAAGACCATTTCTAAAAAACTTTATATCTACACGGTTATCCAAATCACTGTTTATGACTAGATTAATTGTTTCCTCCATTTCTCTGGGCCAACAGGAGGAAAATAGAAAACAGAGAAACAACCTTGATAGTGTTTTGATAGTGTCCAATATCACTCAATAACAGATGTCTTGACAATCAAGTGAAGCGCTAAAGTTTTCCTCATCAATTACATATAAAAACTTCCCGTTGCCCAAGTTTTGGTAATCCAATTGATTTAATAATGAAGATCCTTTGGGCTCAAACAAATTATGCCCTTGAAACCTTTTCTCATCAAAAACAATTAAAATTGAGTCTGCATCGAAAACATCAAATGGAGATGTGCTAGTTCCTAGTGTTTCTCCAAACCTTTTTATCTTATCTCCAATACCCTTTAAGTGCACTGTTGCCATGTTAACACTTGGAAGACCATTTCTAAAAAACCGTAAAACAATGGGAACATCAAGGCCGCTCTCAATTTGATACTCCGATACAGTGGATTGTTCAGGCGTACAGCCAAGAAAAGCAACACAAATTATATTTCCCAGAATTAGCCTTTTCATTTTATTCTCTGTTAATTACATGGCCCATCGCAAGGCGTAGCATTATTATAGTTTTTGGCATCGATAGTGTAGGTGCTTATGTTACCGTTATGTATGTATGAATCGTTAAAAAACAAACTGTGCCCTTTGGGCTCTGTTGTATATAAAAAATGTGTTTCAGTACGCTCATTATCAAAGGTCAATACAATGGAATCTGCCTGAAGAATTTGGTTAATGACTACAACAGTGGAGGTGTCTTGCCCTCTAAAAATTTCCCCTTTTCCAGTTTTAGAAAGAATTTCCGGCCCACTGGGAATACTATTTCTAAAAAAGCGCATTTGAACATCATTGTCGAGTCCGTTATTTACCACAATTATTCCTGTTTCTTCAAGATCTTTTGGCCAGCAAGAAATTATAACTACTGGTACCATTACATATAACATTATTTTCTTTAAGTCCATCATTAGAGGTTTACCAATTATTAAACAATTCTCGAATTTGTAATGCTCGGCCAGAAATGACAATATTTTTTTCCCTACATTCCTCCCATCTTGTCGATCCGATTAAGGATTTTTCCATATTCGGCCATGTCACTCCTGAAGCTCTATCCATTGGGAAAAGAATCCCATATTCTTCTCTTTGATTATAAGAATCATACATGTCATAAAATGTTGTAGTATAAAATTTAGACTTATATCCATCTTCAATTTTTTGGTCTTGTAAGTTTTTGCCTTGGTATTTATAACTATTTGGTCCCAATCTCCTATACCGCATATTGGTAAGATAAATTTCCACCCCAGTGGCCCAACTTTCCATAAGTCTCCTCGCACTTGCCCCTTCTGGACCAGGATTGTTACTGCCAAAATTATACAAATAGCCTTGTTCGACTAAATTATCCCAAGAAATTGGGTCTACCCGCCAATGGGCAGCATGGGCCAGTTCGTGTATGGTAGTGCCATATACGCGTTCAGAAGGGTCACCGTACTTTTTTATTTTTATATGAGGTATTACTCCAAAGGTACCATGACCTAATTGCATTTTTGTGGATGAGGGGCCTTGACTGGTCTCCACAGCTGCTATCTTGATTTGTGTTTTCCAAAACCCATTGGTAGGTGGCCTAGTCAATCCTCCTATATTATGATAGTAAAAATGCATAGCTGCTTGGAATATTTGTCCCCTATACTTCATTCTACCTCCATTTATCCTTAAATTCCAAGGTTGCTTGTACAATTTTGGGCCTTGGTCTTCTGCCTGTGTAAGTCCTGAGTTGTCTCGAATACTAAATTCAAAACGGTCCCATTTTATAACATATCTGACTTTTGCACGCACTTCCTTATGTTTAAAGTTTCCTTGCGCATCGGCAATGGCTCGATCCAAAGTCCATGTATCACGAATTAATATATTGGCACCATCTATGGGCACATAGCTTCCATTTCTGGTTTTGGTAACATTCTTGCAGGTTTTTGTTTCGGTGAGCTTTGGACAATTTGAATAATCCCCATTGTAACAAGGTGAATAATCATAGGAATAAGAGGTGGTACATTCCTGTACAGTGTAACTAGACGTCCCCATATTATCATCAAAAATTTTCACATTCCCGCTAGGACGCCATTTAGCATTCAAATTGATTCCCAAAAAACAGGTTTCACAGCCTTTGTTATCCAAAGGAGGCTCAGGCAACAAACCCTTGTTGTTCGTGTCAGCGTAAGCCTGTTCTATAACATGGTTCATGAAATCGATTTCGTTGTCAACAAAACCCCGGCGTGTATGTTTGTTGGATGTTTTGATTTCGTTTAAGGTTTCATCTTTCTCGGGAAGATACATTTCTTGGAGTATTGTATGAGGTATGTTTCTTGGGTATTTACTGTCTATTGGTAAACTTGTATAGTATGATAGTCTCTCCCCTTCCCCTAAAGGATTTTCTTGATGATAACGTTCTCCATCTTCATATTCGAATGGGTAGTCAATGAACACTATGCTTCGGTGCTCCCGAAGTTTATTTTCCTGTTTATCCGATTGTGGGCTAAATCTCACGTATACGTAATTTGGCTGAATATTGGCTGTATCCCTACTTTTTCTTGATTTATCTTTTCCAAATCCCTTTCCAATCTTAAAATTACCTTGTTCCAAACTATCCAACACCTTCTGATATGCTCTTCTAAACGTATGTATCTCATATGGGTTTTTTAATAATGTTGTTTTCTCAAGGTTTTCCGTTTTCCTACTATTTGAGTTTTGATTCTCAATGTTCTCTAAAAAATCATCTTTTTGGCATCCTATTAAAATTAAAATAATTAATGGAACCACTTTTCCCGCATTTCTGTAAAATAGTTTTCTCATTTAAAAAGATTTGGTGGTTGTACTGATTTTATTCTTGATCATACTTGCCTACAACTTTTTAAGAGAAAAACTATTTGTGAAGGAGTATGATTACAAAATCAATACTAGTTCAAAATATCCAACCTTAAGGGTGCCAATTGACGAATGCCCCTTCCGATCTGACGGATGGCACCTCTGATCTGACGGATGCTATTTTTCGACACACTCAAAAACTTATTTTTTACCTTCTTGAAGGTTAAAAAACGTTAAGGCGATACACCCACTCTTCCACAAACACAATATTCATCGTATTTTTATCGGAATCAATCCTTGAAAACATGAAAAACATAAGTCTGTTGGCTGCTTTGGTTTTGTTTGCGGCCTGCCAGGAACAACCTAAAAAAAGAGAACCCATCACTGTGAACTATCCTACTACCAAAAAAGTTGACACCGTTGATAATTATTTTGGAACAGAGGTTCCCGACCCCTACCGCTGGTTGGAGGACGACCGTAGCGAGGAGACCGAAGCTTGGGTAAAAGAACAAAATTCCGTCACCTTCGGGTATTTGGAAAAAATCCCTTTCCGCGAAGACCTTAAAAACCGACTGGAAAAACTCTGGAACTACGAAAAAGTAGGGTCCCCTTTCAAAGAAGGCGACTACACCTATTATTACAAAAACGACGGCCTACAAAACCAGTATGTGGTCTACCGTAAAAAGGATGGCGGCGAAGAAGAAGTATTTTTGGACCCCAACACCTTTTCCGAGGACGGCACCACATCGTTGATGGGCCTAAGTTTTACCAAAGATGGCTCCAAAGCAGCCTACCTCATCTCCGAAGGGGGAAGCGACTGGCGCAAAGGCATTGTCATCAATGCCGAATCCAAAGAAATTGTAGAGGACACCTTGGTGGACATCAAATTCAGCGGTATTTCTTGGAAAGGAAATGATGGTTTCTTCTATTCGAGCTACGATAAGCCCGAAGGAAGCGAACTTTCCGCAAAAACGGACCAACATAAATTGTACTATCACAAATTGGGAACGCCCCAGTCCGAGGATAAAATCATTTTTGGCGGCACACCAGAACAAAAGCACCGCTACGTAGGCGGTTCCGTTTCGGAAGACCAGAACTATTTGTTCATTTCCGCTTCGGTGTCCACATCGGGCAACAAATTGTTTATGATGGACCTCTCCCAAGAAAATCCTGAATTGGTCACCATTCTGGACGACACCGATTCCGATACCTATGTAATCGATAACGAAGGTTCCACCCTGTACATGGTCACCAACCGTGAAGCACCCAACAAAAAAGTTGTGGTCGTGGATGCGGCCAACCCTACTCCAGATAATTGGAAAGACCTGATTCCCGAAACAGAAAACGTGCTTACCGCAGGTACTGGCGGCGGCTATTTCTTTACCGAATATATGGTCGATGCCATTTCCAAAGTGCTTCAATATGATTACGAGGGTAACTTGGTCCGCGAAGTGGAACTACCCGGTGTAGGAAGCGCTGGAGGCTTTGGCGGTAAAAAAGAGGACAAGGAATTTTATTTCTCCTTCACCAATTACAACACACCAGGTTCTTTGTACAAATACAACGTAGAAACCGGGGAATATGAGCAATACTGGAAGCCCCAAATTGACTTTAATCCCGATGATTACGAATCTAAGCAGGTATTCTACAACTCCAAGGATGGCACCAAAGTGCCCATGATCATCACCTACAAAAAAGGAACCGAACTGAACGGCCAAAACCCGACCATTCTGTACGGATATGGCGGTTTCAATATCAGTTTGACACCCTCCTTTAGCATTGTCAATGCCGTTTGGATGGAGCAGGGCGGTATCTACGCCGTTCCCAACCTCAGAGGTGGTGGTGAATACGGTAAAAAATGGCATATTGCCGGAACCAAGCTTCAAAAACAGAATGTGTTTGATGACTTTATAGCCGCAGCAGAGTATTTGATCGAGAACAACTACACTTCCAAGGAATACCTAGCCATCCGTGGAGGATCTAACGGAGGCTTGCTGGTGGGTGCCACCATGACCCAGCGACCCGATTTGATGCAGGTAGCATTGCCTGCCGTTGGTGTTATGGATATGCTCCGATACCACACCTTTACCGCTGGTGCGGGATGGGCCTACGATTACGGAACTTCAGAGGACAGCGAGGAAATGTTCAACTACATCAAAGGATATTCCCCTGTACACAATGTGAAGGAAGGCACGGCATATCCCGCCACTTTGGTCACCACAGGAGATCACGACGATCGCGTGGTTCCTGCACACAGCTTCAAGTTCGCTGCAGAACTACAGGAAAAACAAGCTGGAGATCAGCCTACCCTTATCCGCATCGAGACCAATGCCGGTCACGGAGCGGGAACCCCGGTGAGCAAAACCATCGAGCAATATGCCGATATTTTCGGGTTTACCTTTTTTAATATGGGGTACGATGAGCTTCCTAACCAGGCCGTGCTCAAAGAGTTTAAGGATTGATATATTATAGGGCTGTTCAGAAAGTAACTTAAAGTGTCATTCTGAATTTATTTCAGAATCTCATACATTAAAAACACAGTAATGTGAGAACCTGAAACAAGTTCAGGTTGACAAACATTGTTTCTGAACAGCTTTTTACACGTTTATGCTAAAAGTCCAAGTAGATTCTTTCGGATATCAAAATCAAACCATTTTAAAGGATATCGCTTTTGAAGTGGCCCCAGGAGAGCATGTAGCCCTGATGGGCGAAAGCGGCTCTGGAAAAAGCACCTTGCTCAAAATTATCTACGGCCTCCTTCATGTGGAAGAAGGCTCTGTTTTTTGGGGCGATACAGAAGCGCTCGGACCCAATTTTAATTTAGTTCCCGGCGAACCTTATATGAAATATCTGGCACAGGATTTTGATTTGATGCCGTTCATTTCCGTTGAGGAAAACATCGGTCAGTTTCTTTCCGTTTTTGAACGCGAGACCCATCAAGAGCGTATTGATGAGCTACTTGATTTGATTGAGATGAAGTCTTTTGCAAAAACAAAGGTCAAGTTTTTGAGTGGCGGACAACAGCAGCGTGTGGCCCTTGCCCGAGTGTTGGCGCAAGAACCGGAAATCCTCCTTTTGGACGAACCTTTTGGCCATATCGATAATTTTAAGCGGCTCTCACTCCGTAGAAATCTCTTTTTGTACCTGAAAAAACAGGGCATTACTGTTCTCACTGCAAGTCATGACCCCAATGATGTACTGCCCTTTGCAGAACGCACCCTAATTATGGAACAAGGACAGATCATTGCCAACGAGAACACACAAGAACTCTATCTAAACCCACCCAACTATTACACCGCATCCTTATTTGGACAGGTGAACAAGGTTCCCATGAAGTTATTAAAATCCTATTCCGAGATCGATAGGGATGTCCTTGTTTATCCGCATGAATTCAAATTTTCCGATTCATCCGGTTTACAAGCGGAAGTGGTCCATTCTTTTTTTAAAGGAAGTCACTACCTCAATGAAAGCAGGGCCAAAGACGGCACCATTCTATTCTTCAATTCTGACAAAAAACAAGAAACCGGAGCAACCATTTTTCTTAATGTATCTTTGAATACCATCAACAAAAGGCTCCACGTTGGACAAAAAACAGATACATAGGGAACTTCAGTTTAAGGCCATGCGAAGCAGCGGAGCTGGAGGTCAGCATGTAAACAAGGTTTCTTCCAAGGTAGAGCTCACGTTCAACATTCCCGAGTCGGAAGGCCTTTCGGACAGGGAAAAAGAACGGTTACTCCTAAAACTACAATCCCGGTTAACCAAGGATGGGGCTTTGATGCTGCAATGCGACGAAGCCCGCAGCCAGCACCGAAACAAGGACTTGGTGGTCAAGCGATTTTTTGACGTCCTGAAAAATGCCCTTGTGGTTCCCAAAAAACGTAAACCTACTCGCCCTACAAAATCTTCCCAAGAAAAACGGCTGAAAACCAAAAAACGAACCGCCGAGAAAAAAGCATCTCGCAAAAACCCTGACTTGGACCGATAGCTTTTGCTCAACCACCTCTCTACCAAAGGTATACCGAATTAAAAATGTTGTTTAAACACAATTCAAAAGCATGGGATTTAATATACTCGGCTCAAATGCTTAATTTTCAGTCAAATTATAACTAATTCAAAAAAATGATTTCTAAAACAGCAAACCTCAAAATGTGGCTGCTCTCCGCAGCGATGTGTTTGTCTTGCGCCGCGTTTTCCGTGGCACAGAATGTTCCCTCCCCAGAAGATGTTTACGGATTCAAGGTGGGAGCCGACTACAAACTGGCCGATTACTCCCAGATTGAAGATTACTTGTCAAAATTGGATGCAGCTTCCAACCGAGTGAAAAAAATCGAAATTGGAGAAACCGTATTGGGCCGTAAAATGTACCTCCTGTTTATTTCGACAGAAGAAAACCTTGCACAATTGGATAAGTGGAAGGACATCAGCACCAAATTGGCCCGCGTACAGGTCAACGATGACGAAGCCGTTCGCCTTTCACAAGAAGGCAAGGCCATTGTTTGGGTCGATGGGGGTATGCACTCCACCGAATTGGCACATGGGCAGATGACCTCGGAACTGGCCTATACCCTAGCCACCTCCGAGACCGAAGAGATGAAAAAAATCAGGGAAAATGTGATTACGCTATTAATGCCTGTAATGAATCCGGATGGTTTGGATATCGTGGTGGACTGGTACCGTAAAAATCTTGGTACACCCTACGAAACCTCCCGTCCCCCAATTTTGTATCACTACTACATGGGTCACGATAACAACCGGGATTGGTTTATGAACATTATGCCCGAGACCTATAATGTGACCAAGATATTGTACAACGAATGGTATCCCCAGATTGTGTACAATCACCACCAGTCGTCCCCATCTTGGACTAAAATTTCGTTGCCCCCCTACGCCGATCCAGTGAATCCCAGGATTCATCCGGCCATTACCGCTGGCGTTAGCGAAGTTGGTTCTGCCATGACTAAGCGTTTTTCGTTGGAAAATATGCCCGGTGCCATCGCCGACAATTTTTACACCATGTTTTGGAACGGTGGCGGACGTACCGTACCCTACTATCACAACATGATCGGTATCTTGACCGAAACTGGACATACCACACCAACCCCGAGATTCTATGATCCGGAAAAACTTCCGAAAACCGTTGCAGGAGGCACCCCAACTGATGGTACCGACATTATGTACCCCGATCCATGGAAGGGTGGTGAATCCCATTTTAGGGATGCTGTGGACTATATGTTGACAGCGACTTGGGCCACGTTGGACCTCGCCGCCGACCGGAAGAGCAATTACCTGCACAACATCTATAAAATGGGTAAATCGGCCGTAGAAAAGGGAAAGAACGGAGATTTGTTCGCCTATGTTATTGGCAAAGAGCAATGGGATTCCTTTGAAGCGGTGAATTTGGTAAATGTATTGCTCCAAGGCGGTATTGAAGTGGAAAGAGCCACCAAGGACTTTACCGTAAACGGCAAAGATTATGAAAAAGGCTCCTATGTCATCTATACCGCACAAGCCTTTAGGCCCTATTTGTTGGACCTGATGGAAAAACAGGACTATCCTACCCGTTTTCAATATCCGGGCGGACCACCGGATACCCCCTACGATCTGGCCGGATGGACATTGCCCATGCAAATGGGAATCGATGTGGACAGGGTTGCCGAATCATTCAACGTACAAACCGAGAAAGTTACCGGCCTTGTGCCCTATTACGAAGGTGACATAAACCGAAACGGGTCCTTCGGCTATGCGTTGAGCGCAAACACCAATGCCGCTGTGGTCGCCACCAATAAAGTTTTAAAGGCTGGCGGAACGGCGTACAAAAGCATGACGGAATTCAAAGCGGGAAAAGCAACCATGCCCGCTGGATCCTATATTGTTTCTGGAGATAAAGCACTGATGGAATCCTTGGCCCAAGAGTACGGCCTTGAGTTTACCGGAATTGCTGCCAAACCGGAAGTACAACTGAAAAAAATCCATTTGCCCAAAGTGGGACTCTACAAATCTTGGGTGGCCAATATGGATGAAGGGTGGACCCGGTTTGTAATGGATGAATACGAGTTTGATATGGATACCTTACACGATGCCGATATCAAAACCAAAGACTTATCACAGTATGATGCCATCATCATCCCATCGCAACGACCAAGTTCCATTTTGCATGGACACAGTAATTTGAGCATGCCGGAAAAATTCACGGGAGGTATCGGGTTAAAAGGTTCGGTAGCCCTGAGTGATTATGTGGAAGAAGGAGGAACCTTGATTGCCTTCGATGAGGCCAGCGACTTTGTGATTGAACAGTTTGGCCTTCCGTTGCGCAATGCAGTGGCCAATGCCGACAGCAATGACTTTTTTATTCCCGGTTCCTTGATCAAGGCCGGTGTGGATACTTCACACCCTCTTGCTTTTGGCATGAAGGATACGGTTGCCGTTTCTTTTAACCGAAGTAGGGCTTTCACCATCGACAAACAGCGAAAAACAGGAGAAGGCGGTAAAGAAGATATTGCCGATGCTCCCGAACCCGATGTAGAAGTCATTGCCACCTATGCGGCCAAAGACCTCTTGATGAGCGGTTGGGCCATGGGCGAAGACAGGTATATCGCCAAAAAGCCTGCTATGGTAAAGGCAAAGTATGGAGAAGGTTCTGCTATTTTATTTGCGTTCCGTCCCCAATTTAGGGCACAGCCACGCGGTACCTTTAAATTGATCTTTAATGCAATTTATGAAGGTGCTTCGGAGTAGTAATAAATCTTAATGTATAACGTAAAGCCGCATCAAATTGATGCGGCTTTTTATTTACAAAGACTGAGAAACCTCATCTGAACAAAATCGCCACAGCTCCGATTGCGGTGACAATCAAAATAAAGCGTTTGTAATTTTTCTCATTGATTTTCTTCACCAAGAAAACACCCAATAACAAGCCTACAAAAATAGCAGGGAGCAATCGCAGGTTGATCAACAGGCTTTCCACGGTAATGGTTTTCCAAACAAAGACATGAAAAGGCATTTTAAACAGGTTAGTGATAAAAAACAACCAAGCGGCGGTACCCACAAATTCGTTTTTGGGCAAGCGCATCGCCAAAAAGAAAATATTGGTAAAAGCCCCTGCTAAGTTCCCGATCATGGTGCATACTCCCGATAGAATTCCCATGGAACCCGAAAACAACCAATGGGTCGGCACTTTTTTGGATTTTCGCCGGTCCCAAAACACCAACATGCCCAAGCTAATGAAAATCACGACGACCATGGCCCATTTAAATTCACGCTCGGGAAGGTCTTTTCCAATCAGCACCCCGATTAGTATACCCAAAATCATCCAGGGCAAAAACCGTAGAATATATTTCCATTGGGTGTGTCGGTTGTAATAGATGACGGCAAAGGTGTCGCCAACAATCAAAAGGGGAATAAAAAGTCCTGTGGAAGCTTTGGAACCAAACGCCAATGCCATCAAAGTCACATTAAAAATGGACATTCCCTTGAGTCCCGCTTTGGAAACCCCCATCAAAAAAACTGCGGTGGCGGCCATGGTCCATGCGGCTACGGAAATATCTGAGAAAGCGGAAAGAAACATGAAGACTTTTTACAGGTTCACAAAAGTAACCCAAAAAAGCTATCTTTAACTCCAACCAAACTAAACAAATGAAACTAGAGCTTTTAGATTACACCATCATCTTTGGATTCTTTGCCATCGTGCTTTTTATAGGAATCTATGTTTCCAAGAAATCAGGAAAGAACACCGCAGAATATTTTTTATCGGGTCGTAGCATGCCTTGGTGGCTCTTGGGCTTTTCCATGGTGGCCACCACTTTCTCCACGGACACGCCCAACTTGGTCACGGATTTTGTCCGGACCGATGGGGTTTCCGGAAACTGGGGCTGGTGGGCTTTTTTGCTTACTGGTTTGTTGACCGTGTTCGTTTACGCAAAACTTTGGAGAAAATCCAATGTGGCCACGGATATGGAGTTTTACGATTTGCGCTACGGCGGAAAACCGGCCCATTTTCTTAGGGGCTTTCGGTCGCTGTATTTAGGGGTGGTTTTTAATGTGATGGCCATGTCGGCAGTAACCTTGGCTGCCATAAAAATTGGGCAGGTAATGCTTGGGCTGGAACCTATTGAAACCGTGCTTCTTGGTGGAACTATAACCGTAATTTTTAGTGCCGTTGGTGGTTTTAGGGGCGTAGTTTATACGGATTTTCTATTGTTTTTCGTAGCCATGGGCGGAGCTATCGGTGCCGCTGTCTATTTGGTCAATATGCCCGAAGTAGGCGGATTGGACAACATTTTGGCCAATGCCCAAGTACAGGAAAAAATGTCCATTTTACCCGACTTTTCCGATACCGAGGCCCTAATAGGCCTATTGATCATACCCTTAGCAGTACAATGGTGGAGTGCCTGGTATCCAGGGGGAGAACCAGGCGGTGGAGGTTATATCGCCCAACGGATGCTGGCGGCCAAAAACGAGAATCATGCTATTGGAGCGACTTTTTTCTTCAACATATTGCACTACGCTCTACGGCCTTGGCCTTGGATTTTAGTGGCTTTGGCCTCTATTGTGGTATTCCCAGATTTGGAGAGCATCCAGCAGGCATTTCCGAATGTGCCAGAGAATATCCTAAAAAATGATTTGGCCTATTCTGCCATGCTGACCATGTTGCCCACGGGATTGTTGGGTCTGGTTATGGCTTCATTGGGCGCCGCCTATATGTCCACCATCTCAACCCACCTCAACTGGGGTTCCTCCTATATCGTGAACGACTTTTACAAGCAACAGGTCAACAAAGATGCCTCTGAAAAGGAATTGGTGAACGTAGGACGAATCTCCACCGTTGTTTTGATGGTGCTGAGCAGCCTATTTGCTTTGGAACTGAACAACGCGACACAGTTGTTCGACATCATCATCATGTTTGGAGCCGGAACAGGACTTATCTTTTTATTGCGATGGTTCTGGTGGCGTATCAACGCATGGAGCGAAATCGTTGCCATGTTCTCATCAGGAATCATCTCGATTATTTTTTGGCGGTTGGAAGAACCCATGTTTCTGGCAGAAGGTGCTCCTTTTCCAACATGGAGTAAATTTCCATTAGTGGTGCTGATTACCACCATACTCTGGTTGGCCACCACCTTCTTGACCAAACCCGAAGAGAACAAAGTCCTCTATCGATTCTATAAAATCACCAAGCCAGGAGGGCCTGGATGGAAAAAGGTTCATGAAGCAGCCAAGGCCGAAGGAGTTACTTTGGAAGATGAAAATGCCAAGTGGAGTGTTCCCTCGGGTGTTTTGGCCATGATTGTGGGCTGTATTTTGGTATACGGATGCCTTTTTGCCACAGGAAACTGGATTTATGGGAATTATCCGTTGGCCCTAGGACTTACGGTCATGGTATTGATCGCAACATTCGTGCTCATTAGAATTTGGCGCGGGATGCGAAACGTATTTTAATGGATTTTATCCCCTAAGGTCCAACAATCGGGCAACGTATTTCCCGACAACATCAAACTCTAAATTCACCGTGGTGCCTACGTTGTAGGTATGGAAACGGGTATGCTCATAGGTGTAGGGAATAATGGCCACGCTAAAACTGTCCTTTTGGGAGTCGACCACGGTCAAACTCACCCCATCCACCGTAATAGACCCTTTTTCGATGGTGACGTTGTTGAGCTTGGAATCGTAGGTAAAGGTATAGACCCAACTCCCATCCTGCTCCGCAACCGATTGGCAAACCGCCGTTTGGTCCACATGTCCCTGTACAATGTGCCCGTCCAAACGTGCGCCCAATACCATGGCGCGCTCTAGGTTTACTGTATCGCCAACCTTTAGGTTGCCAAGATTGGTCTTGTTCAAGGTTTCTTCAATTGCAGTTACCGTATAGGCATCACCGTTAATGGACACCACCGTAAGGCATACCCCGTTGTGCGAAACACTCTGGTCAATTTTCAATTCGGAGGTGATTCCCGAGCTTACGGTCAGGTGAAGATTCCCCCCTTCTTTTTCCAACTTTTCTACTTTCCCCAAAGTCTCTATGATCCCTGTGAACATGTGTCTTATTAATTGACTAGTTTTGTAATGCAAAAGTAGCCATAACGGCATTCATTTTATGAAGGAAAGTCAAAAAATAAGGTTGGGAATCTCCATAGGGGATATTAACGGTATTGGGTGCGAGGTAGCGCTCAAAACATTTGAAGATGCAAGAATGTTGGACTTTTGCACTCCGGTCATCTTTGCATCCAATAAAACCATCTCCCAACAGATCAAGGATTTGGGATTCGACATCAAGTTCAATGGAGTTAGAGATGCCGAACAGGCCATTGAGGGCAAAATCAATATTGTGAATGTCTGGAAAGAAGTGCCCACCATAGCCTATGGCGAAGCCACCAAGGAGGGCGGGGATTACGCCATCAAGTCGTTACGGGCCGCGGTTGACGCCCTAAAAGAGGACAAGATAGACGTTTTGGTCACTGCGCCCATTAACAAAAACAATATTCAATCAGAGGATTTTAATTTTCCGGGGCATACCGATTTTCTCGCTAAAGAATTGAAAGAGGAAAGCCTCATGTTCATGGTGGCCGACTCCCTTCGGGTAGGGTTGCTCACCGATCACATTGCGGTAAAGGATGTGGCCAAAGCCATTACACCAAAATTGATTCACGACAAAGTGATGACCATGGAAGAATCGCTCAAAAAAGATTTTGGCATCCGCCGTCCCAAGATTGCCCTTTTGGGCATCAACCCGCATAGTGGCGACAATGGAACCATTGGGGAAGAGGACGACAAAATCTTAAAGCCGACCATTAAAGAATTGTTCAACAAGGGTGTTTTGGTCTACGGTCCCTATTCGGCCGATAGCTTTTTTGGGTCCAAAAACCATGAAAATTTTGATGCTATTTTAGCGGCCTATCACGATCAGGGTCTCATTCCGTTCAAAACACTTTCCTTCGGGAAAGGCGTGAACTACACCGCTGGCCTGGACAAGGTCCGGACCTCCCCAGATCATGGCACCGCCTACGAAATTGCAGGAAAGGGGAAAGCCGATGAGAGTTCTTTTAAAGAAGCCGTATTTACCGCAATACAAGTGTTCAAGAACCGAATGGAGTATTTGGAATTGACCAAAAACCCCCTGCAAAAGCAGAAAATTAAGCGTGGGGGCTAAAAAGTTTACTGCATTTTGGATATTTGTTGTGGCTAGAATTGCAGTTTTGTAAATTAGTAGTATCTTTGCACCCGCCTTTAAAGGCTGGTACACAATCCTTAAGTGTAGAAATGATGAAGCTGAAAGAGTTTTTTATCCCTTTTTCAGGTCTGAAGTTGGGAAAACATAAATTTGTGTACGAGATTGATGATGCGTTATTTGAATCTTTTGACTACCAAGAATTTAACGGGGCTTCCGTGAACATAGATGCCACCTTGGAAAAGATGAGCACCATGATGGAACTTCAGCTCGATGCGAGCGGTACCATAAATGTGGATTGCGATCTTACCGGTGAGTCTTACGATCAGCCCATCGATTCGAATCTGAAACTAGTCGTCAAGTTTGGCGAAGAGTACAATGATGAAGACGATGAAATCCTGATCATTCCGCACGGAGAGCACCAGTTCAACATAGCCCAATACATTTATGAAATGTTGGTGCTGGCCGTTCCCCAGAAAAGGGTACATCCCGGAGTTGAGGACGGAA
The DNA here is from genome assembly GCF_003992675.1 of Flagellimonas marinaquae. Classification (GTDB taxonomy): domain Bacteria; phylum Bacteroidota; class Bacteroidia; order Flavobacteriales; family Flavobacteriaceae; genus Flagellimonas; species Flagellimonas marinaquae. The sequence continues at coordinate 173,328 of NZ_RZMZ01000007.1, forward strand.
CTTTGCAATCGGACATCTTGGAAAAGCTGGAAGAGCTGCAGCCAAAAGAGCAAAAAGAACCATCGGAAAAAACAGACCCAAGGTGGGACGATTTAAAAAAGTTACTAACGGATAAATAGGTTTATAATGGCACATCCTAAAAGAAAAACATCAAAAACCAGAAGGGACAAAAGAAGAACCCACTACAAAGCAGTTGCGCCAACAATTGCCAAGGACTCCACAACAGGTGAAATGCACTTGTTCCACAGAGCTCACTGGCATGAAGGCAAATTGTACTACAGAGGTCAGGTTTTGATTGACAAAACAGAAGAGGAAACTGCAGCATAACTGCAAATCCCTTGTAATAAAGCAACTCCCGTTGAATTTTTAACGGGAGTTTTTTTATGGACCCTTCTTAACACCCAAAAACGGTTAATTTTACCCATAAAGTCATATAAAATGACTAATTTTCACCGCTTTTGGGTCAAATTTCAATCCTTTTGACAATAAAGAGAGGCTAAAATGAAGAAAACAACGGCAGCAATAACAGCTGTAGGAGGATACGTTCCCGATTTTGTGCTTTCCAATAAAGTATTGGAAACCATGGTCGATACCAACGACGAATGGATCACTACCCGAACCGGAATCAAGGAGCGAAGAATCTTAAAAGAAGAGAATGCAGGAACATCTTTTATGGCAATCAAAGCCGCTGAAGATCTTCTTGAAAAGCGGGGAATTGAAGCCTCAGAAATAGATTTTGTATTGGTGGCCACCGCCACCCCCGATATGCCCGTTGCGGCTACGGCGGCCTACGTAGCCTCCGAGATTGGGGCCGTGAACGCATTCGCATACGATCTACAAGCGGCCTGTTCCAGTTTTTTATACGGAATGTCCACCGCTGCGAGCTACATCGAATCTGGCAGATATAAAAAAGTACTGCTCATTGGGGCGGATAAAATGTCTTCCATCATTGATTATACCGATAGAACTACTTGTATCATTTTCGGTGATGGTGCCGGAGCTGTACTGTTCGAACCTAATGAAGAAGGACTTGGGCTTCAGGATGAGTACCTTCGTTCCGATGGGATTGGGCGTCAGTTCCTTAAAATAGATGCCGGAGGTTCGATATTGCCTGCATCCGAAGAAACCATCAAAAACAAACAACATTACGTGTACCAAGACGGGAAATCGGTCTTTAAATTTGCCGTTTCAAACATGGCCGATGTATCGGCCTTGATTATGGAGCGTAACAACTTGACGAAGGAGGATGTGCATTGGTTGGCACCCCATCAGGCCAATAAGCGTATTATTGACGCTACGGCCAACAGAATGGGATTGGAGGCCGATAAAGTAATGATGAACATCGACCGTTACGGAAATACAACTTCCGCAACGCTTCCCCTATTGCTCCACGATTACGAAAAACAGCTTAAAAAAGGAGATAATATTATATTCGCCGCCTTTGGTGGTGGTTTTACATGGGGCTCCATCTATTTAAAATGGGCCTATAATTCTTAATCACACAACTAACTAAATTATATTCCATGGACATTAAGGAAATTCAAAGTTTAATCAAGTTTGTCGCCAAGTCCGGCGCCAGCGAGGTGAAGTTGGAAATGGAGGACATTAAAATCACCATTCGGACTGGAAGCACGGGCTCCGGCTCACCCGAAACCACCATTGTTCAACAGATTCCCGTTCCCCAGGCCACAGCAGCCGCTCCAGCACCACAGGCGCCAGCAGCTCAAGAAGCCGCTGCACCAGCACCGGCCGATACCAAAAAGGCAGATGATGATTCCAAATACATCACCATCAAATCTCCGATTATTGGAACATTCTACAGAAAACCTTCTCCGGACAAACCACCTTTTGTTGAGGTAGGCACTTCTATCAACAAGGGTGATGTACTCTGCGTAATCGAGGCCATGAAACTTTTCAACGACATCGAATCCGAAGTTTCAGGAAAGATTGTAAAAATATTGGTTGACGATTCCTCACCAGTGGAGTTTGACCAACCTTTATTCTTGGTAGACCCATCGTAGTGAATTTTAAATGATCGTTTTTGGGGCAATGGTTCCCAAAATCATTTAAGATTTAGAATTCCTAACTAAAGATTGTGTTCTATGTTTAAAAAAATATTGATAGCAAACAGGGGTGAAATTGCCCTGCGGATCATTAGGACCTGCAAGGAAATGGGCATAAAAACGGTTGCCGTTTACTCCAAGGCCGACGAGGAAAGTCTTCACGTGAGATTTGCCGATGAAGCGGTATGCATAGGCCCGGCGCCCAGTAGCGAATCCTATTTGAAGATTCCAAACATCATCGCTGCTGCTGAAATCACCAATGCCGATGCCATTCACCCTGGGTATGGGTTCCTATCCGAAAACTCCAAGTTCTCCAAGATTTGTGCCGAGCACGACATTAAATTTATTGGTGCTTCCGGCGAACAAATCGATAAAATGGGAGATAAGGCTACGGCGAAGGAGACCATGCGAAAAGCGGGTGTACCCACCGTTCCCGGTTCGGAAGGGCTATTGAAGGACGTTGCCCACGCCAAAAAAGAGGCTAAAAAAATGGGCTATCCCGTAATGATTAAAGCCACCGCTGGAGGTGGAGGTAAAGGGATGCGGGCCATTTGGTCTGAAGATCAAATGGAAAAAAACTTCAACAGTGCCGTTACCGAAGCAACAGCTGCTTTTGGAAATGGTGGAATGTACATGGAAAAACTGATTGAAGAGCCCCGTCATATTGAAATCCAAGTTGTGGGAGATCAATATGGCAAAGCATGCCACTTGTCCGAAAGGGATTGTTCCGTTCAACGAAGGCACCAAAAGCTGACCGAGGAGACGCCTTCCCCCTTTATGACGGACAAACTTCGAGAAGATATGGGAAAGGCTGCTGTAAAAGCGGCAGAATTTATTAAGTACGAAGGTGCGGGAACCATCGAGTTTTTGGTGGACAAACATCGTAACTTCTACTTTATGGAAATGAATACCCGTATCCAAGTGGAGCACCCCATTACGGAGCAGGTCGTGGATTATGATTTGATTCGGGAACAGATTTTAGTGGCCGCAGGCGTACCCATTTCAGGTAAAAACTATTATCCCAAATTACACTCCATCGAGTGCCGAATCAACGCGGAAGACCCTTATAACGATTTCAGGCCTTCGCCAGGGAAGATTACCACCTTGCACACACCGGGTGGACATGGTGTACGTTTGGACACGCACGTGTACAGTGGCTATATGATTCCGCCGAACTACGATTCCATGATCGCCAAGTTGATTACTACGGCACAGACCCGGGAAGAGGCCATCAATAAAATGAGAAGAGCTTTGGACGAGTTTGTGATCGAGGGAATCAAGACCACCATTCCGTTCCATCGTCAATTGATGGACCACCCTGATTATTTGGCTGGCAACTACACCACCAAATTCATGGAGGACTTTAAAATGGATCCTAAATACAAAGACGAACATTAAATAGAGCCCCGATTTATCGGGGTTTTTTAGTTATGGAATTAAGCTATTGGGAACATAAAAGTTGGTTTTCCCATGTGGATTTTACCGTTGTTGGAAGTGGCATCGTTGGCATCAATTGTGCCATCAGCCTGAAAGAAAAATATCCCCAAAGCAATATTTTGATTCTGGAAAAAGGCAGTTTGCCACAAGGGGCCAGCACCAAAAATGCGGGCTTCGCCTGTTTTGGGAGTGTTTCTGAAATCTTGTCCGACCTTCATCATCATACTGAAGAAGAGGTGGTACAACTGGTCCAAAAACGCTGGAACGGCATCCAACGGCTACGGAATTTGCTGGGTGATTCCGCTATAGACTTCCAAATGAATGGGGGACACGAACTCTTCCCATTGGACCAACCCGATTTCTACACAAAGTGCTTGCAAGCTCTTCCTTACCTCAACAATCTATTGGAGCCTGTTTTTGGGCAAAAGCCCTTTAAGGCTACTCAGAATATCTTCCACTTTGGTAACATTCAGGAGAAATACCTCACACATCAACTGGAAGGCCAATTGGACACGGGTAAAATGATGCGTTCCCTAATCCAAAAATGCACCACTTTGGGGATTCCCATTTTAAATGGGATTACCGTTGAGGACATCGTGGAACTCAACCACAGCGCCTTGATTCGAACAACGGATTTTGAGTTTGTAACCAAAAAAGTGTTCGTTGCCACCAATGGGTTTGCATCAAAACTTATAAAATCAGAAACGGTAAAACCCGCGAGGGCCCAAGTTTTGATCACGGAGCCCATCAAAAACTTGTCCATAAAAGGAACTTTCCATTTTGATGAAGGCTATTATTATTTTAGAAATATAGACGACCGGATTTTGTTCGGTGGAGGCAGAAATCTTGATTTTGAAACCGAGGAAACCACAGCATTTGGGCAAACCGAAATCATACAACAAAAATTGGAGTCTCTCCTTCGTGAAATGATCTTGCCAAATCAATCCTTTCAAATTGAGCTGCGTTGGAGCGGCATTATGGGCGTAGGTGCGCAAAAATCACCGATTGTTAAGCAAATTTCCAATTCCATAGCCTGTGGAGTACGCTTGGGTGGCATGGGTGTCGCACTAGGTAGTTTGGTGGGCAAAGAACTAGCTGATTTGGCCTAACGGGTCCAAGCTTCAAAATCAAGTTCAACTATCAATGATTGTTCTTGAACTTGGTCAAACCATTCTCCCGTCCAACAAATTAATGATTCTGGAACCGTACTCCGCGTTCTTTTCCGAGTGTGTCACCTGAATGATGGTTACCCCCTCTTCATTCAATTGTTTGAACAACTCCATAATCTCCTCGCCCTGTTTGGAATTCAAGTTACCCGTAGGTTCGTCGGCCAAGATCAATTTTGGATTGGCAATCAAAGCTCGGGCAACACCCACCAATTGTTGCTGTCCACCACTCAACTGGGCGGGAAAGAGGTCTTTTTTGCCAACAATATTGAAACGGTCCAGCATATCGGCCACCATGGCCTTTCGTTCTGAACCCTTGACTTTTTTATAGATCAAAGGCATTTCCAAATTTTCCTGCACGGTAAGGTCGTCCAATAAGTGATAGGATTGGAATACAAAACCGATGTATTGTTTATATAGATTTGCTCGGTGCTTTTCTTTGAGGGAATAAACCGATTCGTCCATAAAATTATATTCCCCCTCATCAAAGGTGTCAAGCATCCCAATAACGTTGAGCAATGTAGATTTTCCCGAACCTGACGGCCCCATCACAGAGATAAATTCGCCTTGTTCTACTTGTAAATTGATATCCTTTAGCAAAAAAATGCGTTGGCCCCCAGTGGTGACCCATTTGAATATGTTGTTGAGTTCTAAAAGCATTTGCTACTATTATTCGGTTCGTAAACTGTTGACTGGATTTGCCGATGCAGCTTTCGCGGTCCTAGACCCAATGGTGACAAAGGCAATAAGACCGACCATGAGGCCTGAGCCAATAAAAAACAATGGACTTAGGCTGACATGGGATGCATAATCCTGCAACCATTCATTTAGAAAATACCAGGCTATGGGCGTTGCGATGATAAAAGCCAGCCCCACCAGCTTTAAAAAATCCTTGGTCAGCAATAAGGTTACAGAAGAAACGCTTGCCCCTACAACCTTGCGAACCCCTATTTCCTTGGTACGCTGGGCCACTACAAGCATGGAAATAGCAAAAAGTCCCAAACAACTCAATATGATTCCCAATATACTGCCACCGGTAATAATGGTTGCCATGTTTTTTTCCCTTCGAAAAGTTCGATCTACATTTTCATCCAAAAAAGACCCTAAAAATTCAGCTTGTGGCTCAACTTTCTCCCAAGCCGATTTAATGGCATCAAAGGAACTAGCGGGATTCTGCGGCGCAATTTTAACATAGGCATAGTACAAATCCCAATTCTTGTTCATGAATAACGTAAGTGGCTCTACCTCTTTTTTAACATCTTGAAAGTTGTAATCCTTTATGACTCCTATCACCGAATAGGTTACGGAATCGTCCATAGGAATACGAATGGACAAAGGGTCTTCTTCCCCAAACTGTTCGGCCATACTTTCGTTAATCACCAAGCTCAAGCTATCCGTACTGAATTCGCGGTCGAACATTCTGCCAGACTTGAGCTCAATATCCAAGGTTTCGGCATAGTCATAATCCACGGTCAGGGCATTGGTGACTATTCCCTTTCCTTTGTAATCAAAACCCATGGCACTGCTGGAAAGACTTCCGTCCTTACCAAGACCTAAGTTATTGTCCGCACCGGAAACACTCAAAATATTGGGGTTCTTCAACAATTCGTCACGCAAGAGTTCCAATACATCGTAGCTATCTTTTCTTCCATTCAAGGGAATGGAAACGACTTGTTCCTTATTATAGCCCAAATCCTTGTTTCGCATAAAATCCAATTGCCCGTGTAGGACCAGCGTTCCGCTGATCAACATAATGGCAATCACAAATTGAAGCACGATTAGACCATTTCGTAAGCGATTTTTACCCAAATCCAATTTGCCCTTTAGCGCCCTTAGTGTACTCAGTTTGCTCATGAGCAGTGCCGGGTATCCCCCTGCAATCAGGGTGATTCCAAAAATTATCAGCGTAAAGGTTCCTATTATGGCCGGTTGGGTCACTTCGGCAAAGGTGGCCTTGGTGTTGAACAAGGTTTTGAATGGATCAATAAGTAAATTGCTCACTACAAGGCCTAGTCCTATGGAAAGTAAAAATACGATTACGCTTTCCATCCAAAACTGGAAAAACAGTTGTTTTTTGACCGCTCCAAGGGTTTTTCGCATTCCTATTTCCTTTAATCTATTTTCGCTGAGCGCTATGTTCATATTTATGAAATTGGCGCAAACGATGAATATGATGACAAATGCCACTCCCAATATAAGGTAGGGAAACGTACGAGCTGTCTCTGCCCGTCCTTCTCTGTAGTTCACGAAGTGCATATCGGTTATGGGCAAAAGGTGCAATTGTTTGAATCGGCCGTTCACATCGGGCGTGGCCCCATCCCTTTTGGCACTTTCTATGCTACCCTCATAATGAAGGTTGACAAAGCTCCTTGTGTTCTGCTCGAATTGCTCCGTGGTCATTCCTTCCTCCAATTGTAAGTACACCGGGAAAAAATTCGAATTCCATTGGTCCTTGTTGCTTTCGTATTCCGGATGGTTCTCAAACGGAATCACGATATCAAAATCCATGCTGCTGTTGGCGGGAGTGTCTTCCAAAATGGCTGCTACGGTAAAAGGGTGCTCTTCACCACCTATTTTTACTTGAATGGTTTCGCCCAATGCATCGAGGGTTCCAAATGTTTTCTGAGCGGTCTCCTCGGTAATGGAAACGGAATTCTTGTTGGGCAAAGGGTTTTCCGCATTGCCAGCTACGATTGGATAAGTGAACATCTTGAAGAAGTCCGCATCCACAAATTCCGCATCCAAGCTCAAGTCTTTCTCTTGGTAGGATATCAGTGCATCCTCGCTCAAAGACCTTGCAATTCGTTTTATCCCCGGCACTTCATCTTTTAGGGCAGCAGCTAACGGAACCGGGTTGGATGTGCTCACCTCGGCCCCTCTTGGCGTCCGGCTGGTGAGGTACAGTTGATAGGTGTTGTCCTTATTTTCATGAAACTGATCGAAAGAGAGCTCGAACAAGGCTGTCATCGATAATAAAATGGCGACCGCAAAAGCACAGGTCAGTCCAAAAATATTGGCGATACTGAATGTTTTGTTCTTGATTAGGTTTCTCCAGGCAATTTTCAGATAGTTTTTGAGCATGGCTTTCTTTTTTTGATTGATGAAATGTCGTGCTATTCGTTTCTTAGACTTTTGACCGGATTTACAACGGCAGCTTTTATACTCTGATAGCTCACCGTTACAAGCGCTACACCCACCGCCATTAATGCGGATAGTGCAAAGATCCACCATGGAATATCGATACGGTACGAGAAATCCTGAAGCCATCTATCCATCGCGTACCAACCCAAGGGCAGCGCAATGATCACGGCCAATCCCACTAATTTTAGAAAATCAACAGACAACCGATAGACAATTTGGCCTACACCGGCTCCCAGTACTTTTCGAACCCCGATTTCCTTTACGCGTTTTTGTGCGTTGAAAGTGGCAAGGCCCAACAAGCCCAAACAGGCTATGATGATGGACAACAAGGTGAAAATCATAAAGATTTCTCCTAACCGCTGTTCAGCCTCGTAGCTTGCGTTGAAGGAATCATCCATAAAGTAATGGTCAAAAGGCTGTGTCGGGGCCATATCTCTCCAGATACCCTCTATTTCGGCAATGGTTTGAGCTACGTCTCCACCATTTAGTTTGATGGCCAAATTACTGGCAAACTCTCCGCCGTGGAAGAGTGCCAATGAGCCCACCTCATCCCTAAGGGTTTCGTAATGAAAGTTTTTCACTACGCCAATTACCGTTGACAAATTCCCGCCACCTTCCAGACCCCCAACAAATTGGGTTCCGATGACGCTCTCCGGAGTTTTTCCCAAAACAGCTACTGCCTTTTCATTCAATATAACGGCTGAAGAATCGGTGGCAAACTTATCCAAGTCAAAAGTTCTTCCTGAAATTAGGGAAAGGTCCATTGTGGATAGGTAGTCTTCATCCACCTCCCATTGTTGCATATTGATGGATTTCTCTTGGCTACGGTCTTCCGCCAACAAATAGGTCCCGCTGCTTCTTGCGGAGGGTGTTGGCAAATTACTGCTCAAGGTAGCGTGGTCCACCTGGCTTATTCGAACTACGGCATCTTTGAAGGCCTGCTTTTTGCCCTCCAACGTGTTAACCCCTCCTATCACCAACACTTGGTTTTTTCCATATCCGAGGTCCTTGCCCTGAATAAAACGAAGTTGTTGAAATACGGTCAACGTACCCATGATCAGAAACACAGAAATACTAAATTGAAAAATTACCAAGGCGTTTCTCACCCTGCCCCCTCCAATGAAATTGTCCCCTTGGCCCTTGAGCACTTTAGCTGCCACAAAACGGGACATGAAAAATGCGGGATAGCTGCCCGAAAACAGTCCTAATACCAAGGCTGCAACAAGTAAAATCAACCAGAAAAATGGATTGGAATAGGGAATGGATAGCTCTTTCCCTGCAAGGTTGTTGTAAAAGGGCATGGCGACGGATGCAATAACAATGGCGAATAACAAAGAACCTATGGCAATTAGCCCGGATTCCGTTAAAAACTGCCCAATTAATCCGCTTCGCTGCGAGCCCAAAGTTTTTCGAATCCCGACCTCTTTAGATCGTTTTAGGGAGTGCGCGGTAGATAGGTTCATAAAGTTCACACTGGCCAAGACCAACAAGATAATGGCGATAGCTCCAAGAATGTACACGTTTTTGATGTCACTCACCGTACTGAATTCAGGGCTTCGTCCAGAATGCAAATGAATATCGGTTAATGCAATGGAGGAGTAGTTTACATAGTTGCCGGAATCCAAAAATTGTTGTTCGGTAATCCCTGGAAAAAATCGTTGTGCGTAGGGAATCAAGTATTTCCCGACCATAGCCTGCATTTCGTCTTGGATATCCGATCCCGAAGTACCTGGAACCAGCTTTACAAAGGTGTAGTAATTATGGTTTCCCCATTCGGCAAGTTGGGCATCTTCATAGCCCGACATTGCCAGGAAAATAGGCTTATCCCTGAAAATGGAGTTTTTGGGCAGATCTTCGATCACTCCCGTTACGGTATACACCTCTTGGTCGTTGATGATTAATGTTTTTCCGATGGCTTGATCCACAGGAAAATGCTTTTCGGCAGCGGTCCGCGTCATGATCATAGTGTTAGGCTCCACCAATGCCGTGCGTTCATCCCCATACAACAATTGTATCCCAAACATGTTGAAAAAAGTAGAGTCGGCATAGGCTATCTGATGCTCGCGAACATTGTCCATCACATCTTGTAAACGGATGGAAATGCTCCCTATATTCCTGAAGCGCGTAGCCATTTCTACCTCAGGAATATCGTTTACCAAGGCTTCGGCCATAGGTGCAGACACTTCCGCTGTTCTTTCTTCGGCCCCACCAAATTTCATATCGGCATTTATCCGATAGATACGATCTGCATCAACAAACATTTTGTCGTGGCTCAAATCGTCGTAAATGTAAAGTCCGAGCAAAAGCCCACCAGCCATCCCGATTGCTAATCCAAATATGTTGAGGAATGTGAAGAATGGCTGCTTTTTAAGGCTTCTCCATGCTATCTTGATATTATTCTTAAACATAGTCTTTGTTTTTTGATGTAGTCTATTCCGTTCTTAGGCTTCGGGCGGGATTCGATTTTGCTGCCCGAATGGCCTGAAAGCTCACCGTGAGAATGGTTACGGCCATGGCTCCTAACATAGCTAGGGCGAAAATCCACCATTTGAGTATCACCCGGTAGGGATATTCCTGAAGCCAGCCGTTCATCACATAATAAGCAATGGGTACCGCTATAAAACAGGAAATGATTACGAGCTTTAAAAAATCCTTGGACAACATGTTCCACACGTTGAACACCGAGGCTCCCAGCACTTTTCGCACACCGATTTCCTTGGTGCGCTGCTCGGCAACAAAGGAAGTAAGTCCAAACAGCCCCAAACAGCTGATCAAAATGGCCAATGCGGTAAATATTCCTGATAATCTTCCTATGCGTTCTTCGGCAGCAAACTTTTCACCATATTCTTGATCCACAAAATCGTATTGAAATGGGATATCGGGAAAATGTTCTTTGAAAACTCGTTCAATTACCGCCAAATTCTGGCTGGCACTCTGTGCTGGGTTCAATCTCAAATTGTAATAGGAGCTGTTTCCGTATTTATCAAAAACATACATCCCCTGTTTCACGGGTTCGTAGGGCGACTGCGCAATCATATCTTGCACCACCCCGATTATCTTCAAAGGCGGGGAAGGGTCTTCCTCATCATCATCCTTTATAAACTTTCCTATGGGATTCTCCAGTCCCATATACTTCACCGCGGTTTCGTTCAGCAACACGGCATTGGAATCTGATGGAAACTCCCTGGAAAAATCCCTGCCCTGCACAATCTTCAGATTCAGGCTTTTGGCATATTCAGGAGATACCTCGGTCCAAGCCAAATCTTCTTGGAAACCTTCTGGTTTACCTTCCCAGACGAATCCACTCCGGTTGGACCAGATACTTGTGGTAGGCGCACTGGATGTGGACATTTCCACTACGGCACCGGAAGCGATGAATTCGTCCCGCATCAATTCAAACTTGCCTTGAAAATCCTGACTCATGGTAGGGATCTGTACCAGTCCTTCTTTGTCATATCCAATGGGTCTGTTCTTTGCGTAGTTGATTTGCTGCATTACAATCACAGTACCGATGATAAAGGCCACGGAAACGGTAAATTGTAGTACTACCAATATTTTTCGGGGCAATCCCGAGTGCCTTCCTGCTTTAAAAGTTCCCTTTAATACCTCAACTGGTCTAAATGAAGACAAGTAAAGCGCGGGATAGCTGCCTGCGAGTAGCGCCGTAAACAGTATAAATGCCAAGGATGCGGCCCAAAAACCCATGGAAGACCATGGAAAATCGATATCCTTTCTGGCCAACTCATTGAACCCATTGAGGGATAGCACCACAATAACTACCGCAATCAAAAATGCCAGCAAGACCACAACAAACGATTCTCCCAAAAACTGATTGATCAATTGGCTTCGTTGCGAACCAATGGATTTTCTAATACCTACTTCTTTCGCCCTTTTTTCGGAACGGGCAGTGCTCAAATTCATAAAGTTGATACAGGCCAATAAGAGCACGAAGGCTCCAATAATTCCAAATAACCACACATATTTGATTCTACCTCCCACTTGTTTTCCATTCTCGAACCGAGATCGTAAGTGCCAGTCTTCCATAGGCAGCAGAAACAACTGTGCATTGAATTCCTTGGAATTTTCATTCAGTTCCTGCTTTACATTCAAAATTTTGGCGGTAACGGACTCAAAAGTGGTATTGTCCGAGATTTGGACAAACATTTGGAACGAATTGTTCCCCCACTGATCTTCTGCATTTTTTATCCATTCGTTGATGGAGACGTATTTATCCCATGGCATTAAAAAATGAGTGTCGTTAAAGGATGTGTTGAAAGGAATATCCTCGAATACCGCTGTTACCATCATATCATATTGGCTATTTACCTCTACAGTTTTTCCAATGGGGTCTTCATTTCCAAAAAGTGCCTCGGCGGTAGATTTGGAAAGCATAATGGAATTAATTTCCCGAATTCCGTCCATTTCACCCTTTAAAATATTAAGATCCAACATTTCTGGCGCTTCCCTTTGTGTAAAGTTCCCTTCTCTGGAAATACTGGTTTCTTTATACTTTAGATATTGGGATGTGGTCCAGGAAGCCATCACCATGTGCTTAAAATTATCCATATAACTTTCCCGAAATGCCATTTCCAAAGGACGTGGTATAGCGGGACCTGTTCCGGTTTCACCATTGAAGGTCTGTGATTGGAACACTTGGGCTATCCGGTTTTTATTGGAAAAGTAGCTGTTGTGCGAAAGCTCGTCCATGATCCAAAGACCAATAATAAGGGTTACCGCCATGCCAATGGCCAGCCCGCCCAAGTTGATAATGGTGTACCCTTTATTTTTTGAAAGGTTCCTCCACGCTATTTTTAGATAATTCTTGAACATGGTTTTTTGTTTTTTTGATTGATTTATTCCGTACGCAGTCCTTTCGTGGGCTTCAATAGTGCAGCCCCTATGGATTGATAGCTAATGGTTACAATCGCTACGCCTAGCGCTATGAGTGCAGCCAAGGAAAATATTTCCCAGCCTATGTTGATGTGGTATGCAAAGCCTTCCAACCACCGGTTCATCAAATACCATCCTATCGGAATTGCAATCCCAATGGAAATGACAACCAGCTTTAAAAAGTCGAGGGTCAGCAATTGGTATATGTTCTTGAACGGTGCTCCCAAAACCCGGCGTATGCTGATTTCCTTTCTACGCTGCTCTACCATAAAGGCCGAGAGGGCAAAAAGGCCCAAACAGGCCACAAGAATGGCGAACAAGGCAAAACTGTTGAAGATGCTGCCCATGCGTTGCACATCGGCATGCATTTGGGTGAACTCTTCCTCTAAAAAAGTATAATTCAATGCTTGGTTGGGAATAGTTCGGTTCCAAACCTGCTCCACCGAAGCAAGTGCTTCTGCAGGATTTCCTTTTTCCAACTTTACGGAAACGGCCCCTACATCTTTACCAATGACCAGCGACAATGAAGAAATGTCCTCCTTTAAGGACTTAAAGTGAAAATCCTCGATTACCCCAATAATGGTAAATATTTGGCTGTTGTTGTCCAATTTCTTGCCGATGGGATCTTTCAATCCCAGTTCGGAGGCCATTTTGCTGTTGATTACAATGGAATTGATGGAATCATATGCAAACTCTTTGGAAAAACCTCTTCCTGCTTTAAGTTGAATGCCTAAGGTGTTGATATAATCGTAATCGACCCTCCATTTTTGCGCAGGGACACCTCTTCCACCATCATCTTGACCGTCAACCATAAAAGTGTTACCATTTCTACTTCCCCCATCAATGGGCAAATAATTGGTGGCGGTTACGCTCTTTACTTGTGATAGTTCGGCCAATTGCTCCTTAAAGGCTTCCATTTTGTTCCCGAGGATGTTGGTTCCTTCCAACACGACCACACGCTCCTTATCATAGCCTAGCTCTTTGCTAACAATAAAATCCATCTGGCGATAAATGATCAAAGTGCCGATAATCAAAATGACAGAAGTGGTAAATTGAAATATGACCAATCCACTTCGCAACCTTCCGCTTTTACTTCCTACGCTCAAGGTTCCCTTTAACACATTTACAGGCCTAAAGGCCGACAGATAAAACGCTGGGTAGAGTCCTGCCAAAATCCCGACCAAAACCCCGGCAGCAAACAGAATGGGAAGAAACCACCATGCTGACAAGGGCAACTCCATGTTTTTAGCGGCGATTTGGTTAAAGGTTGGGAGCAGTGCCCAGGCCAAAACAACGCCCAATACAAACGAAATGATACTGAAAATAACCGATTCCGTGAGAAACTGCCCCACCAAATTGTTCCGAAAGGCCCCGATGGTTTTACGCAATCCAACCTCCTTGGCCCGATTCGCTGATTTTGCCGTGGATAGGTTGATAAAGTTGATGACGGCCAACAACAGCACAAAAATGGCAATGGCCGCAAAAAGCCAAACAAACTTAATGTCACCATGCTTTAGACCATCCTGCATTTTCAGGTCGGATTTCAAATAAATATCGGTAACCGGTTGAAGCTTGTATTCCGCCGTTCTTAGCACATCGATAAAGTCGGCCGAACGTCCCCTTTTTATTTGGGCTGGAATGATATATTTTTCAACGATCAAGGACATTTTCTGCTCCAACGCCGGGATATCCGTATTCGGATTTACCAGCACATAAGTAAAGTAATTCTGGTTGGTCCAATTTTGATTGGTGTCCTCAATGGGCAACAAAAAGTCAAAGTCCAAGTGCGAATTCTCTGGTACATCTTCCATAATTCCCGTAACCGTGTATGGCTTGGAAGTGTCATTGTCCAAAAAGATGGTCTGCTGCAACGCATCTCCGTTTGGAAAGTATTTATCCGCCTTTGAGCGCGACATTACGATACTGCTGGGTCGTGACAGTGCGGTTTGAGGATTGCCCTCTTGCAACTGGATTTCCAAAATATCAAAGGTCTCTTGGTCCGCCAGAACAAAGTTCTCTTCAAAGGTGTTCTCTTTTTGTCCGTTCACACGCATTCCTCGTTTGCCCGCACCAAAAATCTCAATGGTGTTTACCTTTCCCGCTTTGGTGATTTCCGGAAAATCGGATTGGAGCGCATCGGCAAAGGGCAATTGAAAGTGTGTGCTTTTCATCACCTCCCCTTGGACCTCTCCTTGAAAAACCACTCGGTAGATCTGGTCCTTATTCGCATAGTGCTCGTCATAACTGACTTCATTTCGGATAAAAAGAGCAATCAAAAGGCAGGCAGCAATACCTACGGCAAAGCCTCCAATCTTGATAAATGTGAAGAGCTTGTCCTTTTTAATGGTCCTCCAGGCAATATTTAGGTGGTTTTTGAACATGTGATTGATTTGATTGTTTTTTGATTGACCTTTTGCTTAGACTACCTGCCTGCCGAAGGCGGGCGCTCAGCATAAACTTGCCCAAGGCAAGTGAATAAACTCCTATACCATACTTTTCAATGGTTTGTTCTGGCTTTCCGTTACAATTTGCCCGTCAAACAGGTTGATGACCCTGTGGGCGTAATGCGAATCGTGGTCGGAGTGGGTCACCATAACAATGGTTGTTCCCTCTTGGTTGAGTTCCGTTAACAGGTTCATTACCTCGATACCGTTTTTGGAATCCAGGTTACCTGTAGGCTCATCCGCCAAGATCAGTTTTGGGTTGGTCACCACGGCTCTGGCAATGGCCACTCTCTGTTGTTGACCTCCAGATAGCTGTTGTGGAAAGTGCTTTTCCCTATGGGCGATCTTCATGCGCTCCAAAACTTTTTGCACTTTTTCCCTGCGCTCCGCCTTGTTCATTTTAAGGTAGATCAAGGGCAGTTCCACATTCTCGAATACCGTGAGCTCATCGATCAGGTTAAAGCTTTGGAACACAAAGCCCAAATTTCCTTTTCTCAGCTGGGTGCGTTGGCTCTCTTTGAGTCCGCCTACTTCGTGGCCAGCAAAATTGTAGCTGCCATCGGTCGGGTTGTCCAGCATGCCGATAATGTTCAACAAGGTGGATTTTCCGCAACCGGACGGTCCCATAATGGCCACGAATTCGCCTTCTTCCACTTTAAGGCTCACCCCGTTGAGGGCCAAGGTCTCTACCTCCTCGGTGCGGAAGCTTTTTTTAAGGTTTGTAATCTGTATCATTTTTTGATGGTTGTTTTATAAAGACTGTTCTGTTTTAAGGATTGTTACAATTGTACGGGTCATTGGAGTACGATCCGTTCCGCATCACCAAAACTGTCGTAGTTGCTGGTAATAACCTGTTCTCCGGGTTGAAGGCCCTCCAGGACCTCATAATATCTTGAGTTTTGCTTGCCCAAACGTACATTTCGTTTAATGGCCTCGTCCCCGTTGGGATTGACCACAAAGACCCATTGGCCCCCGGTACTCTGGAAAAATCCACCTTTTGGCAGCAATAAAGCGTCGTTGGATTCCCCCAGCTGCAGTCGAATGTTGTAACTCTGACCCGCACGGATGGTCTCGGGCCTATCGTCCACAAAAACCAGATCCACACGGAACCTACCGTTCCTTACTTCGGGGTAGACTTTGCGCAATCGCAATTTATATTCGTTGCCGTTGCGTTCCAAAACCGCCGAAAGGTCTCTTTTTACCCTATCGATATAATGCTCATCGATGTCGGCCTCGATCTTAAAATCAGTCAATACGTTGATCTGTCCAATACGTTGGCCTTGTGATATGTTTTGACCAATTTCTGCGTCCAAAAAGCCTAACTGTCCGTCTGCAGGGGCCCGAACGTTCAAGTGATCCAAACGCTCGTATACCATGGACAAGGTTTTTTGCATTCTATCCAAGTCGGCATCCAAGCCTTTGAGTGAGGTTTCCCGCAGCTCATCGTCCTGCTCGGTTTGCAGTTTCACAATTTCATATTGCTTTTTGGCCAGTTCATAGTTTTCCTTGGACAGTAGATAGGCCTCTTTGGAAATCAATTCGTCCTGGTACAGCTCTTCGTTCTGTTCGTAATTCCGCTTTAAACGCTGCAGATCGTACTCGGCTGTGGCCAAAGACCGTCTTCCCTCCACTTGTCGGGAATCGAAAGTAAGTTTAGTGGAACGCAAATCGTTCTGTTTAAGTGCCAAATTACTCTCACTCGCCAAAATCTGCTCATAAAGGGCCATGTTTTCCAGCTTGAGGATAATATCCCCTTTTTTGACCATTGATCCTTCCTCTATCAATTTTTCGGAGACCCTTCCGCCCTCGTAAGCATCCATATAAATGGTCGCAATCGGGGCCACATTCCCGTTGATGGTGATATAGTCATCAAACTTTCCGTCGGTCACCGTGGAAATCGACAAACGTTCCTTTTCCGTTCTGAAAGTGGACACCGAGCTGGCAAATATCAATTTGTAGCCCACAAACAACAGCAATATCCCTAGTGCGATATATCCATAATGTTTTGGTTGGAGTCCTTTTTTCTTTTCTAATTGTATATCCATGGTCGTTGTTAGTTGATATTAAATATGGGCAGGCCCCTATAAAAATCCAGTGTGCTGTTATTTACCCGTAATCGAAGCTGGGCCTGTAAATTTTGATTTTGTGCGGTTGCGAACAAGTTTTTGGACTGTCTAAGTTCGATGGCATTGATCATTCCTTTTTCATAGCGTTTTTGTGCTATGGCAAAGGCAAGGGCCTGCGACTCCATTCCTTTTTGCGTTTGTACCGTCTCTGCCATCAAAGCTTCGTGCTCTTGCACCAATTGTTGAATAATTTGATATAGCTCCTGCTCGGTGATTTTGGCATTGTTCTTTGCTCTTTCCAGCGCTATTTTCTGTTGCTTTACCCTGGATCGGCTGGCCCATCCACCAAATATGGGAACGTTAAGGGATGCCCCAATAAATTTGAAGGTGTTGTCGCGAATTTGGTCCCTAAAAGGGATGGTAGTTCCCAAGGAGTCCCTTATGGTCTCAAAATATCCGGTACCGATACCGCCCTGCAAGCTAATGGAAGGGTAAAGGCCGCCTCGCGTTGCCGACAATTGTTTTGTTGCGGCCTTTACACGAAATTCTTGTGCTTTTATCGACGGCATAAAATCTTTGGCGGCAACAAATATGGAATCCGAAACCATTGCTTCAGTCTTTTCAAAAGAACCTGCCGCAATAAGTTCAGGCTGTAATGTGATATCATTTTCGCCCTCAATGTTCATGGCTTGCAACAACGTAAGCTTTGCTGCCTTCAATCTATTTTCATTTTGGGTCAACGCTAAGCTGTCTGCATACAACAACGATTCCGCCTCATATAAATCGGCCCCTGCCATGACCCCGAGTTCCACTTGTTTTTTGACCAAATCATAATTGGTCTGGGAAATTTGTACCTGTTCCTTCGCTATGTCGATAAGCCCTTGGATAAATTGGATATCATAATAGGCAGACATGACCCGAAAAGCCAATAAATACTTCTGCTGAAGACTTTCTTCCAGGGTCGCCTTGTACAAAAACTTCGAAGCCTTGATGTTGTTTATTTTTTGAAACCCCTGAAAAAGGTCGAAGGATGACTGTAGGGAGTAATTGTTGGAGAAGAACTCAGTATTTACAAAACTGTTGTTCTCTGGGTTGATCGATCGACCAAAATTTATGCTGTAATCGGCAAACCCATTGATTATGGGCAACATATTGCGGACAGATTGGCGATACGACTCCTTGTTTGAATCAGTGTTCAGCTCAAAGTCATTGATTTGGAGGTTGTTTTTTACTGCGTAGGCCACGCACTCATCCAGTGTCCAAACCTCCTGTGCCGATCCGGCCATCGATGCAAATAAAAGTAATGTTGTTATGTATGTTTTTAAATTCATAGTGATTTCCTGTGCCAAACTACTGTCCATTCTTGTGCCAAATTATTTTATAGCTGATTATCAGAGTTTTATGATGTTTCTTTTGACAAAGAGCATCCATGGGTGTAAAAATTTTGTACAAAAAATGTCCAATTATTTTACAGTGCGTTTAATCATATCGATACAATTAGTAGCTTTAGCCATCACCAAGAAGATAAACACCCATGGTCGATGCCAATATTTTAGTGGTCGATGATAATAAGAGTGTTCTGAGCGCTCTGGAAATTCTACTACAGTTTGAATACAAAAGTGTGCAAACGATTTTTAACCCCAATCAGATTTCCTCTTTTCCGCATCTTGAGGATATCGATATTGTGCTGTTGGACATGAATTTTTCTGCCGGGGTGAATACTGGAAACGAAGGGTTGTACTGGCTCAACGAAATCAAGAAAAAATCCCCAAATACGTCCGTGATCATGATGACCGCCTACGGAGCGGTCGACCTTGCCGTGCGGGCGCTGAAACAAGGAGCTTCCGATTTTGTACTGAAACCATGGAACAACGAACGTTTGATGACCACCGTAAAATCTGCTTACGAACTAAGAAAGTCCAAACAGGAAATCCACAACCTGAAGAAAAAGGAGAACAATTTAAAGCAAGTCATCAACGAGGATAGAAATTACATCATCGGCCAATCCAAAGCACTGACTTCCGTGCTCAACTTGGTGGCAAAAGTGGCAAAAACGGACGTCAATGTTTTGATCACGGGGGAAAACGGTACGGGAAAAGAATTGATTGCCCGGGAGCTACATCGTTTGTCGACCAGAAAAGATGAGGTATTTATTGGTGTAGATATGGGTTCCATTGCCGAAAATCTATTCGAAAGTGAACTTTTTGGGCATACAAAAGGTTCCTTCACCGATGCCAAGGAGGATCGGGCGGGCAAATTTGAGGCCGCCCATCAAGGCAGTTTATTCTTGGATGAAATCGGGAACCTTTCCCTACAAATGCAGGCCAAACTCTTGTCCTCCATCCAAAATAAGTCCGTGGTGCGGGTTGGGTCGAACAAGCCCATCAACGTGGATATCCGTTTGATTTGTGCCACCAATTGCCATTTGGAGCAAATGGTTGCCGACGGATTGTTCCGGGAAGATTTGCTGTACCGCATCAACACCATACATATCGAAGTGCCTCCGCTACGGGAGCGAGATGATGATATTTTGGTGCTAGCCGATTTTTTCCTCAAAAAATTCGCCCATAAATATGATAAAGCCGGTTTGCGGATGAACCAATTGGCCCAAGAAAAACTGATGGAATATCCCTGGCCCGGAAACATAAGGGAATTGCAGCACACCATGGAACGAGCCGTAATTCTCTCCGACGGTAGCGTGCTGAAGCCTTCTGATTTTTTATTGCACGCCAAGCCCATGCAATCGATGGACAATGAACCCATTACCCTTAACGAAATGGAGCAACAGATGATTCTTAGGGCTTTGGAACAAAATGAGGGCAATTACAGTGCGGCAGCTGAACAATTGGGCATTTCGCGGCAGACCCTGTACAACAAGTTGAAGAAAAAGAACGACTGATGGCGAGTAGAAATTTTTACATCCAGCTCATTGTCCGCGTGGTGTTTCTTGCACTTACAGCTACCGCCATGGCCTTTTCCTTGGCCTACCAATGGTATTTCACCATGGGTCTTTGTGCGCTAGCCCTAATCATACAGGTGTTTTCCTTGATAACCTTTATCAACAGTACCAACAGAAAAATAGCCTATTTTTTTGATGCCATCAAGAACGAGGATTTCACCCTTCGCTTTCCAGAGGGAGTTACCATTGAATCCTTTAAGGAACTCAACCGAAGCCTGAACCGGGTAAATGGCCTAATCCATGAGGTTCATTTGCAGTTGCAGATACGGGAACAGTACTATCAGGAAATATTGAAGCAGGCCAGTATTGGCATCATGACCTTCAACTCGAAAGGTCATATACTTTTTGCCAACCCCACTTTGGAGCAATTGTTGGACTACACGCCCCTCAACCACATCAAACAGCTAAAGCAAGTGGATGAAAAGCTCTACGAGATCTTTAGGGATTTTAAACCTTTTCAGCGGAAGCTCTTCCAACTGGCCAACGAAAGGGAACAGACCCAATTGGCCTTGAAATCCTCGCCATTAAAACTGGATGGACAGGAACTTTTATTGGTGGTGGCCCAAGACATCCATAAAGAATTGGACGAAAAGGAAACCGAGTCGTGGGTGCGTCTTATCCGGGTGCTCACGCATGAAATTATGAACACCATCACCCCGATTACCTCGATATCGGATTCCATCATCAAATATTACAGGAAGGGAGGCAAGATCACGCCATTGGAGGAATTGGAAGAAAGCCAGATAAAAAACACGTTAAAAGGATTGGAGGTCATCAAAGAACAAGGTGGCGATTTAATGGATTTTGTGCAATCGTACCGTAGTCTGCTGCATGTGCCCGACCCCAACAAAAGTATTGTTAAGGGAAAAGCACTTTTGGAAAAAATCGATGTGCTCATGTCCGCTAGACTTACCGAGGGAAGGAGGGAATTTAAGACGGCTTGCAGCCCAGCAAACCTTGAATTTTATATTGATGAGAAACAAATTTCCCAAGTATTGATCAATTTGGCCAAAAATGCATTGCAATCCGTGGAAAGTATTGAAAACGGTAGGGTGCTGATAGTGGCGGGCACCGATGAAAATGGCTCCAAATTTATTGATGTGACCGACAATGGTCCAGGTATACCACCTGAAGTGATGGACGAAATTTTTGTTCCTTTCTTCACGACCAAAAGTGAAGGGACCGGTATTGGGCTGAGCCTATCCAAACGGGTCATGCAACTCCATGGCGGAAATATTCAGGTACGTTCAATACCTCATCAAGAAACCGTTTTCCGACTTACCTTTGCCTAATAGCAACGTGATGAAAAAGGACCTTTTACAATTTTGTTGGAAACAGGTGGACGATAGGGCTGCCCGTCTCAAAAAGCAGAGCGATGAACTCCATGAATCACTGGATTCCGAAACCAAGAACACGGCAGGTGACAAACACGAAACGGGCAGGGCCATGGTGCAATTGGAACAGGAAAAATTGGGGCAGCAACTACAGGAAGTGGATGCCATTCGCGGCGTACTGCGGAAAATAGATATTGACAAACAAACGGACTACATTCGATTGGGTTCCTTGGTAAGGACCGATATGGCAAACTATTTTGTTGCCATCTCAACCGGACTCTTTACCTATGGGGAGGAAAAGGTGTATTGTATTTCGGCTAATGCCCCGATAGCTCAAGCCTTGTGGGGCAAGAAAAAAGGTGATGCCTTTGTTTTTAATGATGCTGCCCATTCCATTTTGGAGGTCATCTGACGTTTTACTAATCGTCTTCCACCCTTTCCATTTCTGGTCTATCCTTCTTAAAGACAATAACCAGAAATAGGATTCCGATAATGATTAAAAACACAATTTCAATTGTCGAAAGCAATTGGTTCATGCCCAGCGATCTTTTGGATCGTTCCGTGAGTAATTTTCCTTCATCAATCTGTACTTCGGAAAGTGCATCCAAATTTTTACCAATGCGGTGCAATACGGTAAGCATGTCCTTTTTGGGCTCTGCATACTCCGTATAATTGGCTTCCAAACCTTGTAGGGTCGTATAATTCTTCTTTAAGCTTTCCAAATACCGGGATTCTTCCAGCGTCAACTCTGTATTCCCAAAATCGGCCAAGATACTTTCGATGGTAGGTGTTTCCGGGATTTCTTGGTTCCCCAACTGACCATTTGCCAAAAACAGTTCTTTTTTGTGGAACAAATTGCTCAACCGATAAATGTATTCTTGGACAACCAATCGGTCTTCAAAAACAGAATCCACCCCGTGTTCTACCGCGGAAAAGTTTCTATTGTTCAATCGGTTGGAGGCCAAAACCAGCAAAAATGCTATTGCAAGTACAAAGCCGGCATGGATACGTTGTCTAATGGTTTTAATATTTGGCATGATGTTAGGGTTTTATGGCCATATGCTCAGTTTGATGCATCTGCCCAGCTGTAAGCTAACCATTCATTCATTAAGGAGCAAACCTCAATGCTTTTGACTGGGCGGAAATCATCATCAAATCAACTATAAAAACTTAATTCTTCTTGTTCGATTACTTGGGTCACATCGACCTTTATGCGCCTAAGACCCACGTAAAAATGGTGTTCTCCTGGTGGAATTACCATTCATTTTTATACTGTCGTTTCATAAATCCAAGCCGCACGCCAACTGATGTGATGGTGTTACCTTAACAATCCTAAAGGATTTCATATCGGATGGATTCCCCATTTTCACTTGATCGTCCACGGCCAGTCCTACCAGGTTGGCCCCTAAAACACTCACTACGGAAACGGTGCCTTCCTTGGTGTTCCCCTTAGTCGAAGGGAGCAATTGGAAGGTTTGTCGAGATCCATTGATAAACTCCACGGTCACTTTGGAGTTTAGTCGTACCACATCGTCAGGAACATCGTTCGCATCTTCCACCAAAGCCTTTTCTATCCGCTCCGCCAACTGCTCCAAAGCATCTTGATGCGCATAATCATCGTAATACCTATGAAAATTCAGTATTCTTTTCAGCGTTACGTAATCTTTTTTTTCCATGATTAGGCTTCCGTATTTCATTTTCAGCATTTAACGGAAGGGACGCTCACCAATGGTCCCGTCATTTTTGTCTCAGTAAGGCAAATGCTGTGCCATAGAAAGTCATCCGTTAGAATACAAAGAAGCAACTGATTGATTTTCAGAAATTAAGCTTGGCTTTGAAATGAAAAGGTGCCGCAGAGGGACCGGGTGAGATTGTACCGGTCGGGTAAGTTTGTATCGCCTTTATTTGAGCTTTTCCCGTAAAGTTTTCCGGTTGATGCCCAAAATTTCGGCTGCCTTGGTCTTGTTGCCTCGGGTGGACAGCAGCACTTCTTCAATGTATTCCCTTTCCTTTTCCTGCAGTGTCTTGAATCCCTGTTTAGGGAATTCGATTTTGTACTTGAGCGTATCGGGGAGATGCTGCAATGTGATTTCGCCATCGCACATGATCACGGCCCGCTGCACCACATTTTCCAGTTCCCGGATATTGCCCGGCCACGAATAGCGTTTCAAAACCTCTAAGGCTTCATCCGAAATCCGAACTAATCGGTCTTTGTACTCTACCCCGTACTTTTGGAGAAATTTCTCGACCAACAGGGGAATATCCGAGGGGCGCTCGCGCAGGGGCGGCACCTCAATGGACACCACCGACAACCGATAAAAAAGGTCTTCCCTAAAGGTCTTCTTTCGGATAAGTTCCTCCAAATCGCTATTGGTGGCAGCGATTACTCGGACTTCCAGTTTCTCCGCCATTTGGGAACCCACTTTGGTGACTTCCTTTTCTTGGAGTACGCGTAGCAAACGGTTTTGAACACCCAAAGGGGCGTTCCCGATCTCATCCAAAAAAATGGTGCCTTGGTTTGCCGCTTGAAAAAAACCATCCCTGTTTTCATTGGCACCGGTAAAAGCGCCTTTGGTATAGCCGAAAAGTTCGGCTTCCAACAGGCCCTCTGGGATGGCCCCGCAGTTCACCGCAATAAAAGGCGCCCGTGCAAACTTGCCCGAATAATGTATGGCCCTTGCCACCAGTTCCTTTCCGGTTCCACTCTCGCCACTCACCAATACCGTGGCCCTGTTGTCCTTTACCCTTTCGATAATTTGGGTTACTTTTTGGAAGCTTTGTGAAGTCCCGATCATGCCATCGAACCCATTGGCCGCCTGGGTTGGTTTGGGTGGCCTCTTGAACGTTTGTCCGTTCGGCTTACTGGCAAATGCCTTTTTTACAGCAATTTCGAGCTCTGCCTTGGTAAAGGGCTTGGTCAAATAATCCGTTGCCCCATGTTTTATGACATTGGAAGCGTCTTCTACGGACGGAAAGCCCGTCACCACCAATTTGGGCATATCAGGATAATGTTCGGTCACATATTTGACCAATTCCAGCCCATCAATTTCTGGCATATTGATATCCGTTACCAACAAATCGATTTCGGTATCCTTTAGGATATAGAGCGCTTCCTTTACCGAAACGGCCTTGTAAGTATGATAGTTCATGGATTTTAAATGACGCTGCAACAACTCAAGAATATCGATATCGTCATCTACCAGCAATATGTTTTCCTTTTGCAACAAAGCGGTCATTTTTTAGGGAATTGCAAGGTAAAGATAGTACCTGTTGGCGTATTTGGGGCCACCTGAATACTTCCTTGATGGTTCTGTACAATGCCATGCACGACACTCAGTCCCAATCCCGAACCTTCCCCAACGGGCTTGGTGGTAAAAAAGGGGTCAAAAATATGGGTTATGGCTTCCTTTGGGATGCCCGGGCCTTCATCTGCAATGCTTAATACCACCTTATCCGTATCGGATTCCAAGAGAACGGAAATGGTGCGCTGAGGCGGCGAAAAGTAAATAGCGTTCATAATCAGATTAAACACCACTTGGGTGAGCTGGATTTTATCGATACGCAGCTCCAAGATGTCCTCCGAATGCTCAAATGTGCAGCTCACTTGGTTCTGGCGGAGGGTGGTTCGGAGCATGTGGATGGCCTCCTCGATGACGTCCACCGCATTGATGACTTCGCGGGTTTCGGGCATTTCACAGGCAAAAAACATCAATTTTTTGACCACTTCGCGCGAAAATATGGCATTGGTCATGATTTTGTCCAAATCTTTGAGTGCCTGTGTATCATCGCCGATACGTTCCTGCAACAACTCGGTAAAGCCCAAAATATTGGCAAGCGGGGTGTTCAACTCGTGGGCAATCCCCGCCGTAATCTCGCCTAAGATGCGGAGCCTATCGGATTGTTCCACCTGACGGCGTATCTGCTCTTCCTTTTCCTTGATTTCCTTCCGCTCCAACAAGTTGCCCACCTTTAGGCAAACATTGTCCAACAGCTGCTGCTCCTCATCCAAAAAGTCCTTGAGCTGGTATTTGGGCGAGGGATACCCGACCTTGATAACGCCCTTAGGTTTATTGAACGCGGTGATGGCGGACTCCAAAAACACATAGTCTTCTCCTTTTTCCTTTGTTTTGATGTGGTATTCGGGGGTGGATAGCTGCACATAGGTATCAGTATCAAACTGCCAGGCCCGTTCCAGGCATTGTACGATTCCGAGCAGGGCCGTTTCCATGTCATCATAATCACAGTTGACGATAAGCGAGGTCACCTCGTACAGACAAGTCAGTTCCTTGATGCGTTCCTTGAGTTTTTGCTCGGTGGTGAACATGCGTTGGTCCTTTGTAGCAAATTAGTGAATTCTTGGGATTTGGGGGTTGCCTCGGCAACTTTGGCAAAAAATTCTAGCGATACTATTCCCACATTTTTTGTAATATTGATTTCCCTCCGCTAAACTCATTTTAATATGGGAATTTTTCTTTCGTTTCCGGAAGAGAAAGGCTCCACGAATTACATGATTTGAATAGATACACCTAATGGCAAAGACAACTACTGAAGAACCTTTAGAAAAACAACTCTGGAAATCGGCTGACAAGCTGAGAAAAAATATTGATGCTGCGGAATACAAACACGTAGTACTCGGACTAATATTCCTGAAATACATCTCAGATGCGTTTGAAGAACTCTACGACAAACTAAAAGCAGGAGTAGGCGAATATGCAGGTGCTGACCCTGAGGACAAAGACGAATACAAAGCCGAGAATGTTTTCTTCGTGCCAGAGAAAGCCCGTTGGTCTTACCTACTCTCACAAGCCAAGCAACCCACTATTGGCAAATCAGTTGATGAAGCCATGGACTTCATCGAAAAGGAAAACGTTTCGCTGAAAGGTGTTTTGCCTAAGGTGTACGCAAGACAAAACCTTGACCCAACCAGTTTGGGTGAACTCATAGACATGATTGGAAACATTGCCTTGGGTGATGCCAAAGCCCGAAGTGCAGATATTCTGGGTCATGTGTTTGAATACTTTTTAGGTGAATTTGCTTTGGCAGAAGGTAAAAAGGGCGGACAGTTCTACACGCCAAGAAGCGTTGTTGAGCTTTTGGTAGAAATGCTCGAACCCTACAAAGGCCGAGTATTTGACCCTTGCTGTGGCTCTGGTGGAATGTTTGTGCAGTCTGAGGAAT
Source organism: Flagellimonas marinaquae (assembly GCF_003992675.1). Taxonomy (GTDB): domain Bacteria; phylum Bacteroidota; class Bacteroidia; order Flavobacteriales; family Flavobacteriaceae; genus Flagellimonas; species Flagellimonas marinaquae. Next base: position 200,006 of record NZ_RZMZ01000007.1, read on the forward strand.
TTGTAACTGAACACCAAGGGAAAATCAACGACATTTCTATTTACGGACAGGAAAGCAATCAAACCACGTGGCGACTGGCGAAAATGAACTTAGCCATTAGAGGTATTGACAGCTCGCAGGTGAAATGGAACAGCGAAGGCTCGTTTTTAAATGACGCCCACAAAGACCTGAAAGCGGATTACATCATTGCCAACCCACCGTTTAATGTGAGCGATTGGAGCGGTGATTTACTGCGTACCGATGGTCGTTGGAAATACGGCACACCCCCCACCGGAAATGCCAACTACGCTTGGATACAACATTTTATGTACCACTTGGCACCCAGCGGACAAGCGGGTTTTGTATTGGCAAAAGGAGCTTTGACATCTAAAAGTGGCGGTGAAGGCGACATCAGAAAAGAACTGGTGGAAGCCGATTTGATTGACTGCATTGTAAACCTGCCTGCCAAATTGTTTTTGAATACCCAAATTCCTGCTTCGCTGTGGTTTATGAGCCGCAGTAAAGCCGCTTTGACAAGCGTCTCAGGTCAGAAACTCCGTAACCGCGCAGGCGAAATTCTCTTTATTGATGCCCGCAACTTGGGACATTTGATAAACCGTAGAACCAAAGAGCTTGCGAAAGAAGATATTGACCAAATTACGAGTACCTACCATAACTGGCGTAACACCGATGGTAACTACGAAGATGTAAAAGGCTTTTGTGCTTCCGCCAGCAAAGAACGGGTAGCCGAACTGGACTATGTACTCACCCCGGGCCGCTATGTGGGTCTGGCCGTGGAAGAGGATGACTTTGACTTTGCCGAACGATTTACCAGCCTAAAAGCGGAGTTTGAAGCCCAACTCAAAGAAGAAGCCGAACTCAACGAACGCATTGCGAAGAACCTTGCTAAAATTGAGCTGAAAAATGAGTAAAAAGAATAAAACCATTGCCGTTAAAGGACATGAAATAACAATCTTTAATGATAAGGAACAAGATTTCATCTCCTTAACCGATATTGCCAAACATAAATCTGATGAGCCCAGTGCTGTCATAGCAAATTGGATGCGCAATAGAAATACCATAGAATTTTTAGGCATTTGGGAATCACTTTACAACCCCGACTTTAAACCCCTCGAATTCGAGGGGTTTAGAAAACAGGCAGGGTTAAATGCATTTACCCTTTCGCCAAAAAAATGGGCAGAAGCCACCAATGCACTAGGGATAATCGTTAAATCTGGCAGATATGGAGGGACCTATGCACACAAAGACATAGCGTTTAAATTTGCCAGTTGGATATCCGTTGAGTTTGAACTCTATGTGGTCAAAGAATTCCAACGCCTAAAAGAGGCAGAATCGAAAGACTTGGAATGGAATGTAAAAAGACAACTCACCAAAATAAACTACCGCATCCATACCGATGCCATTAAAGAAAACCTCATTCCTCAAGGTCTTACCGCCCAGCAGATTTCCTATGTATATGCCAATGAAGCCGATGTGCTGAACGTAGCTTTATTTGGTAAAACCGCTAAACAATGGCGAGACGAAAATCCCGACAAGAAGGGAAACATCCGCGACTATGCCAATGTCTCGCAGCTGGTCTGCTTGGCCAATTTAGAAAACCTCAATGCCGTTTTGATTGGTGACGACATACCTCAAAGCGAACGACTCCTAAAACTGAACCAAATCGCCATTGGCCAGATGCAAATTTTGCTGCAACAGCCTAGCCCCAACCTATTGAATAACACAAAAAGTGAAGATGATGAGTGAGTGGAAAGAAGTTGAGCTTTCCGAACTTATTAATTTCGGAAATGGAAAGAAAAAACCTGAGTCTGAAGGTGACATTCCAATCTATGGTGGAAATGGAATTTTGGGGTTTTCTGCTGATTCAAACTATGAAGATGAGACGATAATTATTGGACGCGTTGGTGCTTATTGTGGGTCAGTTTATTATGAAAACAAGCCTATTTGGGTATCGGATAATGCTTTAGCGGCAAAGGCAAAAAATGGTAATTCAACAAAATTTCTCTATTACTTTTTAAAGAATGCAAACTTGAATCAACATGCAGGAGGTTCAAGTCACCCATTGGTAACCCAAACATTACTCAATTCTCTCGAATATGAAGTTTGCATTGATGAAACTGAACAAAACTCTATAGCAGAAGTCCTTTCCAGCTTAGACGACAAAATAGACCTGCTGCACCGCCAAAACCAAACCCTGGAGCAAATGGCCGAGACGCTGTTTCGGCAGTGGTTTGTGGAGGAAGCGGAATTTGTTTCAGATAGACAACTTATAATTGGGGACTTAATAGAATCAGTTTCAATAACTCATAAATTCCCAAACAAAGAAATTGTGTTCCTTAACACTTCGGATATTTATTTAGGAGATGTTCTAACCCATTCAACAACCGAAGTTATAGGGCTTCCTGGTCAGGCAAAAAAAACAATCAAAAAAGGCGATATTCTATTCAGTGAAATACGTCCTGCTAATGGACGTTACGCTTTCATTGATTTCGAAGCTGAGAATTATGTGGTTTCGACTAAGTTAATGGTCTTAAGAAATAAAAATGTTGTTAGCCAAGAATTTATCTATTTCTATTTGATTAATCCTAAGACAATTCAGGAACTACAATTAATTGCCGAGTCTCGCTCTGGAACTTTTCCCCAAATAACATTTGACAATCTAAAAGACTTTAGAGTTAATGTACCTTCTGATGAAAAACTATTAGAAGCAGAGTCTTTTTGCAAGGAAGTGATTAAAAAAATCAAATCCAACCAAACCCAAATCCGCACCCTTACCGCCCTGCGCGATACGCTGCTGCCGAAGTTGATGAACGGGGAGGTGAGGGTGCAGTCCCAGCGGGACGAAACCTTTGTAGAAAAACAAACCACCACCAACCCCAGTTCCGTAGGAGCGATACAAAATGAAAACCATGGCTAATACCTACACCCAAATATTGGTTCAAATCGTATTTGCGGTAAAAGGTCGCCAAAACCTGATAACGGAAAAACACCGTGAGCAGGTAGAAAAATACATCTGCGGCATTGTTAACAATAAAAAATCCAAAGCCCTTGCCATCTATTGCAACCCAGACCATTGCCATATTTTGATGGGTTTACATCCTTCCGTTTCCATCTCAGAAATGGCACGCGACATTAAAGCCAATTCATCCAAATGGATAAATGAGAACAAATGGGTAATGGGCAAATTTGCCTGGCAAGAGGGCTATGGCGCATTTACCTACAGCCGTTCACAATTAAATAAGGTTGTGCAATACATACGAAATCAACCCGAACACCACAAGAAGAAAACATTTAAGGAGGAATACATAGACTTCTTAGAAAAATTTGACATTCAATATGATGATAAATATATGTTTGAATTCAACGATTAAAGGTGTCACCCCTACGGGGCTTGGTATTTTTATATATGCCAAAGGCTACAAAGATTTTGCTCCTACGGAGCTATTAAAGAATCTAAAGGACTTTTTTAAAGACAATATTTCCTTTACTTTAATTATCACAGGAGTTGAATCCTGTAAAGGACATTTTAAAGGACAATTTGTCCTATAGGAGATTATGACAAGAATAACCGAACATAGTATAGAAGATTTTGCCATCAAATTATTGGAGCATTTAGGCTATGAATACATTTATGCCCCAAGCATTGCTCATGATGGCGAAAACCCAGAGCGTAGTTCGTACGAAGAAATCCTGCTCACCCATCGCATGGCAGAAGCAGTGCGAAGAATTAACCCTAGCGTGCCACCTGCTGCACAGGAGGAAGCCATCAAAGAGATTCAACGTATCCATTCGCCAGAATTATTGACCAATAATGAAAGCTTTCATCGCTTATTGACCGAAGGCATCAAAGTCAGCTATCAAAAAGATGGCCAGCAAAGAGGTGATTTAGTTTGGTTAGTCGACTTCAACACACCCGAAAACAACGATTTTATTGTTGCTAATCAGTTTACAGTGGTAGAAGATGGCGTAAACAAACGCCCAGATGTCATTCTCTTTGTCAACGGTATTCCTTTGGTGGTCATCGAACTCAAAAATGCAGCAGATGAAAACGCCACCATCAAATCAGCTTTCCGCCAGATAGAAACCTACAAAGCAGTTATTCCAAGTTTGTTTACTTACAATGCGTTTACGATTATCTCAGACGGATTGGAAGCAAGAGCAGGAACGCTTTCATCGGGAATGAGCCGTTTTATGGCTTGGAAATCGGCAGACGGCAAAGAAGAAGCATCGCACTTGGTGAGCCAAATGGAAACGCTCATTAATGGAATGCTCAACAAAGAAACCTTGCTGGATTTAATTCGGCATTTTATTGTGTTTGAAAAATCGAAAAAGGAAGATGCGAAAACAGGCGTTACCACCATTTCAACGGTTAAAAAATTAGCCGCTTATCATCAGTACTATGCCGTAAACCGAGCGGTGGAATCCGCCATGAGAGCAACGGGTTACACGGTAGAAAAAAGCCTGTCCCGACCTGGCGGGAAAACCCCGACAAGTATGGTGATGGAATCACCAGAAAGCTACGGTGTGGCTGGTGTAAAATCACAACCTAAAGGAGACCGAAAAGGTGGTGTGGTTTGGCATACCCAAGGAAGCGGTAAATCCCTTTCCATGGTGTTCTTCACGGGTAAAATCGTGTTGGCTTTGGACAATCCCACCGTTGTAGTTATCACCGACCGTAACGATTTGGACGACCAACTCTTTGACACGTTTGCTTCTTCCACTCAGTTGCTAAGGCAGGAACCAAAACAGATTGAAAACCGAAACGATTTAAAAGAAAAACTAAAAGTGGCTTCTGGCGGTGTGATTTTTACCACCATTCAAAAATTCTCACCCGAAGAAGGCAATGTATATGAAACGCTTTCTGAACGTGAAAACATTGTGGTGATTGCTGATGAAGCGCACCGAACCCAATACGGTTTCAAAGCCAAAACAGTGGATGACAAAGACGAGCATGGCAATGTGATTGGAAAGAAAACCGTGTACGGCTTTGCCAAGTACATGCGTGATGCTTTGCCAAACGCCACTTATATCGGTTTTACAGGAACACCCATTGAAAGCACCGATGTGAATACTCCTGCCGTTTTTGGGAACTACATTGATGTCTATGACATTGCTCAAGCGGTAGAAGATGGGGCAACCGTTCGCATTTACTACGAAAGCCGTTTGGCGAAAGTGAACCTGAGCGAAGAGGGGAAAAAGCTGGTGGAGGAACTGGATGATGAGCTGGACGGAGAAGAACTCACCGAAACCCAAAAGGCTAAAGCCAAATGGACACAGTTGGAAGCCTTAATCGGAAGTGAAAACCGCATTAAGAATGTAGCCAACGACATCATTCAGCATTTTGGTCAACGCCAAGAAGTATTTGAAGGCAAAGGCATGATTGTCGCTATGTCTAGAAGAATTGCCGCTGACTTGTACGATGAAATCATCAAACTAAAACCTGAATGGCATTCAGACGATTTGGATAAAGGTGTGATTAAAGTCGTGATGACTTCATCCTCTTCAGATGGACCAAAAATTGCCAAACATCATACCACTAAGCAACAGAGAAGAACCCTTGCCGACCGAATGAAAGACCCAGACGATGAATTGAAACTGGTGATTGTTCGGGATATGTGGCTCACAGGCTTTGATGCTCCAAGTATGCACACGCTTTACATCGACAAACCGATGAAAGGCCACAACCTGATGCAAGCCATTGCACGGGTAAACCGAGTGTATAAAGACAAGCCAGGTGGATTGGTGGTAGATTATTTGGGAATTGCTTCTGATTTGAAAAAAGCACTGTCGTTCTATTCCGATGCAGGTGGAAAAGGCGACCCAACCATTGCTCAAGCACAAGCCGTAGAGTTGATGCTGGAAAAACTGGAAGTGGTTTCGCAAATGTACAGCGGTTTTCCATATGAAGATTACTTCCAAGCAGAAACAGGACAAAAACTTTCCATGATTCTGGCAGCCGAAGAACACATTCTCGGTTTAGAAGATGGTAAGAAACGATACATTAATGAGGTAACCGCTTTGTCCAAAGCCTTTGCGATTGCCGTTCCGCATGAGCAAGCGATGGACGTGAAAGATGAAGTTTCATTTTTTCAAGCAGTTAAAGCACGTTTAGCCAAGTTTGACAGTACAGGTTCAGGAAGAACCGATGAAGAAATTGAGACGACCATTCGCCAAGTCATAGACCAAGCTTTGGTTTCGGAGCAAGTGATTGACGTTTTTGATGCCGCAGGAATCAAGAAACCCGATATTTCCATTCTATCCGAAGACTTCCTGATGGAGCTCAAAGGAATGGAACACAAGAACGTAGCTCTGGAAGTTTTGAAAAAGCTACTGAATGACGAAATAAAAGCACGTTCCAAAAAGAACTTGGTCAAGAGTAAGTCGCTTAAAGAGATGTTGGAAAATTCTATCAAGAAATACCACAACAAGATTTTGACAGCTGCTGAAGTGATGGACGAACTCATTAAGCTGAGTAAGGAAATCGTAAACATGGACAGTGAAGCCAAAAAACTTGGATTGACTGATTTTGAGTATGCTTTCTACACCGCAGTGGCCAATAATGATTCAGCGAAACAACTCATGCAGCAAGACAAGCTGAGAGAACTGGCTGTGATTTTAACCGAACGTGTAAAGAAAAACGCATCCATCGACTGGACAATCAAGGAAAGCGTTAGAGCAAAACTGAAAGTAATCATCAAGCGGACTTTAAGACAATACGGCTATCCACCAGACATGCAAAAACTGGCGACAGAAACTGTATTGAAACAAGCGGAAATGATTGCGAAGGAGTTGACTGGGATTTAGAAAAGATTCTTTCTTGCTTAGAGCAAAAAAACCCGTACTTAATCAGCACGGGCTTTTTAAATGATGTGGTCCCACCTGGGCTCGAACCAGGGACCACCTGATTATGAGCAGCTTTTTTTAGCTGTCATAAATTTTCATTTGGTTTCTTATGTGTTGATTATCAATATTTTATGAAATTTTTCTTTTCATTTAGATGCATCAATACTACCTTTAAATGACCATTTGTTGTACCTATGTTGTACCCAAAATACCGCTGAAAATGATCAATGTACGAACGGTTTTAAGAAAAAAACAGCTTTCCGATGGAACTTATCCGGTATGCCTTCGTGTGACCAAAGACAGGCGATCCAAATACTTCAAGACCATCTACAATGTATCTCCCAAAGAATGGGACGAACGCACTGGCTCCTTCAATAAGAACCATAGCAATTTTATTCAGGACAATCGGTTATTGTTGAAGTTTCGGGACAGGGCATTAAAAGTAATCGCAGAGTTGGAAATGGAGAAAGACGATTTCTCTTTGAGGGAATTTGAACATAATTTTAGGCTGGCATTCAATCCTGTTAGAAGAAACGTTTTTGACTTTTGGGATGAAATAGTGGAGGAGTTGAAACTAGCTGGCAGAATGGGCAATGCCCGTTTCCACAACGATACCAGTAAATCCGTCCTTAGATATTTAAAGTTTGACAAAGACCTTTCCTTTACGGACATTACCCCTGCATTTCTAGAAAAGTATGAGGCCTATCTGCGTTCACGAGGTGGCACAGATGGCGGTATTGGCGTGAGGATGCGCTCCATAAGGGCGTTGTACAACCATGCCATCAGAAGAAATATCGTAAAGGAATCCCTTTATCCCTTTCGCGTATACAAAGTATCGAGATTGAAAGGAAGGGGTGCCAAAAGGGCACTTACCTTTGAAGAGGTAAAACAAATAATCAATGTTGACCTATCTGAAAATCCAGAGCTTTTGAACAGCAAAAGCTATTTTGTTTTTAGCTTCTACACCCGAGGGATGAACTTTGCCGATATGATGAAATTGAAATGGAAAGACATCAAAGGGGGAAACATATATTATACCCGTTCCAAGACCAAGGGAAACTTCACCATTAAAATCCTCCCTCCGGTTCAGGAAATCTTGGATTATTATCGTAAAAATTCATTGGGCACGAAATATGTCTTTCCCATTTTGCTCCATGACGAGCTTACCCCGAACCAGATTGAAAACCGCAAAACAAAAGTGCTCAAAAACTATAATAAGGATTTAAAGGCTATCGCTGAATTGGCCGAAATCGAAAAATCTGTGACCAGTTATGTGGCTCGGCATAGTTTTGCCAATTGCCTTAAGCAAAAAGGTGTGGCAACGGATGTAATCAGCGAATCATTGGGCCATCAAAACATGGCCATCACTCAAGCTTATTTGAAAGAATTGGATTCATCTGTTGTTGATAAAGCCATAGAAGTATTACTCTAAATCTGATTTTCCTAGAATTGGGTCTTCAAATTCAGTTAAAGGGTCTAACCAATCCGCCTTTTGGTTCGCCCATTTCAGATAAACTTGATTTTCTTCATTTAAAGCAGATTTATCCAGTTTTACTTTTTTCTTATAGGCACTCAGGTAGTTTCTTATTTGTTTGGCCTTATACCAGTTCTCTGAATCTGAGATAAGTTGCCTGAATTTGGATTTTTCCTCTGCTATTTTTTTTAGTTTTTCTTTCTCTTTTATCAGTTCTTGTTCCCTCCTCCTTTTTTGCTCTGCTTGTTGCGCCCGTAAATCATGCCAATACTTGCAATCTTTTTCAATCCAAGCTACGATTTGTGGAAGGTATTCTTCTAAACGGATAGTTTTTCTATCTATCCAATTTTTTTGATTAAAGGAAGGTCCGACCTGAAATTCTAGCTTATCGCTTTTCTCCCATGATTCCCTACTCCAGCCAGACTTATCTTTCTCCCGTATTCTATGGTACTTCTGGCGAAGATTTATTTCTGTTTTTTGACCAAACATCTGTATATGGCAACGGCTATACTCAAAGATGATTTTTCCACTCATGGCCTCTATTGCCAAAATCAGTGTATTCATAAATCTAAATGCCCTGGGCCTCATTTTAGTGTCGGTATGGATGGGTAATATTTCATGCTCTTGAGATAACTCCCAAAATCCGACATCTTTGCTCTCATCTAATTGCTCCAATAGTTTTTTGCTCTTCCTTATTGTTGGATGATATTGCACAATCCTCTTGGGTACTTTAAAGTTTAAGTTGCTTTGCTGCTCCAGTTCATATGCTCTTTTATGGTAATCCGTTTTAAATTTTTTGGGGGCTAAGGCCAAGTTTATCTTAATATTTCTATTTCCCATTTTAGGCAGAGGTGTTTTGATTATTTCTTTATTGAACCTAACCTTTGTCCAATGACCTCGTTTGGGCAATGGGATATTGTATTCTTGACAAACATCTTTCAATCGCTGTTGCGTTACCTCAAGCTGCTCCGACAAATCATTCAAAGATTGCTCCCATACCAAACTATATAACTCTTCTCTTGTAAAAGTTACTTCTTGCATTCAATCAAAATTTCTTAGTAAAAATTCGAGTTTATCACCAAAAAATGGTGATTATCTCGAAAAAATACTAAAGTGGAAACGCCGGACAGAGTATACCACACTTGCCGGATTAAATTGAGCACCATCCAAACTAACACAAAAACCAGACTTTCATATGACTAAAATCAAATAGTGGGTTGCTCAAATCTTCCGTTTTTGGTGGTCTCCGCTATCCTGCTCATTCATCTTAAATACTGCTTTCCGGTAATCTCTCCGCTTTATCCAGATTACTGTTTAGCTCTCTTAAATGATTTGCTGAAATAGTTGTCCAGATTCCCCTATATGATTTTCGCTTTCTATCCTTTAAGAATTTGTTGATATACTTTCCAGGACCATTGTACAAAACCTCAAGTTCCCCATTTGGTTCAATGTGAACTGCGATAAAATGCTCCAAGTCTAAATTATAGGGGTAACTGAAGTAATAAGCCATACTGGCTTTTATTTGAACCTTCTTGCCCGTAGGTCTGTGAAATCCATCATATTTATGTTCATTTTTACCATAAAGTTCTATATCAAACTTTTCACTCACCAAAGCTTCTCCTATATCACCTACCAATCTACCATCTAAAGAGAAGTCCAGTTTACCTTCATATTGCCTCTTCAATGATTTAGTGATATCCAATAACTGTTGAATTTCTTTCATAGATTCAAGATTTACCAGTCACACTTATCAGTTTATCTATAATATCCTTTTTGAACTTACTGAACGGTCTTTTATGGTATTGCTCTTCATCGATTTCTACACCAAAAATCAATCTATATTTATCAATCTTTGACACTTCCAGATGATTAAAGGTCCTATTCAACAGAATATCTAAATAATTCTCGGAGTATTTATACCGAAGGTCTATTAAATCTTGAAGCTCCTTTTTCGAATGGCCTTTATATAGAAGCTTTGTTTCCAAAATATCTAATGTGTTTTCAGATTTATTGTCCTCCATTCTTAGATTAATACAATTAACTTGGTATTCTGAAGGGGATATAGCTATATAATCAAATTTAAATGACCTTGAGATATCTCTGTCCACATATGGATGTAAATGTTCATCCAAATTCATTGCTACAGTTGACTTTATAGAACTGTTACAAATTGAACAAGAAGGAATCAAATTATAAAATGAGAGTGCAAGTAATGGGTGCTCACCTTTTGACAACCAATGATCAAATTGGGGCACCATACACTTCTCTCCGCCTGGTTTTCGCATAACTAAAGTATACTGGCGATTACAATAAGTACATGTATGGATATCCAACCACTCAGCAAGCTTATAATTGAGATTTGTATAAAAAAACCCTTCATATCCAGATTTCACAAAGAGCTTTTTGCACTGCTCTTTAAATTCCTCTTCACTATGCCCAAGGTTCATATACATTGTTCGAATGACACCTTCAAAAAGTATTAATAGTCCTGGTTTATATGATACTATTCTGCTTAATTTTCCGTCATTTAAAATCCTAATGAAATCTGGACATAGGTCTGTCCTATTTTGTATTTTCTTTGAACAAACAGGACAATTTTCCTTATCACATGAATAACCTGTTGGATTCGCCACTGAATACCTTCCCTGTAGTTTTATATTTAACCAGCATAAAATTATTTCACTGTACTTTTTTAAAGCTTCCTCTTGTTCTCCTAAAAAAATCATTACCGGTTAAAGTTTATATCATTAATACCCAATCGAATTGCAATATTTTTTAAATAGGCGATTTTTTCACTTTCATCAAAATCGTCCTGTACAGCTTCAAAATACATTTCCTCTAAATTAGCACGGAGAATTGGTTCATCAACAAGAGAAATAATTCGTTCATGCTGCTGCCTTTTATCCATATCCCTGGCTTCATTTCTCAACCAATCAATAGTAACTTGAATTTTTTCCTTTGCAAAGTCTCCCATAAGAGAGTCATTTAAAAAGAAGGAGTCTGCCAACAAATCGGTTAAATTGGCTCCAAATGAATGTTTTGGTCTGTTTTGGTCTGAATTTGAGATAATCGTTCTTCCTGAATTATCAGAAGATTTGTTGATATAAACCACATTATTTGAAGGCAAATCACTTAGTGTCAATGGATCATGAGTGGTAAATATTATTTGAACCTTAATTCCAAGTTGGGAGAAAAATTTGGAACAAAAATCAATCATTGTTTTGACAAAACCTTTCTTCCATGTCGGGTGAAAACCTAAATCTGCTTCATCCAATAATAATAGGTAAAAACCATACTTTCTGTCTACAAGAATTTTGTCTATGTTATTGTCAAAATACTCATGAATTCGGCTAAACAGGTTAAGCATGGCAGTTTCACCCGAACTTAAACTTCTTCTTGAGGGCTGAATATTTATATAATGCGGTATTTCTTCCACTACCTCATACTTTATTTTTCCATTGGTATCATTGACAGCATAATACTTGGCTAAGCAATTAATCAAACTTTGTTCCAGTTTATATAGTTCATCTAACTGCTTTGATGAAACAAAAATTGATTTTAAACTCCAATCAAAAAATTCGGAACCCCTGATAGTCTTGTCATAGACTATGCTGTCTATATAATCAAATAAGTGTTTTAATAGACTTAAAACTTCTTCATCTGGTAAGTTTTTTCGTTTCCCTAGGGTATAGTAATAATCCTTAAACCAAAGTTTAAAGAGACTCAGTGCATCAAATTTTTCAAAAATGTTATCTGAATGTTTATATTTAATACTTTCAAAATGCCCCTCCCTGAGATAAGTATTATGAATTTCCATCAGTCTATGAAGAATACAAAACACGTCCAATAAGATGTAGTTTTTCATTAAATTCTTTTGAAGAATGAATTGATCTTCTTCAGTATCTCTTTTGGAGTTTCTAATGGCATCCGCTTCTTCTTCTATCTTCTGATAAAGTCGCTCTAAAAACCACCGAAAATCCGTAGGAGTATTCTCAAAGCTCACGTTTTTTCGATTAGCGTCAATTCGGTACCGCGTAAAAGTTATGCGATGGAAATCGTCATCGGGAAAATCGAACATTTCTTTTATCGATTCAGCTAGATTTGAAGTTTTTAAGTTTCGAATCCTCTTAAAATTGGCTTGTCTCAGAATCTCTGCAGGACTTGTAGTATGGGATTGAGGTTCGAAATCAAAGATGGTTTCCAAATCCTTAGCTAAAATTGTATCGAAACTAAGATCTATTCCCTTCAATTTAGGTTTGAAATCGAGAAAAGGACTATAATAAATAGTGCTTATATCAATATCTTTGACAACTTTCTCTCCAAGATTTCCAAAATCAATTGATTTTCCCGTTCGCATGAAGTTGTGCAGGTATATTTTTTCTCCTTCTTCGAAAATTATAACATTGTTTTCCTGATTATTAATTACAGATTCAATAATCTCATACATTAATGTAGTTTTACCCGCCCCATTGGCACCCACAATAGAAGAGATGTTTAGAAGTGTTCCAGTATCGTCAAAAAATTCTTCTATAAATTTATCATTGAGCTTCCTTCTAAATGTAATTTCACTAGGAGTTTCTTGAACATCATAAATGTATTTACCACCAAAATTTAGTGTAAATGAATTTTCAAACAAATAGTGGTCAAAAAAGTAAATGGCAGCTAAATTCATTTATATGATTATAGTTGTTATTTGGCCGACACTTTGTTGGGTGGCTTTTCAATCTCCTCCAACAACGCCCTGGCGTTCCCATCTGTGGACAACTGTTCCACCTGTATTTATACAAAGGACTTCTGCAATATGGTTTGGAGGAGCTATCTATTTTTAGCTCGAGGATTTCGCTGTATCCATTAATTGCTAAGTTTCATTCATTAGCTTAATACCAATTAATTGTCCTTAGACAATATGCTAAGTATTTCTTCTTGCTTCTTTTTATCATCAGTTAGCTTTTCTACTTTAGATTTTACATTTTCACTTGGTTTTAAGGCAATTCTGATATTAAGTTCGTCCTTGTAAGCCATGAAAGGTTCAAACAGCTTATGAAAAGCTTTACCCACGGCTCCTTGAAACATTAAAAGTGTAGGTCTAACGTCAACTTCTTTACTGTTTTTTAAAATATGTTGTGTAGCTATACCGGGATATGGGTCTATATAATAAATTCTTTTTACTCCCAGTTGAAAAGCTTTTTTTGAGCATAGTTCACATGGACTGGCGGTAGTAAATAAGTTTCCGTTTTTTAACCCTTGACCACCATATTTAGTAATTTGCAACATTGCATTCTCTTCCGCATGTAAAGATCTAGTGTGTACTTGATTTTTCTCGCCCTCATATGCATTATGAAAAGTTTTAAAGCAAAATGAGCAATTTCTTCCTTCTAGTGCACTTAATTTTTGCTTTACCTCATCAAAATCCTTTGTGATCTTGGTTTTAAATGTTTTACCGTCTTCATAATTTCCATCTTCGCCCTTCTCAAAATCACTAAAATGGTTTTTGTTTTTACCCGAAATAAGATCACGGGCATTTCGTAAGCTACACGGTATTTGAAATCTTGGAATATCATTCCACCCAACTGCTTTTATTGAAAAACTTTGATCTGTAACAACGGCACCAACTTGTCTAGAAATACATCCTGAATTTAATTTTGCATTATAGGCAATTTGCATAATGCGTTCGTGGGCGGTAGGCATTATGATTCCAGGCTGCTGTATCAATGCCATAAGTTTAACAAGCTGATGCATTATACTTAAATCTGGATAGGATTCAAGTTCCTTAACCAATTGTTTCCTTTGCATGGAATTCAAATTTTCAGAGCCGTCAATAGCTTCTTTATCTAGATCTCTATCATCTTTGATATAATTTGAGAAAAAAACATGGTAGTCACTTTTTTGAATACAATTTTCAATATCCGGAGAAGAGAAATTGCCTTTATTAACTTCATTACCTTTGTACTCTGTACTGCTTAAGGTCAAAAGATTTTCCACATGTTCTTGAGCAAAATCAGCACCATATTTTTCTTTGATTTTGTCATACAAATAGCCTTTTCTTTCGATATCAGACTTATTGGTTGCAATAGTATAAAACGCTGAATATTTCTCTTTAAAAAACATTAGCTCAAGGCTGTTCTTTAAAGAGTCTATAACAATTTTGTTTTTAGGGTTTCCCTGATGTCTTTTCCAGTTTTTTATTAATCTATTTATTGTTTCTGCAACCGTGTAGATATGTTGAAGATCATTAGTTTCTTCACTATATTTCGTAAAACCGGATTGACGTAGATTATTTGCCAAATCATGTGTAAGGGTCAATCTTTTGGTTAAATCATATTCATTAATCAAATCAAAAAAGCCCTGAGATAATTTTTCAAACCCCTCACCAAAATAAAATCCGTTTAATTCAGAACAATCTTTTTTATCCGAGAGACATTCTTTAAGAGTTGCACAGGTTAGGTTTTCCTTTAGGTAATCATACCATTCACTTTCTCGTAGATATTTAGTTAATTTGTCCAATATCACTGAGTCTTTATCACTTAGCCTATTAAGTTTATAACCCATACCTCCCCATTGAGTTATATTGGTGATTATGTACTCAATCGCAGTCTTTTTATCCTCTGTAAATTTAGTTGCCTCATAAAACAGATGAAACAATAGAACATCTTTATAGTGAAGGACTTTAAATTCACTCCAATTATTATCGTTTTGGAGATACTTAACACAAATGTTCAGTTTTAACTGATCTGTATCGGATGTTTCTTCAATAATCAAATCATTCAATGATTTGTTGAAATTGGGATTTGAAAGCAACTTTGCTATCTGTGAACATCCGGCTCCTGTTTTGCCAGTCAACCCAAGTATTGTAAAATCTTTGCGTAATGAGTATAATTCTTTCATTAAGGTATTTTTAGATTTTCTATCTCTTCCAACAACTCCTTGGCATCCCCATCGCCGGGTAATGGCTCGACGAGCTCTCCTTTAAATGCTTTATGTAAAACAGCTTGGGGAAGGTTGTCTATTTTGCTTTTTAAGACACTGTATCCTTCCTCTATTTGATCAGCTTTTTTTAAGAGACTTTCTGTTTGTTTTACAATTTGAATTTGCTCTGTCTCACTTGGCAGATATACAGGTAATGTTTTAATTCTTCCAAGAGCCAACTTTCCTTGGGCAGCTGATTTAATTGATTCTTGAATATTATTTTGACAGATATCACTTCTTAACCAGATATCAAGGTATTTTGGCACGACTCCTTCTTCCAACTCGGTTAGTTTGTTTGCATTCTCTGTAAGGTTAGCTCCGTCCATACTTTTCGGAACAATGCCTGCGTCTCCAATTTTCGCTCCTACAACTGTGATGTATAAATCATTTTCCTTAACGATATATCTTTTGATAATTTGTTGTGTCTCTGGTTCTAGAAATAAAAGATTGTCCACTAACACAGTCCCTTCTTTTAAGTCCCTTGCCCTTATGTAGGGAAAACCAGTATTCTGTTCTGTCAGAGAATGTCCTTTGGGTACTCTTTTGCCCCCTTTTACAGATGCAATATTTTCTATAACTGTATGGACCCATGTTTGTGGTATAGAGTCCAACTGAAAATTATCATTTTTAAATTCCTTATGAATATTTGACAAATTTTTCCCGACCCTCCAATCCTCAGTCAACTTCCCAGTAACAGCTCGGGACAATATCTGCTGCCTAAAATCATTAAGCAATTGAGGAATGCGCTCCAAGCTTTTTTGCATTGTTTCCACCTGTGCCATTAAAATATCCACTTTAGTAACAATACGGTCCTGCTCTGGACGGGGAGGAAGAGGGATTTGAATGGTTTCAAATTCCTTGAATTTCAAGTTTCTTAAATTATTGCTTCCGCCTTGATAATTTATAATCTGTCCAGTATCATAGAAAAGTTGTAGATAAAGTTGAATGAATTTTGAATTTAACACTGGGTAAAAGCGCATTAATCTTAAAAAGTTTGTACAAACTGATGGAAGGTCTTTTTCATTCTTCAGGCTTTCTTCATCAATGTAAATAGTTCGACCTACCGGTTGTTCTGGTCCTCCCCCAGAAATTTCAACAACCACATCTCCTGGAAACAAAGTCCTTTTTTCTAAACTTGTTTTTTTAATCAATCGCTCTACTGCAGTCGATGACTTATTTATATTCCAGTTTTTGATTTCACTCCCACGAATACAGATTGCCAATTCATATTCATTACCATTAAATTTTAATGGGTCCTTGCCCCAATCTCCACCTAAGACAAATGATAATAGACTTTTAATTGAATAACTTGTCCAATGTTTTGGAAGCTGTCTCTTATCCATTATCCAATTCCTTTATCATTTCCTTTAATTGCATTACTACAGAATCCAATTCAATTAAAGCTTCTTTAGCAATTTCAATGGGTTCCCCTAGATTATCCCCATTACCAAAACTTTCATCGGCAATCAAACCTAAATCCAAAGAATCATTATTTTTATTGGCTATGGTTTGCCTATCAATATAATTCCACCGTTCATTGTTTATTTTTTTGCGCGCTGATTCATCTATAACCCCTTCAAAATCTTTAGCTAACTTTTCTGGGGATATTCCTCCGGTATACGCTTCAATAAACTCATTAAAGGCTTCTCTTGTAAATGGGGTTCGCTTACCATAGTTAGGCACATTGGTCCGCATATCGAAATACCATATCCCTCTGGTATTTCCTGTTTCCGTGGTGCCACGGGTAAAAAAGAGTACGTTGGTCTTTACTCCTGCTGCATAAAAAATTCCGGTGGGCAAGCGCAAAATGGTATGCAAATTACATTTGTCCATTAAGTCACGACGTATTTTTTGACCATCTCCATCCTCGAACAAAACATTATCTGGCAATACAACAGCTGCTCTTGCCTTGCCATCCTTTTTTAAACTTCGGTATATATGTTGTAAAAAGTTTAGCTGTTTGTTACTAGTTGGGTAGGTAAAATCATCCCTAGTAGGACGTTCTCCACCTTTTTTGGTGCCAAAAGGCGGGTTGGCTAGTACCCCATCAAAGTTTTTAAGCTCCTTGCCCATTTCGGTCAAGGTATCGCCCAAAATAATGCTACTTTCCATACCATGGAGACGGGCGTTCATCAAGGCTAATCTATGGGCATCGCCTACCAATTCCACTCCACTAAAAGCCTTTTCTATTTGAAATGTGCGCTCCTTTTCATCAAGGTCAAAATAATTGTCGTGCTTGTTGCGCAAGTATTCGTCAGCAGAAATCATAAACCCAAAAGTCCCCGCTGCAGGATCGTTCCACTTTTCGCCCAATTTTGGTGAAAGCAGCTCAACCATCACATTGATCAAAGGACGTGGAGTAAAATACTGCCCAGCCCCACTTTTCTTTTCCCCTGCATTCTTTTCCAATAGGCTTTCATAAATATCGCCCATCATATCCCGGTCGCTTTCCTCGTACCAGTCCAAATCGTCAATAGCCTGTACCAAGGTGTTAAAGTTTACAGGCTTGCGCAAACTGGTGGAGGCATTGGCATAAATTTCGGTGATGCTCGCACTGGTAGTTTCATTACTGATTTCTGCCAAAAAGGTCCTGTACCGCTGAAAAGCTTCTGCATTATCCGGTTCATTTACAAAATAACTCCAGCGATACAGCTCAGGAATATGCTCTTCAAAACCCTTGACCTCACTTAATTTTAAAAACAAAATGTACGTAAGTTCATTCAGGTATTGGTGATAAGTAACACCGTCATCGCGCAACACGTTACAAAGGTTCCACAATTTATTTGCTATTTCATCTGCACTCATATATTCATGGTCGTTTTAGGCAACATACATATTTTCATTGATGGTTTCCAACACATCGTCCAATTGGTTTTCAAATTGTTTATTGATCCTTGCATAACCACCTTCACTTTTAAATGGTTCCTGATCCAAGTCCTCCTTTTTCAAAATGGTTTCGGCCAATAATTGTTTTTGAAACCGGGTTAACCATTTTTGCTGGATTTTGTTCCAGTCCTTCATGGCAAATACCTTCTCAAAAGCTGTGTTCACCCGGTCCTCATGGCCTATCAAGTCCACATTCAATGTCAGGGTTCGGATGTAGGCGATAATATCCGCTGCAATATCCTGGTTTTTCGCATCATGCCAAGCGGTGTTCAAGGTTTTGGCATTAAAACCTTCCTGGTCCAACATCAGCCGTAATTCCTTTAGCGATTTACGATCCAAACTACTGGGTTTGGTAACGATAACTTTTAAGGCTGCAATTTTGTTTTGATTTTCTTCCAGGAACTTTTTAAAGTTCTCGATATAATCTTCGGGTTTTTTGGTATTGCCGTAATCACGCTCCGTACTTAAATATTCGTCCCTGTGTTCAGAAACCAATTGATGCTTTAGACGATATACCTTTTTGTCCAAATAGTTCCAAAGCCCCTTAAATTCCTTGATGATGGCCGCGATTTCCTGCGATTTTGCTCCTTGAATGGCCTTAATCACTTCTTGAGGATCCTTACCGCCGGCCATATAAATGAATTCTTCCAGATTGTTTTCCTCAATTTTTCGTCTCTTGCGTTGGAGTTTGGCTATGATTTGCTCTCCTTGGACTTTCACGCGTTCTTCAGAGTCAATAGCATCCAGTTCGTTGACCAATTGAGAGAAGCTGGTGGATGGATTGGACACGGGTTTCATTTGGGTGTAATCCTGCAAGGCTTCGTGTACGCGAACGGCATCAAATATTCTAAAGTCCTCTTTACCGATTTCAGGACACAAACGGGTGGCTCGACCAATCATTTGTTCGTACAAAATTCGGGAACCTACACGGCGCATAAAAACCAAATTGCAAATTTGTGGCACATCGATTCCTGTGGTCAATAAATCTACCGTAACGGCTATATTCGGAAACTTTTCGTTTTTATATTCTTTGGTGAGTTGTTCAGGGTCGTAAGCGGCTCCGGTTATTTTTTGAATGGCATGTTGCGGCACATCAAGCCCAATGAGTTCAAATTCTTCAAAAAGCATATCCACAATCATATCGGCGTGGGAATCGCGAACGGCAAAAATCAATGTTTTCTCCTCGCTATCCGGGTCTAGGTGTTTTACCAATTCCTTAATGACCACCCTGTTGAATTCAGGTGTAATCACCAATTTGTTGAATTGTTCGATTTCCACCAAAAGGTCGTCCTCCAATTCTGCCAGTTCTTCAATTTTATTGGTCTCCGGATTGAACACCTTGGGGCGTTCGCCCTTTTTCCAAAGAATACCTTCTTCGCTTAATCGTGTTTTGATTCGGTATGGCGGTTCATGGTCCGACAAAAAGCCATCGATAACGGCCTGGCGATAAGAATAGGAAAACACGGGTTTGCCAAATATTTCAGAGGTGTGAAACGCCGGTGTCGCCGTAAGCCCGATAATATAGGCGTTGAAATACTCAATCACCTTTTTATATTGACTTACATAATCGTCCTGGTTTTTGAATTCCAGTTCATCTTCATCGAGTTCCTTGTCCAGGTTATACCCTCGGTGTGCCTCGTCGATGATGATACAGTCATAGGTGTCAATCGAAAGCCCTTCATTTTCCCCATAGAACAATCTTTTGACCATACTCTGGACTGTTGCGAAATGGAGACGAGTTTCGGAATCGGGAATAATGGTTTTGACATAATCGATTTGGTATACCTCAGAAAACGTGTTGATGCCCTCCACTTTGTTGTCCTGATAGTTGCCAAAAGCCTGTTTGGCCAAAAGTCTGCGGTCGGTCAAGAACAAAATGCGCTTAAACCGATTGGCCTTGATTAATCGATAAGATAGGCCAATTACGGTTCTGGTCTTCCCTGTTCCCGTAGCCATGACCAATAAAGAGCGGTTTTCATCGTAGTTGTTTCGAATATTTTTCTCCACACTTTTTATTGCCTCTATTTGATAATCACGTAGGCTCAACCCATTCGGGTCTTGCAAGTAATCATAATCACTCAGCTCCAGTTTTCGATTTTCCGCTTCTACATCACTTTCAAACAGTTCAACTAGTCCTTTGGGAGAAAACCATCCTCTAAGGGGGTAGGCATGGTTGCGTTTCTTGCGAACATCGAGAAACCAAATTCCACTTTTGGTCTTGATTTGTTCTAGAAAATCACGTCCGTTTGTCGAGAACAAAAAAGGAACTTTATACCCTTGCCATTCTCCTAAAGTTTCAAATTCATCGTTTTCAACAACACGTTTTGCGTAGATATCAGATTGCCTTAAATCGGTGGATATATCACTAGCGTATTTTTTGGCCTCAACGATACCATAAAGCTTTGTTCCAACAAAAAGCGCATAATCTGCCCATTTACCATCGCAAGGCCATTCGGCAATTGCCATATTTCTGCCTTTTTGCGGCAGGGTTTTATTGGTTCTAAAATTTAAATTTAAGGTGTCACATTCCCAACCGGCTTCAACAAGTTTCGGGTCAATTAAAGTAAGCCGGGTATCTTCTTCACTTAAATCTAGATTTTTGGCACGAACATAGCTGCGTTGTTTACGGGCAGCAACTTCCTCCTTACTTTTATTGAGTACTGCAATTTTACTTTTATAATCAGTAAGTTCTTGGGAAAGTTTTTCAAGCTTATCGGTAAGTTCATCTGGAACTGTATTTTCCTTTTCTGGCAGGGTATATGATAAACTTCCGAGATAATCCTGTTCGTAGGTTTCATAAAACCACTTTGCGAGCTGAAAGCATTTTTTTAATATGAAATGCGCTTCTTGAAATGAACCTGTACCATCATGGCTTGCTTTATTTCCCGACTTTCTGACCGTATGCAGGATATTGATAATAATGTCTGGAACTATATTGGAGCCTGAAAGTTGATAAATCCTATCATTTTGAGAACCCAAAAATTCACCCATTTCTTCAAACTCCCAAACAAGTTGACTTAGCTTTTCAGCAAACAGCCTGGATTTGGCCAATGACGAGCTTGGATCTAAGTAGATTAACTTTTCAGTAAGCTCACTTATGGCAAATAAGTTGTTGTACCGGTCTTGAAGGAAGCTAAAACTGGAAATCATTTAGTTGATAACAATGGTTAGTTTTGTGAGAATAAATATACAACTCTAAGTTTAACAAAACTGTGTTCCCATAGTCTGTCTTAGAAACAACGACATCAAAATCATCAACTAATGGTTACAGATTTTGTGTCTCATAAGTTATATATAAAAAAGTTTGCGCCTCATATTTTTGTACATTTGAGACACAAAATGATTTATAGCCCATACATAAGACACAAAAATGATTCCATATCAACCAAAACCACTACCCTTAAAAAACATTGACTGGGACCAACTCATCGATTTGATGGGCAAAGCCAATCGATATATTGCCCGCTATGATGGTTTGCTGCAATCTGTTATAAATCCTGATGTGCTTCTGTCTCCCCTTCGTACGCAAGAGGCCGTGTTGTCCTCAAAAATTGAAGGAACACAGGCCACTTTAGAGGAAGTTTTGGAGTATGAGGCAGATGAGCACGCGGATGATTATATTAAAGGAGATATTTTTGAGGTTCTCAATTATCGTATTGCTTTAAAACAAGGGCGCGATAGTATGAAGGAACGTCCATTGACACTTAATACCATAAAGAAAATGCACGCTGTCCTGATGTGGGGAGTGCGTGGAGACAGTAAAGACCCAGGGAATTTTCGTAGAATACAGAACTTTATCGGCTCTCCCGGCTCTACAATTGAAAATGCCCGTTTTGTGCCTCCTTCCGTTCCCGTGATGCTAGAGGCTTTGGATAATTGGGAAAAGTACATTCACTTTGAGGATAAGGATGTCCTAGTCCAATTGGCAGTTGTTCATGCCCAATTTGAAATCATACACCCGTTTCTGGACGGAAATGGAAGGATGGGAAGGATTTTGATACCTTTGTTCTTGTACCATAAAGAGATAATTCAAGAGCCTGTATTCTATTTAAGTGACTATTTGGAAAGCCACCGTTCCGATTATTATGACGCCCTAAAAGAAATAACCGATAGCGGTCAATGGACCAATTGGATTCGATTTTTTTTAAATGCAATTGTTGTCCAATCAGAAAAAAATATAAAAAAGACAAGAGAAATCATCAATTTATATGAAACTGTAAAGCGTGAAATAGTTGATAGCACACATTCACAATTTGCAATACAATGTTTGGATTCCTTATTTGTACAACCAATTTTTTCATCCCGAAATTTTGAAAAAAATTCAAACATCCCAAGGTCGAGTGTTGCCAGGTTATTGAGCACTTTGGTGGATAACGGAATTATTGCAATAGCTCAGAAAGGGGCGGGGAGAAGACCTACCACATATGCTTTTCGAAGGCTGTTAAAAATTGTAAACCAGTAAACTTAAGGGCGTAGGTGACCGCTCTAAATTTAAGCTTCCTGAAATTCAAGCAATAATGGTATAGGTAAATCATAGTCTTGGATTGCCATAGAAGAATGTAATCTATTTTAAATTATTTGTAATTAATTTAGGCTATAAAGATTACAAATGGTCAAATAGAAAGTTGTTTGGATGCCCAACAAAGAATTGAACTACTGTTTTATGGTAAAAAAGGATTGTTAGTAATCATTGCCAATAACCTCCTATATGTACTAAAAACAAACGCCTATTGAAATACCGTGATTTTTAGTTTTTACTGGCCAACCTGAATTGAAAACTTAACCGGGTAAGAGATTTACGACTTCTCTTTATTCAATAGTCGGTTTACCTCATCCAAGAACTCACCTTCATCAAAAGGCAAAAGTTGTGTGGCCAGTTCCAAGGTCTTGCGTATATCCTCCCCTGGATGTTTTACATGCGGTGGAGAATATGGGTCCCCTTGGGTCGCTAAGATGCATACATTAATCAATGC
This sequence comes from Flagellimonas marinaquae, assembly GCF_003992675.1. GTDB lineage: Bacteria > Bacteroidota > Bacteroidia > Flavobacteriales > Flavobacteriaceae > Flagellimonas > Flagellimonas marinaquae. Next base: position 223,148 of record NZ_RZMZ01000007.1, read on the forward strand.
TTCTATCGTGACAAAGAGATCCAGATAGCCATCCAACATCACAAAAGTTGGTCTAAACTTATTCTTTTGAATCTTGGAAGAGCCAAGAACAACCAACTTGTTCCTTGCTGATTTCTTTAATTTTTTCAATTCCTTTTTGCTCTTTTTCATTGCTGCTCTTTTATTTTTTGTTTTCCCTTTTCAAGTTTCGATAGCTTTTCGTCCAGTTTGTCCATAAAGTACATCTGGCTATCGGGAAGGATGGAAAGCACCATTTCCAATACTTGGGTCACACTATCCTCTTTGGATGCATTTTGGTTGGTAGGGAACAACATCATCCCATCCCCATCCATAGCGAATACACAGACTTCCAAAAGGCATTTGATCTGCATGAAAAGCTGGTTGTTGTCCCTGACCTCAAAGTGAACATAGTTTCCATTGGAGTCAATAGAGTTTTCGTTGCCCAATAATCCCGAGAGATTGTTCCTCAACTGTTGAATCTCTTCCAAGGTCTTTAACCTTTGCTTCTTTGATTTCATGTCAATGGTTTTATTTAGTTGTTGCTGCCTTTTGTTCTGACAGGAGTTTTCTCACCTTGTCCAAGAATTCCATTTCATCATGGGGTATCAGATCTAGTATATATCTGAGAACCTCGCTTATGTTGTAGTGGGGTTGGGGAACGGAACGTGTCGAGAAATTTTCGTTTTCCAAAGCAGTGATACAGACCTTAATAAGGTCGGAGATCATAAAGGAGGTTTCTTGGTATCCCTTGGTAATAAGCTCTAAGCTATAGAGTCCCTTTTCGGGGATATAGGGTTTCAAAGCATGGTAATGCATTTTTTCCAATTCCTTCAATTGTCCTAATAGGGATGATTCATCATTGTTTTCAACGCTCTTGGTTTCTTTTGGGAATGCTTTCTCAAAATCCTTTTCGTTTCCTTCAATATGGTCTTTGCACTGGTCAAGGTGCCTATTGAAAATGGATTCAACCTCTTGAATGAATTCCTTCATCTTTGATTGTATGGTCTTAGCCTGCACCTTTGTAATCTCAAACTCATTGCCATATCGGGCAACGCTATAGGCATGCTCCAACAGAAGCAACAGTTCATTACTTTTTAACTCAGAGGACTCTAAAAAGGGTTGTAGAGAGGGAAAGAACTGTTTGCAATAGTTAATATGACTGATGATACTGTGGGTCACCATGCTCCGTCCTATGCACATCTGTTCGATGAACCGGAACGAAAGTTCAAATGCCTGGTGCATGTTGAAGGTGGCAATGGCATAATCCCCTTCTTTTATCAAGATGTCCGCAGTATTGGCAAAGGCATTTACTTTTCCAATTTCCGATTTATGATATCGAATGGCCCTTTTGATAAGGGTCTCATATGCCATTGTGGGGTAATCCATAATGTTTCCTCCTTTTAAGCGAGCAAAAACATTCTCTCCCAGACAGCAATGTTCCAAAAAATAAAGTGATCCCCTTTCAAGACCTGTTTCGGATTGGTTCTCCGTGTAGACCCTAATCCTGAAATCCGGATGCTTCTTTCCCTTTTTTGTAATTAGCGAACGGATTTCATTGGGAAGTGGATCATTGTTGACATCCACAAAAAGGGTAAGAAAATAATATTCGGTATTGCCCTCTTTCTGTTTTTTAGACAAAAAGGCACTGTCAATGGTTATGATGTTCAAGATACTATCGAGCAGTTCGGACAGCTCTTCCGCTTTTTCAAAGTTTTCCGGTATGTTTGTGTCATGTTTCATAAGATTGTGGTTTAAAGGGTTCGAGAATCACAGACCATATTAAGGCCACATTCCCATGTACCGCACCATGTACACTTGTACTTTATTGAAACTGTTTTGTATTTTACAATCGGATTATTGTGGGAAACACCCTATATTTGAGTTATGGAGACAAAAACCAAGAACAACCATATAGGCAGAAAGATCAGTAGGATCAGGGAACTACGTGGAATGAAACAAGAGACCCTTGCCGAGGAATTGGGCATTAGTCAACAGGCCGTTTCCAACATTGAGAACAGTGAAAAGGTGGATGATGCCAAATTGGAAGAAATTGCACGGGCTTTGGGGGTTACCAAAGAGGGAATAGAGAATTTCTCTGAAGAAGCAATCTTGAATATTATAGGTAACACTTACCACGTAGATAACTCTTCAGCCGTTAATTATGGTTGCACCTTCAATCCACTAGACAAGTTGATTGATGCGTATGATGAAAATAAGAAGCTTTACGAGCGTTTATTACAGGCAGAAAAGGACAAAGTTGCTTATTTAGAAAAGCTGGTCAAATAGAATCCTTACCTCGCTCACTAGTATTAGTTAAGGGATTTGGGGCTTATAGCACTTCGCTTTCTCTTAAGGATTTTCATTTCAAACAGGAAAATTAATTCTGTCTTTACATCAATAAATAAACATTCCAGAAACATATATAAACCTACTTAAGCAGGTTTGCATTTAATTTTAAAGAAGATTTGAAATCTAATAAAATCCTATATCTGACTTTTATCTGTTTTTCAATTATTGCCTGTAACGAAGGAAATAATAGAAAGGATAATCTAGAACAAGTAAGAATTTGTCTCAAAGCAAAAGAAATCACCTCAAGGTTATTTAATCAAAGGAACAAACCTCTCGCTGAACTGGTCGCCGAAGCCAAAATTGATAAATATGGTATTGATAAATCACGGTTTGCCAATATTGATTCTTTGACAACTGATTTATCTTCGGAAATAAAACATTACATTCAATTGATTGAAACAAAATCTGAAAATGTCAATGACATTGAATTTTACAAAGCAACTGAAAAATACCTGAAAATAATCTTGGATCTTGAATCCAGCATTTCTCCATTTCTACAAACGTTAAAAGATACCATTAAAGGAAATGAAGAAGTATTATCTGTCGAGGTAAAAGAAAAGGCTCTCGGTATAAATGCCGCTACACGAGAGTGGGAAGATGCTGAATCCTCATTCTTCGAAAGATATGAAATAAAACAAGCTACGATTGATTCTATTGTGAAAAGATTAAAAAGAACAAATGTTAATACTGGCAATGAATAAAATAAATTGTAATTAACATTTCAAAACAAAGGATTCAGGTAAAATATAAGACCCTTCAAATTTTCAAAAATTGAAAGAATGATTTTATTTCATGGGATACATAAGTTTGCCTCACCAGAACCATCCATTTTAGATTATGGTGAACTAGCAATTGGGGCGGGAACATTTTTACTTGGTATTGTTGTTGCCATATCAACTGGTTATACGGCAAGAAGAAGTAGGAGGATTCATGTTGCAGATAAACGTATGGAATGGGTTACAGATTTCCGCAACACCATTTCAGAACTTATTTCGGTAGCTCATATGGCATCTCCACCTAGACCTGACAATGCTAACGAGCTCTTGGAAAGATTTATCACCCTAAGAAACAAGATAGCATTGATGGGACTTTCAGAAGAAGGTAAAATTATGGACGCCGAGCACATTAGTTATGACATTAATAGGTTGGAACTCTACGCAACCGGGGATGACGTGACATCGAGCTTTGAACGATTACAGTGGGATATTCTCAACAAAAGCCAAAGTATTATTAATGAGAAATGGGATAAAATAAAAGGACTAAAAAAATAACAATACAGAAAAATAAGGAAAGGTATTTTTTAATAGGTGATTAAATTAAATATGGGGTAAATGAATCTGGAAACCATATTTTGGGGATATCTCCCGATTATCATCGCACTAATTGAAATTCTAATTTCACTTAAGTTAAGTGTTCTTGTGCGAACTATTGATCAGTGGACTTTTACCGTGTTGATTAGTGGATTGAATGTCTTATCAATATATATTCTGGTAGTTATTTTACTTGGCGCTTGGCCTAATTATATGCCGCATATTGGGATATTGATTTCTACCGTTTTATTGGTAGGTCAATATTTAACAAACAGGAAAAATTAAAATAAAGGGTAATCAAAACGTGGTTTTGCGCTGCAAACGTCCCAAATTCTTACCCCAACTTTTGCGCATGGATCCTGTCGGGTTTTTGTAGCGTTCCGGTAGATAAGCGTAAAACAAAAACCCGAAAGGGCGCAACCTACTTTTTGGATTTCAATACCCCATGTCCTCACCTGTGCCCCTTGCCTTATCAATACCCCTTCCAAGGGCTTTGATGATTTTGACCGCTATCTGTACTTTATTGGTCGGGATACTGGGAGCTTTTACACCCATCGTTTTAAGTAGTTTAAAGGCCATGTCCTTTTCCTTGGTGGGAAGTCCCATGACCTTGGCAAAGAACTTTCCCGGTTCCTTGGCATGTGCCTTCCTCCCTACATAGGATTCCACATAGTTTCTTTTGAAGCCCGTTGTCCTGTCAAAGGTCTTCTCGGCTGCTTGGTAAAACTTGTCCCTGTCAAACCCTCTCTTTACCGTCTTTCCGTTCAATTCCACTTCTGAGGCCTTGTGCTTGGCCATCGGGGAAAGTGTATAGGTGTTGGTTACGTCCCTTCTGCTGACTATGATATGTATATGGGTCTGTGGCCCCTCTTTCTTCATCCCTGCGGCCACCAACTGTCCGTTCTGTTTGTGTGGGGCCAATCTTGTTTGCTCTGCAATCTTTTTTTCAAGCTCATTGACATTTCCTATGGATTCGCCCCGTTCCACTTTCCGTATCTCGTTCCTTAGCCTTGCTATCTCACCTCGGTAGGGTGCATTTTCCTGAACCTGTTTGTCAAAGCCCCGATAGGTGCGTTCATGTTCGATTTTGGCATAGTATTTCAGGTTCTCGGCCTTGACCTCTTGGTTCCTATGGAAACTCTTGGCATAGTCCTCCATGAGCTTCCTTGTATATTCCCTGAGTATATTTGGGTCATTTCCGATGGCCTTCAGTTCCCTTTTATTGGGACTGACCACTATGGAATAGAATTTCGGGTCTTTCTGCCTCAGTTTGGCCGTATTGGCATCTATTTCATCGATGACCGTTTGAGGGCTTACGCTATCGTTCTCTTGGTCAAAGAATTCCTCTCTTTGTCCGGGCAACCTATCCTCGTTCTCCTTTTCCAGATAGTCCACATAGTTCCCTACACTGGAGTTGTAGGTGCTGCCCATTTTCTGTGCTGAGATGGTAAGGTACATAAGCGTTATTTTAATTGATATTTCAGGCTTTCAAAATCCCCGATGCCCATATTTAGTTTGAGATACGGCTTTCCCATCATTGGCTCAACCTTCTCGACATTATGGAGGATTTCATTGCAATGCTTTTTATATTCTTTGAATTCTTGCAATATTCTATCGTGCTCCACTTTTGGAACGGTGTTTCTAGGCTCCAAAAAGTCCATTCGCTCTTCCTGTATCTTGACTGGCTCCGGTTTGAGTTTCTTACCATCTTTTACATAGGCCTCGTAAAGAATGAGCACCATTTCATAGGTGGGCCGGATACTTGTCTTTTCCATGTTCTTGATAATGGCAATGATCCTATCGAATTTTTTCATCATCTGACGCTCCAATTTTTTGATGCTGTCGAGAATGATCTTTGTTCCCTCTCCAAAAGGGTCAAGCTTGTTCTCCTTGAAGTATTGTATCATTCCATCCAAAACCTCGCTATGGGGTTTATTGAACCTTTTTGAATAGTTGCGAAAACGTAAGGCCGTTTCTTTCTTTACGGTGATATTTGAATAACCACCTGTCCCTTTCTTTGTTCTGTCATTTGTTTTTTGCTTTTCCATAGGTGCGATTTTGTTTTTTAGTGAAATTGCGTCAATTTTTGCGTCAAAAATTTCCAGTGTTTATAGGGCTTCCCAAAGGGTTTACTGTAGATTTCGGAAAAGTCTACTGTAGCCCCAGATTTTGTACAGTATTTCAAAATCTGTTCAATTCACTGGTTTTCAACTTGTTGAAGACCCGAAAACAACCGTGATGGCGCAATTTGCGCATCACCCTCTTGCTATTCGTTTTTTCACGCACGCGTGAAAACCCAAATACTTTTCATTGGAGTAAAGAGCATCAATAAACTCAGTGGTTTTTGTTCCTTTGAAGCTGTTGATTGAACTTCTCTTCCAGAAACTCATCGGATAGGTTGGGGTCGCCCATTAGCCATTTATCTATCGTATCCTTGTCAAAGAATATTTGTCGGATATGTTTGTTGTTGCTCATAGGGATAAGCTTTAAGGAGGTAAGCTTGTAAATCTTGCTTTTGGAAAGTCCTGTGTATGCGGCAAGATCTTCCACGTTCATAACCTTCTTCTGATGGCCAAGAATGGTTTTGATTTCTTTGAGTAATGTCAACACATTCTGTTGCTCTTCCATAACTTCTGATTTTTGGAATTTGAGAATATGTAAACGGCCGCTTACTTTTTTGTACGGGACAAACATATATCACCTGATGCAAGTGAAAAATAGAGAAATGATGATTGCGCTTTAATTGCCTTTTGTTTTCGGGATTTGGGCAAAAAATCTATAATTAATTGGAAAGGCCCAGTGCTTTGGCTATAGTTTTTCGAGTATCATCGTAGCCCCCTTCTTTGGTCTTCTGCGACCATTTGGAGTAACTGGATGCAAATGTGTTCTCGTTGATTTGGGAACCATCGAAGGAAAATCTTTTTTGAACCAATCTGGAAAGTGAGTCTCTCGATTTCATTCCCATACCTTGAATACCCCCTTCAATTATATGATCTAAAAATGAAAAAAGAAATCTAAGATTCCCAGATTGCTTATTCTTCGGCACTTCTCTGATTACTATCCTATGTTTGGAAGGCAAATGATTTGTCAAAAGCTCTAAATTTTCAATATCGGATTCATCAAACCCAAAATATTCTTTGTCGATTTTTTTAAATGATAGCTCTATAAATGAGAAGCCTTCTACATCGGCATTTGCCATTTCTTTGGCCTTGAACCACCCAATTACCACCACAAGGACCAAGATAAAAAGCAGTACTACTAAAAGATAGCTTGCAATAATCTGTGTCCAGTAATAATCATCATGGGCAATGATAAAAAAGGTGGTCAGTGGTAATAACCCAAAAAGGATTATGACAAGGGAGGAGAGTTGATTTAGAGAAAGGTGGTTGAGCCAGGAATTAGTCCTTTTGAGCATGGACCGTTGTCCGTGTATCCACATTGCCAACATATTCCCTAACTTTTCCATATTCTAAGATAAGAACAAATGTATTTTTTTGGGTTTTTCACACTATTTAGTGTTCGTTTAAAAAAAGGAGACAACCTCAAATCGATTGAGATACTCATTTCTGATAACATTGCCCTGGAGCTACAGCGATTTAGGTTAGTAAGGTTCTTTATAGTCAGAACTATGGTAAGGTTTTCACGCCCAGACCACTTTACCATTTTTTAACCAAAAATGACTCCTGCATTTTTTTGTTCTCCAGATTGAAGGATAAATCGAAAATCGCTTTTTATTAAAGTATATTTTCCAACTTGGCTTACAATCTTCAATCAGGTTTAGCATTATTGTGCCCCCGCAACCGCAGGGACACTTAAATAACGCATACCAATAATCTTCAACATGAGCATTACCTTCTATATAAACTATGTCGTTCTGTGGATTCTTTGGCAGCTCAGAAACAATTCTGTATGAAAAAATCTTATGCCCAAACCCAAACAGGTTAAGAAACCAATTTATCATCTTCCTCATTGACATAAATTATTAATTCAGGTTCGATATTTCCCATGCCTATATTATTGATTACAGATTTGGAGTTACTTTGTTTCTCGGGCCATGTGTTTATATCCCAGTCAGAAAAATTTATCGAGGTTTGAGAAAAACTACGATTGTCTTTATATCTAAAAGGATGTATTCTTCCTAACATCTCATTTACACCAAAAGAAGCACAGGCCATATTGATGCTAATGACCGCGGGGCTTTCAACTTCTATATTGTTGAAATACGCTCTTCTCTTTTCATATTCACTAGGCGAAACCCTCTTCATACTTTCCGCCGCTAATTGTTCCGATGTAAAGACCTTTCTTTCTAAGAGCGTTTCTGACCCGGGGGAAACATAGTGAATATTTCCGTTAATGGAATCTATTCCTCCTAGCCCATCTGCTACTAATTTTACACCTATATCAATCAACGGCACTAAGTAGTATGTAGAAATCATATTCAAATAGTGCCTGCCTTCAACAGAATCAACGCAACCAAATACAAAATCACAACTAGCTAAAGAATCTATAGCTGCTCTGCTTTCTTGAAGCAATACAGGATGAGTTATAACCTTAGTTTCTAACCCCATAGCTTGAATATGCTCTTTGAGAACATCTACTTTGAGCTTTTTCAAATCCGCATCAGCAGAAGTGGAACCCAATATCCTGTTGAGATTTTTGCTCTCCACTGAATCCGAATCAATCAGTACAAGTGCTCCAACACCCAATCTTGCCAATTGCTCAATTACTGGACTCCCGGTTCCCGAACAGCCAACAACTCCAACCTTTAAACCTTTGAGCAATTCTGTCGTCTTAGAACCAAACGCTTGTTGATTTCTTACGAAAGCTTCATTAGTTTCGCCTATTTGAACATTCCTGCGGTATTCTTTCAGCGTACTCCCTATCACAGAAATTCTAGGTAAGTCAAAAAAATCAAGGTTACCCCCAATTACTCGGCCTTTCATCGAACCGTCTGGATACATGACGATACTTGCATGAGGCAAATCAGTATTTGACCAACCATATACGGCTTCAAAAAAAGACTTGTCAGAGACATCATCCAGTTCAGAAAAGTCGGAGTTAGCAACAAAATGGGAATGTATCTTAACAATTGCAAAACCTTTTTCCGCTTTCTCAAGAAGATGTTCAATATGTTCAGTTTTCCAACTAACATAATTTACATCTCTTTCACAATTTTCATAGGGCATAAGAAAAACCTCGTGGGCAAGCAGCAAATTATCTTCATTGTGGTTTAAGCGGCCACAAACTACAAATGCAAGAGCTTCCAAACCATCTCCACAATGGAGATGGTTCTTCAACTCTTGGCACATCTTATCTGTTATTTTAAAATGTACCATATCAATCAACGTTTATCAAATTCCGCAATTAAACAACTTACCATTAAATCAACATGAGATTCAATATTGTCAATTTCTGGATTCCATTTGTTGGCCGCCGTACGGTGCCTAGACCATCGTTGATACCTTTTACCTTCAATTGATTGATTAGATAGCGCTCCAATTGGAGCGCTATCTTTTCTTGCCAACGGTGGATAAAAGTACATCATGTCCAACCTAGTGGTAGGGTAATGGGGTGGCAATAGGATGGCCAAATCAGCCGTTTCTACATTATATCCTTTAGGAATCTTGAACTCTCTAAAGATTATCCATCTTTTATTACCTTCAACAATGGTGTCAATGATATACGGAGATGATTTTAAATATTGGAAATCCTCCTCTGGCAACTTAAATGGATTATCAGAGATAAAGCCCTCGGTGCAATCTAAGGGTTCAGCAACAAACCTTTCTACCCCACATTCGGTAAGGTCAATTATTTGGTCTGGCTTTATAATTACCTTTCCTTTCTTAGTAAACATCCTTAATCTGTGAGACTTTGGATTTTTATTTGCTAAGGCAAGGATTTCAGCACCGGTAAGCTTCTCCTTTTCCACCTTATATTTATCCCCGTTTATTTTCAAGAGATACTGAAAGGTAATAATTGGAGTGGACCCCTCGCAGAAGCAATTCTCTAAATCAATAACCTCTTGTTCGTATGGTAGAATGATAAATCTTTCAATACCGCAATCGGTTAAATCAACTTTGATTAAGGGGCCAATTTCAACTTTACCCTTTTTTACAACCATTCTAATAAAATGGGTTTCAGAAGAGGTTCCTGCAAGTTCATGCAAGTCGTTGCCTGTTATTACTTGCTTTCTTGTTGAGTATTCTTTTTCATTGATTCTGAAGGAATACTCGTAGGCTATTTCTGGCTTTACACCATTACAATAGCACTCATGTAAATCGACTTTTTTATTTTTTAGAGTCATTTTACTATCGTTTTAAGTTAAAAACATTTTTTAGCTACGATAATGAAGACCCATTCACACTCCAAACATCTTGTTTGTTGTTAGAGGGATTTGGCAATCTAGTAGCTATAGATTACCCGTTTATCCGAATGAAAAACAAATAGTAAGGCGACTTAAATACTTTAAAAATTATTGAATAATCAGGCAGAAAAAGCAACCATTTGGTATTTTAAAGAAGAATGCATACCTTTGCAGTGAACAAAATCAAAGGTTTACTCGGGTTCGCAGCCCTTGTAAATTCAAACTTTTAAGACCAAAATCAGGTAGTTTTCTGCCTGATTTTTTTGTTTCAGACAACCTGAACTTTGTCAAAGATAACAAATATAATTAAATGTGAAAATTGAATATAACCAAAATGGTAAAACATAAAAATCATATTTAACCATATAAGTAAAAAACATAAAATTATTTGCGAATTTTACCAAAAAGGTTATATTTACAATATAGATTCCATATCCCAAAGCAAAGATTTCTGACGATATAATTTTCAATAGATTATTATCTATTGTAATGATGTGAATACTTGCAACATACTTCAAACAAGCTTTATGACTAACAAGACCATTGATGATTTTCAAACCCCAGGTCAAGCTTTAAAATATTTTTTGTCTTCTTACGAGTGGACTCAGGATGATTTAGCCCACATATTAACCATTTCATTAAAACACACCAACGAAATAATTAAGGACAAAAAGCCCATATCAATTGATATTGCAAGGTTACTTGAAAAGGTATTTGACTGGAAAGCTTATGAGTGGATAATGTTAGACACGAATTATCAGCTTTCAAAAAAGATTGAAGAAACTAAGGAGCAATTAGTTGAACGCCAAGTTGAAGTATATAAATATCTTCCAATTAATGAATTGTTGAAAAAAGGTTGGTTAAAGCCATACGATAGTATTGAAGGTTTAAACAAACAATTACACTCATTTTGGAATGTTCCAAAAAACAAACAACTAGATTTCTCTATTTTAGAGTCCAATAAGATTAATATAGAATATAGGAAATCTGATGCTTACAAAAATCCAACTAATGAAATAAATGCTAGGGCTTGGTATCAAATGGCCCTTAATCATTCACAAAGGCTAAATGTTTGCCCATATGATAAGAATGGTTTGGAAGAACTACTGTCCAAACTTCACACTTATACCATTTTGAAAAATGGAATTAGCAAATTCTTGAATGACCTAGGAAAAGTTGGAGTTAAATTTGTTTTTCTTTCTCACTTATCAAAAACTTACTTGGATGGTGCTGCTTTTGCATCAGAAACTGGACCAGTTATTACTTTGACAGGAAGGTATGACCGAGTTGATAATTTTTGGTTTAATATGGCCCATGAAGCATCTCACGTGCTACTTCATTTACCTAAAAAGAACCATAATAATATGGTTTTCATGGATGATTCCACAAGTAGCATAACTTCAAAAAAAGAAAAAGAGGCAAATGAAATGGCTGAAAAGGTTTTATTGCAAGATGAGATTTTAGAGTTTTTTGATGAGTATATTGGATACATAACAGAAGAAAAGGTCACGGAGTTTTCTCTTTCAAAAAAAATTCATCCATCAATAGTAGTAGGTATCTTAGCCTTTAATGAAAAAGTATCTTATTCTACACTGCATAGATTTAAAGAGTCTGTTAGAGATAAAATACCCAATAAATACAGGGCCGAAAAAGCGTAGGTGTTTTAATGAACCTCCTCAAAATTTACATACATGTACTACCATACAAAACCTGTGTTGTAGCCTACCCCCTTTAGAACATCACTATAATCGTAAAGCTATCATTAAGAATTATAGGTTTTGAGGAAAAGTTCTTATGCTTTAATCACAAAAATACTCAACCAATGGATTAAGAGGTTTTAACTTATACTTCTAGATTTTATAATGGTAAAGTGTAGCTGACAAGGAATTAAATAGCTGTTTTGAAATGTTGTACCTATGTTGTACCCATATAAAAAAGAAAAACCTCCCAATTGCTTGAAAGGTTTATCTTTGTTGAGGTGGTCCCACCTGGGCTCGAACCAGGGACCCCCTGATTATGAGTCAGGTGCTCTAACCAACTGAGCTATAGGACCGCATTTTGCGGATGCAATATTAGTGTTTATTTTTCTACAGCGCAAGATTTTCCCCGCTAGCCCTCTTTTATTTCTTGGCATAGCTCCACCAAAACGCCATTCGTACCCTTGGGGTGCAAAAAAGCCACCAGCTTGTTGTCAGCCCCTTTCTTGGGCGTTTCGTTCAAAACCACAAAGCCTTCTCCCTTCAATCGCTCCAGTTCCGATACAATATCTTCCACCGCAAAAGCAATATGATGAATGCCTTCCCCTTTTTTCTCCACAAACTTGGCAATGGGACTATCGGGTTTTGTGGCCTCCAACAATTCAATTTTATTGGGGCCCGATTTAAAAAAAGAGGTCTTTACCCCTTCCGAGACCACTTCTTCCACTTTATAGTGCGGTACACCAAAAAGTTTGGCAAACAGGGCGTTGGAAGCCTCCAAATCCTTTACAGCGATTCCGATGTGTTCAATTTTGTCCATACAAGTATCCATATCTTTAAAATACGCAGCTTTTTTCAAAATTACGCACTGTAAATGGTTAATCCTGTGACGTTAGTCATTAATTCGCTTATTTTTGCAGTATGGAGGAAACACAAAGACAGAAAAAAATAGCGGGAATCATTCAAAAAGATTTGGCCGATATCCTGCAACGTGCCGCTACCGATGGTGGTCTTAAGGGAACTTTGATCTCTGTGTCCAAGGTTTCCGTCACCGTAGACTTGTCCTTGGCCAAAGTATATGTGAGCATTTTTCCGAACAAAGGCGCAAAAGAGCTGTTGGCAGGTATCAAAGAAAGCCAGGTGGCCATCCGTTATGAACTGGCGCAACGTACCAAACACCAACTACGGCGCGTGCCGGAACTGAATTTTTATCTGGACGATTCGCTGGAGTACATCGAAAAAATCGAGAAATCCCTTAAGCGAGAAGAGAACCCTATCGAGAACAGGGACTTGCTCGACAAACGCAAGAAATCCTGATTTTGAACTTTCCCTTTTATATCGCAAAGCGTTACTTACGTTCCAAAAGCAGCCAAAATGCGGTAAACATTATCAATTTCATCACTTTTTTGGTGATTGTGATCGGTTCCGCGGCACTTTTTATCGTGCTTTCCGCATTTGCAGGACTCCGAACATTCAGCCTTTCTTTTTCTAACACCTTTGATCCCGACCTAAAAGCTTCGCCGACCCTCGGGAAACATTTTACCGTTTCCGCAGATGAAGAATTGGCCCTTGCCAAAATCGAGGGACTGGCCAACTATGCCAAAGAATTGGAGGAGCGGGCCTACCTTACCTATAAAGAGAAAAGTACCATTGCCTATATTAAGGGAGTGGATGAAAACTACCGAGCTGTTACGGGGGTCGATAGCACCTTGATTTTTGGGAATTGGGGTTCAGATCTCTACAACGGTGTTATCGGTATTGGTATCTATAATTTGCTTGGCGTTCCCATGAACAACCGAACGGCCATGGAGGTCCTAGTGCCCAAACCGGGCGAGGGCTCCTTTTCTCAACAAGGCCTCAATGCCAAGCCGTATGATGATCTGGCCCTGGTGGTGAGCGGCGTATATGCCGTAGAGGAAAGCCTAGATAAAAAATATGTGTTTGCCCAACTCCCCATCGTACAACAACTATTGCAAAAGGACAGTGCAGAGGTTTCCGGCATCAATTTTAAATTGATGGAAAAAGCCTCTGCCGACGATGTCCGAAATGCCATTGCGGATGTGTTGGGCGATAAAGTGTCCATTTTAACGCGTAGGGAGCAGAACACCTCGCTCTACCGGATGTTGAACACCGAAAATTTAGCCACCTATTTGATTTTTACGCTTGTACTAATCATAGCCCTGTTCAATGTGGTCGGAGCCATTATCATGATGATTTTGGACAAACAACAGAACTCCAAAACGCTGTACAGTTTGGGTACTACCATAAAAGAATTACGCCGTATCTATTTTATCCAAGGGATATTGGTCACGTCGTTTGGTGGATTCATCGGGGTGTTGATCGGTATGTTGCTGATCGGTTCCCAATTGGCATTCGGATGGTTAAAGATTACACCGACCCTGGCTTATCCCGTAGAGTTCAATGTCGTTAACGTGTTGATTGTTATCGGAACGATTATGGTATTGGGCTTTATCTCCTCAAAAATCGCGAGCAGCCGAATCAACGAAAAATTGATTTCCGCTTAAGCAAACTGGAAATCGCCGAACTTCTCCTCTACCTCATCAAAAGCGGCAAAAACATCGGCAGCATCATCACTGGTCACCATTTTCATGCGGTATTCCTTAAAGTGTGGAATGCCCTTAAAATAATTGGTGTAGTGCCTTCGGGTTTCAAAAACACCTAGTTTTTCCCCTTTCCAATCTATGGCCATTTGTAAGTGCCTGCGGGCGGCATCCACCCGTTCCTGCATGGAGGGAGGTGCCAAATGCTCCCCTGTTTTAAAGTAGTGTTTCACCTCATTGAAGAACCAAGGATAGCCAATGCTTGCCCTGCCGATCATGGCTCCATCCAATCCAAATTCGTCGCGCATTTTCACTGCGGCTTCGGGCGTATCCACGTCCCCGTTGCCAAATACCGGAATATGCATCCGTTGGTTGTTCTTTACATCGGCAATGGGTTTCCAATCAGCTTCGCCCTTGTACATCTGCACACGGGTACGTCCGTGAATGGAAATGGCCTTTATCCCAACATCCTGTAAGCGCTCTGCCACCTCAACAATTTTGATGGAATTGTTGTCCCAACCCAAGCGTGTTTTCACGGTAACGGGCAATTGGGTGCGCTTCACAATTTCTTCGGTGAGCTTGACCATCAAAGGAATGTCGCGCAAAATACCGGCTCCTGCATTTTTGCAGACCACCTTTTTTACGGGACAGCCAAAATTGATGTCGATGATGTCGGGGTTTGATTTTTCCACAATATCCACCGCCTGAAGCATCGAATCCAATTCAGCACCAAAAATTTGGATACCTACCGGCCGCTCTTTTTCGTAAATGTCCAGTTTGATGACACTTTTGGCAGCATCCCTGATCAATCCTTCCGAAGAGATAAACTCCGTATAGACCACATCGGCACCCTGCTCCTTGCACAATTTTCGAAAAGGAGGGTCACTCACATCTTCCATCGGAGCTAGAAGAAGCGGAAAATCAGGAAGTTCTATGTTTCCAATTTTTGGCAAATCCGTTGTTTTTTGGACTGCAAAAGTACAAAATAGCTGACAAAACCAAAGCTAGTTCTGCGATTGTAGTCGGTCACGTTCATTTTTATCAATGCCCCTTTCGTTGTCCTCTAATCTAAAGTTCCCAAAATTATAGGTAAATCCAAAGCGGATAAACTGCGTTTCGGGGCGTCTGCGGTAAAAATTGTCCTGATTGAGGTATTGCGAACGATAGGTGGGCACATACTGCTCCAAGATATCTTCCGCGGCAAGTGAAAGTACTATCTTATTGTCGAACAAGGTTTTGCGAAGGCCAAGTGTCAAATTAAATTGTTCGTCGGACACGTAAGAGCCAAAGAGAAATTGTGATACGTAGGTGGCAGCGACTTCTCCGGTAAACGTTCCGTCCTTGGAGAGGGTCAAGTAGTTGCCCAAATAGGCATAGACCCCGTTGACCTCGTTGGTAAAGGGTACATTGCCGCTTTCCTCGGCCAAGAACGTTTCCTCTTCATGGAACAGGGAAGTATAGGCATACAAGAACCACGGATTCAAAATGGACTTGCTCAAGGTGAAGTCCAGCCCGTAGGATTTACTTTCCAGCACGTTCTGCTTCAGCTCTACCAAAGTTTGATTGTCATTGTCCTGAAACACCAAATAGGCGATGTTCCGGCCATTATCACGATAATACACATCAAAGAAATACTCGCTGTTGAGCGTGTAGTTGAAGTTAAAGTTATTGCTAAAACTTGGCCTCAGCCCTGGATTTCCTTCCTCAAAGTCGTTTTCGTTGTAAAAAAACCGGAAGGGGTTCAGATCGTCGTATTTGGGTCGGTTGATATTTCGTCCGTAATCAAACGAAAAGCTATGCTTGTCCGAAGGCGAATAGAGGACGTACAGGGAAGGGAAGGGCTCAAAAAAGTCCTGTGTGTTCACCTGATCTAAGGTCTCCGAAATACCTTTGGCTTTTGTCAACTCTCCGCGTACTCCCAACTTCATGGACCATTTTTCCCAATTCTTCACAAAGCTCATGTAGGCCGCATAAACTTTCTCGTCGTAGGTATACTCGTCCGATAGGGACGCATCAACTGTATTGCTCGAACCGTTGAAATTGAAAAAATCGAGATTGTTTTCGGAATATATGGACGAATATTTCACCCCAGATTCAAAAGATGCATTTCCAATGGGTGTGGAGTAGTCTACTTGCCCCGTAAAGATTTGAATGTTTTGGTCGGTTTCCGAATCAAAGCCAAAATCCCTTAAAAAATTGCCGTCCGCATCAAAATAATCGGAGGCCAATCGCTGGAACGTCTCCCCGTTAAAATAGGTGTAGTGCCCATTGGCGAGGATTTGGGCGCCGGGCTTTTTTAATTTGTGCACATAGGTAAGGTCAAAGGCCAAGTTGGTATGGTCCATATTGGCATTGTTCTGTGTGGTAAAGGTGGAATCCAATTGGGCCTGTGCGTTTCTAATTTCGTTGGAAAGCAAGGTTTGCTGCTCTTGGTCCAGATTGAACAATAGATTGGAGGTCACATTGAGACTATTGCGGTCATCAAAATCATAATCCAGGATAAAACTGGCATTTTGGGATTGCGACCGGTCCGTTTGATTGTAATCCGTATCCCAAACGGAAAATATCGAATTGGTATCATCAATAAAATTGATGCCCTTTTTGGTTTTATTGACTCTTTTTTGCGGGTTGATGGTATAGTTGGCAAACAGATTGAGCTTGTCCGTTTTATAATAATGACTGGTCCCGATACTGTACTTGGGGAATACCGCCTGTGTGAAGGTTCCGTTCACACTGCCCTTGTAGCCTGGGATAATGTTCTTGCTGGTGACGATATTCAGAATTGGCCCACCCTCGGCATCATAACGGGCAGGGGGGTTGGAAATTACTTCCACCGATTTGATGTTGTTTCCCGAAAGCCCCTGTAGCAAATCCTGCACTTCCTGTCCCGAAAGCTGTACTTTTCTGTCGTTGAGGTACACGGTGGCATTTTGGCCCCGTATCATTAAATTATCCTGATTGACGATAACGCCCGGCGTATTTTTAAGAATATCCCACGAGGTTCCTTGCGAAACCACGGTGTTTTCCACAGAAAAGACCAGTCTGTCCGGTAACCGTTGGAGTTTTGGCCGCTGTGCCGTGACCACCACCTCATCCAATTCATTGCTCTCCATGGGAATGATCAGGGCTCCAAGGGATAAGTCCTTTTTAATGTCCAATGCTCTGGGTTCGGAACCCCGACCTACATAACTTGCTTGCAAAAGATATAGATTCGGCTCCACTTCCAAAAGTTCAAAAAAGCCTTCCTCATTGGCTGAACTTCCCTGAACAAAGGTGGAATCTGTGGCCTTCAACAGCAAAATATTGGCATAAGGAATCACCTGATTCTGCTCGTCCACCACCTTTCCTGTAATCTTAAAGGTTTGGCCGTATGTGCCACTTATGGGTAAAAGCACCAATAAAAGAATGGTGGCGAGGTTCTTCATTAGAGGTTTGGGTTGAACCTCAAATCTAAGAAATTATTTTTGAGCGAAATAGCTGCTGATTTTCTTATTGATAAAAAACACTTTATGGGTATTTAAAACAATTATATTTGCAGTTGATAAAGTCCCTTTTTTAGGGTATGTTATTGTTGTTATGGAGAAGATTAGGAATTTTTGCATCATTGCACATATTGATCACGGTAAAAGTACCTTGGCAGATCGCTTGTTGGACTTTACCGGTTCGGTGACCGAACGCGAAAAGCAAGACCAGTTGCTGGACAGCATGGACCTAGAGCGTGAGCGCGGTATTACCATTAAAAGTCACGCCATTCAAATGGATTATGTCCATAATGGCGAAAAATATGTGCTCAATCTGATCGATACTCCCGGACACGTCGATTTCTCATACGAAGTTTCACGATCCATTGCTGCCTGCGAAGGAGCGCTTTTGGTGGTTGACGCCGCTCAGAGCATTCAAGCACAGACGATTTCCAACCTATATTTGGCGCTGGAAAACGACTTGGAGATTATCCCTGTGCTCAATAAAGTGGACCTTCCCAGCGCAAACCCAGAAGAAGTTACCGATGATATTGTGGACCTATTGGGCTGTAAGCCCGAAGAGGTCATTCCCGCTAGTGCAAAAACAGGATTGGGTATTCAAGAAATCCTAACAGCGATCATAGATCGTATTCCGCCTCCGAAAGGAAACCGTGACGAGCCTTTACAAGCGCTTGTTTTTGATTCCGTTTATAATCCATTTCGAGGGGTTGAGACCTACTTTAGGATAATGAACGGGGAAATCACAAAGGGACAAAAAATCAAGTTTGTGGCAACGGGAAAATCCTACGAAGCAGACGAAATAGGCACTCTTAAACTCACCCAGCACCCCAAAAACAAGATTTCTACGGGAGATGTAGGTTATCTAATCACCGGAATAAAAGATGCACGCGAGGTAAAAGTGGGCGATACCATTACCGATTCGGCCAACCCCACCAAAAACCCGATCAGTGGTTTTGAGGATGTAAAGCCGATGGTATTTGCCGGTATCTACCCCGTGGATACGGAAGATTTTGAAGACTTGCGATCCTCTATGGAAAAATTGCAGCTGAATGATGCTTCGCTGGTCTTTACCCCAGAAAGCAGTGCTGCTCTGGGCTTCGGTTTTAGATGCGGTTTCTTGGGCATGTTGCACATGGAAATCATTCAAGAGCGTTTGGAGCGTGAGTTCGATATGACCGTGATCACCACGGTGCCCAACGTAAGCTACCACGCCTACACCACCAAAGGTGATGAAAAGCCCATTATCGTAAACAACCCATCCGACCTTCCCGACCCGTCGACCATTGATCGGGTGGAGGAACCCTATATTAAGGCGACCATTATCACCAAGGCCGATTTTGTGGGTAATGTGATGTCGCTCTGTATCGAAAAACGAGGGCAAATCGTTAACCAAACCTATTTGACCACCGAGCGGGTCGAGTTGATTTTTGATATGCCTTTGGCTGAAATCGTTTTTGATTTTTATGACCGTTTAAAGACGGTTTCCAAAGGATATGCCTCTTTTGACTATTCGCCCATTGGCATGCGCACCTCCAAATTGGTTCGTGTGGACATCCTGTTGAATGCACAACCTGTTGATGCACTTTCTGCCTTGGTTCACTTTGACAACGCCTACCACATTGGTAAAAAAATGTGCGAAAAACTGAAGGAACTGATTCCGAGACAACAGTTCGATATCCCGATCCAGGCCGCCATCGGCTCCAAGATCATTTCTAGGGAAACCATCAAAGCCTTGAGAAAGGACGTGACCGCAAAGTGTTACGGAGGGGATATTTCGCGGAAACGTAAGCTTTTGGAAAAGCAGAAAAAGGGTAAAAAGCGGATGCGCCAAGTGGGCAATGTGGAAATACCACAGCAAGCCTTTATGGCCGTTCTTAAATTGAACGATTAGTCCTCTGTAGGTTCTTCTACATCTTCTTCCTCGGTTTCCAATATTTTACCCAGGTATACCAGCTTGTACCCATCTCCTTTTGGCGTAAAATCCTTGCTGTTTGCAGGGATGATTTCTATGCTGCCATCAGGTGATTTGGTAAATAAGGGCACAATATCCCGTTCTTCATAGGTAATATCGATAAGCTTGTCGTAATGTTCCTTATCCTCCAATTCGATTTCATGGATGGTAGGATGTTTGCGAACCGTGTCCATTAATTGGATAAAGTCATCCGTGTGCGAAAACAGCCCTTCCTTGGGATTGTTGTCAGGGTCGTTCACCTCCTCGGTGTTGACCAAACGGAAAGCTCCGTTCTCACCAAATTGTTTTTGGAATTTTTTGATGGCAAATTTGTTGATGTCCGAATTGCCGGTCAATGCCATCAAATAGCCCATGTCGTTCAATTCGATGTTGTCCGTTAGGCTATCGGAAAAAATATTGGCCGTTATGGCTTCCAATCCTAGTTTTTTGGCCTTGTCCACATTGTTTTGGTTGTTATCGATCAAAACGACGTGCCTGTTGTTCTTTCTGAGATAGTTCCCTATCAATCGGGATAATCTAGAGGCCCCGATAATCAATATACCTTCGGATTTCTTCAAAAATACCCCTACTAATTTGGCAAATACACGTGCCGTGGTTGCATTCAACAATACTGTTCCCAACACGATCATAAACACCAATGGGGTAATATACTCAGCACCAGGCTCTCCGCGTAGCATCAGTTTTGAACCAAAAAGTGAAGCGATACCGGCAGCGACGATTCCTCGAGGTCCCACCCAACCGATAAAAAGTTTTTCGTTGAATTTTAAATTGGACCCCTGTGAACTCAGGAACACCCCTATCGGCCTTATGAGAAAAACGATGATTGCAAAAAGGATGACCGTGTTCCAATTGTAGATCAACTCCATATCGCTGACATTGATGTTGGCCGCCAACAGGATAAAAAGTATGGAAATTAAAAGTACGCTCAATGATTCCTTAAAGTAGAGCAGCTCTTTAAGGTTTGGTAGGTTCATGTTGCCCATGACCATACCCATGACCACAACGGCCAACAATCCCGATTCATGTGCAAATAAATCCGATTCCACATACACCAAAAGCACTGTGGACAAGGAGACCACGTTCAACAAATAATGTGGAATAAAATCCCTTTTTATAGCGAAGGCCAGTGCGTGTGCAAAGGTGAACCCGAAGGTGGTCCCAAAAAGGATAATCTTTCCAAACTCGATCAAAGCGGTCTGGGTAAAAGCTTGCCCCTCTCCCACACTGATAAACTCGAACACCAATACGGCAACCAAGGCACCTATGGGGTCGATCAGGATTCCCTCCCATTTTAAAACGGCTGAGACATCTTTTTTTAAGGGAATGTTCCTTAAAATGGGTGTGATTACGGTCGGGCCTGTCACAATGATCAACCCCGAGAACAAAAAGGAAATCTGCCAAGAGAGCCCAAATGTGTAATGTGCCGCAACACCTGCCCCAAAAAAGGTGACAATGGTGCCAACAGTAATCAATTTGGTGATTACCGGGCCCACATTGGATATTTCAGCTCTCTTGAGCGTTAGGCCCCCTTCAAAAAGGATAACACTAATCGCCAGCGAGACAAAAGAATAAAGCCCTTCTCCCGGGAACAACCCTTTTTCGCCGTTCCAGATAGGTTCTATTAGTTTTGATCCGTCTTCCGTATATAGTGTGGCAATGGGTCCCACCAACAACCCTATCAATATCAAGGGTAAAATTGCCGGCAATTTGAATCGCCAAGCCACCCATTGTGCAATAATACCAAGAATTATGATTCCTGCAAGTTCGAGCATGGTCTTAGTTTTGTGGAAATTTACTGCTTTTCTTTTAGATATTCCCCCTTTCGGCTACGCTCAAGTATTTCGAACTGCCAATCGTGTAAACAATTTAAACGCTATACCGTTTTTACACTTTGCTGGTCGCTTTTTTGTTAAATTACGGCCAATATCTCCTTATTTTTTCGGCATTTGGGGCGTGCTTTTCTTATTTTGCAGCCCATTTTACTTTCAGAATGACAATTTATCCCATTGAGACCGGTAATTTTAAGTTGGATGGCGGGGCCATGTTCGGTGTTGTGCCCAAATCCATTTGGAACAGGACCAATCCTGCCGACCAAAACAATATGATCGATCTTGCTGCCCGATGCCTTTTGATTGAGGATGGCGATCGGCTAATTTTGATCGATAATGGCCTTGGCAACAAACAATCGGAAAAGTTTTTTAGCTATTACTATCTCTGGGGAGATCATACTTTGGACAAATCTTTGGAAAAAGCAGGGTTCCACCGCGATGATGTTACCGATGTTTTTTTGACCCACCTGCATTTTGATCAC
This sequence comes from Flagellimonas marinaquae, assembly GCF_003992675.1. Lineage (GTDB taxonomy): Bacteria > Bacteroidota > Bacteroidia > Flavobacteriales > Flavobacteriaceae > Flagellimonas > Flagellimonas marinaquae. Next base: position 245,194 of record NZ_RZMZ01000007.1, read on the forward strand.
TGTGGAGGCAGTATCCAATGGAACAAGGACCGAACGGGTTATGAGCCCGCCTTTAAAAATGCCAAATTTTGGACCAATAAGGACCACTGGGAATGGGCCACAAAACCCAATGCACGTGAAAAGGCCTCTTTTTTAAAAGAGAACCTTTTGCCCATACAGGAGAGCGGACAGCTCCATTTTGTGGACCGAAATGATAGTTCATTCGTAGAAAAATCCGAACTCGGATTTGGCATTCACTTTGTGGATGGGCATACGGACAAGCAAATGTTACCGCACCTCCAATATCAGGGTAAATCCCTTGTTTTTGTCGCCGATTTGATTCCAACCGTCGGACATATCCCGCTGCCCTATGTCATGGGATACGATACCCGTCCGTTGTTGACATTAGAGGAGAAAAACCAATTTTTGAATCAAGCGGTTGAAAATGACTGGTTGTTGCTTTTTGAGCACGATGCCCATAATCAAATCTGCTCCTTGAAGCAAACAGAAAAAGGTGCGCGTTTGGACCAGATCTATACTTACCAAGAATTATTCAATACACCATAACACTCATTTATTTCAAAAACATTTATGAATTGCACATATAACAAACTATCGATCCTTACGCTTTCCGCAGCTCTTTTTTTGGTGGGTTGTGGATCTACCACCCTGGTATCCACGCCTGTGGAGAACATCGATGCCGTTCCGCTAAAGATTTCAGAGCTTACCGAAGCAGAGAAAAAACATTGGGGGCACCTCGATCTTATCCAAGATACCATTCCCGGCATGAGCGTAGACCGGGCCTACAGTGAAATCATCAAAAACAAAAAAGGAAAAACCGTGGTGGTCGCCGTTTTGGACTCTGGAATGGATCTGGATCACGAAGACCTAAAAACTGTCCTTTGGACCAATTCCGATGAAATTCCCAACAACGGAAAAGACGATGACGGCAATGGTTATGTAGATGACATTCACGGATACAATTTTCTTGGCGACTCCTATAACGAGCAATTGGAATATGTTCGGATGCTTCGCTTGAATATTGGGGATGCTTCACAGAGAGCAGAGGCCAGACTTCTTTTGGACAAAAAATATCCAGAAGCCGTTCAGAACAAACAACAGTACGAACAAATTTTCCAAGTGGTAAAAGGAGCCGACCAACTCGTCAAGGACGAACTGGGCAAAGACACCTATACCAAGGAGGATTTGCTTTCCATAGAGCCCAAAACGGCCCAAATGGAACAAAGTGTTGCCGTGTTGACGCAGATGTTCACCTACGGAGATAGTATTTCCGAGGTGTTGGACGAGCTTGAAGAAGGGATTACCTATTTTACGGAGCAAGTCAATTATAATCTCAATAAAGACTTTAATGGTAGGACCCCTGTTGGCGATGATCCCTACGATATTACCGATGTGCCTTATGGAAATGGGAACCCAAACAATATGGTGGAGACCGAAAGCCATGGAACGCATGTGGCTGGAATCATTGCCGCACAGCGCAACAACGGAATCGGTGTGGATGGTGTAGCCAAAAATGTAGAGCTTATGAGCATCCGTGCGGTACCAAACGGTGACGAATACGATAAGGACATTGCTTTGGGTATCCGATACGCGGTGGACAATGGTGCTTCCATCATCAACTGTAGTTTTGGAAAATCCTTTTCCCCAAAAGCAGAATGGGTCTATGAGGCCATAAAATACGCCGCCTCCAAGGATGTATTGATTGTTCATGCTGCCGGTAACGATGGTGAGGACTTGGAACTGCCAGAAAACAGAAATTATCCCAATGACGATATGGACACGGAAACGGAGTTTGTGGACAATTTGATTACCGTAGGTGCCTTGACCAGTAGTTATGGTTCCGAAATGATCGCTTCTTTTTCCAACTATGGAAGTCAACGTGTGGACGTTTTTGCTCCTGGCGCAGAGATTTATTCCACCATGCCCAATAGTGCATATGAATTTCAGGGAGGAACTTCCATGGCAGCACCTGCTGTGGCCGGTGTAGCTGCGTTGATTCGCTCCTATTATCCAGACCTATCGGCTTCACAAGTAAAAAACATTATCATGGAATCCGGTCTAAGGACCAAAACATCTGTGATTGTTGCCGGTGACGAAACCAAAGCCACGATTTTTGATAAAATCTCCAGATCGGGCAAAATGGTGAATGCCTACAATGCCTTAATTTTAGCGAACAACGTGTCAAACGGAAAAATGACCTTGGACAGTAATTCAAAATAGTATATGAAACGTTTACGATTATTCTTTTTTTCAGCCTTTTTAGGTAGCAGTCTTTTTTTAAGTGCCCAAAATGTGGGCTACTGGCAACAACACGTAGATTACACCATGGATGTGGAAATGGATGTGGAAACCTACCAGTACAAAGGGACCCAAAAATTGGTCTACACCAATAACTCCCCCGATCAGCTGGACCGTGTTTTCTATCATTTGTACTACAATGCCTTTCAGCCTGGTAGCGAAATGGACATTAGGCTGCAAAACATCAAAGACCCCGATAAAAGAATGATGGAAGATGGCAAGAGCCGAATTGCTTCGCTTTCCGAAAGTGAAATGGGCTATCTGCACGCTACATCCCTCACCCAAGACGGAAAACCCGTTACTTTTATGGAAGAAGGGACCATTTTGGTGGTGGATTTGGCACAACCCATCCCTCCCGGCGGAAAAACTACTTTTGATATGACTTTTGAAGGTCAGGTTCCGTTGCAAATCAGACGTTCTGGAAGAAACAGCAGGGAAAATGTAGCGCTATCCATGAGCCAATGGTATCCCAAACTTTCCGAATATGATTTTGAGGGGTGGCATCCCAACCCTTACATTGCCCGTGAGTTCCATGGGGTTTGGGGCGATTTTGATGTCAAAATTACCTTGGACAAGGACTATACTGTAGGAGGTACGGGCTATCTTCAAAATCCCCAAGAAATCGGTCACGGCTATGAAGCCCCCGGTACCAAGGTGAAGACCAAAGGAAAAACATTGACCTGGCACTTTAAAGCCCCAAATGTCCATGACTTTATGTGGGGGGCCGACCCAGAGTACATTCACGATACTTATGAAATGGAAGATGGTCCTACCTTACATTTCTTTTATAAGGACAATCCAGAGTTCAATGAAAACTGGAAAAACCTTCAGCCCAAAACTGCTGCGGCCATGAAGTTTTTTAGCGACAACGTTGGGAAATACCCCTACGAACAGTACTCGGTGGTGCAAGGAGGCGATGGCGGTATGGAATATGCCATGAGCACCTTGATTACCGGTGAACGTGAATTTGGCAGCTTGGTTGGGGTAATGGTGCACGAAATGGCGCACTCTTGGTTCCAGCACGTACTAGCTACCAATGAGTCTGAACACGAATGGATGGATGAAGGTTTCACTTCGTTCATCAGTAGTTTGTGTATGAACCAGATAATGGAACAGAACAAGGAAAATCCGTTTGAAGGTTCTTATAGAGGGTATTACGCTTTGGTAAACTCTGGCCTCGAAATGCCTCAAGCCACACACGCGGACAGATATACCACTAATTTTGCCTATGGCGTTTCGGCTTATAGCAAAGGATCTATCTTCCTTTCTCAGTTAGGCTATGTAATCGGTCAAGACAAGCTCATGGAGACCATTCAAAAATACTTTGAGGACTTCAAGTTCAAGCACCCTGTGCCCAACGACATCAAAAGGACCGCAGAAAAAGTATCGGGAATGGAGCTCAATTGGTACCTTAAAGATTGGACGCAGACTACCAATACCATTGATTATGGAATCAAAAGTGTGGAAGCCGATGGTGAAGGCACCAAAGTGACCATGGAACGCATTGGCGAAATGCCCATGCCGTTGGATATTTTGGTGGTGGGCAAGGACGGAACCCAACAGACTCTTTATGTTCCGTTGCGTATGATGTTTGGAGAAAAGGACAACCCATACCCTAACTTAAAGCGCACTGTTTTGGAGGATTGGCCATGGGCATATCCTACCTATGAGTTTACCTTGGACATGCCATTGGACAACGTACAGGCCATTATGATCGACCCATCCCAACTGATGGCCGATGTTAATGGAGAAAACAACGTTTACCAAGCAGAGGAGTAAGGGGCTCTCGAAGATAAGATTTGCAAAGGGCGGCCATTGTGCCGCCCTTTTTTTTTGAATTATCATGAAAAACTGTCCCCTCGAGGGGACCTTAGGGGTGTTACTTGACCAATTATTCTTGATATATTTAGGTTACTTCGTATGAAAAACAAGATTATTCCATATAACCCTGCGTTAAAAGAATTTGCAAGGCAACTGCGTAAAAACAGTACGCTCTCCGAGGTTCTTCTTTGGGAAAAACTAAAGCAACGTTCAATGGGGGTTCAATTTCATCGACAGGTTCCTTTACTTGAGTATATTGTTGATTTTTATTGCCATGAATTACAGCTTGCCATAGAAATTGACGGGGTATCGCACGATTTCAAATATGACAAGGACCAACAAAGAGAGCATCAACTAGAAAAAGTCGGCGTACATTTGCTCAGGTTGCAGGATCAGGAAGTTAAAAACAATATGTTCAGTGTTTTGATGAGCATAAAAGAAACGATAGCTCAAATGCAATACAAAGACCCTAATTTGAATGCAGAAAAAACACCCCTAAAGTCCCCTCAAGGGGACAATTCCTTCCCCAAAAAGGAAAAGCTCACCAATAGAACCGTTTTTGAAAAGCTTTTTTCCGAAGGAAAAACTTTGCGAGCGTTTCCCATCAAACTGATATATCTCAACACATCTTTTACCGATAACGTGCCCATAAAAGTGGCCGTGGTCGCCCCAAAGAAAAAATTTAAAAAAGCCATGGAACGCAACCGTATCAAACGGCTGTTACGAGAGGCTTACAGGCTCAACAAACCCCTCATTTTTAACAACATTGAGGGAAATTATGCGTTCATATTTTTATACCTTGGCAGGAAAGACCCCGATTTTGAGCAGGTCGAAACTGCTATGAAAACGCTATTAAAGGCATTTGTAAACAAAGAATTCCATGAAAAGATTGATTAAGAAGCAGCTGTTGATTCCCGTGTTGGCCGTAGTCGTTTTGGTGGGTGCCAGCAGTTTTAAGAGCGACTTTTTTGAAATTGCCAAACAAATAGAAATCTTTACCACGCTCTTTAAGGAACTCAACATGAACTATGTGGACGAGACCAATCCAGCTGCGCTGATGGATTCCGCCATAAAGAATATGCTGGAAGAGCTAGATCCCTATACCCAGTTTTTGAACGAACAGGATGTGGAGTCCTACCGAATCAATAATGCTGGGGAATATTCCGGTATTGGGGCCTTGGTGCGGACCAGTGATCGGAAATTGGTCATTGTTGAAACCTACAAAGGGTACGCAGCAGACAAAGCTGGGCTAAAAGCTGGAGATGAAATAATTAAAATTGGCGAGACGAACGTTGCCGATTTCGACGACAATGCTGGCGAACTGCTCAAAGGCGCCAACAACTCCACGGTCGATGTTACTTTTCTTAGACAAGGACAAACGCAAACGGCCACCATTACCCGCGAAGGAGTAGAGGTCGATGCGGTTCCCTTTTATGATATGATCGACGAAAAAACAGGGTATATTGTGTTGTCCCGATTCAATCGTAAGGCATCCAAACAAACACAATCCGCCATGCAAGACCTTAAGGGGAGAGGAGCGGAGCGCCTAATCTTAGACCTCAGGGGAAATCCCGGTGGCCTGCTTTCGGAAGCCATTAATGTGACCAATCTTTTTGTGCCCAAGGGCGAACTCATCGTGACCACCAAATCCAAGGTCAAAAAATTCAATCAAGAATACCGAACCAAAAACCAGCCAGAGGATGAGGAAATTCCACTAGTAGTGCTCGTGGATGGTAAAAGTGCCTCGGCCAGTGAAATTGTTTCGGGCGGACTACAGGATTTGGACCGGGCCGTAATCGTGGGAGCCCAAAGCTTTGGAAAAGGATTGGTACAACGCCCATTGAAACTGACCTACGGAACACAGTTAAAAGTGACCATCTCCAGATACTACACACCTTCCGGAAGATGCATACAGTCCTTGGATTATTGGAACCGTGATAAAGAGGGCAATGCCGTTCGTAACACGGAATTCAATGAATTTACCACTAGGAACGGCCGTAAAGTTTGGGATGGTGGGGGCATCATGCCCGATGTGACCATAGAGTCCCTAAAAACCAATTCCCTTATTGATGCTTTGGAGCAAAACCAGCTTGTTTTTGATTTTGCTACGGACTATTTCTATAGCCACGATTTTAGTTCTGTGGACAATTTCCGTTTCTCAGATAGTGATTATTCGGAATTCAAAAGCTTTGTAAAATCGGAAAACTTTACTTTCCAGACCGAAACGGAAAAGATTTTGGAAGAATCCATCAATACCGACGATACGTTATTGGGGTCCGAAGTCCAGGAAAAATACAAAGATCTACTCATAGCGGTTAACCGTGGTAAAATTTCGGCCTTGGACAGCTATCAAAAAGAAATCACCAAAAAGCTGGAGGATGAAATCATCACCCGATATTTTTATCGCGAAGGTCTCTACAAATATTATCTTGACCACGACGATGCCATCTTAACAGCCAAAGAGCTTTTGTCCGACTCCCAAAAATATGCGAGTATTTTGAGGTAGATTTTTAGGGAAATGGCAGCTCTTAAAATGCCATCCGTCAATTCAAAACCGTCATCCGTCAATTCAAAAGCATCAACCGTCAATTAGGGGGGCAAACTTATTTCCATGCGTCATATCTTAACTGAAAATTTTGCATATGACCTACACTGTACTCACCTTGTCCCTTATCGCAATTGTTCTTTTTTATTGGCTTTACAATTTGATGAGCAATTGTTTTTCGCGCGCTTTTTGCATAGTGCGAAATAGAAAAAGTGGTTCGGTTACCAAAGAGGCATCAATCATAGCCGTAAACACCATTAGAGGAGGTAAAAAGCCATTGCTTGAACTACTGTTGTTGTTCGAAAATTTTTCTGGTCACCACATCCATCGAAAAATCCGCGTATGGGACACCAAGCCCCATTTGAGACGATTTGAAATGGACAAAACCATCGAAATTGGGCTTAACATCGCCCGAAAACCTAAAAACCCCATATTCCTATCCCAAAAGCCTTGTCGGTTTTCCTTTGTCATGGTCATTATCTGCAGTTTAAAAATTATCGTTTATGTGATAGGCAGTTATATTTTGATGGGCGAGGCCTTGGAACGTATATTCTCCGCCCCAAATACGTACGAGCAAGTCTTTGCAACTTCGTACACTTGGCAAATTGGACTGACACTGATCGGTGTGAGTGTCCTCCTCTATCTGTTATTGCAAAAAATTGGGGTTTTGGTCGACAAAAAATCCTTGGAACACAACTGGAACTTATTATTTTACGGCATAGGGACCACAGCAACCGTGTCGGACAGAAAAAATACCGGTACCCTAGTACGGGCAGAACCTGTTTTCGATTTTTCATATTTGTTTAGGTCCCAAAATGGGGAGAAAATCAAAGGAACAGACAAAAAAATAGCGGAGAACAACCAATCTGCCCAAGAAATAGATCAGGTGGAGGTAATGTACCTTCCGGGGAGCCCCTATGTTTCACGAATCACGGAAAATTTGGAAAACCAAGATTTTTCCCGGTTTTTGCATACTATCTTTATGGTTGCTGTTTTTATTTTTTCCCTCGTTTTTTTGATTTCTTTTTACCAAACTGTGTTTCATTCTACCATCAATGGCTGAAAAAGATGGAATAAATTCTATTTTTGATCATGCAACAACTTAACGTGTGTGAACTTTTTGCTGGGGTGGGCGGTTTTCGCCTTGGTCTGGAACGCACCAAACGCTTCAAGGTGGTCTGGAGCAACCAATGGGAGCCTTCCACCAAAACGCAGCATGCCTCCTTGGTTTACGAAGCACGGTTTGGCAATAAAAATCATTGCAACGCCAATATTGAGACCGTAAAAACCGAAGAAATTCCAGACCACGACATGTTGGTGGGCGGTTTTCCCTGTCAAGACTATTCGGTGGCCACTTCCTTGAAAAACTCCAAAGGGCTCATCGGTAAAAAGGGTGTTCTGTGGTGGTCCATTCACCGTATTCTTTCCGAAAAGAAAAACAAACCGAGTTATCTGTTTTTGGAAAATGTGGACCGTCTTCTTAAATCGCCTTCTAGCCAACGAGGCAGGGATTTCGCGGTGATGTTGCGTAGCCTTTCGGATTTGGGATACGCCGTGGAATGGCGCGTAATCAATGCGGCAGAGTATGGAATGCCTCAGCGCCGAAGGCGCGTTTTTTTTATGGCATATTTTAAGGGTACCGAAATCTTTAAAAAACTGAAAAATTCGCATCCTTCCGATTGGATGCTCCACGATGGTGTTTTATCGGAGGCCTTTCCTGTTGCTACAAGCCATCAAAAACCTGTTGGGTTCGATTTGGACGAGAATTTGGTGGAACTGTCCTCAAATTTCAACAGTGAAGGAGGTTTATCTCCCTTTTTGAACACTGGTATCTGCGTGGATGGAAAGGTGTCTACCTTAACTTCTTCTCCTTCATACGATGGAAAAAGAACAGTGCTCTCCGATATTTTGGAGCAAGATACCATCCCTTCCGAATATTATATTGACGAAGCCGACCTTCCCAAGTGGGACTATTTAAAAGGCTCCAAAAAAGAAATACGCAAGACCAAAGCTGGTTTTGAATACCATTACAGCGAGGGAAGCATGGTCTTCCCAGACGCTCTTGATCAACCTTCCAGAACTATAGTAACCGGCGAAGGCGGTAAATCCCCTTCCCGGTTTAAGCACGTGGTCCAAACCTCCAAGGGACTACGAAGACTCTTACCTGTTGAATTGGAACGGTTGAACATGTTTCCGGACCATCATACCCAATTGGAGGGCATTTCTGATGCCAAACGGGCCTTTTTTATGGGCAATGCATTGGTGGTGGGCATTGTGGAAAAGATAGGTGCTTCCCTGTTCCGGAAAATTGACCAACTTGAAAAGCAACTTCAAAGCTGACCTATCCAAAGAACAACGATTAACCCCATTACTGGATACCTATTATCAAAAACACCTCAAAAATTATGAATTTGAGCGTGTTTCAAATCTTAAAAAACAACGGCAAGGAATCGATTTGATCCTTAAGGACAACCAATCGGGGAACACCTATTTTGTGGACGAAAAAGCCCAGTTGGACTATATTAACGAAAGTTTGCCCACTTTTGCCTTTGAGCTATTTTACACGAAAAACGGGATGCAAAAACAGGGTTGGCTGTTCGATGTTTCCAAAAAGACCCATTTTTATGCCTTGGTGACCAACATTTATTCAGACGAAGCGGATGTATTCACCAGTTGTAACATCACTTTTGTAAATCGGGAAAAACTAATTTTGCGTTTACATGAACTGGGTCTAAACCAATCTTTCTTAGAGGAATTGGCCCTTGATCACAAAGAGGTGCATGGAAAGTTGGTGCTGGAGGGTCTTGATCCCAAGAAAGAAGGCTATCTATATTTTTCCAGTACAAACAAAGTGGAAAAGCCAGTGAATCTTATTCTAAGACTAGAATTTTTGAATCGAATTGGAGTGGCGAAGAGGTTAATTTGAATTCATAATAGCTATCTTTCCCTATATGAACACCTTACGTTTAATTAGCTATTTAGCGCTGCTTACAATTCTATTTTTATTCGGTTGTAAATCTTTAGATTCCAGTGGTACCGACTATAGGTTGGTTTTAGATGACGATGGGATTTGGGTGGAACAATTTGATAGGGCCAATGTAGATGACAGCAGATACAATCACAATAACACCATCTACCAGGAGAAAACCTCTTTTATTTACTCTTTTAAGCATTTCACAAAAGATAATCAAAGACTTTCTTTTAAATATGTTGATAGCATATCGGATTGGAAATTTGAACCTTACTCCAAAGACAAAGAAGGGCTATTTGAAAAAGTAAGCATAACCGTATTGGAGGGTTTGGGATATAACACAAGATTTAATCCTGATTACAACCAAACCGTTTTGTCTTACTCATATCTCACCCATAATGACTTCGCTCCATTTGGAAGTACATCGGGCGTAATTGAAAATGAGAAAAATGTTTGGATGCACCCGCCCCGGGATAAATACTTCAAAATCTTGGAAATAAACCCGTTTCCTTATATAAAAGCTCCTTATAAGATTGGAAACCATTGGACTTGGAAACTTACAATAGGAGATCCTTGGTCTGACCCACGATGGTTAGCGTGGAATGGTCTTGTAAATAATACGTATACCTATGAAATAGTGAAAATATCAACCCTAAAAACTAGCATAGGAAAATTAAGGTGTTACATAATCAAATCAGAAGCAACCAGTAGACTAGGAAAAACGGAACTCCTATCTTATTTCAATAGAAAATATGGTTTTGTACGCTTGGATTACGTCAACATTGATGGAAGTAGAACTGTTTTAGAATTGGAAGATGTCATACGTCTTGATGGCGGTTCAAAATAAATCTTATTCTTTCTGAGGTAGTCAAAATCCATTGTAATTGAATCATAGATGCCGTATCAGGTACGGCATGACATCCTTAAATTACTTCTTCAACATTCTTCGATGCGGAATGCCATCTTCCAAATATTCTTCGCCAAAGGCAGAAAAACCTAGGTCTGTGTAAAACTTTAATAAATAGGATTGTGCTGAAATCTCGATGGGTTTGTCGGGAAACCTTTGGTCAATAGCCGCCAAAGAGGCCAACATAATTTGTTTGCCCAAACCGTATTGTCGTTGTTCTTGGCTAACCACTACCCTGCCAATACTCACGTTGTCAAAATAATCGCCTGGTTTAAAAACCCTAGTGTAGGCAACAACTTGGCCATCTTTCATCCCCATGATGTGAAGTGCTTTTTGGTCTTTATTGTCCACATCTTGGTACACACAGTCCTGCTCCACCACAAAGACCTCACTGCGGAGGCGTAGAATTTGATAGAGCTGATGAATGTTCAATTCATCGAATGTTTTTATGAATACTTGCATCAATCTTGGACTATTACACTTTTAGAATCACATTTATCGAACTCTGGCTGTATGTTCACATGGTTGATACCGTGCTTGTGATATACATGTTCTTCTATTTTTTCCAGAATGGCATCAAACTCCGATAGCCTTATATCTTCTTTAAAATCAATATGGGCTTCCATGTGCACTTCTTCCTCGTTGAGCTGCCAAATATGGACATGGTGCACATTCTTTACTGGTTCTATGGTACAAATGGACTCCACTATATCTTGAATAACCACTGATTTAGGCGTAAAGAGCATCAACACTTTGGTGGATTCCTTCAATAAATCATAGCCCATGTAAATCAAATAGGCCCCTATAATCATGGTAAGGATGGCATCCACCCAATACACTTGGAAATATTTCATCAGTATACCTCCAATCAAAACGGCAACGGATGCCATCATATCCGTCAATAGATGTAAATAAGCGGATTTCATGTTCATATTGTGGTTGGAATCCTTTTTCAACAACAATACACTAAAACCATTTCCAACTATGGCAATCAATGCCAACCAAATAACCAAATTGGATTCAATCTCTTGTGGTTGCATCAAACGTTCAACGGCTTCTTTCATCAAAATGATGGCTACGACCACCAAGGTCGCGGCATTAATGAAAGCGGCCAAAATTTCAGCTCGCTTATAACCAAAGGTTTTTAGGCTGGATGCTTGACGCTGCCCTAATCTACGGGCACCATAACTGATGACCAGACTTAGAACATCACTAAAATTATGGAGCGCATCGGACAATAATGCCAGACTCCCCGAAAGTAATCCGCCGACAATTTGTGCCAAGGTAATGGCAATGTTCAAAAAAATGGAAATAAGCAGGTTTCTACCCCTTAGATCAGGGTGAGCATGCGAATGAGCGTGTCCATGATGGTGATGGTGACCCATAAAGTTTATCTACATGGAATTTTTTCGATTCTTCGTTCGTGCCTGCCTCCCTGGAATTCGGTGTTCAAAAATGTTTCTACCATATCCAATGCCTGTGGAAGTGCGATAAACCGAGCTGGAAGACTTAGTATGTTGGCATCGTTATGTTCTCGGGCCAGTTCCGTAATTTCCTTGTTCCAGCATAAGGCTCCTCTAACGCCTTGGTGTTTGTTAATGGTCATAGTGGCCCCATTACCACTACCACAGATGACAATTCCAAAGTCCACATTGCCCTCTTCTACATCCTGGGCAACAGGATGCACAAAATCTGGATAATCCACACTATCGGTGCCGTCGGTACCATAGTTGACAACTTCAATTCCCTTGGATTTTAGGAGACCTATGATCGCTAGCTTATAATCGGTACCAGCGTGGTCGTTTCCAATAGCTATTTTCATGGTGTTCAATTAAAAATGGGTACCCTACAAAGGTACAATTTCTTTTCCTGTTTGGTTGTTTATAAGTTCATCCGGATTTTTGCATTCCGCTAAAAAACAATCTCTTAAAAAAAACAAGGTTTTGTTAATTAGTTGCAGAAAACTAATGGTAAGGAAATTTTGCAGTTTCGAAAAAATAAGCCAGTAAGAATTATAAATTAATGTTCGGGTAATATTCCATTAAAAATTAATCAACCTAAATGAACCTTTTTTGGTGGGTAATTAACATTAAAAACACATTAACTTTTCAATAAATTCATGTTGATAACGGTTATTAAAAATGGTGTACAAAAAATCTAATCCCTTGATTCTTAATTTTCTTGTGTTCTGATAAATTGTGAACAAAAACTTTAGATCGTTCAAAGCAACTTTTTAGTCGAATTTTTATTCCACATATCAACGATCCATCATCATCATTATTTTTATAAATTTTAAAAAAGAAGAAAAGTGATGTTATTTAATATTGTTGATAAAGTTCACTTTGTTTTGGATTACTCTTCCTTTATTTGTTGCTCAAGAATTATAATTCGTATTTTTCAAAAAAATAAGGACGTTAATGTCAAAGAAAAAGAAGAGGGCAAGCAGTCAGCGAAAGAATGAGATAACCAAGGGCATTTTCACCGTATTGGAAAAAGAACCTTCCAAGACCTTCAATTACAAGCAGATAGCTTCTAAATTAGGGATCACAGATACCCAGGATAGAAACCTTTTGATCCAACGATTGGGACAATTAAGGGCCAGTGATCGTATTGTGGAACCCGAAAAGGGCAAATACCAAAAGAAACCATCGTTACACACCTATTTTACTGGTAGGGTAGACCTTACTACTAGTGGTAATGCCTATATCGTGGTGGATGAATTGGAAGATGACATTTTTGTCTCCAACAATAATTTGAACAGAGCGTTCCATGGCGATACGGTAGAAGTATTCATAAAACCAAGGCGCAAGAGCAAGAAAATGGAGGGTGAAATCTCCAAGGTAATCGAAAGAAAGAAAACCTCCTACGTGGGTATTGTGGACAAGCAAAAACGTTTTGCTTTTGTTCGCCCCACCGATTCCAGAATGTATACCGATATTTTTATTCCACCAGAAAAACTGAAAAAGGCAAACGATGGGGACAAAGTATTGGTGAATTTAGGCGATTGGCCAGATGATGCCGATTCCCCTTATGGTGAAATTGTGGAGGTTTTGGGTAGACCCGGCGAACATAATACGGAAATCCATTCCATTTTGGCAGAGTATGGTTTACCCCATGAGTTCCCTTATGAGGTGGAACAGTATGCCAAAACATTGGATACGAGTATAAAAGAATCTGAAATAGCCAAGCGAAGGGATATGCGTGATGTGCTGACCTTTACCATAGACCCCAAGGATGCCAAGGATTTTGACGATGCGCTTTCTTTTCAAAAATTGGATAATGGCAATTATGAAATAGGCATCCACATTGCGGATGTTTCCCATTATGTGCAGCCCGATACCATTTTGGAAGAAGAAGCTTATGATAGAGCTACTTCGGTATATCTGGTGGACCGGGTGGTTCCCATGCTCCCCGAAGTGTTGTCCAACCAAGCCTGTTCGTTGCGGCCCAATGAGGAAAAATACACCTTCTCAGCTGTTTTTGAAATGAACGATAAGGCCCAGTTGATCAATCAATGGTTCGGTAGAACGGCCATCAATTCCAATGAGCGTTTTGCTTATGAGGAAGCCCAGCATATTATTGAAACAAAACAAAACAGTATCCCGAAGGAGATTTCCATTCGTGAAAATGCTTATGTTGTTTCTGATGACATTGTAGAAGCTGTTCTCACATTTGACCGGTTGGCAAAAATCATGCGAAAGGCTCGTATGGACGCAGGTGCCATCTCCTTTGATAAAATTGAGGTGAAGTTCAACCTTTCGGAAGACAATGAACCTGTGGGCGTATTTTTCAAAGAATCCAAGGATGCCAATAAATTAATAGAGGAATTTATGCTCTTGGCCAATAGAAAGGTGGCCGAGTTTATCGGCAAGCAAAAGAAGACCTTTGTGTACCGGGTGCACGATAAGCCCGATGATGACAAATTAATGGCCCTGAACGGTGTTATTTCAAGGTTTGGACATAGTATCAACCTAAAGGATAGAAAGACCATTAATCAATCCCTAAATAAGCTATTGGAGGAAGTTAAGGGCAAAAAAGAACAGAATTTGGTGGACACTTTGGCCATACGAAGTATGAGCAAGGCTATTTACACCACGGAAAATATTGGGCATTACGGTCTTGGTTTTGAATATTACACGCATTTTACCTCACCCATTAGGCGGTACCCGGACGTAATGGTGCACCGATTGCTGCAGCATTATCTGGATAAGGAAAAGACACCAAAGGCTACCTTTTACGAAGAAAAATGCAAGCATTCGTCCGATATGGAGCTCTTGGCTTCCAATGCAGAAAGGGATTCCATCAAGTACATGCAGATTAAGTTTATGGAAGACCACAAGGATCAAGAATTCTTGGGGGTAATCTCTGGCGTTACCGAGTGGGGCATTTATGTGGAAATTGTGGAGAACAAATGTGAGGGCATGGTGCGGATCAGGGATATCAAAGATGATTATTATGTTTTTGATGACCGTCAATATGCCATTATTGGGGAACGAACCAAACGAATGTATCAGTTGGGAGATGAAGTGTACGTGATGGTGAAGAGTACCGATTTGATCAAAAGACATTTGGACTTTTCGTTGATCGGTAAAAAGAAATAATACTATTTTGGAACAAAGTTTGTTATCCTATTGAGAACCAAATTTTTATAACATGAGAATATGTACGATTGTTATGTTGTTCCTTTCACTTCAATACAGTGAGGCCCAGGATGCTACCATTACCCAAAGCCTAGAAAAGTTTACCGAAGTCAAGGGATTTGATGGAATTTCCATTAATTTGATCAAGTCCAACGAAAATAAAGCGGTGATTACCGGTGCCAACACTACTAACGTGGCCATTGTCAATAATGATGGTGTTTTGAAAATCCGTATGGAAATCGTCAAAATATTCAGTGGATATAGAACCTATGTAGATTTGTACCATTCGGAAGAACTTGTGGTGATCGATGTGAATGAAGATGCCAGAATAGCATCGGACCACACCTATGTGCAAGATGTTTTAGAGCTTAAGGCACAGGAGGGTGGCGAATTGGAAATCAATTGTGAGGTAGACCAATTATTGATCAAGTCCATATCTGGAGGTAAAATATTCACCGCAGGATTTTCCAATACGCAAGATGTAATCATCAATACGGGAGGAACTTACAATGGACGAACATTTAAAACCAAATTTACCACGATAAGCGTGAACGCCGGGGGAAACGCTGAGATTCATGCCACAGATTATGTAAAGGCCAATGTAAAAGCGGGAGGCGAAGTGCTGGTGTATGGAGATCCAAAGACCATGGATAAGCGAACCCTCTTTGGCGGAAAAATAAAAAGAGTAGATTAAAAAATGATTGACGACATCCAAGCTGCAATCCCTTTAGGGCTTCTGTTGAGCTTTATGATCGGCCCTGTTTTCTTTGTTTTATTGGAAACCAGTGCCACAAAGGGCTTTAGGGCTGGGGTAAGTTTGGATTTAGGGGTAATCTTGGCGGACATCGTTTTTTTATTGATAGCCTATTTTAGTAGTTTTCAATTACTGGAGAATTTGAGCAACGAGCCTGGGCTGTTTGTGTTTGGTGGGATGATTTTGTTGGTATATGGTATTTTTCTATTTGTGAAAAAACCCAAAAAGAAGACGAATGTCAAAGCCTCCAAAGGGAACTATCTAGGTCTGTTCGTAAAAGGTTTTCTCTTGAACTTTATCAATATTGGGGTATTGGCCTTTTGGTTAGGACTGATTATAGTGGTGGGACCCAGTCTGGAAAACAGTCCCAAAAGAATGATGGTCTTTTTTGGAACGGTACTGATGGTATATTTCGGAATAGATTTACTTAAAATACTTTTGGCCAAGCAGTTAAAACGCTATCTGACCCAAGAACGTATCGTGCTGATAAAAAAGGGATTGGGTATAGTACTCATCATTTGTGGAATCGTGTTGATCACCAAAGGATTTTTGCCCAAGGATAGATTTGATATACAGGAAGAAATCGAAAGAATCGAGAACCTGTAAACAAAAAAACCCAGCACTATGTACTGGGTTTTGAGGCATCGAGCGGATTCGAACCGCTGTACAAGCTTTTGCAGAGCTCTGCCTAGCCACTCGGCCACGATGCCAATTGGACCGCAAAGCTAAAAATATTTTACGAATTTTTGTCCAGTATTCCTCTAAATAAACTTATCGGCTGGAACTTAGTTTCACCGAAACACTTTCTACATCCCCACCAATGGGCGGATTTATCTTGGCCACTTCCACTTCCACTTCTGTTACTTCCTTGATTTCATTGAAAATGCGATCAATGATACGTTTGGCCACATGTTCCAACAGGTTGGAACGCACGGTCATTTCTTCTTTTATGATGTTGTTCAAGTGTACATAATCCACAGTTTCACTAAGCTGGTCGGAAACAGCTGGTTGGGAAAGGTCGGCAGAAATTTCCAGGTCTACCCTATAATCGCTCCCAATGAGCATTTCTTCCTTCAAGCATCCGTGATTGGAATGTATTCGAACGTTCTTTAAATTGATTTTTCCCAAAGCCTTTAATTAAGAAAGGGCAAAAGTAAGGGAAATGAGTAGAATTTAATACATACATCTACAGTTACTTATTCCTTGGAACAAGTCCATTCCTACCGTTAATACGTGAGTTCCCGTGCTGTAACCTAAAATTTCGTTGGTTATGACCTGATAGGAATAACCAAAATAGAAGTTACTCTTTTTAAATCCTGCGATGGGTGCAATATAAAGCGGCTTGCCCAACTGATCGTTCAAAAAACGGTAGGTAACCCCTAAATAATAATAGTCCTCAAAATCTCGGAAACGGAACTTGGTGTTCAAATCGGTAACGGAACGGCCATCGCTCTCGAACCACTGAAAGAATACGGAGGGTTCTATCTCCAATTTACTGTTTTTGCTTTTGGAAAAACTATAACCCGAATACACATAATAGTTTCTCAGCTTGTTTGGCTCAATGGTAATAACGTCTGTATTAAAATTGGTCAGGTCTTTGTTCAAAACATTACCTGCGTTGAGGCTAAAAAAGAATTTATCGTAGCGGTACAATACACCGAGATCAAAATTATGGTTGGTGGTGGCTTTGTCGTCGGCGGGTAGCTGTCCATTACGCTCCTCAAACTGCTCAACATCGATTCGAAATTGGTTGAAGTTATAGGAAATACCAAAGGAAAGGAAGATATCGTCATATCTATCCAAGGTCAAATGGTGGGCAAAGGAGACTCGGGCCCCGCGCTGCCGGGTAAAACCATTACTATCGTTGTACAATAACATGCCTACTCCCGACCTGTTCCCTATCCGTGCATCCGCGGCCAAGGTTTGGGTATCCGGTGCATCTTCAATACCCACCCATTGGGTAAGTCCATTGAGCCTTACCTTGATGTGATCACCTATTCCTGCATAGGTTGGGGACATCAGAAAGGGGTTGTCCGCAATATACTGGGATAGTTGGGGTACGGTCAACTCTTGTGCTTTGGCAAAGCTTGCCAAAAGGACAAATAAGATGGTTACGTATACTTTTCTTAACATGGGGTTAAAGTAGGTTAAGCGTTATTATCGGTATAGGGTAAAATGCCCTACAAATTCTCTGTTATCCTGTTCACCTTGTAATTGAACAACGTACCAGTAGTCACCTGTTGGTAGTGGTTTTCCATCATAATTTCCATCCCATCCCTTAACATTTCGGGCCATTACTTCTACTACTCTACCATAACGATCATAAATCTTGATTAGTACGTCGGGGAAGCCTTCAATGTTGTCTGGAAGCCATAAATCGTTGCGACCGTCACCATCTGGAGTGAAGAAATTAGGGAATTCAACATCTATGAACTCCATAAAGATTTCTGCGGTGGTCTCACAACCATTTTCATCTACGACAGTTACGGTATAGGTATCTGTCCTATTGATAAAATAGGTGTTATCAGTTCCATTATCCACTCCATTGAAATAGAACGTATAATCCTCCACACCTCCTTCGGCTACGGCCGTAATCTGGTTGATGGTATTGTTTTCCAACGTCAATGTCAAAGGTTCAAAGGAATCGATGGTAAAGTCGTAGGTCGTCATACATCCATTTGCGTGTGCAATGGTAATGTAATGGTCACCAGGTGCCATGTTGGTAAAGTTGGCCTCCAGTTGCATATCTGCAGGATCGGTGGAATCCAACGCGTACATCAAGTCGTTGGCAATGGATTCATCCTCCATCACAATGTCCAAATAATTATCTGGAATGTTTCCAGTACATTCATATACTGGCGTTACGGTAGCAGCAAGGTTTACCCCTGGGTTTATTTCCACGATTACGTTGGTTTCACAACCTTGGGCATCCCTTACAAAGACTACATGTGTTCCGGCTGGTACGTTTTGGAACAAGAACTGATCTTGTACAAAGTTGGAATCGGCACTGGAATTCAAACTTGTTTCGTAAGGTGCAGTACCTCCGGAGATTTGTAGTTCGAAGGAACCGTCACCACTTTCAAAACACACCTCATCCATTATGTTGATAGCTTCTGCTACGACGGGATCTGGTTGTGTAATTTCAAACTGGAACGTGATGAAGCATCCGTTCACATCTTGAGCAATTACGTCATATATGCCGGGCTCTAGATCAGTAAATGTGTTCGTCGTATCAAACTGATCTAGATTAGGTGAAATAGCGTAAAGGATTTCACCTGTACCGCCCGACACTTCAACAGTAATAGTTCCGTCGTTCTCACCTGAACAAGTAATATGTGTAAATTCTTCTCTTTCTACCACCAATGGTTCTGGGTCAACAATGGTAATTACTGGAGAAACCTCAACACAATCGTCGCTGGTTACCCTTACGTAGTAATCGCCTGCCATAAGCCCATTAAACGTGCCATTGGGTCGTGGACCATTGACCAAATTGGTCAAAGCAGCATCGCTAAACAATTCGTAGCTGTAGTTGCCAAGTCCACCCGTAGCCTGAGCCTTGATAGTCGCAGATGCCTCTCCCATACAATTGATCATCGCAGCGGAGTCATCAATATTCAAAGTAAGAGGTGGAACCGCATCAACGGTAACCTGGTTCGAGATTAATGCATCACAACCATTGGCATCCCTTACATAATATTGATAAGCACCTGGGCCCACATTGAACGTATGGGTATCGCCACCACTCATTGCCGTAAAGTTGATACCATCGGTACTATAGAAATAAGGAGCAGTTCCTCCTACGGTACTCAACATGATTTCAGCATCGTTGTTACAGGTCATGGCGCTTACTTCAATAAGGCTGGCCATCACTTCTGTAGGTTCTGTTACGGTAACTTGAGGCGTTTCCATACCGCAGTTCCATCCATCGGAAACGGTAATGCTATAAATACCAGCACCTAATCCATTAAAGGTATTATTGCTCTGCTCACCTGTGGTGAATACAATATTGGTACCCGATGCGTCATAATAGTTTAGTTGATATACATAGGAACCACTTCCTCCGGCAACATTATCTGCCCATACGGATGCGCTTTCTTCTCCATAACACAATAAATCGATAGGAGCAGCATCAATGTCCGCAGTAATTGGAGTAGGTTCTATTAAGGTGATTGTCCTATCTTCAGTACAACCTCCGTTATCCGTAACGCTTACCGTATAATCTCCCGCAGATAAACCTGTGAACACATAGCTAGGTACATTGTTCATGGTATACACTTGGGATGTGGTAGTATTGGTCATAACAATATCATAAGGTGCATAACCTCCTGTTGGGGCTATCAAAATTTCACCTTGGTCATTGGTACAGGTTACATTCGCTACTTCCTGAGGGGTGTAATCCAACGCAGAACTTGGGGAGACAATGGTTACCGTGCCCGATACTGTTGGACAGAAAGGGGCATTGGTTCCAACGATTTCCACATAGTAGTTTCCTCCGACCAAAGCAGCGATAGGATCTGGAATTTGGAACGGATTGGTACTTGTATTGCCACTTCCGGTAACTCCTGTTGTTGTTCCATTTGCATTGAATACTTCGTAATCATAAGGACCAACATATCCAGTTACATCAATTTCAATGGTTCCAGCATCACCAAAACATATGGCTGGTGCAGTTGCGGTGGCCACCACGTCAATGGTGTCATAAGGCGCAATGGTATGTGTTGTTTCCACATAACATCCTGTGGTATCATTGGTAGCCCTAAAAGTATAGCTTCCGGGTTGGGTCAAATCAAAAGTGGCCGTTGTAGCTGTTGAACCCGTCATAGATCCATAGGGATTTCCTGTCGGCAACAATGCAAAGGTATAGGTATCCCCACCCATGCTTTCCGTAACGGTCAATGTTACCGTTTCCGGGTTTGCACAGGTAATGGCCACATCCTGATTGGCACTTAGGGTAAAGGTGTTCAACGGTTGAACGGTAATGCTATCTGGATATTCACAACCATTGGCATCTCGTACCACATAGTTAATGGTTTGAGCAGATGCATTGTCCACAATATCAAAAGTGGCATTGGATGTAAAACTATTTCCATTGAAACTGTACACGTACGGAGCAGTTCCCCCTGTTGCCGTAACGGTGATAGTTGATTCATTTACAGAGTTACTTGGTGAACAAACAAATGGTGTAGCAGTTGCGGTTGCGTCCAGAATTGTAGGCTGACCAACAGTTACATCGAAGGTATCATCACATTCTCTAGATGAAATTACCCGTACACGATAATCATCAGCGGGAAGGTTATCAAAAACTGGACTTGATTGTGCAAATCGGTATGGATTCACTAAGTCGGAGATTTGATATAGCTCGTAGGTGTAGACAGGATCCACAACAGTTGAAGGATCTAGTACTACGGTCAAACTTCCATCGGAACCTCCAAAACAGTTGACATTATCTACCAAGACATTGTCAATGACCGGGTCAACTTTGTCATCAAGCTCTTGTGTCACTACATACGTACAAGGCGTAGCTGTATCATTATCCGTTACTGTGAAGGTGTAAATACCATGCTGTGTAAGTCCAGTGAAGACCCCTGTTGCGTTGGTGTCGGTGGTTATTCCATCAGGATAAACGACTTCAAATGTTAGGTTCGAAGACCCTCCTGATACATTCACCGTAATTTCACCTCCTGAGTTCAAGGTACAGTCAATAGGTTTGTCCACAGTGGTGGTTGCCGTCATGGCATCTGTAAGCACTACAGGTCCAACCGTTGTGGTACATGACCACTGATCGGCCACAAGTACCTCGTAGGAACCTGCGCCAAGCCCAGAAAATAAGGTACTGGTCTGTGGAGAACCTACATTAGTCCCGTTTCTGATCAATTGATAGGTGTAGTTGCTTCCTTGACCACCAGCTGTTCCAACCACTTGAATTTCCCCTTGTAGGTTGGTACAGTTTTCCACATTAACCTGCAAGGTTGCAGTAATAGGTGTTGGATCGGCGAGTACAACGGTATCTACCAATTGTTCACAACCACTGGAATCGATGACCCAAGCCTCATAACTGCCAGCACTCAGTCCGGTAAAGTTAGGGCTGGCCACATAATCACCAGGTCCTGTTGGAGAAGTGTTTCCTACATAATAGGAGTATCCACCCCATCCACCGGCAACATTGGTAATTTGAATGGCACCATCATTACCTAAACAAGTGATATCGGTTACCACGGTGGCTCCTGTAATGGCGGCAGCGGGGCCTGCAATCGTGAAGGATTCACTATACAAACATGCTGCTCCTGGAGGATTGGTATCGGTTACTTCAATGTAATACGTACCAGCTGCCAGTCCTGTGATGGTAAAGTTGCCATCGGCATCGGAACCTGTTGTCACAGTATCATCAGAAGTATCTGTAGGCGTGTTATTGGTATCGTAGTAAAGGGTATAGCTAGTTGCACTGGCATAGGAAACAGAGGAGCTGTCTACCAAATTCAATTCAACAGCACCATTGGTATCACCAAAGCAGGTGATATCTGTTGTATTTACGATATTTAAATCCAATACCTCTGGATCGGCCACTTCGTGCGAAACGGTGATGATACATCCAGTGATGGTATTTCTAACTTCAAAATTATGGGTGCCAACACTTAATCCAGTGAAACTTCCAGAAGCCTGGAAGGTACCTGAAGGCAACTCCCTGAACTCATAATTGGCCGGATGTGTATTGGAATTGGTGATGGAGCCGACTGCGGTAATCGTAATATCCTCACCTGTTACACAAGTGGCCACTGCATCTACGGTTACTGTTGCTGAGTCCAAACTATCGAATGGAGCAATTACAGCTGTTGTAGTTCCCAAACAACCATTGGAATCATACACATTGATGGTATAGTTTCCACCATTAATATCGGTTGAGGTATACACAGGATTGCTTCCGGATTGGACTACTACGGAACCTGCATCGTTGATAAATTCATAGCGCACATAGTTTCCACTACCCCCGGTTATGGAGGCTGTATCAACCGTAATGGTGGCATTGTTTGTATTATTTCCTGCGGTACACGCAAATTCGACTACGCTAGGAACTGGCACGGAAATGGGCGCAGGTTCGTCAATTACGATTCCTGTGATATCAAATGGACAGTTGTTTGACCCTACAGCACGAACGTCATAAGTTCCTGCCGGTAGGTTTTCAAAGGTGTTGCCATTCAATACGGCACCAACGGGCATTGGGGTAAGTGTGTAGGTCAACGGTAATATGCCATTGTCAGTAGCAGTCAAGGTTATGCTTCCATCATTTCCTCCAAAACAAGACACATCAACATGGGTCTCTGTATAATCAGGAATTGGGGCATCAGGCACATCTATTGTAATGGTCTGTGGACAGTTTGGCGGAGCTGTTCCCATATCGAACACAATAACATCATAACTTCCAGCAGCGGCAGCACCAGTCCACGTAAACTGATCGGAAGCATCCAAAGTAAGCACACTTCGTGCTACATCATTAGATCCTGGACCATCAATCATGTATTCATAGTTTCCAGAGCCTGAAATGACCTCTATCAATATTTCTGCATTGGCCGCAGCTCCCGGTTCACAGTCCAGGGCAACGGTTTGCGTAACCGTGAATTCTAGTGGTGGGGAAATATTGAAGGTGTCCGTGTCGGCACAACCGTTCAAATCTCTTACGGCAATGGTTTGGCCGCTGCCCGAGCTCAATCCAGAAACGATATATTGATTGCTTCCATCAAAAGTAAAGTTTTGGTAGGCCGATCCATTAACACTTATTTGGAACGGTGACATGGCCACCCCGGGGTTATCCAAGGTAATCAAGACTTGAAACATACCTTCTTCTACACATTCATCCACAGTTGACAAGGTGATTTCTGGTCTTGGGTCTTCATGAACCGTAATAGGTCTTTGGAAGATACATCCGTAAGCATCCATTACATAAACCATGTAATCCCCTCCTTCCACGTTGGCAGAGGTATTGTTGGTCCAACCTGCACTTGCGGCAGTAGGTGCGGGATCAGTATCCAACAAATATTGATACGTGTACGGTGCGGTACCAAACCTACCTGTTGCTGTAATTATACCGGCATTGGGGTTACAATTGTCGTTTTGGGGACTTGCCACATCCAAATCCAATGGATTGACAGATTCCCGGATGGTAAACTCACCTCCGTTCACAGAACATCCGTTGATGGGGCCACCTACTTCTGTCAGAAGCAAGTAATACTCTCCAGGAGGTAGCGTGGCAAAATTGTTAACGGTCACCGTGGTAGGTGTGTTTACTGTGGCTGTTCCACTATGCCCTGTAGAGACATTGGATTGTCTATTGAATATTTCGTAATCTACAGCGGTTGCCCCCACATCAAACCCAGTGAAGGTAAATGAGATATTTCCATCTGCAGACCCTGTACAGCTCACATTGTTCACAGCATCCAAGGTAGCCGTCATCACAGAAGGCGTATTGATGGGTGCTGCGGCTTCTTCAAAATAATAACAGTTGGTGGTAAGGTCGTATACCACGAAGGTGTACGTGATACCGGGAGTAAGCCCGGTAAAAGTTGCAGTATCTCCACCCACGGTATCGGGTGCTTGATATGTCGTTGAATAAGGGGCAGTATAGTTTTCCAAAACGGCAAACTCATAATTCCCACTTCCCACAGCGGAACCCACAGTAACTATAGCGGTACCTCCAGATACACAATCTGCGGTAGCGGTGCTCACATCAATATCCAAATCGTTTGGTGGGGAGGCAATAATTTCTGTGGTGAACGATGCACATCCATTGGCATCCACTACATCAATTTGATAGATACCAAATTCTAGTACGGTAAAGGTATGGTCCCTTGCACCAGAAGTGGTGGTATAGGTTTGAGGCGCGATACCATTATTGGCCGTAAGAATGTATGTATATTCTGCTGTTCCACCAGAAACACCGGAAACGGTTATAGAACCTGGATTGGTAACTCCCGAACCGGAATCACAGGTAATCGGCACATCAGATGTGGTGTATGTGATTGGATTGGGTTCTGAGATTACAACAGGAAATGGTGCTGAAACACAACCTTTGTCATCAGTGATCGTAACTTCGTATGAACCAGCTGGCAACCCTGTTGTTTGGGTTCCATAAATGGTGCCGCTGATGGTTTCCACTACATTTATGGTGTAAGGAGGTACTCCAACGGTAGTATCTATGGTAATATCCAAACTACCTGTGCTCTCTCCGTTACATAAAATATCTGTGGGTGTAACGTTACTGATTACTGGAGGTACAGCAGGAGTAATTACAACGCTATTGGTAACTACACTACAAGCTGGGGTGGAAGTATCAGTTACTCTGAATACATAGGTACCATCCACATTAGTGTTGAATACATTTCCAGTAAATCCAGTTGAATTGTAATTGGTTCCTCCGTCATTGGACCATTCATATGTATATGATCCTGAACCTCCATTTGCATTGATGGTGATGGTAGCATCTGCCAAACAAGTCAAATCATTATTAAGGAAGGCAGAAGCCGTTAATGCTGGATTTATGGTCACCGTGTCCTGTAACGAGCAACCGTATTGATCTCGCACATCAACAGTATAGGTTCCAGCTACGAGATTATTAAATGTATAGGTGGTAGCCGTTGAAGGGGAAGGTGTAATCCACGCCCCACCGTTCAAGCTAAATTGATAATTGCCATTTCCATCGGTGACATCCACCTGAATACTACCGTCGTTGTTTCCGCTGTAGCATGCTGTTGGGGTTAAGTCAAAAGCAATAATTGCTGCAGGATTGACAGTTACCACCGCAGAGGTGTCCTCGCAGGAATTGGTATCTCTTGCTCTAACAATGTAGTTGCCGGCAGCCAAACCTGTGAATACATTGGAAGATTGATACGGAGTTATTATGGCGCCTAAGTCATCTTCCAATTGATATTGATATACTGGTGTTCCACCGATAGCGGTTGCCGTTATGGTTGCACCGCCATTTGTACAAGTGAGCTCGTTGGTAATGGATGCGCTAACATCTAACACATCTGGCTGTGTCAATGTTTGATTAAGCACCACTGAACAGGCAGGGTCTCTTAAGTCTACAATATCGATAGTATGTGCTCCTGCAGACAGACCAGTTACTGTGATAGGACTTGCAAATTGAGCGGCAGAAACAGCTCCACCATCCACTTGATAGGTAAAACCGATGGCTGGATCAAAGTTTTCAGCTTCAAAAGTGATGGTTCCATCGGCAGCTCCGTTACAAGTAAGGTCGGTATATGCTGTAATCGCACCGTCAAAGGCACGTCCGTCCTCCACATTTACATTGATGGTCAGTGATTCTGAACATACCTCAGGTGTTTGGAAGGCTTCAATGTCGTCAATGGCGATATCGTTTCCTCCTGTTACTGCTGAGTTGGTACGGATTACGATATCTAGATTGGTATTTCCTCCCGGGTTTAGGGTCACGGAATAATTTTGCCAATCGTTGGCCCCGTTGTTTTTGGGAACGTTTCCTGTGGTCGTACTTGCAATTACGGTTCCACCGCCATCTACCAATTGAATATCAATATCAGGGTCGGCACCTCCAGTTCCGTTTCTCAACAGGTTAAATGCCCAAAGCGAAATGGTAATGTCCCTGTTGGGCACTACTTCAATGCCTCTTTTGGCATAAATGATGCCATTGGGTCCTACAGCACCACCAACGTTCATGGCCAAGAAGCGACCATTAGGCAAACCTGAGTGGTCATTTGGACTCAACCAAGAGCCATAAGGGTTCACGATGTTTTGCGTCACAGAGTATTCCCCATCTTGGATCCTATTGTTAATGGCCCATCCACAGGAATTTACAGTGCCGTTTTGAGGCTCGTAACAGTACGCCGGGTCCACTTCGGGAATACTGGTGTTGGGTCCCGTTCCAAAGTTTTCGGTAAGCAGAATACTTGGTGAAGGGGGAATGTTACTGGTATAATTAACAGTTATGGTATGATTTCCAACAGGAACATTACTGAACACATTGGAAGTGTTGGGTGTATTTGGATTACCGTTGATTTCGTAGGTATAATCAAAATCCGTACTGCTCGTGGTGATGGTAATCGTTCCTTCTCCATCACACTCATAATCTATGGCTGGTGTTGCCGTAGGAGGCGTTGGTTCTGGGTCAATCGTCACCGTCATTGGATAGGTGCACAAATTGGCATCCCTAATGTAAAGGGTATGGGTTCCTGGCAATAGGTATCCAATGGAACTTGCACCATAATTGGAACCACCATCAAAGCTGTATTCGTAGGGTGCCGTACCTCCAATTGCGTTGGTAATCCGAACCTCTGCACCCATACCGGGGTAGCATTCGGCCAAAGCGGTCACTGCGGCGGACGCGGATAGCGTTAGAGGCTCTGTTATCGTATAGATTTCGGTTACCTCACAGTTGTTGGCATCCCTAACTCGGATATTGTAGCTTCCCGCGGGAAGGTTGACAAAGGTGTTCGAGGTTTGATAGGTAGATCCATTGTTGATACTGTAGGTATACGGTCCTTCTCCACCAGATGCTGCAATCGTGATTTGAGCTTGTGATTCACCACTACAAAGAATATCTGTGTTGGTGACATTAATGGTCAAAGGAGGATCTTGGGCAATGGTGATATCATAATTTGCCTCACAATAACCTGAAGCACCGCCATTATCGCGAACATACACATCGTAATCTCCAGCACTGGTAACGGTAACAGGATTTGTAGGTGAAAAATCTCCAGCGGTTGGAGTTACTCCGTCTGCAACAACGGCGTACACATAGTTTCCATCGCCACCGGCAGCGGTAATGGTTATGTCCGTATCTGCAGCACATGCGGAAATATTCGGAGCGGAAGCTACGACGCTGAGTTCGGGATCTATCGTAATGGTTGCCGAGTCGGTACAATCATTTCCGTCCCTTACATCGATGGTATAGGTTCCTGGGCCCAATCCTGTAAATACGTTACTGGTTCCAAAAGGACCTCCATTTAGGCTGTATTCATAATTTCCGTCCCCTCCAGAGGTTACATTGGCTGTAAGCGTGAGGCCCGTGGCATCATCATAACAAATATCATTGGGCACGATATCCAAAACAGGTGCTACGGCTTCGTTAATGACAAAGTCATCGGTGTACACACATCCGTTGGCATCGGTAATGGTAAAAGTGTAGGTGCCGCCAATGTTCAAACCAGCAAACAGGCCATTGGTCTGAGGCGCTGGGAGTGTATAGCCTGCTGGACCGGCAGTGATTTCATAGGTAAAGCTTCCCCATCCTCCAGTAGCGGCAATGGAAACAGAGCCATTGGCCAAACAGGTAGGCTGTGTAATGGTAACCGGTGCTGTAATGGCTGCTGTAGGAGCAGCTATGGTTACGTTGGCTGTGTCGGTACAGTTGGTAAAGTTATCGGTTACGGTAATGGTATAGGTTCCTTCGGCCAATCCGTTCAATGAAATGGTTCCGCTGGTCTCCCCTGCTCCAGAGAAGTTGGCAGGACCTGTTACCGTGTAATCATAATCCGTATTGAAGTTGTTAACAGTATATTGGATTTCACCATCGCTATCACCCAAACAGGTGATGTTGCTAATCAGCTGACCAGTAACGGAGATTTCCGTGACAGGGGCAATGGTGTGGCTTTCATCATAAGTACATCCTGCGTTGTCGGTTACACGGAAAAGGTAAGTTCCCGGGGTCAAACCTGTGAAGGTATTATTGTTGCCATTGTTTACAGCGCTTCCCACAGGAGAGATGATTTCGTATATCAAACTGGGTTCCCCTCCGGTTACGGTTAGGGTTACATCAGAAGTAAATGCAGGACAAAGCGGATTGGTAGCCGCAAAATCGATATCCGTTGGTGGATCTAGCGGGTCGATTGTGATAGGAGCGGTTGTGAAGACACATCCAACGGCATCACGAACGGTCACCGTATAGGTTCCATCGGTAAGGTTGTTGAACGTTGAAGCACTTCCAAAATTCACCCCATCAATGCTGTACTCATAAGGAGCGGTTCCTCCTGTTACATTTTGAACTTCGATGATACCTTCTTGTAAACAGGTATAATCTTGGGTCAACATAGCGTCAGCATCCAAAGCAAAGGATGGAGCGGAGATAGTGGAATACTCAAAATAATCACATGAGGCACTACCTTTACGTTGATTGATGACCACTACGTAGTCTCCATCGGTCAAACCAGGAAAGTTTCCCGATGAATTAGTGGCCAAGGCATTATTTAAATCATAATTGTCCTCATCAAAACCCGTTGCATCAAACAAATAGTAGGTAAGTTGATATCCATTACTGCTGATGAGGTTAAAAGTTATGGCGCCAGTAGCATCACCATAGCACAGTACATCGGTCACGGTGGTCGGGTCGAAATCTGCAGCAGGTCTAAATTCGATAGTAACCGTATTGGAAATATCGTAACAGTTGTTTCTGTCCACGACCACGAAAGTATATTCTCCGGGATCGTAGATATCAAATATTTGACTGGTTTGATAGGCAGAAGCAGGGACGTCGTTAACAGTAGGATATGAAATTTGGGTAACCCCGCTTTCATCTACAAAGGACCAAATGGCATAGGTGTGTGGTGTTCTTCCTCCTGACGACTCCATAAGAATATTACCTTCTCTACAAGTAATATGTTGAGAAATCCTGGCAGTAAGTTCTAGGTCTGTAAGATCTTGTATGGTTACTTGTTCGGTGTAATCACAACCATCGTCAGTGGTTACGGATACGTCGTAAATGCCATCGTTCAGGTTTACAAAAGTATAATTGTTGTCGTTCGTAGGGCCATGTGTATCGACTACGGTTCCTCCTTGGGATATTTCATAATAATACTGAGCTTCTACATTGAGCACAGAGATAGCTATCTCGCCCAGACCATTACAATCGGTGTCTTGGGGAACTACATCCACTTGGAAATCCCTATCGAGTATACCAATGTTATCCAACACAAAAACACAACCATCGGTTACGCCTTGTTGTCTCATTTCTACCATGTAGGCGCCGTTGTTGGTGATGTCAAAGCTTGGGCTGGACTGATAGGGCACAATAACGTTACCTGTGGCCTGGTTTACAAGTTGGAACTCATAAGTTAACGGCATATTGGTCACGGTAATATTACCGGGCGTGTCACAAATAATATCACTGGAAGTATACTGAGGGTCTAACGGGTTTTTGTAAATATTGAAGTAAAAGCGACTAAAACATCCATTTTGATAGTTGATGACCAATCGATATTGGCCTGTGTTTTCGGCCAAAAAGTCGTTTCCGGTGTCCACGGTGTTCCAGGTACAGCCAGTATTGGTGTTGGCACAACCATCTACGGAAGCACCACAGCTGGCCTCATCCAATTGCTCCCAAACAATGCTCGTGGCATCGGGAATATTGATTTGGATAAGTTCTGTGTCGTTTAGACCACAAAGGAAAATCTCGGGAAGTTCGCTACCGTCATTTGGGCATATTTCTATGTCACCATCAATGGTGTTTGAGGTGTCGTTGATCAAAGCAGTTATGGGGTTGGACTGCACAGAGCCAAACAGTTCCACCACAATAATTTCTTGAAAATCCTTACAGGGGTCTGCTACCTGCTTGTCTACCAAATATGTGCCGATTTCGCTTACCAAAAGGGTACTTGGGTCATTGTCCCCATCCCCATCAGTGATTACGGTGTCGGTGCCAACATCAATGGTATTGTTCCCATTTTCATCGCGGTACCAAACATAATTATCAAAATTGTCACCTGCATCCAGTAATACGTCATCACCACACAATTGTACGGTTCTGGTAAAGTTACACGCACTTAGGTCATCCAACAGAAAGTTGGTGGCACCCGGTGTACCAAAACCACAATCATCAAAATCATAAACGCTGGGGTCGTCCGTAATTTGGTTGGGATTTATAACTCCCTGATAGGTGGAATAGGCCAAGTTTTGGATGACATCCGTACAGGCATCAATAAAATCGAAACAGTTTTGGGCCACCTGTACCCGCATTCTGATCTGGGAGAAGGGGTCTCCGATTTCAATTAGGTTATCGGGAATGTTGAACATCACCTCTCTTGTAGCAGCGTCGTAGGTATAAGTAACCCCTGCTGGCATAGTGATGGAAGATTCATCCAGCGTAACGTTGACGGGCAATATGTCCCTTATGGTATAATTGGTGCCATCGTCGTTTCCTGTATTTTGGAAAGAAAGCACATAATCCAAGGTTTGGCCAAGGTTTACCCCGGCCCCAGTAATATCATTTCCTCCGATATCCTCTACGGTTTTTTCAAGGACAATGTTGGGTTCGATTACTTCGACACCAAAAGTTACCAAGAAAGCGCCAAAGCCATCTCCTTGCGTGTAAAGACGCAAGGTGGCATCGGTTTCTCCATTGTCAATAATACTGTTGGAGGGGTTACTGATTTCGAAAATATCCGCATCGTAACCAAGGGTGTTTGTCGCATATATGTTCCTGTTGGTAACATCTGCACCATCAATGGTAATGTTTGAATTAAAGAAGTTATTCGCAGGGTTGGAACCGTTGGATAGGTTGGTAAAACCGGGGTTCATTGGAGTTTGGATGCGGAAGGCATCACCAGTGATGCTTCTATCTCCCTCTACGACACTTGCCCCCAAACGGGCCCTTACCGGTCCGGATGGAATGGTATTGAATCCAGACACATTGATATCTGCACTTGATGTACCGGAAACACCCGCATAACCATCAAAAACGGAGATGTATTTACCGGTCAAGGTTGGGTTTTCATAGATAACAACCAATGTCCATCCACCAGCGCCGCCAACACTTCTACCTCTGGTCGCCCTAACATTGGCCACCGTGTATTCCCCAGCAGGATTGGCCAAGGCTTGAAGCTGGTTCGTAACGTTGGCAAAACAGGTATAGGGGGAATCCTTAAAGTTGACATCATCGTGGATTACGGCATCCTCCTCCCCTACGGGATCAGGATTGTTGTCGGCGACAATATCAATATAACTACCACCAGGAACCTTAAACTTTATTTCCCTAAAATCCAGTCTTCTCGAATCGTTTGAAGGAAGACTTGAAATTTGGCTATTGTTCAACACTTCTTGTTGGTAATTGGCCGACCAGTACAGTCCGGCCCAATAAATTCTGGAACAATCAGGCAACGTTAGAGTGGAGCTACTGGAACTAAAGGTTGATGGATCACCATCAATATCAATATAATCACGGTGAAAACCATTGTTGTTGTTATTGCCGTTATAGGGATCATTGGCCGTATTGCTACCATCCACTCTATTTAAAATAGAGTTGGCCAAAAAGGTATAATCACCCTTGATGTTTATATAGGAATTGTCCAGCCTTGGGGTAAAAGGCACCTCCACTTGAGCATTAAGTGTGGAGCCTAGAAGCCCTATGCCTAAAAGGCAAACAATGGATTTGAATAAGACTTTGGTCATGGTTAGCTATTAGTGTTTGGTTTGATGCGCATGATCCACATATCGTCATCATACGAAGCGTTTAGTTTGGTGTAATAAGAGGTCAAAGCATTGTTCCAAGTTTCATGCTTTTTCAAGTAGACATATCGGTTTTTGTCGGCAGGGCTTACGAAGTAGCTCGCGTGCAACCCTTTGGCGTTCAGCTCTTTTACAAAGGCTTTTGCGCTGGCCGAGTTGTCAAAAACATTGGCAATGATGTAATAGCCTTCTGGCAATCCTTCGCCGGATTGTGTTCTAAGCACTACATGCTTGTTGCCTTTTGCAATGGTATTTTTCGAGACATTTTTTGAGAGCACATTATTGTTGTACTTGGACTTTGCGGCCAAAGTTGCATCGTAGCCCGCAATGGGTGAACCGCTATTGTTGACGTTCATGACCCAAGCGTCGCCTTGGTAGGTGCCGTTCATTTTGGTACGGTAAGCTTCCAGAGCTTCATTTTTGTTGTTGAAATCACCTATATAGACGTAGTTGAGGCCGTTTTTAGGATTTTCAAAATAATCAGCTTGAATGCCTTGGGCACGTAGTTTTTCAATAAAAGCGTTTAGGTTTTTGGTATCTCTAAATACATTGGCAATCAAATAGTGACCGCTCTCTACATTTGGAACAGCATGGGATTTAAACCCTGTTGTTTTTTTGCTTTTAACCGACCTGTAGGTGTTGTCCTTTTTTGAGGAAGTATTGGAAGCGTAGGCAGTGCCTGTATTCGCTTTAGTTTCGTTGATTTTGATAACCTTTTTGGTCGCCGTGCTGTTGGATAGCCCATGGTTGGCCAATGGCTGTGTTTTGCGGGTTACAATGTCTGCACTATCCATGTTGGCGAAATAGACTTCTTTGGCTTTTTGTTCCAACGCTGGGTTCTGACCGCGTGTTTCCCGCTGAACCATTTTCATTACTGTTTCGAAGCGTCTTTCAAGGTCTTTTTTTCGTGTGGATTCAATGGAGTCTTGGCGCATCAGCAACTCATCCAAAATGGCATCGTTTTCGGCCAATTTGTCTTGTAAGCGGGCTATTTCCAAGTCTTTATCGGTAAGACTCAAACTATCTTGTGGTACATCATCCTCGTTGGAAACCAGTTCTTCACCTTCTTTTTCCAACATTACCCTGTCTTCCGTGAGGTTGGGCGTAAAGGAGTAGGCCAATGAGATTTCATGGGTTACCCCAAAGTTTTCAAATTGGTTGGACAATCCTTTCTCGACGGTATATCCCAAAGAGATGTTCTTGGTAAGGTTAAAACCAAGTCCTGCGGAAGCACCGTAAAAATCGTCGTAACCTGCTTGTACCCACCCCAATTTTGGGAGGTCAAGAATAAGGTTTCCTCCCAATGTGAGATTTTCTTCCCCAACTTTACGGACTCGTGCCAATGGCATCAAACGGGCTTTTTCCATGATTCCAGTTCCGTTTTCAAACTGATGGGTATATTGTAAGTGACCAGAATAGGTCTTTTCATTAAAATCAGTGACGGATTCACTGGTTTTTAGGTTGTAATCGAACAAGTTTTCGGCAAAACCTCCAATATCAAACTTGCCAATAGAGAAGTTGAATCCTGGTTGAAAACTAACCAAGGAGCTGCTTTCCAGTGTATTCAAAAGAGGATCTACCTCTACGGAATTTACCCTATCCTGATTAAAGGCACTTTGATAGTAGCTCACATTGGCACCAAAGGTAAAAGTGCTTTTAGGACTCAAGCGCACGCCATAAGCGTAGTTGGCATGTACTCCGAAATTATTGAACAAGCCTTCACGGTTAGTGAACAAACTAAGACCAACGCCACTTCTATCGCTTACTCTACCACTATAACTCAAGAAGTACACTTGGTTGTTGTCATCAAAAGATACCGACTGGTTTCTGTGAAACAGGTTAATGTAAGATTTGTCTTCCCTCACCGTCGAAAAGGTAGGGTTGAGCAGAAACCTGTTGAACTTTAAAAGGTTCTGTGATGGTACGTTATAGGGTACATAGGCTTCTTCTTCCTGTCCGCGTATTCCGGAAAGGGCAAGTAGCAAGAAGGCAAGTAATAGTAGAGGTTTTTTGGTTTGCATTGCTGCTTATTTAATAACAGTGATGGTTCCTTGTTTCAGGCTTCTGCCACCACGGGTAATCTTGTAATAGAAAATCATATTTTGCTTGTTGAAGGTTGTGGTGGACTGCGGCCAATTGTTTTCGTAGCCGGCTTGGCTAAATACCTGTTCCCCTCTTTCGTTAAAGATGGTCACAAGCACGTTCGGATCTCTGGAATAGGTGTTGGGCAATACCCATAAATCGTTAATACCGTCGCCATTGGTGGTAATAACGTTAGGTATGTTGAACATATCCCTGTAGGTTACAGTAATGACTTTGCTCACAGTACAGGTACCAAAATAGGCTACAAGGAGGTACTCCCCTTCTTCGGTAAAGTCGTAAAAGCTTCCTGAAGAAATAAGGTTGTTCCCCGCATCGTACCATTCATAGGAATCTGCACCGCTAGCGGTAAGGGTTTGGGTTTCTCCCTCAATTAAGATGAGGTCTTTGGGTTTATCGAGCACCAAAAGCGATTCGTCAAAAGCGCTAATGGTAATATCGTTGGATACCAACGGACATGCGTTGGAGGTGATAACAAGTTGATAGACACCAGTTTCACTTACCGTAAAGTTTTCTGAAGAGGCATCAACAACGGCGCCGTCTTTTTTCCACTGGAATGACTTGTCCGTTAAATCTGTTGAAGTTTCCAAAACAATGGCTTCCCCTCCTTCACAAAGAACGTTGCCGTTGGTTGTAATTTGCAAGGTTTCATTGGAAGTCAAGGTAATATCTAGACTGTTTGATAAGGCCTCAAAAGCGTCGACCGTTCCCATTAAGGTATATTCGCCATTATCCTCTTGATCGGATATGGTAATGGTCTTTGAAGTTTCCCCTGAAACGTCGACTCCATTTAACTTCCATTGGTAATCAAATGAGTTTTGCAGGTCTGCGGTTACATCGGTTTTGGCACCATTGTCACTTACCGCATTGATAGCGGTCAAGGTCAATGTAGCGTCAACGCTCTCACAGGAAGTATAATTACCAACATAATCAACCACAAACTCAAAAGAATCTGGCGATACTACTGTAGTTGTCGTGGAGGCAATAGGTTCGGGGGTACATGGACCGCCATTGTCCGTTACTTCCACGTAGTATTCGCCCACCTCACTGATGAGTAGACTGTTGCTGGTTGCGTCTGCAAGGGCAACTCCATTTCTATACCATTGATAATTGGCACTTGTGGCTGAGGTTGACACGGACAGGGTTTTCGTCTGCGAAGGAAGCAGTACAATGTTTTCGCTGTTGTTCACCGTGATGTCAAACGAACCGGTCCTGGTAATGGAAACCGGGGCCGAACGTTCGGTACAGACTCCTGTTCCCGAGATTTCGACCTCATACGACCCCTCAAAACCAGAGATGCTTGAATTTACGGTATAGCTGCTGGCATCAATGGTTGGGCCATTTACAACGACTCCATCTTTGTACCATGTGTATTTTAGTCCCATTCCAGAAATACTGGCTTCCAGTATTTGTGATTCTCCTGGACAAATGGCAATACTGTTCGGCCCATTAATCGCCAATCCTGTACTGGTCCCAGTGGATATTTCAATGGTG
The DNA here is from genome assembly GCF_003992675.1 of Flagellimonas marinaquae. Lineage (GTDB taxonomy): Bacteria > Bacteroidota > Bacteroidia > Flavobacteriales > Flavobacteriaceae > Flagellimonas > Flagellimonas marinaquae. The sequence continues at coordinate 281,188 of NZ_RZMZ01000007.1, forward strand.
TTGGACAAGGTGTTGGCCGACCCTGAACAATCTCCATAATCCAGTTCCACGTAGTACATGCCAGGCTCAGAAACGGTGATGCTTTCTGATTTGGTAGAGAGCAATGTACCACTGCGGTACCAATTATAAATGTACGTTGAGGCACTTGGGATATTGTGAGGTTTTAGGGTAACTGACCCCCCACCACAAATTTGAATAAGACCCCCGGAAGGAATGGTTCCACTACCGTTTTCGCTAATCAACAAAGGTGAATTATAATCGATAAAGTACATGGAAAATGCATCGGAAGCAGGGCTGGTCTTTGCGGGGCTCGTGCTTCGAACCCGCATTTTATAGCTGTTTCCGCGCATATCTGAAGGAAGGGCGAATTGAAACTCAAAATCGAAAGTTGTGTTTTTGTCACTCACCCGGGCCAGTTCGGTGGGGTCGGAGAAAAAGCCATTGGCGTCCGATAACTCCAAAACAAACTCGTTGTTGCTATTCACTAAAGGCGGGTCCCACGTAAAGTTTACGAAATATTCATTGAAGCCAGCAGAGGCACAGACAGCGGTCCACGCTGAATTACCAGCAAGGTTGGGGTTGTCAGCGGGCACGGGCTTGTGAAGAATCTGGGCTTGCGAAGTAAGGGTACCAAGTAGCACAAAAGCCAAGGCCAGAACAAGAACGCTATAGGTTGAATTACTTTTTCTCATCACCGTTAGTATTTAAGAGGTTATGGGCCATATAGCCCTGTTAGTTTGTGCCCCTTAATTGTAATAATCGTAATTCCTTCGGAGAGACGGTGTTCAGGCGTCTCCTTTTCATATAGTATTCCAATAACAAATATGTCGCTATTTTCGACGAACGGAAAGATATTGTTGTAGCCCATAGGAAATCTGTTGTGAAATGGCCTACTTTGTATACACGGGAGCAGGAAAAATAGCTATCAACAGGGGATTTTACTACATTTGCGCATCAAATTATTGGTATGGCAGAAGAAGCTAGATCGCTCAACTTTATAGAACACATTATTGAGGATGACCTCAAAAAGGATTATTCCAAAAACGACCTTCGGTTCCGTTTTCCACCGGAGCCAAACGGCTACCTACACATAGGTCATGCCAGTTCCATTTGCTTAAATTTTGGACTAGGACTGCGTTATAATGCCCCGGTGAACCTCCGTTTTGATGATACAAACCCGGCCAAGGAGGAGAAGGAGTATGTGGAGGCCATCAAGGAAGATGTTCGTTGGCTTGGCTTTGAATGGGCTACCGAATGCTATGCATCCGATTACTTCCAACAATTATACGATTGGGCGGTGCAGCTCATTAAAGATGGAAAGGCCTATGTGGACAGTCAATCGTCCGAAGAGATTGCCAGCCAAAAAGGGACACCAACGGAACCTGGGAAGGAAAGCCCTTACCGGAATCGGTCCGTGGAAGAGAATTTGCGCCTTTTTGAGGGTATGAAAAATGGGGAGTTTAAGGATGGAGCCCATGTGCTTAGGGCCAAGATCAACATGGCTTCCTCGAACATGCTTATGCGTGATCCTGTTATGTATCGAATTTTGCACAAAGCACACCACCGCACAAATACCGATTGGTGTATTTATCCTATGTACGATTGGACTCATGGGGAAAGCGATTATATCGAACAAGTGTCGCATTCATTATGTACACTGGAGTTTTTACCCCATCGCGAACTATATGATTGGTTTTTAGACCAAGTGGTATCTTCAGATAAATTACGTCCTAAACAGCGGGAGTTTGCGAGGAGAAACCTAAGCCATACCGTGGTGAGCAAACGCAAGCTACTTCAACTGGTACAAAATGGAATTGTTACGGGATGGGACGATCCCCGTATGCCCACCATTTCTGGGTTGCGAAGAAGAGGGTTTACGCCCGAATCCATCAGAAATTTTGCCGATACCATCGGAATTGCAAAGCGTGACAATGTGGTCGATGTGTCCTTGTTGGATTTTCACGTAAGGGAACATTTGAACAAAATTGCGCCGAGGGTGATGGCGGTACTGAATCCTTTAAAATTGGTCATTACCAATTATGAAGAAGGAAAAGAAGAATGGTTGGAGGCAGAGAATAATCCAGAAGATCCTTTAGCAGGAAGCCGAAAAGTGCCTTTTTCACGAGAACTGTACATAGAGCAAGAGGACTTTCGAGAAGAGGCCAACCGTAAATTCTTTAGGTTAAAGCTTGGTGGAGAGGTCCGACTAAAAAATGGTTACATTATTAAAGCCGAGAGCTGTACTAAAGATGCGGACGGAAGGATTACAGAGGTACAGTGTACCTATGACCCAATAAGTAAGAGCGGTTCTGGTACTGAGGAAAGTTTGCGAAAAGTAAAGGGGACCTTGCACTGGGTTTCCATTGCGCACGCGATTACGGCCGAAGTCCGATTGTACGATAGGTTGTTTACCGATGCAACACCTGACAGTCATAAGGACAAGGACTTTTTGGATTTCATAAATCCAGATTCTTTGGAAAAGGTAACTGGTTATTTGGAGCCGAGTTTGAAAGATGCCAAAATAGGTGACCAAATGCAGTTCCAGCGAATGGGCTATTTTAATGTGGACAAAGATTCTACTCCCGAGCAATTGGTGTTCAATCGGACAGCGACTTTGCGTGACACTTGGGCCAAATTAGAGCAGAAAGAGTAGTATAGTATTTTCTTATTAAATACGTTCCCGCCATTGATTGTCCTTATTAAAAACGACATCATTAGGCGGGTTTCTTTTGCTTAATTTTTTTTGACCAATCAATCTTATGGTAAAGGCTTCAAAATGCTAATAGGGAGCCTTATTCTTAATTTGTTGAAAATTTAGCTAACGCGTTAACGTTTCCACCGTTTGCATTGATCTATACAACACAGTGACCTTACATTTGGTTAAATCTGAAAAGGGAAGGTGCTTACCTAATAATGAAAACACAATCCAATCAGAGGTAACTGAAGTTTAATCAAAAATCAATAACATTATGTCAAATAACACTGGAAACGTATTAACCGCATTGTTAACCGGAGCTTTAGTAGGAGCAGGAATTGGAATTCTGTATGCTCCGGACAAAGGAAAAAAAACCAGAAAGAAAATAAAGAAGAGTGCAGTAAAGGCGAAAGATGATATATCGCAAAGTCTGAGCAATGCAAAAGAGGAATTTACCAAAACAGCCGATGCCAAAAAAGAGGAATTTGAGGAAAAGTTGGAAGACACCTTATCGAATATGAGCTATAAGGCCGATGACATTTTGGTGGCTCTAGAAAAAAAATTGGAAGACTTGAGAAGTAAGAACGCCCAATTGCAGAAGTAATCCATGGCATTTGAAGAAATTAAAGAACAGATAGGCGACGTGGAGGACGGTGTCAAGTCCTATGTAAAGAACAGTTTGGACTTTTACCGGCTCCAGAGTTTCAAGTCTATGATGAAGGGAATAACGATGGCCACCAAAGTATTGGTCATCGGAGGGGTAGTCTCAATGGCTCTTTTATTTCTTTCAATAAGTTTGGCCTTTTGGTTTGCGACGCTGTTAAACAACACGGCCCAAGGTTTTTTATTGGTCGGTGGAATTTATGTAGTGATAGGATTAGTGCTATGGTTCATTCGCAAAAAGTTTGAAAAGCCACTACTGAAGAGTTTTTCTAAATTTTATTTTGACGAGATATGATACAAGGAATTTATACATCATTTGACGAAATAGACAGAGACTTAAAAATTCTCAAATTGCAAAGGCAAATTGAGGAAGAAAAGGTGAAGCTTGCTGTACAAAACACCAAGAATGAACTTTACCCGACCAATATTTTGGGAGGCTTGGCCCCTTTGCTACAGAAAGTGGCGATATCCTTGGTCGCCAAAAAGCTATTGAAAAAATTGGATTAAGGTTGCATAGCAACATTAAAGAGAAAGGCTCCGAACCCGGAGCCTTTTTTTAGTTTATACCATAAAGGGTTATGAGTCTTGGTCAGAGCCCTTTTCGTTTTTACTGCGCTTCATAGCTTCCCCAATTTGATTACTTGCCGTGAAGGAGGCTACCATATTGTTGAGCATGTCGCTACCCGCCTGTGGTGAGTTCGGCAACAAAATCAGGTTGGTATTGGTTTCCTCCCCAATGGCCTGCAATGTATCGTAGTGCTGGGTAACCACAATGAGGGCAGAAGCTTCTTGGGAATTGATTCCCACCTTGTTCAAGACCTCCACGGATTCTTCCAAACCACGGGCAATTTCCCGCCGTTGGTCCGCAATACCTTGTCCCTGCAAACGCTTGCTCTCCGCTTCGGCCTTCGCTTTTTCCACGATGAGGATTCGTTGGGCATCACCTTCAAACTGTGCAGCGATTTTTTCACGTTCTGATGCATTGATACGGTTCATTGCCGCTTTTACCTGGGCATCGGGGTCAATATCCGTCACCAAAGTTTTGATGATATCGAATCCATAATCCAGCATGGCATCTTGGAGTTCTGCCTTAACAGCAATGGCAATGTCGTCTTTTTTAACGAAGACATCGTCCAATTTCATTTTCGGAACCTCGGCACGAACCACATCAAATACGTAAGAAGTGATTTGGTCGTGGGGATATTCCAGCTTGTAAAACGCATCATAGACCTTATCCCTTATTACTACGTACTGTACAGAAACTTTTAGTTTTACAAAAACATCATCTTTAGTCTTGGTTTCAACAATTACATCCAACTGTTGGATTTTTAAGCTCAATCGGCCCGCAATACGGTCCACAATCGGGATTTTCATTTGTAGCCCTGAGTTACGGATGCTGTGAAAACGACCAAAACGTTCTACCGCTACTGCGGTTTGTTGCTTTACAATAAAAAAGAACTTAAATAGGATAATCAGCGCTATAAACGCAATCGGTATTAGATAATAGTTGCCCATAGTGTTTAGAATTTATGTTAGAAATGGAAATTACAAAACTTGACTACATAATTAGTAGCCAAGTGTCAAATTATGTTACACCTCCAACAGACTTAAAGCTTATCTATGGCAGTTTTTATACGGGAAATACTTTCGTTTTTGCCAATAAGTTCCATGATATCGAACAAATGGGGTCCCTTCATATCCCCAACAATGACCAGACGCAATGGGGGCATAACCTTTCCAAATGATAGCCCTTGCTCTGAAATCCATGTTTTTACCAGTTCCTCAATGTTCGCCGATTCAAAATCTTCCAAAGTTTCAAGGAAGGTGATTACCTGCTGCATAATTTCGGGGGTGTCCTCCTTCCATTGTTTTTTAACGGCTTTGTCGTTATAAGAGGAAGGGGCTTGAAAGAAGTAATCTGAAAGTTCCCAAAAATCGGTTACAAATGAAGCGCGTTCTTTGATGGAAGAGACCACTTTTTCGATATAATCGGTTTCGGTCGCTATCCCTTTTTGGGTTAGCTCGGAAGCAAACAGGTGGGCCAACTCGGCATCACTTTTTTTCTGAAGCCACTGTTGATTGTACCAGTTGTTTTTTTCTGGGTCAAAGCGCGCCCCTGATTTGTTCACCCGCTCCAAGGTAAAGCTTTCGATGAGTTCATCTAGTGTAAAAATCTCCTGTTCGGTACCAGGGTTCCAACCTAATAGTGCCAAGAAATTGACAACTGCTTCTGGAAAGAATCCAGCTTCACGATACCCTTGGGATTGGTTCCATGTGAGCGGAAATATGGGGAATCCCCCTTTTTCGCCGTCCCTTTTGCTCAATTTTCCTTTGCCAACGGGCTTCATAATGAGTGGAAGGTGTGCAAATGCCGGGGCTTCCCACCCAAATGCATCGTACAACAGAGTATGTAATGCTAAGGAGGGCAACCACTCTTCACCTCGGATAACGTGGGTAATTTGCATTAGGTGATCATCAACGATATTGGCTAAATGATAAGTAGGCATTCCATCACTTTTGAACAAAACCTTATCATCCAAAACATTGGTGTCAATATGAATTTCACCTCGGATAATATCGTTCAATACGATTTTCTCATTTTCTGGTGATCTGAATCTAATAACATAGTCTTCACCTGCATCAATTTTGGCCCGAACCTCCTCGTTGGAAAGCGATAGGGAATTCGTCAACTTTAGTCGGTTATGCCAATTGTAGATAAAGGTTTTTCCCTTGGACTCATGGTCTTTTCTATGGTGCTCCAATATTTCAGGAGTATCAAAGGCATAATAGGCCTTTCCTTTTTCTACGAGTTCTTGTGCATAGGCCTGATACAATTGTTTGCGCTCACTTTGGCGGTAAGGCCCAAAGTCACCTTCTTTGCCGGGACCTTCATCAAATGGGATGCCGCTCCAGTTCAATGCCGCAATAATGTAATCCTCAGCTCCGTCCACAAAGCGGTTTTGGTCGGTATCTTCTACACGCAACACGAAGTCGCCCCCATGTTTCTTAGCAAACAAATAGTTGAAAAGCGCTGTTCGCAATCCACCAATATGTAATGGACCTGTGGGGCTGGGCGCAAATCGAACTCGTACTTTCTGACTCATAATCCTTGTTGATTAGGCTGCAAAGATACATGGATGTAAAAGAAGAGAAAAGAAAGGGCTGCCAGCTTACGCCAAGGTTTAACAAATTTTTTCTTTCCAATTGACATGGATCGGGTAATTTGGTGGTAATTACAAGAACTTGTGAGCACGTACGATAACATTTTGGACAAACTGGAGCATTTTATCAGGCGCTTCTATACGAAGCAATTGATCAAAGGGATGTTCTTGTTTTTGACCCTCGGCTCTGTTTTATGGATAGGGATTATGTATTTCGAATACCTGCTTTGGCTCAATGAGTCATGGCGATTGGCACTTTTTATGCTTTTCGTGGCCGTAGAGCTATTTTTGTTGTACAGGTATATCGTCATACCGTTGCTATATCTTTTTAAGATTCGAGGTGGGATGGACCACAAGTTGGCTTCGCGGTTGATTGGGAAACATTTTCCTGACGTGGATGATCAATTACTCAACTTGTTGGAGTTGTCCGAACATCCGGTGAAATCGGATTTGTTAGTGGCCAGTATTGAACAGCGATCCCGTAATTTACAAGGCGTTTCTTTCGTGGATGCGGTAAACATAAAGGAGAGTTATCGGTACGCAAAATACATTTTGATACCAATCGGTTTGTTTTTGGTGATTTGGGTTACCGGAGATGTAGTTTCCTTTTTTAATTCCCATAAAAGGGTAATGAATTACGATATTGCCTATGAACGGCCTGCTCCATTTGTTTTCGAGGTACTGAACGAGAAGTTGGAAGTTTTGGATAATGAGGCCTTAACTATACAAGTGAGGACAATCGGGGACGTACGTCCTAGCAATGTGCAGATGGTGGTTGGCGGTGAAAGGTTGTTTATGCAACACGATGACGGCCTGTACACTTATACCTTTCAGCCACCAGTAGGTGACTTAAGCTTTTATTTGACAGCCAACGGTTGGGATTCTCGAACGTATCAAGTGATGATGTTTGAAACACCAACCTTGGTCGATTTCGCTATGCAGTTGGATTATCCTAAGTATTTGAATAGAACTTCAGAAGTAGTTTCGGTAACTGGCAACGCTGAGGTTCCTGAAGGCACACGAATTTCCTGGAAAATTATAGGGAGCCATGTGGAAGAAATTGCCTTGGTTACCGAAGACACTGTGCAAATGTTTGCAAGGGAAGAAGCAACGTTCAGGTTTCAGCAGCGATTGTTTGGTGACATGGATTATGAACTAAAGACCTCTAATGAAAAGGTCAGGGATTTCGAAAGACTCGCATATCGACTTAGTGTTATTCGAGATCAAAAAGCAACTCTACAAGTAAATCAGCTTTTGGATTCCCTTAGACCCAATGAGGTGTATTTTGCTGGGCAAGCAGCCGATGATTACGGATTAACTCAAATCAGGGCCGTCGTCTATCCATCCGATAATATGGAGGCTAAGCAACGCTTAATTTTGGAAACTCCTAAGGGCAATGTAGCACAGTTCTATTATACGTTTCCTTCAGGATTGTCTATTGAACCTGGCAAGCAGTATAAAATTTATTTTGAAGTTGTTGATAATGACGGTGTTAGAGGGGGCAAGGTGACGCAAAGCGCCATTTTCGATGCATTTCTTTTTGATTCAAATCAACTGGATAACAAAGAGTTGGAATTTCAAAACGGCACACTCAACAAGATGGGGGAAACCTTAAAGACCCTTCAGGAACAGAAGGAAGAATTGTCAGAAATAAACAAATTACAAAAGGAGGAGAAAGCACTGAACTTTGAAGAGAAAAGTCAGATTAAGAATTTTTTGCAGAAGCAACAGCGGCAAGAAGAGCTAATGCAAAAGTTTAGCCAAGACTTAAAGGAAAGTATCGATAAGAATGAGGAAGATTCCGAAATGAAGCGGATGATTCAGGAACGCTTGGAACGGCAGGAAGTGGAAGCTGAAAAGAACGCCAAGTTGTTGGAAGAGTTAGAGAAGATTGCAGAAAAGATTGATAAGGAAGAGTTACAACAACGTTTGGAGGAATTGGGCAAGAATCAAGGTAAAAACACACGCAATCTGGAACAAATTTTGGAGTTGACAAAGCGTTATTATGTAACCGAAAAGGCATCACAAATTGCCAAGGAGTTGGACGAATTGTCCAAAAAGCAAGACACCTTATCAGAGTTAAAATTGGGACAGGATTTCAGTGATAAGGACCAACAGAAGCTTAATGAAGAATTTGTAGGTCTGGAGAAGGAAATTCGAGAGCTGGAAAAGGATAATAGCGAGTTAAAGAAACCTCTAGAGCTAGATACGGATAAGAAAAAGACAGAAGGAATTAAGCAAGACCAAAGAGACGCATTAGAAGAAATAAATAAGCATCAAGGCATGGAGGAAATCCCCGGATCTAAGGAGAAGCAGGAGGCGGGCAACAATGCATCAAAAAAACAAAAGTCGGCTGCGCAAAAGATGCGGGAGATGAGTGAGTCGATGAAATCTGGTTCCTCAGGCGGTGGTCAGTCAGATGCCGAGGATGCAGAAATGCTTCGTCAAATCTTAGATAATTTGGTAACTTTTTCCTTCAAGCAGGAGAATCTTTTTGATAATATCCGAAGTGCGGATGTTGATATTTCACAGTTTTCCAAAACGGTCAAAGGGCAACAGGACCTGCGACGATTGTTCGAGCATGTGGATGATAGTTTGTTTGCGTTATCGCTACGCAGGGCGGAATTATCCGAATTTGTTAATGAACAGATTACTGAAGTATATTACAACATTGATAAGTCTTTGGAAAGTATTGCTGAAAACCAGATATATCAGGGAGCTTCGTATCAACAATACGTGATTAATGCTACCAATGCGCTTGCTGATTTTTTGGCGAATGTGCTGGACAATATGCAACAAAATATGAGCCCAGGCCAAGGTAGCGGAGAGGGACAGGATTTTCAGTTGCCCGATATTATAAAGGGTCAACAAGGGATTCAGGAAAAGATGCAAGGGTCAGGACAGAATGGCCAACAGTCTCAAGGGGAGGGTCAACAAAATGGCAAGAACGAAGGAGGAGGTGCTGAAGGGGATAAAGGTAATAAAGGTAAGGGCCAAGAAGGACAAGAAGGTAAGAATGGGAACCCTGGTGAGCAAACGGGAGGTTCAAAGTCCAACGGAAACGGCTTAGGAGAAATGGATTTGGACGAAGTATATGAAATTTATAAGGAACAACAGTTTCTGCGACAAAATTTAGAGAAACAGCTCGAGGACATGATGATGGAATCTGACAAGAATTTGGCCAAGAAGTTGATTCAACAAATGGAAGATTTTGAGAATGATTTGCTAGAGAACGGTATTACAAACCGGACTAGGAGCAAGGCCAATATGATTCAACACCAGTTGATGAAATTAGAGAACGCGTCATTGGAGCAGGGCCAAAAGAAAGAAAGGGAAAGCAAGACGAACCTTAACCAGTTTACGAACCCAATTACCACCAAGCCTGAGCTTTTGGAAGACTATCAAAACGATGTTGAAATATTAAATAGACAAGCCTTACCTTTGCGGAAAAATTACGAGCGCAAGGTTAAAGTGTATTTTGACAATGATAGACTTCCATTTCAAAAGTGATTTTCTGATGGACAATCCATCCTATTATGCCGATTGGATAAATAGGATAATTGAGTCGGAGGGTTTTGCTTCCGGACAAATAGATTATATTTTTTGTACGGATGATTATCTTTTGGAATTGAATCTGCAGTATCTAAATCACGATACACTCACCGATATAATTACTTTTGATTACACGGATGGTAAAACGGTGTCTGCGGATATTTTTATATCCACGGAACGAGTAAAAGAAAACGCTGAAGCATTTAAGGTTGACTTCGATACAGAGCTAAAGAGAGTTATGAGTCACGGCGTTTTGCATCTCACAGGCTATGGAGACAAAAGCCACGACCAAAAGAAGATAATGCGCAACAAAGAAGAGGAAAAGATTAAAATGTTCCACGTGGAACCATAGATATGTTTGAAAAGGAATACGATGTTATTGTTGTAGGTGGAGGCCACGCAGGTGCCGAGGCGACAGCGGCAGCAGCGAACATGGGGTCACGCACCTTGTTGGTGACAATGAATTTGCAAACAATAGGGCAGATGTCTTGTAATCCTGCAATGGGAGGAATTGCCAAAGGTCAGATTGTTCGTGAAATTGATGCGCTAGGTGGCTATAGTGGAATTGTCACGGACAAGTCTGCCATACAATTCAAGATGTTGAACAAGTCCAAAGGCCCTGCGATGTGGAGTCCTCGTGCACAAAACGACAGAATGCGATTTGCCGAAGAATGGCGAATGGCTCTGGAAAACACCCCTAATGCCGATTTTTATCAGGAGATGGTGAATGGGTTATTGATAGAAGGGGACAAAGTAGTTGGTGTTAGAACCAGTCTTGGTTTAGAGATTCGAGCTAAGGCCGTGGTGCTTACTAATGGAACCTTCCTTAATGGGTTGATACATATCGGCGAAAAGCAATTGGGTGGAGGTAGAGCTGGTGAGAAAGCTGCCACAGGAATAACAGAGCAGTTAGTGGAGCTTGGGTTCGATAGCGGTCGAATGAAAACCGGGACCCCACCAAGAGTGGATGGCCGATCACTGGATTATAGTAAAATGATACCCCAACCTGGGGATGACATGCCAGAGAAGTTTTCGTATGCAAATACCCCAATTCTAAAAACACAACGTGATTGCCATATGACCCATACTAGTAAATTGGTACACGATTTACTTCGCGAGGGGTTTGAAAGATCACCGATGTTCAATGGCAGAATCAAAAGTATTGGCCCACGATATTGTCCATCCATCGAGGATAAAATACATCGATTTGCAGACAAGGACTCGCATCAAATATTTGTAGAACCGGAAGGTTGGAACACCGTAGAAGTATACGTAAATGGGTTCTCAACCTCGTTGCCGGAAGATGTGCAATACAGAGCACTAAAGTCCGTAAGGGGGTTTGAGAATGTTAAGTTTTTTAGACCCGGATATGCGATAGAATACGATTATTTTCCGCCAACACAGTTAAAGCATACCCTGGAAACTAAGCTCGTACAGAACCTTTATTTTGCTGGCCAGATAAATGGTACAACAGGGTATGAGGAGGCCGCTTCCCAAGGTTTGATTGCCGGTATAAATGCCCATTTAAAAATCAATGAAAAGAACCCGTTTATCCTAAAGCGGGACGAAGCCTATATTGGTGTTCTGGTAGACGATTTGATCACCAAAGGCACGGAAGAGCCCTATCGTATGTTCACTTCAAGGGCCGAATATCGAACCTTGCTACGTCAAGATAATGCCGATTTAAGGCTCACACCGAAAGGATATGAAATAGGCTTGGCCAAGGAAGAGCGTTTGCGAAGAATGGAGGAGAAGATGAACCAATCTGACAATTTCATTGAGTTTTTTAAAAAGACCAGCTACACCACAGAGGAGATAAATCCAATTTTGAGATCCTTGGATTCGGCAGAGGTTTCACAGTCCGATAAGTTGTTTAAGGTGTTCTCTAGACCTAAAGTGACGATGAAGCATATGCTGGAATTGGAATCTGTTTCTGAATTCGTGAAAGAGAATCAGCTTGATTCAGAGGTGATGGAGCAGGCCGAAATTCAAGTAAAATATTCTGGCTATATAGAAAAGGAGAAGACCAATGCGGATAAATTGCAGCGACTTGAGAATGTTCGTATTCCAGATAACTTCGATTATTCTAAGTTAAAATCATTGTCTTACGAAGCAAGGGAAAAGTTGCAGGCCATACAGCCGGTGACCATTTCTCAAGCATCACGCATTAGCGGAGTTTCGCCAGCAGATATAAGCGTATTATTGGTGTATTTGGGCAGATAAACAGAAACACTGTTCCACGTGGAACATAAGGTTTAAGGCTTTAATTAAACTCTAATGGCTCGATTTTTGATTTGACAAATCAAACACCAAGCCAGATGAAACGAATAATCCTAAGCCTTTTATGTGTGTTGCTAGTGCAATCTTGTATTCCTTTACGCATTGCGCCAACCATAAAGGATTACAAAGTCACAAAGGGCAAGCGGTTCAAAAAGGGACTCCCCAAAAAGAATGTTTTTGTCTTTGAAGACCCAAAGGACGCTGACGAATTTTATAACTACATCAACACGAAGTTTCAATTAAATGATTACTATGTGGATGTTCAGGTTCCATTTTTGATTGAGGACAAAACATATTATTTTTCTTTTTACGAAGTAGAAATTCCAACCAAGACTATTAACCTTATTCCATTGATGTTGGATGTTGCCTTGGCAAAGGCCACCGATATGGAGCCGGTTCTTGAAGATGCCCACACCTCAAGAAAAGGTAATTGGTATATCGTCATTGAAGTATTCAACGATACTGAAAAAGATTGTTTGTCTGAAGCATCCGTTTCACAGCAATTGGTTTTGTCCTATCTTCGGGATTTGAAGAAAGAATATTTGGCCACCGATAATTACAATGAAATTGTTTTTAAAAACTAAGGATTTTTCTGTTTCTGGAGAACATTTTGAATTGCATTGGGACGAAGAGTTAGACATGCTCGTAACGCGACCACAACCGGAAGAACTAGCAAAGTACTACGATAGTGAGGACTATATTTCTCACACGGACTCGAAAAGCTCCTTTACGGACAAGCTATATCAACTGATTAAGGCAAAAACCCTTAAAAATAAGATTCAAATAATTGAAAATCAATTGGTTAACACAAGAACTCTTCTGGATTTAGGAGCTGGGACAGGTGATTTCTTGATTACCGCCCAGAAGTATGGTTTTCAAGTGGTAGGGGTTGAACCTAATGAAAAGGCCAGGAGACTAGCAGAGGCTAAAGGGTTGAAACTGTTGCCAGATTTGGACAAACTATCTAGTGAACGATTTCAAGCAATTACCCTTTGGCACGTTTTGGAGCACTTGCCGAATTTGCAAGGACAGATTTCGAGTTTGGTTCAACTTTTGGATGATGATGGGGTTTTGGTCATCGCGGTGCCCAATTTCAAATCATGGGATGCCCGTCATTACAAATCACACTGGGCGGCATATGATGTGCCCAGACACCTTTGGCACTTTTCCAAAACAGCCATCTCAAAACTTTTTGCCCCTCACGGAATGGAAGTCGTTAAGATTAAGCCCATGTGGTTCGATGCGTTTTATGTTTCACTTCTTTCTGAAAAATATAAAGGCAACAAATTCTACTGGCCCTTTGCTTTTTTTGTAGGCTTATGGTCCAATGTTAAAGCTGTTTTCACCAAAGAGCACTCTTCCTTGATCTACATACTGAAAAAAGCGGAATGAGCCATTTTAAAGCCCTGTGACTGGAGAATAAATAGCGGAACAAGGAATTGCATTATGACAAAAATAACGCGCAAAAGAAGCCAAATGTAGAGGCTGTTTTTGATAGACGAAAGCGATAAACATACCCGAATGCCATTGAGTTTTCTTATACCACTTTTTTCCTCTGGATAACATCACACAAAGTTAATGATGGCCTTTCCGAAAGCTTTCCTATTTTTGCGCATTGATAAAAAGTAAATAATGAAAAAATTAGTAGTGCTTGCGATTGCCGTGACAGCCATGGCATGTCAGCAAAACAAAATCGGCTATGTGGACAGTGTAAAAATCATGGATGACTATCAAGAAAGGGTTGATGTCGAGGCCAGATTTAAGACCAAGGCCGATGCCATGGGCAGAAAAAGGGATAGTATTTCCCAAGCGTTTCAAATGGAACTGCAACAGTTCCAGAGCAAAGCACAGAGCATGTCACAGCAAAGTGCGCAAGAAGAGTATTCCCAATTGCAGCAACGCGGCCAACAAATAGGGCAGCGTCTTCAACAAGAGGAACAACAATTGCAGCAGAATAGCCAAACCCAAATGGACAGCTTGGTGAAAAAGGTAAAAAAGGAGATTCGGGCTTATGGAAAAGCCAACGGCTATACCTACATACTTGGTGGCGGTGAAGGCGGTTCCGTTATCTACGGCGACGATGCCCAGGATGTAACCGAAGAGATATTGAAAATTTTGAACGACAAGTACGAAAATTAGTACTGTACCTATTCGAATAAAAGAGACCTGCTTATTTTGCAGGTCTTTTTTTATTTGAAACATCGGTTAAAAGTTTTGTAAACAAGGGAAGAGCTATTCCATGATATAGTTATGCTTTGATTTCGATGTCCAACTGTCTTCCTTCCTCCATGGCTTTTTTATCCATTTGGGTGCCCACCGCCAGACCGATGAACATGCCCACGGGAAGCCCGATTCCTATATACCCCATATTGCCAAGGCTGAGCCCCATGGCCGCCCCAATGGGCAATCCGAAAACTGTCATTCCTAACACAAACCACGTTTTCCGATAGTAATTGATGGGCACAATCTTCAGTTTTTGTGCCAGTAGTCCGATAATCTTGGACTGTGTTTTTTGAATTTCTGTTTTAAGGGATTTGTTGGCATCTGAGAGTTGGTTCAGCGCATCAATTTTATTGTTGATGACTGTGGTAAGGTCCATCGGCAATTCCCTTTTGCGGATTTCCAGGATCAGTTTCTGAAATTGGTCGTAATAAGGTTGCGTTTTTTCAGGCAACTCTATTCTTTGTATAGGCTCAACAATCATGGCCGGTAAGGTTTAATGAAAATTGTCATTGCATCAAATACACCAAAAAGACAGTGGGTATCAGATATACCACTATGGTCTTTGCTCCTTCATAATCCATGGCAACGCGCTGCCCTAGCAACAGCATCAATAAAGTTACCGCAGAGAGGATGGCCCCATAAAAGCCAATGATGCTTTCACCATCAATGGCAGCTTGAAAAATACCGACTCCGCAGAGAATGCCAGAAAGCATCTCCATGACCAAAATAATGGCAAGAAGCACAGGCACGGAACCCTTAAAAAGCGATTTTGAAAAATGCCCTGTCAGCCAGCTTAGGTTGCCTTTCCAATTGAGTAATTTATCAATGCCGCTCTGCAAAAAAACAATGGTCAAAAATGCCAGCAGTAAGATTTCCGTAATATTTGAAAATAAATGGTTCATGCTTTGTTTGGTTTTAAGCGGCCTTTGCGTGCAATAGCCGGGTAAGTTTAATGGACAAGTCCGTGAAAATGAGCTTGGAGTTGCCGTTGCGTTCCACGTGAAAAATGGCCTCCTCCAATTCCTTTACAATATCCAAAATATTGTTTTCATGCACAAAAGGGGCAAATTTGTTCAAGTCAAACCCCTCCATATGTACTTTGGTGTAGACCAATTCTTTGGCTTTGTAATTGAGATGAAGGGCCTGCCGCATCATGGTAAGGCAGTAGCCAAGGAACTTTTTCTGGACTTCGCGCCCAGTTTTGGATACTTCATCGCTCCATAAAATAAGTTCTTGAATGGCCCCTTTGTTACCTTTCGCCTTAAAAGCGCTCCGAACCCATTGTACAAACCATCGTTCAAACACCAAGTCCTCCGAATCCTTGTTGAGGAGATCCAAGGCCTTGTTAAAATTGCCATTGGCCTCTAGAGCAATGGTAAGCGCCTCCGTTTGTGCAATGCCCCTCGCCAAAAGTTCGTCGGTAATTACTTGTTCCGCCAAAGGTGGGAAGTTCAGGATTTGGCAGCGGGACCGGATGGTATTGATGATCTGTTCCTCATCTTCAGCCAACAGGAGCAATACGGTTTTGTTGGGAGGCTCTTCGATTAACTTTAAAAGCTTGTTGGCTGCCGAAACGTTCATCTTTTCGGCCATCCAAACAATCAGCACCTTGTACCCGCCCTCATACGACTTCAAGGACAACTTTTTGACCATATCCTGGGCCTCGTCCACCCCAATTTGGCCCTGCTTTTTTTCAATGCCGATGAGGCGGTACCAATCGAACAAATTACCGTAAGGCTGTTCCTTTACAAATTGGCGCCATTCTTCCAAATAATGGTCACTTACCGCATGAGACTTTATCTTGTCCGAATTGGAAACGGGAAAGGCAAAGTGAAGATCGGGATGGGTGAGCGAATTGCATTTGGTATTGCAAACACTGTTCGGCCCTTCATTTTCACCGCCGGTATTGCCGCAGAGCAAGTATTGCGCATAGGCAATGGCCATGGGCAACACTCCAGAGCCTTCCGGGCCCACAAACAATTGGGCATGGGCCACTCTTCCGGTTTCTGCCGTGGTCACCAAATGGTTTTTGATGTGTTCGAGTCCTAAAACATTTTTGAAAAGCATGTATCAAAGATACATTTTTAACCGCTGAAGTTTTCAAAGGGAACCATCGGAAGACTTCTAGCGTTAACAGATGTAACCGAAAAGGTTAAAAACCTATAAACTTTTAAATATTGAGGCCATGCGACTGCCGAAAAAGCAAGAAATCTTTACATTTGAAATTCTCAAAAAAGAACACACACATGAAAACGATAGACGATTTTAATTTCGAGGGCAAAAAGGCATTGATAAGGGTAGATTTCAATGTTCCTCTTGATGGGGAATTCAACGTGACCGATACTAGCCGTATCGATGCGGCAAAACCGACCATTCTGAAAGTACTGGAAGATGGTGGTTCCGCCGTTCTGATGAGCCATTTGGGCAGACCAAAAGGTAAGGCGAACCCAGATATGTCCCTGTCCCATATTGTGGATAAAGTGTCGGACATAATTGGGGTGCAGGTAAAATTTGCCGAAGATTCCGTTGGGGCAAAGGCAGATGAGGCAGTGGCCGGTTTACAGAGCGGAGAGGTGCTTTTATTGGAAAACCTCCGTTTTCATGCAGAAGAAGAGGCTGGCGATGAATCCTTCGCAGAAGCACTGTCCAAACACGGTGACATTTACGTGAATGATGCCTTTGGAACAGCACACAGGGCACATGCCTCTACCACCATAGTTGCCAAGTTTTTCCCAGAAAACAAATGTTTTGGCTACCTGTTGGCCAAGGAAATCAAAGCCATTGATAAGGTTATGGAAACTGGGGAGAAGCCGGTGACCGCTATTTTGGGCGGCGCAAAAGTATCTTCCAAGATCACGATTATCGAGAATATATTGGACAAGGTGGACAATCTTATTATCGGCGGCGGTATGACCTACACCTTCGTGAAGGCCAAAGGAGGAAAAGTCGGCGATTCCATCTGTGAGGATGACAAAATGGAGTTGGCCCTGGACATTCTAAAAAAGGCCGAAGCCAAAAATGTAAAAGTGTACCTGCCGGTGGACGTATTGGCTGCCAACGATTTTGACAACAATGCCGAGACCCAGTTTGTTGACGTGGACAAGATTCCCGACGGATGGCAAGGGCTGGACGCCGGACCGAAAACCTTGGAAATTTTTAAACAAGTCATTTTGGCTTCCAAGACCATTTTGTGGAACGGACCCGTTGGTGTTTTTGAAATGGAAAATTTTGCCAAAGGAACTATCGCACTGGGGAATTACATTGATGAAGCCACCAAAGGGGGAGCATTTTCCCTTGTAGGTGGAGGAGACTCCGTGGCCGCTGTGAAGCAATTTGGCTTTGAGGATAAAGTAAGCTATGTGTCCACAGGAGGTGGAGCCATGTTGGAAAGTTTGGAAGGAAAAACCCTTCCGGGCATTGCTGCAATATTGGGCTAAGTTCCACGTTGTGAGTTAGAAGGGGAAAACGTTAAAAGACGGCAAATTTTGGCTCCATGCTTTAGTATGTCAGAAAAAAAAGCCAATTTAGTTAACCCCAAAAAATCAAACCGTTTCCAAATGAACCAAAGATTGAAAATAGCTGTGTTTGCGGCTGTACTGTCCGTAGCTCCTTATTTGAGCGCGCAGCAGGATGGCACAAACCAAAAGGAGAAGGATTCCATAGTGTCGCAGGAAGAGGAACAAGGCATTATCGCTGTGTCCAACATCAAGATTGATGGACAGCTGATGGCACTGGAGACCCATGAGGACGGCAAATTTAAGTTGCGTGATTTGGAAGAGGCCTGGCGATACGACAGCCTATGGCTGAACGAACTCCACAACAATGCGGAGCTCTTTAGCGATATGCTTTTGGAAGTTCAAAACGGGCCGGGGCAAGATTCCATAGTTGTAGTGGACCTACCAACCGACACCCTTAAGGCCAGATTGGCCCGAATGAACGAAAAGACACCTTTTAATATTACCTACAACTCATCTTTGGAAAGCGTCATCAAATCGTTCTTGACCCGTAGACGGGATTTGATGCAGCGGATGATGACAGCCAGCCAATTCTACTTTCCGCTGTTCGAGCAGGAACTGGATAATCAGAACATTCCGCTCGAAATCAAATATTTGGCGATTGTCGAATCCGCCCTAAACCCAAAAGCCATGTCCAGAGTGGGCGCAAAGGGTTTGTGGCAGTTTATGTACAGCACGGGAAAAATGTACGGCCTGGATGTGAGCAGTTATGTTGATGAAAGACATGACCCCATTATGGCCACAAAAGCGGCAAGCAAATATTTAAGCAGGTTATATGATATTTTTGGAGATTGGGATTTGGCGTTGGCAGCCTATAACTCAGGGCCAGGAAATGTAAACAAGGCTATCCGACGTTCTGGTGGTTATGAGAATTACTGGAACATTAGACCATTTCTTCCACGCGAAACAGCAGGATATCTCCCGGCTTTTTTAGCGACCATGTACATTTTTGAGTATGCTGAAGAGCATGGCCTCCAATACAAAAAGGCGGAACGCCCTTATTTTGAAACGGACACGATCCATGTCAAAAACCTGATCACTTTTGATCAAATATCCAAATTGGTAGATATCAGCACTGAGGAACTGGAAATGCTCAACCCTGCATATAAGCTCAACATCATACCCAAAGTCGAGGGCAAGAATTACGCATTGCGATTGCCAACCTCCAAAATCGGTAAGTTCGTGTCCAACGAGGAGCAAATATACGCCTATGTAAAAAAGGAATTGGATTCGTTGGAAAAACCGCTGCCCAGCATGGTTACGGCGCAGGATCAAATCAGATATCGGGTGAAGAGCGGCGATTATTTGGGTAAAATTGCAGAACGCTACGGAGTTGGGGTCAGCCAGATCAAGCGATGGAACGGACTACGGAGCAACAATTTGAGAGTGGGACAACGCCTGACCATCTTCCCAAGAAAACCTTATGTGGCGGAAACAAGTGTTAAGAGCAGTACCTCCACGTCTTCAAGTACCGCTGCAAACGGAGCAAAGGTCCATACTGTACAGTCTGGCGACTCACTTTGGACGATTTCCAAAAAATACCCAGGAGTTACCATCGAAAATTTACGAGAATGGAACGGTATTAGTGGTAATAACCTAAAACCGGGCACAAAACTTAAATTGTGTGATTGTTCTTCGTAAATTTAACACCATATGAAAAAATTAGGAACACTACTGTTTGCCATCATAATGTTGGCATTATCGGCCTGTGGAGACTCAGGTAAAAAGGAAAAATTTTTACCGCCCTCCACTGGGGGAATCAACTCACTGATGGTCATTATGGATACCGAGCTCTGGAGAGGGCCGGTTGGGGAAAAGATACGGGACGAATTTGCGGCCCAGATTATAGGTCTGCCCCAAATAGAGCCATTGTTTACCCTTACCCAAGTACCCCCAAAAGTCTTTAAAGGGACAACCACTCATGCCCGGTCCATTTTGTACGTGGAGCAAGATTCCACCTCTTTGGCACATATCAAGGACGATGCCTATGCAAAACCCCAAAAGGTAGCGGTGGTCACAGGGCCAACGGAAGAGGTGATGATCAGAAATTTGGATTCTTTGGCCGATAGGGCAATAAGAGAGTTCAAGGCCAACGAAATAGCCGAGGCCCAAAGTCGATTTAAACGTTCCCTGAGCAAGGACAAGGCCTTGGAAGAGGAATTCGGTATAAAACTTGATGTCCCATCACTCTACAAGGTGGGCAGGAGAGAAGATAATTTTGTTTGGATGGACATTCAGATTCCGAAAGGCACTATGAACGTTATCGCGTATGAGATGCCATGGGATTACTTTAGCAACGATTCCACTTTTGTTGACGATATCGTTCGGATGAGGGATTCCATTGGCGAAAAATATATTCCAGGCCCGTATGAAAACACCTTTATGATTACCGAAAAGGCCTTTTCCCCTTATGTGTTTCCTGCGGAAATCGGGGGCAAAAAGGCTGCCGAGGTGAAAGGGGTTTGGGAAATAAGTGGTTATCCCATGGCGGGGCCATTTTTGACCTACATCATCAATGACAGGGAAAATGACAGAAAAATGGTCATCGAAGGTTTCACTTTTGCGCCATCCGAAGCGAAAAGGGACTATATGTTCGAACTGGAAGCCATTCTAAAGACCATTGAGTTTCTTCCAACAAAGGACACATCCGATTAGTGAAATTCGGAAAACGGAAAACAAAAAGCCCCGAACAAATAGTTCGGGGCTTTTTTGATATAATGATTTTTATTTAGTCAAAAGCAAAGCCTGTAGCAATTCGATATACGAAGGCATAAAGCACAACAAAAAACATCACAAAGCTAAACCAAGCGAATATTTTGAAGTACTTCTCTACCAAAAAGTGTCCCAAGTTTCGGAACCCTTCAATGTATATTTCTTTGACGAGTAGTAATTTTTTCATAAGTATGTTTTTTAAGATGTAAGCTGGGTCAAAGTTTAGTTTTTGAAGGAAAGAAAGAAAAACTAAAGGACAAAAGGCAAATTTGGACGTTGAAAGCATTAGCTTCAATCCATTAATCCTCAAAGGAATAGGTATGATCGATAAACTGCATATTGCAGCCTATCGATGGACGGCAAAGATGGTCGATAAACGACACATTTGGTTGAGAAATTGATGGTAAAAGGCACCCCAAAAAGGGTTAGGAAAGGGAATTACTCGGAAAACAAGATGAATTCCGACCTTCTGTTCAAACGGTGTTCAGCCGGATCACAGGGCATTCCATCGGAACAGTGATTTATTAACCTATCTTCCCCGTAACCTACGGCACTCAAAATTCTGGAAGGAGCTATTCCTTTGGAAACAATGTAATTTTTGGTGGATTTCGCACGTCTCTCGGACAAAAGCTTATTATATGACGCAGGTCCAGTAGCGTCGGTATGGGAAGCTATCTTTAAGGTTAGTTTCTTGTTTTCTTTTAGTACAGCAACCAATTTGTCCAATTCTTTTGCTGAACCGGGGGTAATTTGCGAGCTGTCGAAGTCGAAGTACACATCGTTCGGCTCAAAAATGGCAGCGATGGGCTTTTGTTCCTCCTTTTGGCGCTCCCGTAAATATTGCGAAACAGATACACCTGTGTTTTCTTTGGTGGCCACCTGTATACTATCATTGATAAACCCATCTTTGCGGGCTACGATCATATAGTCTGTGGCGGACGTCAGATTTTTGAACACATAATTGCCAGCTGTATCGGATACCGTTTCATTCAATAATTTCCCCGTGGAACTTAGTAATGAGATGTTGGTTTGCTTCAACACCTCCATGGTTTCCGAATGCTGCACGGAGCCCATAATTGCGTTGAGGTTGGTTTCAAGGATAAAAGAATAAATATCGTCGTCACCCTTCCCTCCTTTTCGGTTGGAAGCAAAATATCCTTGTTCGCCTGCAGCATCAATAATATAAGAGAAATCATCCCTGCTACTGTTGATGGGTTTGCCCAAGTTGACCCCCACACCAAAGATATCATTGACTCCCTCAGACTTGTATATGTCCAAGCCTCCAAAGCCCATGGGCCTGTTGGAAGAAAAATAAAGGGTGTTTTCTGCGATATAAGGAAACATTTCCTTTGCTGCGGTGTTGATGGTCCTGCCCAAGTTTTTGGGCTCGGAGAAGCCGCCATCGGGATAGATGTCCACTACATAAATATCCGTTTCGCCAAAACCTCCGGGCCTATCGGAAACAAAGTACATTTTTTTCCCATCCGGACTAACGGTGGGATGCCCAGTGGAATAGTCTTCACTGTTAAAGGGCAGTTCTTCTGCTCTTGTCCATTCGCCGTTCACTAATCTGGAACGATATATTTTTAGGTGATTAATGCCATTTTTACCCCGCTTCAACCTTTTTCCGTAGTTGTTTCTGGTAAAGTAGATCGTTTTCTGATCAGGAGAAAAGGCCATAGAAGCCTCATGGTATTTTGTATTGATGTTTTTGGAGAATTTTTTAGGAGTGGCCAGGTCTCCCTCATCATTCTTCTTTTGGGCTGTGTAAATATCCAAAAAGGGTTGATTGGTCCATCGGTAGCGACGGGTGGTAAATATGGAAGAGTCCTTTGCGGATGAGTAAACAATACCGTTTCCATGGAACATTGGCGAAAAATCCGAATACGGGGAATTGATTCCCAAGTTTTTGATTTTCACTGTGTATGCAGCCTCCCAGCTGGAATCGCTTATCTTTTCCAGCTCCTTCAGGGGCTCATCCCTTTTTTGGCGCAAAATCTTGGTGATTGCTGCCGCCCTTCGGTATTTACCAGTTCCCTTTAACGTTTGGGTGTACTTGAAAACAGTTTCTTCGGACACATCATCGGCAAACAATTGATAAAGTTCGTTGTACCATTTATAGGCCTTCTCGAGGTTTCCAGTAAAATAGTGAGAGTCACCGGCCTTTGATAGTAAGGCGGAAGTATGTTTTGTGGCAGTCTTTTCGAGGACCATGTCATAAATCCGCGCCGATTCGGCATACCACATCTTATCGTAGTACTCGTTTGCTTTTTCAATGAGTTTTTCGGCAACACCGCCTTCGTGTAGATATTTGGCCAGGTTTTTATCGCTTAAGCCATCAAGATGTTTTACGAAGTTTGGATTGTCTGTAGTGGAATCACTTTCGATGCTCTGGTATAATGGGGGATCAACATCGTTTACCGACATAGCAAGCTCCTGGGCAAATATCCCAAAAGAGCATAGAAAGAAAAATAGCAAGATCAGTTTTCTCATTACCACTCCGTCTGCACAAATGAACATCAACGCCCATTTGGAGGTTAAGCATTTTGAGGGCTTAACAGTTTAGTTGAACCGCTAAAATAGGATATGGTAAGTGGGGTATTAAGTTTTTGTTGTGAAAGGTTAAATTTGCGACATTGAACGCTTAAAAAATGTTGTTGTTGGTCGATGAACCAATTAAAAACAACAGGTCCAAGCCTAAAAGCGGGTAAACCTTAGGACTTTGATTCTTTGGTTTCGCCTTCCAATTTGTCGTCTTCTTTGGTAGCGTTCTTAAACTCCTTAATTCCGCTTCCAAGGCCCTTCATCAATTCTGGAATCTTTCTGCCTCCAAAAAGCAAAACCACCACGGCAACGATCAATACAATCTGCCATGGACCTAACATACCAAGAAATATTGTTTGAGCAATCATATCTACAAAACCTTTAATTTAGAAATGTAAAAGTACTAAAAAGAAGTGGAAGAGTGTGGCCGATTAACGAAAATTAGCATTTGGGAACGATTTTTAGGAACTTGGGCCCCTTAGCTTTTTAAAAAGGTTAACATCCAAATTAAATTGTAAGACTATCTTTGTTGATTATGGCAAAGGACAAAAAGAAAAGAAAGGAAATCAAGCGCAAGCTATTGCACAAGTATCGCTTGGTAATCTTGAATGAAAGCACCTTTGAGGAGAAAATATCCTTTAAGCTGAACCGGTTGAACGTTTTTGTTACTGGAACCCTGTTCATTATTGTGCTGATAGGTGTTACCACTTTGATTATTGCCTTTACCCCATTAAGAGAATACATTCCTGGATATTCGTCCACCAAATTGAAGCGACAAGCCACGGAGCTTACCTACAAGACCGATTCCCTGGTTACAGTACTTAATTATACCAATAGGTATCTAGACAATGTGCGAAAGGTGTTGCGAGGTGATATCGAGAACAATCAAACCAACCGCGACTCTCTTTTTGAACAGTATAAACTGGACCCAGCCTCAGTGGACCTTACTCCTATTCGTGAAGATCTGCTCTTGAGGGAAGAAGTGGAACTGGAGGACAAGTACAATCTTTTTGAACGGGATATTGAAAATTTGGGCACCCTTTTTTTCTCGCCGGTTAATGGAACTTTATCCCAAGGATTTGATCAAAAGACCAAGCATTATGCAGTGGATTTAGTGGCTCCGCGGGATACCCCCGTCAAGGCAATTGCTGATGGAACGGTATTATTTGCAGAATGGACCATCGAAACGGGATATGTCATAATTATCGAGCACCAAGAAGGAATAACCTCGGTTTACAAACACAATGGCTCCTTAAGCAAGTCACAAGGAGATATGGTAAAAGCGGGAGAGGTGATAGCATCCATTGGAAATACAGGAGAACTTACCACTGGGCCTCACTTGCACTTTGAACTTTGGAGAAAGGGCAAACCGGTAGATCCACAGAACTATATTGAATTTAACTAATGTCCCTAAAAGCATTTGCGGCCAAAATATTTGCCAATCGGATAGCGAAAAAGACGAACAAATGGGTAAACCGTCCGGTTCACACCCAGCAGAAAGTCTTTAACGAATTGATAGCAAAAGGAAAAAGAACCCTTTTTGGAAAAGATCATCGGTTCGAAACCATTACATCGCACCAAGATTTCGCAGAACGTGTGCCCATTCGGGACTATGAAGAACTAAAGGGCTACGTTCAACAGATCATAGAAGGCAAGACCGATGTGCTTTGGCCTGGGAAACCCATTTATTTTGCCAAAACTTCAGGTACTACTTCTGGGGCCAAATATATTCCCATCACCAAACCTTCCATCAAAAATCAAGTTGAAGCCTCCAGGAATGCCATTTTAAGTTACATCCACGAAACGGGGAAGGCTGACTTTGTGGATGGCAGAATGATCTTTTTGCAAGGAAGTCCGGAGTTGGAGGAAAAAAACGGAATCAAGCTCGGTAGACTTTCAGGAATCTCTGCCCATTATGTGCCCAATTATCTTCAAAAGAACCGATTGCCCAGCTGGGAAACCAATTGCATCGAAGATTGGGAGGCCAAAGTGGACAAAATCGTAGAGGAGACGGAGAATGAAAATATGACCGTGATTGCAGGAATACCTTCCTGGGTGCAGATGTATTTTGAAAAACTGAATGCCAAGTCCGGAAAAAAGGTAGGGGAACTTTTTAAGGAATTTCAGCTATTCATTTATGGCGGAGTGAATTACGAGCCGTATCGTGCCAAATTTGAAAATTTGATAGGCAGAAAGGTGGACAGTATTGAGCTTTTCCCCGCAAGCGAAGGGTTTTTTGCCTATCAAAATTCCCAAAAAGAAAAGGGGATGCTCTTGCTGCTCGACGCCGGTATTTTTTATGAGTTCGTAAGAGCTGACGAATTTTTTGATGATGAACCCAAAAGATTGACTATTGCCGACGTAGAGTTGGATGTGGACTACGCTATGGTGATTTCTACCAATGCTGGGCTGTGGGCCTACAATTTGGGAGATACCGTTCGGTTTATTTCAAAGAACCCCTACAAGATTGTTGTTTCAGGTCGCATCAAACACTTTATTTCTGCTTTTGGGGAGCATGTGATTGCCAAGGAAGTGGAGGAGGCGCTTCGGTTGGCCGTGGAACAGACCGATGCCTTGGTGAACGAATTTACGGTCGCTCCCCAGGCCGACCCCAAAGATGGAGAGCTGCCCTATCACGAATGGTTTATCGAATTTGAACGAGAGCCTTCGGACCCTGAAAAGTTTGCTGCCCTTATGGAAGAAAGCATGAAACAGCAGAACAGCTATTATTTTGACCTGATTGAAGGCAATATTCTTCAACCGTTGAAAATAAGTAGCATCAGAACCAACGGATTTCAAGATTATATGAAATCCATAGGCAAGCTCGGCGGTCAGAATAAGGTACAACGCCTGGCCAACGACCGAAAAGTGGCCGATGGGCTTCATCCATTTAAAATTAGTTAAGTTATAAGGGCTTATCTTTCATAGGAATTCACTTATTTTTGCCAGAAGTTATGATGGCAACAGAAGTAAAACAGACTACTAGGGCCCAGGAGTCCACCAACGCAATCGAACGGTTGTACATCACCATGCGCCATTTGCTCAACAGGGGATTCTATAAACCCTCTGGAGTTTCCGGTAATGCTTTGCGGACCGCTTTATTGTTGCTTAGGCCGGAAATTTATGGCACCATTGCAGACGATAAGGCCGAGTTGAACGGCTTGATTTATGTATTGGAACGACTTCCCGAAGGCATCGAGGAATGTCGGTTTATTAATCTTACCTCCGATGAAGGTTTTGCGAAATCACATTTAAAGCCAATTGTTCCTCCCAAACGAAGAAGGAACTGTTACCGTATTGATGACGAGCAAATGAACGTGGAGATTACGCGTGGGAGAAGTGATATTTACGATATACTGACCCATTTGACGTTTTTATTCATTGAATCCGGAAAAATATGTAGAAGGGTGTTGGTAGACGATGGGACCTCGACCATAAGGGACTGGGACAAGCTTACGGAATTTGTGTTGTCTGAAGAAAAGACTTCCGAACAACGTGAGGTGGCATTGATTCACTGTGCCAATATATTGAGCAGGACCTTTGATGAGGTAGTGGAAATACAAAACAAACTAAAGACCCCAGAAGACCCCGACCGTTTTTTGAACGTTATCCATTGGTTGGGTAAACTGGCCATTGAGGAAGAGACCACGGGCAATAAAAGGACCATTACCTTCAGCCCCTTGTTGCGGGAGCGATTGGGACACCATATCCATGGAGAAAAATGGGCAGATAGAATCAAGGCCACGTTGAAAAACCATAATCTGCTGCACAGGCCACTTCATATTATCAGTGCCAATATGCACAGTGTAATGAATTCCCTGTTTGCCAAGAAAGCATTGGCAGATGAATTCCCGGATAACGACTCCTTGGAAATCTACAAGGCACTAAGTTCCGATAAAAACAAGTCTCTCAACAAAAAGGTCAAAAACCATGCTTTGAACAATGGTATGCTTTTTTTGGAGGATGAATCCGGAGCCAATATCGATGTGCAGATTTTTGACACGGCCAAGTTCGGGAAGGGAAGCTGTTGCTACACCCTACCCAATACTATCTCAGAAGATGAAAAACCCGTTATATTTGTGATGGACTATGCCTTTGGCGAGCAAGCTTATGAGACCATAGACGAACTTTTGAAGCCTATGGAAGAAGGCCAAAAGAAAACGTTTTTAAATGTGGATTCGGTTTCCATCATGGGAAAAGCGGGTATTTTGGAGGGAGGCAAAGGAGATATCATGATTCCCTCGGCGCATATTTTTGAGGGCACGGCCGATAATTATCCTTTTGAGAACGAATTGAAAGGACAGGATTTTGAAGGGCATGGACTAAAGGTAACCGAAGGAACCATGGTGACCGTTTTGGGAACATCATTGCAAAATAGGGATATTCTCCAGTTTTTCCATGAGTCCACCTGGAATGTTATAGGTTTGGAGATGGAAGGGGTGCATTACCAAAAGGCAATACAATCCGCATCCCAAATTCGAAAGAGCATTAAAAAGGAGGTTAAGGTAAGATACGCATACTATGCCTCGGACAATCCATTGGAGACAGGGAGCACATTGGCTTCAGGAGGATTGGGCACAACAGGGGTAAAACCCACCTATTTGATTACGGACAAGATTTTACAACAAATATTCAATTCATAAGGTATGGCAGACCAACCGGTACAACAGAACAATTCGGATGAAATAGATTTGGGACAATTGTTTCAAATGATAGGAAGGGGTTTTCAAAAGTTCTTCAATTTCATCTCAAGCATTTTCAAGGGTATTTTCCACTTGATCATGTTGTTTCTCCTTTTTGTGCAAAAGAACATCATTGTAATCGGATCAGCACTCATTATAGGTGGTGTTGGAGGCTTTATTCTCGATAAAATCACACCAGAAAAATATATTTCCCGAATGGTTGTGGAACCCAACTTCAACAGTGTCCAACAATTGTACAACAATATTGCCTTTTACAACGATTTGGCGAAGGCTCAAGATTCAGTTGCACTAGCCACGGCATTGAATATTACCGAACATGAGGCTGCCAGTATCAAAGAAATTTTCACGGATTCCTATTCGGACGAGAACCAGAAGATAAAACTTTTTGACCAATTCATAAAAGAGTTGGACACCACTACAATTAAAGCAATTGACTACGAAAATTATTTGGAGAACTTCAATTCCATGGATGCTAGGTTCCACCAGATATCATTGATTAGCACGGATAATAGAGTGGCCAAAAAAGCACAACCGGCCATTATCAATTCGATTTCTGTAAACCAGTATTTCAAGTTACAACAGCGAATTAATGATGAAAACCTAAAGCTTCAGGAGGAAATTTATAGAAACCAGTTGGCCGAAATAGATTCACTGCAAAGTCTTTACAGAACGGTTTTGGTAAAGGAGGCAGACAAGCCTATGCAGGGCACCAATATTAATTTGGCAGAAGGAGGGGAGTCGAAAGGGCGTGAACTTGCTTTGGTGCAGGAGAAAGACGTGCTGAAGGAGAAGCTGGTAGAACTGAACGAGGAAAGGGCCAATAAATCGACAATTATTAATGTAATAAGCGATTTTCCAACTAGGGGCGTGGAGCAAAAGGGAGTTTGGAACAGCTATAAATTTAAACTCCCAGCATTGTTGCTAATTTTGGTCCTTGGGGTTTTAGCTTTGCTTGAACTAAACAGATACCTTAAAACGTATAATCAAGAGTAAGGACCAAAAGTGTTTTTTTGGTCACCAATAAAATGAGAGATAATGGTTAGCGTTTTAGTAACCGGCTCCAAAGGGCAACTCGGACTCACTTTTCAAGACCTAACCCTCGATTTCCCAGAAGTTTCCTTTGATTTCAAAACTTCAGAAAAACTTGATATAACACAAAGAGGCCAAATCGCTGAAGCTTTTAGAAAAGGAAACTACAACTTTTGTATCAACTGTGCTGCCTTCACCAATGTAGAAGTTGCGGAAAAGAATTCTGAGGAGGCCTTCAAGGTTAATGCAGAAGGGGTAAAAAACCTTGCTCTAGTTTGCAAGGAACACGGGGTGGCACTGATCCAGATATCTACGGATTATGTGTTTGACGGAGAAAAGGAGGGAGCTTACTCGGCACAAGATATACCCAACCCAATTAATGAGTATGGCAAATCAAAACTAAAAGGGGAAGAATATATCAAGGCCATTCTACCAAACAAGCATTATATTCTCAGAACCTCTTGGTTATACAGCAAAAAACATGGGCATAATTTTTACAAAACCATCCTTAAAAAAGCGCAGTCGGGTGAAGAACTACATATCACAGATGCCCAAAGGGGCCGCCCAACCAATTCGGAGGCATTGGCTCGATTTATTTTGAACGAAATTGTGTTTGGAGACAAGCCTTTTGGGACATATCACTTTGCAGATGGCAAACCGATGACTTGGTATGAATTTGCAAAGCAGATACTTGAAGAAAATGGTTTGATGAAAACGACCAAACTTGTTTTGGACACGAATTATCGTACTTTAGCAAAGAGACCTAAAAATAGTGTTCTCCGTTAACCTAACCATTAACAAAAAGATAAGGGGACTACTGGTATGGAAAAGCAGACTCCCAAAAAAATTTTAATCACAGGAGGGGCGGGATTTATTGGTTCCCATGTGGTGAGAAGATTTGTTTCCCGATATAATAACTACACGATTTATAATCTGGACGCACTCACATATGCGGGAAATTTAGAAAACCTAATAGATGTAGAGGACGCTCCCAACTACCAATTTATCAAGGGAGACATCACAGATTCCGAGTTCATCAACGAACTATTTTCCAAATATAAGTTTGATGGGGTGATTCATTTGGCTGCTGAATCCCATGTGGACCGATCCATTTCCGACCCCATGTCCTTTGTACGCACAAACGTTTTGGGAACCGTCAATTTATTGAATGCTTCCCTGTCGTTGGCACGTAACAACAAGGACTTTCTATTTTATCATATTAGCACCGATGAGGTTTTCGGGAGTTTGGGAGAACATGGCTTTTTTACGGAGGAAACGGCCTATGATCCAAATTCGCCCTATTCTGCCTCCAAGGCGAGTTCTGATCATTTTGTTAGGGCCTATGGCGAAACCTATGGGCTGCCTTTTGTTGTTTCCAATTGCTCCAACAATTACGGGCCCAATCAGTTTCCAGAAAAATTGATTCCCTTGTTCATCCACAATATCATCCAGAATAAGGCGCTGCCCGTATATGGTGATGGAAATTATACCCGCGATTGGCTATTTGTAAAAGATCACGCTAGGGCCATCGACCTTATTTTTCATGAAGGAGAAAAAGGGGAAACCTACAATGTTGGAGGTTTTAATGAATGGAAAAATATACATTTGACAAGATTGTTGTGCGGATTGATGGACGAAAAATTGCACAGGGAGGAAGGAACATCGGCCAAATTGATAACCTTTGTCAAAGACCGCCCAGGTCATGATGTAAGGTATGCCATAGATGCCTCTAAAATCAATCGAAATTTAGGTTGGGAGCCCTCCGTCACCTTTGAGGAGGGGTTAAAAGAGACTATAGATTGGTATTTTGATAACCAACAATGGCTGGACCATGTGACATCCGGGGATTATCGGGAATATTACCAAAAACAATATCAAGAACACAACTCATGAAGGGAATCATCTTGGCAGGGGGAACGGGAAGTAGATTGCATCCACTGACTTTGTCGGTGAGCAAGCAGTTGATGCCTATCTACGATAAGCCGATGATTTACTACCCATTGTCCACCTTAATGTATGCTGGCATTAGGGACATATTGATTATTTCCACTCCCAAAGACCTACCTTTATTCAAAGATTTATTGGGCGACGGTACCCAATACGGGTGTTCGTTTGTTTATGAGGTTCAAGAAGCACCTAATGGGTTGGCGGAAGCTTTTATCATTGGAGAAGACTTTATAGGAACGGATAAGGTAGCCCTTGTTTTGGGGGACAACATTTTTTATGGGTCTGGGCTATCAGATCTGATGCAAAAAAACAATGACCCGGAGGGTGGCATCATCTATGCATACCGGGTAAATGATCCCGAGCGGTATGGAGTGGTTACTTTTGATGAAGAGGGCAAGGCCATCAGTATAGAGGAAAAACCCAAAGAACCCAAATCCAACTATGTGGTGCCAGGAATCTATTTTTACGATAATGATGTGGTTTCCATTGCCAAAAGTATACAACCCAGTGCCCGGGGAGAATTGGAGATTACCGATGTAAACCGTGTCTATTTGGAAAAGGGGAAGCTAAGAGTCAGTATTTTGGACAGGGGTACGGCCTGGTTGGATACAGGAACCTTCCAGGCACTCTTGCAAGCCTCCCAGTTTATCGAAGTAATCGAGGAGCGGCAAGGGCTGGTCGTAGGCTCTATCGAAGCAGCGGCTTTTGAGATGGGATATATTGACAAAAATCAATTTAAAAAGTTGGTGAAACCCCTGATAAAAAGTGGATATGGAGAAAGGTTATTGGGAGTTTTGAACAGGAAAATATGATTAAGGCAACAGAAACAAAGCTAAAAGGATGTTTTGTGATAGAACCACAGGTTTTTGAAGATGAACGCGGCTATTTTTTTGAAAGCTATAACCATAAAGAATTTTGTAAGGCCATAGCCCAAGAGGTACATTTTGTGCAGGACAACCGATCTTTTTCGAAAAAGGGGGTTTTAAGAGGACTCCATTTTCAAAAAGGGGAACATGCCCAAGCCAAGTTGGTTACGGTGCTCTCGGGAAGAATTCAGGATGTGGTGGTGGATTTGCGTAAAGATTCTCCTACCTTTGCTCAGCATTTTTCCATAGAACTGGATGCTGCAAGTAAAAAACAGCTTTTTGTTCCAAGAGGTTTTGCTCATGGTTTTTTAACGTTGAGCGAGTCAGCAGAGGTTTTTTATAAATGTGATAATTATTATAACAAAGAGGCTGAAGGGGGCATTAAGTATGATGATTCTGTGCTAAGTGTCAAATGGATTTTAAAAGAAGATGTAATATCCACCTCACCTAAAGACAAGACATTAAATACCTTTAGTAACAATATTAATCGATAAGCTCGGTAGCAATAAAACCTAGGTTTTATTGTTTTTTAAAATAAAAACTGTCTTTTAGACCGGAGTAAAACACTTATTTTTAATACGATTGTAAACAAATCACAATTTGATGGATTTTGAAGGAAAATCAATTTTAATTACCGGAGGGACCGGTTCGCTGGGCAAAGCTTTAACCCAACATATTTTTGAAAAACATCCTGATGTTCGTAGAGTAATTATTTTCTCTAGAGACGAGCAAAAGCAATTTCAAATGGCCCAAGAGTACCCAAAGGAAAGGTATCCACAGATTCGATTCTTCATTGGAGATGTAAGAGATAAGGATAGACTGATAAGAGCTTTTAAGGGTGTTGATTACGTCATACATGCGGCGGCCATGAAACATGTTCACTTGGCAGAATATAACCCAGAGGAGTGCATTAAAACAAATATAGGAGGCGCACAAAATGTTGTGGATGCCTGTTTTGAAACCAATGTTGAGAGAGTTGTTGCCCTATCGACCGATAAGGCATGTGCGCCTATTAACCTATATGGCGCGACAAAACTGACCTCTGACAAACTATTTATCGCAGCAAATAATATTAAGGGAAATAGCCCCATTCGATTCTCTGTGGTTAGATATGGAAACGTTATGGGTTCTAACGGCTCAGTAATTCCATTTTTTATAAACAAGAGGGATACGGAAGGAGTCCTTCCTATTACAGACCCTAATATGACAAGATTTAACATATCATTACAAGGTGGGGTTGATATGGTCATGCATGCTTTGGAACATGCTTGGGGAGGAGAGCTTTTCGTTCCCAAAATCCCTTCTTATAGAATAATGGATGTTGCGGAGGCCATTGGTCCAAACTGTAAAAAACCGGTAGTTGGAATAAGGCCTGGAGAAAAATTACATGAAGAAATGATTACAAGTTCAGATTCGTTTTACACCTATGACCTTGGGAGATACTATGTTATTCTGCCGGCAACCCGGAGTTGGAATTTGAATGACTTTATTGAGAGCTTTAACGCAATTAAAGTACCAAGCGGATTTAGATATAATTCTGGGGAAAACACTGAATGGGAAACGATAGAAAGTCTAAGGGATTTAATTATCGAGCATGTGGACGAAACTTTCAAGGTATGAAGCAGAACACCGTAATTCCCTATGGTCGTCAATTAATAGATGAAACAGATATCCGGTCTGTTATTGAGACCTTAACCTCTGATTATTTAACGCAAGGCCCGAAAGTAGCAGAATTCGAAGAAAAATTTTCGAAATATGTAGGGTCAAAATATGCGGTTGCTGTAAGTAACGCAACAGCAGGATTGCATTTGGCTGTCATGGCGATGAATCTTAAGCCAGGAGAACGCGTCATCACTACTCCAATTACTTTTGCCGCCACTGCGAACTGTGTGAGGTATGTCAAAGGAGAAGTCTGGTTCGCGGATATCGACCCCGACACCTATTTAATTTCCTATGAAAAAACCAAGGATCTTATTGAAAGTAAACCCAAAGGATTTTTCAAGGGAATTATTCCTGTCGATTTTGCAGGATTGCCAGTAAATTTGGAGAAGTTCAAAGAACTGGCAAAGGAGCATGATTTATGGATAATTGAAGATGCTTGCCATGCGCCGGGGGCCCATTTTACAGATTCAAATGGAGAAAAGCAACACTGTGGAAATGGTAATTACGCGGATATTAGCGTTTTTTCATTTCATCCAGTAAAACATATTGCATGTGGCGAGGGAGGTATGCTGACCACAAACAATGAGGAGTTGTATAAAAAAATGATGTTTTTAAGAACCCATGGAATTTCAAAGGAAAATATGCTTGAAAATCATGGGGGGTGGTATTACGAGATGCAAGAACTTGGGTATAACTATAGACTTACAGATATTCAATCAGCCCTTGGAATTACGCAACTAGAGAAGAATGATTTAGGAGTGTTAAAGAGAAATGAAATAGCCGAAAAATATAAAGCAGCGTTCAAGGGAAAAATCAAATATCAATCACTGTCGAAAGGAGATTTGAACGCCCATCACCTTTTTGTTATAGAAGTTGAGAATAGGAAAGGCTTATATGATTTCTTAAAAAAGAACAACATTTTTGCTCAAATCCATTATATCCCTGTGCATACCTTGCCCTATTATAAGAGAATAGGTTATGAGAATGCAGATTTAAACAACGCACTTAAATATTATGGCAGCTGTATCAGTTTGCCAATGTATCCCTCTTTAAAGGATAGTGAACAGGATTTTGTGATAGAAAAAACGCTAGAGTTTAATGAATAATTTGGCAATCATACCGGCAAGGGGAGGCAGTAAAAGGATTCCGAGAAAAAATTTAAAACATTTTTTGGGGAAGCCAATAATTGCCTATTCAATTGAATTGGCAATTAAGAGCAATCTCTTCACAGAAGTGATGGTTTCCACTGATGACGAGGAAATAGCTTCGATTGCTGAAGAATTTGGTGCAAGTGTCCCATTTTTAAGGTCAGCAAAGAATTCAGATGATTTTTCGACCCTCTCTGAGGTAGTCGATGAAGTGTTATCAAAGTATACCACAGATTTCGATTTTATTTGCTGTATTTTACCGACAGCACCACTAGCAAGTTTGGATGTATTGAATAAAGGGTTAAATGTGCTACAGAAAAATCAATATGATTCGGTTAGGCCTGTCGTAGAATATTCCTACCCTATACAAAGAGCAATAAAAATTGACGCTGACAATAGGATGCACTTTTTCTTCCCTGAATATTATAAATCAAGATCACAGGATTTAGAACGTTCATATCATGATGCAGGACAATTTTATTGGATGACCAACAACCAAAGGCTGCATGGAGCGAAAAAGGGTGTTGTAGTCATTAATGGCAATCAGGCTCAGGATATTGATACAAATGAAGATTGGGAACTAGCGGAATTGAAGTACAAATTCAATCAGCAAAAGCAAAACCAGTAATATAGATTACAAATAGAAGTTGGCCCCATGCAAACGTTTTTCTTTATACCGGCAAATAGGATAGACAAGCTGCTCCGAATTAGAGAAAAAGGGGTTACTGAGATTATAATTGACTTAGAAGACGCTGTTAAAGATTCTGAAAAAGCGGGTTTATTGGAGCAGATTCTAAAATATCCCAAGGAGGATATCCGAAAATGCTTTTTCAGAATCCCAATAATAGATTCGAAGGGGTGTTTTGATTTTGAAATATTTGATAGGTTACTTGAAAATGGCTTTACCCGTTTTGTGTTTCCAAAAATGGCAGGCTTTAAAGATTTTGAAGCTTGTTTAAAAAGAACAAAATTAAAACTGGAGGTTATTCTACTTGTTGAGACCCCCAGATTATATATTGAATGCTTTACACAGCTTTCTATTTATCATCAACAAATATATGGATTGGCCCTGGGAAGCCATGATTTTATAGCCGCCATACAAGCAAAGCATACACTACAAAATCTAGAGGTTTTGAGGCAACAAATTTTGTATTTTTCTAGAGCGTATGACATTATATCAATCGATATCGCATCAATGTACATTAAGGATGAAGAAAACTTTAGAGAAGAATTGATGGATGGATTTGACAAGGGCTATGATGGAAAGTTTATTATTCATCCAAATCAATTGGAAATCGTCAACAAAACAAAGTTTTACAGTGAAAATGATTATACGTGGGCATTGAACGTGCAAGAGAAATTAAATGAACGAGGAGGGGAGAATGAATTTGACCCTATCTTGATAGACAATCAGGTGGTGGAAAAACCCCATATAAAACTTGCAAAAAGAATAATTAATGAATTCAGACGATAACATGTCTACGACACAATTTGGAAGATACTTTGAGGATTTCATTATAGGCGAAGAGATTTTGCACCAAGGATCCAAAACTATTTTTGAAAGCGACAATAATTTTTTCAGTCTGCTGACGATGAATCATCATCCAGTACACATTAACTTGGACTATGCCGAACAAAAGCAGCACAGGCAGCTACTTGTGGTAGGCACATTAGTTTTTAGCTTAGTTGTTGGAATAACCGTTCCTGACATAAGTGGAAAGGCTATTGCCAATTTAGAATATGAAGAAATTAAACACTTACACCCAGTTTTTATAAATGACACCCTCTATGCCAGAACTAAAATACTAGCCAAGAGAGAGTCTAAGTCTAAAATTGATAGAGGCATAGTTCATGTCGAAACAATTGCATACAATCAACATAAACAGAATGTTCTCAGTTTTAAAAGAAAAGTTTTAGTCCCTAAAAAAACCTAAGTAGAACTTTATGAAAGATGTTTTAATGAGGAGCTTAATGTTTGTTCCCGCCCATAGTGAAAAGCTCATGCAAAGCGCTATCAAGGTAGACGCCGACATATTGCTTCTTGATATTGAAGACTCAGTTCAGCCAGTGGCAAATAAACAAGTCGCCAGAGATAAGATTATAGAGTACTTGAAAAACGGGAAGTTCAAAGGGCGGACAATTTTCCCTAGAATTAATGACAGAGAAAGTGGCCAATTACTAAAGGACGTTAGTCAATTGACAATACCGGGTATTACAGGTTTTATGTATCCGAAAGCGAAAAGAGGAGAGGATATATATTTTTTTGACAAACTCTTGGAGACAATAGAATTCGAAAAGGGATATGAGATAGGATCTTTTAAAATTATAGCGTTGATTGAAACGGCCTCGGCGGTAATGAATGTTCAGGAAATTTGTGCAGCTTCAGATAGAGTAGTAGCCATAGCTTTTGGTTCTGAAGACTTTATAACGGACTTGGAAGGAATACATGACCAAGAGCATCTTAGTCTTTTTAGCCCAAGGGCAATGATTGCGATGGGGGCCAGAGCGCAAAATGTGATTCCAATAGACACTGTACATGTTAGGGTCAAAGACCTTGAAGATTTAGAAAAAAACCTTCAATTGTCTGTTAAATTAGGTTTTGAAGGAATGCTGGTTTTAAATCCCATCGAGATTCCTCTTGTGCATAAATATTATTCCCCATCAAAGGAGGAAGTAGAACATTCCAAAGAGATATTAATTTCAGATCAGCTAGCGAGAAAAGAAGGTATAGGGGTCGCAATAATCAACGGTAAGTTTATTGGCCCTCCATTTGTGGCCAAAGCAAATAAAATTCTTGAAAAGGATAAGTTGATTCAAAGAAAAAAGCAATGAAAAAGATTATAATTATTGGAGGATATGGTAATGGAACTGTGGCCTTGTCAACAATTGAAGATATCAATAAAAGGGACAAGACATGGGAAGTCTTGGGGTTTTTAAACGATAATGAAACGGAACCTATTAACGGCTATCCAATTATTGGTAAAATAAACAAAACCGTTGTCCAAAAATATATTGAACAACCGGACATATATTTTTTCTACTCGTTGATTTCCGTTAAACTTAATTTTAAGTTTCTTTCAAAACTTCATGAACTTGAAATTCCTAAAGAGAGATTTGCCACACTGGTACACCCAACAGCGGTTATTTCCAAATTTAGCAAGATAGGATACGGCACCTGTATTCAACCTT
This sequence comes from Flagellimonas marinaquae, assembly GCF_003992675.1. GTDB lineage: Bacteria > Bacteroidota > Bacteroidia > Flavobacteriales > Flavobacteriaceae > Flagellimonas > Flagellimonas marinaquae. The sequence continues at coordinate 319,077 of NZ_RZMZ01000007.1, forward strand.
TCGTATCAATTGGCCCAAATACTGAGATAGGTAATCATGTTCAAATTTTTGCCCAATCTCTAATTGGTCATGGAGCAAAACTGAATGATTACAGTTACGTTGCCAATAATGCTTGTATTGGTGCAGATGTGGTTTTAAAAGAGGGGGCCTATTTAGGCACTAATGCAACTACATTAGAGTTTGTATCATTAGGCAAATGGTCTGTGACAGGAATTGGGGCGGTAGTATTGAAAGATGTACCAGATTATGCTAAAATGGTAGGAAATCCGGCCAGACAAATTGGAACAGTGAATTAATTTAGAATGATAGGAGGCAAGAGGTTACTTTTTAGAGTAGATGCAGGAGAACAGATAGGCCTAGGACATTTTTTTAGAAGTTATCATTTAGCTAAGGCTTTAAGAAGTAAGGGTTTTTACGTAGCTTTTGTTCACACAGAATCCGTGTTCTGGGGTCAATTGCCAAGTTTTGAGTTTGAACATTACAATCTGAAAATAGGCAAAGAAGAGGATCAAACCGTTGAAATATGTATTGGCGGCAACTTTGATCTTCTGTATGTAGACGCAATATGTTCCTTTAGTGAGGAAAAACTGAAAAAAGTTAAACCAAGGACGAAAGTTGTTTTCTATCAAAATTTAACCGAATCGAGGTTTTTATCAGACATTTTCATTTTACCATCAATTCACCAAAACGACTCTTTTTTTGAAGGTTTTATTAAGAGTGGAACAAAAGTATATCAGGGTCTTGAGTATTCGATTTTAAACGAAAGGGTGAACGGGGTCAAAAAATCAGGTAAGAATTATGGTCTAAAAGTCAATGAAGTTGGTATAATTAGCGGCGGAAGTGACCCCAAAAATGTGTTGGAGGCAGTATATAATTTGCTGGATTTTGATAGATGGCAAGAAATAAATTTTGTTTTTTATTTCGGAAAGAATTATCTGCACCACGGGAGTATTCCATCTTATTTACCAAATAATGTTAGCCTTAAGGAGTTTGATTTTGATAAAGTAATTGAATCAGATGTGGTAATAGCTGCTTTTGGAGTAAGTACCTATGAGTTGATGAGTATAGGAATGCCAGTAATCAGCATTGGTCACCAGAAATCGAACACTATCGCCTCGGACTTTCTAGCCAATAGAACAGGTGCACTTTACCACCTTGGACTAATAGACAACATAAATGAAGGTCAGCTCAATCACGCAATAGATACACTCTTGGATGTGGACTTTAGAGAAAAACTAGGAAATAGGGCAAAAGAAATAGTTGACCATAAAGGAGTGAGCAGAGTAATAAAAATAATTGAAGAAACATTATGAATAAAGAGACTGAAAACGGCGTGTTCATAATCGCTGAACTTTCCGCAAACCACAATAATGATTTGGATCTCGCAGTCAGGACCATTGAAGCGGCCGCAAAATCAGGTGCAGATGCTATAAAAGTTCAGACCTACACGGCAGATTCATTAACCCTAAATGTAAACAATGATATTTTTGGGCCCAGAAAGGATGGCTTATGGAAAGGAAGAACGTTATATGAACTTTTTACTGAGGGTAGTTTGCCGTACGAGTGGCATCCCGTCCTGAAAGAAAAGACGGAAGAACTGGGGATGATATTTTTTTCTTCACCTTTTGATAAAGCAGGGGTTGATTTTTTGGAATCTTTGGACGTTCAGCTCTATAAAATTGCCTCCCCGGAAATTACCGACATTCCACTTATCGAATACGTTGCATCTAAGAACAAACCGGTTATCATTTCTACCGGAATGGCATCGTTGGCCGATATAGAACTTGCTGTTAACACTTGTCGCAAAATGGGGAACGAAGATATTACCCTTTTAAAATGCACCTCAGAGTATCCTGCTGTTCCTGACATGGCTAACCTAAAGACCATTCCAAACCTAAAAACCACATTCAATGTTAAAGTAGGCCTCTCGGATCATACAATGGGAGCAACGGTTCCCATTGTTTCGGTTGCATTGGGAGCAAGGGTTATTGAGAAACATTTCATAATGGATAGAGGATTGGGAGGTGTTGACTCGGCGTTTTCAATGAATCCAGATGAGTTCAAGGAAATGGTTAGTGCCGTAAGGGATGCGGAAAAATGCCTGGGAGAGATAGACTATTCCTTGACCGAAAGAAATAAGTTAAGAAGAAGGTCCTTGTTCCTGTCCAAGGATGTAAAGGCCGGGGACCTAGTCACAGAGGAAAATCTTCGCTCTGTAAGACCAGGTTATGGACTTCACCCTAAGTACTTAAATGATGTATTAGGCAGGAAGCTAAACAATTCATACAATGCGGGTACTGCATTAACATGGGCAATGCTTTGTTAAATAAAGATTTATATAACAAGTTACTTACGGTTTCATGCAGATTGTTGGGCCTAGGCTCTCGATTTTTGCTGACATTTTTGTTGACCAAGGAGATATCTCTTGAATTTCAAGGGGAGTATACCCTGGTCAGTACTTCTGTGGCGTTGATGATAATTCTGTTTGGCTTCGATTTTTATGTATACGCAAATAGGTTGTTGATAAAGCAAAAAAAAAGAGAGGTGTTCTTTTTTAAAAACTCCTTGGTTTTTTACTCTTTTTCGTACTTGCTGTTGTTTCCTTTTATTTGGTTTACAACTAATAATTTTGATGTAATTGATATTGGGTCGTTTTGGACACTTTATTTTTTAATAATTTTTGAACACCTTGGTCAAGAATTGTTCAGGTCTTATATAGCGATGAGGAAGCCACTATTTGCCAATTTATTATTGCTTCTAAGAACGGGTAGTTGGTCAGGAATCATAGTTTTTGCTCTTTTTTTTATCCAAGGTTTCCAAATAAGCATACCTGAAATACTAAGATTATGGTTGTTTTTTGCTTTTGTAACGTGTGTTTTGGGTATTTCGTTTTATCCTAATATAAAGTCTTTTGCACGGGAGAAAATTGATTTTAAGTGGATTAGAAAAGGAATTGGGGTTGGCCTAACAATGTTCATGTCAACAATCTGTTTAAAAGTTATAGAGTATTCCGACCGGTATTTAATTGCCTTTTTTCTTGATAAAACTGAATTGGGGATATACGCACTCTATTTTCAGTTGGCTAACCTCATTAATGTTATCATTTTTACAATGTATATTTCTTTCATTTATCCGGATATAATTCAGGGAGTACATGAAAAAAGCAGGGATATCACATTAAAGGCAATGAAAAATATTCAAAAAAAAACATTTTTTATCATAATCTTGTATGCGATTTCGTCAATTGTTTTAATACCGCTTTTCTTAAAATATATAGGTCGGAGCGAATTGTATCCCAACATACCTATATTTTACATATTGCTTACAGCTTTTCTATTTTTAAACCTTAACTTTTCATACCATTTTGTTATTGTGGGTTTTGAGAAGGAAGCCCTAATTTTCAAAGCGACTTTTTTAGCCTGTGTGTTTAATATTTTATTGAATACCCTTCTAATTCCTTTTTTTGGAATTTATGGTGCAGCTTTTGCACTATTGGCTGGAAATTTTGTTCTTTTTCTTGTTAAGAGAAAATATGGCAAAAACCTTATGGGTCAATGGAGGTAGAAAACATTGTAATAGTGCTTACACCCTTTCAAAAATACATGATAGGGTCTGTTGATAAGAACCTCTTTGACTTAGAAACAACCTTGGTCTTTCATAGTAAACATGTTTCATTTGAAAATTGTAATTGCAAAACGGAGAGAATTAACGTTTTCGAGTTCTCCAAAAGAAGGTTGTTTAGATTGGACCTGAGCTATTTTAAAGAGGCAAAGCGTGCCATTCAAAGAATTCGAGGTGAGATAACAGAATATCAAACACAGTACTCATTAACAAATGGGCTCAATGTTTTCATAGGAAGTGAAAAAGATGTTTTTTCCCAAATGTTGCTGGCCACACCCTCAGTGAGCGTTAAAATATCGAATCTGATTGCGGTGGAAGAGGGTATTGGATATTATAAAACAGGCAGGACATTTAATACACAACTGACAAAGCTTGCTTACAAATTGCTTACGCCGATTCTATTTGGCGAAAGGATAGATTACGTGTATACTTTGGGTCGGGACCCTAGAATAAACATTGTTTACGCAAGAATGCCGAAACTGTTGCCAAAGAAAAGAAAGGATGTAGAGTATCTGCAGATTCTGGGCCCCTCGAGAAAAAGCAAAGGGGTTTATTCTGACTCCACGAAAAAAATTCTTATTTACTCGTTCCCGAGTGAGGATTATGGTATGAAGGACGATGAAAAAAAGAATATATTTAAAATCTTAATCAACGCCTTCCCACAAAAGCAAATCGTTATAAAGCCACACCCTAGGGAGAATGTTGATTTGTTTAACAATGAAATCAGGAATAACAATGTTACCTTGCTGGATAAGAGATTCATTGGAGAGGGAATTGATTATTTTGAATTTGAGAAAATCATAAACTTCTCATCCTCAATAGTTATCGATATTTTAATGGCAGGGTATCCTAAAGAGGAGATATACACTATATTTTTTGATAAGAGCCCTAAAATTTCCTTTTTAAGGGAAACCAAGTGCTTAAAGTTGGCTAACTTAAATATGAAGAATTTTGAAGATTAAGTTTGGGAATAGACTTTTACTGTCATCAATTTTAGGTTATCCGGTTCTTTTAGGAGCAATCTTTTTTTTTGACCTTGAACCGTTCCGAGTTACTGCTCCATATTTCTTTATAATCCTGGTGTTTCTGTCTATTAAAGCTATGAAGCAGAAGAAATTGATGGTTTCACAGCAAGATTTACCTAACCTTCTGCTCATCTTACTAGTGCTTTTGGTTTCAGCAGCGAATTTTAGCACGGTACGCTATAGTATTCCAATCTTATTTGCAACATATTCATTCTTTCTTTTTTTGTATTTAACTATCATAGAATCCGGGTTTATTCTCAAAAGCAAAATAGTAAGAAGGTATTTGGTTATTTACTTGGTAATGTCCGTAATGTTTCTTTTTGTTAACCATGCTTATATGGAAGTTGGGGAAAGATACATTGGTTTTACTGGATCCCCCACAACTTTTTCAGGCCTTTTAGTAGCCCTTTTTATATTATTTGACACGTTGTCCGACCAAAAGAGATGGATAAGGATATTAGTGTTTCTTTTTGTATTTCTTTTCGTAGCATTGTCAAAAACAAGGTTGGTAATGATTTTTTTGATCGGGTACCCTTTTTTGACCTATTTTATAAATAAGAAAGCCCTAAACAAGGGAGGTGTTTTTATGGTTTTCTTCTTAACGTTGTTTTTTGTTTATTATTTGTATGGCTTGGTTGTGGAGAAGTACCCTGAGATAATTACATTACGCTACAAAGATGCAAGGGATGCCTCCTTTGGACTTAGATATAGGCTTTATGAAATTGTTGAAGAAAACTTTATTTCTGGAAATAAATGGGAGATATTATTTGGCAAAGGAAATGAATATTCTAGGAATTTAATTATCGAAGAAATTGGATTGGATATATTCCCTCACAATGATTTTATTCGATTAATCAATGATTGGGGTGTTGTTGGTGGGGGAGCTTTTTTTGTTTTGCTTTACAGGCTTTCACTTAAAAACATAACTTCGCTTTTAATTGCACTGCTCTATATTGTTTTGTGGTATTCAAATATGATTTTCAATTTATACTTGTTCTCCATCTTGATTATATCATCTTTTCACCTTGAAAACAGGGGTAGCCCTAGGTTAAATAAATAAGCTTTTGATGTCTAATTCAACGCGTATATTTAAATTTAATTTAAAACCACATCTTGAAAAGAATGCGTTGGCTTTTTCAATTTATTTGTTTGCGTTTTCTTTTTGTTTAACACCATTTTTTTCTTCCATATCCTTGCTTCTATTTTCAGTAACTTCTCTGTTTTACCTTAAAATGAAATTGCCTAAAAGCAATGATCTATTATTTCTACTATCCTACGCCTTTATTTTTTTGATGTATTTGGCTGGAATTTTTTTCACAGATTTTCAAGATAGGGCATTAGAGTTGATTATAAGGACTTCACCAATCTTATTTGTTCCATTTTTTCTTTTGTTTACAAAGGCTCCTACGAAAATCAATTATTATAAATTAAAGCTTTGCTTTATTTTAGGGGTGTTTGTTTCATGTCTTATCTCGATTATTTATGCTGTATTTAGGGTTTTACGAGACGGTGACTTACAACATATTTTATATTTCGAGTTTGCAGGAGTTTTAGATTTACATCCTTTATATTATTCAATTTATATCATTACAGCCCTTGTGTTTCTCAATAAAATTGTGGTAAAAACTTTCTACAAGGCTTTTGGATATCTTGTTTTTGGGATCTCCCTTCTTTTGTTACAATCTAAACTGGGAATTTTAATATTAGTTTTTGTGTTGGGACACTTCGTTTATATAAGCGTCAAAAGAAAGCACTATACGTATCTATTTGTTGCTCTCATATCCCTTTCTTTCATCTTTTTTTCTGCTTTTGCGTTTGATGGTAATCGACTGAATGAACTTTTTTCAAGCAGGGAAAGAAATGAGCTCGGTACAAGCAGGGAAGATGGAGTTACCCAAAGAATATGGCTTTGGGAAACAGCTATTAAACAATTACAGGAAAATCCCTTATTCGGCTTTGGTCTGGGTTCAAAAAAGGATATGTTTAAGTGGAAGGTTGAGAAAGACATTTTGATGAATAATTACGATTGGCCAACCATTAGGGCCATGAAGTTGATTTCAACCTGGAACCTGCACAACAACTATTTGCAGATATGTTATGAATTTGGAGTATTAGGGTTAATCTGCTTTTTAACATCCATTTTGGTATGCATTAGACTGGCTAGGTTGAGGTCAAAGCCGTTATTTTTATCGGTTTACACCTTGATATTGGCACTTCTTTTTGTTGAAGTTGCACTGAATAGACAAATGGGAATATATTTTTATGCTTTCATACCCCCACTGCTATTTTGGGAACCTAATACAAGGCAATGAGCAAATATCATTTTTTAGTTGTTTTAGTATATCTATTTCTTTCTTGCCAAAGTTCTGAAAAGAAAGGTGGGGTAAACTATCAAGTTGCTCAGGCTAAACTTGACGAAGCCTTTGTCAATGGATATTTTGAAAAGGTCAGGGACGAAACTTATGTATTAATCAACACAAACTCGATATATTATTTTTTTAAGGAAAGAAAGGAGTTTCTTCGTTACAAAGTAATGTTGCACTTGATTAAAAAGGACAATACGTTTGATAATGAAGATTTCTTTCCAAAGCAGGAAAAAATATCCACGTTAACAAAAATAGGGCTCGGTGATTTTGATACAATTTCCATAAAGATTGAAAGTAAGGGCTTTGTTGGTGTAAGGACGGGCCAATTCAGAAGGACTGAAAGTGGTTCAGCCAAAAACCTATGGGCTAAACAAATTCGATATTCGGAAATTAACACTAAAAGCAATAATGCCGCCAAAGAAAAATTCTTGAAGACCACTGGATTGAACAGTCTTAAAAACTATTTTGCTAAAAGACTCTTTGAAGGAACATTTTATAAAAACTCATTTGGATTTTATGTTTTATTGGCAGATAATGAATTGTTTCTAATAACAAAAAATCAAGTAGCTTCTAAGAATAAGATTATGGTTCATCTAGTTAAGGAAAATGGTGATTTTGATAACCTCTCTGCACTTTTTGGCAGTAAAAGGTATTGTAAATGCGTTACCATGGAAAAAGAAGAACTCATCGTTTACAGGGTTGTACTCCCAGAATTGGAATCTTTCGAAAAATTAAGATTAGGAGAGTTTAACAATAACGGAAATAAATGGGTACAAGAACTTTACCTTAATGAATTTCTTTCCAATAAGTTACTTCGCTACAGTAATGAATTTAATCTATAAGAATGATTAATCAGATTTTTCAAAAAATAACAGATAATATTCAATTTGAAAAGAGTTCTCAAATTGTTTCTTATGTTAATATTTATAACTATCAGGTTTTGCGAAAGACTCCGAAAATCGCTGAAAAAATTGATTTCTTCACCTTGGACGGTATTATGTTGTTGCTCTTTATAAGAATATTTATGGGCAAAAAATATAAGCGTAAGGCCCCAGATTTTTCTTCCTATTTCAATGAATTTTTTGGTTATCTTGAAAAGGCGAACATAAAAGAGGTCTTTATAGGGGGCTCAGAAGACGATATGTCTTCTTTTATAAAGACCGTCAAGGAGAATTATCCTCAAATGAATATTGTTCATACCTATAATGGCTTTGACCTGATCGAAGAGCGAGTGATTAATGCACTTATTTCTAAAGAAGTTGATTGCACAATCGTTGGAATGGGAACCCCAAAACAAGAGTACTTTATTGTAAAGGCCACTGAAATTAAAGCATTTCCTATCGGACCTTGGACTGTTCTTGTGCGCCGATATTCTGGAGCATTCTGGTATTTGTACTGGTTTTTACCCTACATTAGAGCGATTATTGGCTACAAAAATTTATAAGTTTCCGCAACTTTTAGTGATGAATAATATTATACTCAGCATAAACTACTTTTCCACAACCATGAATCTAACTTTCTATAATTTTTTAGGGATTCGCACCCAAGCCCTAACTATTAATGAACTTAATCAACTCATTGATACAGCCGTTCAACAAAATCAAAAATGGATTATTGCCAACCATAATCTACATAGTCTGTATTTATATCATCATCAACCAAAAATGCAGACTTTTTATACCCAAGCAGATTATACCCATATAGACGGTATGGCTTTGGTATTACTGGGGCAACGTTTAGGACTACCTCTGCAAAGAGAACATAGGGTTACTTATGCAGACTGGGTATGGCCGCTGATGGCTGAAGCAAAAGAGAAAAAATGGCGGATTTTTTACTTAGGTTCAAAACCAGGAGTAGCCGAAACAGGGGCAGAAATTCTCCGGGAGAAATTCCCCAATTTAGAAATAAAAACCCATCATGGTTATATTGGTTCTAATACTGATAGTCTTGAAAATCAGTCAGTTTTGGCAGAAATTAAGGATTACCAACCACATATATTAATGGTGGGAATGGGTATGCCTAGACAAGAAAACTGGATTATTGACAACCTCGAACAAATTTCTACCAACGTAATTCTTCCTAGTGGTGCTTGTATAGATTATGTCGCTGGTGTAATACCTACACCTCCTCGCTGGATGGGGCGTTTAGGATTTGAATGGTTATACCGTTTATTGAGTGAACCTAAAAGACTTTGGAAACGTTATTTATTAGAACCTTGGTTTATTCTTAGACTCTTTTTACCAGAATTTTTGACTAAGCAATTAAAAACTAATTAACTACATAAAAGTAGTTTGCAAAATTAGGAATATTCAGGAATAAAAAAATGCAAAAGCGGCTTGGTTTTTTAGCAGCAGCACCTCGAATTTCAACACATCCTGATGCAGAGATGTCTGTTCCTCGTTCTAGAATTTTAGGTATTATCTTTTTGTTGTGGAGCATTCATTAGTCAAACAGCAAACAAGGGGAAAGATTATTTTCCAGGGATTATTAACAGGCTCCACTTAAGGTGGGCTTATCGGATTTATAAAGAACCCAAACTGTTTAAAAGGTACTCAATAAATTATCCAATCGGGGTATTATTATTGCTTTTTGATAGGTGTTTTAGATAGGCAACAGAGGGTTTGAATTATTTTTTGCCCCCGATTTCTTATCTAAACACTTTATGGCACACAGTCCTTACGTTTCTACAAAAGGAACTGGCCTAAGGGCTCAATTGAATAAAAAGTGATAAAAGCGATTTAGAAGATTTCTTTACTTACTTTTGATTTTGCAATAAGAATGTGCCTTTTAAAAACAACGGCATTAAATAAAAATCAGCAATGTTTTTTAAGAAGAACGACTTTTCTAGTGTTATATATCTGATTTCTGTCTTTTTAGATCTGTTGGCGATTAATATTCTTGTATACTACTTTCCAATTTTGTTCAGGTTTCCATTGCTTTTTCATGGCTATATAACTTTCATGTGGTTTATTATTTCCTTTAAAAACAAATTTTATGTGATTTTTAGATTTACGAAAGTCACTTACATATTGAAATTGTTATTCAGGCAATTCATTTTTTTCTTCTTGATATTGTATGCTTTTATCGGCTTTTTTAAACAACCTAATATAAGCAGGCTATATCTGGGAATCTTTTTTATATCTGTGTTTTTCTCAATTTTCGCGTTAAAATTATTGAATTACTACCTATTAATGCAATACAGGACAAAGGTAAAAGGAAGCATGAGGGATATTGTGGTAATTGGAAAGAATGGAATGACAGACCAATTAATTAATATGTTTGAAAAGCATGGAGAATATGGGTACAATGTGATTAAACAATTCTCACCAAAATCAAAAACTTTTGACTTGAAAGAGTCGCTGAGGTTTATCAAAAAGGCGGAAATAGATGAAATTTATTGTTCTGTAAAAGAGTTGTCTAACTCAGACATAAGTAGATATGTTCAGTATGCTGACAACAACTTGATTAAGTTGAAATTTATACCGGATAACAGAGAAATTTTTACTAAAAACTTAAAATTGGATTATTATGAATATTTTCCAATACTTTCTTTAAGGGAACTTCCATTGGATGACACCTTTAATAGATTTTCCAAAAGAGCTTTTGATTTAATTTTTTCTTCTGTTATTATTATTTGCTTATTATCATGGTTAATGCCTATAATTGGAATCTTGATAAAACTTGACTCTAAAGGGCCGATTTATTTCAAACAGAATAGGCCAGGGTTTAAAGAAGAAGGGTTCGGTTGCTATAAATTCAGAACAATGGCAATTAACAATGAAACTGAGAAATCTGCAACAAGAAATGATCCCAGGGTAACAAGAGTTGGCAGCTTTTTAAGGAGGACAAGTATTGATGAATTGCCACAATTTGTAAATGTGTTGTTTGGACAAATGTCAGTAGTGGGACCGAGGCCTCATTTATGGAGACAGAACAAGGAGTATAATACCACAATTCAAAAATATATGCTCCGTCATTACGTCAAACCAGGAATAACGGGCTTGGCCCAAGCTAAAGGGTATAGAGGTGAAATTGAAAGGAACGAAGATATCGTTAACAGAACCAGATATGACTTTTTTTATATAGAGAACTGGTCTATGTTGCTGGATTTGAAAATTATATTTCAAACGGCAATAAACATCTTGAAAGGTGAAGAAAAAGCGTATTAAAGCTGAAATATTGAATACTTGACGATAAAACTTTTATCCCGCGTTTGTAAAGATTATGTTTGTAAAAGCAAGAACTTTATTCAATAAAGATAAATGAAGAGAATTCTCATCACCGGTGCAGCAGGTTTTCTCGGCTCCCACCTTTGCGACCGATTTATTGCAGAGGGCTATGATGTTATCGCCATGGATAACCTAATTACTGGGGATCTCAAAAACATAGAACATCTGTTCCCTTTGGAACGATTTACATTCTACAATCACGATGTCACCAACTTTGTCCATGTTCCCGGTAAACTGGATTATATTCTACATTTTGCTTCACCTGCAAGCCCTATCGATTATCTGAAGATACCCATTCAAACACTGAAAGTGGGAGCTTTGGGGACCCACAACTTATTGGGGCTTGCCAAAGAGAAGAATGCTCGTTTTATGATCGCTTCCACCTCGGAAATATACGGAGATCCATTGGTACACCCACAAACGGAGGAATACTATGGCAATGTGAATACCATTGGCCCAAGGGGAGTGTACGATGAAGCCAAGCGCTTTCAGGAATCCATCACTATGGCATATCACCGTTTTCATGGGTTGGATACACGCATCGTACGTATCTTCAACACCTATGGCCCCAGAATGCGACTAAACGATGGACGAGTGATTCCAGCTTTTATGGGACAGGCACTTCGCGGTGAAGACTTGACCGTTTTTGGTGATGGTTCACAGACACGCTCTTTCTGTTATGTAGATGATGAGATAGAGGGAATTTACCGTTTGCTCATGAGTGAATATACCCTACCCGTGAACATTGGGAACCCGAATGAGATTACCATTAAGGACTTCGCGGAAGAAATCATCAAACTAACCGGAACCGACCAAAAAATTGTATACAAACCTTTGCCCAAGGACGATCCCATGCAGCGCCAGCCCGATATTACCAAGGCCAAGGAGATTTTAGGATGGGAACCCAAAGTGGGACGCGAAGAAGGTATGCGAAAGACCTTCGAGTTCTTTAAAGGATTATCCAAAGAAGATTTGGAAAAAACCGAGCACAGGGACTTTACCCATCACAACAAAAAGTAACTTTTATGTCATCTTGAAATAAGGAGCGGGGTGACGAAAGAGCAGTCTGTTGGGTTTTTTCTAAAATTTCCGGCATACCCTCTAAACGATGGCTACTCTCTAATAATGGCAAAGAGGTATACGTAACGTTCCCACCTGTGGCAGGCAGTCCTGTCAAGAAGCAGTCCAAGATCATCTGTAAATAACCCTTAAATTAAGTTTGAATTGCGTTATTTTTGCCAAAACGTCGAACCATGAACATTCTTGTCCTGGGGTCCGGTGGTCGCGAGCACGCCATATCCCTTAAAATTTCCCAAAGCCCCAAAACATCTAAACTTTTTGTAGCACCGGGCAATGCCGGCACTGCCCAGATAGCCACTAATGTTGAAGTAGGTGTCAACGATTTTGAAGCTATCAAGACGTTGGTGTTGAAGGAAAACATTGAACTGGTGGTAGTAGGCCCAGAAGACCCTTTGGTCAACGGAGTGCATGATTTTTTTCTGGAGGATGAAGAGCTGAAATCAGTTCCGGTGATCGGGCCGCAAAAAGCAGCCGCCGAACTGGAGGGAAGCAAGGAATTCGCCAAAGAGTTCATGATGCGCCATAATATTCCAACGGCAGCCTACGAAAGCTTCACCAAGGATACTTTGGAACAAGGCTACGCTTTTTTGGAAACGCTACAACCTCCTTATGTGCTCAAGGCCGATGGATTGGCTGCTGGAAAGGGTGTTTTGATTTTGAAAGATTTACAAGAAGCCAAAAACGAGCTCAAATCGATGTTGCTTGAATCCAAATTTGGAAATGCCAGTGCCACCGTGGTCATTGAGGAGTTTTTGGACGGGATAGAATTGAGCTGTTTTGTGCTGACGGATGGCGCTAATTACAAAATTCTTCCAACGGCAAAAGACTACAAAAGAATAGGTGAGGGCGATACAGGACTGAATACGGGCGGAATGGGGGCCATATCTCCGGTTCCTTTCGCCGATTCCGATTTTATGGACAAGATTGAGCGTCAAATCGTAAAGCCTACCGTGGAGGGCCTTAAAAAGGACAATTTGCCCTATATTGGATTTATCTTTATCGGCTTGATCAAGGTGGGTGACAACCCCAAGGTAATCGAGTACAATGTGCGCATGGGCGACCCAGAAACCGAAGTGGTCATTCCGCGCCTCGAAAGTGACCTGGTGGAAGTGCTGCTGGCTATGGCCAATGGAACACTGGACCAAATCGATTTACAAATTGATGAAAGAGCTGCCACAACCGTAATGGCAGTTTCTGGCGGGTATCCCGAAGCATATGAAAAAGGCAAGGAAATCACAGGAGCGGAAACCATTACAGATTCCCTAGTGTTTCACGCAGGAACCAAAGAGGCCGATGGAAAAGTTGTGACCAATGGTGGTCGTGTCATAGCCGTTACTTCCTTTGGAAAAGATTTTAGGGAAGCATTAAGAACGTCCTATCAAAATATGGAAAAGCTCCATTTTGATGGGATGTATTACCGAAAAGACCTAGGATTTGACCTATAGATAGGAGTGTGAGCTGATGCTCTTGTCCTCCTCACCGCTTTCGTTAAAAATTTTCAACTGGCCCATCCAGTAGACCATGGCCACAAAACCGATGATCATAAAAATCCAGTTAATGGTGTTGGAGCCCCACCAGCTGTGCATAAAACGCAACGCATCCAATGGTGCAAAAAGATAATTTACAAATAAGTCCTCTATACCGTAAAAAAACTTGCTCATCTTGGCTATATTTACTTTACAAAAGTAGCAAAAGATAGGATGATTTCAAGCTTTTTCGGAAAAACTAAACCCATAAACTACATTGTTCTCGCTATCGTTCTGTTCCTTTTCTATTTTACCCATGTATTCTTTAGGCTGGGGGAGCAAAGGGTCAACCAGATAATTGGGCTCGAACTTCTGCTGTTTATAGGACTTTTGCTTGCCATTTTCATTGTCAACCTCATTGTGCGGACAGAAAAGGCAACGGAATCCAATTCCTACGCCATGTTGTTTTTTCTGCTGTTGATCATCAGCTTTTCGGATGAGCTGGTTTTGGACAAGGTCATTTTTGCCAACTTTTTTCTGTTGCTGGCTTTTTGGAGAATATTGTCCGTTAAATCAAGCAGGAACGTAAAGCACAAAATATTTGATGCCTCCCTGTTGATTTCCCTGGCCAGTTTGTTTTACGATTGGGCCCTTGCCTTTATGTTGCTCGTTTTTTTTGTGATCGGGGTCTACGATCGCAAAACGCTCAAAAACTGGATGGTCCCGTTTTTGGGAATGTCGGCCATATTTATGTTGACATTTACTGTGCTCAAGCTTAAAGGAGCTTTGGGTTTTTTTGAGGAGCACTACCAATTCTCATTAGGACTGTTTACCACAAAGTCCTTTTTTCAGGTGCTGAATGTAAAAACATTGATCTACCTCATTTTGACCATCTTGGTTTCCGTTTTGGTGTTCATTAGGCTTCGGAATGTGAGTGGGGGAAAATTGCTGTTATTGCGGATTGTATTTCTCATTTTCATCTTGGCAACCGGCATCATTCTGTTTACACCAGCCGATGCATCTCCCGTGTTGATCGCCTTTTTTCCGGCAGCCGTGTTCTTTACCAATTATTTTGAAGGCATCAAAAAGGAAAAGCTTCAAGAGATCGTTCTCTTGGCAAGTATGGCCCTGGCCTGTACTCTTTTTATTGTTCACCTGGATTAAATACACCATAAAGCAATATCTTTGAACAAATTTTAAGTCATGTTCAGCGATTTTGCCTTCAACATTTTTCAGAAAAGTATCGACACCTATCATATTAAGGACAATGTAAACCAAGAATTTACCAATCCGTATCCAAAGGATCAAGTAGAACATTTGCTCTATCGAAAAAACTGGATAGATACCGTGCAGTGGCATTACGAGGACATTATCCGTGACCCGGACATTGAACCAAAAGCCGCCTTGGAACTGAAGCGAAAAATTGATGCCAGTAACCAGGACAGGACAGATTTAGTAGAGTATATTGACAGTTATTTTTTGAATAAATACCAATCGGTACAGGTAAAGGAAAATGCTACCATCAATACCGAAAGCCCTGCGTGGGCCATTGACCGATTGTCCATATTGGCATTGAAGATTTATCACATGCAAGAAGAGGTGAACCGCACCGATGCATCAAAGGAACACATCCAAAAGTGCAGTGAAAAGCTAGCGGTTTTGTTGGAACAGAAAAAAGATCTTTCCACCGCCATAGACCAATTGCTATCCGATATCGAGGCAGGGAACAAGTACATGAAGGTCTATAAACAGATGAAAATGTACAACGACGAAGAACTAAATCCGGTACTACGTGGACAAAAAGGGTAAGCAGACCCATATATTGATAATTCGGTTGTCCGCTATGGGCGATGTGGCCATGACGGTACCGGTAATCAAAAGCCTAGTGCAACAATACCCTCATCTTCGCCTTACCGTACTCACCAAAAAGGCGTTTGCCCCCATTTTTGATGGAATAGAAAACTTACAGGTTCATACGGCCGATGTTAACAAAAGACACAAAGGCCTCATGGGGCTTTGGCGTTTGTATAAAGAACTCAAGCCTTTGGAAATTGATGTTGTTGCCGACTTGCACAATGTGTTGCGAAGCAGGGTGCTAAAAAAGTATTTTAGCTTGGCACGTATTCCCTTTGCCCAAATTGACAAAGGCAGCAAGGAAAAAAAAGCATTGACTAGATCCAAAAACAAAGTTTTTAAGCAACTTAAAACTACCCATGAACGCTATGCCCAAGTTTTTTCAGAACTCGGTTTTCCTGTCGATTTGAGCACCGTCAAACCACTTGAAAGACTTCCGCTAAGTCCGAAAGTATTGGATTTGGTACAGCAGGACACCAAGAAATGGGTCGGAATAGCACCATTTGCGGCCCACGAAGGAAAAATGTATCCGCTGGAATACATGGAAATGGTAATCAAAGAACTCAACCATACCAATAAGTATAAAATATTGCTTTTCGGAGGAGGGGACACGGAAATAAAGACTTTGGAACATATGGCCAGCGCTTACGAAAATACGTTTTGTATGGCAGGCAAACTCAAATTGTCCGAAGAGTTGCAGCTGATTTCCAATTTGGATATAATGTTGTCCATGGATAGCGGAAATGCGCACATGGCCGCCAATTATGGTATTCCTGTGGTCACCCTTTGGGGCGTTACCCATCCGTATGCCGGATTTTATCCCTTTGGCCAACCTATGGAAAATGCACTAATGGCCGACCGGGAAACCTATCCTTTGATACCCACTTCGATTTATGGTAACAAAGTGCTCAAAGGCTATGAAAATGTCATGAAGACGATTGAACCAACCGATGTGTTGAAAAAGCTACTTCCGCTATTGGAACCTTAATTACTTTTTCTTAATATAGTTCGACACCTTTTGAAATGTGTTATTCTGTGGGGTTGCTGAGCAGTCATTCCGAACGGTTGCTGAGCGATGGTCATTTCGACATGAGGAACGAAGTGACGATGGAGAAATCTGTTCGAAAAGCTCAAATTCAAGTTCAAAGTTTAAGGTTTAAGGTTGAAAGGTGATTTTTTGGAGGTTTTCGGCAAGCCGAATCAGCTTAGACATTTTTGAATTGCTCAATTGCCCACTGCATACTGAACCACTGCCTACTACTAACTCTGAACTCGCAACCGCAACTCTCAACTTCCGACTTCGGACTTCGGGCTTCCGACTCACAACTCGTAACACGCAACTCTCAACTTCGGACTCCCTAAAGATTTCTCAACTGCGTACCGAACTACTGTCCATTGCTTACTGGACCACTGAAAACTACTTCTTTCGTTTAAAAAGCGGCACCGAAGAACAGGCTTCGCCGTACATGACGCTTTTGGCCACTTGTTGAATGCGGGCGATGGCCATGAGGTAGGCATTTTCGGGAACAGGTTTATGCGAACATCCTTTAATAATGACCGGCTTATCGGTGAACTCCGTCACGTCCAAGTTGTCCAAAATAGGTTGGTACAGTGCGGTTTCCAAGTCTTGTAGGCTGCCCTGGACCACTTTTTTGGCATAGGGCTGTAGTTTGGAAGCTATCAGCATAAAGGCCCAACCGGGCACTATGGCATCCGAAGAACATTGAAGCGCTACATAAGCGTCTTGGTAGGATGCCCAATCATGCGCCTCCACATGGGCACGAAACTCATTTTCGCGCAAAATAAAGCCTTCATAGAGCCAATCTGCAATGTCCAATACCTTGCGCTCCCCTTTGGGATAGTAATCCTCGAGGTTGAAGGTGATCAACTTACTTTGGGCTACTCTGTTTATAATTTCATCTTCCATACTGTCATTCCTGCGCAGGCAGGAATCCATCATAATTTTTGGTTCTGTGATCGGAATCTATCGGCCGGAGATGTTTTTTGGTGCTTCGTTTTTCTACCTTTTACCCGTTTGCGCCATAGCTCAAAGGAAGATCGTTTTAAGTGGGTCCGCATCACTTCGCGCACATCGTTCTCCTTTAAGCCAAACTGATATTCGATGGCTTCAAAAGGGGTTCTGTCTTCCCAGGCCATTTCAATAATTCTATCAATTTCCCTAACGGTCAACTCTTCTGACATTTTCGGTGTATGGTTTTGGAATGGTTTCTTGGTAATTTATAACATTCCCAGTTCCAGTTTGGCCTCTTCGCTCATCAACTCCTGTGCCCAAGGTGGGTCAAAGGTAATCTCCACTTCCACGTCCTTCAACATATCGATGGACTTCACTTTCTCCTCTACCTCCACGGGCAAGGTTTCGGCCACGGGACAGTTGGGCGAGGTAAGGGTCATCAAAATCTTTACTTCGTAATCTTCGTTTACGAACACGTCGTAAATCAGCCCTAGCTCGTAAATGTCTACTGGAATCTCTGGGTCGTAAATGGTCTTGAGCACCTTTACGATTTTTTCGCCCAGTTCTTGTGTATCTATGGTAGTTTCTTCGCTCATGCTACGTTATTTTAACTGTGTTTGATAAGCCACTGCATACAATTTGAGTTGCTTGATCATACTCACCAATCCATTGGCTCGTGTAGGGGACAAATGTTCCTTTAGTCCGATTTCATCAATAAAATCCACATTGGCATCGATAATGTCCTGTGGTTTTTGATGACTGAAAGCTCGAATCAATATGGCAATAATGCCCTTGGTGATGATGGCATCACTATCTGCTGTAAAAACCAATTTATCGCCCTGCAGTTCGGCGTGTACCCACACCTTGCTCTGACAACCTTTAATGATGTTGTCATCGGTCTTATATTTTTCCTCTATCAAAGGAAGGGACTTTCCAAGCTCTATCATGTACTCGTACCGTTGCATCCAGTCGTCGAACATGGAAAACTCGTCTACTATCTCTTCCTGTATCTCTTTTATGGTCATGCGATTGTTTTGTTCAAAAGTACAACCCAGTGTACTTCAATTCAAGTGTTTGTGCCTTCTCTTTGGCTATAACAACATATTTTTGGCGCGTTTTACCCCTTCCACCAATCGGTCCACTTCTTCCTTGGTATTGTAAAAACTAAAACTGGCCCTTACCGTACCGGGAATTTTATAAAAGTCCATGATGGGCTGCGCACAATGGTGTCCGGTGCGGACGGCGATGCCCAGTTTGTCCACAATGGTACCGATATCATACGGGTGTATCCCTTTGATATTAAAAGAGATGACCGAAGTTTTGTTGGTCGCGGTACCATAAATCTTCAGACCGTCAATAGTGAGCAATTGCTCGGTAGCATACTGCAACAATTCATTTTCATATTGGGCAATGGCATCAAAACCGATATGGTTCATATAGTCCAAAGCAGCCCCAAAAGCGATTCCGCCGCAAATATTTGGTGTTCCGGCTTCAAATTTATGGGGCAGATCGGCATAGGTGGTCTTTTCAAAGGTTACCTCGGCAATCATTTCGCCTCCTCCTTGATAGGGTGGCAATTTATTGAGCCATTCCTCTTTTCCGTACAGGATTCCTACACCCGTTGGCCCGCACATTTTGTGTGCAGAAACGGTATAAAAATCCACATCCAAGGCTTGGAGATCTGCTTTAATGTGTGGTGCGGCTTGTGCCCCGTCAATTAAAACCGCAGCTCCTGCTTGGTGGGCGGCGTCTATAATCTCCTTTATGGGGTTGATCGTGCCCAATGCATTGGATACGTGGTTGCAGAACACCAACTTCGTCTTTTCTGACAGTAGCTTATGGTATTCCTCCATGATAAGCTCCCCATTCAAGTTCATGGGGATTACCTTCAGGGTCGCTCCTGTGCGTTCACATAGCATTTGCCACGGCACAATATTGGAATGGTGCTCCATGGCAGAGACCAATACCTCATCCCCTTTTTTCAAGAACGATGTAAAACCATTGGCCACTAAGTTAATGGCATCCGTGGTTCCTGAAGTAAAAATTACCTCGTGTGCCTTCGCAATATTGAAATGCGTCTGGATTTTTTGACGGGCAGCTTCGTAGGCATCCGTGGCTTCTTGTGACAGCGTGTGCACCCCACGGTGAATGTTGGCGTTATAGCCCTGATAATAGTCCACAATCACATCGATTACCTGCTGTGGTGTTTGCGAGGTAGCCGCATTGTCCAAATATACCAAGGGCTGCCCATTCACTTTTCTGTGAAGGATGGGAAAGTCCTTTCTAATGGTCTGTATGTCCAAAGTGGTCTCTATCATAGCAAGCTTATGGCAAAAAAATCAGGTTATAAGTCAAAACCCATACGCACTCCCAATTTGTTGGCGATAATCTTATTGATTCGCGCCTTTAACTCGGGGATTCGTACACTTTCCAATACGTTGTTGGCAAAAGCATACATCAATAGGGCCTTGGCTTCCTTTTTAGGGATTCCCCTTGACCGCAGATAAAACAATGCTTCTTCATCCAACTGGCCAATGGTACATCCGTGCGAGCATTTTACATCGTCCGCAAAAATCTCCAATTGGGGTTTTGAGTTGATGGTGGACCTATCGCTCAACAAAATATTGTTGTTCTGCTGAAAGGCATCCGTTTTTTGGGCAATCTTGTCCACAATGATTTTTCCATTGAACACACCGGTGGAGCTATCGCCAAAAATCCCTTTGTAATCTTGGTGGCTCTCACAATTAGGCTGTGCGTGGTGCACCAAGGTGTGATGGTCCACATGTTGTTTGTCGCCCAAAATGGTCACCCCTTTCAAGGTGGAATCGATGCGCTCACCATTCTGATAAAAGTTCAGGTTGTTGCGAATCAATTTACCGCCCAAAGAAAAGGTGTGAACCCGTACCACACTATTATCTTTTTGGGAGATATAGGTGTTGTCGACCAAAGACGCGGTGGATTCATCGTTTTGTACCTTGTAATAATTGATGATGGCATCTTTCCCGGCAAAAATTTCGGTTACGGAGTTGGTGAACACTTCGTTGCCTGTTAAGCTTTGGTGCCGTTCTATGATCTGGACCTCTGCATTGTCCTCGGCTACGATCAAATTACGTGGCTGTAACATTAAAGCTGCCTCGTTGCCCGTGGCCAAATGGAGAATTTGGATGGGCTTCTTGGGCATTTTGTTCTTTGGGATATAGATGTAGGCGCCTTCTTTGCAAAATGCCGTGTTCAACGATGTCAACGACTCATCCTTGGAAGCCGCTTTGTTGAAATACACTTCAATTATAGGCTGATACATTGGTTTGCTGAACGCAGAGCTCATCAAACAGACATCCACCCCGTCATGTGTTGTTTCTGATAGGTAGGAACTATACACCCCATCTACGAATACGATTTTATACGTATCGATTTCGTGTAGGAAGTATTTTTTGACGTCCTTGTATTCCAAAGAAGTCTCATGTTTTGGAAAGATGCTGAAATCCACTTTCTGCAATCCTTTCAATGAGGTATATTTCCAAGCTTCTTCTTTTTTGGTGGGAAAACCCTTGGCCTCAAAATTTTTGATGGCATGGGAACGCTCTTCGTGAACTGGGTGGTCCAGATCCATTCCGTCCTCAAAAGCAAAAAAAGAGGAGACTAATTTTTCCTTTAAATCCATTTTTTTAATGTTTCAGGTTAAGGATTTCAGGTTTCAGGTTTCAGGTTTCAAGCTGATTCTCCTTAAACTTTACTCCTTTAAAATCCTTTTTATTCAAATAGTTGATGAAGTTTGCAATTTTCCGGCTTAGGATTTCGTATTCCGAAGTCAGTTTTTGCAGTTCATCAACGGTGATATAATTATTATCAAAAACTCGGTACAATTGTGATCTTGCTTCACCGGCAGAACCTTTTGCAATAGAAAGAAATTGTCTGAATTCCAAGTTGCCATCCCTCTCAAAGCCCTCAGCGATATTGTCCATTACAGAACCTGATGACGCCTTTATCTGATCCCTCAGTCTAAAATGATTCTTTAATTCTGTATCATTTGCGATACGGATGATATCTTGGCATAGCTTTCTGGCTTCCTGCCAGATTCCTAAATCTTCAAATCTCTTTATGGTAGCCATTGATTAGGAACAACATTAAACGTGAAACTCCTAAACTACAGCATCCTCTTTCAACCAATCGTATCCTTTCTCTTCCAACTCCAAGGCCAATTCCTTAGTTCCGGATTTTACAATTTTTCCATTGTGCAGTACGTGTACAAAATCGGGAACGATATATTCCAACAAACGTTGATAGTGCGTAATGACAATGATGGCGTTATCCTTACCGCGCAATTTGTTCACGCCATTGGCCACGATACGAAGGGCATCGATGTCCAAACCGGAATCGGTCTCGTCCAAAATGGCCAATTTGGGTTCCATCATCGCCATTTGGAAAATCTCGTTACGCTTCTTTTCACCACCGGAGAAGCCTTCATTCAAGGAACGTGAAAGGAACTTCCTATCAATTTCCAACATTTCGGACTTCTCACGTATCTTTTTAAGCATTTCGTTGGCTGGCATATCTTCCAAGCCTTTTGCTTTTCTGGATTCGTTGATGGCGGTCTTCATAAAGTTGGTCACCGACACCCCTGGGATTTCCACTGGGTATTGGAATGAAAGAAAAACTCCTTTATGGGCTCTTTCCTCAGGTGAAAGCTCCCCCAAATCTTCTCCTTCCAAGAGAATACTTCCTTCTCCAACCTCGAACTCTTCTTGACCTGCAATAACTTCGGCCAATGTACTTTTCCCGGAACCATTGGGGCCCATAATGGCATGGACTTCCCCTGCATTCACCTTTAAGTTGATTCCTTTTAGGATTTCCTTATCTTCTACGCTTGCGTGTAAGTTTTTTATTTCTAGCATCTTGTAAAATTGTATTCTTACTTAATAATTGTGATTTCGACTTTGCTCAATCTTCTGTCTAAATGTGGTAACTGAGCGCAGTCCAAGCTATCCAACCGAGCCTTCCAAACTGATTTCCAACAGTTTTTGAGCCTCTACGGCAAATTCCATAGGGAGTTTGTTCAACACTTCCTTGCTAAATCCGTTTACAATCAACGCAATGGCTTTTTCGGTATCGATTCCCCTTTGGTTACAATAAAAAATCTGGTCTTCACCAATCTTGCTAGTGGTGGCCTCGTGTTCTATCTGTGCCGTTTTATTCTTGACCTCGATGTAAGGGAAGGTGTGCGCTCCGCAACGGTTGCCCATCAACAAGGAGTCACATTGCGAGAAGTTCCTTGCGTTTTCGGCACGGCTGTTTACCTGTACCAGTCCCCGGTAGCTGTTTTGTGACTGACCAGCAGAAATTCCTTTGGAAATAATGGTACTCTTGGTGTTTTTGCCCAAGTGAACCATTTTGGTCCCTGTATCGGCCTGTTGAAAATTATTGGTCACGGCGATGGAATAGAACTCACCGATGGAGTTATCTCCTTTTAAGATACAGGATGGATATTTCCAAGTAACGGCAGAACCAGTTTCTACCTGTGTCCAAGAAATCTTGGCATTCTTTTCACAAAGACCTCGTTTGGTTACAAAGTTGAACACGCCTCCTTTACCTTCGCTGTTTCCAGGGTACCAGTTTTGTACAGTGGAATATTTGATTTCTGCATTGTCCAAAGCAATCAGCTCTACCACTGCAGCATGCAATTGGTTTTCGTCACGCATGGGTGCAGTACAACCTTCGAGGTAACTCACATAACTGCCTTCTTCGGCAACCACTAGGGTTCGCTCGAACTGTCCCGTTCCCGCTTGATTGATACGGAAATAGGTGGAAAGTTCCATCGGACACCTCACCCCTTTAGGGATATAGCAGAAAGAGCCATCGGAGAATACTGCGGAATTTAATGCCGCATAAAAGTTGTCCTTTTGTGGCACCACACTTCCCAAGTATTTCTTCACCAATTCGGGATGCTCTTGGATGGCCTCGGAAATGGAACAGAAAATAATTCCTTTCTCTGCCAAGGTCTTTTTAAACGTAGTGGCCACGGAAACGGAATCCATTACGATATCCACGGCAACCCCTGCCAATTTCTTTTGTTCGTCCACCGAAATTCCCAACTTCTTGAAGGTCTCCAACAATTCTGGATCGACTTCGTCCAAGCTATTGTATTTGGGCTTCTTGTTGGGAGCAGAGTAATAGGAAATATCCTGAAAATCAGGCTTCTTATATTTCACATTGGCCCATTCGGGTTCTTCCATTTCCTGCCAGGCACGAAACGCTTCCAATCGCCACTCGGTCATCCAATAAGGTTCCTCCTTCTTTTTTGAAATGGCAATCACAATGTCCTCGTTCAACCCTTTGGGAAGGGTATCCGATTCAATATCTGTGTAGAAACCATACTCGTATTCTTTGGTTTCCAGTTCTTTCTTTAATTCTTCCTCTGTATAAGCCATATATCTTTAAGTTAGCCAATTACAGGCTTTTAGTCAATGTTTATAGTGAAAAACTTTCTCCACATCCGCAGGTTCTTTGGGCATTGGGATTGTTGAACACAAAACCTTTACCGTTCAAACCTCCAGAATATTCCAGTGTGGTGCCTATCAGGTACAGAAAACTTTTTTTATCGACAATGATTCTCACCTCATTATCTTCAAAAACTTTATCTGTATCCGCTGCGGATTTGTCAAACTTCAATTCATAAGACAATCCACTGCACCCTCCGCTCTTTACGCCAACACGCACAAAATCGGTGGTCGCATCAAAACCTTCCTCGGTCATGAGAGACACTACTTTATGCTTGGCCGATTCCGAAACCTTAATCATCTTACTTGTATTTAATCTAAATAGCCCACAAATATACTTTATAAGAAGGGTTTTACCATAGTAACTAACATTATTATAACGTATGATTCAATAGGTGTTTCCTATGGAAAACGGCATTGGTTTGCCTATAGTGCCTGCATATGGGGATTCCACAAGCTTTTTTTATGACCACGCCATAATTCCTTCAAAAAAAATTTATGTTTCGCCCGAAACCTAAATTTACGATAATCCTCATTATTTTTGCAAAATGCTAGAAGACAAGAATCAAGAGCGAACTTCATTGGAAGAATTGGGCGAATTTGGCCTAATAGAACATCTTACCAAAAACTTTGAACTCCATCAACCCTCCTCCATTATCGGGGTGGGTGACGACGCTGCCGTTATGGACTATAACGGCAAAAAAACCATTCTTACCACCGATATGTTGGTGGAAGGTGTTCATTTTGACTTGAGCTATATGCCCCTTAAGCATTTGGGCTATAAGTCGGTTATGGTCAACCTTTCGGACGTCTATGCCATGAATGCCGTGGCAACCCAAGTAACGGTTTCGTTGGCTATTTCCAATAGGTTTCCGTTGGAGGCACTTGAAGAATTTTATGCTGGCGTTGCCTTGGCGTGCAAATTGTACAATGTTGATTTGGTAGGGGGAGATACTACCTCCTCCACACGGGGAATGATCATTAGCGTAACGGCCATCGGCGCGGCAGATGAAAGCGACATCGTTTACCGTAAAGGAGCCAAACCGAACGATTTGCTGGTAGTAACCGGAGATATTGGAGGCGCATATTTAGGCCTTCAGGTTTTGGAGCGGGAGAAGGAGGTCTTCAAGGTCAACCCCAACAGTCAGCCCGATCTTGAGCCGTATTCCTACATCGTGGAACGGCAATTAAAGCCCGAAGCTAGAAAGGACATTGTGGATCTGCTCAAGAAACTGGAGGTGAAACCAACCTCCATGATCGATATCAGTGATGGGCTTTCCTCAGAAGTCATCCATTTGTGCAAGCAGAGCGATACAGGGTGCAATGTTTTTGAGGATAAGATCCCATTGGACCCTACGGTGATCTCGGCGTCCGAGGAATTTAAAATGGACAGCACCATGATTGCCTTGAGCGGGGGGGAGGATTATGAGTTATTGTTTACGATTGACCAGGCGGATTTTCCAAAAATCAAGGGGAATCCCAATTTAACGGTTATCGGCCACATGACCGAAAAGAGCGAAGGTATCCATTTAGTGAGCAGGGCCAATACCAAGATTCCGATTACCGCACAGGGTTGGAATTCGTTCAACACATAAAAAAATCCCGAAAATCAAGACTTCCCTACATCATGGCATTGGGGCACGCAACCATTAGCAGCAGGTAATAACTTAAGTTTCCGGGATAAGATTTGGGCCTTTTCCTAAAACAAAAAATGGGCTATGCCACTTGGTGCACTACCCTGTTTTTGCGTTTTCTGTACATATCTTCCAACGTACTGTTGATTTCTTGCATTTGAGGCGTCAACGCGGAGAGTTTTCCGCTCACGTCCGTTGTGACCTGTTTTTGGCAATGGATGCATTTGTACTCCTTAATGTGCTGGGTTACCTTTTTGGAAACCACGTAATGATGGCCGAACAAACTGCAGAAGAAGGAAGAAAATTTGTTGCCATGTTGCGTAGTAGTTGTTTTCATAAGCTGGTGTTGTTTTGGAGAAAAGCACTGGATTACGAAATGGGGCTTCGAAAAATGCTTAATTTGGTTCGTAGTTTTATGTTATAGAAATATGAGTTTAATACGTTTATTTTATAGGAACGGATGTTGATAACTTTTTATTTCACCTTTATCTCGATAAAACTTTTTTTTCGATGAAATACCATAAAATCGTTGAAAAGCCGTCTTTTTCCGCTCAAAAACACTTTTGTAAGATACCATATTGAAAACAAATTATCAACAACCCATCAATAAAAAATCGTTAACGATTACGGCTTTTGCCCTTTTTTCCCTCTTTTTTGGCGCGGGCAACCTTGTTTTACCTCCACTCCTAGGTTTCAAGTCGGGCAATCTATGGTGGCTCGTTACCTTGGGGTTCTGCATTTCGGGGGTGCTTATTCCTATTTTGGGCATTGTGGCGCACGCGAAATTGCAAGGCACCTTATTTGATTTTGGCAAAAAGGTATCGCCCCGTTTCAGTATCATCTACTGCTATATTATCTATGCTATTGCCATTGCATTGCCTTCGCCAAGAACGGCTTCGGTTACCCACGAAATGGCCATACAGCCTTTTTGGGACTCTCCCTCTTGGCTCACAAGCCTTGTCTATTTTTTGTTGGTGTTCCTGTTTGCCATCAATCGCAGTAAGGTGCTGGATGCTTTGGGCAAATTGTTGACCCCGGGCATTCTTATCATTTTAATAGTAATGATATGCACGGCTGTCTTTGGTTTTGATTTTGCAATGGTCCCATCGGCCATGGACCGTCCATTTAGTTCAGGCATATTGGAAGGGTATCAAACCTTTGATGCCATTGGTGCCGTGGTCGTAGGTGCGGTAATCATAATATCCATCAATCTAAAGGAAAAAACCGCTTCGTTTGAAGAAAAGCGCAGGCTGATTGGTCGAGCTGGATTGTGGGCGGGAATCGGATTGTTTTTGGTTTACGGCGGACTTATTCTTACGGGATCCGTTTTTGGAAATACGTTTGATGCCGATATCTCTAGAACCACGCTTTTGAGGGGCATCAGTACCACAACCTTGGGAAGCACTGCCAATCTTTTCCTTAGTGTTTTGGTGAGTTTGGCTTGCTTCACGACTGCTGTCGGCATTGTTACGGGCACCTCCGATTTTATAAAAGGTCGTTTTAACGATTCCATTTGGGCGTATCGCATCACCGCATTCTTGGGTTGTGTGCTCGGGGTGCTCATTGGGCAATTCAATGTGGGCTACATTATTTTGGTAGCGGTCCCTGCCCTCATGTTCATCTATCCTATCACCATCGTTTTGATTTTGTTGAACGCCGCTCCCGGCATATGGACTTCACATAAAGTATTTAAGAGTGTTGTTTTGGTCACCGCAATTTTCAGCATCCCCGATTTTATGGGGAGCATGGGATGGGGAGAGGTAATTGCTCCTTCTGCGAACTGGATTCCGTTAAGCGAGCATCAATTAGGTTGGGTATTGCCAGCAGCGGTCACTTTTGTTGTGGCAAATCTGATTTTTAAAAATGGGGCAGCCTTCAAAAAATGATTACCTTCTTCTTTTAAAACTACAAAAGAGAAAATGTTGTGTTGTCCCGAATGGTGTTTGGTGATGTTCGGTTTGGCATTCCATCTTTTCAAATTCTTGGAAAGTAGCTTCCATTAGACCCACATTATATTGTTTGATAGGAAGACCACTACATTTTTCCGGTCCCTTTTCAGAAAAAGTGCCGATAATCAAATGTCCATGAACTGAATTGTTCACCAAATCCACATAAGATTGAATCTGCTTAGGCTCCGTTAAAAAATGAAAAGCGGCACGGTCATGCAATAATTCGTAGTTTTCTTTTGGTTCAAATGAGATGATATCAGCCTGTATCCATGTTACCTTTTTAGCGTGTTCGCCCAATCGTTCTTTGGCGCGCTCCAATGCCTTTCCAGAAATGTCCAACACGGTAATATCCTCAAAACCTTCATCCAGCAAAAAATCGACCAACTTGCTGTCGCCTCCGCCCACGTCAATGATTTTTGACTTCTTTTTCAGGGACAGGGAATGGATAAGATCCAAGGAAATTTGCGGCACCTCTTGTGTCCAACTAACTTCCTCAGGCGTTTTGGTGCCATAAACTATTTCCCAATGTTCTTTACTATCCATGAATTGATTTCTTATTTAATACGCTGCCTTTAATCACAGGCACAGTGTTTATTGCTACGTGCCTTTTCAAAGCATTCCCTTCCTTCGGAAAAAGCAAAATAGGCCAACCCCAAGGTGCCTATGCTGTCTATATAAGGAATTTTAAAAAGTTCGTAGATGCCACTGCTGACCAATAGGATAACCGACATATACACACAAACCAAGGTGCAATTGGCATCTGCCAATATGGGAGCGGAATTGAGCTCATGCCCGACCTTCCGTTTCCACCAGACCAAAATCCACATCACCAGTATGGAAATACTTGAAATGACAACGCCCCAAAAGGTGGTCAATGGTTTGTGTCCCGTCCAAATATTGTAAATACTGGTAACCACCAACCCTACGACCAACAGGTAAAATGCCATTCCTGTAATCCGAAGGGCAGTTCGCTCAAAATTGTCGCGGTTGCTATCGGGGTTTCGTTGAATGCGCAGGATCATATGAGCAATGCCCAAACCAGAGATAACCTCGATAAAACTGTCAGTTCCAAAACCAAAAAGCGCAAGACTCTCATCCTCAAATCCAAGATAGGTAGAGATAACCCCTTCGGCCACATTGTAAAAAATGGTGAACAGGGCAAGGGCAAAAGCCGTTCGATACAGTCTTTTCTGATCTGACATACTACGCTAACATTGTGTTTTTTGATGGAATGCTCCCGACAGGTCGCTGAATGCGATCAACGTCTGGCCTATTCCTGTTCTCTCCTCTTTTTATTGTAGTGATAAATGGCATACGCAATGCCTGCCAACACTACGAAGGGGAGGTAACTCCCGATAACCACCCCAATTTCGTAAGCGCTATCAGGAGCTTCCTCCATCTTTTTTTCGATGGTCGATTGTTGCATCAACCAAATTAGGCTCGTTCGCATCCTTCTTTATTTATCCCAAATCCTAAAATTAGAATCTGGTTAATTGTTCATCAATTCTTCGATTTCCTCGATTTCGATAGGGATGTTGCGCATCAAATTAAAGGGCTCTCCCTTTTCTTGGATGACCACATCATCTTCCAAACGGATACCCATTCCCTCGGCGGGAATGTAAATACCGGGCTCCACGGTGAACACCATATTGGCTTTCATCGGTTTTTTCAACTCCCCGTAATCGTGGGTGTTCAATCCGATGTGGTGGCTGGTACCGTGCATGAAGTACTTTTTGTAGGCAGGCCAGTCTGGATTTTCATTTTGCACATCGGCCTTGTCCAACAATCCAAGTCCTATCAATTCGGAGGTCATGAGTTTTCCCACCTCTTTATGATATTCGGCCCACAGGGTTCCGGGCACCAACATTTTGGTTGCCTCCTCCTTTACACGAAGTACTGCGCTATACACTTCCTTTTGTCTGGCCGTGAATCTTCCGTTCACTGGAATGGTACGGGTCATGTCGCTGGAGTAGTTGGCATATTCTGCGGCAAGGTCCATCAAGATCATATCGCCGTCCTTCACCTGCTTGTTGTTTTCCAAATAGTGGAGCACATTGGCATTGTTGCCCGAAGCAATGATGGGACTATAGGCAAATCCCTTGGAGCGGTTCCGAATAAATTCGTGCAGATATTCGGCCTCGATTTCGTGCTCCCATACGCCCGGTTTCACAAATTTCAGCACCCTTTTAAATCCTTTTTCGGTAATATCGCAGGCCTTTTGCATCAGTTCGATTTCTTCCGGTTCCTTGACGCCGCGAATATTTTGCAAAATGGGATTGCTCTTGGCCCATTGGTGCGCAGGGTACTCTTTCTTTACCTTTTCAATAAAGCGGGCTTCCCGGGTTTGCGTTTCTACCGCCTGGCGGTAATGTTCGTTGGTGTTGAAGTAGATGGTATCCGCCTCGGTCATCAGATCAAAAAATATCTTGTCAAACTCGGTAAGCCAATACACAGTTTCGATGCCCGAAACCTCCGTTGCTTTTTCCTTAGTGAGTTTGGCGCCTTCCCAAACTGCGATATGGTCGTTGGTTTCCCGCACAAAAAGAATTTCCCTGTGCTTTTGGTCCATGGCATCCGGAAAGAGCAGCAAAATGGTTTCCTCTTGGTCGGCTCCGCTGAGGTAAAAAAGATCACGATCCTGCTCAAAAGGCAAGGTACTATCGGCACCAATGGGGTAAATATCGTTGGAGTTGAACACCGCAATACTTTTAGGTCGCATTTGGGCCACAAATTTTTTGCGGTTCTTTATAAAAAGGTTGCTGTCTATCTGCGTGTATTTCATAGTTGTGATTTGATTAGCTCAAATGTAGGTAATTGCGTTACCGAAGACAAATCCTTACCTTTCCTTTCAAACTGATAAAATGGAGCTCAACCTAAGTATTCCCGCCCTACTTTTTCCTGCTATTTCGCTCACAATGCTCGCCTACAACGCTCGTTACTTGGCCATAGCAGCACTGATACGTCAGTTGCACAAACAGTTCGAGGAAACCTCGGCACCACCGTTAAAACAACAGATCAATCAATTACGGACCCGATTGGGCATCATCAAGAACATGCAGGCCACCGCCATCGTCAGTTTTTTGTTGGCCGCTATCACCATGTTCTTGACTTATGTGGAAATGCGGGTCTGGGCCAACGTAATTTTCGGCATCAGTTTGGTTTTTTTGATGATTTCTTTGATTCTTTCCCTCTTGGAGGTGCAACTATCCACAAAAGCACTCGGCATTCAGCTAAAAAACATGGAGAATTAATCAGCTATTCCAACAGAATATGTAAGAATTTTTCGTGTTTTGTTTCTGCCGAAACAGCATCCGTCAATTGAAAAGCAGCATACGTCAATTCGGAAGGGGCATCGGTCAATCGGTGCCCAAAAATACCTTTCTGCGCATGTACCTTTGATCCCGTAATTAAGGATTTATCACATTTAAATTGATATGCAACGGGTAAGGGATTTGGCATTTTTTAAAAAAATCAAGGAGGTACGGGAGTACGAATTCGGTGTTTTTTACTTTTTTGACGGATTGGTCATCTCTGAAATGAGCGAAGGAACCACCTTTGATTGGGACAAGGCCGAAAAAATAATCCGTGTGGCTTACGAAATTTTGGGAAAGGACAAACCTGTTGCGTACATCAGCAACCGAATCAACGATTATTCCGTGGTGCCCACCGATTGGCTCAAATTCTACAAAAACCGACATCATTTGGAATTTTATTCCATTGTGGCTTATAACAACGGTGGCCTAGCCAGTGTCATATTGGAAAAAATGTTCTTCCGGAACAAAATAAGGCAGTTTTCCAATTTGGAGGACGCCATTCAATGGAGTTTGGCCAAGGTGAGTGAAAAAATTGATCTTTCGGCTTAACCCCAAAATTACTTGCTGTTTTTTCTTCCCATTTTTTCTACGTAATGCACAATGTGTTTGGCCACATTGATTCCGGTAGCAGCTTCGATGCCCTTTAGACCAGGAGATGCATTCACCTCAATCAACAATGGACCATTTTTGGATCGTATCAAATCCACTCCTGCGACACCTAGTCCCAAATGTTTGGTGGCATTAATGGCCATGAACTTTTCACGTGGCGTTAGTTGTACCGCTTCCACGTTGGCGCCTCGGTGCACATTGGACCTAAAATCGTCCAATCCACTGGTACGCTTCATACTAGCCACAATTTTGTTGCCCACCACTATTATCCTAAGATCTTCTCCATTGGCCTCTGCAATATATTCCTGTAGCAAAATACTGGTATTCATGTTGTAAAGGGTATCAATCACGGATTTTGCCGACTTTTTGCTTTCGGCCAAAATGACCCCTTTGCCCTGTGTTCCTTCCTGTAGTTTTATAATGACGGGAGCTCCGCCCAAAAGCTCAATTTGGTCCTCAACATTGTTAGGATTGATGGAAAACACAGTTCTCGGCACAGGTATCCCCTTTTGGGACATCATCTGTAAAGTAGCGACCTTGTTTCGAGCACGAGTGATGCCCAACGATTTGGCGGTAGTAAAAACATGGTTCAGTTCAAATTGTTTTACAATGGCCGCTCCATGACGGGTCACCGTTGTCCCGATCCTTGGAACAATGGCATCAAACTCATCGGTGATGTTCTCCGCTCCCACAAAAATTTCCGGCCGGTTACCGCCCAGTTGCACCGAACATTTGGTGTGGTCCACATGCTCCACATAATGCCCTGCATTTTCAAATTCCTCGGCAATCCTGGCTGTGGAATACACAGTAAGGCTTACCGATAAAATGGCAACATCCATGTTTCTTTGGATTGATTTTGGATTCAATGGGTAATATCGGTCAAATTTCCGGGATGGCGATTGGGAGCGTTTAAATCCCTTTAGCTTAAAATGAATCTAAATAATAAGCTTTACGATGTTGAAAGCTTGTTAAAAACTCATTCGTGCCGTAAATTTGTGTAAAAACTGACTTCTAATGAGTTTGATAAAATCTTCGTTGGCCCGAAAATATGTAATGGCCCTATCGGGTCTTTTTTTGGTCATCTTTTTGATTCTTCACGTGACCATCAATTTGGCCTCCGTGTTTTCTCCAGAATTTTTTAATGAAGCGTCCCATTTTATGGGCTACAATCCACTGGTCCAATTCCTAATGCAACCTATTTTGATTGCTGGGGTAATCGTCCATTTTGTGATGGGCTTTGTTTTGGAAATCCAGAACAGAAAAGCAAGGGACGTGGGCTATGTAAAGTATAATGGCGCTGCCAATGCTCCATGGGCTTCCCGAAACATGATTTACTCAGGTTTGGTGGTTTTGGCTTTTTTGGCATTGCATTTCTACGATTTCTGGGTGCACGAGATGACCTACAAGTACATCGAGGCCAATCCGCAAGACCCAACGCGCTACTACGCCGAAACCGTAGAAAAGTTCGCTCCTGTTTGGAGAACCGTTCTTTACGCGGTATCGTTTGTGCTATTGGGCCTTCATTTATGGCATGGCTTTGCCTCTTCTTTCCAATCCATGGGTGTAAACAACAAATACACCGCTGGATTCAAAAAATTTGCTAAAATATTCGCGGTCGTGGTACCCTTGGCCTTTGCATTCATCGCCGTTTACCACCACCTTAACCCAATAACACATTAAGTATGGGCATATTGAATTCCAAAGTTCCATCTGGACCCTTAGCGGACAAATGGACCAAGCATAAAAATGAAATTGACCTAGTTAACCCCGCCAACAAGCGAAACATCGACATTATCGTGGTGGGTACCGGACTGGCTGGTGGTTCCGCCGCTGCCACTTTGGCCGAGCTGGGTTACAACGTAAAAACATTCTGTTATCAAGATTCTCCAAGAAGGGCCCACTCCATTGCGGCCCAAGGAGGGGTAAACGCAGCCAAGAACTATCAAGGGGATGGCGACAGTGTTTACCGTCTTTTCTATGATACCATCAAAGGGGGTGACTACCGTTCCAGGGAAGCCAACGTGTACCGTTTAGCGGAAGTATCCACCAACATTATCGATCAATGTGTGGCACAGGGAGTGCCTTTTGCAAGAGAGTACGGGGGATTATTGGACAACCGCTCTTTTGGTGGTGTTTTGGTTTCCAGGACGTTCTACGCCAAAGGGCAAACCGGACAGCAGCTTCTGTTGGGTGCCTATGCCGCCATGAACCGTCAAATCCAACGAGGTAAAATCAAATCGTATACCCGCCATGAAATGTTGGATCTGGTATTGGTCGATGGAAAAGCTCGAGGTATCATTGCCAGAAACTTGGTGACCGGTGAAATCGAAAGACATTCCGCGCATGCCGTTGTTATTGCCTCAGGAGGATATGGAAACTTGTTTTATCTGTCCACCTACTGCATGGGCGCCAACGTAATGGCTGCGTGGAGAACGCATAAAAAAGGTGCTTTCTTCGCCAACCCATGTTACACACAAATCCACCCCACCTGTATTCCTGTTTCTGGAGATCATCAATCCAAATTGACCTTGATGTCCGAATCGCTACGAAACGACGGACGTATTTGGGTGCCCAAAAAACTGGAAGATGCCCAAGCAATCCGAGAAGGCAGACTAAAGCCAACCGAGTTGGCAGAAGAGGATAGGGATTACTATTTGGAACGACGTTATCCAGCTTTCGGGAACTTGGTGCCTAGGGACGTTGCTTCCAGAGCAGCCAAGGAACGATGTGATGCCGGATTTGGCGTAAACAAAACAGGGGAGGCCGTTTATCTTGATTTTGATTCGGCCATTATGCGTTATGGAAGAGAGAAAGCGATGACCTCTGGAATGAAAGACCCAGACGATAAAACCATTCGCGAGCTCGGTGAAAAAATAGTTGAGGCCAAATATGGTAACCTCTTCCAGATGTACGAAAAGATTGTGGACGAGAATCCTTATAAAACGCCAATGAAGATTTATCCAGCGGTGCACTACACCATGGGAGGTCTTTGGGTAGATTATAACTTGCAAACCACCATCCCAGGCTGTTATGCCGCGGGAGAGGCCAACTTTAGTGACCACGGTGCCAACCGTTTGGGTGCATCTGCCTTGATGCAAGGTTTGGCGGATGGATATTTCGTGCTCCCCTATACCATCGGAGATTATTTATCCGACGATATTAGGACCGGACCAATCCCTACCGACTCCCCAGAATTTGATGCTGCAGAAAACGATGTTCGTGAGCGTATCAAAAAATTGATGTCAGGTAGCGGTATCCACACGGTTGATTATTACCACAAAAAATTGGGTAAAATCATGTGGAACAAATGTGGCATGTCCCGTAACGCGAAAGAACTCGAAGAGGCCATGGAAGAGATTGCCGCGCTTCGAAAGGATTTCTGGGAAAATGTAAAAGTTCCCGGAACACCGGATTCCAAGAACCAAGAATTGGAGAAAGCAGGCCGAGTGGCCGATTTCTTGGAATTGGGTGAATTGTTCGCAAAGGATGCCTTGCACAGAAACGAGTCCTGTGGAGGACATTTCCGCGAAGAATATCAGACCGAGGAAGGTGAGGCCCTTCGTGATGACGAAAACTTTAAATACGTGGCCGCTTGGGAGTATGCAGGCGAGCCCAAAGATGCCAAATTGCACAAAGAAGATTTGGAGTATGAGAATATCAAAGTAAAGACACGTTCATATAAATAATATTGCTATGAAATTATATTTGAAAATATGGCGTCAAAAAGATGCAAAATCCAAAGGAGCAATGGTCGACTACACCCTTGACGGGGTGGAAGAAGACATGTCCTTTTTGGAAATGTTGGATATTTTAAACGAGGATTTGATCGCCAAGGGTGAAGAGCCCGTGGAATTCGACCACGATTGCCGCGAAGGTATCTGTGGTACCTGTTCGTTGATGATCAACGGGCGTCCACACGGTCCAGATTCTTTGATTACGGCCTGTCAGCTGCACATGCGTAGTTTTAATGACGGGGACGAAATCGTAATTGAGCCTTGGAGAGCCAAAGCATTTCCCGTTATCAAGGATTTGATTACGGATCGCAGTGCTTTCGACCGTATCCAACAGGCTGGTGGTTACATTTCCGTAAACACTTCGGGACGACCAGTGGATGCCAACGCCATTCCTATTGAAAAGGAGCATGCGGATGATTCCTTTAATGCAGCAACCTGCATTGGGTGCGGAGCCTGTGTGGCCGCTTGTAAAAATGCGAGCGCCATGCTGTTTACCTCAGCTAAAGTATCCCAGTTTGCCCTATTGCCACAAGGACAGGTGGAAGCCGCAGAGCGCGTTCAGAACATGGTGCGTCAAATGGATTTGGAAGGATTCGGAAACTGTACCAATACCGGTGCTTGTGAAGTGGAGTGCCCCAAGGGTATCTCTTTGGAGAATATTGCACGCATGAACCGGGAATACTTATCCGCTACGTTGAAAGGATAAACCCTAACATTCGTTATTACAGAGAACCCAAATTCCAATAGGAGTTTGGGTTTTTTGTTATCTTACGGTATGCCCAAAGAGTATCCAAAAGAACGTATCAAAGTACCCCGATTTAATGAGGAATCGGGTTTTTATACTACACCTCAGCGTTCCAAGATTATGGGGAAGATTCGCGGAAAAAACACGAAGCCAGAACTTGCCTTTAGGAAAGCGTTGTGGCAATCAGGCTACCGATACCGCATCGACTACAAAAAACTCATCGGAAAACCCGATATCGCACTAAAAAAGTATAAAACCGTCATCTTTATTGATGGGGAATACTGGCACGGCCATAATTGGGAGGAACGCAAGGAGAAGATCAAAACTAATCGGGAGTTCTGGATTCCAAAAATCGAACGGAACATGCAACGAGATCAAGAGGTAAATCAAGCTTTGAAAGAAAAGGGATATACCGTGTTTCGGTTTTGGGAAACGGAGGTAAAGAAAAACTTGGACGATTGCCTAGAAGAGGTGCTCACCCATCTCAATAAAGTCAAAGCTGCTTTTTCACAACCCTGAATACTTGCAATACATCGTCCAATGGCAACTCAAAATCCTGAAATTCCGGCGAAGTGTTCAGGTTGTGGCAAAGCAATGTCTTTTTGTCTTTGTTATAGCCTGTAAGTCGCTTACAGATAATTCGGTCCGTACAAACAAGCACATAGGATTCGTTCCAGAAGCTTTCCTTGTTACGGGCCAAGGACTCCTTTTTTATTTCCAATCCAAGCACATAGGATTTATTGGGAATGGAGGCCGCACTGGAATCGTTCATGGAATCTCCTGATACCTCAAAAATACGATGAGGCTCCTCTGTTAAAAAATCGATGATGAATCCACCTTGAAAAGGATTGGTAAGTTTATCTTTTTGCAGTGCCTTAATATACTTTTGATGCCATTCCACCAGCACCAAAGGGGCCATTACCAAATACTTTCCATGCTCTAATGGGTAGAAAACGCTGCCATGTTTGGTGAATGGTTGGCGTCGGGTATAGGCTTCGCCCATATCATTCACCTCATGCATGTAGAGCTCGGCAATGGTAAGACCAAAAAATTCGGCAATCTTGGTCAAATTTTTTATGGGAATGTTGGCATCCTTTCGTTCATAGAGCTGAATCGTGCGCAGACTTACGCCAATTTCCTTACCCAATTGCGATTGACTAATATTATTTTTTCGTCTTAATTGCTTAATTATATACATTTATTTCTATATTGTGTAATATTGTTACGCAATAAGCGCTCAACGCAGCAATTTCTCTAGTTTTCTGTAATTGGGTTACAGGCCAAATATAGAAAATAGGATTTGACCCCAACATATAATTATTTAAACTCGAGTTATATATGGGTTCCATTAAAGGCCTAGGGCCATTCATTGAAAAAGATTCCATTTTTACGGAAGAGGATTACGGCAAACCGATTAGCGAGCGACTGTCCCAAGTGCTCCGCCGTAACGCCACCAAAAACGATTTTGCCAATATTGCCATTAAGAGCAATGTGAGTTTTTCAACCATTCGGGATGTGGTGTACCGAACGAACAGCCTTACCAAGGTGAACGCCATGGCGATTTCTTTGCTCATCCATGCGGCTTTTGAAAATTCCTTTGCCTACAAATTGCAGGCTGAAGGGGATATTATGTATTTGAGCAATTTACTTAAGGTCTAAGCGGAGGAGCCAATCGGTCTGTTTGTCGTTTCCAATGTAATACGGATGCTCTCCAAACTTTACAAAACCGTGTCGTTGGTAAAAAGAAATGGCTTTGGGGTTGTGCTCCCAGACACCAAGCCAAACAAATTCCTTGTGAAACTTTCTGGCAATGGACTTGATTTCACCGAGCATCCAAGCACCAATTTGTTTTCCTTGATGTTCTTGGGCTACATATATACGTTCTATTTCCATGGCACGCGGATGATGCACGTCCGTTTGTGCCGATGCCACGTTGAGTTTCATATAGGCCACCCGCTGCTTTCCGTTGGATACAAAATAAAAATGGGTGTAGATATTGGACAACTCCCCAGCAAGCTTCCGGGGATGGAAAGCTTCTTGCAGATATACTTTAAAATCCTCTGGTTTGTTATCTTTTTCAAAAGCCTCGCGAAAAGTGGCTTTGGACATTTCCACTAAATCGTCCAAATCGGTCAAGGTACATTTTCGAAGCGATAGTTGCATTGGGTTGGTTTTGCCTAAAATTATCGCAAAAAAAAGAGCCGAACAATACGTTGGCTCTATATTTTTCAGGGGGATTAGACTGGTTGACCTAAAGCATGAACAACTTTTTGATCAAAAGCATAAAACCTGTGAAAAAGTCGTTTCGGTAAACTTGAACATTCTCGTTCATCGTAGTGTTAGATTTTAGTGCCATGGTGAATTCGGGTAAAAATTTCGATATAACCAAATATATTATCGTTGAACGGTAATTTAAAACTAATGTTGTAAAATGACTTTATTATGTTGTAAAAATTAGGTCGCTTATAATCAAATTTGCATTTCGGGAATTTCACCTTCAACAACCAGTTTACCCTTGGTCGCTGCTTGAATTTCGTCCACCGATACTCCAGGAGCCCGCTCCAATAGTTTGAAACCCTCAGAAGTGACCTCCAAAACGGCCAGATTGGTCACTATTTTGGTGACACAACCAACCCCTGTCAAGGGTAAGGTACATCGCTTCAGTAATTTGGATTCGCCCGCCCTATTGGTGTGCATCATGGCCACGATGATATTCTCAGCTGAGGCCACCAAGTCCATGGCGCCTCCCATGCCCTTGACCATTTTACCGGGAATCTTCCAGTTGGCAATATCGCCGTTTTCCGCCACCTCCATGGCGCCTAAAATGGTAAGGTGGACATGTTGCCCGCGAATCATTCCAAAACTCAAGGCGGAGTCAAAAAAGGACGCACCGGGCAAGGTGGTTATGGTCTGCTTACCCGCATTGATGACATCGGCGTCCTCCTCACCTTCAAACGGAAATGGTCCCATGCCCAAAACACCGTTCTCACTTTGGAATTCCACACTGATGTCGTCCCTAACAAAATTCGCCACCAAGGTGGGTATACCAATACCAAGGTTAACGTAATACCCGTCCTTGACCTCTTTTGCAATTCGTTTTGCAATTCCGTTTTTATCTAACATGTATGTCAATGTGTTAATTTGGCAATTGGTCAATGTGTCAATTGCCTATTGTTGTACTTTTCTTTAGGAAGCCCAGATTATTTGGTTCACGTTTTGGGCTCATTGCCTCATTCTCACGGTTCGTTGCTCTATTCGTTTCTCATAGTTTTTCCCCTGAAAGATGCGCTGCACAAATATTCCGGGAATGTGAATCTGGTTGGGGTCCAAACTTCCGGCAGGTAGCAATTCTTCCACTTCGGCCACGGTAATGGTAGCTGCGCCACACATGCATGGATTGAAGTTCCGTGCAGTTCCCTTAAAGATCAAGTTTCCGGCCTCATCGCCCTTCCACGCTTTCACAAAGGCAAAATCCGCTTTGAAGGCAGGTTCCAGTACATACATTTTTCCATCGAACTCCCTTGTCTCTTTACCCTCGGCCACTTGAGTACCGTACCCTGCAGGTGTGTAAAACGCAGGGAAACCGGCTTGGGCAGCCCTACATTTTTCGGCCAAGGTTCCTTGAGGGGTCAGTTCAACTTCCAGTTCGCCGCTCAACATTTGTCGCTCAAATTCATCGTTTTCCCCAACATAGGACGATATCATTTTTTTGATTTGCCGCTTTTGTAACAACAGCCCCAGACCAAAATCATCGACTCCCGCATTGTTGGAGATACAGGTGATGTCCTTGATACCCAAACGGACCAATTCGTCAATGGCATTTTCTGGTATTCCGCATAGGCCAAACCCACCCAGCATGAATGTCATTCCATCTTCTACCCCCTTCAATGCATCGGAAACATTGGCAACAGTTTTATTGATCATAGAATTCGTATTTATTTGCCCTGAAATTACGATTTAAATAAAAAAGCCCCAAGCAAATTCAGATATGCTTGAGGCTTTGTTAAGAAATAAGTTCTTGTTTAAAAATCCAAGTCGTCCAAGTCGTCCAAGTCGTCCTCTGTATCGATTAAATCCTCTTCTTCCTGCTGTTGTTGGGAGCAATCAATATTGATGGACATTTCCTCTGGAGCTTCGAACTCTTCTTTGGACACGTTCAACTCTTCATTGGCGTAGTTCTTCTTCATGTACAATGCCCAAATAGGTAATGCCATAGCAGCTCCCTGTCCGTACAAAAGACGGTTGAAGTGGATGGACCTGTCTTCTCCACCTACCCAAACGCCAGTGACCAAATTCGGTACCATACCCATAAACCAGCCATCACTTTGGTTCTGTGTAGTTCCTGTTTTTCCGGCTATCGGATTGGTGAGTTCATACGGATATCCAGTGATGATTTCTTTGTAAACGGTTTGATTTTTTCCATAGGTGTGTCGTAATCTACCGCCTGAACCATACTCGGTAACTCCTTCCAATAGGTTCACCATGGCATAGGCAACATCTTTACTCAACACATCCCTGGTCTCCGGTGTGTACTCAAAGAGTACGGTTCCGTTTTTATCCTCAATACGGGTTACCATCACGGGCTTCACATATACCCCTTGATTGGCATAGGTTCCAAAAGCGCCGACCATTTCGTACACGCTCACATCGGGGGTACCCAATGCAATGGAGGGCACTTCTGGGATTTCTTTGGTAATCCCCATACTTTTGGCAATGGCAGCTACCGAACCAGGACCAACTCGATCAATAAGTTGTGCAGTAATGGTGTTCACAGAATTGGCCAGTGCGCTTTTCAGGTTCATATCCTCACCAGAATACTTTCCGTCCGAGTTTTTAGGGCACCACGCAGCCATATTTCCATGTTTCCCAGGTTCAATACAATATTGGTTGTCGGGTAGGGTATAGCATGGCGAATAGCGTAACTGGTCAATAGCTGCAGCGTAGACGAAAGGCTTAAATAATGACCCTGCCTGTCTTGATCCTTGAATTACGTTGTCGTACTGAAAGTGCTTATAATCGATTCCCCCTACCCAAGCTTTTACGTGGCCGGTCTGGGGCTCCATAGACATCATGGCGGTACGCAGGAAGGTTTTGTAGTACCTGATGGAATCCATCGGGGTCATGATGGTGTCCTTTTCAAAAGAATCACTGTTCCAATCAAATACGGTCATTTCTGTTTTTTCACGGAAAGTGGCTTCGATATCTTTTTCGGATAGTCCTTCGCGTTTAAGGTGGCGCCATCTTGCTGAGCGTCGCATGGCACTACGCATAATCGTATCGATACCTCCTTTGCTCAAATCCAAAAAGGGAGCCGTAGGATTACGGTCGGGTGTATTTTGATGAAAAAACTCGGCCTGTAAATTCTTCATGTGTTCCTGAACCGCTTCTTCCGCATTTCGCTGCATTCTGGAATCTATGGTGGTATAGACTTTTAGACCATCCAAGTAAATATTATACTTTTCCCCGTCTGGTTTTGGGTTCTCCTCTACCCATTTATTAAGAAAGCGTTGCATATACATCCTGAAATAGGTGGCAAGACCTTCTCGATGCGACTCTGGATTGAAATTAATTTTCATCTCCAAACTTTGGAGCGAATCCTTTTCTTTTTCTGAGATATAGCCGTATTTGGCCATCTGTCCCAATACCGTATTCCTACGGTTCAATACAAGTTCTTCTCTACGGATGGGATTGTAAAGGGATGAGTTTTTGAGCATGCCCACCAAAACCGCAGATTCTTCGGTTCTTAGGTCGGCGGGTTCCTTTCCAAAATAAATTCTAGCGGCGGATCGGATACCATCCGCATTGTAATTGAAATCATAGATATTGAGGTAAATGGCTATGATTTCCTCCTTGGTGTAATTCCGTTCCAAGCGGGTGGCTATGACCCATTCCTTGATTTTTTGGGTCACCGCCTCAAATAAATTTCTTGATCGGACCCCAACAAAAAGCTGTCTCGCCAGCTGCTGTGAAATGGTGCTGGCGCCTCCTTTGGTCCCCAAATACACTAAAGCTCTGGCAAAACCTCTGGCATCGATACCGGAATGGTCATAATAACGGGCATCTTCGGTGGCCACCAAGGCATCTACAATATTTTGGGGCAGGGTCTCATAATCTACCCACGTTCGGTTGTCGTCCAAATACAGTTTTCCCAAGGTTTCGCCATCGGAAGAAATAAATTCGGTGGCCAAATTGGTCTCTGGGTTTTCCAATCGTTCAAAGGTGGGCATTTCTCCGAAGACCCCCCATGAGGCCAGCAAAAAAATGAGGACCACGGCCAATACGCCCGATCCAAATAAAATCCAAAACCATTTAATAAAGGGAAGAAAGTTTTGCTGCTGTTTTTTTTGACGCTTCTTTGCCATTATAATTTGGGTGCTTTTTCTATTTCCAAACCAACATCCGTAATACCTTCCAAAATGTGAAGGCCTTCCACATCGCCATTTTTGCGCATGGCATGGGAAATGTTCACCTTATATACGCCAGAATCGGGAAAATCGATCTTTTCCTTGTACCAAAGTTTGTTTTCCTTGATGCTTCCCATTCCTTTTCCCAACCATTCCCCGCTCGGTTCTGCCATACGGTACTCCAATGTATCCTTAACGGTGTTTCCGCTCGGATATTCCAGCTCGGTGATTAAAAATAGGTTGCTAAAAGCAAAATTGTCATCATTTCTAATGTTGATGAACAGGTTGTAGGTCTGGGTAGAGTCCAATTCGGAAAATTGAAAATCAACTCCTTGGTCCATCTGCCATTTTCCCTCTTTGATGGGTTGGTAATCCGAGTAGACCAATAGTTCATTGCAGGATGATAGGGCAAGAACCAGCACCAGTGGCAACAGCAATTTATTTCGCATTTGGAGATGCTTTAGATTTTGGTTTTCTACGCTTCTTTTTTCTACGTTTTTTTCTGTTTGGCCTATCAAAACGGGTAAGGCTGTCTTGCCCCACCACGTTTTCGAAGGTAGTTTTATCCTCGGTCACGTTGTCCGCGGCATATTCTTCAAGACTGGCCACTTTTTGATTCTTTTTATTGAGCTCCAAAATCTCCAGTACTTGATCTTTGGAAAGTGTATGCCATGTAGCCGGTTCATCTTTGTAAGAAAACCATAGGGTTTCTTTGAAAATATCCGCTTTTTGGCAAAAAGCGATTCCCTTTTGTGTTTTCAGTTTGCAATCGGATGGCGGGAAATCCTTCAGGGCTTCCAGGTACATGTCCAGCTCGTAGTTGAGACAGCATTTCAGTTTACCACATTGGCCTGCCAACTTTTGAGGGTTGAGGGCCAATTGTTGGTATCGGGCGGAGGCGGTGCTTACCGACCTAAAGTCCGTCAACCAAGTGGAGCAGCAAAGTTCACGTCCACACGAGCCAATGCCTCCCAAACGTTGGGCCTCTTGCCGATAGCCAATCTGACGCATTTCGATACGGATACCGAAGGCTTTCGCCATATCCTTGATCAATTGCCTAAAGTCAACGCGGTCTTCCGCAGTGTAGTAAAAGGTGGCCTTGGATCCATCACCTTGAAATTCGACATCACTCAGTTTCATTT
This sequence comes from Flagellimonas marinaquae, assembly GCF_003992675.1. Taxonomy (GTDB): domain Bacteria; phylum Bacteroidota; class Bacteroidia; order Flavobacteriales; family Flavobacteriaceae; genus Flagellimonas; species Flagellimonas marinaquae. The sequence goes on from NZ_RZMZ01000007.1 coordinate 362,715, forward strand.
CAAGTTTTAGGGAAATAGCAATCTCTCGGGAACGCTTTTTGATTTCTTCTTCACGGTCCCTACATTTTTGCCATATATCGATGTCGCGCTGGGTAGCTTTTCGGTACACCTTGGGAAGGGCCTTGTCATCTGGTGAAACTTTTTTCCGTTTCATCTGGATTCGGACCAGCTCCCCGGTAAGGGTCACCACGCCCACGTCGTGCCCAGATTTGGCCTGGGTGGCCACAACATCGCCTATGGACAATGTGAGGTTCTCCGTGTTCCTAAAAAATTCTTTTCTACTGTTTTTAAAACGTACCTCAACGCAATCAAAAGGTTTTTGACCGTTGGGCAACGACATATTGGAAAGCCAGTCAAAGACTGTGAGCTTGTTACAACCATCAGTGCCGCAAGTTCCATTGTTCTTGCATCCACGCGGTTGTCCATCCTTGCCGGTTGAACAACTGCTACACGCCATATTTAATATCTTGATTGGGGAGCCAAAAAAGCAAAATGTCTATTCAAGCAAGGATAGGAATTCCTTCAAACATAGGGAAACCTTAATCATACCATCACCAAACCCGACAAAGAACCATTTTTACTCAGCTGTTTGGGCAGCCCCAATAGGGTTCATAAAAAATTACTTGATGTAAATATAGTACAATTTGTCGCAGTAGTGAAATGCTACTTCTTGTATTTCAACACGGGAGAGCGTCCTTTTTTGAATATTTTATTGCTTGCTCCCTTGCCCTTGCGCAAACGCTTTTGTTCCTCGTAAGGCAATGCATGAACCTCCATGCAGTCCACCGAACAACAATTGTTCATTTCTTTGGCGCATTCATCACATTGAATAAACAACAAATGGCACGCTTCGTTGGCGCAGTTGACGTGGGTATCGCATGGCTTTCCACATTGATGGCAATGTGCGATCACATCTTCGGAGATACGTTCGCCTCGCCTATGGTCAAAGACAAAGTTTTTGCCCAAGAATTTGTTTTCCAATTGCTTTTCGCACACTTGTCGGGTATATTCGATAATGCCGCCTTCCAGCTGAAAAACGTTTTTGAAGCCTTTGTGCTTGTAATAGGCGCTGGCTTTTTCACAACGGATACCCCCGGTGCAGTACATCACAAGGTTTTTGTCCTCTTTGTGGGCAGCCAAATCTTTTTCGATGATGTCCAATGAGTCACGGAAGGTATCCACATCTGGGGTTATGGCATTTTTAAAGTGTCCTATCTCGCTTTCGTAGTGGTTGCGCATATCCACTAGCACGGTGTTTTCATCTTCGATGAGCTGGTTAAATTGTTCGGCGCCTACGTGTATGCCTTTGTTGGTGACATCAAAGGTGTCATCGTTCAATCCATCGGCCACGATTTTATCGCGCACTTTTACCTTCAATTTTAAAAAGGATTTGTTGTCCTGCTCAATGGCAATGTTAAGCCTTACATTTTCCAAAAAGGTAATATTGTCCAAATGCGCTTTGAAGCTATTGAAGTTTTCCGCGGGCACCGAAAGCTGGGCATTGATTCCTTCGTGGGCCACATAAATGCGCCCTAGAACTTCCATTTGGTCCCAAGCCAAAAAAAGATGGTTTCTAAAAATCTGTGGATTACCTATTCGTGCGTATTTATAGAAAGAGATGGTAAGCCGTTCTTTCCCGGCTTCCTCAATAAGCGCTTCCCTTTCCTTTGCACTTAATGTGTTGTACAGTTGCATGCTATACCGGATTAAGTTTTAAGAATGGTTCTTTTAAATGTGCGGCAAAGATAGAAAATTAAGGGAGAGCAAACTAAAAGGGCCGCGAAGGCCCCTTTAATCCATTACTACTTTCTCATAGCAGCGTTCTCTTTCTCATAGCAATTGCGAGCCATAATTGACTCTATGGAGATGAGTTAGTACACTAAAGATGTAATGTTATTAAAAAGGTTGCGTGCTCTTTTTTTCATGTGGAAAGAAATGGTATTTTAGCCTTCCTAATAATTTTTTTACAATGAGCAACGAGAAAGAAGCAAAATTAAAGGCCCTTAAACTTACCTTGGACAAGTTGGACAAAACTTACGGCAAAGGTGCTGTCATGAAAATGGGCGACAGTGTTGTTGAAGATGTTGAAGTGATTCCTTCTGGCTCGTTGGGGTTGGATATTGCCCTTGGGGTGGGCGGTTATCCGAAAGGTAGGGTCGTGGAGATTTATGGCCCGGAATCTTCGGGTAAGACCACACTTACTTTGCATGCTATTGCCGAAGCACAAAAAGCAGGTGGGATTGCCGCTTTTATTGATGCAGAACACGCTTTCGACCGTTTTTATGCCAAAAAGCTCGGTGTAGATATCGATAACCTCATTATTTCGCAGCCCGATCACGGGGAACAAGCCTTAGAGATTGCCGACAACCTGATTCGTTCTGGGGCCATCGACATTGTTATTGTGGATTCCGTGGCTGCCTTGACCCCAAAAAGTGAAATCGAAGGGGAAATGGGCGATTCCAAAATGGGATTGCACGCCAGATTGATGTCACAGGCCCTACGAAAGCTCACCTCCACCATCAGCAAAACAAAGTGTACCGTAATCTTCATCAACCAGTTGCGGGAAAAAATTGGGGTCATGTTTGGTAACCCAGAAACGACTACCGGTGGTAACGCTCTAAAGTTTTATGCTTCCGTTCGCTTGGACATCAGAAGATCTACCCAAATTAAGGACACCCACGGCGAGGTACAAGGAAACAAGACAAGGGTAAAAGTTGTCAAGAACAAGGTTGCACCTCCTTTCAAAACTGCCGAATTTGATATTATGTACGGAGAAGGCATTTCCAAGATCGGTGAAATCCTCGACTTGGGGGTGGCCTACGAAATCGTGAAAAAGAGTGGCTCTTGGTTTAGTTACGGTGACACCAAGTTGGGACAGGGACGGGATGCCGTTAAATCCCTTTTGTTGGATAATCCCGAACTAGCCGAAGAGTTGGAAGCCAAGATCAAAGAGGCTATTGCCGCAGTAAACCAATAAGTCTTTTATCGATTTTCCCGGCAGGTTGACATTGGCCTTCAAAATCCTACGCAACCCTTAGGTGTGCAGCACATCTTAGGGACAAAGGATTTATTATGAAAAAAGTGCTGATGCCATTCCTGTTGATTATGGCATGCTCATGGTTCATCTCTTGTGAGGTGGATGATGATTCCCCCAATTTTTACTTTACCGCACTAAACACGGTAGAGGCCCAAATGCCCGAATCGTTCGAGTTTGGAAAAACCTATGACATTGAAGTAACCTACCAAAGGCCCAATGGCTGTACCTTTTTTGAAGGTTTTAATGTATCACAAACGGCAGAAACTGGTCGGGAAGTGGTCGTAGTGGGCTCCGTGCTTACCGATGAGGACAAGGTTTGTACGCAAGCTTTAGAAGAAGTGGTAGCCACCTTAAAATTTAATGTAATTTACACCAAGGACTATGTCTTCCGTTTTTATGCGGGCGAAGATGAGGATGGTAACCCAACCTTTTTGGAGTACACCGTACCGATTGCCGAAACGGAGACCACAAATCAATAACAACTAAAAATCCAACATTGACCAACATTTGGATCTTGAAGAACTGATATATCATTGTCAAAAGGGAAACCGACAGGCACAAGCCGAATTATACCAGCGTTATTCTGGTATCCTTTTCGGGATGTGCCTCAAATATTCTCGGAATAAAACGGAGGCGGAAGACAATCTGCACGATAGTTTTATCACCATTTTTGACAAGATCGACCAATATGGGTTCAAAGGGTCTTTTGAAGGATGGGCCAAACGGATTACCGTAAATACGGTACTCCAAAAATATAGAAAGGACCAACACCTGAATGTGGTTTCAGAAAACACGGAGGATGAAATAGAGGTGGACACCGACGGTACCGACATCAGCCTTTCCACCTTGTTGGGGTACATTCAAGAACTGCCCCACAAATATCGACTAACGTTCAACCTATACGTACTCGACGGTTACAGCCACAAGGAAATCAGTGAGATGTTGGGGACATCCACCGGAACCTCAAAATCAAATTTGGCTCGGGCCAAGGCCATTTTGAGGGAAAAAATAGAAAAAACCAAAATAAACATTGCTTAAACGGAATGACAATGGGGAAAAAGAATTTAGAGCAATTGTTCAAGGAACGCTTTAGCGACTTCCAAGAAGCACCGGACCCAAAAGTCTGGGCTTCCATCGAAGCTTCCTTGGACCAGAAAAAACAGAAGAAACGCGCCTTTCCGCTTTGGTGGAGCCTGGGCGGCGTTGCAGCAGCCTTGGTCTTGCTGGTAGTACTGACCAATCCTTTTGCTGAAGACACCATGGAGCAACAGGTAATTTCTGAAAAAGAGAACGTTGTTTCGCCCGATAGTGGAGATAAGTTAGGGGCTGATCAGATAGAGAACGGGACGAAGGATAATATGGTTCCGGAAAATGAAGAGGGTCTAGTGAGCAGCACTGATGATGAAAGTACCACCAAGCAACAAAAGATGGAACCCAACAACAGCTTGATGGGAAATCAGGTTTCGGTAGTACAAAAGACAGAACAAAACAGGACCGAAAAACGTTCGTTGACCAAAAATAAAAACAATCGGTATGATTTGGGGGATGCTAAAACCCAACCCTTACAAAGAACTGATAGGGAGGGTGCCGAAGGCATTGTTTCTATTGAAGATAGAGATTCGGCGTCCAAAAACCAGTCCAATAAAGAGACGATTGTCGCTGAAACCGAAGTGGCCGATAATACCAAGGAACAAAAAGAAGCCAAGAAGCAGTCTATTTTTGATGCCATAGCCGAGCAAAACGAAATCGAAGAAGCTGTTGCTAAAAACAAATCCGGCAAATGGTCCGTAGGACCTTCCGTGGCACCTGTTTATTTTGATGCCTCTGGCAGTGGATCCCCAATTGACCCCAGTTTTGCTTCCAACTCCAAATCGGGAAACGTTAATCTGAGTTATGGTCTTAATGTGGCCTACGAAGTGGGAAAAAAACTAAAAATACGCTCTGGAGTGCATCGCGTCAACTTTGGCTATAACACCGATGACGTGGTATTTTCCTCGGCCCTAAGGTCCGCCTCCAATGACAGAATCCAAAACATCAATTACGACAGGAACGCTGAATCCATCATTGTTGAAAGTAAAAACAATGCAAAAAATTCACCCGTCGCCAATTCCAAGGAAATTGCCCTGAACGAAGCTCCCACCTTTAATGGTGCCATGGTGCAGCAATTTGGCTACATTGAAGTTCCCTTAGAATTGAATTACGCGGTTGTGGACAAGAGGTTCGGAGTCGATCTCATAGGAGGGGTAAGCTCGCTGTTTTTGGTGGACAATGCCGTATTGCTGGAATCAAACGATTTGGTAACCGAAGTGGGCGAGGCCAATAACATCAATTCGATGAATTTTAGTGCAAACGTAGGGATGGGGCTTAATTACAAATTTTCCCAGAAAATACAAATCAATGTTGAACCCGTATTCAAATACCAACTGAACACTTTTTCCAACGTATCGGGCAGCTTTCGCCCATATTCCATTGGGGTGTACAGTGGTTTCAGTTTTAGGTTCTAGCATCCAAAAAGTTGGTTAGGAAGATTGCTCCTTTATGCAATCATTCGAGCGCTCTATTCTTAGGGCGCTTTTTTTTATAAAACATTCGCATATTTTTCTTACTTTTTCAACTTCAACACTAACCAAAGGATTGATACTGTGACCGCTGAGAGTTTTGAAGACATCCTTGTGTACTTTTCCAAATCGTTAATGGGAAAGGAAAACGAAGAGGATATTCTTTGGGATGTCGCCAAAAATTGTATCGCCAAACTGGGCTTTGTGGACTGTGTGGTCTACTTGGTCAACCACAACAATGTCCTTATCCAAAAGGCCGCTTATGGGCCAAAGAACCCAAAGGAACGTACCTTGTACAACCCGGTAGAAATACCCGTAGGGCAAGGCATAACAGGGGCAGTGGCCAAAACCCGCCAAGCGGAATTGGTCGTGGACACTTCGCAAGACCCCCGCTATATTGAGGATGATGACAACCGCCTTTCAGAAATTTGTGTGCCCATCACCTACGAAGATCATCTATATGGCGTAATCGATTGTGAACATCCCAAAAAAGGATTTTTTACCGAGCGCCATCTAAAAATGCTATCGGCCATTGCGTCCATTTGTGCCATAAAAATAAAGAGCGTCCGTGCCAATATGGAACTCTTGGAAAAACAGGAAAAGCTCTTCCAAATACGGGAAGAAATGATGGAATTAAAATTGAAAGCCCTTAATTCCCAGTTAAACCCCCACTTTATCTTTAACTCCCTTAATGCCATCCAGTATTTCATCACCGCACAAAAGACCAAACTGGCCTTGGATTATTTTTCCACCTTTAGCCGATTGGTCCGGTATTACCTCAAGCAATTGGGCGAGGACACCACTCCTTTGTATCACGAAATTGACATGTTACATTGGTACCTAAAACTTCAAAAGTTGAGGTATGATGACTCGTTTGCCTACACCATTTCCATAGAAAAGGACAATCACAACATTGAGGAGGCCGTCATTCCATCTTTTATCGTCTTGATGCTCTTTGAGAACATTGTGGAACAATCATCCATCAACCAAGAAATCGACCAACATTTCCATATTGACATTAAATCATCCCAAAAATCTGTGACCCTAAAGGTGCAGTATCATTGCAAAAATTTAGATCCGCACATCTCTAAAAATCTGGATTACCGCGAAGATATCCTTAAGTGGAAAGACCAAGTGCGCCTTCTCAATACGGTAAAAGGTTACAATATTGCCCACGAGACCTCCAGCGTTAGGGCGAAGGGCATGTACAAGAAAAGCATTTTATTGCAGCTCCCGAATTTGATCTAAATCAAATCCCTTAATATGACTTCCCTTACTTCCTCACGCAAAGTGGAAGTATCCTCCGCACTCAAAATACCTGTTTCAAAGAAGGAATGCACTTTTGCCCTGATACTTCCGGGTCCACCACTGAAAAAAGTAAAGGAAAATCGCTTCTTATTGTCCAAAAAGGTCATGGGCACCACAGGAATTTTATGGGCGATCGCCATTTTAAAAGCACCATCCTTAAAGTGGTCCAAAACAATTTCTTCATCCGGCACCCCACCTTCTGGAAAAATGCAGATGCTCAACCCTTGATTCAATCGTTTTTGGGCCCTTCGGTACACCCCGGTCCTGCTCTTTACGCTGTCCCTATCCACCAAAATACAGACCCTTTTATAGAAAAATCCGAAGATGGGAATGCTTACCAACTCTTTTTTGCCAACAAACACAAAGGGATTACGGCTGACAATGAGCATCAGCATAATATCGAGCATACTGGTGTGGTTGGCCACCAACATATAACTCTTCCCCTTTTTCATGCGCTGTTCACGCTCAATTTTAGGAAAACAGCCCATGCCGTACAAAATGGGTTTGGCCCAAAGGTTACGCGCCAACCAAAAGAACTGATGATAAGTCTTCTCGGAAATCGTGAAAAGCAGTAATAATGGAAAAAACAACAGTATAGGTAAGGTGACCAAGATATAAAACCATACCCTATACAAAACATGCCCCACATTTCTAACCACACCTAACATAGACCAAATGTAAAGTATTTCAGAATTTTCATTCAACACACCACTCATCTTTTAGACGAAGTACTTCTTTTTTAATACGCAGGGGATGCTTACTTTTATGCGCAAAAAACGAAGCATGGCGCGAATTCTGACCGGGATACAAAGTACAGGAACACCACATTTGGGCAATATTTTGGGTGCCATTGCGCCTGCCATTGAAATGGCCCAAGACCCTAAGAACGATTCCTTTCTCTTTATTGCCGATATGCACTCCCTTACCCAAATCAAGGACGGGGAACTGTTGCGCAACAACACCTACGCCATTGCCGCCGCATGGCTCGCTTTTGGCCTTGATATTGAAAAAACCGTTTTTTACCGACAGAGCGATATTCCACAGACCGCAGAACTGGCGTGGTACCTCAGCTGTTTTTTTCCATATCAAAGATTGACGCTGGCACACTCCTTTAAAGATAAGGCCGATCGATTGGAAGACGTAAACGCAGGCCTGTTTACCTATCCGATGTTGATGGCAGCCGATATCTTACTGTACGATGCCGACATAGTTCCCGTAGGGAAAGACCAATTGCAGCATCTGGAAATGACGCGCGATGTAGCCTCCCGCTTCCATAACCAAATGGGGGAAACTTTTGTAATGCCTGAAGCCAAGGTGCACGAACAGACCATGTACGTTCCCGGAACCGATGGCGAAAAAATGAGCAAAAGTAGAGGCAATCTCATCAATCTGTTCCAACCGGACAAAAAACTGCGCAAACAGATTATGGGCATTGTTACGGATAGCACGCCCATGGAAGACCCCAAAGACCCAAGCACGGACAATGTTTTTGCCCTATACAAGCTTTTGGCAACTCCTGAGCAGATAGAAGAAATGAGCGCCAATTATTTGGCCGGAAACTACGGTTATGGTCATGCCAAGCAAGCACTGTATGAACTTCTGATTACCAAGTTCGAAGAGCCTAGGGAAAAGTTCGAGTACTACATGAACCACCAAAACGAAGTGGACGAAGCACTCGCCTTTGGCGCCGAAAAAGCTCGAAAAGTGGCCGATGGGGTATTGGCCAGGGTCAGGGAAAAACTAGGATACTAGCCATTCATCGAACATTTGGCCAATAGACTGGGAACCTACGGATTCCAAAAATCCACCGGAAACCCTGATTTTGCCCCTAAAACCCTATAAAGTTCGATTTCTGCCGGCAAACGTTCGGTGAATTGCGTTAAAAATCAGGACGACTGTTCTGTTTTGGCGATTATAGGCGAACTGCCCTTGATACGGTCCAAAAACTTCTCTATTTGTCATTCCGCACGGTTGCTGAGCGGAGTCGAAGCATGATGCGGAATCCATTTTATGAGATGCTGAAACCAGTTCAGCATGACGGTAAGAGGTCTTTTCGACATGAGGAACAACGTGACGATGGAGAAATCCGATGGAAAAACTCAGGTTCAAGTATCAAGTTCAAAAACTGCACTCTTGGCTCTTGATTCCTGCCTCTTGGCTCCTATCCAGATTTCTCGACTGCCCCCTCGACTCATTTCGACTCCGCTCAATGACCATCGCTCGGGGTGACAGCTCGAAATGACATCTTAACTCCGAACTCATAACTCCCGACTTCCGACTTCCGACTTCCGACTTCCAAAATCTCAAATCTCAAATCTCACGTCTAAAATCTAATGTCCAAAAAAAATCCGTCAGATCAAAAGCACCATCCGTCAGATCGGAAGGGGCATCCGTCAGATCGCACCAAATTATTCTTCCAATTTGTTTCAACTTCTCCAGAATTACTGAAAAAAGGATGAATTTCAGATGCAAGAATTTCAACATATTATCATTACACGGTCCCACCAAAAATTGAAGGATACTATTATTTTCCCCAAACAAAACCTTTGCGTTAAATCTTAAAATCCCAGTCTATGACCAACACCAACCGCCAACGAATAACTACAATTGGGAATATGCTCTTGGAAGGACCATCGTCCGTTATCCACAAAGCGAGTGGCGACTGGCTCAAAAAAGATTTCCGAATAATCCTGCATCAGCCTAAATCTGGTATATTGACATCCTATTCGATTTGGAGCGATGATACTTGGAACAAGGAAACGGATTTTTTAGCTCCCATGATACGGGTAGTGGCTTGGGACAGAAAAAAGGACATGGAGTACCTAAAGCAATCCAAAGAGATAAAATTTCCAGAGATTGACGCAGTTTTAGGAACCATCAAAAGCGAAAAATTTAAAGGGTTAGACGAAGCTTTTATCCAACTTCAGCATAAGATTGTAAGACACTCTGGCTACATACCTTTCCATATATCTACCGAGCGAGATGCTCCCCTGTTGAATGTTGAGGCTGATAAGGAGTTTTTACACTACGCCTTGTACTTTAATAATGGCGGGCAAACTTTTGAACTAAAATCCAGTGGAAATTTTGACCAGCCTTTGGTGGTCGATTTGATGGACATAACAACTCAGCTAAGCGAATCCATCCAATTGATTGACCCTTCTCCCTGGAAAGAGCGATACACTGGAATTACAAAAGCATCCTTGGATGATGATGGATTGGATTGGGATTATCAACATCGATTTTGAGGGTAACACCCAAAGCGGCTAGGCAACCGTTCCTTGGCAACTACTCCCCGCACCGGCCGTGCAACCATAACAGTGTTGCGAGATAACAATCTCACGATTGTTCAGCACATCGTCGTTGTAATCTTTGATATGTTTTACTTTGCTCGCCACTTTCAGGTCCAGCATCTGGTTAAAATCGCAATCGTATAGCCAGCCATCCCAGCTTACGGAAATAGTGTTGGTACACATCACATTTTCCACGGCGGTAGGATTGTACGCCTCCACCAAAGAGTACATGTAGTCCTCGTAATTGTCAGAAGCGATGAGGTAATCCAAAAACCGTGAAATGGGCAAATTGGTTATGGCAAATAAGTTGTGAAAATCAATATCAAAGTCTTCTTTCAGAGCCTTTTTAAAATCGCGTTCCATTGCAGTTTGGTCGGCGGGCAAAAATGCCCCGGAAGGATTGTATACCAAATCCAAACGCAAATCACTATCAGGTTTGCCATAGCCCACCTCGTTGAGCATTTGAAGGGCCTTGATGGACTTATCAAAAACCCCGTCGCCACGTTGCTTGTCGGTTTTTCCACGGGTGTAATGCGGCATGGAAGATACCACGTGTACATTGTGTTTTTTGAAGAACTCTGGTAAATCATGGTATTTTTTGTTGGCCAAAATGATGGTGAGATTGGACCGAACGATAAAATCTTTAATGCCAGCCTTGGATGCTTCTTCCACGAACCACCTAAAATCTGGATTCATTTCTGGTGCGCCACCGGTAAGGTCCAAAGTGTGTGCCCCGGTATTTCGAATCACCTCAAGGCACTGTTCCATGGTTTCACGGGTCATGATTTCCTTTCGGTCGGGCCCGGCATCCACATGGCAGTGCGCACAAACCTGATTGCACATATAACCGACATTGATCTGGAGCACTTCCAACGTTTTGGGCTTTAGGGGAAATTGGCCCGATTTGGCAATCTTATCTTTAAAATAGGGCAGTTCACCACTCGAAAACAACTCTCCATTCAGCACTTCCAATTGCTTTTGGGTGTTCGCGAGCTCGTCTTCCCTTGCTTTTAGGGACTTTTTGGCTGCTTTTTTTATATCTCTGAGTATGCTTTGCGTCATGCTATACGTTATCTAATCATTTTAGGAAAAGTTCATTCTCCTTCCTATACATTGGTGTTCAACACTTGGCGACTTTCAATTAAAAGCGAAATAAGCCGAAACTACATCGAAAGCTTTTCGTACTTGTTCATCATTTGAACTCCATGAACAAGAGTGGCGCCGCTCTCAATGGCAGCCCCCGCATGAACGGCCTCCATCATTTCTTCTTTGGTAATGCCACGTTGCAGCCCATCTTTGGTATAGGCATCAATGCAGTAAGGACATTTTACTACGTGGGCGACCGCCAAGGCAATCAGGGATTTTTCTCTGGCACTCAAGGCGCCTTCCTCAAACACCTTTCCGTAGTACTCAAAAAACTTGTTGCCAAGTTCTTCGCTCCATTCTGTAATGTTTCCGAATTTTCTAAGATCTGCTGGATCGTAATAGGAGTTCGCCATGTTTTTTTGGATTTGATGTTTTTATTTAAACATACAACAAATATTGGTAATGGATTAGGTCGAAAGTATATGCGAATGATTACACCATCGGACCCAAAATTTTATCTGGGATGCTATAGTATTGCTTTGCAGCAAATTATATGGCTAACAAACAAAAAGAGCGGCATTTGCCGCTCTTTCCCTGATTTAAAAATTAACTTTCTAAAAACATTTTAATTTATGGGAGCACTACAGTATCCACTACATGGATAACACCGTTCGATTGGTTAACATCTGCAATGGTAACGGTAGACACATTTCCGGAACCATCTTTGATCATGATCATGTCGTTTTTCATCATGGCGGTCAGCTTTCCTCCGTTTGCTGTGGTAAGTTCGGCCATACCTTTCCCTTTTTTGATCCACTTCATCAAATCCTTGGCGCTGTACTTCCCTGGCACTACGTGATAGGTAAGCACACTTTGCAACTTGGACTTGTTCTCTGGTTTCAATAGCGTGGCTACGGTTCCTTCGGGCAATTTTTCAAAAGCACTGTTGGTAGGTGCAAATACGGTGAACGGGCCCTCGCCTTGCAAGGTTTCCACCAATCCGGCCGCTTTTACGGCAGCCACCAAGGTTGTGTGGTCTTTGGAGTTCACGGCATTGGAAACAATATCCTTGCTCGGGTACATGGGTGCACCGCCCACCATTTTATTTTGTGCGAATGCATTGGACATGGCCATCAAGCCAATACAGGAAAATAATAATGTTACTGTTTTAAAAGATTTCATGTGATGTAATTTTTAGTTTATATCAACACTTACGGAGTTTTAGCTAAGGGGGTTTGGTTTTTTTGATGCGAATGTGGTTTTTAATCGAAATACAACATTCATCCCACATTAGCATTCCTTCAAAATAGTACCTTTACACCTACAACCAATTGATTTAATAAACAGATGCTCAAGGATAAATCCATAGGCTTGGTACTTTCCGGCGGTGGTGTTCGCGGGATGGCACATATTGGGCTTATTAAGGCCCTGCGGGAACACCAGGTTGAAGCCAAAGTAGTGGCAGGGACCAGTATAGGTGCCCTTGTGGGCGCCCTTTATGCCAACGATAATTCAGTGGATGATATGCTCAAGTTCTTCAAGGAGACGCCGCTGTTCCAGTATAGTTTCTTTGCCATTAACAAACCGGGATTCATTGATACCGAAAGATATTTCAGCATTTTCAAACAGTTTTTTCCTGAGAATAGTTTCAAGAGTCTGAAACGACCACTTTTTGTAGTGGCCACAGATCTGCTCAAAGGCAACGAAAAGGTATTCTATGATGGCGAACTCATCAAGCCATTATTGGCCTCGGCAGCATTGCCCCCGGTATTTAGCCCGGTCACCATTGATGATGTGCTCTATGCCGATGGTGGCATCATGAACAATTTTCCAAAGGAATATGTAGATCATCTAACAGACTTTGTGATTGGAAGCAATGTTTCTATCACCGCTCCCCTACAGAAAAAAGACCTCAAGAACTCATTCCAACTTACGGCCAGGGTCACCAGTTTAATGATTCATGCCTCCAACCATGAAAAATTACAGCAATGCGACCTCTTTATTGAACCCAAAGAGTTGGATTCCGTTGGGGTACTCGATAAAAAGGGCATTGAAAACGCCTTTACGATTGGGTACGACCATGGTTGTAGGGCCCTCGAAAAAATGATGTCCCAAACTTCCTAGCTGGGGTCTACTTCATTAAACGTTATCGTAGTCTATTTTGATTTTGGCACTTACGGGGTGCGATTGACAGGTCAGTACAAAGCCTTCTTCGATTTCACTGTCCGTTAAGATTTGGTTTTTTACCATCTCCACCTTGCCTTCGGTGAGACGCGCAATACAGCTACTGCAAACACCCCCTTGGCAAGAATAGGGCGCGTCTATGTCTTGTTTTAGCACAGCGTCCAGCACCAATTCCTTTTTGTCCATTACAAAGGTAAAGGTCTCATCGTCCAAGAGAACCTCAACTTGCGTTTTGCCTTCGAGTTCTCCGGCAAGCTCGTCTTCGGTGTCGCTGCTAGTGAAAAGCTCAAAATGGATTTTGTCCTTGGGTATGCCATTGTCCTTTAAGGTATCCGTTACTTGGTTGATCATTTCCTCCGGGCCGCACAGATAAAAGGCATCAAATGCAGTCCCTTTGAACTTGTTCTTCAAAACAAAGTTTACCGTAGATTTTTCAATGCGACCAAAAAGTGCGCCTTCTTCGCTGGACCTGCTGAACACATATTGGACAAAAAGTCGGTCACCATAACGCTCCTTTAACGATTGGATGGTCCTAAAATACATGGTCTCTTCGGGTGTTTGGTTTCCGAATACCAAAACAAAATGGTTCTCTGGGTGACTCTCCAACACGGTTTGGACGATACTCATAATGGGGGTAATGCCACTACCGGCAGAAAAAGCCGCAATGGTTTGTGGCTCTGAGGAATCAAAAACAAAACGTCCTTCGGGCACCATTACTTCCAAGGTGTCTCCGGCCTTTAGTTGTTCGTTTGCATAAACGGAAAAGGTCCCGTCTTCCATTTTTTTGATGCCCACGGTCAATTTTCCCGATGAGGGAGGGGAGGAAATGGAATAGGCCCTACGGAGCTCCTTTCCATTCAATTGATGTTTTAGGGTAATATATTGACCTGCTTTGTAGGCAAATGCTTCTTTAAGTTCGTTTGGAATATCAAAAGTGAGGGCTACGGCATTGGGTGTCAATTGGTCTACCGCAGCTATTTTTAAGGCATGGAATTGGCTCATGTATAAATTTTTCCTGCAAAATTAAGCATTACACTCCTTTTGAGAGCTATTTTTAGAAAAAGCATTTTCCTTGTGTAACAAATCCCATATTTTAGATACCAACTAAAAAAACACCGACCATGCTAAAACATTTTATTGGGCTCCAGTGGAAGTCATTTTTTAGATCGGCAACCTTCAAGACCGAAATTTGGTTCAAGATTTTGATGGCTTTAGGGGCGTTGTACTTTATTGCCATGTTCTTGGGAATGGGCGTTGGCGCCTATTTTATCATCGAGGAAATGGGAATTGGCGATCCCTTGAGGGTCATCAACCGATTTATGATCTATTATTTGGCGTTCGACCTTGTATTCCGGTACATGCTACAAAAAATGCCGGTCACGAACATCAAGCCCTTGTTGTATTTGCCTATCAGCAAAAGCAAAGTGGTCCATTTTTCTTTGGGAAAAACAGCCATTTCTTTCTTCAATGTGGCCCATGCCTTCTTTTTTGTGCCCTTTAGTATTGTGTTGATTGCTCAAGGCTATCCTGCGCTGCAAGTAGTTGGTTGGCATTTGGCTATGATGGCCTTGCTTTACTGTAATAATTTCATCAATGTGATGGTAAACAACCAGAACGTTGTTTTTTATGTGTTGGCAGCGCTCTTTATTTTGGCTGGTGCTTCTCAGTATTATCAATGGTTCGATATTACATTCTACACCCAACCCATTTTCGACTTTTTCTATGATATGTCATGGACGGCCATTATCCCTTGGGTGATTTTGGCAGGACTGTATTATGGTGCCTTTGCCTACTTTAAAAAGCATATGTATTTGGATGGTGGTTTGGCCAAAAAGCATACCGAGGCCAAGACTGAAAATTTGGAGTGGCTGGACCGCTTCGGCAACTTGGGCACCTTCCTAAAGAACGATATCAAACTGATCAAGCGCAACAAACGCTCACGCTCGGCCGTAATAGCAGGATTCTTCTTTATTTTTTACGGGTTGCTCTTCTTTACCAATGCCATTGAAGTATACGACGGACCTTTTTGGAAAATCTTTGCGGGCATATTTGTGACGGGAGGGTTCTTGTTCAGTTTTGGACAGTATGTGCCCAGTTGGGACAGCAGCTACTACCCCCTGATGATGAGCCAAAATATCAAGTATCGGGAATACCTTTCTTCCAAATGGTATTTGGTGATTATCGCTACGGTGATTTCCACGTTCTTGGCTACGTTTTACCTTTATTTTGGATGGGAAGCCTACGCTGCGGTCCTGGTAGGTGCCATTTACAACATCGGCATCAATAGTTACCTTGTGCTATGGGGCGGGGCTTATGTAAAAACGCCCATTGAGCTCACCTCGAACAAAAAGGCATTCGGCGACAAGCAGGCCTTTAATGCCAAAACCTTGTTGCTGACCTTGCCCAAGCTGGTATTGCCCATTATTATCTACGCCATTGGTCACTTTTTGATCAATCCCATAGCTGGATACATTTTTGTGGCCGTTTTTGGCATACTCGGATTCGCTTTCAAAAACAGAGTATTTACCATGATCGAAGGCATTTATAAAAAGGAAAAGTACAAGACACTACAAGCATACAAACAGAAATAAAAAACCATTAACAGAAAAATACATGATCACAGTTCATAATTTGACCAAGACCTACGGAGACAAGACCGTTTTGAACATTGACCATTTGGAAATCCCGAAAGGACAGAGTTTTGGCCTTGTCGGTAACAATGGGGCGGGCAAGACAACCCTTTTCAGTCTATTGTTGGATTTGATTCAGCCCTCTTCCGGGCATATTATCAACAACGAGGTACAGGTGGACCAAAGCGAGGCCTGGAAGCCATTTACCTCCGCTTTTATCGATGAATCCTTTTTGATTGGATACCTCACTCCCGAAGAGTACTTCTACTTTATCGGCGAACTACGCGGCAGAAACAAAGCAGATGTGGATGCGTTATTGGCCAATTTTGATGACTTCTTCCATGGAGAAATCCTCAACCAGAAAAAATATCTTAGGGACCTTTCCAAAGGAAACCAAAAAAAGGTGGGCATCGTGGCCAGCTTTATTGGCAACCCCGAAGTAGTGATTTTGGACGAGCCATTTGCCAATTTGGACCCGACCACCCAAATTCGATTAAAGGGAATCATTAAGGATTTGGCAGCAAAAGAGGGAGTCACCGTGCTGGTATCCAGTCACGATTTGATTCACGTAACCGAAGTTTGCCAGCGTATCGTGGTGCTTAACAAAGGTGAAATTGTGAAAGATCTTCTTACCTCTGCGGAAACCATGAAGGAACTGGAGGCTTTCTTTGCGGGTTGAGGCAATAAACAGGTTCAGCAGAATTCTTGCATTTTATCGATAAGCCTTATAATAATCCGCTCATTTTTGAGTTTAAGGTTACACAAGATTATCGATAATTTTGAAGCTTCAGCACACATTTTTGGGCCTAGTGGTTTTGGGAGGACTTGCATTTAACGCCTGTTCCACACAAAAGGATAAATTCATCAACCGAAATTGGCACGCCCTTAACACCGAGTACAACACCTTGTACAACGGTAATTTGGCCTTTCAAAAAGGATTGGATGAAATCAATGCCACATATCGGGACGATTATTGGGAAATCCTGCCCGTAGAGCGCCTTAAAGTGACGGATGAGGTTAAACTTGATTCCGAGGACAACAACCCCAACTTTCTGATTGCGGAGGAAAAGGCCACCAAGGCCATCCAAAAGCATAGCATGGACATTAAGGACGAGGAGCGTAACCCGCAGATTGATGAGGCCTTTCTGCTCCTGGGGAAATCACGCTACTTTGATCAGCGCTACATTCCAGCCCTGGAATCCTT
This sequence comes from Flagellimonas marinaquae, assembly GCF_003992675.1. Lineage (GTDB taxonomy): Bacteria > Bacteroidota > Bacteroidia > Flavobacteriales > Flavobacteriaceae > Flagellimonas > Flagellimonas marinaquae. Next base: position 380,012 of record NZ_RZMZ01000007.1, read on the forward strand.
CAACTACATTCTTAGAAAATACAGCAAGAGCGATAAGCTGAACGAGGCTACCATTTGGCGAGAGAAAACCAATATGCGGTTGGACAACCCCGAAGTGGCCATCAAAAACCTAAAGCGACTTTTTAAATACGAAAAGCTCAAGGACCAGGAGTATGCGGATGCCAACGCAGTTATGGCCCAATGCTACATCAACCTGAATGCCCCCGACACCGCCATTCAAAAATTGAAAATATCCCAAGCCTACACCAAAAAGAACCCGGAAAAGGGGAGGTATCTGTTCATCATTGGTCAGTTATACGATCAATTGGGACATAAGGACAGTGCCAACTACGCCTACAACAAAGTCATTGAACTCAACAGGAAATCGCCTAGGGTGTACATGATCAATGCGCACCTTAAGAAAATCCAGAATATAGAGCTTACCGAAGGCAACAGGGAGGAAATGTTGGAATACCTCACCGAACTCGAAGAGAATCGGGAGAACCGCCCTTTCTTGGACAAGATTTATCGCCAAGTGGCCCAATTTCATATGGCCTACGAAGAGGATAGTCTTGGATTGGCCTACTACAACAAATCCATTCAGGCTACGCAAGGGGAACGCAAATTGAACGCCCTCAACTATCAAAGTCTCGCCGATTATTATTTTGATAAGGACGAATACCGTATGGCGGGCTCGTACTACGATAGTACCCTGACCAACCTAAATGAGAACACCCGAAAACACCGAAACATTAAAAAGAAGCTGGACAACCTTGAGGATGTGATCAAATACGAGGACATTGTGCAGCACGCCGATAGTGTCATTACCCTATATCAAATGCCGATAGCGGACCGTACAGCCTATTTTGAGGATTACATTGCGGAAATCAAACGTAAGGAAGAAGCTGCTGCCGAAAAAGAGAGGGAACGCACCACGGCCGGCTTCGCCACTTTTGCCAACAGCAAAGGGGGAAAAGAGAACCAAGGCAAGTTCTACTTTTACAATATTACCAGTTTGGGCAATGGAAGAAACGATTTTAGGACACGATGGGGCACTCGAACCTTGGAGGACGATTGGCGATGGAGCAATAAGGCCAAAATCTCCATTTCGGAAGCCACGGGAGAAGTGGTTGCCGCTAATGATGAGGTACTTACCGAAGACCAAAAATATTCCGTTGACTATTACTTGGAGCAAGTTCCTACGGATGTTGCCGTAATTGACAGCTTAAAAGGCGAACGCAACTTTGCCAATTATCAATTGGGTCTCATCTACAAGGAAAAGTTTAAGGACAATATGTTGGCCGCAGCAAAATTGGAGCGGGTGCTTTCGTCCAATCCCGAAGAGCGGTTGATACTGCCATCCAAATATAACTTGTATAAAATTTATGAAGAAACTGGTAGTCCGTTGGCGGTGAACATGAAACAGAACATCATTTCCAATCATCCTGACACGCGCTACGCAGAAATATTGTTGAATCCACAGGCCGTTTTGGATGGGGATACGGACAGCCCTGATGCCCGCTATGCAGCCTTGTTCAAAAAGTACCAAGAGCAGGAATTTTTATATGTGATTACCCAATCGGAAGAATACATCAACAAATTTACGGGAGATCCCATTGTGCCCAAATTTGAAATGCTAAAAGCGAACGCCATTGGCCGCTTGCAAGGTTTTGAGCCGTTTAAGGAAGCTTTGAACTATGTGGCACTGACCTACCCTAACAATCCTGAAGGTAAAAAGGCCGAGCAAATAGTGGAGGAGCAACTACCCAAATTGGAAAACAAGGAGTTTTCTCCAGAGATCGGCTCTACGGGCACAGCCAACTGGAAGGTAGTTTTTCCGTTCAAAATAAGAAATGATGAAAATGCCATCAAGCTCAAAAACCGTTTGGAAAAAGCCATCAAGGAGCTGAACTATAAAAACATTGTTTCCAAGGACATCTATAATTTGGAAGATGAATTTGTAGTGGTGCACGGTTTTCCTTCCCAAGACTTTGCCTTGGGCTTTGCAGAGCTTATAAAAAACAACAGGGACTATCTGATTAAAGATGAGAATTTCGTAGTTTTATCGGATAACTACAAAATTATACAGGTCCACAAGAACTTAGAATCATACAAAGCGCAATTTTAACCCCAAAACCCTAGAACACAATGTTTTCTGACAACAAAAAACCCCGGCCTATGAATGAATTTGGCGGACAGCCCAACAGAATCGAAAAGAACACGAAAATTAAGGGTGACATCACCTCCGAAGCCGACTTCAGGATAGACGGTAAGTTGGAAGGCAATGTGATCACCTCCGGTAAAGTTGTCATTGGAAAGGATGGCTATATCAACGGAAAGGTAGAATGCGTGAACGCAGATATCGAAGGAAGGTTCAATGGTGAACTGATGGTAAAGGACCTATTGTCGTTGAAGTCCTCGGCCACGATCGAAGGTACCGTGACAGTGGCCAAATTGGCCGTAGAGCCGGGAGCCACCTTCAATGCGGCCTGTACCATGGGCAAAGGAGTTACGGCTACGCCCAAAATGCAGTCAACCAGCAAGAATGAGCCAGCAAAAGCCTCCTAAGAAAGACTACAACAAAACACTCAATACAGCCGCCCGTTTGTCTGGTTCCGCCATTCAAATGGGCATTGTTATTTATTTGGGTGTTTGGGGCGGTAAATGGTTGGACGGGCATTTTGGGACTGAAAAAGTGTTCTTGCCCATCTGTACCATTTTGGCCGTGGCGATTTCCATATATTTGGTCCTCCAACAAATCAAAAAAATCAACGATTGAAGCAAAGGGCTTATCCAATTCTTTTCACCTCCATTCTCCTTTTGGGCTTATGGGGATCGTTTTTTCTTCAATCATGGATTCTGGAAAATCGGGGTCACGAACTTTCGTCCTTACAGCTCACAAAAAGCTACGTGCTCAATGCCATTATGGCGCTCATTGTTTTTTTTGCGATTTACTTTTTCCGCAACAAGTATCGTGATTTACTGGGATTCTTTTTTCTTGGAGGAAGTCTGGTAAAGTTTGCACTTTTCTTCATTTTTCTGTACCCGATATTCAACGAAGATGGTGTCTTGGAACGATTGGAGTTCCTTGTCTTTTTTGTCCCATATGGATTTGCCCTGGTATTGGAAACCTTCTTTTTGGTGAAACTGCTTAATACTGTGTAACAAAGCGTCAAAACTCACCTGAAAAATCCAAGAAAAAAATAATACCTAAAAAAGCTTTTTTCTTTTGAAGGAGGAATGTATTTTTGCACCAATTTTTGAGGACCCATAGTTGGATCATATGCGATATTCTTTTTTCAGTAAAAAACTAGTTGCCGTAATTTTTTTGATTGCGGGATTTGTATCGGCCCAAAACCAAGAGGGAGAAGAAGTTGAAACCGGTGCCCACGATTTAAAGACACAGATTAAGGAATATATCGACCACCACCTTTTGGATTCGCATGATTTCAACTTATACTCCTACACCACCGAAGAGGGCGAGCACAAATATTTTGGGTTTCCACTTCCTGTGATTCTTTGGGACAATGGATTGAAGGTTTTTCTTTCTTCCGAGTTGGAGCATGGAGAGTCCGTGGCAGAAGTAGACGGTAATTACTACGCACTTTATCACAATAAAATATACAAGACGGATGCCGAAGGAACCATCAATTTTGGTGGACATCATGGCGAAGAAACCCACACTGAAGATGCTTTTGGTGAGAATTTGGTGGTGGATGATGCACATCCAACCAACGAAAAGCCCTTGGACTTTTCCATAACCAAGAATGTGGTCTTCATTATGGCTGTGGCCCTTTTGATGTTCTTGGTATTTCGTTCCATGGCCAAGAGGTACCAAAAAAGTACCATGCCGCGAGGTTTGGGAAGATTTTTGGAGCCTTTGGTGCTCTTTGTTCGTGACGAAATTGCCATTCCCAACATCGGGGAGCATAAATACAAAAGGTACATGAGCTATTTGCTTACGGTATTCTTCTTTGTGTGGGTCATTAACCTTTTGGGGTTAACACCACTTGGGGTGAATGTGACCAACAATATTGCGGTGACCTTTGCTTTGGCCATGATTACCTATCTAATTACAACATTTACAGGGAATAAAAACTACTGGAAACACATCTTTTGGATGCCAGGTGTACCCGTTCCCATGAAAATTATATTGGCACCCATCGAATTGTTGGGGACATTCATCAAACCATTTTCGTTGATGATTCGTTTGTATGCCAACATCACTGCTGGTCACGTAGTGTTAATGAGTATTATCGGGTTGATGTTCATATTTAAAAACTGGATAGGAAGCCCATTGTCCTTCTTGTTGGCATTTGCACTTTCATTATTGGAATTGTTGGTGGCCGCATTGCAGGCATATATTTTTACCATGCTGTCCGCCCTATATTTTGGTATGGCGGTAGAAGAAGACCATCATTAAGTAGAACGTTTAATATTTAAATTCATATATCATGACAATTCCAAACATCGTAGGTGCTGGTTTGATTGTAATCGGAGCAGGATTGGGTATCGGTAGAATCGGTGGTCAGGCAATGGAAGCCATTGCTCGTCAACCTGAAGCTTCTGGTAAGATCCAAACAGCAATGTTGATTGCAGCAGCCCTTATTGAAGGTATCGGTTTCGCCGCTCTTTTTGCAGCTTAATAACCGTAACAGTATTGATGAAGGCCATAGCGGTTGGCTATGGCCCTTCATTAATTTAAAATGATAGCGTTTAAAGAATTTATATTTTAAGATAAATGGAAAAGTTAATAGAGGAATTTTCCTTTGGCTTGTTTTTCTGGCAGTTGTTGCTCTTCGTGGGCTTATTGTTGTTGTTGAGAAAATACGCCTGGAAACCCATTCTTGGAGCGGTAGAAAAGCGTGAGGAAGGGATCAAAGGTGCCCTTGAAGCTGCTGAGGCCGCAAAAAAGGAAATGCAGAATGTCACTGCCGATAGCGAGCGATTGTTGCAAGAGGCTAGAGCAGAACGGGACACGCTGTTAAAAGAAGCCCGCGATATCAAAGCCAACATTATCTCCGAGGCCAAAGAACAGGCTCAGGCTGAAGGGGACAAGATGATCAAGCAGGCCCAGGCCACTATTGAAAGCGAAAAGAAAGCCGCCGTTGCAGAAATCAAGGCACAAGTGGCCAACCTTTCCGTGGAAATTGCCGAAAAAGTCATCAAACAAGAACTGTCCGACAAAGGTAAACAACAAAAGTTGGTCGAGGACATGTTGGGCGATATTAAACTGAACTAACAGACCATGAACCAAAACAGGGCAGCCATACGCTACGCAAAAGCAACCTTGGATTTCGCAGTCGAAAAGAAAGCGGCAGACGCCGTGGAAAAAGATATGCGGGAGATAGCTGCAACCATTTCCGATAGCTTGGAGCTTCAGCGTATGCTGGAAAGTCCGATCATTAAATCGGAAGTGAAAAAGAACAGTTTATTGGAAATCTTTAAAGGTGCCAGTGAAATCACCAAAGGTCTTCTTCAAACCTTGATCGGCAATAAGAGAATAGCCATGTTACAGGAAGTGGCCTTCAAATACATCATTCTTCATGAGAAATTGAAGGGTGAAGAAGTTGCTTATGTGACCACAGCCGTTCCATTGACATCCGATTTGGAGAAGAAGATATTGGAAACGGTCACCAAAGCTACTGGAAACAAGGTTACCCTTGAGAATAGAATCGATGAGAGCATCATCGGAGGATTTGTGCTGCGGGTAGGCGATACCCAATACGATGCTAGCATCGCAAACAAATTGAACGGATTAAAAAGAGAATTTACAAATAGTCTATAAAAATGGCAGGAGTAAAAGCCGCTGAGGTATCAGCAATTTTGAAAAAACAGTTATCAGGTTTTGAAGCATCCGCTTCGTTGGATGAAGTAGGTACCGTATTGCAAGTGGGTGATGGTATTGCCCGTGTATATGGACTTGCCAATGTACAATATGGTGAATTGGTAGAGTTCGACGGTGGGATGCAAGGAATTGTACTGAACCTGGAAGAGGATAACGTAGGTGTTGTATTGTTGGGCCCGTCCAAAGAAATCGTGGAAGGCGCAACGGTAAAAAGAACCGAGCGTATCGCCTCTATCAATGTGGGTGAAGGAATTGTTGGTCGTGTGGTGGATACCCTGGGAAAACCAATCGACGGTAAAGGCCCTATTTCCGGTGAAACTTACGAAATGCCCTTGGAACGTAAGGCTCCAGGTGTAATTTTTAGACAACCAGTAAACGAGCCGTTACAAACAGGTATCAAGGCCATCGATGCCATGATTCCCGTAGGTCGTGGACAAAGGGAGTTGGTAATTGGTGACAAGCAAACTGGTAAAACGACAGTTTGTATCGATACCATCCTTAACCAAAAAGAGTTTTACGATGCTGGTGAGCCGGTTTACTGTATTTACGTAGCCATTGGCCAAAAAGCGTCTACCGTTGCTGCCATCGCAAAAACTTTGGAAGAAAGAGGTGCATTGGCCTATACCACCATTGTTGCCGCAAACGCTTCCGATCCTGCCCCAATGCAGGTATACGCTCCATTTGCCGGTGCGGCTATCGGTGAGTTCTTCAGGGATACAGGGCGTCCAGCGCTTATTATCTATGATGACTTGTCCAAACAAGCTGTGGCTTACCGTGAGGTATCCTTGTTGTTGAGAAGACCTCCAGGACGTGAAGCATATCCTGGTGACGTATTCTTCTTGCACTCCAGATTGCTAGAGCGTGCGGCCAAAGTAATTGCCGATGATGATATCGCGAAGAACATGAACGACCTTCCCGAAGTTTTGAAACCCATGGTAAAAGGTGGAGGTTCATTGACCGCACTTCCTATCATTGAAACTCAAGCTGGTGACGTTTCTGCCTATATCCCAACCAACGTAATTTCCATTACAGATGGTCAGATATTCTTGGAGCAAGACTTGTTCAACCAAGGGGTGCGTCCTGCGATCAACGTAGGTATCTCTGTATCACGTGTGGGTGGTTCCGCGCAGATCAAGTCCATGAAGAAAGTAGCCGGTACCTTGAAGCTTGACCAGGCCCAGTTCCGTGAATTGGAAGCCTTTGCCAAGTTTGGTTCCGATTTGGACGCTGCTACCTTGAACGTTATCGAGAAAGGACGTAGAAACGTGGAGATCTTGAAGCAAGGTCAGAACGATCCATTTACTGTTGAAGATCAGGTGGCCATCATCTTTGCAGGTTCCAAGAACTTGTTGAGAAATGTGCCTGTTGACAAGGTAAAGGAATTTGAAAAGGATTACTTGGAGTTCTTGAACGCCAAGCACAGAGATGTTTTGGATACCCTTAAAGCTGGTAAATTGACTGACGAGGTCACTGAGACATTGACTGCTGTTTGCAAGGATCTTTCAAGTAAGTATAAAAGTTAAGAGTTCAGAGTGACGAGTTATGGGGAAATTGGAAACAAGTCCTGTAAGAATCAAAAGTTTCGAATTTGCCTGTAAAATTGTTAATTACTGCGACCAACTAAAGGAAAACAAGGATTTTGAGATAGCCTCTCAGTTGTTGAAAAGCGGCACCAGTATAGGTGCCAACACAAGAGAAGCGCAAAGAGGGGTTAGCGCAAAGGATTTTAAAAATAAATTTGGAATAGCTCTCAAGGAAGCTGATGAAACTATGTTTTGGCTTGAGATTTTGGAAGCTACAGGTAGAGATGTTCCTAAGGATTTGATGGATAGTTGTGAAGAGTTAATACGTATCATCGTGGCAATAGTCAAAAACTCTTAACTCTGCACTCAGAACCCATAATTTAAAACAATGGCGAATCTAAAGGAAATACGTAACAGGATATCATCCATCTCATCAACGATGCAGATTACCAGTGCCATGAAAATGGTATCTGCTGCCAAGTTGAAAAAAGCCCAAGATGCTATTACGGCAATGCGTCCTTATTCCGATAAACTAACGGAGCTCTTGCAAGGGCTTAGCGCCAGTTTGGAAGGAGACGGAGGTAGCGAATATGCCGACAAAAGACCTGTAAACAAAGTTTTGGTTGTTGCCATTACGTCCAATAGAGGACTTTGTGGTGGATTCAACTCCAACATCATCAAGCAAAGCAACCATTTGGTGTCCAACAAGTATCCGGGCAAGCAGGTGGATTTCTACACGATTGGTAAAAAAGGTCATGACATCCTAAGAAAAAGGCATACTATTTTGGGTGACCAAAGTAAGATATATGACGATTTGACCTTTGACAACGTAGCCGAGATTGCTGAATTGTTGATGCGTTTGTTCACCAAGGGTGATTATGACAAGATTGAGTTGGTGTACAACAAGTTCAAGAATGCCGCAACGCAAATTGTGATGACCGAGCAGTTTTTGCCGATCGTAGGAACTGAGGGGGACAAAGCAATCGCTGCCGATTATATTTTTGAACCTTCCAAAGTGGAAATCGTAAAAGAACTGATACCAAAATCCTTGAAGACACAGTTGTTTAAGGCGATTCGGGATTCCTTTGCCAGTGAGCACGGTGCGCGTATGACCGCAATGCACAAAGCGACCGATAATGCCGCTGAACTTAGAGACGAATTGAAATTGACGTACAACAAAGCCCGTCAAGCTGCTATCACCAATGAAATCCTCGAGATTGTTGGTGGTGCAGAAGCGTTGAACAATTAAGGTTCCATAAAAATACTATCAAAAGGCCACCCATTCGGTGGCCTTTTTGTTTTTCTTAGGATAATAAGGTTTAGGTAATTACGGCTTTTGCGTAACTTGTAGCCACCTAACTTGGGTCTTTAAAGAAGCAACACCTATTGAATCCACTAAAGCGGCTTTTTAAACAAACATTTATCTACGGTCTGGCCACGGTAATGCCAAGGGTCATCTCTTTCTTTTTGTTACCGTTGTATACCGCTGTATTTGAGAATGCTTCAGGTTACGGACAGTATACGAACATCTATGCCTGGATAGCTATTTTTAATGTGTTTTTGGCCTATGGTATGGAAACAGCCTTTTTTCGGTTTTACCATAAAAGTGAGGATAAGGCCAAAGTGATATCCACCTCATTGATATCCCTATTGGGCTCCTCTTTACTATTTCTGATTCTTGCCCTTTCACTTAGGGAATGGTTGTCCGGAGTTACCAACATCAACGCAGATTATCTTAAGTTCACTACATATATTTTGGTTCTTGATGCCGTGGTCATCATCCCATTTGCCTTGCTTAGAGCCAATGAGAAACCGATGCGGTATGCAGTCCTAAAGACCATTAATGTGGCTATAAACTTGGCTTTTAATGTGTTTTTTCTACTGTTGCTTCCCAAGATGGCCCAAAATGGAGATACAGGCTTTCTAACGTCTCTCTACAAACCTAATTGGGAAATCCATTATGTTTTGATATCGAATGTAATCGCAAGTGGAGTAACCTTGTTGATTTTATTTCCTACTTACATAAAGGCATCCTATAAGTTCGATTTAGGTACGTGGAAACGAATGCTCAAGTATGCAGGACCCATTCTTATTGCTGGAATCGCTTTCACCATCAATGAAGTGTTGGATAAAATTTTGCTTACCGAATTGCTTCCATCCAACATTGCAGAGAGCGAAGTGGGAAAATATGGCGCCTGCTATAAATTGGCCTTGTTCATGACGTTGTTCGGGACAGCTTTCCGGATGGGTGTGGAGCCCTTTTTCTTTAGTCATGCCAAAAGCGAGAAGCCCCAGAAAACGTACGCCCAGATTACCAATTACTTCGTAATCCTGGGCAGCATTATCTTACTGGGAGTCATAGCTTTTATCGATGTGCTGGGTAGACTGTTATTGCACAACCCCGTGTATTGGGAGGCTTTGGATGTGGTGCCTATCATCCTACTCGCAAGCTTTTGCCTAGGGATTTACCACAACCTCTCCGTTTGGTACAAAGTCACCGATAGAACAAAGTTTGGGGCCTATATTTCCTCGGTCGGGGCCGTAATCACCTTGGTCATAAACATAAGCCTGATTCCCAAAATTGGATACATGGCATCGGCTTTGGCTACTTTGGCAGCTTATGGGAGCATGATGCTACTCTCCTATCACTTCGGTAAAAAATACTACCCAGTGCCCTACAATATGCGAAAGATTGTGTTTTACCTATCTGTATCGCTGGTGTTTTCCATACTTTCGTTCTATGTTTTTAATAGAAATTTAATAGCGGGCAGCCTACTGTTTTTGTTATTTTTGGGGCTGGTGTACAAGATGGAAGGAGATAAATTACGAAGCATATTTATAAAACGTGAAGATTAAGATCATCAACAAATCAGGCCATAAGCTGCCACATTACGAAACCCTTGCCTCCGCAGGGATGGATTTAAGGGCGGATTTGGAATCCCCCATTACCTTAAAACCTCTGGAAAGGGCCATTGTCCCTACAGGACTTTTTATGGAACTACCAGTGGGTTACGAAGCACAAGTACGACCACGTAGTGGATTGGCGGCCAAAAAAGGCATTACAGTACTTAATGCACCTGGAACCATAGATGCTGATTACCGTGGAAACGTCGGGGTAATACTCGTCAATCTGTCCAATGAGGATTTTACTGTGGAAAACGGGGAGCGCATTGCCCAAATGGTCATTGCCAAGCACGAACGTGCCGAATGGGAAGAAGTCGAAACCCTTTCTGAAACGGATAGGGGCGAAGGTGGATTCGGGAGTACTGGAACTCATTGAAAGAAGTAATGTCAGGTCGAGCCTGCCTTTGTCGGCAGACAGGCGCAGTTGAGACCTTAAAACGAAGTATAACTTATTAAAGATACCCGCCTCCGCGGGCATTTGTATGAAAATAATCGTACCCATGGCGGGAAGAGGCTCCCGTCTGAGACCACACACATTGACAGTTCCAAAACCATTGATTCCCGTAGCGGGCAAACCCATTGTGCATCGATTGGTGAGTGATATCGCCAAGGTGTTGGGCGAACCCATCGATGAAGTTGCCTTTATTCTGGGCGACCCTGCCTTTTTTGGGGATGATGTGGTCGAAAGTTTAATGGCTTTAGCTGATGAATTGGGCGCCAAAGGCTCCATTTATAGGCAGGACCAACCACTTGGAACAGGACACGCCATCATGAGCGCCAAAGAGTCCCTAAGCGGTCCCGCGGTAATCGCATACGCGGATACCTTAATCCGTGCCGATTTTGATTTGGACAAATCAGCTGACAGCGTTATTTGGGTGAAGCAGGTAGAACGCCCAGAAGCCTATGGGGTGGTTCAGTTGAATGAAAGCAACGAAATCGTAGAGTTGGTCGAAAAACCACAGCAGTATGTGTCTGATTTGGCCGTAATCGGTATTTATTATTTCAAGGATGTGGAAGTGCTCAAAAATGAGCTGCAGCATGTTTTGGACCATGATATCACCCATGGCGGGGAATACCAAATCAATGACGGTATCAAACGGATGATGGAAAAGGGCATGAAATTTGTTCCTGGTAAGGTGGATGAGTGGATGGACTGCGGCAACAAAAATGTGACCGTAGAAACCAATCAGCGGATGCTGGCATTCTTGGAAAAGGAGGGCGAAAATATGATTGCAGATTCCGTAACACAGGAAAACGCCAATATTGTGGAACCCTGTTTTATTGGAGAGAACGTAGTGCTCAAAAATACTACAGTGGGACCCTATGTTTCGGTAGGAGCAAATACCATTGTGGAAAATTCGACCATAAAGAATAGCCTCATCCAAAGCAATAGCAAGATAACCAACGCTAATTTGGATAATGCCATGATTGGCAACCATGTGATTTATAATGGTAATTTTGAGACCATTAGCATTGGAGATTATTCTGTTTTGGAATAACTTTAGAACACATTTTTGGTTGGATGGGGACTTAGGACGTTACTATGAAAAGGAAACTTCTTGTTGGGATGGTTTTGGGAGCATCATTTTTGATGCAGCATTACACCTATGGCCAAGAAGAACAGGAAAGTGCAGATGTCTATCTCGAAGAATATACCGATGAGTTTCAGGAAAATTTCTTTGAAGCCCTCAAACAGAAAGGCATCCAAAACTACGATAGGGCCGTGGATTTGTTCCTGAAATGCAAGCAATTGGAGCCCAATAATAGCGTAGTGGATTACGAATTGGCCAAAGCCTATATGCTGGACAAAAGATACGTACAGGCGCAAGATTTTGCTATTGAGGCCCTATTATCAGAACCAGAAGACTATTGGTATTTGGACAATGTACTGACCATTTTGGACAAACAAGGAAATCCCTTGGAGACTATCAAAGAACGAATTCCTTACAGTAATACAAAGCTTAGAAAGAACATGGCACTGTTCTACTTCAAAATGAAGCAGTACAAGGAAGCCACCAGGGTTTTGGAGGGCTTGCCAAGTTCTTCCCTAAAATCGGAGCTAAGCGAGAAGATTAAGGATTCACTCCAAAAAAGGGAAAGTATAGAAGAAGTCACGCCCATAGTGCAGAACGTTGACGAAACCAAAAGTGACCCTATATCCCAATTGAGAAAAACAATGGAGGAATACATCGCAGCTTCCAATTATACTGCCTTGTTAACGGAATCCAAGGAGGCATTGGATACTTATCCCCTGCAGCCCTATTTTTATTATGCCTATGGAACAGCGTTGAACAACACCGGCAATGCCAGCAAGGGCGTTGAAGTGTTGGAGAGTGGACTTGATTATATATTGGATGACAGTACGCTTCAAAATATGATATACAGGCAGCTATCCGATGGATATTCGAAAATTGGCAATACCCAAAAAGCAAATGACTATTTGAACAAGATCAATTCAGGATTGTAATGAACCTACATAAACATATATACAAAGCAAGCGTTGCCATTTTGATGTTGGCCACCCTAGGTTCTTGTAAAAGCACCAAGTCGATTACAGGGGGAGAGGCCAATTCAAGACTTTCCGCAAAAAACATCGTCAATGCCCATTACTCCAACCAGCCCAAATTTAGAACGTTGAGGGGAAGAGTTAAGATCGATTACGCCAATGGAGACGATTCGCAGGGCGTCAATGTAAGCTTGCGCATGGAGAAAGACAAAGTGATTTGGATGAGTGCGCCACTTGGTGTGGTCAAAGCTCATATTACCCCCAAAAAAGTATCGTTTTACAACAAGTTACAAAATGAGTATTTTGATGGAGACTTCAGCTATTTGAGCGAATTATTGGGTACGGAATTAGATTTTGAAAAGGTACAGAACCTACTTTTGGGCAATGCGGTACTCGACTTGCGTAAGGAAAAGTTCAATTCTGAAGTCTACAATGGCAACTACCAATTAAAACCTAAGAAGGCCCAGGAACTTTTTAAGATTCTGTTTCAATTGGAACCCAAAAACTTTAAAATAGCCAGTCAAGAAATATCACAACCGGTTAATGCAAGACATCTATTGGCAAAATATACTTATCAGGATATTTCTGGAAACGTATTGCCGGAGGACATCCAAATAGTGGCCGAGGAAAAAGGTGAATTGACTACAATTGATTTGAGTTTTCGTAACTTGGAGCTCAACAAACCCATGAGCTTTCCGTATAAAGTGCCCAAAGGCTATGATAAAATTACATTAAAGTAATATGAAAGGTAAAGTTTCATATGTAATTTATTTATTGATACTTACGATTTGTACTACGGTACCTTCGTTTGCTCAAACAGGAGAGCAGAAAGTGCTCGAAGCCAAACGGGAACGCTTGCAGGAAGAAATCAAGGAAATCAACCGTTTACTGTTCGCTGAGCGCAAAGAAAAGGGTACCGTTTTGGACCAAATGGAAGCCTTGGACAATAAAATAAATGTTCGACAAGAACTGATTCGGGTTACCAATCAGCAATCGAATTTGCTGAGTAGGCAAATCAACGTCAATATTAGAAGCATTAGCAAACTCCGCGAAGACTTGGAAGTCCTAAAGGAAGATTATGCAGAACTGATTCAGAAAACCTATCAGAATAAGTCGCAGAGCAATCGATTGATGTTCCTCTTGTCCGCAGAAAACTTTTTTCAAGCCTTTAAAAGACTTCAGTATATGCAACAATATGCCAAACACCGTAAAAAGCAGGGAGAGGGCATTGTGCAAAAAACCGAGGAGCTCAAAACACTGAACCAAGATTTAGTCCGCCAGAGAAAGGAAAAGGACCAGTTGGTAGCAGAAAATCAAAAGGCTAAGGAGGAACTCAACAAGGAAATTGAAGCGCAGCGAAGTCTTTTGACAAGTATAAAACAAAACGAGGCCAAATACACTGCCGCCATTGCAGAAAAGCAGAAAGAGGCCCGTAGAATCGACAATGAAATTGAACGGATGATCAAAAGCGCCATTGCCAGTTCCAATAAAAGTTCGGGCAAATCCACCAGCAGCGCCACTTTTGCCCTTACTCCAGAGGCGAAGTTGTTGGCGGATAATTTTTCATCCAACAAGGGAAGATTAATATGGCCCGTGGAAAAAGGTATTAAAAGTCAGGGCTATGGTGTTTACGCGGATAAGTTATATCCCGGTATCAAACACCGGAACAATGGGGTTACCATCACCACGGACAAGGGAAGCAAGGCCAGGGCCATTTTTGAGGGCGAGGTCATTGCTATTCTTTCGGTCCCTGGAGGAAACAAAGGTGTTCAAATTAAGCACGGAAATTACATCAGCACATACTATAACCTTTCCAATCTCTATGTAAAAAAAGGGGATAAAGTCGCCGCCAAAGAAGTGCTGGGCGAAATAAATACCAATCGGTTGGACGGCACCACAAAGTTGAAGTTTTACCTGTATAAGGATTCTGACCGCTTGAACCCCGAGGATTGGATCTATCAACTCTAACATTATGAAGGAAATAACTGATTTACAAGGCTCTTTTGAACTGCACAATGGGGTCCAGATGCCCTATTTTGGATTGGGGGTCTATCAATCCGAAGATGGAAGCGAAGTCATAAATGCGGTAAAAGCGGCACTTGATCATGGCTACCGCCATATCGATACCGCTGCCATTTATCACAATGAAGAAGGCGTGGGTACCGGAATCCGCGAAAGCAGCGTAAGCCGTGAGGATGTTTTTTTGACCAGCAAGGTGTGGAACACCGATCAAGGCTATGACAGCACGCTCAAGGCATTTGAGGCCAGTTTGGAGCGCTTGGGAACGGATTACCTGGATTTATATTTGATTCATTGGCCCAAAGGGGACCTATCCAAAGAAACATGGAAAGCCTTTGAAAAACTCTACAAGGAAGAACGGGTTCGTGCCATTGGGGTCAGCAACTTTTTACAACACCATCTGGAGGATTTGTTGCCCTCGGTAGAGATTGTGCCCATGGTGAACCAAATGGAGTTCCATCCCTACTTAGTGCAGCAGGATTTGATTGATTTCTGTGCATCGAAAGGCATTCAGTATGAGGCATGGTCACCTTTGATGCAGGGCCATATTTTTGAATTGGATATGATGAAGGATTTGGCTTCCAAGTACAATAAGACCATTGCTCAAATTGTATTGCGCTGGGATCTGCAAAAAGGTGTGATTACCATTCCAAAATCATCCAAACCAGAACGAATCAAGGCCAATGCCGACCTTTTTGATTTTGAATTGTCCCAAGAAGATGTTCAATTATTGGATAATTTGGAAAAGGGCAAGCGTTTTGGACCAGACCCCAATAATTTTGATTTTTAAAGACGGGCAAGTATCATGAGTTGTCTTTAATTCTTGCACAGATAATGTCAGGTCGAGCGCAGTCGAGACCTTGTCCTAAGCAAAAGCACAAATACCGCTCGACTTAAGTTTATCTTGGGTGTAGTCGAAAGACTTGAGATGACAGCAGGGAAATATAGATTTAGACCAGTATCGAAAGGATAGGCTTACGTTAAGAAGTAAAAAGCGCCTTCAGCTCCGTCGCATCGGCAGGCTTCATTTTACCCGCAAGCACCAAGCTTAATTGCTTTCTTCGTAAGGCAGCCGCGTAGCGCTCTTTTTCCAAGTCTGTTTCGGGCTCCAAAGGTGGCACCTCGGTTGGTTTTCCCGTATCATCTACGGCAACAAAGGTATAAATGGCCTCATTGGCCTTGGTGCGCTCCCCAGTAAAACGATCCTCTATCCATACATCCAAGAAAATCTCCATCGAAGTGTTGAACGCCCGCGAAACCGATGCCTCTACGGTAACCACGCTCCCCAAAGGAACAGCACTATTGAATGCCACATGGTTCACGGAAGCGGTCACTGTAATACGGCGACTGTGTCTTCGGGCTGAAATACTTGCAGCTCGGTCCATACGGGCCAAGAGTTCGCCTCCAAATAGATTGTTTAGGGGGTTGGTTTCACTGGGCAATACCAAATCGGTCATTACCGTGCGGGATTCACTAGGTGTTTTAGCGCGCATACCTCTTTACATTTTGCGCAAAGATATTGAAGTAAGAAATGCTTTTTAAACGAAAGATGGATTATTTCTCAGAAAGCAACCAGGCATCTCGGGAATCCTCGGCTTTTACCTTTCTCAAAAATACTAGGGCTTCCTTGGGGTCCTCAAAGCTATCATAAGCTACTTGGTGAAGTCCGTAGGCATTGGTGCCCAAATAAAAGGCATTGTACCCTTTTTCTTTGAGCTGGCTCACACGTTTTTCAGCGTTTTTTTCTTCCCTAAAGGCGCCAGCGATTACGTGATGTTTGCCCAATTGCTTTTTGGTCACCTTTATGTTGATGGCAGGGAGTTCCAAGGGCGCGCTTTCAAAAAAAGTAGCCTCTTGGATAAGTCGGGATACCTCTTGCTGGGCATCCTGTTGGGCGGCTACCTCTTTTTCCTGAAGATCGCCGTAGGTCTTGTAAGATGTCGCTCCCAAAGAAACGGCCAACAAAATCACTGCGGCATATTTTAGCCAGGGTCTAAAGGAAGACTGCTCCCTTTTTTCCGGAGTGATCATAAACGGGATGCGCTCTTCCAACTCCTCCACTTCTTCCTTAATCACTTCACGCTGAATCGGAGTAGCGGTAAAAGCAGAGAGTCCAAAAGAAGCTGTCAAAAAATTGATTTTCTCTTCCGGTTGGAATTGGATACGTTGCTCTTTATTGTGCCACAGGGTCCCAATACCAAAAAGTTCGATACGCTCGCCTTGGGCCATTCTTTCTTTCCAATCTTGGGCCACGTTTTCCACTTCCTTCAACAATTCTTCATAGCCTAATTGCTTTTCCTTGGCAATATGGGAAACCAAAAGACCATCGTTTTTGGAAAGTTGGGCATTAAAGGAGATGACTTTGCTGGGCGGCACTAAGGTGTTAGTGGCCAAATCGATTGCTGCGGATGTACCATGGGCCAAGAATGCCCCAAAACCGGGTACTACAACACAGTTATATTCAAACAATAATTTTTCTATGTACGTATCAATCCGCATAGCCACAAATATTGTAAAAAATGGGACAGTACAAAATAAGCCGGATAACTTTTTATTAACATTTGAAAAGCTGTATTTTGTGGACAACTTTGACGCCCAAATCAAATGACTGAACCTGAAATTATTGCGGCTTTGCGGCTGCAGAACATTCCCAATATCGGGGATGTGACCGCAAAAAAATTAATCGCCAACTGCGGAAGTCCAACGGCCATATTTGAGGACAAACTGCATCATCTCCTCAAAATCGACGGTATTGGCAAAATGACCCTAAAAGGACTTTTTGATCCCGTTTATTTGGAAGAAGCCCAACAGGAGTATGAGTTTTTGTCCCAAAAGGACATCACGGTATCCTATTTTATGGATGAATACTATCCCGAACGGCTAAAGCACTGTTTGGACGGCCCTATCCTTTTATTTCAACAGGGGAACATCAATTTAAAGCAGCAAAAAATCATCAGCGTAGTAGGCACCCGCAACGTAACCAGCTACGGGAGCTCCTTTGCCCAACAGTTTATAGCCGAGTTGGCCCCACTTAACCCTGTTATCGTTAGTGGTTTAGCTTATGGGGTAGACATAACGGTCCAAAAAGCGGCGATGGAACATGGCTTACAGACCATTGCCTGTATGGCACATGGTCTCAACCAAATTTATCCCAAAGCACACGCCAAATACCAGTCCAAGGTGGAGGCAAACGGTGGTTTTTTGACCGAATTCTGGAGTACGAGCCAGCCCAACCGAGAGAATTTCCTGAAGAGAAACCGCATCATAGCTGGAATCAGCGAAGCCACCATTGTTATAGAATCGGCCGAAAAGGGCGGCAGTTTGGTCACTGCCGATCTCGCCCACGGTTACCATCGTGAGGTATTTGCCGTTCCGGGCCGAGCCACGGACAAATGGAGCAAGGGCTGCAACGACCTCATCAAATACCAAAAGGCGCATTTATTGACCTCTGCCGCGGAGCTGATTTATCTTTTGGGATGGCAAATCGAGGAAGAAAAGCAGGAAAAAACAGTACAAAAACAGCTGTTCGTCGAGTTGGATGAAACAGAACAGTCAATCTACTCTTACCTGCAATTGAACGGGAAACAGCTGCTGGACACCGTGGCTTTGGAGTGTAAATTGCCCATTTTTAAGGTTTCGTCCACTTTGGTGCAAATGGAAATGAAAGGGGTCGTCCGTCCATTGCCCGGTAAACTGTTCGAAGCGGTGTAGGTTTGGTGGGAAGTCGGGAGTTGGGAGTTGGAAGTCGGGAGTTGAGAGTTACGAGTTTAGAGTTATGAGTGAGAAGTCCGAAGGCGGAAGTTGGGAGTTAGGAGTTATGAGTTCGGAGTTAAGATGGCATTTCGAGCTGTCACCCCGAGCGATGGTCATTGAGCGAAGTCGAAATGAGTCGAGGGGGCGATCGAGAAATCTTGACAGGAGCCAAGAGGCAGGAATCAAGATTCAAGAGAGCAAAGACGATAGAAAATAGACTTGGTTTAGTGGACGTAGACGGTTTGCAGTCGGGAGTTAGGAGTTCAGAGTTATGGGTTAAGAGTTATGAGTGGGAAGTCCGAAGTCGGAAGTTAGGGGTTATTAGTTTGGAGTTGCGAGTTACGGGTAAAGAGTCGGGGATCAGTGAGCAGTTTGCAGTAGGCAGTCGAGATCTTTAAAGGAACCAAGAGGCAGGAATCAAGAATCAAGAGCCAAGAGTGCAGTTATTTGAACTTGAAACTTGAACTTGAACTTGAGTTTTTCAATCAGATTTCTCCATCGTCACTTCTTGCCTCATGTCGAAATGACCTCTTACCGTCATGCTGAACTGGTTTCAGCATCCCGTAAAAATGGATTCCGCATCATGCTTCGACTACGCTCAGCAACCGCACGGAATGACAACCTAGTTCAGTGGGGAGCCAAGAAATAGGGGCCAAGACCCAAGAGGGCAGTTTTTTGAACTTGATGTTTGAATTTGAACTTTTCAAATGGATTCCGTGTCATGCTTCGACTCATTTCGACTCCCTGCCTGCCGCAGGCGGGCGCTCAATGACCCGTGCTTAGCAACCGCACGTAATAGAAAACCACCGGAAACCCGAAGGCCGCCGGTGGTTAATTGTTTTCAAAAGTCTGTAGATACTCTAGACTAGGGGTTAGTTACATTCCAATTGTAAATCACCTCCAGTAAAGTTCCAGTTGTTATTTGCCAGTACTCCTAAAGCTTCGACAACCTCTTGACCACAAAGGTTTCGTGTGCCCATTCCAACTGTTAGCCCGCCAGGGCCTCCATTGGTGCTTACATAATTGGCCCAACCGAGGATGGTGGCATTCACGCTTTCTACGCTCATGCCATTATCTCCATCGAAAAGACCTGTCAAATCGGGTTCGCTCACAAACTCCCAAGTCCCTAAGTTTTGGTCAAAGGCAGCTGCATCCTTGAACATATAGCTCATGTCGATAACACTGCTCACATCCCAACCGCCAATATCTTGGTTAAAGGCGGTAGCTCCATCAAACATGTAACTCATATTAGTAACACTGCTCACATCCAAACCGCCAATATCTTGGTTAAAGGCGGTTGCTCCACTAAACATATAGGACATATCAGTGACTTTATTTATTGTCCAACCCGAAATATCTTGGTTAAAGGCAGATGCACCTTCGAACATTCTCCCCATATCGGTAACACTTGTAAACATCCAACCAGAGAGATCCTGATTAAAGGCTTTAGTTCCAGCAAACATAGACCTCATATTGGTCACGTTACTGGTATTCCAATTTGAGATATCACCGTTAAATTGGTCACAGCCTGCAAAAAAAGCACTAAAATTTGTAACTTGCGTAAAATCGGGAATATCGGTTGCACTAAACTTTTCTAAATTATCACATTCAAAAAAAGCTCTTGTCATAATTTTCCATGAATTTGTACCCCACTGTACTACATCTACTAAAGACAACCTAGAAATACCATCATTATTGTTATAGTACATCCTTAGTCCTGGAAAAGTACCTTTGATAGCAACTAAATACGTTCCAGAATTTTGATACACATGGGATGGAAATTCGTTGGTATTAATGTTTTCTTCGGTACCATCTCCCCAAGCAATAGTGTAATCAAAATCAAAGTCTTGATTAACTCCTATTTTCAGTGTTTGTCCTGCACTCACCTCCCATTTGGTGATAAAAGAAGCGGGGTCATCAAATAAGCTTTCAATCACGTTGGTCACGGTCACGGTCACGGTAAACTCAACGGGTTCGTTGGTGCCGTCGCTTACGGTTACGGTGAGAGCATGCTCCGTAGTGGTCTCAAAATCCAGGCTTTTGCCTTCGGCCAAAGTAAGTACGCCCGCTGCAGAGATTTCAAATAGGTCGTCCGGGTTATCTGTCAAAGCAAACGTCAAGGTATCATCTTCGGAGTCAGAAGCTTCGAGTTCGCCAATGATCACATTGTCGGCGATGTCTTCTTCCGCCTCAAAGCTTTGGTCTTCCACAGTGGGTGCTTCGTTGGTAGGGTCGTCACCACCAGTAGTGGTCACGGTAAAGTCCTTGGTGCTTGTGGCTGTATTCCCGCCCACGGTCACGGTCACCTTGGCCGTGGTGGCACCTGTGGGCACGGTGGCCTTGAGCTGGGTGGCCGTGGCAGCGGTAACCGTTGCCGTAGCGCTACCAATCTTTACGGTGTTGCTCGCCGCGGTGGTGCTAAAGTTGGTACCGTTAATGGTGATTTCGGTGCCCACTGGCCCAGATTCAGGGGTAAAGTTGGCAATGGTGGGCGCAGCAGTCGGCGCCGGAGGTGCTGGGTCGTCGTCCTTTCCACAGGACCACATTACGATGATGGCCAAAAGCGACCATAACAATTTTTTGTGTTTCATAAGATTCAATTTTATAGAAATAAGAAGCAAGATGCGGTATTTTGGGTTCATAAACGGGTGCGATCTGACGGATGCCCCTTCCGATCTGACGGATGCCCGTTTTGATCTGACGGATTTTTTTGGGAGGGTAGATTTTTGGGGTTGGAAATGAGATTTTAGAAGTCAGGAGTCAGGAGTCAGGAGTCAGGAGTCAGGAGTCAGGAGTCAGGAGTCGGAAGTCGGAAGTCGGGAGTTGAGAGTTCAGAGTTAGGAGTAGGTAGTGGTTCAGTATGCAGTATGCAGTGGGCAATTGAGCAATTCAAAAATGACTAAGCCGATTCGGCTTGCTGAAAATCTCAAAAAAAAATCACCTTTTAAACCTTAAACCTTAAACCTTAAACCTTAAACCTTAAACCTCAAACCTCAAACCGAGAACCATTTGTTGGCCCCAAATGAGCGGTCGCCATGTGACATTTCTTATTTTTACGGTCTAAACAGTAAACTCCATACTATGAAAAAATTGTTTTTTGCCATTGTTGCCTGTTTTGCGTTGTCCACAGTAACAGCGCAGACGGAAGAAGAACTGAAAGCACAGATAGCTCCCAAAAAGGATTCCATTGCCGCCATTCAAAAGCGGGTGGACGCTCTACAGGCCAAATTGGATGCCCTGCCTGGCTGGAAAGTGGGCGCGTTCGGAACTATTGGTGGTAGTATATCGGAATTCAACAACTGGTTTGCCCAAGGCATTCCCAACAACTCCTCCGGTAACATAGGGTTTACCGTAAATGCCTTTGCCAATTTGCAAGAGGAAAAGTTTTTTTGGAGAAATTCGGCCAACTTGAACTTGGCTTGGGTAAAGTTGGACGACAAGGACGACCCTACCGACAATGATAGCTTTCGCCAGGCTACAGATGTGTTCAATATTTCTTCGCTCTACGGTAGGAAATTGAGCGAAAAGTTCGCGATTTCCGCCCTGGCCGAATACCGTACCACGCTATTGAGCAATTTTAACGACCCCGGTTATTTAGATTTAGGTGTGGGTGCCACGTGGACCCCAATTTCGGATTTGGTGGTGGTCATCCATCCGCTCAACTACAACTTTGTATTCAGCAGCGAGGATGCCATTTTTGAATCGTCTATGGGTGCCAAGATTGTTGCGGACTATACCAAACAGATCGGGGCAGTAAGTTTTAAGAGTAACCTTTCCCTTTTTCAGAGCTACGAGAGCAGCGACTTGAGCAATTGGACCTGGATCAATTCATTTAGTTATACGCTTTGGAAAATGATCGGGGTGGGTTTTGATTTTGGTTTGAGGAATAACAATCAGGAAACACTCAATTATATCGTGAACAATGCTCCTACGCCCAATCCGGATGCCACTTTTGACACCATCGACAACGAATTGCAAACGTATTGGACCCTAGGGTTGAGCTATAAGTTTTAACACGAACCCCTTCGGAACAAAAAAAGCCCTTTTTAAAGGGCTTTTTTGTGGGGTGAAAAATGTTTTTCAAGTTTTTAAGACCATGGTCTAAGTAGGTTAAGATCTGCAAGATCTGCGTGTGACACTAAAATGACTTAAAAACAAAGTGAAAGTAGGTCATCTGTGGTCACTCCCTAAACTTTTGTTGTGAACAGGTCCAAAAATGTTGTGAAACAGGCAATATATTGCCGTTCATCGATAAAGTCTACTCTTCGCTATATTCATCCAGATGCTCTGGATATAAAAAGTTGTTGTAGGGGAAACGGGTTACATGAATGTTCCTTACAGCATCGTAGACCCGTTTACGGAATTCATCCAGATTTTCCTTATTTAATGCGGAGATAAAAAGTGCTTTGTCCCCAATCTTGTTGAACCATGTTTTTTTCCAATCTTCCAAGGTAAAATGAGCCGTGGTTTTTTCCGTGACGAGGTCGTCTTCGTCTATGGTTTCGGGTCTGTACTGGTCGATTTTGTTGAAGACCATGATGCATGGCTTGTCCGAGCTGTCAATTTCGTCCAAAATTTGGTTAACGGAGGCGATGTGTTCCTCAAAATTGGGATGGGAGATATCAACAACATGCAATAGGAGGTCGGCTTCCCGAACCTCGTCGAGGGTACTTTTAAAACTTTCTACCAGTTGTGTAGGTAGCTTCCGTATGAATCCCACGGTATCGCTCAATAAAAAGGGGAGGTTGCCCAATACCACTTTACGAACCGTAGTGTCCAAGGTTGCAAAGAGCTTGTTCTCCGCGAATACATCACTTTTGCTAATCACGTTCATCAAGGTAGATTTGCCCACATTGGTGTAGCCTACCAAGGCCACGCGCACCAAGGAACCCCGGTTGCCCCTTTGGGTTTCCATCTGTCGGTCGATTTTTGCGAGTTTCTTTTTCAGCAGGGCAATGCGGTCACGCACGATACGTCTATCCGTTTCAATCTCCGTTTCACCGGGTCCGCGCATTCCAATACCACCACGTTGTCGCTCCAAGTGTGTCCAAAGTCCGGTTAGTCGAGGTAAAAGATATTCGTACTGCGCCAGTTCCACTTGGGTACGGGCGTAACTGGTCTGTGCCCGTTGGGCAAAAATATCCAAAATAAGGCTGGTTCGGTCCAAGACTTTGCACCGGAGCAGTTTTTCAATATTGTTTTGTTGGGCAGGGGAGAGTTCATCATCAAAAATGACGGAGCCGATTTCATGTTCCTTCACATATTGACGTACTTCTTCCATTTTACCACTACCGATATAGGTTTTGGGATTGGGCACATCGATGCGCTGGACAAATCTCTTTGCTACTTCGCCACCGGCCGTGTAGGTCAAAAACTCCAACTCATCCAAGTACTCCTTTACCTTTTCTTCATTCTGATGTTGGTTCAATACCCCGATCAGAATCGCCTTTTCATATTCTATGGACTTCTTTTCTAGCATCAAATGAGTTTAGGATACAAATTTACACAATGTTTGGCAGCTATTTTTGTAGTTTGAGATTAAGGAGCATATCATAACAACCTTTGGATGGGCATTGCTACAACCAAGCAGTCCGCGATGCAATGTGTTTTTGGGCGTGATGTCCTTGTCGGCAGCATACCAATCTAGAAATGTGAATGTTGGGCTCAAAGGGCAATATTAATATTAGTAGGAATATGACTACACATCATAAAAGTTAATTTTCACAACAAAAATCCGTAAATCACTATGTATTTCATCGAATAAAGTAGGAATTTTATCGATAATACTTACGTTTTCTCATATATTCGTAGTCCAAATCTTACCTAAACTTAAACTATTATGGACTACAGATTTCCTTTTTCGGCTAAGGGAGCAATCTTCTCCATTTTATTTTCGCTTTTGGGCGTGGGTTCCATCCAAGGACAATCCCGAGATACCAAAGAACAAGTTAGTCTTGACCATCATCAAGGACAAATGTCATCATTTATTTCTGAGATGGAAGCTGATTATCAGTCCAAACTAAATCAAATAGGTGAGTTCGTCAAATCCAAAAGTATTTTAGCTTCAGAGAAAAGAGCTGATGGTACAGACATTGCGCTTAAAGATATCGGTACCGATGGCACCCCATTATTTTATACCACCTTAAACGATCCTACATCCCAAACTTCTAGGGCGCATACCCTTTATGATAAGGGTCTTCTTAATTTAGGGCTTTCAGGAACCCATATGCAAGTAGGTGTTTGGGATTCCGGTGTTGCCTTGGCCTCCCATCAAGAATTTGATGTTCGGGCAAAAAATGCCGACCAAGCCGATGAGGTGAGCCTGCATGCCACCTTGGTAACGGGAAATCTAATCTCCGCCGGTGTGGAGCCCAGTGCTAGAGGGGTAGCCTACGGCGCAGAGGCCCTGACCCACGACTGGAGCCGTGATAAAATAGAAGTGGCGGAAGCTGCTGCCAGCGGACTTTTGTTGAGCAACCATTCCTACGGAATACTATCGGACCGTGTGCCCGATTGGTATTTTGGAGCTTACATTAAAGTTACCCAAGATTGGGACCGAATCATGTACAACGCGCCACACTATTTAATGGTGACCGCCGCGGGCAATGCCCAAAAGTCTTATGATAACGAAGCGCCCAACTTTGGAAAAACCGCTGACGGGTTCGATTTGTTGTTGGGCTTTACTACTACTAAAAATGGTTTGACCGTTGCTGGTGCCAATACTGAAATTGATGGTAACGGGGACTTGAAAAAGGCATCTGTTGCCGGGTACAGTAGCTTTGGCCCAGTGGACGACGGACGGGTAAAACCCGACTTGGCCGGAGATGGCGGAAACATTCTTTCCACCAGTTCCGCTACCAATAGCAGTTATCAAGTTTCTTCGGGAACGTCCATGGCCGCTCCTGGGGTGACAGGATCACTTTTGTTGTTGCAACAATACCACGAAGAACTATTTGGTAAATACATGAAAGCAGCCACCCTAAAAGGTCTTGCACTTCATACCGCCGATGATGTGGATGCCAAGGGACCCGATTACAAAATGGGTTGGGGCATTATGAACGCCAAAACTGCCGCAGAGGTCCTTCAAAATAAAGAATACAACACCTTGATAAACGAAGAGCGCTTATCCAATGGAGAAACCTACACCATAACCGTAAATGCGATGGAAGGAGTTCCGCTGATGGCCTCTATTTCGTGGACAGACCCAGCATCCGAAGCCATTAACCGAGGAGAATTGAACAGCACTGTAGCTGCTTTGGTAAATGATTTGGACATTCGAATCACCAAGGATGGGAAGACCTATTTTCCTTGGAAACTGAATCCAGCCAAAGCAAACGATGCTGCCACTAGAGGCGACAATTTAGTTGACCCCTTTGAGCGGGTAGAAGTGGAACAGGCAAGTGGAACTTATACCATTACCATCTCCCATAAAGGGACACTGACGAACGGTGTTCAAGATTTTTCATTGATCGTTACCGGAGCCCAAGTTTCTGAATGTTCCATTGAAACCCCTTCCAATTTGGATTTGGACAATGCTTCGGAAGATGGAGCCTCCCTTTCTTGGAACGAAGCCGAAGAAACCCTTTTCGAGATTCAGTATAAAAGTGTGGATTCGGACGACTGGAACAGTGAACTGATTTGGGAAAGCAAGTTTGAACTTACGGACTTGGAAGTTGGAAAGGTATATGAGGCTCGTGTTCGTTCCATTTGTACCGAAAATGTGGTGTCCGAGTTTTCGGAACCTATCGAGTTTGAGTTTAATGGAGCTGAAACCACACTGATCGCAAACGCACCTATGTTTATTCCGCAAGAGTTGACTATATCCGTTTACCCAAACCCCACAGTGGATTATTTAAATCTGAACGCTGAACTGTCAAAAGATGCTGAATTTTCCATTGTGACCACTTCTGGGAATGTAATCCAAAAAGGGAAAACCCAAGG
Organism: Flagellimonas marinaquae; assembly: GCF_003992675.1. Taxonomy (GTDB): domain Bacteria; phylum Bacteroidota; class Bacteroidia; order Flavobacteriales; family Flavobacteriaceae; genus Flagellimonas; species Flagellimonas marinaquae. The sequence goes on from NZ_RZMZ01000007.1 coordinate 406,485, forward strand.
TTCCATCAATGTATCATCTCTTTCTTCCGGATTGTACGTTTTGGTAGTCCAAGATTATGCGGGCATTAAGAGCACGAAGTTTTATAAAAACTGATTTTGATGTCGTTCCGCACGGTTGCTGAGCGGTGGTCATTGAGCCGAATCGAAATGAGTCGAAGCACAACACGGAATCCATTTGAAAAGTTCAAATTCAAACATCAAGTTCAAAACGCTGCCCTCTTGGTTCTTGGCTCCTGTTTCATTTTTAATTTCTAAACTTTTTTGATTTCATCATCATGCAATAACTCCTCATTCTGAAGTCGCAAGAACACTTGGGCCGTGGTCACTACGTCCAATTCGCAATAATTAATGATTCGGTCAATGTCCTTTTCCTTATAGAACACATCCTTTACCATACTGCCATCCATATCTTCTTTAGGGGATGGAATCCCGAGCACATAAGCGAGCAATTTTAAAGAAGTATAGTGTTTGTAGTCGCCAAACTTCCAAAGCTCCATGGTGTCCAGATGGGGAACTTCCCACGGTTTTTTTCCGAACAGGTCGAGTTTGTAGGGAAGATTGATACCTTGTATCACCATTCTACGGGCGATATAGGGGAAATCGAACTCTTTGCCATTGTGTGCGCATAAGAGGTGCTTGGTGTGGCTAAAATGGTCTTGCAGTAGCTGCTTGAACTGTTTAAGAATTTCAATTTCATCGCCGTGAAAGGAGGTGACCCTAAAATTTCGATTTTCTCCCTTGTGCACAAAATAGCCCACGGAGATACAAACAATTTTACCGAATTCGGCCCAAATGCCCGCCCGTTCGTAAAATTCTTCGGGTGTGTATTCGTCCTTGCGTTGGTACTGTGTTTTCTGTGCCCACAAAAGTTGGGCAGTTTCCTCCAAATCAGTGAAATTTGGGTGTTGTGGTACGGTCTCGATATCCAAAAAGAGGATATGCTCCAGGTTAAGTTTATAAAGCATGGCAATACATTAAAAAAGAGTCGTCTGCTTTGCAGGACTCTCGTGTTCCAATAACCATTTTTTTCTATGCAGTCCGCCTGCATATCCTGTGAGGTTTCCGTTGGTTCCGATTACACGGTGACAGGGAACCACAATCCAAAGTGGATTTTTGCCATTGGCCGAGGCTACTGCACGAATGGCCTTTGCGTCACCGAGTTGTTTGGAAAGTTCCAAATAAGAAATGGTTTTTCCAAAGGGAATTTGCAAAAGGGCTTCCCAAACCTTTTTTTGAAAATCTGTTCCCGAAGGATTGAGTTGAAGATCGAATACCGTTCGGTTTCCGTCAAAATATTCTTGAAGTTGCTCAACGGCATCCTTTAAAACCGTTGGAATTGTACCTTTTGGTTTTTTACTCTCCAATACGGTAATCGAAGCCAGCCCATTTTCATCGCCCAATAGCTCTACCGTTCCGATAGGTGTCTGTACGTAAGCATGTTCCATTAGTCTACTTCATCTTCATCTTCAATAATTCCCAATCGCTTGGCTCGGGCATGCCAGTTCTTTCGAGCCAGCTTTTGGAGGTCTTCCACGTTGTCGCTTTCATCCATTATCTCAAATCCGAGCAGGGTCTCTATCACATCTTCCATGGTCACTAAACCGCTCACCGAGCCATACTCATCCACCACCAAAGAAATATGTTCGCGTTTTTGTACAAATTTTTTGAAAAGGTCGTTGATGGACTTGCTTCGGTTGGTCACCAACAATTCCCTGCGGATGGTGGCCAAGGTTTCGTTCCCCTTTTTGTTTACGATGGCTTCCAACAATTCATCCTTAAGAAAGAAACCGGTAATGTTGTCCATCCGATCTTTGTACAGGGGTATGCGGGAAAACCGTAGGGGTCTATTTTTCTCAAAAAACTCCTTGATGGGCATATCCTCGGACGCTACTTTCATCACGGTACGCGGAGTCATGACGTCGCGTGCCAAGATTTCATCGAAGTAGAGCAGGTTTTTAATCATCTTGGACTCTGATTCCTTAAAAACTCCCTCCTCGTGAGCGATTTCCGTCATAGCGCTAAAATCCTCACGGCTCAGCACGCTGCCGTGCCCGCCTTTGGCACCAACAAGTTTGGTAAATAGTTGCAATACCCACAGTAACCCTGTCCATTTTAAGACGAATACCATAATGTTCAACGACTTGCTGGTAAAGTTGGCCAGTTGCTTCCAAAAAGTCGCTCCAATGGTCTTTGGAATGATCTCTGAGGCCACTAGAATTAAAATGGTCATCAGGGTGGAGACAATTCCGACCATCAAATCTTCCGTAAATGCAAAACCAAAAAGTGTGCGTTCTGTTGTTCCGTAGATTTCCGCATAGGCTACCTTGGCCTGTACCCCTACCAAAATGGCTCCCACGGTGTGGGCGATGGTGTTCAAGGTCAATATGGCGATAAGCGGTTTGTCCACATCTTTTTTAAGGGATTCCAATGTGGCTGCGTAATATTTCCCTTCTTGCTTCTTCAGATTGATAAAGGTTGGTGTGACACTGAGCAATACCGCCTCCAAAATGGAGCATAAAAAGGAAAAGAAGATGGAAATGAGGGCGTAAAAAATGAGTAGTCCCATAGGATGGCCGAATCTTTTGTACCAAGATAGGGAATAGGAATCAATTTTGAATGGGTAATGCCATAGCTTTGTAAAAAACATCCTGAAGCGCGGTTCGGATGTTCAGTTCATATAATTGACGATGGCTACGGGACGGATAAACGCGGTTGGATAGAAAAATAAAGGTCAGCCTGTTTTCAGGGTCGGCCCAGACGAAAGTTCCCGTAAATCCGGAATGTCCAAAACTTTTAGGGCTGGCCAAGGGGGAGGGGTAGGCTTCGCTAAGCGGGAGTTCCGAATTGTTCAGCAGCGGCTTGTCGAATCCCAAGCCACGTCGGTTTTCGTTTTCGGGATATTGTACTTCGGTAAATTCTTTTACGGTTTCGGCTGAAATCAATTGTTGGCCATCAACTATGCCGTAATTCTGATAAAACAGCATCAACTTGGCGAGGTCGTCCGCTGTTCCAAATAGACCGGCATTACCGGAAACACCGCCCTTAAGCGATGCATTTTCATCGTGTACCCAACCTTGCACCACCGTTTTTCGAAACAAGGTGTCCATTTCGGTAGGTACAATGGCGTTTCCATAATAACTTTCCTTTGGAAGGTATCCCAACGTATGGCAACCTAAAGGTTGATAGAAGTTTTTATCCAAATAGGTCTGGTAGTCGGTTCCCGTAAGTTGTTCAATCAATTGGGGAAAAATCAAGAACGTAAGTCCCGAATACACATATTTCTTTTCGTCCGAGACCTTGGAGCGATTGATGATTCGGTTCATCTTTCGTTCAAAACGGGGGTTGATGTAAAGTCCATCGTACACTTGCCCTGTAAAACGGTTGTTGTATGACGCACGTAGAAAACGCTTTTTGAGGGTACCATTCTTCCGTAGCACTTTTTGCAAAAACACGATGTAGGGCACCAATCCTGCTTGATGCGCCAAAATTTCCCGAAGGGTGAGGTCTTTTTTGTCTTTTCGGTGTCGCCAAGGCTTCCAATATGTGCTGAAGGGTTGGTCCAAATCGAGCTTTCCCTCGTCCACCAATTTCATTAAGGCCGGCAAGGCCCCAGAAATTTTAGTGACCGAGGCCAAATCGTACAGATTGTTCAAAGCCACGGGTTGAATGCTATCGTAGGTATGGAAACCATAGGCTTTGTGGAAAATAATGGTATCGTTCTTGGCCACCAAGAGCTGTGCCCCGGGAAAAGCCAAGCTATCGATGCCCATTTCCATGATGGAATCCACCTTGTGGTGGATGAAAGCCTCATCGAACCCTAAGTGGGATGGCAAGGCATGGATAAGCTCGCGTTGGGCAAAAGCATGGGGCATCACTAAAGTGATGAAAAGGAACGAAACCACCAGTTTTTTCATATGGTCGAGGTTTAACCCAAAGTTCGGATAAAATCCTTCGCAACCCTTCGACTGCCTGCCTGCCGCAGGCGGGCGCTCAGGGCGACGAAAAAGAATTAACTTATTAAGGTTACTACATCTTTAGCAAAATACGAAGCGATTATATCGGCACCAGCCCTTTTGATGGCCGTGAGCTGTTCCAGCATTACGGCATCATGGTCCAACCAACCTTTTTCGGCAGCGGCTTTTACCATGGCGTACTCCCCGGAAACTTGGTAAACGGCAACGGGGACTTCGACCTCATTTTTGATTTCCCGAACAATGTCCAAATAGCACAAACCCGGCTTCACCATTACGATATCTGCACCTTCATCAATATCCATTTGAGTTTCCTTAATGGCTTCATACCGATTGGCATAATCCATTTGATAGGTTTTCTTGTCCTTGGGCACATTGGCAATGTCCACTGGTGCGGAATCCAATGCATCCCGGAACGGGCCATAAAAGGCACTGGCATATTTTGCAGAATAGGCCATAATGCCCGTATTGATGAACCCTTCATCTTCCAAGGCTTCGCGAATGGTCAAGATTCTTCCATCCATCATATCGCTGGGAGCCACAAAATCCGCCCCTGCTTGGGCGTGGGACACGCTCATTTCGGCCAGAACTTCGGCGGTTTCATCATTCAGGATTTTTCCCTCTGCCACGATACCGTCATGACCGTAGGATGAAAAGGGGTCAAGGGCAATATCTGTCATCACCAACATTTGAGGGCAGGCATTTTTCACTGTTTTTATGGCGCGCTGCATCAAACCATTGGGGTTAAGGGCCTCTGTTCCTTTGTTGTCCTTCAGTTTATCGTCCACTTTCACGAAAAGAAGCACGGAACACAATCCCATTTTCCAAAGTTCCTTTACTTCCTTCTCCAAATGGTCCAAGCTCAACCTAAAATAGTTGGGCATAGATGGAATTTCTTCCCGGATTCCCTTTCCTTCGGTCACAAAGAGCGGCACTAAAAAGTCATCAGGCGTCAAAGTGGTTTCCCGCACCAGCCTGCGGATGGATTCAGAGGCACGGAGTCTTCTATTTCGTATAAGTGGGTACATAATTTAGTTTTAAGCTATAAGCCTTAAGCTTCAAGCTGTTTCGTTTAAGTTTTTAGTGATTCTTTAATGGTGTTGATCAATGCTGCCAGCATTTTCTTGATTTCGTCTATTTCAGAAATAATATTTCTGGATGTTTCTGATTCAATATATCCCAATTCTGAAGCCAATAGCAAAAGATAATCCAATTCGTGGGCCGAACCTGAAGCAATATAGAGAAACCGAATAAATTCCTTTTGGGTCTCCCTTCCACAACCTTCAGCAATGTTTGTTGGAATAGAAACGGAAGCTCTGTTCATTTGGGAGGTTAAATTATACTGCTCTGATTTTGGAAAATCATAGGTCAACCCATATACTTTTAACACCAGTTGATGTGATTTTTCCCAAACCTTATAATTTTTATAGTTACCCATAGCTTAGCGCTTATTGCTTCGAACTGAGAGCTGTTTTTTTAGATGTCTATTTCCCCGGTCAAATAAAGTACGGCTTTGCCTGATATTTTTACCCGGTCGCCCAAATATTCACAGACCAAATCGCCTCCCCTTTTGGAAAGTTGCTTGGCCGTCATTTTGGTATTTTGAAGAACTTCAGTCCAATACGGGACCAAAGAGGTATGGGCCGAACCGGTTACTGGGTCTTCGGGAACACCGCAGGCCGGGGCAAAAAAGCGGGAAACAAAGTCCACTTCGTCCCCTGGTGCCGTCACAATAACTCCCCGAACATCCAATTGCGCCAACAAATGATGGTTGGGTTTCAAAGCTTCTATCTCTTTTTGGGAACGATAGACCATCAAGTAGTCGGTTTTGCCTTTTAAGGTTTTTATTGGACTGTGTCCAATAGCAGTATCCAACTCGTCAATATTTTGAATGGCAATCAGGTGGTCCGTTGGGAAATCCAAGGTAAGCCAACCATTATCGGCCTTACTAACGGTTAGGTTGCCGCTGCGAGGCGAATAAAACTGAATGGTATCTTCTTCGAATTCGTAAAAGTGAAACAGCACAAAGGCAGTGGCCAAGGTGGCATGACCGCAAAGATCCACCTCCACTTCTGGGGTAAACCAACGTAGCTCGTACTGCTCATCTTTTTTGACTGCGAAAGCAGTTTCTGCCAGATTATTCTCCTGGGCTATCTTTTGCATCATCTCTGGGCTCAACCACGAATTCAGGATGCAGACGGCGGCCGGGTTACCGCCAAAAGTCCGATTGGTAAAGGCATCGATTTGATATATTTTCTGTCTCATAAGCTAGGTTTGCTATCAAAACTACGGATTAAACCCAATTTTTCGGCTCTTTTAGCACTTCTATCAGTTTGGCCTCCTCACTTCCTTTCTCCGGATGATGGTCGTATCTCCACTGTACGTGCGGTGGTAAACTCATCAAAATACTTTCGATACGGCCATTGGTTTTAAGCCCAAAGAGGGTGCCTTTGTCGTGCACCAAATTGAATTCCACATAGCGACCACGACGAATTTCTTGCCAGTCCCGTTGCTCTTTTGAGTAGGGAAGGTCTTTTCTTCTTTCAACAATAGGTGCGTAGGCATCCAAAAAACTATCTCCGACCTCGGTAACAAAATTGTACCAATCTTCCATGCTGGTCGTATCGGTAGCCTTGCAGTAATCGAAAAATAATCCGCCAACCCCACGGGCTTCATTTCGATGAGCATTCCAAAAATATTCGTCACATTTCTTTTTATAGGTAGGGTAAAATTCTGGATGATGCGCATCGCACGCTTTTTTACAAGTAGCGTGAAAATGAACGGCATCCTCATCGAACAAATAGTATGGGGTGAGGTCCTGCCCGCCACCAAACCATTGATCTACGATGTTCCCATCCTTGTCATACATCTCAAAATACCGCCAGTTGGCATGTACGGTGGGAACCATTGGACTTTTAGGGTGAATTACCAAACTAAGGCCACAAGCAAAGAAATCCACGTCTTCCACACCAAAGTAATTTTGCATGCTTTTGGGCAGCGGTCCGTGTACTTTAGAAATGTTGACACCACCTTTTTCAATAACAGTACCGTTTTCAATCACACGGGTTCTGCCCCCTCCACCTTCTTCACGCTCCCAAAAATCCTGTTGAAATTTGGCCGTTCCGTCCAGTTCTTCCAATTTGGAGGTAATGCTATCTTGTAATTGTTGAATGTATTCGTAAAATTTATCTTTCATTGTTCCAAAATATGTACCATTCGGTTTTTGTATTCAGAAAGTATTGTTTTTGAATCAATTTTAATAGATTCTGAGGTCATTTGCTTCATGAATGCTACAATTTCCTGCTCTGATTTTTGCCCCTGCTCGGCAAAAACCAAACGACCGACCTCATTATTGTGCAAATCCATGGTCCTAGGTAAGGGTTGGTTTGGAAATGAATCTTCGTGCCAATCGGTGACTTTTTTGGCCCAAGCTAAAACGGTCTTTTCGTTTTTGTGCCAATTGAAGCACCTTTTCGCAATCAAATAATTCCAAAAAGCATGTCTAAACGCGTTCGCCGGACCATTTTTATGATGCAGTTTCCCATAATTTTGGGTAGAGATGGCGATGCAATCTTTGGTAGCCTTTATGGTGGGCAGCACCAAATGGGGTCGGCTTAACCCAATACATATAACTTTTAGTATATTTTTGAAATCAACCCGTTTTAGTGCTGCGAAAAGGTTCACCCTTTGAATTCTTTTACGGCATCAATAAACGCCTTTGCATTTTCTACGGGAATGGTGGGCAATATGCCATGGCCCAAGTTTACAATATACTTGTCCTTTCCAAAATCACGTATCATTTGTGTGACCATTTCCTTAATCTTCTCGGGGGGTGAAAGCAAACGGGCGGGATCAAAATTGCCTTGGAGGGTTATATTTCCGCCTGTCAAATACCTTGCGTTTTGTGCGGAACACGTCCAATCCACTCCAACAGCAGAAGCCCCGGAGTTCGCCATATCTTTCAAAGCAAACCAGCATCCTTTGCCAAAAACGATGACTGGCGCTTCGTCTTTTAACGCATCGACAATTTGCTGAATATATTTCCAAGAAAATTCTTGGTAGTCCTGTGGTGATAGCATCCCTCCCCAGGAATCAAAAACCTGCACAGCATTTACCCCGGCCTTTACCTTGGCTTTAAGGTACGCAATGGTGGTGTCGGTGATTTTTTGAAGCAGTTCATGGGCTGCCTGAGGTTGGGTAAAGCAGAAACCTCGAGCTTTATCGAAACTTTTGCTGCCCTGTCCCTCTAAGCAATAGCAAAGAATGGTCCACGGAGAGCCTGCAAATCCTATTAAGGGCACTTCGTTGTTCAACTTTTCCTTGGTCATGGCAATCGCATCCATCACATATCCCAGCGAATCTTGAATATCGGGCACGATGACACGGTCCACGTCGGCTTGCGAACGGACAGGGTTGGGCAGATAAGGTCCAAAATTAGGTTTCATCTGCACCTCAATGTCCATAGCCTGTGGAATCACCAAAATATCGCTGAACAGAATGGCTGCGTCCATACCGTAGCGGCGTATGGGCTGAACGGTAATTTCGGATGCCAATTCAGGGGTTTGGCAACGGGTGAAGAAATCGTATTTTTTTCGGAGTTCCATAAATTCGGGCAAATAGCGCCCCGCCTGTCGCATCATCCATACGGGTGGACGTTGAACGGTTTCGCCTTTTAATGCTTTTAGGAACAAGTCGTTTTTGATCATAAATGTTAATTTGTCATTCCTGTGCAGACAGGAATCTTTAATATTCTATTTGGTTTCCGCGTCATACTTCGACTACCCTCAGTATCAAGTGCGAAATGACAGTTCTTTTATAGTTTGGACCAACACGTTTTCTACGGTCGGTTTGTTGGCTACTATGATTCTCTTTGAATACTTTCTGGCCTCAGCTGCGGTGGTTTCCCCGATGCAGAACAAGGTGCTGTTTTCTACTGTATTTTCCGAAAGATAACTTTGGATGCCACTAGGACTAAAGAACATGATGCCATCAAATTTTCTTTGAAACGGTTTGGAATTGAAAAGGGTGCGATAGACCATCAATTCTTTATACTGAATGTTATTTTTTGTCAGTGTTTCAGGAAGTTCATCCCTTCGCTTATTGCCACAAAGAAACAAAAAGGACGCTTTTTGGTGCTTTTTTACAAGTATCTCAGCCAAATCCAAGGCGTTTTGCGCCATTTCCACCACTTTCATCCCATTGGTTTCCAAAAGTCCCTTGGTTTTCTCCCCAACACAAAAAGCATTGAATCGTGAAGCATCCGAATGCATAGCCTGCTTCAAAAAAGCGTGCACTGCGTTTTTGCTCGTAAAAATATAGTTCACATAATTCAAGGGAATTTTCACGTCCAGCAGTTCGATTTTCAAGGCATCGTACTCCACCAATCCCAAACCGGAATTTAAAAAAAGCTCCTTTTGTGGTAGACTCAACATTTTAGTGGACAGTACTGTTTTCATTTCTGATTTCCTGCATTAATTTATCACCGCCTCTTTGCAGTACCTCCTCAGCACTACGTTTACCAAGCCCTTGGGCATTGGATAGTTTAACTTCTTTTTTGATATTTATTTTCTGCTTTCCATCCAATGAAAAAACAACTCCTTCAAAATAAACCTTTTGGTCTTTTATTTGGGCCAAAGCCCCTATTGGTGCGGTACACCCACCTTCCAAGGTTCGTAAAAATTCACGTTCGATGGTAGTGGCCAATTCGGTTTCGGTATGGTTGAGTTGGGCCACGGCATCTTTGGTAAATGCGTCATTATCCATAGCCACAACAAGCATCGCGCCTTGCGCCGGAGCGGGAATCATCCAATCCAGTTGAATGGCATCTTTGGGCAATAGTTTGATACGCTCCAGTCCTGCTTGGGCAAAAATGGCGCCCTCCCAATCGTTCTCAATAAGTTTGAGTAGGCGGGTATTTACATTTCCCCTGAGGTCAACCACTTTGTGATGGGGATATTTGTTGAGCCATTGGGCCTTTCTGCGTAAACTACCTGTGGCGATGGTGGAGGGTTGGTCCGATTCCAGAAAACTGGAACCTTTGTGTACCAATATGTCATGGGTTATGGCGCGTTCCAAAACGGCTACTTGCACAATCCCCTTGGGTAGTTGCGTAGGAACGTCTTTCATGGAATGGACGGCAATATCAATGTCGCCTTTGAGCATGGCCACATCCAAGGTTTTGGTAAATATTCCGGTAACCCCTAATTCATAAAGAGGTTTATCCAACACTTGGTCCCCCATCGATTTGGTGGGCACCAAAATAGTGTCGTACCCAAGCGCTTCCAGTTTTTGTTGCACGGTGGTGGCTTGCCACAGCGCGAGTTCGCTGTCGCGGGTTCCAATGCGGATTATTTTGCTCATTTGGAATGTAGTTCTAGCTGAAAGACTTTTTGGATAAGTTCCAGGCTATCATCGGTATCGATCTCGTTGCTCTTTAGGTGATTGGCAAACTGCTTGGTGATTTTTTGGATGATGCGGTCGGAGATGATTTCCGCTTGGATTTGGTCGAATCCTTCAATTTTTTTGGTCTGAAAATCGATTTCCTCGGCTTTCATGGTGTTCAGTTTGTCCTTGAGGGCGTTGATGACGGGAGCAAATTTTCGCGTTTCCAACCACTTTAGGAAATCTTTTTTTACCTTTTCTATAATAGCTTCCGCTTTGGGGACATATTCCTTTCTTTTGGACAAGGTTTCATCCGTAATTTGTGAAAGTTGGTCCAAATGCACCAAGGTCACATTGTCCAGTTCCTTTACATCGTCGGAAACGTTTTTGGGAACCGAGAGGTCCAAAATCAACAAGGCTTTCTTGGGATGGATGATGGCCTTGGAAACGGTGGGCAATTGTGCGCCCGTGGCCACCACTAAAATATCGGCCTTTCGGATTTCCGTTTGAAGGTCGCCATAATCTTTTACCGTCAATTGGAATTTTCCGGCAATATCCTCTGCCTTTTCACGGGTTCTGTTAATTAGTGTGATGTGGGAATTATTGGAGTGCTTTACCAAGTTTTCACAAGTGTTTCGTCCAATTTTACCTGTTCCGAACAGCAAAATGTTTTTGTCGGAAATATGTTCCACATTGTCCAAGATGTATTTCACCGAGGCAAAGGCTACCGAAGTTGCCCCAGACGAAATTTCGGTTTCATTTTTGATGCGCTTGCTGGCCTGAATCACTGAATTGCACAAACGTTCCAGGAACGGATTGGCCATATCCTGCTTTTTGGATCGGTAAAAACCTTGCTTTATTTGGCTGATGATTTCAAAGTCGCCCAGAATCTGACTGTCAAGACCAGTGCCCACTTTGAACATATGCGAAATGGCATCGTGGTTTTTGTACACGTAGGCCACTTCCTGAAATTCTTCAACGGTACCATGGGTTTCGTCGCAGAGCAATTTGATAAGTTGATAGGGGTGTTGTGCAAAACCGTAGAGCTCGGTCCTGTTGCAAGTGGAAATGGCCAACAGACCATCAATCCCAACCTCCTTTGCCTTGCCCAAAATATGGTCAATGGCAGGAACATCCAGACTGAACTTTCCTCTAACCTCTGCATCTGCCTTCTTATAACTCAACCCAATGGCATAGAAGGAATTATGTTTTGAAATATGGTAGTCCCTCATAAAGGATATAAATCGCAGCACAAAAATAACAGGCTTAAAGGCCAAAAAATAACGCTAGCGGTACTATAAATGACCGTAGCTGTGATTTTATGTTTTATTTTTGACAATATTCATGGAAAGCACTGTTATTATTGATAAATTAGCTTATGTGATTCATAATTTAGAGCGATTCTAAATTAATCAAAAAACAAAATCAGAAGAAGAATGAATGTTAAAAATATCGCTAGCGGTTCATATGATGAAATTTTGGTGGAAGACGGCTTTTACATCCTAAAAATCCAAAATGACACGCGAGAACCTAAACTTATCGAAAGGGATATCGACAGCACCTACATCCAGTTTCATTTCTGTTTAAAGGGCAAATCCAAGTTCAACTTTAATGAAGGGAATTACTACTTGGAGGTCAACGAGGAAAACTCCCTCTTGCTTTACAACACCCAAAAGGATCTGCCACTTGATTTGGTCGTATCACCGGGTTCTTGGCTGCTTTCGGTGGTGATGACCATTAGAAAGTTCCACTCTCTTTTTTCCAACGAAGCGGATTATATTCCTTTTTTGAGTGACGAAAACAAGGAGAAAAAATACTACTCCCAAGAAATGGTGTCTCCTGCAACCGCGGTCGTACTGAGTCAATTAATGAACTATAACCTGCATCCATCCATAAAAAAATTATACCTGAAAGGAAAGGTCTATGAGTTGATTTCTCTCTATTTCAACAAAACCGAAGATGCCGATTTGGAACAATGCCCTTATCTGGCCGATGAGGACAATGTGCGCCGTATCCGAATGGCCAAGGAAATCATGATTTCCCGTATGGCCGAACCTCCAACCTTGGCCGAATTATCGCAAGAAGTAGGCTTGAGCCTTAAAAAACTAAAGGAAGGGTTTAAACAGATTTATGGCGACTCGGTTTTTGGGTTTTTGTTCGATTATAAAATGGACTATGCCCGCAAAATGCTGGAAACCGGCAAGCACAATGTCAACGAAGTAGGATTAAAGGTCGGATACAGCACTGCCAGCCATTTTATTGCCTCTTTTAAAAAGAAATTCGGTACTACGCCCAAAAAATATTTAACTTCAAACGTCTAAAGGTACCCTTATGAAATTCATATCACTTTTCCTGCTCGCTCTTTGTTTTACGCTTCCGATTATGGCTCAAGACGACCCAACGATGGAGGCAGAGGCGAAAAAAATGCCAGAATTGATACTAGTATTTACAAAAACGGAAGGCTACAGGCATAAATCCATTGAAAAAGGCGTACAAACCTTGAGGGAGTTGGGACGTCAAAACGGCTTTATTGCCTTGCAGACGGAGTCGGGTGAGGACTTTACGGTCCAAAATCTTAACAATTACAAGCTTGTGGTTTTTTTGAACACCACCATGGATGTTTTGGACAATTCACAGCAGCGGGCTTTTGAGACCTACATTAAAAGTGGCGGTGCTTTTTTGGGTGTCCATGCCGCGGCAGATACCGAATACGACTGGCCTTGGTATGGAAAGTTAGTAGGGGGTTACTTCGATTCCCATCCTAGCGACCCTAATGTTCGAAAAGCAACCATCAATGTCGTTGACAAGTCGCATGCAGCTACGGAACACCTGCAGGACTCATGGGTTAGAACTGATGAGTGGTACAATTACAAAAAACTAAGTTCGGAAACCAGTATATTGCTCAATTTGGATGAAAGCAGCTATGAGGGTGGAACCAACGGCTCCAATCATCCGATTGCATGGTATCACGAATTCGATGGGGGCAGGGCTTTTTACACCGGCGGAGGCCATACTGATGATTCTTATGATGAACCCATGTTCCGTAAACACCTTTTGGGGGCCATCGAGTGGTGCCTAAAGCGAAAGTAAGGTAGGTCTCGCTACAATAATCCCAATATTGCTTTTGATGTTTTTGAGGTAATCCGCCAAGGGCAGTTCAGAAATTTCCACCTCCCCATTTTTGCTGGAAGCATGTAATAAGTGCAGTCGACCGTCCGGTTGATGGATGGCAATGCCCGTATGGGTCACATCCAGACCTTTTATGGAAGTGGCCAGCGCGATAATGTCACCCGATTTAATGAGCTGTTCCTTGATTTCGATTTGGTCCTTGGGCAAGTAGCAAAGCTTTTCCTTGGCTAGTTCTTTTTCCACCGCAAGCATGGCTTCAAAATTCGTATCGTTGGCCAAAAACGGATATAGCTCACGGTGGGTTCCCATAAAGTTGATTGACTTTTCCAGCTCTACGCCCCCCAATTCGGCGGTAATATCTTTCACCAAACCTTTTTTCTCGTTGTTCCGAATCCATTCCGTAAAGTAATGTAAACGAGAGGGATACCCATTCAAGCTTCCGTTTCTATACCGAACGGTCTCTAGATTTCCGGTAAAGCTGTCAAAAGTGGACTGCTGGTCTTTCAGCATTATGCTAAATGCCATCACATTTTCCACAAAGGTGGTGCAATCCAGTCCGCCAAAGTTGATCACCAAGGTTTCCGTGTCGCCAACCTCTAGCGTTTTTTCCACATAAGGCGTTCCCAAAAAAGATTGTCCCACCAAAGCAATGGTATCTCCCAGACTTGATGCCTTTGTTTGCTTTAGATTGGTGATTTTATCCTCAAACAAGGATTTGTCCTCAGGAGAACAGGTAATTTGTTGGGCATTGGCGAAGCTTCCGAGCACCAAAAGGGCTATGAAAATGCTATTTCTCATTAAAGTCGTTTTTATGTTCAACCGATAATCGGGTAGTTCTGGCAATACTCTCCGGATAATTTTCCTGTAAATACACAATCAACTTTTCACGCAGAAGTACCCGCAAATCCCAAGCCGTTGGAGAATCCTTGGCACTTACCAAGCATCGGATCTCTACATAATTGGGTTTGGTATCAGTTACTTGTATCACATTCACTTTGCCGTCCCATAAGTTGGTACTCTTCAAAATCCGAGTCTGTTCCTCCCGCAGTTTATCAAAAGGAACATCGTAATCCACGTATAAAAAGACGGTTCCCATGAGCTCCGAGGAGGTTTTGGTCCAGTTCTGGAAAGGTTGATTGATAAAATAGGGCGTGGGCACGATCAATCGTCTTTTGTCCCAAATACCTACAACTACATAGGTCAGGGTGATTTCCTCAATTCGGCCCCATTCACCCTCCACGATGACCACATCATCCAGTTTTATGGGCTGTGCAATGGCAATTTGGATACCTGCCAGAATGGTTCCGATAAATTGTTGGGCCGAAAACCCGATAATGATTCCCGCTACACCCGCCGAAGCAAAAATGCTGATGCCCACTTCACGGATTTCCTCAAAGCTCATCAACATAAAACCAGTGGCCAAGAGGATGATGATAAAAATAAAGATGCGTTCCAATATGGTGAACTGAGTGTAGATCTTTCGGGCCTTGAGATTGTCTGCCTCCCCGATGTCATAATTTTGAATGACCACCTCCTTCACGATTTTGAGCAAGGCAATCATTACCCAGGCCATCGCAAAAATAAAGAGGATGGTACTCGCTTTTCTAAACCAGAACCCTGCATCTTCAAGGGCCAAAATGTCTCTAAGTGCCTTCATGCGAAGCAATACGGAAACGAAAATCAAGATCAACGGAAAAGCCAACCGTTTAAACGCACTTTTGGGCAAGAGGTATTTTGGGTTTTTCCCCAAACGTCTCATTACCATCGAGGTGAGCCAATAGAGTATTACCAGAACGAGCAGCACTACACCCAAATAGATGAGTGATTCTTTGGAAACATTGTCGTAGAAAGACTCCATATTCTCAAAAATAAGATAGAAAAGGCCAAGAAAGGAAGAATGATTAAACAAAATCGAGAAACATTATGTAATCATAAGAAAGTATTTTGAAGTGAAAAAGGTCAAGTCCACTACGTGTTGTATTTTAGCGACCTAAATTAAAAGCCGTGAAAAAAGGAGTTTTATTGGTCAATCTAGGGTCTCCAGACAGCCCTACTGCAAAGGATGTAAAGCCGTATTTGGATGAATTTTTGATGGATGAACGTGTTATTGACGTAAATCCTGTGTTGAGAAACATCATCGTGAGAGGCATCATTTTGAATTTCCGTCCCAAAAAATCTGCGGAGGCCTATTCCAAAATTTGGTGGGAGGAGGGTTCTCCTTTGATCATTCTATCCAAACGATTCACGGAAAAAGTACAAAAGCACACCGACCTTCCTATTGCTCTGGGCATGCGCTATGGCTCCATGTCCATTAAGGAAGGATTGCAGGAATTGAAGGACAAAGGAGTTGATGAGGTTTTTCTGGTGCCACTATATCCACACTATGCCATGTCATCATATGAAACTGTGGTGGTTAAAGCATTGGAGGTGCAACAGAGCGACTTCCCCGAAATGCACATTACGACCCTTCCTGCTTTTTACAGCAACCCGGATTATATCAAAGTGTTATCAAAAAGTATTGCGGAAGGATTAAAGGGATTTGATTACGAACACATTTTGTTTTCCTATCACGGAATTCCAGAAAGGCATATCCGAAAATCGGACCCTACCAAGTTTCATTGCAAATTAGATGGCCAATGCTGCAAAACCAATTCCGTAGCACACCACACCTGTTACCGGCACCAGTGTTATGACACTACCGAGTTGGTCATCAAAGAGCTTGGACTTCCAAAAGATAAGGTCAGCACTTCGTTTCAATCCAGATTGGGAAGCGACCCATGGTTGCAACCCTTTACAGATAAGGAGTTTGAACGTCTAGGTCACGAAGGCATCAAAAAACTGGCAGTGATTACACCTGCATTCGTGAGCGATTGCTTGGAGACCTTGGAGGAAATCGCCATGGAAGGACAGGAGCAGTTCGAAGAAGCTGGCGGAGAACATTATAAACACGTTCCCTGTTTGAACGACCGCGACGATTGGGCCGAACTGATGGCTAAATGGATCAAGGAATGGGAAGAAAAAGATGCCCTGCCCGAAACCCACATCCGCTAAATTCCGTAAGAAGAATAAAAAAGCATCGCTATGAAAATTGAAATCTTGGAGCAAGAACTCCAACCTCTTCGGGAACAACTGAAGCACCATCCCTTATACGCCCAATTGGAAACCATTGAGGATATTAAAACCTTTATGGAGAGCCATGTGTATGCTGTTTGGGATTTTATGTCGCTTTTAAAGGCGCTTCAGCAGCACCTTACCTGCGTTGGTTTACCTTGGCATCCAGCAGCGGATACTGCTGTAGCCCGATTCATCAACGAGATTGTGTTGGAGGAGGAGAGCGACTTTAATGAAAATGGGGAGGCCAAAAGTCATTTTGAAATGTACTTAGATGCCATGAAAGAAGTAGGTGCAGACACCCAAAAAGTGCGGGCAACGATTTCCTCTTTCACGGATTTGGAAACGATATCGGCCCAAATTGAGATGGCTGCCCTCAATCGTGCAGAGAAGGATTTTCTTCAGTTCACTTTCAAAGCTATCAATACCCAACAACCACATATTATCGCAGCTGCCTTTACTTTTGGTCGCGAAGATTTGATTCCCGATATGTTCTTGGGCATCATCGAGCAATCAGGCGAGCAGGGTGCCAGACAGTATAAAAAACTGGAATACTATCTTAAAAGGCATATTGAATTGGATGGCGACGAGCATGGACCTTTGGCGCTGCGCATGATCAAGGCGCTTTGCGGTTCCAACGACCAAAAGTGGAACGATGTTTTGGAATATAGCAAGCGGGCAGTCCAATATCGAATTGAACTCTGGAACAGTATTGCCGAAAAATTGAAGGAGAACAGGGGTAATATGGTCAATGCGTTGTAGCTTTGAAACAGATTTGCTGTTCACTTCGAATGTAAACCCAAAGAATACCCGCTGGCATGACCAAAATAACCTCCGATGAACTGGGACAGGAACCCATTGGAAAATTACTGATCAAACAGGCTGTACCCGCGTCGATTGGTATTTTGGTGATGTCTCTGAACGTATTGGTGGACTCCATTTTTGTGGGGAATTGGATTGGTTCCATAGCCATCGCTGCGATTAACGTAGTGCTACCGGTATCCTTTTTTATCGCAGCTTTGGGAATGGCCATTGGTATTGGTGGTTCCAGTATCATTTCCCGTGCACTTGGTGCCAACAACCGCGAAAAGGCCCTAAAAACCTTCGGTAACCAGATTACACTTACCTTATTGGTAACCATTACCATGGTGGCGCTTGGGCTCTACTTTGTGGATAGCCTGATTCCTGCCTTTGGGGGAAAAGGGTCCATTTTTGAACCTGCTAAAATCTACTACACCATCATTTTGTACGGAGTCCCCTTTTTGGCGCTCTGTATGATGGGAAATTCGGTAATCCGCGCCGAGGGTAAACCGCGCTTTGCCATGATTGCCATGATTATCCCGTCCGTTGGGAATCTTTTGATGGACTATATTTTTATTTATGTGTTCGATTGGGGCATGCACGGAGCCGCTTGGGCTACCACGGTAGGTTATTTGCTCTGTTTCTTTTACGTCTTGTATTTTTTTCTGTCCGATAACTCCGAACTTAAGATTGATGTTTCCCATTTTGGATTGGATCGACCCATCCTTCGGGAAATTGGTTCCTTGGGATTTGTAACCCTGGCACGACAAGCGGTTACCAGTATTGTCTACTTGCTGATGAACAATATATTGTTCAATTTAGGCGGGGAGGCCATGGTGGCGGTGTACGCCATCATCGGTAGGATGTTGATGTTTGCCCTGTTCCCCGTTTTTGGTGTCACACAAGGATTTTTGCCCATCGCGGGATATAATTACGGTGCCGTGAAATACGACAGGGTAAAGGAATCCATCTACACCGCGATTAAATATGCGGCCTTGGTCGCAACCTTGGTTTTTGTAGTGCTGATGGTCTTCCCTTCCGAAATCGCCTCTTTGTTTTTGAGCAATCGCCCAGATTTGTCGGCAGAAGAGCTGGAGGCGAACAATTTTGTGCTACAGCATACACCCTTGGCCATGCGCTTGGTATTTGCCGCGACTCCTATTATTGCTATTCAGTTGATCGGGGCAGCTTATTTTCAAGCCATAGGCAAAGCCACCCCGGCCTTATTGTTGACCTTGACCCGCCAAGGTTTCTTTTTTATCCCATTGATTTTGATACTGCCCAAGTTCATGGGTGAAATAGGCGTATGGCTTTCGTTTTGTATAGCGGATGTGTTATCGACCATAGTAACGGGCTTCTTTCTCCAAAAGGAAATCAAGAGCGAACTCTCCTAAACCCCTTTACTTTGATTTAGAATGTTTAATTTGGGTGGCCTAACTAAACATCCATGAAAAAAATTATTCTAGCGGGCTTAGTTGCTGTTTTAGCAATCGCTTGTGCAGAAAAACCTCAAGAAAAACCCATGTACACCCTATTTGTTGGAACCTATACCGATGGTGATAGTGAAGGTATTTATACGTATTCGTTTGATGCGAATACAGGGGAGCTTTCCAACCAAAATTTGGTCGCTAAGTTGACCAATCCCTCCTATTTGGCCATTTCGGAGGATAAAAAGAACCTTTACGCCGTTCAGGAAACCGCCGATTTTGATAGTCTGGGTGGAGGCGTTACCGCGTTTCGCTTGGATAAGGGATCGCTAGAGCTTCAAAATAGCAGAGGAACCCAAGGGGCACATCCCTGTCATCTGTCACTTTCGGGTAATGGTCAATTGGCCGTGGCGAATTATACGGGAGGCAATGTTTCTATTTTTGCCCTCAATGAAGATGGCTCGCTGGCCGAGAATCCGCAAGTAATCGACCACAAATCATTGGATTCCGTTAAGACTTCTCACGCGCACATGGCGCAATTCACTCCAGAAGGACTAATGGTGACCGATTTAGGGCTGGATGCTGTTAAGCGCTATCAGAAAGAAGAGGACAAGTTTACTCCAGCTGAACAATTCTCCCTGCCCTTTAAAGATGGGGCGGGCCCCCGCCATTTTACCTTTGGTAAAGGTGGACAATTGCTATATGTCATCAACGAGTTGAACAGCACTATTTCTGTTTTTGAACAAGATACTCAGGGTGATTATCAAGAAGTTCAAGTAGTGCCAACCTTGGCTGCGGATTTTGATGGGGAAAGCTTTTGTGCCGACATTCATCTCTCACCTGATGGCAAGTTTTTGTATGGGTCCAACCGAGGTGAGAATACCATCGTGATTTTTGCAGTGGATACAGCAAATGGCCAATTGGAATTGGTGGGAAGGGAATCCGTTCGGGGAGACTGGCCACGAAATTTTTCCATGGACCCTACGGGTGAGTTCTTGTTGGTCGCCAACAAAAAGACCAGCAATATTGTTGTTTTCAAAAGAGACCAGGACAAGGGGACATTGACTTTTTTGAACGAAACCGGTCATCCAAACCCTGTTTGTTTGGTGTTTGAGTAAATTTGGTCATATCGAGTGAGAACGCGAAGCGTTTTTGTATCGAGAACAGATGCCGTTATTTTTTAGAAAGCAACACAATCACGCCAATTACTGCAATCACCGCCAGAACAGTAAAGAAAATTTTCCAAAAACTATAAGGTCGTGTGCCAGATATCTGTCCGTTCTCCCCATTGATGAAAAAGTTGTACTCCTTGCCATTGTAGCGATAGGCACTTACGTAAACAGGCAATAAAATATGCTTAAAGGTTTCCTCGGACAGTTTCATATCCATGGAAAGCACACGCTGGGTGTCTCCCCCAATATCGCGTCTGCACCAAGAGTCTGCAATGCCCTTTGCCACCTCTTTGGAGTGTAAGTGGCCATCTTTTAAAGGGATGGTATATTTTTCGGTAACAAATCCCGATAAAAATCCACTGTTGAACGGTTGAAGCTTTTTCAAATCCCAAAAGGCGATTTTACTCGGTATTCTCCCCGCCTTTTGATGTGATGCTTTGATTAGCGTATCGTCTACAAAGCCCGATACTTCCCCAGCCGCAGGGTACCATCTTGTTTTTCGAACCCTTTTGGTCACCATTTTGCCATTGGAATCGCGAACCCTTTTGGTTTCGTAATAATATTCTCCCCGTTGGCCAGTATAGGAAGCGTAGAGCTGCGCATCAAAGGTCCAGTAGGGCAAATACAGACCTTTGGTGAATTGCGGGTCCAGTGCAGCCTTTTTTAGATTGTTTGGAGCGAACCATAATCCCTTGACCCATTTCTTGAAAATGGCAAAGGACTGTTTTTTGTCAACTTGAAAAGGCAGTACGGCACCGGGCAAAATCCATTTTTCGGTGTAAGCATCGGCAATTACCAGAGGTTGGCCACAGTACACACAATGAAGGGACTTGTAATTTTCTTCAACATGCTGATCGGCACCGCAATTCTTACAATGGAGCATGGAAATCTCCTCACTGTGCTTTTGGCTGCCCATTTCCTTTAGGAAAGGATAGAGTTCCAATTCCTCAAATCCGTTTTCATCCAAGGCAATGGTCTCTTGATGGCCACAATACTCACAACTTATAGTAGTGGTACCGGGCTTGTATTTAAGCTCTGCGCCACAATTGACACAGGCTTTTTTGAGTTCCGTCTTTTGGATTGTTGGCTCTTCCATGCTTTCATTTCCGCGAAGGCGGAAATCTTGATCATTTTTTTGGATTCCTGTTTTCACAGGAATGACAAGGTAATTAGTGCTTTTGTCGTCATTCCGAAGAAGTCTTCGACTGGGAAATCAAAATCGGAAAGTTGAGATTTCTCTATCGTTGCTAAGCAACTCATTTCGAAATGACATTAAATTAAAATTACTCTGTTGGCAGTGGTGGTGGTGTGCTGCCCCCTAAGAACGATTTTAATTCCTCCACCTCTTTCAAAGCGGTCCATGCGGACATCCCCTGTTTCCACACCAAACTATCGCGATTGATGGTTCGTGAGGCAAACAAGGATTGCATTTGTTCAAAAGTCACCGGTCCATGCTGCACCCCATTGGAGGCATAGTAGTACATGGTAGGTGTTGGCATTGGAGGAGGAACAGCAGCTCCCATGGGTTGTGCAACCTGTTGCGGAGCGGCTTGTGCGTTTCCACCCATCATGCCGCCCATTTGTTGGGCCAGCACAAATCCCATACCCATACCCATTCCGGCACCAGCGGTCCCGCCTTCGTTCTGTGCGGCAGCCTCGATGGCCTTCGCCGTCTTGAATTTGGTCAGTTTGTCCAAGTCCAACTTATCGATACGGCTATATTCAAAGATTTCCTTTTTGAGGTCTTCGGGCATGGAAACATTCTCGATATAGAATTTTTCCAAGGAAATACCTACACTTTCGAACTCAGGCGACATTACTTCACGACAGGTGTCCGAAAGCTCGGTGGTGTTCGCTGCATAAAGCTCGATGGGAAGATTGGCTTGGCCAACGGTATTGGTAAATCGCGTGGCAATCAAACTTTTTAGGTGCTCGTTGATTTCAAAATTGGTAAAGTTGCTGTCCGTACCAACGATATCCTTAATAAATTTTCCAGCATCGGAAATTTTGAAGGCATAGGTGCCAAAAGCCCTTATTTCCACTAGACCAAAGCGGTCATCACTCAAGGTGATTGGGCTCTTTGTCCCCCACTTTTCATCGGTAAAAAGATGGGTGTTCACAAAGTACACTTCGGCTTTGAACGGAGAGTTAAATCCATACTTCCACCCTTTTAGGGTCGCCAAGATAGGCAGGTTTTGTGTGGTGAGGTCGTAGGTGCCGGGCCCGAATACATCGGCCAATTGACCTTCGTTAATGAAAACGGCTGTCTGTCCCTCACGAACAATGAGCTTGGCCCCGTTCTTTATTTCATTCTGATATCGCTCGAAGCGATGTGCAATGGTGTCGTCGGTGTAATCCAACCACTCGACAATATCAATAAACTCGTTGCTGAGTTTTTCCTTTATTTTTCCAAAAATATCCATGGGTATAGTGTTTAGTTGTTATCTCTTTAAAACTATAAAAAATGATGAAAGCTTGTCATTCATTTGTAGAAAAAGTAACAATAATGTTACAAACTGCTCAACTTAAATTATTTTTAGGTCACTATGGATAAAAATGTACTTGGGACTCCGTTAATCTCCTGCTGTTTGGAACCCAAAACGGGCTATTATCGGGATGGATTCTGTAATACGGGTATTGACGATACGGGAAAACACGTAGTGTGCGCTATTATGACCGAAGAGTTTTTACATTTCTCAAAAAGCAAAGGGAACGATTTGATAACTCCCATGCCCTTTTATCAATTTCCAGGCTTGAAAGCTGGGGACAAATGGTGTCTCTGCGTCTCACGTTGGAAAGAGGCTTATTTGGAGGGAGTTGCGCCACCTGTGCTTTTGGAAGCTACCCACGAAAAAGCACTCAAATATGTTTCATTCGAGTCTTTGCTGGAGCACAAGGTATAGAGATGATACAGAAAAGCGCTTTAATTTTGGTTGACCCTATAGGTTATTTGCCTGTTGGTAATTACTGAGGCGATTATGTTGATTGTGACATCGGCTTCATCACAAAGTATACTGTTGTCCACAAACTCCATGCTGCACAACGAAGGCAATGAAGAACCTGAACCATCCATACGTTCGCCGATAACAATATCTGTGGCCAAACTACTGTCCAAAGGGGAGTTTGGAGGGGCTACTGCGTATACTGTGGAACTTCCGTTTGCTGTGTAGGTTACTTCCCCAGTTGTTTCATTATAAGCTACGGAATACGGATTGTTTCCGCTCAAAAAATTTCCAAAATCTTGGGTAAAGGTTTCCGTAAGACCGGTTACGGAGTTGACTACGTCAATTTCCAAACCCATCTCATTGGGCCTAAAGTGATAGATTCTAAAATTACCCGCGGTAACAATGTCGGCTTGACTTTCTTGATCCCGATACTCGAAGGAGACTTCAAAACTTGTAAAATTAAAAATACCCGAAGTGTTGGGTACCACAATATCGAAACCTGTTGACCCACCTGAGCCGGTAGGAAAATGTATCCCGCAACCTATTTGTGCTGCATTGGGGTTGACAGAGGTGGCATTGGGCCCAATGGTGGCCGTGGTAATGGTGGGAGTATCAAAATCAAAACGAGAAACTACTTCGCTAGGAGAGCCATCGTCACAAACACGGTAGGTGAAACTATCAGTTCCCACAAAACCTGAATTCGGCGTATAGTCAAAACTACCATCGCTGTTCAGGTTCAAAACGCCATTGGAAACATCCGCTATGGGCACCGTTTGCACACTCATGGTGGCATTTCCATTGGCATCGGAATCATTATCGAGCAAGCCATTCGGTGCTGAAATGGTCAAGGTGCTGTTAAGCCCTGCTGAATAGGTATCATCCACTGCAACAGGCGCCGCTTTTTGGGAATGAAGTGTAGCGGGTGTTAAAATGAATAAAGCCAGAAGGCCCAGTATCAATGAAAACTGATTGAGGTTTATCCTTTCCATACATTTTCGAAACTAGTCCATGGAAAAGGAGATGTGAAATTAATGTTGTGACTGGTAAAAAAACAGAGGTGACAGTACACTTTTAAGGTATTAATCCTCCGGAAGCCCACTATTTTGTGGGGAAACGCTGTAAGAGAAGACTGTCAAAACCTCATTATTTTGGAAGTTAAAGTATTGCTTTTCATCCCAATTTAAAGGTTTTCTTGGACTGCCATCAAGTCCGATTCCCATCTACTTTGTGACCAAATTTTATCAGGATAGCTCTAACGACCCAATTATTGATCTTTTAAAACGCTAACCGTCACTAACAACTGACCCACATGGCGTTGGCTATGTTCTGCTGCATGGAAAAGCAACCCGATTAGCGTTGTGGGCAGCTTTTTGCGGCCCACAAAACGTTCGTCGGTAAGCGTGTTTTCTGGAATGGTCTTGAAATAGGCCAAGGCTTCATCCACTTTGTTTTCAAATGCCGAGATCAATTGTTCACTGGTAGGAGCTCCTTCTCCGTTCCCTTCGTTTTTTAAGAATTGGAACTGCTCCTCCGTCAAGGTTTCTTGCTTGGCATACGTCAGTAATCGGTCCAATACCCCTGTTAAGTGTTTTAGGTGGAATCCTACCGAAGCCCTGCCGTAGGGTTTTTTCCAAAGTTGCTCTTCCGGGAACTCGGACAAGTATTCCTTTATTTGCCGCACAGATTGCAGCAAGGCATGTGCCGCAGGTTGCAAAAGCGCAGGCACATGGGGAACGGGACCGCTTAACCAATATTCTTGGGTGGAGGACATAGCGTGTATTTAAAAATCCCGATAATCTCCGGCCAAATATTTATTGGCTTTTTCTTCCTTGAATTGTGCTGTCTCCGCATCCCAATGAAGCGTTTCTCCTGGGAAACGCCCAGCAATGGTTCCTAACAAAATAGTTTCCGTCAACCGGGCGGCATAATCAAACGGCGCAGTCGTGGTATCTTTGCCCAAGCAGGCATCCACAAATTGGTGGTAATGTTTCGGCCCTTCCGTGGCATAATTTCGAATGGGTTCTCCCAAATTATGTTTTTCGGAAACTTCGGCAATCTCCTTGGAAATATCCACATATTTTCCGCGCACAATCTTTTTAGGCAATTGCATAAAGTGGGGCAACAATAATCGTCCTTTGGTGCCCACGAACATAGCACCTTGTTCTGGAAGTTCGTTTTCTCCTGCCACTCCGGCGTCCAAGGAGATACTGTTCTCGTCACTTTTTCTGGCAGCAGCGTTGTCCTTTTTCATTTCCATTCCGGGCAACATCAGGTCTTCGTGCATCTCTGGTGCACCTGGACCATCGTACCAAATCCATTTTAAGGATTTTCCAGTGTATTTGGTGCCAGGAAATTCATAGGTTACGGTGTTTTTTTCTGGGAAGCCGAATCCATTGGTGGGGCGGCATTCCGTCATAATGGTTCTGGGTACATCAAGCTCCAAGGCATTGTAAGGCGTATCGAAAATATGGACTCCCATATCGCCCAAGGTGCCACAGCCGTAATCCATCAATTTTCTCCAGTTACCTGGATGATACATGTCCTTTTTATAGGGCCGTTTGGTGGAAGTACCCAACCAAAGGTTCCAATCCAATTGGTCTGGAACAGGGTCTTCGCCTTGGGGCAATGGTCCATCATATCCCCAATTTTTGGGCGACCATGCGTGTACGGTATGTACTTTGCCAATGATTCCGGATTGAATCAAAAGTGTAGCCAATTTATAATCGTAAAAAGAGTGTACCTGTATGCCCATTTGAGTTACCAAGCCTTTCTCGGCGGCCACACGTTTCATTTCCCTGGATTCGGAAACGTAGTGGGTGAGGGGTTTTTGACAGTACACAGGCTTGTCCATGTTCATTGCCATCAGCGAAGCGGGTGCATGCGTATGATCGGGCGTAGAGACAATTACCGCATCGATTTCATCTCCCATTTCTTCCAGCATGACACGGTAATCAAAAAAGATACGTGCCCCGGGATGCATTTTGTGTGCCGCTGATAGGTTGATGGCATCCACATCACAAAGAGCGATAACCTCAACGGCTTCGTGGGATGAAACCGCCTTTAAATCCTCCATGCCCATGTTTCCTACGCCAATATGGGCTGTTCTTAGTTTGTCTTTGGGGAATCCTGCCTTTAGGATGGAAGGGGCCAACATGATTCCAAGTGCGCCCACACTACTTTTTTTGATAAATTCTCTTTTGTTCATGGTCTGGAGGTTATTATAGTTTTCTAATTTTTATGTTTCTGAACCAAATGGGACTTGCATGGTCTTGCAATGCAATGTAGCCTGTCTTATACTTTCCATAATCTGGGGCATTGTCCCATTTTCCTGAATTCTTTTTGGCTTTCCAGTCTTCTGACCAAGGCTCAAACTCCAATAGTTTTTTGCCGTTGAGCCAATGCTCTACTTTTTCCGGGGTAAACACAATTTTTGATGAATTCCATTCCCCGACGGGATTCAATTGTTTTTGAGATTCGTCTGCGGTGTGCATGGCGTAGTCCGCTCCCGTTTTTTGCCAATCCTGGAGGAGTTCGGGATGTTCTGCACCAAACTGCGAGTTGTACCCTGTTAAATCGTGGATGTCCGCATAGTTTTCGTCGTCGATGATCTGATATTCTGGTGCCACCTCTGGCGGGCCATCGTACCCTTCTTTAACATGATAAAAAATACCACTGTTGGCACCTTCTGGGATTTTCCATTCCATATAAAGCTCAAAATTATCGAACTCTTCTGCACCGTAGATAATGTCCTTGCCTCCGGTATAATCCTGTTCCAGGCCGAGTTCAGTGTCAAAAGTGAGTACACTGTCCTTAATGGTCCATCCGGGAGGTAGGGAGTCCATGTTGTACCCTCGCCAACCGTCTAGACTGGTGCCATTGAACAAATACACCCATTCGGGTTGTTCTTCAGCTGTTTCGGAAGGGGTTGTTTGGTCTTTTTGTTTTGATGTGTCTTTGCAAGCGGCCAACGCCAAAAAGATAGCGGCGAGCCTCAAAAATTTAGGCATGGTTTAGGTTTTGGTTTTTATATGCTGGGTTAAAGTACAAAATATTAGATAACTTTTTTGTTGCTTTTTAGTACATTTAAGGCTGACTAACTCAACACTTTAAAAATGAAGATTTGCTTTTTCAAGATCGGTATGCTCTTGCTTACCGCGACACTGTTTATTTCACCGGTCCATTCCCAGCGCAGGAACAAAAAACAAAGTGGGGCGCAATACCCTGAAGAACTTTATTCGAGTCTGGAATACCGATTGATCGGTCCTTTCCGTGGTGGACGTTCCGGAACCGTTGCTGGTGTACCTGGAGAACCTAACCTATATTATTTTGGAGCCACAGGAGGAGGAGTATGGCGAACTAAAGATGGCGGAGGAACCTGGGAGAATATCTCCGATGGTTATTTTGGAGGAAGTATTGGCGCGGTTGAGGTGGCCCAAAGCGACCCTAATGTGATTTATGTTGGAGGTGGGGAACAGACCGTTCGTGGCAACGTATCCTCTGGTTACGGAGTCTGGAAGACGGTAGACGCCGGAAAAACATGGACATCCTTGGGCTTGGACGAAAGCCGACATATATCCCGAATGAGAATCCACCCAAAGGACCACAACATCGTTTACGCTGCGGTTATGGGCAATCTGTACAAGCCCACTACCGAAAGAGGTGTCTATAAAAGCACCAACGGAGGCGAAACTTGGGAAAAAGTACTGTATGCCAATGATATGGCGGGTGCCGTTGACCTTACTTTTGACCCCAACAACCCTCGTATACTTTACGCATCTACCTGGAGGATACAACGCACACCTTACAGCTTGAGCAGTGGTGGAGAAGGTTCTGCCCTTTGGAAGAGTACCGATAGTGGTGCAACGTGGACGGAGATTTCAAAAAATGAAGGCTTCGCGACCGATACGTTGGGGATTATAGGAGTGGCCGTAAGCCCAGTCAACAGCAATAGGGTGTGGGCCATGGTAGAAAACAAGGAAAAAGGAGGTCTCTACCGTTCCGATGATGCCGGAGCAACATGGACCTTGGTCAACAGTGATAGAAGTCTAAGGCAACGAGCGTGGTACTATACCCGTGTCTATGCCGACACCAATAATGAAGATGTAGTCTATGTGCTCAATGTGAGCTATCATAAAAGTACGGATGGTGGAAAGACCTTCAAATCCAATAATGCACCTCACGGAGATCACCATGATCTCTGGATTGCACCCGAAGATTCCAATCGTATGATTATGGCCGATGATGGCGGCGCCCAGGTAAGTTTTGATGGCGGGGAAACTTGGAGTACCTATCACAATCAACCTACAGCCCAATTTTATCGAGTAACTACGGATGATGCATTCCCATATCGAATTTATGTGGCGCAGCAGGATAACTCTACCATCAGGATCAATTACCGAAGTGATGATGGATCTATCGGAGAGGACGATTGGGAAGAAACAGCAGGAGGTGAATCCGCACATATTGCCGTGGACCCTGAGAACAACGATATTGTGTATGGTGGGAGCTACGGAGGCTTTTTGACCCGTGTGAACCATGCGAACAAAACCGTGAGGGCAGTAAACGTTTGGCCCGACAACCCAATGGGGCACGGTGCCGAAGGAATGAAGTACCGTTTCCAATGGAACTTCCCCATCATGTTCAGCAAGCACGACCCCAATAAACTCTACACCTTCTCCAACCATGTGCACATGACGACCAACGAAGGTCAGAGCTGGGAACTGTTGAGTGGTGATTTGACCCGAAATGACCCTACAAAGCTGGTTTCCAGCGGTGGACCCATCACTCAAGATAACACCAGTGTGGAGTACTACTGTACCATTTTTGCGGCCAATGAAAGCCCTTTAAAGGAAGGATTGCTTTGGGTTGGTAGTGATGATGGACTTATCCATGTAACCAAAGATGGAGGACAGACCTGGGAAAACGTAACACCTCCCAACATGCCCGAGTGGAACATGATCAATAGCATTGAACCTTCCGCATTTGATGAGGGAACATGCTATGTGGCCGCTACGAGGTACAAGTTGGGCGACTTTGCGCCTTACCTCTACAAGACCACTGATTATGGGAAAACATGGACCAAAATCACCGATGGGATAGCCGATGAGCACTTCACAAGGGTGGTTCGGGAAGACCCAAAACGAAAAGGACTGCTCTACGCAGGCACCGAGACGGGAATGTATATCTCTTTTAATGATGGAGCCCAATGGGAGAAGTTCCAATTGAATTTGCCTATTGTACCCATTACCGATTTGACCATCAAGGATGACAACCTCATCGTAGCGACACAAGGAAGAAGTATTTGGGTTATCGATGACCTTACGGTATTACATCAATTGGACAATGCCAAAAAATCTGCTGATGCGATTTTGTACAAACCAAGGGACAGCTACAGAACAAAAGGTAGGGCTTCAAGAAGGCCATCCAAAACGGAAGGCGAAAACTTGGCCAATGGCGTAATCACACATTTTTATCTTAAAGATGTCTCCGAAAAGGACAGCATCGCATTGACCTACACCAAAATGAACGGGGATACCTTGGCCACCTATAGTACCTACGCCAAGGAAAAGGATAAAAAACTGGAAGCCAAGAAAGGCGGTAACACCTACGTTTGGGATACTCGCGGAAAGGGCGCCGAACGATTGGACGGAATGATTTTGTGGTGGGCCAACCTAAGCGGTCCAAAAGCGGTTCCAGGGACTTACAAGGTGCATTTGAACGTTAATGGAGAAACACAAAGTGAAAACTTTACCATTTTACCAGACCCAAGGGCCGAAGTTACCGTTGCCGATATGCAAAAACAGTACGATTTTATTACCGAGGTAAACGAGACTGTGGACAAGGCCCATCAATCCATAAAGAAGATCAGGGCCATAAATGGCAAGTTGGATGAATTCATCAAAAAGTATAAGGATGACGAAGCGACAAAAGCATTGGTGGAGAAAGCCAAAAGTTTGAAAGAAGATTTTGGCTCCGTAGAAAAGGCACTCTATCAGACCCAAAACAGAAGTAATCAAGATCCTTTGAACTTCCCAATAAGGTTGACCAATAAATTGGCGCACTTGAACAGCTTGGTCTCTCTTGACGATTTTCCTCCTACCGAACAGGATATCGCGGTCAAAAATGAAATGACACAAAAGATCAACGAGCAATTACGGACATTTGACAATTTAATTGATACGGAGATTTCCAACTTTAACGAAGAGTTCAACCAGCTCAAGTTGAATTATTTGAGCATAGAAGAATAAGCAGACAAAGCCCCTATGTTCTTGCATGGGGGCTTTTACATTACAAACACATCGAATACATACAAACCAACCAAGACCATGAAAAAAGGTGTACTCTTTTTGTTAAGTGCCATACTTGGGACTTTAGCATTTGCGCAAACAGCCAACGATTATTTTGAACCCATGATATTCAGGAACATCGGCCCGTTTAGGGGTGGACGTTCCGTGACCGCTAGCGGTGTAATTGGGGATCCGCTCACCTATTATATGGGGACCACGGGCGGGGGACTGTGGAAAACGACCAATGCTGGTGGACAATGGGAAAACATATCGGATGGTTTTTTTGAAATGGGCTCCGTGGGTGCGGTTTCCGTATCGCCTTCCAATCCCAACATTCTCTATTGTGGTATGGGAGAGCACGCCCCAAGAGGTGTGATGACCTCCTACGGGGATGGTGTCTACCAATCCAATGATGCGGGAAAAACATGGATAAAATTGGGACTTGAAAAAACACAGCACATCTCGCGGATCATAATTCACCCTACCAATCCAGATGTGGTGTACGTAGCCGCCCAAGGTGCTTTATATGCCCCAAACCCGGAAAGAGGGGTGTACCGTTCCATGGATGGTGGGAAAAATTGGGAAAAAATATTGTATGTGGATGAAGGTACTGGAGCAGTAGAACTGTCCATGGACGCTAACAATCCCTTGGTACTCTATGCCGCGATGTGGGAGCATCAGCGTAAACCCAACAAAGTCATCAGTGGAGGGCCAGGAAGCGGATTGTACAAATCGACCGATGGCGGCGATACATGGAAGGAAATGACCAAAGGGCTTCCCGAAGAAAAGGGAAAAATGGCCATCGCCGTGAGCCCTTCCAATTCTGAAAAAGTATATGCCTTGGTTGAGAGTGATTCCGATCAGGATAAAGGAGGTCTCTTCGTTTCCAACAATGGAGGGGATAGTTGGCAGATGGTCAGTGGGGACAACCGATTGGTTCAGCGTGCTTGGTATTACATCGAAGTGTTTGTAGACCCCAACGATGAAGATACCGTGTATGTGCTTAGTGCTTCCATGTTCCGTTCGGAAGATGGTGGTAAAACATGGGAGACCATTTCCGTGCCTCATGGCGATACCCATGACCTGTGGATCAATCCGAACAACTCGAAAAATATGGTTTTGGCAGATGATGGTGGAGCTACCATTACATTTGATTATGGTGAAAACTGGACCCTGCAGGACAATATGCCCACGGCACAGTTTTATCGCATCAGCACGGATAATTTGTTCCCATACAACATTTATGGTGGACAACAGGACAACACTTCGGTAAAGATTGCCAGCCTTTCCGTAGGTCGATGGAGCATTAACCAAGAAGATTGGCATTATTCCGCTGGGGGAGAGAGTGCCTTTTTGGGCTTCGACCCCGACAATCCGCGTTACGTGATGGGAGGCAGTTATTTGGGGACCATTGAACTTTTGGATATGGAATCTAAAATGTCCAGCAATGTCATGGCAGCCCCAATACAGTATTTGGGACGAGATGCCCGTGACATGAAATACTTATACAATTGGAATGCACCCATTATTTGGTCCAAACACGAACCCGGAACTTTTTACCATGCGGCACAGTTGGTCCTTAGAACAAGGGATAATGGCGTAACCTGGGAAGAAGTATCACCAGACTTAACACGAGATCAAGATGAATTGCAAGGAAAGGGAGGAGGTCCCTACACCAATGAAGCCGTAGGTGCTGAAAACTACGGAACCATTTCTTATCTCTTGGAGTCACCACACGAAGCTGGGGTATTGATTACTGGGAGTGATGATGGATTGGTACATATCACCAAAAACGGTGGCGCATCTTGGGAAGAGATAACCCCAAAGGGGTTAAAGGAATGTTTGGTAAATGCCATTGAGGTTTCGCCACACGACCCAGCGACCCTCTATATTGCAACTACCCGATACAAGTTCAACGATTATACCCCTGCCCTCTACAAAAGCAGCGACTACGGAAAAAGCTGGACCAATATTAGTGAGGGCATTCCCTACGGAGCTTTTACACGAGTGGTCCGAGAGGATGAACAGCAAAAAGGATTATTGTACGCGGGCACCGAAAAAGGACTGTACGTATCCTGGAACGATGGTAAAAAATGGGAGCCCCTACAATTGAATTTGCCCAAAACACCGATCACAGATCTAAAAGTGCATCAGGGGGATTTGATTGTGGCCACATCGGGTAGGAGCTTCTGGATTTTGGACAATATCACAACACTTTCACAATACAAAGGAAACACCGGTGACCTAAAATTGTATCAACCAGAAGAAGCCATTCATGGCTATTGGGGAAGCCCATTGAGCAGAAATTCTTCCAATCTGTCCGGAACCAATCCTTTTGAAGGAGTCAACCCCGCTAATGGGATGGTCATCTATTACAATCTCCCGGAAAAAATGGATTCCGTTGAAGTTACCATGGAAATCAAAGATGCACAGGGTAAATTGGTACGCGCCTTTAGCTCCAAGAAAGATGAAGATTATGTCCCCCATAACGGAGGAGGGGCGCCCCCTGCACCCACCTTGGGAACATCCAAAGGACTGAACCGTTTTGTATGGGACCTCAAAACGCCCATAGTGCCCGGTGTTCCAGGGGTATATATTGAAGCGGATTTCACGGGGCACAAAGTGCCGCCAGGAACGTATACCATCCAAATAAGCGCAGGAGGGAATGCAGTTACTACCCAAGGAACGATTGTGCCTACACCCAATACCAATGTTTCGGAAGAACGGTTTGCGGAGTACCATGCCATCATGACGGATTTTGAGTCCAAACTCACCGATATGCACAACAAGGTGAACACCTTGAAGAGTGTTCAAGATCAACTAGCAAAATTGCTAAAGGACTTGAAGGACGAGGAACTCAAAAAAGAAGGACAGTCATTGCTCGACAAACTCAAGGAGTGGGACGGAAAGATGGTGCAGCGCAAATCGCAAGCCTATGACGATGTGGAGAATTTCCCCAACAAGTTTACGGCCGAGTATCTTTTTGTAATGAACCACAGTAACAGCTCGTTGCCCCAGATCAATCAGCCCTCCGTGGACCGAAAGAAGGAACTCGATACTCAATGGATGGGATTAAAACAACGTGCAGAGAGCTTAATGAACACGGAAATTCCTAATTTTAACACCAAACTCTGGGAGAATGGCATTGGAGCCATCCGGATGTAATTCATAAAAACGTAGCAATTGCTGTACCCATACATCAAATCGTTGCACCTCATATTTGTGGTCACTTGGTTCGCGGGCCTGTTTTATATACCACGGCTCTTTATTTATCATATCGAAGCTTGGCAAAAACCATCGCCCGATAAGGAAATCTTGAGCGACCAACTCAAATTGATGACCAAACGATTATGGTATATCATTACGTGGCCGTCAGCTGTCCTCTGTACACTAACGGCCATTATTTTGCTCATTCTGATGCCCGGCTGGTTGCAGCAACCATGGATGCACGTTAAACTCGGCTTTGTGCTCCTACTTTTTGTGTATCATGGGAAATGCCATCAGATCTTTAAGCAATTGCAGCGAGATGAGGTCAAGTATACCTCGAAATTTATGCGTTTGTGGAACGAAGTGGCTACGATTATCCTTTTTGCGGTTGTTTTTTTGGTGGTGCTCAAAAGTGCCTTCAATTGGATCTATGGCATTGTAGGTATGTTTGCCCTGATTGTTTTATTGATGTTGGGCATTCGCTGGTACAAAAAAGTACGGGATAGGAACCCCAATGCTTGAAAACGAAAAGGTTGGCCTTTCTTTCTTCTCGTTTTTGTGGTTGAATCCCAATCCCGAAGCTGTACTTTGTTTGGCTCGATAATTGCTTAAATTTAACCATCAAATCAAGCGAGCTTGCTACGAAAACTATCCTTACGGTCACGCATCTTTATTTCCATGATCACCTTGGTGGTATTGGCCTCTGTGCTGATTGCCGGAGTAACGGTTTACCAATACAAGGAGCAGGGCAACGATTACCACAGGGAACGCTTGGAGCGTAAGGAAGAGCAGTTGATGAAGAGCATCGAATTTACCCTTAAGGAAACCACCTATCCCGTAATCACCGAGAACCTTCACCTGATTTTTAGCGAGGAGATTTATGAGATTGCCAACATTCAGAATGTCAATTTCAATATTTATGATTTAGAGGGAAACCTGATCAAAAGTTCCCGGCCCACTTTCGAATCCAACGCTATCGCCACCTGTTTGGATGCCGAAATACTGAACTTTCTGAGGGAGGAGGGCGAAAGCCGTTTTGTGGAAGAAAAAAGGGCGGCTGGCGATAATTATCAAGCCACATACCGTTACATCTACGACCTGAAGTTTAAGCCTATCGGCATTTTGAATCTTCCCTATTTTGAAGACAACACTTTCAACAATATGGAGCTCAAGGAGTTCCTTTTCAGGTTGGCAATGGTTTATTTGTTAATGCTGATTGTGGCCATTATATTGGCGTATTTCATTTCAAAATATATCACCAGGTCCTTGCAGACGATTTCCGACAAGATCAACCGGACCAACCTCACCCATCAGAACGAAAAAATCTATTTGGAAAGCCCGGGAGAGGAAATTGCAAAATTGGTGGACTCCTACAACCGCATGATCGATGAGCTGGAGGAGAGCGCCGTAAAATTGGCTCGTAGTGAACGTGAACAAGCATGGCGCGAGATGGCAAAGCAGGTAGCCCATGAAATCAAAAATCCCTTGACGCCCCTAAGGCTTACTGTACAGAGTTTTGAACGGAAATTCGACCCAAATGACCCCGATATCCAAAAAAAGGTCAAGGAGTTTTCCAAAACCTTGATCCAGCAAATAGATACCATGAGCAATATTGCCACCGCCTTTTCCAGTTTTGCCGATATGCCCGCCCAGCAGAACGAAACGTTGAATGTGGTAAAAGTGGTTAAGCTGGCCTTGGAAATATTTAATGAGGATTATATTCATTTTATAGCAGACGAGGAGGAAGTCGTGGCCAAACTGGACCGCACGCAACTGATACGCGTGATCACCAACTTGGTAAAAAATGCCATTCAGGCCATTCCTGAGGTAGAATCCCCTCGTATCTTGGTTACCGTAGCATCTGTTGGTGACAGGGTAAAAATATCGGTTGCCGACAATGGCCTTGGTATTTCCGATGAGTACAAGCATCGCATTTTTGAGCCAAAGTTCACCACAAAATCCAGTGGTACCGGCCTAGGTTTGGGAATGGTAAAGAACATTGTGGAAAACTATGGCGGAACCATTAACTTTACATCTAAAGTTGGAAAAGGGACCGTGTTTACCATCGATTTTCCAAAGGAACAGAAAAAATAATGGCGGTACAGGTACAGGCCGCCCCAAAAGCAATCTTTATGGATTACGAAAACATCTACATTGAAGAAGAGAACCAGTTGGCCACTATTGTTATAAATAGGCCCAAAAAGCTCAATGCGCTCAACAGACGGACCATAGAAGAGCTACACGTGGCCTTTAAGGAGTTGGACGAGGATTCTGAAACCAAGGTCATCATAATTACAGGAAGCGGGGACAAAGCCTTTGTTGCTGGTGCCGATATTTCCGAGTTTGCCGATTTTTCAGTGAAGGAAGGCCGGCAATTGGCTGCCGCCGGACAGCGCCAACTGTTCGATTTTGTAGAAAACCTTTCAACCCCCGTTATTGCAGCCATTAATGGATTTGCACTAGGTGGGGGACTAGAGCTTGCTATGGCATGCCATTTTAGGGTGGCCAGTAGCAATGCCCGAATGGGATTACCCGAAGTTTCCTTGGGCGTGATTCCCGGATATGGAGGTACCCAACGCTTGCCACAGCTTGTGGGCAAAGGGCGTGCTATGGAAATGATCATGACGGCCGGCATGATTGATTCCGACAAAGCCTTCGGATATGGATTGGTAAACCATGTCGTCTCCAGCGAAGAATTACTTCCCTTTTGTAAAAAGATCGCGAGCAGGATATCGAATAATTCATCCGTGGCCATAAAACACGCAATAAAAGCCGTAAATGCTGGTTTTAAGTATGACGCTGATGGTTATTCGGTGGAAATTGATGCTTTTGGCACTTGCTTTGGGACCGATGACTTTAAGGAAGGTACTACTGCCTTCCTCGAAAAACGAAAAGCCGATTTCCCTGGATCATGACCATTGGCCTAACATAGCCAGATCATGAAAAATAACCTATTTGTACTTTGTCTGCTAGTGTTCGGCAGTGTAATGCTGAATGCGCAAAAAATGCCTGTATCCTATGATTTTGGGGAGAAATATCACGACCGCTACCGATATTCTAACCTAGTAGCCATCAACGAGGATGATTCTGGTGGCTATGTGTTGGTGCGTGCCTACTACCAAGGATTGATCTTGAAACCCAAAGGCTACTTGATTGAAAAGTACAACAGCAATCTAGAATTGGTATCGGAGTACAACTATAAGTTGAAAGGACTTGATTTTGTGGATGGCTTCCTCAAAAACGGGCAATTGCACCTTTTGTTCCTCAACTATAATTTGGACCGGGGCGAATATGAGTACTGGGTCCACAGCAGTCCCGTTATCGATTTTAACTTCAAAGAGAAAAAGTTGCTTTCCATCGCCTCGCAAGAAGTGAACGATCCGGTAGGGAAGAACTATTACAACCGTGACTTTTCCAGAGGTTTTACCACGGTGATTTTGTTTGATGAGAACAAAACAGGTTTTGTGATCAGCACACATCACAAAAAGGGGAAGGACAACAAGCACATGATTCATATGTTCGATACCGCACTCAATAAAAAGTTCGAGTATGATTTCTCGGATGAAATCGAGGAAAAAAACTATGCCTTTGAAAATGTAACCTTTTCGGCCGATCTTCAAACAGCCTATATTATGGGGAAGGCCTATTTTAAGAAGCGACGTTTTAGTGTAGATGAACGAAAGTTTCAGTACGAATTGATCAAGGTGTCACAATACGGAAACAAAACCCAATCGTTTGTAGATCCAGGGAAATATCCCGAAGCCTTGTATCCGGTTTTCGTAAAGAACAAATTGGTCTGTGTGGGCTTTTATGCCGATAGAAAGGACAATAGATACAATGGTATCGCCTATTTTGATGTAGATCCGAATACATTGGACATCCGCTCCCAAAAATACAACCCCTTCTCACAACAGTTTATGGACGACAAGTTTGGCCGTGAGGAAGATAAGGACATCAAAAACTTGGTTTTTAAAGGAGTGGAAATAACCGATGAACAGGAAATTTTCTTCAATGCCGAGGAATATTTTGTCACTACGGGATTGGAAACCACAGGTGCCGGACAACGCATCAAGATTGAGCGCTACCATCATAACGATATCGTCAGCGTGAAGCTGGATGCCAATGGTAGAATGGAATGGGCGCGCAACATCAACAAGACCGAAGTAACCCAAGGTGATGGCGCCTATGCATCTTACAGCGCTTATTGCAAGGATGGCAACACCTACTTTTTTATCTGTACTGCTGCTGAAAATCCGCAATTGATCAACAATGAACGTTTGATCTTTAAGCAAGGTTTTAGTCGCAATCGGAATGTGTTTATGATTTCCTTGGACGAAAATGGGGTAATGGATTATGAAAAGATCATCGACCAAGAGGAAGCCAGATTGCCTTTAATGGTCTCCATGCCACTAAAGGACGAGTCCGACGACAAAATGCTCTTCTACGCCAAACGCGGAAGCCGAAAACAATTGGTCAAAGTAAATTTTCAATAACGGACAGATCGTTAAGCCACTACTGCTAGAGGGTATGAAACGGTACACTTGGGGTTTGTGGTGGGCATACTAGCCTACGATCAATACCCTGCTAAATTATGGAATGTATTGTTGTGCCAACTCCGATTTAGTTGGTTAATAAGTGAACCCATTGCCCTTTTCCCTTCACCCAGCAACCTCTTTTTGACTATAATTCCGTAGGAATATTCTTATTCAAATTTTCACAGATCAACCCAAAAGCCCCATCCGTCAGATCAGAAGGGGCATCCGTCAATTAGCCTTAAATCTTGCCTATTTCCTAGCATACCTTTGGCAAAGTATTAACCCTAATTGATAAAATTGAAAATCATGAAAACATTAAAATTAGTATGTATGGCCATGTTGTGCATGGCAGTAAGTTTAGTCTCCTGTTCGGGAGAGGATGGGGAAACCGGACCACAAGGACCACAAGGACCACAAGGTGAACAAGGTATACAAGGTCAACAAGGAGCAGATAGCCCAACTGTAGATTTTTATTTCCAAAATGGATTTAAAGGATATGAAGGAACATCTGATGCGAATATTGTTTCTACCGGAACAGGACTGAATGAGGATTTTGTTCAGTTATTTTATTCATTTAACGGACTTGCAACAGGGGAAAGAAGAGCACTTTTTCGTTTCGATGGAATTGGAGATACCATTACCTCTCAATTAGTTGGGGAGGGTCAAACCTGTTCTGATGCTTTTTATGTGAGTAAGGCTACATTATATGTTTACATAGATTCTTACCTAAACGCAACCTTTGACAATTTATACATGAAGGTTGGTTTTTATGGAGCTGACGACCCCATCTTCGTTGAGGAAGAAGTGAACTGGTCCATGGCAAATGTCAATGATGATTGGGCGGATATTGGAGCAGAGAGCGCAATGTGGGCAGGACCAATAGGTTCCGATGACTATCCACTTTTGTTGCCGAAAGGTTCTGGGTCTGCCTATGGCTGGTTCCCTATTATATTGCCTAGAAGTGTTGTGGAAAACTGGATTTGTAATCCAGATAGTAATAAAGGAATTCGTTTAAGACTTGACCCTAATTCTGATGAAAATGGTCAGGGAGATTTACGTATTGTGGCAAAAGAAAATACTTTAGAAGACCTAAGACCACTCTTAATTGTTGAAACTGAGAACATAAACAGCGAAGCCTCCAAAAGTAGTGGATCAAGTACTAAAGAGTTGAATTGGGCGAACCTTTCTTATGAAGAAAGAATGGCACCCTTGTTCAGGTATTTGGAAAGCAAAGAGGAATAATTTTTGGTTGTGGGATTTTGTATCTAATAAAAGGTAGAAATCCTAAAATGCATTTTTCTTTTCTAAAAGAATATTTCCCATTTGGGGCACTTAACCTAGGCAAAGAGGCCGGGCATTCGCTCGGCTTTTTATTTTTTGGGAGGAGTCCGGAGTTATGAGTTTAGAGTTACGAGTTACGGGTTAGAAGTCAGGAGTTATGAGTTAAGATGTCATTTCGAGCTGTCACCCCGAGCGCAGTCGAGGGGGCAGTCGAGAAATCTTTAGGAAGTCTGAAGTTAAGAGTTAAGAGTTACCAGTTCCGTGTTACGGTTTGGTAGTCCGAAGTCGGAAGTCGGAAGTCAGTGTGCAATTTGCAGTAGGCCGTGGGCAGTTGAGCAATCAAAAAATGGCTACACCGATTCTGCTTGCCCGAAAATCCCCTTTTTACCCTAAACCTTAAACCTTAAACCCTAAACCTTGAACTTGAATTTGAACTTGGTTTTTTCCACTGGATTTCCCCATCGTCACTTCGTTCCTCATGTCGAAATGACGTGAGACATTCAGGATGGTTAGCTTGCATCGGTTTGGTGAGAATTTCCCAAAAACCACTTTTTTCCTTAAACCTTGAACTTGAATTTGAACTTGGTTTTTCCACTGGATTTCTCCATCGTCACTTCATTCCTCATGTTGAAATGACAAACGACATAGGTTTTTGAGCAACCACTCACCACCAAAGCCAAACATTCCAATAATTACATCAGAAATTCCTCGTTGCCTTTCACCCTTCACCCTATACCTTTTACCCTACAAACCTCCCCCTCAATTTTGCATTCGTCAGATCAGAAGCCCCATCCGTCAGATCACAAGGGGCATCCGTCAATTAGCCTAAAAAGTTGCTTATTTCCTAGCATACCTTTGGTGCAGTATTAACCCTAATTGATAAAATTAAAAATTATGAAAACATTAAAATTAGTATGTATGGCCATGTTGTGCATGGCAGTAAGTTTAGTTTCCTGTTCTGGGGAAGACGGTGAAACAGGGCCACAAGGACCCGCAGGGGCGGCTGGCGTAGCAGGTACAGATGGAGCGGATGGAGCCGATGGTATCAGCTGTTGGGATTTGAACGGCAATGGTGTCGGTGATGCAGAAGAGGACGTGAACAACGATGGTAATTTTGATGCCATGGATTGCCAGGGAGCAGATGGAGCAGATGGAGTAGATGGAGTAGATGGTGCTGATGGTGCTGATGGTGCTGATGGTGTTGACGGTAATGCGAATGTGCAAGAGCATATTTTCGATATTAGTGGAGAAGATGATTATTCTTCCCTTTCATTGAACTTAAACACTATAGTTGACAACCCGTCAAACTATGCTTTTCTATATTATATTGAGACTCCTACAGGTTTAAAATATTCAATTCCTGGCTCATTAAGTGCAAACGTGTTTTATGCACGAGTATGGTTGAACTCAGGAGGTTTTTTTAATATTAGGTTTCATGACACATCGGATAATTCAAATTATCAAGTATCCCAAGGTGAATTTGACAAGGTCATAGTAGTTGCGATTGAACTTACTAGTGCTAATAAAAACAGCGAAAACATCATGGCCGAGCTAAAAGCCGCCGGTGTGGACACCAGTGATTACAACCAAGTTGCCGCGTATTTGGGTCTGGAATAATATTTCCCTAAAAGGGGCACTTAACCTAAGCAAAGAAGCCGGGCATTCGCTCGGCTTTTTCTTTTTTGGGCAGGAGTCCGAAGCTCGAAGTTATGGGTTAAGAGTTACGAGTTCCGGGTTACGGGTTAGAAGTCAGGAGTTATGAGTTAAGATGTCATTTCGAGCTGTTACCCTGAGCGCAGTCGAGGGGGCAGTCGAGAAATCTTTAGGCAGTCAGAAGTCGGAAAGGAAGGAGTTAAACTGGATGTTTACGTATCATTCCGTACGGTTGCTGATCGCCCGCCTGATATATGGACAGGGAGCCGCTGCATTCGAGATAATTCGTAAAATCAGTGCCAATCTTAAGTATTTAAAAAAGGAAATAATCCATATATTTGGAATAAATCCAAAAAAATGAATCCCAAAGATTTTATCAAAGGAAGAGGAGCACAGCAGAATACCAACAACAGGTTTTTGCAGCACAGTTTTGAGTTGCGGGATGATTTTTTGGAATTCTGTCGATTGGAAGGCGAGGAAGCGGAAAGCAACAAAACGAGGTATATTCCCATTTTTCCCAAAACCATAGTGAATAAAGTAGAGAGTCCCGATGTGGGCATGCAGTATTCCATGAATCCCTATCAAGGCTGTGAACATGGGTGCGTGTACTGTTACGCTAGAAATACGCACGAGTATTGGGGCTATAGTGCTGGGTTGGATTTTGAACGCAGGATTTTGGTCAAAAAATCGGCCCCAGAACTTTTGGAGGCCAAAATCAAACATAAAAACTGGAAGGCAGAGACCATTGTACTTTCAGGAAATACGGATTGCTACCAACCTGCGGAATGGGAATACGAAATTACCCGAAAATGTCTCGAAGTGTTTTTAAAGTATCGCCATCCGGTGGGCATCATTACCAAGAACGCCCTTGTTTTACGTGATTTGGATCTATTGAAAGAACTGAATCAATATGGGTTGGTCGGGGTTTATATTTCGGTCAATTCGCTGTCCGAAAAAACAAGACGTCTGCTCGAGCCACGCACTGCTTCCATCCCACTGCGTCTTAAAACCATCCAAACGCTATCCGAAAATGGCATCCCGGTAAACGCAATGTTGGCACCTATGATTCCTGGGATCAATTCACATGAACTATTGCCACTGGCCAAGGCGGTGGCTGATCATGGCGCACGTTCTTTTGGACTCACGGTGGTTCGGCTTAATGGAGCGATTGGACAATTGTTTTCGGATTGGCTCAGAAAGGCCATGCCAGACAGGGCAGAAAAAGTATTACACCAAATACAGGATTGCCACGGGGGTACGGTAAACGATAGCAGATTCGGAACCCGGACAAGGGGAGAGGGCAAAATTGCGGAGCAAATCCATAAAATGGCGCAGCTGGCCAAGAAAAGATATTTTCCAGATAAAAGCTTCCCGGTCCTGAACACGGAACTCCACGAACAATACAAGGACGGGCAGCTAAAGTTGTTTTGATAATAAGTCCGAAGTCCGAAGTTATGAGTTAAGATGTCATTTCGAGCTGTCACCCCGAGCGCAGTCGAGGGGGGCAGTCGAGGGGGCAGTTGAGAAATCTTTATAGGAGTCATGAGCCAGGAATCAAGACTCAGGAGAGAAAGGACGATAGAAAATAGACTTGGTTTGATGGGAAATAGGCAATGGGCAGTTGACGCTAATTTCACGAATTAACACTAATAGGGTTCTTCGTCATTTCGAGATAGGACCCCTGAGCGTAGTCGAAGGGGAAGGAGTCAAAAGTCAGAAGTCGGAAGCAAATATTTGATTGTCAGTTCGAGTGTTTTTTGGTGAGTTTTTGAAAAAAAGGAGCTAAAAAATGTATCGAGAACTAATGAAAGGTGCTTAATTGGCAGTCAGCAGTAGGTAGGTCAAGAAATCTTTAGGTAGTGCGAAGTCGGAAAGGTAGCCCTTAAATCGAATGTTTAGGTGTCATTCCGTGCCTGACACGGAATCCATTTTATAATAGCGCAAGGATGGGTTTGTACTTGCTTTTTTACTTTCAACTTGAAATTTGAACTTGAGTTTTTAAAACAGATTTCTCCATAGTCACTTCGTTCCTTATGTCGAAATGGCCTTTTTTGAACTTGAACTTGTCTTTTGAGTTTGAACTTGAGTTTTTTTAACAGATTTCTCCATCGCTGCTTCGCGGCTCATGTCGAAATGACTTAACTAGCCTTGGATTTCCTTTATCAACTGACGTATTAAGAACAAAAGAGGCTATCTAAAAAGCAGTTTATGTGTCAGTTCGAGCGCAGTCGAGAACTTAAGATGCATTGCTGATCAATGGGTTTCGACTGCGCTCAACCTGACAAATTTCAAATAGTACCACTTTTTAGGCAGCCTCTTCTTTTTCACTTTTTTAGTCTACTTATTCCAACTCCCATCCTTCGCGGTAATCGCGGGTCACCCATTCGTTGGCTTTCTCGTAGTTGGTAATTCTCATGTTCTCACCATCCCACATCAGCTTTCGGCGCCCAGGGGAGTTGTATGGGTTCCAGTCCCGTGCTGTTTTGCCCGGTTGCAACTCCTTATATTGGTAGGCTTTTACGGCAAGGTTCCCCATCAGCACGGTTTCCGTTAGTTTTCCAGCCTTTTCAAAATTGGATGAGGTTGGTGTTCCGTTTTGGCAACCGTCCACAAAGTTGGCAATATGACCATCCATGCCTCCAGGTACCCGAGGGTATTTGGCAGCAGGTGCTTTGTAAAGTTCCATCATCTCAGAGGGCAATAAACGGGCATTTCTGGAATATGTGTCACACACCAAGATGCCCTTGTCACCATAAATTACGGTTCCACCCCCACTGTCACCAATGGTTTCGCCATCTTTCAACTCGTCCGGTAAATCGGGCTTCAAACCGCCATCATACCAGTTGAGGGCAATGTCGCCATGCTCTTCATGCTCAAACTTGAGGTGTATTTTGGAAGATGGTGGGCAGGAATGGCTGTAATCTGCCTCCACAAAATCATCTACCCAAACCGTGGTACAACTAGCTTCAGCTTCCGTAGGATAGCCGAGGTCAAGCACACTGAATGGCGTTTCCATAATATGACAGCCCATGTCACCTAAAGCACCGGTTCCGAAATCCCAAAACCCTCTCCATTTAAAGGGAAGGTAGGCATCGTTGTAATCCCTCATTTTGGCCGGTCCCAACCAAAGGTCCCAATCCAATCCTCTTGGAATACGGTCCTTTTGCGTGGGCATGGGTACCCCTTGTGGCCATACGGGTCGGTTGGTCCAACAATCGATGGTATGCACTTTTCCAATAATACCGGATTCGACCCATTCG
Source organism: Flagellimonas marinaquae (assembly GCF_003992675.1). Taxonomy (GTDB): domain Bacteria; phylum Bacteroidota; class Bacteroidia; order Flavobacteriales; family Flavobacteriaceae; genus Flagellimonas; species Flagellimonas marinaquae. The sequence continues at coordinate 450,644 of NZ_RZMZ01000007.1, forward strand.
CGGGCGATACGGCTATCGTCGCTGGAAGCCCCTTGGTTTCCCATTTGCGTCGTAATCCCATTTTCGCGGGCCACCTTGGTCATTAAACGGGCCTCTTGTATGTTGTGTGTGAGCGGTTTTTCCACGTAAGCATGCTTTTTCTCGCGCATAAAGGGCAGGGCAATGCTGGCATGGGTATGGTCGGGCGTGGCTACCATAATGGCATCGATATCGCTCAAGCGTTCATCAAAAACCTTACGGAAGTCTTTGTACCTTTTTACATCGGGGAACTGTTCGTAGGTTTCTTGGGCACGGCGGTCATCCACGTCGCAGAACGCTACAAATTTTACACGTCCTGTGTTGTTCAGTCCATTGATCACACTGTTCCCTCTACCTCCAACACCAAAGCCTGCCACATACAGGGTGTCGCTGGGGGGAACGTGGGTCTTGCCCAACACATGACTCGGAACAATGGAAAATGCAGCCGAAGCCGCTGCCGTGTTTTTGATGAACTTTCTTCTTTGCATCTTGTTTAGTTTGATTTTTTATGTCAGTTCCCAAGATACAAAAAAGGCCAAAAGAAATCCTAGGGTTTATTCCGCCCCGTTCCACTCCCTGTAAAACTGTTCAAGATAACCCAACATGAACTCATGCCGTTTTTCGGCCAGTTTTTTGCCGGTCGGTGTGCGCATCCCATCCTTGAGCAAGAGCAGTTTTTCATAGAAATGATTGATGGTGGGCGCTTTCGATTTTTTGTACTCCTCTTTGGTCATGTTGAGATTGGGCGGAATAGCTGGGTTGTACAATTCCCTATTTTTGAAGCCTCCGTAGTTGAAGGCCCTGGCAATGCCAATGGCACCAATGGCGTCCAATCGGTCGGCATCTTGAACAATATCCATTTCTTTGGAAGTGAATCGCTCCCCGCCCTGTTCCAGAGTATTTTTAAAGGACATGTGACGGATGATATTGACTACATGCTCCTTGGTTTCGTTGTCAACGTTTTGTGCTTCCAAAAATATTTTGGCGGTTTGCGGACCTATTTGTTCGTCTCCATTATGGAATTTGGGGTCGGCAATATCATGAAGTAGAGCGGCCAGCTGAACTACCAAAGAATTCCCTTCTTCATGCTTTAACAACAGTTTGGAAGTATTAAAAACACGTTGGATATGGAACCAATCATGACCTCCTTCGGCATTGTTCAGTTCTTCTTTTACAAAAGTGATGGTATTTTGGATAAGCTGGTTCTCCATTATGGTTTAGTTTTGATCCCAGAAACAATCAAGTTTTCAACTTGGGTGATCAAGGCTTCGGGATTTCCTGAATTTTCCACAGGTGGATGCACATCAAAGGTAACATGGGAACCCAATCCCATAGGAAATTTGCCGTAACGGAGCAGTTTCCATGAATTATTAATGCTGATGGGCACAATTAGGGCGGATGGTGCATTTTTCATCATCACTTTTAAGCCGGTCGTCCGGAAGGGTTTGGGCACACCGTTTCGGCTTCGGGTGCCTTCAGGAAAAATCACGGCACTGCGGTTATTGGTTTCAATGTACTTGCCCAACTTTTGAAGCTCGGCAATGGATTGTTTCGGGTCTTTTCTGTTGATCAACGCAGAACCTCCATGGCGAAGGTTATAGGAAACACTTGGGATTCCTTTTCCCAATTCGATTTTGCTGACAAACTTTGGATGGAACTTGCGCATGTACCAGATAATTGGGGGAATATCGTACATGCTTTGGTGGTTGGTAACAATGATGAGCGGTCTATCCGTTGGGATTTCTTGCTTGTTCCTAAAAGTGTATCGGGTTCCCAACACATTGGTACATCGCATAATGAACCAGTTGAGGATGGAGACACTTTTTTTGTGGGCATTATATCCAATCAGGTTGAGACACAGCCATTGCACAGGATGGAAAATGACCAATACCAGACCAAAAAGCAAAAAAAAGATAATGGTCAGCGGATAGGATAGCAGTTTTGGCACACTTAAAAATTTATAGGTTGCGTAAAAATAAAAAAACCACCCGTTAAGGTGGCTATTTGTTATACGATTTGCCCGATGTTAGCAATGCTCGTTATAGGCTTCCATCAGGTTTTCCGCAATAAGCTCGGCAGGTCTGCCCTCAATGTGGTGTCTTTCGATCATGTGCACCAACTCCCCGTCTTTGAACAAGGCCATGCTTGGTGATGATGGAGGAAAGGGAACCATATGATTTCTTGCTGTTTGTACAGCTTCCATATCAACACCTGCAAAAACAGTAACCAGATTGTCGGGTGTTTTGCTGTTTTGGAGGCTCAATTTGGCTGCAGGACGGGCATTGGCTGCCGCACAGCCACAAACCGAATTTACTACGACCAATGTGGTGCCGCTCTTTTTTAAAGCATTTTCAACGGCTTCGCTTGTATGTAGTTCTTCAAACCCGGCTCCGGCCAAGTCTTCGCGCATAGGTTTTACCAATTCTTCTGGATACATAGACTTCGATTTAATTAGGATACAAAGATAAGGGATCGTTTGGTTTTTTTCATCACCCTTAACATTGCATAAAGCTTTGTTTGTCAATCAAACCCCTATCTTTGCCCTTTAAATTTTGATGCATGATCAAGTGGATAGCCGCCTTTATCGGTTATTTTATGTTTAGGTTTCCCGGAGCTGTTTTGGGATTTATCGTAGGAACATTCTTGGACAATTTAGGCGGTTCAAGCAGTAGGTCGGGTTCCATTTTTGAGAATGTGACGCGGCAATCGGTTTCCCCGGCCGATTTTGAGCTGAACCTGCTTTCTTTGTGTTCCATCATTATTAAGGCCGATGGACAGGTGAACCAGCGGGAGCTCGATTATGTGCGCCAATATTTTTTGAGCACCTACGGTAAGGAAAGGGCAAACGCCATTTTCAGGACGTTTAACGAGGTCATTAAAAAACGGGAGATATCTACCCAACGAATTTGTAATTTTATGGTGCAGCGTACCCGTTACGAAGTACGGTTGCAGATGTTGCACTTTCTGTTTGGAATTGCGCAGTCAGATGGACAGGTAAGCAAGGGCGAAGTGGAAAAGCTCCGTGAAATTTCCGGCTACTTTCGGTTGAGCCAACACGATTTTGAAAGTATCATGGCCATGTTCATCAAATCGGCTGATACGGCGTACAAAATTCTGGAAATCGAGAAGACCGCCACGGACGAAGAAGTCAAGAAGGCATACCGAACCATGGCCAAAAAGTACCATCCGGATAGGGTGGTGACAGAGAACGAAGCTATACGAAAGGGAGCGGAGGAAAAGTTCAAGGAAGTGCAAAAGGCTTACGAAACCATACAAAAAGAAAGAGGTATTTCTTAACCGATAAACTATGCAAGAGTTTTTATTTTATATCCAGCTTGGGCTGGACCATGTGCTGGATTTTGGCGCTTATGATCATATTTTGTTTTTATCAGCCTTGGCCGTACCCTTTACCTTTAGACATTGGAAACGGGTGCTCATATTGGCTACTATTTTTACCATAACACATTGTCTCTCCTTGGCTTTGTCGGTTTATGAAGTCGCTACCGTTGACGTAAGTCTGATAGAATTTTTGATTCCTGTAACCATACTCCTTACGGCCCTGTTCAATTTTGCCTATGTGTACAAGGAAGCACTTGACGTTGGACTCTTCCTGCACGCATTGGCCACGGCTTTCTTTGGGTTGATCCATGGTTTCGGATTTTCCAATTACTTTAAAATGTTAATGGCCGAAGAAGAGGACAAGATAACTCCGCTTTTAGGTTTTGCAACCGGAATCGAGCTGTCCCAGATCACCATTATATTGGTGGTTCTGGCCATCGCCTATGTGGTTCTGGACCTATTAAAGGTAAAGCGGTCCATTTTTATCGCAGTTGCCTCAATTTTGATCATTGCCATTACAATACCCTTGCTCATTGCTACGTTCCCCAAGTAGGAACCTTCGTTAAATTTTATCGAATAAGGTTGTGAGGGTCTTGCAAAGCGGGTATATTTAATTAAATATCAGCGTTTTTGGATTTATGAAGGCGAGCAAACAAGAAAAATACGATAAAGCCTACTTGCGGATGGCCCAAGAGTGGGGAAAACTATCGTATTGCAAAAGAAGGCAGGTCGGAGCCATTATCGTAAAGGATAGGATGATTATTTCCGATGGCTACAATGGGACTCCCACTGGTTTTGAAAACCATTGCGAGGATGATGAAGGGTACACCAAGTGGTATGTGCTCCACGCCGAGGCCAATGCCATCCTTAAGGTAGCCTCCTCCACACAATCCTGTGAAGGGGCGACTTTGTACATTACCCTATCCCCCTGCAGGGAATGCAGTAAGCTTGTTCACCAAGCTGGCATAAAACGTGTGGTATACCAGAAAGCGTACAAAGACGACTCTGGACTGAAGTTTCTGGAAAGAGCGGGAGTGGAGATTGTACACATGCCCGTTTTGGAAGAAATGGTTTAAAACCATAATTGCTATATGAAAAAGATCAAAGGATATATTTGGCCTACCTTACTTGCTCTAGCGGTGGCCCTCGGCATATTTGTTGGAGGAAAGCTCCATTTTAATGATTCACCGGAGAAACTCTTCTCCACCAATTCCAAAAAGGATAAACTCAATAGGCTTATCGACTACATCGACTATGAGTATGTGGACGATGTGGATACCGATAGCATTGTGGATGTGACCGTAAACAATATTTTGGGCAAGCTCGATCCGCACTCCGTATACATTCCCAAAGATGAAATGAAGGATGTTGCCGAGAGCATGAAAGGAGATTTTGCTGGAATAGGAGTGAGTTTTTACATGTACCGCGACACCATTACAGTAATCAGGACCATTAAAAACGGCCCTAGCTATATAGGAGGCATCAAACCTGGTGACCGTATCCTTATGGCAGACAAGGATACCTTATTTGGCCGTAGGATAGCCAACGACGATGTGGTTTCCACCTTAAAGGGTAAAATCGGCACTAAGGTGAAGCTAAAGGTATACCGAAAAAGTGAAGACACCATATTGGAAGTACCCGTGGTTCGGGATAGGGTTCCCATTCGCAGTGTGGATGCTTATTATATGCTCACCAAGGACATGGGCTACATCAAGATCAACCGTTTCGCCGAGTCCACTTTTGATGAGTTCAAGGACGCACTTAGAAAATTAAAGCTACGGGGCGCTGAAAAGCTGACCCTGGACCTTCGGGATAACCCTGGCGGATACTTGGGCATTGCAGAGAAATTGGCCGATGAGTTTTTGGGGGAGGACAAATTGATTTTGTTCACCAAAAACAAAAAGGGTAGAATCAACAAAGCCTACGCTACCAAAAAAGGCGATTTTGAGGATAAACCGGTTTACGTGCTAATCAATGAACGTTCCGCATCTGCCAGTGAAATTATTGCAGGAGCCTTGCAGGACAATGACATTGGGACCATTGTAGGACGCCGTTCCTTTGGGAAGGGACTGGTTCAACGTGAAATGGACCTGGGCGATGGTTCGGCTGTACGTCTTACCGTTTCCCGGTACTATACCCCAACTGGGCGTTCCATCCAAAAATCCTATAAGGATGGCAATTACGATTATTACCATAGGTTCATGGAACGGTACGAAAGCGGGGAACTGCTTTCTGCGGACAGCATTAAAGTAGCCGATTCCTTAAAGTTTGTCACCCCAAAAGGCAAGGTGGTCTATGGTGGTGGAGGAATCATTCCCGACGTTTTTGTACCCATTGGAAGCAATCAGGAGGAAGCTATTGAGAGCATGGATGAGACCTATCAATTCTTTGCCAGGTTTGTTTTTGAGCATTTGGAAGAGGATAGGACACGATACGATGGATATACCCAAAACGAGTTTTTGGATGAGTTCCGTGTTGATGACATCCTTTTTGATAATTTCATCCAATTTGTACTGGACCGCAAGATAAAATTGGACTTCTACGCCTACGAGGACAAGATAAAGGCCTATCTAAAGGCCAATATTGCGGAACAGTTGTTCTCGCCCAACTTATCCGCGCAGATCAAAGGAGATTATGACAGCATGTTGAAACGGGTAAAGGAACTGGACAAGGCCGATATCGAAGCATCACAACTTGGTGCTGTGGAAATGAAACCTTAATTCAATCCTTAAGCTTCTTGTCGATTTTTTTGGAAGTCATAAAAATCAACATCAACACAATGGCGCACAAGGAGGCGAAAATACCTATCAACGCAATGGTGCTGTCCCCTTGAAATGGTTGTTCAAAATCGACCAGGGTGACATTGAAGGCAATGAGCGCCAAAGCAAGTACGATTAAAATTACGGCAAAGGTCTTGTTCATAGCAATGATTTTAAGCAGCGTGCGACAGTAACTCGTTTACATTAGTTGCAAACAGTTTTACGGCGATGGCCATAAGGATAACACCAAATACCTTGCGAATAATGTTGAGACCGTTCTTGCCCAAAATCCGTTCGATCTTGGCGCTGGATTTAAGCACGATGTATACAAAGATAACGTTTATAATAATGGCCACAATAATGTTCTCCACGTGATATTCTGCCCGTAAAGAGAGAATGGACGTTAAGGTACCCGCGCCGGCAATCAAGGGAAAGGCAATGGGAACAATGGAAGCTGTCTCGGGCTCGTCATCCCGATACAGGGAAATGCCCAAAATCATTTCAATGGCCAGGAAAAAGATGATAAAAGCCCCTGCCACGGCAAAGGAGTTGACATCTATACCTATCAACTTTAGAATACTTTCACCAACAAAAAGGAAGGCAATCATAATACAAGTGGCTACAATAGAGGCCTTTTCGGACTGCACATGCCCCACTTTACGGCGAAGTGACAGAATTATGGGGATACTGCCCAAGATATCTATCACAGCAAACAAAATCATTCCAGCAGTCGCTATTTCCTTAACGTTAAAATTCATGGCGTCATTTTTTTCGGACGGCAAATTTACGGGTAAAAAATACTTTTGGATCACATAAAATGTTTAGAAATCATCAATTTTTTGGTTTTGGATTACCTTTGCCCAAAAAGTAAGGGCAAGCTATGTTCCAGATTGGAAAAACCATTGTATCCGAAGAGATTTTGGAAAACGATTTTGTATGCAATCTCACCGCATGCAAGGGAGCCTGTTGCGTGGGAGGCGAATACGGGGCACCATTGGAAGACGACGAGACCGATAAGTTGGTGGATATCTACCAAAAGGTGAAACCGTTTCTACGTCCCGAAGGTATTGCTGCCATTGAAGAGCAGGGAGCTTTTATAAAGGGTGAGGATGGTGAATGGGAAACCCCATTGGTGGACAATAACGAATGCGCGTATGCAATTTTTTCTGACCAGGGAGTGGCCAAATGTGGTCTTGAGGCTGCTTACGAAGCGGGAGCTACCAAGTGGAAGAAACCTATCTCATGCTATTTATATCCGGTTCGCACACGTGAGTATAGCGAATTTACCGCAGTGAACTATCACAAATGGGAAATATGCGACCCTGCCTGTACCCTGGGAGCTGAACTAAAAGTGCCGATATACAAATTTGTGAAGGACGCCCTCATCAAAAAGTTTGGTAAAAAATGGTACAGCGAATTGGAAGAAGTTGCCGCTGAAAATGCTAGATCGTAGGGATGTCCAATACCACTTTGGTGCCTTTGGGGTCCCCGTTTTCATCGAACAGGTCCAAAATATCCACATCGAATTTATTCTGGTAGTCCTTGGCAAAATTGGCCAAGCGTTCCTTGGTAATCCGAATGCCCAGCGATTTTCGTTTTAAAACGCGATTTTCCTTGTTTACTTCGGCCATGGTGCGACCTATGCCATTGTCCACAATCTCGATGGAAACATGGCCTCTGTCTTTGTGCTTCACGTTAATTTGAATCTTTTTTTCACCTTCTTTGGGAGAAAGCCCGTGCCATAGAGAGTTCTCCAAAAACGGTTGCAAGGTCAGCGATGGAATTTTGATGTTGTCGACATTGATATCTTCCTCTACTTCAATTTTAAAATCAATTTCATTGGAAAATCTGATGTTTTCGATGTTCATGTAAAGTTCCATGGTTTCCAGTTCCTCCGATAAAGTGATTTCCTTCTGTGAGGAGGCTTCAAGAATCTTCCGAACGAGCTTGGAAAACTTATTTAGGTAGTGAACCGCATTTTTCTGTTCGTTGTTGATGATGTAGAGTTTGATGGAATTCAAAGAGTTGAACAAAAAGTGGGGATTCATTTGGCTACGGAGCATTTGCTGCTCCAAGGTGAGTACCCTTTTTTCGTTTTTGCTCTGGTATTGGCGGTAAAGGATGTAAAGGATGGACGAAATCAGCCCTACGATCAAGGCACTGACTAGGAGAGTGGTCTGGTTTTTTTTAAGCCTCAGCCGTACAATTTCGTTTTCTTTGGCCAGAACCGCGATTTGGTTGTTCTTTTTCTCGTTCTCGTACCGAACGATGATGTCGTTCATATACCGCAGGTTGGTGGCACTGGAAATTTGTTTATCGTACTTATTGGCCTTTTTATAAAATTCATAAGCTTGTTTGTAATCGCCCCTTGTCTTTTCCAGATCGGACATTTTTTCATAGGCATAGACGATATTACTTGGAATATTGCGATTTTGGGCCATTTGTAAGCCTTCTTGAATATGATATTCCGCGTCTTCATAATTCTCCAATTTGGTAAGGGCCCATCCGGTATTGATATAGACCAATGAGGTAATGGAAAAATCCCCAATTTTCTTGGCTTCATCCTGTAAGGGCTCCAGCAGTACCAGCGCCAGATAGGGCATGTCCTGCTTTAAGTAGATTTGGGCCAAGCTGTTTTTACAGATGACCCGACCTATGTCCGAATCGATTTCCTCATTGTATGCCAGTGATTTCCTGTAGTTTTCCAGCGCGCCCTCTAAATCGCCCTTTTCTTCCAAACAGTGTCCTATGTTCTGGTGATTGATGGCGAGTCCCAACTTGTTGTTCAGCTCTTCTTCCAATTTAAGGGCCCTTTTAAACTGCATAATGGCCAAATCGTACTGCTCCAAGGTTTGGTACAGGTTTCCGATTCCGTTTAGGGCAACATTGATGCTCCTTTTGATATGGTTTGATGGATCTTCCACTTGCTCTGCCAGTTCCAGGGCCTGTTGGTTATAGTCCAAAGCAGTTTTTATAGCGTCTGTTCTCCTGTAGACCACACCAAGCATATTCAGGCTAAAAATCTTAAAATCGGTACTGTTGCCCTTCTCGGCAGCCTCAAGAGCTTGCTCGTGGAGATTCACTGACTTTTCGTATTGGGAAATGTTGCGGTACTTCATCCCCAATAAATTGAGGGCGTACGACTGGCCCACGGGATAGTCGTTCTCAGCACTTAAATGGGCAAAATAGCGTAATAGGGAGGTATCCCTTTTTTCCTCATAAAGCTCCCTGTCCAATACTTCATAGGTTTTGGGCTGCAGTTGCACGAGGGTTTCGGCTTTTTCCTTAAAGGCTTGGGGGATTTCCTGGGCCCAAACACCCACCAAAGTAAAACAGGCAAACAATAACGCCAAGGTAACCGACCTTTTTGCTCGATGCAGGTTTTCGACGGGATGGAACTTTGATATGGGCACGGCAAAACTGGTATTAGAGCATATCCAAAAAGTCGGACTTTTTTTGACGGGACACAGGGATTTTATGGTTGGATTCCAAAACTACGTAGCCGTCCGTTTTTAGGAACTCCTTTATCTTGTTCAGGTTGATGATATAAGAATTATGGATTCTGAAAAAGCAGTTTTCTGGCAGGATTGAATTAACCTCCTTTAATTTTTTGGTAAGAAGTATCTTTTGCCCATCGGCCAAAAAAATAGTACTGTAGTTACCGTCCGATTCGGCATATAGAATATCGTCGCTGTGAAGAAAAACCAATTTGCCGTCCGTGTTGATAGTGATTTTTTTACTCTGTGATTCCGAGTTGAAATTGAGCAGGATTTTCTCCAGACGCTCTACGGTCAGGTTCTTTGTATTATACTTTTTGATCTTGGCAAGAGTTACCTCGAGATCATCCGAATCGATGGGTTTAAGGAGGTAGTCTATGGCCTCGTTTTTTAGGGCCTGCAAGGCATACTGGTTGTAGGCTGTGGTAATGACCACGGGGAAATCCTTGTTCTTTAGATTTTTGATAAACTGAAAACCGTCCATGGAAGGCATTTCAATATCGAGGAACAGACAATCGGGAGTGTTCTGTTCCAGATAGTTCAAGGCTTCGCGGGCATCTGTGAAGGATGCAATAATATCCACCTCATCGCTCAAATTGGTCAGCTCCCAACTCAAACTCTGAAGGGCTTTGATTTCATCATCAACGATTACGGCTTCTATCATATAACTATATACCTAATTTCAAATTTAGGATTATTCTTCACATAGTGCTAAAATTATGTGTTAATGGATAATCAGCACGTATAACTGGTATGAAAATCAAAATCAAGGGGAAAAGCTACATTTTTTAAGAGTATCAAAATCAAAAAACAAGAAAAGGATTACAAAGGGTTCAAATACCACAAACCAATTATACATAAAATGATGCAGTTCATACATAGAACCCCGATCCCGTATTTGTTGTTAATTATCTTCGGCCTGACTAAATAACCAATAGTTAATGAAGCCATGCGGAAATGTGTCGTTTTGTTCTTGATTTTTGTGGTCGTGTTGATCTTAGCCTCTGTGTCAGAGAAGAAAGAAGCTCAATGGAACACGGACTGGAAAGAAATGGCAGCTAGGAAATAGCATGGGTTACACTTGTTCTTTAAAATTTTGTATTACCAATAACGGTACGGCCACAGCAACCAATCATCTGATTGTATAAACCGCTTGCACAATTCATCTTTGATCAAGGTGTGATTCAGATTTGATTTTAGGTTTCGGGGGAACTACCTAGGACAGAAAAGAATCTTTTAAACCAAGATTGAAGAGGCCGTACTCTTTGGTAATAAGTGGCTTATGCCAGTTCATCATAAAAGTTAGACCAAGCAGGGATGTCGTTATCCTTCTTGGTCTTTTTTGTTTGCAGAAAGCCGTCCCCATTATTTATTCCAATGCTACGCTTTCCTCTAGATGTCAACATTTTATGTTAAAAACTTTATCCGTGTTTGCAGCATACACGCTTTAGAATTTGACCGTATTTTTAAATCTTTGTCCAGCCTAATGAAGGGATTCATTTTCCATTAAAAGGTAATACATAAAGGTTAACTGGAAAGGTCTGGAATTTTATCAAAGTAAGGTATTTTTTTGATCACCAGTTTTGGTACTGCATTTCAGTACGTGTGATAGTGTTTATTGATTTAATACCTCGGACAAGTTCACCCCACAATAGAACATTCCGGGGTATTTTTTTTATGATTAGGGATACAAAAAAGCCTCCGAGTTCGGAGGCTTTTTTTTGATTTCAATGCGGTGAAATTTACAAGGACCATGCTTTTCCGCCGGTCAACGTCTGTAAATCGCCACAGGGTATGTATTCCCCGGGTATTGGAGCATAGGCCAATACCTCTTCGCCGACATATTCTGAAGATTTGTAGGCCCAAGTGGCCAAACCTCTTAAATCGTTGGCAAAGGAGAAACGGACGACCTCGTCATCCAGCATGCCTTCGCCACCTTCCATAATGGCCTCCATGTAGTTCATGATGGCTTCGGAATGGGCTTCTTCTTCCTCTTTTGTTCTTTTTCTTAAGTACGTTTTCAAGGCTGGTTCTATGTCTGCTGGTTCTACGTCCATCAGTGCTTCTTTGCCGGAATCGGTAAGAACCTTGTCGTAGAAATTGTTCATTTGCATCATTACAAACTCCCTTTGCTCCAACGGCATTACCTCGTCCAAATATGCGTCAATGAACACGTGTACGTTCATCTCGGTAGCGGAGGGTGTATCCGTTTTTGGTAGAATTACGTCCAAGGTCTGTGCAAGGGCGTAACCCTGTTCTTTGCTAAGGAAGCTTGGTGTCCATTCAGCAAATGCAGGCTTGTCCTTACAACTCTGTAAAAGCGAGAGCAGGGTTGGGGTGGCAACGGCATATCCGAAAGCCAATCCCATATTTTTGAGTGCTAATCTTCTTTCCATTATATATTACCTTTTTTAAGTTCTTGGGCGGCGTGGTTGGCAGCCCTTGCAGTAAATGCCATATAGGTCAACGAAGGGTTCACACAACTGGCAGAGGTCATAAACGCTCCATCGGTCACGTATACGTTCTCACATCCATGCACCTGGTTGTTCCCGTTTACCACGGAGGTCTTTGGGTCGCTTCCCATACGGGCGGTTCCCATTTCGTGGATACCAAGACCGAGGGCGTAGGGTGCGTCAAAAGGAGTAATGTCCTTTGCACCGGCTTTCTCAAGCATTTGAACCGCTTGGTCCTGCATATCCTTGCGCATATTGAGTTCATTCTCACGGATTTCCGCATCAAAGGTAACGGTAGGCAGTCCCCATTGATCTTTTTTATCGTAATCCAAGGTCATTTTGTTTTCGTGGTAAGGTAGTACCTCACCAAAAGCATTGATGCTAAAGTTCCAACCACCTGGGGTCAGCACGGCATCTTTATACTCTTTACCAAAGGATGCTTCAGCGACCAATTCTTCGTAATTGCCCCTGCTTGCACCTCCTTGGTAGCCATAACCTCGCTTAAAGGAACTTACATCGGAGTCACCGCCCAAGTTTCTAAATCTTGGAATGTAAACGCCATTGGGTTTTCTGCCCTTATAATATTTGTCTTCGAATCCATCAAACTTACCGGAAGCGCCTACTTGGAAGTGGTGGTCCATCAAGTTATGGCCTAGTTCACCGGAATCGTTACCCATTCCATTGGGGAATCGGTCCGATCTGGATTGCATCAAAATGGAAGTGGATGCAACCGCAGAAGCACAAAGGAAAATCACTTTGGCCTTGAATTCATAAGCTTCTTTGGTTTCCCTATCAATAACTTTTACGCCCGTGGCCTTTTTGGTGTTGGGGTCGTAAATGATTTCGTGAACAATAGAGTCCGGTCTTAGGGTAAGGTTTCCAGTGCGCTCCGCAACTGGTAGCGTAGAGGAAACACTGCTAAAGTATGCTCCGAAAGGACATCCTCTAATACAACGGTTCCTAAATTGGCAACGCACACGGCCATCGCCTTCAAATTGCTTATCGCTATTAATGTGGGCAACCCTTCCTGCAGTGATCACACGACCATTGAAGTGCTCTGCCACTTTGCCGCGCACCAAATCTTCTACACAGTTGAGCTCCATCATCGGCTCAAATTTGCCATCAGGCAATTGTGGCAAGCCCAGATTTTCGCCGGAAACACCTATAAAACTTTCCACTTTATCGTACCAAGGGGCTATGTCCTTATAGCGAACAGGCCAATCCACGGCAATACCTTCATTCTTGTTGGCTGTAAAATCGATATCGCTCCAGCGGTAACTATGGCGACCCCACATAATGGAACGCCCACCTACATGGTAGCCGCGCATCCAATCGAATCGCTTTACTTCGTTATACGGGTGGTCCAAGTCGTTTACGAACCAATGCTTGGATGCAGCAGATGTGGTATACCCAGTTCTGGATTGCTTTTCTTGCTGTTTAATGTCTTCTCGGGTTGCCTGCCCTGCATGGGGAAAATCCCACGGGTCCTTATTGGCTGTTGGGTAATCGTCGCGGTGCTTCACCATGGGCCCACGCTCCAAGACCAAGGTCTTGAGACCGTTTTCGCACAATTCTTTGGCAGCCCATCCTCCACTGATGCCCGTACCTACCACAATGGCATCGTAGGATTCCTGCTCTTGATTGTAATAAAATTTACTCATTTATTCGGATTGTTTATTTGCTAAATGTATTAATTATTAAATTAATTTTCTACATTTAAACCCTATGTTTATTGAGAATTCAGCACTATAACGTTATAGTTTTTGGGTTCTCGAAGAAATTAACCAACGTAAAAATATGAACAAAAGTAGTTTAGCACAGAAAAGTATCGTCACCTTGATCGCAGTGGCTTTTTTGGGATTTTATTCCTGTAAACAGAATCCGAAGAAGGAAACGGAAGATGAAACCGCTACCGAAGAAGTGGCTGTTGAAGCGTCGAAACCAGACATCAAACTTTCTTTGGCCCAATGGTCCATGCACAAAATGATACTCGAGGAAGGCGTGGATCCTTATAGTTTTGCCGAAAAAGCTAGCGAGTGGGGTTTTGAAGGACTGGAATATGTGAGCGGCCTGTACTACAAGGAACTTGAAGCGGCCGATTTTTCAGAAGAAGCCATGAACAGCTGGGTGGAGAAGAGCAAGGCTGAAAGTGAAAAGTACGGCTTAAAGAATCTGTTGATCATGGTGGACGGACAAGGCGATATCGCTGTTCCGGACGAAGCAGAGAGAGCAAAAGCTGTGGAAAACCATTACAAATGGGTAGATGCCGCCGCCGCATTGGGCTGTCACTCCATCCGTGTCAACCTGAACGGCAGCATGGAGCCCGAAGTATGGATGCCAGCATCCGTTGCCGGACTTACACAATTGGCTACCTATGCCAAGGACAAGAATATCAATATTATTGTGGAAAACCACGGAGGACCATCATCCAATGCCCAATTATTGGCTGAAGTGATGGAAAAAGTAGGTATGGAGAACTGCGGTACCTTGCCCGATTTTGGAAACTTCTGCATCAAAAGAGAAGCTGGCGACTACTATTCGTCCAAATGTCTGGAAGAGTACGATCGCTATAAAGGAACCAAAGAATTGATGCCTTATGCCAAAGGAGTAAGCGCCAAATCTTACAGTTTTGATGAGCAAGGAAATGAAACACGGGTAGATTACCCAAGAATCATGGAAATTGTGCTCGATTCCGGATATGAAGGTTTTGTGGGAGTTGAATACGAAGGCTCCGAATTGAGTGAAGAAGAAGGTATTTTGGCCACCAAAAGACTCTTGGAAAGAATATTGGAGTAATCCGATCAACGATGAATGGGTAGATGAAGGGATTTTTTCAACAGCTCTTCGATTACAATTTTTTTGTAACAAAAAAATGATTGAACAATGCAGTGGTCCGGACAAGGTTCCGGACAACTGCATTAGACTTTTTAGTCACATACTCAATGCCCATCATATTTGGAACCAAAGAATATTGGGGAATACCTCCGATTTTGGGGTTTGGGACCTGCATAAGGTCGAAATGTGGGAAGATGTCCATTACGACAACCAACGGAGCACTTTTGAAATTGTTTCCAAAACGGATGCTTTCGAAAATCGGGTGGAATACACCAATAGCGAGGGCAAGGTATTCACCAACGAAGTCAAGGACATACTTTTTCATATCATCAATCATTCAACCCACCACCGGGGACAAATGATGAGTGCATTCCGCGATGCGGGGCGCACGCCAGAACCTTTGGATTATATTTTTTACAAAAGATAGAAACCGCTAACGTATAGTTTACATGAATAGCAAAATCAAACTCCAACTTTCCTTTATGATGTTCCTCGAATTTTTTATCTGGGGAGGTTGGTTTGTTACCTTAGGAATTTATCTGCCAAACAGTTTGGGTGCAAGTGGCAGCGAAACCGCCCTTGCGTATTCAAGCCAATCCTGGGGAGCCATTATTGCCCCGTTTATCATCGGGCTTATAGCAGACAGGTATTTTAACGCAGAGCGTATTTTGGGCGTGCTCCATTTGATTGGGGCCTTCCTCATGTACCAAATGGCCTCGGCCGACGATATTTCTATATTTGTACCTTATGTTTTTGGTTATATGATAGCCTATATGCCGACATTGGCATTGGTCAACTCCGTTTCCTTCAACCAAATGAAGGACCCATCCAAGGAATTTGCTTTTATCCGAGTGTTTGGTACCATCGGTTGGATCATTGCCGGTTTGGTATTTATCAGTTTGATATTTCAATGGGATTCTCCCGAAAATATAGCCAACGGAGCATTGCGGAACACCTTTATCATGACTGCCATTGCCTCGGCCATTTTGGGAGTGTTCAGTTTTACCCTTCCTAAAACACCTCCAAAGGTGGACAAAGAAGAAAAAGTGTCCATTTCGGAAATATTGGGACTCGATGCACTAAAGCTTTTAAATGATAGGAACTACTTGATTTTCTTTATAGCCTCCGTTCTGATTTGTATTCCCCTAGGATTCTATTATCAGCATGCGGGTCAATATTTAGGAGAGATCGGAGCTTCTATAAACGTAGTGGGTTCGGAAGTAGGACCTGCCGGTATGATGACCATCGGACAGATATCCGAGGTCCTGTTCATGCTTTTGCTGCCCTTTTTCTTTAAAAAGTTTGGATTTAAGAAAACCATTTTAGTGGGAATGATTGCCTGGCTCGTGCGATATGTGTTGTTTGCCTATGGGAACACGGGCGAATTGATATTTATGCTCATCATCGGGATTGCCTTGCACGGTATCTGCTATGACTTTTTCTTTGTATCCGGTCAAATTTATACCGATACCAAGGCAGGTGAAAAATACAAGAGTGCTGCACAAGGATTGATTACCCTGGCCACCTATGGAGTGGGCATGTTGATTGGATTCTGGGTGGCAGGTCAAATTGTGGACACCTATCAACTGCCCGATAATACCCACGATTGGGTAAGTGTGTGGAGGTTCCCAGCGTTCTTTGCCCTTGCGGTCGGAATCCTTTTTGCCGTACTTTTTAAAAATGAAAAAGTAGAATATAAATCTTAGGTACAACCAAAACCAACTAACACAAACATGAAAAACGTAAACAAGAACCAGCTTTTTATTGCGGCCTGTATTTCACTGGTCGTTACATCCATGACCTTTGCCATTCGGGCGGGCATTTTGACCCAGCTGGGGGAAGAGTTCGAACTTTCCAACCAACAATTGGGTTGGATCAATAGTATGGCATTTTTTGGATTCCCGATTGCCATGATCTTTGGGGGTCTACTTTACAACAAGGTTGGAGCCCGTAAACTTATGGTAGCCGCCTTTGTGTGCCATTTACTGGGCTTGGTGCTCACCATTGTGGCCGGAGGGTTCTGGACGCTGATTATTTCCACGTTCTTTATCGGTTTTGCCAATGGTTCTGTGGAAGCTGCCTGTAACCCTATGATAGCCGACATGTACACCAAAAACCGCACAGCGATGCTCAACAAATTCCACGTATGGTTTCCAGGAGGTATCGTAATCGGGTCCTTGATTTCCAAGTTCATGACAGATTTTGGAATGGGCTGGCAATTGCAGATAGGGGTCATGTTGATACCTACTTTCATTTACGGCTACATGTTCTTTAAGCAACAGTTCCCAGAAAGCGAACATATCGAGACGGATACCACCAAAAACATCAAAGGTCTTGCCGACCCCTTGTTCATCTTTATCATGATTTGTATGACCTTGACGGCCATTTCCGAATTTGGCCCTCAGCAATGGGTAGAGCGTATTCTTGGAAACTCTGGAGCAAGCCCCATGTTGGTGTTGGCCATGGTAACGGGCATTATGGCCATTGGCCGATATTTTGCCGGGCCCATTGTGCATCGCATCAACCCGATAGGTGTACTGCTCATGTCTGCCGTAGTGACTACCGCCGCGGTATATAGTATGAGCATTGCCGAAGGATCCATGATCTATTTGGCAGCCATTTTATTTGCTTTGGGAGTTTGTTATTTTTGGCCTACCATGATTGGATTTACCTCTGAGTATCTGCCCAAAACAGGTGCTTTGGGAATGTCGCTGGTAGGGGGAGCGGGCATGTTTGCCACTTCCATTTGGCAACCTGTAATCGGGGGATGGCTGGACACCGCAAAAAATGAGGCGCTGGCCTCTGGTTTGGCCGACCAAGTGGCCGAACTTACCGCAGGAAAGGCGACCTTGGGGAAAATGATGTTTTTCCCGCTCGCGGTAGCGGTACTGTTCTTCATTTTGTTCCTTTTGCGAAAAAAGCTTGAAGAGCGAAGAGTGCCCCAGGGACATGCAACGGAAGAAATTGTTTAATAATTATAAAGAGTAGAAAATGCCAAAAAAGATTAGACTAGGAATTCTTGGTGGAGGAGGGGACTCCCTAATTGGTGTGCTGCACCGGGTAGCATCCTTCATCAATGACAACTACGAAATAGTGGGGGCGGTCTTTAATCCAAACCATGAGGACAGTATTGCCTTTGCCAAAGAGATAGATATCCCTACCAACCGTATCTATAAAGATTTTGATACGTTGGTCGAGGAGGAAATGAAGTTGCCGGAAGATGAACGTATTCAGGTATGCTCTATTCTCACGCCGAACTTTCTTCATTTTCCCATGGCGAAAAAGCTGTTGGACCACGGGTTCCATGTCATTTGCGAAAAACCGATGACCACGACCTACGAAGAAGCTAAGATTTTACAGGAGACCCTTAAAAAAGCAGGGACCGTTTTCGCGGTGACCCACACCTATACAGGATATCCTATGGTGCGACAAATGAGGGAGATGATCAAGGAAGGCGTTATTGGAAAAGTACATAAGGTAGACGCCCAATACTATCAAGGTTGGATGAACCCCATTATCCACGATAAGGAAAAAAGAGGCAGTGTGTGGAGGCTCGACCCCAAAAAAGCCGGCATCAGCTCTTGTATGGGAGATATTGGAGTGCATGCCTTCAACATGATTGAGTTCACTACCGGATTACAGGTACAATCACTCCTGTGCGACTTCAATTATATGTATGACGACAACGTAATGGACATGGACGGTACGGCACTTATCCGAATGGACAAGAACGTAAAAGGGGTCATTAGGGCCAGCCAAGTGGCCACCGGTGAAGAAAACAACCTTAGCATTGCCATTTATGGTCAAAAAGGAGGATTGAAATGGGAACAGGAAAACCCCAACTATCTCTATAAGCTGAACGATCCAGAGCCGTTGCAAGTGTATAAACCGGGTCACCCATACAATTCCGAACTTTCTTTGGACGGAACCAAATTACCGCCAGGACACCCAGAAGGTATTTTTGATGCCATGGCCAATATTTACCTTGGCGTGGCCAAAGCCATTCGAGGCGAGGAATACAATAGTGGTGAGTTCCCTACCATGAACGATGGCGTTAGGGGCCTTAATTTTATCGAGAATACCGTTGCTTCCCACAAACAAGGAAATATTTGGGTAGATATGGATTGATTTACCATCTACCTAACATGTGGCTGTTTGAAAAAAGCGAAGTAAACCTGAAAAAGTTGAGGTTGAAAAACTTGTTTCAGGCAGCCATTACTTTTTAAAGAGCATTTCAAACTGTTCAAAAACCACGATCATGCTCTCTTTGGGAGTCTTGTCGAATTGGGCAAGCTCACGCGTAAAGTTCTCCCAATGGACTTTTTTCCAGTATTCGAGACTTTTATCGCCAACACCTTCCAAACGCGCATGTTCCTCCCTCACACTAAAGTATGGGAGCAGTTTAACAGCAGCGGTGCGAATAACGCACCTGGCTTTGCCTTCCCAATCGGTCACTACCGCAAAGTCTCCGATCTTCGGGAGTGGTTTCCCTTTTAATTGTAAAGCCTGTAAGGAATGGGACGTTGCTCTTTTGGTCTCTTTAGAGACCAAATCGGCACATAGGTTGGCATCTTTCTCATTGTCGCCAAAGTGAATGACTTTCGGGGCGTCCTCGGATGCAAATTCCAAATGGGCATCCAAAAAATCGCCCCATAGATTTCGGGCAGAAGCATTATCCATAAGTAGTGTTTAAAAAAAAATGGTTAGCTGTTTTAATTGTTAACGAATTCCTATCTTTAGGTCTTAACCACATGAGACGTAAAAATAGCATAGTTTTTTTCTTAAATATAGAAGATAAATCCCAATTTATTTGGGGTTATCCAATCCCTTAAAATTAATTTCAATGAAAACAATCAAAGGACCAGCGGTGTTCTTAGCACAATTTGTGGACAGTCAACCTCCGTTCAACACCTTGGATGGCATGTGTAAATGGGCCTCCGATTTAGGCTATAAAGGTATTCAGATTCCAACATGGGAATCGTTCCTAATAGATTTGGACAAGGCTGCCGAAAGTCAGGATTATTGCGATGAACTCAAAGGCAAGATCAATTCCTATGGATTGGAGATCACCGAGCTATCCACCCATTTACAAGGGCAGTTGGTTGCGGTTCATCCTGCCTACGATATTATGTTCGATAATTTTGCCCCAAAAGAACTGCATGGAAAGCCCAAGGAACGTACCCAATGGGCCGTGGAAACTGTAAAAAAAGCAGCCACCGCAAGCCGCAGATTAGGGCTTAAGGCGCACGCCACCTTTTCTGGCTCCCTGCTCTGGCACACCGCACACCCTTGGCCACAGCGCCCTGCAGGCTTGGTAGAAATGGGATTTGAGGAATTGGCCAAAAGATGGATGCCCATTTTGGACCATTTTGATAAAGAAGGCGTGGATGTTTGTTATGAGATCCACCCCGGTGAAGACCTTCACGATGGCGATACGTTTGAACGATTTTTGGAAGCTACCGGTAACCACAAACGGGTGAATATTCTATACGACCCAAGCCACTTTGTGTTGCAGCAATTGGATTACATCGCCTATATCGACCACTATCATGAATTCATCAAATCCTTTCACGTGAAGGATTCCGAATTTAATCCAACGGGCAAGAAAGGCGCCTTCGGTGGTTACAATGATTGGGGGGATAGAGCAGGAAGGTACCGTTCTTTGGGTGATGGACAGATTGATTTTAAGACCATCTTTTCCAAACTGACACAATATGGCTGTGATGTATGGGCCGTAATGGAATGGGAATGCTGCATTAAGAGTCCAGAGCAAGGTGCACGCGAAGGAGCGAAATTTATTCAAGACCACATCATAGAAGCCACCACCAAAACCTTTGATGATTTCGCAGGAGCGGACATTGATAAAGAAAAACTGAAAAACATACTGGGATTATGAGAAAAACACTGCTATTCGTAGCCCTTGCCGTTGCTTTTGCCTGCAAGGATAAACCAAAGGAGAACCAAGAAGAAGTTCAAGAAGAAATGACCGAGGTAGTTGAAGAAAAAGAATCAGATTGGATTACCCTTTTTGATGGTGAAAGCTTTGATGGCTGGCATCTGTACAACGGGGGAGAGGTAACAGAACCTTGGAAATTGGAGGATGGTGCCATGGTGTTTTATCCACCTGAAGAAAGACCCGAAGGTGCCAGTTACAACCTTGTTAGCGATAAAGAGTTTACCGACTTTGTGCTGACCTTGGACTGGAAGATCGCCGAAGGAGGAAACAGCGGTATCTTTTGGGCCGTAAAGGAGGACGAAAAATACGGTCAGCCGTATATTACCGGCCCCGAAATACAAGTGTTGGACAACGAACGCCATCCCGATGCCCAAAATGGCGATGATCGTTTGGCGGGAGCCTTATATGACATGGTTCCACCGTCCAAAGATGTAACAAATCCAGCGGGAGAATGGAATTCCGTGGAACTGATGATCAACCATAAGACCAATGAGGGCCATGTGATGTTGAACGGGACGAAAATAGTAGAGTTTCCCGTGCAAGGGACCGGTTGGGACCAATTGATCGCCGATTCAAAATTTGCCGATTGGGAAGATTTTGCCGCCTTTACAACAGGTAAGATCGGATTACAGGACCATGGAGATATGGTTGCCTTTAGAAACATAAAAATTAAGGAGTTATAAGATGACAACAAGAAATCTTTTACTAATGTTCGCTGTGCTCACTTTCGGATGGGCCACAGCGCAAGAAAAGGAACCCACCACACCAGAGGAAACGGAGATTTACGAACCTGTTCCTCCCAAGGTTACCCCAGGGGAAGATGGCGCACCGCCAAGCGATGCCATTGTGCTATTTGATGGTACTTCCTTGGACAAATGGATCAGTTCCGTGGACAGCACGGCGGCCAAATGGATATTGAACGATGATGGAAGCATGACGGTGAAGGACCGTACAGGTGACATTCAGACTAAACAAAACTTTGGAAGCGTTCAGCTGCATATCGAGTGGAAATCCCCTGCCGAAGTACAACGTGACGGCCAAAACAGAGGCAATAGCGGCGTGTTTTTGAACAACCTTTATGAGGTGCAGGTATTGGACAATAACAATAACGACACCTATGTAAATGGGCAAGTTGGGTCCATTTACAAACAGCACGTACCCTTGGCCATGGCCTCCGTGCCTTCAGGCGAGTGGAACACTTATGACATCATCTACCACGCACCCGAATTTGAAAAAGGACAAAAGGTAAAATCCGGAACCCTTACCGTAATCCATAACGGAGTATTGATACAGGACCATGTGGAGATCAAGGGCACCACACCCTACATTGGGTGGCCCAAAAACCCACCGCACGGCAAAGGTCCACTGCGTTTGCAGGACCACGGAGACAATAGTAGGGTAAGCTACAGAAATATTTGGGTAAGGGAGTTGGATTAACTCCCTTAGTCCATTTTAGACGGTTAGAATCGATAAGGGGCCAAAACCTATTTTGGTTACCTTTGGCAAAATTTACAGACATATATGATCCAGTCCATGACAGGCTACGGGAAGCACGTTTTACAGCTTCCTTCCAAAAAAATAACCATAGAGCTCAAATCGCTGAATAGCAAGAATTTGGATATCAATGCCAGATTGCCCCAGTTTTACAGGGAAAAAGAGCTAGAGTTACGTAAAATGATCGCAGCTGTATTGGTTAGGGGCAAGGTCGACTTTAATCTGTATGTTGAAATCACAGGGGAAGAGACTACGGCCGAAGTAAACCAAGGGGTGGTCAAAAATTACATGGACCAGCTTTCTAAAATCGCAAAAGGAGACGACATCAAACTCTTGGAAATGGCCTTGCGAATGCCAGACACCCTCAAGACCGAAAAGGATGCTATCGACGAAGAGGAATACAAGGCAATCCTTGAAGCCATGAACGAAGCACTTTCCAATATTGTCGAGTTTAGAAATGAAGAAGGCAAAGTGTTGGAACAGGATTTCGTGGAAAGGCTCCATACGTTGAACGAACTTTTGGAGGCGGTTAAAGCGATGGACCCTGAACGCTTGGGAACGGTACGCGAACGCTTGGAAAAGGCGGTAGCCGACCTAAAGGTGGAGTTGGATGCCAATCGATTTGAGCAAGAACTGATCTATTACCTGGAGAAGTACGACATTACCGAGGAGAAAGTCCGTTTGGCCAATCACCTCAAATATTTTGAAACCACTTTAAATTCCGATGATTCCAACGGAAAAAAGTTGGGATTCATTTCTCAGGAAATCGGAAGGGAGATCAACACCATTGGCTCTAAGGCCAATTACGCCCCAATGCAACAATTGGTGGTACAGATGAAGGATGAATTGGAAAAAATAAAGGAACAAATGCTCAATGTGCTATGACAGAAGGCGGTAAACTTATTATTTTCTCGGCACCTTCGGGCAGTGGCAAAACCACGATAGTGAAGCATTTGCTGGACCAGCCCGAACTGAACCTGGCCTTTTCCATATCGGCCACCTCACGTCCGCGTAGAGGAAAGGAAAAAAATGGGGTCAACTATTATTTCATGTCTGTTTCCCAATTTAAACGACATATTAAGGACGGTGACTTTTTGGAGTGGGAAGAAGTGTACCGCGACAATTTTTATGGCACGCTAAAAAGCGAGGTGGAACGTCTTTGGGCAGAAGGCAAAAATGTCATCTTCGATATTGATGTTTCTGGGGGATTGCGAATCAAAAAGAAGTTTCCGGATAAAACCTTGGCCGTATTTGTAAAACCACCCAGCGTTGATGAACTAAAAATCAGGCTGAAAAAAAGAAGTACCGAAAGCGACGATAAAATCAATATGAGGATAGCCAAAGCTTCCGTAGAGCTGGCAACGGCCCCCCAATTCGATAAGATCATCAAGAACTATGACCTGAATGTCGCTTTGGATGAGGCCCATAAATTGGTCGCCGATTTTTTAGGGGTCGAGATTCCTTCAAAAGATAGCTAAGCCATGAAACAGGTAGGCCTTTTTTTCGGGACATTTAACCCCATACACATAGGCCATTTGGTGATTGCGAACCATTTGGTGGAGTTTTCCGATCTGGATGAGGTTTGGTTCGTCATCACGCCACAAAGTCCATTTAAGGTGAAGCAATCACTTTTGGACAACAACCATCGATATCAAATGGTGTACGAAGCGGTGCAGGATTATCCCAAGCTGAGACCGAGTAAAATTGAGTTCGACCTTCCACAGCCCAACTATACCACGAACACCTTGGCCCATTTGGATGATACCTATGGAAAGGACCATCGTTTTTCACTTATCATGGGGGAAGATAACCTGAAAGGTTTCCACAAGTGGAAGAACTACGAGGTTATTTTAGAGCATTATTCCATTCATGTGTATCCGCGAATTTCCGAAGGAAAAATAGAACATCAGTTTGAGGGCCATCCGAAGATTATAAAAGTGGATGCCCCCATCATGGAAATTTCTTCGACCTTCATTCGCAAGGCGCACAAAGCTGGAAAAAACATCCGTCCCCTGCTACCGGAAGCGGTTTGGACCTATATGGATGAGATGAATTTTTATCGATAGACCTACTCCTTCGCTGTTACCACCCCTACCATACTATCGGCAGTGCCGTAATATAGATACCAAGTTTCTTTAAAAAGGACCAACCCCTCCAAAAAGGTCGTTCCATCCTTGTACTGTCCCGATTTTTCGAAGGGTAATTCAGGTTGGATGAAGGGCTCTTTGACTCTATCTATCAATTTCCATGGCTCGTTCGAATCGAACAGTGCTTGTCCTCCGGTGTATACGCGGTTACCCAATGCTTTCACTCCAATATTTTGTGAATTGCCAGCATTGTACAGCACTACAATGCCTTTGTCCGTTAGCAAGGGGGGTGGTCCGGCCTCTACCAGCCACGAATCAAAATAGCCTGGTCTTGGACTTAAAACAGGCGCCAATTTTCCTTCGTAGTTTTCCACAGGTTCCCATTCGATTAAATTGTTGGAGGAGGCCAGCCATACGTGGGGCACTCCATAGTACATCCAATATTTGCCGTTGATTTTGGCAGCTACCAATCTCCCATCCTTGATTTGGGTAACAATAGCTCCGGATTTGGTCTCGGCATTGTGATACATTCCGTCCCTATAATGTTGAAAAACAGGCCCATGTTTCTGCCAGTTCACCAGGTCCCTAGAAGTAGCCACGGCCAGTTTGGGCACTTTCCGGTTCCATTGGGTGTAGGTGAGCACATAAAGCCCTTCTTCCGTTTCCACGATTCTAGGATCTTCCACTCCGCCGGGCCATTCATGTATCTTTTGATTATCCTGACTGGGGTAAAAAACCGGTCTGGGCCTTTTGGTAAAAGCAAATCCGTTGGCAGATGCCGCCATACCGATTCGGGAACGGTGACCACCTATTTCCTTTTCCCCGAGTTTTTCCTCGGCCCTGTACAGTACATAAATGGAATCTCCTTTTACAATGGCGGCCGGGTTAAAGGTGGCCATGGATTCCCAACGTGCGGTTTCTTGTGAAATGGGATCTATAAAAGTGGACGTACTGTCCTTTTGCAAAATAGGTTGTGCGTTTTCAGCGCGATAAAAGGGACCGAGCATCCAATCCCCCTCTTCAGTTTGGCCAAATAGACCAATACTGCAAAAACCAACTATGGCAACTACTAACGTCTTTTTCATCGATTTACAATTTGAAGAGGGTATCCGTCCCTAAATACTTATCCTCCTTATTCGTGTACCAAGCTCTGGTTTTCGGCATTTTTATACCTCCAATGTTTTCCAAGCCATCCAACAAGATGTATTCCCCATCGTTTTTACGCTCATCATGGTAAAATTGATATACTTCCATGGCGTAGGTGACGGGATCAAAATAAAAGTACCAAGTATCCTTGCCCACTTTGGCATCGTAGGTGGCTTTTACAACAACATACTCCTTACCTTTAAAAGTCTTAGTTTGGATATTTGGGTCGAGGTGGGTGCCGGGGTCGTTCAACTTCATGGGCAAACCGTACAGATACGTGTAGTAGTCTTTCATAAAATTGCCTCGCTCGCAGGTCAATCTCATCTTATCCTTATCCTCTTCCGAAAAATCTTCGCTATCGTTTAAGGTGATGACGCATGAATTAGGGGTAATGTTAAAAAAAGAGGTGTTTTCCCCTTGCTCCACGGTTAACCTAAATAGCTGCTTCGGAAAATCGACATGAATGGTACTGGTTCGTTTTGGGCGATCTGGGGTCTCCATGACAACTTTAAAGGTAGCCTCCAATTGCTTCCAATTGCCATTTGGGTCGTGAAAGGCAATAGCCTTTTCCAGAACCTCTTCGGCAGATGTGGATTGGGAGTATCCGGATTCAACCCATAACAGGCCTACCACAACCAGTACAAAACAGTATTTTTTCATCACAACTAAATTATGTGGATGAAAGATACCGCTTTTTATTTCTTCTCGATGGTGGCAGGGGAAACGGAACTGTCATGTTCCGCGTAGTACTGCTCTAAAAGATTCATCATGGCAGTAATCAAATCTTTACTCTCTAATAAAAGTGAGAAATAAAGGGTAGTGTTTTTGGGACTGGATTCCTCTGTTCTTGTTCGAGAAACCTGCTGATTGATTTTCTGTGAAACCAAATCATAGAGTTTCTCTTTGGACTTTAAAACGGTACCTATCTGTTCAAAGGAGCGGTCTTCGAAAGCCTTTTGAGTGTTGTTAAATGCTTTTTCCAATGACGCATCTATTTCCTTAAGCTCTTTGATCTGATTGTACTTGAGCTTTTTATGGTTATTGTTCACGTGGTTATAGCTCACCTTTCCAATATATTCCAAGGATTGGGACATGTCGGTAAGGTGCCCCATAATATTGATGTAGAAGTTACTGGCTCCCACATGGGCCTCGTCCAGGTTTTTGATAAAATAGAATGTATCATTCCGTAAACCCTCAATTTCATTAGCCAACTTTTTACTTTGCTTTTTGTTTTTCTTCAAAAAGTCAAGGTCATGTTTGGATAGCCCTTGGATACAGTTGGAGTAAATTCGATTGCTTCGTTTTACCACATTGGCAATATTGGCTGCTGTCTCTTCGATAACTCCCTGTATGGAACTGCTTTCTGCTCTTCGTAGGCTGTCTTCGGCCTTAATTTCCTTTGTCTTTTTGTTGTGGGAGATATAATTGCGCAACAAAATTGCAGCCGCGGCGATGAGCATCAAGACTAAGGATACAAATTTGCCAACGAAAAGAAGGTAGGCTATTATGGCTGCTGCAACAAAGGCGCTCAACGCGGTAAAGAACCATCCGCCGATGACGTTGAGTACTCCCGCAACTCGGTAAACAGCGCTTTCCGCTCCCCAGGCCCTATCCGCCAAAGAAGTACCCATGGCCACCATAAAGGTGACATAAGTTGTGGACAATGGCAGTTTCATGGAAGTGGCAATGGAAATAAGCACACTGGCAACCATAAGATTTACGGATGCCCTTACCATGTCAAAAGCCGGTTGTTCCTGAGTCTTGCTTTTGGGCACATATGTTTTGGGAAGCACAAACTGCTTGTCAATTCTAGATTGAATCGAATTGGGAACTACTTTTGAAACATTTTCAAAGGCAACAACACTAAACTTTACAATTTGCCGTGAAAGATAGTTGGGTTGGAAACGTTCGTCTCCCTCATCCTGTCTGGCTAAATCCACACTGGTTTTAACAACCCCTTTAGCCTTGGATGAAAACCATAGAGTTATAATCATCACAGCTCCAGATAGCAGCAAGAGCATGGTGGGGGTCTGAACTGCGGCAGCCAACCCCTTCATATTGAACTGCGTTGGGTCAATTTCGGAAGCTTGCCAATCTTGATATGATTGTAAGGCCGCAATAGGGACCCCGATAAAGTTAACCAAATCGTTCCCCGCAAAGGCCATTGCCAATGCAAACGTACCGAACGCGATTACGATGCGATAAATATTCCACTTGAACAGACTGGCGGTAACGAAAGAAATCAAGGTCCAGAACACAAAATTACCTACCAAAAAGGTCTGAGGTTGGGTGGCGACAAACTCTGAAAGGGCGCCATCAAAAAGGGCAGCACTTTTTAATCCCTTTACCAAGATAAAATAAACGATGGCGGTAATAGCCAAACCACCAAAAATGGATTCTACCCATTTCGACTTCTTTTTGAAGTTGAAGGAAATCAATGCCCTTGAAATAAACTGCACCAGAGCTCCAATAGAAAAGGCGATGAAAACCGAAAGGAGAATCCCAAATATAATTTCGGCAGCTTTGTCCGTATTAATGTAAGTGACCAAATCTGAAACCCCACCCTGTGTATCGGCAATTTTGATCAGGGATATGGCCACAGATGCACCCAGTAATTCAAATACGATGGAAACCGTAGTGGAGGTAGGCATTCCCAAGGTATTGAAAAAATCCAACAATAAAATATCTGTAATCATCACGGCCATAAAAATGAACATGATTTCCTCGAAAACGAACTCACCGGGATTAAAAATTCCCTTTCTGGCTACCTCCATCATCCCGCTGGACGATATGGCACCAAAAGCAATACCAATACTAGCGACAACCATAATGGTCCTAAAGGAAATTGCTTTTGACCCGATGGCAGAGTTCAAAAAATTGACCGCATCGTTGCTCACTCCTACAACCAAATCGGTAATAGCCAAGATGCCCAAGGCAATAACCATAAAAATGTAGATATTCTCACCCATTCTTTCAGAAATATGACAAAAATGCCATTATAAATCCGCAATAAGGTTAACAAAATGTTACCAAATACGGCGCTAAAAGCATCAATATTTTTCTTGTGTTGGACATAGGTTCTGGTTTTGCCATATCTTCGTTGCAAATTACTGATCAATGAATTGGGAGCAACTACTCTCTTTAAAGCGACACGGGGATACAGGAAAACGCCTTCGAAAGGAACAGAACGAGACCCGCCTCGGGTTTGAAGTGGATTACGACCGTATTATTTTTTCATCTGCCTTTAGAAGTTTACAGGACAAAACACAGGTGTTTCCCATGCCCATCGCCGTGGGTTCCCAAAAGAACTTCGTCCATACCCGCTTAACGCACAGTTTGGAGGTCTCCGTAGTGGGCCGTAGCCTTGGTCGCATCGCTGGGCAAAAAGTATTGAACAAATATCCATTTTTGGCCGAAGTGCACGGGCACCATTTCAACGATTTTGGAGCCATTGTAGCCGCTGCTGCACTGGCCCACGATATTGGCAACCCTCCTTTTGGGCACAGTGGCGAGAAGGCCATTGGGAATTATTTTAAACAAGGACCAGGAAAATTTTACGAGGATATACTCACCCCGGAGGAATATCAAGACCTTATCGATTTTGAAGGGAATGCCAACGGATTCAAACTGCTCACCGAGTCACGGGAAGGTGTTCCGGGTGGTCTGCGACTGAGTTACAGTACCTTGGGCGCTTTTATCAAATACCCTAAAGGGTCTTTGCCCAAAAAGCCTTCCAAGAACATTGCCGATAAAAAATTTGGTTTCTTTCAATCCGAGAAAGCTTTTTTCAATGAACTTGTGGAAGAACTTGGCCTTTTGCCCAATCCTTCGCATCCCGAAACGGGATTTTTAAGGCATCCGCTCACCTATTTGGTAGAAGCTGCGGACGATATCTGCTACACCATTATCGATTTTGAGGATGGCATCAACCTTGGATTGATACCCGAGGAGTATGCTTTGGAATACCTAATCAATTTGGTGAAGGATAATATCAATACCAAAAAGTACAATGCCATGACAACGTCCAGTGACCGACTCAGCTATTTGAGGGCCTTGGCCATTAGCACACTGATCGGGGATGCCGTTGATGTTTTTGTACAGCAGGAAGAAAAAATCCTTAAGGGGGAGTTTGACACTTCTTTACTGGACAAGGGAAAGTATACTGCACAGGTGGACGATATCATCAAGTTGAGCGTGGAGAAAATTTATCAATCCACAGAAGTTATCGATAAGGAATTGGCGGGTTACCGAATCATTTCTGATTTATTGGACATGTACACTACCGCATTGATCAATATAAAGAAAGGTCTGGATACCAATTATGACCGATTGCTCATTAAAAGTCTACCGGAAAACTACAGGAACACCTCGACTTCCATTTATAACATCTTATTGGACACCAGTTGTTTCGTGGCCAGTCTGTCGGACAGTGCAGCCGTGCACATCCACGATAAATTGACCGGGCGCAAGGTTTAAAAGGAATAGAGCAACCCCACCCCGAGAAGCTGTTTAAACTGTATTCGGGCTATCCCAGGGTCTATGATGGTCCCGTCCTCCGCAATTTCCTCATTAAATTTGATGTCGTCATCAAAGATGATATGGGTGCCAATATTTGCGTTGAGGTACTCGTTGACCTTTAGGTTAAAATTCAATTCCCAATCCACATCGATGTTGCCAAAACTCCTAATGTAATCGGTGTAGAGATTCAGCCGATGGCTCATCAGCACATTTTGGCCTACCTCGGTTTCCCAAGTATTGGTAATCAAAAAACCAAGTTCCAAGAAGAGGTTTTTACCCTTTTCTACACCAAAAGCGCCCTGCTCGGAAAGCGTTTCGTCCAAAACAAAGGTTGATTTCATGGTGGCTGGTGAAATGTAGAGCGTGAATTGATCTTTAGGTGGCAGGTAGGAGGAACCCATACCCACGAATAGATAACCTGGGGCCATAAACCTTGAAATGGGATTGTCGCGGTCGGGATACTTGTAACCGTTGGAGAATTGGGTCCTTATATTGGCCCTGACCGAATAGTACCAGTTGGTGATGGTGTCCTTTCTAAAACTTAAGGTAGAGGCCATTCGGATCTGGTCGTCCGTTTTTCGCAACTTTCTCCCTTCCTGTGCGTTTATGCCATAACGAAATTGTGCTTCACTGTTCCAACTCAAATACCTGAACTTGTAATTTCGGGCAAAATCCGCACTTGCCAAGGCCGTCACCGAATTGTCTCCCCCCGCGTTCCAGTTTACAAAAGCCACTTCGCTGATGTTAAGCCCAAATTTGTTCACCTTTTTCCAAAAGGAGGTAGGTTTGAATCGGTTGTACCATACCTTTAACGGTTTTACCCTGTTCAGTACGGTCCTTGGGTCGGTAAGCTTGGCGCTTCGGGTGAGGTATTTTAGTTTGACATCTTTGATGCGAACAATTTGAAAACCGGAATCCGTACTGTCAATCTCAAAAGCTTTTATGCGGGTTACCTGTGCGTTGGCAGATAGGAAAACCGTAAGGAAAAGAATTAAAAAGCAAGTTAATCGCATTGGTTTAAGGTTGATTGTATGTGTGAAAATAAGGTGTCAAAATCTATACCGGCAAGTTGATGGGTCTCTGTCATTTCCCCATGTTCGATAAAATCATCGGGAATTCCAAAAATGGAAACTGGGATGGATACACCCACTTCATTCGCAAATTCCAAAACGGACGAGCCAAAGCCACCCATTATAGTCCCGTCTTCCACCGTAATAATTTGATCGTATGTGCTAAAAATGGTTTGCAGTGTCTCTTTGTCCAATGGCTTTACAAAACGCATATCGTAATGTCCTACTTCTTCAGGTTCATCCAGTTTTGATATGATTTCGGTAACGGTATTGCCCACATGTCCAACAGTTAGGATAGCTAGCTTGCTTCCTTTTTTAAGACATCGCGCAGTACCGATTTCAATTTTTTCGAACTTGTTTTTCCAATCCAAGTTTGCGCCCCGTCCCCTTGGGTATCGGATGGCGATGGGAAGGTCGAGACCCAATTGCGCGGTGTACATGATGTTGCGGAGCTCCATTTCATTCATGGGAGCGAACAGCATGAGGTTGGGGATGCATCGCAAAAAAGCCATGTCAAAAACCCCGTGATGAGTAGGCCCGTCCTGGCCTACAAGCCCTGCTCGGTCCAGGCAGAAAATTACGGGGAGCTTTTGTAGTGCTACGTCGTGAATAACCTGATCGTAGGCCCTTTGCAAAAAGGTAGAGTAAATATTGCAAAACGGCACCAGTCCCTGCGTCGCCATACCCGCAGCCAAGGTGACTGCGTGCTGCTCGGCTATGCCAACGTCAAAGGCACGGTGGGGCATTTTGTCCATCATAAATTTTAGGGAGCTACCGCTGGGCATGGCTGGGGTAATCCCCACAATATTTGGGTTGTTTTCGGCAAGTTCCACTAGGGTATGCCCAAAAACGTCCTGGTACTTAGGAGGTTCTTCTTCTCCTGACTTTGGCAACCGTTCCCCGGTGATCTTGTCAAATTTTCCTGGTGCATGGTATACCACTTGATCCTCTTCGGCCCGTTTCAATCCTTTTCCTTTGGTGGTAATGATGTGCAGTAATTTGGGTCCATCCAGCTGTTTCAATCGCTTCAGCTCGTCGACCAGTTTTTTTAGGTCATGCCCATCAATGGGCCCGGAATAGTTAAGGTTGAGGCACTCAAAAATATTCTCGTCCTTTGCCGTACCTGCTTTGACGTTGGTAAGGTATTTTTTAAGGGCACCCACACTTGGGTCAATTCCAATGGCATTGTCATTGAGTATGATCAAGGCATTTACATCCGTTACCCCGAGATGGTTGAGTCCCTCGAAGGCCATGCCACTGGCAATGGAGGCATCGCCCACTACGGCAATATGTTGTTTGGATAGGCCGCCCTTTAGCTTAGAGGCCATGGCCATTCCCAAAATGGCCGAGATGGCAGTGGAACTGTGCCCGGTTCCAAAATCATCATATTCACTTTCGCTACGTTTAGGGAAACCGCTAATACCGCCCAATTGACGGTTGGTATCAAAAATTTCCTTTCGGCCCGTCAAAATTTTGTGGCCGTAGGCTTGGTGGCCCACATCCCAAATAAGTTTATCATATGGGGTGTTGAATACGTAATGCAGGGCAATGGTGAGCTCAACCACCCCTAAGCTGGCCCCCAAATGCCCTTCCTTGGTCGAGACAATGTCAATAATGAACTCCCTCAATTCTTTGGCAAGTTGGGGTAACTCGTCCAAGGTCAATTTTTTGAGGTCTTCAGGGGAATCGATATGTGATAGTAGCCTTTCCAACGAATAAAAAACAAAAGTATCGATTCTCGCCAAAATTATTTTATGTGTAGCTTAGCAATCTGATGAAATTGATGTAAAAAATTGTGGAAAACCCGTTTGACGACAACTATTTTATGAAGAGGGCCCTACAGGAGGCGGAAATGGCCTTTGAGCGAGGGGAAGTACCGGTTGGTGCGGTAATCGTAGTGAACAATAGAATTATAGGCAGGGCACATAATCTTACGGAACGCCTAAAAGACGTAACGGCACATGCGGAAATGCAGGCCATTACTGCGGCGTCCAATTTTTTGGGCGGAAAATACCTTCAGGGCTGCACACTTTATGTTACCCTCGAACCATGCCAAATGTGCGCAGGGGCCTTATACTGGAGCCAAATATCCAAGGTGGTATATGGAGCATCAGATCTGGAACGGGGCTTCAACGTGATGGGCGGACATCTACATCCTAAGACCGAAGTAGTAGGTGGGGTGATGGAGAAGGAAGCCTCTGAACTTCTTAAAAGATTCTTTATTCAGCGAAGGAACCTGAACTAAAATAAAAAACCCCGGCATTGCCAGGGTTTTAGATCACTCAAAATAAAATATTATTATCCGATTACCTGCACTTTTGCAGCAACCACTCCTTTTCTTCCTTCTTCTTCTGTGTATTCTACTTTGTCGCCTTCGTTCAATTCCACCCCGTTCAGTGCTGTAACATGAACAAAGATGTCTTTTCCTGTGTCGTCGTTTGTAATGAATCCATAACCTTTGGAATCATTGAAAAATTTTACTGTACCAGTCATTAAAAAATAAATAAAATGTTAAAATACGAAAGTAGTTTTTTTTCCGACTGATTGGGTGAAATGAAGTTTAAATCTTGTGAAAATTATTGATTTTCAGTGTTTTTACGCTCTTTTTCTTGCATTTTTATAATATTTTCCTTGGTAAGCATGTAATCTTTCATGTTTTTAAACCTACTTTCCTTCCAAAGAAAAAGCGGCATGGCCACCAAAAAAAGTCCAACCGTTCCCCCTCCAATATACTTGGGGGCTTGGGGATCCTTTTCTTCTAGGGTAAGACCATAACCTATGGCACCCAAGGATGCCAACATGATGATAAAGATGATATGTTTCAGTTTGATTTTCATTGGGAATAATTGATGAGTTTTCTGCGATAGGCCGTTAACATTTTGGATTTTGAGATGAAGCCTTCATACTTTCCTTTTTTGATGACGGGTAAATTCCAAGCACCGCTGTCCTGAAATTTTTTCATCACCTCTTTCATGTTGTCCGTTTCGTAAAAGATAACCTCTGGCGGGGCATGCATCAAATTTTTAACAAAGACGGTATCGTATAGCTCCGTGTCGAACATCATGGGCCGAATATCGTCCAATACGATGATGCCGATGAGCTTTTTATCGTCGTCCAGCACGGGGAACAGGTTTCTTTTGGACTTGGAAACCGATTGGTGCAGCATTTCTCCCAAGGACATTTTGGGGTGGACGGGTTTAAAATTTTTTTCGATCACGTCATCCATTTCCATCAGCCCAAGTACCATTTGGTCCTTGTTATGCGACAATAAAGCACCGATTTTGGCGAGTTCTTTGGTGTAAATGGTGTAGTCGAGGGCATTTTTGGTGATCAAATAGGAGATGGCCGAGGTAATCATCAAGGGAACAAAAAGCTGGTACCCTCCTGTAATTTCTGCAATAAGGAATATGGCGGTCAATGGCGCATGGATTACCCCCGCAATGAGTCCGGCCATACCGATCAGGGTGAAGTTGCTTTCGGATACCGAGAATCCCAGTCCCAAATTATTGATGAGCTTGGCCACTACATTGCCCAGGGCACTGCCCATGACCATGGTGGGAATAAATATCCCACCTGCACCACCGGCTCCAATAGTGGTGGTCATGGCGATGGCCTTAAAAATAGTGATGCCAAACAACAGGGCTATGACCACCCAAATATTATCAGTATGGGCATCGAAGGGGGTTGTTCCCAATGCCTTCAAATGGTCTCCGTCCAAGAGGTTGTTGATAAATCCAAAACCTTCACCATAGAGTGGGGGAATGGCATAAAGCATAATCCCGATGGCAATCCCTCCCACCAAAAGTTTGTATTTGGGACTTTTCAATTTCTTGAAAAGGGATAGGATGTAAAAGTACATTTTGGTAAAATAGATGGAGGCAAAACCGGTACCTACCCCCAACAGAATATAAAAGGGAGTGTCGTTCAATTCGAAGCCTTCAGAAAGGGAAAAGCTGAACAGGACCTCGTTGCCCAGAAAAAAGTAGGACGTCAATACACCGGAAATCGAGGCAAGCAGTAGGGGCAGCATGGACATCATGGTCAAATCCAATGTAAAAACCTCCACGGCAAATATGATGGCAGCAATGGGCGATTGAAAAATGGAGGCTATGGCCCCGGCCGAGGCACATGCCACCAATAAGGTCCGTGTTTTGGCATCAATATGAAAAAGCCTGCTCAAGTTGGAACTCACCGCCGAACCTGATTTGACCGCAGGGCCAAGCAAACCTACAGAACCACCAAAGCCAACGGTAAGCGGAGCAGTAATCAATGGGGTGTAAATGTCCTTTATCCTAAGCAGTCCCCGTTTCTTGGACAGTGAAAAAATGATGGATGACACGGCATGCTGAAGGGGTTCCTTGTGCACAAATTTGACATAGAGGTACACCAAGGTAAGCCCAATGGTAGGCAATATGAAGTATAGCTGGTTTTCTGAGAACACAATTCCCTTCTTTAGAAGGGACTCGATAAAATAGGTGGTGTTTTTTAAGGTGACCGCAACGGCTCCTGCCAAGAAGCCCACGATCAGGCTCATAAACTGAATAAAGGTCCTGTTGGAGATATTTCTATATCGCCATTTAAGAAATCGGGTAAACAGTTTTTTGTTGCTGTAGGGCATTGAGGTATGTACTACTAATAAAAGTATTAAAAAATCCCGCAGTGAGCGGGATTTTAATATATCACAAGTCCAATTTTAAATGGAGCTCCTTTAATTGCTCTTCGTCGATGTTGGCTGGAGCATCGATCATGACATCGCGTCCGCTGTTGTTTTTAGGGAAGGCAATGTAGTCCCTAATGGTTTCTTGTCCACCCAAAATGGCCACTAAACGGTCCAGGCCAAAGGCGATACCGCCATGTGGTGGTGCTCCGTACTGGAAAGCATCCATCAGGAATCCGAACTGCGCTTTCGCTTCTTCCGGGGTAAAGCCCAAATGTTTGAACATGGTAGCTTGGGTCTCCTTGTCATAAATTCGGATGGAACCACCACCTATTTCGTTTCCGTTCAGTACCAAATCGTAGGCATTGGCCTTAACGTCTCCCGGCTGGGTATCCAACAACTCCAACTGACCAGGCTTT
Source organism: Flagellimonas marinaquae (assembly GCF_003992675.1). Taxonomy (GTDB): domain Bacteria; phylum Bacteroidota; class Bacteroidia; order Flavobacteriales; family Flavobacteriaceae; genus Flagellimonas; species Flagellimonas marinaquae. The sequence goes on from NZ_RZMZ01000007.1 coordinate 486,892, forward strand.
GGCGAGGTGAACGGATGGTGCATGGCATGGTATTTTCCTGTTTCTTCGTCCAGTTCCAATAATGGGAAGTCAACCACCCAAAGGGGAGCGAATTCGTCCGGTTTTCTAAGGCCCAAACGCGTTGCCAACTCCATACGAAGCGCACTTAGTTGGGTGCGTGTTTCATTGGTATTGCCCGAAAGTACACAAATAAGGTCGCCGGCTTTTGCCCCCGTCACCTCGGCCCATTGGGCCAAATCATCCTGATCATAAAACTTGTCCACGGAAGATTTGTAGGTGCCATCCTCATTGCACTTTACATAGACCATTCCTTTGGCGCCCACTTGTGGGCGTTTCACCCAGTCGATGAGGCCATCTATTTCCTTTCTTGTGTAGGAGGCGGCTCCCGGAACGGCAATACCTACTACAAGCTCGGCCGAATTGAATACGTTGAAATCTTTATGTTGCGCTACTGGATTGAGTTCACCAAACTGCATTCCAAAACGAATGTCCGGTTTATCGTTTCCGTAAAGTCGCATCGCATCATCATAGGTCATTCTGGGGAAATCTTCTATTTCCACTCCTTTGATTTCCTTTAACAGATGCTTGGTCAAACCTTCGAAAGTGTTGAGGATGTCCTCCTGTTCCACAAAGGCCATTTCACAATCGATTTGCGTGAACTCGGGCTGGCGATCGGCACGGAGGTCCTCGTCCCTAAAGCATTTTACAATTTGGAAATACTTGTCCATGCCACCCACCATCAACAGCTGTTTGAAGGTCTGCGGTGATTGGGGCAAAGCGTAGAACTGACCCTCGTTCATACGGCTGGGCACCAAAAAGTCCCTCGCGCCTTCGGGGGTGGATTTGATGAGATAAGGTGTTTCAATATCGATAAAGCCTTGGTCGGACAGGTATTTCCTGACCTCCATGGTCACTTTGTGCCTAAAGATCAGTTTGTTTTTAACCGGATTCCTGCGAATATCCAGATAACGGTATTTCATACGGATATCCTCTCCGCCATCGGTTTCGTCCTCTATGGTAAATGGGGGAAGCAAGGAGGTGTTGAGAATGGTAAGCTCTTTGACGAGGACTTCAATTTCCCCGGTAGGGATATTGGGATTCTTGGAAGCGCGCTCGATAACCTCACCCTTGGCTTGTATAACGGTTTCACGACCCAATTCCCGTGCCTTTTCCAGAAGCTCTTTGGAGGTTCGCTCTTCGTCAAAGACCAATTGGGTAATCCCATATCGATCACGAAGGTCCACCCAGGCCACAAAACCTTTGTCCCGTAGCTTGTGAACCCATCCACTTAAAACCACCTCTGTTCCAATGTCCGATGCCCTAAGGGCACCACAAGTATTGCTTCTGTACATACTGCTTGTTATTAGAGCGCAAATTTAATAGGAATGTGTGTAATTTTCAGGGGATATGCCTTTTTTCTGTTTTGGACGCTTTTAGGTGGATATTCAAGGTTGGTAACAAATAATTACGTAACTTTAAATTAACATTAAAATTACATTTTGGTGATTTTTATGGGTGTTTAATGGTTAAAAAATCCGTTAAAAGGGTTTCAATGATACAACCATTATGAATTTAAAATACTGATAGCCAATAAAATAAAATTTAAATGTTAACTTAATGTAAACTAAATGTTACTTAAATGTGTTATTAATGTAAAATTTAAGTATCTTTGTTACGTTATCAATTAGGTATCAACAATATTAAATCCCATACAATATGAAAAAAGCAGTATTATTTTTGGCGGTGATGTTTGTGGTTGGGGTATCTGCTCAAGATACTGAACCGACCTTTGAGAAAATGGGAAAAATGGTGAAAGCCACTTATTTTCATGACAACGGCGAAATTGCCCAAACTGGTTATATGTTAAACGGAAAGTTACACGGTGACTGGGTAATGTTCAATGTTGAAGGTAAAAAAATTGCCACTGGCCAATACGACAATGGCGTAAAGACCGGTAAATGGTTTTTCTGGCAGAACGATGAATTAAGCGAAGTGGATTACTCAGACAACCGCGTTGCACAAGTAAAAAATTGGAACCAAGGCGATGCCGTCACGGTCAACCAATAAGTTAAAATCAGTGTTTAAGAAAAAAGCCCCGACCAAATGGTCGGGGCTTTTTTATATTCCTGCTTAAAAAGATTTATTCCGTTACCACCTCGGGTGTTTCATGTTTGGAGGTCCACCGGCGGATTCTGATCTTAAGCCTGTACGAGATATTGAACAATACCGGTACAATAATCAGTGTGAGGAAGGTAGCTACTACCAGACCAAAAATCACGGTCCATGCCAAAGGTCCCCAGAAAATCACATTGTCACCTCCCATGTAAATTTGAGGGTCAAAATCTGAAAAGAGACTGACAAAGTTGATGTTCAATCCGATGGCCAATGGAATAAGGCCCAATACCGTGGTAATGGCAGTTAGCAATACAGGACGCAAACGGGCTTTCCCTCCAGTAATTATGGCTTCGGTCACATCCTCCCGACTCAATAAATCGTCGTCGGAAATGCCAAGTTTCACTTTTTTACGGTCAATCAAGATTTGGGTATAATCCAAGAGGACCACACCATTGTTTACCACAATCCCTGCCAAAGAGATAATTCCCATCATGGTCATCATGATTACAAAGGGCCATCCCGTGACTATGAGACCGCCAAATACGCCGATGAAACTCAAGAAAATCGCCATCATGATTATGGCAGGTTTGGAAATCCCGCCAAATTGGAAAATCAAAAGCAACATGATCAAGCCTAAGCCCAAAAAGAATGCGCTCATAAGGAATGCCATCTGTTTCTCTTGCTCCTCGATTTGTCCTGTATAATCAATTTTAACTCCCTCGGGCAGTCCTTTGAACTCCTGCATTTCTTCCTGTATTTCCGCTACAATGGCCGCAGCATCTGTAAAGCCAGGTTTCAATGCCGAGTAAACCGTTACCACCCTTTTCGTGTCCACGTGCTTGATGGCACTAAAGGAAGAGGTGTTTTTTTGGTCCGCTACGGCAGATACGGGAATTTCCTTGATTTGTCCATTGGAAGGATCCCTAAAGATAATTTTCTGGTTGAACAAAGCGCTGGTGTTGTACCTAATGTCTTCATTGAAGCGCACATTGATATTGTAGTCTTCGCCATCCTTTTTATAAATTCCAGCTTTGTCTCCAAAAATGGACCTGCGCAATTGTTGTCCCACTTGCCCTACGGAAACTCCAAGTTCGCCGGCCTTTTCACGGTTCACTACTACTTGCATTCCAGGCTTACCCTTGTTTACATCGACCTTTAGCTCCTCGATTCCAGCAATGTTCTTGCTGTTGATGTAATTTCGCATCCGTTCGGCCGTGTTGATCAAGGTGTCATAGTTTTGGCCTTCAATCTCTATGTTGATGGGATATCCTGCGGGTGGTCCTACGGCATCTTTTTCCACAGAAATGGTTACCCCGGGGTACACGCCGGTCAAGGTATCCTGAATCTGCTGCCGAAGTTGTTCCGTATCCAATCCATTGCGGTATTTAAACTCCCGCATGGACAAGGTGATCTTACCACGATGCGGCATCTCTGCAGCAGACCCTCCCTCTGTAAAAGGATTTTCCGCTCCTTTACCTACTTGGGATACACTGGATTGTACCAAATAGTTGAAATCACCATCGTTGTATTTACTTCTGTCCGTGACACCGTAGACCCTACTTTCAATATCCTTTGTAATGGCATTGGTCTTATCGATATCGGTTCCCTGCGGATACTCGATGTACACATAAATTTCATTCGGGGTATTGTCCGGGAAGAACTCCACTTTGGTTCGCTGTGTTTGCAGGGACATCCCGAAGAACACAAACGAAAGGACCAAAAGAAGGGAGGTGAGCCCAAAATACCAATAGACATTTTTCCCTTTTAGGGCCTTTTTCAGTTGACCCTCATAAAAGTTTTCCAATCGCACCAAACTTTTGGTCTGGAAACGGCGTGCCGAGGGTTTCAGGAAGTATTTATAGATCCAGAACATGCCGGCCACCACGATCATTAGGGTGCCAAGACCCCGAACTTGTCCGCCCACAAAGTAGATGAACAGCCCAAATCCGCCCAAAATGATGCTCAATCGAATCAATTGTTTTCTCGTAAGCTCTTTTTCCCCGATTTGCATAAACTGGGAAACAAGCATGGAGTTCATAAAAATGGCCACAAACAAGGAGGAACCCAAAACCACAGAGAGCGTAATCGGGAAGAAGATCATAAATTCTCCCATAATGCCCGGCCATGTGCCCAGCGGGACAAAGGCGGCCACTGTGGTTGCGGTGGAAATGATGATAGGGATGGCAATTTCTCCAATCCCTTTTTTGGCAGCTTCTTTACGGGACATACCTTCTTGTTCCATGAGTCGGTATACGTTTTCGACTACCACTACACCATTATCCACCAGCATACCCAATCCCATAATCAAACCAAACAGGATCATTGTATTGAGCGTGTAGCCCATTGCAGACAAAATCATGAAGGACATGAACATGGACATAGGTATCGCGAAACCTACGAAGAGTGCGTTTCGGAATCCCAAAAAGAACATCAAAACGGTCACCACAAGTATAATCCCGAAGATAATGTTGTTGACCAAGTCGTCCACTTGGTTCAAGGTTCTGCTGGACGAATCGTTGGCAATGCTTACCGTAAGATCTTTGGGATAGTAGTTTTCCCTGGCTTCATCCACAAGACCACGGATGAGGTCCGCGGCCTCGATGGTATTTTTGCCAGAACGTTTCTTGATATCCAACATCACTACTGGACTGCCATGTTCACGGGCGTATGTGGTTTTGTCTTCTTCCGAGAAAGTAACCGTTGCAATATCGCGCAGGTAAATTGCCCCGTTCTCCGATTTAACCACAAAGTTTTCCAGTTCCGATGGGTTTTCAATTTCACCCAGAATACGAATGGTCCTTCGTTGGCCGCTGGTAATCAAGTTACCGGCCGACATGGTCATGTTGCCATTGGCAATGGCTTGGATAATATCATCAAAACTCACACGGGATGCCATCATTTTATAGACATCCACAGCTACTTCGACTTCTTTTTCTTGGGCTCCCCTAATGTCGACCTCTTTGATCTGTGGGAGGTCTTCTATCTCGTCTTCCAAATATTCGGCGAACTCCTTTAGTTTTTCAACAGGATAGTCCCCAGTAAGGTTCACGTTCATGATAGGAAACGACTCGGCGAGGTTGAGGTCGAATACGTTGGGTTCCACTTTGGCCCCATTAAAAATAGGCCAATCTTCACCGGCCTTTTCTGAGTCCACTTCGTCCTTTACTTTTTGCTTCGCGGTTTCCACGGCAATTTCTTCATCAAACTCCACAACAATCATGGAATAATCCTCTTGGGAAGTGGAGGTGATCTCGACCACATTACTGATGTTTTTCAGTACATCTTCCAAGGGATCGGTAATCAGTCGTTCCATGTCCTCGGCCGTATTCCCGGGATAAATTGTGCTTACATAAATTTTGGTCTCTTCCACCTCTGGGAAATCTTCCCTAGGCATGGAAAAATAGGAGGATAGCCCTATGATGAAGAACAGACCGATCATCACATAAATCACAGAAGGGTTGTCTATGGCCCATGATGACAGTCGAAATTCCTTATTTGCGTTTTTTTCGGCTTTTTTCATTTTGCTGAATTAGTTTTTGGCAGTTGTGGTTGAATCGATTACCTGAACTTTTTGTCCATCTCGTACCCTTCGGGCTCCTTCCACGATGACTTGACTCCCTGATGATATTCCTTCGAGCACTTCCAAATAATCACCTTGGGTCTTTCCAGGGGTAATGATTGATTTTTTGGCCATTATTTCTCCGTTTTCCTCGCTAATCAGGTACACATATTGTTCTCCTTCCGCGTTTTCCGATACCACACTTTGTGGAATTAGAATCGCGTTCTCATTGGTGTAGTCGTTGATTTTTACCTTGGCCGTCAAATTGGGTTTTACTTTTCCGTTCTTGTTGGGTACAGGAATCTCTACGCTAAAGGAACGGTTGCTGGGATTGATAAAGTTTCCCGTTTGACGCACCTGAGTGGTAATGCTCTCGCCCAATACCGGAAAATAGACTTCTGCCTCCTTACCTACGGTCACATTGGGTAAATGACTTTCGGGTACTTCCACATCAATGTACATATCGGATAGGTTGACAATACGGAAAACCTCCGACCCCGGCCCCGGGCTTACTACGGTACCTTGGTCTTTGATAATGTTGTCAACAATTCCCGAGAAGGGGGCACGTATGGAAGATTTCCCCACTTGGCTTTCCAATTGTTTCACGGCGCTCTGTTGGGCTTCGTACTGGGTTTTGGCCTGTAGGTACTGTATTTCCGAACCAATATTCTGTTCCCAAAGCCTTTTTTGACGCTCAAAAGTAGTCTTCGCCAGCTCTGCCTGGGTCCTCAATTGTGCCAATTGGCTGGAAAGTCCGCCATCATCAATGGAGGCTAAGAGTTGACCTTTGGATACTTGCTGTCCTTCCTTAACATAAACGCGATAGAGGGTTCCGGCCATTTCTGGGTATACCAAAACGTTTTGGTCGGTCATCACATCTCCTTGCAATTCCAAAAAGTGCTGGAACTTTTGCGGCGCTACGGTAAGTGCGGAAACCAACGGCAATTTGGAATTGTCGTCCAGTTCGCCAATGGCCTCGTCCAATTGTTTTACCTGTGCTTCCAAGGCCTTTAATTCTTCGGTAACCGAATTACGCTTGGCGCGAATGGCTTCCACGTCTTTGCTGGCTATTACGTTTTCTACGGAATTGCTGCTCCCGCTTCCGCACGAAGCCAGGATCAAGGCGGTTATTGTGATATATATTGCTTTCTTCATGATGGAATGGTTTTCTCCTTTGTTTATTGATTTATAATGTTTTCCAACGCCGTTTTTTTGTTGATTACGTCGACCATGGATTGTAGATATTCTTGTTGACTTGTGTATAGCTGGGTCTGTGCCTGTCTCAACTCAAAACTAGTGGCCAAACCTTCGGAATATTTGATCTGGTTCTTTTTTTCGATGCGTTCTGCAAGGTCCAGGTTGTCTTTGGAAGTGCCATATTGCTCAATGGCCAGGATATAATCGCTCTTGGCCGTTTCGAGCTGAAGGCGAATCCGAGATTGGGTCTCCGTAAACTGGGTCTTGGCTTTTTCCAACGCAATTTTGGCACGTTGGGTGCTGGCGCTTCGTTGCAACGAACTAAAAATGGGAATGTTGAGGTCTACCCCTAAAATAGAGGAACCGAACCACTGTTGGCCGCTGCTAAAAAAGTTGAAACGATCGCTAAAGGAGTTTCCACCATAGTTGACAAAAGCGTTCAAGGTTGGAAGTGCTCTACTCTTGGCCAATTTCAACTCAAGGAAACGCTGTTCATTGAGGTTGGCGGCCATTTTAAAGTCCACGTTTTTTTCAATGTTGAATTCAGATTCTATCAATCCCAAATCGATTTGCTTCTGGGTAAGGTCATCCAAATTTTCGGTCAACACTGTTGGGGCGTCAATAGGGAGTCCAAGTACCAGGTTCAACATTTGCCGTGTGATTTTCTCCATCCTACGGGCATTCTTAAGTTGATTCTCAACGGAAGACAATGTGATCTGCAATTGGTCCACACTCTCTTCATCTCCAAGGCCGTTCTCGTAAATACGTTTGGTCTCGTAGAGGTTTTCCTCCAAAGTGGCTTTGTTCTTTTCGGAAATCAACACACTTTCTTGCGCCAAGAGCACATTGCCGTAGGCTTCTACCACCGATTTACGTACATCCAATTCGGTTTTTTCCTTGTTGTTTTGACTATAATCCAAAAAGGTCTTGGTAGCCTGAACGCCCACGATGTAGGATCCGTCAAAAATCTGCTGGGTCAAGGTTGCCGTAGCTGTCATGGATTGTGGCTGTCCGAAGACCACTTCCTGAAAGGTGCCTGGCTCTCCACCAAAAAATTCGGCCGGAATCTGGGCCACAGGTTGCTTTAACTGATTTTGGTAGCTTACCCCTCCGTTGATCTGCGGAAGTCCCGAAGCAATGGTTTCCCATTTTTGCTTTTGGGCATCCAGTATATCTCTCTCTGCATTTTGGGCGGTGTAATTGTGCTCCAGTGCATAGGTGATAGCCTGACCCAAGCTAAAGCTGGGTATGGAATCCTGAGCGGAAGCCAACCAGGGCAATATGAATAGTAAGGTGATTAGTGTTTGTCGCATTTATTCTTGATTTGAATTGATGATTGAGTTGAGTATTTGTCTTCCTTTGGGTGTTACGATGCCCCTTAGATGATATTCCAGATAGTAATCCAGTAGTTCTACCTTGTTAAATATCTTGGTGGGGAAAAGGTTGTTATCCTTAATGCTCATGACCCCGGAGAAATAAATTCTGGAAACAAATTCCACGTTGAGGTTGTCGCGGTAGATGCCCATTTGCATGCCTCGCTTCACATTTTCGATAACGCAGCCATGCATGGAACTGTATTGCCTCTCCTTAAGGGTTGCATGGATTTTTGGGTAATATTTTTGCAATTGGTACAAGGGTGAGGACTTCTCATCCTTTAAGTGCACCATTACAAATCTTTTGATCTCATACAGTTCTTCAATAGGATTTTTTTTCAGTTCTACAATGTTGTCGATTCCGCAAGTGATAAAATCACACATGGTCATGGTAGATTCTTCCACCAGTTCCGTTTTGTTTTTAAAATGTGAATAGATGGTCTTTTTGGATATCCCCATCTCATGGGCCAAATCGTCCATGGTGATGCTCTTAAAGCCTAGATTTAAGAACATTTCGGTTGCTTTCTGTATAATAGTCTCCCTCATAATCGGGCGCAAATGTAACCATGGAAACTTTAAAAACAAAAAAAGTTTCCATGGTTTTACAATTTTTTAACGAAGGATTGATTATTTGTTTTAACTACGTTTTTTGCCTTGGGCAAACACAGGAACCACCGCTGTTTTTTGGTGGGATTCCTTTTCTATGGAGGTGCCCAACCGCCAAAAGAATGGACGCAATGGATACAGGTACTTTTTTCTGGGACTATTCTTCTTTTGATTCATCATGATTGTCGTTTTTGATTTTTTGTACATATGCTTTGAAGGCTTCTTCGCCCTCTTCTTTCCAAAATTGATCGTAGTGTTTCCATTCATCAAAATCCCGTCTCCATGAACCACATTTGTTGGACGACCTCAGTTTCTTTTTGTGACTGCCGCCCTTGCTTTTTCCACCACCGCCACCAAAGCCAAACAACAATTTGGCCAAAACAAATATTCCCAGTGCCTGCCAATAGGAGACGGTTCCAACTCCGAATAGATCGGGCATGAGCCAGTTCCAAAGGCGCATGAGCAGATAATTGGCCAAGAGGAAGACCAAAATCCCCAAGATGACCATGGCTATGACCTTAATTACTTTTTTTACCGTGTTCTCTACCTTTTTTTCTACAGCTTTCTCGAATTCTTTTTTATGTTCCATGACTCATTTCTTTTAAGTTTTCCAATTTTTTTGATAGTTCCGACATGGCGCGGTGTCTTCTGGACATTAGTGTGCCTGCCGGTATTCCTGTTTTTTCTGCTATTTCTTTGTAATGGTATCCTTCAAAATCTATGGCAATGACGATATCCCGGTAGGGAGGTTTTAGGTCCTGTACCGCTTTTTTTAGGGCCTGCTCCATTTCGGGAGAGTAACTATTGTCCGCATCACCATAAAAAAACTCCGCAAACTCCCGCCATTGTTGTTCGATGTGCTCACTGGGCAGTTTTTTTTCCTTCCTTCCCCGCATAATGTCTATGATCCTGTTGCGAATGGCGTTGTACACAAATCCACCCACGTTATTGATGGGAATGGCATCATCTGACCTCGAAAATATGCGTAACGCAACATCCTGCACTATATCCTCGGCATCCCGTTCCGATGTGTCCCTGATCTTCGACTGCACATACGACCGTAACGAGCCATACTCCTCCGTAAAGAAGTTGGTCAGGTTGTTATGGTTATCGGTTTTGGCTGCCATTCGGTTACTTCAGGTTGCACTTCACTTATAGAGACGGGTAAAAAGAATTCTATTGCAGTTTTTTTGAAAAATTTTTTCAAAAACCTCATAATTAGAATATTGGGATGGGTCAACTCTAATTTTGAAAGAGGGCCATTCTCAATTTCAATATTTGAACGTATTTTTGATTCCATGTCAGAAATCGATATCATTAGTCAGTACAGGGAGCAGTTTGTTACGTATCTCAAAGAAAGAACCCAATTGGCGGAACCCAAAAACCTATACGAACCCGTACAGTATATTTTGGGATTGGGGGGCAAACGAATGCGGCCCATACTCACCTTGATGACGGCCGAGGCCTTTGGCGGAAAAATTGAGGATGCCATGGATGCGGCTCTTGCCGTGGAAATGTTCCATAATTTTTCGTTGGTGCATGACGATATTATGGACGATGCCCCATTGCGTAGAGGGAAGGTCACAGTACACGAAAAGTGGGATGTGAATACTGGAATTCTATCCGGGGACGCCATGTTGATACTTTCCTATCAATGTTTCGAAAGCTACGCGCCTGAAACGTACGCTGAACTCACCAAACTATTTAGTAAAACCGCCCTTGAGGTATGTGAGGGTCAACAGTACGATGTCGATTTTGAGACCCGGGACGATGTGACCATCCCCGAGTACCTAAAAATGATTGAATACAAAACCTCCGTACTCGTGGCAGCTGCCATGAAGATGGGTGCTATTGTGGCAAAAGCTTCTCAAAAGGATGCCGATGCCATTTACGAATTTGGCCGGAATCTGGGTATTGCTTTTCAATTGCAGGACGATTATTTGGATGCCTTTGGCGACCCAAAAACCTTTGGCAAGCAGGTAGGGGGCGATATTATGGAGAACAAAAAGACCTATCTGTACCTCAAATCCCTCGAAAACGCCTCTAAAGACAATCAGGAAGGGCTAGTGCATTTGTATTCCATCAAACCTGACGATTCCACGGCCAAAGTAGCCGCCGTTAAGACCATTTTTAAGGAAAGTGGAGCTGTGGATGAAACCAAAAAAGCGATACAGGATTTCACCCAAAAAGCATTTGACGCTTTGTCAGAAACAGGACTGCCTGACAAAAATAAGGCGTTGTTGAAACAGTTCGGCCAAAGTTTGATGGAGCGCACGGTTTAGAAAAGCCGATGGAGCAAGGCTTTGATGAAAGGCATGGGTTTGGGAGCTGTCACCATTTGGAGTTCTTCCCAAACATTAGTCTCATTTTCTAGAAACTTCAATATCAATGAAGCTTTTCTTTTTTTGAACATGGATTCAAAAATATCATGCCCCAAGTGATTCTTTTTGTACAAAATGTCCAATAGTAACATGTCATAGTACAAGAACCGGCTATTTTGGTGATATTGGGTCAACGGTCTTCCTGTTTTGAGATACGCAACCAGTTGGGGTACTTGCCTAGCGGTGTTGTAAAACGTATATCCTGTACTGGGTTTGGCCCATCCACCGGCAATCCCGATATGAAAAATCTGCTCTGAATTATGTTGATGAAACGGATAGCAAGTCATCGGGATACTTCCAAATTCGGTGTCTTGAACGGAGTAGGCTATGTCGCCAAAATTTTGGGCGATGTAGGCCTTGATCGCTTCCTCATACTCGTTTTTTTCCAATAGATGCTCGGAGAAGAGTGTGTATTCCAACAGGGCTTCTGTTTCCGAAAAGGGGAGGGTGTACATAAATCGAGTGTTGCCCTTTTGGGGCACTGAAAAATCCATGAAGGTCGCTTCACTCTGGTTAAAAACCGACCGGTCTGTTTTTATATGCCATCCCAAAAAATGTTGTTGCAGAACTGGGAATATGGATTGTTTTAGCGGCAGGGAAGGGTCGTACAGACTGGAAAATACCGTTTGTCCTGTAAATTCTTGTGTAACTGTGGTCACAACAACCTCATGTTCGTGCTCTTCGAATTGTTGCACTTCTTCCTGTATCCAAGTGACGTTGGGGTAGGCTTTTACTCTTGGGACAAAGTGATCGTAGAAATCAATCCCCCGCAGCATTTTATAGGTATAGGGGGCAATGGATGTGGATTGTTGGAACTTTTGGCCACCCACATAAATGTGGTTCCAAGTTTTGTGAATTAAGTCGTCAAATCGACCGATGCCCCGTTCCCAAAAGCACCAAGTGCGGTCGTTTTTGGATTTATCGTCCTTATCCAACACCAAAATGGATTTGGAGGCAAAGAAAGGGTCCTTTCCTAAGGTATCCGCCAAAAGGAGACCAGCGGCTCCCGCACCTATGATGATGTAGTCGTAGTTGGGCATGTTGTCAAAAATAGGCAATTGAAAGTTCGAATAACTTTTTCTTTTACTCCAATTATTCCTCTACGATTATTAAAGGATAGATTGCTGTTATTTGTTTTCTAAGGCTATCATCCAAGTCTTCAAAACTGGCACCAAATTTTTCTAGCGAAAGCTTTTCTCTTAAATCATTAACTGTATTATAAACGATATCTATCGTGTTCCTGTAAACAGAATATGTTGTCTTACCACTATAGGCTACCACAAATGTTGCCTCGGATTTGTTTCTTAAAGCGTGTTGTTCAATGTAGCTGGCTAATTTTTCTTTTGAAACTTGATTGTGACCAACATAGACTTCATCTTTTTCAGTGATCGTTATATGCAATGCCTTGTCTGGGTCGTAATCTTTGACTTCTTGGAAATCCTCGTTTATTCCCGCTTGGGTATCAACCATGCAAAAGACTAGAAAGGACAGTCTTTTGTAATAATCTAGGGTAAAATCTTCTTTGGATAATAATTCCAACATCTTTCTGGCTAAGGATTTCGGAGAATCAAAAGCAAATTGTTCTATCTGTTTTACTATTGACTTATTGTAATTTGTTGAATCAGCACTTTTGATCTGATTGCAAACTATAGTCTTTTGAGGATCATATCCTCTTAATTTTTGACTCTCTAAACAGAATAGCTTGGACGGTTCCTTTTTGGGATGTGTCCCATTAACCATTCCTTTTAGCAACTGGATATAGCTTTTTCCACTTTCGTCAATCAAGAACCCCTCTCGAATCAGAAGATTTTGATAATCAAACAATAATTGTTTGTAGCCCTCTCCGTCATCGGCATAAGATTGATAGTAGCAATCCATAAGCTGTTTTTCAATTCTTTCAGTTTGCCCTAAACCTGTAAAATGGGAAAACAGGATTACCACAATGGATAGGAAATGAATCTTCATTCGATATTATTTTCTAATTGTATTTATCAATTTCAAAAACCAATGTATGATTAATAATATCATGGGCAAAATAGCGATTCCGTAAGTGTATCCCCAGAATAATTTCATGGCCAGTTGGCCTCCCTGAAAACCAGTCGCCGTTCCCGAAAATGAAAACGATAAATTCCCAGAAAGTAAATACGATATGGGTACCCAAAGAACTGCAAAACCTACGGAAAACTTAAGAAGTTGGTTGAGGAGTTTGTATGTTGTGTTATGATCTCTAAACTTTTTCACGCCAAAATAAATCGTCAAGGGCAATGCAATTAGGCCCATCCACGTAATTGGGGTTCCCATCGGAATGGAACTCCCTTCATAAATCGGGACGGTCAAAATGGAGGAGCCGCTTATCAAGAGTGTTATGACAATGATAATAATCGCCAAACAGGCAAAAAAGTACGGTTGGGACTTAGGCATTTTTTAAAATTAAGCCTTTACAAGATAACTATTCTATTTTTTGTTCAGGGACTCTTAAAAGCATACTAAGAAGTTACTTTCGTAGAGAATGATCCTTTAGGGTTAGGGAACAGTGTCCAATGCCCGTCATTTAATTTAGACAAAACGAAAAATAAATTTTGTTAAATAAAAATGTATTTTTGAAAAAACATTTTTGATGACGCGATCAGAGGAAAATTATTTAAAAGCCATTTTTCATTTGGGTGGCGGAGATTCCAAATCCATTACCACCAATGCTATAGCGGAACAGATGGAAACCAAACCCTCGTCCGTCACGGATATGGCCAAGAAATTGTCCGAGAAAGGGTTGGTGGACTATGTGCGCTACCAAGGCGTTTCGTTGACCGAGGCTGGGGTACAGACAGCATTGTCCATTATCCGTAAGCACCGTTTGTGGGAAGTTTTTTTGGTCAAGAAGCTCGATTTTACTTGGGATGAGGTACACGAAGTGGCCGAGCAATTGGAACACATCAAAAGTGAAAAGCTGATAGACAAAATAGATGAACTCTTGGATTTTCCCAAGTATGACCCTCATGGTGACCCCATTCCCACCAAGGATGGGAAGTTTCAGGAGCGAGATGAGAAATTGCTCAGCGAAATGCCCATCAACTCCAAAGGGGTGTGCGTTGGAGTGAAGGATTCTTCGGTTCCCTTTCTCAAGTTTTTGGACAAGAACAACATCGCTTTGGGTAATACCATCCAGATTTTGGATAAAGAGGATTTTGACAATTCCCTTCGGATACGAATGGAGGGGAATGAAATGCGGATATCCCATCAAATTGCATCAAACTTATTTGTGAAAAAGAATAGCTAATGGAAGCAGTAATCGATTATTTTGAAGGTATCGACCCTATTTTGGCAGCGCTTTATGCCACCTTGTTCACTTGGGGATTGACCGCGGCTGGGGCAGGTCTTGTGTTTTTGTTTAAAAGTCCAAAAAGGGCCCTAATGGATGGCATGTTGGGCTTTACCGGTGGCGTTATGGTCGCCGCCAGTTTCTGGAGCCTATTGGCACCGGGCATTGAGATGAGCGAAGGGGAAGGCTTTGTCAAGGTCATACCAGCGGCTGTTGGATTTTTATTGGGCGCAGCCTTTATTTTTGGACTGGATAAAATTCTGCCCCATATCCATATCAATTTTAAAATGGACGAAGCAGAAGGGGTCAAAACACCTTGGCACCGCACTACACTCCTGGTTTTGGCCATTACCCTGCACAATATTCCCGAAGGATTGGCCGTAGGTGTCCTTTTTGGGGGTGTAGCCTCCGGCTTTGAAGGCGCTACCATTGGCGGTGCCGTGGCCTTGGCTTTGGGTATTGGGCTGCAAAACTTTCCGGAAGGCTTTGCCGTTGCGGTGCCAATGCGCAGGCATGGACTCAGCCGCAGAAAAAGTTGGATGTATGGTCAGGCATCCGCCATTGTGGAACCTATTGCCGGTGTACTGGGCGCTTGGGCCGTATTGACCTTTGAACCCATTTTGCCCTATGCCCTTGCATTTGCCGCAGGAGCCATGATTTTTGTAGTGGTTGAAGAGGTAATCCCAGAAACGCAACAGGACAAATACACCGATATCGCCACTATGGGTTTTATCGGTGGATTTATTATTATGATGACCTTGGATGTAGGATTGGGGTAAACTATCCCCCAATCAAATCGAATACACCTTTGATCAAAAATTCGTCGGATTCGGTTAGTTGTTCCGAAATGATTTCCGAATAACCATCATACGAATTTCCCTGAGCTACGGGGATGCGTTCAAAGGTATAGCCATCTTCTTTCTTGATTAATTTTAGGACGTAATGGTTTCCTTCAGATTCGATTACCGCTTCTTCGGGCAATGCCCATGTTTGTACCGTATCGGTCATGATCATGGCATCCACAAACATCCCTGGCAAAAAGTTGGTATCCTCTTCGTGCTCCAAATGCCCGTGCACCTTTATGGTTCGCTTATCGCTGTCAATCGATGTTCCCACCAAGTATACCTCCGCATTAAAACTTGTCTCGGACGCCTCGGGAATCTTGAACAGGATCTTTTGTCCTTTCTTCACCTTCAAAATGTCTTTCTCAAAAACAGTTAGCTCTAGGTGAATGTGATCATTGTTTACAATTTCCAATATTTCTGTAGCAGGGGAGACATAACTTCCCTTGGCCACGTTCATTTTGGTGATACTTCCTGTAATAGGGGCATAAATGGCAGCCTGTGATGAGATTTTTCCCTGCTCCACAGCGCTAGGGGAAATATTGAGCATCTGTAATTGTTCCTTTAACCCTTGATATCTTGCTTTGGCTGTATCATAATTGCTCTTGGCCTGAAGAAAGTTCTTTTGAGAGGCAATTTTCTCTTCAAACAGTGTTTGGTTTCTTTCAAATTCAGCTTTTAAGAAATCCAACTGGTTGAAAATTTCGAGATAATCCTGTTGCATCTGCACAAACTCTTGGTTTTCCAAAACCACCAAAAGTTGACCTTCTTTTACTCGATCGCCTACCAAAAGGGAAGTCTGCTTTACAAATCCTCCCATAAATGCCGTAATACTGGCCCTGTTTTCTGGAGGAACGTCGATCATTCCAGAGGTCTCTATGATTTTGGGAAAGGTTCTTTTCTCTAAGGTGCCGATCATCAGATTATTGGTATCGAATTGGTCTTGTGTGACCACGATTCCTGTTTCTTCTCCTTGTTCTTCAGCACTAGATGCTTCACTGTTTTTATTACCGCAGCTCACCATCAAAAGGAGTGCAGCAGATATTTGAAATATATGTTTCATTGTTATAATGTTATGGTCAAATAATTAATAGCGATTACAGTTTGGTTGTACTGGTTGAGCACATCCAAATAATTGAGTTGGATTTCGTAAGCATTTTCCAAACTTTGGATGTATTGGAAAAAGTCGATTTCTCCATTTTGAAAGTTTCCCGTGGCCGCTTTCAAAATTTGATCGGAAAGTAGACCGCCTTCGTCCTCATAATAGGAGAGCTCCTTGGCCTGTTGTTCCAATTGACCCATCAGCGTTTTATATCGCTGGTCCATGGCTACGCTAATCTCCGTATTTTCCATTTCCGTAATCTTAGTTTGAATTTTGGACGATTTCACCTTACTACTGTGCCCAAAGAAGAAAATGGGAACGCGTACCCCCACTTGAAGACCGTAAAGGGATGTACCCAGACCGCTGTTGGTTCCTTGAAAATATTCCAAGTTGAGATCGGGCAGCAATCGGTTTTCCTCTAAGCTTTTTTGGGCATTGCTCAGCTGTTGGCGATTGTCCAAAAAAGAAGTTTCCGTTGGCATCATCCCTTGCATATTGACCACGGCAAGCTTTTCTGGCATTTCGGTCGCTATTTGCAAACTGTCTTCTGTCTGGACCAGACTTGCAATCTGACCGTAGGTGGTCAACAGCTGCTGATTTATCTTGGCATAGGTGTTTACAATCTGTCGTTGTTTGGCCGTGGCCGTCACCTTTTCCAGATAGTTGGTCTCGCCAAGTTCAAAACGTCTGTCGGCAGCATGTGCAAACCTACTATAAACACTGTCCAGTGTCCGGTAAAGCTTTGCTTTTTGGTGTAAGGTCTGGTATCGGTAATATGCATTGCTCAGGGCCTGGTACAATTGCTTCTTTTGAATTTCAAACGATGATCTCTGTAGCTCATAGTTCGATTTCTGAAGCCTATTCTTGGCTCCGTAAACGGTAGGGAATTCAAATTGCTGTTGTACCCCAAACACCCGTATAGGCTGATTGTTAATAGCCAAGTTGTTCTCATCATATTGATAGTAAATATCCGTTTTGTCAAACTCAAAAGCGGTTCCCTTAAGCGTTTCCGCTTGCTCTACCATTAAGGAGCGGGCTTGGATACCCTTGTTATGCTCCAACGATAGGGCCATCAAGTCTTCCAAATTCAATTGGGTCTGCGAAAAACCTGAAATGCTGACCAGAAGCAATAACGCGGTTAGCGTATTTTTGTTCAATTTACCCATACTTCTTCTTTTTCTTATTCCACGGAATTTTATGTGATGTGAATAAGCGTATAAAACAGGCAGTACGACCAAGGTGAGCATAGTTGCCGTTACCAATCCACCGATGACCACGGTAGCCAAGGGTCGCTGTACCTCGGCACCCGCATTGGTGGATACGGCCATGGGCAAAAAGCCCAATGCTGCCGCCGAAGCAGTCAATAAAACCGCACGAAGCCTGTCCTTGGTACCCTGTTTGATCAAATCTTCCATAGAATCAAAGTCCTTTCCCTTGAGTTCCTTGAAATGTTCGATGAGTACGATGCCGTTGAGTACGGCAATACCAAAAAGGGCAATAAAGCCTACCCCGGCCGAAATACTGAAGGGCATATCGCGTAACCAAAGCAAGAGTACCCCACCTACCGCTGATAGCGGGATGGCGGAAAAAATAAGTAAAGCTTCCTTGACCGATCCAAAGGCAAAATAGAGCATAATAAAGATGAGTAATAGAGCAATGGGCACGGCAACCATCAATCGGGACTTGGCATTTTGGAGGTTTTCGAACTGTCCGCCATAGGTAATAAGATAGCCTGGGGGCAGAGCGATGTTGTCCTTAACCAATAATTGGATATCATCGACCACAGATTGAAGATCTCGGTTCCTGACGTTGATACCTACAACGATACGTCTTTTGGTATCATCACGGGAGATTTTGGCTGCACCTTTTTGATAGGTAATTTCTGCCAGTTCGCTCATCGGGATTTTTCCTCCATTGGGAATGTCCACATAAAGGTTCCGCAGGTTAGAAATATCTTGTCGGTTCTCTGAATCCAAGCGAACAGCTAAATCAAATTGACGTTCCCCCTCGAAAACGCTGCCTACTACCTTTCCGGCAAAACCCATGGAAATCATTTCATTGAGATCGGCAATGTTGAGCCCATGCCGCGCAATTTTGGCTCTATCGAAGGAGACGTTCATCTGGGGAAGACCTTCCACTTTTTCTACGACGATATCGGACGCTCCTTCCACGTTTTGGATGAGATCTTTGATTTCGTTGGCCTTTTTGCTCAAGGTTTCCAGATTCTCCCCAAATATTTTGATGGCAATATCGGCCCGTACCCCTGTGATCAATTCGTTGAAACGCATTTCAATGGGCTGGGTAAATTCCACTTCCATCCCTGGGATTATGGAGAGGGCTTCTTTAAACTTATCGGCCAGTTCGTCCTTGGTTTCTGCAGAGGTCCACTCGCTCTTTGGTTTCAAGGAAATGATAACGTCACTTTCCTCCATTGACATAGGGTCTGTGGGTACCTCTGCTGCACCGATACGGCTCACCACTTGTTTTACCTCGGGAAATTGCTCCATTAGGATTTTTTCGATTTTGGTGGTCGTTTCTACGGTTTTGGCCAAAGAAGTCCCGGTTTTTAGTACCGGTTGAATCACAAAATCCCCTTCGTCCAAAGTGGGCACAAATTCACCTCCCATGGAAGAGAACAAGGCTATGGCTCCTACCAAAAGTGCAGCGGCGATGGAAAGCACTAATTTTTTGCTTTTCATGGCCCATTCTATAACAGGTTCATACTGCTTATTGATCCAGTTTACCAAACGGACGGATATGTTTTTGGAGGACTCCTTGGATGGTTTTAAGAACAGTGCTGATGCCACTGGCACATAGGTAAAGCAAAACAATACAGCTCCCAAAAGGGCAAAACTGAACGTCAACGCCATAGGTTTGAACATTTTGCCTTCTACACCGCTCAATGATAGGATTGGGATGAATACGATCAAAATGATCAGCTGGCCGAACACGGCAGAGTTCATCATTTTGGTAGCGCCCTCAACTGTTATTTTATCCTTTATGGATTGCGTGTCGTCCTTGCTCAAGTTGACCAGCTCTCCCTGCCTTCGGGTTATTTGAAATGCAATGTACTCTACAATGATTACGGCACCATCTATGATGATTCCAAAGTCAATGGCTCCCAAACTCAATAAATTGGCATCCACCCCAAAAATGTTCATCAAGGTTAGGGCAAACAACAGGCAGAGTGGAATAACCGAGGCGACCACCAGTCCAGAGCGCCAGTTGCCCAGGAGCAATACGACCACAAAAATGACGATCAAGCACCCCAAGACCAAGTTTTCCGTAACGGTAAAGGTTGTTCTTCCGATCAGTTCACTACGATCCAAGAAGGGGTTGATGTAAACTCCTTCGGGCAAGGATTTCGATATCGCTGCGACCCGTTCCTTGACCGCCTCGATAACACGTTTGGAGTCGGCATCTTTTAGCATCATGATTTGCCCGAGGACCTTTTCGCCCTCCCCATTTCCTGTTATCGCCCCAAAACGTGGCGCACTTCCAAAACCGACCTTGGATATATCCTTGATGTAAATTGGGATTCCGTCCCTTGTGGTGACCACGATGTTCTCAATATCGCTCAGGGTGCTCACCAAACCTTCACCTCGAATAAAATAGGCTTGGTTTACTTTCTCGATATAGCCACCGCCGGTAACACTATTGTTTTTTTCCAAGGCAGTGAACACTTCTCTGGCGGTGATATTGAAAGCGTTCAATTTTTGCGTCTGTATGGCCACTTCGTATTGTTTGAGGTGCCCTCCCCACGTGTTCACCTCGACCACTCCTGGAATTCCGGAAAGCTGCCGTCTTACGATCCAATCTTGGATGGTGCGCAGCTCCGTGGAGGAGTACTGGTCCCTATATTTAGGTTTTACATCCAAAATGTATTGGTAGATTTCTCCTAATCCCGTGGTGATCGGACCCATCTCCGGGGTTCCAAAGCCTTCGGGTATTCGACTGGATGCAGATTTGATTTTTTCCGCAATGAGCTGTCGTGGCAAAAAAGTGCCCATGTCATCCTCAAAGACGATAGTGACCACCGAGAGACCGAACTTGGAAACAGAACGGATTTCCTTAACGCCAGGAAGGTTCGCCATTTCCAACTCTACGGGATAGGTTACAAATTTTTCCATATCCTGGGTAGAAAGGCTCCTTGAGGTAGTGATGACCTGCACTTGGTTGTTGGTGACATCGGGAACGGCCCCGATAGGTATTTGTGATAGCGAGTATAGCCCCACCAAGGCTATGGCTACCGTAAAAAGAAGAACAATAAACTTGTTCCGTATGCTAAAGTTGATAATTTTTGAAAACATGATTCATAGAATAATAGCATTATTAAAAATGGAATAAAGCTTGTAAAAAGTGGTTCAGCAAAGCTGAAATACTATGAATTATGCGTGTCTGGGAGGTTGAAAAAGGTTGTCTCCCCAAATGTGGGAATAGGATATTTGATAATGGAAATTTCCTTTATCGATTAGAAGCAACTCCGGACAGGAATTAATGAAACTGTCTTGACTCAAAATAAAGACGAGTGGTTGGGCACAGGAGGTTTGATGGTGCTGAAACGGAAGTTTTTCGTGCTCTTGCTGTTCCTCTTGGTGTTTTTGGCTGTGGGAAGCCTTGAGCTCTCCGTAGTGTTTGGATACAAATACCATAAAGTCGTCACCATATTCCTCACTGTGGAATTGGTAATGCTCAACTAATTCTCCAAGTTCAATCAAATCCTTTAAATGGATATTGGCACTTTGGAGCAGAACGAGCAAGGATATCCCTATGATTACAATTTTATTCATCCTGACGACATAAAATTACAAATAATAGGTCGTAGGAAGCCTATGGGATTCTAATTTAGGATCAGTCTCATTTTAAAACCATGAGGCCCTTATTGGGCCTCTATGGTTGAAATTCCGTTCTCAGCTAAAATAGCATTCACCTTTGGAAGGTCGTTCTCCAATGCATTGTTTAGTTTGGCCATGTGGCCGTTCAACTCTTCTGTCAGTTCTTCGTATACCACGTAGGCGGCATCCGTTGGACGTGCATCCCCGTTTTCAATGCTTCGTTGTAAAGCATTGAACCTATTGTTCAATTTGATGGGGAAATTCAATGGATCTTGTCCTGATTGGTTTTTGGTTTGATAGAGGTCCTCCTCGATTTCGGTCAAGGTTTCCATAAAATCTTGGGATAGCTTTGTAAACTTTCTACTGGTGATTCCCTTGCCCAAACTATCTAATTGTTTGCGAATGCTTCTAATTTGAATGACTGCTTCATTGGCAATAGTGGCTTTTTGGGTGATTTTGGAAGCCAATTCGAACTGTTGTTGTAGGTCTTCCGCTGTAATTCCCTTCAGGTTGGGGTCTATTTCAATCTCAAACGGATAGCTCTTGATGACTTCATCCCCTACTTTCATTTGCACGGTATAAGTACCCAGTGGAGCTTTCGGGCCAACCTCAGCAGATGCTCCCCAAATAATGATACCATCAAAAGTGGTAGGTCCAGGATACCTTAAGTTCCACGTAAAAGTGTTGATGCCCTTTGCCGTGGTGGGTTTGGTACTGCTAAAACGGCTCCACCACGAAGATTCACCCGAATCCTCATATTTGGGTTGGTTGCCACCAAAAGATTCGATAAGGTTGTTGTTTGCATCAAAAATAGAAAAAGTGATAGTGTCCACCTCTTCTTCCAAGTAGTATTGGAAATTGGCATTGTAAATTCCTCTGATGGCATTGGTGGGCTTAAAAAGAACATTTCTCTGCTCTTTGAGGTCTTCGGAGTATTCCCTGAACGGCTGAATGTCATCCAAGATCCAGAATCCTCGGCCGTGGGAGCCCAATACTACATCGTTGTCCTTTATCACCAAATCCCTGATCGGGGTATCGGGCAAGTTCAATTGAAGGGATTGCCATTCGGCGCCATCGTTTATGGAGAAGTAAACCCCATGCTCGGTAGCCAAGAACAACAGGCCTTCCCTAATATGGTCTTCGCGAATCGCTCTGGCAAAGTGACCGTCTTCTATTCCATTAATGATTTTCGTCCAGGTTTTTCCGTAATCATGTGTTTTAAAAACATACGGGGACCTATCATCTACTTGGTAGCGGTTGGCGGCCACATACAAAGTCCCTGGATTGTGTATGGATTCCTCAATGATGCTTACTCTGGAGTACTTTGGGAGTTCCGTAGGAGTAATGTCCTCCCAGTTTTTACCGCCATCCCGAGTAATATGAATTTTTCCATCATCCGACCCTGCCCAAATGGTGTTGATGTCGTGATTGGATGGTGCCAAAGCAAATACCGTGGCATAAATCTCCGGGCCGTTCATGTCCATAGTAATGACCCCACCGGTTTTGCCCAAGGTCTCAGGGTCGGCATAGGTCAAATCTGGACTTATTTTTTCCCAAGTCTGTCCATCGTTGGTAGTTTTCCAAACATGTTGGGAACAGGTATACATTACGTTTGGGTCTTTTGGTGCAAACATAATGGGGAAGGTCCATTGCCAACGCTCGGGCAACGCACTGGCAGGTTCACCGGAGAAAAACCTTGGATACACCTGAATGTCGCGTGTTTGTCCATTGCTTCGGTCGTATCTGGTCAACAATGCTCCTTGGCTTCCTGCATAAAAAATATCGGGGTTGGTCGGGCTTTGCGTAATCCAACCGCTTTCTCCGCCACCAACAGCGTAGTACCATTCCGAACTCGGTCCTCGAGCTTGCATAAAGTCCCAGCCGTCACTGGGCATAGCCAGAGTGGAATTGTCCTGCTGTGCGCCGGCAACATGGTAGGGGACATCGCTGGTCGCCATCACATGATAAAATTGCGAGGTTGGATAATCCTGTTCGGTCCATGTTTTACCCCCGTTAATGCTTACCACGCCACCTCCATCATTCGAACTTATCATCCGTTCAGGATTGTTCGGGTCAATCCACAAATCATGGTTGTCACCATGTGGAGTGGTAATACGTTCATCAAACGTTTTGCCTCCATCCGTGGATTTATAGAACCCTACATTTAATCCATAGACCACATCTTTGTCTTTTGGGTCTGCATAAACTCTAGAATAATAAAAGGCGCGTTGTCTGAGTTTACGTTCGTTGTTGGTGAGTTCCCAGGTTTTTCCGGCATCATCGGAACGGAAAACACCGCCTTCATTTGCTTCCACAATAGCCCAAACTCGGTTGGAATCGACCGGGGAGACGGTCACCCCAATTTTACCAATGGGACCTTCGGGCATTCCAGGATTTTCGGTCAAATCGGTCCAAGTTTCCCCGCCATCGGTAGACTTCCAAAGTTTACTGTCGGGTCCACCGCCCCACATTTTCCATGCTTTTCGGTATACTTGCCAAGTACTGGCGTACAGCACATAGGGATTGTTTCGGTCTATGATCAAATCAGCGGCACCGGCTTTGTCGCTTACGTAGAGCACTTTTTTCCATGTTTTGCCTCCGTCCACGGATTTAAAAACACCACGTTCCTCGTTTTCTCCGTAGGGGTGTCCCAATGCGGCAACGTAAACAATATCTTCATTGGTGGGGTCTACACGAACTCTGGAAATTGCTTGGGTTTCTTCCAGCCCTAAATGGGTCCAGGTTTCACCGCCATCAGAGGATTTGTATACACCGTCTCCTTGGGTAATGCTTCCACGAAGCTGAGTTTCGCCCATCCCAATATAGACGACATCCGGATTGGTTTCGGCTACGGCAACAGCTCCTACGGACGAACTCGTTACTTGGCCATCTGTAACACATTTCCAGGTGTTTCCGCCGTCAATAGTTTTCCAAAGACCGCCTCCTGTGGCTCCAAAATAATATTCGTTGGGTCTAGAGGGACTCCCAGCTGCTCCTAATGAACGTCCGCCCCGGTTAGGACCAATGTTCCGCCATTCGAAACCGCTATAAAAGCTGGTGTCGACGATACTAGGGGATGCATTTTGTGCGTAAATAAACAATGTTGAAAGGAACATGGAGAGTAATATCCATGTTTTCATCGAGGTTGTTGGCATTCTCATGATGTCAAAGGTTGGTTGTGAGTAGTTAAAATTTATGACACAATTTACTCAATATCGATGAGAAAATTGATCCAAATCACCCAAACCGTTGAATATTTTGAACTATTCGAAAGAATATATTGATTCTTACAAGTCAATCAATAATGAAGCTCTTCCAGAATCACTCCATAATCATGCTGCAAATCTTCATGCAGCAACGGTATTTTCTTTTTGATATACTCCAATTGGCGGTTGTACAAGTTGGTTAGGGTGTTATTTCTGTGGATGGACGGCCGTAGCGATTTCATCTTCTCACAGAAATAGAGCAGCAGTTCCACTTCGGTGGCCTTGTTTCCAGAGTATCGAATGTATTTTTTGATGGTCCTAAGTATTTTCCGAACACTCTTTTTGATATAGAAATAACTATTGGTGTTGATGTCTTCAAACATGGCGTCGACCTCTTCCTTTACCGACTCAATATAGCCTTCTTCGCTGTCGGATTCAAAAAGCAAATAGGTGAGCAATTCTTTGTTTTCTTTTTTGAAGCGGGCCAAACGAAGGCATAGCTGCAAGGTCTCTTCTTGCGATTTGAACTGTAATTCTTTCTTGAGTTGTGTAATGGTAGCAGCCTTCATTCCTTAACTTCTTAGGTAAGATGCGCCATTTACATCGATAATCGTCCCAGAAGAATAGGCCGCTTCGGAAGATGCCAAAAAAAGAATGGCGTGCGCTACCTCTTCCGGTTGGGCCATTCGTTTAAAGGGTGATTCGCGAAGTAAATTTTCCCGTTCGGCGGGGGTTAGGGTTTCTTTGGCCATTTCGGTTTCGGTAAAGCCAGGGGCAACCACTCCAACATAAATGTGATGGGGTGCCAGTTTTTTGGCAAGGGATTGGCTCATGGAATTCAAGGCAGCTTTGCTGGCTCCGTACGCCGGTTTGGTGGGTTCTCCCCGAAACGCTCCGCGCGACGATACATTTACGATATGTCCGCCCCCCGTTTTCATCATGGCCTTGGCTCCCCAATAGCACAAATTAGCCACGGCAAAAAGATTGGTTTCAAAGGTTTTTTCCCAAGCATTGGTCCAATGGTCAAAATTCACTTGGTCAATTTCATGAAAAATGGAAATGCCGGCGTTGTTCACCAAAACGTCCAGTCGGCCATATGCTTTCACAAAATCTTCAATGAGCGCTTCGGTCTCTTGTTTTTGGGAAATGTCCCTTTTAAAAAGTTGGTGGCCTTCGCCCGGTAATTCCGTCAGTGTTTGTTTTGCCACTTCATCATTGCTCCTGTAGTTGAGGCCCACCTTGGCGCCTTTTTTGGCAAATGCCATGGCGGTCGCTTTTCCAATACCTCTTGAAGCTCCTGTTATCAATACGTACTTTCCTGTAAAATCCATAGGGTCAAATATAGCTAGTCTAAGTTCTGGTCTATTTTTTTGATGAGTTTATCAATGTCGGATAAGGTTCGTTTAAGAAAATCATCCTGCATATTGATAAGATAACTGATGCCGTAAAGATCGGAAAGAAAAACAGAACTTTTATGCAGTTCCACCTCATCAATGGGTTTGAGCTCCGTATCCAAGTTTAATTGTGCTTTGGCAAATTCCCGAGTAAAGAATTCAGGAAAAGCCTCGTCCACTACTTTTCGGTTCATTTGCACCAAACGTTCTTGGAGACCTTCCGCATAGTTGTATTCATAGTAATTGGTTAACATATTTTTCAATTGGTTGTCCTGGATTACACTAATTGTTTCAGCCGAAATCATATTGTTGAAGGTGGTGGAACTGGGCTCAAAAAGGCGATAATCCACAAATACGTCCGTAGATCGATCTAATATGGCAAGGCGCTCCCTATTGTTGAGTGTATCGGAAAAAATGCCCATCATTTCGCCGATCACTTTCTTCTTTTGGATGTTGTATTCCAACACCTTTTTTATGGCCAATGAATCTTGAATGAGCGTCGATTTGATTTCGCTGAGGTAAAACTGTTCCTTGTCGTTCTGTATTTTTTGATTATTACAGGTGTTGATTTGCAGTGCTATCAGGATACCGATTACTACAAGTACAATTTCCCCCGCGGCATAAACAAGATACTTTGAGAATTTGTTCTCGGTCAATAGGGATTTCCTGAGTTTTCTAAAGATGGTCGGCATGGCTAGTGGTTTGTTTAAAGATAATAAGTTAGCACACAATATTCTACAGATTCACATGTTGTTCTATTGATTACTTTTGTTTGTGACGCATTGCTTATTTGTGCACAGGAATTTTCGAGACATATGATGAAATCAAAAAAGAGACATTGGTTATGGAATTTGTTGATTGTCATGACCCTGTTGCTGTGTGTTCTTGTATTTGTGGAACATTATAAAAACTGGCACAAGATTGAGGAGGGGTATCTTAAGATATACTCTGGAATCTATTATCAAAAAATACCTTTGGCGGAATTGGATAGTGTGTTTTTGGTGGAAAAACTACCGGAAATGGAACGGTCCAGTGGATTTTCTTGGATGGAAAGGGAGAAAGGGGTCTTTAACGATTCCATCACCAACACCAAGGTCTATGTTTTTGTGGATGATTTGTATCAACAAAAAATAAAGTTGGTGCACCACGATTCCTTAAAGATGTATGTGAATTTGAGAGATAGTCTTAAAACTGCCGAATTATTCGCAATTTTACGGACTGAATTATTGAACAAAACGGAAACCGAAAAAGAAGTCCAATAGGTATGAAGGCATTTCTCTTTTTTCTCTTATTGCCCGTTGTGGGCTTCGCACAGAACACATTGAGCGTTCGGGTGAACAACGTGGCCAATCCTAAAGGTCGTATCAGTGTTGCGGTATATAATTCGGACGAAACCTTTTTATCCTTCGACCGTGTGTTGAAATCCGACAGCGTAGCTGCGAATATAGGCAGTGTGGAACTCCATATTGCCGATCTTCCACCTGGAGAATATGCCTTGGCCGTATTTCATGATGAAAACAACAACGGCAAACTCGACACCAATTGGTTGGGCATACCCAAGGAAAAGGTGGCATTCTCCAATGCCAAGATGAAGACGTTTGGTCCGCCCAAATATCACGAGTGCGCTTTTAAGATGATTTCGGACCACGAAATCCATATTGACCTTTAATCCAACAGTACTATGGGAACAATTTTTATGGCCCAGCTCATGGGCGCGTTGTACGGACTTTTAGCAGTAATATTTGGAGCTTTTGGCGCCCATGCCCTAAAAAAGAAATTGACCCCCGAACTGCTACAAAGTTTTGAGACAGGGGTCAAATATCAAATGTACCATGGCATTGTGCTAATGATCCTGGGCTTTAACCTTAACTTTGATAAGCCATTGGATGGTTGGATAGTCAACTGCTTTATTTTTGGCACGTTACTCTTTTCCTTTAGTATTTACGCACTCTGTTTGGGAGCGGTAAAAGGCAACAAGCCACGTTTTTTGGGCCCAGTGACCCCAATCGGGGGACTATTGTTGGTCGTTGGTTGGGCCCTTTTGCTTTATTCCTTTGTTGCCAATTTAATCTAGAGGCGCAGGTACATATTCCCATTAATGGTATTCAGCTGTAGGCGGTGCGTGGCGTTATCGAAACGGCCTTCCACTTTTTGCCCCACGTAACGGTCGGTCACGGTGAGGTTTAAGCCTTCATCTGCATAAATATTCCCGTGGATGGTCTCTGCTACCAATCTGGAATCCTTCATCACCAAATCTATTTCGCCGTTGATGGTCTTAAGGTCCATATTGCCATCGTATTTCTTGATTTCGATATCTCCATTGATCAAATCTGCGGTAAAGTCTCCTTCAACATAATCTGATGAAAGGTCACCGTTAATGCTGCTTACCTTGAAAGTAGCTCCCTTGGGTACATAAAGCACATAGTTGAACTCATAACTGTCCCCTTTAAAATAATATCCCTTTTTATTTGGTCTTGTTTTCTCCCACTCGGCTTTAAAAGCGTCAAAAACATCCTTTACGTTGGAAGCGATGCTTAGGAAACTGTTGCTTTCATCAATATCCAGTTTAAACTTGTCCAAGTACTTTCCATCTTCAATAGTGATGTCGGCCTTAAAATAAATGGTGGATTTGTCCCATGTCTTTACCTCGATGCTGTTGGCAAATTTGACATCCAAATCTATGGACTGACCAGAGTAGTTGAAGTTTTTTTCGATGACTTTCTGTGCACTTAGGGTAAGTGTGGCCAACCCTAAAAATGCCGTGATAATGATTTTTTTCATGACTGTTCGATTTTTGATTTTAATATTGAATAGATGTTTTGTCATCTTGAGCGCAGTCGAGATGTAACAGTTTTCTTTATTTTTTTCTGAGGTACATGTTTCCATTGGTGGATTTCATGGAAATTTTGACGCCACCTCCGTTTATGGATGCCTTGATATCCCTTCCCAAGACGGACTTTAATCCGTTTTTATCCTCGGCTTTTACGTCAAAATCCGTGTACACATTTCCATTGAGGGTGCTCAAGGCCAAATTGGCCGGAGTGTTGGCTGGAAGACTGACATCTACTGCACCGTTGGTCGAATACAAAGAAATAGGAGAGTTTTGGGTTACCGTTCCAAAAACTACTTCCAGTTGTCCGTTTAGGGAGTTGGCGGTGACAGGTCCGTTTACGTTGGTGATACGTACCCCTCCATTGAGTTGGGCATCGGCTTCAATTTCACCCGAAAAACCGTCGATTTCAATATCTCCGTTCCAAGTGCTTTTTACAGCGAGGTTCTGCGAAGCGGGCAAATAGATTTCGGCCCCTTTGTTTTTGCGTAGGTTGTACACGATTAGTGTATTCCCGTCCTGCACCACGGAGAAGCCTACGTTGGTGTTGTCCGTGCCACCTTCGCCTACCAATTTTAAGCCTTTGGCGCGATCAGGTGTTTTAACCTCTGGTCCGGATTTGATCAACAATTCATTGGTGTTGTGTGTTTTTACCACAATATCCGTTTTGGACTCGATTTTCACCCATTGTATTCCGTTTAGGGATTTGGTGTAATCGTTTTGCGCTTTGGCCACGGCCCCTGCAAAAAGGGCCATTGCAATAATTGTGAATTTTCTCATGATATTCGCTTTTTTGATGTTTATGATATACTTGGCAATACTGCCCTGATTTGATCCTTGATAAAGGGTTGTGTGTCTTCTTTTTCCAATAATTTTTTCATGGGTTCGGCCGCTTTTTTCTCCTGGATTTGTACCAAGGCTTGAATGATGGCCACTTGTATGCTTGGATTCTTTTCTTGCTCCAAGGCCTCGATAAAAGTGGTTTTTACCGTTTCGGAGGAGGTAAATTTCACCAGCGCTTCAAATGCGGTCATCCGTACATTGTCGTTTTCATCGTACAGCAATCGGTCGGCAAGAGCTTGGATAATGGCTTCATCGGGCTGTTCAAATTCCTCGATATAGTTTACCCCTTGAATACGCTTGCTTGCTGATTGATTTTCCATTAGGGACAACATCGCCGTTTGCTTCATCTGTTTGGTTTCATCTTGGAGTTGGGCAATATCCGTGTCTACTTTTCTTTGTTGAAAAATGCTTCCCATCTGAAAAGCAGCCACCAATAGGGCAATGCTTGCTGCAATTTTCAATACATTCCCTGCCCAGTTGGATGATTTTTGGCTCTTCATGTGAACCACTTTTCCCTGCTGTATTTTTTCCAGTTCCAGAGCTGCCTCGAACTTGGATTGGAGTCTATCTGTAGGAGTGGGTATCTCTTCTTCAAAAACCTGCAAAAAGGATTTCATCTCTTCCAGTTCTTTTCTGCACTCAGGATATCGTTGGATATGCTTTTCGAATTCGGCTCTCTGCGTTGCATCCATCGTATTATCCAAATAGTCAGGTATTAGGTCAAAAACTTGTTGCTTT
The DNA here is from genome assembly GCF_003992675.1 of Flagellimonas marinaquae. Lineage (GTDB taxonomy): Bacteria > Bacteroidota > Bacteroidia > Flavobacteriales > Flavobacteriaceae > Flagellimonas > Flagellimonas marinaquae. The sequence continues at coordinate 517,229 of NZ_RZMZ01000007.1, forward strand.
TTCATGGCTCTATACTTTCTAAATAGATATTCTTCAATTTTTTCAAAATCCTGCACACTCTGGTCTTTACGGCTCCAGGGGTACTTCCCATAATTTCCGCAAGGTCATCGTACTTAATTTCCTGGTATCGGTTCAAGATAATGAGCTCCCTGTCGTATGGATCAAGTTGGCTTAGGGCAAATTGTAAGTGGGCATTGTTTTCCGACACTTCATTCTCCTCTTCCACTGCCTTGTATTCCAAAACCTCGATATCGTCGTGGGATTTATGGTTTCGGGTGAAATGGGTCTTTACATTGTTCCGTGCAATGGTGAACATCCACGACACAAATGACCCGTTGTTGTAGGTAGCCCTATACTTGATCAGTTTGTAAAAAACATCTTGTGTAAGATCTTCGGCCAACATTCGATCTCCCGACATTTTATACAGAAAATTGTATACGTGTTTATGATGTCGGTCAAAAAGTACCCTGAGCAAATCCAAGTTCCCCTCGGACACCTTTTGCATGATCATCTCATCTGAAAGCGTTTCCAAATGCTGTTGTTTTAGTTGGCGTTTATCTTATATAGTCAAGAAATTGGGAAAGGTTACACAGAAGGGGAATTGTTTTGCTTGCGGTATGATGTTTTATTGAAAAGTAGTGATTTTTATGACCCCACTGGCACCTCTGGAGCCATAGGAGCCTGCCTCCGAACCGCTCAATACTTCGATGTCCTTCACGGTGGCACTGTCCACTAATTGATCTAGCGACTCAAACGAATTGCCCAATATATATCCATTCAGCACATAAAGCGGCTCTGTGGCCGTTCCAGAGATTTGATTGGCGGATTTGATAAAATAGGGTATGCCGCCCCTTAGCGTTATTCCCGGCAAACGCCTTATCCTATCGATTAGATCAATGGTCTTGTTATTTTGCGTCTGGATTTCTTGGGCAGCGTACTTGCTATACGATGGGTTTTTACTTGATGAACAACTTGCAAAAGGCATCAAGATGATGAGCAAGAAAATGGATGTGAGGTTTTTCATGGGAACAAAATGTCCAACAATCTATGGATTTTAATACAAAATGAACCCAAAAAATATCTTATAAATCAACCACAACCGCAATCATCAGAGCCACAGGAACCAGAATTGTTCTTCCCTTTTCCGAAGATTGATTTGGGAAGTAGAAATTTCCAGACCAAATAGCCGGCAGCAATCAATAAGGTAGCATAAACCAATATCTGTTGGATCATAAGAAGATTAAATTAGGATTTGATAGGCCAGTAAAGCTATAAGATAAGCAAAAACACTCATAAAGCCCAATTGAATCATGGGCCATTTCCACGAATTGGTCTCTCGCTTTACAATGGCAAGGGTACTCATACATTGCATGGCGAATGCGTAGAACAACATGAGCGAAATACCGGATGCCAAATTGAACAAGGGTTTGCCGTTTTCATCCAGTTCTGCGGCCATTCGCTTTTTAATGGTTTCTTCCTCATCACTCCCTACACTGTAAATAGTCGCCAAGGTGCCCACAAAGACCTCTCGGGCAGCAAAGGAGGTCAGTACCGCGATGCCAATTTTCCAATCGTAGCCCAAGGGTTTCACCAAGGGTTCAAATGCTTTTCCGGCCTGGCCAATGTAGGAGTGCTCCAATTTGTAACTGGCTATCTCCTGTGCAACGGCCCTTTCGGTGAGCTCCTCCCTCAAAGTCCTTAGGGAATCTTCAATGGAGTTGGGTGCAATTCCTTTGGCCAAGGCGTTCTCCCTTTGGGAGGCAATGTTATTTTGGATGTAATTTTTGCTATAGGTGCTCAATCCCTCGTTTTGGATTCTTTCGGTTACGATGGTCTCGGCATTTTGAAAATCATCCGAATAACCGTTGGAGCCCAAAAACCAAAGTATGATGGATATGGCCAAAATGATTTTACCTGCCCCCCAAACAAAGCTTTTTGTTTTTTCAATAACGGTATACACTACATTTTTAAGCAATGGAAGACGATACGTTGGCATTTCCACCATAAAGACGGACCTGCTCTTGATCTTAAGCATCTTGTTGAGTACCATGGCAGAAAACAATGCCATTCCAAAGCCGATGAGGTAAAGGAGCATCAATGTCAATGCCTGATAACTTAGGCCCAAAATACTGCCCTCTGGGATTACCAAGGCAATCAAGATTAGATAGACCGGCAATCTGGCGGAACAGGTAGTAAATGGGGTTACGAGAATGGTAATGAGCCTTTCTTTCCAATTTTCAATCGTACGGGTGGCCATAATGGCGGGTATGGCACAAGCATTTCCTGAAATGAGGGGTACCACACTTTTTCCGCTCAATCCAAAGGGACGCATCAATCGGTCCATCAAGAAAACTACACGGCTCATATACCCGGATTCTTCCAAAAGGGAGATGAAGAGGAACAGGAAGGCAATCTGCGGGATAAATATGACGATACCTCCGATTCCCGCCACGATTCCTTCGGCAAGCAAATCGGTAAAGACCCCGGGCGGCAATGTGGCCTTTATCCATTCGGCCGCTAGGGCAAAATTTTCATCGATAAAGTCCATGGGGTAGGAGCTCCATTCAAAAATGGCTTGGAAAATCAGCAGTAATATGGCAAAGAAGATCAGGTAGCCAAAGATTTTGTGCGTCAAGATTTTGTCCAATGAAGCACGGAGTCCTTTGGCCGCCAAAAAATCCACCTTGTAAGTATCCTTCAAGATATTGTTGATAAGCTGGTAGCGGAGCACGGTTTCCTTGTGCTGTAACTTTTTGAGCTCATCTTTTGATTTGGTGGAGAAATCTGTGGCATCTTTGATGCGCTTCTTTTCAATGGGCATAAAGTTGACGTCCTGAGTGATGACCAGCCATAGTTTATACAGGTCGTTTTGCGGGAATGTCTTTTTAAGCCGTTCAAAATATGCTGGGGAAATTCGGGCTGGATCTAACAGCGGTTTGGAAGAGACATTCTTGTAATCGGCGATCAACTCTTTGATGCGGTCTATGCCTGTATTTTTACGGGTACTGACCAAGGCGATTTTGGTGTCCAACTTTTTTTCCATGGCGGGCACATCCAATGAAATCCCCTTTCGGTCCATCCTATCGGCCATATTGATTACCAGAATGGTCGGAATCTTTAGATCCTTGATCTGGGTAAAGAGCAAGAGGTTCCGTTTGAGGTTTTCCACATCGCTGATGACCACGGCCACATCGGGATAGTCCTTGTCGTTTTTATTGAGCAACAGTTCCACTACCAAACTTTCGTCGAGGGAGGTGGTGTTTAAGCTGTAGGTTCCTGGTAAATCGAGGATGTGTGCTTTTACTCCTCTGGGGAGCTTGCATATACCCTCCTTTTTTTCCACGGTGATCCCGGGATAGTTGCCTACTTTTTGTTTAAGACCGGTAAGTTGGTTAAAAACTGATGTTTTCCCCGTATTGGGATTCCCGATGAGGGCTACGTTGATGTTTTTGCTCATTTGGGCTGTGTTTCTTCAATAATTTCCAACTCAATGAGCTGTGCCAAGGACCGTCGTATGGCCAAGTGGCTTCCGCTAAGGTTGATGTAAATGGGGTCGTTGAGCGGGGCTATGCGCAATAACTCTACGCTATTACCGGGCAGGCATCCCAGTTCCATCAGTTTTACCGGGAAATCGCTCTCCGAAAAACTTTTGATTATTCCCCTTTGTCCGTACCTTAAATCTGCTACTGTTGCCACTGCTTTTATTTAGAATAAATATAAGTAAGGCCAAAAATAAGTAAAAATGGGGAACTACGGGAAGCAATCATAAAGAAAGAAGATAAGTATTACTCCTTGTAACTTGCCTTGAGGATTTCTAAATCTTCCAGAAGTTTAGCTATTTCTTCACGGTCGGTGCCATCGTAAAACCCACGAATTCTTTTTTCTTTATCCACCAGAATAAAGTTTTCGGTATGGATCATATCGAATGGACCTCCGTCACCATCATTTTTAACGGCCAAATACGATTTTCGAGCAAGCTCGTAGATTTGTTTCTTATCTCCTGTAACCAAATTCCATTTGCTATCGATAACGCCTTTTTCCCTTGCATACCTTTTTAGTTGGGCCACACTGTCAATATCTGGGGTAACGGAGTGGGAGAGCAACATAACGTTGGGGTCGTCCTTGATCACTTCTTGCACCTCGGCCATATTTTTGGTCATGATGGGGCAAATGGTAGGGCAGGTGGTAAAGAAGAAGTCGGCCACATATATTTTACCTTTGTAGTTGTCTTGGGTAATGGTGTCCCCGTTCTGGTTGACCAATGAAAAATCAGCAATTTTATGGTACTTTTTGGTGTAGTGTAGGGTACTGTCCACCAAAGATTTATCCACCATGGAAGGTTGGTACACCGGAAGCATTTTCTGGGGTTGAAGGGCATTGTAGAACAAATAGACAATGATGGCGGAAAGGACCAACATGACTATCCCGAACATTTTGTACTTGGCAAAGAATGATAGCATAGATACAAAATTACGGCCCAAATGGCTATTCATCAAAGAGAAAGGAAAGTTTTGATGCTAAATCTTTCTTAAATCCTATTGGGATGAAAAGCGGGGGTTTTTTTATCAATCCCTAAAAGGTTACTTTTGTTCGTTTTAACAAAACACGACGGATGACCCCTATAGTTATAAAGACCATACAATTCTTTTTGAGCTTATCGCTTTTGATCGTGCTGCACGAGCTGGGCCACTTTATCCCAGCAAAGCTTTTCAAGACCAGGGTGGAGAAGTTTTACCTCTTTTTTGATGTGAAATTTTCCCTCTTCAAAAAGAAGATCGGCGAAACGGTTTATGGTATTGGTTGGCTGCCTTTGGGCGGGTATGTAAAAATATCCGGTATGATCGATGAGAGCATGGACAAGGAGCAGATGAAACAAGAGCCCAAGCCATGGGAATTCCGAAGCAAGCCTGCTTGGCAACGTTTGATCATTATGCTGGGCGGGGTAACCGTGAACTTTGTTTTGGCGGTCGTTATTTATATCGGAATGGCCTATACCTACGGTGAACAATATATCCCCATGAACAGTCTAAAAGATGGCGTGTGGGTGCTCGAAAAGGAAATCGGTGACGAAGTAGGCATACAAACAGGTGACAAGATTATCGCCGTGGACGGCGAGGAACTCAAAACCTTCAACAGTGTTTTTATCGAGCTCATCAATGGAAATCGCATTACCATAGAAAGGGACGGAGAACGCATCGAAAAGGAAATACCAGTTGACTTTATTTCGACCTTGATCGAGGACGAAGATAAGGTTCGGTTTTTGTTTTATCGGACTCCGTTTATGGTAAACAACGTTCCTGATACTTCACATAATAAGAACGCTGGATTTAGACCAAAGGATGAGTTTTTGGCCATCAATGGGGAACCTGCCATTTATAGGGACCAAGTGATGGATCAATTGGAACAAAACAAGGGTAAGGATATCAATGTGCTGGTCCGTCGGGAAGATGGTACGGAGCATCAAGTGACAGCATCGGTCAACAGTGATGGTAAATTGGGGATTGTTACAGCACCCATTACCATGGAAGAGATGGAACAAAGAGGGATTTTAAAGGTGGAAACAGAGACCTATTCGTTTTTGGAATCCATTCCAGCCGGAATCAACAAAGGAGTTTCTACACTTTCGAGTTACATGAAGCAGCTCAAGAAGATTTTTAACCCAGAGACGGGCGCTTATAAAGGTGTGGGAGGTTTTGCAGCCATTGGAGGTATGTTCCCCGACACTTGGAACTGGCCAGCTTTTTGGGCGACAACGGCTTTTATTTCCATTATTTTGGCCTTTATGAACATTTTGCCGATTCCTGCCCTTGATGGTGGACACGTGATGTTCCTGCTGTATGAAATGGTAACGGGCCGTAAACCGAGCGATAAGTTTTTGGAGTATGCCCAAATGGTCGGCTTCTTTTTGTTGATTGCATTATTGTTGTTTGCGAATGGCAACGATTTGTATAAATGGTTGTTTAAATAGAAAACCATTTTTTTTGTTTGTAGTGTAAAAAAGAATCCATTATATTTGCACCCGCTTAAGGTAAAATATTCCTCCTTAGCTCAGTTGGTTAGAGCATCTGACTGTTAATCAGAGGGTCCTTGGTTCGAGCCCAAGAGGGGGAGCAATTAAAATGATAAAACCGTTATACTGTTATAGTGTAGCGGTTTTTTTAATTTATAATAATTATCTTCATGTAACCAATAAAGTAAATCAATATGGAAAAAAATGTTTCTAAAGTAAGAGCACATGATGCTATTGTAGGAGTCTTGTATTTAATCAGTGCAGCCTTAACGCTATACACATCCAACTTGAACTTTGTGTGGATCGCAGTAGCAGTTGGTGGACTTCAACTTATAAGTCCAATGACAAAATTCTGCCCGGTTTATTTCATCCTTAATAAACTCATGCCAAATACTGACCCTATTCAGAATGGTAAGTAAAACTTAAGTCATAAATAGAATTGTTTGTGCTGCAACTTTGAATAATTGGGGGGAGCAGATACAGTAAGGCTTCAGAGAAATTCACACTCTGGAGCTTTTTTTATTTGCACGCAATTTGCACGCGGATTGAAAAAAATGTTATTTGAACCCAAACTTTAATATTTCAGGCTAAAATTTTCCCGAATAATATAATATTTAACCCAAATACTTACCCTTAACTTTTGTACATGGTTCCTGTTCCAATTTTATAGTGTTCAGGATTTAAATTCACTAAAAGATTTAGTTGTCCTGCAGCTTTGAACAACATGGGGATTACTAAAAATCAATTATTTCTTTTAGGAAGTTTCTAAATTCATAATATTCAAGGTTGCAATAAAAAGGAGAATTTAATCTTGGTTTATTTTTCTTAAAGTTTGTGTAATATCTTTACGACTTTTATGGTCCAACACTTCTCGAGTCATTGACAACACCCAACCATTTTGTAGTCTATTTTTTTTAGCATATTCCAGTACCGTTTCTTTTGGATATAGCATCGCCTTTAATACCTTTCCTACATTATTGGATATTCCGGTGATATTGACCCCCATTCCGGAAGTCATTGACCCCTGTGTAGATTTTGGTCAAAACGATACCTCACTGACAAACTTACAGTTTTTTCTTAGACTATCACCTTTTAATTCGATCCTGTGCGAGGTATGCACCAAGATATTGATGGAAATGGAGTGGGCGATGTTTGCGATGTGACCAAGGTATGTGGTGCCGAAGCCATCACTCCCAACGGTGATGGTATCAATGACAGGTGGGTTATTCAAAACCTCCAGAATTATCCGAACCATGAAGTTCGTGTTTTCAATACTTGGGGGCAACAGGTATTTGTGGCCAAAGGATATGACAATACGTTGGATGGGAGTTTAAAAACGAACAGAGCAGCATTGCCTCGATCATCGTATTATTATCAAATTGATTTGGATGGTAATGGAAAGATTGATTTTGATGGTTGGATTTATGTGGTACGAGAGAACTAAGTGGTGAAATTGAAAAATTTCCTAAGGGCTTTTGTTCTTGATAGTGTTGATGCCGTGACAGGGGTCAAAGTGCTTAGTAGTGCTCAAGGTGAACGACAATTCCCTCTATGATTCGTTTATACCCAAATGGTTATGGTTATTACTTCGTTGGCGTGGTTGAAGAAGCCTTAGAGTTAATTTTAAGGTCCAAAGTGGAGTTCCAGGGATGATTTTAGGTATAACATTAGTATCGATTGCCATTGCTTTGGTAATTTTTTATTACAATTTCCATAAGAATAGGAATACCCTTTTCCTTAGTGGGTTCATCATCCTACTCTCCATTTACAGTTTGGCACACTATTTTACAGGGGTAGCGTTTTCTTCGGTGCCGGCGACCATATTGTACAATCACTTTACGCCCTTGTTTCTATTATTGGGTCCTTTTATATTTTTTTATACCCGTGGTCTTTTTTGTGATAAGACACAACTACATTTTAGGGATTGGCTTCATTTTTTGCCCGCCATTGTCCAGTTAGGATTGATCTCAGACTATTTTTTGATTCCTTTTGAGGCCAAGAAGGAGACCTTGGTTTTTCTGAGATCGAATCTCGATCAGATAGATCAGTTTGATTTTAATCTATGGTTTTCCCATGGTATGAATAATGTCATCCGCATTTCTTCTTTGTTGATTTATATCTGTGTAGACCTGTATCTTATCTTTTTTGTTTCGGCCGGAAAGAAACGGTTTTCTTACATTCGATTACATTCCATCCGTCAATGGCTAATGGTTTTCCATATACTGGTGATGACCATCGTTGTTGCCTATGCCATTTTTATGTGGAGATTTCAGCAGGACCCCTATTTTTTGGATTCGGATGCAAGTGACTTAATATTGGTGTTCGCTGCGCTTGGGATTTTTGGGTTGAATATTGCTTTTTTTCTTTTTCCTGAAGCTATCTATGGAGTACTCCGGATTTCTCCAGAGTATTATTCCTTAAATGGAGAATCTGAGTTGAAACCGGAGCCGCTACCTGGTGATATCAAAAAAACCGTATCCACGGAAAATCTGTATTTATCCGGATTGAAATCAAGAATTGAGAAGTATATGAGTGATGGGGAGCCCTATCTATCTAAGGATTTTAATTTGTCTGTTATGGCTCGGGATATGAATGTACCGCACCACCATATCACTTTATGCTTTAAAGATGTATTTCAAACGACTTTTACGGCATATAAAACGGTTTTACGGGTTCAAAAGGCCAAGGAGATGTTGTGTAGTGAATCCACGGATGTCATTACCATTGAGGCTGTTGGTGAAGAGTGTGGGTTTGCATCTCGATCCGCTTTTTATGCGGCCTTCAAAAAGGTCAAAGGAGTCAATCCGGGAGTATATAAGGCTTCTTTTAGATAGTTTTTTGTTCGGTTTTGTGAAAACAGGACACCATATCCTTTGGAAAGGCAATGACTTAAAGTTCGAAATATACCTTTGCTGATTTAATTAAAGGTTATATGAAAAGAATTTTACTTTCTTCGGTTGCTGTATATTTATTATTCGGTCTTTTTGCTGTTCATGCGCAGCAGACCATAACAGTTCCCGGGGATTTTGCATCGCTTAGAGAAGCTTTTGCAGCGATAAATGCAGGTACTTACACTGGTGATATCGAAATTCAGCTTACCGCCTCTGTAAACGACAATAATAGTGCGCTTTTGACCGCTGATGGCGGTTATTCCAGTGTGACCATATATCCAACAGTCTCAGGGGTGGTGCTTTCAGGAAGGGTGGGGGCACCCATAATCGATCTGGATGGAGCGGATAATGTGACCATAGATGGTCGGGTGAACCAATTGGGCGATACCGCCGATTTAACCATTAGACAAACCTACAGTTACGCGAATTCCTTTACGATACGATTCATCAACGAGGCTACCTATAACACTGTAAAGTACAGCAATGTGGAAACGGCATACACATCGGGTCCCGCAGTACAATTCGGTAACAGTACCTCAAGTACGGTGGGCAATAGTTTCAATACAATTGAATATTGTATGTTCGCCCCGACTCTTAATAGTAGAAACAATAGGGCGATCAACTCCTATAATTCAGACGATACCGGCGCTGACAATTATGCCAATACCATTGCCAACAATCAATTTAAGGATTATATGAGGGGTTCTGGCCCTACTGTGGTCGCTTTATCCGCTGGAAGCTCAAGTTTTGTTATAGAAAGCAATCATTTTTATCAAACTACCGTTGGTTCTACAAGTCGCAATCCGAACGATGTGATTCTGATTTTTGATTCGACAGGTCATATCATAAAGGGAAATTATATAGGCGGTTCGGGTCCCCTTGCCGAAGGTACTTGGGAATTTACGCAATCCGGTAACAGTTTTTGGGCAATCCGGGTGCAGGGCTTGGATGCCTCGTCGGACCATACACCCAACTACGTTATTGGAAATACCATTAAAAATATACATACAAACGTTGGTCTCACTGCCATCTCACTTGGGGAAGGAAATGTAAGTGTTGGTCTGGATCCAGAAAACAATGTTTTGGGAAATGTTATTGGCGACAGTACCGCAGAAGGCTCCTTGGAAAGTGGTACTTTAACCCATGGTATTGCCAGTCTTTACAATACGGATACCCTTAACATAGTGGGGAATACCATTGCCGGCCTGAAAACGGACAGGACAGATCAAACCCAAAACGGACCTGTTGCTGGGATTTTTAGTGTAGCTTCGAAAGACGGTCGAATCGAATATAACACCATAGGAAGTGCCACGGTGTCAAAATCGCTGTTTGCAGCATCACAATCCACAAGCCGTGTACAATTGTTGGCGGGAATTTACAATACGGGTAAACTCTCCAGTATTTCCAATAATACGGTACAGGGATTGTACAACAACAGTATCTTGGGTGATGGCGGCAGTATAACCACTAATGGCATTTATTGTAGTGCCACTCTTTTAGATGTGTTGATTTCTGGCAATAACATACATGACATTACCAGTTCCATTGGTTTCACCGACAGTGAAAGTAATACATTTTCCGGTCTGGTTGGAATTTCCGTGGGAGGTAATGGTAGTAAATTTAATGTTCAGGGCAACACAGTGTCCGGATTGAGCTATATGAATCAATTGGCACACGGCAGGGTCACTGGAATTTATGTTAGTGGAGATGCGAATCTTTCCGGCAATTATATCCATTCGTTGAGCGCATTTTCTTCTGCAAACAATAATTATGTTTTCGGGATGTATTTTAATGCCGGAGCACTGGGTTCCATGGTGGACAACAATGTAATAAAGCTAAATCCGACAGGGGATGTCAATGTATACGGATTGTATCATATCAATAGTAAAACCAATTTTTACCATAATACGGTAAGCATTGATGGCATAGGCGGCGTATTCAATAGTGCGGCTTTCTTTTCGGTACCGACCAACCGGAACGTAAACTGGGAAACCGACGTCAGGAACAACATTTTTGTAAATACCCGTTCCAACCCCGATACCATAGAAAATGGAAGGGGGGGAACACATTTTGCAGTTGAAATTGGAGTGTTCTCCAATGATTTGAACATCGATCATAACAACTATTATGTTTCTGGGACCGGAGCCGTATTGGGTGCATTTGAAAACAGTGCAAATTATGTTTCCAATTATTTGGATAATGGAAAATTAACTGAGGTGACTACGCTGGGGGCATGGAAGGATGCCGTGAATACCATAACGGACACCAAACCCAACGATTGTTTTAGTGTTAATGTAGATCCTGGGTTCACCGATGCGGTGAGTACCGATGTATTGGACATGTTACCGACGGAAAACAGCTTGGCCGGTGATGCCTCCGTTGGGATAACCTCTGATTTTTCTGGGACAACACGGAGCGAAACAGTTCCTGCTATGGGTGCCTTGGAGTATACGGTATCTGCAACGGGAGGTATTGGGTTGGATAGTTTTTCACCTACTGCAGGTCCCGAAGGCGGGTCCGTTACCCTTACGGGTTCTGGATTTACCGGGGCTACCAAGGTAACCTTCACTGATGGTTTGGATGCGGTATATGAGGTGGTCAGTGATACGGAAATTACCGTTACTGTTCCGGTGGGGGCTGCAAAAGGTGCTATTGCCGTCACTGTGCCTTGCGGTGTACTTTCCTCCAGTACCGATTTTACGGTTACTGCAGCTCCAGTGATCAGTTATGATACACCACAGGACTATCCGGTCAACGTGGCCATTGATTCCTTGAAAGCGTCCCTGATCGGTACGGCGGACAGTTGGGCGATAGCCCCGGCTTTGCCCGCTGGACTTTCATTCAATTCAAGTACGGGGGACATCACGGGTACTCCAACAACGGAAACAACGGCTACGATCTACACAGTGACCGCTACCAATACCGATGGAGATGGCACTTTTGATATCAGTATTTCCACGGGATTTGCCCCAGCTAATTTGTCCTATACCATTGCGGATAGTACCTTGACCGTTGGGACCAATATGGATGCTTGGAACCCGTCACTCGACGCGGCGACCCAACCATTGGAATATACCGTTTCCCCCGATCTTCCAGATGGTCTGTCCAAAGATCCGGAAACTGGGGTGATTTCAGGGAACCCTACCGGGGTAACTGATTTGACAAGCTACCAGGTAACGGTGACCAATGCTTATGGTAGCAGTACGTTCGATTTTCAGTTGGCAACGGGTATAGCACCGAGCGGCTTATCCTATGCAGGGGTAGCGGCAGGATTTGGTGGAAATGTCATTTCCAAAACACCAACCCTTACGGTGGCAGGTACAGGAACTGCAACCTATAGTATTGCACCGGACCTTCCTACCGAGATTACGTTGAACACCACTACAGGGGCCCTTACCGGAAGTTTACCTACGGTATTTGGCCTTAAGGAGTTTACGGTTACGGTCGCCAATGATTACGGTAGCACGCAGGCCACTGCATCCTATGCCGTATATGGTGTTGGAGCACCCGTTTATTCTCAGGAGAGTTATAACATAGGTACCTCAGCCTTTTCGGCCACGCCTACGATAGATGCTTACCCAGCACCTGTGTTCACGGTTTCCCCATCGCTTCCAGCGGGATTGACGATCGATCCGGACACTGGGGAGATTTCCGGGACTTTAACAGAAGATTTGACAGGTAGCGTTACCTATACGGTGACGGCCACCATAGATATAGAGGGCCCGGTTACCTCGACTTCGGAGATAACGCTGGTCTACAATTCAGCACCGACCGATTTGCAGTTGCGTCCTGTTGAATTTGTGGATTCCGTTGCATTGAATACGGAGTTGGGCACATTTTCCACGACAGACCCCGATACTGGAAACACCTTTACTTATACCTTGGTAGCAGGTGAGGGAGATGAAGACAATGCTGCCTTCCAAATTGTCGGAGACCAATTGGTCAACTTGGTAAGCTTTGACTTCTTGGTAAAGGACTCCTATAGCGTTAGGGTAAGAACAACGGATAATGGAGGTTTATTCTACGAAGAGGTGCTTACCCTGTCCATTCTGCCCAAAGATACTGATGGGGATGCCGTGCCCGATTATGTCGAGCAAACTGAGGGTACCGATGCTGAAGATGCATTGAATTATAAAGATACGGACGGGGATAAGGTTCCAGACTACATCGAAACCATAGATGGTACCGACCCAGAAGACGAATCTGATTTCAAGGATAGTGACGGTGGCGGTGTTCCGGACTATGCGGAGACCATTTGGTTCCCCAATTTCGGGCTTCCAGCGACGGACCCCAACCAGTCCGCTGATGACGATCAGGATACCGATGGTGACGGGGTTGCCGATTATGAAGATGTGTTCCCAAAGGATGCTGATGAGTCTGTGGATGCCGATGGCGATGGGATAGGGGACAACGCAGATCCGGACGATGACAATGATGGGGTGGACGATGTGGATGATGCTTTCCCTTTCGATCCCAACGAAACCCTGGATACGGATGATGATGGTATAGGAAACAATGCCGATACGGACGACGATGGTGACGGTACCTTGGATACCGAGGATGCCTTCCCACTTGATCCCAATGAAGATGTGGATTTTGATGGCGATGGGATAGGGGACAATGCTGATCCCGATGACGACAATGATGGTGTGGACGATACCTCGGATGATTTTCCTTTTGATGAAACCGAAAGCAAGGATACCGATTTGGATGGTATTGGGGACAATACCGACCCCGATATTGACGGGGATGGTATTGAGAACAGGGCCGATGTGGATGTGAATGGAGATGGTTCCAACGATAACGGAATAGATACCGACGGGGATGGTATCAATGATGAGTACGATCCGGATTTGGATGGAGACGGGGTGGATAACGGTTTGGATAACTGTCCGAACCTTCCCAATGCCGACCAATTAGATCGCGATGGAGATGGGATAGGGGACGTTTGCGATACCCAGGAGGTAAATATCGCCCAGGCCATTACCCCCAATGGTGATGGAATCAACGATACATGGGTCATTTACAATATCGAAAACCACCCCAATAATGAAGTTCGGGTGTATAACAGATGGGGCAAGGAGGTCTTTGCAGCCCGTAATTATAAGAACGATTGGGACGGGACCTATCGAGATATGAGTTCCGCTCTTCCCGATTCATCTTCCTATCTCTACCAAATCGATTTGGACGGGGATGGTACCGTGGATGAACAGGGGTGGTTAATCATAAAACAATAAAAGAATCATGAAATATTTCTCGTTGAAAACTTTTTTTATAACTATAAGTTTGTTGGTCACGGCAAATGTGCTGATGGCACAGCAAGAGACTAGCTTGACCTTGTATCGGTACCATATGAACGTGATTAACCCTGCGGTGGTCGGAGTCGATGGGGAGTCGTGGGTCAACGCTACCTTGAGAAGGCAATGGACGGATATTCCGGATGCCCCGGAAACTGCTGCAGTGTCCCTGGGGTTGCCTATGGGCAATAAGTTGGGGATGGGGTTGTCCGTGATTCAGGATAAAGTGTTTGTGGATAAGCAAACAGGAGTCTTTGTTGACTTTTCGTATCGGGTACAGCTCAGTGAGGCATCCAATATCTACTTTGGATTAAAGGCCGGTGGGACCAACTTTTCTATCAATGCCAGTGGACTCGAAACCTATAATGTCATGATGGACCCCTCGCTTTCGGATATCAGTCAGTTCAATCCCAACATCGGCGTTGGCGCCTACTTTACGGCGAAGCAGTTTTATTTTTCACTGTCCTCGCCTCGTTTGTTGACTACCGATAGTGCCGGGGATCAAGACGGGACCGCTACCGTGATGGCCTCACGGGCGCATGTGTACGCCAGTTCTGGTTATGATTTTCAACTTTCGGACAATGTAGTGTTGTCGCCCTCCTTTTTAATGCGCTACGTTAAGGGTGTTCCAGTTTCTGTAGATCTTTTTTCTACCCTTACCTTTTTCGATTCCTTCTCCGTAGGGGCCTCCTATCGAACGGACCAGGCCATTGCCGGGATAGTTTCCTTAAAACTCGCCCAGCGATTTACCTTGGGGTATGCTTACGAAAGTGCCACACGGGATAATCTTAGGGCGGCCGCGGGAAACACCCACGAGATTGTACTGAGGTACCTTTTTGGCAAAAAATCAAACACAGTCCAAAACCAATCCAGCCCAGTTGTTGTTCCTGAAAGATAGACGGCCATTTACACCTTTGAAGTAGGTGGTGTTATCTTCATGCTGGATAGTTTATTGCAAGAGTAAGGGGTTGTTCTTTGGAAACGGAATACAATCTGTTCCAAAGCCTTTTTGAAACCTTTTAAAGCCAATGATAAATGACCGGAAATTTATCAAAAGTAATTTTTGAAACAGCCTAGATCATTACACTTGGGCGACCCTAAGAACTTTGTAAGCTTTCACAACATTGTGGGCCTATTTTAAGGCACTTGGATAAAGATAGCATGCCGACGGAGGTGATTGATGACTTTCCTATCTTGGTAGATGGGAATACAACTGATGGAGCCTGCATGCCTCGTTTGGAAGTAATAAAGCTGGGCATATGGTTGGTTAAAGAGGATATTTACCTTTCGTTGACCTTTAGCTATTGAGGTGAAGGTCCAAATGGTAGTGGAGAATTTACCTACACTCGTTCCACTTTTAGTTGAAGATTTACACTGGAAGAGTTTGAATATTGGTTTGGATTCAAAACTGAGGGTTATTTAAGGGAACTGAAAGGGCTGTTGGAATAATTTTCAACTTTTTTTAGAAAAAAGCTTTCCTTTTCCAAATCTCACTATATTTATTAAAGTAGAACACAAGGAACAGATATTTATGGGTCGTACCTTATGACCGGCAAAGCCAACCACGAGAACAAGCGGATATGAAGTTGGCGAATGTGTTATCAATGTCCATACATAAAAAATCCTTCTCCGAACGCCGTTGGATAGGAAGGGTCGGCAATTAGTCGTCAAAAACTCGTGGGACTGTTAATTCAGTTGAGCAACCAGGGCATTCTTTTGGAATGTCGCAGACTTAAACCCTAGTCTGCCCCAGCCCAGCGGAGTTGATGGGTTAGTCATTTGTCCTGATAAGAATTCTTATCAGGTTCATTTTAGAATTATGGAAAAGGAATTTGGGATTGTACTTTTCTGGAACTTGGTCGGCATGAATCCCATGGTTGTTTTTTCATTGTTTGCCATCAAGGAAGCATAATATATAATCAGGCATTTGTGATGATTTGGCCTAAAAAAACATTCCGTTAAAGTTGCAACTTTGGTCAATTAGGGGAGCAACTTATAATGACAAAACCGTTATACTATTATAGTGTAACGGTTTTTTGTTTACGTCGATTGAACTAAGGAATTATACATTTAATTGTTTTCCTTTAATTCAAACTATATATCATGGGAGTCATAAATAATATTTAATTTTGCAACATAACGAAAGAGTTTAATTACAAAATTACTTTTACGCTATTAGAAATACCTTTGAACAATTTCTTCTATGTTATTGAAAGTTATTTTAAAAGATATCTATCAGAATTATCTATGAAATTAAGATCAAACTGCCCTTTAAATATTTTTTTAGATCTCGTTGGAGATAAATGGTCTTTATTGATTATCCGAGACATTTTTATGGGAGCAAATACCTATTCTCAGTTTCTGAAATCTCCCGAGAAAATAGCATCAAATTTACTTGTTGATCGACTTAAAAAGCTTCAATCATATGGTATTCTGAATGTTATTGCAGACAAACAAGATTCCAAAATAAAACACTACTATCTTACTGAGAAGGGCATTGACCTGTACCCTATTTTGGCTGAAATGATGAATTGGACCCAAAAGTATATAAAGGTTGACTTTCATTCTTTATCTGAGGAAATGCTAAGTGAGATAAAGCAATTGGAAGCCCCCAAACATTCCGAAAATTATAGAAAAAAATATCGGGTTAAATTGGAAAAATTACTGACCGAAAATCAATAAATAAGCTATTCTAATTCTGCGCAGATTCAATTTGACTTTCTAATTTCCACTACTTATTAAATAGAATTTTAATAAATCAATCATGGCAAGTAGGTATGTTTTTAATAATTATATTGCATATTTAAATAATAAATGTTAATTTTACATACAACTTCTAACCAATCACTTTCTTATGAATAATTTACCCTTTTCAAGTATTGGCCCGTACTTCGATTCGTTTACCTCTACTACCGTATTATCTCGAATGATTGAAGGCATAGGTTTTAGATTTTATTGGGCAACCGAAGGCCTTCGACAAATTGATTTGGATTATAAGCCTTGTGAAGATGGGAGGTCCAGCTATGAAAACATTGAACATATATCCATGTTAACCGATGCTATCTCAGATGCATTCGAAGGAAGAATTTATGATTTCTCAAACCAGAAATCTGGATTTGAAGATTATCGCAAGAATACTTTAAACAATTTGGATGCAATTTTTAAGGCCCTTAAGGAAAACTCTGATCTCTCAAAAGTGAGTGTGCGATTAAATATGAATGGTGAGGAAGTTGTCACCCCCTTTTGGAATCTTATCAATGGACCATTCTCGGATATAATTTATCACACAGGACAGGTAGTTGCCTTTCGTAGAATTAGTGGTAATCCTATAAATCCAGGTGTAAATGTCTTTGTAGGACAAGTTATGTCGTAGGCTGTCTAATTGATATTTAAATAATTACTAACTAAAAAATTAAAACTATGAGTATTAAAAGAGGAAACATTGGTTTTCATGTATCATTTGTAGTGCCAAACGATGCTACAGAAAGAATGGATCAGTTTATAGCAACACATGAACAGTTTATGCGGGAGACTCATCACCTGTCTGGTGATCAAGAACCCGTTATTTTATCTTATTCTGTATTTAAATCCCCAGAATTCAACAATCCTTTCGATCCCAATAGTGGTGAAACAGGAAACACTCTTTATGGTTTAACTGAAATATACAGTGGGCCCGAAGGTGTACAAGCACATATGACTTTAGGTCAGCAACGCGAAGCAATGTTTGCCGAGCTAGTGGATTTAACAAACACTTACTGTGTTGCCGGTCTTTTAGGGGCGCCAGTTATTGCGGCAATGGAATAATTAAATAGCAATGAACTTAGTAATAAAAGGAAAATGTACATCAAGTTATGCTGCAGTGCATAAAGACTTTATGAAACTCTCAGAAACAAGAGCTCAATGTTGTGATGAATCGAAAACTACAATCAGTAAAATAGATGAAAATAATTTCATTGTTCTCATGTTTGATGTGGACATGAGTAAGTTGAAAGAATTATTATCTACTCCTGAAAGAGATGAAGTAATAAAACTTAATGGAATCTCAAATGAGATGTTTCAATTTTCACCTTTAAGTTAGCCTCTAAATAATTCATATCAAACCTTATAAAACCATATAATTATGAAAGTAACGGTACTTTATCCTCAGCCGCTTAATCAAGAAAAATTTGAATCAGATTATAATGCTCATCTGAAATTACTCCATGAAAAAACAGGGATACCAACTGATGTAAAGCCGTACAGCATTACTAGATTTTTATCTGGTCCTGAAGGCAAACCACCGTTCCATCTCATGTTCATCATGCCATTTGAATCGCAAGAACAACTTGAAAAAACAATGTCTTCCCCTGGTATGCAGGAAGTAGCCGCAGATGCAACTAGAATTTCAACCGGAGGTGCACCCACAATTTTGATAGGAGAAACTATTTAAATCACTGCAGGTTAGGTTTAATATTATACTCTTCAATGGCAGTAAATTTTAGTATCTCTCTTTATGAACAACCAACTTCAACTAGCCAAAAGAATAAATAAATATGGAAAAAAATGTTTTTAAAGTAAGAGCACATGATGCTATCGTGGTAATCTTGTATTTAATCAGTGCTGGCTTAACGCTATACACATCCAACTTGAACTTTGTGTGGATCGCGGTAGCAGTTGGCGGACTTCAACTTATAAGTCCAATGACAAAATTCTGCCCGGTTTATTTCATACTTAATAAACTAATGCCAAATACTGAACCTATTCAGAACGGCAAGTAAAACTTAGGTCACCAATAGAAGAAGTTGTGCTGCATCTTTGAACAATAGGGGTCGCAAAACAAAAAGCCGCAGATTCATTTCTTGCGGCTTTTTGTTTTGCGACCCCTCGAAGGGCGAGAAGAGCCCAATGAGGCGCCCGAGCGTTAAAGAATAGTCCGGTGGACTATTTTAGCGAAGGGGCGAGCTGGCACGCTGGCAAAATGATAAAATCGTTATACTGTTTTAGTGTAGCGGTTTTTTTGTTCTTAATTAAATGTCGTGTCAATGACGTGTTACATTTCAATTGAAGAAATGGAAAAATTCTAATTTTGTATCATGGAATTAGGAGATAAAATAAAGTCTGCGCGAGTGCAGAAAGGAATGACCCAAAGAGAACTGGCAGAGATGGCAGGGCTAACTGAACGTACTATTCAGAGAATTGAAAATCAGGAAGTAGATCCCTCTGTCTACTCATTAAACAAAATATCTAAAATCTTAGAAGTCAATTTTATTTACGAAAAACCTCGATTAGCGAAACGAAGTAATCAAATCACTTATATCTTGTATATGGTTTTGTTATTGTTAATCCTTTGTTTGCCCTTCCGGGGTAATGAACAAGGTGTTTATTGGTTATGGGCAGATTTTACCTTGATTCCGATTACATTAATTTCGATTTCGTTAGCGAGTATTGGATTCTACATTTACAAAAATAGAAGACAGCAGATTAAGAATTCTTGAAGGTGAATTTCATGCAGAATCATAGCAAATCATTTCCTTCAATTCGAATACCTACAAACTTAACCTATGTATTAAAGCTGCATCTTTGAATAACAGGGACGGCCGAGCGTTAAGAAAATGTCCTGTGGGCATTTTCAGCGAAGGAGCGAGATGGCGCAAGCGTAAAATGATAAAATCGTTACACTGTTATAGTGTAGCGGTTTTTTATTTTTGTATATGACTGAAAAGCAACTTGATTTCATTATCTCATTTCACAAAAAACTTTACCGTCAAGGACCGGGGAGTGACGAGGAAACCCTAAAGGCAATCAATTTCACAGGCTTAAGTGAATCAACTGAACTTTCTATTTTAGACCTTGGATGTGGTACCGGTTCTCAGACCAATGTACTTGCGAATCATCTGAATGGAACCATTACTGCATTAGATTTATTCCAACCATTCTTGGATGAATTGGAGGATAGGATTAAAAGTCCAAATGTTCGCACGTTTCAAGGATCTATGGACGACTTGAACTTCGAAAAAGAAAGTTTTGACCTTATTTGGTCAGAGGGGGCGGTTTACAACATGGGGTTTGAAAATGGATTAAACTATTTACACCCTTTCCTCAAAAAGAACGGAGTCATAGCGTTAAGCGAAATCACTTGGTTAACAAACGAGCGTCCGGCTGATATTGAAACATATTGGAATGCCGAATACCCTGAAATAGACTCTGCTCAAGGAAAGATTAAGACACTCCATGAGTCCGGATATCAACTCATTGATCATTTCATTTTATCTGAAGAAAGTTGGCTCAGCAATTACTATGGTGCTTTAGAGATGGAATTCGCAGTTCTTATGGAAGATCATTCTATAGAAGAAGAATTAAAAGTAGTTATTCAATCCTACCAAAATGAAATAGCGACATATAAAACGTTCAAGGAGTACTTTGGGTATGGTTTCTACATAGCAAAGAAAGTGAATTAAATAATTCTTGGCTGCATCTTTGAATAATAGGGGGAGCAACTTAAAATGATAAAACCGTTATACTGTTATAGTGTAGCGGTTTTTTATGGATTTATCCCCAATGTTTCTTGGATTAATCTTCGATAATTATTCTGAATTCCCGCAATTAAAGCTGACTTATTACTAATGTCACCGATTTGAGATATCGAAGGCATTTCAGGGTTTTGAACTCTTAAGTTCTTATCACTCCAAATAATCAACTCCATAATGATCGGTGCTAATTCAATTCCTTTCTCTGTGAGTAAATAGATGTTTTCCTTTTGGTTATGAGGTAGTTTCTGCTTTGTTATTAATTCATTTTCCTCTAACCACTTCAATCGAGCAGAGAGAATACCCGGAGCTATTCCCTCTTGAGATTCAGAAAATTCTTTAAAGGTTTTCTTACCACTTGTTAGCATATCCCTCAATATTAATAAGGACCATTTATCTCCTATGATATCCAAGGCAGTGGCAATAGGACATGTTGATCGAAATTTACTTCTCATAATATTACTACTATTTTGGTAGTTAAATAAAACTTGCCTAATTTTACTACTTAATCGATAGTAAAAATAAGAAACTCAAATGAAAGTAAGCCAACAAATGGTACTTATAACAGGCGGTAGTTCAGGAATTGGACTGGCACTCGCAAAAAAGTTTTTAGATCAAGACAATACGGTCATTATCACAGGAAGGGACGCAACTAAACTTGAGAAAATAAAATCGTCGTATCCTCAAATCCATATTTTTCAAAGTGATGTTACCGATGACGCAGACGTAAGAATACTTACAGATAACATTCAAGAAAAATTTGGAGGCATTGATGTTCTGATCAATAATGCTGGAATAATGAATTTGATAGATGCGGGGAATGAACTCAACGATCTAAGTAAACAAATGCAAGAAATTGAGATTAACTATAATTCTCCTATTAGAGTCTTGCACTACTTCCTTCCACAGCTTAAAAAAAGTAAAAATGCTGTATTGGTAAATGTTTCATCCGGATTAGCTTATGTTCCATTCGCTCAAGCCCCTGTTTATTCTGGCACAAAATCCGCTTTACACTTTTGGACTTTAAGTATTAGACCACAGCTCAGACAGCATAACATCAAGGTAGTTGAGTTATTACCCCCTGTTGTAGATACTCCTTTAGCACATGGGGCAGACATAGCAGATGACGACAACTTAAAACCAATGCCTCCCAAAAAATTAGCTGATATCTTTTGGAGAGACTTTGTAAACGGTAAGGAAGAAATCACCCCAGGCATTTCCAAGCAACTCAAATTTATGAGCAG
The DNA here is from genome assembly GCF_003992675.1 of Flagellimonas marinaquae. Classification (GTDB taxonomy): domain Bacteria; phylum Bacteroidota; class Bacteroidia; order Flavobacteriales; family Flavobacteriaceae; genus Flagellimonas; species Flagellimonas marinaquae. The sequence continues at coordinate 539,177 of NZ_RZMZ01000007.1, forward strand.
AATTGCTCCTAAGTTCATATTTAGCCAATTAAATAAAAAACCAATACCAAGAAAGAAGTAAAATCAATAATAAATTACAAAATGGACAATTTTACAATCATTAATCTTCAGGCATTAACCGGCACAATTGCCATTATATTAGGATTTAGATATTGGATACAACCGCGAATCTCGAAGCTGTCGATCTATGAGGCACTTCTTCCATTCATTTTTCTTAATACATTCAGGTACCTCGGTTTAACATTTATGGCCAAGGAACAGTTTTATGACGGTTTTCCTCAGGATTTTCTAACCACTGTCGGGCTACTTGATTTTACTACCGCTCTTCTGGCGATCATCTCATTAGTCGCATTGAAGAACAAATGGCGTTTTGCCATTCCGCTGGTTTGGACATTCAATATTATAGGGTTTGGAGATTTAGTTACCGCTTTTCCACAGTTTTTTGGATTAAAGCTTTATAATCAAAACTTAGGCTTCATCTGGCTGATGTTCATCACCTATGGTTTAGTCACATTTTTGAGTCACATTTATATTTTTATCAGACTTTTCCGAAATCTGAAAAAGAAATCTTCAACCTAAGTCACCAAAAGATAAATTTGTGCTGTAACTTTGAATAATAGGGGGAGCAACTATTAAAAGTAAAACCGTTATACTTTTGTATATAGTGTAGAGGTTTTTGACGGGTAATCATTATCTTGCAGTAAACCAATTAAATAAATCAAAATGGAAAAAAATATTTCTAAAGTAAGAGCACATGATGCTATTGTAGGAGTCTTGTATTTAATCAGTGCTGGCTTAACCCTATACACTTCTAACATAAACTTTGTGTGGATCGCGGTAGCAGTTGGTGGACTTCAACTTATCAGTCCTATGACAAAATTTTGCCCAGTGTATTTCATCCTTAATAAATTAATGCCAAATACTGACCCTATTCAGAATGGTAAGTAAAACTTAAGTCACAAATAGAATTATTTGTGCTGCAACTTTGAATAACAAGGGGAGCATTGAAAATCAAAGCCTTACAGATTTGTAAGGCTTTTTTCATTCTTCATTGTAACACATTTGTAACACAAAACGCAAATAAGGGCTTTTTTTATTTCATCATTGCCCTGTGAATTGCTTCCCCCAATGTAGAAAGTAATTAATATTGAAAATCAACACTTTAAATTTTAAAGGCTCATATAGGGTACAATGCATCATTAAAAACCCCTGTTTTTGGTGTTAACAAGGTGTTTTAGTGAAGCTAACTTTTATAGTATACATTGTAAGCGTAGGTATATATTTAATTATCAATAATAAAGTCTGCGCCTAAAGATATTATATGGGCTTTTAGTCCAGTATTCCGATTGTAATAATTATAATCTAGTGTTAAGTTTTTTAAACCAAACTTCCATATGTGTGATTTGGTAAAAATGTCTGTGTATTTTAACCCTAAACCTACCTGTCTAGCACTAAATTTAGACAGGTCAAAATCTGATGTGTAGAATTCTTCAGTAGACAAATGCTGCTCAAAAGGAGCAAAGTAATCTGCTGCTGTTTGTGTGTATAAACGATAGTTAGGATAAAGCGTAAATTTTTGCGCCAATTTTAAAGCTAATTCTGCATTCAGGGTATGCCCTGTAATACCCCAATTATCGAAATAATATCTATAATAAGAACGCAGCACTAAATTTTCTGTAATATACTGATTTAGCCTTATACCTATCGGGATTTTTAATCTATTATTGGGTAGTCTCTCTATGTCGTCAGCTAATTGAAAAACGCCTTTATTTCGTTCTTCAGAGTAAAATGGAATGCTTGTAGCCGTTCCAATGTAAAAATTTGACTTATCTGCAAAATAAACGCGCTGCATAGGGTTGGCCAACCAACCTGTTTGATATACAATATCTGTAAAGAGAGAAACCTGGGTTGTTTTGCCCAATATCTGAAAGAGGCTTAAGGAAGCAGCATATGTGTTTCTTTTAGTATCATTTATTAAGATATTTCGCGTAGGTTTCCATGCATTTACAGACATCTTATTTATGATATTGCCGTTTTGATCTAAAATATCAGTGCCTTCAAAAAAATCCCTATTTAAATCACCACCATTTTCAATATAGGTTTTTATTTCTGTAGCATATTCAGGTCTCCAATTGTCTAGATAGACATTTGCTGTTATTCCTAACTCGGTGTTTTTTTGATTAAAAAGTTTTACCAGACCAGCTCCGACACCTAATGAAAAGTAATCGTATTCGTTGGCAACACTCATATTGCCACTATATATGGTATTTCTATCTTCTGAGGAACGGCTGTAACCCACGGTTAAATTTGTCCAAACATCTTGGCGAGAAGCTCCTGAGGATGCTGCCCAAGGTGTACCAGTATTAGCTCCTGTAGTATAATTGTCGTCATCGTCATCATCGTCATCACCTTCTCCGTTAGATGCTCCAGACCAAGGGTTTAAATTACTAGAAGATGCAGATGTGTAAGCCGATATAGTCCCGTCGATACTTAAAATCCCGTCTTGCTTTACAGGGATAGATACGAGGATATTTGTAGCATAATCATTAAGTTGCTCTGAACCAATACCACCTGTAACGGCAGCATTTTTTCCATCTTGGGTGTAAAAACTAGTTAAAATACTCAATTCTGTGTTTTCTAAAGCCCTTTTTTTAAACGCTGTACCATCTTCACTTTCCTGGGCAAAAGCACAAAAAGGCAGTAAAGTAATCAAACTTATAATTAGGTTTCTCATATATTTTTTAATTACAACCGCAACCACCTCCAGATTTTCCACCGTTACCACCTGAAGCTCCTTCTCGATAAACTTGAAAGGCTGTATGAAATTTTTTATTTTTTCTATCGGACAACTCCATATCAGGGTCGTTGATATTTACCATTTCATAAGGTTTTACAGCTACACAAGAGCTTAAACTTAACAGTGTCACAACTGTTATCATAAAGCGATTAATTCGTTTTTTCATTTATTTTAATATTTTGAGATTGATGTACACGACCTTCTGTATCAATGATAATACATTCTACATTTGGTATTTGATTGATACGGTCTAAGCCAATATCCTTGCCCATTACAAATATAGAAGTCGCTAAGGCATCGGCAAGTTCTGCACTAGGGGCAAATACTGTTACACTGATAATTCCTCTGGATGGGTATCCTGTTTTGGGGTTGATGATGTGAGCATACCGAATTCCATCAAACATCACAAATTTTTCATAGTCGCCACTAGTCACTACAGCACCTTGTTTTAGCGGAAGCAAAGCAAAGGCTTTGTTTTTATTCATTGGGTTGGTTATAGCAACAGTCCAATCTTCTCCATTGGGTTGTTTGCCCCAAGTGTTCATATCTCCTGAGGCATTAATGATTCCTGAACTTACACCTTTTGAAATAAGTAGCTGTTTTGTTGTATCTGCTGCATAGCCTTTTCCAATAGCACCAAATCCAATCTTCATACCTATTTTTTTAAGAAATACGGTATGATTTGCTTTATCTAGAAGGATGTTTTCATAGCCAACTTTTTCAACAGATGCCGCTATTTCCTCTTTCGAAGGCATTTTAGTCATACTGCTTTCAAACTTCCAAATTCTATCCATTGAAGCATAACTAATATCAAAAGCTCCATCGGTTAATTTTGAAATAGCTATTGCTCTTTCTATTAAATCGAACAATTCTTTGTCTACCTTGACAGGTTTAATTCCTGCATTACGATTAATTTCTGATGTTTGAGAGTTAGTGTCCCAAGATGAAATTAGTTTTTCTATTCTTGTTATTTCTTCAATAGCTATTTCAATGTATTTTCTACCTTCTGTTGAGTCATTGGCTACTACTGTAAGGTCAAATCTACTACCCATTAACTTGGTAGTTTTATGAAAAATTTCTTGTGCATTTGAGCATATAGATTGTAGAAAAAAAATAAACAAGAGAATTCTTATCATATTATTCAATAAAACTGTTTAAATGCTCAATATATTCTTGAGGTGTTAATTTTTTATAACCCGTGTTTCCTAGTATTTTTTTGTTTTCATCAATTATTAAAACCGCTGGAAAATAGCCATTTGGGTTATACTTTTCGGCAAGTTGTACATTTTTCTCCTCTTGTTCCTTTGATAATTTATTGGTTTTTTTTCTCGGAAAATCCGCTCTAACCATTACAAAATTTTCATTTGCATATTTTTGAAATGTATCGGTTTCCCAAATTTCTTTTTCTAATTTCATGCAAGGTGCACACCAATCCGAACCAGAAAAAACAAGTATAATGGTTCTATTAGAACCTTGGGCTGTTTTTAAAGCCGTGTTAAAATCTAATTTCCAATCTTGAGAGTAGGTTAAAGTTAATTGTCCGATGAAGAATAGAGCTAATAAGATAGATTTCTTTAGGGTCATAATATTTTAATTCATTAAGAATTTATTTTTACTGTTTTTAATCAGTTCGGTTCAAAGCGAAGCCAACAAAGGTATGCCCTTTCATTCAACGGGGATATGCTTCCTAGGAAATACAAAAGAGTTTCGGGGAAGATTCTTCCCCGAAACGGTCAAAATTAATGATAATTTTATGAATTTAGCGATGTCCTAAAAAGTGTCAAGTTACACTACATCCCTTCTTTAGAGCAATATAAATTATCTTAATCTTCTTCAATGTAAAGAAAATTTCCTTCGGCATCGAAATACACCTCCAACCCATTACTCATTGTTACTTCAAAATTTCCTTCATCTTCAGTTTCCGCATGAACAATGGTTAGATTTGGGTAGTTCTCTGCTAAATACGACAGTACCATCTCTGGTAATTGGGCAGGGTCTATAGTGTTTCCATCATCGTTTCCATCTTCTTCCCAATCATATTCTCCATCATCATCTTGGTCGTTTTCATCGACACCTACACCCTGGAAATCACCATTTATATTAAAAATCAAAATAGTATTGTCATTCAATTCCACTTCGTATTGATCATTATGTTCAAGTTCTGCTTCACGAATACCTACTCCAGGATAATTTACATCGATATAATCCAAAATTACTTGTAATAAGTCTTCCTTAGCAACTTCAACGTCATCGAAGTCACCATTTTCCTGACTGTCATCATCAATACCTAAAAAGCTTCCGTTGATATCAAAAATAAGTTCTGTGCCATCACTTAATTCTACCTCAAAATTACCATTATCTTCTTCTTCGGCCTCCCTTATCGTTAATTCAGGAAATGTGCTTGCCACAAAATCTAAAATTTCTACTGGCAAATCCCCAACTCTTACTTTTGCATCTGCCTTCATGGCTGTACCAACTGTCGAATCATTTAAAACATAATCATTATTTTTACTACAAGACACAAAAGTCATAGCACTTAAAGCTACTAGAGCTGCATTTTGAAAAATTTTCATTTTTAAATTGTTTAAAAGGTTAAATTCATTATTCATTTGTGGAAAATTAAATTTTTGTTTCATCGAGGGTTACTTGCAAATTTTATTTAACATTAATTATTGTACATACTCTTAAACAGTTAATACTTAAAAAACCCTACCGCAAACCACAAATATTTTTAAATGGCTTTCACTTGGGTGGTGAATTTCTTTGTCAGAATTCTTAAAGACTTCTCTTGAGATTTGGTTTATTCCAAGCTCTATGTAAATGGCTAGGGCTAAACTAAGGGGTAAAGCAAGAGGATAACAGGCTGGCGCACTGTTATTGATTCATTTTCCTTCGGGAAAGCTCATTTTCAGGTTTTTTTGAAAAATACTTATTAATAGCTTTTTTTACTAAAAAAGGTCTGTAGTCCAGTAAAATCAATGGATTTTTTACTAAAAAGCGGGTTTTTGAAGTATGTCCAAAATCAATTATCGTTCCAATATATAATATTAAATCCGAACTGTAAAGATGCATAGTGGCTATCAGCTATATTGGAATAACTTAAAAGATTATCTACCAAAACATAAAAATTGACCGGGCCCATTTGAAAATTGGCCCCTAATCCTATATTGGTAAAAGAATACTTATCAACAGTGTATGTTGCTTTCAAGGAAGCGACCCTACCAAATCTTCTTTGGTAAAAACCTGTTAATGCGGCTTGCACACCTCTTGGCCTTTTCATCATAAATAATTGCCCACCAAGACTATTTCGGTAATAATCACGATTGATTCCCCCGCTAGCATTTACGCCACATCCACAATTATCAAATACGGGGCTTCCTCCTTCCCCAAAATCGTATCTGATGGAACCATATACTTTTACCGGTCTCCATGATATGTAACTGGATTCATTTTCGCCATTTGGCAATGCTTCATCTATTTCATCCAACAAATCTTGCCATAAATCATTATCAAGATCATCTATATCTTCCGGAAGAAATACAGAAATTCCATCTGTTACGGTACTTCCGCTAAAGGTATAATTCCATACATCATTTGAGTTGTTTATAAAGCCAAGATCCAAAATACTTCCCGTTACGGTAGTCTGCGGATTCAACTCGTAACTAAATCCAAAATCAAGGCCGAACCCTAGATTCCCACCTAAAAAAGCGCGTTTAGTGAATAGACTGGCCACATCACTTTGTTCAGTACCGGTATCAGCCTCAAAAATATCATAAAAACCCCTGATACCGCCCGTTTGAAGCTGCATATCAGCATTAATGGCGCTTTCATGAATATTGTTTTGACCTTGCCTTGTAACAAATGACCCTGAATTTTTTATGGACTGGAATTGAAAAATACTGGAATATATTTTTGCCCTCGCACCTAAAGTGAGTGCGTTACCCATTTTTCTATTGATACCAAAATGAAACACATTGATCATTTCACCTCGGAGGTTTAAATCTTCAAGATCAAAGCTTCGGCCTATATTGTCTCCCCCGTTTCCTTCAAAGGCCAAAATAGCCAAATCCTTGGGCCAATAACTAATGATATCAGTTTCCAAATATGTTCCAAAGGAATAATAATCATCGGGTCTATTCTTTCCCCTAAAACCTACGGTAATCCCTTCTATTTGGCTTGTGGAGCTAAAATCGTCCTTGTTCCCCATTACATCCAACAAGCGTTCTTGGACTTTCGTGGTAAAATCGATACCATCATTGGCAAAAAGATCATTTATGGTTACTCCGCTTGTAGCTCCCTGAAAAAACACTCCCGACAATACGGGTATTCCTGCATGCCACTTTTGTGAGGTCTTCACCCCTGGGTTTACCATTAAAGATTGAGGGATTTCATAAAAATCGTATAGAAGCTCCTTATTTTGTGCAAGGACCGTTGTCCCGCAAAACAATGCCGAGAATATTAACTTAGATGCTATTCTCATTGTAATTCAAATAGTAATTCTGCTCCGGACCTAAAAATTACTTTTGGGTCTTCGTCCGAAGAAACACTGGTGTCATCACTTAAATTATTTGCCGAAACACGCCAGCTAGAAGTGTTGGTGAGTATATCCAAGCTCTTACCGCCCTGGCCATAAAATACCTCTCTGGTCAAAACCACAGAAGGCCCGGCATCGATTTCGAAAATTTCGGTATCAAGAATATTTCCAGCACCATCTATGAAACCAATGATTATTCTTAATTGTTTGCTTGTGGTGTTTTCTATTTCGTAGGTTATTGTCCCCTCCAAAAGATGTTCCGCCACATATGGTTCATTGAAAACATCAAAGTTTACTTCACGAAAATAAAAGGTAGTTAAAGCACCTGCGGAATTTATGGTAGCTTCGTCGGACTCCAGATAAAATATACCCGAGGCCAATGTAGGTGTTATGCTTAAATCGTCAATCTGACTAAAATCTTGCTCTTCGGTGCAAGAAGCAATTAAAAACAAAAAGCCTACTGCCAAAAGTGTGAAAGAATATAATTTTTTCATATCAATTTTCAACACTAAAACAACCAAGTATGGTAATACCCTACCTTAATTTTAAAGAAATCTAAAAATTTGGTTTTTTCAGGTTTCAGGAATTTACTCATACTCATTATTTTTGGTAGTGATGTAATTTTTTTTCGAAGATAGAGCTGACCTCCTCCCGTTAAACCGGACAGTTTAGAATTAGAGAATTCCGGGCGGATAAATGTTTAACTTTAAACAAGTATTTGCTTATGAAACGATCAAAGTATTCTGAGTCGCAGATCGTATTTGCGATCAAACAGGCGGAGACGGGGACCCGTATCCAGGAGGTATGCCGCAAGATGGGCATCAGCGAGGCCACGTTCTACAATTGGAAGAAGAAATATGGCGGGCTTGGTGTCTCCGAACTACGGAGGCTGAAGAACCTGGAGGAGGAGAACGCACAGTTGAAGAAACTGGTCGCCGACCTGAGCTTGGACAAACAGATCCTGCAGGACGTGCTGAAAAAAAAGTTCTGAGACCGTCCCGAAAGCGCGGGATGGTCGAAAATATAAGGATGGAGTACAATATTTCCGTCCAGCGTTGCTGCAAGCTCATATTGCTGCACAAGAGCGTTTTCTATTACAGGGCCAAGGGCCGTAGCGATGAACTGTTGCGCATGCGGATGAACGAGATTGCCGCCGTCAGGGTACGTTACGGGTTCTGGCGTATCCATATCCTTTTGAGACGGGAGGGTTTCATGGACAACCACAAACGCATGTACCGGGTCTATTGCGAGGAAGGTCTGAACCTGAGGAGCAAGCGGCCCAAACGGAACCGTTCCGCCGCACACAGACAACCCGCAGAGGGGAACGCCTCTAGTTTGAACGAATGTTGGAGCATGGATTTTGTCTCGGACCAGTTGTACAACGGGAGCCGTTTCAGGGCATTGACTGTAGTGGATAACTATAGCCGCAAGTGTTTGGCCATCCATGCGGGAAAGTCTCTTAAAGGAAGTGATGTCGTACAGGTAATGGAAGCCATTACTTTTGGGAACGAAGTGCTGCCAAAGCGTGTCAAAGTGGATAATGGAAGTGAGTTCATCAGTAAGGTATTGGACAAATGGGCCTATGGGAACAATGTCGAACTTGACTTCTCAAGGCCAGGAAAACCAACGGACAATCCTTTTATCGAAAGTTTTAATGGCTCATTTAGGTATGAGTGCCTGAACGCCAATTGGTTCTTCTCCTTGGAGGATGCCCAGGAAAAGTTCGATATTTGGAAAGAGGACTATAACAATTATAGACCGCACAGCTCGTTGGG
>NZ_RZMZ01000008.1:0-37500 GCF_003992675.1 Flagellimonas marinaquae
CAGAAGAAATCCCATACAACGGTATCGACGATGACTGCGACCCCACCACCCCCGACGATGACCTTGACGGTGACAACTTTGATAATGCCGAGGACTGTGATGACAACAACGCTAACATCAACCCTGATGCAGAAGAAATCCCATACAACGGTATCGACGATGACTGTGACCCCACCACTCCTGATGATGACCTTGACGGTGACAACTTTGATACTGCCGAGGACTGTGATGACAACAACGCCAACATCAACCCAGACGCTATTGAAATCACAGGTAACCAAGTTGATGAAAATTGCGATGGCATCATCGAAGTAACACCTTCGGTGGAACCAATAGAACCCGAGCCCATGGAAATACGTGGCGATGAGATATTTATTTACCCCAACCCTGCCAAGGATTTCATCCACATTGAAAAGGGGGACAAATACCAATTCTTGGTCGAAATCTATGATGTAAATAAAAGGCTGGTATTTAGCGAACCAAATACATACCAACTAAGCATTCAATCACTCGCCAATGGCATCTATTTCCTTATTTATCAGGATGAAATGAGCAAAAGAGTAGTTAAAAAAATAATTATTAATCGAATCTAAAGTAGTTAATCAAATTTCATCACCTCACCAATAGGTTGTCCAGTTGTACCATTTGGGAAAGCGATTCCCAATAAGGTTGCAATCGTAGGAGCAATATCAGAAATCTCCGTGCGATTCACGGTACTTCCTTGTTGAATGCCTTTTCCATAAAGAAGCAAAGGCACATGGGTATCGTAAATTTGGGGCGATCCATGCGTGGAACCCGTTCTGCTGTACGAAATATAGCCTACATTGGGCACCAAAAGCACGTCACCAGAACGCTTTTGGTTGTAGCCATTCTGCAAAATATAAGGAATCCCATGGGTATATTGGTTCTCCCACATTTGTTGACCTGTGTATACCTGCGCAATCCCTTCGTAGGATAGCAGTTCCTTGGCAATAGCTTCTTGAGCATCATCCAAATCAATATCCAAATTGGCCAAAATGGTATGATCCAAAAACAGTTGATAGTTGGACAAGTCTCGGACTACATCAGTGGTTCCATAGGTATATTGTAGAAATGTATTGAACTTTTCGCGCATGCCACCCATATCCAAATATCCCGCGGGAATCTTTGAATCCATTAAGTAGGATGGCACATGGATTGCGGCATGATCGGCGGTCAGGAATACGGTGTATTCACCTTTGCCCACTTTCTCGTCCAAAGTGGATAAAATTCTGGCCAAGTCTTGGTCCAATCTAATGTAGGTATCCTCAATTTCCTTGGAATTTACCCCAAAAAAATGTCCTACATAATCCGTGCTGGAAAAACTGATGGCCAAGAAATCGGTTATGGTATCCGCTCCCAAATCCTCTCCTTCCAAAGCGGCCAAGGCAAAATCGGCCGTGATGCTATTTCCATAAGGGCTTCTCCTGATCAAATCGAACTGACCGTTCTGATCCCAAATGGCCGGCAAATCATGTGGAAAGGCATTACTGGTTTCACCTTTCTGCAATCCTTCATAATTGTTGGCATCCAGTCCACTTTCAACATAAGTTTCAATCGGTTTTAGCGTAGTCCAAGGCTTTTTGTATGTTTCAACCTTATCGGAAGCGTTAAAATCGGCCACCCACTGTGGCAGTTCGTCCATGTAGTAAGAACTTGTTATCCAATTTCCTGTTTCGCCACCTTCAAACCAATAGGCTGCATTCGCAGTGTGTCCTGCGGGCAATATAGCACCCCTGTCCTTCAGGGCCACTCCAATCACCTTTCCGCGCATTTGGGTGTGCAAACGCAACTGATCGGTAATGGTAGTGGTCAACATTCTATGTGGGGACATTTGTCCTAAATTCGAAGTAGTGCCAACGGATGCATAACTGTCATCACCGGCACAGTAGACGTCCTTACCCAATTCCTTATCGAACCAATCGTTACCAATAATACCATGTACCGCAGGAGTAGTACCCGTATAAATTGAGGTATGACCAGGACCTGTGCTGGTCGGCGCATAATTGAAATGATTGTTCTTGCAGTTAAATCCCTCATTAACCAATCGCTTAAAGCCTCCCTCTCCATACTGATTCCAAAAGCGGGTAAGGTAATCGTATCGCATTTGGTCCACCACAATACCAACAACCAATTTAGGAGAATGGGCAATTGGTACAGGCTCAGGTTCGGGCGCGTTGTTTTTTCTGCGTTGTCCATAGGTTAAACTGATCATGCACAAAGCCAAAACAGATAGGATAAGGTTAGTAGTTCTCATACAAAAGATTTATTCAAATAAGAGCAAAACTATAGATTTCTCCCGTTTAAAAATTTAAATGAAGGTTAAATGCTGCACAATATTCTTATTTTTATCATCTCAAGTCCATTAAACGCATGAAATACCTAGAAGCGATTGGAAAATACTTCATCATGATATGGGAAGTATTTAAAAAACCTACCAAGTGGCGCATCATGAAAACCTTGATCCTCAAGGAAATTGATGAGTTGATCTTTGGGGCCATGGGCATCATCATCTTCATCTCCTTTTTTATTGGTGGAGTTGTTACCATACAAACAGCCCTGAACCTAACCAATCCTCTCTTGCCTAAGAGTCTTATTGGGTTTGCAGCGAGGCAATCTGTCATCTTGGAATTTGCCCCCACTTTTACCTCCATCATCATGGCAGGAAAAGTTGGGTCTTACATAACATCCAGCATTGGAACGATGCGGGTTACCGAACAGATTGACGCCCTTGAGGTGATGGGCATCAACTCATTGAACTACCTTGTTTTTCCAAAAATTATTGCAACCATGATGTATCCCTTTGCGGTTGCGATTTCAATGTTTGTGGGCATTTTGGGTGGATGGGTTGCCGCAGTATTTGGTGGATTTGCGCCAAGTGGGGATTTTATACAGGGACTACAAATGGATTTTGATTCGTACCATGTAACCTATGCATTCATCAAATCGGTTGTGTTTGCTTTTGTGATTGCAACGGTACCCTCATACCATGGGTTTTACATGACAGGTGGTGCCCTCGAGGTCGGAAAAGCCAGTACCACCTCCTTTGTATGGACCAGTGTGGTGATTATTATAGCGAATTATGTACTAACGCAATTGTTGCTGGGCTAATGATACAGGTAGAAAACATACACAAATCCTTCGGGGATAACCACGTATTAAAAGGTATTTCCACAGAATTTGAAAAAGGGAAGACCAACTTGATCATTGGACAGAGTGGATCGGGCAAAACCGTTTTCATCAAATGTCTACTGGGGCTTTTTGAGCCAGACGAAGGCAACATTTACTACGACGGTAACTGCTATTCCGAACTTTCCATAAAGGAACGAAGAAATTTGAGGCAAGAAATGGGTATGGTATTCCAAGGAAGTGCCCTTTTTGATTCCATGACCGTGGAAGGCAATGTGATGTTTCCATTGGATATGTTCACCAACCAATCCCAGTCGGAAAAGCAAGACAGAGTAGATTTTGTATTGAAACGGGTAAATCTGGTGGATGCCCATAAAAGATTTCCCGCCGAAATTTCTGGAGGAATGCAAAAAAGGGTCGCCATAGCCCGCGCCATTGTAATGAACCCCAAATACCTGTTCTGCGATGAGCCGAATTCGGGACTTGATCCCAAAACTGCCATGCTGATTGATAACCTTATCCAAGAAATTACCCAAGAATACGATATCACCACAGTAATCAATACCCACGACATGAACTCTGTGATGGAGATCGGGGAAAAGATTATTTTTCTAAAAAATGGCTTAAAGGAATGGGAAGGGACCAATAAGGAAATTTTCAAGACCGATAACGAGGCCGTGACCAACTTTGTTTACTCTTCAGAACTGTTCAAAAAAGTGAGACAGATGTACATTGAAGAGCGGAATTGAATCGGCAGTACGGCTACAATCTCTCCTATACCGTTTAATATTAACCAAATCTTAATTTGAAAGTTGGGTTTAGTTAACGAAAAATCATCACTTTTCGGTAAAAATCAACCATGTATCGACTTTCACTTCTTTTCGCTTGTTTTCTTTTCACGTCAGCCACATTTTCACAGAACAAACCCGTCATCTATGTCGACATTCCGAGCCAGCAGAAACCTTGGAACCATATCGATTGGAATGCCTCTCCGGAGCAATTTCAGTTCGCTATCGTTACGGACAGGACTGGAGGTCATAGGCCCGGTGTCTTTCCAACAGGCATAAAAAAATTGAACCTACTACAGCCTGAATTCGTGATGAGTGTAGGCGACCTTATCGAAGGATACACCCAGGACACTGTGCGACTAAATGAAGAATGGAAGGAATTCAATGGCTTCATCTCGGAACTTGAAGCTCCTTTCTTTTATGTGCCGGGCAATCACGACATCACCAACGAGGTCATGGAAAAGAAATGGGAGGAAATGTTCGGTGTATCATACTATCATTTTATTTATAAGGATGTGCTTTTTCTTTGTTTGAATTCAGAAGATAACCTAAGGGGTGCTGGTAAAGGGACAATAGACGATGAACAGTATGAATACATTAAAAAAGTATTGGAAGATAACAAGGATGTAAAATGGACCTTGGCCTTTTTACATCAACCTTTGTGGGTGCAGGAAGACACCAAAAGATGGGACGATGTGGAAAAACTACTTCAAGACAGGCCTCACAACGTTTTTGCTGGCCACTACCATCGTTATTGGAAAACCCAAAGAAACAATGGGAAATACATCGCCTTGGCTACCACGGGAGGCGGAAGCAGGCTAAGAGGCAAAGCGTATGGAGAGTTCGACCATGTTGTGTGGGTCACCATGACAGATGAGGGGCCCATTTTGGCCAATCTGTTTTTGGACGGTATTTGGGACGAGAACGTAGTTACCGAAGAAATTGTGGATTTGGTACGAAACCAGCCTTTTCCTGTAAAAATAGAGCCTGTTTATGTGAACAAAGGAAGCACCGAAGAAATCAAAACAACAGTAAGAGCGACCAACAATTCAGACACAAAAATGCATATTTCCCTTAAGGGAATCACGCATGGTGATCTTTTCTATCAATTTGAAAAAACAGAAATCACTGTAGAACCTAACGATGTCGCCATCTTTGGGCTTACTATCCAAAATATTGAAAAAAAGGATTTGAACCGTCTCCCAGCGATGAACATTGAAGCGGAGGTGACCTACGAGTTCGACGAAAAACCCGATGTTCGGTTCTCCTCCAACCTACGGTATCTGCCATTTTATAAAAATAGGGTGGAAACCATCCAAAACGTTAAATTGGACGGCGACCTGGGCGAATGGAAGAACAGGGAGTGGATTGCCGTGGAACATATGGAAGGTTCTCCATTTGATTTTGACGGAAAGGAAGACTTCGAAATGAAATTCACCACTGCCTACGATAAGGATTATTTTTATGTTGCTATCGACGTCCAAGACAATAATTTTTATATCAAGGAAGAAGGCTCCTATTGGAATCAAGATGCGATTATAGTTGGTTTGGACGGCAGACCGCTCCATATCAGTGCCTTTAATGGAGGTGAAGGTCGTGGGACCGATTGGTTGGCCTTTTTGAGAACCTTCAAATCGAAAAACCCTATTTATAATGAGGACTCCCTTCCCGTTGCTGTCACATCTGCCTTAAAAAAGACGGCCACCGGAGCACAGCTGGAGATGGCCATACCCATGTCATATTTGGAAGAGATGAGCAATGGCCCATGGAATTCGTTGCGATTGGGTGTGGGCTATTATGATTTTGATGCCAATGAAGAGCCGACTACACATTTTTGGTTTCCGGCTTGGACAGAGAATAGCGATATTCCGGGGTCAGGAATGCTTTTCAAAAACTAGCAACTGGCTTATTCGGCCTCTTTGATGACCAAGGTGCTATCCTGCAAACGAAGTTTTAGCCAGGCTAGCATCTTTTTGGTGTCGGCTTGCTTTTGGGCAGCACTGACATCGTTCTTCCAATCCACTTCAAAAACAGGAATGGTATCCACCTTTTTGAAATCGGTACGCAGCTGGTAGGAAAATCCAAGAGCCTCAATGTTCTCATAATTTGCTTTTGCCTCGGCACTTATGTCCTGAAAAGGCACTTGTTTGCCTACATTCTTGGTCAAACTGGCCACCTCTTCCTCCAACAACCTGATTTGCTCATCCTTGTTCAAGAGTTCTGCCTTGTTCTTTTCGTACAGTTCGCTCACATAATTGAACTTTTCTTCAGAATCATCTTTCCCTCCTTGAATGATGTGAAGTTCCGCATCCTTCAGCCTATTATATTGATTTTTCTGTGTACGCCATGTGTTGACGACATTCTCAGGAACCGCTTCATCGCCCATGAACACCACTTCTATCAGGGAAGTACCATCATCCACATACTCCAGTTTAGTGAGATTGTCCACATACCTGCCAGCACCATTGAATTGATATATTTCCACAGTTTCCTGAAGAAAGCTTTGGGCCTGTTTCATAAAAAGGGATTCCTGGAATACATTGTAAAAGGTGAATCCTGCAGGGATCATTACCAAAATTCCGGTAATAGAGGCCAAACGTGCAATAAGTCTTCTCCGCTGCGAATTGGCATAACGCACCATGGGGAACCTCAAGAACTTGATGACCAAAAAAGTGGCCAATCCTATAAATATGGTGTTGATGATAAACAGGTACATGGCCCCCGCAGCATACCAAGGCTTCCCAATAGCAAGTCCAAAACCAACGGTACAGAGGGGTGGCATAAGGGCCGTGGCGATGGCCACACCGAAAATAACACTGGCGATGGTTCCTTTTTTGGCCCGGGCAATCACCAGAGCCAGTCCACCGAAAAATGCAATGAGCACATCCCGAATATCGGGCTTGGTACGCGCAAGCAACTCAGAGGACTCATCCCTTAAGGGAAACAGGTAAAAAAACAAAAATGCGGTGATGACACTCAAGGTAACCATTACCGTGAAGTTTTTAAGCGATCGTCGCAGTGTATCGATATCATTGATGGCCAGCGACATGCCCATCCCTAAAATGGGACCCATCAAAGGAGAGATAAGCATCGCTCCGATAACCACCGCGGTGGAGTTTGCATTCAACCCAATGGATGCAATAAAAATGGAGCACACGAGAATCCAAGAGGTATGTCCTTTAAAAGGGATATCCGCTATAATGGATTCCTTGGTGGCGGCTGCATCGGTATTGGAACGAATTTCCAATAGATCGGAGAGGAACTTACGAATACTCCCCAACAGCCCCTTAAAATCCTTTTTCACCTCATCGCCGCTATCCTGACCTGGAGAGGTATCCACTTGTTTTTGATCTTCACTCATGTATTATGCAAACTGATCCCCGAACGAATCCTTTACTTGGTTCAATACTTTTTTAATGTCCTGTTGTTTATCCTTCGGATAAATCAAAAGTACGTCTTCTTTATCCACAATGATGTAATCTTCCAGACCATCCACTACGACCACTTTGTCCTTTGGCGTGCGGATCATGTTGCCCTTGGCGTCTTCCAAAAGTACTTTGGCATTCACGACTGCATTGTCATTTGGGTCCTTATCCAACTTATCGTACAGTGCACCCCAAGTTCCCAAATCGTTCCAATCAAATGTTGCTGGCAACGTATAAATGGATTTGGATTGTTCCAAGATAGCGTAATCAATGGAGATGTTTTCCGCCATGGCATAGTTTTCTTTAATAAAGGCCGTCTCGTTGTCTGTGTTGTAAGCAGGGATTCCTTTTTCAAACAATGTATATTGACTTGGCTGATACTGTTTGAAGGCATTCACGATGGTCTCCACACTCCACATAAAAATTCCTGCATTCCACAAAAAGTTTCCTTGTGCCAAGAATTCCTTAGCGGTTTCATAATCCGGCTTTTCACGAAACTGTGACACCTTTTTCAAGTTGTCGTCACTTCCTTTTTCAAATTCGATATAACCAAATCCTGTATTAGGGAATGTTGGCTGTATGCCCAAGGTACAAAGGGCTTCTTCCTGTTGACACTTATCAAAACAGGCAATCACATCGTTTTCAAAAGCAGCCTCATCCTCTATCCAATGATCGCTTGGAGCCACGATCATCACCCCATTGGGGTTCATTTTCTGAATCTTTAAGGATGCGTACAAAATGCAAGGTGCGGTATTTCGCATGGCAGGCTCCAAAACCACTTGGTCTTGTTTAACCATGGGCAACTGCTGCAATACCAAATCGTTGTAACGCTCATTGGTCAAAATCAAAATGTTCTCGGTGGGAATAAATCGATTTAAACGATCAAACGTTTTTTGGATCAAAGTTCTTCCCGTTCCCAGCATATCGTGAAACTGCTTCGGATTGGCGGATGTACTCACGGGCCAAAACCGGGAACCTACTCCCCCGGCCATCAATACGGCGTAATAATTCTTGTTCATTTGTATATGTTCTTTCATTCCTGCGCAGGCAGGAATCTATTTTGATGTTTCACTACGAACGGTTCATTCAACCAATTCCACTTCGGCATTCGGTTGAAACAAATATACTCTCCCAGTGGACAATTCCACGCATTCATACCGCTTTACTTTTTTGTTTCCTTTTTTGAACAACCTGCCATTATACAACCTAAAAACACTTCCTGTCGGCAATTCATATACATAATGATGTTCCCGTTCCTGCTCATCAAAAGCTTTTAATGCAATCGAGAGCCTAGCATCCGTGCTACTGCTCGCCTTTGGGTTTTTAAAATGGTTCGCTATGATGGGCAACAATTGTGACGGAAATACTTCTGGTCGAATAAAGGGTACCATTAAATGCTGAAAGGTACGCTTCCACTCCATTCCGTGCGGTTTTATTCGACGACCATAGCTTTCGAAGGCCACCAAATGGGCGATTTCGTGCACGAGCGTGATCAAAAATCGATATTTGTTCAGCGAGGCATTTACGGTAATAAGGTGAAGTCCATTGGGCAATCTACGATAATCTCCATGCCGGGTGACGCGGTGATTCACAATTTTCAAGTGCACACCGTGGGTTTTGATCAATTCAAAACAGGGTGCCACGGCAAGCTCTGGAAGATATTTTTGAAGGGTGTCGTTCACAGTAACAAAGATATAGTTTATCGATATATCCCCTTCACATTGTTCCTACGGCGTACTATTGCTCACCTGCAGCAACTTGCCGTTGTAGAGTTTTTGCCCTGTCAATGCGAAATCCTTGATATAGGTCGCCATTTCCAAGGCGGTAACGGGAGCTTTGTACCCCGGAAAGGCTTCCTCCAACATTTCAGTCTGTACCGCGCCCAAGGCCAACACATTAAAACTGGGTCCGGTTTCTTTGTACTCCTCGGCCAAAAGTTCGGTTAGCGTAATCACGGCCCCTTTGCTGGAACTGTATGCGGAAAGTCCAGGAAACTTCATGCTGCCCTGTACTCCGCCCATGGAACTCACCGTTACCACATGGCCTTCTTGACCCATCATAGGCAAAACAGCTCTTGTCATCTCGGCCACCCCAAAGACATTTACTTTGTAAACCCTTTCGAATTCCTCTGTGGTCGTTTCGGAAAAAGGTTTATTCAACAAGCTACCGGCATTGTTGATGAGGACATCCACCACGTGCCAATCTTTCAAGAAGTCCAATAGTTTTTGATAGTCCTTTGGATTGCCCAAATCAAAGGGAAAGGAGTCTACATTGGGCAAATTGAGCTTCTTTACGGGTGCATCATTACGGGACAAAGCCAACACTTGATGTCCTTCCCTTGCAAAAAGTTTCACCAGTTCAAATCCTATTCCCCTGCTTGTTCCTGTTATTATGATATTGGCCATATTTATATTGCTTTTGTAATTCCCCCAACGTTGGAAATCTGAAAAACCTTCGCATTTGGACCGCCTCACTATCTATTAGGCAGACGCTCAATGCGATATTCTAACTTAGTTTAACTTGATGTCTTGACTGGCTGCGTTAGCTATTTGTTCAATGACTGGGATGCTCTTGTTCACCACGGTGGACATATGCTGAAAATCCATCAACGCCGGTTCATCCCCGGGTTTGTGATAAAATGCGAAATTGGTGAAATCAAAAGTACAGAAAGTGTGGGAAGGCACACCAAACTCCTCATGGAACGGATAGTTGTCCGACCGCTGATACAGATTGAACTCTTTTGCTGTTGGTAAAAACCCGACCAAGTTTTCTCCCGCATACTCATTACTCACCTCTGCCAAGTTTGACATTTCGTATCCTGTAATATACATTAAATAGTCCTTGTCCTGCATCGGAACCCCTGTCATCTCAAAATTGAGCATGGTGTATAGGTTCAAACCCTGCTCTTTTAACTTCTTGGCTAGGTGCTTTGACCCCAGAAGACCTTTCTCTTCTGCACTGAACAAGGCAAAAATTAGGCTACGCTTGTTGGTTTTCTGTGTTCCGAAATAACGGGCCATTTCCAAGACAGTAATGGTTCCTGAGGCGTTGTCGTTGGCCCCATTGGCAATCGCATCGCCATTTTCAGGTTTTACCGCTCCAATATGATCGTAATGTGCGCCTATCAGAATAAACTCATCCTTTAATTCAGGGTCGTTTCCCTCTATCATACCCACTATATTGTAGGCGGGTTTATTAAAATTGGAAAGGGTATCCCTGTAACTTTCAAAATAAGGTGTAAGCCCGTACGACTTGAAGTAATTTTCAATATAAACGGCCGCCATTTCAATGCCCTCGCTTCCGGCCTCTCTTCCTTTAAGGTCGTTGCTTGCCAAGTAGTTCATCATATCACCAACACGTTCGGCAGTAGTTGGAGCAAACGGGGTTTGGGTCATTTGACCAGAACCGCAACTTACCATGACCAGTGCGGCAAAAATAGAATACAATAGTTTCATCCCTGTTGTTTTTTGAAAGTTCTAAAGATAAAAAAAGCATCCCGAAAAGGATGCTTTCTATGTATAAGTTATGGAATGTCTATGCCAACATGGTCACTGGATTCTCCAAGTAGGCCCTCAACGTTTGAAGGAACTGGGCACCAGTGGCACCATCAACCGTTCTGTGGTCGCAGGCCAAGGTAATTTTCATGGTGCTTCCCACCACGATTTCACCATTTTTGACAACGGGTTTCTCCACAATCGCTCCTACGGATAAAATGGCCGAGTTGGGCTGATTGATAATGGAAGTGAACTCCTGAATACCGAACATACCCAAATTGGAAACGGTAAAGGTGCTGCCTTCCATTTCTTCCGGTTTGATTTTTTTGCTTCTGGCCCTTCCTGCCAAGTCTTTAACTGCACTGCCCAATTGGCTCAATGTCATTTGGTCCGCAAATTTGATGACGGGAACTACCAAACCTTCATCTACAGCAACAGCTACGCCCATGTGGACGTGATGCTTGTAAATGGTGGTATCCCCGTTCCAGGTGGTATTTACCTGAGGGTGTTTTTTGAGGGCCATGGCACACGCTTTCAACACCATATCATTGAACGACACCTTGGTATCGGGTAAATTGTTGATCTGCGCACGGGATGCTTTTGCATTGTCCATATCCACCTCAATGGTAAGGTAGTAATGTGGTGCTGTAAATTTGGATTCTCCCAAACGCTTCGCAATTACTTTGCGCATAGTGGAGTTTTTGACCTCCTCTACACTTTCCTCACCTACTGGCAAGCTTACTGGTGCCACTGGAGCAGCAGACTCTCCTGCTTTATCGGATGCAGCTGGAGCAGTTGGCTGTGCCGATGGCTTGAAGTTTTCAATGTCCTTTTTGACTATTCTTCCATTATCTCCTGTACCCTTTACATCGGCTAGGTTGATACCCTTCTCATCGGCTATCTTTTTGGCCAATGGTGAGGCAAATATGCGCTGACCGTCCTGTGCAGTCGTTGTAGTTTCCGTTTTTTGGGAAGATTCTTCAGTAGTTGAAGCCTCTTCTTCCTTGGAAGCTTCCTTCTTCGGTTTGTTCTTGGCACCACCGGATGACTGTGCTTTTAGGACGGCATCCACATCGGTTCCCTCTGGGCCAATAATGGCCAAAAGTGAATCAACGGGAGCTCCTTCGCCTTCTTGGATTCCGATGTGCAACAAGGTTCCTGCGTAGAACGATTCGAACTCCATGGTCGCCTTGTCCGTTTCGATTTCGGCCAAAATATCGCCTTCTTCGACCTTATCACCGACATTTTTCAACCAGCTGGCCACGGTTCCTTCTTCCATGGTATCGCTCAAACGGGGCATAGTCACTAATTCAACTCCATCAGGAATCTCTGCTGCTTCGCTGTCGTCATCCGAACTATCATCTGCTTCCGGCTCTGAATCCTTTTCTTCTTTTGAGGCATCTGAACCGCCTTCCGAACTGCCGTTCAATAGACCCGAAATATCTTCTCCCTCTTCACCTATTATCGCCAAAAGTGAATCAACCGGGGCTCCTTCTCCTTCTTGTATTCCGATATGGAGTAACGTTCCTTGATGGAAAGATTCAAATTCCATGGTAGCCTTATCGGTCTCGATTTCGGCCAAAATATCTCCTTCTTCGACTTTATCCCCTACGTTCTTGAGCCATTTCGCCACGGTTCCTTCTTCCATGGTATCGCTCAATCTAGGCATGTTGATTACTTCTGCCATCTAATTATAGTTTATGTTGTAAAAATGGATAGTCCTCTTGCTCGTAAACGGTATCGTACAATTGCTCCAATGGAGGGAAGTCCGACTCCTCGGCAAATTTCTCGCACTCTTTTACCAAATCCTTCACCTTCTTGTCAATCTTCTTAAGGTCGTCTTCAGTAGCGTATCCTTTCTCAAGGATTACGTCTTTTACCTGAGTGATGGGATCTATCTTTTTATACTCTTCTACTTCTTCTTTTGTTCTGTAATGCTGCGCATCCGACATGGAGTGACCACGATATCTATAGGTTTTCATCTCCAAGAAAGTGGGCCCACCTCCGGTTCTAGCTCGCTCAATGGCTTTGTCCATTTCTTTCGCTACGATGGCAGGATCCATTCCGTCCACAGGGCCACAGGGCATCTCGTAACCAAGACCTAGTTTCCAGATATCGGTGGAGTGTGAGGTACGTGCCACAGAAGTTCCCATGGCATAACCGTTGTTCTCACATACAAAAACAACAGGCAATTGCCACAACATGGCCAGGTTGAAGGCCTCGTGCAAGGAGCCTTGTCTAACGGCCCCATCACCCATATAACAAAGGGTCACAGAGTCTCTTTTAAAATATTTGTCTGCAAATGCCAAACCGGCTCCTAGAGGAATTTGCCCTCCTACGATACCATGTCCACCATAAAAGCGGTGTTCTTTGGAGAATATGTGCATGGAGCCTCCCATTCCTTTGGAGGTCCCCGTTACCTTTCCGTAAAGTTCCGCCATTACCTTTCTTGGGTCCACTCCCATCCCTATCGGCTGAACGTGGTTTCGGTAAGCGGTGATCATGCGGTCCTTTTCAAGGTCCATCGCATGGAGAGCTCCTGCCAAAACGGCTTCCTGTCCATTGTACAGGTGAAGAAACCCTCTTACTTTTTGTTGAATATACACAGCGGCAAGTTTATCCTCGAACTTCCTCCAGAAAAACATGTCCTCATACCATTTAAGGTAAACTTCTTTGGTGATTTTTTTCATCTACAGTAGTATTAAATGAATTTTCCCTGTGGTTGGGGACAGCAAAAATACATATATATCTGTTTTGGAAAAAGATTTGAATTAAGAATCATTCAAAAATGAGCCATCGAAGACCAAGGGCAATATATCGCCCATGGAGCTACATTTATAAATCTGGCCTTTTTCCGAGCCCATTATAATGGATATTGGTGACTGCTGCCTCTGCTCGTATTCCACAATGGACTGTCTACAATTACCGCAAGGTGCGGCCGGTGTGGCCCCTATCCTTTCAGATGGCAAGGTACTAATGGCTATGGCCGTGATGGCAACTCCTGGGAACCTAGCCCCAGCTTGAAAAACCGCCACCCTTTCGGCACAAAGCCCAGATGGATAGGAGGCATTTTCCTGATTATTGCCTATTACAACTTCACCATTTTCCAAAAGCACCGCTGCACCTACCTTGAACTTGGAATAAGGCGCATAGGCATTGGAACGGGCCGCTATGGCATCCTTTAACAATTTTTGGTCGTTTTGTGACAAGTCTGATAGCTTATCGAAGATGAGCAGATCAAAAGCAATTTTCCTTTTTAACATGCGATGTAGAGTGTATTCCAAAAATAAGAAAACCCGTCCGAGGACAGGTTTTTTTATGCGATGTATTTTGTGGTGCTTTAATCGTTGTAGAACTCCTCACCGATATCGAACCTAAGCGAGAATCGCAAGGTGTTTTCCAATGGGTTTCTAACTTGGGATGTTGAAAATAGATAGGAAAGGTCGATTTGTGCTGTTTTGTACTTAAATCCTGCTCCAAGGGTAAAGAACTTTCTAGAACCTTTTTCCTCACTCTCGTTAAAATAACCACTGCGCAACATGAAGGCTTCCCTAAATCGGTACTCTGCTCCAAGCGCCCATGTTACTTCCTTCAACTCTTCGCTGAATCCACCGGGAGCGTCACCAAAGGATTCAAAAACACCTTGAAAAAATCCTATATTTTGATAAACATCATTATCCTCTGCAGTAATCTGACCATCTGCAGGTGGATTACCATCTACACCTACGAAATCCCTTGGCGTTGGCACCAACAGTTTGTTGAACTCCGTGTTGATGGCCAATATATTGTCTTGGTCGAAAATAAAATCAAAACCACCACCGAATTTGAGGTTGGTGGGCAAAAAGTTTTCCTGTCCACCCTCATCGTATTGGATGGAACCTCCTAAATTGGAGATATTGAATCCTGCTCTCCAGCGACCATCAAAATTTTGATAGGCAATCTCTGGGGAACGGTAAAAACCGGCCACATCGACCGCAAATGAATTGGCGGCTTGTGAATCTTGCGTACCATCCTGGAACCTGAGATTGGAACTGATAAAGCGTCCTGCCACGGCCATGGAAAAAGACTGACTTAGTTTGAGGGCGTAGGACCCATCCAAAGCAAATTCGTTGGGCTTGACGATGGTTGCTGTTTGGTCAAAGGTTTGTCGCAATTCGATTTCACCCAAACCAAAATAGCGCAAACCAATGGCAAATGCGCTTCTGTCGTTCAATTTATTGTAAAAGTTGGCATTCAATAGGGAAACATCGTTGACGATGCTTTCCAAATAGGGGGTGTAACTGGCACCGATTCCCATTTTACGGTCGGCGAATGCATATTTAGCGGGGTTCCATTGTTGTGAATACACATCAAAAGACGTGGCCACACCCATATCGCCCATACCTGAGGCCCTAGCATCGGCCGCAATGGTCAAAAATGGAACAGCTGTGGTGATTGCTCTTTCTTGCTGAGCACTAAGTTGCGTTGCCATTATCAGGAAAGCAACCACGATCAATAACTTTTTCATTCTAAAATTTTAGCAATTCGTCTAGTCCTCGTTTCAATTAATGTTTTTGAAACAGTACAAGTTAAACGGTGTTTTGACAAAAATCTTATATCTGGACACATAATTTTAATGTTAATCGTCCAAAACGTCGGTATTTTGGTTAAATGGTAATAAAGTAGGCCTACAACTTTTCCCATTCCGTTAAAAAGTATTCTTTCTATACTAATTGGCACCAAACACCGTTACAATGATGTGGCATGTTCAGAAATAAAGCATGTCCAGAAATATTTGATGTGCACAAAATATAATGGTAAAAACATCGTTCTAATGCCATCAAAGGTTTAAAAAATCAAAACAAGACTAAATTACCTGAAGTGAAAAGCACAGGTTTTAAAGTACTTAAGCCCAAATTATGAAAAAACACTTAATCAAAGTTGTACTTTCTTGCGCCGTAGTAATGGGAGGTTTTTCCAGTTGTAAAAACTCTTCTTCATCCAAGAATGTTTCCAGAGCCACTGGATGGAAAATCAATGCCAAAGAAGGCGGATTTCAATACAATTCTGACTTCAAGGAGCAAGAAACACCACCAGGAACCGTATTTGTAGAGGGTGGAACTTTTACCAAAGGTAAAGTCCAGGATGACGTGATGCACGATTGGAACAATACGCCAACGCAACAGCACGTGCAGTCGTTTTATATGGACGAAACCGAGGTAACCAACGTGATGTACTTAGAATATTTGGATTATTTGAAAGAGGTTTATCCTCCGGACAACCCAACATATGCCAACATCTATCAAGGTGCTCTCCCTGATACCTTGGTCTGGAGAAACCGATTGGGCTTTAACGAAACCATGACCAATAACTACCTTAGACACCCAGCCTATGCGGAATATCCTGTGGTAGGTGTGAACTGGGTTCAAGCGACCCAATATGCCGAATGGAGAACCGATAGGGTGAACGAGGTTATGTTGGAAAGGGAAGGATACCTTGCCGAGGACGCAAAATACAAAGTATTGAACGGCGAAATCAGCGGTACGTTCAGCACAGAGGCTTACCTGAACAATCCAGAATCTGTTTATGGCGGTCAAATAGATTCCTTGCAAGGAAAACAAAAAAGAGATTCCATCAACACCTTTGCCAAAAGAAGCAGCGGTGTGATTATGCCAGAATATAGACTCCCCACCGAAACAGAGTGGGAATATGCCGCTCAAGCACTTGTGGGAACAAGGGAATACAACAACTACAGAGGTAGAAAAAAATATCCTTGGGAAGGCGACTACACCCGTAATGGACAACGCGTAGGCCGTGGAGACCAATTGGCCAACTTTAAACAAGGAAAAGGTGACTACGGCGGTATCGCAGGCTGGTCCGATGACGGCGCCGACATTACTGCCCAAGTAAAATCATACAAACCCAATGATTTTGGCCTATATGACATGGCCGGAAACGTAAACGAGTGGGTGGCCGACGTATACCGTCCTATTGTAGATGACGAAATCAGTGACTTCAACTACTACCGTGGTAACGTCTTCATGAAAAAAGCAATCGGAGAAGATGGAAAAGTAGAGATATTAGAGGACAAAATCGTTTACGACACCTTGCCTAACGGAAAAATCGTTGCCATCAACCTTCCAGGAGAAATCAAAGAAGTACCCGTAACTGAAGAAGAAACTTATTTGAGAACCAACTTTGACAAGAGTGACAACCGTGGATTCAGAGACGGTGACCCAGGTTCTTCCCGATTCTTTAGCCGTTTTGCCGATGAGGACGACAACCAAAAAATGTACGATTCACCCAAACACAAGGTAGAGCGCAACGAAGATGGTGAATTGGTGCGTCAATATGATGAATCCAACTACAGAACTTCATTGATCAACAACGAGGTACGCGTATACAAAGGTGGATCTTGGAGAGACAGGGCCTACTGGCTAGATCCTGCACAACGCAGATACTTGCCACAATATATGGCAACCGACGATATTGGCTTTAGGTGCGCCATGTCCAGAGTAGGATCAAAATCAAAATCAAACAAGACAGTTCGCCATAAAAAAGCGAGATAGATAAAAAACTTTTAAAGCAAATTAAAGCCCCGACCTTTACAGTCGGGGCTTTTTTTTCTATCTTCGATTTATGACAATGGAAGAGTTGCACGCTCTGTTTTTGGAGCATCCCACAATTTGTACGGACACTCGGAAAATCACCGAAAACTGTCTGTTCTTTGCCTTAACGGGTCCTAATTTTAATGGTAATGCCTTCGCTAAGGAAGCCTTGCAAAAAGGTGCCGCCTACGCCATCATCGACGAAGAAGCGTTCCAAGGGGACCGGTGCATCCTTTGTGATGATGTTCTAAGCACATTGCAACAACTGGCCCAATTTCACAGAAAGCAATCCAATGCCAAGATTGTATCATTGACCGGCAGTAATGGAAAAACCACGACCAAAGAGCTTATCAACGCCGTGCTCTCCAAAAAATATCAAACCATTGCCACTAAGGGCAACCTCAACAACCATATTGGTGTTCCATTGACCTTGTTGTCCATTCAAAACGACACCGAAATCGCCATTGTGGAAATGGGGGCCAATCACCAAGGGGAAATCGAGTTGTTAAGCGATATCGCCCAACCTGATTTTGGTTATATCACCAACTTTGGCAAGGCCCACCTTGAAGGTTTTGGAGGAGTGGAGGGTGTGATTCTGGGAAAAAGTGAACTTTACGCCCATTTGACTTCCAACGATAAATTCGTTTTTCTAAATGCCGATGACCCCATTCAAAAGGAAAAATTGGAGCATTACACCAAAAAAATAGGTTTCAGTACCAGCGATCCTACGTATTACAACATCCAATACCTAGGCGCAAACCCCTATGTATCGCTACAGGTGGAGGGCATGCCCATACAAACCCAGCTTATTGGTAAGTATAATTTTACCAATTGCTGCGCTGCCGTTCTAATCGGGAAATATTTCAATGTCCCCTTGGAGGACATCAAACAGGCCTTGGAAGAATACACACCACAGAACAATCGATCACAAATCCTATCAAAAAACGGTTACGATATTGTCCTGGATGCCTATAATGCCAACCCTACGAGCATGAAAGCTGCCTTGGAGAATTTTGTATTGATGGCGGCTGACAGAAAAGCCCTTATTTTAGGAGATATGTTCGAGTTGGGCAACACGGCTGCCGCAGAACATCAGACGATTGCAGATATGGTGGAGAAATTCCAGTTTGACCAAGCGTATTTGGTGGGCGAAAACTTTAATGCCACCGATACGTCCCTAGCAACATTCCCATCTTTTGATGATCTAAAAAAGCATCTTCAAAGAAATCCGTTGGAAAAGGGAGCTGTTTTGATAAAAGGTTCTAGAGGAATGGCCTTGGAGCGGGTGTTGGATATTTTATAGGGAAAGAAAAAGTGGGATATACTGGATTCGAACCAGTGACCTCTGCCCTGTCAAGGCAGCGCTCTAAACCAACTGAGCTAATATCCCATTAAAATCGGGCTGCAATATCGGAAATTAATCCCAATCTCCATACTCCGCAGAGTTCTTTGATGTCTCATGCAGGGTAATATGCAACAATTGTCCTTTTTTAAGCTTCGGCTTAAGAATATCGTAAATCACTTTTACGAAATACTCCGTTGTTGGGAGCAAGTTTTCAAACTCTGGACAATCCTCGTTCAAATTTTTGTGATCAAAACGTTCCTCCACCTCATCCTTGATCAAGGCGCCCAAATCGGCCAAGTCCATTACAAACCCAGTATCGGGGTCCACCTCGCCCTTAATACGCACCTCTAGGTCAAAATTATGGCCATGGTAGGTTGGGCTGTTGCACTTTCCGAACACTTCAATGTTCTTTTCCTTGCTCCACTTGGGGTTATGGAGCCTATGGGCTGCGTTAAAATGGGCCTTTCTGCAAATTGTCGCAATCATGCTGCAAAGTTAAACCCTTTTTCTGCATTCCAAATTGAGGAACCAAAAAATTCTTCACCAAAGGGCAATCCGTTTGATTTTACATTGAAATTGAACGGTGTTATTCCTAACTTTATGCAAATGCCTGAAATTTCTAAGCCGAAAAACACATCTAACAACAAATAAAATTACACACTATGAAAATCACCTATTTGGGACACGCCTCCTTTTTAATCGAGATGAACGGAAAGTCCATTTTGTTCGACCCTTTTATCTCTGGGAACGAAATGGCCAAGGAAATTGACATAGATAATCTAAAGGTCGATTACATTTTTGTGACCCACGGGCACCAAGACCATGTTCTTGACGTGGAGACAGTCGCAAAGAACAATCCAAAGGCGAAGTTGGTATCCAACTTTGAGGTGGTCAGTTGGTTTGCCGAAAAAGGCATTGAAGGACATGGAATGAACCATGGTGGAAAGTATATGTTCGATTTTGGAACGGCCAAGTACGTAAACGCCATCCATTCCAGTATGTTGCCAGACGGAAGCAACGGTGGGAATCCAGGAGGATTTGTACTTTTTGACGACTCCCATTGTTTGTATCATGCGGGCGACACTGCCTTGACCAAGGATATGGAGCTGATACCCATGACCTGCCCCAAGCTGGATATCGCCATTTTACCCATCGGGGACAATTTTACCATGGGGTATGAAGATGCTGCGATTGCAAGTGATTTTATACAATGTGATCAAATCATAGGATGTCACTACGATACCTTCCCTCCTATCAAAATCGATAAAACCAAAGCTGTGGAATATTTCGACAAGAAGAGCAAGAAACTTATGTTACCCGATGTTGGGGAATCCATTTCCATCTAAAGACTCATGAGGCTGTCTAAAAAGTGGTAATATTTGAGCTTTTTTAGGTTATGCGCCCGCCTGCGGCAGGCAGGCTGTCGAAATCCATTTGTTACCAATGCACCTTAAGTTCTCGACTGCCCTCGTACTAACAAGCAAACTGCTTTTAGACAGCCTCATTTCCTATACTTACGTTGCCATTTCTAAACCAATGGTCGATCACAAAAGCCCCATAGCTCCCATGATGGGTAAGGCTTACAGAAAGTAGTTTTTCCCCATTCGTCAACATGGGAACTCCCATTTTGTTCTTTGTTAGCTGATAGGAATCACCAACACAACTGAGTAGTCTTTGCTTCAACTCACTACTCCTTTGCTTTTGCCCCGTACTTCCAAATTTGATGATGGTGGAACCTAAGTTTTGTCGGTTCAACCTTGCTTCCGACAGGATGTAATTGGGTGTCTCCGTAGTTTCAATGTAACATTGGAAATTGTTGAATTTAACCGCTCCTGAATGATTGGTGGCCTCGCATTCGAACCCCAAAGGATGGTAAAAGCGGCAAGGATATATTTGAGTGTATAACTTGTATGCAGCCTCTTTCATGCTCCATAATCGCCAAACCATGCGAAAGGGATCGTTGCCATCTTTGATATATTGCTGTTCAGTAAGGGTGAAAATTTTGTTCAGGAATCTGTCCCGTTGCCAGTTGGATGTGCGCAGTGCTTCATTCAAATCAACAAGGTCATTGCCGACCATTACTTGCTAATTTTAGTGGTAACTATGCTCATGGCCGACTTTACATCCAGCATTTGTTCCATGTCCTCGTTCTCCAAACGGATATCAAATTCGTCCTCGATATCCAAGATGATGTCCACCAAATTTGCTGAGTTGATTTTAAGGTCGTTCACAAAATCCGTGTCTTCGGACAAATTCTTGAAAGCTTCGGCGTCTTGAACATAGGGCTCAATGATGGGTTTTAATTTGGCAATCAATTCTTCTTTCTTCATATTTTTTTGAAAGGTAAGTTACGGTTTAAATCGCTTAAATAAAACACAGGCATTCACATCCCCAAAACCAAAACTGGCCTTGGCGACCACATCAACTTGGTGATTCATGGATTTGGTCGGCACCTTCGCTGCAGCAATCATGGCCTTGATGTCGTCGTGGAGGTCTTCACAATTGATGTTCGGCGCTATAAACTGTTCCTTAATTTGAACAATACTGGCCACACATTCAATAGCGCCTGCCGCGGCCAAGCAATGCCCAATCAATGATTTGGTCGAATTGATAAAGGGAAAATCCTCACCGCTTCTCCCCAATCCCTTGGTCCAGTTTTCAATTTCCAAGGCATCCTTGGACGTGGCGGTTAAATGGCCGTTGATGGCATCCACCTCATCTGGGCTTAGCTTTGCATTCGCAAGGGCATGTCTTATACATCGTTGCACAGCCTCCGGATTGGGCGCCGTTAACGTGCCCCCTTGGCGTTGCCCTCCAGAGTTGACTTCTCCACCCAGAACCTCAGCATAAATCGTTGCACCACGTTCCATTGCAGATTCCAAAGATTCCAAAACCAGGGCTCCCGCTCCACTCCCTGGCACAAAACCGGATGCCGTGGCACTCATGGGCCTAGAGCCTTTTTCTGGTTCGTCGTTGTGTTTGTAGGTCATCACCCGCATGGCATCAAAACCACCCCAAACGTAGGGTCCATGGTCGCTGCAACTACCTACTAGCATTCTTTTTGCCTTTCCGCCGGCAATACGGTCGTATCCCATCAAAACAGCTTCCGTACCTGTTGTGCAGGCCGATGAATTTGTAGTGACCTGATTGCCCAGCCCAAGCATACCGCCCAAATAAGCGCTAACACCACTGCCCATGGTCTGCAGGACCACAGTGCTGCCCAACCGCCTTACGTTACCGTCATCCAATTGATAAATGGCTTCCCTAAATTTATCCACACCTGATGTGCCTGTCCCAAAAACAAGCCCAGAGTCGTAATCCAGCTCGCTCTCTGGATGCATATCAAATCCGGCATCTTTCCATGCATCAATACCTGCAATGCAACCGTACAAAATACCGGAACTATTAAAGCCCCGCAACTGTAATTCTGTAAAATAGCGGGATCTTAATTCTTCGGTGATGTTTGGGATACCTCCTATTTGACACGAAAAGTTGAGTTCTTTTAATTGTGGATGGAACGAGATACCGGAAGTTCCATTTTTCAGTGCTTCCGTGAACTGTGGAATACCCACACCGTTTGGTGCAACTACTCCCATTCCTGTGATAACTACCCTATTCTTCATTTTTGAAAATTGATTCGGATTCGACAAGCTCAGCGTGACAACAGCACTTTTTTGACAGTTTACCTAAAACATTAAACCTATTTCACTTTCAACATTCCCGAAATCACCCCTCTTGCAATAAGTTCCTCCTTTTCGTTCAGCATTTTTACCTTACATTTCAATTTATTGAATCGAAATACCTCCTTTTCGGAATGTACAATGACTTTTTGGCCTGGTAAGACGGGCAAATAAAAATCCATTTGATGGGAGGTCAAGGCAATCTGTGGTTTTTGACTGTTGCTCAACTCATCCTTAACCAAATACATGCCCAAACAAACCAAACCGATCTGCGCCATACATTCCGTCAGAATTACACCCGGGGTAATAGGGTTGTCCTTAAAATGACCTTCATAAAAGAATTCATCCTCTTTAAAGGTATAGTGCCCTGTAATTTGATTTTCCGAAACGGCAACGATATCATCCACAAACAAAAATGGGGATTGATAGGGCAATAATGCTATGATTTCCTCCGCCTCCATTTTACACCAAGTGTTCGCCACCATCCACTGGAATCACTGTTCCCGTAATCCAAGCGGCTTCGTCCTTTGTTAGCAAATAAACAACGTTGGCCACATCCTCAGGAGTAGTCAAACGTTTATTGGGATTTCGTTTTAAGGTATACTGTATAATTTTTTCACTTCCGGGAATCATGCGTAAAGAGGTGGTGTCCGTTACCCCTGCTTGGATACAGTTGGTCCTGATTCCGTAGGGCGCAAACTCAAAGGCTATGTTTCTGGTAATGGCCTCAAGGGTCACCTTGGCCGCAGAAACAGCTGCGTAGCTGCGCCATGCCTTGGAATTGCCTTCACTGGTAAAACTGACTATTCGAGCGTCGGATGCGAAAAGCTTTGCTTCAAATATTTCTTTGGTCCAATCGTACAAACTAATACCCATTGCTTGAATGGTCAAAGCAAAATCATCGTGCTTAAGTTCCGATTCCCCATCCGATACCATAGGTTTTAGGTTGCCCTTGGCAACACTGTGCACCATGGTGCGTATCTTGTGATTATTCCCCAGAATTGATTTCAATTCTTGGATCAGTGCCTCCCTCTTCTGTGGATTGAAAGCATCTGTGTTAAATGCTTTACACTGAACACCCTCTAGCTCCATCACTTTAAACTCTTCGAGAATAGCTTCTTCCTGCATTCGGGGACTGCGATATACCACACAAATGTTCATGCCATGTTTCGCCAACTTTTTTGCCGTTGCCAAACCCAGTCCGCTGCTGCCACCGAGTATTAAGGCCCAATAATTTTTATCTGTAAATTCTTTCATATTACCACTCCAATAATATTCGCTGAGCAGAAAACCCAGGTCCAAAACTGAGCATAATGCCCGTATCTCCTTTTGGTAATTTTCGGTCCATAAATCGTTCCAACACATAAAGTACCGTAGCACTGCTCATATTCCCGTACAGTCTCAAAACCTCTTTGGTATCATCTATATTTTTCCCCAAGGCACCGAAAAGATCCTCAACTGTTTGGACAATTTTCTTCCCCCCTGGATGAAAGACCAAATGATCCACGTTGGCAATGGTTAGGCCATTACGCTCCAAAAAAGGGTGGATAATATCCGGGAAGTGATCTGCAATGGTCTGCGGAACGGACTGGTCCAATACCATTTGTAGCCCGCTATTCCTCAATCTAAACCCCATCATATGCTCTGCATCATAGAAATGGTACATGGCTTCATCCTTGATTTCCGGACCAACCTCATCTTCGTAAGATGATAAAATGACACTGGCACAACCATCACCAAATATGGCTGCACTTACGATATTGACCATCGAATAATCATCGAGCTGAAACGTTGCCGTGGGCGATTCCACAGCGATAACAGCCGCTCGCTTGTTGGGGTTGGCCTTTAAAAAATTCTTAGCGTACAAAATCCCCGATACTCCTGCCGCACACCCCATCTCGGTTACTGGCAACCGCACAATGTCCTGTTTCAGCTTTAACCGGTTGATCAAATAGGCATCCAAGGAAGGAATCATAATGCCGGTACAACTCACCGTGATAATGTAGTCCAAATCCGTTGGTTCA
This sequence comes from Flagellimonas marinaquae, assembly GCF_003992675.1. Lineage (GTDB taxonomy): Bacteria > Bacteroidota > Bacteroidia > Flavobacteriales > Flavobacteriaceae > Flagellimonas > Flagellimonas marinaquae. The sequence continues at coordinate 24,491 of NZ_RZMZ01000008.1, forward strand.
AGATTCGCCTTTTGTAAAGCTTTCAAAAGGCTCTTTTCTGCCAATTTTATGGATTCTCGCGTATAAATGTCGTTTTTTTCCTCAAATGAGGTCTTTAAAAACACTTCTTCAGGTGCCATGATGGAATAGCGCTTATCCACCGCGGCGTTCTCAAAAATCTTGAGGACTTTTCGCTTAAAGCGTTCCTCTTGCCCTTCGAGCCAAAGCTCTACGTAAGGTAAAATGTCTTTGGTTTCCCTGCTATATTTTGGTAGTTGCTTTGCAACCGAGGTTATTTTTACTGCCATTTAAGGTTTAATTAGCCATTGGTAGCGGAAAGCCCATTTCCAACTAATTTTAGAATTAAGGTTAAGTTGACTTGATATTTGTTCGATTTCCTTTCGCTTGAAAGCTCTTAAAATGGATGTCAATCCGTCCTGCACAATCATGTGGTTGGAAATGACTAGTCCCAATAACTTGAACAATCCATAAGCCATGCTGCTGCGATGTAAATCGTTGATGACCACGCCCAGCTTGGCTTTTGTGGTCACGGTATTTAATAGGGCTTGGATTTCATCTTCATTCAAATGATGCAAAAACAAAGTGGAAAGCACAATATCGTACTCCATAGCACGGAACTCTTCTGAAAAAACATCCACACTCCTAAATGATAGCTCTTCGTAGGCCACGGATAATTCATCGGCGTACTCGATAGCATCTTGGTTCGCATCAATACCAATAAGTTCGAAGGAGTAGTTGTGCTTTCGTCCAAAATCTGCAATCAATCTTAAAATATCCCCATGGCCACAACCCAAATCCACGATGGTTAATACCCTGTCTTTAGGTTGATTTTTCAAGAGTTGGCGAAGGCCATTCAAGGTTACATGGTTTCCGCCCAGCCACTTGTTTATTTTTCCAAGCTTGTCCAAAGTATCGCGAAGCAATTCGCCCTTCATGGAAAAATCGTCCATTAGTTCTGTGGCATCACTTCTGTATGTGGTGTTTAAAAATAAGCTCATTAAACTTGTACGGGTTTACCGTGGGTCATCCGTATGATCGACGGTATTAAAAAAGGCATTCCCCTTAAAACTAGCAGTAATTTTGGTGCCAACCAATCTTGTCGGAATAAATAGGCAATGCTATGCCCTACTTTCAACCTAAAACTGAATGTTCTTTTCCAAGCCGTAGCATACTTTCGCTCCAATTCTGCTCGCGTTTGTTTTTTGTTTTGAAGATAGTCAATAATAAGGTTCGATGCCAAATGTGCGCTTCGAATCGCCATGGCCATGCCATTTCCACATAATGGATGAATCATTCCGGCCGAATCCCCACACATGATCATATGATTTTCGATAGGCTTTTTGGTAGCAAAGGAAATTTGGCTGATGGTCAATGGCTGTTCAAATTCGGGATTTGAGTGCTGAAACACCTCCTTGAGCGCCCTGTTTTTAAATAAGACCTTATCTTGGAAGTCATCAATATCCTTGTACGTTTTGAATGCTGCGTAGCTAGTGATATAGCATAGATTGATATGTTCCTTCTCCACCTTGGAAACACCACAATATCCCCCTTTAAAATTATGAAGTGCCACCTTATTTTTGGGAAAATCCCCTGATACATGAATTTTCACCCCTAAGTATGGTGATTTTTTGCTGATGAATTCACGCTGGAACTTCAGGTCCAGATTAGATCGTTTTCCAAAGGCACCTATTGTGATTTTTGAAGTAAAACTTTGGCCCTTTTTGGTTTGAACCTGAAACATATCATCCGTAAAAAGGACATCGACCACAGTATCCTCAACTACCGAAACACCATGCTGTACTGCCAGTCGATACAGCCTAAAGTCCATTTCGTATCTACTAATGCCAAATCCACCCAAAGGTAATTTAGCCTTGATGGCTTTGTTATTGTGGGTGGTGAGCTCAAAATCAGAAATGCGTTGGGCCCCAAATTCGAAAGGGTCAAAACCTAGATAGTTGAGGTAAGGCAATACTTCGTTTGATACGTATTCCCCACAGACCTTATGCTTTGGATAACTATTTTTTTCAATGATAAGAACTCGAAATTGATGTTTTGCCAGGTGAATGGCACTGGTTAAACCCGCCAAACCGCCTCCTACAATAATCACATCAAACTGTTGACTTGTCATTTAAAATCCTTGTTATTGCGCCTTTTCGTAGAGAATGGCTTTACCTACAACAAACTAAAACATTCATTGTACCGTGTTCTGTAAATTTAAGGAATAAACCAGTGCTTTACAGTTTGAAGACACCTTAGTTCACAAAAGAAGTTTGAAGAAAGAATATTGTCCTTGGTAGGGCTAAAAACAAAAAAACCTTCGAAAAATCGAAGGTTTTTACTTGGTGGGCGCTGAGGGATTCGAACCCCCGACCCCCTCGGTGTAAACGAGGTGCTCTGAACCAACTGAGCTAAGCGCCCATTCAATTTGCTAAATGGGAGTGCAAATATAACACAGTTTTTGATTTAAAAAATAAAAAGATGAAAAAAAATCATACGACTTCGGCCACAACAAAAGTGCTGCCCCCAACATAAACCATATCCGCAACCGCTGCGTGTTTTAGTGCCTCCTTTAGACCCATGCTCACCGATTTGCAAACCTCTCCTTTAAGTCCTTGTTCTTCTGCAAGTTCCTTAAGTTGTTCTGCATCCATACCGCGAGGGATGGCTGGCTTTACAAAGTAATAATGGGCATCTTTTGGAAAAAGAGTCAGTACCGACCTTACATCCTTGTCCTTCACAAAACCCAACACCATGTGGAGTTTATTAAAAGATTGTTTTTCCACCTGTTTCAAGACCAATTGCAGTCCTTCTTTATTGTGAGCCGTATCACAGACCACCAGAGGTTCTTTTTGCAATACTTGCCATCTACCCATGAGTCCAGTATTCTTCACTACGTTTTGTAATCCTTCCGAAATGGCCCGCTCCGGAACCTCAAAATTTTTGAGTTGATGAATACAGGCAACAACACCATTAATATTCCTTTGTTGATAATCGCCCAATAAATCTGTTCGGTACCCAGTGGCTGGATCGTTATCGGCAAAAACTATATCCGATTTGAGCTGATGCGCAATCAGGTTAAAAATCATTTTGGTCTCAGGTTGGGTTTCGCTAATCACTACGGGAATGTTGGACTTGATCACCCCTGCCTTTTCCAAGGCTATTTTTTCCAAGGTATCACCCAAAAACTGGGTGTGGTCCATCCCTATATTGGTAATGAGCGCCACTTCGGGAGTAATGATGTTGGTAGAGTCCAAACGTCCGCCCAAACCGACCTCAATTACAGCAATATCCACTTTTTCCTCTGCAAAATAGCTAAAGGCCATCCCAACGGTCATTTCGAAAAAGGACAGCTTGTTGTATTCAAAAAAGGATTGGTACTTCGCTATAAATTCCTTTACAAAGTTTTTGCTGACCACCTCCCCATCGATTTTGATGCGTTCCCGAAAATCCTTTAAATGGGGTGAGGTGTAGAGTCCGACCTTGTAGCCGGCCTCTTGGAGAATGGACGCCAACATATGGCTACTGGAGCCCTTTCCATTGGTACCCGCCACATGTATACTTTTGAATTTATGCTGCGGATTATCGAGTACATTACAAAAATGGATAATGTTGTCCAGCTTGGCGTTCAAGGCTGCGGCACCTTTTTGCTGGTACATCGGGAGCTGCCCGAACATCCAGTCCAACGTCTCTTTATAGGTCACTACTGTCCCAATTTAAAGTTGACGACCACAAACCCGATTTGCTGTGCAGGTGCATTGGCATCGGAATTCCAACGGTGAAGCATAGCTGTTTTACGGGCGGGCTCCAAGAGACATGGCGCATTATTCGTGGTGCCCTTAACACCGGGCTGTGCTTGTATCACCTTTCCATTTCTATCCACCACTATCCTTACCACAACTCGACCTTCCTCATTGCATTCTTGTTGCACCTTTCCTTGGTTGGCCAATGACCTACCGTTAAGTCCATAACCTCCAGTTCCACTTCCACTACCTGGCGCACCATAGTACGAGGTGGCATATGGATCTCCATCCGGTTGACCTTTGTCCCCAGCCTTATCATCGTCGCCTTCGCTGCCAGTCGTGGTTCCTTCAGATTTGCCAATTCCACCAATCAAAGCATCCACGCTTTTCTTCTTGGCCTCTTGCTCCTGTCGCTTGCGTTCCTCAGCTTCCCGTTTTTCACGGGCAATACGCTCGGCTTCAACTTTAGCCTTTTTGGCTTCTTCCTCGGCTTTACGCTTGGCTTCTTGTTGTTGTTTTAGTTTGATGGTCTCTTCATCGTTGCTGGTGAGTACCTCCTCCACTGGGGCTTCTTCCACAACTGTTTGCTCAGGTTGAACAGGTTCTGCTTGTTCCTGAGGCTCCTCAGGCTGTCTCTCCACTTCCCTGGGTTCGGAACGTACCCTTTCCGTGGGCTGTACTTCGCCACTACCAAATTCCATGGTCCCAAAGTTGACCGCAATACCATTTTCTATAGGCGGGTCGAGATAGGTCAATCCGATATAAAAAAGCAATAGCAGCAATGCGCTCAACAACAGTGTGGTGAGCGTAAAGGATTTTTTCTTGTGTCTCGTATCTAAAAAGGACATTATTTTGGCCGCACTGCCAAGATAACCTTATAACTGTTCCTATTGGCAATATCCATAACGTTGACCGCTTCTTTGATGGCGACGTTCTCTTCTGCCCTAAGGATGATGGTAGGCTTTTCTTGACCTTCAAGTGCCTTTTTTAATTCAATTTCAATGTATTCTTTGTTAATCTGCTCGTTGTTCACAAAATACTGCAGGTCCTTATTTATGGTGACCGAAACATTCTGTGTATTGGTCGATTTACCCTTAGCCTTTGGCAATAGCAAATCCAACGCATTTGGAGCATTGGAGGTCAGCATGAAAAACACCAACAACAGAAACACAATGTCCGTCATGGATGACATGCTGAATTCAGGGCTTATCTTATTTCTTCCCTTTAGTTTCATAGCAAAGGGTTTATATAGGTTCGTTCAACAAATCCAGGAACTCAACTGCATTGGCCTCCATTTGGTGCACCACCTTATCGGTTCGGTTCACCAAGTGGTTGTAACCGATGTAAGCGATGATACCGACAATAAGACCTGCTACTGTAGTAGTCATGGCCGTGTAAATACCGGATGCCAAGGAACCCATTTCAGCTTGTCCGCCGCTACTCGCCATTTCATGAAAAGCCAAAATCATACCGATTACGGTTCCCAAGAAACCGATCATGGGTGCGGCACCCGCCACGGTGGCAAGTACACTTACGTTCTTTTCGAGTTTGTACACTTCAAGCGTTCCGGCGTTTTCAATAGAGGTATTGATGTCGTCCAGAGGCTTTCCGATTCGCGCCACCCCTTTCTCGATGAGTCGCGCTACGGGAGAGTCCGTTTGGGCACATAGCAAGGTGGCAGCTTCCAATTTACCATTGCTGATATGGTCGCGAATCTGGTTCATGAAATTCTTATCTATCTTGGATGCTGCCTTAATGGCAAAAATGCGTTCAAAATAGATGTACATAGCAACAAAAAGAAGAACAAAAAGCACCATGATTATGATAACGCTTCCTGTTCCTCCATTTACGATAAGGTCGATTACGGACAAGGTTTTTTCCTCGGAAATTGAAGCAGCCGCTTCAGCACCCTCCGTTACTTCTTGAAAAATATTCATATAAAATCCCCAATTTATTATGCAAGTATAACGGAGATTTTTGAACTAAAGTATCTTTTAGAACAAATATCGCATACCCATGTAGCAAATTGCTCCAGCGATAAAACCTACAAAGGCCAGCCACGATATTTTTTTGAGGTACCAGAAGAAATCAATTTTCTCCATACCCATGGCAACAACGCCCGCGGCAGAGCCGATAATCAACATACTACCCCCTGTTCCAGCAGAGTATGCGATAAAGTGCCATAGTTGGTCATCCAATGGTTCGGAGAACATACCCAAACTCGCTGCCACCAAAGGCACGTTATCAATAATGGCCGATCCAACACCTAACAGGATTACCACTAAATCGGACACCCGAGTTCCGGCCATTTCTGTTCCCATCAAAGGCATACCTTGCTTCAATCCTTCGGCAAAGTTGAACAGGAGACCCAAAGATTCAAGGGCAGCAACTGCCATCAAAATACCTAAGAAGAACAAAATACTGGGCAATTCAATCTTGGTCAACGCACTATGCACCGGACTGTGGGATGCATGGGCATCGCTTTCTTGATCCAAACTGGAAATAGTGATCTTCTTATTACTGTAGATTTCAGCAAAAGTTGCCACTACGGCAAGTGATAACATCATTCCTACATAGGGTGGCAAATGTGTCACGGTTTTAAAGATGGGTACAAAAACTATGGAGCCAAGACCCAAATAAAGCATCCTAGGCCCATATTTTGATTTAGAGCCATCTTCTTCTTCCATATCTATTTCTCCCTTGAAGGCGGGTAAAAAAGAGGCGATGAACGAAGGAATGAGCATACACACGAATGACGGTATCAACAAATGTTCGATGAGCATGGCCGTAGAAACTTTATCCCCGATCCATAGCATAGTGGTGGTAACGTCCCCGATAGGCGACCATGCACCACCCGCATTGGCTGCAATAATAATCAGACCGGCGTACCAGATTCGCACTTCCCTGTCCTTCACTATCTTTTGAAGGATGGAAATAAGCACGATGGTAGCGGTAAGGTTGTCTATAATCGCCGAGAGAATAAACGCTAGGAAAGAGAAAATCCAAAGGATTTTTTTCTTGCTCCTTGTTTTTACAAACGATTTTATAGTAGCAAATCCATCAAAGTAATCAATGATTTCAACAATGGTCATGGCACCCAACAGGAACACCAAAATTTCGGAAGTCTTGCCCAAATGGTGCAAAAGGGTTTCCTCCATCAATTCCATTTTCTCTTCGTGCCCAAAAGCTCCAAAGTTTTCCAACAGGGAATGGTTACCAGAATCGAACCACGTACTGAAGCCGTCGATCCCAAAAGCCATTAACGCCCACAAGATGGCCATCATGGCCAAAGCAGGAATCAATTTGTCGATTTTTAAATTATGTTCTAGGGTAATTGCCAAATATCCAATTACAAAAATGACAACTAAAATGGTTTCCATGTTAAGTTTGGTTTAATTAAGGAATTATGTTTTGAGCAGTTATCTGTGTGGCTAAAGATATTCAAAATGAATTTTTCCGCATAATCTAATTGGTATAAAAATATCTAAAACCGAAGATCCTGAACTCAAAACGTTTTCTTAAAATTCAAAAATTCGCATTTATCGACATCAATCCATAGAAATTTGATACCGGAAGATTATATTTGTAGGTAGTTTTTAAATATTATTCAGTTTTATGGATTTTACACTTTCCGAAGAACAGTTAATGATACAACAGGCGGCCAAAGATTTTGCCCAAAACGAACTTTTGCCAGGGGTCATCGAACGCGACGAAACCCAGACATTTCCTTGGGAACTTGTTCAAAAAATGGGAGAACTTGGCTTTATGGGGATGATGGTAAATGAGAAATATGGAGGAAGCGGCCTTGGAACCCTTTCCTATGTCTTGGCCATGGAAGAACTATCCAAGATTGATGCTTCTGCCTCTGTAATGGTGTCGGTAAACAATTCTTTGGTGTGTTGGGGACTCGAAACGTACGGAACTGAAGAACAAAAAGAAAAATACCTGACCCGTTTGGCCACTGGAGAAATCATTGGAGCATTCTGCCTATCAGAGCCTGAAGCGGGAAGTGATGCCACCTCTCAAAAGACCACTGCGATTGATAAGGGAGACCATTACCTATTAAATGGCACCAAAAACTGGATCACCAATGGGAACATAGCCGAGGTCTACTTGGTTATCGCCCAAACGGACAGGGAAAAAGGACATCGGGGCATCAACGCCCTAATCGTTGAAAAAGGCATGGAGGGTTTCGATATTGGACCTAAGGAGAATAAATTAGGGATTCGTGGTAGCGATACCCATTCCCTCATGTTCAATGATGTTAAAGTACCCAAGGAAAATCGCATAGGCGAAGATGGTTTTGGCTTTAAGTTTGCCATGAAAACCTTGGCTGGCGGACGGATAGGTATTGCCGCACAAGCACTTGGGATTGCAGCGGGAGCCTACGAATTGGCCCTAAAATATTCCAAAGAGCGTAAAGCCTTTGGCACCGAGATTGCCAACCACCAAGCCATAGCGTTCAAACTGGCCGACATGCATACCAAAATCCAAGCAGCCCGCCATTTGGTCTATCAATCCGCTTGGGACAAGGATAATGGCAATGATTACACACTTTCTGGAGCAATGGCCAAACTCTATGCCTCCGAAGTGGCCATGGAAACCGCTATCGAGGCCGTTCAAATACACGGTGGTAACGGATATGTAAAAGATTACCATGTGGAGCGGTTCATGAGAGATGCTAAAATCACCCAGATTTACGAAGGAACTTCCGAAATCCAGAAAATCGTTATTTCCAGAAGCATTTTAACCGATTAAAACATAGACCCCCTCCAGAAAGAGGGGGTTTCTTTTTAATTTTCTTCTTTTTCAGCAAATCCAACCCCATTATTAGGTGGACACCTTTGTCTCATTACTTAAAAAAAGAAAGCGCCCCACTGCATCGGTAAGGGGAGGCATCGGTTTCAGCGACCCATTTGAGAGTATGACAATTTACCTTTACGATATTTCCTAAATTGAATTTTTTTTAACCTTTTTGTGATAACGTTGTTTATTTGTCTGATAATCAACAAAAACCTTGTGTTTTCCTCATCTTTTTTGATATTTTTGAGCAAATACGTTAATGATGGGATTGAAGAGACAAGGTCTATACTTACCAGAATTTGAGCATGACAATTGCGGGGCAGGCTTCATTTGTAGTCTGAAGGGCATCAAATCGAACGATATTATCCATAAAGCCCTCGAAATTCTTGATAAATTGGAACACCGGGGCGCAGTAAGTGCCGATGGAAAAACAGGAGATGGTGCTGGTATTCTCATTGATATACCCCATGCATTTTTCAAGGATACCTGCTCATTTGATTTGCCCGAAGCTGGAGAATATGCTGTAGGTAACGTATTTCTTCCCCAAAAAGAAAACCAGCGCGATTTCTGTACCAAGGTTTTTGAAGAGAACATAGCCAAACAAGGGCTTCAACTATTGGGCTGGCGGAACGTACCTGTAAATCGTTCCGTTCCGGGAAGGATCGCTGCAGAAACCGAACCATACGTCATGCAAGTGTTCGTTGGAAAAACTGAAGATTTGGATGAGTTTCAATTTAACCTCAAGCTTTTCATTGCCCGTAAAATAACTGAACATACCGTAATTGAGAGTAAACTATCGGAGAGTGAGTTTTTCTACCTTCCCAGTTTATCCACTAAAATCATCATTTTTAAAGGCCTGTTGGTTCCCAAGGACATCAGCAGATACTACGAAGACCTTTTGGACCCAAGGGTAGTGACCCGATTGGCTTTGGTGCATCAGCGATTTTCCACCAATACCTTTCCCAATTGGGATTTGGCGCAACCTTTTAGATATATGTGCCATAACGGGGAAATCAACACCTTAAGGGGTAATGTTTCGCGCATGCGCTCCCGCGAGGAACTCATGGAAAGTGAATGGTTCGGTGAGGACATCAAAAAAATCCTTCCCGTGGTGTTGCCTGCAAAATCCGATTCGGCCAGTATGGACATGGTCGTAGAATTGTTACTGATGACAGGGCGTTCACTTCCTGAGGTCATGATGATGTTGGTACCAGAGGCATGGGAAAAAAACCCGGATATGTCTGAAGCCAAGCGAGCGTTTTACGAATACAATTCCTGCCTTATGGAACCTTGGGACGGACCCGCTTCCATTCCCTTTACGGATGGCAACTACATCGGTGCCGTACTTGATAGAAACGGTTTGCGGCCTTCACGATATTCCGTAACCAAAAAGGGGTATGTTATCATGTCCTCCGAAACGGGCGTGGTGGAACTCGAACCAGAAGACATTGAATTCCACGGTAGATTAGAGCCTGGAAAAATGTTTTTGGTGAATATGGAGGAAGGCCGAATTGTAAACGATGAGGAAATCAAGGAGCGAATAGCCAAAAAACATCCCTATAAAAAATGGCTTAAGGATAATTTGGTACATCTTAAGGAAATTCCATACAATGATTGTCCTGTTTTCTTTGGCGAATTTCCGCTAAAGACCCGGAGGTCCGCTTTTGGCTATACCCAGGAAGACATCAACACCATCATTATGCCGATGGCCGAAAATGGAAAAGAGCCCATCGGTTCCATGGGGTCGGATACACCCATAGCGGTATTGTCCGAACGCCCACAGTTGATATACAATTACTTTAAGCAACTTTTTGCCCAGGTAACCAATCCACCTTTGGATGGTATTCGTGAGGAATTGATTACCGATATTAGTTTGACCTTGGGCAGTGACCATAATATTTTCGACTTTTCGGAACTGCACTGTCGGAAGTTGAAAATCCAAAATCCCGTTATTTCGAAAGAGGATTTGGATAAAATCAAAAATTATGATGCGAGTCCCGACTACAAAGTAGTCTCTATCCCTATGCTCTATGAAGTCCAGAAAGGACACAATGGATTGGAAGAGGCTTTGGACGGTATATTGCAACAAGCATCCAATGCCATCGATGAAGAGGCCAACATCATTATCCTATCGGATAGAATGGTAAGCGCAGAGATGGCACCCATTCCAGCACTTTTGGCCTGTTCCTACGTAAATAGTGGCCTTAGAAAATTGGGCAAACGATCCAAACTGAGCATTATTATTGAATCCGCAGAACCGAGGGAAGTGCATCACTTCGCACTCCTTTTTGGTTTTGGCGCAAGTGCCATCAATCCCTACTTGGTGAACGAAATCATAGGGGAACAAATCGAAGAAAACAATATCACGGATTATACTTTTGAAGAAGCCGTCAAAAATTACAATAAAGCGGTTGGAAAAGGTATTTTAAAGGTGATGAACAAAATTGGTATCTCCACGCTCAACTCATACCGGGGGTCTCAATTGTTCGAATGTATCGGTATCAACACCACCGTGGTCAATAAATATTTCCCCAATACCCCCACCCGAATTCAGGGAATCGGACTGTACGAAATAGAAAAAGAAGTTACCAAACGCCATAAAAAGGCGTTCCTATCACAGGATATAGCTGCCAATCTCGATCTAGAGGTGGGCGGAGAGTACCGTTGGAGAAGGAACGGCGAGAAACACATGTTCAATCCATTAAGTGTCGCCATGCTTCAAAAATCGGTACGCAACAACGAGCCGGAAACCTATAAAGAGTATTCCAAATTGGTCAATGAGCAATCCAAAAACCTAATGACCATCCGCGGACTGTTCGATTTTTCGAATTACGACCCTATTCCCATTGAAGAAGTGGAACCTTGGACGGAAATCGTTAAAAGGTTCAAAACTGGGGCAATGTCCTACGGAAGTATCAGTCAAGAGGCACATGAAAATCTTGCGGTTGCCATGAACCGAATTGGAGGAAAGAGCAATTCGGGTGAAGGTGGAGAGGATTCGGCTCGTTTCTATAAAAGTCAAACCGGCGACTGGAAGAACAGTGCAATCAAACAAGTGGCGTCGGGTCGATTTGGGGTCACCTCCAACTATTTGACCAGCGCCCAGGAAATCCAGATCAAAATGGCCCAAGGAGCCAAACCTGGCGAGGGAGGACAACTGCCAGGACCAAAAGTCAATCCGGCCATTGCCAAAACACGGAATTCGACGCCCTATGTTGGATTGATTTCCCCTCCCCCACACCACGACATCTATTCGATTGAGGATTTGTCCCAATTGATCTACGACCTAAAATCTGCCAACCGGGAAGCGCGTATAAACGTAAAATTGGTTTCAGAGGTTGGTGTAGGTACGGTAGCAGCCGGGGTTGCCAAGGCAAAGGCCGATGTCATACTCATTTCCGGATTCGATGGAGGTACCGGGGCATCGCCATTGACTTCCTTAAAGCACGCTGGCTTGCCATGGGAACTAGGAATTGCCGAAGCACAGCAAACATTGGTACTGAACGATCTGCGAAACAGAGTGGTTTTGGAATGTGACGGACAATTAAAAACGGGAAGGGATGTAGCCATCGCCTGCTTGTTGGGAGCCGAAGAATTTGGATTTGCCACAGCGCCCCTTGTAGCCTCAGGTTGCATCATGATGCGCGTTTGCCACCTAAACACCTGTCCCGTAGGCATTGCAACGCAGAACCCTGAATTGCGTAAAAAGTTTGAAGGTAAACCAGAGCATGTGGTCAACTATATGTACTTCGTAGCGCAGGAACTGCGTGAAATCATGGCAAAACTAGGTTTCAGGACCTTGAATGAAATGGTGGGCCAAGTGCAGAAGCTAGACCGAAAAAAAGCCATTGAACACTACAAGGCGGCTGGAATTGACCTTACTCCCATTCTGTACCGTATCGACGTTCCAGAGGGAACAAAACTGTACAATACAGAAAAGCAGGTTCATGACATCAGCAAATCCATAGAGTTTGAGATCATAGGAAAGGCACACCCTGCCCTATTTCGTAAGGAGAAAACCACTTTGGACTTCCCAATCAAAAATACAGACAGGGCCGTTGGTGCCATCATAAGTAATGAAATCTCCAAAATTTATGGAGAAGAAGGATTACCAGAAAATACCCTTAAACTAAATTTTACGGGTTCGGCAGGTCAAAGTTTTGGAGCATTTGCCACCAAGGGACTTACTATGGTGGTCAATGGAAACACCAACGATTATCTCGGGAAGGGACTTTCGGGCGCCAAATTAGTGGTCAAGGTTCCGTTTAAATCCACAATTAAACCAGAAGAAAACGTGATTACAGGGAACGTAACCTTATACGGTGCCACCTCTGGTGAAGCATACATTAATGGTAAGGCCGGAGAACGATTCTGCGTAAGAAACTCGGGAGCCAAAGCTGTTGTGGAAGGAATCGGTGACCACGGCTGCGAATATATGACAGGTGGCGTTGCAGTGATACTAGGTTC
>NZ_RZMZ01000008.1:42500-44740 GCF_003992675.1 Flagellimonas marinaquae
TTCTTTTGCTTGTCGCATCCCATATAAATATGGGACGCCCTCTCGTAATCCTTAATTGTTCTATTCTACTTCGTGTTTCTTCTTTTTGACTTCACGTGAACGGTATGATACCGCTCCGCTCCGTCCCAATATGTCAATGAACTTTCTGGCACGCCGCCACCGATACCAAGATCGACGGACGGCCTTTGCCGTGGTGGAGAATATCGGAGTCGAACCGATGACCTCCTGCGTGCAAGGCAGGCGCTCTAGCCAGCTGAGCTAATCCCCCATCTTTCAGTTATGAGTTATTAGTTGGGAGTTATGAGTGATAACCCTGTAACTCAACTTCTAAAATTTCCAATTCAATATTCCTCAATGAACTTCCTTTACAGTCCCAGGCAGACTTGCTTCGACCGCGCTCAGCACAGGCTTCTCGTCCTTCTTCGACTTGTAGTCTCAGGCAGACTCGAACTGCCGACCTCTACATTATCAGTGTAGCGCTCTAACCAGCTGAGCTATGAGACTGTCTTGGCCTATTGCCAGTATTTGTAACATATCATAAACGACAGCGCAGAGATAAAACCATCTCGTGCGGGACAAGGATCTTCCGGACATCTCTTTCTCTAGAAAGGAGGTGTTCCAGCCGCACCTTCCGGTACGGCTACCTTGTTACGACTTAGCCCTAGTTACCGATTTTGCCCTAGGCCGCTCCTTGCGGTGACGGACTTCAGGCACTCCCGGCTTCCATGGCTTGACGGGCGGTGTGTACAAGGCCCGGGAACGTATTCACCGGATCATGGCTGATATCCGATTACTAGCGATTCCAGCTTCACGGGGTCGAGTTGCAGACCCCGATCCGAACTGTGACCGGTTTTGTAGATCCGCGCCCCCTTGCGGGGTGGCTTCCCTCTGTACCGGCCATTGTAGCACGTGTGTAGCCCAGGACGTAAGGGCCGTGATGATTTGACGTCGTCCCCACCTTCCTCACGGTTTGCACCGGCAGTCCCGTTAGAGTCCCCATCTTGACATGCTGGCAACTAACGGTAGGGGTTGCGCTCGTTATAGGACTTAACCTGACACCTCACGGCACGAGCTGACGACAACCATGCAGCACCTTGCAGGCGGTCCGAAGAAAGGGGTATCTCTACCCCATGCAGCCTGCATTTAAGCCCTGGTAAGGTTCCTCGCGTATCATCGAATTAAACCACATGCTCCACCGCTTGTGCGGGCCCCCGTCAATTCCTTTGAGTTTCATTCTTGCGAACGTACTCCCCAGGTGGGATACTTATCACTTTCGCTTGGCCACGGAGACCGAAGTCCCCACAGCTAGTATCCATCGTTTACGGCGTGGACTACCGGGGTATCTAATCCCGTTCGCTACCCACGCTTTCGTCCATCAGCGTCAGTACATGGTTGGTCACCTGCCTTCGCGATCGGTGTTCTATGTGATATCTATGCATTTCACCGCTACACCACATGTTCCGGCAACCCCACCATGACTCAAGACCTGCAGTATCAAAGGCAATTTTATGGTTGAGCCACAAACTTTCACCCCTGACTTACAGGCCCGCCTACGGACCCTTTAAACCCAATGATTCCGGATAACGCTCGGACCCTCCGTATTACCGCGGCTGCTGGCACGGAGTTAGCCGGTCCTTATTCTTACGGTACCGTCAGACACCTACACGTAGGTGCGTTTCTTCCCGTATAAAAGCAGTTTACAACCCATAGGGCCGTCATCCTGCACGCGGCATGGCTGGATCAGGCTCCCGCCCATTGTCCAATATTCCTCACTGCTGCCTCCCGTAGGAGTCTGGTCCGTGTCTCAGTACCAGTGTGGGGGATCCCCCTCTCAGGGCCCCTAACCATCGCTGTCTTGGTGGGCCGTTACCCCACCAACTAACTAATGGTACGCATGGCCATCCCTGTCCGATAAATCTTTAATCGTAATATCATGCGATATAACGATACCATGGGGCATTAATCCAAGTTTCCCTGGGCTATTCCCCTGACAGGGGCAGGTTCCATACGCGTTCCGCACCCGTGCGCCGGTCGCCACCAGAAAAGCAAGCTTTTCCGTGATGCCCCTCGACTTGCATGTGTTAGGCCTGCCGCTAGCGTTCATCCTGAGCCAGGATCAAACTCTTCATTGTATTTCTTTGAATGTCTGTCCGACACCCGGAAACCCGAGTCCCTGCATCAAAATGGTTCTTTCTTAATTCTACGCTGTCGTTACAATATGTATATGAACTTCTTTGTTT
>NZ_RZMZ01000009.1 GCF_003992675.1 Flagellimonas marinaquae
GGGGATAAGCAGTTACCAATGGAACTTTGGAGACGGCAGTGCGGTCTCGACGGATGCCGACCCTGTCCATACCTATGCCAATACGGGCACGTACAGTGCGGTTCTCACCGTTACCGATGCGAACGGTCAGACCGACACCGACACGGTTTCCATCAACGTGACGGGCCCCATCAGCGAGGGCGTGACAAGCCTTACCTTGGTGGATGCATCGACGGACACCGACCTTTTCAATATTTCCGATGGACAGCAGCTTGACCTGGGCCCCACGGGCGGGCAGTCGCTGAACGTTCGGGCGAATACCTTGGGCAATCCGGGTAGTGTGCTACTTCAATTAACAGGCCCAGAGACCGTTTCGCGCCGTGAAGGAGTGGCACCTTACGCACTGTTCGGGGATATATCGGGCAACTATGAAGCGCAGGACCTTCCCTTGGGAGACTACACCTTGACTGCCACGGCCTACAACGGTGGCACGGAGAGCAGTGGGGTCTTGGGGCAGCCCTTGACCATTACCTTCTCGGTAGTGGCCAGTACGGGGGGGCTTCCCGTAGCGTTGGCAACGGCCGATGTGGAATCGGGGGAAGCTCCCTTGACGGTGAATTTCACGGGCAGCAATTCCATTGACGATACCGGGATAAGCAGTTATCAATGGGACTTTGGTGACGGTAGTGCGGTCTCGACCGAGGCGGACCCTGCCCACACCTATACCAATGCGGGTAATTACAGCGCCGTCCTCATCGTTACCGATGGTGACGGACAACAGGATACCGACACGGTCACTATCACGGTCACTATCACGGTCACCGTTCCGGTAAGCGCCCCTCCTTCGGCATTGGCCCAAGCGGACCAAGTGGAAGGCGACGCCCCGCTGGAGGTACAGTTTACGGGGAGCAATTCCGTGGACGATGAGGGGATAAGCAGTTACCAATGGAACTTTGGAGACGGCAGTGCGGTCTCGACGGATGCCGACCCTGTCCATACCTATGCCAATACGGGCACGTACAGTGCGGTTCTCACCGTTACCGATGCGAACGGTCAGACCGACACCGACACGGTTTCCATCAACGTGACGGGCCCCATCAGCGAGGGCGTGACAAGCCTTACCTTGGTGGATGCATCGACGGACACCGACCTTTTCAATATTTCCGATGGACAGCAGCTTGACCTGGGCCCCACGGGCGGGCAGTCGCTGAACGTTCGGGCGAATACCTTGGGCAATCCGGGTAGTGTGCTACTTCAATTAACAGGCCCAGAGACCGTTTCGCGCCGTGAAGGAGTGGCACCTTACGCACTGTTCGGGGATATATCGGGCAACTATGAAGCGCAGGACCTTCCCTTGGGAGACTACACCTTGACTGCCACGGCCTACAACGGTGG
>NZ_RZMZ01000010.1 GCF_003992675.1 Flagellimonas marinaquae
GGGGATAAGCAGTTACCAATGGAACTTTGGAGACGGCAGTGCGGTCTCGACGGATGCCGACCCTGTCCATACCTATGCCAATACGGGCACGTACAGTGCGGTTCTCACCGTTACCGATGCGAACGGTCAGACCGACACCGACACGGTTTCCATCAACGTGACGGGCCCCATCAGCGAGGGCGTGACAAGCCTTACCTTGGTGGATGCATCGACGGACACCGACCTTTTCAATATTTCCGATGGACAGCAGCTTGACCTGGGCCCCACGGGCGGGCAGTCGCTGAACGTTCGGGCGAATACCTTGGGCAATCCGGGTAGTGTGCTACTTCAATTAACAGGCCCAGAGACCGTTTCGCGCCGTGAAGGAGTGGCACCTTACGCACTGTTCGGGGATATATCGGGCAACTATGAAGCGCAGGACCTTCCCTTGGGAGACTACACCTTGACTGCCACGGCCTACAACGGTGGTACGGCGAGCAGTGGGGTCTTGGGGCAGCCCCTGACCATTACCTTCTCGGTGGTTACAGGTTTGGGTGCAAAAACAGGTTCTTTCAGCACGGTGGACTCACCAGAGGGATTGGAACTAGAATCCAACAATAATAGTGAGACTGTTCCTTTTGAAATCATCCTGTTCCCAAATCCAGGAGCAACAAATATCACCTTAGTAGCTAGTTCCCCAGATATAGAACTAAAAGATCTAATGATTTTTAACTCATCAGGACAACTTGTGCGTACGTTCGCCCCATCAAATTTTATGGAAGGAAGGAGTAGATATAGCTTTCCTATCAATAATTTACAGTCGGGAGTATATCATCTGAAAATGATGACTATAGATGGCAGGATATACTTCAAACAGTTAATTGTCAGAAAATAGTTCTGTATCGAATAGTGTAATAGTCAAATAATAAAAATTATAATAGCGCCTTTGCAAAAGGGCGCTATTTTTCTTTAAAGTTAATTAAAGGTATTGATGGTACATTGCTATTTACCAATTCGAAATTTGAATTCAATAAAAGGTCCGAATGGTACCATCGATTATTGGAAGTAACTGTTGAATTGCCTTCTTGGACACTTTTACCTCTTTTAACAAGGTAAGCTGCCTTATATTGTGAATATCACTTCCAACAAAATCGATAAGGCCATCATCCAGTAACTTTTTGGCCGTTTTTTGTACTCCACCACCGTACGCTTCCGAGCTTAATGAAAGTAAATTAAGCTGGAACAAAACACCATCAGCCTTTAAAGAAGGATATTTTCCGTACTTACCATGAAAGTACATGTACCGCTCTGGATGCGCCAAGATGGGAAATATCCCTTTCTTTTTTACCTTTTCAACGGCAATATCAAAATTAAAGGAAGGTTGTAAGTAAGACATTTCTACGAGCAAATGGTCCTTTCCTAAGGGCATAACCTCTTCTTCCTCCAAGATATGCTCAAAATTATCGTCAATCATATGCTCAGCGGCATATGATAAATTAATATCCAATATGGAACGCGAACTTAATTCTTTACTTAGCGTATCATAAGACGCTTTTATAGTCTTAGGGTTGTTGTCGTAAACATTGTGCATAATGTGGGGAGTGCACACAAAGGAAGTAATCCCGATTTCAGAGAAGCCTTTGATCAAGGATATGGAGTCCTCCACCGTTTTTGCACCATCGTCAATTCCGGGCAAAATGTGGTTGTGGATATCTACCAACCCGTGTAAGTGATCCACAAGGAATTCCTTTTTCTGAAAAATATGGAACATGTATAAAATTTGGACTTCAAAGATAAGGGATATGCAGACTTGAGCAACTCTATCCATACCAAATTGGGACACTAAGATAGCTTAAACCAAAAAACCGCCCTGTGGAGGTCGGTTTGATGGATTCACTACTTCTATATGTTTTAACTAAACTCAAGTCTAAGATAAGGTTTCGTTGTACACACTGCGACTAATAAAAGATCAAAAAGGTTAATGAAAGATTAATAGGGTTAACCAATCGGTAATTAGCTGGTATATTTTTGTTTATTTAGCGGTATGCTGACCAAGAGGAACCTCTATGTACTAGTTTTTGTGATTGCTGTTATTGGCCTATTGGTGGTACAATACCAATATTTGCGTGTGGGCCTTGGTTTGGCAAAAGCCCAGTTTTCGGATAAAATAGATAAGGCCAGGGAAAACATCAACAGTGAACTGTCAGAAGTCAACTCCTTGACCTACACTTTAGGCAATGCTATACGAAAGGATACTTCCGAGGTCAAGATTGGGCTCGATAGTCTGCAAAAAGCGTCCCAGTATTATCTAAACGATTATATTTCCTACCAATTGAATGTTTCGGGAATCGACGCACCTTTTACCTACACCTTGTATTCTCGCGATTCCATCACGTATTTGAGTTCCATACGTCCCCATCTTGGGGCCAAGGAAAACCTCACTTACCCCATAAAGGTGCGTGGCTATTTGCCCGAGTTGCTGAAAAAGGAAATCATTCTGGAAATTGGTTTTGAAGACCTGAACAACTACTTTTTAGGGCAGATACGAGGGCTTATAATTCCCGGGCTATTATTCCTTTTGATGATTATTGTGGTGGTCATTTGGGTCCTCAAATCATTTTATCTGCAGCGCAGTATCAATACCACCACCAACGATTTTATCAATAACCTGACCCATGAACTTAAAACCCCAGTTTTTTCCATTGGATTGGCGACCAAGATTTTGGAACAGGACATGCCCGAAAGCAAAAAGGCGGTGGTCGAATTGATTCGAACAGAGTCTGATAGGCTCAAAAAGCATATCGACAAGGTGCTGGAACTGGCCGGTATGGAATCGGGAAAAAAGGTATTGCAGTTTCAGGAAATCGACTTTAAACCGGAGCTAGAGCGCATTTGTAGTGGTTTTGCGCTTTTGGCCGAACATGAAGGCACTGATTTTGAATTTGAATTGGAAAATGGCCCCTACATCATTAAGGCGGAAAAATTCCATTTGGAAAATGTAGTGGCCAATTTATTGGAAAATGCCAAGAAATACTCCGATGACCCCCAAGTAAAACTTAAGGCCTACAAGCAAAAAGGACATCTTTTTATCAGTATAGCAGATAATGGTCAAGGTATTGCCAAAGAGGATATCAAAAAGATTTTCAGGAAATACTTTAGAATCAAAAATGGAGATGTGCACAAAGTGAAAGGCTATGGCTTGGGGCTATACTACGTACAAAAAATCATTAAAATGCACCGTGGTACCATTCAAGTACAGAGCGAACCTGGACAGGGCACCACATTTACCCTATCCCTTAAACTGACGAAACATGGAGAAAAAATATAAATTGATTTTGGTGGAGGATGACAATTCCTTGGGCTACTTGCTTTCCGAGTATCTGGGGATGAAGGGTTTTGCGGTTACTTGGGCCAAAGACGCATCAGAAGCCATACAAAAAACAAAGACCAACCTATTTGATTTGGCCATATTGGATGTGATGCTCCCCGATATGGACGGTTTTGAGCTTTCCCAAAAAATAAAGGCGATCAATCCCAACCTACCTTTTATTTTCTTGACCGCTCGTTCCATGAAAATAGATGTCCTTAAGGGCTTTTCTTTGGGAGCGGTGGACTATTTGAAAAAACCTATCGACGAGGAGGAATTGGTCGTGCGTATCAATGCCCTGTTGGCCAGATTGGTGAACCCCGAAAATGAAGAGGTACAGGTTTCCCAATACGAAATAGGCGATTACATCCTCAACATGGAGAATTTTGAACTCAGTTTTAAGGGGCAACCTATTAAATTGACGGGTAAAGAATTTGATTTATTGGCCCTTTTGGCCAAAAATAAAAATCAGCTTTGTACCCACAAGGAAATCTTGACCACCGTGTGGGACAAGAATGATTACTTCAATAAAAAAAGCCTCAACGTATTTATCTCACATTTGCGTAAACATCTTTCGCAAGATTCTAAATTGAGCATTGTGAACGTAAGCCGCAGAGGATTCATGCTTCGGGTGGAAGGGGAGTAAACAACTCTTCTGGCTCGATTTTTGAGGTCTTTGTTTGCAAATCAACTCCCCGATGATTAAGTTTTTTAAAAAACATACGCAAACACCCTCGTTACGACAATTGGACCAATTATACGCCCAAACCATTTGTAAGTGTCCCTTGCAAGAACAGATTTCGTATTGTCAAAGATTGATTGAAAGCGCGACTTATTATCTTAAGCAATCCTGTCCCAAAAAAGATTCCACTCATCTGAAACGGCTGATTCAAGCGGCCAGTTCAGAACTTCAAAACTTACAGGACAAAGGCAATGCCTAACTGTTGGAAAGTATTTTAAAAACTGCATTTCGAGATAAAAAACCTTATTTTTAGGGTTGAAAATGACTCAAAATGAAGAACACTATCCTATACCTTGCCTTACTTTTCTTTAGTTTAAACGCTTTTGCAACAGAAACCAAGCTGATGGTGCGCGCCAGGGCCAAAGATGCCAAGTTTGTGGGAAGCTCCATTGGAGGGGCACATGTCATCGTCCGGAATACATTGAACGGTGAAATACTGGCCGAGGGCCATACTACTGGGTCAACCGGCAACACCAATCTGATCATGAAAAGTCCCCACGAACGCTACACCCAGTTGAGCGATGATAAAACAGCGGGATTCTTAGCGGTAGTTGATATTGAAGAACCCACTTTGGTTCGTGTAGAAGTACTTTCACCAATCCATAAGAAAAATGCGCGCATACAAGCAAGCACCGAACTCTGGTTAATTCCAGGAAAAGACATTTTGGGAGATGGCATAGTGATTGAAATTCCCGGATTTGTGGTCGATATCCTTGCACCCAATACCCACCAATACATCGCTTTGGAATCGATTCCCCAATCAGGTTTGCCCATTAAGGCCCATATCGTAATGATGTGCGGTTGCCCCATTGAAGCTGGAGGTATTTGGGATTCCAATCTTATGGAAGTAAAGGCCATGGTAAAAAAAGAAGGCCAAACAGTGGCTAAGGTCCCACTCAAAAATCCAACCCAAAACACCTTTCAGGGTGTTGTGCCCGTTTCTGAAGCTGGGTATTACCAAATCACGGTGTATGCCTTCAACCCCAAAACGGGAAATACCGGTGTGGACATTGTAAATTATGTGGTAACGGAATAGAATTTTATCCAAAAGACAACCATTCGGATGCAATTGTTTCTGAAGTGGAAAAGCGGTACCTTTTCAGAGCGTAATCCAACCCACTTTCTATGAAACCGAAACGTCTACTTCAGTTGCTCGGATGTATTTTGATCATTGGCTGCCAGTCAAATCCTCAAGTGGATATTTTGGCTGAAGGCATTCCGTTGAAAATGGCCGAATACAGGGAAAGTCAGGTATCAAATGTTGTTTACCATCTTTCTTTTGATATTCCTCCGAAAAAAGAAGAGCCGATACCCTCAAACCTAAAGCTAGAACTCGAAATCAATGACGTATCGCAACCCTTATATCTTGACTTTAATGCGGATGCGGCTCTCTTAAAAACAATTCAAGTCAACGGGGAATCCCAAGAAATTGACCATCAAAAGGAGCACATCATAATAAGTAAAGGTTTGAAGAAGGGCTCCAATACCATCGAAATAGCCTTCCATGCTGGAGAGCTTTCATTGAACCGAAACGAGGACTATCTCTATACCTTATTGGTTCCAGATAGGGCAAGTACCTTGTTCCCTTGTTTTGACCAACCCAATATCAAAGCCAAATATGTATTGGATATTACCGCTCCATCGGATTGGAAGGTACTCTCTGGAGCTCCCTTGCATGAGCGCACTTTGGAAGGCAATAGGGCGCACTATGTATTTGAGGTGAGTGACCCTATGAGCACCTATCTGTTTTCCATGGTGGTCGGAAAGTTTGAATCGGTCACCGAAAACCCGGGACAGTTTGATATGACCCTGCTTTATCGTGAAACGGATTCCGCCAAAATAGCCTATAGTCTCCCCAGAATATTTGACCTCCACCAACGATCTATCGATTTTTTAAAGGATTACACCCAGTTCGATTTTCCGTTCAAGAAATTGGACTTTGCCGCCATTCCCGGGTTTCAATATGGGGGAATGGAGCATGTGGGAGCCATCCAATACCGCCAAGGCTCCATTTTTTTGGACGAAAGCGCTACAGAACGAAGGCTTATGGGAAGCGCCAAGCTCATTGCCCACGAAACCTCCCACATGTGGTTCGGGGACATGGTCACAATGGACTGGTTCAACGATGTTTGGATGAAAGAGGTTTTCGCCAATTTTATGGCCGATAAAATCATCAATCCGGCCTTTCCCAACATTAATCACAAGCTGCAATTTATGATGTCACATTACCGGGGTGCCTATGGGGAAGACAGGACCCGTGGCACTAACCCCATACGTCAGGATTTAGATAACCTCAAGAATGCCGGTAGTTTATATGGGGGAATCATTTACAATAAAGCCCCGATTATGATGCGCCAACTGGAGGCGACCATAGGCGAGAAAGCATTTCGCAATGGTATTCGAGAGTACATCAAAACCTATGCCTATGGGAATGCTACCTGGAACGATTTGGTCGATATTCTGGACGAGAAAACCCCAACGGACCTCAAAGCTTGGAGCGAGGTATGGGTAAACCAATCGGGAAGGCCTATCCTAACAGAGCAGATTAGTTATCAAAATGATAAGATTGCTAATTTTACCATTTCACAGCAGGCAGAGGATGGTAGTGACAAATTATGGCCTCAATCCTTTGAAATTACCTTGGTGTATCTGGATAGCACAAGAACCATTCCTGTGATTATTTCAGATCGTAGCGTGGAGGTGAATATGGCGAAGGGTTTGCCCAAACCAAAGACCATTATTTATAATTCGGATGCCTTTGGGTATGGGCTTTTTCCTGTGGATACAGATTATTTGAGTGCCATTGCAAAGCTTTCCGATGAGGTGGCCCGTGCCTATTCCTACTTGAATACATACGAAAATGTACTGTCGGGAAATGTAGATCCGCTTTTGGCCTTTGATGTTTTTATGAACGGTGTCCTGAACGAGCAAAATGAATTTGTACACGGAATCATTAGTGGGCAAGCAAGCTACTTGTTCTGGAATTTCTTTACCACGGAACAACGGGTTGTGATGCAGGCCGAAGTGGAAGAGCTCCTTTGGAACGAAATGTTCAAGAAAAGATATGAGCCCAATGTTAAAAAGAACTTATTCCAGCTATGGAAAGATTTGGCCTACTCCAAAAATGGAAAACAACGGTTGTACGCTGTATGGAATAAGGACCAAAATATTCCAGGATTAAGGCTGAATAAGGATGATTATACAGAAATGGCCCTATTACTTTCGCTTTATGACCATGAGCTTGCGTCAACTATATTGGAGAAGGCCAAGAATGAGCTGGACAATCCCGATAAAATAGAACGCTTTGAGTTTCTTTCACCTGCCGTAGCGTCGGATGAAGGGATTAGGGCTACTTTTTTTGAATCTTTTGAAGACCCCAAGAACCGTGAGAAGGAATCATGGGTAGTTACCGCCTGTGGTTATTTGCACCATCCGCTGCGCCAAAAAACGGCCATAGCACAACTGCCCTTGGCATTGGATTTGCTCGAAGAGATTCAGAAGACGGGCGATATTTTCTTCCCAAAACGTTGGTTGTCCGCCACTGTTGGACAATACCAATCGCCCGAAGCATATCAACTGGTGGAAACATATCTTGAGGAGCATCCAGAACTTCAACCTTCCCTAAAGGGAAAATTATTACAGGCTACGGATGACCTCTACAGGTACACAAAAATGAAATAGCTGTATGGCGGGGAATTAAAAATCCATTATTCGCTTACTACTTAAAATGTTTTAGGGCTAAAGCATGATTTTGTTTTTTTTTATCATAAACTTTTATAGAAATAGGGGGTAAGGTTTTATATTCAAGCTCGAATACATTAATATCAAAATTAGAATGAAAAAGTTTTTTTGGGGAGTAGGAGCCATCCTGCTGTTGTGTAGCCATGATATGTTCTTGAAATTGGACAATTATTTTCTGGAGCCAAATACGCAGGCCACAATCCAATTGTTTAATGGCACTTTTGACAAAAGTGAAAATGTAATTGATAGAAACCGCATGTTGGATGTGAGTTTGGTGGGCAATGGCCAGCGCATCCAAGTCGACTCAACCCAATGGACCGAAAAAGATAGCATCACTTTTTTGAACTTTACCACAGGGAATTCTGGAACATGGGTGGCTGGTGTTTCCACCGCCCCACGGAATATTGCATTGGATGCCAAATCCTTTAACGATTATTTGGCCCACGATGGGGTGGTAGATATGTTGGAATGGAGAAAAAATAACGGTGCCCTCGAGGAAGACGCAGTCGAAAAATACTCCAAGCATGTTAAGACCATTTTTCAGGTGGGGGATAGCCTATCCGAAGACTGGAATACCGAACTGGGATATCCCATTGAGTTTATACCGCTAGAAAACCCGTATGATTTGCACGCGGGCCACTCCTTAAAAGTGAAATTGCTCTATGATGGGAAGCCTTTGGCCAATCAGCTGGTCATTATCGGTTCCAAAACGACGAGGGAATCCACTACTACTGAACACAGTCATGATGGCGGGGAGCCCCATACCCACGAAAGTGGTGAAACGGCGGACCATGATCATAATGCGGGACTTCAACTTCGTACCAATGAAGCTGGTATACTGGAATTTAAAATTGCCTCCGAAGGGATTTGGCATTTAAGAACCATCTATATGGTCCAATCCGAAGAGGAAGGGCTGACCCACGAGTCCAACTGGGCCACGCTCACTTTTGCAGTGGGTTCGGGACATAGTGCCGAACATAATGCCCATTCCGCAAGCGAGCATGGACATGCCCATGAAGAGGAGCAAGGTTTTCCATCCTACGTCTTCTGGTTGGTCAGTTTGGTGGTGATAGCGGGTCTCTTTCTCTATTTTAAAAACGCGAAGAAATAAAAATGTTCAGCCCTTTTGTTACCCAACTGCTGTTGTTCATCGGTTTAATGTTATTTCCATCCATTTTGTTGGCCCACGATGTGAGTTCCGGAGATCAGCAAATTTTAAACGACGGAGGATTGCTATCCTATCTATGGGTCGGGGCCAAACACATGCTTACGGGATATGACCACCTGTTATTTTTGGCAGGGGTCATCTTTTTTCTAAAGGGATTCCGGGACATCGTGAAGTTTATTACCGTATTTACCATTGGGCATAGTATCACCCTGTTGGGAGGTACCTACCTTGGTATACAGGTCAATGAATATGCAATTGATGCCATAATTGCCTTAAGCGTCCTGTACAAAGGGTTTGAAAACTTGGATGGATTTGGGAAGTTGGGCGTCAAATCACCCAATTTATTGGGAATGGTATTTTTGTTTGGACTTATCCATGGATTGGGATTGTCCACGAGGTTGCAGTCCTTTGATATGGGCCACGACCAAATTCTTTTAAAAATCATCAGTTTTAATGTAGGTGTTGAATTTGGGCAGATTGCAGCACTAATACCTATTATTTTACTCATCAACAGCTGGAAGGGAAAGTCAAGTTATGCTGCATTTTACAAGGCATCCAATGTGTATTTGATAATTGCCGGCATCGGCTTGTTTATGTATCAGGTATATCTGTTTTTTAACCATTCCCATTGATAAAATCGATTAAAATCCCATCACCAGTAAAAGCATGACAGAAGACGGGCATAGCACGACTGCCCTTGGTATTGTATTTACTCGTGGAAATTCAGTAAACCGGCGATATTTTATTCCCAAAACGTTGGTCATCGGTCACTGTTGGTCAATACCAATATCAAATAGTGGAAACTTATCCAATGGAGTATCCAGAGCGTGAAACTTCCCTAAAGGGAAAATTGTTCCAGATAACTGATGATCTGTATCGATTTGTTACTCGTTGATAAACAAACGATTATGTTTTTTATGTAACTTAAGTTACCATAGTTAAGTTGTAAATACCTGTATTACAGCAGTTTAATGATATAAATCATAGGATTTTAGTTTTGATGATTCTAATTTGGTAGTTGTTAACTTTTAAAAACGAGTACCATGAAAAAGATTGTAATGTTGGTGTTTGTTGTTTTGGGAACAATGGCACTAAATGCTCAGGACAGGGATAGGGACAGGGTCCAAGATCCCGATCAAAATCAAGACCGATTAATGTTGGTCGATGGCGATGTACTTCAGATTCGAGATCGTGACCAAATTCGGTTACAAGATCCCATAACGTTGGATGATGGGACTATTGTCTATCCAAACGGTGCTTATTTGACCCGTGATCGTGATAGACTTAGGCTGAAGGATGGGGAATGTTTGGACAATGATGGCGTCAAATATCGGAATGAGTATCAGTACCGATATAAGGTAATGCAATCCGACAAGGGACTTACAGATACTCAGGTGAAGGAACGCAACCAAAACCGATTCCAACTAATGCGCATTGATGGGGAAGTGTACCAGATACGGACACAATCACAAAATAGATTGCAGGAACGCCTCCAACTTGCCAATGGGGCAATGGTTGACCCAACTGGAACGTACATGAACCAAAACCGTCAACAGATTAGACTTAAGGAGGGTGAATGTTTGAACCTAAATGGTGACAAGTTCGCGAATATGTATAATCATCGAAAAATGATGATGAACAAGCAGATGAAATCCATCAAAAACATGAAATCCAAAAAATCCATGAACAAAACAGCCCTTAAGAAAAAAGGAGGCAAGTAATGTTGTGGAATTAGCGCAGGGGCTTGTCAAAAAAGCAATGGACAAGCCCCTTAAGTAGTATATAATTTACCGTATCATGAAACATCTCCTCATTCTTTTAGGTTTGTTATGTATTGCACCATATACCACACTCGCTCAAAGAACCGATAAGGATAGGGCCGAGAAAAAGGAATCTTATTTGTTAATGGATTTGAGTTATGTCAGCGATGCTGTGTTTATGGGCCGTAGGGATTCCGTAGCAGCCCCCTATCTATTACCTTCCGTAAGCTATTATGATAGTTCTGGTTTATTTGCAGACGCCACTGTTTCCTACTTGGTAGGCTCCGAGGATCAACGTGTGGACCTGTTTTATGTAACGGGCGGCTATCTTTTGGGTTCCGACCGTTGGAATGTAGGTGTTTCTGCAAGTGCATACTTTTATAATGATGCAAGTTATAATGTCCAATCGGAGACGGTGGCAGATGTCACTGGACTTATCGGTTATGATTTTAAGTTAGTGGAACTATCCCTTTATGCCAGTTCTTATTTTAACAAGACGAGCTCCCCCGACTTTTTTCTGGGGCTGATGGTAGATAAAACCTTCAAGGCAATGAAAGATCACCTGTTATTTGCTCCTAGAGTTTCCGTATATGCAGGCTCTCAGTACTTTTATGAGGAGTACTACTCCACAAGCCGGTTGGGAAGCAGGAAAACAGGGGCTGGCGGACAGGGTAATGGTCAAGGCGGAACCTTGGATGAGACCCAAACAACAAGTGTGCAGATTGCGGAAGCTTCGGAATTCAACATCCTTAATGTGGAGTTGAGTTTTCCTTTACAATATCATTTTGAGAGATTTATTCTTTCTTTTAGCCCCGTGTGGGCACTACCACAAACAAGTGCCACGCTCACCACGGAAACGGGAACTTTCGAAGAAGATTTGAACAATGCATTTTACTGGTCTGTAGGGGTCAGTTATTGGTTCAACACAAAAAAAAGCCCCCCACCAAGGTGAGGGGCCTTTTTTATGACTAATCTATCCTGATCGGATTAGTTCTGGTCTGATGGTGACAAGTTCGGGTTGGCATCCAACTCCGCTTGTGGGATCTTGAAGATCCAATCATCGTTCACCGATGGACGCTCGATTTGATACGCTTCTTGGTAAAGTACGGCCGATGCTCCGGAACCTCCGTCTGCAGCATGGTCGATTCCCTCGTCCCATCGGATTTTGTCCGTGTAGCCGAAACCTTCGCCCCACAACTCCAATCGTCTTTGGAACTTGATGTGCTCCATCATGGACTCTTGGGTGTTATAGATGGTTACGTCGTAAGCACTGTCACGCTCTTCTCCCAAAGGTCTCAAAGCTTCTTGGGCACCTGGGATGTCGTTCAACATCGCCTTGGCCTCTGCCTCGATCAAGTACATTTCAGAAGTACGCATGTAAATCACATCATCAGGCGATATGGTCGCTGGAGTGGCGTTCCTCAATTTAAACTGCATATACGGATGCTGGTTGAAATTGTTGTTTATACCGTATTCCGTATTGATTTCTTCCCTACGTTCATTATAGCCTTCCAAATCGTTGGCATAATTGGGATCTCTTGGCAGACCGGTATTGGGATCAAGTCCTCCTAGATTGTTGGCCGCAGAACTGTTGGTGTTCGGTGCATCTACGATGAACATATCCTTTCTGTAGTCCGTATCCGGAGCGGCATCGATTACCCTTCTATCGGCAATCTTTGGGTTGCTCCTGTTCTGGCTACCATTGAAGGTATTGCTTATCAAATAAAAGTAGGAACGGAAAAATGTGGTTTCAGCTTCGATTACGTTGCTTCCCCAGATCACCTCGGAAAGGTTATTCGTATTAAAGCCTGATTTCCAATCTTCCTCACCCATCAATGGGAAGCCCTGACGTGCCATTACGGCGGCATCAGCAGCTGTTTGCCAATCCCCTTTGGATAGGGCTGTACGGGCCAAAAGACCGTAGGCAACATTGATATTCAATTGAGATTTGGTTTCGGCGCCTCCGCTAGGCCTTCCTGAACCTTCCTCAAAACGATCGATGGCGGCAGCTAGGTCTGCCTCGATCTGGTCATAGATTTCCTGAACGGTCGATCTTGGCTCACTGGTAAAGGGAGACTCCGAAGAGAACAATAATGGTACCCCTGGGTCGCTTGCAGGATTCCCGATCAAATACCCTTTGGCATAATGCTGCACCAAGGAAAGATAGGCATAGGCCCTATAGGTGTAGGCCTGTCCCAAAATTTCGTTCAACTGTGGTGACTCCACCAAGGTTCCGTCAGTTCCCCTGTTGATCAAGAGGTTGGCCCCCAAAATGGTGTTATACCTGTGGTACCACAACAATTCAGAGGTCAATGATGTCTGATCGGTATGGGAGTTCCACTGCATCTCCGTTCTCCAACCCAAGTTGTTGGCATTGGCGGAGTGGATCAAACCTCCGGAAAGGTTATCCCCAAGAGGCACCCAATAATGGTTTCCTGCCCTATTACTACTTCCACCTGGAATAATGGTCTGCAACTGTGAGTAAAGACTTCGGTGTAATCCGTTCAATACTAGTTGCATGTTGTCCTCGTTGGCCAACGCATCGGCGGCAGAAATGGCATCCGTGGGCGTTGTTTCCAAAAAGTCGTCGTCGCATGAAGTTATGGCGATCCCTAGGAAAGCCAGTAACATTAGATTTATTTTTCTTAACATCATTTGATTTTTTTAAAAAGTTACGTTCAGCCCCAATGAGATGATACGGGCGGGGTTAAAGTCGTTACCTGCACCTGTACCGGCCAAGTTGAACTGTGGGTTAAGTCCTTTTCGCTCACTCTTGGTATATAGGTTTTCACCGGTAAGGGAAATCCTCAACTGGTCAAGGCCAAGTTGGTTGGCGATTTTGCTGTCAAAGGTGTAGCCCAAGTTCACGTTACGCAGTGCCCAGAATGAGGCATCTGTCAAGAAACGATCGGATTGTGTACGTACCAAGTTCGGGTTACCGTTTTCCATTCTAGGAACATCGGTGATGTCACCGGGTTGTCTCCACGCCCTTAAAATGTCAGGGTGCAAAGAGCTACCATAGTTTCCACTGTGCATCATAGCAGAGTACGCATTGTCCAATACGCTACCGCCGATACCGTAGTTGATCAAGAAATCAAAGGAAAATCCTTTGTAGCTGATGCTGTTGGCAATAGATCCCAATAGGTCAGGAATAGAGCTCTCACCTGTATAGGCACGCTCGGTTTCCTGCCAATCGTTGGTAGTGGCAATCTCGCCATTGGCATCTAATACAGGAACACTGTTTCCGTCATCGTCCAATTCATACTGTAGGAACAACTGGTCTCCAGTTTCTGGATCTACACCAGCAGTTCTCAAAATAAAGAAATCAAACCTTGAACGTCCCACATCCCAACGCTTGGAACCGTTCACAAATGGAGAAGGCAAGCTGGTGATTTCGTTCTTGAAGGTTGAGGCCTGCAAGGTCACATTCCATCTAAAATCAGGTCTATTGAAAAGGTTGGCGGTCAAAGCCATTTCCCAACCAGAGTTGAACATGTCCCCAACGTTCACGGGAACCTCGTTCAGACCGTTACTTGGTGCAATAGGCAAGTTGTACAAAAGGTCAGAGGAATTTCTCTTATAGTATTCCACGGAACCGTCCAAGAAGTTGTTGAACAAGGTAAACTCTAAGGCAACGTCAAAGTTCTCGATGGTCTCCCACTGCAGGTCGGCATTTCCTATATCCGTATAAATAATGGCAGGATTGGCCGCGTTGGAAGTAATGGAGAATCTTGGCTGCGAAAGGAAGAAATCCAATAGGTCATCGTTACCTACCTCACCGTAAGAAGCTCTCAATTTTAATTGGTTGACCACTTCAGAACCTTTCAAGAAGTTTTCTTGGTCGATTCTCCAAGAACCACCTACAGAGTAGAAGGTACCCCATCGGGTATCGGAATCAAATACGGAAGAACCGTCACGACGAACGGAACCACTGATGTAGTATTTGTTCTTGTAATTATAGTTCAATCTTGAGAAATACCCTTCGATACTCTTTCTGGTAGAAGCACCCGCCAAATCCACAATGTTCGAGAAGTTATCGAACTCAAAGATACCATTGGCTGCTTGAATGGTCTTCAAACCACTGTTTTCCGTGTAGGTTCTATCGAAGCTTTCGTGGCCTGCGGTAATATCGAGGTTGTGATCGCCGAAGCTCTTTCTGTAGGAGATGATCTGGTTAAAGTTTTCCACCTGTCTTCTGCTTCGCGTCTCCCCATACCTTCCATCGGGCTGTGCATCACCAATCACGGCATTTTCATACTCTTTGATAAGAATTTCGTTGATATCCCTGCCGTAGTTCAATCGCACGCTAAGACCGTCAATGATCTCTTGCTCGGCAAAGAAACGGAAACCATAAGTGTTGTTTCTGCTACGCTCATCGTTCAACAACAACTCTTGTAGCGCGTGACGCCCCTGGCTGATAGGTCTTGACCCGATATTGAATTCCGGAAAGCCTTCACCATTGTCAAAAACAGGATTTCCAAATACATCCCTTACGATATTACCTTGGAGGTCGTTTACGTAAACAGGATAAACGGAACCAATGTTCTTAGCAAAACCAAATGGGTTCACAATACTTCCAGTACCAGCTGAGCTTGGTGCTACAGCCTCGGTAATGGTGATGTTGGCACTACCACCAATGGTCAATTTATCGTTCACATCGAACTCTGCGTTCAAACGCGTGGTCAAACGATCAAAATTGGAAGTCACTACGTAACTGTCCTCATCCAAATAGGAAGCGGAGAAGAATACTTTGTGGTCTTCGCCACCACCGGAAACGTTCACGTTATAGTTCTGGCGTACACCAGTTCTTGCCAACAAATCGTACCAGTCAAGACTTTGGTAGATAACGCTGGCATTGGGATTCAACTGTCCGTCCGTACCCACAATCTGGTCGTTGGGTACATTAAATGGGTTGTATCCCAAGTTATTATAGATATTGGCAGATGCGAAAGCGGGATCTCCACCACCGGCACTTGAATTCTTCAAAGCTTCCCACATGGTCTCGTAATAATCGCCAGGGGAAAGTTCTGGATAGAAAGGAATGGACGTGTCCACCAATCCGTACTGCATGGAAGCATTTACTTGGATTCCCCCTTTTCTACCACTTTTGGTGGTAATGATTACCACACCGTTCGCTGCACGCGAACCGTACAGGGAGGTAGAGGCGGCATCCTTAAGGATGGTGAAGGATTCGATATCCTCTTGGTTGATGGTGTTCAGTGCACCTTCGTACTGCACCCCGTCAACGATGAACAACGGATCGGTATCACCGTTCAACGTACCCACACCACGGATTACAATACCGGGAGAAGAACCGGGACCAGTTGCTGAGGTAAACTGTACCCCTGTGGCACGACCTTCAATGGCGGCAATAGGAGAGGTCACGTTCCTAATGGATAGCTCTTCTGCTCCAACAACACTGGCGGAACCGGTAAAGGCCTCCTTGGTACTGGTACCATAAGCAGTAACAATAACCTCTTCGAGTGCCTGGGCATCCTCTTCAAGGGTTACATTGATCACAGATTGTGACCCAACTGCAATTTCTTTGGTTTTAAGCCCAAGATATGAAAAAACCAAGGTTTGTCCATTACTGGCAGAGATGGAATAATTTCCATCGAAATCTGTCTGCACACCATTTGAAGTGCCCTTCACAATAACATTTGCACCGGGTAGTGGCAGACCATCGGTGGCGGAGGTAACCGTCCCCGAGATTGTCCTACTTTGTGCAAACGTAGCCTGCACAAACAACATTAAAAGCAGTAGCAAAACTGCATTTGTTTTTGTCTTCATTAGAATGATTTTTGAATTAGTCAACCGCTAAAATGACCCTTTTTAAAAACAATTCCAATGAAACGGTCTTAAAAAACCAAGATGATTTAATAAAAGAAATGCAAAAAAAGTGTTTAATTATTGAAAATAATTTATCAAATTAAGAATATTTAATACATATAATGTAAAATATTAAATTTAATTTAGCAATATGGCTCAAGGATATTGTTAATATGGTGCATAATCCGCACAATCCTAATTTTTTGTTAAACACAACAATTTGGAGTGAATTGTTGAATCCATTACTACCGTTTTACGGGTTTAAACGAAGACCAGAAAACCAAAATTTTCGGTCCCTTTTTAGGAAAAAGTATTAGAATTTTAGTTGGCTATTTTACCGAATACTTACAAGGGTATAAGTTGAGCTTTCGTGTTGTCACTGCCCGCTGTAGTTTTACTTCCCAGAAATTGATAAAAAGGATTATTTCCCGATACAGAAGTTGGAAAAGATATTGCCCAAAAGGTCATCCGTTGTCACGCTGCCCGTAATTTCACCCAAATGGTATAACGCCTGTCGAATGTCGATGGCCATGAGGTCACTGGAGAGTTCCATATCCAACCCTTCCTTTACTTTTTGGATTTCTTCCAAAGCCTTGAGCAGCGCATCATAATGCCTACTATTGGTAATAATGGTATTGTCCCCGCTCAATGCACCAGAATCTACTAATGATAGAAGTTTCTGTTCCAGTTCTGGGATACCGGTTTTGAGCTTTGCGGAAAGGAACAGAACATCGGGGATTTCCGATTTAATTTTATCTACTTGTTCAGGGTTCAATAAATCAGTTTTGTTGCAGATGGGCAACAATCGTTTGTCGGGATATTTTTCTTGAATCTGTTCCAGTTCCTTTTTATCAAAGGCCATGCCGTCAAAAAGGTAGATGATGAGACGGGCCTTTTCAATCTTGTCGAAGGTACGTTCAATTCCTATTTTTTCAACAACGTCTACCGTTTCCCGGATTCCTGCGGTATCTATGAACCTAAAATTGATGCCTTTAATGCTGATATGGTCTTCCACTGTATCCCGCGTAGTTCCTGCAATTTCACTTACGATGGCTCTTTCCTCGTTGAGGAGTACATTGAGCAATGTTGATTTTCCCACGTTGGGCTGACCGACAATGGCCACTGGGATTCCGTTTTTGATAACATTACCCAAAGCAAAGGAGTCAATCAGCTTTTTAAGTACTTCACTGATACGGCTTAGGAGTTGGTTGAATTGGGTTCGATCTGCAAATTCTACATCTTCCTGCGAAAAGTCCAGTTCAAGCTCGATCAAGGAAGCAAAATTCAGCAATTCCTGTCGCAATTCTTGAATTTCATTGCTGAAACCTCCCCGCATTTGCTGCATGGCGATATCGTGGGCGGCTTCGCTATCGCTCGCGATTAAGTCGGCCACAGCTTCCGCCTGACTCAAGTCCATTTTACCGTTCAAAAAGGCCCTCAAGGTGAATTCTCCTGCGGATGCGGAACGACATCCATTCCTTAATAATAACTGTATAATCTGCTGCTGAATATAAGGGGAGCCGTGACAGGAAATTTCGATAACATTTTCTCCGGTATACGAGTGTGGTCCTTTAAATATGGAAACAAGCACCTCGTCCAATACCTTGCCTTGATCAACAATGTGCCCTAAATGAATGGTGTGGCTCTTCTGTTGCACCAATTTTTTGCCTTTAATAGACCTGAACAAAGGGTCTGCAAGGGTTATGGCATCTGGTCCCGAAACCCGAATCACTGCAATGGCTCCTGTTCCGGATGGGGTTGCCAAGGCTACGATGTTATCTGTATACGACATGGGTACAAAAGTACAAATTCGTTGCTGTTTGTAACATTTTTAGTGATTTGTATACTGATAAGTTGAACCCTTTAATTCAATCAGAAATGGAAGTCATCAATCAAAAAGCAGTTAGAACGGACAATACCTTGTTGGCCGTAACCCATCTAACCCAATTATTGGGGTATGCCATAGGATTTGGGAGTCTTATCGTTCCTTTGATCATTTGGTTGTCCTCCAAAGATAGGGTAGAGGGTATGAACGAACATGGAAAGGCCATCATCAATTTTCAGATCAGTCTTATCCTTTACATCATTATCAGTATTCCGGCCATTTTACTTTTGGGCTTGGGCATATTGGGTTTGATAGGAGTGGCAATCATAGGCTTTATCCTGCCTATAGTGAATGCTGTAAAGGCCGCAAATGGCGAATCGCCATCACATTTTATGACCATTAGATTTATATCATAAAAACAAAAAGCTGGAACTTTTTGCTCCAGCTTTTCTCAATGTTCGATTAGTTAGTTTAATTGTTCAGCATTACCGGCATCACCAGCATGGTCACGTGCTCACCCTCGTCCAGTCCATCGATTGGGGTAAGGATTCCTGCTCTGTTCGGTAGGCTCATTTCCAAGGAAACTTCATCGGACGAAAGGTTGTTCAACATTTCCAATAGAAACCTGGAGTTGAAACCTATTTGCATATCATCGCCTTGATAAGCACAGGAAAGTCTTTCTTCGGCCTTGTTGCTGTAATCCACATCTTCCGCAGAAATATTGAGCTCCGCACCTGCAATTTTCAAACGTATTTGGTGCGTAGTCTTGTTGGAGAAAATAGAAACCCTTCGTACCGAGCTCAAGAATTGATTTCTTGCAATGGTCAACTTGTTGGGATTTTCTTTGGGAATCACCGCTTCGTAGTTTGGATATTTTCCATCAATCAATCTGCAGACCAATTCGGTATTGTCAAAATAAAATTTGGCATTACTATCGTTGTATTCGATGGTCACTTCGGATTCAGAACCTGCTAAAATGCCTTTTAAAAGGTTTAAGGGCTTTTTCGGCATAATGAATTCTGCTACTTCTGAAGCGCTTACATCCTGACGTTGATATTTTACCAATTTGTGTGCATCCGTGGCCACAAAAGTCAAATTTTCCGGTGAAAACTGGAAGAACACACCGCTCATCACAGGGCGGAGGTCATCATTTCCTGCCGCAAAAATGGTTTTGTTGATGGCCGTGGCCAAAATATCGCCTAACAGGGTAGTGGAACTCGGGTTCGAAACTTCCACGGCTTTAGGGAATTCTGCACCATCAGCGTAAGCCAAGGCATATTTACCATGATTGGAGCTGATTTCGACCGTATTGTTATCCTCCACCACAAATGTTAAGGGTTGCTCTGGGAATGTTTTTAGGGTATCCAAAAGCAAACGGGCCGGAACGGCTATGGTTCCCTCGGAATCGGAATCCACTTCCAAGACGGAACTCATGGTGGTTTCCAAATCGGAGGCAGAAACAGTTAGCTTACTTTCTTTTAAATCGAACAAAAAATTGTCTAGGATGGGCAAGGTGTTACTATTGTTGATAACTCCTCCCAAAACCTGCAGCTGTTTCAATAAATATGTACTGGATACAATAAACTTCATCAAAGAAATACTTTAGTATAGTTGCCTTTTTAGCAATTAATCCCCTCGAAGGGACCTTTAAAATCAATGTAAACAAATATATCCCAAATGGATTTAGCAGAGAAACAAATTTATCAACACCTAAGCGGTGAACTTACGTTTTCGGGAGTACCCGAAAAAAATACCGAATAATAAGGTCAAAGCTACTGGTAACCCTATGTTTATAAGCTGCCA
Organism: Flagellimonas marinaquae; assembly: GCF_003992675.1. Lineage (GTDB taxonomy): Bacteria > Bacteroidota > Bacteroidia > Flavobacteriales > Flavobacteriaceae > Flagellimonas > Flagellimonas marinaquae. The sequence goes on from NZ_RZMZ01000010.1 coordinate 20,215, forward strand.
TTTGGTTTTTTGTTCCGCTATTTTTTTGACATCCAGGAGCGGGATGGAAACTTTCTTGTTACGAATGTTAATAAGCCCCGTATTGTCCAATAGGTAATTTGTGCTGTTCACCAGGAATTCCTTGTTACCATAGAAGCTGCTGGTCCATTTGTCGTAACCCAATTCCAGCGGTCTTCCGTTGCGCAGTTGGTTCTTGATCACATCCCCATCGGAGATGACGATCATTTTGTTTTCGGCCCCTTCTTCAAGCGTGTTTTTTAGCTTCAAAGGCTTTACCCTATTCTTGTACATCGAGGAGAAATTACCCTCAATAAGCACAGCTAGGGGCAGATTGCCGTTAACGTAGGTTTCTCGGTCGGGTTGCTGGTTGATCATATCCAAACTTACCACTCTTGGGATTCCATCGGTTTTTGATAAAGGTGAACTTTGCAATAAAATGGTTTTCTGATAATCGTTTTCCAGCACATCCATGGGACTGGTAAATTGAAACCGAACGGCTTCAATATTCGTGTTGATGGGATGGTTGTTCTGCGAAAAAACCATGGGATAATACAACCAGGGTAGGGGGTTGTACTGTGAATCGTTTCCTTCTCCCGTGGCCAAAACGATTTGGGTAAAATACAGGTCGTTGACCAAAACAGGATTGATTCTAACCCCATATTTAAAGAACAAATCCTTCAAATTAAGGTCTCTTGGAATGGCAATAGCCTCGCCACCACCCGCATAAATGCTGTCCATTTCCATATTGACTTGGTCTACCATCCAAATGGATTTACCCCCCTGAACCATATATTGGTCCATCACGTATTTTTCTTGATCGGTAAATGCCTCCGTTGGCTTTGCAATGATGGCAAGATCAAATTCTTTGAGTTGGTCCAAAACATTTTGCGGACTGCTTGCCACCGAATCTAATGTAATGGCGCCAATGTTGTAATAATCTCGAATGGCAGTAAGGTAATCGGTAATAAAAATATCATCCAGTTCGCCATTTCCTTTGATGACGGCAATGCTCTTTTTTTCTTCAATGCTGAGTTTGGTAAAGGCATCGGCAAAGGCATATTCCAATTGTTGTACCGAATTGTTGATACGATCCTCAGCCGTGGAACCTAGTTTGTTTTTTAATAGGGGCACTCTCACCGTTTGGTCGTTGAAATTGACCATGGCCCAAGGAAAAACCAGTTCGTTGGATACCTTTCCGTTTTCCTCAACGGTAACATTGGCGGGTTGCAATCCCAAACTTTGCAACTGGGCAACGGTTTCTTGTGGATTTTCGCTATCCTCCAAGGGATCAACCAAATTGTATTTGATGTTACTGTTCTTCGATGCAAAGGATTCCAACAATTGAATGGTTTCAGCTTTCAATTTGGCAAACTCGGCGGGAATGTTTCCATCCAACAAGACATCTACGATAACGGGGGTTTCAAATTTTTGGGCCACTTCAACGGCGGGCTCGGAGAGTGTATAGCGTTTGTCTTCCGTAAGGTCGAATCGGGTATAGACAAAACTGGCCAATAGGTTGATGACCACCACGGCCACAATCACTTTTACGATGGATACAAAAAACTTCCCCATTACCTTGGCAATTGTTTTAAACGTTGAAACGTGAGATACAAAAACAACAATGTCAATGAGATGAAGTAGACCAAATCACGGGTATCTATCACACCTCTTGCAATACTATCAAAATGTGATTTTGCCCCGAGTGACTGAATGGTTTGTTGGGTTTCCCCGTTGGAAAACAAAGTGGCAGTGGCATCAAACCCATTAAAAATCAAAAAACAAACCAAAATCCCAACCAAAAAAGCGATAATTTGATTATCCGATAAGGTGGATGCAAATATGCCTATCGATGTGTAGCAGGCCATCAAAAACAACAATCCAAAGTAAGAACCTACGATTACACCGAGGTCATAATTACCCTCTGTCATTCCCAATCCTGATATAGCAAAAACATAAACTATGGTCGGGATTACTGCGATAACACACAAAAGAAAGGCGCCCCAAAATTTCCCGAGCACCAGTTTCCAGATGGAGATGGGTTTGATCAATAACAATTCCAGCGTTCCCATTTTTCGTTCCTCCGAAAAACTTTTCATGGTGATGGCGGGCACTAAGAAGATAAAGATCCAAGGAGCCAATAAAAAGAAGTTGCTCAAGTCGGCGAAGCCGTAACCAAAAATGTTGTATTCGCCCTTGAAGACCCAAAGAAACAGTCCATTGAGCAACAAAAACGAACCCACGATCAAATAACCGATGGGCGATGTAAAAAAAGACCGTACCTCTCTCTTAAAAATTGCGAACATTAAGATGGGTTTGTTGATTGAATTTTAGTTACGCTCCAAGCTTCGGGCTTATCGGCAAACAATTTTTTGGTGTTGCCCCAAACCCTTTTAAAGAAGTCTGATTTCCTATAGTTGTTAAGATGTGATTCCGAATCCCAAAAACTATAGGTAAAAAATATGTTGGAATCTGCCATGTCCTGATACAATTCTACCATAGTACAGCCTTCAAAAGCTAAAATGCCATTTTTTGATTCTTCAAAGATTCGCTCAAAACTAGCAATATTTTCGGGTTTAAAAGTCAGTTTAACGATGCGTATCAACATTTAAAGGAAATTTATGGTTACGGTGTCCCTATAATTCAATCCCAAAAGCGAAGAGGCACCTCCAACCGAGTTTAGGTCACTTTTATAAATGGCAAGTTCTATATATCCTGCAGAATTGAACAGCGCTAGGGCATCTCCTGGACCTTTGCGCTGGTTTCGTTCCAGATTATAATTGATGATGCCGTTATAGCTTTGATGCACCTGCCGTATTTTTGTGGTCCTCGCAACGATCTCAAAATCCCGTCCGCTTCTATACGCTTCAAACAGGCTTTTTTGGATATTGGTGACCACGTTTCCGTAGTTGTCAATATAAATTATGTTGCCCATAATGCTTTTTCCCTCGTTGGTGATCCGTGGTTCAAAATCACGTAGTTCCTTTAAATTTTGGAACGGTTTACCTATGACTTCCAATTTACCCCCACGAGCAATATGGCAGGCCACTTGAACAAAAATGTTGAGCACCGGAAAAGCACCCGATGTGGAACTCGGCAGATTGATTTCCACGACTTTTTCGGGTTGTACCTCGGAAGTTATCAAAGAAATGACACCGCTGTTGGCGCTCACAAAATAGTGCCCATCCACTTGCACTACAATATGCTCATTTTCAGGAGAAATCTCCGAATCAACCCCTACAATATGGACCGTTCCCTTTGGGAACGAATGGTAGGCGTTCCTTAGGATGTAGGCACATTCTTGGATATTAAACGGACTGATGGCATGCGAAATATCAACAACATTGATTTCGGGAAGATTGTTCAGTATGGCTCCTTTGACAGCACCCACATAGTGGTCCTTGTATCCAAAATCGGTAGTTAGGGTTATGATTGGCATACAATACTGTTGATATGTTTTTCCGCGTTCAAAGTGATTTTTAGTTAAGTTTGTTTGTAAAATTAGTCAAAAAAGAAAGAACGAGATTCTTCAAAAAACAACTGTAACACCTCACTATTTTTGAACGAACTAATAATAGAACTTACGGAAATCAGCCCACAGGAATTTTTTGGACAACAAAATTCCAATATCGAGTTGCTCAAAAAGTATTTTCCAAAATTAAAGATTGTAGCACGGGGCAACAAGATCAAAGTTTTTGGCGACGAAGCACTGCTTGAAGAATTCGATAAGCGTTTTGATGAGCTCACCAGCCAATTTGCCAAATACAACAAACTGGACGAAAATATGATCGAGCGCGTGCTTACCAGCACCAGCAAAGCGGATTACACCTCTTCCTCTAGCAGTGGCGATGTTTTGGTACATGGAGTAAGCGGCAGGTTGATCAAAGCGCAGACAGCCAACCAAAGACGCTTGGTAGATGCCTGTAAAAAGGACGATATGGTCTTTGCCATTGGTCCTGCAGGTACAGGAAAAACCTATACGGGGGTCGCTTTGGCCGTAAAGGCACTTAAGGAAAAGCAGGTGAGGCGTATTATCTTAACACGTCCAGCCGTGGAAGCAGGAGAAAATCTTGGTTTTTTACCCGGTGACCTCAAGGAAAAATTAGATCCTTACATGCAGCCCTTGTACGATGCGCTTAGGGATATGATTCCTTCGGAAAAACTGGAGAAATATATTGAGGATGGGACCATCCAGATTGCACCCATGGCCTTTATGCGAGGGCGCACCTTGGACAATGCGTTTGTGATTCTTGACGAGGCGCAGAACACCACCCATGCGCAAATGAAGATGTTCTTGACCCGTATGGGAAAAAACGCCAAATTCTTATTGACAGGTGACCCAGGACAGATTGATTTGCCGCGAAGGGTAATCTCTGGTCTTAAAGAGGCACTTCTTATTTTAAAAAACGTAGACGGAATCAGTATCATTTATTTGGATGATAAAGACGTGATTCGTCATAAATTGGTGAAAAAGGTGATTGATGCCTATAAGAACATAGAGCACCAAAATCAATTCTAGAAATCAGTATGGGAATGAATACGCTAATGTCCACGGATTTTAAGTTTCCTGGGCAAAAATCTGTTTATAAAGGAAAAGTAAGAGAGGTCTACACCCTGGAAAACGATGTCTTGGTGATGGTAGCCACAGATCGTCTGTCCGCTTTTGATGTGGTAATGCCCAAGGGCATCCCCTACAAAGGACAGATTTTGAACCAGATTGCGACCAAAATGATGAAGGATACCGAGGACATTGTTCCCAATTGGTTGATGGCCACGCCCGACCCCAATGTGGCCGTTGGCAAGGCTTGTGAACCTTTTAAGGTAGAAATGGTCATCCGGGGCTATATGTCGGGTCATGCCGCCCGTGAGTACAAAGCTGGGAAAAGAATGCTGTGTGGTGTTCCCATGCCCGAAGGGATGCAAGAGAACGATAAGTTTCCAGAGCCCATGATCACTCCGGCCACCAAAGCCGAAAAGGGCGATCATGATGAGGATATTTCCAAGGAAGATATTTTAAAGAGGGGGATTGTTTCCAAAGAAGATTATGAAATTCTGGAAAAATACACCCGCTCCCTGTTCCAAAGGGGAACCGAGATTGCGGCCCAAAGAGGTCTTATTTTGGTGGATACCAAATACGAATTCGGCAAAACCAAAGATGGGGAAATCGTTTTGATCGATGAAATCCATACCCCAGACTCATCCCGTTATTTTTATGCTGATGGCTACGAAGAACGTCAAGAAAAGGGCGAGTCCCAGAAGCAGCTTTCCAAGGAATTTGTAAGACAATGGTTGATTTCCAACGGATTTCAAGGACTGGAAGGGCAGTCCGTTCCCAAAATGTCGGATGACTATATTGAATCCGTTTCCAATAGATATATCGAACTGTACGAAAATATTACTGGCGAACCATTTGTAAAAAGTGATATCTCCAACCTTCAAGAGCGTATTTTATCCAACGTAATGGATTATTTGGGAAAATAGCATCCCAAAATTAGGATTTACCCAATAAAATCGCATACTTTTTAGGGATTACACGTCTTTTTGACAGCACTTTTGATATATATTTAAAGCTAAATTGATATATTTATGCTAAGTAAATATATCTACAATGGAAAGTTGTCCCAATTGCTCTTCAACCGTATTTACCAAAGCAGGGGTCGTACAAGATAGGCAGCGTTATAAATGTAAATCCTGCAACTACTATTTTACAGTCCCAAAGTTGGGCAAACAAATTGATGATTATTTTGTAAATAAGGCGCTACAGCTGTATTTGGAGGGCTTGGCCTATCGGGAAATCGAGCGTATTCTCGGTGTTTCTCATGTGTCCGTTATGAACTGGGTCCGAAAGTACAATATCAAACGGCCATACAACTCCAAATATCATCCCACCTACAAAATTTTGAACCACACCGAGCTACAAAAATACTTTCAAAACCCTGAAAATCTCAAAGGTGCTGGCCAGTTGGTGACTGAGCTTGGAGATAAGTTTATGCTCATAAAATGGGACAGGTTCAGGGATTAAGTATAGCTATTTTACAAAAAGATATATTGGTTTTTATTTCGGCGTAATTTTTTTGGATGTTCGCAGGGCACATAACCCTCTAACAACCAAACTGAAATGAAACAAATGCTTATCGGAATGACTTTATTCTTATTGGTCGTTCCTAAGTCTTTCTCACAAGGGAATACCGAGTACACCGGTGGTTACAAAGTGAGTTTTAATGAAGATGGTACCAAGTATCTCCGTATCATCGCATGGGGGCAATTCTGGGCCCAGTATTCCGACGACGTACCTGAAGATGCCAGTAATCTTAACCTGAGCGTACGACGCGCCAGGATTCTTACTTATACCCAATTGAACAAAAAGTTTTTGATTTTGACCCACTTTGGTCTCAATAGCTTAAACGGGTCCAATTTGAGTCCTACTGGCAAGGGAGAATCCGCTCAACTATTCTTCCATGATTTTTGGGGAGAATGGACTCTAAGCAAAAATGCAGCGATTGGGGCTGGACTCCATTATTGGAATGGTATTTCTCGCTTGAACAATAGTAGCACCCTAAACTTTATGACATTGGACAACAATCGTCCGTCTTGGGCGGTATTGGGCCTAAGTGATCAGTTTGCCCGACATTTGGGTGTGTACGCTAAGGGTAAAGTTGGTCGCCTTCAGTATCGGGTATCCTACAACGAGGCTATTACCAATACCTTGGATTCTGGAAATGACCCTACTCCCAATGGAAGAGCAGTATACCGGGGTCGTGAATTATTGGGAGCTGGGGAAGCTGGCAAAGTGGTTCAAGGTTATTTTGATTACCATTTCCTCGACGAGGAATCCAACTTTCTGCCCTACAAAGTAGGTTCGTACCTCGGCACTAAAAGAATATTCAATCTAGGGGCAGGTTTTCTCAATCACAGAAATGGGGTTGTAGTTATGGATGAGGTTGGCAATATGGAAGGGGAAGATGTAAACATTTTTGCGGTGGATGCCTTTTACGATGCACCACTTGGTGAGGATGGCTCAGCAATAACTGCCTATGCAGTGTATCAAAATAATGATTATGGTCGTAACTTTAACTTGGGTCCATATGGAACAGGTAACATGGTTTATGGCCATGTGGGCTATTTGGTTCCTGGGCCCAACACCAAATCACGCTTACAACCCTACTTGTCCTATCAAACCAGGACAATTGATGCCATTGATGATAATACCACAAGATGGGGAGTTGGAGCCAACCTATATATGACGGGACATCACTCCAAACTGACCTTGGAGTATGCAAATTCCAAGGTAGGTAATGCCGATGGAATGGGAATGATTACGTTACAAGCACATATTTATTTATAACAACTAAACCAACAAATTATGTCAGAAAAACAGCAAAGGGCCAAGGCCTATTGGAAAGAAAACCTCAGATATTTATTGATACTACTGATTATCTGGTTCCTAGTCTCTTACGGAGCGGGAATCCTATTCAAAGATGCATTGAACACCATCCGATTGGGTGGATTTAAATTGGGGTTCTGGTTCGCCCAACAAGGATCAATCTATGTCTTTGTCATACTCATTTTTGTATACGTTCGCCTCATGAACAAATTGGACAAAAAATACGGATACGACGAGAAGTAATTAACCAACAAAATTTACAATTATGAGTGATGTACAAATTTGGACCTATGTCTTGGTAGCCTTGTCATTTGGTCTGTATATAGGAATTGCCATTTGGTCCCGGGCAGGATCTACCAAAGAATTTTACGTAGCAGGAGGAGGTGTGTCCCCTTTGGCAAACGGAATGGCCACAGCAGCGGATTGGATGTCAGCGGCCTCATTTATTTCCATGGCAGGTATCATTTCCTTTGCGGGTTATGATGGTGCGGTGTATTTGATGGGATGGACCGGTGGATATGTGCTTTTGGCCCTGCTATTGGCCCCGTATCTGAGAAAGTTCGGAAAATTTACCGTACCCGATTTTATAGGGGAACGCTATTACTCCAAAACCGCTAGGATTGTAGCGGTAATCTGTGCTTTGATTGTATCCTTTACCTATGTGGCGGGACAAATGCGTGGAGTGGGGATTGTATTTTCCAGATACTTGGAGGTGGATATCACCACAGGGGTGGTGATTGGTATGGTAATCGTTTTGTTTTATGCCGTTTTAGGAGGTATGAAAGGAATCACCTATACCCAAGTGGCACAATATTGTGTGTTGATTTTCGCCTTTATGGTTCCTGCGATTTTTATTTCCATTCAGATGACTGGCAACCCTGTTCCGCAATTAGGATTTGGAGGCACCCTTGCCGACGGGTCAGGAACCTATCTGTTGGATAAATTGGATGGTCTTTCCACCGAACTGGGGTTTGCAGAGTATACCGATGGCTCCAAAAGTGTGATTGATGTCTTCGCCATCACCCTTGCCCTCATGGTAGGAACGGCAGGTTTGCCTCACGTAATTGTTCGCTTTTTTACCGTTAAACGCGTGCGTGATGCGAGAAAATCAGCAGGATTGGCATTGTTGTTCATTGCCATTCTCTATACAACGGCCCCTGCAGTGGCCGTATTTGCCAGAACCAATCTAATTGAAACCGTTAGTGAAAAGCAGTACGCAAACATGCCCGAATGGTTCCATAGATGGGAAAAAACGGGGCTGATTGCGCATGAGGACAAGAACGGAGATGGAAAAATTCAATATGTAGCTGCACCAGAAGTCAATGAATTAACAGTGGACAGAGATATTATGGTGCTTGCCAACCCTGAGATAGCCAATTTACCAGCATGGGTCATCGGTTTGATAGCCGCTGGTGGACTTGCCGCGGCACTATCAACAGCAGCTGGATTACTTTTGGTCATATCATCATCTGTTTCTCATGACTTGATTAAAAACGTATTGAAACCGGACCTTTCAGAAAAAGGTGAGCTGTGGGCAGCCAGACTTTCTGCAGCCGTTGCGGTGGTGATTGCTGGCTATTTCGGGATAAATCCGCCTGGTTTTGTGGCCGCCGTGGTCGCCCTCGCCTTCGGTCTCGCAGCTGCATCTTTCTTCCCAGCCATTATATTGGGTATTTTTTATAAGAAGATGAACAGCAAGGGAGCCATTTCCGGTATGATCGTAGGTCTATGTTTGATGCTCTTTTATATGCTCAAATTCAAGTTTGGAATTTTTGACGGCGGTAAGGAAGCTGTTGCCGGACTTCAGGATAGTTGGTGGTTTGGCATATCCCCTGAAGGCTTTGGAACCATTGCGATGATCGTGAACTTTATCGTTGCATTAGTGGTGAACCGGTTTACTCCAGAACCACCGGAAGAAGTACAGGAAATTGTGGAGCGTATCCGTATACCAAGCGGTGCAGGAGAAGCGTCTTCACATTAATGAGTGGTTGCCAAAAACGGTGCGGTAACAATTTACCGTGCCGTTTTTGTAATTTTCCATGGAGCCAAGCATAAGTTAAAAATGAAAAAACGACATCAGCAGAAATTAATCCTCATTTCCATAGTACTTTTCTTCTTATGGAATGTACCCTTCGTTACTTTATTCGATGGGGAGGGGCAGGTGTTCGGTTTTCCCATATTTTACATTTTCATTTTTTCGAGTTGGTTGATTGCCGTCGTTTTGATGTATATAATTTTAAAACGATTCTATGAGTAACTATGGCGTAGGATTGGTCATTGTGCTGTATTTGTCCATGCTTTTTGTTATCGCATATGTGGCCGAGAAAAACAAAAGAAGCAAATGGACCAACAACCCTTACGTATACACACTTTCCCTAGCGGTGTATTGTACGGCTTGGACGTATTATGGCAGTGTGGGAATCGCATCGAGTTCCGGAATCAGTTTTTTGGCCATTTATTTAGGTCCTGTCTTGGCCATGCCGCTTTGGATAGTCCTTATGAAAAAGGTAATCCGCATCTCCAAGCAGCACAAAATATCGAGTATAGCCGACTTTATTTCCATTAGGTATGGGAATAACCGTCAACTGGGTGCATTGGTCACCTTAACCTGTTTGTTTGCCATTATTCCCTATATATCGCTACAGTTAAAGGCAGTGTCCGAAACCTTTTCTTTGATTTCGGCCAAGGGAAGTTATCAGTCCACCGGATTTTTTGACGATTCCACCTTCTACATTGCATTGCTTATCGCCGTTTTTGTGGCCTTTTACGGAACCCTATCCACCGATACGTCGGAACACCGAAAAGGGATTGTGGCCACAGTGGCATTGGAATCCATATTAAAACTTTGTTTTTTCTTGGCCATAGGCGTATATGTCGTCTTTTATCTGTTTGATGGCACAACGGATATTTACGAACAGGCAAGCCTACGGGAAAATTTTGACCAATTGACCACTTTTGGAGGACTTGGGAACGGGTTCAACTGGTTGTTCACCATTTGTTTATCCTTTTTCGCCATTTTTTTATTGCCCAGACAGTTCCATGTCGCTGTGGTGGAGAATGACAACGAGAACCATTTGCGTAAGGCCATTTGGTTGTTTCCGCTCTACTTGCTCTTGTTCAACCTCTTTGTTATCAGTATTGCATGGGCAGGAAACATACGTTTGGATGCAGCAGTAAACCATGATTATTATTCCTTGTTGTTGCCATTACAGCAAAGCGATTACGGCTTGGCAGTGATGGTTTTTATTGGCGGATTCACCACGGTTATATCCATGATCGTAGTCTCTACCTTGGCACTATCCACCATGGTCAGTAACAATATTGTCATTCCCTACGGTTTCATCAAAACATTGGTAGAGGGAAATCCTGAGGAAAATGCGAAGCGTATCAAGAATATTAGAAGAATCTCCATTTTCTTACTGATCATTGTAGCCTATTTTTTCTACATCCGCTTTTCCGTTCAATTGTCGTTGTATTCCATTGGGTTGATATCATTCTTGATCATTGCGCAACTGGCGCCATCGTTCTTTTTGGGATTAACGTGGAGAAGAGGAACGGCACGAGCGGCAGAAACGGGAATGCTGGTTGGCTTGGCCATTGTGTTCTATACCATATTTCTTCCTGTAATCAGCAATATAGCTAGGCCCAATGTAGATGTTTTAACGGAGGGTTTATTTGGATACGCATGGTTCAAACCTGCCCAGACATTCGGCTTTTATTATTTATCCCCGGAGAGTAATGCCTTTTTATGGAGTATGGCATTCAATACCTTGAGTTTTGTTGCTTTTTCGCTTAACACCAAAGGGAACTATAGGGAAAGGAACTACGCGGAGATGTTTGTCAACCATGAAAATTATGGAAACCTACAAGAAGGAGGATTCATCTGGAAGGGCGAGGCCTATGTAGCCGACATCAAACGCTTATTGAACCGATTTTTAGGCGAACAACGCACCAACCGGGCCTTGCAGTTGTTCAATAGAAAATACAATATTTCGGAAACTGAGGAACGTGCGGATGCACGGCTGATCAATTTTTCAGAGAAACTTTTAACCGGAAGTATTGGAAGTGCCTCCGCAAAAATACTGTTGGCTTCGGTCTCCAAAGAAACCCCTATAAGCTTGGTGGAGGTGCTTCATATTTTGGAGGAGAGCAAGGAGACAAAAGCCAACAATAAATTGCTGCAGGAAAAGTCCAATGAACTGGCTGCCATGGCACAGCAGCTCAAGCTAGTGAACGAGGAGCTTCGCATACAGGACAAACTAAAGGATGAATTCTTGGATACTGTTGCACACGAGCTCAAAACACCGGTTACCTCCATTAAGGCTGCCTCCGAAGTTTTGGAGGATTCCGATATGCCCTCTGAGCTACGGACAAAGTTCCTGAAAAATATAAACAAGGACAGCGACCGATTGGACACCTTGATTCGGAATATTCTTGATTTGGAAAAACTGTCAGGTAACCGAACGGAATTGGAAATGGACGATTACGATATGTCGGATACTATACAAAAGGCAATACATGGAGTGGAGCAGATTGCATCAAAAAAAGGGGTGAGCATCAAATTTTCGAAAAAACAGAACGTATTTGCGCGCTATGATGAGGACCGAATTTTGCAAGTGTTGACCAACTTGTTGTCAAATTCCCTTAAATTCACGGAACCACAAACGGGAAAAATTAAAATTCTTTTGGAAGAGCTCGAAGCGGAAGTGTCTGTCATTGTAAAGGATAATGGTCGAGGGATTCCCGAAGAGGATAAGGACTACATCTTTGACAAGTTCTATCAGTCAAAAAACCAAAACATCAAAAAACCACAAGGGAGTGGATTGGGTTTGGCGATTTGCAAGAAAATAGTGGAGAGCCATTCAGGAACCATTTCCGTGGACAACCACTATAAAAAAGGAGCAGTTATACGATTTTCAATACCGAAGGAACAATGAAGCAGAAAAAAATACTGATCGTGGATGATGAACCCAACATTTTGATGTCGTTGGAGTATGCGTTCAAAAAGAAGGATTTCGAGGTTTTTATCGCCCGGGACGGCACAGAAGCTATAGAAATATCGAACCGGGAAAAACCAAATCTTATTCTTTTGGACATCATGATGCCCGAGATGGATGGGTATGAGACCTTGAAACAGGTTAAGGACAATGAGGATTTGGCACACACCAAGATTGTGTTCCTATCGGCAAAAAGTAAGGAAAAAGATATTGAAAAAGGCTTGAAAATGGGCGCAGACCGTTATTTGACGAAACCATTTTCGATGAAAAAAGTAATTTCTGAAATAGAGGAGCTATTGGCATAGTCCAGATACATATTTGGAACCAAATGAATAATCTACATAATAACCAAACACAATATTAAATGAGTAATTATAATATCAAGCACTTGGAGGAATATTTTCAGGTGTATCGAAAATCCGTAAGAAACCCCGAGGGATTTTGGGAAGAAGTAGCCGAAGAACATTTCCAATGGCGTAAAAAATGGGATTCCGTTTTGGAATGGGACTTTACAAAACCAGAAATCAGCTGGTTTAAAGGAGCCAAATTAAATATCACCGAAAACTGTATCGACAGACATCTTCGCATCCGTGGAGATAAAACGGCCATCCTTTTCGAACCTAACGACCCCGATGAAGAAGCGGAACATATCACGTACCGCGAATTGCACGAGCGTGTGTGCAAGTATGCCAATGTTCTCAAGGAGCAGGGTGTCCAAAAAGGGGATAGGGTAGTTGTTTATTTGTCCATGATACCAGATTTGGCCATAGCCATATTGGCCTGTGCCCGAATTGGGGCCATACACTCCGTAGTTTTTGCAGGTTTTTCATCTACAGCACTGTCCACTCGAATCAACGATTGTGGTGCCAAAATGGTACTTACCTCAGATGGTTCGTACCGAGGAACCAAGGTAATAGACCTGAAGGCCATTGTGGATGAAGCACTGGAAAAATGCCCTGATGTGAAAACCGTTTTGGTGACCAAGCGCACAGGAGGGAAAGTTATCATGAAAGCAGGTCGTGATAAGTGGGTACAGCCACTTTTGGACAAGGCCTATTCGGATTGCGTACCCGAAATTATGGATGCCGAGGACCCATTATTTATCCTTTACACTTCTGGCTCTACCGGACGCCCAAAGGGTATGGTCCACACAACGGGAGGTTATATGGTGTACACCGCTTATACTTTTAAAAATGTATTCCAGTACCGAGAGGAAGATGTGTATTGGTGCACTGCTGATATTGGCTGGATTACCGGTCACTCCTACATTGTTTACGGGCCTTTGGCCAATGGGGCCACCACCGTTATGTTTGAAGGAGTACCTTCCTATCCCGACTTTGGTCGGTTCTGGGATGTGGTGCAGAAGCACAAGGTGACCCAGTTTTACACCGCGCCAACCGCTATCCGGGCCTTGGCTAAGGAAAATCTTGATTTTGTGACCAAGTATGACCTTTCCAGCCTGAAAGTTCTGGGAACTGTTGGAGAGCCCATCAATGAGGAGGCCTGGCATTGGTACAACGATCATGTTGGGGAAAAGAAATGCCCCATTGTAGATACCTGGTGGCAAACCGAAACAGGAGGAATACTAATTTCACCCATACCATTTTCCACACCGACCAAACCCACCTACGCGACCTTGCCGATGCCAGGAATACAACCTGCATTGATGGATGAGAGTGGTCAAGAGATCAAAGGAAACCAAGTGGACGGCAGATTGTGCATCAAATTTCCATGGCCCTCCATAGCCCGGACCATCTGGGGCAATCACCAGCGCTACAAGGACACCTATTTCTCTGCATTTGAAGGCAAATATTTTACAGGTGATGGCGCCTTGAGGGATGAGGTGGGCTACTACCGCATCACGGGAAGGGTGGACGATGTCATCATCGTATCTGGTCATAATCTGGGAACTGCTCCGATTGAAGATGCCATTAATGAGCATCCTGCCGTGGCCGAATCGGCCATTGTTGGATTCCCGCATGACATCAAGGGGAATGCACTTTATGGCTACATCATTTTAAAAGAAACAGGGGAGGACCGTAATCGGGATAACCTGAAAAAGGAAATCAACCAATTGATTACCGAACATATTGGCCCGATTGCAAAGTTGGATAAAATCCAATTTGTGGAAGGACTGCCCAAAACACGAAGTGGTAAGATTATGCGAAGAATTCTCCGAAAAATAGCATCAAAAGATACCAGTAACCTGGGCGATACATCAACCTTGTTGAATCCAGAAGTGGTAGAGTCGATTATGAAAGATAGTCTCTAAATTAACTTCAATACTAGTCAATAAAGGATCTTCTTATCGCAAGAGGTCCTTTATTTTTTTGGGCTTTAGTTTTTCTACGCTTCGCAAGAATGCAATGGCGGTGATAAAAGCATCGCCCAATGCCGTATGCCTATCCTTTCTGGAGATACTGTACTTTTTGGCCAAATCATCCAAGGAATACCGCTCTTTTTTTTGTACCAAGGTAGAGATCAAAAGGGTCCGAATATAAAGCGATTCCGTATCCAAAGTTTTATTCTTCAACTTTGGAAGCCCGTTTCTTTTGAGTGCAGCATTGATCATATTGATATCGAACATCACATGATGCCCTACCAAAACATGGTTTTTTACATATACTAAAAATTGCTTGAGCGCCTCTAGCTCGGTGACACTATCTTTTTTACTTTTTTTAAGGATACCGTGGATTTCAGCACTCTCCGAATCATAATGTTCCTGTTCCACATAAACTTCAAAACTATCCTTTACCACAATGCTGTTGTCTTTCAATTTTAAGGCGCCAATGCAAAGCATCCGATCTCGGGTCAAACTAAAACCGGTTGTTTCTGTATCCAAAACCACAAATGTATTTTCTCCAATATCATCTGGAAGCGGTTCCTTAAAATACGCTTCGTATTCCCACCAAAAATCGGGAAGTTCCAAAGGCCTTTTTTTGGTGAACGGCCACATTATCGCAACAGATTTTTTACTTGGAACCGTATTTCCAAGAGTGATTGGATTTCCTTAACGGTCTTGAACGTTCGCTTCAGCTTGATTTTCTCCTCTTTGTTGAGTTTGTCCAAGGCGATAAACCTACCCGAGTCGTTGTGCAAAAGCCCCTGTCGGGTCCTGAATTTAAGCAACGCCTTGCTGGCGTAGGAACAGGCGAGATACAATTCTTTATTGTTGGGCTCCAGCTCTGCCAGTTTTTCATAACGCTCAGCTGTATTATTGATGGATTTGATGGAATGGGACAAGATGAGCACGCGGGCAGCATCGATAATGGGCATGAGTACCCTTAATTTTAAATCGAAAAAGTCCTTGTGTTCGCCATCCTGCTCCACTAAAAAATCCCTAAAGAATCCAGATGGCGAAGGATTTTGTAGGGCTCCGCTTGCCAAATGGGTAAAGAATTGGGGGTAGCCTTGAACGCTATCAAAAATATCTTGAGAGAGTTCATCGGCCAGCGACTTTTCCCCAAAGGTCACGTTGTAATCAAAAAAGATGGAGGATAGTAGGATTTCATCTGGCCCCGGATTATGAATCCAGTGCCGAGTTACCTTTTTCCATTCGCTCAGGCTGTGGCACCAAGCTGGATTGGAAGCCATCATATCCGCGGGGCAATATTCAAACCCTATGGTGTTCAATCCTTTGGAAATCCGTTCGCCAAGGGTCAAAAAATAGTTTTGCGTCCCTTCCAGTTGTTCTTTGGGAACATCGGCAAAGATGATAGCATTGTCTTGATCGGTATTCAACAATTGCTCTCCACGACCTTGACTGCCCATACTAAGCCATGTAAATGGCACGGGGGGCTCTGTTTCCATTTTCGATAGGGCAATTTTGATCACCTGTTTGGTTGAGGCATCATTGAGTTCAGAGATGATTTTGGCTACCAACCCCAAAGGGATGTTCTGTTCCAAATAGCCCCGTAGCAAGTTCATAATGCCATGGCGGATGTTTCGTAACCTCTTGTATTTGGTCGCACGTTTGATGGCGCGTAAGAGCACCGCGGGGTTATTCCCAACAGCCACCATTATATCATGTTTGGAAAGAATGCCCACTGCTTTCGTATCCGAAGTGCCATCTTCCGTAAGCACCAGATGGCTGATATCGCTCTTCATCATGGCCATTTGGGATTGTGCCAAGGTGAGCCCTTTGGGATAGGTAATCAAGGGCGAGGTCATAATGGATTTGGCCGTCGCCGTGATGGGAAACAGTCCTGTGGCCACTTTTTTCCGAAGATCCTTATCGGTTATGATTCCAACCGGCAGCTCATCTTTCATCACCAGTATACAACTAATGTTATGCTTGGTCATTTTATCGGCTACAGTCTTGATTTTTGTTCCTTTTTTGCAGGTGATAAGGTCTGTGGAATATTTAATGGGCTGAAGATCCAGTATTTTATCACTGGAATATTGATTGGAATCACCACTTTCTCCATACAATTTGCCCCGATGTTTGATGGAGTAAGGGTTACCAGTGTTGGAAGCAAAGCTTTCTATCAAAAAATTGCCAATACGCTTGTTTTCGAGCGCCAACGGTTTAAAGTCGCTAATGGGGATGGCGTACAGGATGGTTTCTTCGTAGGCCTTGGCTTCCAATTTATAGCTTTCGTTGGCTAAAAGAGGGCGAAGCCCAAACACGTCGCCTTCATCACAGATATCCAATATTTGACTGGAACCTGCCTTGGATAAAGAAACAGCCCCTTTGTTTACCACGTAGAAATGGGAATGGGGGCTTTCGTTTTGTGAAAATACGACGGTATTGGTTTCCTTATGGATAATGGTCACCTCCAAGGCCAATTGCTCCAATTGTTTGGGCTCCATGGCATTGAAGGGCGGATAGTTTTTGAGAAAATCTGCAATGCGTTCGGAAATGGTGTTCTTCATAGAAAGCTAAAATTAAACGAAATAAGAACAATTCCACTCACTTAAATAAAATGCTCTAGGCTTCGTGCCTATAGGGGAGTACCTCTATTTTCCATTGCTGGCCTTATTGTAGGCCCGTATCATGAGGATAGCCCAGATGGCGACTAATACAATAACAACAATGGAAAACCATAAAACGATATCATTTGCTGTCATTGTCCACAAGTTTTAAGTAGATCATAACGCCAAGAAGGGTTGGTGCCCAAAGTCCCACGAAGAGGCCGTGCTCCGTGTTGCCAGTAAGGAAAAGGTATTCTGCCACAATAATGATCATAGCGCAGAGAAGAAGCATGAGCAAGTTGGGAGTTCCTAACTTTTTAAAGTAGTTCATTCGATGGTTGGATTAAAACCTATAAGTTAGGAAAAAAAGTATACAGCAGAAATAAAAAAGCCACTTAACTGATAACAGCTAAATGACTTTGTTTTTTGTAGCGAGAGGGGGACTTGAACCCCCGGCCTCCGGGTTATGAATCCGACGCTCTAACCAGCTGAGCTACCTCGCCGTGATTTCGCTAAGCGGGTGCAAATATATGTTTAAATTTTCGCTGAATCAAAATTCATTATTAATTTATTATTTGATATTTATTTTTATATCTTCCCAAACTATACTTAAGCTGAAATAACGATCTAAAGAACACGACAATGAGTGATAAGGTTAAATTTGAACTGGAGTTTGTCATCCAGGCTTCACCTCAGTTGCTTTACCAATATATTTCCACCCCCTCTGGACTTTCCGAATGGTATGCTGACAATGTGAACTCCCGCGGAGAGATTTTTACATTTATATGGGATGGGTCCGAAGAAAGGGCCAAATTGCTCAAGCGGAAAAGCGAGGAATTTGTCAAATTGGCATGGGAAGAAAATGAAGATGGCTCCTATTTTGAAATGCGCATTATTGTGGACGAGATAACAAAGGATGTTTCCTTGTTCATTACTGATTTTGCCGAAGAAGATGAAGTGGACGAAGCGAAAATGCTGTGGGAGAACCAAGTATCGGACCTCAAACAAGTTCTGGGTTCTACCTAGCCCGATTCTCCAGTAAACCGTATCTTTGGTCCCGATAAAAATCGGGACTTTTTTATGGTCAATTGTAACGGAGAACTACAGGCAACGGATAAGGCGATTTTCACGCATAATAACAGGGCTTTTAAGTATGGCGACGCCCTTTTTGAATCGGTTCGCTATGTGAATGGCACCCTCTTTTTTTGGGAGGACCACTATTTCAGGTTGATGGCTTCCATGCGCATCCTTCGGATGGAAATCCCTATGGAATTTACCATGGAATTTTTAGAGGAAGAAATCAAGAAAACCATAGGAGCCAACCAACTTAATAATAGTGCGGTCCGTGTGCGATTAACTGTTTTTAGAAACGAGGGTGGATTGTATACGCCCACGACCAATGAGGTCTCCTATGTAATTGACACCAGTCCCATGGAATCTCCTTTCTTTATCATAGAGGACAAACCTTACGAAGTGGAGCTTTTCAAGGATTACTACGTAAACAAGGATATGCTTTCCAATTTAAAATCCACCAACAAAATCTTGAATGTGGTGGCTGGGGTGTATGCGCAGGAAAATGGTTATGCCAACTGTTTATTGGTAAATTCTGATAAAAAGGTAGTCGAGGCAATCAACGGAAATCTTTTCTTGGTAAAGGGCAATGAGATAAAGACTCCACCCTTGAGCGATGGTTGCTTGGACGGGATTATCCGAAAAAACCTGATGAAGTTGATTGCAGGGTCGGAAGACTACGATTTGGTCGAGGATTCCATTTCCCCTTTCGAGCTGCAAAAAATGGACGAAATGTTTCTCACTAATTCCATTGTCGGGATTCAGCCCATTAGCAAGTACAGGAAAAAGGAGTATGAAAATAAAGTTGCAAAGAGTTTGGTGGGCAAATTAAACGCAAAGGCCAGGATTGGCTAGTTGAGCGAGGGGTTTTCGGGAGCATTGGACCATAATAGGTAGTCACCGCCCAATTCCACCATCTTTTCTTTCCAAAAGGCATTTGCAGCCTTTTCCAGAATACTGCTTTCGTATTCGTTGGGCAATACCACCCATGATTTGGAAGAGAGTTCTTGGTCCAATTGGCTGGTTCCCCATCCGGAATAGCCCAAAAAGAACCGGATATCCTGCTCGGTAATGGTTCCATTGTTGATGAGCTCAATGGTCACCTCAAAATTACCGCCCCAAAAAATACCATCGGAAATCTCGATGCTGTTTTCTATCAAATCAGGTACTTTGTGGATAAAGTAAAGGTTGTCCTGTTCCACGGGACCGCCATTGAACACCTGAAAAGGAATGGTGATTTCGGATACAAGGTCGCAAATGGTATAGTCAAGAGGCTTGTTCAAAATAAAACCTACCGAGCCTTCTTGATTGTGTTCGGCAATAAGTACAACAGATCTATTGAAAGAAACATCGCCGGTCAGCGATGGTTCCGCAACAAGTAAATTCCCCTTTTTTGGCTTCTGAGTAACCATTTACCTGATTTCTTATATTTAAATTTAACATATTATTCAACATATGCAAAAAACAAAGCTGAATATAAACTAAAAAAGCACCCCAAAAGGAGTGCTTTCGTATATTCAATAAAAAATTGATTAGTTTACTGCACTGCTCAATTCAGCACCTGCTTTGAACTTTACAACGTTCTTAGCGGCAATCTTAATAGTAGCTCCAGTCTGTGGATTTCTACCTTCTCTAGCGCTTCTTTTAGAAACTGACCAAGAACCAAAACCTACCAAGGAAACCCTGTCTCCTTTTTTAAGCGTTCCTTCTACATTTCCCAAGAAAGATTCCAATGCTTTTTTTGCTGCTGCCTTAGTGATGCCAGCATCAGCTGCCATAGCATCGATTAATTCTGTTTTGTTCATAATGGAATTAAATTAATTGTTGTTAATATAATTTTAATGATGAACAAATTTATATGGATTTGGGTCTCACGCAAGTAAAACCAAGGGAAATAGGGGTTTTTGTTGATAACTTGAAACGTTTGTTGATAAAGTGGGAAAAAAACGACAACTTTTCCTAGCCCAATCATAGCAAGGCTTTAGCGCAGATAGGCCTCTTTGTCCAGATTCAGTCCGTTCAAAACTTCCTTCACCTGCATCTTTCGTTTACCGGGAAGTTGCAATTCCAATAGCGAAATATACCCCTCTTTAACGGCAATCTTGAGCGTTTTTTTTCCCACCACCAGTTTTCCAACGTTATAGTCGTGTTCAGCGGTTTCCATTTCGGTCTTAAAAATCTTCATGGGTTCATGCTTCCCATCGTTCACCAATTCTGTCCAAGCTCCGGGATAAGGGCTCAATCCCCGAATGTGATTGTAAATATTGGTCATGGAGCTGTTCCAGTCGATTCTACAGGTATCCTTGTGGATTTTGGGAGCAGGTTTCAGTTCCACGCTCTCATCCTGTTTTTTTAAGGATACCGTTTTTTCTTCAATTTGTTTGCAGGTATCCACGACCAAATGGGCACCTAGTTCCATTAGTCTGTCGTGCAGGTCCCCCGCATTGTCATCTGGCAGTATCTTGGCTGTTTTTTGAAGAATGATATTGCCTGTATCTATTTTTTCATCAATAAAAAAGGTAGTCACGCCTGTTTCTGTTTCTCCATTGATAATTGCCCAGTTAATGGGTGCCGCACCCCGATATTGGGGCAGGAGCGAAGCATGAAGATTAAAGGTGCCACGCGCAGGCATTTGCCATACCACTTTGGGCAGCATCCGAAAGGCGACCACGACTTGCAGGTTGGCATCAAGGTTTTTCAGTTCTTCCAAAAATGCTTCGTCCTTTAAGTTAGTGGGCTGCAATACCTTTAATTGATGTTTTACTGCAAATTGTTTCACCGCTGATTCCTGCAGCTTGCGCCCTCTTCCGGCGGGTCTGTCCGGTGCGGTGACAACGCCTACCACATTAAAACTGGCATCCAACAGTTGTTTCAAGCTGCCCACAGCAAAATCGGGGGTGCCCATAAATACGATGCGAAGTGAATTATGTTTTAATGTACTCATTTTTAAGGTTTATCGAGACCCGTCTTTCTTCCAACAGTCTTTCCAATAGGTTTAAAAGTTGCAGTTCATTGGCCCCCGTAATACGTTCCAATTGCCTGGAGGAATAGGGGCGAAGCTCCAATAGTTCCAAAATTCGTTTCTCTAGGTCGTGTGGAGGGGCCTCTTTGTTTTTCTTGGTACAAATATCGCAAGTACCGCACTTTTCGGCGTTCTTTTCCCCAAAATAATTCAACAGGTAAACACTACGGCAGATGTTCCGATTGGAAATGTATCCCAGCATGGCGGCCATGTTCTGCTGCTTTACTTGGTTAAAGTCCTTTATTTTCTTGGCAAAGGGGTTTATGGTATGTTCGTCTTCGCGGGGCACCAAAAAAGTAATCTCCAAATCCGAGTTATGGTTTTGATATGCTGCGATATTGTCGTTTGCAAGTTGTTGTAAGATATGTTTTAAGTGTTTCTCGCCTGTGCCTGTTTTTTGGGATAACATATACAGGTTGATTTTGGTCTCATGGTCGGTAATGCCTCCATAAGTCCTTAAAATGGTTTGAATGATGGGTGCGGTTTTCCTGTTTTTGTCCAAGTAATTAAATATCTCGGCCTTGGAGGCTACAAATTGGAGCGTTGTTTTTTCCTTGAAGTTTTCAGCAAGTGATAGTACAGAATTTTGGTCTAAGGCACGAAGGGCATTGAAGGCCATGTTGGGATTGAACCCATAGTGCGTACAAAACTCGTTGAATTTAAATGCCAAAGGCTCGGATACAAGTTCTCCGTAGGAAATCTGAAAATAATTGTTGAGTTTGGAGTAAACTTTTTTAACGAAAGCTACATCCGGTAGGGTGGACAAAAACTGCTGTTTGGCCCTGTCCTCATCTTCATTGGAGGCCAAAATGATGGCCGTTGAAGGCTTTCCATCCCTTCCAGCCCGTCCCGCCTCCTGAAAATAGCTTTCCAAACTATCTGGTATCTGATAGTGAATGACCAACCGGACATCGGGCTTATCCACCCCCATACCAAAGGCATTGGTAGCCACCATGATTCTGTCCTCATCGCTCAACCAACGATCGAGTTTTTTTTCCTTATCCTTTTTGGGAATACCTCCGTGATAGAAGGAAGCGGAAATACCGTTCTTTATGAGAAAATTGGCCAAAGAAATGCACATTTTCCGGGAACGGACATACACGATGCCACTCCCAGGAATTTTCCCCATATACTTTTTGAGCTGGTACAACTTATCCTCTGAACGCTTTACCTTAAATGCGATATTGGAGCGGGAAAATGAATCCTTGAAAATACGGACCTCATTTAACTCTAAATTCTCCACGATGTCTTCCACAACCCTAGGTGTAGCTGTCGCTGTAAGAGCCATCATCGGTGTTTTGGGCACGAGTTCCCTCAAAATGGAGCATTCCAAATAGGCAGGTCTAAAGTCGTTGCCCCATTGGGATATGCAGTGCGCTTCGTCTATGGCGATCAGGTTCACGTTCATTTGTTGTATGCGTTCCCTTACCACGTTCTGCTGCAGGCGCTCGGGGGATAGATATAAAAATTTATAATTCCCATACACACAATTGTCCAGCAAGTCGTTAACCTCATTGGGATGGATTCCCCCGGTTAAAGCAATTGCCTTGATATTCCTTTTTTTGAGCTGTGCTACTTGATCTTGGATAAGTGCCACCAAAGGTGAGATTACAATACAGATACCTTCCATGGCCAAGGCAGGTACTTGGTAACAGACGGATTTTCCGCCGCCGGTAGGCATGAGGGCCAAGACATCTTTTCCGGAAATTACGGTATCGATGATCATCTTTTGAGACCCTCTGAAACCATCGTATCCCCAAAATTCCTTTAAAATGTTTGTGGTGTCCTTATGCACTATGTTTTTTTAAGTGTTTCCAAAATAAAATCAATCCGCTTCTGGACTTCATCTTTTGGCACTTCGATGGGGTTATAGCCAAATTGGGTGTAAGTTTTCAACAAGGAATGATGGATACTTTCCGCCTCCTCAAAGGTTTCCAAACGCTCATTGTCGGAGATATATTTCTTTCCAAGGGGGAACAATAAAAACCGAATCGTACCTATGGTTTTCGGCATGGGAAATAAAAAAGTCGTCGTAGTCCTGATCAAAAAAATCCATATAGGCCAATACATCCGGAATGCCCCGGTCAAAAAAACTGATCTGTGCGTTGATGCGTAGCGCCTCCCTGTAGTGGGATGTTCTTCCCTCCAGCAGATCTTTGTTGAACTGCAGGGCGTCATCCACAAACACCAAGGGATTGGAAATATGGTGCTCCGACTGCGCCTGCTGTTTTGCCTTCGAGGTCATGTCCCTAATGATTTCGTGAAAGCAGTGGAAACCCTTGCTTTCCAAACCATTTACTATGGATGTTTTCCCTGTGCCGGGAGCTCCCGTTATAACTACTTTGTTCTTTCCCAAAGACCTTAAAATTAATATTACAAAGTAATGAAATCGACTTAAGGAAAAAAAATTGAAGGGTAAGCCATATATTTGTATAAAATTGCGGTATGGATAGTAAGGAAACAGAAGAATTTTACGCAAAGCTGAAGGAGCAGTTGTTAGAAACCACTAGTTGGCCTTCGACTTATCTGTATAAATTCATTGTTCCCACAGATGAGGATAGAATTTCGCAGATTCAAACTATCTTTGACAATACCGGGGCTGTGATCGAATCCAAAAAGAGCAAAAAAGGGACCTACACCAGCCTTTCCATCACTGTACAGATGAAAGACCCGGATGCAGTAATCCAAAAATACAAGGAAGTTTCTGTTGTGGAAGGTGTTATTTCCTTGTAAACCTATGGTTTGCCATAATTTTATTAATTTGCACACGTTATCGGATTGACTTTCCAATTTTAAAATCACTAAATACATTAGTTTGAACGAAGTATACAACTTAGAATATAATACGGAGCGTCCAAAGCTTTTTATCCCCGAATACGGCCGCCATTTTCAAAAAATGGTGGACCACGCAGTTGCCATTGAGGACCGCGACGAAAGGAACCGAGTGGCGCAGTCCATCATCAGTGTTATGGGAAATTTGCAGCCTCATTTACGGGATGTGCCAGATTTTCAGCACAAACTTTGGGACCAACTCTTCATTATGTCCGATTTTAAATTGGATGTTGACTCTCCCTTTCCGATTACATCCAAAGAGATGCTACAACAGCGTCCAGAACCGTTGGAATACCCTCAGAACCATCCCAAATACCGTTTTTACGGCAACAACATCAAACGAATGATCGATGTGGCCGTTAATTGGGAAAAGGGCGATATGAGGTCTGGCTTGGAATATGCCATCGCCAACCACATGAAAAAGTGTTATTTGACCTGGAACAAGGACACGGTCGAAGACACGGTTATTTTTAATCATCTGAAAGAACTCAGCGATGGTCAGATTGATTTGGCCAAGAGCGACGAGAGCTTGACCGAGAGTGGCCAGTTTCTTAAAAACAGGCCCAGCCGTTCGAATACGAGCAATAATAGAGGCAAAAAGAGTCAGAGAGGTCGTAAAAAAAGATATTAAATTCCAAATCAGTACATGGGTACATTTCGAATAGAGGGCGGCCACCAATTGCACGGTGAAATCACCCCCCAGGGAGCAAAGAACGAAGCACTACAAATTCTTTGCGCTGTATTGTTATCAGAAGAAAAGATTACGATAAACAATATACCGGACATTGTCGACGTCAACAAACTCATTGCACTGCTCGAAGATTTAGGGGTAAAGATCCAAAAGAAAGGAAAAGGTTCGTATACCTTTAAGGCAGACGATATCAATTTGGATTACCTGCAATCAGCCAAGTTTAAGGAAGATGGAAGGGGCCTTCGTGGTTCCATTATGTTGGTGGGGCCTTTATTGGCACGATTTGGAAAAGGATATATTCCCAAACCGGGAGGCGACAAAATTGGAAGGCGCCGTTTGGATACCCACTTTGAAGGTTTCATCAAGCTTGGAGCACAATTTAGATACAACAAGGAAGAGTATTTTTATGGTGTAGAGGCCGAAAAACTTACGGGTACTTATATGCTCTTGGATGAAGCTTCCGTAACTGGTACCGCAAACATTGTGATGGCTGCCGTTTTGGCCGAAGGTACCACTACCATTTATAATGCCGCTTGTGAACCTTATTTACAGCAATTGTGCAAAATGCTCAACCGTATGGGCGCCAAAATTTCTGGAATAGGTTCCAATCTGCTGACCATTGAGGGTGTGAAATCGCTAAAAGGCACCGAACATACCATGCTTCCCGATATGATTGAAATTGGAAGCTGGATCGGACTGGCGGCCATGACCCAGAGCGAACTGACCATTAAAAATGTGAGTTGGGACGATTTGGGACAGATCCCGACCGTTTTCCGTAAGTTGGGAATTACGGTAGAGCGAAGAAATGATGATATTTTTATTCCCAAGCATGAGAACGGTTATGAAATCCAGAATTTTATTGACGGATCTATTCTTACCATTGCAGATGCACCTTGGCCTGGATTGACCCCTGACTTATTGAGC
Source organism: Flagellimonas marinaquae (assembly GCF_003992675.1). Classification (GTDB taxonomy): domain Bacteria; phylum Bacteroidota; class Bacteroidia; order Flavobacteriales; family Flavobacteriaceae; genus Flagellimonas; species Flagellimonas marinaquae. The sequence continues at coordinate 46,047 of NZ_RZMZ01000010.1, forward strand.
ATTATTTTGGTTACGGCAACCCAAGCCCGTGGAGAAGTATTAATTCATCAAAAAATGTTTGAAAGCCGATTGTTCTTTGTGGACAAACTCATTGATATGGGTGCAAAGATTATCCTTTGCGATCCACATAGGGCCACTGTGATCGGACACGATTTTAAATCGACCTTAAAGGCAACCACTATGGTCTCTCCCGATATCAGGGCAGGCGTTTCCCTTTTGATCGCGGCACTGTCGGCCAAAGGAACTTCCACCATTCACAATATTGAACAGATTGACCGTGGTTACGAAAACATCGATGAACGTTTGCGGGCCATTGGGGCAAAAATTGTAAGGGTTTAATTCTTGACTTATTCTTTTGGGATCAAAATCGTGACCCGTGTGCCACTATGGTCTGCGTTGGTCAAGTCTTCGATTTTCACCAATTCCCGTTCCGAGTGTTGTTTAAGTGCTTGGATTCTCCTCTCTGTGATGGACATTCCCCGAGATATCCTATTGGATTTCCGTTCCCCTGTTTTGGATAGTCCGATGCCGTTGTCTTCAATAACACATTCAATATGGTCCCCAATATTCTTAAAGGATATAGTAAGCTGTTTATCTCCTTTCTTGGGCATTAGTCCATGGATGATGGCATTTTCGATATACGGCTGAACCAGCAGCATGGGTATTTCGTGGGCATCAATGTCCAAATTCTCATCAATTTCAAAATGATAGCTAAAAGAATGGTCAAAACGTAAAGCCTCCAATTCCACATAAATTTTAAGCAGCTCAATTTCTTCGCTAAGTACCAAACTTACATTTACAGAGCTTTCCAAAACCTGACGCAGTAATTTTGAGAACCTGGAGAGATAACTTAGGGCTCCTTCTTTATCATTGGTACTGATGAGGTGCTGAATGGAACCAAGGGAATTAAAAATAAAATATGGGTTCATCTGGGCCCGTAACATTCGTTTTTCCAATTGTTTGTTCATTTGGCCAATGGTATCTCGTTGCTCCGATATCAACCTATTTTTTTCGGAAAGTATGGCGTTGGATTTTTTCTTTGCATGGTACCTAAAATAGAGTAGGCTAGCTGAAAAAAGCAATAGGGCAGATATGATAATAAGGTAAAGCGTTCGTTTTCTATTTTGTTCTACACGGGTGTTGAGCAGGGCCAATTCTAAGGTGTTGGCCTCAATTTCACGATCTTTCACGTATACTTCATGCCTCACCTACCGAAAAAACCAATTTCCTTGGATTTTTCCAGACTCTGCAACCCGTAAGCAACCGCTTTCTCCTTGTTTATAAATCTGGATTTTATCTCTAAAAGCCTCAGTAGGTTGACTTGGGTCGTGTCATCCGCCGTTTTCAGGAGGTTTTGGAGGCTATCGATTTCCTCCGTTTGGGAATAGCCGATGTTTCCGACCAACAAAAGAATCAGGAACGCCTTACCATAAATAAACCTAAATATATTGAATAGCATGCACCTGGCGAAATAAGTTAGCTGGCACTATAACTTTGATTGTCAGGTATTAAAATAGAAATAATTCTGATGATTATTCATAAAAAAAACGCCGTAAGCCCCAAAAAACAAGGGTTTGTCAGAAAAACTTTAATTTTTCTCGACCATTTTCCCATCAGGATACAGTGCAAAGCGTCCCTTGTCTTTATCGTGGACATGGTCTGGGTGTGGCCAGGGCCAACCACCAAATTGGGTGAGGCGGTATTCCTCCATGGATTTTTGGATTTCTTCTTGGGTGTTCATCACAAACGGACCATATTTTGCCACCGGCTCGCCGATGGGCTTTCCTTGAAGAACCATAATATGAGCAGTTTCGGAGCCGGCTTTGATATTCACTTCTGTGGTGGGGTCTAAAACAATACCAAAATTGGAGTTTATTTTTTTATCTCCTATATGGATTTCCTTCCCTTCATAAAAATACAGTACGCGATTTACCGATGCACTTGCACTGGGCAGCACATATTCAGCATCAGGCTGCACATGAATGTTCCAAACGGCCACTTCGTTACTTGGGTCGGCGGCCCATGAATCTGGTGCAGGAGGCACTGGGACCACATTTTTATAGGTTCCGGCTATCACTTTTATGCTTGCCTTTTCTTCTTCTACCACGGGTATGTCTTCGCTCCAGAGCATTTTAAAATGGGGGTCGACAAATTTTCCAGCTTTGGGAAGGTTCAACCATATTTGGAAGAGTTCCAATGGGTTTTCTGCCTCATCGTTAAGCAACGGGAACATTTCGGAATGCTGTACACCCCTTCCTGCCGTCATCCATTGTACATCACCTTCGCCAAATCTGCCAGCAGCTCCCAAAGAATCCGAGTGATCGCAAAATCCTTTGTTTACAATAGTAATAGTTTCAAAACCACGGTGCGGATGATACGGAAATCCAGGAATGGACTGCCCGTGATACATGCGCCACTTCTGGTTTGGATCAAAGTCGCTTCCTAGGTTCCTTCCAGCCAATAGTGATGGATCTGGGCCCATTTCCCCGTTTCCCTTTGGGAAATGATCTAAATGATACACACTAAAAAGGAAGGGGTCCAACGTTTGCCATGGCGTGCTCAACGGAAAGGTTTGTACAATAGGGGTCGTCATAATTCAGTTGTTTAAAAGGATAAAAGCCTGCGTGATGCAGGCCTTTACAATAATTAGTTTATTTACCTGGAATTGGTGGCGGGCCATCGATCATGGCCTCATATTTTACATCACCTTTTCTGGTTTTAAATTCTTCTTTTACTTTTTCAACCAATTTTGGATCATCAAAAAGGTCAAACATCGTCATCCCCATGGCCTTGGAAGCATAAACCATACCTTTATGTCCAATACTCATACCGCCACAGGCCACAACGGCCCAAGAATGCCAAGGTGTCCCTTTTGGCGCCACGGTTACGCCCAAGTTAATATTGGGAACGTTCCAACTCACATCACCAACGTCGGTGGAGCCTCCACCGGGTAATTCCTCCGTTTCTTTCAAGGGATGAATGTCACCATCCATACCCACTTGGGGTTTTCCAGTAGCCTCTTGAATACCTTTACCAAAGGTAATTTCTTCATCTGTGTAGGTTATTGGTCCTAAAAGCTCAAGATTATTTTGCATGATTTTGCCTCCCTCACGGTTGACCAAGGTTTCATAAATACCAGAAATCAACGAATATTTATAGTCCACATTGGCCATGATAGCGGCACCCTCGGCCATGGCTTTTACACGCTCAAAAGTGGGTAGCATAACCTCTCTTTTAGGGTCACGGACTCGAACCCAAAGGCGAGCATAATCGGGAACTACATTGACCACCTGACCGCCATCTTGTATATGGTAGTGTATACGGGATGTTGGTTTGATATGTTCCCTGTAGTAGTTGATTCCCGTAGTGTATAGTTCTAAGGCATCTGAAGCACTACGTCCGTTCCATGGGTCTGCAGAGGCGTGGGCTGCTTGACCATAGAATTCCACCATAAAATCTACCAGAGCCAATCCACTTTGTACATCGGCTTCAATTTCGGCAGATGGATGCCAACTTACATTTACATCAACATCGTCCCAAAGTCCGGCCTCTACCATCCATACTTTACCAAAGAATTTTTCCTCGGCCGGAGTTCCAAAGAATTTGACGGTTCCCTTAATGTTGCCCGCCTCTATTTGTTCTTTGATGGCAATGGCTGCGCCTAAACTAGCGGCCCCGAACATATTGTGCCCGCATCCGTGTCCCGGAGCACCATCGATTCGAGGGTCTTTGGTGGGTACGGTGTTCTGTGAAAGCCCTGGAAGGGCATCAAATTCGCCCAAAACACTGATTACAGGTTTTCCAGAACCGTAGGTGGCAACAAAGGCCGTTGGAATATCAGCTACACCACGGGTAACGGTCATTCCATTTTGTTCGGCGTAATCTGCCAATAATTCAGAGGAAATCGATTCCTCGAAGGCAGTTTCGGCCAACGCCCATATAGAATCACTAATTTTAATAAGGTTTTCCTTGTGCTTTTCCACGGAAGCGACGACCGCTTTTTTGTCCTTTGACATTTTTTGGGCCGATAGGTTGAATGATAACAGCGCCAAAAGGAGTAAGGTTGAAACTTTTTTCATTATTTAGGTTTTGAGTTAGTTACTTGCCGACTGTTGTTGTATTCCGTCAGAATGATGGAAAGCAAAATTGCATCAGCACCTAAATTTAAAGAAAATGCATCAACTTACCGCTTCCTTGTATGTTTTTAAACAGCGTTCACGAGCCATCTTGTGGTCCACAATAGGATCTGGGTAATCCAGCTCTTGCAGTTCGGGAACCCATCGGTTGATGTACTTTTTATCCTTATCGAATTTCTTTATTTGCGTTGTAGGATTAAAAATCCTGAAATAGGGTGCGGCATCCACACCACTGCCCGCTGCCCATTGCCAATTCCCGACATTGCTCGCCATTTCGTAATCCAACAATTTTTCGGCAAAATAGGCTTCGCCCCATCGCCAATCGATTAGCAAATGCTTGCACAGAAAACTGGCCACCAACATTCGCACTCTGTTGTGCATGTAGCCAGTAGCATTGAGTTCCCGCATACCCGCATCTACCAAGGGGTATCCTGTTTTTCCCGTTTTCCACTTTTCAAACTCCTCTTCGTTGTTGCGCCATTCGATTCTATCATATTTGGAACGGAACGCATTATCTACGGTATGGGGAAAATGCCATAGGATTTGCATAAAAAATTCCCTCCAAATCAATTCGTTCCAAAAGGTTTCGTTCTTTTCGTCTATCGCTTTTTTCACCATTTTTCGAACGGAAACGGTCCCAAATCGCAAATGTGGACCCAATCGTGAGGTTCCTTTTTCTTTGGCCGGATAGTCACGGGTGTCCTCGTAATTTTGAATCAAATTGGGGGTGACGGTAAAATCTGGCACTTTAATGTCGGACTCTTCAAATCCCATATCTTCCAAGGAGAGTTGGGGCAAGGATTTGGACTGGTAAAGGTTTTTTTCCAAGTCTTTCAAGGTATCGTATGTTACCAAATGAGTGGGAGGGTTAAAATTTTCCTTCCACTTGCGCATATAGGGCGTGTACACTACGTAGGGGTCACCATCGTCCTTTACCACCTCTTCCTTTTCAAAAATCACTTGATCTTTGAAATTTTTGAATTGTATATCGTTTTCCTTCAATAACTCAGCGATTTCTTTATCGCGTTCTTTCGCGTACGGCTCATAGTCGTGGTTGGTGTATACGGCTTGGATATGGTAATCTTTCACCAGCTGCTGAAATACGTTTTTGGGCTTATCGTGATATTGTGCTACGCCACTATCGTAATTGGTGCGAAGTTGCTGGCTTATCTTTTGGATTTGATTATGGATAAAAGTGACCCTTGCATCGTTTTTGGGCAGACTTTCCAAGATTTCTTTGTCAAAAATAAAAATGGGGAGTACTGGAGCATCGTTTTGAAGGGCTTGATACAGACCTACATTGTCTTCCAATCGTAAATCCCGTCTGAACCAAAAAACTATGATGCTGTCTTTCATGAATTCACGTTTAAGCTAGACATTCCTCCATCGACCCCAATAACTTGCCCTGTAATCCATGAATTGTCACCGTCCAGTAAAAAAGTAGCCATGTTGGCAATGTCATTGGCCGTTCCTACTCTTTTTAATGGATTTCTTTCGGACATCATTTCCTTTTTCTTGTCATTGCTCAGTAAACGCTCGGATAGGGGAGTGTCCACCAAGGACGGTGCTATTACATTTACCCTCACTTTAGGGGCATATTCGGCCGCCAGGGCACGGGCAAAGCCCTCAATGGCTCCTTTGGCTGCAGATACACTAGTGTGGAAGGGCATCCCGGTCCCCACCGCCACGGTACTGAAAAATACCATACTGGAACCTTCGTTCATTCGGTTCATAACTTCCTTTACGGCCTTGACCAATCCAAAAAAATTGATTTCCATATCCTTTTGAATAGTGTCCATGCCCATGGTCTTGAATGGTTTTAGGTTGATGCTTCCGGGGCAATATGCAAAGCCATCCAATTTTTCCGGGATTTTCTTTTCCGAAAGGTCGTCCGTTAAGGCATCGAAGGGAATATGGGTTACATCCAGATTATTGAGCTCATCATTGCTGCGACTGGCAACATATACGTTATGGTCTTTGGAAAGTTTCTTTGCCATTTCCAATCCAATCCCGTACGATCCGCCAATCAATAGTATATTCTTTTCCATATTATATTTTTCTGATACTTAAATAATTTTCTTTTCCATCAACTTTGCCAAACAAGTCGGCAAGCTTCTTTTCCCTGAATTCAAAGATTTTTTGAAGCTGCCCTTTAACCAACAGGGGATGGGTCAGTTTTCCCAAAAAACCAAAAGGCAGTTTATAATCGATAATATCTTCCATTTCCACACCTTCGGGCACCTCTTTTAAAAAATGTTTATGGTGCCAAAGTGCGTAGGGGCCAAACCGCTGCTCATCCACGAAATATTCGCCTTCCTTTACATGGGTGATTTCCGTTACCCATTTGGTAGAAACCATGGGAAACGGTTTAACGATATACTGGATGACCTGCCCTTGGAACATTGGTCTATCAGCTCCTGCCAAAATATGAAACCCCATGTGAGGAGGTGTAATGACAGCTAAATTTTTTGGGTCTGATAGGAATTCCCATGCTTCTTGTTGACTAATGGGAAAAACTTGCTTAGATTGTAGTTGATACAGTTGCATTCATTAGAATTTACACAAAGATAAAAGTAAAATGTTTAATTAAAGTAATAAATAGTTAAACAAAAATTAAAACCTGACTATTTATTCGTTACTCTTCTTTTAAGGTTTAATTAACAAACTGGGCTGGGCTTTGTGTTAATTTTGCCTTGCTGAACAATTAATACAGACAATAACTATGAAAAAATTTACACTCTTACTATGCATGATGTCTATCGGCTTTTTTATGAAGGCCCAGATACAGACTCCGGCTCCAAGCCCTTTTTCCACACTGGAACAAAAAGTGGGATTGACCGATGTGACCGTTAAGTATTCCCGCCCTGCGATGAAGGGAAGAAAAGTATTTGGTGATTTGGTTCCTTTTGACGCCATTTGGAGAACTGGTGCCAACCAGAACACGACTATCTCTTTTAGTGATGATGTTACCGTGGAAGGTAAGGAATTGAAAGCAGGGACTTATGCCATTTTTACCAGACCCAGCGAAGCCGTTTGGGAAGTTTTCTTCTACACTGCTACCGATAACTGGGGCACTCCCCAAGAATGGGATGCTTCTAAAGTAGCGGCTACCGTAAAGGTGGAGACTATGGACATTCCAATGCCCATCGAATCGTTTACCATCACCATTGATGATTTGTACAACAATGGTGCTACCTTGGGCATTATGTGGGAGAACACTTATGTGGGTGTCGACTTCATCGTTCCTACGGTGAGCAAGGCCATGAAGAGCATTGAGGAAACTATGGCCAATAAAGAAGATTTGACCGCAAACGATTATTTTGCTGCCGGTTCCTACTATTTTGCAGAAGGCATGAATATGCAGCAAGCCAAGGAGTGGGTCGATAAGGCTGTTGAAATGGGCGATGGGAGTGCTTATTGGATGATGAGAACCCAATCCCTTATTTATGCAAAGATGGGGGATAAGGAAGCCGCCATTGAGGCTGCCAAGCGTTCATTGGCCGCTGCCCAAGCTGCTGGTAACCAAGATTATGTAAAAATGAACAAGGATTCATTGCAAGAGTGGGCCAAAATGTAATAGGGCTCATTATAGTTGACATAAAGACCCACTTTTTAAGTGGGTTTTTTTATTCCTCAATCGCCGATGAACCTCCTAGGAAGTTATCGAACACTTGTGTGATGGTTGCCAGTAAAATCACAAGCAAGCAACCAAAAGCATTCAACCACAAGTAGGACATCCAGTCCAAATACCACCCAACGATTACGATAACCTGTGTGACAATGGCAGCCACAAAAACGGCATTTCCCTTCACGAATTTAAAGAAGAAGGCCAGCAGGAATATCCCCAAAACGTTCCCGTAAAAAATGGAACCTATAATATTTACCAATTGTATCAGGTTGTCAAAAAGGTTGGCCACGTTTGCTATAATAATGGCGATAATCCCCCAGAGCAATGTAAAGGCTTTGGTGGCCTTAAGGTAATGCTCCTGTGAGTGGTTTTTTCCAATACTTCTTTTGTACAGGTCCAGTGCGGTAATAGTTCCCAAAGCGTTCAATTCTGACGCCGTGGAGGACATGGCAGCGGATAGGATAACGGCCAATAGTAGTCCGATAAGCCCTATCGGTAAATTGTTCAGGATAAAGTGGATAAATACATAATCCTTATCGTTGGTTTCTACTTTGCTATCCGCCTTGGCAATCAAATCCTTGGCAGTTTCCCGACTGGCGTTCTCTTTCTCGTTAATTTTTATAATGTCTTGCTTGGCCTGCTCAATGGCGTTATACTCTTTCAGTTCCAAGGCTGATGAAAAGGAATGTTGCGCCATTCTTTTCTCCTTTTCCAGTGCTTTGTGGTCTTCCTCAAGTGCGCGGTAATCGTTGGCATATTCGGATTGCATCACCGCTTCCGTGGCGGCTGGATTAAAATTCAACGGAGAGGAATTGTATTGGTAGAACACAAAAACCATGGTACCTACCAAAAGAATAAAGAATTGCATTGGAATTTTAAAAATACCATTGAAAATCAGTGCCAATTGACTTTCCCGAACCGATTTGCCCGATAGGTAACGTTGCACCTGACTCTGGTCGGTGCCAAAGTAGGCCAAGGCCAAGAAAAAACCACCGGTAATGCCACTCCAAAAGGTGTAACGGTTGTTGGTGTCAAAAGAAAAGTCAAGAATATTCAGTTTGTTGTTCGCTCCAGCAATCTTTAGCGCTTTTCCAAAGGAAATATCCGTAGGAAAGGCTCCCAGAATGAAGAAAAATGCGAAGAACATTCCCAACATTATGATGAACATCTGCTGCTTTTGGGTCATGCTCACTGCTTTGGTCCCACCAGAAACAGTGTAAATGATTACCAGTATTCCAATAATTACGTTTAAGGTTCGTAAGTCCCAGCCCAAAACGGCGGAGAGTATTATGGATGGGGCAAAAATAGTGATTCCTGCTGCCAGTCCGCGTTGTACCAAAAACAATAGTGCTGTAAGCGTTCGTGTTTTTAAGTCAAATCGACCTTCCAACATCTCGTAGGCAGTGAACACTTTAAGTTTTTTATAGATAGGTATAAATACTAGGCAGATAACGATCATGGCCAATGGCAGTCCAAAATAGAACTGAACAAAGCCCATACCGTCGTGGAATGCTTGACCCGGCGTGGACAAAAACGTAATCGCACTGGCCTGTGTGGCCATAACGGATAGTCCAATGGTCCACCATTTAACATTGTCACCTCCACGAACGTAGTCGTCCACGTTGTTGTTGCCACGCGTTTTCCAAACACCGTAGGCAACGATGAAGAGTAGGGTACTACCAAGAATAATCCAGTCGAGTAATGCCATTCAGGGTGTCAATTGTTTAAGATCATAATGAGGTAAAAGGCCAAAATGTAAATGGCATTCAGAAGGATTACGATGCTGTATTCCTTTTTCCATTCAAATTTGATATCCATATTATCCTTTGACATTGCTTTGTTTTTTTACCTCATCTTTTCCTATAGAAAGCATATTCGCAAAGAGTTTGTACGCTCCAGAAACTCCAACGGGAAGTTCCCTGAAAAAGCTTAGTCCTGTGTAAATATAGTGACCTTCTCCGTAAGGTGCTACAATAAGGCTTCCTTGTTTGTCCGTTTCGCCTTCATCTTTCATGGAAAGAATCGGGGTAAAGTCTGCACTCCACTGCGTTGGAAAATAAAGTCCCCGTTCTTGGACCCAGCCATCAAAATCCTTTTCAGTAATGGTGTTTGGGAAGTTGACCAAGGAATGGTTAGGTGCTAAAATCTTCACTTGGGCATTTTCGTCGGTCACCCGGTCCCTGGAGAGGGTTACATCATAGGGAGCGATGTTTTCAAATTGGCTGGCCCATCTTCCGGCCGTATTGTACTGTACGATCATGGTGCCTCCATTCTTTACGTAGTCGAACAAGACGGGTTGTTTAAACTTAAGGGCTTCCACCACATTGTACGCACGGATACCCACCACCACAGCATCATATTTATCCAAATCTCCATTTTGAATATCGTTTGGATTTACTAAATGGACTTGATAGCCAATCTGTTCCAAACTTTCGGGTACTTTGTCACCGGCGCCCATGATATAAGCGATATGCTCTCCGGATTTTTTGATGTCCATTCGGACCACTTTGGCCTCAGAGGGAAGCAGTACCGATTGTTTTGGGATATGATCGTAATTGATCTCTATCAGTTCCCGGTCGTAAACCTTATTTTGAATGGTGATTTTAGATGCTATCTTACCTTCACTTTCTGTATTTGGCGGAGTTACCTGAAAAGCCACGGAAATTTCTTCTCCTTTTTGAGTTATGGAAAAAGGTATGCTACTCGGAACAATGTTCCATCCCGAGGGATGAGTCAGTGTAACGCTGCCGGATACATCATTTTTTCCAGCTCTTATTTTCACCTGGACTTCCTTGGAATCGCCATTGGCGAAAATCAGTACTTTTTCATCAATTTCCGAAGTCACTTCAGGTAATATGGCAAAGGGTTCGTACAATTCTCCCTTATCTGGCCGGGAGTAGCGATGCACCACTTCTTTTTCAAACGGAATTTCAACACCAGCGACCAGTACTTTAAAAACGGCCTTAAATGCACTTGGTGTTTCAGGTAGGCCGATCAAATTTTGGTCATTTACCGTGTATGTGCCCAAGGTTCCTGGTTCGTTCAACCAGTAAGGGCTGGTATAGTTCACATTTTGGGGTACCGTAAAACTGATTTCAAAATTCTCCTGTTGATTGTCGTTCAATTCTTTATTCGGTTTCAAGTTGGCGTCAACCCCAACTATTTGGATTTCCTTGAGTACAACACTAGGGGAGGACCGGTTGATGGTTTCGATATTGACCGTGACTTTGCTGCCTGGAGTGGCAGATGCACTTCCCGAACTGGCCTCCAAATACAATCCTGAAGCAGCCAATATGATATTTTTAAGCTCTTGTGACTTTAAGGTTTTCCAATGCTCGTCCTCTACGTCCTGCAAGAGCCGATATGCCTCAACCAGCTGTGGAATATGCTTTGATGGATTTTGAAAATCAAAATTGGCCTCTACTTCATACAGAATTTTGCCAACGGCCCCACCACCTTCCACTCTGGACCAAGTAGTGTTGATGCCTTCAAAAACATTATTGTATTTGGGCATATCTCCTTTAAGGAGTTCAATATATTCATTATCCGAACCTCTATTGGTCAATCTACCAAATCCTTGGCAGAGGTGTTGGCTGCGAGACATTGCGGCAATTTCGTTGTTGGAGAGCCCAAGTTCGGCATAGTAAGTGCCTACATCCAACTTTACCATTCCTGATTTGTCCACTTTTTCAAAGGCTTCTTGACTACCGTATTGCCACCACGAGGTGTTGTAGAAAATACGTCTCGGCTGCCAAGGAGAGGTCAAATCCAGCTGCTCGGTATATGCGTTAGGGTCATTGGCCAAATCAAATGCTTCCATACTCAATATTGCGGAGGAGGTATGATGACCGTGAGTGGAGCCAGGGGTTCTATGGTCAAAACGATTGATGATTACATCGGGTTTAATGGTCCGAATGGCCCAAACCACATCGGCCAATACTTGATCTCTATCCCAAATTTTAAGGGTTTCGTTCGGATGTTTTGAAAAACCAAAGTCATTGGCACGAGTAAAACGCTGCTCACCCCCGTCTATACGTCTTGCTGCCAAAAGTTCCTGTGTGCGCAAAACGCCCAAAAGTTCACTGAGTTCCGGTCCAATAAGGTTTTGGCCACCATCACCCCTTGTTAAGGATATATAAACTGTCCTAGCCTTATCATGGTTGGCCAAATACGAGATAAGGCTCGTGTTCTCATCATCTGGATGGGCCGCTACGTATAGCGCTGTACCTAAAAAGTTCAGTTTTTGGATTTCATGAAATAGTTCAGCGGATGTGAGTTTATCCGGTTTTTGGGCAAAAGTGTTTGCAAAGCACAAAATACCAAAGGAAAGAGCAACCCAAAAATGCTTCATAGTTGGTTGTTTAGTGGTTGTTTCAAATATAGACAGTATACCATTAGTTAAGGATCAATTTAGAGGAGTTTTAACATAGCCGGAATGCGACCTTACAAACCTAAACTGTCCCGTAAAATCAAATCGCTGTTCCCATTTTGTTTCCAGTAGGCCGTTTTAATGGTTTTCATTTTGGATGCCGTAGTGGTCAATGTTTTGGCATTGGCCCCAAAACCGCTCTTAAATTCTTCCGTCCAACCTTCAATGGAAAATGGGAATTCTGACGAGAAATGTATCATCAAATTTCGTTCCAATTCTGGATAGGAAATGGTATAGGTTGTGATGCCATCTTTTGAGGACATTTCAGCCTTGGCTTCATACGATTTGATTTCCTGATGCCTCAATCGAAGAAATTCCAACGAAGGAATCATGGTTATTTTTCCCTTTGGCAAGTTTTCAGGATTGATACGGATTTTGGTCCAGATATCGTTTTCAAGCAATGCTTTTTCCATCGTAAAATTTTGGTCGGCCTCTCCCTCAAAATAGGAATGTGACCTAAATTCAAATTGATTCCGATTGTTCAGTTGGGAATACACATGGCCACACCATTCCTGCACGGACAAACTTGTTTTTAGGGCATGTTGATTGTCGTACACGGGGTAAAATGTGCTGCTCATAATGGAGTAGGGGTAGATACCGGTTAAAAAGTTTTTGGTCGCGTTCAATTTGAGGACCGAGACATTATCTGGATTATTCCTATTTGCCTTTACTTGTTCATTGGGCAAAAAGGGTTCGGTAACATAAATCAAGACCGCATTACCATCACGAAGTTCACCATATCTGGCCTGTTCCAATTGATATGAAGTGATTTCCGCCTCCCCGGCATACCAATACCGTTTAAAGTTCTCTGAAATAGGTCGTTTGGGAGCTTGTTGTTTCTCCTTCATGTCTGAGGATATTTCAGCCGATGTTTCTGTCTCGTTTTCTTGTTTACATCCAAAAACAAAGAGCACTATTAATGAAAGGAGCGGGAGATTGAAGGTTGGGATAACAGATTTCATGAACGCAATTTTTTCGAAGTTAAGGGTAAAGTCGGTTTCTTTCAAGATACTTAACTTTTTCCAATTAAGGATAGCCGGAGTCTGTACCAACCATAAGACTCCCATCAATTTGATGCGAATCCATTATTCTATCAAATTAAAAACTGTCAAAATTGCATCAATGTCTCGTAGACCAAATCGGTGGGCAGTCCCACCACATTGGTGTACGACCCTTGGATTTCGGTAATGCCGATCATCCCTATCCATTCTTGGATACCGTAGGCACCCGCTTTGTCAAAAGGTTGGCAGGTTTCAATATAATAGTTGATTTCGTCATCCGAGAACCCCTTGAACTTTACTTTGGTAATGCCGCTCACCGTTTTCTGCGAATCTGTTGTGGTAAAACAAACAGAGGTGATGACCTCGTGCCAATCCCCTGAGAGGGTACGAAGCATATCGAATGCCTCGGCTTGATCAGCGGCTTTGGCGAGGGATTTGTTATTGTGCCAAACCACCGTATCCGAGGTAATGACGATTTGGTTAGGTTCCAATTCCTCCAAAAAAGGTGCAGCCTTGAGCTGGGCCAGATATTCGGATATTTCTTTCCCTTGCAATTCGTTAGGGTAGACCTCTTCTACGGATTTGGGTCTTACCTCAAAGTCCAGCCCCAGCTCTTCCAAAAACATTTTTCGTCTGGGAGAGCCCGAAGCTAGGATGATTTTTTTGTCCTTTAGTTTTTTTTGGAGCGGATTTTTAGTCATTCTTCGCACTGAAATTATCGTTCCAATCCCCTCGCACTTTTAAGACCTGTTCAATGATGTCGCGAACGCAACCTTCGCCCCCGTTTTTGTGGGAAACATAATCGGAAATGGCCTTAACTTCGGGAACGGCGTTCTGGGGTGATGTCGCCAAAGCCACCATTTTCATTGGAGGAATATCTGGAAGGTCATCTCCCATATACACTACCGAAGCAGGGTCAATTCCATGAATGTCTAGGTATTCTTCCAGTGCTTCTTGCTTAAAATGTGCGCCCATGTAAAAATCGGTAACACCCAATCCTTTCAAACGTTCCTTTACTCCTTGGTTGGTCCCGCCGGTTATGATGCACACATTATAACCTTTCGAAATGGCCGTTTTTAGGGCAAAACCGTCCTTTACACTCATTTTTCTGAGCAGTTCCCCATCGGTGGTTATCAAAACGGTTCCATCCGTAAACACGCCGTCCACATCAAAAACAAAGGTGGTAATACTGCTCAATAGCTCTTTATAGTTCTTCTTCATGCCTCTTTTTTATGGCTTGACTCAATAATTTGTATAGTGTTCTATGTTCCTCATTGTTCAAAAGTTCCAAATGTGCTTCCATACTTTCGGAATCATTTCGACGCGCAGGACCGGTCTGTGCCTCTTTTGGCGATAATCGCTGAACTTTTTCCGCCGTTTCCAAAATCAATGGTTTCAATAGGTCAAAAGAAAGCCCCTCATCCAAACAAAGCGATTCCCCAACATCATACAGATAATTGGTGAAATTGTTTACAAAAACGGCTGCAAGATGCAATTTTTTTCGCTGTTCTGAATCGATATGGTGCACGTTTTCCGAAATGGAATGCCCCAATGTTATCAATATTTCCAGTGATTGCTTGGATTGTGCTTCTATGCAGATAGGGATGTATTGGAAAGAAACAGGTTTACCTTTGGTAAAGGTCTGTAAGGGATAGAAAACACCTTTATTGACCGCTTGGATGGCTTCAAGTCCAATAGCCCCCGAAGTATGGGCCACTACTCCCTTTTTATGTGACAAATACTTGGAGACCTCTGCAATGGCGTCGTCTTTTACGGCCATCAAGTACACATCGGTATCTGCGATCGTTGTAAAGTCTTGGGAAATGGTGCAATGTTCCGAAAACTGGGCTAACGCCTCCTTGTTTCTTCCCACTACTTGAACCACATTGATTCCCTTAGCTTTCAAAAAAGCATCAAACAAGTGTTTCGCAAGATTTCCAGTCCCTAAAATTGATATTGAAAGCATGCGTAAAACTACAAATTAAAGACTGATGAAGAATTCAAAGAATTAACAAATCTCTTAGATTTTTGTATCCATCGAAAACAAAAAAGTTATCAAAAGGCCGTATTTTTGCAAACCAAAAGTAGATTGAATTTCCATGATCGATATTCTTAAGAAAACGCTTTTTTCCACTAGACTTATGGCCGTTCTTTTTTTGGTTTTTGCTGCGGCAATGGCCATAGGAACATTTGTGGAAAGCTGGTATAGCACAGAAACCGCACGAATCTATATATACAATGCCACTTGGTTTGAAGCCATCATGGTCTTTTTTGTGATCAATTTCATTGGGAATATTTATAGATATCGATTGCTGGATTGGAAAAAATGGCCGGTTTTAGTGCTTCACCTTTCTTGGGTTTTGATTATTATCGGCGCGTTTGTCACAAGGTATATCAGTTACGAGGGGATGATGCCGATCAGGGAAGGTGCTACGGAGAATGTTTTTTATTCCGACAAGACCTATTTGACCGTTTTTGTGGATGGGGACATCAACGGGGAAACCAAGCGTAGGGTATTGGAAGATGACATTTTGGTAACTCCGGAGGGCAAACGCTCCAGCTTGCCCTGGAAATCCGATTTCAACGGACAACCCTTTACCATAAGCTATGTAGATTTTATTAAAGGTGCCAAAAACGGGTTAATTCCAGACGAAAACGGGACTGAATTTTTACAAATCGTGGAAGCGGGTAACGGACAGCGGCACGAGCATTATCTCGAAAACGGGAAAATTGCCAGCATTCACAATATCCTTTTTGCGCTGAACAAGGATACCGAAGGTGCCATCAATATTTTTTACGACGAAGAAAATGGGTACCGCATCAAAACCCCATTCGAAGGTAACTTTATGAGGATGGCGGACCAGTTTCAGGGCGAAGTGGTGACGGACAGCGTTCAACCGCTGCAATTGCGTTCCCTGTACAACATGGGTGGAATGCAATTTGTGGTGCCAGAACCGATAGTCAAAGGAAAATATGGTATCGTAAAGGTTCCTGATGAAGAGATTACCAAAGTGACCCAAGATGCGTTGGTGGTGTCCATTTCCGCAAACGGAGAGACCAAAGAGGTTAAACTATTGGGAGGTCAGGGGACTTCCAACTTTTCGGACCGGTTCCATGTGGGCGGTTTGGATTTTACATTGAGTTATGGCTCTAAGGTATATCAATTGCCCTTTTCTGTGGAGTTGAACGACTTTATTGCTGAAAAATACCCGGGTACCGAGGCAGGTTACGCTTCTTTTATGAGCAAGGTCACCGTTCACGACGAGCGTCCATTCGATTACGATATTTATATGAACCATGTTCTCGATCACGAAGGGTATCGGTTTTTTCAATCCAGTTTTGACCCGGATGAACGTGGTACGGTACTTTCGGTAAACCACGACTGGTGGGGCACTTGGATAACCTATATTGGCTATTTCCTGCTCTATATCGGTTTGATGGGCATTATGTTCTTTGGTAAGACCCGCTTTAAGGATTTACAGGAGCGATTGGAAAAGCTAAAAGCGAAAAAAGCGGCACTGACCACCTTGACCTTGCTCTTTGCTTTTACTTTTGCCCAAGCCCAAGAAGCGGATAGCCATGAGCACAGTTCCATGCCCACGCAGGCCCAGATTGATTCCGTGATTCAAGCCACCACGGTGGCCAAGGAACATGCCGAAAAGTTTGGGGCTTTGGTGGTTCAGGACGAGGGTGGACGAATGAAGCCCATCAACACCTTCGCATCAGAATTATTGCGTAAATTGAGCGGTGATGACTCTTATAAAGATCTTTCCGCCAATCAGGTCTTCCTTTCCATGATGCTGAACCCAGGGGTTTGGTACACCGCCGATATTATTGCGCTGGGCAAAAAGGAAAACGATAGCATCCGAAAAGTGATTGGAGTGCCCGAGGGAACTAAGTTTGTGAAAGCTACAGACTTTTTTGACGCCAAAGGGTCTTACAAGCTTCGGCCTTACCTGGAAAAAGCTACCTCCACCAACAACCCTTCCAACTTTGAAAAAGACTTCAAGAAAGTAGGGGAGCGCCTGAGCTTGCTCGATATGGCCCTGAGCGGGCAAATTGTGAAAATATTCCCATTGTTGAATGATGAGAACAACAAATGGATTTCTGCCGTTGAATATCGTTCTGGACAATATCAGGTTCAGGATTCGCTTTATTCCAATTTTGTCAGGAATGCGATGCCCTATTATCTTAACTCGCTGCAACAGTCCATCGCCAGTGGCGATTATTCCCAACCTGACCGTTTGCTGGAAGCGTTCAAGCAAAACCAAATCAATCACGGTGAGGAAGTATTGCCCTCGGATAACAAGATTAAGACGGAAATCATCTACAATAAACTGGACCTTTTCAACCGTTTGTACAAGTACTATGCCTTGGTTGGGGTGTTGTTGTTCTTTGTGTTGATTGCCAAAATTTTCAAAGAGCGCAAATTTTTGGATGCCGTTGCCTATTTATTGAAAGGCACCATCATCTTGTTCTTTATCTGGCATACCATTGGTTTGATATTGCGTTGGTACATCTCTGGTCACGCCCCATGGAGTGATGCCTATGAGAGTATCCTATATGTATCTTGGGCCACCATGGGTATGGGCTTGGCACTTGGCCGAAAAAGTGAACTTACCATTGCATCGAGTGCATTCGTCACTTCTATGTTGTTGTGGATAGCCCATCAAAGTTGGGTGGATCCAGCCATTGCCAATTTACAGCCTGTATTGGATAGCTATTGGTTGATGATCCACGTGGCAGTGATCGTGGGTAGTTATGGACCTTTGACGGTTGGTATGATTTTGGGTGTGGTTGCCTTGTTTTTGATGGTTCTGACCACTGAGAAGAACAAAAAGCGAATGGATATCAATATCAAGGAGCTTACAGTCATCAATGAGCTGGCGCTCACGGTCGGATTGATTATGCTCACTATAGGGAATTTCTTGGGCGGACAATGGGCCAATGAGAGCTGGGGTCGCTACTGGGGATGGGACCCTAAAGAAACCTGGGCCTTGATTTCGATTATGGTATATGCTTTTGTGCTGCACATGCGCTTGGTACCGGGACTGCGAGGTTCTTGGGTGTACAATTTTGCCAGTGTGGTAGCCTTCGCCAGTATTATGATGACCTATTTTGGGGTTAATTTCTACTTGGTGGGCTTGCACAGTTACGCCAGTGGGGACCAAGTGATCACACCGACCTTTGTGTGGTACACAGTCTTAGGGGTATTTATTTTGGGCGGCATCAGTTTTTGGCGCTACAAAGTACACTATGCCAAAAAATAGCTTACTGTTCCATTAAAAGTTTCATGATTTCCTCTGCGGCGACCTTGCCTTTTTCCTTTAGGAAAGGTCGAGATGTATTATCGCCCAATTCGAACACAATAGCAGGCATACCGTGGTTTACGTAGAAATATTTGCTGGATACCATGGTAGGGTCCAGTTCATCTGAGGCGCTGATATTGGTCTTCTTTTGAGGTAATCGTTTACTGATGTTTGCTATCCAATCAAAAATGATTTTTCCTTTTTTACCAGTTACAGTTGTGTCGATAGGGTAATAGATGTCATCCCAAGTGGAATGAAAATCAGCTCCGAAAACAAAATCGTAGGTTTTGTCTTTCTCCACCAGAAAGTCGCGAACATTTCTCGTTTCAGGCTGGTTGAAGTTTTGCCAATCCCTGTTTAGGTCTATGCCTCCCATATTATGTCTCCAGTGACCGTTATCGGCTCCATCTGGGTTCATGAGCGGAACCACAAAAATGGTGTGCTCTTTTCGGAATGCTTGAGCAAGATCAGAATCCCCAGCGATGGTTTCAATAAAAGACTTCATCGCCAAGAAACCGGTTACTTCAGGTGGATGTTGTCTGGAGATAATCATTAATGCTTTTTGTGTTTCCGTATTTTCATTGATTTCAATGAGGTGCATCGTTCTTTTTTCTTTGGAAAGTCCAATGGGATAATGCTGTACAAATGGTTTTTGACCCAAAGAATCTACCCACTCTTGTACTACCGAGGAGGTATACAGTTCCTGCGCACTTATCCAAGTCGGTTTTTCGTTGATGCTAAGGGTGATTTCAGCAGACTCTGGAGCCGCCTGTATCCCAAATTCGCCCTCACCGGGGTTAATGGCTTTAAATTGGGTACTGTCCAACGGGGTAAAATTTCTTCCATCTGTACTGATTTTTGGGTAGTATCGGCTTCTGGAGTCCTGATAGCTTAACTGGACGGTTATGTCACGGGGTTCTTTGGACCAGACCTGAAAAGCATACCATGGACTCACGTTGATGGGTGTATTTTCGGCAGTAACCCAAATGGTGTAGTGGTCATTCCCATCGTAGGCCACACCGTTCAATCGGGCGCCATCAAATTGATTGGAAAAGTAAACGGTACTATCATTTAAGGCCCATACGCCCCTCCATTGTTTCTGAACAGGTCTGTCGACCGTAGGTACCACAGGACTTTTTCCTTGTCCTTGGTAACCTGTCTTTTCTTCCGCCTCAGCGGTTTCGGTAGTCTTTTTACAGGAGGTTGCCAGTGTCATGGAACACCATATCCCGATAAGTATCAAACGTTTAATGTGCATGGTCTTCAATGGTTTTAGTTGGTCATTCTACGAAAATAATGACTTGAAGTGCAGCAAAACCAAAAAATATTGAAAAATATAATCGTTTTTTTCGCATCTTTGCTTCATCATGAAGTTATAAGAATTATGTACGCGATAGATGTCACCATTGGCTCAGGGCCAATCCAGTAACCGAAACTCTTTCGGTGAAGTTGACATTTACTTTCTCTTTTCAAACATAATTCTTAGATAATGACACATCAACATACGCATTCATTTAAAAAATTTATCCATTATTTCTGGATAGCTATTTCGGGTAAGGAAACGGAATTCACCATAGGAAGCATCCGCAAGGCTATTTTTATGCTTTCCATTCCCATGATCTTGGAAATGCTCATGGAGTCCATTTTTGCACTAGTGGATATCGCCTATGTTTCCAGAGTTAGCGTTAATGCAGTGGCTACCATAGGACTTACCGAGTCGGTAATTACCTTGGTATATGCCTTGGCCATAGGACTCAGTATGGCTGCAACGGCATTGTTGCCCGTAGAATCGGGGAAAAGGATGTGCAAGGTGCACGGATTGCTGCGGTACAGGCCATTAGCTTAGGGGTATTGATTTCTGTATTGATAGGCGTGGTGGGTATTGTTTATGCCAAGGATATTTTGGCCTTAATGGGCGGTGAACCCGAATTGATTGCCGAGGGCTACGGCTATACCCAATGGTTGATTGGAGGCAATATCACTATTACACTTTTGTTTTTGATCAATGCCATTTTCCGTGGTGCAGGGAACGCTTCCATTGCCATGTGGGCCTTGGTACTTTCCAATGGACTCAACATTATCTTGGACCCCCATGTTCATCTTTGGTTTTGGTCCCATTCCCGAAATGGGCGTAAAAGGCGCAGCAGTGGCCACCAACATTGGTAGGGGGACGGCAGTACTTTTTCAATTGGGCATCTTGTTTTTTGGTTGGGGCAAAATAAAACTGCTGGCCAAGGATTTGGTACTGAATTTTAAAGTCATGCTTAATTTGATCAACGTATCCTTGGGAGGTATTGCGCAGTTTTTGATAGGTACCTCTAGCTGGATTTTTTTGATGCGCATCATGTCCGAGTTCGGTAGCGAAGTATTGGCAGGATATACCATCGCCATTCGGGTAATGATGTTCACCTTGATGCCTTCTTGGGGCATGAGCAATGCAGCAGCGACTTTGGTGGGACAAAACTTGGGTGCCAAACAGCCCGATCGTGCCGAACGCTCCGTTTGGAAAACAGGGAAATACAATGCGATTTTTATGGGAACGGTCTCTTTGGGCTATCTCATTTTTGCCAAGACCATCATTTCTTGGTTCAATGCCACTCCTGAAGTGGTAAAGAGCGGAGCACTTTGTTTGCAGGTAATTGCACTGGGCTATATTTTTTATGCTTACGGTATGGTGGTCACCCAAGCGTTCAATGGGGCAGGGGATACCAAAACCCCCACGAAAATCAATTTGATTTCGTTTTGGTTCTTCCAATTGCCTTTAGCATACATTTCCGCATTGGTTTTGGGATGGGGTGCCATAGGCGTCTTTTTGGCGATTACGTTGGCCGAAGTACTATTGGCGGTATTGGCCATGATATGGTTCAAAAAAGGAAAATGGAAGGAAGTCCAAGTATGATGGGTTTTGTATCTTTGATACAATACGTTTCAAAACCTTAATTTAGAGGATATGGACATTAACATTCAAAATAAAAAGATTGAATTGATTCAATGGCTTTCCACTTTGAACGATGAATCCATTATCGAAAAAATAATCAAGCTCAGGGATAGTGAAAAGATTGATTGGTGGGAAGAACTTTCCAAGGAGGAAAAAGATTCCATTTCAAAGGGAATAAAAGATGCGGATTCTGGAAATACGCAACCACATTCCAGTGTGAAGAAATTATACGGCAAGTGGCTATAGAATTTTATGGACTCTGAATGCAATATCGGAATTGGAAGGTATTGTTGCCTATTTGGAAGAACATTGGACCGAGAGGGAGCTGACTAACTTTTCTCGTGAATTGGACCATACTGTAGAATTGATTTCGAGGAATCCCGAGTTGTTCCAAGCATCTAGTGCAAGAAAGGATATCAGAAGGGCCGTTATTGCTAAATATACTAATTTGTACTACCGAATGGGCGAGAATACTGTAGTGATCCTCTCTTTATTTTCCAATCGGCAACATCCAGACAAACTCAAATTATAAATAAAAAGAATAGCTCAACATGAACAACCATAAAAAAGGAGTGAACACCATTTGCACCCACGTAGGGGAATTGGAGGACAAAGAATTCAAAGGGGCAGTATCTCCCTTGTATATGAGCACCTCTTACCAATTCGAGGATGTGGATGTAAAAAGATACCCCAGATACTACAACACCCCCAACCAAGAAGCTCTGTGCCAAAAATTGGCAGCTTTGGAGCACACAGAGTCCGCATTGATTTTTGGTAGTGGCATGGCAGCTATCAGTACGGCATTGATGACCTTTTTGCAGCAGGGGGACCACGTGGTATTGCAACAGACCATTTATGGTGGCACCTATCACTTTGCCGTAAGTCAGTTGGAGCGTTTTGGAATCGAGTATTCTTTCACCGAAGGTTGGGAGGTATCGGATTTTGAAAAAGAAATCAAATCTAACACCAAAGTGTTGTATCTGGAGACACCTTCCAATCCCTTATTGACCATTACTGATATCAAGGGAGTGGCCGATTTGGCCAAAAAGAAAGGAATCCTTTCCATGATCGACAATACCTTCGCCAGTCCCATCAATCAAACCCCTGTTGATTTTGGTATTGATGTGGTAGTGCACAGCGCCACAAAGTATATGGGTGGACATTCGGATATCACCGCAGGTGTGGTTGCAGCATCAAAAGAACATATACACATGGTTTGGCAAACGGGTATTTGCTTTGGGGGGAGTTTGAGCGAGTACACCGTCTGGCTATTGGAACGAAGTTTAAAAACGATGGCCATTCGTGTAAAGGCCCAAAACGAAAATGCGATGAAGATGGCCACGTATTTGAGCGAGAACAAGGATGTGGACAACGTCTACTATCCCGGTTTGAAAACCCATCCTGGCCATGAAGTGGCGAAATCGCAAATGACCGGTTTTGGCGGGATGCTTTCGTTTGAACTGAACCCGGAAATTGATGCTTCGTTGTTCTTCAAAGCCTTAAAGTTGATTAAACCATCGATGAGTTTGGCAGGTATAGAAAGTACTATGCTGTCGCCTACCCAAACCTCACACTCACTGATGAGTCCGGAGGATAGGGCAAAACAGGGTATAAAGGATTCATTGATTCGTTTTTCCCTTGGAATTGAGGAAACGGAAGATTTGATCGCGGATATAGAACAGGCCATTGCCAACGTAAAATCCATGGCCGTTACGGCATAACACCTATGAAATTAGATATTTTAGTATTTGGAGCGCATCCCGATGATGCCGAATTAGGGGCAGGTGCCACTATAGCAAAAGAAGTTTCCAAAGGAAAAAAAGTAGGCATCGTAGATTTGACCCGTGGGGAATTGGGCACAAGGGGCTCGGCCGAAATCAGGGACCAAGAAGCGGCCAAGGCTGCAGAAATTTTGGGTGTTGCCGTTAGGGAGAATATGGAGTTCGCCGATGGTTTCTTTGTGAACGACAAGGAACACCAATTGGAGCTCATCAAAATTATCAGAAAATACAGGCCAGAAATTGTAATCTGCAACGCGGTGGAGGACCGTCATATAGATCATGCCAAAGGGAGTAAGCTCGTGAGCGACTCCTGTTTTTTGAGCGGTCTCAGAAAAATTGACACCAAAATGGACGGGGACGACCAGTGGCAGGACGCCTGGCGGCCAAAAGTCGTGTATCATTTTATCCAGTGGAAAAACCTTGAACCCGATTTCGTGGTCGATGTGACGGGTTTTATAGAGAAGAAGACAGATGCCATTATGGCCTATGCCTCGCAATTTTACGACCCCAATAGCGATGAACCTGAAACTCCCATCAGCAGTAAAAACTTTACCGATAGTGTGAATTACCGAGCAAGGGATTTAGGTCGTATTATTGGAGTGGAATATGCCGAGGGCTTTACCGTGGAGCGCTATGTGGGGGTAGAAAGCCTGTATGACTTGATCTAGGAAGCTTTTTGGTAGCGATTCATCGCTTTTGGAACGGTAAAGTAAAAGGTAGTGCCTTTACGGGCAACACTGTCCACCCATATCTCGCCGTTATTTTTATGAACCATTTCCTTGCACAATGAAAGTCCCAGACCAGTACCTTTTTCATTATTGGTACCGTAGGTGGTGATGTTGGAGGAGTCCTTGAAGATAGAACGCTGCATCTCCGCAGTCATCCCAACGCCTGTGTCGCGGATAGAAACTTGCCACATGCCTGCCTTTTCCACCGCACTTATGGTAATCAATCCGTTTTCGGGGGTAAATTTGATGGCATTGCTCAAAATATTTCGTACAACGATATCCATCTGATGACTATCTGCCCAAATTCTGGGGTTTTCCGGAAGTTGATTGATGATCTTGATGGATTTGCTATTGGCAATCTCAGACAGCAATTGAATATTACCGTTCACCAGATTGGAAAGCGAGACCCGTTTGGGTTTGGTCACCACACCATTGAGCTGGTTCATTCCCCAAGACAACAAATTGTTGAGCGTAAAGGAAATATTGTCCACATCGGTTTTGAGTTTGGGGATAAAGGATACGAATTCCTTAGTGCTTATTTCTCCATCCGTAAATAGCTTTAGCATACTTTGTAGACCGCCGATCGGACCCCTAAGATCGTGACCGATAATGGAGAACAGCTTGGTATTGGTTTTATTGATTTCATGTAACTGCGCTTCCCGTTGGGTTACGGCAGATGACTTTTCCTTGAGTTCCCTGTTCAATTTTTTCTGTATGTTCTCACTTCTTCGGATTACAAAGGTGATGATGCTCAAAATCATAAGGATGATAACAGAAAAGTAGATGTAGTTCCTCTGTTTGGCCAAGGCCGTCTCGTTGGCCTCGATAAGTTCCTGCTTTTCCTGTTCATATTGCAATTTGGTCTCCAAGAGGGAAAGACTCTGCTTGTTCTTATCCTTGAATAGGGAGTCGGACAACACCTTAAAACTTTCCAGATAGGCCAGCGCTTCGGGAGTGTTGCCATTTTTCTTGTGTACTTTGTACAAGGTTTCAGAACAGTCTATTTTTCCTTGCAATGACTTTATCTTATCCGATAGGGCGAGACCTCTTTGGGCATAAACCAAGGAGAGGCTATCCTGCTCCAGTCCAAAATATACTTTGGCCATACCGTTCATCAACTGAATCTTGATCCGGTCATCTTCAATTTGATGCTTAAAAAGCATATTGCTCTGGTCGTACCAATAGAGTGCCCATTTATATTTTTCCTGATCTAAATAAATATCGCCCTTTACTTCGTAAGCATAGGCCAGCCAATCATATACTTTGTGCTTTTCAAAAGTGCTGATACTTCTATTGATGTTGAACATGGCATTTTTGTAATTTTTTGCATCCTTGTACAGTGATGCCATGTTACTTTGTGTTTCTGCATCTATCACCTCATCGCCCAATCTTCGATTTATTTTTTGAACGGTGTCGTAAAACATCAGGGCATTTTTAAAATCCTTTTGGTCTGCGTAGAGTCCTGCGATATTCTCGTTCAATACGGACAGCATGGGTTGATTGTCAATCTCTTTCGCAAGATCTATTCCTTTGAGGTTAAGATTTAACGCTTCGGCATAGTTTCCTTCAAAACTATAGTTTTGGGCCATGGTATTGATAATGGAAAGTTCGGAAGGAATATCCTTGGCATCCGTTGCCAACCGAAGGGCCTCTTTGAACAATGGCATGGATTTTTCACGCTCTCCCTTGTTGTAATAATAATTGCCGAGTGCGTCCAGACCCTTTATTTTGCCATATGTATAATCTATCTTCTCGCTGTATTCCAAGGCTCTCTTACCAATGGAATACAGACTGTCCATTTCCAAATAGCGGTAGGAAAACGCCAATTCTACCAAGAGTTTGATATGGGTGGTATCCCTTGGATTGAATCGATTGGTGGACTCCAAGCGTTGCAGTCGATAGGCTAGGCTATCCCTTTCGTTGGAAGATTGTGCCAGAACCGGTAGCGACACTGCCAGCATGAAGGCGCAAAGTAAAATGCGCAACATGGTCGTGGCATGCTTTGGTATGAAGTTTTTTTCTGACAACACCAAGTTGAAAATATTTGCGGTAAAACTAATTTTAAAACACCGTCACAAGAATTAAATGTTGTGAAACGCCTAAAAATGTGTGTTTGGTCTTAAAAACGTGCATTTTACCGATAAAGTATACGGTTGGGCGTTTTCGTGCAGTCCAACAGAAAATCAATTGATTGAAGGAAATAGGAGCTAAGAAGGAAATAATAAATTACTGGATTTTAAAAAATATTTTGGTCGAATCATTACAAAAAAGTATTTTTGCATCCGCTTTAAATGGTGGTTGTAGCTCAGTTGGTTAGAGCGCTGGATTGTGGTTCCAGAGGTCGCCGGTTCGAACCCGGTCTTCCACCCTTGAGTTTAGAAAAAGTCCCGGACCTTTTTTTGGTTCGGGATTTTTGTTTTTTGGAAATATTTTGGTTGAGAAGCTTGCAGCAATGAATTCGAGTTGAACTCGATTTTTTTCCGCCATTTTGTAAAAATCCTATACTTTATGGTCTAGGATTTTTCCATTTTTAACACTTTTTTCCTACTCCGTTTTTCTCATTCGTCAGATCAGAAGGGCCATCCGTCAGATCAGAAGGGGCATCCGTCAATTTGGACCCATTTTACAATTCCGTATCGCTTACTTTTCCTGTTAAACAATTCATTTTCGTTTTTCCTACGAAAAAGTACGTAGTCTTATGTCAAAAAAAATACTCTTTTTGTGTTGGCTTACCTCTATGGTATCACAATGGGCCATCGCAAATCCATCACACGTAAAAGATTCGGTCACAACTCCCACACCAACGCATGAAACGCCTATTTTCCGAACATTTTTCGATGCGTCCAATGATAAGAATAGTGGATATTCCAATTTTTTTCCAAATAAAAGTGAATTTGATTCTGAGTATTTCAAGGAAAGCTTTGCGATAGATTCGACCACTTCCGAACAAATTGGTCAGGCCAAATCCGTTATCCAAGTACTGGAAGAAAGTCAAAAATATGTAGATCTTATCTCACCCAATGATTTGGTAACGCTTCCAATTGGTGTCAAAAAGGAAATCGGAACCATCACATATACCTTAGCCATAAGCAAAGCCAAAATCACCAGAGATTTTGCCGAAGTCACCGCTTTCGTCCATGTTCGTATACCCCAATCAGGTGTCAATGGAGATTTCATAGAACTATTCTTCGGTGCCAATAATATCAAGATCTCCCATCAAGGAGGCATTTACGGAGATGCTAACCTTGTTCTGTTGGGCGATGTTGGAATCCCGATTAATGGAGGCAATGGATTGGTCACATTGAAGGGCGGTTTTGATATGGGAATAGGCGATATTCAAAATCGTACCTACGTTACCATCGATTGTGGTGGATTCAAGGAAATGGGGGTCACTGCGGATGTGCTGTTCCCACGGAGTATGTTGCAACCTGTGGATGCCAATTATCAGGTAATCCCCAATGAAAATGTAAAGGGAAGCTTTCAGACGATTGTTGGGGATTGGAACGATATACTGGTAGAAATCGATTTGCCTGCCTTCCAGTTGTCAAAATCACTGGAGGGGGATGATTCAGGCAAGGCAGGACTTATTTTTGAAATCAATACTGCAGTTTTTGATTTTAGTGATATCAGAAATTCGTCAAGCGTACAATTTCCAGAAGGGTATGAACAATATCTGATACCTGGGAATGAGCAGTTGTGGCGTGGAGTCTATGTCAACACGCTACAGGTAATATTGCCCGAACAGTTTAAAAGGCGAGGTAGTGCGGAGCGCATAAGCTTTCAGGCAACCCATTTATTGATTGATGGCGTTGGTGTTTCTGGAAATTTCTCGGCAGACAATGTATTGCCTATTAACGAGGGAGAGGCTTCCAAATGGCAATTTTCGGTAAATCATATTCAAGCAGACCTCTTGGCCAATCAAATAGTGGGTGCGGGGTTTGATGGTAAAATTGTATTGCCGGTTACAGCGGAAATAACTGAAGAGGAGGGAGCCAGTAGCTCGGTCGTTGATCAAAGAACATTAAGTTACCAAGCTATCATCGACCCAGTTAACGATGAGTACATATTGTCCGCAAGTGCAGACGATGCAATCCCTTTTGATGTTTTTAAGGCAAGAGCGACCATTGCACCGAATTCCTATGTGGAGCTCCGTATTTCAGAAAGGAGATTCAGGCCCAAGGCAGTGCTGCATGGCAATTTGGCCATTAAGGGAAGCAATAGCACGTCCGACCCCAACAAGGGAACGGTTGATTTTGAAGGAATTACATTTCAAAATTTACAATTACAGACCGTTTCGCCTTATTTTCAAGTCGACCATATGGGCTATACTGGGGATGTCACCTTTGCCAACTTTCCCGTAACGATTTCAGATATTTATTTTAATGCAGGTCCTACCTCAGCAGCACTTACCTTCAATCTTGATGTAAACCTGATGGAAAAAGGGTTCGCCGGGAACACCACCTTATCCATTATTGGAGGATTTAACGAAAACCAAGGTCTCCATCGTTGGCGCTTTCAAAAACTGGAATTACATGATATCCATGTGCAAGCAGACCTAGGAACCGTTCAAGTCAACGGGATGGTTAGGATTAAAAGTGATGACCCGGTATATGGGGATGGTTTTTATGGGGAATTGGGGGCCACTTTCAATGGAATTGATGTGGATGCCTCGGCTTGGTTTGGCAAAAAGGAGTTCCGATACTGGTTTGTGGATACTTATGTGGATTTGTCCAACTCATTGGCACCTTCTTATATAGGTCCAGCAAAAGTAAATGGAATAGGAGGTGGTGCCTATTATAAGATGAGCAAAAGGCCAGGTGAATATTCCGCTATGATACCGTCTGGTCAATCCTATATTCCCAATGCTAATAATGGACTGGGATTTAGGGCACTCGTGGGTTTTGCCCTTACCAATGAGAAAGCCTTCAATGGTAAAGTAGGTTTTGAAATGGATTTCAACACTAACTACGGGTTGAACCGGATCATGTTTTTTGGGGAAGCGCATATTGTAAAGGCATTGGACTTTGAGTTTGGAGATAAGTTCAAGGATAAGCTGCGGGGTATGGAGGAGAAAATCAACTCCTTTGGGGAGAACAATCCAACCATGCAGCACCTAAAGGAAACCAACTTAGTTAATTATAGCAAACAAAGCTTTCCACAGGATGGACTCACCTTTGATGTTGGGATAGATGCCCATTTTGCTATGGAAATGGATTTTCAGCATAGGATTTTCCATGCAGAGCTGGAAATCTATGTGAATACGCCGGGTGGTTTTTTCCAAGGAGTCGGACCTCGCGGAAGGGCTGGTTGGGCCGTTTTCCATGCCGCACCCGAAGAATGGTATTTGCATATAGGTACTCCTCAGGACCGTATTGGATTAAATCTTGGATTGGGTAGTTTCAGTCTGAGTAGTACCTCTTATTTGATGATTGGGGAGGACTTGCCGGGAAGTCCACCTCCACCCGCTATTGTTGCTGACATTTTAGGGGTCGATTTGGCAAGTTTGGATTATATGCGAGATTTGAATGCCCTTGAAAGTGGAATGGGCTTCGCTTTTGGTGCTGACTTCAGTATTGATACGGGTGACATGACTTTCCTGATATTTTATGCACGCTTCCAAGCGGGTCTGGGCTTCGACATTATGATAAAGGACTATGGTGAAACAGCCTGTAAGGGAAGTGGACAAATCGGTATTGATGGCTGGTATGCCAATGGACAGGCGTATGCCTATCTACAGGGTGAACTTGGAATCAATATCAGGTTGATGTTTGTTCGGAAAAAGATACCGATCATCAAGGCAGGTGCGGCTGTTTTGTTACAAGCCAAATTACCCAATCCCGCTTGGTTCAAAGGGTATTTAGGAGGTCACTTCAATCTATTGGGTGGATTGGTCAAAGGAAGGTTCCGATTTAAAATTGAATTGGGTGAGGAATGCGAAATTGTTGGGGGAGCGCCTTTGGGCGGACTCAAAGTGATTTCAACGGTAACCCCCAATAACGGTTCCAGCGAAATGGATGTGTTTACCGTACCCCAAGCCGCTTTCAATATGCGAATCAACCATCCTTTTGAATTGGAAGACGACGAGGGAATCAAAACCTATCGCATACTTTTGGATGAGTTTCGGGTCACCAACAATGGAAACGAGATACCCGGAGTGCTAGAGTGGAACGAAAACAAGGATTTGGCCAATTTTGTGTCCCACGACATCCTGTCGCCCCACTCCTCCATACAAGTAAAGGTTGCGGTAAGTTTTCAAGAAAGAAGAGGAAGCAATTGGATCACTTTGACCGATCAGGGGAAACCTGCCAAGGAAACGGAAGAGCGAAGCTTTACCACGGGAGAGGCTCCGGATCATATTCCACTTTCAAACGTGGTGTATGCCTATCCCGTAGTGGACCAGCAATATTTCTATCAAAATGAAAGAAACTCAGGCTATGTCAAATTGGAAAGGGGACAACCTTATTTGTTTCCACCAGAAACCGATTGGGTGCAATACACGAGGTTTGAGTCGGAATCACATTCGGTAGGTGCCACGGGTGTATCCTACAATACCGCCAACAAGATGGTCCGCTTTGATTTTCCCACACTTCAAAATCAACAGACGTACACCTTTAAATTGCTGAGCGCATCCCCAGAGGAAGTCACTGCTGGAAGCACCAGTGAAAATTACGTTGCCCAAGACACGGGTCAAGAAGGGAACTCTGTGGAGGTTAGGAATCGGGAAATAACCACAACGGCACAAATAGCTGAGGAGACCGAAGTTTTGGTATATGAATTCACCACAAGCCAATATAACACCTTTAAAGAAAAGGTAGCTGCAAAGCGAGTGGACCAATATTTGTTGGACCCCATATTTTCCAATGTCCACGCATTGCAAGTCGATGTAATTCCATCCGAACGTTTTGGTAAAGAAGAACTATTGGGGAACAACTTTACCGATGGTGCCCCAATGATCACTCGCGAAGCGGTGCTTACCGATAGTTATTATAAGGAGGTCATTCACCCCTTGATATATGAGGGATACCCCTTACAGCCCAGTTTTACGGTTAATCGCGATGTTTCCATATTGGGTATTCCACCCAAAAGAGGTGTGGATATTATGACGTGGTACCTATCCTATCTGGAATCCAATCCGGATTATTCCTTGTTGGACAAAAGAATACCCTATCGCTATAATCTGGTCTCTTACTACAAAGGGGATTTTATCGACATTCAGTACAAGTTGGTCAATGCCTATTTGCACGATCCACCAAAATACCAGTCCCAGATTGATATGTATGGCTACATCATCAATGGTGTTATGCCCCCGATTCGGGCAGGTGATTACAAAGTAAGATTCCGATATGTGCTGCCAGGAAACATTTTGGGCAGCTCCCAAATCTTTAACTATAACAACCCGTATTAGATCTATGGAGCATAAGGAAAGATTTTTCTTCAAAATACTTATAACCATAGTTTCCGTAGGATGGTTGGGGCTGTTCCCAATATACGCCCAGCAAGACTCCGTGACTGTTGAAGAACCAAAAATAGTCGTCATGGCACGTCCGCAACAAGAAGGCAGGATTCTGCTCCGTTGGGCAGTGACCACTCCTTTGGCATGGCGTAAACTCAATGAATATGGGTATGAGCTAAAGCGGTACACCATTACCCGGGACAACCGTACCCTGCCATTACCCATAGAAAAACCGTTGGGAACCTTTTCCCCGCAACCTTTGGAGGAGTGGCTGCCATGGGTGGAGCAAAACGATAATGCAGCCGTCGTGGCACAATCCATTTATGGCGAAGGGTTTGACATAGAAGGCATGGACCAACTTTTGGCCATCATCAATTTGGCAGAGGAGCAAGAGCAACGGTTTACATGGGGATTGTACGCTGCCGATCAAGATTTTGAGGTAGCACAAATGGCAGGATTGGGTTTTGTGGATGATCAAGTGCAACCCAATGAAAAATATGTGTATAAAGTCACCTCGTTGGTGCCCCCAGAGGTTCTGCCGATAGCCGAGGGCGGTGTTTTCATTGGTCTACAGGATTATGAGGAGTTGCCCAAACCGTTGGATTTAGCAGTCGTCTTTTTTGGTGGCACGGCCATGTTGAGCTGGAACTATGCCATCCACAATCAATTGTATAACAGCTATTATGTGGAACGGTCCAGGGATGGAGTCAACTTTCAAAAATTGAACGATCTGCCCTTGACCACGCTCAACAATAGCGAGAAAACCGACCCACTTCGAATGTTTTACACGGATTCCATTACCAATGGGCAGACCTATCATTACCGCATCAAGGGAAAAACACCCTTTGGGGAAATTAGTGTCCCCTCCGAAGTGGTTTCGGGAAAAGGAGAGGTAAAACTGGCCTATGTGCCCCATATCACCTCCAAATTGTATGAAGATGAAACTACGGTGCTGCTGGAATGGGAATTTATGGAAGAAGGGAACAATTTGATCACGGGTTTTGAGCTCAACCAAAGCGAGAATGCGGACGGTCCCTACCAAACGGTGGTTACGGATATTCCGCCAGAACAGCGCCAAGTGCGGTACAGCGGTTTATGGCCCACCAATTACATGACGATTACCGCACTGGGAAAAAATGGCAGTAAACGCACATCCTTCCCAGCTTTGGTGCAGCCTGTGGACTCCATTCCGCCGGCCCAACCCAAAGGGTTGACGGGAACGGTGGATAGTTTGGGCATCGTTACCCTAAGCTGGGAACCCAATACGGACAAGGACATTTTGGGCTATCGTGTTTTTAAGGGCAACAATAAACACGAAGAATATTCTCAAATCACCATATCGCCCCATGAAGGGACCACCTATTACGATAGTGTTGCGGTAAAAAACCTGAACTCGAAGGTATATTATCAATTGATTGCCGTAAACCAAAGGTTCAATATGTCCGAGCCTTCGGAAATCTTGGAACTCAAAAAACCGGATTTTATTAAACCTAGCCAGCCCGTATTCAAATCCTATAAAATAAAGGAAGGAAAAGTGCACCTGACTTGGGCGAATAGCTCCAGTGATGATGTGGTAAGGCACGAGCTATATCGCAAGGCGGGTGATAGTTTGGATTGGAAACTTGTTTTTACGCTGGACAGTACGCAGTATGCAGGGAGCAGTATGCAGATGGCAGATGGCAGTGGGCAGTTGGGGGATAATAGTATGCAGTGGACGGATGGGGGAGTAACAGAAGGAGAACAATACAGCTACACCCTTATAGCCATTGACGATAGCGAACTGGAATCCGACCCGGCACCGCCACTTACGGTGGTACTCCCCAAAACGAGCTTATACCCGCCCTTGGATGGGCTATATGGCGAAGTGGACCGTGAAGCGGGAACCATTACGCTGCGATGGAAGGCTTACAGAGAACCCAATGCGGCCAACATCACTATTTATAGGGGTGTTGAAGGCAAACCGAAAAATCTGTTAAAGGAACTCCCGGTCACCGCTAGGGGCTTGGTGGACAGTAAAATACAGCCCAACAACACCTACGAATACCTGTTTCGGGTGGTGTTTAGGGATGGAGGGGTGAGTGAAATATCAACGTTGGATGTAAAATATTGAGATAGTATGAAGAAACTATTGTTTATCGTAACATTTTTAGCTGTTCAAGGGATGTGTTTTTCTCAGAAATACATAATGCAGTATCAACAAACCAACATATATCATCTTTGCGGACAGACGGTAACTGATTATAGTCATAATGTATATGACAGTGTTACTGAAATAGACAGCAATACATTCGTATATAGTTTTGAAATAGATTCTAAAGTCATTGAAGATGGACAGCCCTGTGAAATTCATAAAATTTTAAGTACTGAAATTACTGCTGTTGAGGCTTTTTGTGACTTATTTCCATATAATACCGATGGGTGTTGTGAAGATGAATATGGTGACTTTACAATAATACCAAATCCAATTTTTTTTGATATTCTTACCCCACACCCTGGTATTGATAATGAAAAAGAGGTCATTACCTTAGAAGCTACGCCTGGATACAATCAATATGTCTATAATTGGCAATATTATCACCCATACATCGAAGATTGGGTTCAGTTTCCAGAACAATTTTTGGGTAAACACAGTATAGAATTTTCTGCTGTTGATTTGTTTGGTGAAGATGCTTCAGATTTTATTGGGGTATCTATCCAATACAAGTTGGAATTATGCAATGGATGGTCGCCCAAATTGCCGTATATCTACATTTTTATTAATGGTTCACCCAAACTCATTCCTCCAATTATACCCCACAAAACCTCCTGTACAGGTGCCGAAGACGGTAGTTTTACCATGACAGTAGATAGAAATTTAGAAGAAGGGGAAGAGTTGGTGGTATCTGTTTATGATGCAAATTTTCCAGATGGAGGGATTGTCAAGCAGGCAGATACATCGGTATTGGTGGATAATGGAAACGACACCTACTCATTTACGTTTCCAAAAGTATTGGTGCAGGATG
Organism: Flagellimonas marinaquae; assembly: GCF_003992675.1. Classification (GTDB taxonomy): domain Bacteria; phylum Bacteroidota; class Bacteroidia; order Flavobacteriales; family Flavobacteriaceae; genus Flagellimonas; species Flagellimonas marinaquae. Next base: position 80,452 of record NZ_RZMZ01000010.1, read on the forward strand.
AATATTTAATTAAATACCAAACCAGGCCAGAAGTTATAGAGAATGAAGATTTATTATGGAACACCCTTGAATTTTCGGATGAATTTTTAGTCGAAGACCCTGACCCCGTAATCTTTTCCCTTGAAAAACTCAATGATGTGTATTGCTATGGTGGTAGTGACGGTCGTTTTCAAATAACCGCATCAGGAGGCTCCGAGGAGGGTAGTTATCAATATAGAATCAACAACGAGGGGGATTGGACGGATTTTGATGACCCCAATACACATACTGTTAATGGTCAAAAAGTAGGGAATTATGAAGTTGCTGTGCGACGAGTCAATGGCAATGCCATTTGTGCTGGCCAGGATCAAGGTGGAGACGAAGTCAATATTGACCAACCACAAGAACCAGTATCAACCGAACTTTCTGAATTCGTAGAACCCACTGCCTTTGGTTTTACCAATGGCAGCATTACGGTTGATGTTTCAGGCGGTACGCCTTATCAAAATGGCAGTTATGACTATACGTGGGTTGATGCCAACAACAACCCGATCAATACCACCTCTGCTCTTGTGGTGGGCAATCTGTATCAAATTACATTGGAAGCTGTTGCATCCGGTTCCTATACCCTCACGGTAACCGATGCCAATTATAGTAACGCAGATGACCAAGAAGGATGTGTCTTTACCCAAGAGTTCGAATTGCCCGGACCGCCACCACTACAATTGACCATAGAAGAATCCCAGCCCATCTCCTGTAACAGTGGCAATGCGTATGGCAACCCATCCAACGACGGACAATTAACGGCCATTGCATCAGGTGGAGTGCCTCCCTACGAGTATTTTTGGAGCAAGAAGGATGGCAATGATGACTGGCAAGCCATTCCAAACAATAATTCCGAAATACTTAGCAATTTAGAAGCTGGCGAATATGCTGTCAATATCCAAGATGCCAACGAAATAGTAATCGGGATTTATGAAAATAATGTACTGCAACAGGCCACTCCCGTTGCATATACTTTGGAAGAACCCGAATTGCTTACCGTACAGATAGAAAAAACGGATGTTAACTGTTTTGGGGGATTTGATGGTACCGCCACGGCGATGGTGAGTGGGGGAACACCGCCATTTACGTACGAATGGACTTCTGGAGCTAACTCACAGACGGCACAAGGATTGTGGCAGGGCACTCACAGTGTTTATGTTTTGGATGCGCTTGGCTGTGAGGCCGAAGCCGAAGTGACCATTGGTCAACCCGATGAAGCCGTTTCCATTACCAATCCCGTTTATGTGGAACCCACGGCCAATGGTTTTACCAACGGCAGCATCACGGTGCAGGTAAACGGGGGAACACCTTTTAACGATGATAGTTATCATTATGAATGGCGGGACGAAGGAAACAACCTCATCAATACCACCACTGCAGAGTCTATCCCAGAAGGCTACGCCATACAGGTGTTTGACATTCCCGCAGGTATTTACACAATCACCGTAACCGATGCCAATTATGAGAATGCGGAACAAAAAGAAGGCTGTACCTACACCACCGAACTGGTCCTGACCGAACCCCCGCCACTGGTGTTGAGCGTGGAACAGACCATTCCTATTTCATGTAACGGAGGCAACCAGTTCAATAATCCTGCAGATGATGGGCAACTCATGGCAATGGCATCAGGCGGGGTACCTTTTGACCCGTTGATCGATGGTCAATATGGGTACATCTTCACATGGAAAAAGAAAGATGAACAAAACAATTGGCAAATCATACCCAACGTCACCGGAAATGTCTTGGACAATGTTGATGCTGGCGAGTATGCGGTGAATATTGAGGATGCAAACGGCATTGTTTTGGGCTTTTATGTGAACAATCAACTACAGGAAGCCACCGATTATCTGTATCCCGTGCAGGAAACTGACCCCATCACCCTGCAATTGGACAAAATGGATGTGAGCTGTTATGCTGCCAACGATGGTTTCGCCACCGTGGCCATTCAAGGTGGATTGCCGCCGTATGACATTTCATGGTCTTCAGGAGCCAACTCCGAAGTCGCGGAAAATCTCGCAGCCGGTACTTACTTCGTTTACATTAAGGATTTTTATGGATGCGAGGCCAGCGGACAAGTAAACATACATCAGCCCGAAGAATTGGTCATTGAAGTATTGGACACCGTTTCACCCAGCTGTTTCGATGCCCAAGATGGGGGTATAACAGTAGCGGTTACGGGCGGAATAGCTCCCTACAATTACCTCTGGAGCAACGGGGAAACCGCCTTGAACATCAACAATCTAGCGGAGGGTAGTTACACCTTGGAGGTGTTGGACGCCACCGGATGCACCACCTCCAAAGCGGTTTCCATTACAGCACCCTTTCCCAGTGCTGTAACGCTTGGGGAAGATAGAACTCTTTGTTTAGGCCAGCAACATTACCTTGATATATCCATAAGTGATCCTGCTGCCACCTACGAATGGACATCGAACAACGGTTTCTTTAGTACCGCTCCACAGGTTGCTTTGTCAGAAGCAGGGATTTATACCGCTACGGTGACCAATAGTTTAGGTTGTTCGGGCAGCGATACCATCGAAATTACCACCTCACAGGTGGAAATCGACGCCCAATTTTTGATGAGCTCACAAGCCTTTGTGGGCGAAGAGGTCGTATTGGTCAATACCAGCGACCCGGTAGGCACGGAAGAAAATTGGGTTTTCCCAGATGAAGCCACGGTGCTGGAACAGACTAGCGGCACGGCCGTTATCCGTTTTGATGCACCCGGCACTTACGAACTTATCCTCAGGAATTTTCAAGGGGAGTGTTACCAAGATATCGTAAAGACCATTATCGTGACGGAAGCTACGGAGCTTAGTGATGTTGGGGATGCGATTAGTCCGTTTATCCAGGAATTTATAGTGTCGCCAAACCCCTCTACGGGCAGTTTTACCGTCATGGTTTCGCTGCAAGAAACATCAGAAGCTTCGCTTCGGGTGTTTGGACTCACTACCAATCAGGTGCACCATGAGGAAACATTGGGCGGCAGTGCGGACTATGAAGTTCCGTTTACCTTGAATTTGCCTTCAGGGGTGTACTTGGTGCTATTGGAAACCCCAAAAGCCAGTCAAATCCGAAAAATAGTGATTTTGTGATGGGGCAAAACATTAAACACGGCATTATCGGTCCAACTATTCGGAATCGACCAAACAAGCAATATCGTTGTCAGGTCGAGCGTAGTCGAGACCTCATTCTGCGGCTGTTAGCTTTAGTTGACTTTTCCCTAAAATTTTTGGGACACTTGAGGAGAAAATGGATTGGTAGTCGTTACGGATGTTCAATTATTGGTTTATCAATATGGTTTTTGGCATCCTGTGCCAAGGAAGTCGCTTTGCCCATTCAAGCTGATTTTGCTGTTGAGGTAGTGGATAACGACTATTCGGTTCCTGTTCGGGTGCGTATCAGCAATCAAACTGAAGGAGCCGATACCTACGAGTGGACATTTGAAGGCGGAAATCCATCAATCTCCAACGACCGTAATCCTGGAATCATTCAGTACAACACTCATGGAGATTATACCATTAGCTTGAAGGCTTCCAATAGGGACGGTGTACAGGAAACCAAGGACTATGTGCTGACCACGGATGAAGGGGTGGTTCCCGGTTTCAACATAATCCCTGAAGGGGACGACTTTGCCCCAATGACCGTTTCCTTCGAAAATACCACCCAAGGGGCCAGCACCTATCGTTGGACCTTTGAAGGCGGTGTGCCCTCCATTTCGGAAGCCAGGACCCCGGGCAAAATCGTTTTTTTGGAACCGGGCGAGCATTTGGTGACCTTGGAAGTGGGCAATGGAAGGGAAACCCATAGCCTGCAAGATACGGTCAAGGTATCCGCTGAGTTATTTGCCGATTTTGAAATCGTACCCGCTTTTGCCGATGATGATTATCAAGCGCCGGTTACCTTAACATTGGTGAATAAAAGTGTAGGGGCCACAGGTGCTGAATGGACCTTTGCTACGGCTACGCCCTCTTTTAGCAGCGCAACTGATGCTGTCATTACCATCAGTGAACCAGGAGTCCATCAAATCAAGCTAAAAGCTTTTAACACCAAACGAAGCGATTCCAAAATCGTGGAGGTCATCATTTTTGAGGATACCAATCTCAGGGTTTTTGAACATATTGAATTGGGCATTGCTACGGCGCACAATTCCAATCAAAAGGGCGCTTTTTTCTCCACCGTTACAAGGGAGGTCTATCATTCCGCTGAGATTCCATCAGAAGATGCCAGTGCTATTGATATTGCCTTTTTTGCGCTCAATCCAGAGTTCAATTTCAACAAGTTTGTGTCCCCCGATGAGGTACAGGAATACACTTTTGATCTCATTCCCAATGCAACGTATACCAAGTTCATCAACCTGCAGGAATCCTGCGAGTGCCAAGCATCACTATCGGTGGAGGAGTTTGATGGGATGTTGGATGATTCCCTTCTGGAACCATTACAGATCGAGGAAACCATGGGCGGGATTCAGGATTTTGATAGCACGGTGGTGCCGCGCATTGTTTTGTTTGAAACCTCGGACGGGCGAAAAGGAGCCATTAAACTAAAGGAATTTGTGCAGGATGGAACGAATTCACATATCGTGATGGATGTTAAAGTGCAGAAGCAATAATCAATGAACAATAACCAATAATCAATAATCAATGAACAATCCTATAATTTCGACTTCTTTGGTTAATGTCAATCTGAACAGAGTGAAGAACCTCTCTTGGCTTCGACCCTGTTCATCATTCTTAAAAAAACTGTTCATTGTACATTGCTTATTGTACACTGGAATTGCAACCGCCCAGATCTTCCCCGTACAGGTCACCCCACAAATTTTGCCGCCCTACAGTTTTCGGTTGTCCGACTACGCTACCAGCACCCGTGAAAAGCTTTTTGTGAACCTATTGCTCACCGATGCTATGGAATCCGGTAGACGTGTGCGCTTACGGATGAACGTGGAAGGCCCCGGAATCAGTTTTCGGACGGTGGACTTTGTGGCGGGCGCCGCGCCCATTGTGCTCAATGGTGGGGTCAACCTGCGGTTGTCCAACTTCGACCTTAGGCCCTACTTTGAGCTGAACAATTTGATCGGCATCAGTCCGCAGCAGTACGGGCAGCAGTTGCCCGAAGGGCAGTACCGTTTCTGCTTTGAGGTGTACGACCAGTTTTCGGGCCAGCGCATCTCCAATAATAGCTGCGCCAATATTTATCTACAGCTCAACGACCCGCCCCTGCTCAACGTTCCCTTTCGCGGCGATGTGGTGACGGCACAGCAGCCGCAGAACCTCATTTTCAACTGGACCCCAAGGCACATCAACGCCGCTGGGGTACAGTACGAGTTCACCCTAAAGGAACTGTGGGACACGGGCATGGACCCGCAGGCCAGTTTTTTTGCCGCACCGCCACTGTACCAGACCACCACCTTTGCCAACACGCTGCACTACGGTCCCGCACAGACGCCCCTTTTGGAGGGCAGGACCTACGGCTGGCAGGTACGCGCCTTTGTGAGCGACGGCTTTACGGAGACCTCCCTGTTCCGTAACAGCGGGATGAGCGAGGTGTACCATTTTACCTACCGTGCCGACTGCCACCCGCCCCGCTTTGTGCTGTCGGAAGCGCAGAACGCGCGAACGGTGCGGATTACCTGGCAAATGGGCGAACAGCT
>NZ_RZMZ01000011.1 GCF_003992675.1 Flagellimonas marinaquae
TGACCTCCTCCCGTTAAACCGGACAGTTTAGAATTAGAGAATTCCGGGCGGATAAATGTTTAACTTTAAACAAGTATTTGCTTATGAAACGATCAAAGTATTCTGAGTCGCAGATCGTATTTGCGATCAAACAGGCGGAGACGGGGACCCGTATCCAGGAGGTATGCCGCAAGATGGGCATCAGCGAGGCCACGTTCTACAATTGGAAGAAGAAATATGGCGGGCTTGGTGTCTCCGAACTACGGAGGCTGAAGAACCTGGAGGAGGAGAACGCACAGTTGAAGAAACTGGTCGCCGACCTGAGCTTGGACAAACAGATCCTGCAGGACGTGCTGAAAAAAAAGTTCTGAGACCGTCCCGAAAGCGCGGGATGGTCGAAAATATAAGGATGGAGTACAATATTTCCGTCCAGCGTTGCTGCAAGCTCATATTGCTGCACAAGAGCGTTTTCTATTACAGGGCCAAGGGCCGTAGCGATGAACTGTTGCGCATGCGGATGAACGAGATTGCCGCCGTCAGGGTACGTTACGGGTTCTGGCGTATCCATATCCTTTTGAGACGGGAGGGTTTCATGGACAACCACAAACGCATGTACCGGGTCTATTGCGAGGAAGGTCTGAACCTGAGGAGCAAGCGGCCCAAACGGAACCGTTCCGCCGCACACAGACAACCCGCAGAGGGGAACGCCTCTAGTTTGAACGAATGTTGGAGCATGGATTTTGTCTCGGACCAGTTGTACAACGGGAGCCGTTTCAGGGCATTGACTGTAGTGGATAACTATAGCCGCAAGTGTTTGGCCATCCATGCGGGAAAGTCTCTTAAAGGAAGTGATGTCGTACAGGTAATGGAAGCCATTACTTTTGGGAACGAAGTGCTGCCAAAGCGTGTCAAAGTGGATAATGGAAGTGAGTTCATCAGTAAGGTATTGGACAAATGGGCCTATGGGAACAATGTCGAACTTGACTTCTCAAGGCCAGGAAAACCAACGGACAATCCTTTTATCGAAAGTTTTAATGGCTCATTTAGGTATGAGTGCCTGAACGCCAATTGGTTCTTCTCCTTGGAGGATGCCCAGGAAAAGTTCGATATTTGGAAAGAGGACTATAACAATTATAGACCGCACAGCTCGTTGGGGGACATGTCTCCCAACGAGTACATCGAAATGAATCAAAATAGCCCCGATTCTCTAGTTATGACCGGTACCTAATATTGGGAGGAGGTCAATAGCCCCGATTCTCTAGTTATGACCGGTACCTAATTTTGGGAGGAGGTCAGAATAAAAACCATTTAAAGTTGCAACTTTCGTCAACAAGGGGAGCAAAACGAGAAAGAGCTGTACAAAAGTGCGGCTCTTTTTTTGTTTTCGACTCCAACTCTCCGGCTTATCTATGGGTTAGAAGCCTCAATTCTTAATTTCATTTCGTCGCATGGGCATTGCATCTATAATGCTGAACAGGTCTTCCAGTGAAACGATGTAATTTTTACGAAGTTTAATTCCGCCGTCCAGTCCAATGAGGATGATTTCAAACGCTTCGTTTTGATCTAGCATGGATTTGACTCCTTTTTCAACAAGTTTTCCAGTGTAATTCTTCGAGCTGTTGGTGTAATCCGTAAAAGAGAAATCATTCTGCCGAATGGCATAAAGCACCAACCTTCTATCCTTTAGTTCCTCCTGTGCATCTTTGAATTCCGTGAGTTGGTCTTCGAACCTTTCTGAATGGTCAGCTACAGTTTTTATGATAAGGACTCTATTTTTCCACTGGTGGTTATTTAAATTTTGTGCAGACATATGTATCGTGGTAATACAGCTAATAAAGATTAGGATTTTTAATATAAGCGGATTGTTCATCTTATTCATTTTTTTGGGATGGAGTAGGATTACTTGTACCGTTGATTACAATTGTTCCGGATACCCCTTAAAAGTTAGTCATATTTTTTGAGCTAAGTGGCTTTATATATTCCGATGATGATTCATCAAAAAATCATTCATACAAGTTGTCTACACACAACAACTATAAGATAAGACACAACAAATTGTAAGATAATTCATAACAATTTAAAAGATAATGACGTTGTAGGCATCGTAACATAAAAACCAAACTGTACTATGAAGTTATTTAGAAAATTAGCAATCGCTGCCATGGTCACTGCATCCATTTGTTTACATCTTTCCTGTTCTGTTGAAGATGGGGTCGATGGTCTCATGGGGCCTCAAGGTGAACAAGGTGAAGTAGGACCACAGGGTGAGCCAGGGCCACAAGGACCTCAGGGGGAACAAGGAGACCCAGGTCCACAAGGCGAACAGGGTCCTCAAGGTCAACAAGGTCCGCAAGGCGAGCAAGGGGTTCCAGGTACCGATGGGAATGATGGGGTTGATGGGGTTGATGGTCAAGATGGTAACATGAACGTAATTGCCAGCGATTGGTTACATGTGCCTGCTGTATTTGATTTATTCGAGTACTCCGAAAGCTACCCTTTACTGACCTTTGATTGGGATGTTCCCGAGTTAACCGAGGAAATCGCCAATGGTGGCGTAGTGATGGTTTATGCCCAGATCTATATTTATGGAACGAATGGGGTGGAAACAGTACCGAATATGGACAATATCGTTTCCCTGCCACAACAAGTCATCGTTATTTATAATGAAGATGAAATTGGCAAGGATGTATTTGATTATTCGTTTTCTCCGGGAAATATTTTGATATACATTTATTCGGAATCAATCATCATGAATCAAGAAGTCTTCAAGAGAGCCTCTATGGCCAAAGAAGAGGAACTGGAAATAAGTTTCAGATATGTTTTGGCGCCATCGGGCACATTGGGGAAAGCCACCATCGAAAACCTAAAAAAGATGACCTATGAAGAGGCGGTAGCCTATTTGGGCATCAATCCTTAGTGTATGAACATAAAAAAGAAAGCCACCGAACTCGGTGGCTTTCTTTTTTTATACCATTAGCAAGACTATCGTCAGCAGAAAACCTGCCGCGGCAAAATAAAGACCCTTTTTGTAAATGGGTGCAGAGGGGCGAAACATAAAAAAAGCCGAAACTGCAAAAAACAATAGGGATATGCCGAAAAAAATACCCAACCAAAACAATGGATTTCCCATGTGCATTTTATGAAGCTTGTTCATGCTTTCCAAAATGGCGGGCAAACGTTTTTCCGTGTAGGAGGCCTCACCTGTTTTCATATTGTAGGTGCCGCCATCAAAGTACACGAGGTCGCCCTCAGTTTTGTCCACTTTAAAACCTCTTTTGCGTAGTGCAGAGCCAAGGGCTTCTTCCTGCAAATTAGGTTCAAGCGTCTTCTCCACTTGGTATTCGCTTTTCAAATAATCGGTGTTTCGAAACGTAAGCACAATGCCACTAATGGCGTAAACGGCCATGATCCCGGCCAAAAAGAACCCCAAATACCGGTGGAATTCCCTAAAGGTGTTTTCTGATTTTCTTCCCATGTTAAGTTTGTTGTAAATAAAGAAGAAAGGCCGCATTGGCCTTTCTTGCTCTTAAAGGGGTAAATTTCGTTTATTGTTGGGCCATTTCCAAGTGAATGGTCATTTCCACTTCATTTCCAATTGAGGCAGACTCTTCTCCCACACCAAATTCCAATCGGTCAATGGTTCCGGTAAGCTTTAGTCCAGCCTTCAATTTGTTGCTCCGTTGATTGGTAATAATTCCGTTCACTTTTCCGTCCAGGGTCAACTCCTTGGTCGTACCGTGTATGGTGAGATTTCCAGTGACCTTGAAAGTATTATCGCCAGTTTTTTCAAAACTGCTGCTCTCAAAGGTAATGTTGGGGTATTTTTCCGCATCAAAAAAGTCAGGACTTCTTAAATGGTTGTCGCGTCTTTCATTGTCCGTATCAATACTGGCCGTTTTGATGTCCACGGAGAATTTCGCATTATCAAAGGCTTCGGTGGCCATAGCGGTCACTTCAAAATCGCTAAAAAGGCCTTCCACTTGGGAAATCATCAGGTGGGTGATGCCAAAACCGACCTTGGAATGTGCTGGGTCCGATTTCCACGTAGATTGGGCGCTGACCATCAAGCTGGTCAATAATACTGTCGTTAGGAATAATTTTTTCATGATGGTATGATTTTTAGTGTTCGTTCCGATGTTGACTTTGGCAAAGGATTGTCCATTTGCCAAATCACTTCTATTAAATATGCGTAAACTAAAGGTGAAATCGAAATATTTTCTGCGAACAACAGGGGTTAACCCTCAATCAACCAATAAATTAAGGATTGTAATGGGGTAAATGTCGTTGACAGGCTAAAGTTGGTTGTTGGTAAAACTGCTTTTCTTTTCCCCGAGTTTTATCTCTAGTTTTGGACTTATTAATTCAAGTGTATTGATTTCACGTAAGGAACTTCTTTTTCAAATTGTATTGCACATATTGGTGCTCTTGTTCTTCTCTTTCAACAGAAACACAGGTGCCATTATGGTGCACAGGGCTATATTTTTGACCTTTTACAGTCTTGCCACCGTTTCTGTTACTTATTATTTAATGCCCCATTTCCTATATCGTAAAAAGTACTGGCAGTTTTTTTTAGGTGCCACCATTGTGGTTGCCGTAGTGATTTTGATAGAGGAACTTGTGCTGGAGCCTATCATATTTCCCGATTCCGATAGGGGAAAGACCTTTCCTGGGATCTATGTCTCCCTTTTGGGTGTTTTGCCCGTAATGTGCATATTGTCCGGCTTTAAGTTTGGATGGGATGCCCTTAAAAAGCAAGCCCAGATAGATGAACTGGAATCCACCATTCAAGAAAGTGAGCTGCAGTTTCTTCGAAGCCAGATCAATCCCCACTTTCTGTTCAATAACCTTAACAATTTGTACTCATATGCGCTTCAAGAATCGCCGAAGACGCCAGAAATCATTCTGGAAATGAGCGGAGTTCTCCGATATATGCTTTACGAGTCCAAGGAAAAGCTAGTTCCCTTGAAAAAGGAGCTTGAGCAACTTGGAAACTTTATACGGCTCTACAAACTGCAGATTGAGGACAGGGGAGAAGTGCACTTTGATGTGGACGACATTAAAGGGGATTACAGGATTGCCCCTTTGATTTTGATCGTGTTCATTGAAAACGCCTTCAAGCACAGTCAGTCCGGTCAGTCTTCAGATATCAAAATTGATATATCGGTAAAACTGAAAAATTCCTATTTGGAGTTCCATTGCAGAAATAACTACGAACCTGGTTTTAGTTTGGACAGTGTGGCCAAAGGCATCGGCCTTAAGAATGTAAAAAAGAGATTGGAGCTGCTTTACCCAAAAAAGCATATTTTGCAGATTGAAGAAGCCGATAACAGCTATCATGTGTACCTGAAGCTGGAATTGGAAAAAGTGTAGGTTATGAGATGTATCATTGTCGAAGATCAACCACCGGCCCAACGCATATTGAGAAAATTTATACAAGATGTGCCCACGCTGCAGTTGGTAGAAGTGTTCTCCGATGGGCTCAAGGCTATGGAATTCCTCAATACCGAATCTGTTGACCTGATGTTCTTGGATATCCATTTGCCCAAGATCAACGGGTTGGACTTCCTAAAGAGCATACCCAATCCGCCCAATGTGATATTGACCACGGCATTTTCCGAATACGCCTTGGAAGGCTACGACCTTAATGTGGTGGATTACCTTTTGAAACCCTTTTCCTTTCAACGTTTTTTGCAGGCCGTGAACAAGGTGAACGCCAAATACGAGCAAGAAGGCTCAAAGAGTGGAGGTATTCCCCTTACGGAAATCTACGTGAAGTCCAGCCACGAACACATCAAGGTCCTGGTGAATGATATTTATTCAATCACTTCAGATTCCGATTATACAGAGATTCATTTGGAGGACAAAAAAATATTATCCAACGAACCGCTTCGCCATTGGGTCGATGTGTTAGGGGGCAATCAGTTTTATCAGATACATAAGTCCCACATCATCAACACCCAGAAGATCGATCGAATTTCCGGAAATTTGGTCTCGCTAACCAATGGTGCCAAAATTCCTATGGGGAGAGCTTACAAGGACAATTTTTTAAAGAGCATCTTACCATAAAAAAGCCAGGAGATAACCCCTGGCCTTTTGTAAGTTTTTTTGATTTCGCGTATCTACTTGGCAAAGTAGATGTAAATGGCAATTACAATAAAGGCAATGATACCACTTGCCAATTTTACATGTTTCCAAGGCTCTATGGAAACTTGTTTGGTGTATTCCAACTGGAATGGCTCCTTTCTCGGATAGAACTTTCCTATGAGTAGCATAATGATGATGTTGGACACAAATAATATGGCCATCACGTGCAAATAGTGCGGGTACGCTCCGGCCTCGATTAAATTGAGCTCGGCAGGGTCCGTGATTCCATTCGCCTTGGCTTCGGCAAGGGCATTTGCCACCATTTTTGGCCCAATGATGAATTGGCTGATGATGTAAAGCGCAGACCCTGAAAGAATTCCGATTTTGGCAGCAATCGCCGGAACCCGTTTGGTAAGGTAACCCACCACGATAATCGTGAAGATGGGAATACTGTAAATCCCGTTGATTTCCTGTAGATAGTTGAACAAACTTCCCGCATTTGCGATCAGCGGAGCAATGAACATGGCTGCCAAGGCCAAACAAACCCCAAAAATCTTCCCGTATTTTACCACGGTCATTTCTGAAGCCTCTTTATTGAGATGTTGTTTATAAATGTCTATTCCAAATAAGGTCACCGAACTGTTGAGCACACTATTGAACGAGCTTAAAATGGCCCCGAACAGTACCGCGGCGAAAAAGCCCATCAACGGTTTGGGCAGTACGGCCCGTACCAGTTCTGGATACGCAAGGTCGCTGCTGGCAAGCCCGCCTTCAAAATAGTAGTAGGCAATCATTCCGGGCAGAACAAGGATGATTGGGCCTAGAATTTTCAAAAAAGCGGCCAATAACAGTCCTTTTTGACCTTCAGCCAGGTTTTTGGCCCCCAATCCACGCTGAATAATTTGTTGATTGGTCCCCCAGTAGAATAGTTGAACCAGCATCATTCCCGTAAATATGGTGGAAAAAGGTACTTCTTGGCCTGGGTTACCAGTAGAATCAAAACGTTCGGGATTTGCGTTCATCAAGGTCTCAAGTCCTCCAAAAACGCTTCCATCACCAATGGCCATCAAACCAAAAATAGGAATCAATATACCACCAACGATTAGACCTACGGCATTGATACTATCGGATACGGCCACAGCCTTTAATCCTCCAAAAACCGCATAAATGGAACCAATGATGCCAATTCCCCAAATACAAATCACAAGGGCGGTGGAGTCGGAAACTCCGAGGAGTTGCGGAACATCGAACATTCCACTGATGGCGACCGAACCCGAATACAATATCACCGGCAACAAAACTACTACGTAGCCTGTCAAGAACAGCCCAGAGGTGATGGTCTTCGTGGAAACATCGAAACGTTTGGCCAAAAACTGCGGTACTGTGGTGAGCCCGCCCTTTAAATATCTTGGGAGCAGGAACAGTGCCGTGACCACAATGGCAAGTGCTGCCAAAGTTTCCCAAGCCATAACGGAAAGACCATCCTTGTAAGCGCTTCCGTTCAGTCCAACGATTTGTTCGGTGGATAAATTGGTCAATAACAGCGATCCTGCAATAACTCCTGCAGTAAGGCTTCTGCCTCCCAAAAAGTAGCCGTCAGAAGATGATTCATCGGTTTTTCTAACGGACCACCAAGAGATGATACCCACCATAAGAGTGAAACCCAAAAATGAAATAAGTGCCATAAATTAGATTTTGATGTCTTGGCTTGGCGCCAAAACGGTTTGTTTAGTTGGTTATAAAATCAAATATACTGATTGATTATATTCTCGAACAATTCTTGCTGACCGCTTGTCTTTTTAATGTTCGGATGTGCCGTGGCATGGGCGTAAAGGTCTTCCAGTGAAAGCTGGCCTTCCTCAAATGCCTTTCCCGAACCAGCATCAAAGGAAGCATAGCGATTCTTACGTAGGCTAAGATACTTGGAGTTTTCCAAAATATCGTTTGCGGCCAATAAGGCCCTTGCAAAGGCGTCCATTCCCCCGATGTGCGCATGGAAGATGTCCTCGAGGTCGGTGGAGTTCCTCCGTATTTTCGCGTCAAAGTTTATGCCCCCACCTTGGAATCCGCCGGCCTGGAGGATGACCAACATGGCCTGAGCCAGTTCGTAAACGTCCACGGGGAACTGGTCGGTGTCCCAACCGTTCTGGTAATCCCCTCTGTTGGCATCGATACTGCCCAGCATATTGTTGTCCGCGGCCACTTGCAGCTCGTGCTCAAAGGTATGCTGGGCCAAGGTGGCATGGTTGACCTCGATGTTGAGTTTGAAATCGTCCAAAAGGTCATATTTGGTAAGAAAACCGATTACGGTCGCCACATCAAAGTCGTATTGGTGCTTGGTGGGCTCCATGGGCTTTGGTTCGATGAAGAAGGT
>NZ_RZMZ01000012.1 GCF_003992675.1 Flagellimonas marinaquae
ACCTTCTTCATCGAACCAAAGCCCATGGAGCCCACCAAGCACCAATACGACTTTGATGTGGCGACCGTAATCGGTTTTCTTACCAAATATGACCTTTTGGACGATTTCAAACTCAACATCGAGGTCAACCATGCCACCTTGGCCCAGCATACCTTTGAGCACGAGCTGCAAGTGGCCGCGGACAACAATATGCTGGGCAGTATCGATGCCAACAGAGGGGATTACCAGAACGGTTGGGACACCGACCAGTTCCCCGTGGACGTTTACGAACTGGCTCAGGCCATGTTGGTCATCCTCCAGGCCGGCGGATTCCAAGGTGGGGGCATAAACTTTGACGCGAAAATACGGAGGAACTCCACCGACCTCGAGGACATCTTCCATGCGCACATCGGGGGAATGGACGCCTTTGCAAGGGCCTTATTGGCCGCAAACGATATTTTGGAAAACTCCAAGTATCTTAGCCTACGTAAGAATCGCTATGCTTCCTTTGATGCTGGTTCGGGAAAGGCATTTGAGGAAGGCCAGCTTTCACTGGAAGACCTTTACGCCCATGCCACAGCGCATCCGAACATTAAAAAGACCAGCGGGCGGCAAGAATTGTTCGAGAATATAATCAATCAGTACATCTAAGCTTTTCGTTAACCTATCAAACTAACTTTATGGAATCAGTTTTAGAAAGACCGGATTGGATAGTCTTGGGCATCTATTTTTTAGCCCTGATCGGTGTAGCCGTGTGGGTGGTATCCCAAAAAAACAAGAATACAGAAGACTATTTTCTGGCCGGTAGGAATGTAGGGTGGTTTGTCATCGGAGCCTCTATTTTTGCATCAAATATCGGCTCGGAACATGTTGTTGGCCTGGCCGGAACCGGATTCGAATCGGGCACTCCAATGGCGCACTATGAACTTCACGCTTGGATTGTATTATTGCTCGGCTGGTTATTTCTTCCATTTTACATACGAAGTGGGGCCTTTACCATGCCTGAATTTTTGGAAAAGCGCTTTGATAGCCGATCTAGATGGTTCCTGTCCATTTTCTCTTTGGTGGCTTATGTGCTCACCAAGGTTTCGGTGACCATCTATGCTGGTGGTATAGTGGTTTCCGAGTTATTGGGCATCCCATTCTGGTATGGGGCCATTGGTGTGGTGGTGTTTACGGGCATATATACCGTAATCGGCGGGATGAAAGCCGTAATATATACGGAAACACTTCAAACCATCATCCTTATTCTAGGCTCTTTGGTGATTACCTATTTAGGCCTACAGGAAGTAGGGGGATGGGCACAACTGCATGAAACCGTCACTTCGGTCAGTCCCGATCATTTTAATATGTGGCGACCGATGAGCGATCCCGATTTCCCTTGGACCGGACTGCTTTTTGGAGGTACCATCGTTGGTATATGGTATTGGTGTACGGACCAGTATATCGTACAGCGTACCTTGGCGGCCAATAATATCAAAATCGGAAGAAGGGGTGCCATATTTGGGGCCTATCTGAAGTTGATGCCCATTTTGATTTTCCTGATTCCTGGAATCATAGCGTTTGCCCTAACGATTCAAAACCCAGAGGTATTTCATGTCGATCGTGCTGACCGGGCTTTTCCAATGTTGGTAACAACGCTCTTGCCAGTTGGTTTAAAAGGATTGGTGGCGGGTGGCTTGATGGCTGCCTTGATGAGCTCTTTGGCTTCGGTATTCAATTCATGCTCTACCATTTTTACTATCGATATATATAAAAAATTACGTCCAGAAAAATCAGAAAGGGAATTATTGACCATTGGCAAAATTGCTACCGGAATTATTGTGGTATTAGGGATTGTATGGATTCCTATTATGGAGAAAATTGGAGGTGGCGTCATGTACCAATATCTTCAAAATGTACAATCTTACATTGCTCCCCCAGTAACCACTGTTTTTTTATTGGGAATTATCTGGAAGCGTGTTAATTCGAAGGCGGCCATCACCACCTTGTTGGCGGGATTAGTCTTGTTGATTCTGCGTTTGGGTTCTGAAAT
This sequence comes from Flagellimonas marinaquae, assembly GCF_003992675.1. GTDB lineage: Bacteria > Bacteroidota > Bacteroidia > Flavobacteriales > Flavobacteriaceae > Flagellimonas > Flagellimonas marinaquae. Next base: position 2,015 of record NZ_RZMZ01000012.1, read on the forward strand.
TTATTACCAGCCACAAATTACGGCTGGAACTGAGGCAGCTGGCTTTTTGTTCCAATTTGCTACGGTGAATTTCGCCCACATGGCCATATTCATGTTCATTTTTTCGATGCTTTTGTGCACTGGGGTTACCTTGGCCACCTCACCTCCCGATTATATTCGGATTAAAGGACTCTCTTTTGGGACCTTGTCTCCTGAGGACCGATTGGCGTCCAAGGGCAGTTACAGTACCATTGATGTCGTGCTATCGGTGCTGTTGGTCATTATTGTTGTTGCCGTTCTTTCCTATTTCACGGGTTAATGCCTTCATTTCAATAAGATAAGAGCCCCCTAATAGGGGCTTTTTTTTGCTTCTTTAAATAAAGATAATTTATAGTATTAAGTGATTAGGTACCCCTTTCCAAATCCGTTACTTGGGACACTCTTGAGAGGGCCCGTGTATTGGAATCGGACCTGATCGTAATCACCAAGTATTCCCATAGCATTTTTGAAACCATGCTACATGATCGGATGAGCCGCATGGTAAAGGCCACAAAAAACGGAAAATTTGAGCTAACTATTAATTGTGCTTAGTAGTTTGAAAGTCAAATTTTTGTGTTAGTCCCGCGGGTGCTCAATTTTATCTGGCGAAGTTGGTATACTTTGTCCGGCGTTTCCAATAAGATTGGTTTGATTACTAAGGCACTTTTTTAAGAATTGAAAATAAGGTTATAACGGTGTTCGATATCCTTAATTTCACTTTCACTGAGTTGTACAAACTCTTTCTTTTTTGCTCTTTTGGACAAGGAGCCATCGTTTTGTTCCAAAAAGCGGACCAACAATGATACCATATCATCCGGCATTTCGTAGGTATTGTCAATGTAGTATTTAAACTCTTCATATTTGCCGAGATAGTTCACTTCATTTGGAATAATGTTCTCAATGGTATCCTTGACACAAGAGTATAAGAACTCAGCTTGTGGGGTCACATCAAAATAACGATAGTAATCTATTGTTTCGTTTATGACCTCCACGTTGTGGTCACTTGTTTCTTTCCAATCAATAAAATCCAATAGCGGGATGGAATACCCTTCCAATACTTTTTGATAATCCCCAATATGGCTTAGTATGGATGCGGAAACCGGGAAAATCAAGCCCTGTTCCGAAAATTGCTTTTTTGCCAAAACATGATGGATCAAATAACGATGTATTCGCCCATTTCCGTCGGCAAATGGATGTATAAATACAAAACCGAACGAAATACTGGCAGCAGCAAGTACTGCATCCATTTCGTTGTCCAATAGTTTTTGGTTGGTTTCCAATAATCCTGTCATAAGTTGTTGGATATCCTCGTGTTTGGCGGAGATATGATCTGGAACCGGAGAAAAGGTATCCCTGTCCCGTTCTCCTATAAAACCACCTTTTTTCCGATACCCCATGTCAATAAAGCGTGAGTTTTCAATAACCAGTTGTTGTAGCCGTTCAAATTCATGATGACTAAGATCTTTCATCCCTGCTTGACCTATAGCTTGTCCCCATCGTGCGGCACGTTTACTCTTTGGGCTTTCGCCTTCGATGGTGAAGGATGCCTTTGAATCCTTTAACAACAAAAATGCAGCTGCCCGTTGTAGGATACTTTTCCGAATGCCCTTGAGATAGGTGCTGTTTTTATTGGAGAGTTTTTCATTGATATATTGCTCCAACAATGCAGTTCTTCGTATCAATGGACAGAAGTCAACAGTTCCTGGCAAATTATTATTGACCATTTGTCTCGGCGATCGAATGCCCTTTATCCCAAATTGTTGTTTTGTATCGATAACATCCACATAACTCTTTTTGCTTAGGTCTGAAATCCCTGAAAGTTCCCTTTGCATCAACCATTCCACTAAAAACCATATCCTTCTTGAATATTGGCCGGTTGGCTCGATACTGATTAATTGAGTCAGTTCATCTTCGGTATAATGCGTTGTAAGAGCGCTGAAAGTCAATAGATTTACACCTTCATACTTAAGTGCAAAAACAAGGTGCTTATATAATGCCTCCACTTCCGAGAGTTGAAGGGAATCATCCACTGCATAACTCTTTGGAAGATAAGTGAAACTTTTGTCCTTGATCCGTTTAGTTTTTAAACTGACGACTGTAAAGGGTATTGGTAATGGGACAGCGAGCCCTAACTTATGTATAATGGCTGCATAGCCAGAGATGATACCTTCTTCTGGAAGAACCACACCGTTAAAAACGGGTGCAACAAATGAAAAGTGGGCGCTTTTTAACATTATATAAAAAATATAGGCGCAAGTTATCATAAATATACGTGCAGTACAATAAAAATAGGCGCAAATTTGGCAATTGTATAAAAAGTGGGCACGAGCACGAAGATGTTTGAACCTACCTCATTTTTGTATGAGCCGGATAGCCGAGATTACAAAAATGGAAAATTTGAACCATCTACTATTTGGATGTAATAATTGGAAAGTCAGATATTTGTGCTATGCTGCAGGGTTGCTAAATACATTCTGGCGATTATAGTAAAAATTGGAAGGATTGTCCAGATGTTACATAACGTGGATGTCGTTTTTAAAATATTTGGTACTTTTTGAGCAGTTTTGACTATTTTTATTCTCTGAGGATATGTACTTATGCTCAATCCATACAAAAATGTGCAATAAGGTGTGCAGGATTTAAAACATCAGTGCTAGTTATTGATTTACAATAACATACAATCATATGGATGGTTCAGTCATGACGACTCTCCGATTGTAGACAATCGAACAAGTTTAGATAGCTTCAATTAACCGTTCATTATAATCATCGAGTATAGTAGTAGGCAACGATTTGAGATAGATTTGAGTTGTATTCAGCTTACTATGCCCAAGCATAGCTGAAATGGCCTCTAAGGGAATGTTGTGAAGCATGGCTTGCGTAGCAAAGCTATGTCGGCTAACATAGGTTGTGAGTTTTTGCTCAATTCCGCATAGTTCTTGAATTTTTTTTAAGCCTCGATTATATCTTTGTCGTTCCCAATTGATCTCACGTTCCTGCTTAGCTGGATCATCTCGTTTTATCACAGGAAATATATAATCCTCTTCTTTCTTTCCTTTTAAATAAATATTCAAGATTTCTGTAAGTTGCTCGGATATTTTTATGTCATATAGCTTCCCGGTTTTTTTTCTACGAAATTTAATACGGCCGTTAACAATATTACTCACTTGGAGGTAGGCCATATCCGTAAAATTCATTCCATACAGAAAAAAGGAGCAAATAAAATAATTTCGATATCTAAACAGAGCTTGGTCTTCCGGAATCTCCAGTTCGATAATCTTTCTGATTTCTTCGATTTCTAAGGCCCGTTTTTCAGTTGGAATTTGTCTTATGGTATAGTTTGTAAAAGGATAAGCTTCCTTTTCAATTAATCCCGCCTTTATACCTTTGTTGAAGAGTGCCCGAAGCCCACGTAGATAAGTAGATAAACCGTTCCAACTATTTCCTTTGGCCAAATGATGTTTTTCAAAACGTTTGATGAAAGAGTAATTCACTTCATTGAACTTAAGATCTTTGCCCTTGTTGAATGTCTTTAGGACGGATAATATACCTTTATAATGCCGAGCGGTCCCATACCTATGAGCGGCTTTTAAATCTTCAACCACAGCGTTTCCAAATTCAAAAAATGACTCATAGGTACTATTTCTCGTAATTCTTTTTTTGACTTCCACAATTGATAAATAGTTCAATTTGCCTTGGTCAGAAAGTTTGTTTAGAATATCATTTGCACGAGCTTCTTCCTTTAATAAAAGTGTATTTAATCTGGCAATGGATTCTGTGCGGGTGTAGTTTCTTTTAATGGAACATTTTTGATGATCCCAAAATATTTCGGATATTGAAAACCCGGTTGCGATGGATGTTGTTTTACGCAGATGGGTAAGGCGAAAAATGATAGGGTAGGAGCCATCTTTTTTAGCTCTTCTGGTGTCCAATAAAAGGGTCAAATACGTTCTCATTAACTTCAAGTTAGCAAAAAAATTTGCAAACAATTTGCAAACAAAAGGTCGTATTCATTTGATATCAATTGATATCAAAGTAAACGTAACAAACTGAAAAACAATAAAATAAATGTATTTCTGGCTTTTGAAGAATTGGCCTTAAAGCGGCTTCTAAGCAGACGGTCGAAGGTTCGAATCCTTCCGCGATCACCAGAAACAAAAGGCCTTGGAAGTAACACTTTTCAAGGCTTTTTTTGTGAGGTGAGTATTCTTTCGTCCACTTTTCCCAAGTGCCAATCAAACCAAATTTGTAGGAAAATACATTGAATTTGTATACTAGACGAATTAAATATTCGTTATGGACTACAAATGTACACCTCTTAAGAGTGGATGTTAATTGGACTATTTTAAGTAAAATATGATTTATGAAGTTAGCAGATGCAGAGCGCACTAAAATAGTGTATGAGCGAATCAAAAAATTAGGCGAGTTTGATTTGGATTACACAAGCCTCCATGAAGAATTCAAGGGCTTGGTAGAACTTGCAGCGCATATCGCTGGCACCGAAATTTCCCTTATCAATTTGCTTGACCAGCACTCCCAATGGAGTGTATCCCGGCATAATCTGGACGTCTTCCAAATGGATTTGGAGTATTCCATCTGTCAATACACAATTCAATCCGATCATATCATGGAAATTCCGCATCTGGGACATGATGAGCGGTTCAGTGACAGACCTTTTGTTAAGGCAGATGACGGATTCCGTTATTATTTAGGCATTCCGCTCAAGGTGAAGACCGGAGAAAAAAATCGGTGCCCTTTGCGTGATGGATCATGAGGAAAAAACCGTTTCAGAGGAAAAGAAAAAGTTGCTTCGCCTCGTTGCCAATGAGATTGTGGAAAAATTGGAGAGCAAATTAAAAATGGATGAACTCCAAGATACATTGGATAAGTCCATCGTGCAGCGCAACCAATTGGCCCACGATGTGAGAGGTCCGGTTGGGGGTATTCTGGGTCTTGCAGTAAGTACGGAAAACGCACCTTTAGAGGAAGATGAATTTAGACAATATATGGGAATGATCAAAGGTGCTGCTTCAAAATTGATGGATTTGACCGATGATATTTTGGAGCGACAAAAAGCTCGGCAACAAGAAAATCATTTGACACTTTCCAGCCTTAAAGAACATTTGGAGGACCTTTACGCCCTTCCTGCTCGTAATAAGGAAATTGACCTTGACGTCGTTATTAATGGCGCCATGGGGAACCTAGAGTTTTCGAGAAAAAAACTGTTGCCTATTGTAGGGAATCTTATTGCTAATTCCATCAAATTTACCCCATCCCAAGGAACTGTTCATGTTAATCTTGATATTGCGGATAAAGAAGGAGGTAGGGTCCTAATGATCGAAGTTCGTGACAACGGCAAGGGAATCCCCAAAGAACGATTGGATAATCTCAATAAATTGGCCTGGTTCGATGACCTCGGCACCAATTATGAAAAGGGGTATGGTCTTGGGCTTCAATTGGTCATGGAAATGGTGGAGAGTATTCAAGGAACGCTTACCATTGATTCGGAAGAGGGTAAGGGTACAAGTGTACGCATTGTTATACCTTTAAAGGAGTAAGAAGTATATCCCTTTCGTATGATATTGAAAAGAATCCTTCCGTTTGTTTTGGGCACCCTAGTGGTTTCTTCCTGTGGCAAACGAAGTAAGACACACGTGATCACTGATTTTTCGCAACCGGTTTTTGATACCTTGGTTCCTTACGAAAAGCCCCTTAAGCCCTATGGTGTTGCTCTGTTTAAAGTGCAAGGGTCTGTAAATGATACCATAGCCATTCGTTTTTTAGGCTTGGATAGAAAATATATGGGCTCTTTTTCAGACGACCTGAAAATGGAGTACTACGGTATGATTCCCGTTGCCTTTTTGTTTGATCCATTATAGGCCACCGAGGGTGAGGTTAGGGTCGAATTCGAAATCCAGTAACATTCAATGTTGATGGTTGCCTCCTCTCGTACGGTAACCCATGTAAGCTGACGGCAGCAACGCTTCTTCTGGCACCAATTGTTTCTCTATCTAGTTGGATAGCTGGCTCAAAAAAAGGTTGCTAATCAACTCATTAGCGAATTTTAGTCGTTTTCAATTTCACTTTTCAGATGCTACTATTACTCATCTTGGATATTTAATATCTATAAAATAATAGTAAAACTATTAAATATGTTAGTTTAACTATTATTTATGAATAGTAATAGTATTAATTTCGAGGTTTGCATCTATTTTTGCTGGATTAAATAAAACTTTGCAACCGATGAAAAATAATTTGAATACGTTCGTTTTTGTACTCTCTTTGTTGGGCTTCAACACACTTTCAGCTCAAATGGGAGAGACCGTGGAAATTAGTAGAAGTGCTATACTTGTGGAGGATGTGTTGACCGCAGAGGAACAGGCTGCGTTGACCCCTAACGATGTGTTGTTGCAGTTTCAGGCAGGTAATGAGCGTTTCGTGAGGAGCGATTTGACCGCACGGGACCATTCCTTCCAAATCCGTGAAACAGCTGGTGCCCAGTATCCCAAGGCCATTGTTTTATCCTGCGTTGATAGTCGAGTTCCTGTGGAGGATGTTTTTGATAAGGGCATAGGCGATATTTTTGTTGCACGCGTGGCTGGAAATTTCGTGAACAACGATATTTTGGGAAGTATGGAGTTTGCCACCAAAGTAGCGGGAGCCAAATTGATTTTGGTGATGGCGCACGAGAATTGTGGCGCCATCCATGCGGCGATAGATGGCGTAGAACTTGGAAATATAACTGCCATGTTACAAAATATAAAACCAGCGGTTGAAATGTCCACCAAATCCGAAGGGGAACGTACGTCCAAAAACAGGCTACTAGTTCATGAAGTGGCAGAAAACAACGTATATCAGACCATTGATAACATAAAGAAGGGTAGCCCCATTTTGAAAGAAATGTTCGATAAAGGTGAAATAGATATCCGTGGAGCGGTTTACGATATGGATACAGGAGTGGTTAATTTCTTGGATTGATTTTGAAAGAAACCATTTCCTTATAAAATTTGATAAAAAGGGGCTGTCTTAAAAGCGGTACTATTTGAACCTTGTCAGGTTGAGCGCAGTCGAAACCCATTGATTAGCAATGTGTCTTAAGTTCTCGACTGCGCTCGAACAGATAGGTAAACAGCTTTTTAGACAGCCCCTTCTCTTATGCAAATTACAGTTTACATTTTCAACCGCATAAACAGCTCGTGGGTGTTGTTGTCCAGTCCATCAATCGGGTTTTGGATAGAAGTTTCGTAAGCATATCCCAAATTGAATCCATTGCCGATGTTGAACAAGAACAGTCCGCTAATACTCTCATCATGTCGATAACTGGCCCCAAACTCAAAGCGTTCCCCAAAGTCCAGGATGCCGGTTAGTTCCACCGAGATAGGTGATGCATCCACATAACGGAACATGCCCATCGTTTTTAGGTCAAGGGTCCGTCCCAGTAAAAAGGTGTACCCCCCGCTCAAATAGGCGTGCATGCGGTCTACACCTAGAAAGGCATTTCCATCACGTTCCTGTAAACGGTCTGGGGTCAACAGCTTAGGTGCCGAGAGGGAAGCAAAATACCTATCGTGTTTCAAATAGACGCCCGCCCCGACATTTGGGGTAAAACGGCTTTCATAGTCCATCAGGGCGCCATCTTGGCCTACACCGTAGGTGACAAGGCCTTGTGTGTTGGCATCGTAGGAGTTCGCGCTTCCCTTGATTCCGAAATAAAGGGTGTGCTCTTCATCCAACTGCACGTTGTACGACACATCAATGGCCACCCAGGTTTGTTGTTCGATAAATGTCCGATCATTTAGAATGGAGGCCCCGAGCCCCACATTTTTGCCCACGGGCATCCCGAAGATGCCACTCTGGCTCTCGGGAGCTCCCTCGATGCCCGCCCATTGGCTGCGAATTCCCAAAGCGAATTCTGCAGCCTCCGAACTCCCTACGAAGGCAGGGTTGTAAATGTTCATGTTATATCGGTAAAAGGTATAGTTGGGGTCCTGTTGGGCGTTTGCTGTAGAGCAGATCACAAGGAACAGGGCCAGTAATTTTATGTTATTGAAAAGTCTCATTGTTGTAGTATGGTTTTTTGTTGGTATTAATAGTTGATGAATATCCAGCCCTGTAACGGCGCACTTCCATCGCCAAGGTCTATGATGTATAGATAAGATCCTGCGGGAAGTTTTTCGTTCCTACTTTTATAGAAACCTTCCCAATTGTTACGGTAGGATTTAGTGGCAAACACTTCGTGACCCCATCGGTTGTAGACTTTGACCACGTTGTTCGGGTAATTGTCTATCCCTGGTATGATCCAGGCATCGTTGTTACCGTCCCCGTTAGGCGTAAAGGCCTGGGCGGGTACCAATAATGGTTCTTCGTCCGTAGGAAAGGCATCATCGAAATCGGCAACGCCGTCGTTGTCGTCATCTTCATCCATGGTATCGGGGATGCCATCGCCATCGGTATCCATGGGTTTGCTGGACGCATCGATAGGGTCGGTCCCTTCCATCAGTTCTACTTCATCGGAGTATCCGTCCCCGTCATCATCAGTATCTGCATTGTCCCCAATACCATCTCCATCGGTATCCACAGTTTCACTGGCATCCATTGGGAAATCATCCTCGCTGTCAGGGATGCCATCATTGTCATCATCATTGTCTACATTGTCGCCTAAGCCGTCTCCATCGTTATCCGTATCGGTTACGCCGTCGTTATCATCATCGATATCTGCGTTATCACCAATACCATCACCGTCTACATCGGAGGTTTCGTTGGGGTCGTTGGGGAAGGCATCTTCAGCGTCTGGCACACCATCGTTGTCTGCATCATCGTCGGCGTTGTCGCCAGTTCCGTCACCATCGGTGTCGGTATCCTCGGAAGCATCCTTCGGGAAGGCATCTTCGGTATCCGGAGTACCGTCGTTATCATCGTCGCCATCGGTGTTGTCTCCTGTTCCGTCACCATCTGTGTCCGTATTTTCGGAAGCATCCTTCGGGAAGGCATCTTCGTTATCCGGAGTACCGTCGTTATCATCGTCGCCATCGGCGTTGTCGCCAGTTCCGTCACCATCGGTGTCGGTATCCTCGGAAGCATCCTTCGGGAAGGCATCCTCGGTATCCGGAGTACCATCGTTATCGTCGTCCTCATCGGTATTGTCGCCAGTACCGTCGCCGTCTGTATCGGTATCCTCGGAAGCATCTTTCGGGAAGGCATCTTCGTTGTCAGGTGTTCCGTCATTGTCGTCATCTTCGTCGGTATTGTCCCCTGTTCCGTCCCCATCAGTATCGGTATCTTCGGAAGCGTGCTTCGGAAAGGCATCTTCGTTGTCTGGAGTACCGTCGTTATCATCATCGTCATCGGCATTGTCGCCTGTTCCGTCACCGTCTGTATCGGTATCTTCGGAAGCATCCTTCGGGAAGGCATCTTCGTTGTCCGGAGTGCCGTCGTTATCATCGTCCTCGTCGGCATTGTCGCCTGTTCCATCACCATCGGTGTCGGTATCCTCGGTAGGATCTTTCGGAAAGGCATCTTCGCTGTCCGGCGTACCATCGTTATCGTCGTCCTCGTCGGCATTGTCGCCAGTTCCGTCACCGTCCGTATCGGTATCTTCGGAAGCATCTTTCGGGAAAGCATCCTCAGAATCGGGAGTGCCGTCGTTGTCATCGTCGTCGTCGGCATTGTCGCCTGTTCCGTCACCGTCCGTATCGGTATCCTCGGTAGGATCTTTCGGGAAGGCATCTTCGCTGTCCGGCGTACCGTCGTTATCGTCGTCCTCGTCGGCATTGTCGCCTGTTCCGTCACCGTCCGTATCGGTATTTTCGGAAGCATCTTTAGGGAAAGCATCATCCGAATCGGGTGTACCGTCGTTGTCATCATCGTCATCGGCATTGTCGCCTGTTCCGTCACCGTCGGTATCGGTATCTTCGGAAGCATCCTTCGGGAAAGCGTCCTCGGTATCGGGAGTACCGTCGTTATCGTCGTCGTCATCCAAATCATCCTGGATTCCATCACCATCCGTGTCCTGCGAAGCGTTGATACTTGCGGTATAGCTGGAAGCACTAACCGCGTCATCGTTGTCCTTCACTTTGAATGAGAAAGAGCTATAACTGTCTCCGTACTCACCAATGGCCGTTAAGTAGGTCAATAGGGATATGTCATCGATCATATCATTGACCCCTACCGCTGAACCATTGTACTCCAAGATACCTTTGGCGGGCAACGATATTACTTGAATACCATTAAAGGAATCATTGGGGTCCACATCGGTAAAAGTAAAGTCTGCTGTCGTAAAGGTGTAGGCGGCATCCTGAATCACTTCCACGGTGCTATTGGCTCCTGATGGAACATCGTTCACGTTGGTGATGTTCAAGGTTGCAGTCACGGTCTGCGAAAAGGAAACGGCATCTTCAAAATTATAGGTAAAGCTATCCGTTGCCGATTCGTCACCATTGTGCTCGTAGGTAAAGGTTCCATCTGGATTAAAGGTAAATGCTGCTGCATGGGAAGGATTGGTAATGATGTGGTATACCAAATCATCTCCGTCGATTTCCACATCGTTGGTGGATACGTCATCGTTTAAGGTGGCATTTTCATCCAAATTGAAGCTATCGTCATTGGCTATTGGCTCGTCGTCCTCTGGTAAAATAGAAAGCGTAATGTTTGCTGTAACTTTCTGTCCTTGGTCATCCAACTCGTAGGTTACCGTATCGGTACCATTTTCATTGGCATTTGGTGTGTAAATCACTTGATTACTGCTGTTGACCACGGCATTTCCCTTGGTTCCTTGGGCGGTTATGGTCACTGTTGGGGTAGCACCCATATCGTACACATCGTTGTAGAGCACATCGATGGGGTCCGACACGGTATCCTCGTCCAAAATAGCCAAATCATCGTCGGAACTAACCACTAGGGTAATGTTATAAGGGCCAAATGTTGCGGTTCCCACATTTCCTGCATTGTCTTTTACTTCAGCGTGAATGTACCAGCCAGCACCCCCGGTATTGAAGGACGTGGTCTTGGACTGACTATTGCTCCAAGAACTCCATGAAGCGTGGTCGGTTGTAGGTGCAGAGACACTTTGGATTTTGGCAAATCGCTGCACGTCAAAGCCGCTGCCACCATTTTCATCTTGGAACACCAACTGAATATCCGTGTTGGTATCCAAGTTTCCACTGGTTGGGTTGGCTGTGATGGTCGGGTCGGTATTATCATCCACAATCGTCAGGGTACGATAAAAGGGTTCGGACCAAACCCCTGTATTGGTCTGTGTCCGTAGGCTTATAATGTAATCTGCTGACAGATTGTTGTAAGCCGAAAAATCGGTCATGGGCGTACCAGCATTATAAATTTGGGTGTCAGAAGGATTCCCGTCGGTATCATAGGTACGTTGGGTAACGATCCATTCCTGTACGGATAGGGTTCTTCCGTAGGGGTCAACCGAATTATCCACAATTCCAATGGTCATATTGCCCGTATAGGTATTGATCAAATCGGGTTGGATGTTGAACTGCGCAATGGGCAAATCCGTTGCTCCGCCTGAACTGGCTGTTTTTTCAACGTAGATACTGGTTGGACTGCTCCAAGTGCCTTGGTGGTCCTGAACCCTCAGCATCACCAAATATTCTCCATCGGGAACGGAGTTTTTATCAAATTGTCCAATGGTCCAATCGTTGGTTGAGGTGGCATCTACGGCCTTCCATTTCCATTCGGATTGGTTGATACCGTTATTGGCACCCCCATCCAAATCGTATGAGGTGTTGTTGATGAATCCGGTATCCGCACTATAAGTAAAACTGGCCACTGGTTTCCTGTGAAAGAAAAGGGTAGTGGGCGCGGTTGGCAAATCCTCAAAAGTGAAAGAGTATTTACCCGGTTTTTCATAGAATTCCGGTACATCTTCCAAATAGAGTCCGTCCCAAGATACCTTTCCGGTGTTGTTATCAAAATAAGTTTCGTCATGCGTAATCTTCCATCTTCCCGAAGGATAACTGGCATTGGCCGTATTGGATTTTAACTGGGCGGGGTCTACGTCGATTTCGACCGAGGTGCCCGCAATAAAGAATTCCCCTGCGGTAACGGTCCCAAATTGATACTGATCGTAAATGTATTGCGCCATATCGTCCATCCAGCTTGACCAGCTTCCAGCATCCCGGTTGATGAAGGTTCCCTGAGCGTTGTTCTGTTGAATAAAACGTTCAAACTGCGCTTGGTTGGCATTGGTTCCCCAGCCGAGATAGTGGATATCTTCATTGATGGTACGCATCAAAATTTCGGAAAGGTCTTGATCACTATCAAAATCGGCAACTTCGATATCATCCAAGTTGACGTTAAAACGCAGAGCACTGTTTCTCCACTGTGGTTCACGAAGTACGTCCTTGAAGGCACGTAGCTCCAATTTTTCGATATTGATATCCTTGAAATAGGCATTTTGCTGTTCATGTACATAGAATCCGTAACTGCCTGAAGGGAAAGAAGTATCTGTGATGTCAAAAGATTGGATCCAGTCGGTGCCAGCATTGCCGCCACCACCTCTACGCGAGATTTTGATGTTGTCGCCCGACATTTCTATTTTAAAATCAATTTTTTGGCCATTGTAGAAGGCGGCGAACATATCGGCCCTGTTGGCATCCCATCCGTAGGTGGCCGAGCCGGAACGTCCGCTACTGGTGTTCACAGCCAAAATGGTAGTAACCCCGTTTTCTCTTTTTAAGATGGCCTCGGCTGGAAACCCGTCACCATTGGCGTAGTTCATTAGGTTTCCACAATACGTGTGGTTGTCGATGATATAAGCGTAGAAATTGTCGTTATCTACCTTTCTAAAGATAAACCCAACTTCCGCATGGGTGTAGGGTGAACCGGATAGTCCGAATGTGGCGGATATGGTCCCGTCGGCTACATCCCCAGTTGGGTCGTACATCGCATAGCCGTAACCGTTATATCTGTTTACGAAATCTGCGATGATTTGATTGGTTCCTGAATCAAAGGAAAAGTAATCTCCCGTGTAAGAGGAGTGAACAGGAGGCTCAGTACCGTTGAAATTCATTTTGTTCCAGCTGTTAAAAATGTCGCTGGCATCTGCTTGATCGGAAGAAATGGAACTCCGTTGAAAGGCTTCCACTCTTAGTTTGCCCAGTGGGATTCCTTTGGCATACATGGCCTGTTCCAAATCGTTCTCAAAAGTGGAAAGATCCAAATTTGCTGATCCAACAGTGACCATTACATCCACATTTGGTCCCTGTTGTACTGTCATATCTACTGTTTGGGCCTGAATAGCACCGCAAAGCAGAAAAAGGGTGAAAAGTGTTAGTGAGGTTTGTAAAAAATGTTTCATGGTTGGTTGTTCTATTTAAGTATTGAACTATTGATAGTCTGGTTCATCGTCGTGTGGTCAAAATCCAAACTGCCATCCAAAATGGAACTACAGTTATTGGGAACCCCGATATTGAGATAGGAGCGTTCGCTGATTTGTTTTATTAGCGCAAGACCCTCTGGATTAGATCCTAGATTGCAATCGTAAACTAGAAGTTGGAAATTGGTTCCCTGATATAGGCCTTCGAGCATAGAAAATTCAAATTCTTGTGCTACATGTTGGGTGTCATAGGTTATCCCTCCAAGTTCAAAGGCATTGTAAGTGGTATTAACAAACAAGTGAATAGTTTGTATCGAACTGTTTTGCTGAACATATTCCCGAATGGTTTTCCATGGATTATCTTCTCCGTTGATTTCCAAAATGTCGCTATTGGATGGGAGTCTGCTTAGGATATCCTGTTTTTGGTAATATTGGGCATCCATTACCACCACATCGCTGCTTTGGGCCTTGGAAACTCCGATTGCCATAAGGGTTAGGAGCAAAAAGTTCATTAAGGTTTTTAGGTTGATGACTGTTTTCATGGGTTGATTGCGTTTAGGTTTTCGTAAATAATTTTAGGGTTCAAGTTTTGTTTGAAAGTGGACATGAATCGTCCTGGCCGCGATTTGCAGCTATTTTTTTCGTATTTGTAGCAATTGCTACATCACGTTATTGTTAAAAAAGGTCTAGAATAGAGAATTGGAATAGTAGAGCTATGTCATAATTGTTGGAAATTGTTTTTGAAATTCATTTCTTATTATTTCTTACAAAAAATAATCAATAGTTGTAATCTATTTCTTATTTACATTTTAAGAAACGGAGGTGTATATGCCTTATTTCAAAAAATCGTTCCATAAATTGACAAAAATCAATTTAATGGTATTTTCTTACATATATTGAGAGGAATGTTGTTGAAATAAAGTACCTGAAACTCTAAAAAAAAATATTTTGGCATGAGGGTAGAGTGCTACCTCAAGAAAAGGTGGTTTTAGGTCTATCGGGTTTCGGAGCTCGTTTTGCTCTGCTCTTTCATTAGCCTTGACAAGGTTTCCGGTCTCATGGCCAAATAGGAAGCCAAGTACTTTCTGGGGATACGTTCAACAATTTGAGGTTTTATTTGGTCCATAAAAAATGCCAGACGTTTACGTGCATTGGGTATCCGGGCTAAATAGACCCTGTGTTCGGCCAAAATGTAGTATTCTTCCATAAGAATCCTGTTGATGTGGCGCATTTCAGGAAAGTGGTTCAGACAGTATTTGTAATCCTCGTATTCGAGATAGTCGCAATGGGTATGCTCCAGACTTTGAATGTATTCCTGGCTTTCTTGATTGCGGAAAAAACCGGTGATGGAGGTACAGACTTCGTTCTCTGAATCGATCCAAGTAGTGATATCCGTGCCTTCACTCATAAAATATCCCCGCACCATACCTTTTTTTATAAGGTACAGACGATTACATATTTCCCCAGCCTTACTGATCAATTCATTTTTTTGAAAGGAACAGCTTTTGATGTTATCAATTAAGAATGCTTTGAGACTTGGACTGACGGGGTAAATTGAATTGAGGAAGAAAACAATGTATAGGTTTTTATCGGAATTCTCTTTGGGAGACATTTACGTATTGGTTTGGTTGAAAGTTATATTATGCTATAAAGATAATATATCGTACTAAAAATAATACACTAAAGGAGTTCCATGGTTTTATGCTGTTTTATAATCGTGAATCAGATGGATGCTCCCATGGTTCCCGATAAGTCCTTTTTAAAAGTGATGTAGCTTCCGTATCACCTAAAACAATTCGTTTTTCCGGATGGTACACCAGGGGCCGCTCCAAAGCCATGGCCATATTGGCCAAAATACAACTTGCTGTTGAAATATGGCCCTCTTCCACATCGGCAACAGGTAATCTATCCTTTTCGATTGCATCCAATAAATCCAGCATATGAGCTCTTGTGGCAGGTGCGGTATGCAATTCGATATCTTTTTCGATGAGGTCCTCTGGATATTTTTCCCGTTCGTAGACCACATCTTTTTGTATGGTCTTGCCATCTCCGTGGGGTATAAATTCATACTTGAAAACACTCCCTTTAAAGGTGCCTTTTTCTCCATAAATAAAAAAGGCCCACGGATATTCAGGGTCAGTTGGGTTGCCCCAGCTTCTGTGCTGCCACACACAATTGAGTTCGTCAAATTCAAATATTGCGGTCTGAGTATCGGGAGTGTTGGCAATGGAGTCCTTTTGCACATAAATACCACCTGTAGAGCTAATTTTCTTAGGCCATCCCAGTCCAAGCATCCAACGTACAGTGTCCAGCATATGAACGCACATATCGCCCATAATACCGTTGCCATACTCCATAAAGGCACGCCATTTTCTGTGTGGAAGTCCAAAATAGGGCCGTAAAGGGGCTGGTCCTGACCAAAGGTCATAATCAAAATAGTCGGGTACTTGCTGTTGCGGCGGATTGGCATTCCAGCGCATATGGTAGTAGCAGCACATTTCTACATGGGATATCTTTCCCAAGAGTCCAGCGTCGATGATATTTTTTTTGCCCTCGATCAAATGTGGAGTGCTGCGGCGTTGGGTTCCCACCTGTACTTTTCTGCCTAGTCTTCTGGCGGTGTCAAGAATGGCTTCGCCCTCCATGACATCTAAACTGATAGGCTTTTGCAGGTACAAATGGGCACCGGACTCCATGGACTCGATGGCCTGTAGGGCATGCCAATGATCGGGAGACCCAATCAGTACGATATCCAGATTTTTCTCCGCCAACATTTTTCGATAATCACGGTATAGTCGTGGTCTTTTTCCGGATTTTTGTCTCATGGAGACCAAGGTGGCGGCTTCTTCCAGTTGTTTTTGGTCCACATCACACAGGGATACCACCTCCACGTTGGCGACTTGAATCAGTCTGAACAAGTCGCTCTTGCCATACCATCCCGTGCCAATGAGCCCCACATTCCACTTTTTGGCGGAATACAAAACATCCATACCGTAGGTGCCCAAGGAAGATAGGGCAAGGGCGGCACTAGTACCTTTTATGAAACTTCTACGATCCCAGTATGTCATCAGGTTGGCATTGTTGGTTGGGTTGTTAGGGTTCAAAATTCATTACCGAGCACGGTTGGGCATTAATACTGTTCTGCCTTCTCTTTGTCAAAACTGTATAAATAGGGTGCCTTGTTAGCTGCTCCGGTGTACAGTTTTTCATGTCTTTTTAAAATGCCCATGCTCAATATTTTGCGCTGAAAGGTGGTGCGGCGCAGCTTTTCGTTCAAAATAGCTTCGTATACCTTGCGAAGTTCTTTCATCGTAAACTTCTCGGGCAAAAGATTGAGGCCAATCGGTTTTTTGCCTAAATCATTGCGAATGGCTTCCAAGGCCTTGTCGACAATTTCTTGATGGTCCATCATCAATTTGGGCAACTTGTTGATGCTGTACCAGTTAATCGAATCCGAATATCTATTTGGTGAAGGTTGTACTTGCTTATAATCGATAAGGGAATAATAACCGATAGTAATAAACCTATCCAGTACCCAGTGGTCCTTGGGCATTTCAATTCCCAAGGCTCTTCCTATCTCGATGGTGGTGTCCGGGTCTGAACGATGAAGCCTTCCAAAGGTGTGAAATTGCTCTAGATGGATTTTGGTTAAACCAGTTCGTTTCATCACACCTGTTTTAACCGCATCAAGCAAATCTTGATCCCGCCTGATATAGCCACCGGGCAAGGCAAACTTCCCAGAATTTTGATACTCAAGTATCAAAATCTTTAGTTCTTCGCCCGTAAAACCAAAGATTACGGTATCAAAAGAAACATTGGCTAAATATTTATCCGCTGAAGGCAACATAGTGTAAACATCGCAAAATGTACATCAAAAAAAGTTAATTCTGAAAAAATCAAGCCTTTATTGTAGCAATTTGATACAATATAAGATAGGACTATGTTAATCATTTTGGGCAAAATCATTCACTTTCGGAAATGCAACACTCAATAAAGGATTTGAAAACAGTGCGGGAACTAAGAATTTTTTGACTTGATTATGGTGTTCGGTTGATGCGCATGGAATGAACCTTGCGGTATACGCTTACCACATAGATCTGGGTAATCAATTTTAACATTTGCGTTTGGAGCAGAAGGAGGGAAGAAGTTGTAACAATCCAATAGATTTTTGTTCAATTTTTATATCGGTTCCTTGTTTTGGTTCACCGGAGATTTTCTGAGCGCTGCCGCGACCTTAGGCGTATTAACGTTTTGTTAGGATTTGCATATTGTCAATCTGGATAATCGATTTTTAGCGATATGAATATTTAGTGTTAAAATATTGTCAATTATAAAATTTTAACTATTATTGTTCATGATTGAGACAATATGCACTGTCGCAATCATTCAAATTAACTAAACTAAATAGACTATCTATGAATCAAAACAGATGTAAAGTTTTGACAAGGTTGTCCGATTGCCTAAAGGCTTTTCAGACCTTCTTTTTGTCAATGACAATGATGTTTGTGGGTGTATCTGCATTGGCAGCGTCCCCAGACTTGGGTGAGGCTACTTCACCCCCTTACCAATTGACCATAACGGGAACCGTTGTGGACAATATGGGAGCTCCTTTACCTGGTACCAACGTTATAGTTAAGGGTACCACCAACGGGACGCAGACAGATTTCGATGGAAATTATTCGATTACAGCTCCTTCCGACGCTACCTTGATTTTTTCATATGTAGGTTTTAAAACCATGGAAGTGCCAGTAAATGGTAATTCTGTAGTGGACGTAACCTTGGTGGAAGATGCCGCTGCACTGGATGAGGTGGTTGTAACCGGTTATGGTACACAGACTCGAGGCGATTTGACCGGTGCTGTTGCATCCGTTGATGTTTCCGAGGCCGTGAAGCAACCTTTGGTAAACGTTGCTGAAGCTTTGGAAGGTCGTGCAACGGGTGTTAGTATCACAAATGCGGGTAACCCAGGTGCCGCGCCCATTGTTCGTATTCGAGGTTTGGGAACACCTAACAACAACAACCCGCTGTACATTATTGATGGGGCACAGACCCAAGACCCTAACATTTTGAACACCATTAACCCACAGGACATCGCACAGATCAACGTGTTGAAAGATGGTGCTGCCTCTATCTATGGTGCTAGGGCTTCCAATGGTGTTATTATCGTAACCACTAAAAGTGGTAACTACAACCAAAACAAACTATCTATCAATGTAGATGTATCTACTGGTTTCTCAAGGGCTAATCGTTTGCCGGATATTTTGAATGCATCGCAGTTAGGCGACGTTATCTTTCAGAGTTTGACCAATGATGCGATCCGTAATGGAACAGATCCTGCAGCGATTAGGCACCCACAATACTTCCCGAACGGCGGTCAACCTCAAGTACCGAACCAATTATTGGGCGTAAGTTTGTTGGGAACCGGGGAAGAAGTAGTTGCCCCTGTGAGACCAGGCGGGACCAATTGGTTGGATGAGATTTTTAGAAGCGCACCTACCCAGAATATTTCTGCTACCTTCTCCAACGGTAATGAAACTTCCAAGTTTTCTGCCACCTTCGGTTATTTGAACCGTGAGGGTATTCAGTTGGAAACAGGATTTGAAAGAGGTCAAATACGTTTGAACTCAGAATTTAAAATTGGAAAGCGCTTGACTATTGGAGAGCACTTAAATGCTTCTTACAGTAACTCTCAAAACGTGGGAGGTAACCAAACCCAATTGGCTTTGCGATTAAGCCCCTTGGTGCCTGTTCGTGATAATTTGGGCCGTTTCGCTGGAGCATACGCCAATCCGAATGGATTGTCCAATGCCTCTAACCCTGTCGCCAACTTAACTCGTGATGCGGATGACTTTTTCAGGGAAACCCGTTTGATTGGTGACGTTTATGCCAGTTATGCCATCACCGATAATTTGACTTTAAAGACTAGTATTGGTGGAAACATCAGTATTTTCAGTCAAAGAGATTTCTTGGCACTAGATCCTGAATCTGCCGAGCCAAGATCAACCAATACGTTGACCGAAAGGAACCAACAGACCCAAAGCTGGATTTGGACCAATACTTTGAACTATGTCAAAAACTTTGGAGATCATAGTATCAATGCGTTACTTGGTATAGAAGCAGTAGAAAATACTGGAAAGAGTCTTCAGGTTTCTGCCACAGGATTCCTTTTTGAAACTCCCGATTTCTATTTGTTGGATAATGCCTCTGGAGCACCCATTGTGAATCCGGGCAACACCTTCGATTTTGTAAACACGCTTTCCTCTGTCTTCGGATCGGTGAACTACTCGTATTCTGATAAGTACTTGGTGAGCGCTACCTTAAGACGTGACCGTTCCTCAAGATTCTTGGGAGACAACCAGAGTGGTTACTTCCCTGCATTTAGCGGTGGTTGGGTTTTAAGTAACGAGGACTTCTTCCCAAGCTCGGGAGCGGTCAATCGTTTAAAATTAAAGGCTTCTTGGGGTCTTTTGGGTAACCAAGAATTACCAGTGGACAACCCAGGTATCAACATTAACAACTTGAACAACGTAGTTGCTGATTACGTTTTCGACGGTGGTACTAACTTAAGATCAGGAGCAGTTCTGTCAGGTGTTGGTAATCCCAACATCCAATGGGAAACCAGTGAAACCTTTAACGTAGGTGCAGAATTGGGCTTTTTTGATAATGCCTTGGCACTTTCCTTGGAATATTACAAGATCACGACGAAAGATTTGATTGTTGCTGATGAAACAGTAATCAGTGATACCGCCATCGATGCCGGAGCACCTTATGTGAACCGTGGTAATGTGGAAAACTCTGGTATCGATTTGAATATTTCGTACCAAGGAGCTGTTGGACGGGATTTTAACTTTGGTGTAGACTTTAATATGTCCACTGTTTCCAACGAAGTGACCAGTTTGGAAGGTTTCCTCATCGGACAATCCTTCAGGGGTGGACCAATTACAAGAACCGAGGAAGGACAACCGATTTCTTCTTTCTACGGTCGTGTAGCGGACGGTATTTACCGAAGTGAAGCTGAAGTGTCTGCAGGACCTGACCAAGGTTTTGCGTCTCCAGCAGCAGGTGTTGGTAGAATCCGTTACGTTGATTTGAACAACGACGGTGTGGTTAATGATGACGACCGTACCTACATCGGTAATCCAACACCAGACGTAAACTTTGGTCTGAACTTGAGCGCCAACTACAAAAATTGGGATTTCAGCGTATTCTTTAGTGGTGTTGCAGGTAACGATATCTACAACTTTGACAAAATCTATACCGACTTCCCAACGTTCCCTGACGGAAATAGGAGCACCAGGGTTTTGGATGCCTTTAACCCGACCACAAATCCTAACGGATCACAACCCGCATTGAGTTATACTATCTTGAATGGAGAGACCAATTCAAGCTCATGGTTCGTTGAGGATGGTTCTTTTGTTCGATTGAAAAACTTGGTGGTTGGATATACCCTACCAAGCCAATTGACCGACAAGTGGGGCGTAGCAAGTTTGCGTGTTTATGCCAATGCTAGTAACTTGTTTACCATAACTGGCTACGACGGCATCGATCCCGAAATTCTTCCTCCAAGTGGTGCCAACTCGGCCTTCACTCTTGGTGTGGATGAGAATACTTTTCCCGTACCACAGATATTTTTGTTAGGAGTAAATTTAAAATTGTAAAAAGATGAAAAAGAAGTTTATTTATTTAATGGCAATTCTCTCTGTCACCTTTTCGTGTGGGGATGAATTTTCAGATACGCCCGCAATTGGGGCTTTAAGTGACGACGCTTTGGCCAATCCACAAGGGGTAGACCTCTTGTTGACAGGTGCCTACGGCATGCTGGACGGATGGCGAAGCAACAACAAAGGAAATGCCTTTGCTGTTGGAGGTGATAACTGGTGGTGCGATGTCATCGCTGATGATGCCCACAAGGGAAGTACCGACGGTGACCAGATTGAGCTGTATCAAATCGAAACCTTTGACTGGCAAACGGCCAACGATTACTTCCGTGCCAAGTTTACGGCACTTTACGCTGGTGTAAACCGTGCCAATGCTGTACTTTCTGTAATCAATGGTATCGACAGGGATGCCTTGTTGCCAGCAGATGCAGCAGCAATTACCGGACAAGAGGCGGAAGCCCGTTTCTTGAGAGGTCACTACTATTTTGAGTTGACCAAAATGTACGGTAATGTTTCCATTGTAAGTGTGGAAAACTATGAAACGTTGGAATTCAACCAGCCCAATAGTGGTCCAGCTTGGGAGCAGATAGAATCAGATTTTCAATTTGCCATTGAAAATTTGCCAGCTACAAGAGCAGAGCAACCCGACCCAGGAAGACCCACTGCATTTGTGGCACGCGCCTACATGGGGAAAGCACACCTATATCAAGGAGATTGGGCAAATGCTTTAACCGAGCTCAACGCTGTAATCAACAGTGGCGAATTTGCTTTGAACACCGAATATTTGGATAATTTCAACGCTGCCGGCGAAAATGGTCCAGAATCAGTGTTCGCAATTCAGTATGCTGCTGATACAGGCCAGTCGTTCAATGGTAACCAAGGAGGTACCTTGAACTTCCCAGGTGGTGGACCATTCGGTTCTTGCTGTGGATTTTATCAGCCAACCATTGATTTAGCCAATGCTTTCCAAGTGGATGCCAATGGACTACCACTTTTTGACACCTTTAATGATAACGATTTTAAAAATGATTATGGTATCAACAGTGATGAGCCCTTTGAACCAGATACAACCACACCGGTTGACCCTAGATTGGATTACACCGTAGGAAGACGTGGTATCGACTACAACGGTTTTGGTGAACACGTAGGTAAGGAATGGATTCGTGCAGGATTCAACGATATTTCTGGACCATACCTTCCTAAAAAGAATGTGTATCAGGCCGAGGAGTTGGCAACCAATCAAGGTGCCGGCGCATGGGGTCAGCAGCATTCTGGTATCAACTATAACATTATCCGATATGCAGATGTTCTTTTGATGGCTGCGGAAGCTGCTGTGGAAACAGGAGACTTGGCCACTGCGTTGAACTACGTAAACCAAGTTCGTGAAAGAGCAGCCAACACATCCGTGGTTCAAGCCGTTGATGGTGGAGGTCCTGCAGCCAATTACCAAGTTGGTTTGTACGCCTCTTTCCCAGATGCCGACTTTGCCCGTGAGGCCGTTCGCTTCGAAAGAAGAGTGGAGTTAGGAATGGAAGGACACCGTTTGTTCGACCTAAGAAGATGGGATGTCGCTGATCAAGTCATTTCAGAATATGTGACTAATGAAACCCGAACCATTGACAATTTTGGTCCAAAAATGAATTCATATCAGCCTCAGTTTGATTTGCTGCCCATTCCATTGACCTCAATTGATTTGAGCGGTGGAATATTGACACAGAACCCTGGATACTAATAATATTAGTCTGAGTTAGTTTAATTCAATTTAATTCGAGTGAATAGGTTGCCAATATTTTGGCAACCTATTTTAATTAGGGACCTTCCCAAGTATTAATAATCGATTAATTGTGAACTAATAAACGATTACCATTTTGTGCTGACCAAAACTCTTTTTACATTCTATTCTCAATCAATCTGCAAAACATTCTCAACACCAATGCTCAAAAAAACCGTTTTAGCCGCACTCCTTCTCACAATGGTGATTTCCTGCTCCGAAAAGAAGAAGGATACCCTTTTCACCAAGGTTTCATCCGATCACTCAGGTATCACCTTCAATAATCAAATCGTGGAAACGGATAGTTTCAATATCCTAACGAGCGAGTATATCTTTAATGGCGGAGGGGTTGCTGTTGGTGATTTTAACAATGATGATAAGCCCGATCTCTTTTTTACTGGAAATCAGGTGCCCAATAAACTATACCTCAATCAAGGAAATTTTGAATTTACCGATGTTACCGAAGCATCCGGCGTTGCAGCAGCGGATAAATGGAAAACGGGCGTTGCTGTAATCGACATCAACAATGATGACCTTTTGGATATCTACATATGTGCCGCCATGTATGAAAGTCCCGAAGAAAAGGCTAACATACTTTTTGTTAACCAAGGGGTGGACGATGATGGGGTTCCTGTTTTTAAGGAAATGGCCAAGGAATTCGGGATAGCGGATACCTCCAATAGTATGAATGCCGCTTTTTTGGACTACAATAAAGATGGCTATTTAGACCTCTACGTGCTCAATAATGTAGACATCCACATATTGCCATCCAATTATCGCGAGAAAATCACGGATGGTTCTTCGTTGAGCAACGACCGACTATTTAGAAACAACGGTGACAATACCTTTACCGAGGTTACCATGGAAGCAGGTATAACCATTGAAGGCTATGGTCTGGGAGTGGCCATTTCTGATTTGAATTACGATGGCTGGCCTGATATTTACGTGAGCAATGACTATTTGAGCAATGATATCCTCTACATCAATAATGGGGATGGCACCTTTACGGACAAAATAAGCGACTACGTTAAGCACCAAAGTAAATTCTCCATGGGTTCCGACGTAGCCGATTTTAATAATGATGGTTACCTCGACATCCTCACACTGGATATGTTGGCGGAAACCAATTACAGGCTCAAAACAACCATCAAGTCCACAAATTACAACGATTACCAAATGAATGATCGTTACGGCTACGACTACCAGTACATGCGGAACATGCTCCAAATGGGGCAGGGCCCCAATATGCCCTACAGCGAAATAGGTCTTATGGCCGGTATTGCCAAGACCGATTGGAGCTGGTCACCCCTTTTCGTGGATGCCGATAATGACGGTCAAAAAGATGTATTGATCACCAACGGTTTCCCAAGGGACATTACCGATTTGGATTTTGGGGATTTCAATTTCAACGTCCAAAGATATCTGAGTACAGCACAAATTTTAGATTCCATTCCCGTGGTAAAAATTCCGAATTACGCCTATAGAAATGAGGGTAATGGCCAATTTAAGGACGTGGGCGAGGAATGGGGCCTAAGTATACCCTCGTTTTCAAACGGAGCGGCCTTTGTCGATTTGGATTCCGATGGTGACCTGGATTATGTGGTGAACAATATTAACGACGAGGCTTTTTTGTTCCGTAATAATCTGGAAAGTAAAAAAACTACGGATAACAATTACCTTCAGTTGGACATCAAAGGCCCAAAATCCAATAGGGCCGGATTGGGCACGAAAGTCGCGGTTCGATTCGCTGATGGGACCTTTCAATACTATGAACACCAACTGAACAGGGGCTATTTATCCACGGTACATAGTTTGGCCCATTTTGGTTTGGGGCCACAAACGGATATACAAGCAGTAGAAGTGGTATGGCCAGATGGAAAGCATCAAATCATCAAGGATGTAACTGCCAATCAAAGGCTACTAGTTGATTATCAACAGGCCAAAGACCGAAACGGTCAAAAGCTTGCCTTTCCCTTGGCACCCAAACAAACCAAACCCATGTACAGGGAAATTTCGGAACAGATCGGGGTGGACTACGTCCATGAAGAAACCGATAAAGCCGATTTTTATCTTCAGCCCACCCTCCCGCATAAGTTGACGCAGAACGGGCCACGATTGGCCAAAGGGGACATCAACGGCGATGGGTTCGAGGATTTCATTATCGGAAGCTCCTCAGGGCATTCACCCATAATCTATCTACAGGATGCTGAAGGTCATTTTACGGCAAGTGAACTGTTCCAAGATGATGAGAGCAAAAAATACGAGGAAACCAGTATCACCCTGTTTGATCTGGAAAACGATGGAGATTTGGATATCTATATGGTTTCGGGAAGCAATGAGTTTGATATGGACTCCCCATATTACCAAGATTATTTGATGGTCAATAAAGGGAACGGAACTTTCGAGAAGGCAACAGATCAAATACCGGATATAAAGTCTAGTGGTTCTGTGGTCGAAGCTGAGGATTTTGATGGAGATGGTTATGTCGACCTATTTGTAGGTGCCCGAACACCTTTTGCACAGTACCCAAAATCCGACCAGTGCTATCTGTTGAAAAATGAGAAAGGCAAACTTGTAGATGTAACCGAGACCTACAACAAAGATCTGCGTAAGCCCGGTATGATTACCGATGCAAAATGGACCGATATCAACAACGATGACCGTAAGGACCTGATCTTGGTGGGCGAGTTTATGCCGGTCACCGTATTTATCAATCAAGGTGCTGCTTTTGAAAAAATGGAACAGACCGGAATGCAACAACTTTCTGGATGGTGGGAATGTGTGCTGGCGCAAGATTTTGACAATGATGGGGACGTGGATTTAATTGCCGGTAATTTGGGTAAGAACAATTTATACCAGCCTTCACAGGAAAGACCAGTAACCATGTTGGCCAAGGATTTTGATAACAACGGTGCCGTGGATCCTGTGATGTTCGCCTACTTTAAAACCGATTTTGAAGATACAGGCTTTAAACCGTATCCTGTTAATTTTTGGGGTGACCTAATGAGCCAAAGCCCTCTTTTCCGAAAAAAGTTCAATTATTATAGGGAGTTTGCCACGACCACCAAAAGCGAACTGTTTACACCCGAAGAATTGGATGGTGTAGATGAGTTGGTAGCCAATCATGATCAAACCACATACTTTGAAAATAACGGCAAGGGTCAATTTACAATGGGCACGTTACCTTGGCAGACCCAAGCAGCACCTATCAAATGCATGATCACAACCAACACCGATAGCGCAGCACCCGATGTGTTGATGATTGGAAACGACTACGGCAACGAGGCCTTTATTGGCAGATATGACGCCTTTAATGGCGGGATATTACAGGCAGATGACAAAGGTGGATTTACCTTTAAAAATGCTGAAGAGAGTGGATTTAAAGTGACGGGCGATGCCAAGGATATGGTACAAGTAGAAAATGCAGGCGGCGGAAACCCTTATATCGTGGTTACTCAAAATAGGGGAAGGGCGTTGGTGTTCACCAAAACGGAATAACGTTTTGGCTAAGCCCAAAAGATTGAAGACTTGATTTTAGATTAAAAAAAAGGTTTGTTCTCCCTTTGAACAAACCTTTTTTTATGAGTTTACTTGGCGAGTCCCGCTTGTGAGAGGGTAATCAATAGTGCTAATTGAATAGATTCGTCGCCGGGCTCATCGTTCAAAAACCACTCATGCAGGGAATGTGCACCGCCTCCTTGCCCACCACGTCCAATACAAATCGCGGGAATGCCCTTGGCTACTGGAATATTGATGTTTGTGGAACCACGTCCCAAACTGGGTTTTACACCAAAATGTTGGGTCGCTGCCATGGCTCGTTGTATCAACGGAAGCGATGCCGGTAACTCACCAGAGGGTCTATCCCCAATTTTAATGAGTTCATACGTAACTTCGCCACGAATACCGCTCGCGTTGTATTCTTTTATGGCCTTTGCTACGGATTCCTTAAAAACAATCTCGATTTCATCGAGGTTCTTTGGGTCAATGGCCCGCATGTCAACTTCCATCCACGACTCAAAGGGAATGGAATTCACCGAAGTTCCGCCCCCAATACGGCCCACATTAAAACTGGTTTTTGGACTATGCGTTGATGTATATTCCCATGCAGCTTTGGAAAATATATCGATAGCCTTGCCCAAGGCGTGATGCGGATTGGCTAAGCCAAAAGCACCCCAAGAATGACCTCCTGGCCCCTTGACCATTAATTTATAACGCTTGGAACCCAGTCCCGCATTACTGATTCGTCCTAAACTTCCACCATCGATGGCAATCCACGCATCGATATCCAATCCTGATTCGTTGAACATATACTTCATACCACGAAGGTCTCCGAGTCCCTCCTCGCCAACGGTGCCAACAATGAGTAAATCTTTTTCGGTTTTAATTTCCGCCTTGTTCATGGCTTTGAGCATACTGATCAGCATGGCCAAACCGCGGGTATCGTCCCCAATACCGGGAGCTTTTAAGGTATCCCCGACTTTTTTTACAGTCACATCCGTTCCTTCTGGAAAAACAACATCCAAATGGGCGTCCACTCCAACGTAACCCGAAGCACTGGAAGCTCCTTTTCGCAATCCGATGACATTGCCCACCTTATCCGTCCAAATACTGTCCACGCCAGCTTCTTCGAGCATTCGAGCAAAGACTTTTCCCCTTTCCGTTTCCATAAAAGGTGGGGCTAAAATCTCGGTCAGGGTAATGAGATCCTTGGTGGTCTCATCCTTTTGTGCCTTTATATATCCAAAAGCCTCTTCCACTTTCTTGTTTTTGGCCAAGCGGTCTACTTCTTTGGTATATTTTTTTTCAATTTCCTGACTGGTCAGCGTAGTGCAAAACAATCCGAATGCACATGCAAGGCAAAGTGATAATTTATTCATAGTCAAATAGTTTGTTGGTTCATATAGGTTTGAAATGTTAGATCTGAGGTGTCTTTTTCCCTTAACAGGGCAAATGCTTCCTGTAGTTGACGGGTCACTGCCCCAACCTGATTATCTTCAAAATACACATGCTTACCAAGTTGTGCAATGGCGGCCACTTGTGTGGTCGTGCCCGTAAAGAAGGCTTCGTCCATTTGTTCAATTTCACTTTGGGCTACAGGCTTTTCCACCACAGGTATGCCAAGCTCAAGGCAAAGTTGAATCACAATCATTCGGGTAACCCCATTAAGAATATGTTCGTCGGCCGGATGGGTAATCACCTTGCCCTCTTTTACGAAAAAGATATTGGTATGGGAACCTTCGGTAAGATAACCAGCCCTGACCAAAGCGGCCTCATCGGCACCTGCGTTCATGGCAGCTTCGTTCGCCATAATATTTCCCAGCAGGGAGACTGATTTGATATCGCAACGATGCCATCGAACATCGGGTTCCAGAATAGTGGTCATCTGCTTTGGGTTAATTCTTGGCAATTCATAAGGCAGCGCATACATCATCACACTTGCAGTTGCTTCCTTCGGATAAGCGTGTTTTCGCGCAGCAATACCACGTGTCACTTGCATGTAGATCAGACAAGATTTTTCTGTTAGTCCAGCGGATTTCAGCAATGCTTCCAGATGGTGTTCAATTTCTTCCACATGGAAAGCGATATGGATTTTGTTCAAGTTGTCCTGTAATCGGTCGAGGTGGGCTTGTTTATAAAAAATCCCGTTTTCCAACTGCATCATTACTTCGTAAATACCATCCCCGAACAGGAATCCACGGTCAAATACGGATATCTGCGCATCCTCGGATGAGCGAATCTCACCATTGATAAACACTTTTGGAGGAAAATTTCCTTGGGGGAGCATAGGTTTGCAGCTTAACGTGAAAAAGTTGATGTTCAAAAACTGTGAAGTTAACCGTTATTCCGTTCAATTGAAAATTCGGGTATCAAAGTTTGCTTGGAAACTTTTATGATTTTAGCCAACTATCGCATCGAATCAGAAAAACGGGTATTTGTTCGGAAGGTTTTCATTTTTGTCCACTTTTCCCGTACTTCACCAAAAAAGAAAGTATATGATCATTTTTGTGGATATGGACGAAGTTATCGCAGATGCTTATCAAGCCCATATCGATATTTACAACCAAGAGTTTGATGCCCAGTTCACTGCCGAAGAATGTATGGGCAGGGAATTTTGGCAATGTGTTCCTGAGGAGCATCAACAATCGGTCAAGGATCATACCAGGTGCGACGGTTTTTTTAAGAATTTGAAGGTTATTGAAGGCAGTCAGGAGGTATTGGAAGCGCTGAGCAAGAAGCACGAAGTGTACATCGCATCCGCGGCGATGGAGTTTCCGCAGTCCTTACGTGAAAAATCTGATTGGTTGGACCAGTTCTTCCCCTTTATACCATGGCAAAACCGAATATTATGCGGTAACAAGCATGTGCTCAAAGGTGATGTACTGATTGATGATCGAAGTAAAAACCTTGGTTTTTTTGATGGTCGGTCCATTATGTTCACTTCGCCCCACAACACCGAGGTCAATACCTTTGAGCGGGCCGATACGTGGCGAGATATCGCCGATAAACTTTTGTAACTTGTGTACGTAATGGGGACTAAACTAGGAAAGCTTGCATTTTTGATCTGTACCATGATGCTTCAAGCCTGTGCTGCCCAATCCCATTTGGTAGCCGATGAGCTAGAAACCGTAACCAAGGAAAATTTAAAGTACTATCTGTACTACCCAGAGGATTATTTTGATACCGAGGAATCGTATGGGCTGTTGCTTTTTCTTCATGGTGGCGGTGAATCGGGTGGAGATTTGGAAGAAACCAAGGAGACGCACCCGCCCAAAATGTTGGCCGAAGGCAAGCAGTTTCCATTTTTGATTCTGGCCCCACAAAATTCCCATGCCAAAAAATGGTGGAATACAGGCGCAGTCGTCCAATTGCTCGATTCTGTTGCAGCGGTAAACCGAGTGGACAAAAACAGGATTTATCTATCAGGGCTGAGCAGGGGAGGGAGTGCCGCTTGGGAGCTTGCCACGCAATACCCCGAAAAATTTGCCGCCATGGCCGTGGTTTGTGGGATGACACCCTTGCCTTATGCACATTGGATAGACCAAGAAATGCCCATTTGGGTGTTCCATGGAGATCAAGACGATGTGATTGATGTGGAAGAGTCCGATAAAATGGTGGAGAAATTGCGCGACATGGGTCACGATGTTCGATATACCAGATACCAAGGTGTAGGTCACAATGCCTGGGATAGGGCCTTTACCACGGACTCATTGTATACTTGGCTTGCCAATAAAAAACGAAAGAATTGATACTGATGAAATATCCAATAATTGTTTTAGCCCTTTCATTGATTGTGTGCTGTCGACCCAAACCCGAAACCGAATCAAAAGAAGCGGAGACCTTGTCTCAAATCAAAATGGATACCATTGAAGTGGACACTATTGATCATAAAAAGCCCATTTTGAAAACCTTCGATGGACTTGCCGATACCACCTTTGTTCGCCTGGCCGACTTTAGTGCTGATTTTGCCTATGATATGCGATATGCTACCGAAAACAACTTTTTAAAGGCCAAAGTCTACGATTGTGCCGAATGCTATACCCGCGTAAAAACGGCAAAGGCCCTTATAGCTGCCAATGCCGATTTTAGGCAGAAAGGTGTCAAAATCAAATTCTTTGATTGCTATCGCCCTAATTCGGTACAGTACAAAATGTGGGAAATTGTTCCCAATCCCCAATATGTAGCCAATCCGGACAAAGGTTCCATCCATAATAAGGGTGGTGCGGTGGATATTACCCTAGTGGATATGGAAGGCAACGAGTTGGACATGGGAACTGATTTTGACTACTTCGGAAAGCGGGCCTATCACGATAATATGGACTTGCCCCAGGAAATACTCGACAACCGAAAGCTACTAAAAGAGACCATGGAAGCCCACGGATTTTGGTCGATCAGAACCGAATGGTGGCACTATAACCTATCTGCGGCGTCCAATGATAGAGTGGCCAATTTTAAGTGGGAATGTAACGATTGATTTTTATCAACCAGCTAGTTCAATCTGAAATTGTTTCGATTGGCGAAATCAACATCAATCCTCCACTTTTGTGCAATCCACCACAATTAATGAGTCGTTTAGGGTTTTGGTAAAAAAGATATAGCGATTCCCACCATCCTTGATTTTGTGCTTTTTTCGCAACTCGGCCACGGATTGTGGGAAGTTTCGCGTAGTGACATTGGCTTTACTAACTTCAAGGGATTTCAATGCCTTTTTGGAATAAGGCACTACATGTTCAATTTTGAACCTTCTTCCGGGAAATGCTACTAGTGTCCCCGAGGTGTACAAATGACTGTGTGGATGAAGCTTCTTCAATAGGTGTTCCTTTCCAATGGTTTTGAAGGCGCCCGATTTTAAAATGGCAGCATTGGGCTCGTACAGATAAGTGGATGGCTCCTCATATGCGATGGTATTCATTGCTTCATCTTCCCAGATAAAATCGAAGGACTCGGTGCGATCGGGGCGAATGTTTCTGGTTTTGATGGCGACTTTGCCATCATATCCTTTTTCCAAAACAAAGAGTAGCTCCTTGACCTCGTTCTGTACAGCGACCACGTGGATTTCTTTCACGGACTCCAAGGTTTCCATGGCTTGTTTGATGTCCAGCAAAGGGGAAGTCTTGATCAGTAGGTGTGCTGCTTTTTTGAAAAAAAGCGGTAGAAATTTGGAAACATCGGGATGGCAGTCTTCCAGCAAAAATACCTTTCCCTTGGCATCGTCTCTCCGTGAGGGGTCAATGAAAATCCAATCAAAACTCTGGTCCGACTGCTGTAAATAAGCAATACCATCCACAGGTTTACAGGTTACATTTTCCCGTTCCAAGACCTTGAAATTGTGGGCTGCGATTTCGCTTAGTTTTTGATGGATTTCACAATGGACCACCTGGGACACTTTTTGTGAAAAATAGAAGGAGTCTACACCGAAGCCTCCCGTGAGATCGATGAGCGATTTTCCATTTACAAGTTCAGCTTTGTACCGCGCCGTAACCTCGGAGCTCGTTTGCTCAACGTGGAGTTTATTAGGGTAGTAGATTCCCGATTTTTCAAACCAGGTGGGCAGTTTATCCCTGCACTTTTTTTTGGCCTCAATCTGTTCGGCCAATTCTTTTTGGGAAATGCCTTCAAAACATGGCTTGGACAGCAGAACTGCCAGGATGTCAGACGCTAAATTTTTATCGATATAATCCTGTACGCCAGTATTTAAAATAAGCTTATTCAAACTGTTGCTACAAGTTTTTGGTCAATTTCTTCACAAAAGAATTTTCAGCCAAAAACTCCTTCAAAATCACTTTTATTGCGGTGTAGCCCGGTACGGCAACGACCATTCCTACCACCCCAAAAAGTAATCCTGCGATAATAATGATCAAGAAGATTTCCAGCGGATGGGACTTTACACTTTTTGAAAAAATAAAGGGTTGGGAAAAGAAATTATCAATGAGTTGGCCTATGGTCAAACCGATAAAAATGTAAAACGCCTTTGGTAAGATCACCGTACTGAAATCCGCATCAATAAAACTCGTCATGGTAAGGATAATCATGGTCGCTCCACCAAGAATGGGACCAATGTACGGGATGATGTTGAACAGGGCGCAAAGAAACGCAATCACTATAGCGTTTTCCACACCCACGATGAATAATGAAATGGTGTAAATAACAAAGAGGATAAAGAGTTGCAAAAGGATACCGGCAAAATATCGGGAAAGCAAATTATTTATCTTGTCGATGGAGGCCACCAAATTGGTTTCCTTGTTATTGGGTACAAAGGTCAGGATGCCATTTTGCATCAGTTTGCTGTCCTTCAAAAAGAAAAAGGTTATAAAGAGCACCGAGAAAAGACCGACGCTAAAATTGCTCAAGGTATTGACCAAGGTATTCAAGAAATTGGGAATAAAGCCAAAATCGAGACCTTGCAGCATATTTTCCTCCAGATTGGATTCGTCCAACAAATGGTTGACGCTTCCCGTGGAAGCTCCAAAATATTCCAGGGTCTGGATGTAGAGTGTATTCAAATTCCCTTTAAGGGCTTCAATATCCAAAAGGGAAAGGTTTTTGCTCTGTTCGGCCACCAAGGGGATAAAGAGTGCTAGGATTCCTAAAAATAAGGATAACATCACTACCATGGTACCCACAACGGCCAGGGTGTTGGGAAACTTGAGTCTTCTGCGGAAGAAAAGCACTACGGGTCTGCCCAACAGTGCAAGTACTGCCGCAATGATCAAATAGACCAATACGGATTGGATTTTGTAGAAAAACCATCCCACGAGGACAACGCCTACTATAATTGCAACAGCCCGTAGTATTCCGTTTGCGATAATCTTTGCGTTCATTGATTAGCTTTTAAAGGCATACTCCATAATATTGGCGCCCATTTGTAGTGCTTTGATTCGGATTTCCTCAGGGTCGTTGTGCACCGCCGGGTCTTCCCATCCATCCCCAAGATCACATTCGTAGGTGTAGAGCAATACGAGCCTGCCCTTTTCAAAAATACCAAAAGCCTGTGGTCGTTTTCCATCGTGTTCATGGATTTTGGGCAATCCATCAGGAAACTTGAATTTTTGACTAAATATGGGATGGTCTGAACCCAGCTCCTCCAAAGGCCTTTCAGGAAATACCTTTTGTAATTCCCTTCGCAAATAGGGTTCCATGCCATAATTGTCGTCAATATGGAGAAACCCTCCCGAAAGCAAATACATTCGTAAGTTTTGAACTTCCTCCTCGTTGAAAAACACATTTCCGTGACCGGTCATATGCAAATACGGATATTTGAAAATAGAAACACTCGCTGCTTCCACGGTTTCTGGTTCAGGGTCAATTTTGGTATCTATGTTCGTGTTGCAGAATTGTATCAAGTTGGGCAATGCCGTAGGGTTGGAATACCAATCGCCGCCGCCGCCATATTTTAGGATGGCCACTTGTTGTCCTTTTGCCACCGATATGGCGCAACAAAGTAGCAGGCATATCAGAAGTGTTTGTTTATTCATGATGAAGCGATTGACCTTTCCCTCAAAAATAGAACATTCCTTTGTAAAATTGATGGTGTTTGTTTTTAGTTGTTGATGATGGCCACGGTAGTGCAGGCAACAATGGCTGCGGTTTCCGTCCGTAATCGATTTCTTCCCAGGGATACTGGAATATACCCCTTCTCTTTGGAAAGGTCGATTTCTCCTTTGGAGAAGTCTCCTTCGGGACCGATAAGAATGGTTACATCGTTATCGGCGATTACCCGGCGTTTCAGTTCCATTTTATCCCCATTTTGGCAATGGGCGATAAATTTGTAGCCAAGCGTTTCGTGCGACTCCAAAAACTCCCTGCAGGATATGGGAGGATTAATTTTTGGAAGTATGGTCTGTAGGGATTGCTTCATGGCCGCTTGGAGTACGCGCTCCATACGTTCCAACTTGAGGGTCTTACGTTCCGAATGGTCACAAATAATAGGAGTGATTTCATCCACGCCTATTTCCGTAACCTTTTCGAGGAACCATTCAAACCGGTCGTTCATTTTGGTCGGGGCCACTGCCATGTGTAAGTTATATCGTTTGGGAATGGACTTTCGCTGGGAAATGATGCGTGCGCGGCACTTTTTTTGGTCAGCTTCCAAGATTTCGGCCTCGAACAGGTAACCCTTTCCGTTGGTGATGTGTACAATGTCCCCTTCAGTTTTTCGTAAGACCTTTGCAATGTGTTTGCTCTCATCGGGTGGGAAGGTAAATTGTTTGGCACTGTTGTCCAGGTCGGCATTGTAAAAAAGCTGCATAGCAAAGGTTTTATAGTTTATCCACCAATGGCATAACGAGCCTTGGCGGCGATACTTTGGTCGGAGAATGCACCTTTTTCATATTTAAGGTAACCCACAATACCGATCATGGCCGCATTGTCCGTGCAATACTCAAATTTAGGGATAAAGGTGCTCCATCCCAAGTTTTCTTCGGCATCCTTTAATCTTTGTCGAATGCCTGAGTTGGCCGCTACGCCACCCCCAATAGCCACTTGATGTATACCCGTCTGGTTTACGGCCATTTGGAGTTTCTCCATCAAAATTTCCAAAATAGTATATTGTACCGAAGCGCAGATATCGTTGATGTGCTTGGAAATGAAATCAGGGTCTTTTCGGGTCTCCCGTTGCAAAAAATAAAGAATGCTCGTCTTTAGCCCGCTAAAACTGAAATTCAACCCATCTACCTTTGGCTTGGGAAATTCATACGCATGCGGATTGCCCAATTGGGCATATTTGTCTATCAGTGGCCCGCCAGGATAGGGGAGTCCCATCAATTTGGCACTCTTGTCGAAAGCCTCTCCCACGGCATCATCCAAGGTTTGGCCGAGCACTTCCATTTGGAAATGGTCAATAACCTTTACAATTTGGGTATGCCCACCGCTGATGGTCATGGCCAAAAATGGAAATGAAGGGATACTTTGGTTATCGTGCTCAATAAAATGAGCCAAAATATGCGCTTCCATGTGGTTTACCTCGATCAAAGGGATGTTCAGCCCCAACGCCAAGGATTTGGCAAAGGAGGTTCCAACCAATAAAGAGCCCATGAGTCCTGGACCTCTTGTAAAAGCTATGGCAGATAGTTGTTTTTTGTCGATATTTGCCTTGGCCAAAGCTTGGTGGACCACGGGAACGATATTTTGTTGATGTGCCCTTGAAGCCAACTCTGGGACAACACCTCCATATTGCTTGTGGATTTCCTGCGTAGCCACTACATTACTGAGTACTTTTTTATTGCAAAGTACGGCAGCCGATGTGTCATCACAGGATGATTCGATTGAAAGAATATATTTTTTTGATTTTTCCACAGGTTTTGGAACAAAAATTGGTCATCAAAGGTAAAACATAAAAACCCTATCAAAAAACTTCGAAAAATACTGTTGCGCTTCCTTTTGGCCATTGTCCTGCTTCTGGTATTGGCTTCATTGATTCTTTCATTACCTGTAGTGCAGACCAGATTGGGAAAATATGCCACGGATTCGTTGAACGAGTCTTTTGGCACCAACATTCAAATTGAACGGGTAAGCATTTCACTTTTTAATCTCAACGCCGGACTAAAAGGGGTTTATGTCGAGGACTATAAAAAAGACACCTTGATCTACATCCACAAGGTTTCGACTTCCATTTTGAACCTACGAAATATGGCCAACAATAAAATGGAGTTCGGTGAGATGGAATTGGACGGTCTGATATTCAATCTGAAAACCTACGAAGGGGAAAGTGATACCAATTTGGATGTTTTTGTGGACAAATTGGACGATGGTAAACCACGCGACCCTGAAACACCACCCTTTTTTATGTCATCGGATGAAATCCATATCCAAAATGGGAAGTTCAGGTTGATCGATGAAAATTTAGAAAAGCCCGAAACGCTGAATTTTTCCGAAATCGAGATTTCTGCGTCCGATTTTCAGATTTTGGGCCCCGATGTTTCTTTAAAGGTGGATGACCTATCTACTTTGGCCAAGCGAGGCATCCGTTTGAAAAAGTTTGCCGCAGACTTTGCATACACCAAGGAGCAGATGCGGTTTGATTCGCTCTCCATTGATACCGAACAATCCGAACTTAAGGGCAACTTGGTCTTCAATTACAATCGGGAAGATCTGGCCAACTTTGTTGATTTGGTCAATATCGACGCCAACTTTACGGATTCCAAGGTGGCACTGAATGAGGTAAACGCTTTTTTTGATGAATTCGGGCAGGACAAAATCGTCAATTTTACAGGGAATTTTAGTGGAGTGCTCAATCAATTGCAAGTGGACGATTTGTTTCTTTTTACAGACAATACCGGTATCCGTGGCGACTTTAGGTTCGATAATATTTTTAGCGAGCAGGCCCCATTTGTATTGCGTGGGGATATCGATAATCTCACCTCGAGCTATTACCAACTGCGAAGCATTCTGCCACAAATTTTAGGTAGAAACATTCCCGAATCGGTCCAAAAACTGGGACAGTTTACGGTAAGGGGCGAAACGGAGATTACCGAAACTTCCATTGATGTGACCGTGAACCTGAACACTGCCGTGGGCAGTAGCTACGTAGACCTTCAAATGACTAACGTACAGACCATTGAGGACGCCTCCTATATCGGTTTTATTTCCTTGATTGATTTTAATTTGGGGGAGTTTATTGAAAATGACAATTTGGGACTGGCCTCCATGGATATGAACGTGGAAGGGAAGGGGTTTGTGGCCGAAAGCTTGAACACCGAAGTATCGGGGGATGTGTACAAGTTTGAGTTCAACGATTATGAGTACAACAAGATCAAGGTGACCGGTATTTTGAGAAACCAACTGTTCGATGGTGTGTTGTTGTGCAATGACGAAAATTTCAGATTTGACTTCCAAGGGTTGGCCAATTTTGGGCAACGGGAGAACAAGTTCAATTTTGTAGCGGCGGTGGATTATGCGGATTTAAAAGAACTTAATTTTATCAACGATAGCATTTCCATTTTTAAAGGGCATGTGGATATGGATATTGAGGGTAACAATCTGGACGATATGGCTGGACAGCTCCAGTTTACCAACACTACCTATCAAAACGCCAATGACACCTATTATTTTGAGGATTTCAATGTGACCTCCACTTTTGATCGCGACACCATTCGTACCATCGAAATCAACTCGCCTGACATCATCACCGGCTACATGCGCGGCAATTTTAAGGTAAAGGAATTGGGACAATTGGTGCAGAACTCCATCGGCAGCATATATACCAATTATCAACCCTTTAAAATTTCGGAGGGTCAGTACGTGGATTTCAATTTTAAGATTTATAATAAGATTGTGGATGTATTCGTACCTGAGCTTACTTTTGACCCCAATACCTTTATACGGGGATCTATCCAGGCCGACCAAAGTGATTTTAAACTTACCTTCAAATCCCCAAGTATTGAGGCCTTTGGGAACACTTTTGACAATATTGAGCTCAAAATCGATAACAAGAACCCGTTGTTCAACACTTTCGTCTCCGTTCAGGATATGTCTACGGTGTATTACGACATCAAAGATTTTAGCTTGATCAACACTACGCTGAAAGATACCCTGTTCTTTAGAACAGAATTTAAAGGGGGCAGTGAGTACAACGATAGCTATAATCTGAATTTTTATCACACCTTTAACCAGAACAATAGGTCCGTAATCGGTCTTAAAAAATCGGATGTGAGTTTCAAGGGCAACACTTGGGTGCTTAACAAAGACGGAAACAGCAAAAACAAGGTCATTTTTAACAGTGCTTTGGACAGCATCCGAATCGAGGATGTGGTGATGGACAACAACAATGAGGAACAGATTCGGTTGAGAGGGGAATTTGCCGATTCCACCTACAAGGATTTGAACCTACAATTTAAACTGGTTTCCCTCAACAAGGTTACCCCGGCCATAGATAGTCTAAAATTGAATGGAAAAGTCGACGGTTTTCTCAACATACTCCAAAAGGACGGTAACTATTTGCCTACATCTAGTCTTAAAATCGAGGATTTTAGTGTGAACGACCTTCGCATGGGCGACTTGGAAGTAGGTATTTACGGAAACAACGACCTCACGGAGTTCGGGGTTAGCAGTTGGCTCAATGACAATGGTAAGGAGCTCATGAACGTCAACGGAAAGGTAACCAACATCAATAACGTTCAAGAGTTGGACCTCAAAGCCAA
Organism: Flagellimonas marinaquae; assembly: GCF_003992675.1. Classification (GTDB taxonomy): domain Bacteria; phylum Bacteroidota; class Bacteroidia; order Flavobacteriales; family Flavobacteriaceae; genus Flagellimonas; species Flagellimonas marinaquae. Next base: position 40,433 of record NZ_RZMZ01000012.1, read on the forward strand.
TTTTACGGACTTTGCCCTGGAACCCTTTAATCCATTGGGCGAGGATATCATATCAAATATCAGGGGAAAGGTGAGCGGCGATGCGACCATCACGGGCAATGTAGAGAATCCCGCTATTAATGGCCTTTTGCAGCTGAACGATGCGGGAATAGGAATCCCGTACTTAAACGTGGACTATGATTTTGCGCCGTACTCCCAAGTACGTTTGTTCGATCAAACCTTTTATTTTGAAAACGTACAGCTATCGGATGTAAAGGAAAAAACTTCGGCCACTTTAGATGGAACCATTAGTCATACAGGTTTTGATGACTGGTATCTGGGATTGGATGTGGATACCAACAACAACCGCTTCATGATTTTGAATACTGAATACGATGAAGAATCCCTGTACTACGGCACGGGCTTTATTAATGGTAGCGGAAGTATCTACGGCCCAATGGATGCGATGACCATTTCGGTGGATGCCACCACGGCAGCGGGTACTGCACTTAAGATACCCTTGAGCGACGTGACCAGTGTTGGGGACTACTCCTTCATCAACTTTTTGGAAAAGGGGGAGACTAATTCCTTTGAGGAAGAAAGGGTCTTGGAAGAGTATCAAGGACTAGAAATGGCCTTTGACCTTGCCGTTACCCCAGATGCTGAAGTGGAGATCGTGGTGGACCAAACTACAGGGAGTTCCCTTAAGGGAACCGGTGAAGGTATTTTGTTGATTGAGATCAACACCAACGGTAAATTCAATATGTACGGTGACTTTGTCGTGGTATCGGGGGAGTATAATTTTAAATACGGAGGGGTAATTGACAAAAAGTTCAAGGTGCGTCCGGGAGGTAGCATCTTATGGGAGCAAGATCCTTTGGCCGCACAATTGAACCTGGAAGCCGTATATTCCCTCAACGCCAATCCAGCACCCCTTTTGGACAATGCAGGTTTCACAGGTAGGATTCCGACCGAGGTGGTCGTACGATTAGACGGGGAATTGGAAAGCCCCAACATCAATTTCGGGATAGAATTTCCCGGGACCAATTCAGTGGTACAGTCCGAGTTGGAGTATCGATTGCAAGACCCCACCATTCTGGAGCGTAATGCGTTCTTCTTATTGGCGCAGGGTACTTTTGTAAATCCACAGTCGGGAGGAATCAATCAACAGGCCGTAACTGGAAACCTGATTCAAACCGCCTCCGGACTCTTCAATCAAATTCTGGCAGGCAACAACGACAAGCTCAACTTTGGGGTTTCGTATGAGCAAGGCTATAACGACCCCAATGCCGATATTGCCACGGAGGACAGGATCGGGGTTACCGTGTCTACCCAGCTCTCGGACCGAATCTTGGTCAACGGAAGGGTAGGAGTGCCTGTAGGTGGCGTATCGGAAACCGTAGTGGCCGGTGATGTTGAAGTTCAGATACTGTTGAACGACGAAGGGACATTGAGCGCCAAAATATTTAATCGCGAAAACCAGATACAGCAGTTTTTGGCGGAACGGCAAGGATATACCCAAGGAGTTGGTTTATCGTATCAGGTAGATTTTGACAGTTTTAGGCAACTCATGCAAAAGGTGTTCAACAAAAGGGAAAAACCGGCAGAAGAAAAGGGGCGTCCCGAAGCTTTGAACCCGCCCGAACAGGTGATGGGAAAGGATAGTTTGATTCGTTTTGCCCAAAAGCCGGTCAATCTTCCCAATTCAATCCATTAATTTTATATTTTTAAATGTTTTTGTATTAATTTATTACGAAAACGTTTGAGAAAATCCTTCAAATCAAATAAATTATCAAGACATTCCAAATTTGGATAAAGTTTCCTAGCTTTGACCTCTTAAAAATTTGAATGGCTTCAGAAATTAAAAAAATTGGCGTTTTTACCTCTGGCGGAGACTCTCCCGGAATGAATGCCGCAATTCGTTCCGTTGTCCGTACCTGTGCATATTTGAACATTGAATGTGTTGGGATTTACAGAGGCTATCAAGGCATGATCGAAGGCGATTTTAAGACCTTGGATGCACGTAGTGTGAACAACATCATTAATAAGGGAGGAACCATTCTAAAGTCTGCCCGTTGCGATGAATTTAGGACGAAGGAAGGAAGGAAGAAAGCTTACGACCAATTGACCAAGGAAGGTATTCAGGCCTTTGTGGTGATTGGGGGAAATGGAAGTTTTACGGGAGCCCTGCTGTTTACAGAGGAATATAATTTTCCAGTGATAGGAATTCCCGGGACTATCGACAACGATATTCTAGGATCGTCCTTTACCATTGGCTTCGATACTGCCATCAACACCGTTGTGGATGCCATAGATAAAATTCGTGATACCGCCAGTTCGCACAATCGCCTCTTTTTTGTTGAGGTGATGGGTAGGGATGTGGGCCATATCGCACTCAATGCCGGTGTGGGCGCTGGTGCCGAAGAAATATTGATACCGGAACAAAACTTGGGTCTTGAGCGCTTGCTGGATTCCCTTAAGCGAAGTAAGGCCTCTGGAAAATCTTCCAGTATCGTTATTGTTGCCGAAGGCGATAAAATCGGTAAGAACGTTTTTGAATTGAAAGAATACGTGGAGCAACACCTTCCTATTTATGATGTAAGGGTATCTGTGCTGGGGCACATGCAACGTGGGGGTAACCCAACCTGTTTTGACCGCGTATTGGCCAGTAGAATGGGCGTAAAGGCCGTAGAGAGTATCCTGGAAGGAAAATCAAACCTTATGGTCGGTATCAGGGATACCAAATTGGTACTAACCCCGTTGGCCGAGGCCATTAAGGCACATACAGAGATTGACGAAGAACTCATAAGAGTTTCGGATATAATGACAACTTAATGTAAACACTAAAAAAGTAAACATGTCACATTTGAAAATAGGAATTAACGGATTCGGTAGAATAGGAAGGTTGGTCTTTAGGGCCACCGTGAACAGGGACAACGTAGATGTTGTTGCCATCAACGACTTATTGGACGTAGAACACCTTGCATACCTTTTGGAATACGATTCGGTACACGGAAGATTCGATGGTACCATCGAGGTAAAGGACGGTAACTTGATCGTAAATGGAAAAAAAATAAGGGTGACCGCCGAGCGCGATCCCAAAAACTTGAAATGGGACGAAGCTGGTGCGGAAATCGTTGCGGAATGTACAGGTATTTTTACCACCTTGGACATGGCACAGAGCCACATCGACGGCGGTGCGAAGAAAGTAGTGATATCTGCTCCATCCAAGGATGCGCCCATGTTTGTTATGGGGGTTAACCACAAGGATGTGAAAGCTACCGACACCATTATTTCCAACGCTTCTTGTACCACGAACTGTTTGGCGCCAATCGCCAAGGTATTGGACGATGCCTTTGGTATCGACGAAGGTTTGATGACCACGGTTCACGCCACAACAGCTACCCAGTTGACCGTAGATGGTCCTTCCAAAAAGGATTACAGGGGCGGTAGAAGTGCCCTTTTGAACATTATTCCTGCTGCTACAGGAGCTGCCAAGGCAGTGACTAAGGTAATTCCATCGTTGGAAGGCAAATTGACGGGTATGGCATTTAGAGTACCAACTGCCGATGTTTCTGTGGTGGATTTAACCGTTCGTTTGGCCAAGGAAACTTCTTATGAGGAAATCAAAAAGGCCATGAAAGCAGCTTCTGAAGGAGAATTGTCCGGCATTTTGGGCTACACCGATGAGTTGGTGGTATCCCAAGATTTTGTGGGTGACGTAAGAACTTCCATCTTTGATGCGGATGCAGGGATCGAGTTGAATTCCAAATTCTTTAAGGTAGTTTCCTGGTACGATAACGAAACCGGTTACTCCAATAAATTGGTCGACTTGGCCCTACACGCAGCAAGCCTGTAATTAATTATCTTTATAATACTAAGTATCCTGAAGGGGAGGACATCCTCTTCAGGATTTTACTATAAAAATCTCGACGTATGATTTTGATTGTGGATAGTGGTGCCACCAAATCGGATTGGATTGCCCTGGACGAAAAGGGGGAGCAACTGTTTGTGACCCAAACCTTGGGCCTTAGCCCAGAAGTACTGACCAAGGAAGTAATCGAGGACAGGTTGGCCAACAATTTTGAACTTTCCAAAAACAAGGAAAAAGTACGTCAGTTATATTTCTACGGGGCCGGATGCGGAACCGATAGAATGAAGAATTTTTTAAAGGCCATTTTTAAGGATTTCTTTCCCAATGCCAAAGCAGAGGTAAGGGAAGATACCTATGCGGCCATTTATTCCACCACCAAGATAGGAAGGCAAGGGATTGTATGTATTTTGGGTACTGGTTCCAATTGCAGTTATTACGATGGCCACCAACTCATCCAAAAAGTCACCTCTTTGGGATATATCCTAATGGATGATGGCAGTGGAAATTTCTTTGGACGAAAATTGATCCGGGATTATTATTTCCATAAAATGCCTCAGGACCTCGGGATGAAGTTCGCCAAAGAGTACGACCTCGATGCTGATGTCATCAAGGAGCATTTGTACAAACAGCCCAATCCAAATACCTATTTGGCCACTTTTGCCCGATTTATCATCGAAAATAAGGAGCACCCCTATTGCAAAGGCGTCATCGAGAAAGGATTGCAGCAGTTCGTGAACAACTACATTATGCAATACGAACTAGCCACCAAAGTTCCTGTGAGCTTTGTAGGGAGCATCGCCCACTTTTTGCGTGACGAGTTAACGGCTTGTATAGAACGCAACGATTTGATTTTGGGCGTAATCCGTCGCAGACCTATTGAAGGTCTGGTGGAATTCCACAGACAGACTATTTAACGGCAATCATCGAAATCTCCACATTCACGAATTTCGGAAGATTGGCAACTTCCATGGTTTCCCTAGCGGGAGCAGTGGCTTCATCAAAATAGCTTCCGTACACCTCATTGATCAATGCAAACTGGTTCATGTCCTTTATAAAAATGGAGGACTTGATTACATGCTCAAAGGTCATCCCGGCCTCTTCAAGTATCGCTTTTAGGTTTTCCATGGATTGGCGTGTCTCCTTTTGGATATCACCTTCGACCAACTCGCCCGTGGCAGGGTCAATCGGAATTTGACCGGAAATGTAAAGTGTATCCTTGATCAATACGGCTTGGTTGTACGGCCCAATGGGAGCTGGTGCTTTTGGGGTTTTTATGATTTTTTTCATGCATATGATTTTATGCAGGTGAAGGTAAAAAATAAAGTGCTAAGATTAAGGTTGACTTCTGTTTTCCCACTTGATGTCTTTCAACAGGGAGCTTTTTATACCGATGAAGAAATACCATCGCTCAAACCTCCCAAAGGGAGTCCAGTCAAAACTAAGATTAAAACTGCCCAGATCCCGTTTAAACGCAAAACGGGTATCGGCAAATCCTTTGTTCTTCAAGTCATACCCGGAATTGAACCCGACATCCCATTTTGGGGTCAGTGAAATGTTCCCCGAGAACATGATGGAGTGGTTGGTAATTTCGTTCTGGCGGTTATTGTTGCTGTAGGAGGCCACATAGGTAAACCGTGCGTCCCACGGCAATTTATTGTTGTACAAGGGCTGCTCTTGGTCGGGGTCGTTGCCCCTGTTGCCCCTACCGCGATTAAACTGGGATTGTTCTCCACGAACATCGTCAATAGCAAAGGGGTTTTCACTGAAATCGGATTGCTTTTCCTCATCACTCTTCTCCTTAACGCCGCCTTTTTGGAACATTTCACTATTTAAGGAAAAGCTGGTGTTGATACGTGCACTGGTCAAACGTGCAATGCCCCCGCCATTATTGATATTTAGGGTATTGATACGCCTACCATTGTTGTCAATGGCATAGGGATCAAAGGTCGCAGCAAAGTTGATGGGGACGTTTTTAATGATTTCCGTAGCTCCGCTCATACTGATGGGGCTAAGTTTTAGGGAATCCGCCTCCAAATTATAGCTGGCGTTCAAGGTAAGGTTGCTCAGAATCTTCACCTTTCTGGGCTCCGTTGCTGTGGAATCCTTGTCCCGAACCTTGGCTTCCAGTGAGTTCTGGAGCGAAAAGCTGATGGAACTGCCACGGTTTAGCGATGGACGTCCATAAAGACTGGTTTCAAAGGGCGTGTACTGCACTTGTTCACCGTCTCCGTCCGTATACGATTCATAAAATTGTTCAAAGGAAGGTGTGTATCCATAGCTGATGGAAGGACGCATCACATGGCGTAAGGCCTGTACTTTTTTATCTTCTCCAAAATTCCAAGTTCCGTATAAGGTGGTACCGATGCTGGTGCCCAAACTATAGCGGTTGAATCGGTCGAAGCCTGGGATAGTATCGGTTACTACCCGTCCCGATTCTTCATCAAACTCACGGCGAATGGTTTCCAAGGCCCACACATCTTCGTAGTTACCACTTAAACTGACACTAAGGTACTTGGCCAATTTAAAGTTGGTAGCGATGGGGATGCGATGTCGGGCACCCACTCGTGCCTCATCGAACATACCGCTCTTAAAAAAGTCCTCTTCCGTGGTGGTTATACTGTTTTGTGCGTTTACATCGTATTGGAAGTTGATATTTTCGAAAACGCCCTTCTTGGGTTCATCACGCTTGGCAAAAGGGAAAATACGCTCCATACTGGCCTGGAAGGTAGGCAAGGACATATTGATGGTCTGCGTACGTGAGTTTTGCGTATGACTAAGTGTTACACTGGTATTCACCGAAGGATATTCCGGAAAAGTCTTCGAATAACTGATGGACGAAGCAAAGGTGTTGGTCTGCGTATTGTTTCGGTTTACCTGGTTCAAGGAATTGGTAAAGAACTGACTGGACCCAAGATTCACCGAAGCTGAAAAGCGGGAATTGGGACTTGCCTTAGTGTCTTGTGAATGCGATATCCGGATATTGTAATTGCTCGTACGGCTGTAATCATCAAAACCCTTTTGGCTGGTTACCAAGTTTTCATAACTGATATTGATATTGCCGCTGTATTTGTAGCGCTTGGTATAAACGGACCTTCCTTGAAATCCGTAACTGCCGTTGGTATAGTAATCCCCCGTAATACTGAGGTCCACATAATCGCTGATGGGGAGGTAATACCCCCCGTTTTGAATAAAATACCCCCTTCTTGGGTCGTTACCAAAGGTTGGGAACAAGATACCGGCCACCCTGCCCGTGGTCAACGGAAAATAAGCAAATGGCATGGCAATGGGAGTGGGTACATCTACGATGTACATATTACTGTATCCGGCAATGATTTTCTTTTTGGGAACGAACTTGGCCTTTCTTACACGAATATAATAATCGGGATTCACCGTATCGTTGGATGTGGTAAGCTTGCCTTCGTTCAAAAAGTAAACGGAATCATTTTCCTTTTTGGTCCTTTCGGCATATACCTTCATGGCATCGCTTCCCAATTGCCCCAAGCCGGCCTGTTGTTCGGTCCTGGAGTTCCAGATGAGCGCTTTTTGGGTATCAAAATTAAAGCGGATGGAATCCGGCCGAACCTCATTGTCGCCCTGCTTAAAAAAAGGAAGCTGGGAGTAGTTGCCCAAAGAATCCTTCATACGACCGGCATAGACCTCATTTTTCAAATAGTCCATAACGATGACGCCCGCCTTGAGTTCCGTATCTTGATAGTAAATTTCCGCCTCGTCGTACAAATAAATTTTATTGTCCTTTTGACTTAGCTTGACATAATCCTTGGCCTTATATTTGATTTTGTCCAGCAGTAAAGGCTGTTTTTTTGGCACGGTATCTGTGCTGGTGGTATCGGTTCTGATGGAATCATTGAGGATGTTGGGGGGCAACAGGGGAGCAACGATAGTATCCTTTACGGCCTTGATGGGCAAGGGCGTAATAGGGTCCTCCTGAGCACTTAAGGTAGCGATACCACAAAGAAGAACAAATAGGAAAAGTGAAAAATGTTTATTTGGTTGCAACGTGATAAATCCTATTTTTGTACAGGTCGGCTCAGTTTTGGGGTCAAACTTACATATATTTTTTGTTCTACTTATTGGTGATTACGATATTTTTAACCAATACCGAACACTGTAATAATTACTCAGTTCTTATGAATAAAAGTCGGTTGACATTTTTAGTATTTCTATTGCTGGTCTTTCCGTTGACCTCTTTTCACAAAAATGATACCGAGGAAGGGCCCAAGGATAAATTTATCGTGGTCTTGGATGCTGGTCATGGCGGACATGACCCTGGAAACATTTGGAATGGGTATTTGGAAAAGGAAATTGCCCTCGCCATTGTTTTGAAAGTTGGGGAAGAATTAAAAAAACACCCAGACATAAAGGTCATTTACACTCGGGATGACGATACTTTTGTTGATTTGTTCGAAAGGGGCGAAATTGCCAATCAAGCGAATGCGGATCTATTTGTGTCCGTCCATTGCAATGCCCATAATTCCGATGCCTACGGGGCGGAAACCTATGTATTGGGTTTGCATGCCAATCGCCAAAATTTTGAGGTGGCCAAAAAGGAAAACTCCGTAATTTACTTGGAGGACGATTATGAACAGCGATATGCGGAGTATGATATCAATTCGCCGGAATCCGTCATTGGATTGACCATTATGCAAGAGGAATTCTTGGACCAGAGCGTTCTTTTGGGCAAGAAGCTTCAGGATAATTTCACCGTAAAACTTAAACGTAAGGATAGAAAAGTAAAGCAAGCTGGTTTTATTGTGCTGCACCAGACCTTTATGCCAAGTGTATTGATCGAGGTGGGCTTTTTGTCCAATAAAAACGAAGGAAGCTATTTAAATTCCAAAAAAGGTCAAAATGAAATGGGAACGGCGATTGCAAGCGCTGTCTTGGCCTACAAGGAAGAAATGGGCTATGCAGTGGCACCAGTGGCAGAGGTTCCAAAGGTAGAAGATACCCAAGTAGCGGTGAACCTTCCCAAGGAAACTACCGAACAACCTAAATCCGTTTCGGAAAAGCAACCCGAGGAAAAGACTGCAGCGACCGACCCACAGCCCAAGGCGGCAACGGAAAGCGCAGGGGTTATTTTTAAAGTACAATTAATGGCCAGTGGAAAAACCATACCATTGGATGCCAAAAACTTTAAGGGTCTTGGCCAGTTATCCAAAGAGCCTTATAAGAATATGTTTCGATATATGTACGGTAATGCCAGTACCTACGAAGAAGCAAAGCAGTTGAAGAAAAACGCTGATGCGAAAGGGTATACCACATCATATATTGTGGCATACAAGAATGGGGTGAGGGTGCCAGTTTCAGCAGCCTTAAAGTAGGCATGCTTCAAACGCGCTCTTGAAAAAATTATGCCTAATTTTGTTTAAACCATAAACCGAATCTTTTGAAACTATCCAGGGAAATCAAAACTGGGATTATCGTAGTCGCTGGAATCGCAGCCTTCTTGTTTGGGCTTAGCTACTTAAAATCCTCTCCACTTTTTGAAAACAATAAGACCTTTTACGCCATTTACAGTGATGTAGGGGGACTAAAGCCGGGAACCCAGGTTTCCATAAACGGTTTTAATGTTGGCAACGTTACAGATATCCGCTTTAAGGACGGTACTGGCAAATTGTTGGTGACCTTGACCGTGACCAACGATTTTGAGTTTTCCAAAAGCAGTATCGCAGAATTATTTGATACTGGTATCATCGGGGGAAAGGGCCTTCAGATTGTTCCTGTGTTCGATGATGCTCCAAAAGCCCAATCGGGAGATACGTTGCAATCAAAAATAAAACCCGGTCTCACTGAATTGGTGCAGCAAAAACTTACCCCGCTTCAAATGAAAGTGGAAGGTGCGGTTTCCCATGCTGACAGCTTGTTGATGAATGTGAACCAAATTTTGGACGACCCGACCAAAAAACAATTACAGGAGACCATTGTTTCCATGAACCAATTGGTAAAATCCTTTAAGACCAGTGCCGATAATCTGAATGTGCTGCTCGAAAACAATAAAACCCAGTTGGATAGTTCCTTAAAGAACGTGAACCACATTACCTCTAACTTCTCAAAATTATCCGATTCGCTTGTCAGTGCCGATTTGGGAAGGACGTTGGCAGAGTTTCAAGGCACCGTGAGCAAGTTGAACGGTATTTTGGCCAAGATAGAGCAAGGAGAGGGTTCTTTGGGAAAACTGCACAAGGATGATGCCCTTTACAACAATCTAGCGGAAGCCTCAAGGGAATTGGACCTGTTGTTACAAGATTTTAGATTGAATCCAAAACGTTATGTCAACGTTTCGGTGTTCGGCAAAAAGCAAAAAGAGTACACACTACCGGAGGATGACCCTGCAGAAGGGGAAAATCCTAACGAACCAAAAGAAAATAACTAATGGAATACGTGCCCAATATTTTATTTGCCTTGGCCCTTATTGTGGGCATTGGTTTTTTTGTTCGAAATGTCAAAAAATTGGCCAGGAACATTAAACTGGGCAAAGATGTCGACGTAAGCGATAACAAAGCGCAGCGCTGGAAAAACATGGCTAGAATTGCTTTGGGGCAGACCAAGATGGTCGTTAGGCCCATAGCAGGAATCATGCACGTAATCGTCTATGTCGGTTTTATCATCATCAATATTGAGGTGCTCGAAATTATCCTCGATGGACTTTTGGGAACACATCGACTGTTCTCTCCCTTGGGTTCAGTGTACAACTTCTTGATAGCTTCCTTTGAAATATTGGCTCTACTGGTGATTGTGGCCGTCATCGTTTTTTGGGTGCGACGGAATATTATCCGAATCCAACGTTTCATCAAACCTGAAATGAAAGGATGGCCCAAAACCGATGGGAACTTGATTCTGTATATCGAATTGGTGCTGATGTTTTTGTTCTTGACCATGAATGCCGCCGATTTTCAATTGCAGCAAATAGGGGCCGAACACTATAACAAGGCGGGGGCCTTTCCCGTAAGCCAGTTTTTGCTTCCACTGATGGAAGGGCTTTCCGAATCTTCGCTGATTTTGGTGGAAAGAACAGCATGGTGGCTTCATATTTTGGGCATTTTGGCCTTCTTGAACTATCTCTATTATTCAAAGCATTTACATATTCTTTTGGCATTTCCGAACACCTATTATGGTAGAATAAAGCCACAGGGACAGTTCAATAACCTAGCATCCGTTACCAAGGAAGTCAAATTGATGATGGACCCCGATGCGGACCCCTTTGCGGCACCTGCCGAAGAAGACACTGCCGAGGAACCAGAAAAATTTGGAGCCTCCGATGTGATGGATCTGAATTGGGTGCAATTGCTCAATGCATACACCTGTACCGAATGTGGTCGATGTACTTCCGAATGCCCGGCCAATCAGACTGGTAAAAAACTGTCGCCCCGTAAAATTATGATGGATACCCGCGACCGTTTGGAGGAGGTGGGCAAGAATATGGACGCCAATAAGGGCGAGTTTGTTCCCGATGGCAAACAGTTATTGGACGATTACATTACCCGAGAGGAACTTTGGGCCTGTACCACCTGCAACGCTTGCGTGGAAGCATGTCCAGTGAGCATAGACCCCTTATCCATAATTGTGGAAATGCGAAGATATTTGGTGATGGAGCAGTCCGCTGCCCCAATGGAGCTGAACAATATGATGTCCAACATAGAAAACAACGGAGCCCCTTGGCCCTACAATCAAATGGACCGGTTGAATTGGGTAAACGAATAAAACGAGTAGTATGAGCGAGCAATTGAAGGTAAAAACCATGCAGGAGTTTATGGCAGAAGGCAAACAGCCCGAAATATTGTTTTGGGTGGGCTCTGCTGGAAGTTATGATGACCGAGCCAAAAAGATCACCCGCGCCTTTGTTAAATTATTGAACAAGGCCAAGGTCGATTTTGCCGTGCTGGGCACAGAGGAAAGTTCCACAGGTGATGTGGCCAAACGTGCTGGCAACGAGTTTTTGTTTCAGATGCAGGCCATGATGAACATCGAGCTTTTGAATGGTTATGAAATCAAGCGCATCGTTACCTGTGACCCACATTCCTTCAATACTTTTAAAAATGAATATCCTGGATTGGGCGGGAATTATGAGGTACTGCACCATACACAATACTTAAAGGAGCTTATCGATAACGGACGCTTAACTATGGATGGTGATGGCTACAAGGGGAAACGTATCACTTTTCACGATCCCTGCTATTTGGGTCGTGCCAATTCCGTTTTTGATGCTCCCCGTGAACTGCTTTCCAAGACCAAGGCCGATGTGGTGGAGATGAAACGGTTTAAAAAAACAGCCCTTTGCTGCGGAGCAGGCGGAGCACAAATGTTCAAGGAACCCGAAAAGGGTGATATGGACATCAATGTGATGCGAACCAAGGATGCACTTGAGACTCAGGCACAGATCATTGCAACAGGTTGCCCATACTGCAATACCATGATGACCGATGGTATCAAAGTACATGAAAAGGAAGATAGTGTGACTGTTTTGGACGTGGCCGAGGTGTTGGCCAATTCGCAAGGGTTGTAAGAAATACACAGAAAACATCAGGTCAAAAAGAAGGACCTAACAGATAAAAAATATGCTAGTAGATTTTAATGAATTGCCAGACAACGCCCGTATTTGGATTTATCAGGCAGACCGAAGTTTTACCCAGGAAGAATTGCAGGAATTGGAGGAGAGTCTCACCGAATTTCTAACGGAATGGACGGCCCACGGTAGTCACTTGCATGCAGGTTTTGAAATCCGGTACAAAAGATTTATCGTTATCGGTCTGGACCAAACGAATGTAAGCGCTTCAGGATGTTCCATTGATGCCTCTGTTCACTACATTCAAAGCTTGGAAAAGAAATACCAAGTTCAGCTATTGGACCGCATGAACGTTTCCTTCAAACAAGGGGAGTTTATCGCTTACAAGCCACTCACGGATTTCAAGAAGCTGGCCAAGGCCAAATCGGTTTCTGCCAATACCATCGTGTTCAATAATTTGGTGGCCACCAAGCAGGAATACCTCGAAAACTGGGAAGTGCCTGCCAGTGAAAGCTGGCACTCCCGATTTGTGTAGGCTATCTTAAATTATCTTAATATGCATGCATTCCTCGATGAAATGCAATATTTTTATCAGCAATAAGTTCAGGTTTTAGACAAGATATTTATGCGGATAAACCTCCAACTCCCTCTTTTACTACTTTTCTGTTTACAAGCCCTTGGGCAGTCCAATCCCTTATTGGTCAAAGACTCTGTGGCACAAATGGCGTGGGTGGAAAACCAATTCCAAAATATGTCCTTGCAGGAACGTATTGGACAGCTCTTTATGGTGAGCGTGGCGTCCAATCAAGGTAAAACGGCAACCGATAGGATAAAAACCCTCGTGGAGGACCAAGGTATTGGTGGGGTTATCTTTTCCGTGGGCGGTCCGATACAACAGGCACAATTGACCAATGCCTACCAATCTGCGGCCAAAGTACCGCTATTGATTGGCTCGGATGCGGAATGGGGCATGGCCATGCGGTTGGACTCCACGTATGCCTTTCCTTGGAACATGACCTTGGGAGCTATTCAGGATAGCACTATTATAGAAAAGGTGGGATATCAGATTGGGAAACATGCCAAACGGCTTGGTGTACATATCAATTTCGCACCCGATTTGGATGTGAACAACAACCCTCAGAATCCCATCATTGGCAACCGCTCTTTTGGGGAAGACCCTAAAAATGTGGCCCAAAAAGGACGTGCTTTTGTGCGGGGGATGGAGAGAGCAGGAGTGCTGACCAGTGGCAAGCATTTTCCAGGTCATGGCGATACGGCTACCGATTCCCATAAATCGCTGCCGATCATCACTTCTTCGTTGGAGCGGTTGGACACTTTGGAATTGTATCCCTTTAAAAAAACCATGGAAGCGGGCTTAAGCTCCATAATGGTAGCCCATTTGGATGTGCCTGCTTTGGAATCACGGGAAGGGCACCCATCTACCTTATCCAAAGCTATTGTGACAGATGTATTGCAAAATCAGATGGGTTTTAAAGGTTTGGTAATAACCGATGCCCTTAATATGAAGGCCGTTTCCCAATTTGCGCCACAAGGAGAAGTGGAACTGCAGGCTTTTCTGGCCGGAAACGACTTATTGTTGATGCCCGAAAATGTGATGCGGGCCAAGGAAAAGTTTATAGAGGCCTACAATAAGGGTATCATTACTGAGGACCGATTGTCGAAATCCGTCAAAAAAATATTGATGGCCAAGTACAAAGCAGGCTTGAACAATTTCAAGCCTGTGGATATAGAGCATCTGGTAGAAGATCTTAATGGTGTTGAAAACAATGTCATTTATGAAGAGGCCATTGAAGCAGCCATCACCGTAGCGAAGAATAATTTTTCCTTGATGCCCATTAAAAAATTGGACAACAAAGAGATTGCCTATGTGCACTTTGGGGATGATGAGGGAATTTCGTTCGTGAACGCTTTGAACAACTATCACAAAGTGACCCCGATTGCCGCCAAGGACATTTCGGAATACAAAGAGCGATTAAAGGATTTCAATCTGGTCATCATCGGGTTTCATAAGAGCAATGAAAACCCTTGGAAGGGGCATAAATTTTCCAAAAACGAATTGTTCTGGTTGGAGGAGATATCCAGAATGCGGACCAGTAACACCATACTGTCCGTTTTTACCAAACCCTATGCGCTTTTGGACATACTCAATTTCGATACCATAGATGGTGTAGTGGTAGGTTACCAGAACAGTGAAATCGCTCAAGAGAAGGTGGCGGAGGTTATTTTTGGAGCCGTTGGGGCATCGGGAAAACTACCTGTTTCCGCTCATGCCGAGTATCCTGTGGGCACAGGCATTGATTTAGAGCCCATTCAACGCTTGGGCTACAGCATACCCGAACGTGTGGGAATGAGCTCGGAACTACTGGCCGAGGTGGATACGTTGGTAGGGCACGGCTTGGATTCGCTGATGTTTCCTGGCGCACAAGTCTTGGTCGCTAGAAGGGGAAAGGTCATTTACAACAAGAATTTTGGGAAGCCCACCTATAAATCATCCGATAGTATCACCTCCGAGTCTATTTATGATTTGGCTTCATTGACCAAGATTCTTTCCACTTTGCCCATGATCATGAAAATGGAGGAGGAGGGGAAAATTGCACTTAATGACACCTTTAAGGACTTGATACCGGAATATGCCGATACGGAGCTTAAGGATGTTACCGTTCTAAAGGCCTTGTCCCACTATGGCCGTCTGCCTTCGTGGATTGCCTTTTATCTGGACACCCTTAACAAGGATCGAAAGCCTTCCAATGAGTTTTACCGTCAGAATCCTTCCGAGGCTTTTCCTTACAAAGTAGCCGAACATCTATACCTTACCCGATCGTACAAGGATTCTATTTATGATAAAATTGGTAGGCAAAGTCTCAAATCAAACCGGTATCGATACAGTGATGTTGGCTATTATGTATTTAAGGAATATATTGAAAAAACGTACCAACGGCCGATTGATGAATTGGTGGATGAATTTCTGTACCGGCCTTTGGGATTACAGCGGACCTTGTTCAACCCATTAAAAAAATTCCCGAAAGAAGCGATAGTTCCCACCGAAGACGACGACTATTATCGATACCAGATTGTTCAAGGCTACGTTCACGATATGGGGGCGGCCATGCAGGGCGGTGTTGGTGGTCATGCCGGACTTTTTAGCACGGCGAACGAGGTGGCGAAGATCATGCAAATGTATTTACAGGGCGGTTATTATGGCGGGGAACGGTTTTTTAATGCCCGTACGGTAAAACGGTTCAACACCTGTTATTTCTGTAATAAGAATGTAAGACGCGGTGTGGGTTTTGATAAACCCCAATTGGAGGAGAAAGGACCTACCTGTGGGTGTGTTTCCAGAAACAGCTTTGGGCATAGTGGATTTACCGGAACTTATACTTGGGCCGATCCCGAAGAGGAAATTGTTTACGTGTTTTTGTCCAACAGGACGTATCCTTCAGCGACCAATACCTTACTGATCAAATCTGGTCTGAGGACGCGGATACAGCAGGCCATTTATGATTCCATTATTAACTAGGTACAGAATATTGCCGTAGATTTGTTTTTATGAAAATAGCGATAGTGTGTTACCCAACTTTTGGCGGTAGTGGTGTTGTAGCCACGGAATTGGGTATTGCCCTTGCAGAGCGGGGACACGAAGTACATTTTATTACCTACCGTCAGCCCGTTCGTTTGGAGCTTTTGGGCAACAACATCCATTTTCATGAAGTGCACGTACCCGAATACCCCTTGTTCCACTATCAACCGTATGAACTGGCCCTTTCCAGTAAGTTGGTGGATACCATTAAACTGTATGATATAGAACTGTTGCACGTGCATTATGCCATTCCACATGCCTATGCGGGCTATATGGCAAAGAAAATGCTTCAGGAGTATGGAATCTTTATTCCAATGATCACCACCTTGCACGGGACCGATATCACTTTGGTGGGCAAGCACCCCTTTTATAAACCAGCAGTTACTTTCAGCATCAACAAATCGGATGTGGTGACCTCGGTATCGGAAGCTTTGAAAAACGAGACTTTGAAAATTTTCGATATTGAAAAGGAAATCGAGGTCATTCCCAACTTTATAGAGACCACTAAATATCGAAAGGCATTTACCGATTGCCAACGCTCCATGATGGCCAAAGACGACGAGCGCATCATTACCCATATCAGTAATTTTAGAAAGGTAAAGCGGATTCCCGATGTCATAAAAATATTCCATCGCATTCAGCAAGAAATCCCGGCAAAACTGATTATGGTAGGAGAGGGCCCCGAAAAGGAAAAAGCGGAGGATCTCTGCGATTCTCTGGGCATTAAGGATAAGGTGCTGTTTTTGGGAAATAGTAATGAGATTGATCGGATTCTTTGCTTCTCAGATCTGTTCCTGCTACCATCAGAAACGGAAAGTTTTGGTCTGGCCGCTTTGGAAGCCATGATCAATAAAGTGGCGATTATTTCGAGCAATACGGGTGGAATCCCAGAGGTGAACATCGATGGGGTATCTGGATATTTGGCCAATGTGGGCGATGTGGATACCATGTCTGCCAAAGCCATCGAAATTTTGAAGGATGATGCCACTCTGGATAAATTCAAGGAAAACGCGTACAATGTAGCTTCCAAGTTCGATATTGTACATATTCTGCCCTTATACGAAGATCTTTATGAAAAGGCTTTTAAATCCCGTTTTAAAAACACTTTTTAACCTTGAGGCACCTTTTTCTCATAGCGTTGATTGGCCTAATTTCCTGCAAGGCCCAAAAAGAAGCTCACTCGACAATGGGTGATGCCATTGAAGGACTGGTTTTGCTGGACCATGATAACTTTACCACGATTGATACCTTTCAAATCCGGGAGATTAGGGACTTCAAAACATTGAATAAATTCTATCGGGAGATCAACAAAACCCGTAAGCCCGGATTGCCCGTCCCCATGGTGGATTTCACCAAAGACATGCTGGTATTGGTCTGTTTGGGGGAACAACAGGGCAAAAAGGAAGTAGCCTTGTCCCAACTACGTCAGAACGAAACGGAAACTTGGATTGCCGTGGACGTATGGGACGTTCAGCAGGAGGAAGGGGTATCCATCCAGCCGATGTACTTTCCATTTTATCTGTACAAAATGCCATTGGTCGATAAAACCCTACATTTCCAAAGGGTTGAGAAATAGTGTTTTCCGAATCTTTTTTACTTCTTATCGAAAATTATAGCACTTAAAAGTACAAAGTTCCCCATTTGAAAAGCTTGGTATAGATTTGAAGTCGATAACCTCAAATCAATACAAATGAATAGTGTAAGACCCATTTTATTGGTCATGGCCCTTATTTTCTCCGCCTTGACCTTTGCCCAAGACCTAGAGTTGACCAAAAAGGACAGTATAGTACAAAGTTACTGGTTGGTAACCGTTGGAACCAATGCGGTAGATGATTCGGGAGATGAGTTCGGGAAGCTTTTGGATATTGATAGGGCTTGGAATATGGTCCCGTATCCTTCTAGAGTTAGTATCGGAAGGTATTTTAAAAACGGAATTGGTTTGGAAGCCATTGGTTCCCACAACCGCTATAAAGAAGGAAAAATTGTGGATAATGTGGTCAATCCGGCCGATGTGGACTATTGGGGTCTGGATTTTCGCGTAAGCTATGATTTGAACATGATTTTAGGGGAAACCGGCTTTTTTGACCCTTATGTTGGGATAGGAGCAGGTTACACTGATGCCAATAATCAAGGAAGAGGCACCTACAATGCCGTTTTAGGTTTTAGGACTTGGTTCTCCGATCATTGGGGGCTCGATTTCAATTCTACCGGTAAATGGGCTATGAATGCCGAAAATGGCACCAACCATATTCAACATGCCTTAGGGGTTGCCTACCGATTTGAAGTGGAAAAAGGCCTCTCCAGAAAAGGTGTGGAGAAACTGGCCCTGCTAAAAGAAATGGAAGAAGAGCAACAACGGGTACAGGATTCCATTGCCAAGGCAGAGGAAGAGGCCCGCTTGCTGGCCGAACGTTTGCAAAGGGAAAAGGAAGCCGCTGAACTGGCCGCTGCCGAAAAGGCCAAAAAAGATGCCGAAGACGCTAGAAGGGCAGCCCTCCAAAACAAGATCAATGCATTGGGGAATGTGTATTTCAAACTGAACTCCTCGTATTTGACTTCAAACGATAAAGAGTTGCTAGATCAATTGGTGGCCATTATGAATGATGAACCCGGATTGGAAATCAGGATTACGGCCCACACTGATTCAAGGGGCACCGAAACGTATAACCAATGGCTTTCGGAGCGTCGTGCCGAACGCACAGTGGAATATGTGTTGTCCAAAGGAATTGCAGCAGATAGGATAAGCCACGAGGCATTTGGGGAGACCCGATTGGTGAATGAATGCTCCGACGGTGTTCGCTGTACGGAAGAGCAACATTCGAAAAATAGGAGGTCGGATTTTGAGATAGTGAAGTACTAGAAAGAAAACAACATATTACAAAAGCCATGTTTTTCAACATGGCTTTTTTATTTGAAGGGATGGCCGTTAAGAAGTAATCAACTGGTGATAGGCTTCCAATATGGGTTCTCGTCTAAAATCTTGAATACGTTGCAACAGGTTGGGCTTGCAGGCTTGCAAAAATTCGGGATGTTCCAATACATACTCCAATGCTTTCTGCATACAGGCTACATCATTTACTGGAGTAAGAATTCCATAATCTGTAAACATGATATCATCGGTTTTGGCCTCTTTGAGTTCCATCATTTCGTCGGGGCCGGATTTGCAATTGGTGCTTACAATGGGCAGCCCGCAACACATGGCTTCCATAAGCACATTTGGGAACCCTTCGTTGAGGGAACCAAATAGAAAAAAATCCGCAGCTTTAAGGTATTGGAAGGGGTTGCTCTCAAAGCCCATCAAAAAAATGCGGTTTTCCAATCCCAATCCTTGAATTTTCTCCTCCAGTGATTTTCGAAGCTCCCCTTCTCCAAAAATATAGAGGCGGAGATGGTTAAAGGGCAATACGGCATCCAACAAAAAAGTATGATTTTTTTCGGGGACCAGACGACCAATACTTACGGCATTGACATAATTGGGGTCAAAGAAGTCCTGTATCGCTTCCATCTGCTGGATTTTATCGATATCGATGGGATTGTAAATGGTCCTAGTCCTTTCTTTGGCCACCCCAAAATTATCCACTAGATCTTGGGCACTCGCTTTAGCGTTGCTCACCACAAGGTCTGCCTTTGGGTACAAGCGTTTTACCAAAAAGTAATTGATCCTGGCCTGTAAATGATCGCCCCCGTACTGCATGCTCGGAAAATTACGTTCACTGACCATAAGTTTATAGGGATGACTGGTGAACCAGCGCGCCATGATGTTGATGTAACAGGGCCGTGTTAAGAGACTGAAGGAATGCGTAATGTTTTCATTTCGCAAAAACTGGGCGTATCGATATGCGAGCCATGGGAGTTTGAGCAGTTTGGCAACTCCCGATTCATTTTTGCCTGACCTATCGAGGTAATGGATGGGTACCTCTTTGGGTACGGGATAGGCCAGCTCCTCCTCGGTAAGCACCAACACCACCGCATGTCCTTTATTTACCAAATAGGGGAGTAGGTAAGAAGTAACCCGCTCCGCTCCACCTCCCGCCAAGGAGTTGATGAATATGGCTATTTTTTTTTGTGGTTGGTTCATACTTTTGGGTAGCAATTGTGCTTTTCTGTAATTATTTGCGATTGTTGTAGCAGGGGTTACCCGGGATAACTCATTACATCCGCTACTTTATCATAGCTTTTGGCAATTTCCATGATTTCATCGAAATATTCCCTAAATAAGGGCCCATTGGTAATTTGGTGTAAATTAATGCCCTGGCCGAATGTATTGAACTCGATTATTTTAACCTCAGACTTGTCATTCACCGTAACATCCCAGGACACCAATTTAAAATAAGGCATTTGTCGATGTACTTTTTCGATGGTTGCAACGATTTTTTCATACTGTGGGATGGTAAAATCCTCCAATTTTATGCCGTCTTTTGTTTGGGTTGTTTTGATTCCAAATTCATCAATTCCAAAATTCTTGAGATTACCATTCACATCAACTCCGCAGGCGACTCCTCCCATTGCGGTATTATCTGTAAACAACCCTTTTTTACCAATACGCAAAAGGCTTGAAAGAACCACCACACCAGAAGGTCTGAAAAAGGACATGACTCGAATGGTATTTATCGAAGTTGGGTTAAACTTGGCCAGTTCAGGGGATTGTGTTAGAATTTCTTGTATCACAAAATCTTTTTTATACTCTTGGAACAACTCATTTAATAACTTCTTTTTGTCTTTTGAGCCTTCCAATTCTATTTTTCGAACGCTCTGTCCACCCCATGTCCCCATAGAAGGCTTAATTACAAATTGGTCCAATTTTGAGCAATACGCGATGGCTTCTTCCAAACTTAGAATATCATCCTTTATATAATAAAAACCATTACAGTTTTTAAGTAAGGTGTTCGGGGTTAGACTTTCATCCACAAATTTTTCCATGGAAGCTTTGTCTTCCCATGCCGGATAGAGTGGCACTCGATTCAATGCAGGCTCTATGTGCCCATAAAAAAGATTTTCAGGGACAAAATCGCTGTGAACGCTACCGTGCATGCCACTATAGTACTGGTGCCATTTTAATGATATATTGGAAAAACCATACTGCGCAAACCGCTTTAAAATTTCCCTTTTGGCTGCAGCACTTAAACTGGGAACCTTGGTTTTGTGTATTAATCGGTTGATTTTTTTATTGTAAACGTAGTCCGAACGTTTAAGCCTAATTTTGGAATTGATGGTAAAGAAAATGCGTTTTGAGGTTGACATACGATAACTTTTAGAGGGTAAGCATCATTTTTTTGAGATTCAAGTAATAAAGTGTATCAATTATTCAACAGGCTTTAATTCAAGTTTGTTCTTATATGTTCAACATTTAGCATTCCGCCAAGTTGATGATCATAAGACTCTGGTGAAAATTTTCCAAAACCAGAATCGGAATGAAAGGTCAGTTCGCCAAAGAAAATAGACGCTCCAATACTGTAAAAATCTACCCGAACATAGGTAAAATCTTGGGCTATTTTCTCTGCCAGATCTTTCATTTTTAGGTAGTTGTCCGGTTGTGTGACCTCATCTCCGTTTTCATAGATCCATTTGCAGGGAATTCGGTTCCATTCCACGTCATACAGGTTTCTTTTATGGTCTGTATGTCGGTCCAGGTCGACTTGGGTGAATACCAGCTTTCCATTAAAGCAATGTAGTTTGTAATCGTCGGGAATGTTACCTTTGGTATCGGTCAGCAATTTTTCCACTACTATTCTCGGCTCTATGTCCTTGTATTGCCATTCCCGCGTACTATAATAATGATTTTCCCGCAACAGTTTTGCCAAAAGCTTTCTTTTGGCCTTCCAATCGATGCTGCTTTTATCCTTAACAATGATTCCCCCAGAACTATTATGGTTGGTTTTGATGATGACGGGATAATCCGGAAGATTTTCCGGTGCAATGTCTTCTGGATTTTTGGTATGCAGCACCAAAGGAATGAGATACTCCTCGCCTATGGTTTTTTGGATATACTCACGCACCTTATATTTATCTGCCGCTATGGGGAGTAAAGGATGGCGCTCGTAAATCTTTAGAAAATTTATTTTTTCGTTAAGGGTACGCGGATTTTCCAAATCCAGTTCACGCCCCATGCTGGATTGGAATTTACGTTTGACCAAGGTTTTGTCGGGAATCATCTGCAATCCATATTCATATAATAAAAAGAAAGGATGCAACACCACATAGCCAAGACTGGTATTGAGATATAAATTTCTGATCTTTTGTTTCATATATCTTGGTTTTAGTTGGTTGGTGAGAGATATGTTAAATTATATGTTCCTTGGAAGTTCTCCCTTTTTTTCCCTTGTAATCCAGGTAAAGAAGTTTTCATAATCCGAAATAATCTTTTTCGAACCAAAATTTTTTAAAACATGTTTTGATACTTGACTAGGGGGGAAGCTGTCAAGTTCCATGACCAATAGTTGAAGCTTTTCAACAAAATCGGCATCATTTTTCACCAGATATCCGTTTTCACCGTCAATCATAATTTCATTCATCCCGCCAGGTGCTTCGTAAACTATGGCAGGAGTGCCAACACCCAAGCTTTCCAATAGCGCATTGGGGAACCCCTCATATAAAGAGCCTTGCAGGTATATATGGTGCTCGGAAAGATGCTGATATACCTCATTTGAAAAGGGAATATGATTTATTCTTTCTAAAACACCCAAATTTTCAGCCAAACCAAACAAACTTTCCTTTCTTGGTCCGTCCCCAATTATAGTGTAGGTAAAGTTAACATTGATTTTTGATAAACAGGTTATAATGCGATCATAACCTTTTTGCTTGTTCAGACGACCTACGGTAATGAACTTGATTGGTTTCTTAGGTGATATTTCTTTTTTTGTCCGTATTTCGTTTGAAACGGGATTGTTCAATACCACTAGTTTCCTGAAATCATACACCCCAGAATCCAACATATCATTTTTCATGTCATTTGACTGACAAATGGTATAATCGATTCGTTTGTGGGCCAGTTTTCTAAGAATTTCATTTTTGGTTCTAACGAACCAATTTTGTTGCTTTACACTTTTTTTGGCTTCACTAATGATGAAAGTTTGTCTTGTAACACATACCATTTTTGGAAATAAATAGGAGAGGAGACCAACAATTTGATTAATATGTGTCAAGGTTCCAAACAAAATATCAGGTTTGTACTCTTTAATGAGTTGATAGATTTTTACAAATGCGTTTTGCGCTTTTTCCTCATTTAGATAGCAGACATCTATACCACTGGTGGAATAAACAGTGTCTTTTTCAAAACCAAGTACAATCAATTTAACCGAGAATAGTTCTGAGGAAAGATTTTTTGCCAAAAATACCATTACCCTTTCGGCACCACCAGCACTTAAATTGGGAATACAAAAGAAGATTTTTATTTTTTTTTGGGTCATGTTAGCTATTAGTCTGATTGGGTTTCAGTAGGTAAACGTTTATTTGATTTTCCTATTATCTCTATGTTTGCCTATTACTTTGCTTTTTGGTATTAATTATCAACAGTCTCTAATTTCATCTCCCTTTAGTGTATTTAAAAATAATTCTTAGCAAATCCGTTTGACTCAAGTTCACCTTTTTAGCTTTCGGATGTACAAATAAATAATTAGGGCATTCACAAAATAAACTGCTGAGGTGGCCAGTGCAATTCCTTTGATTCCAAGCCATTCTAGAAACACATAATTCAATATGATATTCATTACCAGATTTACCATTGAGGATATCACCAGAAAGTTATTCTTGTTTATAGCATTTAGATAGCGGTTCATTACAATTGCAGAAACATAAAACGGCAACTGAATGAGGTAAAGTTGTTGAATTACATAAACTTCTTCTGTATTGGCACTTGTAAATGTGCCTCGTTCAAAAACAATTGTTATTATGAATTTGGATAAGAGAATTAGTACGATGGTCACCGCACTCATTAGACCTAATCCTGCCCCCAATACCCTATGTAAATGATTATAAAGTATCTTTCGTCCCTCCACTGCTTTTTCGGAAAAATAAGGCAAAAGGGTATTACTTATTGGTATAGTAACTAGGCCAATCACCACTACGGTAATTTTTGTTCCATAATTAAGGGTAGCGAGGGCCCCAACCGTTAACCGAGCTGAATAGTATTGATCAACAATTGGGTTAAGCCCGTGGATTAAACTGGAAGATATTTTGGCAGGAACCTGTTTGATCATCACCTGAAGGTTTTCTCCTTTAAAACTAGGCTTGCCAATCTCAAAAATCTGTTTTTTAAAACCCAGAATAACTAGATATACGCAACTGATGACACTACCAATTAACATTCCAATAGCCAAGGTTTTTTCTTGAAATGTTTCTTGAAAAAAGAAAAGCAGAACAATGGTGGAAGCAGGAACAAAAACTGCGTTCAATGAAGAATAGAAGTACTCATTCTCTACCCGCAGTATACCTGAAATTAGTGAGGACAAAGCCCAAAAAAGCATACAAGGAAGGATAATCCACAGCTGAATTTTAATCAACTCATAGTAACGGGGCTCATGACCAGGAAAAAGAATCTCTAAGTAAACGTCAATGCCCAGATAAGTGATTACCATCATCACAAAGGCTATTCCTATTGTAATAATGAAACTGGAGCTCTGAAAAGTTCCAATGCCTTGCCCAAGTTTTTTTTCCAAAACGTAATTTGGGATAAAAACACTGCTGTAGGAATTCAAAAAAACATTTTGAACAAATGTTGGTATTAGTGCAGCTATGAGATAGGTGTCCAAAAGTTCAGAAACTCCGTACTTGTCTGCAATCAAGATTTCCTTAAAAAAACCTACTCCTTTAACCAAAAGAGCAACCACGGCCACCGATATCATATTGGATAGCAGTTGGCTTTGATATTTTTTCCAAATCTTGGTCAGAATGGAGCGCCAGTTCTTTTTATCTTTTGGCATGGTTGTCTATTCTTGTTCGGTGGTAGCGAGCTTTACTTGTTTTTCGTCTAAGGAAAAGCGACCAAATTTTTCAGTGTAGGGTGATTTTTTCACTTGAATGGAAACCCACATTAGTATAAAAATAGCGTACTCGTTGGTCATAAAGTTATGGTTGGTCATAAAGAAAAGAGCCATTCCACAAAGCATTAACAGACCATGAGGTTTTTCTTGAAATTGTTGATAGCCCCTCAAAAATAATTTGGTCAGAAAACCAAGGAAAAAAAGAAGCGGAATGATCCCACTTTCTCCCCAAATCAATAAATACGTATTGTGGACTCCCCAACGGGATTGAACAACCCCATAGGCTAGGAAAGAGCGATAACCATTACCAAATACAGGATTTTCAAATAAGGCGTCATAATATCGAGCCCATGTCTCAGTTCGGGAGTCTTCATTTAATGCCTGAACATTATTTTGTTGACCACCATTTATCAAAGCCCCTATCTGCTCCAAACGCTCGTTTTTAACAGGGAGGAACTCATTAAAGGTCACCAATAAAACCAGAACACCAAAGCCAATTAGTAGCATCTTGGCATTTTTCACGCTTAACCGAATGGACATCAAGTTCAACAATAGCCAAGTCACCATATAAGTCCGGGACAAGGTGATTAGACCTAATCCAGTAAATGACAGTTTTCCAAAAAGTTGAAGTGATTTTAGAATGGTAAAGCTTAGCGCAAAGCCCATTAAACAGACTAACCCTGCGTTGTTGGCATCCAAATAAAAACCACTATAACGACCATAATCGGCAATTGGGTTTTGAAAAAGAAAGATATTGCCCAAAATGGACAAAGCACCAATCAATAAAAAGAACCAAAGCTCTTTTTGGCTAGTTCTTTTTACGACTTCATAGCCCCCCCAAATTATGATGAAATACTTAACCACGGTTACGTAAAAAGAATATAGATCTTTAATATAGGCTTGACTTACAAGAATCCCAATCAAAAAATATAACCCTCCGAAGATGAGCATTTCATAACTGTTCCCTGTTTTCTTGTTAAGAATTACGTAGGCTAATATTAATCCATAGGATGCGTAGCTCAACAACGAGGATAGGGTGTCATTGATGTAAATTTGGGTAAACGCCGGAAAGTTCCATAAAATAAGTGCTAAAATCGCATAGCGCAGTATGGGCAATACCTCGGGTTTAGGTTCCATTAATCTGTACTTAATTCTTTAAATAAAGTTTCCCACTTACTAATAATCTCCGATAAGCTAAACTTTTTCATACTTTCAGGAGCCCTTGTGGCTAAATCCAATCGTAGGGATTCATTTTCAAGTAATAGCTTTAGGTTTTCCTGCATGGCCTCGGGATTTTGATTTTCCACCAGCAATCCGTTTGACCTATGCTCAATCAGTTCACTCGGTCCAGATACGCAATCGTACGCTACACATGACATCCCATTACTTAATGCTTCCATCAGCCCCATTGGTAGACCTTCGTGCCTTGAGGGCAATACGAATATTTGGGAATTCTGCATAATTTCAAAAACATTGGGGCAGAATCCCTCAAATTTGATATGATTTTCAATTCCTAAGCCTTGGGCAATATTCTGGAGATAAGGCAAACCTATTGATCCACCACCTAAAATCCGAAGGGTCCAATCAGGATGTTCTTTCAAAATTGGGGCCACCGCGGGTAAGAAGGCATCAAAACCCTTTTGGTGGTAGCGGTCCAATGAACCTACCAATAAAATTGTTTTTTCTCTTTCCTCAAATGGTTTTGTTCTGTCAGGTACTGAAATTGGGTTAGGCATTACGACAACTTTTGCACCCATTTTTGTATAGTATTCAACGTCATATGATGTTAAAACGGTAATAAACCCAGCAAATCGGTATAGATATTTTTGAATGAAAATATCCTTATTGCTTTTTCTGTTGAATGTATGATTGATATGTTCAGAAACAATAACATTGATTTTCAACAAAAGGCCAACGATTATGGCAATAAAACCATTAGGTGGCATGAAGGAAATTAAGATATCCGGCTTAGGCCCCTGTTTTTTGTAAAACCTAAACAGGTTGACAATAGACCTTAGTTTATGGTTTTTAATGGAGCCTTCATGAAGTTTTATCCTTCGAACATTATCTGAGACTGAATATTGATCACCATTGTTGAATGTAATCAATCTTACTTCATGATGTTCTGCTAGGGCATTGGCAACAGTAACCATAACCCTTTCCGCGCCACCACCACTCAACCTATCAATGCTGAAGTCTATTCTCATTGGTCTAAAATGTTTAATTTTTCACCGAGTTTGGCATCCCATGAATCGGGTCTGAACGGACCTGTTCCTCCTATGTGGTATAAGGTTAACTCGCCAAAATAAAGTTTATTGTCAATCAGATACCAGTCTACCCTCAAATACTTGAAATCCTTAGATAATTCTTCAGAGAGCGAAATCATTTCATCCAAACACTTGGGTTTTTCAATATCACGAGAATTAACATCTGAGGAATTCTTGAGCATTTTCGACCATTGGTAAGGCTGTTTTTCCCATTCTTTATTGTACCAATTTCGAAAGTGTTCTTTAGACCCTCTTCCCACATCTACGCTTATCATTTCTACATTGCCATTAAAGCAATGCAGCTTATAGTCCGAAGGGAAACCGCCAGTGCCATCATCTAGAAGCTTTTCAACAATGATCAGTGGTTTTATGTCTTTGTAAACAGGCTCTCTATTGTCCCAATAGTAGTTCTGGGACATGTTTTTGCGCAGTCTTAGTTGAATTTCTTTCCAATTTATGGTTGCATTTTTATCCTTCACCACAATTCCTCCCGAACTATCGTGGTTGGTCTTTATA
The DNA here is from genome assembly GCF_003992675.1 of Flagellimonas marinaquae. Classification (GTDB taxonomy): domain Bacteria; phylum Bacteroidota; class Bacteroidia; order Flavobacteriales; family Flavobacteriaceae; genus Flagellimonas; species Flagellimonas marinaquae. The sequence goes on from NZ_RZMZ01000012.1 coordinate 68,169, forward strand.
ATCATTGGATAATCTGGAAGATTTTCGGGAAAGATATCCTTTGGGTTTGAAGTAACAAAAGCTAAAGGAATTAAGTACTTATTCCCGATTTTCTCATCAATATATTTCCTGACCTCATATTTGTCAGCTAATGTACTTCCAATTGGATTACTATAATTGAGTTTTAACCAATTGATTTTTTCATTTAGGGTTTTTGGATTGTCCAAATCCAGATCGTAACCTAAATTCTTTTTGAAACGTTTTCGGGTAAATTTTTCCGGTGAAAGGTATCTCTTATGAAGGAAAAAGTAGTATATCCTTGCAAAAGGGGACAACAACGAATATCCAATCTCGCTTGTTTGAAAAAAACGCCTTAAAAAACTTTTCATCCAATGGTTTTGAAAAGCAAAGATTGTTGTTTTTCAAACAGTACACAAAAAAGTTGTTCAAAGCAGCAAATTACTCGATATTCAGATTAAATTAACAACGGGTAATGTAAGTTGACTTTTGATACTATTTTAGAGTTAGGGCATAAACGAACTCTTCAATATTTGTGTATCCATTTCCGTCATTATCATCAGACGCTTTCGAACTTAAATTTCCATAAGTTATTATCTCCCATGCATCCGCCATACCATCATTATCGCTGTCATATGTCGTTGGATGTTCAACTGAAACCAAGTTTGGAAATCCGCCTACAGCAGAAATATCGGTAATCCCTTGAACTCCATTTTGATCAATCCAATCACCAAGTAATCGAGCATCTACGGCATCTGGAAATAGCACGCTAGGACCAACGTCATTTAATACAATATCTACAACTTGCTCACTGGGAATAGGAGTATAAGGGCTATTAGGCAGTCCTCTTCCATTTGCTCCATTCTCTATCCAATTACCGTTAGTCATACCATATGGATTATTGTAAGAACCAATTTCGATATTATCATCCTCCCAAACGATACCTTCACTAACTAAACCATTGGGATTTTCATATCTGTTCAATTGATAAACATGATTTGCTTGACCTGGAGGATAATCACTATCTGGTTTGAATACATTTCCAACAGAGTCAAATATCGATGCACCATAGCTTACAGTTACAGCTCTGTTGTAGTTATAAAGTACATTGTTTACAAATTCAAACGAGCTACCATCGGCATAAGTATGCTCCGGAACCCGATTTCCGTTGTTGGCCCAATAATTCTGTATGACGGACATATTATGAACATTTCGCCCTAAAAGGGCAGCATAATTGTATCCGTCCAAATTTTCATGAATAATCGAGTTCTGAAGTGTAATATTTCTTACAGGGGCATTGACTGCACCCGAGGAGTTTCCTCCCACAGCGAAGATTTCATCATTAGCCCAGCCCATACTCACATGGTCAATAATTACATTTTCCAAAACAGAATTTGATTTTCTATTTAGAATTCGAACCGCGTCGTTTTCAACTGAATTACCAGGTCGAATTCTTAAATACCTAACAATTACTTCGGAAGCAGAAATTCGCAAGGCCCCACCACGAATGGTTATACCAGGACTGGGAGCCGTTTGTCCCGCAATAGTACAATATGGGTTGGTAATTGCACGTTCAGAAGTCCAATTGATTTCTCCAGCAACATCAAAAACAATAATTCTGGGACCACTTGCATGCATGGCTTCCACCAAACTGCCTGGACCAGTTTCATTAAGGGTGGTCACATGAATTATCCTTCCACCTCGTCCACCTACAGTATTTTGCCCAAAACCCTTGGCGCCTGGAAACGCTTTTAATGCACCCATATCCATATCACCATATTGGGTATTCACCACCACGGTGGCAGTTTTATTGCCCGTGTTTCCACCTTTGCTGGCTTGTAGGGTATAGGTAAAATTATCCGAAACCACACCATTGTCCCCTGCTTTGTTGGCAGCGTCCGGGTGGGGGGTGTAGGTTAAGGTATTGTCCGCATTAATGGTAAGGGTACCTTCGGTAGGTTCGGATACCTCCACAATTTGAAAGCTTTCCGTGTCCTGGACATTATCGTTCTTCAAGACATCAAGCGTAGAGGATCCAACATTTCCGGAAATGGTGAATTCGTCGTCCATGGCCTCGAAGGAGACGGACGGAATCAATTGTCCGTTTTCGTCCAATTGTTTATCCTTTTCCTCTTCGATTTGACTTTCAACGGTCGCATCGAATAAATCACTGTCCTTACTGCAAGAAGTGAAAGCTAGGGTAATTAACAACAATAAAGTGCTCACGTACGAAATGGTTTTGTGGGGCGCCATTTGAATACTGGGGTTAAGTGGGTTAAAGTTTATTGTTTCCGACTTGGAAAACAAATCTAAATCAATCGTATGTTTTGTCGATGAAAATTCGTTTTTTTTCGATGAAATACACTTTTCAACTTGCTGATTTTCTGATTACTTTAAAAAAATCGTTGAAAATGAAGCTAAATCGGTCAAACTACCTTCACGACAAGACTAATACGGGGAGTTCCTTTTTTTGGATGTGGGGTTTCCCGATTATCGATGAATTACATCTTTTTTTAACATTGGCCTACTTTTTTTAACAGTCTCAGCTCGTTGGATGGTTTGGCTGATTCATAAAAATAGGAGGGAGGTGCGATAGGAAAGATGTATGCCGCGCAACAACAACCGTAATATGACACGGCGAACGCTGTGAATAGGGCAGCAGGAAAGGGAATAGGTTCCCATACCACACACTGCGGCAATACCACAAGGGAAAAGTGAACCAAGATGAGTGCTTCCTTAGTAATTTTGGAACCCTTGGCTTAGGTTTGGGTGCGGTCTATTTGTAAAATGCATTGTACCAGTCGACAAACTCCTGTACCCCCTTTTCAATGGGTGTGTTTGGGGTATAATCGTAGTCCTGTATCAACTCATTTACATCGGCCCAAGTGCTTTCCACATCACCGGGCTGTATGGGCATTAGATTTCGTTTGGCTTCAGTTTGCAGTGAGGATTCGATGGCGTCGATAAAGGCCGTAAGCTTTACCTGCTTATTGTTGCCAATATTGTAGATCTTGTATAGCTCGTCCTTTCGTTTGCTTTCCGCTACAGGGGTTTCAATTATCTTGGACATTCCGCCAACAATATCGTCCACATAGGTAAAATCCCGTGCCATATTCCCATAATTGAACACATTGATGGGCTCTCCTTTCTTTATGGCGTCCACAAAAAGGAAAAGGGCCATATCCGGTCTGCCCCAAGGACCGTAAACGGTAAAGAAACGCAAACCTGTGGTGGGCAATTGGTATAAATGGCTATAGGTATGGGCCATGAGCTCGTTGCTCTTTTTGGTGGCAGCATACATACTTATGGGCCTATCCACCGTATCCTCGGTGGAGAATGGTATTTTTTCATTCAAACCGTAAACGCTGGAGCTGCTGGCATATACCAAGTGCTTTACCTTGCCATATCGGCAACATTCCAGCAAATTGGCAAACCCCACCACATTGCTCTGTACATAGGCGTCCGGATTTTCCAAACTGTACCGTACCCCGGCCTGGGCGCCTAGATTACAGACTACATCAAAAGTATGGGTGTCAAAAAGTTGGTTTAAGGCATCACGGTCTGCCAAATCGAGCTTTATAAACTGCATTTGGTCTTGATGAAGGGAACTGCGGGTCAATTGATGGTCGGTTTCGGCACCGGACCGCGCAATGCCCAACTGTTCCAAACGGGCGTACTTTAGCCCGACATCATAATAATCGTTGATGTTGTCCAAACCAACCACTGTATGTCCGTTTTTGATCAAAAGCTCACACAAATGGTAGCCTATAAAACCTGCCGCTCCTGTTACTAAGATGTTCATTGGCCGATATGTTTTGTAATTTGTTGGTTTGCCGATTTTTTCTCCAAAATTTCTTCCAGATACTGTTCCGTAGCCGAAGCCATTTGGTGGGTCGAAAAGGTTTCCAGAAAGGTTTTTCGGGAATTTTCGCCCAGTTTTTTAATCAAATCCCTGTCCTGTATCAATCCCAATAATTTTTTTGCCAGATATTCGGGGTCCTCTTTGGGAATCAAATAACCATTATGACCATCCTGTACCATTTCATGCACCCCCCCAACATCCGAAGCGATGATGGGTACTCCCACGGACATGGCCTCGCATATGGAAAGGGGAAGCCCTTCGAATCGTGAGGTCAGTACAAAAATATCCGATTTGTTCAAAAATGTTGGGATATCGTTGCTTTCCCCATGAAACGTAATCAGGTGGTCTATTTCCATTGCTTTAGCTAGGTCCACAAAGTGGTCAAATAGATCACCATGTCCTACCAAATCTACCTGTATTGGTTCGTCCTTAAGTGTTTGAAGCGCCTTAAAAAGGGTCAAATGATCTTTTTGATATGAAAATCGTGCGGTCATCAAAATGTTGAGGTGTCCTTCTTCCTTTGGGCCATCCGCTACCAAAAAGTCTGGGCTACCGTTATAAATGACACGCATTCGTGAAGCAGGAACAATTTTGTTTTTGGCGCCGAGATCAAAATCAAACTGGGAAACGGTAATCAAATGGTCCGAAAACCGTCCCATTACTTTTTCCAAAGCAAGGTACACGTATCGCTTGAATCCTTTTACCCCTGGGGTAAAGGACCAACCGTGAACGGTAAAAGCATTGGGTATGGCCAATTTGTGGCAGGCTAACCTACAAAGGATACCAGCTTTGGAGGAATGGGATATCACAATATCGGGATCCTCCTGTTTCAGTATATTTTTAATGGCCTTGTAGCAAGCCATGTCGTCTTTGGGCGAAATCTCCCTTTTGAGGCTTGGCACACAAATCACTTGAACGTTCAGGGCTTCCAATTTACGCGTCAATGTCCCTTTTTGCCCAACCATTACCAATACTTCGTGGCCATTCTTCACCATCGCCTCCGTGTTATTGTACAGCACCATTTGAGCACCTCCAATAGGTTCGCTAACTGTGATGACCTGGATGATTTTCATTTGCTCGTGAGGTATGTGTTTTGGATGAGGTATTTGTATGGGCTAAAATCATTCAAGGTTCCAAACGTATTGGAACCCTGAACTTTCTACTTTTTACTGCTCTGTCCGATTTTGTAAAACTTGAAACCGATGGCTTCCATGGTTTCATGGTCCAGAATCCTTCGTCCATCAAACACAAAGGCCGGTTTTAGCATGGAATCATGAATTTTTTGCCAATCATAGGTCTTAAATTCATCCCATTCGGTCAAAATGGCAATGGCATGCGCTTCCTTGGCGGCTTCCATAGGGTCGTTTACCACGGTTACCAATTGTTCCAATTCTTCACGGGATTTATTCCCAAGGTATTCCAAGTCGGCAAAAACACGTTCTTTGGTCACTTTTGGATCATAAACGACAATGTTGGCGTTTTCTTCCAATAGTGCGTCGGCAACATAGATGGCGGCCGATTCACGGGTATCATTGGTATCCTTTTTAAAGGCCCATCCGTAGAAGGCTATTTTTTTGCCGGAAACCGTGTTGTACAAGGTGGAAATGATATTGTCCGCGAAGCGCCTTTTTTGGTAGTCGTTCATGATTACAACTTGTTCCCAGTAATCGGCAACTTCTTGTAGTCCAAAGCTTTTGGCGATATATACCAAATTCAGGATATCTTTTTGAAAACAGGAACCCCCAAACCCTACGGACGAGTTCAAGAATCGGGAACCAATACGTGAATCATATCCAATGGCCCTTGAAACCTCGGCTACGTTGGCATCTGTTCTTTCACACAGGGCGGAAATCGAGTTGATGGAGGACACCCTTTGTGCCAAAAATGCATTGGCCACCAGCTTGGATAGCTCTGACGACCATACATTGGTCTGTAAAATACGTTCTTTGGGCAACCAGTGTTCATATACCCAACTTAAGGCATCCTTGGCTGCTTGGCCGGAAGGCGTTTCTGCCCCACCGATCAAAATACGGTCGGCATCCAATAAATCCTCAATGGCAGTTCCTTCAGCCAGAAATTCCGGGTTGGATAATATTTCAAAATGTACCCCATTTCCTGTATTGTCCAAGATACTTTTGAGGGCCTGTGCCGTTCTAACGGGCAAAGTGGATTTTTCTACCACAATTTTGTCATCTACCGCTACTTTGGCGATATTTCTGGCACATAGCTCGATATATTTTAAATCTGCTGCTTGTCCCTTTCCCTTTCCATAGGTTTTGGTAGGGGTGTTTACGGAAATAAAGATCATGTCCGCATCGTGGATGGCCTTATCGACATCCGTGGAAAAAAACAGGTTCTTTCCCCTTGCTTCACCCACTACTTCCTTGAGGCCGGGTTCGTAAACGGGAAGTTTGTCCAAATCTTCGTGGTTCCATAAATCAATCCTTGCTTGGTTGATGTCGACCACATTTACCGTAATTTCTGGACATTTAGATGCAATTACTGACATGGTGGGACCTCCAACATAGCCAGCACCAATACAGCAAATATTCTTAATGGTTTTCATTTTTAATTTTTAAAGAATTCAAAGATGATAAAAAAAATATGAGACTTGGGTTTGTTTTTAGACAAAGTCACTTTTTTTTGGATGAATGGGAACTATCCAAATTGTTCGATGTTCATGGAAAAACCGCATAAAAAAGGTTCTGGAACAGCTTCTGGCCATTTGTTGCCCAAACGGTATGTTCCATTAAACGATTTTTCAATAGATTGAACGAAATAAAAACACAATGATTCAAGTTCATACATAGTTTTACGTTCGATTTTGTTTACATACAACAGGAAGAAATTGAAATTATTTTATTGTTTAGGTCTTTAATTTATTTTGACTTTAGGGGTAGGTGAAGTGTGCGAACTAAGAATTGGTGAAAAACTAACCTTTAATCGTGGATTTTGGACGTTTAATCCCAAGGCCACGATATAATCCCAATAATTTTTTAAAAATTCGGTTTCTTTGATAGCTAAAAGTTTTTAAACACATCAAAAGGATAAAAGGACACCTAACTAATAACCAATGACAATGAAATTTCAACCTCGAAGAATCTTACTATTGGCAATTACAATAGCTTTACTGAGTGCCTGTGGCTCAAAAAAGGATGTAGTCTACTTTCAAGACGCTGCGTTGTCCGGCCTGGAAACTCAAGTAAAGGAAAGCCGCTCGTCTACCCGCTTTAAGGTGGACGACCTCATCAGCATTTTTGTATCCACCTTAGATCCTGAGGCCAGTGCACCCTTCAACCTTTTTAGGGGAACACAGGAAGCAGGGATTAGACCTGAACAAGTTGATTACCTCGTCGATAAGGAAGGGGAAATTGATTTCCCCGTCATCGGTAAATTGAAAGTAGTAGGATTGACTCCAGAGGAACTGAGGGTAAAGCTTACCGAAAGTTTAGCGGACTATTTGAAAGACCCTATCATTAATATTCGATTAAAGAATTTTACGGTTACAGTACTTGGAGAAGTGAACCGTCCTGGAACTTATTTGGTGAACGGGGAACAGATCACCATTTTTGAAGCTTTGGGATTGGCTAGTGATATGACCATAAAGGGTATGCGAAAGAACGTTTTGGTGGTACGAGAATTTGATGGGACCAAAGTGTACTACAGAATCGACCTGACCTCCAATAAAGCAGCCGAATCCCCTGTATATTATTTAACGCAAAACGATGTGGTGTATGTGGAGCCGAACAAGTCGGCCATCACCTCTTCCGCTTTGGACAATAGGGCCAGTATTACCGTGTCCATTGTTACCGCTTTAATAACCTCAACAGTTCTTTTGATTACCAGAAATTAAATCGTACTTAAAATTTCCGTTTTTATGGAAAACCCCAATCTGAATTCGAACATGCAACGAAATAGTTTAAAAGTTGAGTTAGAAAAGTACCTCAAATACAAGTATTGGTTTGCGCTTTCAGTAGTATTTGCCGTGGCCGTGGCCTATTTATATGTAAGGTATGCCACACCAAAGTATCAGGCGAATGCTACCATCCAAATTGTGGAAGAGAAAAGTGCGCCTTCGGAACTCAGCTTATTCAGCGATTTGAACCTGCTCCCAGGGGGCTCCAAAAAGGTAGAGGATGAAATCGAGGTACTGCGTTCAAGGACCAATGTGAGACAAGCGGTCTTGAATTTGGGATTGGACAAAAAAGTATCCCATGTAGGAAGAGTCAAAAACTCCGAGGTCTATGGTTCCGTTCCCGTAAAAATGTCGCTGGACTCCGTGGTCAGGGATGTTGTTTTTAGTTGTTACATTACTCCACTTTCCCAAACCAATTTCATGTATTGGACCGAGGAGAATGAGGAGCAACAAAAGAAAACCTTCGGGGAGGAAATCGTAACCACTAGAGGGAAGTTGACCATTCTTCCAGAGGAAAGTGAAAAGTTAAAGCCGTACATCGGCGAAACCTTGAAAATAGACCTTCTTCCAATAGATGATGCTACCTTGGCCTATCAAAAAGAGTTGACCACATCCATTGCGGACGAATTTTCCTCCATTATCAATTTGAGCATCCAAGACCCCGTTCAGCAAAAAGCCATGGATTTTTTGAACGAGTTGGTCAATATTTACAACACCAATGGTAAAAACGATAAAAAGGCCATTGCCGATCGTACCGCAGCGTTTATCGATGACCGAATTGCCGATATTTATAGCGACCTTTCGGAAGCTGACCAAAGTGCACAGGATTTTAAGTCGGATAGGGGTCTTACGGATATCCAATCCCAATCCAATATTAATCTCAATGTAAGTGCTGCCAACCAACAGGAATTGCAGAATGCCCAGATTCAATTACAGATTGCCAATAGCGTGAGCGACGAATTGGAAAGCCAAGAAGGATATGGCATACTGCCATCGAACATTGGATTGGCGGATGCTTCCATTACCAGCACCACGGCGCGCTACAATCAACTGGTGTTGGAACGGGAACGACTACTTAAAAGTTCCAATGAGAAGAACCCTGTTATCGTCAATATAGACGAACAACTGGAAAACTTGAAAAAGAGCATGCAGTCCAGTTTGAACAGTATGTCGAACAACTTGAACCTTCGAGTAAACAACCTAAGTTCGCAATTGGCGACTATTAATTCAAAAATATATTCGGCGCCTCGCAACGAGAGGGCCTTGAGGGAAATCACGCGTAAGCAGCAAACTGTGGAGGGATTGTATCTATACTTGCTTCAAAAAAGGGAAGAGGCCCAAATCGCTTATGCATCGGCTTCGCCCAATTCAAAAGTTGTAGATTCCGCTTTTCCTGCAAGTAAATTCCCGGTAGCTCCGAAAAAAAGCATTATTTATTTAGCATCATTTTTATTAGGACTTTTGATTCCTGCTGGCGTAATCTACGCACTGGATGTGTTGGACGACAAAATCCATAGTGCACATACGCTCGAAAAATTGGTCTCCAGTGCTGGCGTACCGGTTATTGGGGAATTGCCACGACTTAAGGGGAAGTCCTTAAAAACGGTTGGCAAGGAAGATCGTTCGGTGCTTTCGGAAGCCTTGCGAATTATCCGTACCAATATGGATTACCTGCTTAAAACGGATCCGACCAAAGGTTCCCGAAAAAATATCATTTATGTGAGTTCAAGCCTTCCCACCGAGGGTAAGACCTTTTTCTCCACCAATCTATCCTTGATTTTGTCCAGTACCGGCAAAAAGGTGCTGCTTTTGGGGGCGGATATACGGGACCCTAAGTTTTATCTGTTCTTCAACAACGGTGAGGAAGATGTAAAAAGTCAGAAATCCAATTTTAAACAGAGCGCAGGACTGACGGAGTACCTATTTGATCCGAGTACACAATTAAAGGATATTGTAAATACCAATGAGATCAATGGGAACAAGGTGGATGTCGTTCATTCAGGTAAAATACTCCCTAATCCATCCGAGCTATTGATGAGCGATAGGTTTGGTGAACTAATGGACGAGGTCTCGCAGGTCTACGACTATGTAATCGTTGATACGGCCCCCATGATGCCGGTCACCGACACCTTGCTTATTAGCCAGTATGCCAATTTATTGATATATGTGACCAAAGCTGATAAAACTACAGTGGGTGATATCGAGTTTCCTTTAAAGCTTAGAAAGGAAGGCAAGATCAAAAACCTTGCCTTTGTTGTCAATGGGGTAAAATCCTCAGAACTGGGCTACGGCGGTAAGTATGGTTATGGATACGGAGCCAGAAAGAAAAAATGGTGGACATTCTAACCAAAAACACAATCATAATAGTTCAACTCAATCAGCCTTTGGGGCAATAGCATTTCAAATCTCAATCAACTGACATGGAAAATAGGAAACACGCTTATCTTGTTATGGCCCATAACGAGCCGGAATTGTTGTGTAGGTTGCTACGGTGTTTGGATGATGAACGCAACGATATTTATCTCCATTTGGATTTAAAGTTCGACGCCGTTTCAGAAGAAGAATTAAAAAATCAATGCCAATTTTCCAAGGTATATTTTATTGAGCGAAAACCGATTTATTGGTCTGGGTATAGCCAAATTGATTGTGAATTAAGACTACTCAAAGCAGCTGTTTCCAAGGGGTACGCCTATTATCACCTGTTGTCAGGGGTAGATCTGCCCCTTAAAAGTCAGGACTATATTCACAACTTTTTCAAAGAACACGATGGAAAACAGTTTTTGTCGGTAACTAAAGTAAAAAACTGGAAAATAGCAAGCCGTTTTAAGTACTACCATTTTATTGAAATCAACAAAAGGTTGCCCAGGAAATGGTCTCGATCTCTGAGATATCCTTTTGCCATGCTACAGACCTGCCTGTTTATTAATCGATTCAGGAACAGTGAATTAAAAGATTTTTACTGGGGACAGGCCTGGTTCAGTATTACGCATGATTTTGCCAAGTATATCGTGGGTAAGGAACCATTCATTGCCGCGAACTTCGATCATGGTTTCTTTAACGACGAAGTTTTTATGCAGACCTTGTTGATGAACTCCGAATTTAAGGATACGTGGTCGCCCATGGGCTATATGCGATTGATTGACTGGGACAGGGGAAAACCTTATACGTGGACGTCCGAGGAATTGGAAGAACTGTTGGCAACCGACGCGCTCTTTAGTCGTAAATTCTCTATGAATACAGACGCTGCATTGGTGGATAATATCATTCAAGAAATCTCCAAATAAAATAGCCATTCCAATTCATTTCACCATAAAATTTTAGAGTTTATAAAGAGCTGTTCTTAGCAGTACACCTATTTTTGATGGAATGCAGTTTTGATGGGATTGCATGCCATTCATCTGTATCTCCCTAATGGTAAATTCTAGTAAGCACTGTCTTTCTTGTAGCTTATATACTAATTATATTGTAAGGTTTTGTTCACTCAATTATAGCCGGAATAGTATGTTTTAGCTACATGCTATGCTGTGGGTAAACCTGAATTTCGTCCCCTTTATTTCCTATTTATTTTTTGTCCAGATAAGGAAAGCGGTATCAATGATGTGTACATGGTCGTTGAACGGGAAACTTTTTGGTTTAATCGAATAAAAATGCTCCAATTCCCCAGCAGCAGACTATTCTTTTATTTTTGAATGCTAGAAAAAACCTGGCCAAAATTGCTATGATTTATTTCAACACCATGGAAAAAAATTACTTCTCAAATGCATTTAGGGTATCACTTATAGCCCTTGTTTTTTTACTATGCGCTTTCAACTCAAACGTAAATGCGCAGATCAATTTTGATCAAAGTCAGCTGAATTTTAATGGAAACGTTTCGGCAGGGATTACCTCGTTGATGTATGGTCCTGACGGTAGATTGTATGTTGCCGAGTACCCAGGTACGATTAAAATTTATACCATACAGCGGAACAGTTCCACGGATTATGAAGTAATCGGAGTGGAGTCCTTGTCCGGGGTGAAGAATATTGTAAATCATGATGATGATGGGACACCATGTAGCGGTTCTGGGAATGCTTGTTCCAGTAGGGAGACAACTGGGCTAACAGTTGTGGGGACAGCATCGAACCCAGTAATTTACGTGTCTTCAAGTGATTTCCGAATTGGAGCGGGATCTGGAGGAGGAAATGGTGATGTAGGTTTGGATACCAACTCTGGTGTTATTACCAGGTTGAGTTGGAACGGAAGTTCGTGGGATGTAATCGATTTGGTAAGAGGTTTGCCTCGTTCCGAAGAAAACCATGCGACCAATGGTTTGGAAGTAACCACGATCAATGGAACGGAATATTTGATTGTCGCCCAAGGCGGACATACCAATGGAGGTGGTCCATCCACCAACTTTGTATACACCTGTGAATACGCATTATCGGGTGCTATCTTGGCCATAAATTTGGATGCCATCAATAGTTTGCCAGAGCAAACTGATGGAAATGGTCGTAAGTATGTGTACGATTTGCCCACCTTGGACGACCCGACAAGGGCCAACGTCAATGGAATCGAAGATCCAGACGACCCAGGCTATAATGGGATAGATATAAATGACCCTTGGGGAGGAAATGATGGTCTAAACCAAGCTATTGTAGACCCTACGGGACCGGTACAGATTTTATCGCCCGGCTACCGAAACGCTTACGACCTGGTGGTTACACAAAGTGGAGCTTTATACGTTACCGATAATGGCGCTAACCAAGGTTGGGGAGGTTTTCCCGTGAACGAAGGTACGGCCAATGTAACCAATGCATATGACCCTGCAGAGCCTGGCAGCCAATCAGCAACCCCCGACGGTGAGTTTATCAACAACTTAGATCACTTGGAATTGGTGACCACAGATCTTCAATCTTATGTTTTCGGGAGTTTTTATGGTGGACACCCCAACCCAGTAAGGGCCAACCCTACGGGGGCGGGATTGTATACTGACCCCGATGGTGGTCTTACCCCAGTATTTCGAACGCTAACATACGATCCAGATGGGTCAACTCCTGGATCAACAACTAATCCCGCGCTTGCCTTGCCAGCAGATTGGCCTCCGGTGCAAACGGCAAATGTGGTGGAAGGTGATTGGAGGGGACCAGGGTTGCCAAATCCGGAAGGGCCTGATGACCAACCTGTGGTTACTTGGGGAACCAATACCAATGGAATCGATGAATATACCGCCAGTAACTTTGGCGGCATTATGCAAGGAGATTTGATCGCAGGTGTCAATACCGGAACATTACGCCGCGTGGAGCTCAATGCCAATGGAACCTTGGAGAATTTTACTCCTAATTTTGCAAGTGGGCTTGGAGGAGATGCTTTGGGTATCACCTGTAATGGGGATGGGGAAATATTTCCCGGAACCATCTGGGCAGGTACGTTAAATGGACTTATCATTGTTTTGGAACCCGCTGATTTTATCGAGTGCGATAATCCAGCTGGAGATCCCTTGGCGGATTTTGATAGTGATGGTTACACCAATCAAGATGAGTTGGACAACGGTACTGATCCCTGTAATGGAGGTTCACAACCTTCAGATTTTGACAAATCGGCAGGAGCCCCATTTGTGTCCGACCTAAACGATCCTGATGATGATAATGATGGTATTTTGGATGCAAACGACCCATTCCAAATCGGTGACCCCACCGTAGGCGGCAGTGATGCGTTTTCGCTTCCCGTCAACAATGACCTTTTCAATACCCAACAAGGTCTTGGGGGTATTTTTGGTCTTGGAATGACAGGTCTGATGAACAATGGTGATCCTAATCCTAACTATTTGGACTGGTTGGATAGAAGGGACGACCCGAACGACCCCAACCCCAACGACGTATTGGGTGGTGCACCAGGTTTAATGACCTCCCACATGACCTCGGGTACTGCAAATGGAGCAGTCAACACACAAGAAAAGGGATATCAATATGGAGTGCAGGTAGACCAAAATACAGGTGTATTCACCGTAATCGGGAATCTAGTCAATTTGGAAGGCCCTTTACGTATTTACGGTAATACCGCAGCAGTAGGCGGTGAATTGGGACACTTTATCGGAGATGGTACTCAGAGTAACTTCATTAAGATGGTGCTTACCGAAAATGGTATCACTGCCCTTCAAGAAATCAACGATGTGCCCCAGTCGCCTATCAATATCCCAATTGCGGAAGTAAACCGCCCAAGTAATGAAGTGATTTTCTACTTTGTGGTCGACCCTTCCAATGGGGAAGTGACATTACAATATGAACTGGATGGCGGTGGCCGTTTGACGGTCGGAACCATTACCGCTCAAGGAAGTATTCTTGATGCCATTCAACAAACCAATCAAGATTTGGCAGTTGGATTTATGGGTACCTCCAATACCCCTGGTGTGGAATTGGAAGGTACGTGGGATTTCTTGAATGTTTTGGGCGAACAGCCCACGCTGTTCCAAGAAATTCCGGATATTACCCAGGCAGTCGATGCTGCTGACGAAATCATTGATTTAGATCCCTTTTTTGAGGATGATTTTGGCGATGGCAATCTAACCTATAGTGTTCAAGGGAATACGGACCCCACTATTGGAGCCATTGTTAATGATAATGAATTGACCTTATCGTTCCCATCCACTACGACGATAACGGATATCACTATAAGGGCTACGGATGTAGATGGATTTTTTGTGGAGGATACCTTTAATGTAACCGTAACAGATGCTCCAGTGGTGCTATTTAGGGTCAATGCAGGAGGACCGGAGTTACCCGCCATTGATGGTGGATTGCCATGGTCGGCAGACGAATTGGGCAACAGTTCGCCTTATTTGACCATTGCGGGTACCGACCAAGTTTTTGTGAGCTCTTCCTTGCCAGCAGATGGTGCTGTAGACCAATCTACCACGCCATTGGAAATTTATGCAACCGAACGATTTGATGCGATTCCAGGTCTTCCTAACCTTACCTATGAATTCCCCGTGCCAGAGGCAGGTAACTATGAGGTGCGTCTCTATATGGGAAATAGTTTTCAAGGAACATCAGAGGCAGGTGAACGTATTTTTGATGTGGCCATCGAGGGTACTATTTTACCCTTATTGAACGATATCGACCTTTCTGGTACTTATGGTCATCAAATTGGAACGGTGATAACCCATACCCTAAAAGTGACCGATGGTACGTTGAGCATAAGTTTTTCACACGGTGCCATAGAAAACCCACTGATCAATGCCATCGAAATTTTGGATGCCTTTGAAAATGATACGCCTATATATGTAAACCCGATTGCTGATCAGTTAGGTAATGCTGGAGAGCAGTTAAATGGTAGTTTAGGGGTTCAAGCCTTTGGAGGTGACGGAAATCTACAATATTCCGCAACAGGACTGCCTCCTGGATTGGTCATAGAACCGACCAACGGACAAATAGGGGGTACTATTGATGCGAGCGCACCTGCAGGTAGCCCTTACAATGTAACGGTTACGGTTGACGACAGCGATGGCCTGACCAGTGATACTGTTTCCATCAACTTTACTTGGATTATTACAGAAACATTTGCTATTCGAATCAATGCAGGAGGTAATCAGGTGAGCCCCACCGATATTGGACCCAAGTGGGAGGACAACTCTGTAAATGGGCCTCAAACGGGAGGTAACTTTGCCGTAAATACGGGAACGATTACCAATTTCGCTGGTACTATCTACGAAAATAGGGATAGCTCTATACCTGCCTATATGGACAACGCTACATTTGCGGAAATTTTCCAAGAGGATCGTTATGATCCAGCTGCCGCTCCCGAAATGGAGTATACCATGGATGTAGAGAATGGGAACTACGTGGTGAATATATACACGGCCAATGCTTTTGACGAAGCCAACCAAGTAGGGGACCGTATCTTTGATATCCTTATTGAAGGTGTCGTGGTGGAAAGCAATTTTGATGTTATCGACCGCTTTGGCCATGAGGTAGCAGGTATGCTTTCCTATCCAGTCGAGGTTACTGATGGGGAATTGAATATCTTGTTCAATCACGGGCCTATAGAAAACCCTTCCTTGAATGCCATAGAGGTATTTAAAGTGGATACCAACAACCCAACCTTTACCTTGGCGGCCATTACCGATAGAACGAATGAGATTACCAATAATGTGACCATTAATGCTTCCGCTACCGGAGGTGATCCTGGTGAAAATGCAACCTATTATATTGCTGGACAGCCCGATGGGGTAACCATAAATCCATCCACGGGTGAGATTTCTGGAACCATCTCTGTGGCTGCCGCAAGCGGAGGTCCTAATAACGATGGTGTTCACACGGTGGTCGTCACTGCCATGAAACCTTTGTCTGCACCTTCAAGTCAAGTGTTTACCTGGACCATCGATTCACAGTATTTGTGGAATGACAAAAACGAAAATCTAAACTATACGGCTAGACACGAAAATTCCTTTGTACAGGCTGGTGATAAATTTTATTTGATGGGAGGTCGTGAAAATGCGAGAACCATTGATATCTATGACTACACCAGTAATACTTGGACTTCCTTGGTAGATTCTGCACCTTTTGAATTGAACCATTTTCAGGCCACGGAATATAACGGACTCATTTGGGTTATTGGAGCCTTCAAAACCAATAACTTCCCCAATGAGGTCCCTGCTGAATTTATATGGATATTCAACCCTGTAAGTCAAGAGTGGATACAAGGTCCCGAGATTCCTGAAAATAGAAGACGGGGATCTGCCGGATTGGTGGTCTATAATGATAAGTTTTACATCGTGGGCGGAAACACAGCAGGACACACCAGTGGATTTATCCCATGGTTTGATGAGTATGACCCGGCTACCGGCACTTGGACACCATTGGCCGATGCACCCATTGCACGGGATCACTTTGCTGCCGTGGTTATAGGAAACAAACTATATGTGGCTGCTGGTAGACAATCTGGAGGTGAGACCGCTTGGAGACCTACTATCTCTCAGGTCGATGTGTATGATTTTGCTGCGGGAACATGGAGCACCTTACCTAGCGGGCAAGATATCCCAACTACTCGTGGAGGAGCCTCTGCCGTCAACTTTAACAATAAATTGGTGGTAATCGGAGGAGAGGTACAGAATGAGGAAGTATATGGAGTGTTAACTGATGATGCCTTAAAAGTAACGGAGGAATTTGACCCCGTATCATCCTCATGGAAGCGATTGCCCGATATGAATTATGAGCGACATGGAACGCAAGCCATTGTATCTGGAAATGGGGTACATATTTTGGCTGGAGCGCCGAGTAGGGGAGGCGGAAACCAGAAAAACATGGAATTTTTAGGGGAAGACAATCCAGTCGGTACCCCTTCCGTTGCCAGCACACTTTCGGTACCTGCTACCGTTGTGGTGAATGATGGGGAAACCGTAAATGTGGATATTGGAGCCATAGATGGCAATGTGGGTCTATTTGTGAAGTCCATGGCAATTTCTGGCGCTAACGCTGCTGACTTCAGTATTTCATCCGGTGAATTGACCAATGCCTTGATAGGTGTTAACGATACCCATACCTTGAGTATTTCCTTGGCTGGAACCGGCGCGGATAGAACCGCTATATTGACCATTGATTACGGCAATTCAAATACGGCAAGCATTGCGTTGACCAATAATCCAGACGCCACCTTTGGCGTGACCAACCCTGGGGACCAATTTAATTATGAGAACGATGTGGTTTCCTTACAAATTGAAGCGACCAGCCCCAACGTCACTACCTACAGTGCAACAGGATTGCCACCAGATTTGACCATCGATGAAAATACAGGGGTAATCTCAGGAATCATTGACGACGGATTTGTAAGCGACGGCGGAACTGCATTCAACGAAGAAAACGGATTGGTCATTGTGGAGGCAGAATCTGGGGACACCACAGGTTGGGACATTACTACTTTGGATGGTGAAACTGGGATTATTGCGAACAACAACAGTTTAGGAAGTCAAAATGGGTCTACCATCCCGTATGAAATAAATATTACCCAAGCCGGTGTTTATCGCTTTAATTGGAGAAGTTTTTATTCAGGAGGAAGTCCAACGGATGAAAACGATAATTGGCTGCGTTTCCCAAATAATGATGATGTATGGTTTTTTGGCGCCAAGGATTTAGGTGGAAACTTTACCAATGAGCAAGCTATTATCGACAATTTGCAGGGGGCTCAAACAGGTATTGTTTTCCCAGGAGGAACCCCAAGGCAGACTCTAGCTACAACACCAGAGGGGCAAAGTAGCAATGGCTACCTAAAAATATACCGAAGTGGTGGTTCATCAGAGGTGTATGACTGGCAGGCACTCACTAGCGATAATGATGCACACGGTGTATACGTATGGTTTGTTAACCCAGGTACCTATACCATGGAAATATCCGAGCGTTCCGCAGGGCATGCTATCGATAGGTTTGCTCTTTACAAGGTTGGCGAATATGGTTACAATTATAATCCCGACAACTTGACAAATACACCGGAATCTCCCCAAGGAGGAGGAACCCAAGGCGACGGCGCAGCTGTTAACAGCCCGTATAGTGTATCCGTTACCGTAACCGATAATGGAGACCCTGTAGGCAATGAGACCATTGACTTTTTATGGTACGTGAGTGCAGGTGAGTTGATTGCAGCACCACAGGCTGATGTGACCACAGGTGTAGTGCCCTTAACGGTCAACTTCACTGGAAGCAACTCCTTGGATGATGTGGGGGTAACCAGTTATCTATGGGACTTTAAGGATGGACCCGGTTCCACTTCTACAGATGCAGACCCCACCTACGTCTTTAATAGTATAGGTACTTACGAAGTAGACCTTACTGTTGGTGATATCGACGGAAATTCGGACACCAAGAGCATAACCATTGAGGTAACGGGTACGGGTGTACCTCCCGTTGCCGTGGCAACAGCAAGTGTTACAGAGGGCGAAGCTCCTTTGGAAGTCATTTTTACAGGTAGTACCTCTTCTGACGATTTGGATATCGATAGCTATGCCTGGGATTTTGGGGATGGTAGCCTGTCTGCGGAAACGGACCCCACCCATGTGTACACCACACCGGGAATCTATACCGCGATCTTGACGGTTACCGACATCGAAGGACTGACGGATACCGCTGAAATCACTATCACGGTGAATCAACCTAATGATCCACCAGTGGCTGTTGCTACAGCCTCTCAAGAATCAGGAGTGGCACCATTGCAGGTTGATTTTACGGGAAGTGGTTCTTCCGACGATATAGGTATTATTAGCTACGATTGGGACTTTGCCGATGGCGGTACGTCCACCGAACAAAACCCTTCATACATCTTTAACGCAACAGGTGTGTACGAGGTGGTGTTAACCGTAACCGATGGAGGAGGATTGACAGCCACGGATACGGTGACCATTACAGTGACCAATCAAAACCCGATTGCTGTTATCGCGGCGACACCAGATTCTGGGGAGGCACCTTTGGAGGTTTCGTTCACTGGAAGCGGTTCAACCGATAATATCGGAGTGGCATCCTATGCGTGGGACTTTGGGGATGGAAATACCTCCACAGAGGCAGATCCTCTTCATACCTATACCGAGCCCGGTAATTATACCGCCGAACTTACGGTAACCGATACGGAAGGAGCAACCGCAACAGCTTCTGTACTTATCCAGGTTACCCAGGAGGGAGGCAACCAGGCGCCTGTGGCAGTGGCCACAGCGAATCCTGCAGAAGGTGTAGCGCCACTTGCTGTTATCTTTAACAGTGGCGGTTCTACGGATGATTTGGGTATCGAATCCTATTTCTGGGACTTTACTGATGGTAGGACATCAACTGATCAGAATCCTAATCTTTCGTTTAATACACCAGGGGAGTATATCGTGAGCCTTACGGTGACCGATGCTGGGGGATTGTCCGATACAGATACCGTAACGATTATCGTATCCGAACCGAATAGCAACCAAGCACCTAACGCGGTGGCTTCGGCTACCCCGCTGAGTGGAAATGTGCCCTTGGAGGTCACTTTTACAGGAAGTACTTCCACCGACGATGATGCAGTGGTAAGCTATGCTTGGAACTTTGATGATGGGGCCTCTTCCACTGAGGCAGACCCTGTACATACCTATACCAATGTGGGCACCTATTCGGCCGTGTTGACGGTAACCGATGCAGAAGGACTTACAGCTACTGATACCGTAACCATAACAGTTACCGAAGTAGGAAATACGAATCAAGCGCCTGTCGCAGTCGTATCCGCAACACCAGAAAGTGGAGAAGCGCCTTTGGAGGTAACATTTACCGGAAGCAATTCTACAGATGACGTTGCTGTAGTGAGCTATGCTTGGGATTTTGGGGATGAGACGTCTTCCACGGAAGCGGACCCAACCCATACCTATACAGCTCCTGGCACTTATACCGCCGAACTTACTGTGACCGATGGTGAAGGGTTGACTAATACGGCATCTATTAACATCGAAGTCACTGAGCCAAATGAGCCCAATACGAATGAGCCTAGTTCCACAAAGGCCATTATCGCTCCGAACCCAGTACCGATTACGGAAGATTTTGCCAGTATTCAACTTAGTGACCTGCCGGATGAAGTGGTGGTGACCAAAATCCACTTACATGATTCGACAGGCAGGCTTGTGGGCACATACAATCCGGCTCAACTGTTTAACGCAGAATTTGAGACCTACAGAATACCCATATTTACCTTGCGTAGTGGATTGTATTACGCTACTATTGAATTAAGTAGTGGAGACCCAATAGGCATTAAGTTCTTGGTTTCCAATTAAGAAATGAGTTATAAATACTAAAAAGGCCTCCAATTTGGAGGCCTTTTTTTATGTTTTTACCCTCTAGGCAAAGAGTTACAAAGGGGAAGTCTTTGGCCGAAAAACGGTTTATTGGGTTGTTTTTACGGTCGTTTTAAAAGGCTGTTCGGGGTAATTTAGGTAACATATTGACAATAGGTTGCCTAGATGACAAAAAGCCCTTGTTTCCTTTTTAACTGGTTGATTTAACACCAAGCAGCTTTGAGTGGTTAAACTTTTAGGGGTTGAGCGTTTAAGTTGCTTAAATACCTCTGGAAAACAAAATCGTAGAAAGCGTTTTGAATATGATCCGTAGGTCCAGTACAATGGATTTGTTCTTGATGTAATAGAGGTCGTATTCCAGTTTTCTAATGGAGTCCTCCAAATTCTCCCCATACTTGTATTTTACCTGAGCCCAACCGGATATGCCGGGCTTCACCAAGTGCCTCACATTATAAAAGGGCGTAACCTCATTGAGCTTATCCACAAATACCTTTCTTTCAGGGCGTGGCCCAATAAAGGACATATCTCCACGAATAATGGACCATACCTGAGGCAGCTCATCCACCCTGAACTTACGGAGTACTTTTCCAAACTTGGTCACCCTAGCATCGTTTTTGGTGGCCATTTTGGCACCTTTTTTCTCAGCATCCACCACCATCGACCTAAATTTGAACACTTTATACTCCTTACCATGTTTGCCCACCCTTAATTGGGTATAAAAGAGCGGCCCTGGATTTAAAAATAGGTTCAACAGAAAAACAAACGGAATCGATAACAAAAAGGCAAGCCCGGAAATAAATGTCAAAAAGAAATTGAAGGTGAAATTGGCGATTCCTTGGATGTAGTGGATTTTGTTATTGCTCAACTGCAAGACTTCATAAAGGCTGTCATTGTGGGAATCAATGGGCAATGCTTCGTAGGTACTTTCATAAAAAGAGGTATAGGTAAGTACCTCTTTGCCAGCCAAAAGCGAGTTTACGAGCATGTTTTCCATTTGTTTGGAAAAATGGTTATAACTCCTTGTGTTGATGATCAATGAATCAATATTGTTCTCCAATAATTTGTTTTCACTTATGGGATCGCTATTATCCGAATTGAGATAAGTGGACACCACTTTATAGTAGGTTTCATTGCCCTCCTCACCATTAATGTTGTTCACATTTTTCTGCAATGAATCCTCAGTGGAGGCATCATAAATATAAAGTACCCGCTTTACCGTGGGCACAAATTTGAATATATAATTAAAGAGCAAGCGCCACAGGGAAAGCTGGATAGGGCAGAAAATCATGAAAACCAAAAGGTACAATTGCCAATAGGCAAAGGCAAAGAAAAAGGTGGTGATAAAGACGATGGAAATCGTGAACAAAAAGGTAATGGTGAAAATCCGGATAATGGAATAGGTTACTGATTTTGGTACCTTTTCCAAGTTATAGGTCTCAAAAATATAGGCCAACAAAAAATAAATGACCACCCCGATTCCAACAATGGCAATTTGATAGAACAAAGGTTCTTCGTTCTGGTAATCGACTGCCCTTAAAACAAAGTTTCTAAGTGATAGACCGATTAGGGTAAGGTCACCTAAAAATAGGATGGATTTTCGTTCAAGAGTATTCAGTAGAGGTTTTGTACTCATAGGTTATGGGCCAAATAAGGTATCGGTATTTGTTTTTTGCGCAAAGGCCAAAGGTAAAAATCTAATAAACAAACGTTCAATTTTAGGGTTTAATATACAAACACCCGATTTTTTTGACGTTGGACGAAAAGTATTATTGGTAGGCTTCTTCTGGGGTTTTTAATTCTATTTTTGGGTAAACCTAACATTCATTTTGTTATGACCAAGAACAATCTTCGCATCAATAAAATGTTCCCCGTACGGTTGGTTTTTATAATCGATGTGCTGTTGACCAGTGTGTCCTTTGTACTTTCCTACTTTCTGTGCTCTCTTATCCTACCAGATATCTGGAAACATGGAATGTTGATTCAATTGCCCATTATTGTTGCGCTTACCTCTTTGATTTTTCTGTTTATCGGTATTTATAAAGGCTACGTAAAGTATGATACCGTCCGCGAGGTCTATAGCATTTTCAACGCTATTTGTTTGGCTAATATTTTGACCATTATTTTGGTGGTGGTCAATGGAAAGCTGTTCATGGAAAAGGATTTGATGGTTCCGCTTTCTATTATCATTGTACACAGTATTTTGAGTTTTAGCGCATTGGCCATATCCCGATACACCTACAAGTACATTACGCTAAAAGTGTCCAAGCACATTAAGAATTCCTCCGTTTTAGTATACAACAATACCTTGGAAGTAAGAAAACTGAAGTCTATGATTTCGCTTCTCGAAGAACGAAATGGAGAGAACAATCAATTTTTGGTACTCAATAGCGACCATTTCGTAAAGCGTTTTAGCGACAAATATATTTCCAAAGTGGATTCTTGGTACATTCATGAAGACCTATTGAGAACCGATGATGATCAGTATATGGAATTTATAGATCGGATCCTGAACCAGAACGAGACCGTCTATTTGGTCAATTTGGTAAAAAATTCAGAATCATTCGAGTATGAACTCACCTTGATCAATGTGAACGAAAATGGCGTTCTGGTGGAGAAGAAAAGAAAGGTCAAGGAGAAGAAAGTGTTTACAGAAGAAAAAGCAAGCGTAAACGAAAACTTGTCCATACCCATTGGCAACAACCCCAATTTTCTAAACCAACAATCCGTTTAAGAGTCTTTCCATTGATCTTTGGCGTAGCAGCGTTGCATATTTAACCTCTACAAGAATTAAATTCAAGCCAAACCCTCCTAATATACTACTTTAACACGAATACCTTTACAAGCTCTAAACCATTGATTGATAGGCTTCTGCTTCTATATGAAGTTCATCGATCTTTATGGTAGTTGGTCTAATTGCCTCCTTCCGATAATGCAGGCTCACGCCCGTGATATATCTTCGTAGCGTTCCCCATGTAATAGTTCATTTGGATATGAAACATCAGATTATTTGGGGAGTATTTCTCTCCGCTTTACGCAACGTACTTCGTTAACCAAACCAACACTAAAATGAAAGAACACTACTCCGCAGTGCATAGGTTCGTGGGATTCCTTTGCCTGTTTTTCCTATTAATTTATGGACCTTCACTATCAGCACAGGTGAGCTTTTCACAGACCTTGCTGAATTATAACGGAAATCAAAATTTAAGCGGTGGCGTGACCGGCATGATGTTTGGGCCCGATAACCGACTCTATGTGACCTCACTTCACGGAAAAGTGAACATTTTTAGCATCGAACGAAACGGGACCAACGATTATCAGGTGACCGATGTGGAAGTATTGGATGATATTCAAGACATTGTGAACCATGATGATGACGGCACAGCCTGCAGCGGAAGTTTTTTTCAGTGCAATAACAGGGAAACCATTGGAATAGTGGTTACAGGATCGGCCCAAAATCCTGTCTTTTATGTATCCTCCAGTGACGTTAGAATCGGTGCCGGTTCGGGAGGAGGAAACGGCGATGTGGGCCTGGATACCAATTCGGGGGTTATTACAAGATTCAGCTGGACCGGTAGTTCATGGGATGTGGTGGATATTGTTCGAGGCTTGCCTAGATCAGAGGAGAATCACGCCACTAATGGATTGGATTTAGTTACTATTGGAGGTAAACCCTATTTATTGGTCGCACAGGGCGGACATACTAATGGAGGAGGGCCTTCGGTAAACTTTGTTTTTTCTACTGAGTATGCACTTGCTGCGGCTGTTTTGGCCATAGACCTTGAAGCTATTGACAGTTTACCTGTTCAATTGGACAATGGAAGAAAATATATCTACGATTTGCCAACACTCGATGATCCCACACGTCCGAATGCCAATGGCATTACCGACCCGGACACTCCTGGATACGACGGTGTAGACGTTAACGACCCCTGGGGGGGTAATGATGGCTTGAACCAGGCCAAAGTGGTGCCCAATGGACCTGTTAAAATACTTTCGCCAGGATATAGGAATGCTTATGATTTAGTTGTGACCAAATCGGGTGCCCTATATGTAACCGACAATGGAGCCAATGGGGGATGGGGCGGTTTTCCTGTAAATGAAGGAACTGCCAACGTCAATAACGATTATGATCCCAACGAGCCAGGAAGTCAATCCTATTCTGGCGGTGAACACATCAACAATAAAGACCATCTGCAATTGGTGACTACGGACTTATCTTCCTACGTATTTGGGCAGTATTATGGAGGACATCCAAACCCTGTTAGGGCAAATCCCTCAGGTGCAGGGTTGTATACTGCTCCGGGAGATGGAAATGCGGGTGCTGTTTTTAGGACCCAGATATACGACCCAAGTTCACCGGGCAGTGGATATACTAGTAATCCCGCTATTGCACTTCCGGCAGATTGGCCTCCTGTTCCTTTGGAATTGGCCAATGTTGTTGAAGGGGACTGGCGTGGACCAGATGAGGATAATCCCGATGGGCCCTTGGACGGAGAAATAGCCGTTTGGGGAACAAATACCAATGGAATTGCAGAATACCGGGCATCAAACTTTAATGGCGCCATGCAAGGCGATTTATTGGCAACAGCCAGCAATGGAAATATCAGAAGGGTTCAGCTGACCGCTAATGGCCAATTGGAAAACCTGAACCAAAGCTTTTTGTCTGGGACCAAAGGATATATTTTGGGAATTGCCACGACCGATGACGATGAAATTTTTCCCGGAACCATTTGGACCGGCGATTTGAGCGGTAATATCCAGGTTTTTGAACCTCTTGATTTTGTAGAATGTATTTTACCGGGTAGTCCAGGTTATGAACCCACTGCGGATAACGATTTTGATGGCTATTCCAATCAGGATGAAATTGACAATGGTACCGATATCTGCAATGGGGGTTCCCAACCATCGGATTTTGATAGTTTGCAAGGAGGAACGCTGGTTTCCGATTTGAACGATACTGATGATGACTTCGATGGTATTCCGGATATTGAAGACCCTTTTCAATTAGGTGACCCGAGTACTGGAGGGAGTGATGCCTTTAACCTGCCCGTAGCCAATGACTTTTTTAATTATCAACAAGGATTGGGAGGTTATCTTGGTTTGGGACTCACCGGATTTATGAACAGCGGAATAGGAAACGGGAACTGGTTGAATTACATCGATAGGCGGGATGACCCCAATGACCCCAACCCTAATGATGTTATGGGCGGAGCACCAGGAATCGTTACGATGCACATGACATCAGGAACCGCTCTAGGAACCACCAATACTCAGGAAAAAGGACTGCAATATGGTGCCCAAGTCGATGCATCTACTGGGATTTTCCGGATTACTGGAGGTATGGTCGGATTCACAGGAGCTTCACGACTCTATGGAAATACGGCAGCAACCAATGGAGAACTGGGATTTTTTATTGGGGATGGAACCCAATCCAATTATATCAAATTTGTAGTCAATACCAATGGATTCGTTGTCCAACAAGAAATAAACGACATTCCCGGAACACCAATTTCCGTGGGTATTGCCGAATCCAATCGTCCCGAAAGCGGAATTTTGTTTCATTTTATAGTAGACCCAACGACCGGAACCGTAAACTTTGAATATCAAATTGATGGGGCTAGCCCTGTGCAAATTGGTGAAGTGAGCGCAATGGGCACTATATTGGAAGCCATTCAAAACCCAGGAACAGACTTGGCGCTAGGACTTATTGGAACTTCAAATACCGAAGGAGTGGAACTGGAGGGCAGCTGGGACTTTTTGAACATCAGTGGAAGTTCACCTACCGTAGTACAGAATATCTCCGATTTGGAAAAAATCGTTGGATCTTCTGATGAAATCATTGATTTAAACACCGTTTTTGATGATAATCAAGGAGTGGTAAATTTAAATTATGAGGTAACGAACAATACCAATCCTGAAATAGGAGCAGCTATAGTAGGCAGTACATTGACTATTTCATTCCCTTCAACCACCGCACAAAGTACGATTACCGTTAGGGCGACGGATGGTGAGTCCCTGTTTGTAGAAACATCATTCACAGTTACAGTGATAGAAGAAGGTATTGTATTGTATAGGGTGAATGCTGGTGGCCCTGCAATAACTTCCATTGACGACGGAATGGACTGGGTTGCTGATCAAACCTCGAATAACTCTCCCTTTTTGTCGGAACCCGGTTCAAATAGTACCTATGTGGGGGGTATAACCAATTTGCATTCTACTGTCGATGCGAATGTTGCCCCTTTGGGCATCTTCAATACGGAACGGTTTGATACAACAAGCGGAGCTCCGAATATGACCTATTCTTTTCCTGTTCCGAACAATGGTAACTATGAAATACGACTCTATATGGGGAACGGCTATTCGGGAACATCCCAGCCAGGAGATCGTATTTTTGATGTGCTGATAGAAGGAATTGACTTACCACTCTTAAAAGATATTGATCTGTCTGCTACATACGGACATGGAACGGGAGGTGTGGTCAGTCGCATTGTAAAAGTAAGTGATGGAGTCATTGATATAGAGTTTTTGCATGGTGCTATAGAAAATCCGCTAGTGAATGGAATAGAAATTTTGGATGTGGCCGATAACGATACCCCTATTTATGTGTTCGATATTCCAAATCAATCCAACAACCTCGGAGAGCAACTCGATGGAAGTTTGATTGTAGATGCCAATGGAGGTGATGGCAACCTCACCTTCACTGCTGAAGGCTTGCCGCCCGGACTCTTTATTGAACCTACCAATGGGCAAATTGGCGGTACCGTTGATGCAAATGCAGCACAAGGAAGCCCTTATGCGGTTACCATAACCATTGATGACAATGATGGCATAACCTCAGATGCTACCACGATAAACTTTCAATGGACCATAGAGGGAGAATATTTTTGGACAGATAAAAGTGAAAACCTTAACTATACCGCCCGACATGAAAATTCCTTTGTGCAGGCAGGAGACAAATTTTATCTCATGGGAGGTCGTGAAAATTCCCAGACCATTGACATTTATGATTACACAACAAATACATGGACATCGGTCGCCAACTCAGCTCCAATGGAATTCAACCATTTCCAAGCTACCGAGTATAAAGGCCTAATCTGGGTTATTGGTTCTTTTCAGACCAATGCTTTTCCAAACGAAGTTCCAGCTGAATTTATTTGGATGTTTGACCCTTCAAGTCAGGAGTGGATTCAAGGTCCCGAAATACCTGAAAACAGACGGAGAGGGTCCGCCGGATTGGTGGTCTATCAAGATAACTTCTTTATCCTAGGTGGAAATACAGATGGACATGATGGGGGATACGTACCGTGGTTTGATGTATATGACCCATCCACGGGAACATGGACTTCGTTAACCGATGCGCCTAGGGCAAGGGACCATTTTTCAGCGGTAATCATTGACGATAAGCTATATGCTGCTGGGGGAAGACTTTCTGGTGGTACGGGAGGAGTTTGGGCACCTACCATAGCCGAAGTCGATGTGTATGATTTTACAAACGGCACTTGGAGCACCTTACCTAGTGCACAAAATATTCCAACCCCCAGGGGCGGAGCCGCCACGGTCAATTTTAATGACAAATTGGTTGTTATTGGAGGAGAGGTTGAAGATGAGGTGGTATATGGTGTATTGACCGATGACGCCTTGAAGATTACAGAAGAATATGACCCAATTTCATCTTCCTGGACACGACTGCCCGACTTAAACCATGAAAGACATGGAACCCAAGCCATTGTTTCTGGCCCAGGGGTGCACATATTGGCAGGATCTCCGAGCAGGGGAGGAGGAAACCAAAAGAATATGGAGTTTTTGGGAATAGATGCCCCCGTAGGAACGCCAAGTCAGTCCAGTACATTACAAGCTCCTGAGAGCGTTGTTTTTGAGGATGCCCAACCGATAGAAATAGATTTATCTGTAGTGAATGGAAACGTCGGGATTTTTGTTCGCTCTATGGAAATTACTGGTGCCAACGCCTCGGATTTTAGTATTGATTCTGGGGAGCTTACGAATGTATTTCTTGGTCCGGGACAAACCCATGCCTTTACCGTTTCATTGGCAGGGGTTGATGAAACCAAAACTGCAACTTTGACTATTGAGCACGGTAACTCAGATACCACAATAATAGCGCTTAGCAATAATCCAGATGGTACGTTTACGGTGACCAATCCAGGTGATCAAAATAATAATGAGGGAGATATAGTTTCCTTACAAATTCAAGCGACCAGTACCAACACCCTCAGTTATAGTGCCACTGGATTACCACCCAACTTGACCATTGACGAAAATACAGGAGTTATTTCGGGTACTATTGACGGCGGTATGGTAAGTGATGGAGGAACAGCATTCAACGAAGAAAACGGATTGGTGATTGTGGAGGCCGAATCTGGCAGCACCGCTGGGTGGGATTTGACCACCTTGGACGGGGAAATAGGTATTATCGCCAATAACAACAGTTTTAGTGGTCAGAACGGGTCTACCATACCTTATGAAATCAACATTGCACAAGCAGGGGTGTATCGATTCAATTGGAGAAATTTTTATTCGGGAGGTAGCTCAACGGACGAAAACGACAACTGGTTGAGATTTCCGAACAACGACGATGTCTGGTTCTTTGGTTTTGACGAATCTGCTGGAAACCCCGGTAATGAGGCCGCCATAATTGCAAACCTCCAAGGTTCCCAGACGGATATCGTATTTCCGAGGGGAACATCAAGAATTACCACTGCAACCACTCCAGAAGGGTCAAGCAGTAACGGTTACTTGAAAATATATCGTAGTGGTGGTTCTTCCGAGGTCTATGACTGGCAAGCAAGGACCAGTGATAATGATCCCCATGGAATTTATATATGGTTCGTGAATCCAGGCACTTATACCATGGAAATATCCGAACGCTCCTCCGGCCATGCCATTGATCGTTTTGCCTTGTACAAGGTTGACCAATATGGCTTCAATTACAACCCCAACAATCTCACAGACCTTTCCGAATCACAAAAGGGAGGTAGTATGGGAGGTCCAGGGGCAGCGGACAATAGTCCATATAACGTATCCGTTACCGTAACCGATAACGGAAATCCTGGAGGTACCGAAACTGTTGATTTCATATGGTACGTTGGTCAAGTTGGAAGTAGCGGCGTTCCTACCGCAAATGCTTCTGCCGATATAACATCTGGCGACGCCCCGTTGGAGGTACAGTTTACGGGGAGCAATTCCGTGGACGATGTGGGGATAAGCAGTTACCAATGGAACTTTGGAGACGGCAGTGCGGTCTCGACGGATGCCGACCCTGTCCATACCTATGCCAATACGGGCACGTACAGTGCGGTTCTCACCGTTACCGATGCGAACGGTCAGACCGACACCGACACGGTTTCCATCAACGTGACGGGCCCCATCAGCGAGGGCGTGACAAGCCTTACCTTGGTGGATGCATCGACGGACACCGACCTTTTCAATATTTCCGATGGACAGCAGCTTGACCTGGGCCCCACGGGCGGGCAGTCGCTGAACGTTCGGGCGAATACCTTGGGCAATCCGGGTAGTGTGCTACTTCAATTAACAGGCCCAGAGACCGTTTCGCGCCGTGAAGGAGTGGCACCTTACGCACTGTTCGGGGATATATCGGGCAACTATGAAGCGCAGGACCTTCCCTTGGGAGACTACACCTTGACTGCCACGGCCTACAACGGTGG
>NZ_RZMZ01000013.1 GCF_003992675.1 Flagellimonas marinaquae
GCCCGTTTTTTGGGATATCTCTCGTTTTCCGATTATGTCAGATCAAAAAACAAAAACCACCAATGGTTCAACGATGCCGAGATGCAGCGCCTCAAACATAAGTCCCGGTTGGAACCGGGAGATTTTGCGTTTTTGGTCCAACAATACAAACAATATAATTCGGTCTATTATGTTTCAAGTCTTTTTGAACATGCGGTGTACCTCGAAAACTGGGACAATGCAAAGGACCTTTTTGAGCCTCTTAATATCCCCTTCTTAAAAGCGAATGTGGACGTGACCGAATATACGGCCAAAATGGCCTATTTGGTCTTCCAGTTCATTAACCAAGTCCCCGAGACCTTTTTTGAAGGGATTCGCAAAAACTTGGTTTCCTGTAAAGAGTTTAGGTACTATTGCATTTATATCTATGTCGATATCATCAACCTCAACCACCGGTATGGAAAAATAATAAAGACCGCCCAATCATTAGATATCGATTTTGAGGAACAGCTTTTCCTTGATCTGATCCATGGACTGAAACAATATCTGAACACAGGGACGGCACCTCCCGTACACCGAGAGGAAAAGGAACTGGACCATCTGCCGGATGTTCTGGTCGGCAGGTATTACGGTTATCGATTGCTTTACGCTAAAATCGAAGGAAACCCTAACGATGAAAACTTCCATTGGCAATGTTTTCTGGACCGAATGGATAACAAGACCGATCTTCGACAATATCTACACGAATTCATACACCACTTGATGTTGGCCAGGGACTTGGAACGCTTGGCATTTATACTGCAAACCTTTTACGAACCCATTTTTGACAAGCACCATTTGCACAGTTATCTGGATATTTTTCTGTTCAACCTCATGGATATTATGGTCAGTTATTGTTCCGGGGAAATCAAAAGGGCACAAATCATTTTCAAGGATTTGAATCTGGAAAGGATCAAATACGGGTCCTACTGTGACTACTATCTTATTTTTTATGCCATCATAGGATACCATTTGGCGGAAACGCAAAAAGAAAAGACCAGACACTTGAACAACTACCGAAATCTCACTGAGCTTTCAAAATTTAGCCTGTTGGACGATGCATACTTAAAACGTTTTTTGATAACGGAATAACCCATGTGAAAAATTAAGCACTCTAAAATTAAGAAATGTCTTTTAACTTGATCAGAGTACTTTTAATATTTTCTTTTTTGTCAGCATCTACTTGCGCTATATCGGAAAAGGTTTCCCAATTAGAAACAGCAATAGCCACTTGGTCAATTATTTTTTTTGGATTCTTAATGTTCATTGATTTAGCCACAACAAGAAAATCCTTTGCTAAAATACCCTTCCGCTTTCCATTAATACTAAGTGCGTGCTGACTTACCCAAATACTATCTGGACGATAAGCGTGGCAAATATCATAGGCAGGTGCTAATTCCCAATTTCCACCTTGCTTCAACAAAAAGGCAAAATTTTTGGTGTGGTCGTCACAGTTTCTGGCCAAGACATTAAACACCATTCTTCTAAAAAGCTCTTCAGCAGCAGTATAAGGCAACCTGAGTTCTCTCATGGTTTGAAATAACTGTTCGTAACTGTAGCTGTTGACTTCATTGAAATCGAAATGTTTGATTGCACAAAAAGTTTGTATGTGGTGTTTTGTATTATTATCTCTATCGAAACGTTTGGTCATGAAATGAGCACGACCATTTTCTTCTAATAATTGGCAAGGCATCATGTTAATGCCTGCATCTTTTGCCATGAGGTAATAGGCCATTTCCACACGACCATAACCATGTGAGTCTCCTAATTGCACATCGCTAACTCCATCTAATTTAATGAGCCAATGTTTAAAATCTTTGGGCACTTTGGTTTGGCCAGAACGCACCTCTTTTGTTTTTTCATTATAAGCTATTACCGCTTTGGGTCTTGCCCCACCCGCCGAGGTACCAATGGTAATTAATTGCTTTACGACCTGTTCTTCTTCTTTCTTGAGATTAGCTTTAAAGGACTCCCGGCGTTGAAGGATTTTTTGAGCAACTTCAACCAAACTATCAATTTCAATTTTTATAGTATTTGATTTGGGTTTTATTGTGTTTGGTTCAAATTCTAGAGCACCCATTCCTCGGGAACCAATAAAGCATAATTGCTCTACAGGGTTCATGCTATTTTCAGGACGCCCTTGTTGTGCTAAATAAATATTAATCAATTGATTACCATATTTATCTGGTAGAATATCTGCCAAGAGCCCAGGTAATCCTTTGAAGGTGTTGAATTCACTGTTTCTGGAAGGTCGGTTTTCTGGAAATTGGAAAATTCTATTGCCAGAATTTATTGGCATTTTAAGAGGAGAAAGATTCCAGTTTAGACTCTGAAATTTTGGGTCATATTCAAAAACGCCCACCTCTTGTTGCTCATCCCAGGCAACTGCACCTACCATTTTTCCCCAAATTTTCACAAAGGCTGTTTTTACCATTCCGAATCCGTTTTGTCCTGGTCATTTGTTTTAGTGCGAACCCTTTGTCTCCGGGCACGTTCAGCCTTTGCCAATGCTATCGGACTAATTGTTTTGTTTATGCTAAACACATCCATGATGTGGAGTAAGTTAAGCACTCTTAACACCCGAATCAGCGTAGATAGGGTAACGGCTTCTCCACGTTCCAATAAACTTAAAGTGGAACGACTGATATTAGCTTTATTTGCTAATTCGCTTTGGGTTAACCGTTGTTCTGTTCGATGATGTTTTATGAAATTACCAATGGTTTTGCCCAGCATTTTATCACTACTTGCGTACCATTTTTTGTGTGAATTATCATTCATAAAGCCTATTTTTTAACTATAATACATGATTTATCATTCAAATATAGTGAACTTAAAGAAAAATAAAATATTTAATGAATGTATTTTCATTCATTAAATGCTTTTTAATTATTTAATGCATGATATATCATACATATTACATTCTTGAAATTGATATGTGAAAAAACTCTAATACGACTTCATCTTCCATCAACAAGTTGTTTGGAATATGGCCTGCAATTTGAACGATTGTTTTAAGGTCGTTATCATGATATGATTGCTTAAAACCGGCACGTAAAGCTTCTACACGAACCTCCCTTTATTTTGCCTTTAGATTTAGCCGCTTTAGTTTTATAAACCTCACATTGCTTAGCAATTATTTATTCCGCAGTTTTTCTAAATTAGCTTCGTTTTCAGGGTTTGGCACTTACCATTTTGCCTTAGTCATCTTTCAAAAAGTTTTCTTCAAGAATGTCTGCCAATTCAGGAGTAAGGCCTCCTTTACCCATACCTGCCAATGCTTGCATCCATAAAGGTTGAATGTATTGTTAAGCCAATGACTTTTCAGTTAATACATTCTTTAACCACAGCACACCATCTTGTTCCTATGAAACCAAAATAGCCAACTGAATAAACTCAGGGTTCTCAGCTTTCTTTTTATCGTATTCCTGTACATGTTCATGTTCGTTGGTAAAGAACATGCGGTCTCTCTATATAAAAAGCTCTCGCAAATCTTTTTGATAGTTAAGAGAATCTGATAGTGGTGCAAAAAAAGCACTATTTTGAATATATGAAAACAATTAGAAAATCAATCACTTTCACAAATCAACAAGATGATTGGATAAAACTTAGGGTGCACCTGTAATACCCTTCAATAAAACCCTAAATACTCAGAAAAATCCCTTAAGCTTGATTAACCCCACATCTTTTAAAAATACTCTTCATTAAAAATGAAGTATTCGAAGCCCCTTGATTTTGACCAAGTCGGAAATCCTTAAAAGGAATCTGTTTTATCAAAATTTTTAGCCTTGTCCAGACCGCAAAAAGCTCCGATTTCTCGGAGCTTTTTTTCTGCCTATTCTTTCGAAAAGCCACTCTTTTTCATGTTTTTTACTTCTGGAGAAGATGTTTTCCGTAGAAGGCCCATTTTTTTATCTTCATGGGAACTCCCTTTCATATATCACTTGTTTTGTTTTGAATATAAGTCTAGTATCGAAATATACCTATATGGCCAGGCAATATTCTTACCCGAAACGAAACAGATTTTAAAGTGTGTATACAAGCCTAAATGTTATGAACCGCGGCTGAATAAAGGTTTCCGAAGTGAATACGGATAAATTATTCGCACTGTTCCGTACCTGTGAATCTATATCAAGAATATTGGTAGCTCTGATTTCATACTCCCATTTAGCATCACGGTCTTTCCTATATGCTAATGTGGCATCCCAATTTTGAAAGGATTGGGACGAACCATTGCCCAAATCTTGGTTAGTATAGGTATAATTTGTTCGGAAGGTTACCTTTTTCCAGATATACGCATCAATTTCTGCAGAAGGAGCCATGGTCACAAATTTTGTTTTTCGTCCTCCTTGGTCGTTGTTTGTTACGCTATATCGGTATCTTAAATTTATATTGGGCGCCACTTTAAAGTTTGTCCTGACTCCTGGAGTATAGGTTTGCGTATAACCTTCGTTTAAAGAGCGCTGCCCTTGAATAAATTGATTGATTTTGCTGTAGTTAAAGCTAGTGTCCAACGAAGTCCTAACTTTGCCAAATGTCTTTTGAACCCTGCCGAATACATTTACATTTTCATCCGCAAAATTTGAATTAAAAAATGTGCTGGTTCGAATTACATTCTCAAAATTGGTCAAACTCCTTATTTGATCAATATTATTGGCGTAGGCGGCCCTTACAAAAACATTGGTGTAGTTAAACAAGTTAAAACTACTATAGAAAAGGCTCACATTATGCGATAGGGCGTTCTGAAGATCGGGTGCCCCAAATTGGATATTGTTGAAATTATTCAAAACCAAACCCTGGGCCAAACGCGTTACATCCGTAAACTGGTTTCGCATATCGTACTTCAGTGTGAGTGCTTCACTCTTTTTGATCTGCCATCGGGTTTCAAAGTCGGGCAAGAAACGGAAAAAGTTCTCTTTAAAAGTTTCTCCAAACTGAATATTCCTATTGCCATAAGCATGTACCGAAAAACCGGGGGTAACCGTAAATTTACCAAGTTTAACCCTGTAGTGAACACCTAGGTAAACGTCGCTAAAGTTATATTCGGTATCGTTTATGGCCAGCCCCTCGTTAAAAGTTGGCGTAGGCTCAAAGCGAAAGCCATCTTCCAAAAACTGGAATATATTGGAATTGAATTCTTGGTAGCTCAGAATAGCTCCAAGGGTCAGATTCAGGTTACTTTTAGTGTTCAAAATATTGTAATAATCCAATTTGGCATCCAGTTGATTGGACTTAATACGACGATTCTGGCCCAGGTCATAAGTGTTCAGCGAGGTATCCAACCCCAGAGCATCGGCAGTAGTGTCAAAAGCATCGGTCCCCTGTGGATTATTCACCAACACGGCATTGTAAAAAGGATTTTCATTTTTTATCAGATGCTGTGCCTCAAAGGCAAAGATATTTTTATCGTTGAGGGTGTAGTAGTAGTTTATATTTTGATTGATGCTATACGGGGTAACTTCATCCAACTGACTTGTATTTCCAATTACTGATGAAAAAAGACTTTGGTTCTGGGCATCATCGGACACTCTTGCAAGTATATCGTAATCCAATTGATTGTTGAAATTGGGCTGAAACGATGCGCTCAATTTTAGCAAGCCTTGGTTTGAGCGCTCACGGCTAGACTGCTCCGTGGCCTCATCGGGAATGCCCAATTCCGGATCTGTGTATTGCACAAAACTGGTTTCCCGAGATACTATGCGACTACTATTGTAGATGATAAAACCGCTCAAATCCAACGCAGAAGTTGGAGAATAACTGAAGTTTCCTGTTGCCAGCTTGTTTTCAATTTCAACGGCATTACCTTGATTTGTGAGGAAATTTAAGCTGTTGTCTCCTAAATTTATATTTGTTCCACTGCTCCTGCTTGGTGCCCTAAACCCTCCTCCAAAGTTCCGGATATCCCTTCTTGTGAGCGCGGCTTCACCGGTGTTATTTAGGTCTCCTATAAAATTCAAACTGTATTTTGGACTATAATAGAACAATTTGGGTTGTAAAACATAGAGTTCTTTGTCAGGACTTTTTCCCGCGCCTCCGGTTACATTGCCAAACCAAAAATTTTCCTTGCCCTCCCTTAATTTAATGTTTAGCGCTACATTATCCTGATTGTTGGTAACACTGCTTAGTTGGCCAACTTCAGAGTAATTACGTAAGACCTGTATTTTATCCACCGCTTTTGAAGGTATATTTTTGGTGGCCAATTTGGTATCCCCGTCAAAAAAGTCTTTCCCATTCACCATTAACTTATTCACTACTTTTCCTTCCACCTCAACCTGTCCATCTTCATTGATTTCAACCCCTGGTAAATTTTCAAGGACATCCTCCAGTTTTCGCTCTGTACCCGTATTAAAGGAGTCGGCATCATAGACGAGGGTATCGCCTTTTACTGCCACGGGCATTTTATATACGAGCTCCACTTCTTTGAGGGCATTGTTGGAGTTTAGCCTGTACTCTTTGGAAATATCACTTTCCAGTACTGTTAGCGTATCTTTTAGGGTCTGCATTCCCACATAGCTAATCTGGATTTCATAAGTCTTATTTTTACCAAGTTCCAAGGTGAATTTTCCAGACGCGTCGGTGATACCAAAGGACTCAAGTCCACTGGTCTCTTGCTCTATGGCAATCACATTGGCCAATTCCAAGGGTTCGTTCAAACTGTCCCGGACTACGCCTTCCAATTTAATCTGTGCTTGGGAAATTGCAGCTATCAGAAACAGCGCGAGACAAAAACAGTTTTTCATAGGTTTAGTAAAAGAATATCATGAACAAAGGTTTCGAGAAATGTATTGATTAACGGCCTCTGCTTCTGCCTCGGTTATCCCTCATTTCACGCATTTTTTCAATAATTGTTTCCCGATAATCCATCTTACCGATTATCTTCCCCTTATCTGGAGCCTCAATTTTGATTTTCTCGTTTGGGTTCATCACAATTTCAGAGCACAACATGGTAGTATTCCCGGCGCTAACCTCCAATATCAGGCCTGGAAGACCCCAGTATTCAGCAGGACCATGTGCCACGGATATCTGAGGGGTGTACCAAGCCTCTACCAAGGTCATTTTAATCTTAGGCCCGCCAGCATCGGTGGAATCGTTTTCCTTGGAATCAGCGTTTTGAAGATCGCCCCAAGAAAAATCATACCAGGATAATTCTTCAGACGGGACGGTAGCCATAGCCTTGAAACAGGTATATTGCCCTATTTGCTTAGATTCTTTGCCCATTTTCCAATCAATTTTCTGCAATTTGTCTTTCACCAGAAATTTTTTTCCATAAAATTCTTGGCTTTGTACCAAAGCATTTTCTTTGACATTTTTAAATTGTCTTCCCCTTGCAAAATTCTTCCCCCAAGAATCAGTGGCACCCGACATGGCGTCCAATTTCTCTTCTTCGTAAAAAACCGAAGCCTCTTTATTAAAGTGTAAAACATAGGTTTTTTCCAACCTATTCTTTAAACGTGCCATTATCTGTTTTTTCTGAGCTTCGCTCATTCGCGCACCCCAACTACCAAGTTCCATTGTAGATTTTGAAAAATAAATTGCTTTTCCCTGGAATTCCTGGGTATCAGAACTGAAAGAAAGAAGTAGGACTAAAACTAAAAGGGAATTTTTGATGAGTAATGCTTTCATGATCGCATATTTTGTTGAACCAATTTATACAAACATTAAACATAATCATTTTATTTATTAAAACATTAACAAATACATACTATATGTAAATTCCTTGGTTTACTAAATCGATTTTTTTTACCCATTTAAACCAATCCAAAAGTATTGTCAAAGACAAAAGTCTTGGTATTATTGGTGTTTAAGAGGTAAACTATATGCTTTGAATGTAATTCCATTATCCCGGTATTTCTAAGAAAAATCAATAACCAACCGCAATTTGAATAGTTTTTTCGATTCCGTTAAACATCATATCATTTGAGCAAAGCTTGCTTGCTCCCCTGCTTTATATTTATGATAAGAATTTCGAAAACCCCTAAAAAACATAGCAACACCATGAACAAAAGAAACTATATGAAGAGCCCCGAGGGACTTCAACGGATAAGAACCTTAATCGATGAACAAAAAACAGTAATGATGGCCAGTGACCTGGATAAAACACCATTTTCGGTTTGCCCGATGACCCTACAACAAATGGATGAAAAAGGAGACTTGTGGTTTTTCGTTGCAAAAGACAGTGGCCTTTTTGAGGATATTGAGAAAGATAATAGAGTTCAAATTATCTACAGTGACGAACAAAATCATCATTATGTATCAATGTTTGGAAATGCCACCCACATTATCGCAAAGCAGAAGAGAGCAGAATTATGGAACCCTGATCTACTTAATTGGTTCAAGGGAAAGGATGATGACAATTTAGCCCTTATCAGTGTAAATATGGAAAATGCCTATTATTGGGACCATGAAAACGCCAAATTGGTTTCGTTCTTTAAGATTGGTAAAGGTGGCTCCGTAAAGGAAACATCGGATTCTGAAACAAAAGGCTTTGTCAATTTGTAAGAGTAAAGAGAAACCCAAAGTGAACTGGAAGCCAAAAGGTCAAATAGCATTGGGAACAACCCGTTTTGTTCATTTTCTCAATAGGGAAGTGAAACAAAAACCAGTATCAACTATAACGTTTTCAAAGGTGGAAAATAGTTGGCGTAAAACGTTAGGAAAAACATAAAGCCCAGTATTATTGGGATTTAAGGGCAGCATTGCTTACCTTTGCCCTGATGAACGTCAAGCTCCACGAGAGAAAAAATTGCAGGATTCTAAGTTTTCATTATCTGGTATTTCGAAACCAATCAGATAAATTCATTCCGCCTACCCTATAATTACCTTCCCCTAATTGGGAAGTAGCTCTGTAACCAAGGAAGTTCGCAAAGTAAAGATTTCCGAAATTCCTGTTTGGCCCTATTCGAAACCATTAACTAAAATGTAATCCATTATCGTTCAAAACAAAAGCATGGTAATCAAAACCTACGATGCCTATACAAGACTTTCTACCATGGAAGCTGACCGGTTTGCCAATTTCCTCTTTGATCATCAAGAAGGAAAAAAAGCTGCCAAAAAAGCAATCAGAAAGGCAATCCAGTATTCTACCAAGGACATACCCGGATTGGGAGGATATGTTTTTGCCATGGAAGAAAAAGATGATATTCTGGGGTTGGCTGTTGTGAACAAGACAGGAATGGGAGATTATATCCCAGAAAATTTCCTGGTATTCTTTGTCATACACAAAGACCATCGGAACAACGATATTGAAAGTAAACTGTTGGACTACACGCTCCAATATTGCAAAGGAGACGTTGCCGTTCACATCACCGATGAAAACCAGTATCCCAACAAAAAATTTTTCGAAGAAAAAGGGTTCAATGCAACCCATTTAGAAATGAGATTGAACAGATAAACTAGTATATGTTAAAAATTGAAGTAAAACCAGGCGAAAGTATCGAACGAGCACTCAAACGCTACAAACGGAAATACCGTAACA
The DNA here is from genome assembly GCF_003992675.1 of Flagellimonas marinaquae. Classification (GTDB taxonomy): domain Bacteria; phylum Bacteroidota; class Bacteroidia; order Flavobacteriales; family Flavobacteriaceae; genus Flagellimonas; species Flagellimonas marinaquae. Next base: position 9,491 of record NZ_RZMZ01000013.1, read on the forward strand.
CCAAGCGTTTGGACCAGATTCGTGACCGCCAAGAATACACAAAAAAATCAGTAGAACGCCGAAAAACACTCAAAAAGGCGCAATACAAGGAACAATTCCTGAACGAACAGGAGGACCAATAATATCAAAAACAAAAAGTATCAACAACAACAAAATGAGACTTTCAAGAATTAAAAGGGAAACCAAGTATGAAAAGCGCTATAGCGTTAAAATGGGGGAGCTTACCACCCGTGTCACGTACATAAGAAGGTATATCATGGGGCTTCCCGTCCGCACTTTGCACCGATACCGTTCCACCTATTACGGTAAGGTAAAGGATTGCAAAGACTGCAATGTACTCGCATAACACCATTTTAATTTAGTATATAACCCTTTAATAAAAACAATGAAAGTATTGGTTATTGGCGCAGGTAACATGGGGCTTACCTATGCCACAGGTATGTCTAAATCCAAATTGTTGAAAAAACGCAACATTATGGTATTGGACAAGTCAAAGGAAAGACTCGAAGAGGTAGACAAAATCGCCTATTTCGATGCCATTGATAAGATAGAAGACTGCGTACCACAAGCAGATATCATCTTTTTGGCAGTAAAACCCTATCATGCCGAAGAACTATTTCATCGCATGAAAAAATTAGTGAATCCTGAACAATTGTTCATTTCGATCATGGCAGGAGTCACCATTAATTATATCCAAGAAGCCTTGGGAATCAAAAAAGTGGTCCGCGCGATGCCCAATTTGCCAGCTCAGGTCGGCAAGGGTCTCACCAGCTACGTTTCGGCCGAAGAAGTTTCCCGATTGGAACTTTTTATGGTTGAAGGGCTTTTGGACACCACGGGGAAATCCCTAAGGGTAAAAAACGAAAAGTTTATTGATGCCTCCACTGGAATCTCCGGAAGTGGTCCGGCATATGTGTTCTATTTTATGCAGAGCATGATGGAGGCCGCCCTTCAAATGGGGTTCTCCGAAAACGTTTCCAAGGTTTTGGTCAGCCAAACCTTTACCGGTGCGGTGGAATTGTTCAACCAGAACAACCTTAACCCTGACACTTGGATGGAAATGGTAGCATCCAAAGGAGGTACCACCAGGGCCGCCTTGGATTCCATGGAAGACAACAATGTAAACGAATTAATCAAAGAAGCCGCCTTCGCAGCATTCGGTAGAGCTGTGGAACTTGGCGAAGAATACTAAACCATGTACAAAGAACTAGTGGTCATCAAAGTAGGTACCAATGTGATGACCAATAAAGACAATAGAATCGTAAGACCAGTGCTCAACAGTTTGGTACAACAAATTGCCGAACTCTATGAGCGAGACATCATGACCATATTGGTTTCCTCTGGATCGGTAATAGCTGGTAAGGAGGTTCTGGGAAAAGCTAAAATCAAGGATAAGACTCAACGTAGGCAGGTGTATTCTGCCATTGGCCAACCCAGAATGATGCGGCACTATTACAACATTTTCAACGATTATGGTATGAAGTGTGCCCAGGTACTCCCTACCAAAAGGGATTTTAACCCTGGCGTACACCGCGACAACATGATCAATTGCTTGGAAGGATTGCTCTCTGAAGGTGTGATCCCGATAGCCAATGAAGACGATGCCGTATCCGTTTCCATGTCCATGTTCTCGGACAATGATGAGCTGGCCACATTGCTGGCCCAGTTGATGAAGGCCGACAAGTTGATTCTTATGACCGATATCGACGGTCTCTATGATGGACATCCCGAAAAGGAAGATTCCAAAGTCATAGGAAAAGTTGAGCCTAAAGAGGACTTGGACAAATACATAGAAGAAGGAAACAAGCAAGAAGGCGAAGGCCGCGGTGGTATGGGCTCCAAATTGAGTTATGCCCAAAAAGCTGCAGCAGACGACATTCCTTCCTACATCGTAAACGGTAAACGCGAAAACGTAATCTTGGATGTGATAGAAGGAAAGAACGTAGGAACAAAAGTTTCAAAATAACAATAATGAAATTATTAAAAACAGATTTAAAAAATAAAGTATTACAGGACATGGAGCGCATTCTCGATGAAAATCGGGATGAACTGCTCCAAGCCAATAAAAAAGATCTTGACGCATTTAACCGCGACGACCAAGCATTGTACGATCGCCTCGTAGTGGACCAAAAGAAGGTAGATCAAATGATTCAGGCCGTAAAAGAGGTGCGCCTGCAAGATGACCCCGTCAACAAGGAAATTTCCAAGAGGGAATTGGACAACGGACTTAAAATCATCAACAGAACGGCACCCTTCGGAACCATAATGATCATTTATGAATCCCGTCCTGATGTAACCATAGAGGCAGCTGTGTTGGCATTTAAGGCAAACAATAAAATATTGCTCAAAGGAGGTAAGGAAGCCTACCATAGCAACAAAGCGTTGGTCAAATTTTGGCACCAAGCCCTCACAGAAAATGGATTGTCCAAGGATTTTATCCAGTTTTTGGAAATGGACAGGACCCAAACACAAGATTTTTTACGGAATCCAGACCAAGACTTGGACCTTATTGTACCCCGTGGCGGTGAACGCTTGATTGCTTTTGTAAAAGAGCATGCCAAGTGCGCGGTGCTCATCAGCGGAAGGGGTAATAACTTCCTGTATGTGCACAAAGAGGCGGATTGGGAAAAGAGTTTAAAAGTGATTTTGAACGCCAAGACCCACAAGATTTCTGCCTGTAATGCACTGGATAAAATTTTGATGGACACCCAAATAGATGGTTATGAGGACAAACTGAAGGAACTGCAGCGAGTCCTTTCAGCCAATAATGTTTCTATTATCGTTGATGATGAAGTCAAAAAAGTATTGACAGATGAGGACGCAATCACCGACGATTCCATCTGGCAAGAAGAATTTTTGGCCATGAAATGTGTTATTGGCGCGGTTGACAATATAGATGAAGCCATCGCGAAAATCAATGCCAATTCCGGTGGACATTCCGCATCCATTATGACCGAGAACAATGAAGTTGCCAGAAACTTTATGGAAAATATAGACTGTGCTGCGGTATACCAAAACGCCTCCACCCGATTCACCGATGGGGGACAAATGGGCGTTGGGGCCGAGCTGGCTATCAGTACCGATAAATTGCACCACAGAGGTCCTTTGGGGCTCAAGCAATTGGTCACCAACAAATACTATGTGTTTGGGGATGGACAAATTAGGGTGTAATCCGAAATCAAAAATGATGTAAAAGGAGGCAAATTGCCTCCTTTTTTTATGGATTATTATCAATCCATATTCTCAAAAAGGGAAAAAGCTTATTCAATCATCATTTTTCATTGTATTTATTGGTCAATTTTTAAGAAAATCTCTAGATTTAATACATAAAAACAAATACGTATGGGAAAATTTGAGATTAAAACCGATAAATCCGGAAAGTTCAGGTTCAACTTAAAGGCCGGGAACGGACAGGTAATTTTGAGCAGCCAAGGATATTCCACAAAAGCGGCTTGTGAAAACGGAATCGATTCTGTGAAGAAACATTCACAAGACGATGATAATTTTGAAAGAAACAAAGCAAAGGACGGAAGCCCTTACTTCAATTTAAAGGCATCAAACGGTCAAGTTATCGGAAATAGCGAAATGTATTCCAGTGAATCTGCTATGGAAAATGGCATTGCCTCCGTCAAAAAAAATGCTCCCGATGCATCCGTAGAGGAAGTTTCCTAAAAACGAAGTCATATTTTACATTATAAAAAACAGCTCAATGTGGCTGTTTTTTTGTGCTTATTTTTCATCCGTCAGATCAATACAGGCATCCGTCAATTGGACCCAATTTTTTCAATTATTCGATTGTAAGAGTTTTTAATCCTTCTTGTTTACCAATCCTTTGGTAAACTCGTTCAATGCTTCAACTTTTTCCTCAAAATCGCCCTTAAGGGTTTTGCGGTATTCGTTAAGGTTTTTAACCAGGTCGTCAATATTCTCCGGAATTACATCCTCAAAAAATTGGCGTAAGCGCTTGGCCGTTGTCGGGGATTTTCCATTAGTGGAAATGGCAACCTTTACATTGCCCTTAGTAACAATTCCCCCCATATAAAAATCACAGAACGGCGGATTGTCCGCCACATTTACTAGAGTACTTCGCTCACGGCACTCGTGGTATACCTGCTCGTTTACTTCGGGTTTATCGGTACAGGCAACTACCATGTGCTTCCCGTCCAAATATGTAGTTTGGTATACGTCTTTGACAATTTCCACATGATGCTTTTGCGCCAATTCCAAAGTAGCCGGCAAAAATTCCGGGGCTACCATCTGCACTTGGGCATTTGGGCTGGACTTCAATAAAAAAGTCAATTTTTCAAGTCCCACATTACCACCGCCCACAATAAGGACGTTCAAGTTGGCCACTTTTAGAAAAATTGGATATAGTTCGTTCCTTTCCATTGCAAATTGGTTTTCAACCTCCGATAGATCAAAGATACTCACTATTTACGGCCGATATAACTCATTCGTCCCCTTAAGGTCTAAAAAGTCGGTTCCTCTTTCTGCTTTTTGGAAGATTTGAACTCATAGCGAACAAATAGCTCGTGCGAGCCTCCGCTATAATTTGCCAAGTTGGAGGTGGTAAGGTCATAGGCGTAGCCAGCGCTAAAATTGGCATCGATTTGCATCCCCAGTAGGGTAGAAAATGAATCGTCCCAGCGATAGGCCAATCCAAACAAAAAGGTCTCCTTGAGCATAGCGTTCACCGAGACATCCGCAATAATAGGTGCGCCAGGCACCCATTTTACAAAGAAAGCGGGCTTGAGTTTTACATCGGGCGTTAAGTCCACTACCTTTCCACCAATAAAATAATAGTGCAAACGCTCCGCAGCAATTTCCTGCTCCTCGCCATCGTAATGTTTTTGTGAGAAAAAATTGGGTATGGCAAAGCCCAGATAACCCTTTTTGGTATCGTAATAAAGTCCGGCACCTATGGTGGGGAAAAATTTGCTCTTGATGTTATTTTGAAAGGCCACATCGGCATCTTCTGTAAGTCCACGGGAGAAATCCACATCAAAAATACGACCACCCAATTTCATCCCGAAGGATAGCTTTCTGTTGGCGCTGTCCAGCTGAATGGTGTAAGAAACATTTCCATCCACAGAAATTTCGGAGGAAGGCCCAAGGGCATCCCTAGATATGATTCCTCCAAGACCCAATTTGTGTTCCATGGGCGAATCCACGGCAAGTACCTGTGTGTTTGGTGCGCCATTAAGGCCAACCCATTGGGAGCGGTGCAACAATAGGGCGGTCAAATGCCCATTGGAACCGGCAAAGGCAGGGTTAACGCTCATGGTATTGTACATGTACTGGGTAAACTGAGGGTCCTGCTGTGCATAAGTAAACAAAGGGATTGCGCACAGGAAAATAAAACAGATTTTCCTTAGTTCCTTGGTAATATGTATCCTTGAAATCCCCATCCTTATCTGTTTAAATACAACCAATCCGTTCGTGGTTCTGAGCCATCACCCAAATCCAAAATGTAATAATACGTACCTACTGGAAGTTGATCTTCGGGCTGAACCATGGCACGACCATTTGGCGTACCGTCCCAATCATTTTTATAGGATCTTGTTTGATATACAATATTCCCCCACCGGTTGTAAATCTGTAGTGAATTATTAGGATAACGGGAAATACAATCAATCTTAAAAAAGTCGTTCACTCCATCGCCGTTGGGCGAAAACTCGTTGTAGACTACCAAACAACTGGGGACAACTGATGCTTCGGCCCTATTGTTGCTTTCATTGGTGTCCCACTGATCCACATAGGCGATGCTCACTATGTTTTGATAGTCCTCAACATCCATCACCTCTACGGTTAGCAACAGAATAGCGGTTCCGGATACGGGCAGGGACTCCATTTCCCAAAAGGAAGCATCGGCATCATAGGTTCCAGTTGTGGTCTCCGCACTGATAAACTGATATCCCAAGGGCAATTCCTCCTGAATCCCAATCTGCGTGGCATCGTCAATACCCAGATTGGTCACGGTAATCTCAAACGTTACCTCGTCACCAATATTAGGTTCCGAGTTATCTACAGATTTTGTAATGGCCAAATCGGTGGTCTGCGGTACAACAGAAGTGGTCGCTTCGTCGTCATCCAAAAGTCCATCCATAAAATCATCCTCATCCATACCTGTTGATGGGTCGCTATCGGGGTCGGGATACAAACTTGACGACACAAAAGCTACATTCTGATACTCATTTTCCTCCCCTGTTGGCGGATTCACCATCGCCAAAATCTCCAAACTTTCGGTGTCCCGGTTCAGAATCCTTCGGTTAAGGTTCCAAATTCCTGTGGTGGCATCATAAATACCCGCCGTGGTAGTATGGGATTGGTAGCTGAACCCTGAAGGCAACAAATCTGTGACCACTACATCTCTGGCATCGGAAGGACCACTATTGGTCAAACTGATCACAAAGCGAACCACTTCCCCTACATTGGGTGTTGTGTTATCCACTATATTGGTCAGCGATAGGTCCGCTAATCCACCCGGTACGGGAATCACAGTTTCCTGATCATCCTCGGAACCTAGGTTATTATTGGGTGTGGAATCGGGATCATACGTATCCAATGCAATGAGTTCTGCCGTGTTCTTGTAATCTCCTGTTGATTTTACAATAGCCCGAATTTCCAAGGTTTGGGATGTTCCATTGGCAAGAAAGGGCAAATCCCAAGATCCTGAAATTTCATCGTAGACCCCTGCCGTGGTTTGGGCCGAAACAAATTGGTAGCCGTCCTCCAATTCGTCCTCTATAATCAATCCTGAAGCATCATTTGGGCCTTCGTTTTGTACTTGGATTGTAAAAATCAACTCATCGCCAACCTCGGGGTTCATATCGTTCACCGTTTTGGATACGGATATATCGGTAACATGCCTTGGTGTGATAGCCTGTTCGGCTTGGTCATCTTCGGACAACACTCCATTGCCCGGTGTGGAATCAGCATCAAATAGGGTCGCATTGGTCAATTCCACACCAAACGTATAGTCGCCTGATGGATTTACTTCAACCACTACATTCAACTCTGTTTGGGACTCCAACGGAACGGACCCCAGATTCCATACTCCCGTAGAAGGGTTAAATGCTCCTCCTGAATCATCGGAAACGTAGGTGAACCCATCTGGGACTATCTGAGTCACTTGCACTCCAAGTGCATCACTTGGGCCTTCATTGGTCAAGGTTGTGGTAAAGGTGATTTGAGTGCCCACATCGGGGAAGGCATCGTCGACACTTACCACCACATTCAAATCGGCCGACGGAACTGGCGTGGTCCCAGCGCTATCTTGATCGTTTTCAAAAATGTTGTTATTGTTCGGTATTGAATTGGGGTCGAATTGATCGGAAGCGAATATTTCTGTCACATTAAAATAATCTCCGGTATTGTTTACGGATGCAACTATGGTCAATGTTTTTGTTCTTCCATTGGCCAAATCCCCATTCAACGTCCACATTCCGGAGGTTGCACTGTACAGACCTGCCGTGGTCCCATGGGAAACATAGGTATATCCATCGGGCAATAGGTCCATGACCTCCACCCCCGTGGCATCGCTTGGACCCAAATTGGTGATATTTATGGTAAAAATCACCTCTTGTCCCACATAAGGACTCAATTGGTTGACCGATTTGCGCAACAATAGATCTGCCACTGGAACCACAATCGGTTCCACCGTCTGCTGATCGTCTTCAGCTTCATTGTTGTTGTTTGGACTGGAATCCACATCGCTCTCCCCCACATTGGTCAATTCGGCGGTATTGGAGTAGTTTCCAGTTTGCAGTACCTCTACGGTAATATCCAAGGTTTCTGAGCTGCCATTGGCCAAACTCCCCACTACCCACGAACCATTGGTCGCATTGTAGGTTCCCGTGGATGGAACGGCATTCACCAATTGATATCCAGAGGTCAAAAGGTCGGTTACCACCACATTAGTGGCATCACTGGGCCCGTCGTTGCCAACGGTGACCGTAAATACAATCTCCTGCCCTACTTCGGGAATCAATTCATCCACAGTTTTGGTCACGAAAATATCTACCAGAGGTTCTGGTATTATCGAAACACTGTCTTGGTCGTCCTCGCCAGGAATATCATTGTTTGGACTGGAATCCACATCATTTTGATCATGGGCGGTAATTTCAGCTACGTTATTGTAATCTCCCGATGCATTGACCGTGGCCAGTATGCTAAGACTGACCGAACTTCCGTTGGCCACAGTACCGACATCCCAAATGCCCGAAATTTCGTTGTATGCACCTCCACCATTGTCCGAGGTGTAGGTATACCCTGAAGGTAACAAATCGGTCACCTCCACCGAAGTGGCATCACTTGGACCATCATTGCTCACTGTTAAGGTAAACCTGACATTGTCGCTAACCAATGGAGGTGATTTATCAATTGTTTTCGTCAGCGAAAGATCTATCAATGGCGCTGGAGCGACCACGATATCGCCTTGGTCGTCTTCCGAAGATACCCCATTGGAAGGTGTTGAATCAATATCGTACGCATCGGAAGCAATTACTTGGGACGTATTGGTGTAATTTCCGGTAGCATTGACCAGCACATCGATGGTCAATGTTTCCGTAGCTCCATTGGATAGAGTACCTACTTCCCAAAATCCGCTTACCGGATTATACGCTCCCGTAGTTGCCGAATAGGAAACAAAATTGAAGCCGGAGAGCAACTGATCGACCACCCTGACATTGGTTGCATCATGTGGTCCAGCGTTGGAAATAGATATCTCAAAAGAGATCTGTTCCCCCACAAAAGGGGACAAATCTCCACCCACTACCGATTTCGTCAAGGAAAGATCGGCTTGTAACGGTGCCGCGGTCACTGTCGCTTCATCATCTTCGCTTTGATCTCCATCATCGTTGTTGGGACTGCTGTCACTATCCAACTGATTGGCAAAAACCACTTCCGCCACGTGTGTGAACTCCCCTAACGTCCCTGTAGGCGTCTGTACAGTCGCATTAAAACTTAAGGTAACTGTATTGTTTCCCACCGGAACGGTTAGCCCGGTCCATGTGACCTCATCCGTTAAAAAGCTAAAAGTTCCACCATTATTTATGGCGGTTACATTATCAAAACCGGTAGGCACCAAGTTGGCTATGGTTACATTGGTGGCATCCACATCGCCAAAATTGCTCAAATTTATAGTGAAAGTAACGACCTCGCCAATGCTGGGCAGCGTATTGCTCGCCACCATTTCCATTTCTAGGTCAACCCCCTGTACGGTAATTCCAGCTGTATCTGATGCGGTATTACAACTTATATCGGAGACGGTCCATTCAAAAATGTAGATTCCCAAAGCTGTATTGAAAACTTGGGTGTTGGGATTATTGGCATCCGCAAAGGTGACCAAGGTAGGACCGGACAATTGTGTCCATGTCCCAGTACCAACCACTGGTGTATCGGCACTTAAAAAAACAGAGGTTGTCTGGTCAAAAGTCAGATCGGGACCTGCATTCACTGCACAATCCTGGGAGAAACCTACTTGCAACGTAGCCAACAGCAGAAAAACTGTCAACAGAAAGTTCCTGAAAATAGGGAGCGACTGAGGTTTGGTCATAGTTGGGTTGATGAGGTTTTCCTTATCTGGCAAGGCTTACCCAAACTTATCAAGAACTGGCCTAAAATGGGAAGTTATGTTGTAGGGCAAGTGGCTTTTGTTGTGAAAACACCGATAAATGAAGAAAGAAAAACCCTTTCCAAGCTGCTCTTGGGAGCCATTCCTCCAAAGTACCACCACATTGTTTACTGTTCGATTTACGCATTAAAAAAGAAAGGGACCCAACTTTGGGTCCCTTTCTAACGTATTCAATTAATTTTCTTTGGTTTTTAGGCCTCGCAGCTCACACAATCTTTCTTTTGTTTGAATTTTTGTGCGGCATTCATACTGTGCTGATAGTACAAGGACTTCAATCCCAGTTTCCATGCAGTAACGTGGATTTTGTTGATTTCCTTGGTCGGCATATCAGGGTGTACAATAATGTTCACGGATTGTCCTTGATCGATATGATTCTGTCTGTTGGCCGCTTGATAAATGATATCCAATTGATCCAATTCAGAATAGGTTTTAAACACCGCCTTTTCCTCTTCGGTCAAGAAATCCAAGTGCTGTACAGAACCATCCATATCACGAATGCTCTTCCATACTTCTGGGGTATTTTGTCCCTTTTCTTCCAAGAGATCCATGAGGTATGGATTCTTGATGGTCACCTTGATCTTGGCAATATCCTTAACGTAACAGTTACTCCAAATAGGCTCGATTCCTTGTGAAACCTGTCCCAAAATGAAGGCCGAAGAAGTGGTTGGCGCAATGGCGTTCAATGTGGCATTACGTCTTCCATACCCTTTCAACACATCTGGCTCACCAAAACGTTCTGCCAATTGCTCGGATGCCTTGTTGGAACGCTCCTTGATTTCCCTGAAAATTTCACTGTTCAAGTTGTAGGCCTCTTGGCTATCGAAGGCCAATCTTTTGGATTGTAGCAATGAGTGCCAGCCCAATACACCTAGGCCCAAGGCACGGTTTTGCTTGGCGAAATTATAGGCACGCTCCATAAACAAGAACGTTTGTTGGTCCTCCCTATCCGAAGAATCCCTGTATTCCTCCAATTTTTCGGTAAACTCGGTAATCACGGCATCCAAGAAATGCACCATGGTCTCTACGGCATCCGTCTTTTTCCACTTATCGTAGTGCAGTAAGTTTACGCTTGAAAGTACGCACACGAACGACCAATCATCGCTGGAAGGCAACATGATTTCGGTACAAAGGTTACTGGCGTGAATGCGGTGTTTTTTGTCCTTATACACATCTGCTGCACCATCATTGGCGTTGTCGGTGAAGAATACATATGGGTATCCCATCTCTCCCCTTCGTTGCAGTACTTTGGCCCAAACGGTTCTTTTTTCCGCGTCACCATCTACCATTTCTTGCATCCATTGGTTGGTTACGGTAACACCATGGGTCAATTGCTGGATTGGGTTTCCTTCGGTACCGATTTCCAAAAATTCCATGATATCCTTGTGATCAATGGGAAGGTATGGAGAAAAACGACCGCGACGAACCGACCCTTGGCTGACCACATCTACCATAGATTCGAACAACTGCATAATATGGACGGCACCTGAGGCTTGTCCGTTATTTTTAACGGGCGCTCCCCTATGCCTGATTTTTCCAAAATAACCCGATGTTCCCCCACCAAGCTTGGACATCATCCCTACTTCCGATTGGGTATAAAGGATGTTCCCCATGTCATCATCGATATGGGAACCAAAGCAACTGATGGGCAGCCCACGCTTTTTTCCAAAATTGGACCACACTGGAGAGGCCAAAGAGAAAAAACCCTCGGACATATAGCCATAAAACTTATCGGAATATCCGGGTATCCCCAAAATCTCCTCGGCTCTATCGCCGATTTCGCGGATACGTTCCTCTGGGGAAACTCCCTCGGTCAAATATCCGGATGCTAAAAATTTTCGGCTGTATTCGTTCAACCATTCGAAGCCTTTACTTTCTTCGTTCTTCAATTTGGACAAGGTATCTTTTCTTGCGTTTACAAGCTCCTGTGTTTTATTGTCCTGCTTTTGGTCGGTGGTCGGGGTTATTTGTGTTCTCTTCTCCATAATTAAAAAAGGTCGTCGCTAGTTATACTTTGTGTTCTTTTGCTATAGTTGATGGATCTTTTTACAAAAAAGTCTCCGTGTTTTGTTCCTATGATCTCGTCATCGAACCATTCGGTCTGTTCCAATAGTTTTTGGTCGACATCGAATATTTTGGGGATGCCTATGCTCTCCAATGAATTGTTGAATCTGTTCTTGATAAACTCGTTGACCAAGTTTTTGGGCAAGAAATCCAATTCACCCGCTTCAAAAATCCAATCCACAATTTTGCTTTCCGCATCAAATGCCTTCTCACAGATATCCTGAATCATCTCTTTGTACTCATCATCGAACCACTCTGGATGTTCCTTTTTGATGATATTGATCACATCGATACCAAAATCGCCATGGATCTGTTCTTCCTTGGATGTAGCCTCAACCACATTGGAAATTCCCTTCAACACATTTTTGTGTTTATTGAATGCCATAATGATCAAGAACTGGGAAAACAGGGAAACGTGCTCAATAAATAGGGAGAACAACAAGATCGATTCAGCATATTCCCTATCGTTCTCACTTTTGGCATTCTTAAGCGCAGTCTCCAAATACTGCACCCGTTTCATGATTACCGGCTTTTTCTTCAAGTTTTCGAACTCCTTGTTCAATCCCAAAATCTCCAAAAGATGGGAATAGGCATCGTGATGGCGCACTTCGCTTTCGGCAAAGGTGGCGCCTACCGAACCAATTTCAGGTTTGGGCATTCTGTGATAAATGTCGCCCCAGAAGCTCTTAACGGCCACTTCAATCTGGGAAATGGCCAACATGGTATTCTTGATGGCACTGCGTTCCACATCCGTCAACCCAGATTTAAAATCCTGGATATCGCTGGTAAAATTGAACTCGGTATGGATCCAATAAGAGTGTCTGATTGCCGGAACGTATTCATACAATTGTGGGTACTCATAGGGCTTTAGGTTGATACGCTTTTCGAAGATATTCGACTCACGCATTTGGGCCCTCTTGTTCCTGTAAATAATGTAGGCTTTTGCCGCATCGTGGAACTCACTGTCCATAAGTTCGTTCTCCACTACATCCTGCACTTCCTCCACCGTGGGCACGTACTGTTCATCTTGTCTTTTTCGTTCCAACAACACTTGGTTAACGTTGTCGGCAATGGTCTGCGCATCGTTGATCTGGCCATGTTCCACGGCCGTCATGGCTTTCAAGATTGCGTTTGTAATCTTGTGCAAGTCAAATTCTTGCGTACTAAAATCCCTCTTAGTTATATGAGTAATCTGCATGAAGAAAACGGTTTGGAGTTGAAAAAAATAGCTTGACTGTAAAATTCCTATTTTCTTTACTTAGATTTTAAGTTGACCCGATCAGGTTCTTAACACTTTTATCAACATTTGTTTTTTCGGCCAATAAAAATCCATGGGAGCAAACGTAAATCAAGGGCTCCGAAAAATTGGGTCCGAATTCGAAATTTTAGAAATACTTTTTCACAGTTCTTTAACAATTTTTCAGTTCGCCCATGCATCACCCCAGTAAACACCGAATATGGAACCGTTTCAGACCTTGAAAAATCCTCTCAATGTATCCAACCCTTTTTTGTGTAGCCAACGTCTATGAACAAAAAATGTGTCATCAAAGACCCCTACCATTCAATAATGTTTTTATTTTTGACCCAAGTAAATCATTTTGAGTATGTTGATTACGGCAAACAAAGCCATCTCCCCGTTATTGAGTTTTGATTTTTATCTGGAGGCCTACCATCGGCTGGTGAAGACCTTGAGGAAAGAAGAGGACCTAAAGCATCTTCGGGAGGTACTTAACGGGAATCTTGGAACTCATATCCAAAACCTCATATTGAAAGAAAACTACGATACGTTGGTAGTGACCTGCCCCAAGCAACACATTGTTTGGGTAAACGATGGGTTCACACAAATGACCGGTTACACCAAACATTTCGCTATAGGCAAAAGGCCAAGTTTCCTTCAGGGCAAGCAAACCCCAAAAAGCACTACTGACGAAATTAGAGAACAATTAAAGACTACCAATACCTATAGCGGCTCGGTAATCAACCACCGAAAGAATGGGGAGCCTTATCTCTGTAAAATTCAAATATTGCCCCTTTACGATTCCCAAAAGGAGCTTACGCATTTTATTGCGCTGGAGAAGGAGTTAATGGCTGCTTAAGTTTGGGCGAACCAACATACCTTTGTAAAAAACTACGGAACAAGCACCTTTAATGCCTTTCCGACAATTGATACCGTTAACTCGTTATTTTCCAAATGATGTAATTCTCCATCGGCCTGCATTAAGCGGTCACGGTGCCCTCCTTCAAACGCCAGCTTAATTTCCTTTACCTTAAAATATTGGATTTTATTGAGGTACTGATTCAATTTGAGAAGAACCATAAGCCCCACCAACAGCATCTCCCCACGGCCGAGGCTTTCTATGACCACCACATCCAACAGACCATCTTCCATGGACGCCATCCTTGTAAGGGAAATATCATAGCCCATAACCTTGGAATTAGAAACAAAGAACATAAATGGATTTACACTAAAGGTTTTCCCATTGAGTTCCACGTTGATGTTTTCGACTGGTTTAAATTCTCTAATGGATTTAAAAACCGCCTTTAGATAGGCCCAAAACCTTCGGCCACTAGCTTTGTTGTAATTGGAAATCACTTTTGCGTCGAATCCGATGCCCATGTTGGAAAAAAAAGGTTTTCCGTTTACTAAGGCCACATCAATTACACTGGTCCTTCCTTTCTTAATAATATCAACTGCCTCTTGAAGTCTTCGAGGAATCCCCAGGCTTTCGGCCAGGCCATTTCCGGACCCCATAGGTATAATCCCCAACAACACCTTGGTCCGGACCAAACAAGAGGCCACCTCATTGATGGTACCATCCCCTCCACAGGCCACCAGAACTTTGGCCCCTTCACCAAGGGACTCTTGAGCCAGTTTTGATGCGTGCCCAGCATAATTGGAGGTCTTTACAGTTATATGATAGAACTGGGGGTCAAAATATTTGGACAGGGTAACCTTGTCCAAAACCTGACCTCCTTTACCAGCAATGGGGTTCACTATAAAATGGATATCCGTCATAGTCCCAGATTTGAGTTCAGCCCGCCATGGTTATATAGAAAATCGGCCAATTGATAATAAGAGATGGCTTCGTTCAAAAAAAGTGTGTCCATAGGACTCTTTTTCAAACTGTTCTCCTCTGGATCCCATTGATACTGATTTGCCGTCTTGCCATCGCCCAAAACCATTAGCGCTTTCGACTTCAAAAGTCCCAATTTCCTGTAATTACCAATAAAAGCCCGCTGTTCCGAAGAATCCAAGGCAAATACATTCCTGCCAAAAAAGTTGTTCTTGTATTCCCATCCCATCAATGAAAAGACTGTAGGCATTACATCTATCTGAGAGCATTGGATGTCAATCTTTTGTTGTTCTAGACCATCAAAATTGACCAAGATGGCCGGAATGCGATAATTGGCCACATCCAACTCCCATTTTCCAGCACTACTGGCACAATGGTCCGCCATAATTATAAAAACAGTGTTCTTATACCATGGTTTATTCCTTGCATTTCTCAAAAACTTTCCAATGGCATAGTCGGTATACTTTACAGCCCCGTTCCTTCCGGTACCGGAGGGAATATCTATTTTTCCTTCTGGATAGGTATAAGGCTTATGGTTGGAAGTAGTCATAACGAAACTAAAGAATGGCTTTCCTTCTGCGGAGGATATATCTGCCTCTTTAAGCACTCTTTTAAAAATATCCTCATCACAAACTCCCCATGCATTCTCAAAGGTCACTTCCCCATCCTCTATGTTCTTCCGATCTGTCACTATATCTCCGGACGGTAAAAAACCTCTGCCCCTATCTACAATATCAAATCCGTTCCCACTAAAAAACTTATCCATGTTATCAAAGTAACCATCTCCACCATAGAAGAAAGTTCTTGAATAGCCTTTGCTTTTAAAAACTTCTCCTATGGTATAAAGACCTTGGTTACGCTCCCGCTTGACAATGCTTCTTCCAGGTGTGGGCGGTACGGCCAAAGTAATGGCCTCCATACCCCTCACCGTTCTTGTTCCAGTGGCGTACAAATTGGTAAAATACGTCTCTGCTCTAGCAATGGAATCCAAGTTGGGGGTCAGTCCCTTTTTGTTACCGAAAACCCCTAAATAATCAGCACTTAAGCTCTCCACACAGATAAGGACAACGTTTGGCCGTTCTTCATCAGAACCTTTTACCAACCGAAGAATGCTCCTATCCGGAAAGAGCAAACTATCCGAAGGAGACTTTATATGATTCTCTACAACCGAAAGGGCGGCATTTTCGGGAATGGTTCGATAGAATTCTGTATAACTGAGCTGGTTGTTCCTAAAGGCCGCAAAAAAGGAATAGATTCCTGCTTTGGACAACTCATTGTTGTACCTATTGTCCGACTGTTCTGCATCTTCGTTCTCGACTTTTCCACTATACAAAAGCATTATTCCGAGAGCCAACATGGTTGGCACCATTTTTTGCCGGAAAGTGCTAGTTGACTGAAATGCCCATTTAAAAACCCCTTTCCTATTAGCGTACCACGTTGTGAGCACGACTAAAAACAACATACCACCAATAAGAAGGGGCAATGGGTAGGATTCATTGATATTTTTTACAACCTCGTAGGTATATATCAAGTAGTCAACGGCAATAAAATTGAATCGTCTTTGGAACTCATCCCAAAACGTAATCTCTGCGAAAAAAGAGAAATAAACAATGAGCAAACCCAGAGACCATCCAAGATAACATATTATTCGGTCCACGACCGAGCCATGGAATTTCTCGGGTAACAACATGAAATACAAGGCCGCTACCGTATAAAAAAATGACAGCGCGCCTATATCGAAGAACAATCCTATAATAAAGACCTTGACCAATCCAAAAAAGGAATGTTCCACTTGAGAGAAATCCATGGCAAGGAAAATGGACCTAACCACGAATGAAACAATCAAAAACAACAATGCAAAAGCGTTGATGATCGAAAAACGGGACGGAAATATTTTTTTAACCATAAATATCTTGCTGTTTAATCCATCACAAACTTGAAACCAATACCAAAATAATGGGCCTTGAGCCCAGTGGTTCGATGATAGTTATTGTATTTAAAATCAATGCTTTTTAACCCAAACCACAATGTCCTGAACCTGGTAAAAATGTCCGTGTAGGTAATTCCAAATCCATATTGATGCGCATCATAGGCGGAAAGGTCGAAATCCGAGGTATAATAAGCACTTGTTGAAAGATGGGTGTCAAAAGGAGCGAAATAATCGATCTGGTTCTGTGTATAATACCGATAAGAAGGATAAAAGGTAAAGTTCTGCAAAAGCTTAATGGGCACTTCAACACTTGCCGTGTGCGCCTGCAGGCCCCAATCATCAAAATAATACCGATAATAGGTTCGAACAGTAATGAGTTCATTGAAATAATGGTTCAGGCGAAATCCAATTGGAAACTTCATTCGATTGTCCGGCAATCGTTCCATGTCGTCAGCCAACATAAACACGTCTGTATTCTGGGACGATGTGTAATTAGCTATACTTGCAGGATTTCCGATAAAATAATTGGGGATATCGGCAAAATAGACCCGTTGCATAGGATTGGCCAACCAGCCTTGTTGCCGTACAACATCTGCAAATATGGACAATTGGGTATTCTTCCCCAATATTTGGGAAAAGGAAACCGATAACGCAAAGCTGTTTCGCTTTTTGTCAGAAATCAGGCTAAAACCATCCACGGGACGCCAAGTATCCGAACCATTCTTATTGGTTACCACTCCATTACTGTTCAGAATATCGACCCCATTGAAGAAACCACTGTTCAGGTTGGTTCCTGATTCCAGATAACTATCCAATTCTGTTGGATATCTGGGCAACCAGGTATCAAGAAACACACTTCCTTTTAGATTGAATTCCGTATTCTTTTCATTGAACAATTTGGTTATTCCCGCCCCAAAACCAAAGGACAAGTAATCATATTCCGTTGCGAATGAGGCATTGGCGCTCCATATTTGGTTCCTATCATCGGAACTATGGGCGTAGGCTGCAGAAACACTTCCCCAAG
The DNA here is from genome assembly GCF_003992675.1 of Flagellimonas marinaquae. GTDB lineage: Bacteria > Bacteroidota > Bacteroidia > Flavobacteriales > Flavobacteriaceae > Flagellimonas > Flagellimonas marinaquae. The sequence continues at coordinate 27,214 of NZ_RZMZ01000013.1, forward strand.
TATCTTGCCGGGAGGCCCCTGAAGACGCTACCCAAGGGCTCCCGATTACACCTGAATACCCGTTACTGGCGCTAAAATTGTCATCATCCTCAAAACCATCATCATCCGCGTAGCGGTTACCCCCTGTTTTTGCGGTAGTGGCCACAGCAGCACGTGAAGCACCACTAACACCAGAGCCAGCATTGGAGTTGGTCAAATCAAACGGGTTCAAGTTACTTGATGATGCAGAAGTGTAGGTGGAAATACCCACGTCTACCGTCAAAACATCGTCATCGTTCAATGGAATGCTCACTACAAAAGAAGGAGCCACATCTGTTAGCTGCTCAGTGCCGATTCCCCCGGTCACAGAGGCATTGTTTCCATCTTGTTCGTAGTAACTGGACAGTATATCGACCTCCGTGGCCTCCAATACCCGTTTTTTATATCCTTCAACGTTTTGTTGTTGCGCCACCCCCCACAGTGGGAACAATAACAGTAGCAAAACAATTTTTCCCATGCCTTGATCAGTTACATCCACATCCTCCACCTGTCTTGCCGCCATTTCCGCCGGAGGCACCCTCCCTATAGACTTGGTAGTTGGTTTCGAACTTTGTGAACTTTTTGTCGGCAAGCACCATATCCGGGTCATTAATATTCACTTTGTCATACTCGTGCAATACGGCACAAGACGAAAAACTGCACAAACCACATAGCACAATTAAAATCTTTTTCATAGTTGGTATCATCTACTTTGTTTTTCTATTTCCTTCAGGGCGATATTATTGGAGGTAATCACCTTGTTGTTCACATCCACAATAATGCATTCCACTCCTTTTAATTGATTTATAAAATCAAGCCCGGTATCAACTCCCATCACAAAGATTGATGTGGCAAGTGCATCGGCAAGCTCTGCATTCTTGGTAAAAATGGTGGCGCTCAGTATTCCTTTGCTGGGATATCCTGTCCTTGGGTCGATGATATGGGTATAGCGTTCGCCGTTGAGGATAATGTACTTTTCATAATTACCTGATGTGACCACGGCCTGATCTTTCACGGGCAACCAGGAAAATACTTTTTCTTTGTTCAACGGATTCACTATGGCGACCATCCAATCCTTGCCATCTGGCTGTACGCCCCATGCATTTAGATCCCCCGACGCATTGATTATCCCCGCGTCTACACCTAGGTCCATTAACAGTGCCTTGGCTTTATCGGCGGCGTACCCCTTACCAATGGCACCAAAACCTATCTTCATGCCCTTGTTCTTTAAAAAAACGGTCTGGGCGGCATGATCTAGGATAATATTTTGGTATCCCACTTTTGAGACCGATTCACGAACAATATCTGGTGACGGCATTTCGTTAACCGATCCATCAAATTTCCAGATACGGTCCATGGAAGCATAACTTATATCGAAAGCGCCTTGGGTCAACTTGGATATTTTAAGCGCTCTTTCGATAAGTTGAAACAGCTCCTGATCCACTTTCACAGGCTTTAGCCCTGCATTTTGGTTAATTTCAGATGTCTGGGATTGTGGGTCCCAGGAAGAAATAAGCTTTTCTATCCGTGAGATTTCAGAAATGGCCATATCCAAATAGGCATTTCCCATATCGGGGGTTTCGGCCACCACGGTAAGATCGAACCTACTCCCCATTAACTTTACAGTGCGTTGGTAGACATTTTTTTGCAAGGCCACATCATTGAATTGATGCTTGGTCTGTCCCGAATGACCAGATACTGAAAGTAAGAGAAACAAAATATAAAGCATTAACCCTGTTCTCAACATATTATCTTATTTAAATGAGCTCAATTTGTGGAAATAGGCTATTGGACCTGTTTTTTCATAACCAGCCTGTCCGAGCACTTTTCCTGCTGGATCCAACACCACCACATAAGGAAAGTAACCTTTGGGATTGTACTTGGCCGCCAGTGCCTTGTTTCTGGCTTCCTGTTCTTCTGGCAACTTATTGCCCTTCTTTCGGGGAAAATCCGCCTTGAGCATTACAAAACGGTCCTTTGCCAATTCTTGAAACTCCTTTGTGCTCCAAACCTCTCTATCCAATTTGATGCATGGCGCACACCAGTCGGACCCCTGAAAGACCAGTATTATACTTTTGCCGTTTTTCTGGGCCAGTTCTTTGGCCGTATCAAAGCTGGTTTGCCAATCTTGTGCCGAGATTTGCTGAATGAAAAAAAAACCGAATACCATTAAAAAAGAATACCACTTCCTGATTTGCATAACTAGATTTATTTCCTTTTTTCACTAGTTAGACAGGCAAAAGGAGGGATACCCTATTTTTTTCTAATTATTTTTATGCCCTATTTCAAATAGTTTCGCCAATATCCAATATGACAAAGGAAGAACCATCCATTTGCGAGCAACAAACCTACAACCAGTTATTTCGTGCACACTATGAGGCTGTTACCCGTTTTGTATACTTTAAGTGCGGCGATCTGCAACAGGCTGAAGATATTGTTCAAGATGTATTCGTAAAACTTTGGAAATTATGCTCCACGGTTTCCTTTGGGAAGGTAAAAGCTTATTTATACCGAGCTGCCAACAATGCTTTCCTAAATGAAAAAGCACACGAAAAGGTAGTGCTAAAACATTTGCAAACCACCGTTAGGCCCATTGACCATGAAAGTCCCGAATACCTGATGCAAATGGAGGAGTTCCACGAAAAACTCAAAGAAGCGATTGCAGCGTTGCCACCCAAGGAAAGGGAAGTATATCTATTAAGTAGGATAGAAAAAAAAACCTATCCCGAAATCGCGGAAATCCTCGGGTTGGGAGTCAAGGCGATTGAACGTAGGATGAGCAAGGCTCTGTTATTGTTAAGGGAGCTTCTTGGAAATGATTTAAAATTGTAATAGGGTAAACCGTTGTTTAACTGTCATTTAAATAAGAGAACAAATGCCCATGGAAGAAAAATACGCCAGTGAAGATTTTTTGGCCCGATGGCTTGCAGGGGAATTGAGCAACGAAGAGCTTGAAGGTTTCGAGGCATCTGATGTCTACAGGGACATTTTGGCCATTGATACTGCGGCCAAATCCCTAAGTGGGCCTAAAGTTGATGTGGAACGAGCGCTCTCATTGGTCACGGAACGGAATCAAAACATTAGGAACACAACACCTAAGGTAAAACGGTTATGGTCATTTACTGCAGCGGCAGCTTGCATTGCCATACTTTTCGCAGGATACACCTATTTCTTCGGGTACAAGACCTATTCCACAGGCATTGGCGAAAAAGAAACCGTTCTTCTTGCCGATGGCTCATTAGTGGAATTGAACGCCAACTCTTCAGTATCGTTTAAAAGATTCGGCTGGGAGGAAGACCGATCCGTAAACTTTGACGGAGAGGCTTTTTTTGATGTTGTTCCCGGAAAGAATTTTACGGTGAACACCAGTAAAGGAATAATTTCCGTATTGGGTACCCAATTCAATATAAGGGACCGCAAAGGATTTGCGCTGCAATGCTACGAGGGCTCCATAATATTCCTTCCATTCAACGAAAAGCTCACCAGTGTTGAAATGGCTCAGGGAGTTGAAATACGTTTATTGAATGGGGAAATCCAAAAACAACAGTTTTCCCAAAACCTACCGGATTGGAAAAATGGCTTCTCTTCATTTTCAAGACAACCCTTATCTGTGGTGCTGGAGGAACTTGCCCTACAATATCCCGTTAAATTTCAAACAACCGGCATTGATCTGAACCGGAAGTTTACCGGTAATTTCTCTCACAACAGTCTCAATGACGCCTTAAAGACCACTTTGGAACCTATGGGCATCAATTATGATATCTCCGAAGACAAAAGAATTATTACCTTGTCCGAGTAAGTGATGAGGATTTTCATAGTTGTGGTATGGTTTCTACTTGGCATTTTTTCGTCAAATGCCCAAGAAAATCTATTCGTTGAATTTAAGGATGTTCCTTTAAAATCGGCCATTGAGCAATTGGAAAAAGATCTGGACCTGCGATTTTCATACGCAGAGGACCTGATCAGCAATAAGAAAATAGACTTGTTTGCTGATGGCTTGAGCCTCAATCGACTTTTGAACACTCTGGAAGCACAAACGGGTTTGCGTTTTGAAAAAATCGCAGGGCAGCCCCAAATCATTATTGCTCCCTTGAACTTGGCGAAAGATACATTCCAAGTTTATCTTTTGGATCAAGACACAAGAATGCCCATATCCGAAAATCCAGTAATGATAGACTCCAGTTCGATAAAGGAAACTGACAAAACAGGTTTTCTCCAATTTAAGAAAACGGACAACCCCGTGTATAGATTGGAGGCCAACGGATATCGACCAACATTGATTTCTGCCAAGGAAAGCCCAGCTTCCATCTACCTCATCCCTGCTTACCAAGAGCTCAAAGAAGTGGTGGTCACTTCTTACATCACCACAGGAATCGACAGAAATCAAGATGGGTCCATTACCCTTTCCCAAGAGCCATTGGGTCCCATCCCAGGACAAACTTCACCGGATATTTTACAAAGTATTCAATTGATCCCGGGAGTTACCTCTTTGGACGAATCTGTTTCGGGAATACAGATACATGGCGGTACTTCGGACCAAAATTTGGTGTTGTTCGATCATATCCGAGTGTTTAACACAGGCTACTTGTACGGTATGCTATCCAGGTTTAATCCATATGCAACAGAAAAAGTAACCATTTTCAAGACCGCTACCAGCGCCATGTATGGTGATAGGGTTTCTGGAATTATAGACATAAGTACCAATGATAAGGTTTCACAAGAATTATCTGGAGGAATTGGAATAGATGGTTTGAGTGTTGATGGATTTATCAAAATTCCTTTATCCAAAAAATCATCTATATCGCTGTATGCCAGAAATGCTTATCAGGACATTCTCAAAACACAAACTTATGAAGCCTATGCCAAAAAAATATTCAATAATTCGGGCCAAATCCTAGATAGCAGTGGAAACCCATTAAACATTAGTTCCGATGACGACTATACCTACTACTCAAGTGACAGTGAGTTTAGGTTTTATGACATCAACGCCAAATACGTGCACCAACCTTCGGAAAAGGACCTGCTTTCCATCAGCGCACTGATGACAAGAAACCGTACCCTTTTCTCGTTCAAAAATCAAGGGGAAACCAAAAGGGATTCATTGGCCACTGGAAATGGAGGAATAAGTTTAAGTTGGAAACACTTTTCATCCCCAAGTCAGACCGATCAGATAACCACCTACTTTTCATCCTACGATTCCTACTACCGAAATCTTGAACTGTATGGAAGCGAGATTGAGGAAACCAATATAAGAGGCAATCGAATCAGTGACTTTGGATTGGAGCTCAAGTCGGATAGGGTTTTAAAAAACAACAACATATTAAGTTTCGGGTACCAGCTTTCCAACACCAATTTAGAAATCGACCTGAACTATTTTTCCAATATCGATTCCGCAAACAATGTCAGTCTTCCTGTGCAGGATAGCAATCTAAAAAATGTGCTTTTTGGGGAATACAGTATTAGAAAAGACAAGGGGAGTTTATTTAAAATAGGACTAAGGGCGGTTCATTATGGTAGTTTGGGCCAGTTTCTGCTCGAACCAAGATTGTATCTGGAGGCACCTTTAAGCCAATCAATTCGAATACGGACAGGTTACGAAAGGAGAAACCAACCCATATCACAGCTTATCGAATTTGACCAAACCGAACTCAGACTTGAAAACAATTTATGGCGGTTATCGGACAATGCGAACTACCCTCTGTTGCGGAGCGATCAGTTTTCTGCAGGCATCCTCTTTGATAAAAATAGCTGGACCTTTGATGCAGAAGTCTACTATAAAAACTTAACTGGACTCACTTCCTATACTCAAGGATTTTATCTTCCCCAACCTAACCTTGCCCAAGGTAAAAGCCGCATCGTTGGCCTAGACATCTTATTAAAAAAGCGTATCAAAAACTATAGGTTTTGGATTGGCTATGCTTTTAACAATGTAGATTTTACCTTTAATGGAATCCAACAAGGCCCCTTTTCTGGAAACAACGATATACCTCATAGCTTTAGGATTTCCAATAGTTTGAATATAAACAACCTAAAATTTTCTCTGGGATGGCAATATCGGAATGGAACACCTTATACGCCCATTAAAAACTATGATGAGGAAACGAAAGCGGTCACATTTGAATCCTTAAACAGTGACCGATTACCCAGTTTCCATAGACTGGACGCTTCACTGACCTATGATTTTGCAATTGACCCGAAATCCACCAAAATCCAGTTAAGCATTTCAGCTTTGAATATCTACGACCGTATAGTACCCATGGCCATTATATATCGTACCAATCAACCAAATGAAGATTTACTTTTGGAACAGGTCATCCAAAGAAGGTCCTTGGGTTTTACCCCTAATATAACCCTTCGCCTATTTTTTTGACTATCGGAAAATAAAAAACCCCAACAAATTGTCAGGGTTTTTAAGTACCTTGGGTGTGAATCTCCACGTTATATTATTTGATACAAAATGCCTACAATTGACTGTATATCAAATATTTGAATCGTTATTTGAATTTGTGCGTTTTCCCTTCATTTCGTATTTTTAGACAAAAACCGTCACTTTTACGTCACTTTTTCATGTCAGTACAACTACGAAGCAGAACATTAAAATCAGGAGCAAAAAGCCTCTATTTGGATATCCATCACAATGGTCAAAGATGGAGAGAATTTCTAAAAATAAAAATACTCCCAAAAGATCCATCTAAAGTTGAAAAGAAAAGGGTTGCGGAAAGAATCCGTGCCAACAGGGAATTGGAGGTTTTGTCGGATGAAACAGGGCATATTCCCCAGCACCTAAAAAAGATGAGTTTTTTTGTCTTTGCAGAAAACTACATACAAGAGTATAAAAATAAAGATGTACGTATCATTGCCAGTGCTGTGGAAAAATTTAAAGAAGCGGTCAACAACAAGAGGTTAACCATTTCAGAAATTACCCCCAAAATAATGAACTTATACAAGGATTACTTGATCTATGATGCTGGTTTGGCCGGTGAAACTGCTCATAACTATTTTACGAGATTCAAAAAAGTCTTGAAAGCAGCAAAGGTTCAAGGTTATCTTAAAGAAATGGCCACCGCAGACATCCGGTTTTCCAATCCCAATAAAGATGACACCTTAAAAAAAAAAGTTTTGGATAAAGATGAACTGCAAAAACTTGTAAGCACTGAATGTGGCAATTTAGACGTCAAAAAGGCCTTCTTATTTGCATGCTTCACTTCTCTAGGTCTCGCTGAAATCCGAGAGCTTAAATGGAAAAACATTAATAAAGGTCGCCTAATAACATATAGAAATAAAACTGGAGAATTAATAAACAATAGGCTAAACCAGACGGCTCAGAATATTATTGGGGAACCAGGCCACATGGAGGAATATATATTTGATCTGCAATTGTTAAGTGACAATGGTGCCAATAAGGCCATTCGACACTGGGTGAAACGGGCAAAACTCGATAAGCATATAACCTTTTATTGCGCAAGACATACATTTGCTTGCCAATTGTTGATAAACGGGGCAAACCTAAAAACTGTTGCTGACGCCATGGGCCATAGTTCTACCAGAAGTACCTTGAAATATCTTAACCATGTTCAACGTTTACAAGAGGAAGCAATTGACAAACTTCCTATCCTGAATTTCAATTAATCCTAGTAATTTTTAAGAATATCATTCTATCTTTGTGACACCAAAAATTTAGGTTTCTTGAAAATTCGCTGGCTGTCCACATTATTCACGTTGCTATACATTATGGCCATGGTACGCCCAGTGCTCCCTGTTTTCGATTACGTCATCAATCAAGATTATATTGCAGAATATTTGTGTGTAAACAAGGACAAACCTATGCTTGAATGTAACGGTAAGTGTTATTTGGCTAAAATGTTACAAGAAGAGCAGGAAGAGAAAAAACAGAACCTCCCCCCTATCAACTTGAAAGAATATCCCATTGGTTTCGTGGATATTCTATTTCTCGAATGTATCGGGGTTTCCATCAAAAAAACAGAGATTCCAGAATTTGCTCAAAGCAAAACAAGGACCTTCACTCCTACCATTTTCCACCCACCCAACTGTTGATTCAAAAATCAAATCGATTGCTGGGCTGTTCTCAAAAAAGAACTCCCATCCATCCCTAGTGGTCTTAGGTGATGTGCCCACGCACATGGCCCAAGCACCCCATTAATTCATTTTACATCATATAGCCCAAGTGTAAACACGGGTTTTAAAACAATTAATTTTTGAATCACAATGAAATCAATTTATAAAATATCAGTACTTATTTTTTTGACCACCATGCTAGCTTCATGTAGTGATGACGATGGAACCATGGAGCTTTCTGGAACGGGTATCGTCAAAATCGAGTTTGACAACAGCGTATCTGGCGACGACCTTATCCTCGGTTCCTCCTACACCAATTCCCAAAACGAAAGTTTGACCATAGAACGCCTCAATTATATTGTTAGCAACTTTAGGCTCACTGATAAGGATGGGAACGTATTTACCTACCCTAAAGAAGCTGGCTATTTTATTACAAGCGAAGAAAATGGAGAAACCGAGGTGGTTCTAATGGATGTTCCTGCGGGAAGATATACATCCTTGACCTTTGGAATAGGTGTCGACCAGGAAAAATATCTGTTGGGCGCTGAAGGACAAGGTGACTTGCTCACAAAGGCCGAAAGCACCAATATGATGTGGTCTTGGCAAGCCGGCTACAAGTTTTTGAACTTTGAGGGAACTTTTACCTCCAGTACGGTGACAGAAGCAACTAACTTCAAGATTCACATGGGCAGCCATGGCTCAAGCCTGGACAACTACAAGGAAACCACCTTGAGTTTGGGCTCGGAAGCCATAGTGAGCGAAGAAATGTCCCCAATCATCCATTTGGTGGCCAACGCAGGCAATATCCTCGATGGCCAAAACAAAATTTCGCTATCGGAACAGGCAGTCATTATGGTAAGTGAGGAAAAATCACCCAAAATAGCCATAAACACTTCCGGAATGTTCACCGTGGACCACATCCACAACGGCAGCGGGGATGCCCATTAAGTTTTTTAGGGCCGGTCATGCCTTGGCCGGCCCCATTATACAAATCAAATATCCTATGAAGACTACGATATATGCCATTCTCCTAACCATATTGGGGGCATGCAATTCCAATGATAGCGACTATGTGGCCCTAGAGGACAATAAAGAACTTTCCGTTACGGTACCTTCCAATTTTCCGCCCATGGTTTACAATGTTGAGGGCAATCCTCCCACCAAACATGGGTTTGAGCTTGGAAAAAAACTGTTCTACGACGGAAAGTTATCTGCCAACGGCTTCATTTCCTGCGGATTCTGCCATGAGCAGCGGTTTTCTTTCACCCATCACGGGCATCAGTTCAGTCACGGTATCGATGACAAAGAGGGAACCCGGAACACTCCTTCCCTTGCCAACATGGCTTTTTTCTCGGAGTTTGCCTGGGATGGGGCGACCAATCATTTGGACCTATTTCCCATTATTCCCATTACCAATGAAGTAGAGATGGGAGAAACCATGACAAGTGTACTCGAAAAGCTTAAGGCTGACAGCCAATACCGACAAGCTTTTGACGCTGCATTTGAAGAAGGTGGCGTGAACCATGAGAATTTTTTAAAGGCCATAGCCCAATTTATGGTGATGATGGTATCCTATAATTCCAAATATGACAAATATGTCCGTAATGAAGACGATGTAACCCTTACCGAACAAGAACTGATCGGATTGAACATTTTTCAAAACAAGTGTGCCAGTTGCCACACCACAGACCTCTTTTCGGACGGGAGCTTTCGGAACAACGGTTTGCCCCCAAACCCAAAGATCAATGATTTGGGCAGGGCCGAGGTAAGCGGCAGCACAAACGACAATTATAAGTTCAAGGTGCCCAGTCTAAGAAACGTGGCACTTACTGCCCCGTATATGCACGATGGAAGATTTGGAAGCTTGGAGTCGGTGTTGAATTTTTATCAAAACGGAGTGCAGGATTCTCCCACCTTAGATCCACTGTTGAAGAATGGGGATACTTTGGGAATTCCACTGACCAATAACGAAAAACAAGCATTGATAGCGTTTTTGAAAACGCTCACCGATGAAGAATTTATTAACGACGAGCGATTCGCTGAATATTGATTTATGAAAAAATTTATAGTAGCATTTGCCCTACTGGCGGTCACGATATCTCTAAAGGGAAATGTTGTCCCTGATGATCCTCTGAACTGCACAAGCCATGTGAGCCTCTTTTACTATGACTTTTGTGATACCTGCGGATGTAGCGGGAATGGCGGAAGCATGGGCTTTGGAACTGGGCTGAACAATAATTTTATCGGAATAAGGTACATCGGCCAATACTATAGGTCGCGTGATGGTATTTTTGCCAATTCCCCATGGATAGATGAAAACTTCAATACATTACAATTATGGACCCAAATCCCCTTGGGCAAGCGAATCATTATAAATGCGGTATTGCCCTATCAATTCCATTCCAGAGAATTCGCCAATACTACCGAACAGCATATTGATGGACTCGGAGATGCTACCTTACTTGGGTTTTATCAAGTTTTGAAACAAACACCGGATAGTATCGTATCCATAAAGCCGGAACACACCCTCCAATTGGGAGGCGGGGTGAAAATGCCGACCGGAACATTTGATGAAGCAAATCTAGAAGGCAGTGTAAATCCGAGTTTTCAATTGGGAACAGGGAGCTGGGACTATGTACTGGCAGCCAATTATGGGGTAACCCATCGCAATTGGGGCCTGTCGCTCATGGCCAATTATACAGTGAAAGCAAAGAATGATAAAGAATATCGGTTTGGAAACCAGTTGAACTATGCCTTAAACACGTTCAAAACTTACTATTTGGGGACCAATTTTGCGATTACGCCACAAGCTGGAATCGGAGGAGAGTATTTTGACAAGAACGAGGAGTTTGATCTAGAGGTGACCGATACTGGAGGAAATGCACTTTTCAGCAGATTGGGCATCGAGGTAAATTATAGGCAATACGCTTTGGGCCTATCCAGTATGCTGCCCCTTGCCCAAGACCTCAATAACGGAAAGGTCGAGGTGAAAAGTAGATTTTCGATATATGCAAACATCAACCTGTGATTATTTAAAAAAGCAAAAGCCCTTAAAATCAATGATTTTAAGGGCTTTTTTCGTAGTACCTTGGGTGGGAATCGAACCCACACGTCCGAAGACACTGGATTTTGAATCCAGCGCGTCTACCAATTCCGCCACCAAGGCATTTGGCACCACATTTTCAAATGCGAGTGCAAAGCTAAAAAAATAATTTTATATATCGCCAAAAAATACTTGGATTTATCCTTTAGCAACCCAATTTAATTTTTAAATTTGCACCTCCTTATTTATATGTACGTTAAAACGCTAGCTAACAAGAAATTGTAATGGCATATCAAGTCCCGGAACCTAAAATTTTTGCTTGCACACAAAGTGTGGAGCTGGGAAACAAAATCGCTGCTTCTTACGGAGCTGAATTGGGAAAAGTCCAATTCTCCCGTTACAGCGACGGCGAGTTTCAGCCCTCCTTTGAGGAATCCATAAGGGGAGCGCGCATCTTTATCATTGGCTCCACCAATCCCAGTTCCGAAAACTTGATGGAAATGCTATTGATGCTCGATGCTGCCAAAAGGGCCTCGGCACGACACATAACCGCCGTTATGCCTTATTTTGGATGGGCACGTCAAGACCGTAAGGATAAGCCACGCGTTCCCATTGCTGCCAAGTTAATTGCAAAGATGTTGGAGACTGCCGGTGCTACCAGAATCATCACCATGGACCTCCATGCCGACCAAATTCAAGGTTTCTTTGAAAAGCCAGTGGATCATTTATTTGCTTCCACCCTTTTCTTGCCCTATTTAAAAGGGCTAAATCTAGATAACCTTTGCATTGCGTCTCCCGATATGGGCGGTTCCAAAAGGGCATACGCCTACTCCAAAGCTTTGGAATGTGACGTGGTGATTTGTTACAAACAAAGGGCAAAGGCCAACGTCATCTCCCATATGGAACTTATTGGCGATGTCCAAGGAAAAAATGTGGTCTTGGTGGACGATATGGTCGATACCGCCGGAACACTAACAAAGGCCGCTGATCTGATGATGGAAAGAGGAGCCGAAAGTGTACGGGCTGTTACTACACACGGCCTACTCTCTGGAAAAGCCTATGAGCGCATTCAGGAATCCAAATTGACGGAACTCATCGTTACCGATTCAATTCCTGTAGACCAAAGCCAACAGAAAATAAAGATATTGTCATGTGCCGACCTTTTTGCCGATGTGATGCACAGGGTTCACCACAATACATCGATATCTTCAAAATTTTTAATGTAGCCTTCGACTACGCTCAGGCTGACAAAGCCTGGCACTTCGAAGATAAATTTTATCATAAATTAAATATTAATAACAGATTATGAAGTCAATTACAATCAAAGGATCCCAAAGAGAAAGCGTGGGCAAGGTTGCTACCAAAGCCTTACGTAATGCTGGAAAGGTCCCTTGCGTGCTGTACGGAGGGGATAAACCAGTGCATTTTTCAGCAGATGAAATCGCATTCAAAGACTTGGTGTACACCCCAAATGCCTACACCGCGGTAATTGAATTGGAAGATGGTCAAAAATTTGACGCCGTATTGCAGGATATTCAATTCCACCCTGTAACCGACAACATCCTACATGTGGATTTCTACCAGTTGTTCGAGGACAAACCAATTACCATGAGAATTCCTGTTCGTTTGGAAGGAAACTCTCCTGGTGTGAGAAACGGTGGACGTTTGCTTTTCAGAAAGCGTAAACTATCCATCCGTGCATTGCCTGCTTTGCTTCCCGATTTCATCACTGTGGATATTTCCAAGTTGAGAATCGGACAGACCATTGCAGTAGAAAGTATTTTGAACGACGACTACACCTTCCTGCACCCAGATAGTACCGCTATCGTACAGGTAAAAGCTTCTAGAACTTCAGTTGATGAAGAGCTTGAAGACGAAGATGAGGAAGCAGTAGAAGGAGCCGAAGGAGAAGCTACCGAAGGTGGCGAAGCTCCAGAAGCGGAAGCTGCAGAATAGAACTTATTCAACTTTTGCAAGAGCATCCCTCTTTTACCTAGGTAAAAATTTGGGATGCTTTTGTATTTTTGGGCAAATCCACATCAGCCGATGCTATATTTTATCAAACAGCTTTTTGGCTCTTCAAAACAACTGCTTCAAGAAACAGACCCCATGAAAAAATTTCTGATCGCTGGACTGGGAAACATTGGCAGCGAATACGAGGACACCCGTCACAATATCGGGTTCAAGGTCCTCGATTTTTTGGCCGAACAGGAAAATTTCACCTTTGAAAGTGCCAAGCTCGGTGCTGTAGGCACCTTTAAGCACAAAGGCAAGAGTATCGTCTGTCTAAAGCCGTCCACCTACATGAATTTAAGTGGCAAAGCGGTCAAGTACTGGATGGATAAGGAAAATATCCCTTTGGAGAATCTTTTGGTCATTACCGACGATATCAATCTCCCATTTGGAACGCTTCGATTGAAGGGGAAAGGCAGTGATGGCGGACACAATGGTTTGAAAGATATTCAAAATATGCTACAGACTACAACATACAATCGTTTTAGATTTGGCGTAGGCTCCAATTTCAGAAAAGGCCAACAAGTAGAGTATGTGTTGGGCAAATGGGATGATGACCAAAAGAAAGCGATGCCCGAACGTCTAGAGAAATCGACAGACCTTGTACGGTCATTCATCTTCGCTGGTGCCAAAAACACCATGAACCAATACAACGGTACATAAATTACAGGACTTTAAAGTCGAACACGCTGGAGCTGGAAACATTTCCTTCCAAATCGGTAGTGACTACCCGCCAGTAATACACCGTGCCGGACTCGACCCCCACTGGCAATTCTTTGGTGGATGCATTGGTAATCCCAACCGATGTTTCGGGAGGGTTGGACTCCGAGAAAAATACTTCAAAGAAGTCGATGTCATTATCCACATCGGCACCTGCCCATTCGAGGGTAACTTCGTTGGCAATATCCTTCTGAACCGTTGCTCCTGATACTGGACGCACCAATTGAGCTGGAAACGGGACATAGGTGGTCTGCGACCCTGCATTGTAAAACAGCCATGTATCGCTTGATGCTACTTGATCGGATTCGGTGTTTTGGCTCGTGACCGACCAAGCATAAGGAGCTCCCTTTGTTATGGTGAGACTTGCTGATGTCGAGGCCGTGGAAATGGTTTGGGGCAAGTTGGTGTTTAAATTGATGACCGAAAGCGTATACCTAGTTGTATTTTTGGACGCATTCCATCTGAAAGTGACCTGGGATGAGGTCTCATTGATATCCGTTCCCGTGGTACATTCCGAATTCTCTTCAGGAAATACCAGAGTTGCACCTTCTGGAGCAGGTGGCGGTCCGTCGTCGCCTCCACAGGAAACCATAAATGCCAACAGGCACAAATACATTATCTTCCGAATCATTCCTTGATCAGTTTAAACATTTCTTTTTTACCTGCTTTTTCTAGACCTAAATAGTACATTCCTTTGGGCAAGGTGGACACATCCAGCTCCAAATCCTCGCCAAACACATTTCTTCGCTGCGTGCGCACCAGCTTGCCATTAGCGGTAAAAAGTTGGATTTCCACAGCACCTTCATAGCCGCCCATGTACACTTGGGTAGTGGTATAAACCGGGTTTGGGGACAAAACAGGCCTTTCCGAATAAAAGAAATTCTTTTCGAAGCTTCCCTGGCATGGTAAGTTGGTAAAAACCCTTAGGGTGTTGATACCATTTTCCAAAGGAAGCTGGATTTTGGAAGCCTCCGTTTGGGTAACCAGACCATTGAGCTCCACGTTGTAAAACGAAGCTCCTTTCAGGTCAAGATTCAACACACCGGCATCAAGTAAAGCCGACACATCGAGCACATCGGGTTGGGTCAGCATAGCATCGAAGCACACCTCCTCATATGTAATCAACCCATCCGTTCCACTAATGCATAAGGAGTATTCCCCAGCAGGCAGATTACTAAACGTTTGCGAATTGGTAAAGTCAAAAGATTCCGAACCACTTGCACCATTCAGAACGGCTGTGTAGTTGATAGCGGTATCAAAAGGAGTTATGGTTATAGAGCCATCGTTATTGCTACGACAGCTTTCGCTCTCCACTTCGATTTCAAAATTATCGGAAGCAAATCGATACACAGCGCAGCCATTGGTGTTCACCTCTACTCCCTTTGGTGTTCCCAAACAGAGGTCGTCGCCATCATCAAAAACGCCATCCTCATCAGCATCTGGTCGATAACTTCCCTCAATACAGATATCCAAGGAAAAATCGACCAAGGTACCACCATCACTGGCAGCGGTATCTTCTATTTCCAAGATCCACTCGCCCAATATGGACTCGCCATTCAGGGATGATAAAAATCCTATCGGTGCAACAGTTCCCGAAATTGCTGGGTTTTCTCCACAAACAATGGGATCACCATCATCATCGAAAACAGCATTTAAATCGTTATCCGCTCCACAATTATTTGATAACAGGGTCACCTCGGTTCCCGAAGGAGAGATAAGGGTAATGATCAGGTCTTCCAAATAGGTATGATCTAGCTGCAAGTTTACATTGACATCCGAAATAGGCAAATCTTCCACAAAGAGGATGGATGTTGTAATGGTTGGTGTTCCAGATGATGAAATGGTAATGGGCAAATCCGTTGCATCCCTATTCCTACAATTTACCTGTGAGGTGGTAAAGCTGAAAGGAGTTCCAAAACTTCCCGAACCACAACCATTGTTGGGCCTAACCCTCCAAAAATATTCGGTCTCAGCCTCCAGTTTTGTGGCTTTATAGGTGGTAAAGGGCAAAGATGCAGACTCTACGATGTTGGTAAAAGCCAAATCGGTTGCCACTTCTACATCATAATTCGAATAGGAAGGGTCATCCTGCCAATTGAGCAAAGCATCCAATGAAACGCCCGCTTCCCCATCACTTGGAGAGAGTAATGTCACATCGGCGAAATTTCCATCTTGTACCAGAAGGGAAAACGTAACGTTCTTGGTAATCGATGCCGAGGTCGCAGTCACCACAATTTCATAAACCCCCGGAGCAACGCCGTTGGTATTGGACAGCGTAAGGTCCACAACCGTATTATTGGCCGTTGCATTTGTGGGAGAAAAACTGGCAGACATGCCTGCAGGAACGTTGGCGGAAAAAGTAGTGTTCTCGTTGAATCCTGCATAGGTTTCGTATTCAAAAGGAATCACCAAATCATCGGGCTGGCAAACCTCATAGTCCAAATTTTCAAAATTGAGGACCACTTCGGATTCTTCAATGATAAAATCGGTA
Source organism: Flagellimonas marinaquae (assembly GCF_003992675.1). GTDB lineage: Bacteria > Bacteroidota > Bacteroidia > Flavobacteriales > Flavobacteriaceae > Flagellimonas > Flagellimonas marinaquae. Next base: position 43,575 of record NZ_RZMZ01000013.1, read on the forward strand.
TTGTTTACGGCAAAAAAAATGTTGTTACTAGCCTTTACCATGATGCGCCCTGCATTGGTAACGTTGCCGGGCAAAAGCACTTCTTCGGCACCATCGTTCAGGGTGTTTTCCAAAAGGGTTATCGGATAGGTCAAACCACCGTCCAAAGAAAGGAAAATATCCACCTGCTGTGCATTTATGGGCGCTATATCCGTGTTTGACACATCCCAGGTAATTTCTTGGACAGAGCCAGCGGCATAGGTCTCTTCGGATATTTGGGAAGTAACGATAAAAGGCCCTGCAGCCTTGATCACCCGAACATCCAATACATCGGAAACCACTTGCCCACCTCCAGCAGCGTTGTCGCGAACGGTACAAGCGAACCTTAAATTTCGCTCTATGTCGGAAACCGTTTCCCAAGCATCTCCAATGGCCGGACTTACCTGCGTTAGATTTCCTTGGGCAACTTCGGACAGTCTAGGGAAATATCTTCTAGGGTCTGTTGATGGGGGTAGGGACCTAAAATTGGCCCCGCTCGGGTTCAAGGAGCCAAAAGATGCTGTTGTAACCAAACCATCATCAATCTGTTCCCAGGTATAGGTAAGTACATCCCCCGCATCGGGATCCGTAGCATTACCCTCCAAAACAAAGGCGGTTCCTCTAGGTATGGTGTAATCATCAACAGGTACCAAAACAGGTGGTGCATTGGTGATTGCCTCGGTTTGGGCACAGGAAGTGGTCTCCAGATAGGTGGATATTTGAAGTATACTATTATAATGGAAATAATCATCGCCCTGGGGGGCAACATTGTTACCCCCCACAATACCTGCATATCCCATAATGGTACTACCACTGGCAGGCTCCGCTTGAACCCCGGTGCCCTCAGACTCGAAAGACCAGGTGTGATTGGCTCCAAATTGGTGACCGAGTTCGTGTGCTACATAATCCAAATCAAACACATCTCCTTCGGGCACATTGGCTGCAGAAAAGGCACTGCCCTTTCGATTGTCCACACAAACAGACGCAATAAAACCAGCGTTGCCATTGTCCAAACCTACACCCACTTGATGGAACAAATGCCCCACATCGTAATTCTCCTCACCAATAATCGATGTGATGGTCGATTGAACCTCTGCATTTAAACTGTCGTCAAAAGGATCAGTGTTGGCATTGGTAAAAATGAGCAGGTCGTTATCGGGAATGAGTTCTAAAGTGACGCCCAAATCGGTTTCAAACACCTCATTGACCCTGGTTAGGGTCGCGTTGATACCTGCGAGAGCATCCTCTACCGTGCCCCCCATGTATTGGGTGTATTCGCCTGAAGCGGACACAGCGACCCGATAGGTTCTGAGCAATTGGTCATCCACCAGCGGAACAATCGTTTTTCCAACATCACTGGATGATTTCGAAGAATTTCCGAATAGGTCCTTGCTAGTCTTACAGATAAAATCCATTTTTGAGGCAAGACCTGCTTCCTTGTCGTAAAGAACGTAGGTGTCCAAATGGTTCGAAGTCGGCTCCATGAATACGGTTTGGCTATCCTCCAAATTCACCAACATGGATTGAATACCTTTTTGCGAACTGCTCAGTTTTATCTTGTATTTACCATCAACGCTAATTCCAGTAAATGATTTGATGGAAGGATATTTTTTGGAAAGATCCGGATGGAGTACAGCGGTTTCCTTCAAATAAAACGGAACAACATTCCCTTCCCCGTTGGGCAAATAAACGGTTCTAATGGAACTTTTGGCTGCCGAAACAGAATTCATTGTTTTGGAAAACCCGCTTTTATCCAACGTAAACACCTTTTTGGCGTCCGAAATATCCTTTAGGGAACTGGCTCGAAGACCAGACCGACTAGGGGCGTTTTTCCAATACCCTTGCTGCCCGTATATGCAAAAGCAGCTAAAAAATATGGTTATTGAAAAAACAAGATGTAACTTAGCTTTCATACGCGGTTAGGGCATAGTATAAATTCAAATGTAAGCCTTTTTTTTATTTCTAAATCAGTTGGAAACAATCCAAAACATTTCTCATTTTAAGGAAGTTCCACACCAAACTGTGGTGACCATCGGTACTTTTGATGGCGTGCACTTGGGCCATCGCAAGATATTGGAACGCATCACAAACAATGCCAAAAACACTGGGCTCAAATCCACAGTACTCACCTTTTTCCCTCATCCACGAATGGTGTTGCAAAAGGATGTCGACATCAAATTACTGAACACACTCGAGGAGAAAAAACAGATTTTGGAAAGCTTGGGACTGGATTATTTGATCATCCATCCGTTTACCAAACAGTTTTCCAGGCTTTCGGCCATCGACTTTGTAAGGGACATCCTGGTGAACAATATCAAGGCCAAAAGAATCATTATTGGATATGACCACAGGTTCGGCCGCAATCGAAATGCCAATATCAAAGACTTGATTTCCTTTGGAAACACCTTCGATTTTGAGGTGGAGGAAATTCCTGCCCAAGAAATCGAAGACGTTTCGGTCAGCTCCACCAAAATCAGGAAGGCTTTGCTCGATGGCGATGTGGAAACTGCCAATAGCTACTTGAGTTATGCCTATATGCTCACTGGAATCGTAAAAAAAGGACGTGGTCTCGGAAGGGATTTCGGCTTCCCAACAGCCAATCTCCATATTCCCGAGGAGTACAAACTCATACCAAAAAACGGTGCCTATGTGGTGAAGAGTCATCTAGAGGGCAAGGATTATTTTGGTATGATGAACATTGGCTTCAACCCCACGGTGGACGGTTCCAAAAAAAGTATCGAGGTCAACTTTTTTGAATTTGACGGAAATCTCTATGAGAAAAAAATACAGGTAGAACTATTGCACCGTATTAGGGATGAGCATAAATTCAACTCTATTGAAGAATTGAAGGAGCAGTTAAAGAAAGACAAAAACCATTCTTTGGACCTAATTTCCAAATAAATGCTTAACACATTTCTATTTCGGAAAATTGACAACGCGCAACTCGTGGTTTTCCGAATTTTTTACGGCTTATTGGTCGCTGCGGAATGCTATGGGGCCATTGCCACAGGCTGGGTTCGAAGAACCATGGTGGAGCCTCAGTTCACATTTTCCTTTATTGGTTTTGAATGGTTACAGCCGCTGCCGGGCAATGGGATGTACATCTACTTTGCCGTTATGGGCACTTTGGGCCTCTTGATCGCCCTCGGATACAAATACCGATTCAGCGCCTTGGCCTTCGCCATCATGTGGTCCGGCGTGTACCTCATGCAAAAAACATCCTACAACAACCACTACTACCTTTTGATGCTATTGGCCTACATCATGGCCATTTTTCCCGCCAACAGGGATGCTTCTTTGGATGCCAAATTGAACCCTGGCCTGCGTTCCCAAACCATGTACAACTGGATTCGATGGACCATCATACTGCAATTGTTCATTGTGTACACCTACGCCTCAGTGGCCAAACTATATGGGGATTGGTTGGATTTCAGCATTGTGGAGCTGCTAATGGAATCCAAAAAGCATTACTATTTGATTGGAGACCTTCTCCAACAAAAGTGGGTACACCAAATAATAGGGCTCTTTGGGATTGTGTTCGACCTTTTGATTGTTCCAGCCCTACTTTGGAAGCCTACGCGAAAAATAGCCTTCGTGTTCTCCATCTTCTTCCATTTGTTCAACAGCATTGTATTTCAAATTGGGATATTCCCCTACCTGTCCTTAGCTTTTACGGTCTTCTTTTTTGAACCACAGACCATTCGAAATCTATTTTTGAAAACCAAAAAAATCATCCCCGACACCAAAATCATATTACCTAAAAGCAAGAACGTTATTCTCTCTATCCTAGGCATCTACTTCCTGGTTCAATTGCTGTTGCCGCTTCGACACCATTTTTTTCCAGATGATGTACTTTGGACAGAGGAGGGCCATAGATTGAGCTGGCGGATGATGCTCCGTAGCCGAGCGGGCAGAATTACCTATAAAGTAGTCAACACCCAAAGCAAGGATACCACCACTATCAATCTCAATGATTATCTGACCAGCAAACAGCAAAGAAGAGTGGAATGTTACCCTGATTTTATTTGGCAATTTGCCCAATATCTTAAAAAGGACTACGCCCAAAAAGGAGAGGATATCCAAGTATTTGTGGACAACAAAGTCAAAATAAATCAAGGGCCGTACCGAACCTTTATCGACCCGAAAGTGGATTTGGCCAGCGTTCCGTGGAAACATTTTTCCCATAACGATTGGATTCTCCCCTCACCCAAAGAATAAAATTGGGCACTTGTTCAGATTCGATTAAATTTGCGGCTCAAAACTAGGCCATGCTTCAACTACAGAACATCAGGGAAAACAAGGAAAGTATCATCACCGCTTTAAAAAAGCGAAATATTGATGCAGCACCAATGATCACAAAGGTTTTGGAACTCGATGAAAAACGACGTTCCATCCAAACAGAATTGGATACTACTCTGGCCGAATCCAACAAAATCTCCAAAGAAATCGGCATCCTTTTCAAAACAGGAAAAGCACAGGAAGCCAATGTTCTAAAAGAAAAAACCGCTGGACTTAAAGAAGCCTCAAAAAAGTTGGGCGACGACCTCAACACCACGGTAGATGAACTTCAGCAACAACTGTATTTGATTCCGAATGTTCCGCACGAATCTGTTCCAGCAGGCAATTCCGGCGAGGACAACGAGGAAGTGTTTCGGGAAGGCGACATCCCAACCTTGGCGGAAGGCGCACTTCCGCACTGGGAATTGGCCAAGAAATATGACATTATCGATTTTGAGCTTGGTGTAAAAATTACGGGGGCAGGTTTTCCAGTGTACAAAGGAAAGGGTGCCCGTTTACAACGCGCCTTGATTGCTTATTTCTTGGACAAAAATGCCGAAGCAGGCTATACTGAAATGCAAGTTCCGCTCATGGTCAACGAAGACTCGGGATACGGAACTGGTCAATTGCCCGACAAGGAAGGCCAAATGTACCATGTGCAGGTGGATGATCTATACCTTATCCCAACGGCCGAGGTGCCCGTGACCAACTTGCACCGGGGCGATATGTTGGCGGAAAGTGATTTCCCCATCAAATACACAGGATACACCCCTTGCTTCCGACGCGAAGCAGGTAGTTATGGAGCGCATGTTCGTGGTTTGAATCGTTTGCACCAATTCGACAAGGTGGAAATCGTGCGCCTGGAGCACCCCAACAACTCCTACCAAGCCCTGGATGAAATGGTGGAACACGTAAAAACTATTCTGCGTGAACTCAAATTGCCCTACCGCATCCTCCGACTCTGTGGTGGCGACCTTGGTTTTACCTCTGCCCTCACCTTTGATTTTGAAGTATTCTCCACTGCACAGGACCGTTGGTTGGAAATCAGCTCCGTGTCCAATTTCGAGACCTTCCAGGCCAATCGCCTAAAACTTCGATTTAAGGATGAGAATGGTAAAAGTCAGTTGGCCCATACCCTGAATGGAAGTGCCTTGGCATTACCTCGGGTCTTGGCGGGTATTTTGGAAAACTATCAGACCGAAGACGGGATAAAAATCCCCAAGGTTTTGGTTCCGTACTGCGGTTTTGATACCATCGATTAAAGTTTTCACCTATTTATTTGGATTCGCTTAACAGAATCCCCCATATTTCTGCGTTATATTTGAATTAAACCTTAAGGATTTCAAAAACACGTTGTCGTGCATTTAAAAAATCACGAAATTGAAGATTATTACTTGGAACTGTAATGGAGCATTTAGAAAAAAGTTTGAATATATTTCGGACTTTAATGCCCACATTTATATTATCCAAGAATGTGAAAATCCTGCCGAATGTCGACACCCAAAATATCAAGAATGGGCTAAAAACTACATTTGGATTGGTGATTACAAAAGCAAAGGACTTGCAATTTTTGCACGACCAGAAATTGAATTAAACAAACTCGATTGGTCAAACCAGTTTAAAGACCATTTCGTAAAACATTTCTTGCCTTGTAAAGTAAATCGGGACTTTGACCTCCTTGCTGTTTGGACGCATAGAAATAACTCTCCAAACTTCGGCTATATTGGACAATTATGGAAATACTTGCAAGTCAATAAAGACAAACTGAATACGACAATTATCGCAGGAGATTTTAACAGCAATACGAAATGGGACGAATGGGATAGGTGGTGGAATCACTCTGACGTTGTAAAAGAATTAAGAGAACTTGGAATAGAAAGTCTCTACCATAAATTCACAGGAGAACAGCAAGGTGCTGAAACGGTTCCGACTTTATATTTCCAACGAAAACTTGAAAGACCTTATCATATTGATTATGTTTTCGGTGCTAAAAGGTTTTCTGACCAAATAAAGAAAGTAGAAATTGGACATGCTGACAAATGGTTAGAATTAAGCGACCATATGCCTTTAGTATGTGAGATTGACGAATAATGAATAAAAAAGATACACTAACAATTGGTATAAAACATAGGTCAGATAGTTAAGTATTCAGATATACCCTAATTTTCATACCCGAGATTGTTAAATATCCTTTTTGGTAAAGGTGTCATTCCAACATAGGGGAAAAAAGAAGGAATCTGATAATTTTTATTGTGAAATGAGATTTCTCACTGTGTTCGAAATGACCTAACACTGTTATATAGAATTGAAGCTTTTTTAATCAAATGACAAACAAGCTATTGCAACGCCTTTTATTTCTCATATTCGTCATAAACTGCTCACTGTTGTCGGCACAGGAAGATTTCTTGGCCAAACAGTACTTTCAAGATGGGGATTACGAAAAAGCATTGGTCTTCTACGAAAAATTGGTGGAGACCAACCCAAGACGTACGGATTATGCCGAAGGATTGGTGTCCTGCTACCAACAATTGGAACGTTATGATGAGGCCGAAGCCTTTTTGCTACAAAAAATTGAGGATAGCTATGCGTTCCCCACTTTTTTTATTGAGTTGGGTTACAATTACACACTAAAGAACGAGCCCGAAAAGGCCAATGCCTATTACGACAAGGCCATCCAAAAAATAGAGGACAACCCCAATTACGGATATAGTGTAGGCTATCGGTTTCAAACCTATGCGCTACTGGAGTATGCCATTCAGGCCTATACCCGCGCCATGGAGCTAAAACCGGACCTCAACTACGACTTTCAGTTGGCTCGCATTTACGGGGAACAGGGCGATATTGCCAAAATGTACCAGTCCTATCTCAATTTAATTTGGGAGGGCCGCACATCTCGCTCCAATGTACTCCGTAATATTGAGGATTTTATTTCCGAAGACCCCTCCGATGAAAACAACATTTTACTTCGTAAAGTGTTGCTCCAAAACGCCCAAAAAGCGCCCGATATCCTTTGGAACGAACTGTTGAGTTGGTTGTTTGTCCAACAAAAACAATACAATAGTGCCTTCGGTCAGGAAAAGGCCATTTATAAACGAAGTGAAGGCCAGTCCGTGGACCGTTTGGAAAACCTGGGAAGCATCGCTTTGGAGGAAAAAGACCTTGAAACGGCGACCGCGATTTACGAATTCATCGTGGAAAACACGGAAAATCCGAGTACTAGACTCAATGCGGAACTCAGCTTGATTGACATCGCCCTGGAAAATCCCACGGAAAAAGTGTTGCAATCCGTAGAGAAAAAATTTGAAGACTTGGTTGAACTCTATGGAAATCAGAGCAGGACGCTCCAACTACAGGTGGCCTATGCCAATTTCCTGACCTTTAGAAAAGAACAGCCCGAACCGGCCATAGCCATGCTCAAACAAAGTTTGGAACTGCCCATGGGCCAAATGACCATGGCGTATTTAAAATTGGCACTTGGGGATATTTTGGTGTTCGACCAAAGGTTTAATGAAGCTTTGATTTTGTTTACCCAAGTGCAAAAAAGCATGAAGAACGATGTACTGGGTCAAGATGCACGATTTAAAGTGGCGCAGACCAGTTTTTACAAAGGCGATTTTGATTGGGCGCTCACCCAACTTAAGGTATTGCGCGGTTCTACCTCCCAACTCATCGCCAACGATGCTATGCAATTAAGTTTGTTGATTTCGGACAATTCCTTGGAAGACTCCACACAGACCGCACTGAAAAAATATGCCCGTGCCGACTTATTGGCCTATCAAAATAAAGACAATGAAGCCATTGAAGTGCTCGAAGATATTTTAGAAAATCACAAAGGGGAAAAAATCGAGGATGAGGCCTTGTTGAAGCAAGCAGAACTTTTGGTGGAACAGCAAAACTATGAAGGTGCCGAGTTCAACTACCAAAAAATCGTAGAATTTTATGGTGATGGCATTTTAGCCGATGATGCCCATTTTGCCTTGGGAGAACTTTATGAAAAAACGCTGAACGAGCCCGAAAAGGCCAAGGCCCATTATGAGAAAATCATCTACAGCTATCAGGATAGTTATTATTTTCCACAGGCCCGAAAAAATTTCAGGCGTCTTCGTGGGGATGCGATCAACTAATACCCTTGTCATTCCCGCGATGGCGGAAATCTCTATAAGAGGTTTCTCAGAATTACACTAACTTCCCCCACCCTTAAACAGATAAAGTAAATGCTCATATACAACGTAACCATCAACATCGATGAAAGTGTCCACGACCAATGGTTGGAATGGATGAAGGACAAACACTTGCCCGATATGCTGGGCACTGGGAAATTCTCCCATGCCAAAATGGTGAAGGTACTGGTAGAAGAGGATATGGGCGGTATCACCTATTCCGTTCAGTACACCACGCAAGACAGGGCCACCTTGGAGGCCTATTACAAGGAGGATGCAGACCGTCTACGCGCCGATGCACAACGGATGTTTCCGAACAAATTCGTGGCCTTTCGTACGGAACTGGAAGTAATCAGCCAGCAAATCCCATAGCAATTGGAATATCTGTTTTCCTACGGAACCTTGCAGGACCCGCAGGTCCAAGAATACATCTTTGGACGTTTGCTCCAAGGCAAAACCGATACTGTATTGGGTTTTAAAAAACAAGACAAGGCCGTTTATGGGCGCTATCCCCTTGTGGTGCATACCGGAAACCCCGAAGACAAGGTATTGGGCATGGCATATAAAGTAGATCTAAACGACCTGAAAAAGGCGGATATTTATAAGACCAAAGCCTATAAAAGGGAACTCTTCACCTTGGAATCCGGGGACAAAGCATGGATCTATGTCGAAAATTCCAACTAACTTGCCAAAAAATGCTCCCGTGTCCAAAAAGAAAAAAAAGAAGTATTCCCATAATCCCCAGCATGGTCACAAACCAGTCCAGGAGGAGGGAGCGGTAAAGGCCAAAAAGCATTTAGGGCAGCATTTTCTCAAAGACGAGTCCGTAGCGCAAAAAATTGCTCAGACCCTTTCGCTGGAAGACTATCAAAACGTACTCGAAATAGGGCCCGGTATGGGAGTGCTCACCAAGCATTTATTGCAGCGAGACCTAGACCTTGTAGCCATGGACTTGGACGGTGAATCCATCGTCTATCTTAACCATAGCTTTCCGTTAGAACATGCCGCTATCCTAAAACAAAACAACCGCTTGAACATTGTCGAGGCAGATTTTCTAAGATTTGACCTGACCGAGCTTTTTGGCGATGAACAGTTTGCCATTACGGGGAACTTCCCATACAATATCTCTAGCCAGATTGTTTTTAAAATGTTGGAAATGCGCCATCAGATTCCTGAATTTTCGGGAATGTTCCAGAAAGAAGTGGCCAAACGTATTTGCGAAGGCCCTGGGAACAAGACGTACGGTATCCTCTCCGTGTTGGTCCAAGCGTATTATGATGCCGAGTACCTTTTTACCGTACCGCCCAGTGTTTTTGACCCGCCACCAAAGGTGGATTCGGGAGTGTTACGGTTAACCCGAAAAAAGGAACTCACCTTGCCGTGTGACGAACGCCTCTTTTTTAAAGTGGTGAAAACCACCTTCAACCAAAGAAGAAAAACCATTCGTAACAGTCTTAAAACATTCAACCTTTCCGATAATCTCAAAGAAGATGCTATCTTTGACCAACGCCCGGAACAGCTAAGTGTAGCTGACTTTGTAACGTTGACACAGAAGATAGCCAATGACCCCGTTTAAACTCACAGACGAACTTTTAGAAGAAATCAGGCAACTGATTGCGGAAAGCAAGGATGCCGAGCTTCAAACCATAATGAAGGAGTTCCACTATGCCGATATTGCGGAAATAGCGGACGAACTGGAGGTGGAAGAGGCTACCTATCTCATCAAACTGCTCGATAGCGAGAAAACCTCGGATATCCTTGCCGAAATGCATGAGGACATCCGTGAAGCGGTACTTAAAAACCTTACCGCCAAGGAAATTGCAGGGGAGTTGGCGGAGCTCGATACCGATGATGCGGCGGATATCATCAACGAACTTCCGAAGGAGCTGGTACAAGAGGTTATCTCGGAAATCGAAGATAGAGAACACGCCAAGGACATTGTGGACCTATTGCGCTATGAGGAGGATTCCGCTGGTGGTCTTATGGCAAAAGAGTTGGTAAAGGTCAATGAGAATTGGACCGTTACCACTTGCGTGAAGGAAATGCGTGCCCAAGCTGAAAATGTAACCCGGGTACATTCCATTTATGTGGTGGATGATGAAGACAAGCTAAAAGGCAGGCTATCCTTAAAGGATTTGCTTACTGCTCCCGCCAAGAGCCATATCAGGGAAATATACATTCCCAAAGTGGATTCTGTCAACGTAAACGAAAAGGGAGAAGAAGTAGCCAGGGTCATGTCCAAATACGATTTAGAAGCCATCCCGGTGATTGATGAAATCGGACGTTTAGTAGGACGGATTACCATTGATGACATCATAGATGTAATCCGTGAGGAAGCCGATAAGGATTACCAAATGGCGGCAGGTATATCACAAGATGTTGAAGTGAGCGATAGTATTTGGATCCTTACACGGGCACGCCTCCCTTGGTTGATCTTGGGGCTTTTTGGTGGACTCGGCGCTGCAGCCATCATGGGAACTTTTGAGGAAATGATTGCCAAGCATGCCGTACTGTTCTTTTTCACACCACTTATTGCGGCCATGGCCGGTAACGTTGGGGTACAATCCAGCGCCATTGTGGTGCAAGGTCTCGCCAACGACGACCTTAAGGGAAGTGTTAGGAACCACTTATTGAAGGAGATGCTCTTAGCACTTTTAAACGGATTTATCCTTGCTATTTTATTGATGCTCTTCACTTGGGTCTGGAAAGGAGCCTTTAACACGGCATTGGCGATATCCCTTTCGCTGATCGTAGTTATTGTGGTGGCCGGATTTATAGGCACCTTTGTCCCGCTTTTCCTTCATAAAAGAAATATTGACCCTGCCATTGCCACGGGTCCGTTTATCACCACCAGCAATGATATTTTTGGAATTCTCATTTATTTCTGGATTGCAAAAATCATTTTGGGAATTTAAGTCTTGTTATGAAATCCATCAACCTGAAACAAAAACATGCCGAGTTCACCAAACAATGGCATCCCCATCAGATTGCCGTAGTAGACGATATGCAGGTGCTCTTGGCCAAACTCCAAGGTGAATTCGTATGGCATGCCCACGAAAACGAAGATGAGCTATTTCAGGTCATCAAAGGCACCCTCTACATGCAGTTCCGTGACAGGACCGAAGTGGTGAACCAAGGTGAGATCATTGTAGTACCCAAAGGTGTGGAACATAATCCCATGACCAAGAACGGGGAAGAGGTGCACGTACTCCTTTTTGAAAAATTGAGCACCGCCCATACGGGCAATGTACTCCATGAAAAAACTCAAACCCATTACCCAAAAATATAGGAGTCGTATATTTGCTCCCATGAAAGTTCTCCACCTCGACACCAACCACCCCCTGCTCTTGGAACAATTTGCCGAGCTCGGGTTCGAAAATCATGAAGACTACGACTCCACCAAGGAGCAAGTAGAGAAAAAAATCCATCTATACGACGGCATCATCATCCGAAGTAGGTTTACCATCGACCAACAATTTTTGGAAAAGGCCACCAACCTCAAATTTATTGGAAGGGTCGGCGCCGGCTTGGAAAATATTGATGTAGACTATGCCAAATACAAGGACATTTTTTTGGCCTCAGCACCTGAGGGCAATCGAAATGCAGTGGGCGAGCACACTCTTGGCATGCTGCTCTCCTTGATGAACCAGATGGGCAAGGCCGACCGCCAAGTGCGGAAAGGCAAATGGAAACGTGAACAAAACAGGGGCGTAGAACTGGAAGGCAAAACAGTTGGAATCATTGGCTATGGCAACATGGGCAAGGCCTTTGCAAAAAAATTGCAAGGTTTTGATGTAGAGGTCATCTGTTACGATATTGTGGGCGGTGTAAGTGATGATAATGCCCGGCAGGTGGGGATTATGGAATTCCAACAAAAATCCGATGTGGTGAGCTTGCACGTTCCCCAGACCGAGGAAACCATTGGAATGGTCAATTCCGAATTCATAGAAAAATTCCATAAACCGTTTTGGTTGTTAAATACCGCACGCGGAAAATGTGTGGTTACCAAAGACTTGGTGGAAGGGCTAAAATCTGGAAAAGTGCTTGGCGCTGGACTGGATGTGCTCGAATATGAACAAAAGTCCTTTGAGAACATGTTCACCAAAAAACCAAAGCCGTTCAAATACCTTCGCAAGGCAAATAACGTGCTCCTAACACCCCACGTGGCAGGATGGACTTTGGAGAGCAAGGAAAAGCTGGCTCAGACCATAGTGAATAAAATCAAAGCGAGATTTTATTAATTTTATTGGGTGAAAAAAACCATTTTCATTTTTTCGGCACTCATTATTTCCCTATTGGTCCTCTTCAAATTGAGCAACTATTTTTATCTCTCTGGGGATATTTCAGCTGAAATAGTCATTGCCTTAATCGCCATAGCCTTTTTTGGCATTGGAATCTTTATCAACAAAAAATCGCTACACAAAGAAAGGCCAAGTTTTGTTGATCAAAAGAAAATTAAAAAGTTGGGTATTAGCAATAGGGAATATGAGGTCTTGGTGCATATTTCAAAAGGACTTTCCAACAAAGAGATTGCTTCCACTCTTTTTGTGTCTGAGAGCACCATAAAAACCCACGTTTCCAACCTTTTAATAAAATTGGATGCCAAGCGAAGAACCCAAGCGGTTCAAAAGGCAAAAAACTTGCATATTCTACCGGTTTAACTCTTTATTAAACTCATATGAAGGGATTTTGGTACTTTAGTATGAGTCCTAAACCTCAGCACTGCGCTACTTTTGGAGCAACCATAAAACGAGAAATCATGAAACAAACAGTTTTAAGATATGGAGCATATGGTGCGATTACCATCTGCGTGCTTTTTATAATCAGCTGGTATGCTTTGGGCAACCTCTCCATGTCCTTACAGGAAATATTAGGATATGTCTCCATTATTGTTTCCCTTAGTTTTGTCTTTTTGGGCATCAAACACTTTCGGGATAAGGAAAACGAAGGAAAGGTAAGTTTTAAAAAAGCACTTGTCATCGGTATTTTGATTAGTCTAATCACCGCCTTAGTGTTTGGTCTTTTGGATATTTTGTACACCGAAGTACTGAACCCTGAATTTATGGACGCATATTACGAAGAAGTAGTCCAAGAAATGAGGACAAACCTTCCGACCGACGAATTTCATGTTAAAATAACTGAATTGGAATCACAACGAGAACAATTTTCCAATCCTTTGCTATCGTTTATCTTTATGGCCATGACTGTTTTTGTTATTGGATTCATTATTTCCTTGCTATCCTCACTAATTCTTCAACAGAAATAAACGCATTATGACCATTGATGCCCAAACACCGGACGAGTACATCGAAAAACTCCCTGATGACCGCAAAGAAGCGGTCTCGAAATTACGGGAAACCGTGAAGTCCAATTTGCCCAAGGGTTTTGAGGAATGCATCAGCTATAAGATGATTGGCTATGTAGTTCCACATTCCATTTACCCAGACGGCTACCACTGCGACCCTAAACTACCCCTACCCTTTATCAATATCGCCTCACAGAAAAATTTCGTGGCACTGTACCATTCGGGCATCTACACAGACCAAGAACTCCACGATTGGTTTGTGGGCGAATATCCCAAGCATGTAAAAACCAAATTGGATATGGGCAAAAGCTGTATCCGATTCAAAAACGTTAACCACATCCCGTATGATCTGATTGCGGAGCTTTGCCAAAAAATGACACCACAGCAGTGGATTGCGCTGTATGAACAAAACATCAAAAAATCATGAACAAAAGAGTAACAGGGTTGGGCGGCTTTTTCTTTAAAAGCAAGGACCCTGATCATATGAAAGAGTGGTACAAAAATCATTTGGGCCTCAACACCGACCGCTACGGATGTACCTTTTAGTGGAAGGACCAAGATGGAAATGACTGTTCCACCCAATGGAGCCCTATGGATGAAAAAACGGAATATTTTAAACCCAGTGAGAAGCAATTTATGATGAACTTTCGGGTGGAAAACTTGGTTGCGCTGCTCGAGGTGTTAAAAGAAGAAGGAGTCACTGTGATAGGGGAAGTTGAGGAATACGAATACGGCAAATTTGGTTGGATTTTGGACCCCGAGGGCAATAAATTGGAACTTTGGGAACCTGTTGATAAAGCCTTTCTGTAGGTATGGATTTATTTGCTACATTTAAAAATCATTAACCAACACATAATTAAACATGTCAGAAGAAAAAAAAGACTTTGGCGATAAAGCCGAAGAAGCAGCCAAAGATTTTAAAGAGGATGTAAACAAAGCTTTCGACCCAGCAAATCCCGAAAGCGGAAAAACCGTTGCCATCATTGCCCACCTAACTTTCATTGGATGGATCATTGCCATCATCATGAACAGTAGCAACAAAACGGAAATCGGTTCCTTTTATATCAGGCAGACCCTTGGGATTTTTCTCCTCCTAATTGTTACCTCGTTTATTCCATTGATAAATCTTGTAGGGTGGCTATTGGGTGTAGTTCTTTGGATTGTTAGCTTAATAGGTTCCATCAACGGAAATCAAAAGCCTGTATTTCTAGTGGGCGAATATTTCCAGAACTGGTTCAAGAGCCTATAAAAAGTATTTAAAAGCCAGTCTTTATCTGGCTTTTTTTGAAGACTTATTTATCGTAATATTACAATAAATGATCTCTGTATGACCATCAGAACAATGAAACCTTCAGATTGGGAAGCGGTTGCAAGGATTTATTCGGAAGGCATTGCTACCGGTTTTGCCACATTTGAGACCCAGACACCTTCGTATGATCACTGGGACAAAGCCCACACCAACGAGTGTCGTTTGGTGGCTGAAAAAAATGATGTGATTGCTGGCTGGGCAGCACTTTCTCCTGTATCCAGTCGATGCGTGTATGGTGGTGTGGCCGAGGTAAGTGTTTTACATTTCGGCCCAAAGCCGGGGTCAAGGCGTTGGAAAATTACTGATGCAGCATTTGATCATGGAAAGTGAAAAAGCGGGGTTTTGGACCATACAGTCAGGGATATTTCCTGAGAACATGGCCAGTATTAAGCTCCATGAAGCGGTGGGTTTTCGGTATATCGGAAAACGGGAACGCGTGGGCAAAATCCTCGGAGTATGGAAAGACAACCTATTATTTGAAAGACGAAGCTCGACCGTTGGTGTGGGTTAATCATCCTCGGTATGGCCGTTACCTTCGGCTACTTTGCGTTCCAATTCAGCCTGAAACTCTTCCATTACGGGCTTAACGGTACTCTCTGGCAAATCGGCAATCCGGATGTACATTAATCCGTCCACGGAATTATTGAACAGCGGATCTACATTAAAGGCCACTACCTTAGCGTTTTGCTTGATGTACTTTTTGATCAATACCGGTAAACGTAAACTTCCCGGTTCTACCTCACTGATCAGTTTATCAAATTTATTCAGGTCAGCTTGGGTCTCATCAAAAACAAACTCTTTATCGGCATCCTTCAACTTCACCTTAAATTCCTTTTTGGGACGAATGTATTGTGCCACATAAGGGTCCCAGTAATTGGATTTCATGAACTCAATCATCAAGGATTTGGAGAAATTGGAGAATTGATTGCTGATACTCACCCCACCGATTAAATATTTATGCTCTGGATGTCTCAGGGTCGTATGCACGATTCCTTTCCAGAGCAGGAACAAGGGCATCGGTTTTTGTTGGTATTCCTTCACAATATAGGCTCGCCCCATCTCTATGGATTTCTCCATCATTCCGTACAACTCCGGTTCAAATCGAAATAGGTCTTGCAGGTAAAAGCCATCTATCCCGTACTTATTGAAAATCTCAGAACCCAATCCCATACGGTAAGCCCCTACAATGGCCTTGGTATCGTCATCCCATAGGAACAAATGGTGGTAATACGAATCAAACTTGTCCAGATCGATGGCATTGTTGGTCCCCTCTCCTACTTCCCTGAACGTGACCTCACGCTGGCGACCGATTTCGTTCAAACAAAAAGGCATGTCCTTGGCCTGGGCCAAAAACACCTCATAGTTCTTGCTCTGTAGCATGCGGCAGTCCTTCTCCCGCAACTTTTCAATCTCCCCCTCCAGTACCTTGGCACTGATGGCGGTCGCAATTTTCTTGGGTGGCTTGGGAATTTTAAGGGAGGTCGGCACTTTGTCCAAAAATCGCTCCCTTTCAAATACATTGGCCAACAAATACGTCTTTTTTCGCAGTAGTTCAGCGAAATCCTCCAAGGTTTCTTCCTCATTCTGGGTCTGTACCGAGATAGGCTGACCTATCCTAACCTTGATTGGGCGTCTGCTTTGTGACGTCAGTTCTGACGGTAATTTCGCCGTTCGGAACACATCATCGATTTTGGAGAGACGGTAGAACAACCTACTGTTACGGGCATGAAAATAAATGGGTACTACGGGCACTTCGGCCTTTCGAATCAGCTTTATGGCTGCCTCTTCCCATGGTCGGTCCACCACCAACTTCCCATCGCGGTAGGTCGACACCTCTCCCGCTGGAAAAATCCCCAAAGGATGGCCATCGCGCAAATGTTGGAGGGCATTTTTAAACCCAACGATACTACTCTTGGCATCTTTATGGTTTTCGAAAGGGTTGACTGGCATAATATAAGGCTTCAAAGGCTCAATACGGTGCAACAGAAAGTTGGCGATTATTTTATAATCCGGTCTTTCATTCAGCAATAATTTGAGCAACAGTACCCCATCAATACCGCCCAAGGGGTGATTACTAATGGTGATATAGGAACCCGATTTAGGGAGTCGCTTTAGGTCTTCTTCGGGAATTTCAAAATCTATTTCATAATGTTCCAGAATAGTATCCAGAAACTCAGGACCGGAAAGGTCTTTGTTCTTATCGTAAAACCTGTTGATAGTGCTAATGCGGGTGGCCACCATTAAAAGCCATCCTACAAACGTGCCCAAAAAGCCGTATTTGTCCAGATGGATGACTTTCGCCACCTCTTTAGCAGAAACCAAGCCCATAGAAAAAGTATTTAGGTACGTGTAAAGATAGAAAATAAACCCTAGAGCCCTTTTTACCTAAATATTAAGGATAAACCATTATTTTACAACGAGTTGCACTGTTTCCTTGCCACGTTGCTCTACCAGAACGGACTTCCCATTTTGAAGGGATTTGACCGAATCGTCATTAAAATGACGAATCGTATAGAGTGACACATCCTCATGGCAAACCACTTTGAATTTTCGTTTAAGTTCTTCCAGCAAAGGCGGAAGTCCCCGAAATTTATTGTCCAAACAAACTGAAAAACTGATGGCAGAATTCTGGATGAGGTCCACTTTTAATCTGTGGTCATGGAACAACTTGAAGATTTCGCTGATGTTGTCCTCTACGATGAACGAAAAATCCAAGGAGGACAGTTTAAGCAATACTTGGTTCTTCTTAACGATGAAACAGGGCACCTTGGGCTCTATTCCGTTGCCTTTGCCTACAGTGGTACCCTTATCCTTGGGATTTATGAACGATTTTACATGAAGCGGTATCTCCTTGCGCTGGAGCGGCTGTAACGTTTTGGGGTGGATGACCGAAGCTCCGTAGAACGCCAGCTCAATCGCTTCACGATACGAAATCTTGTCCAACAACTGGGCGTTCTCAAAATTTCTAGGGTCGGCGTTCAGTACCCCAGGAACATCTTTCCAAATGGTCACAGATTCCGCATTGAGGCAATAGGCCAAAATTGCTGCCGAATAATCGGACCCCTCCCTTCCTAAGGTGGTTGTAAAATTGTTGTCGTCGCTTCCCAAAAACCCTTGGGTAATGTTCAACTTGGAAACATCGACCCGTGAGAGGACCTCCGCTTGTGTACGGTCCCAAATCACCTGTGCGTCCCTGTTCGTGGTATCAGTTTTGATGAGTGTACGGACATCCAACCATTGGTTGGAAATCCCGACCTCATTCAAATAGGCACTGACAATGGTACTGGACAACAGTTCGCCATAACAGACCACCTGATCGTACACGAAGCCATATTTAGGCGATTTGTTCCAAGTCAAAAAACCCTTTACTTCCTCAAAAAGTACTTTCACTCGCTCATATACTGGGTGATTTCGATTTTGGAACAAATCGGTAATAATTTTATTATGGTACTCTACCACTTCTTGCAACGATGGTTGCACATTGGCTTTATCATTAAAATAGGACTCTACCACCTTCTCCATGGCATTGGTCATCTTCCCCATGGCAGAAATCACCACCAAAGTGTCTTGGTAACCTACCTCCTTGAGTACATTCACCACATTCCTCACCGCGTCAGCATTTTTTACGGATGCCCCTCCAAACTTAAATACTCTCATGTAACTTATCTTCTATAAATTGACGGCCTAGTTAAGGCTCTCGATATAATTTTTGATTCCTGCTTCATCCAGTTGCACCACATCCCAATCCCGGAGCACGTGGGCCCCTTTCTTTTCATAAAATTCGATGGCGGGCTCGTTCCAATCCAGTACCTCCCAGCATATCCGTTTCACGCCTAGGTTGTGGCCATATTTGACAACCTCGTCCAGCAGGGCGGTTCCCAAACCACTTCCCCTCATTTTTTCGGACACGATCAAATCCTCCAAATGGACGGCAGGTCCTTTCCATGTGGAATACCGTGGGTATACCAAGGCAATGCCCGCGATTCCATCGGAGGTATCGGCAACAAAGCAATGGAACATCTTTTGATCTCCAAAGCCATGTTGCACCAAATCTTCTTCGGTAATCTCAACAGCATCGGGCTCCTTTTCATAATGAGCCAATTCCTGAATCAGTTTAAAAACTTGCCCCATATCCTCGGGTTGGGCCGCCCTGATGGTGTATTCCATAATTGTTACAAATAAAACTCAAAGTTATAAAATTACATAATTAAAGTCTTTCGAAAACGTTGTAGTTTCACAAAATGCCCGATATTTGTCCTCAAATAAAACAGCCTTTCCATGTTTGAAAAACAACATCGTACGCTCGGCGAGTTTATCATCGCCAATCAAAATTCATTTCAATACACTTCCGGGGAATTATCACGACTGCTCAACGGAATCCGCTTGGCCGCAAAAGTAGTAAACCACGAAGTGAACAAAGCGGGACTGGTGGATATTATCGGTGCGGCAGGAGATACTAATATCCAAGGGGAAAATCAGCAAAAATTGGATGTTCTGGCCAATGAAAAATTCATTCAGACCTTAAAAAATCGAGAGATTGTTTGTGGTATTGCTTCGGAGGAAGAGGACGATTTCATCAGTATCAACAGTTTTGACAAACAGCACCAAAATAAGTATGTGGTATTGATTGATCCTTTGGACGGCTCTTCCAATATTGATGTGAACGTTTCGGTGGGAACCATTTTTTCCATTTACAGAAGGGTTACTCCAGTAGGAACGCCGGTGACCTTGGAAGACTTTTTACAGCCAGGAAAGAATCAGATTGCAGCGGGATACATTATTTATGGTACCTCAACGATGTTGGTCTACACCACTGGCGATGGGGTAAACGGGTTTACACTAAATCCGGCCCTGGGCACTTTTTACCTATCCCATCCAACTATGCAATTTTCGGAAACGGGAAACATCTACAGCATCAACGAGGGCAACTACGTGCATTTTCCGCAAGGGGTAAAGGATTATATCAAGTACTGTCAAATGGAAGAAGATGATAGGCCCTACACTTCACGGTATATCGGTTCGCTTGTTTCGGATTTTCATCGGAACATGATCAAAGGGGGTATTTACATCTATCCCAAGACCAGTAAGGCACAAAAGGGAAAGCTTCGTTTACTCTACGAATGTAATCCTATGGCGTTCTTGGCGGAACAAGCCAACGGAAAGGCCAGTGACGGCTATCAACGAATTATGGATATTCAACCCACTGAATTGCACCAAAGGGTTCCCTTTTTCTGCGGAAGTCGAAAAATGGTGGAAAAAGCAGAAGAATTTATGGCGAAATATTAGTTTTCGCGCATCACCAATTCGTAGTAATCCTCAAATGGGATTTTACCTCTAAAAATCTTGATGGATTTATCGATGATCTCTGCTGCTGACTTCGTGGAAAAGCCAAGTCCAATGGCATATTTTTCAACCATTTTACGTTCTTGGTCATCAATATCATAATCAGAGAAAATAATCTGAAAAAATTCGAATAGCCTCTTGTATCGTTTCTCGCCGCTGTGAGGAGTCTCGATGGGATATTTGTTCTCCTTTTTCATCACCTCTTTAAATTCCTCCTCACTAATGTTGAGTTTAAAAGCAAACTTCTGCAAAACGGCCATCTCCTTGGGATTGATTTCCCCATCTACAGCAGCCAAACTTGCCAATGTGGCAAAATGGGCCATATTCTTTCTATGGTCACCGTGCTCGTAAAGATCTAAAATCGGCATATCTCAAATTTTGTGGGACAAATATAAATCTTTAAAAGAGATATAATATATAAAATGGGCACCAAAAGAAATTTGTAATTTACGGCTGCTATGAAAACACCTTTGCTGCAATTTACCCCCAAAGGAATCTACTGTGAACAAGCGGATGTGTATTTGGATCCATGGGAACCGATAAACAAGGCCATCATTTCCCACGGACACGCCGACCACAGCAGATGGGGTCACCAACAATACATTACCCACCATAAGAATATTCCCATTGTACAACATCGTCTAGGTGATGTGAACATTTCAGGCAAGGATTGGGGCGAGACCTTCACGATAAACAACGTAAAATTCAGTTTGCACCCTGCGGGACATATTGTGGGTTCTTCCCAAATACGGGTAGAGCACAATGGCGAGGTTTGGGTCTTTACCGGGGATTACAAAATTGAAGATGATGGGCTCACCACTCCATTTGAGCTTGTAAAGTGTCACACCTTCATCACCGAATGTACCTTTGGGTTGCCAGCCTTTCAATGGAGACCACAAAAAGAGGTGTTCAACGATATCAACCATTGGTGGGCTCAGAACAAATCGGAAGGGAAAACCTCTGTGCTGTTTGGTTATTCCCTGGGCAAAGCCCAGCGTTTGTTGAAACATTTGGACACTTCCATCGGAAAAATTTATACTCACGGTGCTGTGGAAAATATGACCGAAGTGCTCCGCCCTTTGGTCGATTTGCCGTCGACCCATTTGATTACCAAGGACACCAAAAAAGACGAACTATTGGGCAATATCGTGGTGGCCCCGCCAAGCGCACACGGCAGCACTTGGATCCGCAAAATGGTGCCTTATGTAACGGCTACGGCCAGTGGTTGGATGGCTTTTAGGGGCGCACGAAGGCGGAGAGCGATTGATAAAGTTTTTGTGCTGAGCGACCATTGTGATTGGAGCGGGCTTTTGAAAACTGTTGAGGCCACTGGTGCTGAAAAAATCATCTGTACCCATGGCTACACTGATATTTTCTCCAAATATTTACAGGAACTGGGGTACGACGCCCGAACGGAAGCCACGCAATACGAAGGCGAACTATCCGAAGATAATACTCCTGAACAGGAAAAATCGGAAGCGGAATGAGACAGTTTGCCCAGCTCATAAAAACATTGGACGGCACCAACAAAACCAACCTAAAGGTAGAGGCGCTCTCCCAATATTTCAAAGCAGCGAGCGACCAAGACAAGGTTTGGACCATAGCCATTCTCTCCCACCGAAGACCTCCACGCCCTGTAAATACCACCTTGCTTCGTACATGGGCCGCTGAACTTTCGAACATTCCCGCTTGGCTCTTCGAAGAGAGTTACCACATTGTCGGGGATTTGGCGGAGACCATCGCTTTGGTAGTACCCTCATCAGAAAAAGGTTCTAAAAAATCACTCACTACATTTTTACAGGAGATGATTGCCTTGAAACCGAAATCCGAGAACGAAAAAAAGAAATACCTATTTCAAAATTGGTCGGTGTTGGATTACTACGAACGGTTTGTTTTTACCAAATTGATTACGGGTGGTTTCCGGATTGGGGTAAGTCAAAAATTAATGACCCGTGCACTGTCCAAAGCTACGGGCATCGAAGAGGACATTCTCGCCTACAAATTAATGGGCAATTGGGACCCGAACCGTATCAGCTTTCATGACCTCATTTTGGAAGAAAAAGAAAGCGATTATCTGTCCAAACCTTATCCTTTCTTTTTGGCGTACGCTGTGGAGGATGATGTTTCCGACTTGGGGGATGTGAACCAATGGTCCGTAGAACACAAATGGGATGGTATTCGCTGCCAAGTGATTCTAAGAAATGATGAACTCTTTGTTTGGAGCCGTGGGGAAGAACTGGTTACAGACAAATACCCTGAATTTGAGGCCTTCGTAGGCGTTATCCCTAACGGAACAGTATTGGATGGTGAACTGCTCCCCTATCCCAAAGGTGAAATAGGCACTTTTAAAGATCTTCAGACCCGAATAGGCCGCAAAAATATTTCAAGATCACTTTTAGAAAAGATTCCCTGCAAATTGAAAGTATATGATGTGCTGGAATGGAAGGGCAAGGACATCAGGAATAAAACGTATCTGGAGCGAAGAAAAATTTTAGAGTCTATGATTTCGACTACGCTCAATAAACAGGTCACAGAGCGTAGTCGAAGTGACGAATTACCCCTACTCCTCTCCGAACGGATGCAATTCGATTCTTGGGAAGAGGTGGCAAAAGAAAGGGAATTGTCCAGAGAAAAACATAGTGAAGGGCTCATGCTCAAACGCAATGACTCCACCTACCAAGTGGGACGAAAAAAAGGGGAATGGTGGAAATGGAAGGTCGACCCGCTGACCATTGATGCCGTGCTCACTTATGCCATGCGTGGACATGGTCGTCGAAGCAATCTTTTTACCGACTATACCTTTGCCCTTTGGGACACGAACGAACAAGGGGAAAAAGAACTGGTGACCTTTGCCAAGGCCTATTCGGGCTTAACGGACAAAGAGTTTAGACAAGTTGATGCGTGGATCAAGAAAAATACCTTGGACCGTTTCGGCCCCGTTCGAAGTGTTACTCCGGAGCATGTGTTTGAAATCGCTTTTGAGGGGATTGCTCCTTCCAAGCGACATAAAAGTGGCGTTGCCACACGCTTTCCCAGAATTTTAAGATGGCGGAAGGACAAAAAAATCGATGAGGCCAATTCTTTGGATGAATTAAAAGCGCTGATCCCGAGCGGAACTAAGGAATCTCATAAAAAATGAATCAAAAGAACCTTTTCAATATCGCCGAAAATTGGTTCCAAGAACAAGATTGGAAGCCATTCCCTTTTCAAAAAGAGAGTTGGAATGCCTTTTTGGAGGGCAAACATGGCCTTTTGAACGCTCCCACCGGAAGCGGAAAAACCTATGCGCTTTGGTTTCCGATCG
This sequence comes from Flagellimonas marinaquae, assembly GCF_003992675.1. Taxonomy (GTDB): domain Bacteria; phylum Bacteroidota; class Bacteroidia; order Flavobacteriales; family Flavobacteriaceae; genus Flagellimonas; species Flagellimonas marinaquae. Next base: position 67,292 of record NZ_RZMZ01000013.1, read on the forward strand.
TGCTCAACTACATCAAAAACAATCCTGATTACAAGACCAAGCACAAAAAAGGATTAAAAGCCATCTGGATCACGCCATTGCGAGCACTTTCACAGGAAATCAAACAATCTGCGGAACGCATTACCCAGGATTTGGAAACCCAAATGACCGTGGGTATTCGTACCGGTGATACTTCAGCAAAAGAAAGGGCAAAAATGCGTACCAACATGCCCGACTTATTGATTACCACACCTGAGAGTCTGCAGTTGTTATTGTCATCCAAAGACTATAAAAAAACATTCAAGAACTGCTCCGCCATTGTAGTGGACGAATGGCACGAATTGTTGGGCACCAAACGGGGCGTTCAAATGGAACTCGGGCTATCCCGCCTAAAAACAATTTGCAAAGATTTACGTATTTGGGGTATATCGGCCACTATCGGTAATTTGGAGCAAGCTCGCGAAGTCCTGTTGGGGCCAACATCGCCAGAATTGGAAAATTCGGTCTTGGTGAAGGCCAACCTCAACAAAAAAATCACGGTAAAAAGCATCATTCCAAAAGAGATGGAAACATTTCCTTGGCGCGGACACTTGGGATTGCATCTTTTAGATCAGGTGGTGCCCATCGTCAACAACAGTAAAACCACCTTGCTTTTTACCAACACGCGAAGCCAATGTGAAATCTGGTTCCAGAAAATATTGGAAAAATACCCTGAGTTTGCTGGCGAAATGGCGATGCACCACGGCAGCATCAACAAAGAAACCCGACTGTGGGTGGAGCAGGCCATCCGAAACGAAAGTCTAAAAGCAGTGGTCTGCACATCGAGCCTTGACCTTGGAGTTGATTTTGCGCCTGTGGAAACTGTGATCCAAATTGGCGGCCCAAAGGGTGTTGCCCGGTTTTTACAACGTGCCGGACGTAGCGGGCACCGACCTGGCAAGGAAAGCGTCATTTACTTTTTACCTACCCACGCCATAGAGTTGGTCGAAGCTTCGGCCATGCAAAAAGCGGTATTGAACAGCGCCGTGGAAGACCGCATACCCTACCTCAACAGTTTTGATGTCCTTATTCAATATTTGACCACCTTGGCGGTGTCCAATGGGTTTTTTCCTGATGAGATCTATCCAGAAATCAAACAAACGTTCTGTTATCAGACCTTGACCGAAGAACAGTGGCAATGGCTGTTGAATTTTTTAGTAATGGGAAGCCAAAGCCTAAAAAGCTACGACGAGTATAAAAAGGTGGAGGTTGAAGAAGATGGCAAATTCAAAGTGAACAGCAGGGCGGTTGCTATGCGACATCGGTTTCAGATTGGGACCATTGTGGGCGATGCCACCATCTCCGTTCGCTATCAAAAAGGGGGCTACATTGGCAGTATCGAGGAATATTTTATATCCAAACTAAGCGCTGGAGATGTATTTACTTTTGCAGGACGTAATTTGGAATTTATCCGAATCAAGGGGATGGCCGCCCATGTGCGCAATTCCTCCAAGCGAACAAACAAAGTACCCAGTTGGATGGGCGGACGTTTGAGCTTTTCCGCAAAGATGTCCGAATTATTACGCCAAGAATTGTACACCGCCGAGTTGGAATTTGACCAACAATCAGAGGAAATACAGGCATTACAGCCCATGTTTTCCAAGCAAAGGGAAGAAAGCCTTGTCCCGCAGCCACATCAATTTTTGATAGAAACCTTTAAGACCCGTGATGGCTACCACCATATGTTTTACCCTTTTGAAGGTAGGGCCATTCACGAAGGGATGAGCAGTCTCTTGGCCTATCGCATCAGTTTGTTGACGCCGATAACCTGCTCACTCGCATTTAACGATTATGGTTTTGAGTTGCTATCGGACAGGGAAATCAATATTCAGGAAATTCTGGACAACAACCTTTTTACCCCGGAGTATATGTTGTCCGACCTTCAAAAAAGTTTGAACTCCAATGAAATGGCACGCAGAAAATTCCGTGATATTGCCGTTATCAGTGGAATGGTTTTTACGGGCTATCCCGAGAAAGGAGTCAAAATGAAGCATCTGCAAAGCAGTTCGGAATTGCTGTTTGATGTGTTCCGTGATTTTGAAGATGATAATCTACTTTACCAACAGGCCTTTACCGAAACTTTTGAGCATCAATTGGAAGAAGGTCGACTACGATTGGCCTTGGAACGAATCGCGGAACAAGAGATTGTTTGGAAAAAATGTACCCAACCCACGCCCCTATCCTTCCCGATAATTACCGACAGGCTGCGCGAAAAACTATCCAACGAAAAATTGGCAGACCGCATCCAACGGATGATAAATAAATTGACCAAATAGCCAACGAACATCCTAGTACCTGTCATTCCGTGCAGATGCTGAGGGCTGGTCATTGAGCGAAGTCGAAATGAGCCGAAGTATGGCACGCATCGATCTGTTGAGATACTGAAACCTGCCTTTGCCGCAGGCAGGCAAGTTCAGCATGAAGAGAGAAGGTGTCATTTCGAAATGAGGAGGCAACGACGATTGAGAAATCCCATTGATTCCAAAACACATTAAAAAAAGATTTCTCACGCTCCCGCTGGTCGGTACGAAATGACAATTGAACTAAATTTGTAGTATCGAAGGCAAATGAGGAAAAATATTCAAATACACAATCAAAAATTTCAACTGCACCCTTTGGGTGGACTGTTTTGGGAGGAAAAATCACTCTTGCTGATCAGTGATGTACACTTGGGCAAGGTATCCCATTTCAGAAAATTTGGAGCAGCGGTACCCCGAAAGGCCATTCACAAAAACTTCTTGCTTTTGGATAAAATCGTTTCAGATTTTCAGCCTTTTCAAATCTGTTTTTTGGGCGATCTGTTCCATTCATCGCTCAACAAAGAATGGGAATTGTTTGAGAATTGGGTAGGCAAAACACCTGCTGAAATCCTTTTGGTGGCAGGCAACCACGACATTATTGCACCCGAAAAGTTCGAAAAACTTAAGATTTCAATATTTCCAGAGTTGGTTATTGACTCTTTTTTATTGACCCATCATCCCGAAGAACGTGAGGGCTATTTTACCTTTTGCGGCCATATTCATCCTTCCATTAAACTCAAAGGTTTTGGAAGGGAACGCATCAAATTGCCCTGCTTTTTTAAGTCCAACAATCAAATGATTCTCCCTGCTTTCGGACAATTCACGGGTACCCATTCCCTTGACCCCAAAGATTCGGATGAAGTTTTTGCCATTGTTGAAGATAGTATTCTTAAGGTTTAGATTTGCTTCGTCATTTCGAAATGAGGCACGAAGTGACGATTGAGAATCAGTTTGAGAAACTCAAATTCAAGTGTCAAGTTCAAGGTTTAAGGTTTAAGTAAAAAAATAGTTTTTGGGAAATTCTCACCAAACCGATGCCAGCTAACCATCCTGAATGTCTCACGTCATTTCGACATGAGGCACGAAGTGACGATGGAGAAATCTGACGGAAAAACTCAAATTCAAGCACCAATTTCAAAAAACTGTCTTCTTGGGTCTTGGTTCTTAGCTCTCCAATGAACTAGGCTGTCATTCCGCACGGTTGCTTAGCCGTCATTCCGAACTTGTTTCGGAATCCCATCTGAGTGAGACGCTGAAACAAATTCAGCATGACGGTAAGAGGTCATTTCGACATGAGACACGAAGTGACGATGGAGAAATCTGATAGAAAAGCTCAAGTTCAAGTATCAAGTTCAAATAACTGCGCTCTTAGGTCTTGGTTCTTGGCTCACCACTGAACAAGGTTCTCGATACATTTTTTGCCTCTTTTTTTACAAAAACCGCCAAAAAATACAAGAACTACACACTATCTTACAAAATCAACAACTGCCAACTGCTGACTGACTTCCGACTTCCGACTTCCGACTTCCGACTTCCAATAGATTTCTCGACTGCCCCCTCGACTGATTTCGACTTCGCTCAATGACCATCGCTCGGGGCGACAGCTCGAAATGACCAAGAACACTATTTGTGCTAATTCGTGAAATGAGTGTCAACTGCATACTGCCAACTGAATCCTGACTTCCGACTTCTGACTTCGAACTCCCCACCTTCGCTTCACAAACTCGATGTAACATCCTAATCTCACCAAGCTCACACAAGTTCAACCTCATCAAAACAAACCCAAAAAAACATTTTCAGTAAACCTTTTCGCGGTTTATCTTTGCCGCAAAGTTTTTTGGATTGACCAAAACCCCGATTTCACAACTTTTTGAACAGTCTCCCCAACTTGGGAAACTGAGGGAGATTATTGCCCAACCTGTCACTTCGAGCGCAGTCGAGAAGTCATCGGCTTCACGAAAAATCAACATCAAAGGACTAGTCGGTTCTTCCCTTTCCTTTGTAATCGCTGAAGCTTTCAAGTCTGCCGAATCGCCATTCTTGTTGATTTTGAACGACAAGGAAGAGGCTGCTTATCTTTTGAATGATTTGGAGCAGTTGATCGGAGAAAAAGATGTGCTTTTTTATCCGGGAAGCTACCGAAGACCGTATCAAATTGAAGAAACGGACAATGCCAATGTACTCCTTCGTGCAGAGGTATTGAACCGCATCAATTCCAGAAAGAAACCGGCAATAATCGTTACGTATCCCGATGCCCTTTTTGAGAAAGTGGTGACCAGAAAGGAACTGGACAAAAACACCCAAAAAATAAAATTGGGCGATGAAATCTCGTTGGATTTTTTAAACGAAGTGCTGTTTGAATACCAGTTTAAACGGGTGGATTTTGTGACCGAACCCGGGGAGTTTTCTGTTCGTGGGGGTATTGTGGATGTCTTTTCCTTCTCTCACGATGAACCTTATCGTATCGAGTTTTTCGGGGATGAAGTGGACAGCATTCGAACTTTTGATGTGGAAACCCAGCTTTCCACCGACAAAGTGAAGAAAATTACCATCATACCCAATGTGGAAAACAAGTTTACCGAGGAAACACGGGAAAGCTTCTTAAAATATATTTCGGCCAATACCGTAGTCTTTGCAAAAAACCCTGCGCTCATCTACGACCGAATTGATTCCTTTTTTGAAAAAGCTGAGGAGAGTTTTGCCAAGTTGAGTCAAGAGATCAAACACGCGAAACCGAAGGAACTGTTTTTGGATTCAGCTTTGTTGAAAGAGCAGTTGAAGGATTATTTATGTTTTGAGATTGGGGCTTCGACTCCGCTCAGCCACCAAAATACAGGAGAAATGGTCACTGAGCGGAGTCGAAGTGAAATCATCCAATTCAACACCAAACCCCAGCCAGCTTTCAACAAAAAATTTGACCTGCTTATTGAAAATCTCAATGACAATCGGGATGCAGGTTACAGCAATTATATTTTTTGTTCCACCGAGCAACAGGCTAAACGCTTTCACGACATTTTTGATGAAGTGGACGAAACGGTGCACTACCAGACCATCATTTTTCCGTTGTACCAAGGTTTTGTGGACCAAAACCTAAAGATTGCTTGCTATACGGACCACCAAATTTTTGAGCGGTACCACAAATTTCATCTGAAGAATGGCTACGCCAAAAAGCAGGCCATCACACTGAAGGAACTCAACAAGCTGGAAATCGGTGATTATGTTACGCATATAGATCATGGTATAGGCAAGTTTGGTGGTTTGCAGAAGATTGATGTGGAGGGCAAAAAGCAGGAAGCCATCAAACTGATCTATGGTGACCGTGATATCCTCTACGTCAGCATCCATTCGCTTCATAAAATTTCCAAATACAACGGTAAGGACGGGGCGCCTCCCAAAATATACAAACTGGGTTCGGCGGCTTGGAAAAAACTCAAGCAAAAGACCAAGGCCAGGGTCAAAAAGATTGCCTTCGACCTTATAAAAGTCTATGCCAAACGGCGATTGGAAAAAGGATTTCAATATGCGCCGGACAGCTATTTACAACACGAGCTCGAAGCCTCTTTCTTGTACGAAGACACGCCGGATCAAGAAAAAAGCACCCAGGACGTCAAGAAGGATATGGAGAGTGAGCGTCCGATGGACCGACTCATCTGTGGCGATGTAGGCTTTGGAAAAACAGAGGTCGCCATCAGGGCAGCATTCAAGGCTGTGGACAACGGCAAACAGGTGGCTATTTTGGTTCCCACCACGATTTTGGCTTTTCAGCATCATAGAACATTTTCCGAACGATTGAAAGAAATGCCGGTAACCGTGGATTACCTCAACCGGTTTAGAACAGCAAAGGAGAAAAAGGAGACCCTAGAAAATCTGGAAAGTGGCAAAGTGGATATCATTATTGGAACACACCAGTTGGTCAACAAGAATGTAAAGTTCAAGGATTTGGGCTTGCTCATTGTGGACGAGGAACAGAAATTCGGGGTTTCCGTAAAAGAAAAACTGCGTTCCATCAAAGAAAATGTGGATGTGCTTACACTGACCGCCACCCCCATTCCAAGGACGTTACAGTTTAGTTTGATGGCCGCTCGTGACCTCTCTGTCATCAATACGCCGCCACCGAACCGCTATCCCATCGAAAGCCATGTGATTCGATTGAACGAAGAAATTATCCGCGATGCGATATCCTACGAAATCCAACGGGGCGGACAGGTGTTCTTCATTCACAATCGTATTGAAAACATCAAAGAGGTCGCTGGAATGCTCCAACGCTTGGTGCCAGATGCCAAAATAGGGATAGGACATGGCCAAATGGAGGGCAAAAAACTGGAAACCTTGATGCTTTCCTTTATGAACGGCGAGTTTGATGTGTTGGTTTCAACCACCATCATTGAAAGTGGTTTGGACGTGACCAACGCCAATACCATTTTCATTCACAATGCCAACAATTTCGGATTGAGTGATCTTCACCAGATGCGTGGACGTGTTGGCCGAAGCAACAAAAAAGCGTTCTGTTATTTTATCACGCCACCTTATGAAGTAATGACCCCCGAAGCCCGAAAACGTATCGAAGCTTTGGAACAATTCACCGAGCTGGGCAGTGGTTTCAATATTGCGATGAAGGATTTGGAAATTCGTGGTGCCGGTGACTTATTGGGAGGTGAGCAGAGTGGGTTCATTAATGAAATCGGATTTGAGACCTATCAAAAAATACTGTCCGAAGCCATTGAGGAACTCAAAGAAAACGAGTTCAAAGAATTGTATGATGAAGTTGAGGGCGATAAGGAAAAAGTATATGTGAAAGAGATGCAGTTGGACACCGATTTTGAACTGCTCTTCCCAGATGACTACATTAATAATATTACAGAGCGACTCAACCTGTACACTCAACTGAATGAGGTAGCGGATGAAGAGGGACTTCAAAAATTCGAGGCACAACTGGTAGATAGGTTTGGAGAATTACCCGAACAAGCGGCAGACTTACTGAACTCCGTTCGTATTAAATGGATTGCCACCCACATTGGTCTGGAAAAGGTCATCATGAAAAAGGGCAAATTTATCGGTTACTTTATTGCGGACCAGCAATCCAGTTTTTACCAAAGTCCCGTGTTTACCCAAGTGCTGCAATATGTACAGAGCCATCCCCAACAGGCCAAGCTCAAGGAAAAACAGACCCGAACTGGGTTACGGTTACTGTTGACGTTTGACAGGATTACGAGTGTGGACAAAGCGTTGAAGGTTTTGGGGCCTTTTACGCCACAAGAGCAAAATGTTTCTGTTTAAAACTCGCCATACTGAATTTATTTTTGCATCTCATTATTAGATATTTAAGATTCTTCGCTTCGCTTCGAATGACACCAATTATGATTTGTGAAGATTCGTGTAAATCGTGTCATTTTTAATTGCACAACAATATCAAAACATATGAGACCCTGAAACCTGCCTTTGCTGGCAGGCAGGCAAGTTCAGGGTGACGGACTATTACTTACTAATTAAAAAACCTCATACACCTGCTTTACAAACTCCCCAATTTTTGAAGGTTCCAGCCAGCGCGTTACAATGACCAATCCACTTTTTTGGTCCACCACGATAAAGTTACCTCCAAAACCAGCGGCGTAAAACACATGTTCGGGAACACCGTCCCAGTGGCGGTCACCCTGTTGGTTCAACCACCACATATAGCCATAGTTCACATTGGGTATGGAAGGCGTAGTGGCCTTTTTGATCCAATCTTCGCTAATGAGCTGTTCGTTTCCCCATTTTCCGTTGTTCAAAAACAACATACCAAATCGGGCCATATCCTCTGTGGAGATAAAAAGTCCAGCTCCCGAATGTCCGCCACCGGTCACGGATTTCATCTGTATTCCATCTACCACGGTCCAAGCATTCTCGTAACCAAACCATCGCCATGAGGTTGTTGCTCCAATTTTATCCATTATCTCTTCCTTGAGCACCATGGGCACTGGTTTTCTCCACACATGGGTAAGCGCATAAGCAAGCACGTTGACGCGAACGTCGTTGTACTCCATTACGGTGCCAGGTTCGTTGAGCTTTCGGAATTTCCAATCGTCCAGACCACCTTCACTCGGTGGACGGTCTGCCCAATCCTTGCCGCCCCACAATTCTCCGGACCAGTCAGAATTTTGTTGCAATAGGTGTTCCCAGGTTATTTTGGAGTTGTGCGCTCCATCAAAAGTGCCATCCCAAATGTAGTCCCCCACTTTGTCCTTGGTATCCTTTATCAAACCATGATCTTCGGCAAGTCCAGCGACAGTAGATAGAAAACTTTTGGTAACGCTGAAAGTCATGTCCACACGTTGGGTATCGCCCCAAGAAGCCAGCACATAGCCATTTTTTAGAATCATCCCTGCAGGACCGCCTCTTTTCTTGGTAGGCCCCAAAATTTGATGAAAAGGTTCGCGTTTGAAGCCTTCCAATATGGCAATCCGCAAGTCCCGAGACCCCGAATATTCATTCGCATTGGCAAACGCTACAGCTTCATCTAGTGCTGATTGATCATATTTAAATTGATTCTTTTCCGCTGTTTTCCATGTTGCGTAGCGCTCTGGAAAATTGATTTGTTGTGCGTTGGCGGCTACCGTTGTAAAGAATGCAGCGAGTAGTATAACTGCAACTACTATTTTTTTCATGCTTTCGGAGGTTTGGTTTAGAAGAGAAAGGTAATGATTGTTGGGGAATTTATTATCCACGACAACGCTCAGGATAGTCTAGATTACTATTTTTTGGGATAAGATTCCGTGTTATGTACGGAATAACAATTACCTCTAACTAGTCATTTCGACAGAGCGGAGCGACGAAAAACCTAAAACCGCTTTTTGTGAACCTGTTCTCCATTTTTATCATAGTACCGCCAAGTGCCTACCTGGACATCATCTCGAAAGCGACCCCTGATCTTTCGGGTGCCATCGGGATAAAATTCTTCGTAACGGCCATGCTTTAAGCCATCCTTTAGGTCCACTTCAAACCTAGTGTTCCCGTTGGTGTACTGTTTACCAAACGATTTGGCATTCAAGTCAGTGGGATAAATAGGCTTCAAATCAAAAACAGCATCGGTGATCTCCGTTGAAGCCGAAGCTTGCTTTTTTGGAATTGCTTTATTGACAGATGTTGACGTTTTAAACGTCCTCTTAACCTCATCCACATTCCGATAGTTCAATACCAAACGACTTTCAAACAAATCGTCTTCCGGTGATAATTGTAGTCCTACCTGCGGAAAACAGATGATAAAATCCTTGTTCTTGAGCATTTTTTGCTTTGTTGGGGCATCAGCCAACGCATACATATTATCAAAAAGCAAAGGCACATTACTATACACAAACACCGAGGACTCTGAATCGAACCTTTCATCAAAACTTTTGAACTCCTCTGAAGTCGCAAGGATATCGCCTTCCGAAACTTTATCAATAATACCCTTAAGGGTATTGGGGCTATCACTAAAAATGACAAAGTCATCAATTTGGGTGAAGTAGGGTTTGTCAAACTCATCAAACCTACCGCCCAAAAGCATTTTAAAAAACCCTTTGATGGAAAGAAAATTGATTTCGTAATCCTTGTAATTGACCGCTTTGAATTTGACAGGTGTTTTTTTGCGGATCTGCTCTACCACAAAATCCAGATTGGTCTTGGCAGCTTCAGCATCATTGGCCTTGAGCACCAGCGCAACATCATTCTTGCCCTTATTTATGTGCGATTGAATTTGAAGCACGGCAATTTCATCCCCTATCCAGCTTACAAAATGTTCCTTTATATCGATTTTCAGGAATTTCTCCATCTTGGCGATACTTGTTTGGTAACTCTCGAACTGCTCAGGGTCGTTCTGCTGGACGCTTTCGAAATTTTTGTAGAACTCAGCGAAGCTATCAAACCCATAACTGATGTATAGGGCCGTACTATTGGGAGCCACTTCGGGAACAGAACGTTTGGCCGTGCCCGATTTTTGCAATGCCTCCAGATAATATTCGTTCACGCCGCTGATGTTGGTATATCCATTGGCCGTTAGGCTACTGTTTTCATCCAAATCAAAATAGAAACCGGAGAACAGGAAGTTTTCACTTACCCGTTTTACCCAATCCGAAGGGCGGTCCGAATACATTTGAACATAATCATCAAAATAATGGTACTGCACATACATACGGAACAAATCCTCATGTCCCACCTTTTGATTGATTTCCAAAAAGTTAAGGTTACGCCCCAATACAGGTTCCATATATTGATCAATCGAAGCCTCCACCAAGGTATGGGTATAGGAGGCCACCAACTGGTTTTTGATAAAGGCCAAATACATGGTCTCCTTACTTTCCCGGTCGTGCACTTCCAAAATCTCCTGTTCGTGATAGGTCCGCTTGCTCAACACATAACCATCATCCAACAAGGTATTCAGATAGGTTTTGAGCAGTTGTAGTTTGGCAATTCGCTTCAAATCCAACACATAAAATATTCCATAGTCCTTTGGCGAAATCATATGGATGGAGATGAACAGGGAACGATTGTCGAAAAACTCGAACAGTTTATGGTTGTTGTTGAAAATCGTATCTACCCGTTGGATGTTCTCGGTGAGGTCTGAAAAATAAGCGTTCTTTTTAAGGTGGCGCCACCCCTCGCTCTTGCTGATTTGTTCCCAACTCTCTACGGGCTGTTCCGATTCAATAATGAAAACCGCATCTTTGGGAATCAGGTAAATGGACTGTAGATTGGTCTTTGGGGAAAGAATAAAAATGTAGGCCAGATAGCACAGATACAGTACGATCAGACCCAAAAAACCGAACAAAATCCTTTTTTTGGTCATTTTTCAAAAAAGTGTCTTTTTCAAGAACGAAGAAGATCTCTTTTTAGTTTAGACCACCGAACTGGAAACTAATTTTAAAGTGATTTTAAATCCTTGATGGTCTTGAAGGCAACATCTACCTGTTCGTCGTTCACCAGAATGGTAAACTCGTTGGTTGTGGAAATCACCTCATAGAGCACAATGCCCTCCCAAGCCAATCGCTGGAAAATGAAGTAATAGATTCCTGGCACCGATACGTTTTCAGCCGGGAGTTTTACCGTAATTGACGAGAGTCCTTCGGCCTTTTGGGTACAGCGTTCCATTTTGAAGTATTTCTCCACTACCCCGTCCATCACATTGCTGATCACAATATTGATTTCGTTTACCCCTCTGGACGAAGTGTAGAAGACATCCTGGTTGGCGTTTACTTCCTCCAACAATCTTGCCTGTTGCTCCAAAATCGTATCCGAAGCCAAAAAGGTATAATCGGTCAGGTTGGAACGCACCGTGATTTCACCAATATTTTTAAGGACCTTCACAATTTTGTGGGTGGCCCTAAACTCCAAATCATCCGAAAGCCGTTTGAGAGCCATCACAATGGCACCGTCTTTTACATCTTTTCCTAGTTCTTCGGCGATTTCAGGCTTTATTTGGCGAGATAAAGAGGTCAAATTAATGATTCCTTGCCCCAAGGCTGTTTGCAAAAAGGGCTTTTTCTTGATGTAATGCTCGACAACGGCAGATATTGTTTTCATGAATTGGCATGGTTTTTAACAAAAATAACATATTGTTATAAAACAAACAAATGGTTAGAAATGATAGAATGCATTTTCAATATGCTCAATATCAAAATGGTCAGCATGCTTGATCACGGTCACGATGTCGAACCTCACCTCGACATCGGCCTCCATTTCCTCCACAAAATGATTCGCTGCCATGGTCAACAACTTCACTTTTTTTGGGGTAATGACATGGGAAACATCTTCCAAAAATCCTTTGGTTCTCGACTTTACCTCTATAATTACTAGGATATCCCCTTGCCTTGCGATAATATCAATTTCAGCCTTGAGATAACGGTAGTTTCGCTTTACTATATCATATCCTGAAGCCTTCAAATAATCGACTGCTTTTTGCTCTCCAAGCTTGCCAAATGTGTTATGATCACCCATAGAATTACTAAAATTCCAAAAATTTACTGCATTTCATCGAAAAATTTGGTAGTTCATGGACTTTAGAACGTTAAGATTGTAATTTGTTGGCTCAATTGAACCACATCCAACATTAGCATAAACATATAGTTGCCCCAAAACTATGTACCTAATTAACGCCAGACATTGCTATGGAGTACTTTATCAATTGTAATTCCTCAACCTTGGCGCCGTACACTACTCCATTGGACGAGGTACGTGCGGCCCACTTGTATCGAAGGCTCGGATTCAGTGCCTCGGTGCAGACCATTAACGCCGCTGTTGGTCAAACAGCCGGCACCCTAATCGACAATTTGGTAGATCAGGCACTAGCCGCCCCGGCCATTCCAGCACCGGAATGGGCAGATTGGAATAATGCCAACTATCCAGAGGACGATGATCTTGCCCGCCAACTGCGAAGCGCCCAGATTGAAGATTTTACCGCGGCTTACGGAAATGCCTTGGTCAATAATGAACTGCACGACAGAATGAGTTTTTTCTGGAGCAATCACTTTGTGACCCAATTGGGAATCTATAATTGCCCCGGATTCCTTTATTATTACATCAACTGTCTGCAAAGGAATGCCTTGGGCAACTTTAAGACCTTTACCAGTGAAATTGGTCTTACCAGTGCGATGCTCTATTATTTGGATGGGGTGCGCAACCGAGGTAACAATCCCAACGAGAACTATGCCCGGGAGCTTTACGAGCTCTTTACCATGGGCGAGGGGAACAACTATACCGAAGAAGACATCATTGAAACCTCCAAAGCGCTATCCGGTTATACCGAACGCGGAGAAGAAGGTTGTACCCAAGTAACTTTTGACCCGACAGAATTCAATACCGACAATAAGACCATATTCGGTCAGACCGGAAATTGGGGCTACGATGATGTTATCGACATTCTGTTCAATGAACGTCCCAATGAAATCGGTTGGTTTATCTGTAAAAAATTATACGAGTTCTTCGTTCACCCAGATTCTACAGGGGACGAAGGAAATGGCATTGCCCCACAGATTATCGATGGCATGGCCCAAACGTTCATCAGTAGTGGGTTTGAAATTGCTCCTGTGCTGCGACAATTGTTCAAAAGCCAGCACTTTTTTGATGAAACCGCAATCGGGGTCATTATAAAAAGCCCTGCGGATCTCTATTTCAATTTTTTGAAGGAGAGCGGTTTCTCATATGATGATGGTACCATTATCAATATGATGGATTCCTGCTCCCTGATCGGTCAACGTTTTTTCGAGCCTCCAGAAGTGGAAGGTTGGCAGCGGGACCGAACCTGGATCAATACCAATTTTATTATTGGTCGATGGCTGACCATGGAGGTTTTCTTGGAGCGCTTTTTTCAGAATAACCCAGAAGAGTTTCGCAATTTGGCAGTAGCTGCCGTTGGACCTACCAATAGCAATACCAGCAATCCTGAAATTGTGGTGCGGGCCTTGGTCAATAAGTTCACGCCCAAGGGCCTTTTAACGGAAGCTGATTTTGAACGGGCCATGGATGCCTTCAAGATTGACGATGTTCCCGAGGAATACTATTCTCCGGATTACTACCCCGGAGGAACGAGCCAGTGGATGCTGCAAATTAGTGCAGAAACCCCAACACAGGTGTATATCCTGTTGCGCCATTTGTCCCGCGAACCCGAATTTCAACTCAAATAACCCCATCACCATGTGCGATAATCACCATACCCACGATAGTTCCCCTTTCAAAGGCCTAGAACACGAAGGCCACGACCTGGAACACAAAAAATGGAGCCGACGCTCGTTTATCCAAGCTTTGGGTATAGCGGGATCGGGATCCATGTTTTTAGGAAGCCATTTTATATCGGCCTCCTCACCGTCACCGTTAACGGCTGCGGTAGCTGCCGCAGAAACGGACAATATTTTGATATTGATCCGATTATCAGGTGGGAACGATGGTCTCAGCACCGTCATCCCCATTCAACAATATGACACCTACGCCAATGCTAGGCCCAATATCTACATTCCAGAAAGTAAGGTCCTAAAGCTTACTGATGATTTTGGAATACCTACCTACATGAGTGCACTGGAATCGCTTTGGGGCGATGGCCAGTTTAAAGCGGTGCACGGAGTGGGCTATGAAAACCAAAGCCTTTCCCATTTCACTGGTTCCGATATTTTTGCCAACACCGACTTGACCACTACCGGATTTTCCGGCGAAAACACCGGCTGGATGGGCCGTCACTTTGAAAACCTGTATCCCGATTACCTTATCAATCCGCCCGCTGCCCCGGCAGCCATTCAAATTGGAAACTTGGCCAATTTGGTCTTCCAAGGCGAAGAAACCAACTACGCCTTTGTGACCAACAATGTGGACCAATTGGAGCAAATCGCGGAGACAGGTTCGTTTTACGAGATTGAAAATGCACCTTTTGGCGACTGTATGTATGGCGACCAGCTTCGATTCTTAAGAGGCGTAGCCAACACTACCTACGAATATGCCGGTACCATTCACGATGCCTACATGAGAGGGCAGAACCAAGTGGAGTATCAGGACAACGGCTTTGCCCGTCAATTGGCGCTGTTGGCGCGACTGATCAAAGGAAACCTAGGCACCAAGGTGTATATGATTTCTTTGGGAGGTTTTGACACCCACGGCAATCAGCCTATCGTACACGAACGTTTGATGTCCAACCTGTCCGTTGCCATCAACAATTTTTATGAGGATTTGGCCTTTACCGAACAAGACGATAAGGTGCTGAGCATGACCTTCTCCGAATTTGGCCGTAGGATCTTTGAAAATGGTTCCAACGGCACCGATCACGGTAAAGCAGCCCCTACTCTTTTCTTTGGTTCAGGATTGAGTGGAAGTGCCTTTGTGGGCGACCATCCATCTTTGGACGAACCTAACAACCGGGGCAACCTAGACTACACCATGGACTTCAGAAACCTTTACGGAACCGTATTGGCAGAGTGGCTCTGTGTTCCACGACAAACTGTGGAACAACATTTATTGGGCCACCCTTACCAAGCTGTGGACTTAGGGTTCAACTGTAGTGGTGAAGTGTTTGATGACATTGCGATGGACAACGACCCGCCGACTTTGCCAGAAACGCCACCGAGCCAAGATCCCATGGATCCGAACATTGATATTTTGGATACCATAGAACACGCCGCGATTTATCCCGCTACCTCACCAAGAGACCCCTATATCCATTTGGAAATGCCCGTTTCGGCCCATGTGGATATTGAGCTCTTCAATATTTTGGGACAACGGGTAGGCACACTGTTCAACGAGATGATGTTGGAAGGTGCCGTGGATATCAATATCCGCGAACGTATGCGGGATAGCTTGTCTACAGGAAAATACATCTACCGAATCTCCGTGGGAGAAAAGAAGATGAGCAAATCCGTGATGATTGCTTAAAGACTATTCGAAGTCATTCATTTTTGGAAGCCCTTCGGAAATGCACCCCTCACCCCAAATAGGGTCGCATTTTCGGGGGTTTCGTTTTTTGTGCGTATCCCGTTAAAATCAGTATTTTTGGGGCTTAATTAAAATTTACATGGCTCAGAATACTTCTCCTTCCAGATACACCATTACAGCGGCCCTCCCCTACACCAATGGCCCCATCCATATTGGGCACTTGGCGGGTGTTTACGTTCCGGCAGATATCTATTCCCGTTATTTACGGCTAAAAGGCAACGATGTGGCCTTTGTTTGTGGGAGCGACGAACATGGTGTGGCCATCTCCATGAAGGCCAAAAAAGAAGGGGTAACCCCAACCGAAATTATTGACAAGTACCACGGCATCATCAAAAAATCGTTTGCCGATTTCGGTATTTCCTTTGACAACTACTCTCGGACTTCTGCGGAAGTACATCATAAAACCGCATCGGAATTTTTCAAAAAAATGTACGAGCAGGGCGATTTTATAGAAGAGGAGACCGAACAATTGTACGACGAGGAGGCCAACCAATTTTTGGCGGACCGATTTGTTATCGGCACCTGTCCGCGCTGTGGTCACGAAGAAGCCTATGGCGACCAATGCGAAAATTGTGGCTCTTCCTTGAATGCCACGGATCTCATCAACCCAAAATCCACTATCACGGGAACCGTTCCTACCTTAAAAAAGACCAAACATTGGTTTTTGCCCTTGGATCGGTACGAAGGATTTTTAAAACAATGGATTCTGGAAGATCACAAATCGGACTGGAAGCCCAATGTGTACGGACAATGCAAATCGTGGATTGATGAAGGTTTGAAGCCACGGGCCGTTACCCGCGATCTCGACTGGGGCATACCCGTCCCCGTTCAAGGAGGTGAAGGGAAAGTGCTTTATGTTTGGTTCGATGCGCCCATTGGCTACATTTCTTCCACCAAGGAGTGGGCCGAACGCGAAGGCAAGGATTGGGAGCCCTACTGGAAGGATAAGGACACCAAATTGGTGCACTTTATCGGTAAGGACAATATTGTATTCCACTGTATTATCTTCCCAAGTATGTTAAAGGCGAATGGCGACTTTATCCTACCCGATAACGTACCAGCGAATGAATTCTTGAATCTTGAGGGAAACAAACTTTCCACCTCCAAAAACTGGGCAGTCTGGTTGCACGAATACCTCGAAGAATTTCCCGATATGCAAGATGTCCTCCGCTACGCTTTAACAGCAAACGCCCCAGAGACCAAGGACAACGATTTTACGTGGAAGGATTTCCAGTCCCGAAACAATAACGAGCTGGTAGCCATTTTTGGGAACTTTGTCAACCGTGTGGCCGTTTTGACCCATAAATATTACGATGGCAAGGTGCCATCACCAGCTGAACTTTTGGCTGTTGACAAGGATGTATTGGAAGCCCTAAAAGAATTTCCAAATACACTTTCCTCATCCTTGGAGCGCTACCGTTTCCGGGAAGGAAGCCAACAATTGATGAACTTGGCGCGATTGGGGAATAAATATTTGGCCGACCAAGAGCCTTGGAAACTTGTCAAAACGGACGAAGAGCGCGTTCAGACCATTATGTATGTAGCACTTCAAATCGCTACGGGACTGGCCGTTTTAAGTGAGCCCTTTTTACCGTTCACTTCGGAAAAACTGAAAGGAATTCTAAATTTCAATTCAAATGGGGTCAAGGCCACTTGGGATGATGTTGCAACTGCCAAAGCTTTGCTCCCGGCTGGGCATACCATTAATTCAAGTGAATTGCTCTTCAGGAAAATCGAGGATTCCGAAATTCAACAACAACTGGACAAATTGGAAGCCACAAAAAAAGCCAATGCCTCAACTACCAACGAACCAACTGATATGGACAAGGAAATAACACCTCAAAAAGATACCATTACCTACGATGATTTCTCCAAACTCGATATGCGGGTGGGGACAATCGTCGAAGCCGAAAAAATGCCAAAGGCAGACAAACTTTTGGTCTTAAAAGTGGACACAGGTTTGGATACCCGTACCATTGTATCGGGTATTGCGAACAGCTTTAAACCCGAAGACATCGTAGGCAAAAAGGTAACTGTCTTGGTCAATTTGGCCCCTAGAAAATTACGTGGTGTGGAAAGCGAGGGGATGATTTTGATGACTGAGAATGCCGAAGGAAAATTGGTTTTCGTCAATCCTGATGAGGACGGGGTGGCCAATGGTGAAGGAATAAATTAATTCATATCCAAAGCAACTGTCAGGTCGAGCACCCGCCTGCTTGAGCGGAAAAGCTTCTCGACTCCGCTCGAAGTGACAACTACAAAAAATACATCAATGCAACTCGTTCCCTACATTGTCCAGCACACCCAACTATCGCAAAAAAGTGTGGAAAACACGGTTGCGCTGTTAAATCAGGATTGTACCGTTCCCTTTATTTCTCGCTATCGAAAAGAGTTAACCGGAAATTTGGACGAAGTGCAGATTGGGTCGATCGTCGAATTCAAAAACCAGTTCGAGGCCTTGGAAAAGCGAAAAGCGGCCATCATCAAAGCAGTTGCAGAGCAAGACGCCCTTACTCCAGAACTGGAGGCAAAATTTTTGAATTGTACCGACCTCACTAGTTTGGAAGACCTGTATCTTCCGTTCAAAAAAAGCAAAAAGACCAAGGCCGAGACCGCTCGCAAAAATGGACTGGAACCTTTGGCCAAAATTATTATGGCCCAAAGGAACGATGATATCGAGTTTACAGCTTCCAAATACCTCAACAAGGAGGTCACCAACGAAGATGAGGCCTTGGAAGGGGCAAGACACATCATTTCTGAGTGGATTAACGAAAGAACGGACATCCGAAATCAATTAAGGGGCCAATTGGAGCGCTATGCCTTGATCACCACAAAGGTGGTCAAAACCAAAAAGGATGATGAAAAAGCCCAAAAATTCCGTGACTATTTTGATTGGAGCGAGCCTTTGAACCGCTGTCCATCGCACCGGTTTTTGGCTATCATGCGTGCCGAAAAGGAAGGTTTTATCCGTGTAAAAATTGAAATTGATGACGAGCGGGCCATTCAAAACATGGAACGTCGCCTCATCAAATCGAATAACGCCTGTACCCAACAGATAGAACTCGCCATCGCAGATGCTTACAAACGACTTCTGCTACCTTCCCTGTCCAATGAACTTTTAAAAACGGCCAAGGAAAAGGCAGACGCTGCTGCCATTCAGGTATTTTCAAAAAACCTAAAGCAATTGCTACTCGGCGCCCCATTGGGTGAAAAGCGAATCTTGGCCATCGACCCAGGGTTTCGAACAGGTTGTAAGATAGTCTGTTTGGATGAGCAGGGCGACCTAAAGCATAACGAAACCATTTATCCCCATCCACCACAACGCGACAGTTCTGGTGCTATCAAAAAAATCAGCTCTTTGGTAGATGCCTATAAAATTGAGGCCATCGCCATTGGCAATGGCACGGCATCGCGTGAGACAGAGCAGTTGGTAAAGCGAATTCCGTTTAAAAAACCCATTGAGGTATTTGTGGTCAGTGAAGCTGGGGCCTCTATTTATTCGGCCTCTAAAATTGCCCGGGAGGAGTTTCCCAATTACGATGTTACCGTTCGTGGTGCGGTTTCCATCGGTCGGCGACTGGCCGACCCTTTGGCGGAATTGGTCAAGATCGATGCGAAATCCATTGGTGTGGGCCAATATCAGCATGATGTGGACCAGACCCAATTAAAAAATTCCTTGGACACGGTGGTGGAAAGCTGCGTCAACTCCGTTGGCGTAAACATCAATACTGCCAGTGTACCTCTTTTGAGCTATGTTTCGGGCATTGGGCCCAAACTCGCCGAAAACATTGTGGCACATCGGAATGAAAACGGCGCTTTTAAAAACAGGGAAGACATCAAAAATGTGCCCCGTTTGGGCGGAAAGGCCTTTGAACAGAGTGCAGGGTTTTTACGTATCAAAAATGGGGATAATCCGCTGGATGACTCAGCCGTACACCCCGAAAGCTATGGTATTGTATCGCAAATGGCCAAGGATAAGGGTGTTTCATTAAAGGAAATTGTTGGCAACAAGGCGGCTCTTCAAGGTATTGACCTAAAATCGTATTGTACGGATACCATTGGAATGCCCACTTTGCAGGACATTTTGAAGGAACTGGAGAAACCGGGCTTGGACCTTCGGGAAAAGGCCAAGGTGTTCACTTTTAATCAAAATATCAAAGAAATCACCGATTTGCGTCAAGGTCAGCTATTGCCAGGGATTGTCAACAACATTACCAATTTTGGGTGCTTTGTGGACATCGGCATCAAAGAAAGTGGGCTCATCCATATTTCCAATCTGTCCGATACCTTTGTAAAAGATGTGAACGAACACGTGAGCCTTCATCAACAAGTAGTGGTGAAAGTGCTGGATGTAGATGTGCAAAGAAAACGCATACAGTTGGCGTTGCATAAACAGGGATCATAACATGCTCAAAATAGCTTATCATCCCATATACAAACATCCCTTGCCCGAAGGGCATCGCTTCCCCATGATCAAATATGAGTTGTTACCACAACAGTTACTGCATGAGGGAACCTGTACATCGGATAACTTTTATGAACCTGAACTTCCCGATGACCAAGATATTTTGGCCGCGCATGATGCGACTTACTATAAGGATTTGGTAGCGTTGGACCTTTCCAAAAGCGCCGCTCGCAAGATTGGTTTCCCCTTGAGTGAAGAACTGGTACTTCGGGAACGCATAATTGCGGATGGCACCATAAAAGGTTGCCATTTTGCGCTCCAAAATGGTATCGCCATGAACATTGCAGGGGGTACCCACCATGCCTATTCCAATCGAGGCGAAGCTTTTTGTATGCTGAACGACCAGGCCATCGGTGCGCGTTACCTCTTGAACAATGGCCTGGCCCAAAAGATTTTAATCGTGGATTTGGACGTGCACCAAGGTAATGGAACGGCTGAAATTTTCCAGACCGACCCTACTGTATTTACGTTCTCCATGCACGGAAAAGGCAACTATCCCTTTAAAAAAGAGGTGTCCGATTTGGATATTCCTTTGGAAAAAGGCACCTCCGATGAGGAATATTTGTCCATCCTAAAAAACACCTTGCCAGAATTACTGGAGGAAGTACAGCCCGATTTCATCTTTTACCTATGCGGGGTAGATGTGCTCGAATCGGATAAATTGGGCACCCTGTCCATGACCTTGGATGGTTGCAAGGAACGCGACCGTTTTGTACTTCAAAGTTGTTTTGATGCCAAAATTCCCGTGCAATGCAGTATGGGCGGCGGGTATTCTCCCGAAATCAAGGTGATTGTGGAGGCACATGCCAATACTTTTCGCTTGGCCCAAGATATGTATGAATAATTTTAGCGACTACTTCTTTTTAAGCAATCATGAAAACGTATCTCTACCTCTCGGTACTATTGTTGACCACTACAATATCGGGTCAAGAATTGCCTCAAAAGCAAGAAAAAAATCTTTGGAACCATTTTACTTATGATATCGGAAACGTATTTGGTGGAGTGGGACATGCCTATTCCAGACCCTTTCATTGGAAAGGTAACGATTGGGCCAACTTTGGCTACTTGACCGGAGGGACCTTGATGCTATTTACTGTGGATGATGAACTGAACGATTGGAAAAATGGTTTTGAACAGGATGTTCCCGATTTCATCAAAGACTATGGAAACAAATACGGTGCTCCGGAAAACAACTATATGATTACCGGTGGGGTGTACTTGGCCGGACTTTTTACGAAAAACGAGAAACTGCGACGTACGGGAGTGCTATTGATCTCCTCGGCAACGGCCGGCGGTTTCCTGCAACAAGTCAGTAAACGTATCATTGGGCGGGCACGGCCAAAGAGTGGCGCTGGTTCTGCAACTTTTGACCCTCTGCATCTGGACCGGGTCTACGATTACGACTCTTTCCCTTCAGGACATGCCATGCTGGCTTTTAGCAATGCGTACGCCATCGCCAAACAATTTAAGAGTCCGTGGGTAAAGGGAGGTCTTTATGCTGTGGGGATGATTCCCGGCATGGTCAGGGTACTGGACGATTTCCATTGGGTTTCCGATGTAGCCTTCAGTACGGTACTGAGCATTTTTATAGTGGAATCCATAGACAAATACTTGGACTCCAAATACAATGAAAAATACAACAATCAAAAACCCAAGAACGTGAGCTGGAACCTGTCCTTTGGACCGAATACCTTGGGAGTTTCCGTTCACTTCTAGCAGATTAGGCCTGAGTTTTTTGTTAAATTTTATTTAGATTGATTTAAAACAATTAATTTTGTCGTCTATTCTGTCCACAATGGGAAAGAAAAAAGACAAGAAAAAACTCAAAAAGGCCGTGCTTCGGGAATTGCCTCCTACCGGAAAGGTGAAATCCAAATGCTGTAAAAAATACAAGAAGAGCGAAAGCAAGCGTTGTAAAAAATGTCCTTGCTTTGATTTGCTCAAAAAAGTGGCCTGATTCTCTCCGTCAAAAACGTAGTTTACTTCTTTCTATCCCCACCCATGGTTCTTTTATTTGTGCTATTTTTAAGGCAAACTAGAAACCATGATCAAAAAAACCTCATTTTTATTTGCCTTACTCCTCAGCTGCGGTATGTCGCTGCTGGCACAGGACAAGGAGACCGTTATTGAAGCGATTGTTACGGAAGCCAACGAAAATTCCCAGCTCGAAGTATTGGGACATGAACTTATGGATGGCATTGGCCCCCGATTAGTAGGAACACCCCAAATGAAAAATGCCCATGACTGGGCCGTTGCCAAATATGCAAGTTGGGGCATTCCCGCCCGAAATGAACAATGGGGCGAGTGGAAAGGATGGGAGCGTGGCATTACCCACATCGATATGGTCCATCCCAGAACCCAAAGCCTTAGAGGAACACAATTGGCCTGGAGCCCAAGTACGCCCAAAAAAGGTGTTACCGCGGAGCTTATTGTTTTGCCAACCGTGTCCGATTCGTCGGAATTTACCAAATGGCTG
The DNA here is from genome assembly GCF_003992675.1 of Flagellimonas marinaquae. Classification (GTDB taxonomy): domain Bacteria; phylum Bacteroidota; class Bacteroidia; order Flavobacteriales; family Flavobacteriaceae; genus Flagellimonas; species Flagellimonas marinaquae. The sequence continues at coordinate 89,973 of NZ_RZMZ01000013.1, forward strand.
CCGAACGTAAAGGGCAAACTGGTGATGATTTCCATGCCACAACCCACAGGTAGACCTGATTACAACTGGGAGGAATTTGCCACCGAAAAGTCCTTCGAAAAGATGAAAAAGGAACGCGAAGAGCAGACTGAAGCTTGGAACAAAAACATGGGCAACATAGGTTTGGACAGACGCTCCCTGCCCATCGCTTTGGAAGAAGCTGGTGCAGTCGGAATAGTCTCTTCTTACTGGTCCAGAGGTTTTGGTGTGAACAAAATCTTCGGTGCCTACACCAAAGAGATTCCCACCGTAGATTTGGAACTAGAGGATTACGGAATGCTTTACCGTTTGGTGGAATCCGGTCAAAAACCACAACTTCACGTGGTGGCGGAATCCAAGGAATTGGGCAAAGTACCTACTTTTAATACCATAGCCGAAATAAAGGGTACCGAAAAACCCGATGAATATGTCATTCTTTCTGCCCATTTTGATTCATGGGACGGTGCAACGGGTGCAACGGACAATGGAACAGGAACCTTGGTCATGATGGAAGCCATGAGAATATTGAAAAAGGTCTATCCCAATCCGAAACGTTCCATTCTTGTGGGCCATTGGGGAAGCGAGGAACAGGGTCTAAACGGGTCTAGGGCCTTTGTGGAGGACAACCCAGAAATTGTTGATGGCGTACAGGCCGTATTCAATCAAGACAATGGAACCGGGAGGGTAGTCCGTATTTCCGGTGGCGGCTTTTTGAATTCGTACGATTATCTAGGCAAGTGGTTGCACGAAGTACCTTCGGAAATCACCGACGAGATTGAAACCACCTTTCCAGGAACACCTGCACGTGGGGGGTCGGACTATGCCTCTTTCCAAGCGGCAGGAGCCCCTGCCTTCAGTTTAAGCTCTTTGAGTTGGGCCTACTGGAACTATACCTGGCATACCAATAGGGACACTTACGATAAGATTGTTTTTGATGATGTTCGCAACAATGCCATACTTACGGCCATTCTGGCGTATATGGCCAGTGAACATCCTGAAAAAACATCAAGGGAAAAGGCGGTTTTACCCATTAGTGGAAGAACGGGTGAGCAAATGGAGTGGCCCACACCGCGTTCACCAGAGCGAGATGGCGGTCAGAACTAAGTCTAAACCAAGCATAAAGTAAAAAATGCGCCCAGTTGGGCGCATTTTTTTGACTAACTAACTAAAACACATTCAAAATATTCGTGGAGAAGCTACTTGAACTCCTGTCCCAACCACCTCTTTTGTAAGTATGGTATCGTCCGAATAAGTAAAGTAAAATCCGGCCTGTTGGTAATAAAGGTCGCTATGCGTACAGCCGTTTTTACATTCTTCGGCATGATTGGAATACGCTACCCTTTTTTCATTCATGTATACTTGATAAGCCCGTAGGTTTTGGATCTTTAAGTCGTTTTCAAATTGAATCTGATCATTCCAAAAATCCTTTTCGTCCTCTATGTTCGAAAAAGCAATTGTTTGTTCACGAAGGGCATCTTTCCGGGCCAGTTCTTGATAAAAGGATAGGCCATTATGTTGAGCCATACTCGCGGTCGCCAAACCTAAAGTAAACCATATCGCGATGTGAATTTGTAATCTCATCTTTCTTGATGTTAATGGATACGTAGTTCATTTACTAAAGTTCTGGCGTTTGGTCATGTAACAACTCAAAGCAGGTTTACCCTACCATAGAAAATAAAAAAGGGGCTGTTACACCCCTTTAGTCTGCATTCAAATGAAAAGCTTACTTGCCCAACATCAATAGTTCATTGCATTTGATCTCGGTGATATATCTTTTTTCCCCCTCGTTGGTCTCGTAGGAGCGATTCACAAGCTTACCCTCTACCATAATTTCCTTTCCTTTGGAAAGAAACTCCTCGGCAATCTCGGCCAATTTACCCCAAGCTACAATGTTGTGCCATTGGGTATCGGTCACTTTTTCACCTTTGGCATTTTTATAGGTTTCATTGGTGGCGATGGAAAACTTGGCGAGCTTGGTCCCGTTTTCAAGGGTGATGATTTCTGGATCATTTCCCAAATTACCAATCAACTGAACTTTGTTTCTAAGTGAATTCATAATAGTAAGATTTAAGTTTAACACGTATTCATCGAACTTCCTTAGTCCGACGAGGCAAACTTAGAGGTGTCCTAAAATCTCATTCGGTTTGTACTTATTTGTTTTCGTTTGTAAACGTATGTAAATACTTAAAACTGTTTAAAAAAGTGACCACGCACAAAAAATGGTGTCCTAATCGGCAACCCAAAACCACTTAGACATGCCCATTCGCAGTATCAACAAATACACTGTAATCAAAAGGTTCAGTTTAGGGAAAAAATTGTACGACAAGCTCGACACCGTATACGTTCAAGAACACGACCCCATCAATAAGGAACCGCAAAAAGTGTTCAACGGTGAAAAGGAATACGTTACCGATATTTCTTCCGATGTGTACTTATCGCTAAGAAAAGGATTCATCATTGACGAGCAGGAAACCTCGCTCGACCCCAAAAACATATAACAAGTGTTAACGTTTGTTAAATATTTGATTTTCTGTTCTTTATAAATTGTCCATTGAAGAGACACAGCTATCAAATCGTCCTATTTTGACTACAAAATAGGGCTTTTTACCTCTTTTTGGTATCCAAACACCTATAGCATCAAGAATTACATCGTTACCATCAATCCTTCCGAGCATCCTCCTGTACTTTAGTAGTGAACAAATCAAAAATCTATTATATGGAAGCTATTAAAGCAAAAAATAAAACATTTAAAAAATTAGGATTCACTTATTTAGAAACCGCAGAGATTGTTGTAAGTCTAAATACACTTTTAGCCAACTATCAGGTCTTCTACAATAAGCTAAGAAATTTTCACTGGAACATTGAAGGACCAGACTTCTTTGAACTTCACGAAGAGTTTGAAAATGAATACAACACCGTGAAAGAAAATATAGATGTCGTGGCGGAAAGAATCCGTGTGTTTGGCGTGAAAACCAATTTCACCATGAAAAAGACCATGGAGCTTTCCAAGATAGAAGAGAAGGATAAAGACTTGTCCGCCTTGGAAATGGTGAGGGAAGTGTTGCACGACTACGAAATTCTTCACGATAGCATGTTAGATGCCGTAAATGCTTCTCTAGAAACTGGCGATGTGGTCACTGAAAACATGTTGACCGAATTTATGACCGAGCTGGAGAAAAGGCACTGGATGTTCACTTCCTTCTTAAAGTAAGTCCTAACCGAACAGTCCTAAGAACTGATTTATTAACCTTTAAAAACAAGACTATGAAAAAGATACTCACTATACTATCATTCGCGACCTTAACCACTTTTGCCGGATATAGCCAAAGTCAAAATTCTGGGGTCATGAAAGCGACCACCCAGATGAATACATTTACCATCTCTGAAAACGGTGTAGAAAAGGAATACAGCGTGAAAGTAATGGAACGAAGAAAATACGGTATGGAATTGAACCGTAAAGATAGAGGAATGGTCAATCAAGATAGGAAACTATCATCACCATTAGTTACCAAATTGGTAGCCATTGATAGCGATTCCGACGCGAACTACGACGATTATATGGTGCTGAAGTACAGGGGCACCGAAAACAATGATTTTGACGTAGTGCAGACCGAGAAAGGATTTGATATCAAAGTTGACGATAAAACAATGCACTATGATGTATTGGAAAGCAATTACCTCGTAGACAAGAAGAGTAAAAACTTCTTCATTATTGAGGAATTTGAATCGAAATAGTTGATATAATTTCGTTTTTTGATTGATGTGAAGCCAGGGATATCCCTGGCTTTTTCTTTGTTCAAATCGGCAGATTAAGACTTATATTTGAGGCTTAAATTCAACTTATGGACCCTTGGCTACGTCCCATACAACTGGAAGGCGAATTGGTAAAGCTCGTTCCGTTGCAGAAATCCCAAAAAGTAGATCTGGTATTCGCCGCATCCGACGGCAAGCTATGGGAGCTTTGGTACACCACCGTACCTTCCCCCAAAACCATGGATTCCTATTTGGACACTGCTCTTGCCGAACAAGCCTTGGGCAAGGCATTGACCTTTGCCGTAATCAACAAAAAAACCAACACCATTGTAGGGAGTACCCGCTACTTAAATGTGGATTCAAAAAACAAGAGAGTAGAAATCGGAGCTACGTGGTATGCCAAGAAAGTGCAGCGGACAGGCATAAATACCGAATGCAAATACCTGCTGCTCAAATATGCTTTTGAAAATTTGAACTGTATTGCCGTAGAATTCCGAACCCATTTTCACAATCATGCATCCCGAAATGCCATTCTGCGTTTAGGTGCCAAACAAGATGGAATCTTGCGGAATCATCGGGTAGACGAACAAGGCAACATGCGCGACACTGTGGTCTATTCCATTTTGGACAGTGAATGGAAAACGGTCAAAACCGCCTTGGAATTTAAGATGGGCCGAAGTTATTTAAGCTGACCTTTTCCCAACCGCAATACATGGGCAAAATTGTAACTGGCCAGTTCCAAATTCTCGATTGTTTTGGCCTTGGCCTCTTCCAAATTCCCTATTTGATTGAGAATGGAAACCGCATAATCCAGCCCCATCTGCTGCATTGCTTCAATCGAAATATCCACCGACCCACAAAATGCCGCGACGGGAACATGGTACTTTTTGGAAGACCGGACTACACCGTTGATGGTTTTTCCAGACAGCGTTTGTCCATCCAACTGCCCTTCGCCCGTAATCACCCAATCAGCGCCTTCCAAAACGGCATCAAAATTGGCCAGTTGCATCACCAGATCAACCCCAGAAGCCAGCTTGGCATTCAAAAAAACCACCGCCCCACCGCCAAGACCTCCGGCAGCTCCAGCGCCCGCGATTTGTTGTACATCAACCTCAAAGGTGGATTTCAGCACTTCCGCAAAACTTTCCAACCCTTGGTCCAAAACCATGATATCTTCTTCAGATGCTCCTTTTTGCGCTCCATACACCTTGGCTGCCCCATTTGTTCCATAAAAAGGATTGTTCACATCACAAGCCACCTGAATCTTCGCATCCCACAACTTGGAATTCACATGACCTTTTTGAATCTCTTTTACGTTGCCCAAGTTTTTACCGATGGGTTCCAATTCATCTCCGTTGGCATCCAAAAATATGTAACCGAGTGCCTTGGCCATACCCATGCCGCCATCATTGGTAGCACTGCCACCTATCCCGAGCACAATGTTCCGCGCTCCCTTTTCCAAAGCATCCAGAATCAGTTCACCAGTACCGTAAGAAGTCGTGTTCATACAGTTCATCTCGGATTTTTGCAGCAATTTATAGCCAGATGCTTCGGACATTTCGATAAAAGCCGTTTGTTTATCATCCGAGAGCAAGTAATCTATTCTGATTTCTCGAAAAAGAGGGTCCTTCACGATCACAGCAACTTTTGAGGCGTTCAGATAATCCGCAACCACATCAATGGTACCATCCCCACCGTCGGCCAAAGGCCGGTGTATCAGTTCCGCATTTGGGAAAACTTTTACAATGCCACGGGCAACGGTTTCGCAAAATTCGCGTCCTGTTAAAGAGCCTTTATATTTATCGGGTGCCAAAATAAATTTCATATTCACAATGTACTCAAGTTAATCGAGTTAAGCCAGATAATTTGACCTACTCCGTTTCAAAATGGAATGCGGCACAGGTTTTGAACATAAGGCGGAAGTATTTACCTTTAATAAAACTACATCATGAAAAAAACAATCTTTTTTATAGCTACGGTACTGTTCGGCACGGGAATTTTCGCCCAGTCCAAAAACTTTTTGGATACGCCATATCTGGAGACCCAAGCACAGGTGGACACCCTGGTCACTCCGGACAAGATTTACCTCAACATCTTTATCCAAGAAAAGGACACCAAAGGCCGCGTTTCTGTGGAAGAGCAGGAAAACCAAATGGCCCAACGTTTCAAAGCCATGGGAATTGACCTAGAGGAACAATTGGTGATCAAAGATGCGAGCAGCAACTTCCAGAAATACTTTTTGCAACAAAAAGAAGTGCTCAAAAGCAAACAATATTCTCTATTGGTCTATTCAGGCAAGCAGTTGGGCGATGTAATGATGGCATTGGAACAATTGGACATTGCCAATACAAGTATCGAAAAAACCGAATATTCCAAAATGGACGAACTGGAATTGGAGCTCAAAACAAGGGCCGTAAAAAAGGCCGTCCAAAAGGCCGAAGCACTAACTAAACCTCTAGGTCAAAATGTAGGAGCGGCCATACATATTGTGGATAATTCGCAGTACTACCCAAGATATAACCAAGCTCCTATGATGGAAATGAAAGCCGTTTCTGCTGATATGGGCAACGCACAACCCTTGAACCTTGATTTTGAGAAAATCAAAGTAGAAACCACTGTCAACGTAAAGTTTGCCTTGTCCAATTAAAGGACAGGGTCGTATCATTCGAACCTAAACCCATATGAAATCAACTGTCTTACTTTTTCTCTTTACCGTCGGACTTGTTTCTGCCCAAGAAACCCTGCAACTGTCCGAAGGACAAGCATATCCCCCGGCCAACTTGTCGGATGTGGCGTGGATTGCCGGTCATTGGCAAGGCGAAGCTTTTGGCGGTACCGCAGAGGAAATCTGGAGTGCACCTTTGGGCAATTCCATGATGTTTGTCTTCCGATTGGTCAACGATGGTATGGTTTCCTTCTACGAATCGGGCCATATCCAGCAATTGGACGATTCCCTCATGCTACAACTCAAGCATTTTGATGGTAACATGATAGGTTGGGAAGAAAGGGACGAGACCATTGATTTTAAATTGGTAAAGCTAGAGCCGAACAAAGTCTTCTTTGAAGGACTCACCATGGAAAAAATCGCCGATGACCAAATGAATGTCTGGGTACTTATCGAAGAGGGAGGAAAGCAAGAAGAGATTTTATTTGCCTACAAAAGGGTAAATTGAATTAGTTTCACAGGAAACGGTTGAATTAGTATCTTTAACGGACTAACTAAACCAACCCTATTGTGAAATTCAAATCTCTACTTTTAGTTTGCGTCATACTTATGGCGTGGCATCCCGCAGATGCACAACGCAGAAACAAAAAATCCGACCAACCCTCCATTATTGTGAACGACTCCCTTTTTCCGGGGTTGAAATGGCGTAATATCGGTCCTTTCCGTGGCGGGCGTAGTGTCACCTCCTCCGGAGTAGTGGGCCAGCCCCATACTTACTACATGGGAACCACTGGCGGTGGTATCTGGAAAACCACTGATGATGGCATTACCTGGAAAAACGTTTCCGATGGATTCTTAAAAACAGGAACAGTTGGCGATATCGCCGTTTCCGAAAGTCATCCCAATATTGTGGTTGTTGGAATGGGAGAACATGCCGCCCGAGGTGTTATGACCTCAATGGGCGATGGTGTCTACAAATCCACCGATGCCGGAAAAACCTGGAAACACATAGGTCTGGACTTTACACGTCATATTTCTGACGTTATCATCCACCCTACCAATCCCGATATCCTATTCGTTGCCGCTCAGGGTGCTCAATACGGTCCCTCCGAAGACCGAGGCATCTACCGTTCCACCAATGGGGGACAATCTTGGGAAAAAGTGCTTTACGTGAACACGATTACTGGAGCTTCCTCCCTATCCATGGATATGAACAACCCCCTTGTTTTGTACGCAGCCATGTGGCAACACGAACGAACTCCATGGACCATTACCTCTGGGGGAGCCTCTTCTGGATTTTATAAATCCACCGACGGGGGAACTACTTGGGACAAAATGGAAAAAGGTCTTCCCAAAGAATTTGGTAAATCGGGCGTTTCCGTATCAAGGGCTAACTCGGAGGTAGTCTATGCCGTAATCGAGGCCGAAGGGGAAAAAGGCGGTGTGTACAAAAGTACCGACGCTGGAAAAACATGGAAGCAGACCAATAAAGACCGAATCAATATTGCACGTTCTTGGTATTACATGGAAATTTTTGCCGATACCCAAGATGAAAATATCGTATACGTACTAAATGCTCCCGTCACCAAATCCATTGATGGTGGAAAAACCTTTACGCCCGTTCCAACACCCCATGGCGATAACCATGACCTATGGATTCATCCGAAGAACAATCAGATTATGATCAATTCCAACGATGGTGGGGCGAATGTATCCAACAACGGTGGGCTTAGCTGGAGTTCACAACAAAATCAACCCACAGCACAGTTTTACCGAGTTATTACGGATAATTTGGTGCCCTATAATGTTTATGGAGGGCAACAGGACAACTCTTCCGTGGCCATTGCCAGCCGGACAAGGGATGGCGGTATAGATTGGAAGGACTGGTATGCCGTAGCCGGTTGCGAAAGCGCCTATTTGGCCTTTGACCCCGATAATCCAGAGATTGTGTATGGTGGATGTTACCAAGGAATCATAGATAAGTGGGTAAAGGCTTCACGCGAAACAAAGCCTATTAAAGCATACCCAGAATTGGGTCTAGGAAACATTCCAAAGGACTTTAAGTTCCGTTACAATTGGAATGCACCCATCATCAGTTCACCACACGACCGCAACACGATCTACCATGCAGGAAACGTGGTATTCCGGACAACTGATGGTGGCTACAGTTGGGACGTCATCAGTCCAGATCTCACACGAAACGAAATTGAGAAACAAGGTCCCGGAAGTGGCCCGTACACCAACGAAGCGGCGGGTGGGGAAAACTACAACACCATCATGTACTTGGTAGAGTCTCCCCATGAACAAGGAGTACTTTATGCGGGTACCGACGATGGATTGGTCCACATCACCAAAAATGGTGGCCAGAGTTGGGAAAATATCACCCCTCCCAATACCAAGGAAGGAATCATCAACAGCATTGAGGTATCCCCGCATGACCCTGCTACAGCCTATATCACCTTAATGCGATACAAGTTCATGGATTTAGATACCTACATTTATAAAACATCGGATTACGGTCAAACGTGGACCAAAATCACCAATGGCATAGATGGCGAACATACCTTTGCCCGTGTGGTCCGTGAAGATAAAAAGCAAAAAGGGTTGTTGTATGCCGGCACAGAAACCGGACTATACGTTTCTTTGGATGATGGACAGCACTGGCAGCCCTTGCAATTGAATTTACCTATTGTACCCATCAATGATTTGATTATTCAAGAGAACGATTTGGTAGCCGCAACGGCAGGAAGGTCATTTTGGATATTGGATGATTTGGGTGCGATTCAACATAGTTTAAGTAAGCAGAATTCGCTTCAGATTGTAACCCCGAAACCGTCGTACCGCATTTTTAATGGAAGTTCCGATGAATTTGTACCTGGATTGGGCCAGAACCCAAAATCGGGTGTGACCTTTGACTATTATTTGCCCCAAAAATTGGATTCCACAGAACTAAAATTGGAAGTGCTTTCCGGTGGAAAAGTGATACGAACCTATACCAACCAAGCACCTAAAGACTTTAAGAGTTGGGCAGGAGGACCCTCAAAACCAAAGGTGTTGCCCGCGGCCAAAGGCTATAATCGGTTTACTTGGGATTTTTACCGCGAACCATCCCCTGCCATTGAAAACGTTTTTGGATTTGATGGTTATGGCAGTTCGCGTGTGGCACCGGGCACTTACACCCTTCGGCTGACCATGGGTACCGAAACCGTGGAAACCAAGGCAGCGGTATTGCCAGACCCCCTTATCGATGCCTCAGCTGCCGATTATGCAGAACAACAATCGTACTTGACCCGTATTGATGAAACCTTGGTAAACATGCACAAAGCGGTGAACCAAATGCGCATGGCCAAAAGTCAACTTAAAAGCTATAAGGAATTGCTCAAGGACAACGAAAAAGCCAAAGAGCTATTGGAGAAAGGTGATGCATTGCTGGAACGTATCAATACTTGGGAAGAAAACCTCATCCAGCCCAAGCAAAAAACCTTTCAGGATGTGGTGAACTTTAGCAGTAAACTCAATGCAGATTTCATGCACCTTAGAGGATTTATCGATGTGGCCGAACCCAAGGTCACCGAAGGAGCAAAAGAACTCTTTAGGGACAACTTGGCCGAATGGAAAACTTTTGAAGATGAAAAGAATGCCATTGTGGGTACTGGCATGAAAGAATACAACGATATGTTCAAAGCATTGGACATTCCGGCCATCATTTTAACTGGAGAATAATGGCAGACACCTTTTGGACCGAGCAGGAGTTCACAAGACAGGATTATACCCAGCAAAAATTGCCAAGAGGCGATTATGAAAATTGCCGTTTTGTGGACTGCCTGTTCTCCAATGGGTATTTGGACAACCAAAACTTTGTGGATTGTGTTTTTGAAGATTGCGACCTTACCAATGCCAATATGGCCCATACTACCCTTAACGAAGTTACCTTTAAGGATTGTAAGTTGGTAGGAGTCCAGTTTGAAACATGCAACCCGCTTTTATTGTCCCTACACTTTATCGGTTGCAATCTATCGGTGGCTTCCTTTCATGGTATGGATTTGCCACGTACCGTTTTTCAAGACTGCAGGCTGCATCAAACGGATTTTTCTGAGACCCTTCTAAAAGAAGGGGAGTTTGTTGATTGTGATTTTAAAGATGCCATTTTCGATCAGACAGATTTGGCGCAGGCCGATTTGACTTCGTCGATAAATTTTAACATCGACCCTTCCATCAATCACCTGAAGAAAACGCGCTTCAGCAAAGAGGGATTGATCGGTTTGTTAAAAAAGTATGATATTGTGGTCACCTAATCTTATCCTATGTCCGAAAGAAAGTGCTTGGTCTGTGGAGAAAAGCTACTGGGCCGTATCGACCAAAAATACTGTTCCGACCATTGCAGAAATGCCTACAACAACCTGCTAAACCGTGACAGCAAAAATTTGGTGCGCAATATCAACAACAAACTCCGCAAAAATTATCGGATACTGGACAGTTTTCCACTGAAAGATGGCAAAACCAAGACCACTAAGATGCGGCTACTGGACAAAGGCTTTGATTTTGAATACATTACCAACCTTTATACCACCAAAAAAGGCAGCACCTACTATTTCGTGTACGATCTTGGCTATTTGCCACTCGACAACGATTATTACATGATCGTGAAAAGGGAATAGATTATTTCCAGTTTTGGCCACTTAATTTCAGTGCGGCTACCACAATATCCTTTCGGCTGATCTGGCCTACCAAAATACCATTTTTCATTACGGGCAAGCGTCGCCTGTTGTGGCGATCAAAAACACCTGCAGCATCAAAAATGGACATGTCGTGCGGAATGGTTTCCACATTCTTGGTCATGAAACGCTCCACACTCTTGTCCAGAATAGGTTGATTAAAATACCTGCTCTCCGAAATCTGCTTCATACAGTCAGCTTCAGAGACAATCCCAACCAAAAAACCATTATTGTCCAACACAGGCCCACCTGAGATATGGTGCTTGGCAAAAGTCTCCATCACTTCCAGAATGGATTGGTCTGGAGAAAAGGTAATCAATTTTTTGGTCATATAGTCCTCCACCAAAATTGGGGCATTGTACTTCTTCTTGGATTCCTCCTTGGAGCGAACGCCTTGAAAACTCTTGATTGCCATAGGGTTAGATTTTAAAGTTGAATATTAAATATAGCCTTTTTTAGCGAATAACCTAATTTTCCCAATCAAAATATGAGAACCTTTTAGAATTTCATACATTTAATCACGAATAATGCTTTGCCATGAAATCTTCAAGGACCTTTGCCCTATTATTGCTCTTTGCTGCCGTTTATTGGAGCTTTGATTCCCTCATGCCATCCTACAAGCCGGACAAGGAGACTACTTCTTCCGAGTTTTCTGTGGACAGGGCACTGGAACATGTTAGGGAACTATCCAAAGAACCGCATGCCGTCGGTTTTCCTGGGCACGAAGACGTAAAAAAATACATTATTTCCGAGCTGAAGGAAATGGGGTTGGAAACCTTGGTCCAAGAAGGGTATACAGCTGGGGATTGGGGCAATTTGAGCAAGGCGAGCAATATTTTGGCCCGAATCGAGGGCAGTGAAGAGGGCAAGGCACTGCTTCTGCTGTCCCATTACGACAGCAGCCCGCATTCGTCCCTCGGCGCCAGTGACGCAGGAAGTGGAGTCGCCACGATTCTTGAGGGGGTGAGAGCTTTCTTAAGCGAAAATAGGGTTCCAAAAAACGATATCATCATACTCATTAGCGATGCGGAGGAATTGGGGTTGAACGGAGCCGATCTCTTTGTAAACAATCATCCTTGGGTCAAGGACGTTGGGCTAGTCCTAAATTTTGAGGCGCGGGGCAGCGGCGGCCCCAGTTATATGCTTATCGAAACCAACAGGGGCAACGGAAATTTGATAAAGGAGTTCAAAAATGCCAATCCGCAATACCCCGTAGCCAACTCTTTGGTGTACAGTATTTACAAAATGCTGCCCAATGACACCGACCTTACGGTGTTTCGGGAAGACGCGGACATTGAAGGCTTCAATTTTGCCTTTATCGATGACCATTTCGACTATCACACCGCATTGGACAACTATGAACGATTGGACAGAAAGACCCTGGCCCATCAAGGAAGTTATTTGATGCCACTCCTATCCTACTTCAGCGATGCCGATCTGGACAACCTAAAAAGTCTGAATGACGAAGTGTATTACAATCTGCCCTTCTACAAATTGGTCTCCTATCCGTTTGAATGGATATGGCCCATGTCCTTTTTTGGCGCCCTTTCTTTTGTGTTGTTGTTATTCTGGGGCTTCAAAAAGAAGCAACTGGAACTATCTCACATTTTGAAAGGCTTTTTACCCATGCTCATCACATTGGTGGTAAATGGACTGGCCGGTTATTTCTGTTGGTCCATCATCACTTGGTGGTATCCAGACTTTAAGGATATGTTGCACGGATTCACCTATAATGGCTACACTTATATTGCGGTCTTTGTATCCTTTGCCCTTTTTGTTTGCTTTTATACCTATCATCAATTCCGAAGGATAAGCACACCGAATCTCTTGATAGCCCCTAGTTTTTTATGGTTGGTCATTTGTGGGTTGGTGGCACATTATTTAAAGGGGGCCAGCTTTTTTATCATTCCTTTGTATGGATTGTTGGCTGGATTGTTGGTCACTATCAACCAAAAGGAACCCAATCCGTTTCTCATGGTCTTCTTGGTCCTGCCTGCTGTATTGATCTATTCACCGTTCATTAAAATGTTTCCCGTTGGTCTTGGTCTCAAAATGATGGTTGCGGCCACCGTCCTCACCACCCTACTATTTGTATTGATCCTTCCCTTTTTCGGGCAACTGAAAAGCAAGGGCAGATTGGCTTACCTCTTCCTTTTCCTATTCTTTGCCCTTGGCATCACCAGTCATGTACAATCCGACTTTAATGAGGAACGTCCAAAACCAAGCAGCTTGCTGTATGTATACGATGCTGACAAAGAGTCCTCCCTATGGGCCACCTATGATCATGTACTGATGGATTGGAACGGGCAATTTTTAGGAGATGATAAAAGAGAGCCTTCTGCAGAGACCATCTCGAGCAAATACAGGACCCGTCTGAACTATGTCGCCGATGCGCCCAAGAAGAATATCCCTGCCCCATACATTGACACTGTTTTGGACACCATAATCGGGGATAAAAGGCATATTGAGGTTTGCATCACCCCAAAACGGAACGTAAACCGGTTGGAGGTATTCACCAATCCCGTAGCTATTAGCGCTGCCAAGGTGAACCGTATCCCGCTATCAACCTATTATTTAGAACACCGAAGAAGCAAGTTGCTTACCCATTACATCTCCAACAACGATTTTACAGAGCTGCAATTGGAGTTTCCAAAAGATTCGGTTTTGGAACTCACCCTTTACGAAGCCTCCAACGATTTACTCACTCATCCGGATTTTAGCATTCCGGAACGACCCAAAAACAGTATTCCTATGCCTTTTGTATTGAATGATGCCATAATGACCATCAAAACGGTTCGGTTTGAGTAAAAGAATCGGCATATTGGGATGTGGTTGGCTAGGTTTTCCCTTGGCCCAGCGATTGGTCAATAGGGGATTTACCGTTAAAGGAACTACGACATCGCCATCCAAAATTCAACATTTGCAGGATGAAGGCATACAACCTTTTCTGGTCAGTCTTTCGGAAAATGGGATACAAGGCCCCATTGGAGAGTTTTTGACAGGAGTGGATACGCTCATCATCAACGTTCCTCCAAAACTTCGGGGAAATGCTACGGAAAATTACGTGGACAAAATGAAACACCTCTTGGAAGCTATTGGAAAAAGTACGGTCTCTCAGGTGTTATTCATAAGCAGTACGGCTGTGTACGGGGATGCTGAGGGAGAGATAACGGAAGACACTCCATTGGCACCTGTCACCGAATCGGGGAAACAGTTGGTATCGTGCGAAAATCTGTTCCGGAACCAAAAGGGGTTCATCGCATCCATTATCCGTTTTGGTGGACTCATCGGGCCCGACCGCCATCCTGTTACCACGCTATCGGGCAGGGAGGGGCTTAGCAATGGCCATCATCCCATCAACCTCATTCATCTGGAAGACTGCATCCACATGATTTTGACCATCTTGGACAATTCCTACTGGGGTGAAACCTTCAATGGAGTATATCCCCATCATCCCGAAAAACAAATCTATTATTTTGAAGAAGCCCAAAAAAGAGGGCTGCCCGCACCTTCCTATCAAAGGGAACCCGCTTCCAACAGCGGCAAATTGGTACGAAGTGCAAACTTCTTGAAAAAGGGCCATAGCTTCACCACATCCGTCGTTTCCTAGCCTTATTGAATTCTTAACAACTTGGTTGGGATTATTTTGTTAGTTTTGGCGCACTAAATTGAAGATCAATGAAAAAGACCGTACTCTTACTGCTCCTATTTGTGGGCTTTAGTGGTATATCCCAAACCAACAATGCCCTTGTGGAACACTACAAGGCGTACTACCAAGAAATGCGATTGCAAGGTGACGTTAACGGTGTAATTGGTGCACTCACCCACCTGAATGTTTTGGAACCTTCCAAAGGGCGCAGGGACACCTTGGCCTTTGTTTACATGAACAATGGGCAGCACATGCAGGCGCTGAACACTATTGGCGTGGACAAAAATGCAGATGATTCCGACTTGGCCGTGCAGATCAAAGCGTTTTCCTTGAAAGCCTTGAACCAACCAAAAAGAGCTTTGGAGCACTTTGAAGAACTGTATAAAAGAGAGGCATCTCCATATATTGCTTATGAAATGGCCGATCTTAAGATCCAAACCGGTGACATGAACGGTGCCATTACCAATATCGATTATGGTATTGCCAATGCCACTGACGATATGACCTATGCTTTTTATGAGCGCCAACAACCGTATGAAGTGCCTTTAAAAGCTGCATTTTATCACTTGAAAGGATTGGCCGATTTTAACAAGGACAAGGAGAACATTGATGGGGCCATAGCTTCCATTGATGAAGCCCTGAAAATAGCACCCAATTTCAACTTGGCGAGCTTGAGCAAGCAGGCCTTGGAATCCCGTAAAAAGGAAGCTTCCGAAGGCGGTGGAGGCGAAAAATAGGTTATTGCTTATTTTTTAATTCTTGGAGCAAGGCATTGTCCTTTTCCTCCTTGATCTGGACAAGCTCATCCACAAATTCGTTGGGTACAGCAATTGAAAGTACATAATGGGCAATTTTCCATTGCCCATTTATTTTTTTGAGCACTCCAGACCCCCTGCAAATCTTCATCTGAGTGTCCAACAGTTCATCGAACCAGGCAAATTCCCCTGACTCATCTACATAAATGTTGCGTTCCACCGCGGTAAAGCTCCATGCCTTGCCCCTGTCAAAATAGGGTTTGGAAAAAGCTCGGAACTCATCATTTTGCCAATTTTCCGTCGCGTCAGTCCCCAAAAACACACCATCCTCGGTCATTTTCCCAAAGTAGGACTCAAAATCGGCATTGGCCGCGTCCTTGTGCCAACCATCCAATACATTATGAATAACTTCTTTGTCGGTGGTCTGCGAAAATAGGTTGATGGAAACCATCAAAAAGGCAACAAATAGATAGTTAAGCTTCTTCATCTAAAATCAGTTTTTTGTCCAATTGGCTGTTCATGATCAAATTCAACTGTCTGCGCATGGCATTATAGGCTTCCAGCACTTTTACGGTTGATTCGGTGGTCGGTTGGTTATCTAGAATACTGGCCTTGGTCTTGTACAAAAAGGTACGCATGACCATTTGCCGGCTCTTTAATTGAAAAGAATCGAACAGTTCGGGATAGGTGCCTTCCTCCAATTTCTTTTCCTTTTCGATAAGATCATCAATGGCAAGGGCCAAATCTTCGTTGTTGGTAGCTTTGTACAGGACGTCAATGCTTGCATTCAAATTCTTAAACTCCTGCCATTGTTCCACAATCGCGCTCGCCTCAGGATTTATAGGGGCCTTGTCGGGCATTTTTTGGTAGTTGAATTCCAGAGCCGAAGTATCCACTGCCGTGGTGGCTTTTTCAGACTTTTTGCATGCCCCTAACGAGACCAACAAAATCAGTATGCCTAATAAATTTCGCATAGGCGAATGTACAAATTTTAATAAAGGGTATCTTTACCATCAAACTAAATTAACTTCATTTTTAATGCACAAACCCGTTTTGATTATTGGCGCCTGCGGCCAAATAGGAACCGAACTGACCATTGAACTACGAAATAAGTACGGAGCTGAGAATGTTATTGCGAGCGACATTCGGGAAGGCAGCGATGCCCTGATGCAATCCGGTCCGTTTGAACTGTTGGATGCTACCAACTACGCTGCTATTGAAGACGTGGTGATGCATTACGAGATTGATGAAGTTTATTTAATGGCGGCCATGTTGAGTGCCACCGCCGAAAAATTTCCCATGCGTGCCTGGAACCTGAACATGAACTCCCTTTTTAATGTGCTTAATCTGGCAAAGGAGAAAAAGATTTCCAAAGTGTTCTGGCCCTCCAGTATTGCGGTTTTTGGGCCCAACACCCCAAAACAGGACACGCCACAAAACACCATTATGGAGCCCAGTACGGTCTACGGAATCAGTAAACAGTCCGGTGAACGTTGGTGCGAATACTACCATAAGAAATACGGAGTGGATGTGCGAAGTATCAGGTACCCAGGTTTGATCAGTTGGAAGACTATGCCGGGAGGAGGAACTACCGATTACGCAGTAGAAATCTACCACGAAGCTCTTAAAACAGGGGCTTATGAATGCTTTTTGAAAAGCGATACCGAGCTTCCGATGATGTATATGGACGATGCCATTAGGGCAACGATAAGCCTTATGGAAAGTCCTTCGGAAAACATAAAGGTGCGGTCCTCTTACAATTTGGCCGGGATGAACTTTACCCCCGAGCAAATGGCGCAAAGCATCACCAAGCACATTCCAGGTTTTACGATCAGCTACGCACCTGATTTTAGGCAAGAAATAGCAGACTCGTGGCCCAGCAGCATAGACGATTCACTGGCCAAGGAGCAGTGGGGGTGGACGCCCAAGTTCAATTTGGACCAAACCACTAAGGAAATGCTAGAAAATTTACAGAAATAGGGGGTTATTCCTCCTCTCCATCGTCAGCATCTGAAAACTCTTCGTCTTCATCTTCTGGAATCTTATCAAAAGGTTCCGAATCAAAATTGTCATCGTCATCCTCGTCGAAGTCGGCCATGGTACGCTCTAGTTTGGAGCTGATTTTTACCAAATACTTGGTGTCCTCGGTAGATACTTCCACGGCTTCAATATATTCGCCCTTTAGGTTCTTAAAATGGATGACATCGTCATCCCCATATCCATCGGGGTATTTTTCCACCAAAAGCTTAAGGACTTCAGATGTCAGTTTTTTATAGTCTACTATTACGCGTTTGAGGTTATCCATGTTTATGGGATTGATTTGTACCGTGGCTAAATTTAGAATAAAAGTGATTACATGTAGAAATTATAAAAAAAATCTTGGGTTGTCAAAATTGGGGTGATTTAATCGACCAAAGATTTAGCCAAGCTTAAGCTATCACTAAGAAGCAATGAAGTGAACCTTGCAATTTGATGAACAAATATTCGGTAAAGGATATTTGATAATTATGTATCTTCCCTATCCCAAACCTATAAAACACAGCACCATGGACCTACCCGATGACCTACCAGAACTTGTGAAGGCTGGGGTAATTTCCGAAGATACCGCAGCAGCTATTGCTTCGTACTACAACAACAAAAAGGAACCCTCCACCAATAAACTTTTTGTGGTTTTTGGCATTTTGGGTGCCATTTTGGTTGGATTGGGCATCATTCTGATCATTGCCCATAATTGGGACGACCTTTCGCGCAGCCTGAAAACCGTATTCGCATTCCTTCCGTTGTTGATCGGACAGCTGTTATGTGCATTTGCCTTTCTTAAAAAACCGGGCAATGTGGCATGGAGAGAAAGTAGCACGGTTTTCCTCTTTTTTGCAGTGGGTGCCAGCATTGGTTTGGTGAGTCAGATTTACAATATTCCGGGTGACCTCAGCACTTATCTACTGACATGGATGCTTTTGACACTGCCCTTGATTTATGTGATGCAATCGCCCATGACCTCCCTCCTCTGTTTAGTGGGAATCACTTATTATGCCAGTGAAACCAGTTACTGGGGGTATCCCACATCCGATTCATATCCGTACTGGGGGATGTTGGTTGCCATCCTCCCCTTTTATTATCAAATGTTTCGAAAAAATCCTTTTAGCAATTTTGTTCGCTTCCACAACTGGTTGGTTCCATTGTCCCTCATTACAGTTTTGGGAACCTTGTCCAACGCATTGGAAGAATTCATGTTTATAGCTTACCTCTCCCTTTTTGGTCTCTTTTACCTCTTGGGTACCGGCACATGGATGCCACAAGGCTCCTCTAAAAACGACTATACAATTTTAGGGAGCTTGGGAACTATTATTTTGTTGCTGTTTCTGAGTTTTAATGAATTTTGGGAGCATCTGTTCAAAAAGGAAATTCAGCTTACGGAAATCTTCGCTTCACAGGAATTTATTTTGATATTGCTCTTGAGCTGTGCGGCATCACTACTGTTATACCAAAGGATTCAGCAGAAGGGAATACGAAACCTATCCCTTTTCTCCTTAGTGTTCTTAGTGTTCATTCCCATTTTTGCCATCGGAACAATGGCGACCATTGCCGTTGTTTTGGTGAATGTGTTGATATTCCTTTTGGGCGTCTTTACTATTCGGGAAGGGTCACAACAACATCATCTGGGCCTGCTCAATTACGGGCTTCTAATTATCACTGCCTTGATTGTATGCCGCTTTTTTGATACCGATCTGAGTTTTGTGGTCAGAGGTTTATTGTTTGTGGGAGTGGGTGCAGGGTTTTTCTTCGCCA
Organism: Flagellimonas marinaquae; assembly: GCF_003992675.1. Classification (GTDB taxonomy): domain Bacteria; phylum Bacteroidota; class Bacteroidia; order Flavobacteriales; family Flavobacteriaceae; genus Flagellimonas; species Flagellimonas marinaquae. Next base: position 109,317 of record NZ_RZMZ01000013.1, read on the forward strand.
ATTATTGGACAATTCAAAAAAGAAAAGAAAAATGATGGGCAAGAAAATCCAAATAACAGGCTTTGTGTTGCTGGCATTCGTTCAACTCTTAATTCCAGCAAAGATGATATGGGAGCAAGAGCATATCCTAAAAAAGGGAACCGAGTACAAGTTTAAAACTGCCCCGGTGGACCCAAACGACCCCTTTCGGGGAAAATACATTACACTGAGCTATGAGGCCTCCTCATTCAACGTGGCCAATGAAATGGACTGGGAGTATGGGCAAACCATCTATGTTGTGCTGACCACGGACCAAAAGGGGTTTGCAAAAATAGCGTCCATTACCAGCGAAGTTCCCGAAGGAACTGAGGCATATGTAGAAGGTTCCATCCTATTTGTGACCCGAAATGGCAGCAACCAAGTAACCATCGGCTATCCTTTTGATCGTTTTTATATGGAGGAATCCAAAGCCCAACCTGCGGAAATAACCTATAGAAATTCCCAACGGGACACTACAACGACCACTTATGCACTTGTCCGCATTAAAAACGGAAAAGCAGTGCTAAAAGACGTCCTAATTGATGGTGTTCCGATAAAAGAACTGGTTGGAAAAGAACGAACGGGAAACGATTGAAGAAAGTAGCTTTCACAGGAAGCGAACTTTTACCCAGTCCCTAAGTTTTATCAGGCTTTTCACTTTTTTCTTTTGTAAAAGAATGGATTTAGAACTCCTTTAATTCACTTGTTTTAAGTGATATTCATGAAAAACGAACCGGTGTAAATCATTGATTTTCAAAATAATGTATCTGATTATTCCGTTGCCCAAAATTTATTGTCTTTTCCCAAGTACCACAAAGTATCAACTCGTTTCAACTTAGAAAGTAAGAGGGTCGACTATATCCTTAAAGTTCTATAGAACTTTGATTCATTTTTAATTTGTAGACATTCTACCACAATACACTCTTGTACGGAATCTGAAAGATTCGAGAAATGAATTGATTTGTCAAGGAGCAAACTGAAAGGGCGCATTTTTAAGTTGGAAGGAAACACCCCATCGAGATAACTGGTCCATATCGGTGTGCGCCTTACTCACTTAAGCGTTGTATTCCCAAGGCCCCCAATGGGTCTTATATTTGGATGTTTCGGGTATCCCTTTCATCATTTTGACTCGATGAACTTATGTGAAAAATCCTGTGTAACATACGTTACTGCCATCACCATAACAATAGATTAATTTTATCATTTAAAATAATTACAATAAATTATACTTATATTATTGTGGAAAACTCTTATGTAGAAAAGGAAAAAGTAAATCAGATGCCACGGATTGGGGATTTTGCACCCGATTTTGAAGCCGTGACCACAAAAGGTAAGATCAAGTTCTCGGAATTTGCCAAGGATAAATGGACCGTAATGTTCTCCCACCCTGCAGATTTTACACCTGTATGCACTACCGAAATGAGTGGCTTTGCACAAAGAAAACCTGAATTCGAGGCTTTGAACACCGAGCTTCTTGGTTTAAGCATCGACAGTATCCACGCTCATTTGGGTTGGGTGCATAGCGTTAGGGAAAACACGGGTGTTTATTTTGATTTTCCGATTATTGCTGATTTGGACATGAAGGTTTCCAAATTATATGGAATGCTTCAGCCCAACGAGAGCGAAACTGCTGCGGTGAGGGCAGTATTCTTTATCGACCCATCCAAAAAGATTAGATTGATCATGTACTATCCATTGAACGTTGGACGTAACATGGACGAGATTCTTAGAGCTTTGGAGGCCCTTCAAACTTCTGATGAGCATAAAGTCGCTATGCCATTGGATTGGAAAAAAGGAGACAAGGTAATTGTGGGCGCTCCAAAAACCTTGGATGAACTGAATGCGCGTTTGGCAGATGATTCCTTGGAAAAAGTGGATTGGTACTTGGCTAAAAAAACAATTTAATAACTTTCATCATGGGCATCTTGCTTTTAAGGTGCCCTTTAAAACATTATTCTATGGAAATAAAACAGTTTGAATACAAACCCTTGGCCCACTATTCTTATGCCATCGTGGACAATGGTGAAATGGCCGTTATAGATCCTGAAAGAAATCCGATGCAGTATTATGCTTTTGCTAAGGATCATGATGCCAAAATAACCGCGGTTATAGAAACCCATCCACATGCCGATTTTGTGAGTTCCCATTTACAAATCCACAACGAAACAGGAGCCCCTATTTATCACAGTAAAGATTTGGGTGCCGACTATGAATATGAACCTTTTGATGAAGGCCAAAGCATTATGGTAGGTAATATCAAAGTCTCGGCCTTGAATACCCCAGGGCACTCTCCTGATAGCATTACCATTGTTGCAGAAAAAGATGGAAAAACTGCACTATTTACTGGTGACACCCTTTTTATTGGGGATGTGGGAAGACCAGATTTACGCGAAAAAGCAGGTAATATGACCGCGAAGCGTCAAGAACTGGCCGAAATGATGTACGATACCATCCAAAATAAATTCAAGGACTTACCCGATGAAGCCTTGGTATACCCTGCCCATGGCGCGGGATCCTTGTGCGGAAAAAACCTTAGCTCCGACAACAGCAGCACCCTAGGCAATGAAAGAATGGGCAACTGGGCATTTAAACCACAATCGAAAGAAGAATTTGTTCATACCATTTTGGACAGTCAGCCCTTTATCCCATCCTATTTTGGGTTCAATGTAGACACCAACAGACAAGGCCCTGAAAATCTGAGAACCTCCCTAGCCAAAATACCCCTTCGATTAAATACCGATACAGATGGCTTAATTGTGGATGTCAGGGATGAATCCGAATTTAAAAAAGGCCACCTGCAGGGAAGCATCAACATTATGGCGGTTTCCGAAAATGATAAATTTGAAACGTGGTTGGGCTCAATCGTAGCACCAAAAGAGCCGTTTCATTTGGTTATCGGAAATCCAAAGGATTTATCTAATATCTTGGAAAGAGTATCCAAGATTGGTTACGAAACACAATTACAATCCATCATTACATTGGGCAAGGAACATTTGGTAAAAAGCGCCATTTTGAATCTGGAGGATTTTCAGAACAACCCATCTAATTATACTATTGTTGACATTAGAAACCAAAGTGAGCTAAATGATGGAAAGTTTTTTGAGCAGTCAATTGCACATCCTTTGAACGAATTGAGGGATACGATGAATGAAATACCTACAAATAAGCCCATTGTGGTACATTGCGCAGGCGGCTACAGGAGTGCGGCGGGAAGCAGCATTCTAGAGCGTGGACTTAGGAATACAACCATTTTTGACCTCAGTGAAAACGTTAACGATTTCATTTAATAAATTCATTTTCACCTGTTTTATGTAACTGGGGTTACTTGATATGAACGCCATGCCAAATACCTTTGAGTCAAATTTTCAATACTATGGAAACTGAAATTCTCGCTCGGATACAATTTGCCTTCACGGTAGCTTTTCATTATATCTATCCACCCCTTAGTATTGGTATTGGCCTCATTATGGTGATTATGGAGGGGCTTTACCTTAAAACCGGAAACAAACATTATGAGGTTCTCACACGCTTTTGGCTAAAAATATTTGCCATAACCTTTGGTATCGGTGTGGCTACCGGAATTATCATGGAATTTGAATTTGGGACCAACTGGGCGGTATACTCTAGGTACGTTGGCGATATTTTTGGCAGTGCCTTAGCTGCTGAGGGATTATTTGCCTTTGGTTTGGAAAGTGCATTTTTAGGGGTTTTGATATTTGGTTGGAATCGCGTGTCTCCCAAAGTGCATTTTATATCGGCAATTGGGGTGTTTTTGGGATCTATGTTCTCAGCCGTTTGGATTGTAGTGGCCAATAGCTGGCAACAGACACCGGCAGGTTATCATATCGTTGGCGAAGGGTTTAATGCAAGAGCAGAGGTCACCGATTTTTGGGCCATGGTTTTTAACCCCTCTAGTGTTGATAGAATTATTCATGTGTGGCAAGGAGCCTTTTTGGCAGGGGCGTTTTTAGTCCTAAGTGTACATGCGTATTACCTTTTGAAGGGCAGATATATAGAAATCTCCAAGAAGGCATTTAAAATAGCCTTGGGGGTGGCGACCGTAATCTCGTTGACACAATTGGTATCAGGCCATAGTTCCGCGGATGGCGTTGCCGAGAACCAGCCAGCAAAATTGGCTGCAATGGAAGGACACTACGAACCCTCTGCTCCAGCAGACCTATACCTCTTTGGGTGGGTGGACAACCAAACGCAGGAAGTGACAGGTATTAAGGTGCCTGGCGGTCTGTCTTTTTTGGTGCATCAGGATTTTGAGGAGCCTGTGACGGGTTTAAATGCATTCCCTGAAGAAGATAGGCCGAGTCAGGTGAATGCCGTTTTTCAATTTTATCACATCATGATTTCAATTGGTATGTTTTTGATAGGCCTCACCCTATATGCAAGCTATCTCTGGTGGAAAGGAACACTATTTGATAAAAAATGGCTACTGCGAATTTTTGCATTTTCCGTGCTCTTGCCCCAAATAGCAAATCAGGTGGGATGGTTCGCCGCAGAGATGGGCAGACAGCCATGGATTGTCTACGGTCATTTAAGAACAAGCGAGGGCTTTTCCCAAGAAGTCTCTTCCAATCAAATACTATTTTCGCTGATACTGTTCCTTGTGGTCTATACCTTACTCTTTCTATTGTTTATGTATTCTTTGAACAAAAAAATAAAACAAGGGCCCTACGATGAAGCTAAAAATGCATTAGAAATAATTTAACAAGACAATCAAATGGAAACTTTTTTTGGTATAGATTATCCAACGCTTTGGTACTTAGTTGTAGGCCTTTTATTTTCCGGATACGCCATTTTGGAGGGATTTGATTACGGTGCCGGGGCATGGCACCTGTTCTTTAAAAAAGACTTAAGCCGTCGTATCGCCATTAACGCTATTGGACCTTTATGGGACGCCAATCAGGTGTGGCTCATTATTGGTGGTGGTGCGTTGTTCGCCGGATTTCCCGTAATGTATGCCACTATGCTATCTGCCATGTACATTCCCTTTATGCTCTTCCTAATGTTGCTGGTGTTACGTTCTGCCGCTATAAAGTTCCGAAGTGCGGAAGAAATGAAATGGTGGCGAAAAACTTGGGATGTCATTTACTTTACCTCCAACATACTCATTGCCTTTTTATTAGGTGTGGTACTGGGAAATATATTACAGGGTTTTGAAATCGGCGAAAATTTTAGCTACCAAGGTGGTATTTTCTTCTCTTTCCTAAACCCCTACGCAATTATGGTCGGCTTAACAACACTATCAATATTCATGACGCAAGGCGCTATTTTTTTGTTGTTGAAAACCGAAGGACGTTTGCATGCCAGATTAACGTTTCTACTTAAAAAAGGTATGATTTTCTTTATACTTAGTTTTGCGTTTACATCATTTTACACCCTTATCTATCTTCCTGGTGTAACCGATAATTTTAAAGCAAACCCAGTTTTTTTCATATTGCCAATCTTGGCTTTTTTGGCCGTTGCCAATGTACCTAGACTCGTATCCAAAAAGAAATATGCACCCGCCTTGGTATTTTCCTCATTGACCATGGCTTTTTTGTTGATGTTGGTTGCTTTTCAGCTATACCCGGTTTTACTGCCCTCCACAATAGACCCAGCACATAGTGTTACCATTTACAATGCCGCCTCTTCACAGAAGTCCCTAGGTATAATGTTGACCATAGTCCTTATTGGAGCGCCGCTTTTAGCTGGTTATTTTCTTTTTTTATATAAAACTTTCCATGGTAAGGTCGAACTGGACGATACAAGCTATTGATCCAGCCTCAAAATTCAACACCTCGTATGTCTTAAGATAAACAACATCCATTGTTGTTTTCCATTATGCATAGTTATTCCGCAAAGCAAGCCCTGGGAACAGTTTGTTCATGGGTAACATAGGTTACTGTGCACACAGGACGCTTCATCTATATTTATTGAAAATAATATAGCAGTGTCTAGAATTGTAATCTTAGGAGCAGGTATTGCAGGTCATGTAGCCGCTTCCCACTTACGTAGAAAACTACCCAAAGAGCATGAGGTTGTCGTTGTTTCACCAAACAGCAATTACCAATGGATCCCATCCAATATTTGGGTAGGAATCGGTAGAATGAAACCAAAGGACATCTTGTTCCCATTGGCACCTTTGTATGCAAAAAAGCATATCGATTATAAACAGGCCAAAGCCATAAGTTTTTACCCGGAAGGAGATGCTGAGGAAGTAAAACCTTACGTGCTGGCAGAATACGTGGCAGGAGCAAATAAAGGAACCACAGAAAAAGTGACGTATGACTATCTGATCAATGCCACCGGTCCAAAACTAAACTTCGAGGCCACCGAAGGACTTTCTCCTGGAAAGAACAAAACACATTCCGTTTGTACCTATACCCATGCCGATGAGGCCTGGAACGCATTGAATGATCTGATTCAACAAATGAAACAGGGGAAAAAAGCCAAAATACTTATTGGAACAGGTCATGCAAAAGCCACCTGTCAAGGCGCGGCATTTGAATATATTTTAAATGTAGAGCAAGAATTGAGAAGGCACAAAGTGAGGGATATGGCCCAGATTACTTGGATTTCCAATGAATATCATTTGGGAGATTTTGGGATGGATGGCATGTTGATGAGTTATGGCAGCAATATCATGAAATCCAGTGAGATGGTAGAAATGATTTTTGAAGACAGGGGAATTTCTTGGATTTTAGGTGCCGGGGTCAATAAAATAGAAGATGGTGTAGCCCAATACGAAACCTTGGAAGGCGACTATAAAACCGAAAGTTATGATTTTGCCATGCTCATACCCTCATTTTCGGGTCATGGTTTTAAGGCCTACAATAAGGATGGCGAAGAGATTACGAACAAACTTTTTAAAGGGTTCATGATCGTGGATGCGGATTATACACCCAAACCCTACGAGGAATGGAGTGTACAGGATTGGCCAGAAACCTATCAAAATCCATCGTATTCTAATATTTTTGCTCCAGGCATTGCCTTTGCACCGCCTCACAGCATTTCCAAACCACGGAAGAGCAAAAATGGAACAGATATTACACCTGCTCCTCCAAGAACCGGAATGCCATCGGGTATTACGGCCAAATTAGTGGCAGATAACATCATCGAGATGATCAAACACTCTAATAATGAACTTCATCACAAAGGATCAATGGGCAACATGGGTGCTGCATGTATCGCTTCAGCAGGTTTTGGTATGACCAAGGGAAGCGGCGTGAGCATCACCACATATCCCATTGTGCCCGATTACAATAAGTATCCAGATACCCAGGGCAGGAAACTAGGCAAGACTTTTGGTACCATAGGTCTTGCAGGTCACTGGCTTAAGTTGGCCCTGCACCATGCCTTCATATATAAAGCAAAAATGAAACCCTTTTGGTGGTTGATTCCTGAATAGAAAGTTATGACACGAAGAATATCCAAATACAAACGATTTCTAATGATGAACCCAATAATACAGTTCTTTAAGTTCATCTATTTAAGCATCAAAATAATGATTGTAGTCGCTGGTGGACATGGGGGGACCCGAGAGATCAATTGAACATCTATTGCTGATTTCTACTTGCCATTTTCTGTTGAAAACACCAGGGTTTGTTAAGGCTATATAAACGCTTTAAAGTATAGTGCTGCAGGTTTATTAGCTTTTCATGTAAACCACTTTAGTGATTCTGAAAATAGGTTAAGGAGAGACTTACATTTGCCCTATTGTGGATAACTCTGACTGTCAAGCTCGGCTTTGAACACTTTATGTGTATTTAAGCTTGTTTTGTAGCCCCGGCAAGAATCGAACTTGCATCTAAAGTTTAGGAAACTTCTATTCTATCCATTGAACTACGGGGCCATTCCATAAAATGGACTGCAAAAATAGGGTTTTTGCCGTATCTTATGCAACCCCTTACATCTATTTCTCTTTGGATTTCTTTGGAACAGCCTTATGATCTTTTTGCCTTTTCCTCCTTTAAGATTTTTTCGAGATAAGAACGGGACAAGGGTTTGTCCACATAACCCGAAATCATGCCGTTTTTTTTGGCAATGGTTCTATCCGAAGCATTCGTAAAAGCGGAGAGCACATACACACTGGGCAGTTGGTGTTCCTTAAACAGATTCTTGAGGTTTTCCAAAAAATCCCAGCCGTTCATTCCGTCCATTACCAAATCCAAAAAAATAATATCGGGCAGTCTATCGTGCTCCTCAATATATCCGAAACAGGCTTGTATCCCTTCCTCACCGCTGGAGCAGGTCACAATATCGAAGTTACCTTGGGATTGCTGTATGCAGTACCGGGTCGCGAACTGCGACACCAAGTCATCGTCTATAATAAACGTCGTGAGTTTCATGTAGGGTCTATTATGTAAGTTTGGGACATCCAAAGCTATAAGCAAGCCCTCAATAAACCATCCATTTTCGTTGTGTGGACGAAATATACCGTCAATCCACGCCTAATGGGGCAATCTGGCCCGTACTAGGCCATACACAAAGGCTCCCAAAATAGCACCTATCAGCACGATAACTATGGGCCAATAGCCGGCTCCCACCAAAATATAAATCGGTCCGGGACAAGCACCTGCCAAGGCCCAACCCAATCCAAAAAGCGTTCCTCCTAGGATATACCTGGCAAACGATTTTTCCTTGTCTGGAATACTGATGAGTTCCCCTGTAAATGATTTGACCTTCGATTTTTTAATCCAAAAGACCAAAACAACACCAACGGCCAAAGCAGAACCAATGATACCGTACATATGAAAAGAATCGAACTGGAACATTTCATAAATCCGGAACCACGAAGCGGCTTCCGACTTGTATAGGACAATTCCCAAAAAGGTTCCCAATAAAATATAAACTATATTCTTCATGCTTCAAAAATTAGGGGAAACAAGAGGTGAACCATAGCCAGTCCGCCAATAAAAAAGCCAATAACCGCAATCAAAGAGGGTCGTTGCAGGTTACTCAGCCCTGAAATGGCATGCCCAGAAGTACATCCACCAGCGTAACGAGTTCCAAAACCAACCAGAAAACCGGCAACCAAAAGAATAATCCACACCTTGGGATTCGCCAACGCTTCTATACTAAAAAGCTCTGTAGGCAAATAGGCGGCCCCAGCACTTTCAAAACCGAGGTCTTTGAGTTTAATTACGGTTTGTTCCGATATATCCACAGCGGGGTTCGGGGACAACCATTGTGCTCCCAAAAAACCACCAAGCACGGAACCAAGAACCACCATTAGGTTCCATCGTTTGGATTTAGTGTCCACTTTGAAGTAATCCGAGAATTTTCCAGCCCCGCCCAAGGAGCAAAATGTCTCCAAGTTGGAGGACATTCCAAATTTTTTGCCCATGAGTATAAGCAGTGCCATGATGATAGCGATAAGTGGGCCCGCCACATACCAAGGCCAAGGTTGATAAAGCATTTTCGTGAGGTTTTTGAGCAAAGGTCACGAAAATGCCTTACATATCAAATAGTGTAGCTGACTAACAGCAGTTTTTATCAGCATCAGAAACCCCGAATTTCTTCAGGATATCTTCCAACAAACACCACTTGGTCAAAGATGACTGTAATAGATTAGCCCCTACAAAAGCGGTAAACCATAACCAGTTGATATTTACATATACGGCCAAGATAAGGCTGATGAGCACAAAACTTCCCGCTACACCTCTTACGATTCTATTTCTCATTTTTTGATTTTTAAACGGTTCTTTCGATAGGTATCTCCACCGCCCTGATCGGGTTGGTGGTCTCACTTTCTGTGTTGAATTGTTTGATCAATCTGAACAATTCCGTTGCTTTTTCCTCTTCAGTAAAAGAGAAGAACATATTGGAGGCCGCTCCGCCCTTTTCACTTGGGAACCAGCTACTGGTGTACATCAAAGGCGCTGCACTTTTGTATCCGTCAATATCAGATCCGCTAAAGCTTTCCACGCCTGCTCTCTTGAACAGCTTGAAGACTTCGCTCTTATATTCCTCGACCGTGGTAACAATGATCATTTTCATCTTACTTGTAGTTTTTACGTTCTATCATATAATACACCAATGGCACTACCAATAGCGTCAAAATGGTGGACACTATGGTTCCTCCCATGAGTGAAATGGCCAATCCTTGAAAGATAGGGTCGAACAAAATCACAAAAGCTCCAATAACAACGGTTCCCGCTGTCAACAAAATGGGCGTGGTACGTACGGCCCCGGCTTCGATAACGGCTTGCTTAAGGGGAACTCCATCATCCAAGCGTAGGTTCACAAAGTCGATAAGCAAAACCGAATTCCGCACCATGATTCCTGCCAACGCAATCATCCCGATAAATGAGGTTGCGGTAAAAAAGGCCCCCAACATCCAGTGCCCGAGCACGATTCCGATCAACGAAAGTGGAATGGCCACCATCATCACCACAGGTGCCTTAAAGTTTTGGAACCAGCCTACGATCAACATGTAAATGATTACGATGACCCCAAGGAAGGCAATTCCCAAGTCTCGGAACACCTCCAAGGTCACCTGCCATTCACCATCCCATTTCACGGTATAGTCATCTTCGAACTGAGGTTGTTCCATGTAAAGTTCATTGATGGAATACCCCTTGGGTAGCTCCAATTGGTTCAACTTATCCGTCATCCCTAAAATGGCATACACGGGACTTTCCAGTTCGCCAGCCATATCGGACATTACATACACTACTCTTTTCTGATTTTTTCTGTAGATGCTCTTGGCCTTGATTCCTTCTTTGACTTCAACCAAATCCCCGACGGAGACCATACCTCCCTTTTGGGATGCTATTTTCAATTGTTTGATCTCATCCAAACTGGATTTATCCTTCTCGCTGATGGACAGTACAATCCCGATTTGATCAAAAGCATCCTCTCGATATATATGGGATACCGGTTGTTCACGGAAAGCCATTGCCATTACCTGAACAATTTGTTGTGGAGTGATACCGTAGAGCATCGCTTTTTCCTTGTCAATCACAAAATCGTACTCCACTTGATCATCCTCGACCATCCAATCTACATCCACTACGTCGGTAGTATTGTTCAAGATGCCCTTTACCTTATCGGCCAATGCAATTTGCTTTTCATAATCTGGACCGTACACCTCGGCTACAATGGTTGAAAGTACAGGGGGTCCTGGTGGCACCTCCACAATCTTGATGTTTGCATCGTACTTTTTGCCCAATTCTTGGATTTTTGGCCTGAGCAATTTGGCGATATCATGGCTCTGCGCACTCCTGTCGTGCTTGTCCACCAGGTTTACCTGGATATCGGCCATATTGCTACCTCCGCGAAGATCGTAGTGTCTAACCAATCCATTGAAAGTTATGGGTGCAGATGTTCCCACATAAGTCTGGTAGTTGACCACTTCCGGACGTGTGGAGAGATATGCGCCTATTTCCTTGGTCACCGCCGATGTTCTTTCCAAGGTGGTTCCCTCCGGAAGGTCTATGACCACTTGAAACTCGTTCTTGTTATCAAAAGGGAGCATTTTTACAGCAACCGATTTGGTAAAGAACATTCCCATAGATGCAAGTAGCAAAAAGAAGGTGATGCCCAAGAACATCCATCTCTTTTTCCGGCTCTCTATCAAAGGACTTTCAAAGCGCGAATAGGCTTTGTAAATAAACGTGTCCTGAATTTCGACGGGTTCCTTTTCCTTTTTCTTCTTTTTGTCCTTTTCTCTTAGGAAAATGTATCCTAAATAGGGTGTAATGGTCAATGCTACAAACAGTGACAACAACATCGCAATCGAAGCTCCAATAGGCATGGGCGACATGTAAGGACCCATTAGACCAGATACAAAGGCCATGGGCAATACGGAGGCAATTACCGTAAATGTGGCCAGAATGGTGGGGTTACCTACTTCGTTGATAGCATAAATTGCTGCATCCTTAAAAGGCAACCGTTTCATTTTAAAGTGGCGATGCATGTTCTCCGCTATAATGATGGAGTCGTCCACCACAATACCCGTTACGAACACCAACGCAAACAAGGTAATTCGGTTCAAGGTATAATCCAGCATGTAGTAACTGAGCAAGGTCAATGCAAAAGTGATGGGAACCGAAAGAAAAACCACAAGTCCTCCTCTCCATCCCATGGCCAACATCACCACAAAAGTCACTGCGATGATGGCCCCGATCAAGTGCATCAATAGTTCGGATACCTTCTGCGAAGCGGTCTGCCCATAGTTACGGGTCACCTCAACTTTTACTTCATCTGGAAGCAATGTTGTTTTTAGGTGGTCCACTTTTTCCAAAACCACATCGGCAATCTTCATGGCATCGGCTCCCTTGCGCTTGGCGATGGAAATGGTCACTGCTGGATATTCCGATTTATAGGTCTCTGCTTTTTCACTGGCAGCTCCAAATCCAAGGGAAACATAGTTTTTCGGCAGCTCAGGACCGTCCAAAACAGTAGCCACTTGCTTCAAATAAATGGGTTGACCTTGTTTGGTGCCCACAATCAGGTTTTCTAGGTCCTCTTGGGTTTCCAAGAAGTTTCCAGTGCTGATATGAAACTCGGTATCGTTGGAAAGGAAGTTGCCGGAATCCATTTGCTGGTTATTGGCTTGGATCATTTGGGCCACAGTCAACATATCTAGGCCCGACTCTGCCAGTTTATCCTTATCCACCACCACGCGAAGTTGGGGGCTGCGCCCTCCTATCTTTTTGGTAATGGAAACCCCGTTTACCTTTTCAATCTCGTTGATGAGCTCTCCTGATATCTGCCTCAACTGAAAATCATTATACTCTTCACTCCAAAGTGTCAATGCCAGCATGGGCACATCGTCAATGGCACGGGTTTTTACCAAAGGCATGGTCACTCCGGCAGGCATTTGGTCCATATGCTTATTAATCTCGTCGTACAAACGTACCAAGGACCTTTCGATATCCTCTCCTACATAAAACTGCACAATGGCCATCCCTTGCTCTTGCATGGAGGTGGTGTATACATACTCTACGCCTTTGATGTTCGATATAATTTTTTCGAGTGGTTTTGTTATCCTGGATTCCACCTCGGTTGGGCTGGCCCCTGGATATCCTACGAAGATATCCGCCATGGGCACATCAATCTGTGGCTCCTCTTCCCTTGGAATAAGGAAGGAACTGTACACCCCAATGACCATAAATACAATCATGAGAAGCACCGTTAGTTTGGAGCTGATAAACCCTTTCGCTATTTTTCCTGCAAGTCCGTCTTTCATTGTTGGCTTTTTTGGGTTATTGAATTCGTACTTTAGCTCCGTTGTAGAGTTTTCCTTCTGCCGATACGATGTACTGGTCTCCTATGGACAGGCCTGACAGCACTTCTACTTCGTCACCGAAATTCTCGCCCAGTCGTAACCACCTAAGTAAGGCAACATTATCTTGGCCCAAAGTATACACCCCTGTCAACTGCCCTTTATGCACCAGGGCTTCGGACGGAACGGTCACAACCGTTTTACCTTCACTTCCGTTTTCCGCCTCGAGCCTAACGGTGGCATACATACCTGACAAAATCTTGGCGCCTGTTTTGTCCAATGAAACTTTCATCACATATTGTCCGCCCGTATGTTGCGCGGATGCACTGAGTTCGGACACTTTACCCGTAATCGTGGTATTCAATGCTTTTACCAGAATGTGCGCTTTGGTACCCACACTTATTCCTGAAATGTTGTTCTCAGCCACTTTGGCCTCCACCTCAAATCCACCGGGAGACTCTACGGAAACCAGCGGGACCCCTGGGTTCGCCATATCGCCTTCATCAATGTAAGTGTTGGTAACCACCCCACTGAAGGGCGCACGAATATTGGCGTAGGCAAATTGGGAGTTCACCTCGTTCTTCATTTGGTTTGCGGCTTCCAATCGAGCTTTGGCCATTTCATAGCGGGCCGTCATATCATCCAGCTCTTTTTGGGAGGCACTGTTTTCTTTAAAAAGGTTTTGGAACCTTTCATAGTCCTTTTTTGCATTGTTGAAAGCCACTGTTGCTTCAGTAATAGAAGCTTCAACTTGCGCTTTTTTAGCGCGCAGGTCCACATTGTTGATGGAAATCAAAAGATCTCCCTTGTTTACCTTCTGACCTATTTTCACGGGAAGGTATTCCACATAGCCCATCATTCGGGTACTTAGAGTGGCGCTGTTCACCGCTTTTATTTGACCACTTCCGGCCAAGATCGCTGAGCTATCGCCCATATCCACATTGGCAACGGTTACCGGAATTGCCTCTGTGTTGTCCTCAGTCTGTTTTTCGTCGCTTCCACATCCCATTAGTAAGAATGCCAAGGAGGCGGTTAGTAGCAAACTTTTATATATCGTATTGTTTTTCATCTTGCAATTATTCTTTGGTTAAAAATGTTAATAAGGATTGTGCTTGATTGTATTCAAAAATGGTCTGATAATAGGCCAATTGCTTTTCGGCATAGGTGGCTTCGGCCATCAATAAATCGGTTGTTTTCTCCAAGCCCTCTTTGAATCGGTTGGTGCGTATCCTCAATGATTCTTCGGATTGCTCCATAGCCAATTTTGAGGTCTGGAGCCTGCTTTCTGCATCTTCGACCATCCGTTTGGTGCGTTGAAGCTCCATAGAACTTTTGGCGACGTACTGTTCGTATTCCTGTTTTGCTTTTTCATAACTTGTTTTGCTCTTTCCCACTTTGGCAAACCGCTGGGAACCTTTAAAAACATCCCAGCTCAAACTTGCCCCAATAATGTATCCACTGGCATCGGCCTGAAAGATTTGATCATCGTACATTTCGTAGCTGGCGAATGCATTCAACCTTGGCATGAAGGTCATGTTTTCCGCCTTCATGTTGGCTTTGTATGCTTCTGACACTAAATCCATGGCTTTCACATCTGCCCTATTTTCCAGTGAGCCTTCCGAGTTTTCAACTAGGTTGTATGGTACCAGTTCTTCGGAAGGTTTGTAGACCACATCACCCTGTTCATTCATTAAAAATGATACATAGTCAGATGCATTCTGGACATTGCTCTTGGCCGTTTTTAATTGATCGGAAACCTCGGTGACCCGAACTTTAACTTCCAACAAATCCGATTTTTGAAGCAAGCCTTGATCATAGCTGTTCTGTGCCATATTCAAGTTAGCATTGGCAGCTTCAAAAGCTTTTTCCAAAACCGCTACAGCTCTGTGGGCCAGTTGTAATTGCCCAAAGGCCTTCCTAGCTTCAAAGTCTAAATAATCCCTAGTGCGCATGGCTTGGAGCTCTTTGGCTTCCATCGTCGTCTTTGCCGCTTTGCGTTGGTAAAACCCGTCCAAATTGATCAATGGTTGTTCCACCGAAACTATGGTAGCATAGTTTTCCACCTGATCTGGATCGTTTAACAGGGCTGGGTTAAAATCGGCTTGGGTCAAGATGGCTTGGTTCAGTTTAGAACCAAAAGCCATTAATGGGTTTGTGGTGGCCAATCCGGTATGCGACACAGCGATCTGTGGCAAAAAGATGGAATTGGAGAACCTATAGTCGTATTTGGCCATTTGGGCTTCCTGCTCAGAAACCTTTATGCTTGCATTGGATTCCTGGACCTTGGCCAATACCTCTTCCAACGAAATCTGTATATGGTCTTGGGCGAGTACCGCTTGCATAAGCCCGAACGCAATAAAAGTTAAAATATGCCTCATTGGTAATATCATTTTGAGGCAAAATTATCATGATACAACTACCTGCACAGTAACATTAGTTACCATGGCGCATATATAAAAAAAGGAGGCACAATGGCCTCCCTATTTATTTAACTATCAGAAGAATAAATGGTTCAATCCCTTTACTATTGGGGCTTGGACAAATGTAGACCCGTTTAGGATGGTTTATTTTTGTCGCTGTTCATCATGGCAAAAACAGCTATGACCAGAACTACGACCACCAGTGCAAACACACCTATCATCCAGATGCCGTTTTCCCATGATACCAGTGGAATATTGATTAATGATTTCACGATGTATTGGTTTTAAGTTTGGTCCAAATGTACAAGCTTCGTGTTTTTGAAAATATGATAATTCTCATATAAAACAATCTCATCCCAGATGAATGCTATACATTTTCTCCTTTAAGCATCTTATTCCAATATAAATACGGCAATCCATATTTTTTTAGCATCCAAAGTCTCCAATGCTCTTTTTCGCTATTAAAGACCAACATGCGTTTCAACTTGGGATCTGGAATAAAGTTATTGTTGTAATCAAACTCGGCCAAGGTCATTTTTCCATAACCAGTAACCAAAGGACATGAAGAATAACCATGGTACGAAGCATTATTGGCCGCTTTGTGATCCAACAATTTCAAGAGATTATCCACCACTACGGGAACCTGCTTTCTAACCGCGGCACCTGTTTTGGCCGTAGGCAATGCCGCAACGTCTCCCAGACCAAAAATATTGGGGTACTTAAGGTGCTGCATGGAATGATGGTCCACGTTCAACCAACCTGATTCATTGACCAATACTGAATCACGGATAAACTTTGGCGCTGCCTGTGGCGGAGCCAAGTGCAACAGATCAAAAGGTACGCTGATGTCCACATCCCCCACCATGGTCTCTCCAAGCTCGTTGTCTTCGTTGATGATACATCTGTTCTCCTCTGGAGCGGTATGACTGAAATGGACAATTCGATTCTCCACATCAATTTCTTTGGGGGCATAAAAAGGCTTAAAGTGAATACCGTACCTATCGATTACTTTCATAAGGGTCTCACGAATTTCCTTAACCCCGAAAATAACTGTTCCCGGTGTAGCAAAAATCACATTGACATCCTTTTGTAGACCTTGCTTTCTGAAATAATCTGCCGCTAAGTAAGCTATTTTCTGAGGGGCACCGCCACATTTAATTGGTGTGGTAGGTTGGGTGAACAATGCGTTCCCTTTTTTAAAATTTCTGATGGTTTTCCAAGTATGTTCAGGGTCTATATAGTTGCTACAGGCCACTCCCTGGTCCAATGCTTCGGGCAGACCTTTGATCATACTTGGCTCCATGACCAAGCCTGGGGCGACCACCAAATAATCATAGGTGATATCCCCACTGCTTTCTGTTGAAACCATATGCTGTTCTGGGCTAAATCCTGTGGCTTTATCCTTTATCCAATCAACCCCTTTGGGCATAACCTCCGCCATGGGTTTAGCAGTCTTTTTAAAGTCGTAAGCTCCAGCACCCACAAGTGTCCATGCGGGTTGGTAGTAATGGGTTTCAGAGGGTTCTACAATAGCGATGTCCAGCTTTTTGTTCTTTTTCAATAATTGGGCAGCCGTCATAATTCCAGCAGTTCCTCCCCCAATAATCAGAATTTGATAATGTGACTTCATGTTTGTTTATTTAAATCTATTTAGGTAAAATATTGAGGAATATCATAATAATTTGTAACCAAGGTTACATACTTATCAATTTGAAGCCTATTTTATATGAAGATTATCATTTTTAATAAAAAAAAGCCGCTCTAGTAAGAGCGGCTTTTCATATCAACCAACCAAAAAACCTAATTCTTGACCTTGCATGTATTTATCCCGATGAGGGTGTACAAAGGGCAAAAACTAATAAAACTTGTCAAAACAAATATAGCCGCCAAAGCTAACAGCACATAAGCAAACGTTCCTGTGATTACATTAAAGTAATACAATGCTCCTACACCTAGCGCTAGGATAATCCTGATTGTACGGTCTGCACCGCCCATGTTTTTTTTCATAATGGATAGTTTAAGATTAGCACCATACAAATTACCAAAAATTGGCTCAGCTTGCATATCCTTTTTTGATTATCAAAGGATTACTCCAAAAGTAAGGTTTCATGGAATCAACCATAGTAACCTTGGTTACATAGATGGTATTTATTTTAAAGTATTTTTGTGACCGAATAAGTTTTATGCTATTTGCTCGACAAATTTGGAGTATGTTCGACTACTTGGATGCCCTTATCACTGGTTTTTTAGGAACGGTTCACTGGACATGGAGGTCCATTATTTTCGATGTTCCCTGGTACACTAATTATTTCTGGGGATTGATTATCATTTCCCTTGTGGTTTGGGGTTTGGAAGTTCTTTTTCCTTGGCGTAAAGAGCAGCCTATTTTCAGAAAGGATTTCTGGCTGGATGCCTTCTACATGTTTTTCAACTTTTTTGTGTTTGCCATTGTCATCAGTGGAGTTTATAAAGTATTAGGGGTTTTATTTTCCTACATGGGCATCAATGCGCAAACTTTGGCGGTTGTGGATATGGCAAACTGGCCCCAGTGGTTGCAATTGCTCCTCTTTTTTGTGGTGCTCGATTTTGTGCAGTGGTTTACCCACGTATTGTTGCACAGATATCCCTTTTTATGGGAATTCCACAAAGTGCATCATAGCGTAAAAGAAATGGGATTTGCAGCCCATCTGCGTTTTCATTGGATGGAAAATATCCTTTACAAACCACTAAAAACTTTGGGCGTGATGGTTCTGGGCGGTTTTGAGCCGGAACAGGCCTATATTGTACATTTTGCCGCGATTGCTATTGGACATTTTAACCATGCAAACATAAAATTGACCTATGGCCCATTAAAATATATATTGAACAATCCGGTGATGCACCTGTACCACCATGCCTACACCATCCCCAAAGGCTCTCACGGGGTCAATTTTGGCATCAGCCTAAGTGTTTGGGATTATCTCTTTAAAACCAATTATATTCCGGAAAGCAGTGGTCAAATCGAATTGGGGTTCCCTGGAGATGAAACTCTTCCCAAAGGGTTCTGGGGCCAATTGACCTATGGTTTCAAAAAACCAAAAAAGGAAAATTAATCTCCTTTCTTCGGCGCATCAAAAACAATACTCCAGATACCCCGTACTTCGTCAGGCCCATAACCTATAGCCATATCTTGGGGATACAGTTCGGATAGGCTTTCGTATACTTTTGGAGTTATTTGTTGTTCTGGGGTTCCGTGGCAGTTCAAACACATGGTGTTGGTTACGATGGGATAATAGAAGTATACTTTTCCGTTCTCTTCCCTAAGAATGGGTTCAACCGACAAACCTTTTGAAACCTGAGCCTTGAACGTTTCGATGTGCGCCAATTCAATCGGATTAGCCTGATTATTGGGGTTTCGGGGTTTATCCGATACTCTTTTGATTCGAGCATTGAAGTTGGTGGACATACTATCAGTCAATGGGTAGGCCTTTTCATTGCAAAAAACTAAGGCCGCTTCCACTCCTTCATTTTGAATTGTGCCCATTAGGTTTTTACCAAGGACTTTTTTCGTTTCCAAGGCGTAATGCATCCCTAATTCCTTGGCATCAGTTTCAACTTGGGAAACTTTTGGTTTTGTACCACGGTTGTAAAGCGAATCCCCTTTGCGGTCCATCCAATGGGATTTGAACCATTCAGGTTCCTCAATTTGGTAATCGAACATGTACTCGGCAATCTTTCTTACCTCATCTTCTGGAAACTGTTGGGCCGGCATCAATCCAAACCTTCGGACAGCACCACGCATTTGTGTCTTGTCCTCAGACGGTGATTTCACAAAGGCCTGAATGGCATTCACAAAAGCGTCCCGTTCCTTATAATTTTCCAAATAATGGGCCTTAATCGCTACCATTGGGGGGCCAATACGTTGTCCGTTCTGGGGTGCGGACGGATTATGGCATAGGTAACATTGATTCTCCATCAATACTTTCCCTTCCTCTAGTTTAGAGGCGTTTTGCGCCATCGGTTCAGAGACTTCTTCGTCCGAAGTTTTTGGTCCCTGTTTGCAGGACAGCATTAGTAAAAAGACGGTTATGGAAATCAGGAAAAATCTCATGAGTTGGACATTTTACCACTAGCACAGCTTACAAACGATTTTGCCTTGTCCATAAAACCGTTTTCATCATCTATTGTGGGATAGCCCATGCGCTTGAGGGCCTCTTTAACTAAGGAAGCCTCATCGGCGCTTTGATGGTCAAAGCTAACCGATGAGCTGTCCTTCTCCACAATCACCTCTTTAATTTCTTTTATGCCTGAAAGTTTGTTGGATATGGTCTTTGCACATCCGCCACACTTTAGATTTTGCACTTGAAACGTTGTTCTCATCCTATCTTGTACATGGGTTAATAACTCCAAGAACTGTATCCTCCCCTTAGGTCGTAAATTTTGGAAAAACCAAGTTCCACCAATCTTTTGGCTGCCCTTTGACTTCTATTCCCGGATTGGCAATAGATGTATAGGGGCATATCCTTTTTCATTTTGGCAAAGGAAGCATCGAAAGTAGACCCTTGGAAAAAGTCGATGTTCTTGGCTCCTTTAATGTGACCGGACGCAAACTCTCTTTTGGTCCTCACATCTACCAACTGTACTTTTCCTTTGGAAATGGCTTCTTTATAAGCTTCCCGGTCCAGAATCTCGATTTCATCCGGTAAGGTTTGTTCTTTGAACAAAAAGCTGAATATTGACATAGTATCATTGTTTTGAGGTACTAAAGTATCCCAAACAACCTATGTGGTCAGTAACGATGGTTACACAAACCTAACTTTTTTGAGGTTTTTCCGAGGACTCCCTTATTTCAAGGTAGTGGGGCACACATAATCGGTAACAGGTATGCCAGCTTTTTTGATATCCGCAAAACCACCTGCAACATCCACGAGATTATGGATTCCCCTACTTTTCAAAATTGAGGAAGCAATCATACTCCGGTATCCACCAGCACAGTGCACATAGAAGGTCTCCTTTTCTGGAAACTCGGATAAGTGATCGTTGATATAATCCAAAGGGGTCAAGTGGGCATTTTCCACATGCTCGGCTTGGTATTCAGTTTCTTTTCGAACGTCGTACACCGGCACTCCATTTTCAATCCGTTTTTTCAACTCTTCGGCACTCACGCTCTCCACCGTATCCACTTCCTTTCCAGCAGCTTTCCAAGCTTCAATTCCACCTTTTAGATAGCCTAAGGTATGGTCAAAACCAACACGTGACAATCGGGTGATAGTCTCCTCTTCCCTTCCTTCTGGAGCTACCAAAAGAATAGGTTGCTTTACATCGGCTACCAGTGCTCCTACCCAAGGGGCAAAGCTACCGTCCAACCCAATAAAAATAGATCGTGGCACGTGACCTTTGGCAAAGTCATCTTGATGACGTACATCCAGCACAATGGCACCTGTTTCGTTGGCCGCCACCTCAAAAGCTTCCGGTGTTAGGGCCTGGGTTCCCCTTTCCAATATTTTGTCGATATCCTCGTAGCCTTCCTTGTTCATTTTTACATTGAGGGGGAAATATTGAGGTGGTGGCAGTAATCCATCCGTCACCTCTTTGATAAATTCATCCCGGGTCATATCCGCTCTCAAGGCGTAATTCATTTTCTTCTGATTGCCCAATGTGTCCACCGTCTCTTTCATCATGTTCTTTCCGCAAGCAGACCCGGCACCGTGGGCTGGATAAACGATTACGTCATCGGCCAAGGGCATAATTTTGGTTCGTAGGCTATCGAACAAGGTTCCTGCCAACTCTTCCTGTGTCATGTGGGCCGCTTTTTGCGCTAAATCTGGTCGGCCAACGTCGCCCAAGAATAAGGTGTCGCCACTAAATATAGCGTGGTCCTTCCCTTTTTCATCACGTAACAAAAAGGTAGTACTTTCCATGGTGTGTCCCGGTGTATGCAGGGAAACAATGGTAATATCGCCCAATTGGAACTCCTGTCCGTCTTCCGCAATAATCGCATCAAAAGAAGGTTCTGCGGTGGGACCGTACACTATGGGTGCTCCCGTTTCCTTGGACAGGGTAAGGTGTCCACTCACAAAATCGGCATGGAAGTGGGTCTCGAAAATATATTTGATCTTTGCCCCGTTCTCCTTGGCCGTTTTTATGTAGGGGTCAACCTCTCGTAAAGGATCAATTATGGCGGCTTCGCCATTACTTTCTATGTAGTAGGCACCTTGAGCCAGGCATCCTGTATAAATTTGTTCAATTTTCATCTCTTGTGGTTTTTATCAAAAATACGATTCTACATCCTAAACTTTGGTGACCAAAGTTACAAAGTCTTGGTCTTTGATTGTAGGGACACTTTTTTCTGTATGTTGCTCAAGGCCTTTGGATTATTGCAACAATCCACGGCATCATAGGTTTGTGCAAATAGGTTTTCCTCTCCCAAAATATCGATGATACCACTGGAATAGAGGATATCCCTTGTTGGGCCAATGGCTCCGGCAATCAAAAACTCAATTCCGTTCTCCCGAAGTTCCAAAATAATTCGTTCCAACATTACGGCAGCACTACTATCAATATAATTGATGGGTTCCGCATTGAGAATGATGAACTTGAGATTGGGTCCTTTCTTTTCAATCTGTTGATAGAGTTGTTTTTTGAAATAATCTTTGTTCCCAAAGTACAGTTGTGCGTCAAAACGAATGATCAGCTTGTCCTCAGATACCTCAACATCTTCGGAAAAACGATTTACGTTTTTAAAATACGTAGTGCCTTTGATTCTTCCCAAAACCGCTATGTGGGGATTGGAAATTCGATAGACCAGCAATAAAAGGGAGAGCAATACCCCTAGAATGATGCCCTCTATCAAACCAATGAACAGGGTCATTAAAAAGGTGGCTATCAACAATAAAAATTCGTCCTTCCTATTCTTCCAGAGTTGCAACGGATACCTCAAATCGATAAGTCCAAATACCGAAACAATAATAATGGCCCCCAGCACTACCGTGGGAAGATTGTAGAATAGCGGTGTCAAAAACAATAAAACCCCAGCCACCAAAAGTGCACTGAAAACCAATGCCATTCCTGTACGTGCCCCGGAATGGTCGTTAATGGCGGTTCTTGAAAAGCCTCCTGAAACGGAAAAAGACTGAAAAAACGATCCAAAAATATTGGACAAGCCCAATGCACGGAGTTCTTGATTGGGGTCCAACTCATATTCCGGGTGGCGTTCCTCCACGGTTTTGGCTATTGAAATGGATTCCATAAACCCAAACAGGGCAACCGTGATGGCTATGGGCAAAAACTGTCCCATATGGTCCCATTGTATACCCGGTAGTTGAAAACTGGGCAACCCTTTAGGTATTTCCCCGACTATTTTTATGCCTTTGGCCTCCAATCCCAAAAGGGCTACCGATGCTATCCCCAAAACAACGACCAGCAAGGGAACGGGCAATTTTTTATTTAGTTTTTTTAGCCCGATAATCATCAATATCACCAAAATCCCAATGCCCAAGGTCAGGGGCTGAATATCCGCTAGGTGACCAAAAATACTTCCCAAGAGCACATAGATTTTGCCCGATTGCGGTAAATCTACCCCAAGAATATGCTTTAATTGTCCAAGACCGATCAAAATCGCGGCCGCAGAGGTGAATCCGCTGATAACGGGTTTGGACAAAAAATTGACAAAAAAGCCCATTTTTAGAATGCCCAGCAACAGCTGGAAAAGCCCGATAAGAAGTGTCAAGAAGAGCACCGCTGCGATATAATCCTGTTCACTGGTCAATTGCATGGCCCCTATCCCTGCGGCAACCAACAAAGAATCCATGGCCACGGGACCTACGGCCAGCTGTCTTGAAGTTCCCGTAAGCGCGTACACCAATTGAGGCACCAGTGCCGCGTACAATCCATAGATGGGCGGCATCCCTGCAATCATGGCATAGGCCATCCCCTGTGGAATCAATAAAACACCAACGGTAAACCCAGCCACTAAGTCGCCGTACCATGTTGAACGGTCATAATGGGAAATCCAGGTTAAAAAAGGAAAAATCCTTTTGAGCATGCAATAGGTTTTATACAAAAATAGGATGCCCGATGGTAATCATCAGTAACACAGGGCACAAATCTACAAATCCACTACGTGGATGTAGTTTCTGTGGAGCACCAACTTTTTCATCTTCTCCAGCTTCTTCAACAATCTGGAGATCACCACCCGTGAAGTGTGCAAATCATAGGCGATTTCTTGGTGCGTGTTTCTAATACGGTTATCGTTGGTGACCTCGACCTTCTTTTTAAGATAATCCACCAAACGTTGGTCCAAGTTTTTAAAGGCAATGCTATCCACGGTCTGCAATAACTCGTTGAGCCTATTTTGATAACTATCAAAAACGTAGTTGCGCCAACCTTTGTAGTTGGCCATCCATTCTTCCATTTTTTGAACAGGAACCATCACCAATCGGGTATCGGTTTCGGTAAGGGCCCTGATTTCGCTTTTCGTATGTCCCATACAACAAGCCATGGTTACCGAACAGGTCTCCCCTTGTTCCAAATAGTACAGAAGCAGTTCATCCCCTTCTTCATCCTCTCGCAATACTTTTATGGCTCCGGACAATAGTAAAGGCATACTCCTTATGTATTGGCCAATATCCATAAGGGTCTCCCCTGCAGGTACCTCCATTAATTTACCCGTTTCGAGAATTTCATCGATCAGGGGCTGTTCAAAATAATTGCCAAATGTTGCTACGAGCTCTTCTTTCATGTTGTAAAAATACACTGTTCTAAGGTAACCATTTTATGAAAAATGAAACATCCCTAATCTGCCATGAGAATGCAACCAAGAATCATTAAGTACATTGATCAAACCCAATTATATCTCCGCTAACCTTCTTATGGCAGTTCTCAGAGTTTAGCCCCCTTTTTCAAATCTGCAGCAGCAAACGGTTAGTATTCTAAATGTTGAATTATTGCAACAATAGGGCACACTTCATAATAATTGGCTATTTTCAATGCCACTTTACTATGACCATATGTATTGGATAGGTTTTGACATCGGTAGTTCTTCAATAAAGGTCGCTTTGATTGCAGCCGATACCGGTGCAGTAGTCGACTTGGTACAAGAACCTAGTACAGAAATTCCCATTAATGCCCCAGCGATTGGCTGGGCTGAACAAAATCCCGAATTATGGTGGACTTATGCCTGCAGGGGAGTCCAACGTATCCTTTCCAACAACAACCTAGCAGATCATACTATCAAGGGTATCGGCATTTCCTACCAGATGCACGGGTTGGTGATTGTGGACAAAAACCTCAAACCTATTCGACCCTCCATTATCTGGTGCGATAGTAGAGCAGTGGACACAGGGGAAAAGCTATTCCAAAGTGCGGGAAAGGAAAAGTGCATCGACCGACTATTGAACATTCCCGGTAATTTCACCCTCTCAAAGCTCAAATGGGTCAAGGACAACGAACCCGAGAACTATCAAAGGATTTACAAGTTTATGCTCCCAGGGGACTATATCGCCCTTCGCCTGTCTGGCGAGTGCACCACTACCCCCTCGGGACTTTCCGAAGGAATCCTTTGGGATTTCAAGGAACATCAAATCGCCAAATGGCTATTGGAAGAAGCAGGAATCGACCCGTCCCTGGTCCCTGAAATCCGTCCCTCGTTCTCGGAACAGTGCAGGGTCGGTAAAAAAGGTGCAGAAGAATCAGGACTGCCCGAGGGCATCCCGATCATGTACCGTGCCGGGGACCAGCCTAACAATGCTTTGGCCCTCAACGTGATGGAACCGGGTCAAGTTGCTGCAACAGGAGGGACCTCCGGGGTAGTCTATGCCGTCTCCGGACAGCAAACGACCCAGGAACATACCCGCATCAACAGCTTTGCGCATGTCAACCATACCAGTGACACTGCCCGAATAGGCAAGTTGTTGTGCATCAACGGAACGGGCATCCAATATGGTTGGATCAAAAACGAACTGACCCAAGGGCTCTCATATGACCATATGAACCAAATGGCGGAAAAAGTGGCCATCGGATCTGATGGTCTTTCCGTGCTTCCCTTTGGCAACGGTGCGGAGCGTATGTTGGAAAATCGTGGAAAAGGTTCCCGTATCCTCAACCTCAATTTCAACGTCCATAAAAAATCCCATCTGTTCCGAGCGGCCCTGGAGGGCATCGCCTTTGCCTTCGTGTACGGGATGGAGATCCTGCAGAACGATGGGGTGGACATCGGTTCCATCAAGGCGGGCAACGACAATCTCTTTAGGGCCGGTATTTTTTCCAAGACCGTGGCGACCCTTTCCAATAGCAGGATAGATATGGTGGAGACCACTGGTGCGGTGGGAGCAGCAAGGGCCGCGGCCTATGCATATGGATACTTTGCCAATATTGGCGAGGCGACATCTACTGATGCCGTGCAGCTGACATACGAGCCCGAAAACAACATCAATGAATACCAAGAGGCCTACCACATTTGGAAAGATGCTTTGAATGAATATATGGATTAATGGAACAAGCATATTATGATCACAACAGGAGACAAGGAATTTTTTAAGGGAATCGGCAAGGTACAGTTCGAGGGAAGGTCCTCGGACAATCCCTTTGCCTTTAAGTATTATGATGAGAACAAAAAAATGGGTGCAAAGACCATGAAGGAGCACCTCAGGTTTGCCATCGCCTACTGGCATACCTTCACGGGCGTGGGAGTGGACCCCTTCGGGGCACCGACCATGGACTTTCCCTGGTTGAAAAGCACCGACCCCATACAACAGGCCAAGGACAAAATGGATGCTGCCTTCGAGTTCATCACCAAGATTGGGGCACCCTATTTCTGTTTTCATGATTTCGACCTGATCGATGAAGGGGAGACCTTATCGGAGTCCGGAAAAAGATTGGACATCATAACCGACTATGCCCAAGAGAAAATGAAGGCCTCCGGGGTAAAATTGCTCTGGGGAACGGCCAATTGTTTCAGTCATCCGCGCTATATGAACGGGGCTGCTACCAATCCTGATTTTGATGTGGTTGCCGCTGCCGGAGCACAGGTAAAGAACGCCCTGGACGCCACCATCAAACTGGAGGGCGAAAACTATGTCTTCTGGGGCGGAAGGGAAGGCTATATGTCCCTTTTGAACACAGATATGGGACGTGAACAGGACCACATGGCCCGTTTCCTCCACATGGCGAGGGACTATGCCCGAAAACAAGGATTCAAAGGGACCTTCTTCATCGAACCAAAGCCCATGGAGCCCACCAAGCACCAATACGACTTTGATGTGGCGACCGTAATCGGTTTTCTTACCAAATATGACCTTTTGGACGATTTCAAACTCAACATCGAGGTCAACCATGCCACCTTGGCCCAGCATACCTTTGAGCACGAGCTGCAAGTGGCCGCGGACAACAATATGCTGGGCAGTATCGATGCCAACAGAGGGGATTACCAGAACGGTTGGGACACCGACCAGTTCCCCGTGGACGTTTACGAACTGGCTCAGGCCATGTTGGTCATCCTCCAGGCCGGCGGATTCCAAGGTGGGGGCATAAACTTTGACGCGAAAATACGGAGGAACTCCACCGACCTCGAGGACATCTTCCATGCGCACATCGGGGGAATGGACGCCTTTGCAAGGGCCTTATTGGCCGCAAACGATATTTTGGAAAACTCCAAGTATCTTAGCCTACGTAAGAATCGCTATGCTTCCTTTGATGCTGGTTCGGGAAAGGCATTTGAGGAAGGCCAGCTTTCACTGGAAGACCTTTACGCCCATGCCAC
>NZ_RZMZ01000014.1:0-7343 GCF_003992675.1 Flagellimonas marinaquae
TTGATGGCAGGAAACACAATCCGATGACAGCCCTTGATAGGTACCATTGGTATGGCACTCTGTGCAGTCTTGTATATCATGCCCCTGGGTCAATGGGAAAAAGTCATGGTCGATTTGGGCGGGTGCCCATCCGGGTGCCATTGTATGACAGGAAACACAATCCGTGGAAAACCCGATATCCTTATGGTCTGGGTCTTGTGTGGCCAGATAATCCTCTTGGTGACAGGAAACGCAATCCGGGGAAAGCCCCGCATAGGTGCCATTGGTATGGCACTCTGTGCAGTCCTGAATATCATGCCCCTGGGTCAGCGGGAAAAAGTCATGGTCGATACTTGCCGGTTCCCATCCGGGTGCCGTGGTATGACAGGAAACACAATCCGTGGAAAACCCGATATCCTGATGGTCCGGGTCTTGTGTGGCCAAATAATCCTCTTGGTGACAGGAAACACAATCCGGGGAAAGCCCCGCATAGGTGCCATTATTATGGCATTCGGTACAATCCTGAATATCATGCCCCTGTGTCAATGGAAAAAAGTCGTGGTCGATTCGAGCCGGTGCCCATCCGGGCGCTGTGGTATGGCAGGAAACACAGTCCGTGGAAAAACCGACATCCTGATGGTCCGGATCTTGTGTGGCCAAATAGTCCTCCTGATGACAACTAAGGCATTCCGGGGAGGTATCGCTATAGTTACCCGTGGTATGGCATGCCGCACAATCCTGTATATCGTGCCCTTCGGTCAAGGGAAAAAAATCGTGATCGATGTTCTCCGAATCCCAACCAAAACCCAAGGGATCGTGACATTCGATACAATCCATGCCATATCCGGCCTCTTGGTGGTTTGGGTTCTGCGTGGCCAGGTAATCGTCTTGGTGACAGAAAATACATTCATTGCCGATCCGATCAAAGCGCAGGGTGTTTTGGGAACTATGGCACTCGACACAGCTGAGGTTATTATGGGATCCGATCAGCGGAAAACCATTGGCTTCGTGCAGTTCGGGAATTTCGCTCACCAACCAAGAATCGGTATCATGGCATCGGATGCAGTCGTTACCTACGGTTTGACTGTGGACATCGGTATGGCATGAGGCACATTCCATGGGAGCTCCCTTAAAGCTAAGGTCTTGATGGCACATTTTACAATCCACCAGCTCATGTGAGCCTTCCAATGGATACGCTGTGGTATCGTGGTCAAATTGCAGGCTACTGTAATCGATTTCCCAACCGGCAGGGTTATGACACTCTTTACAGTCCATTTTAAAATCCTCCCCATGGGGCGACTGAGCGGCCAAGTTAGCGATGCCGAAAAGGAACACTATTATTGCAAATGACAGTCGATACATTCGAATTTATTTAGTTGATACAGGGTTACGGTCTCGCCCGCTGCGTTGACCACTTCATGACAAGCACTACAGGCCACTTTATCGTGCTGGCCTTCCAAGGGAAAATCGGTACTGTCATGGTCGAACAGCTCCGGGTCCCAGCTTTTGGTCACATGGCATCTCGCACAATCCGTCACCCCCTCGATTTCAAAAGCCAATCCATGGACATTCTCATGACATGTGGCACATTCGGCAGCCAATCCATCGAACTGTTGGACCCATCCTTTGGCGGCATCGGCATCTACCTTAAAGTGGCACTCGCTACAAGCGACCTCCAAGTGCTTGCCGTCCAAGGGCCAATCCGTTCTTCCATGATCGAAATCCACATCGGTCCAGTTATCATTGCCGTGGCATCGGGCACAATCCTTATCGGGATAGTAAGTCGTATCCATATATCCTTGATGGATATCCTGGTGACAATCCACACAGGTGGTCCCCATATCGGTAAAGGTCCATTTTTCATCACGCTCATCGATATGACAGGCAAAACATGGGGTTGCCATATGGGCACCCTTCAGGGGAAAATCGGTTGATTGGTGCTGCTCCAAGGTATACAGCGTAAAATCAAAACCATGTTCCAAGGAATGGCACTCCACGCAATCCGCAGTAACCCCTTCCCGAGTGAATTCCCCTTCATGGTAATCTTCGTGACAACTGATACATGACGAGAAATCGATGGGATCGGAAAAACGCTCTTCATGACAGGCACGACAATCCACTCCTACATGTTGTCCTTCCAAGGGATAATCCGTAACCCCGTGATCAAAGAAATCCATATTCCTCAAGGACAAAAAGCTGGATTCCCGATGGCATTGCACGCAATCATTGCCATAAAGTCCTTCATGGACATCATCGTGACAACTGATACAATCATTTTCCACGATATCATGTGGTTGATCCTGAAAAACACGCAAGGGATCTTGATTGTCCTTATGGCATGCAAAGCAATCCAAGCTCCCATGGCTACCACGAAGTTCAAAACCAGTGACCGTATGTGCAAAATTGCCCTGGCCCTTGAAGGTAGTAAAAGAAGATTCCGTATGACACTGGGCACATTGCCCTGGCAACTGGGAGTTATGGGGGTCCTGATGACAACTTGAACAGTCATCAAAAGAAATGCCCGCAAATTTCTGGAATTCCACCTCATTGCGCACTGTCATAGGATGACATTCCTTACAATCGACCTCCGTATGTTCCCCTTTAAGTTCAAAATCGGTATGTGCATGGTCGAACAAGGGAGCGGGTTGAAACCCGTCCAAATCGTGGCACTCCCTACAATCCTCTGCTAGCGTCCCTTGATGGTAATCCTCATGACAGGACAAACAGGCATCATCGAGCCCCAAAAAGGTTTTTTCCTTCTTTTTCAGTTTCCCATCCCCTATATTTTCGGAATTATGGCATTCCCGGCATTCGATCTTGGCATGCTGCCCTTCCAATTCATAGCCCGTGGTCATATGATCGAAAGCTTCCTGGTCGAAACGGACCATATCAAAGCGGCGGCCATTGTGTTCCCCATGGCATTCAACACAGTTTTGTTCCACCACGGTGGGATTACCGTGCAATCCGGAGGAACGGTTGACCAAGGACTGAATTTCAACATGACACTCCAAACATTTGGTATCCAACACCTTGTCCCCTAGCTTATGGCATTGGGTACAATTGCTCAACCCTTCCAAATCGGCATGGGCGTCGGTCAATGGCCCTGGCGAAATCTGTCCCAAGGTGGGGAGCGCCCAAAAGAGAGCAAAAGCCAGCATGGTATGTAGGGTAAAGCCTTTCAAATTACTTTTTATAGGATTTAAGTATATGCCCAAAACGCTTGGTGATGTTTACGCCCGCCTGTTCCAAAAAACGAGTGGGCAGTTCACCCCCGGCAAAGATGTAGACCAAATCGTTCGCCAACTCCTCAGGCTCCTTATCATCTGCCTTTATCATAACTTTTTGGGGGGCTATGGACACCAGATTGGAATTGAACCATACCTCCAGTTTTCCCGAGTTCATGGCTTCGTGGATTTTTTCCCTGTTTTTTGGTTTCAGCCTTGAAAAGCTATCCTTTCTATAGGATAGTACCACTGTATTATTTTCCATCAACAACATGGCGGATTCAATGGCCGAATCCCCTCCACCGACCACCACTATTTTTTTATCCTGGATCAGTTCGGGCTCCAACAAGCGATATGCCACTTTTTGACTTTCTTCCCCAGGAATCCCCAACTTGCGGGGCGTTCCGCGTCTACCTATGGATAGCAGGACTTGATGGCACAAGAAGGTCTCCCCACTGTTTGTAATGATTTTGAACACCTCACCATCCATGGGAACGATTTTGTCCACTTTGGTGTGCTCCCTAATATCCAATCCATGTTCTGCAATCACTTTTTTCCATAATTGCAGGAGTTCATCCTTACTGGTATCGTAGAGTTTAACCTTCCCATACAGCGGGAGATACATGGGAGCTGTCATTACGATCTTGGATCTTGGAAAGGTATAAACCGTACCCCCGAGGGAATCCTGCTCCAAAGTCACATGGGACAATCCGCTTTTCTTTGCTTCCAGGGAAGCTGAAATCCCAGCGGGACCTGCGCCGATAACTACCAAATCCAAAATATCCGATTTGGACGGTTTCATGGACTTTACGATATTTTGAACGGCCTTTTGACCTTGTTCCACACTGTTTTTTATCAGACCCATGCCACCCAGCTCCCCGGCAATGTACATTCCTTTGATATTGGTCTCGTAATCCTCACTGACATGGGGCAGGTCCACACCCCGGGTCTCGGTTCCTATGCGCAGGCTGATCGCCTCTACGGGACAGGCATGAAAACAAGCTCCGTGACCGATACAATTGGACGTATTGATTGCTGTGGCAACTCCGTCCACTATGCCCAAAATGTCCTTTTCGGGACAGGCAGAGATACAGGCCCCACTGCCAATACAGCTTTTTAGATCAATATGCGGATGCAGGGATACGGGCTCAAACAGCCCCTCCAATTTGGCCGTAGCGACTTTTTCTAGGGTCTGCTTGTCACTTTTACGCTTGGTCCTTAGGTAGAAGAAGACGACCATACCGCAAAGAAGAAAGACCAGGCCATAAACGACCATTTGTTCCAGGAGTACCGTTTCCATTAAAAAATCCATTTATATCCCATAGCCCAGGCAACGGACACGTGGATGATTACAATGACCAGCATAATTATGGCAAAGGGCATGTGAACGACATGCCAGTACTTGAACAATCGCTGCATGGTCTCCAATCTGGAAATTCGTTTGGAGAGACGTAGCTCCCGTTTGGCCATGGATAAAATTTCCTTCTGATGTGACTTGGCCAGATCCATGTTGGCCAAAGTTTTTTTAACCTGGGAAATACCCTGTCGTTTCTGGCCATTACCACCAAACTGCAACATAAGCGTTACTTGGTCAATATCGGCTTTGTCCATTTCAAATTGTTGCTCCAGTACTGCGGCCATATCGGTTTTCATAGCCTGAAGCTCTGCAAGGGAAAGTGCCCTTCCCTCTATGGTACGGGGAATCTGATTGTAGATAAACCTGCCCAGAATCCCACTAAGGACCACGGCCACCATACTCCAGAATGCAATTGACACGATACCCCCGAACTTAAATGCGGTATGGAACAAAATCATTATAGGACCAACGGTGCAAAGAAAAATATGGAACTCCAACAAGTATTTCAAACGAATAAAGCGCTCCAAAAAATTATACCGTTTCCGGGCAATATAGATAAAGACCCCAAAGGCAATTAAAAAAGTACCGATTACCCCAAGCCCCTGACCATGGATTCCACTGGGTTTGAACCAATGGTGCCTAGGATGGTAAAAACGCTCTTCCAATGGCAAGGCGTAATAAGTATAGCCGGTGCAGGCCAGATAACAGGTTATGGCCACGGTAATTACGACCATGGCTCCCAAATACGCATTGTGTACTACTTTATTCAAACAAAATATTTTAAATCTTTCAATATGACCCCTGTTAAAATGACAATCGAAAGCGCTTTTACCCTACTTTTGATTATGTTAAAAACCAAAGGAAAGTTTGCCTGTAAACCTTGGCGGCTAAATATGGAAGCCAGCTGATACGATAATTCCCAATGTTGCCTCCCCGCAGCAACCCATCATTCTCAATGGATTTTCACAAAATAATGTTTTCCAGCGATTGCACAACCACCCATGTAACCCGTGGACCATATTAAGAATAAACGTTTCGACTGCACACAAAATAGTGGAGTCAAAATAAAGTTGAGACAACGCATCATTTCAATTCCAACCATTTATATCTATTTAATTATCTTTGAAATGTTGAAAGCGATTTAACCATATAAGTTCACAAATCGTCAACAATAAATGTGAACTCTCTCAGGATATTGACAAATACTGGGCTGATGAATAAAGGTTCTGAACCTCTCAAGGGATTACAAACCTCTAGTTATGACTTGGAGAGTCTAACATCTGCGCAATGTATTTTGGTATGGAAACAATCAAGGCCTTCTTGCCAACAAAAACCTGAAGACCAGTTCGTGGGTGTTGCCTGCACTGGCCTGAAGTTCGGTCCTCAGGGAACTCTCATAAGCATACCCTAGAGTGATTCGTTTGGACAATTCTAGGGACATGATTCCCGAAATCGCTCGGTCAGTGCGATACGCCGCCCCTATGGAAAAACGCTCCGAAAAGGTGACCAAAGTGAGCAGGTCCACCGAAACAGGGGCACCCTCCACATAGCGCAACAGGAAGGATGGGGAAAATTCAACAGTATCAGAAAACCAAAAATCATAACCAGAACTCAAATAGATATGCGGACGGTTCTGCGCCACTGTGGCCACTCCACCGCCATCATCCGTGCGGTCCGTCGTCAGAAGCCTTGGTACGGATAAAGATAAGAAAAAACGTTCTCCGTTCAAATAGACCCCTGCTCCAATGTTCGGGTTGAACTGCCTGATATCCTGCAAAGAAAGGTCCATTATGTAGTTGTAGGTCTCAAGCCCGCTGACGTTGACCGCGTAATTCGTGCCCCCGGCCTTCAGCCCCAAATAAAGGTCAGTTTCAAGACCCAATCGAACATGGTAGGAAAAATCAGCATAAACACCTGTTTGGCTTTCTATAAAGGTACGATCCTGTATCACCGAGACACCCACACCGAGGTTCCCTCCAACAGGGACGCCAAGAGAGACCGCCTGGGTCTCCGGGGCGAATTCAATATTAGACCATTGCCTACGCAATGATGCATTTATCCATGTCTCACCTTCCACACCCACAATAGCAGGGTTCAAAACGTTCATATGATATCGATACAATGTCAGGTTGGCTTCCTGCTGCCCAAGGACTGGTCTTAATCCGGCTAACAGGATCACAACAAACAAAAGTATCTTAGCCAAAACTGTTTTTATCATTTCCATTCTATTTATTGACTCTTAATGTATATCCATCCTTCCTGGTCCACCGACCCATCACCGTCCAGATCAATCTGATAGAGATAAGAGGCACCGTTGGGCAAATAAGATCGATAGCGCCTATAACGGCCATCCCAATCGTTTCTATAGGCTACCGCACTAAACACTTCCTTGCCCCATCGGTTGTATACCCATACCCTGCAGTTGGGATAATTCTCGATGTTATAGATCATCCAGGTATCGTTCACGCCATCGCCATTGGGCGTAATGGCCTGCGAAACATAAATCCTGTCCTCATCGCACACGTCACCAACACCATCTCTATCGAGGTCCGATTGATCCGGATTGTAAACCCTCGGACAGTTGTCCCATTGGTTCTCAATACCATCGCTATCCATATCGATGCCATCTGATGGGTCCTCTGGATTCATGCCCTGCTGTTCCTCCACGTAATCAGGAACACCGTCACCATCACTGTCAAGAACATCGGTACCATCATCAGGGCCCGTGCCCTGCTGTTCCTCCACATAATCCGGAACGCCGTCTCCATCGCTGTCAAGCACAT
>NZ_RZMZ01000014.1:7473-7719 GCF_003992675.1 Flagellimonas marinaquae
ATCCGGAACACCGTCGCCATCGCTGTCGAGCACATCCGTGACATCATAAGGATTCGTTCCCTGCTGTTCCTCCACATAATCTGGGACACCATCGCCATCGCTGTCAAGCACATCCGTGCCATCATAAGGGTCCGTGCCCTGTTGTTCCTCCACATAATCCGGAACGCCGTCTCCGTCGCTGTCGAGCACATCCGTGGCATCATAAGGGTCCGTGCCCTGTTGTTCCTCCACATAATCCGGAACACC
>NZ_RZMZ01000014.1:7769-10013 GCF_003992675.1 Flagellimonas marinaquae
ATCCGGAACACCGTCGCCATCGCTGTCGAGCACATCCGTGACATCATAAATATCCGTTCCCTGCTGTTCCTCCACATAATCCGGAACACCGTCCCCATCGCTGTCGAGCACATCCGTGGCATCATTAGGGTCCGTGCCCTGCTGTTCCTCAACATCGTCCGGAACTCCGTCACCGTCGCTGTCAACGCTTCGAATCTCAAACTCGGGATTCCCCTCCAGTACCAATAGATAGTTCGGCCCTGCGGTCAGACTGCCCAAGGAAATTGCATATAAACCTACTGCCTCTCCTACTTCCCTTTCCAGACTGCCACCTGCACGGTCCGTACCGAACAGCTCTGGATCAAGGGAATATACCAGCTCAAAATCCACATCTCCATAGTTCTTGCCCTGATCGGCAACGATTACCCTTATCTCCTTGTTGACGATTTCAAAGGTCTGGTCCCTTGTGCCGATGTAGTTCCCAATACCGGTAATTGTCACTAGGGCGGTACCTACATCCACATTATTACTATAAGCCACGCTATAGTCTGTACCCTCGGTCAATATATAGGCTCCATCCTTCACCAGAAGCTTCGGCTCTTGAGCTTGTCCGGTGTAAGTCAGTTCCGCTATCGCTTCAACAGTGATTTCCGGCGCATTGATTACCTTCCTGCCGATGGCGAACAACACGCCTGTAGTGAAGTCAAGCGAGTAATTGTTTACCAGAAAGTTACCGTTGTCCACTAGTGCCAGAGTACCCAGCTCTATCGCATAAGTACCTTGTAACTCTCCTGCTTCCCGGGCAAGTGCCCCACCAAAGCCAGGTGTCTCTCCTAACACCACTCCACTTTGGCTATATGTTAGAATTGGATCTGACTCCCCAAAAAGCTTTCCCTGTCCAGCATCCGGGGTAATTATCAGAGGCCTCTTGGCAATCTCACCGTCAGTGCCCAAGACAATTGCATTAGCCCCTCCTTGGATAAAATAGTTCCTCGCATCGACCCCGCTGAGCGACAAGCTAGTAACAGTATAGCTCCTAAACCCCGAATCCTTGCGATCATATTGACCAACTCCGTTTACCGCTAGAACGTCCTCAGTGATAGGGTTACTCAAAGCTAAAGTCAGGTTCAAAATTTGGTCGTTGCCGTCATAGACCTTCGTCTTACCACTTATTATCGATACCGTGAGTTCCTTTGGTCTTACTTCCAAATTGCCTTGGAGCACAATTGTATTGCTAAAGTTCGGGCTGGTCACCGTTACATCGGCCAATTCCAACAAATAACTACCTACTTTGAGGTTTCCAGAAGTGCTCAATTCAGCTGATGGAACGGCTATGTCAAATACAGCCGTACCTGATGCTCCATCGGTCACCGTCACTTGGGTTCCGTTAATCTGGGTGTTCTGGGTAAGGTCTACAATCAACATACTGCCCGAGCTGTAGTAGCCCACCTCGGCCACTTCATACTGTGACGTACCCCCGTAATCCAACTCAATGTCTTTCAACTTAAACAAAAGCTGGTCCGCAGGAACAATCGTGAAGTCCCCTGTATCATAAGTAATATCATAGTTCTGTGCGGTTACCCCAGAGACCTCCAATACATCCCCATATGCTCCTGCAGCTTCCACTCCAGTGTTCGTTCGGACAATGGTCAGATTGGACGTGTCCAGTACAGTCTCGTTCTCCCCGAACTTAAGACCAATATAGCTCACCCCAGCATAGCCAGTCCCATCGGCCTGCGTCACGAACTTGCTATCATTATTGGCCCTCACCGTAAGCATTGCCTTGGTAATCGTAAAGTCAACCAGCGTGACCAGCTCCAGCTGGTAGTTGGACGCCTTGAAGCTCCCGTTGTCCTGCAGTGCAAGGGCGCCTTGTACTATTTCATAGGTTCCTACATTTTCACCCTGTACTCGACCTAAGTTATTTACAAAGTCAGGTATTTCGCCCACAACCTCTCCCGAATAGATATAGGTAATTTCTGGGTCTGATTCACCGTATTCTTTCGTCTGACCAGAGTCCGGGTTAACAAGAATTGTTCTGGCCTTTATATTTGCGCTGAGTGTTGGCTGTGCCAGCGTATAGTTGACCGCATCGCTACCTGTAAGGGTATAGCCCGTGGTCGTGATTTCAATGGCCGTTCCCACTGCGCTCTGTGCAAAGCTGTAGGAGCCTGTGCCGTCCAGGGCAACGTCATCCCCTTCAACCGCACCGCTCAAGGCCGCCGTTCCGGAAGCTGTTGCTCCCGTAGTGCCGTCGTAGGTCTT
>NZ_RZMZ01000014.1:10063-95112 GCF_003992675.1 Flagellimonas marinaquae
GTGCCGTCGTAGGTCTTGTTGTCTCCAGTTAGACCGGTAATGGTTAACGTTGCCGCTGTAATGTTCGCGCTCAACGTCGGCTGGGTCAGTGTATAGTTCCCCGAATCCGCTCCCGTAAGGGTATAACCCGTAGTGGTAATGCTGATGCCGTCTGCTACGTTTGCATCCGCGAAGGTAAAGACGGGTGTGCCCCCTAAGGTTACCGCATCCGATCCGATTACACCGTTTAGACTCTCAGAGCCCTCTCCTGTGACCGTAGCATCCGTGGTGCCGTCGTAGGTCTTGTTATTACCCGTTATACCTGTAATAGTAAGTTCTTTGGCAGTAATATCAAAAGTAACATCCTGAGTGCCAATATACGTGCCGGCTCCGGTAATGGTAATGGTAGCCGTACCTACATCAGTGTTGTCTGCATAGCTTAACGTATAATCCGTGCCTTCCACTAAGGTATTTGAATCATCATCCGAAATAACAACAGAAGGCTCAATAACCGAGCCGGTGTACGTCTGGTCTGCTACAGCTTCTACACTAAATCCGGCTAGAGATTCCCCGCTAATGGTAAAGGTAACCTGCTTAGAACCGCTGTAACTTCCAGTAAGTGTTATGGTTACCGTGGCCGTACCCTGATCTGTGTTGTTGCTGTAAGATAACGTGTAATCGGTACCTTCGGTTAAGGTTGTTGCACCGTCCTTTACCACCACCGATGGCTCAATGGCAGAACCCGTATAGGTCTGATCGGCTATTGAATCTACCGTTAGCGTCTCAGTTGCCGAAAACGTAAGCGGGGAATTGGTTAGTCCGGTAGCCGTGGCAGTAATGGTTTCGGGATTCGCTCCTCCACCCAGATTCCAGCGGCCAAGGCCTGCCCTTCCCGTGGCATCCGTTTCTACCGTAACTGACGTTAAATCAGATCCATCAGTAACGGCCAATTGGAAGAAATTCTTAGCGGCAGGAATTATACTCCAAGTACTTCCGCCATCGGCAGAACTAAGGGTCTCTTCATAAACATAGCCTTCAAAACCCTGTGGATTACGTTCCGGGGTATCTGAGGTATTGGACCATTTAACCGAGCTTGCTCCCGATCCTTGAACAATCATGGCATAACTGGTGTTGGCAGAAAGAGTAAGATCGGAAGACAGTAAAAATTCTTCCCACATTCCATGTCCGGTCAAATTAACTGTTTGTACCCCTGTGGTTGCCAATTCCGTATTCGGCAACCCGGCCGAAAGATCGTAGAATGAAACCGCGACATCTACATCGTAAGGGTAACTTGAACCATCTGCTGTAAAGCGCAAGGCTATGGATCGCACATCCAAATCTTCCGAGCCGGTAGTAAAAACAATGCCCTTCCAATCCAAGGCATTAATAGTGCTACCCCCTGGCGCCAGATTATCCGATACATTTGCCAGTACCACCTTATTAAAGGTTCCTCCTCCGTCTCCGATTTCAAAAGTTACTTCCTGACCGGCATAAGGATAACCAAATGAGTCGGTGACAAAAACCGTTGGGGCCGGAATAACAGTAGAGCCCAAGAATGGGGCAGTATAATCTCCTGCTATTTTATTGATTTCCTGCGGTACGCTATTCATCCGGTACAATGCGTAAGCATTATTACTGCTTAAAACCGGAGAGAACGTAGTGGTAGTTTCATCTACCTGAGTTCTAACATTGGTATTACCTCCTACTAAAGTTGTAAGCCCGGTACTGTTTGCATCTGAACCGCTAAACAATTTCGCAATACCTCCGCTTCCTGTTGTAAGTGTAGGACTGCCGGAAACCACAATATCGCCGCCTGTTGTAGTTCCTGCAGCGGTATTTTTACCGGCATTGAGAATTATAGCATCTGTAGAAGTATCATCTGTTAATATGGATTGCGAGAGGGTAATATCGCCATCCAAGGTTTCAATTAGCACCGGTCCTGTTGCAAATATTCCGGTAGGATTCACTGTGCCAATTTCCAATCCGTCCGCGGCATCTACAAAGCTTAAGCTTCCAAGCTTTGCAGCACTTTCACCTCCCGCAAGGGTTACTACGTTATTGCCGGTATTGGTAAGTGTAAATGTACCCACACCGTGCAGTCCAAGACCATCAGCAGTTAAGGCTGCGGTTTGCGTAACGGTACCGGTGGCATGAAGATTAATATCGCTAAGCGTTGGCTCGGCAGCTCCATCTGTTGCGCTCACTGCGGCATTTAATGCCAGATTACCACCGTAAATACGAATTGGTCCGGCAACATTTAAAGAAGAACCAATGGTGAGATTTTTTGTATTTGTGGCCTTACCAAGGGTAAAACCACTTAAACTATTCCCAAAATTCCAGTTGTTATCAAAAACTAAATTGCCATCTGTCCCGGCAAGATTTAAAACGGTAAAGGCATCATCTACAGGTTCAATCACCAATTCACCTGTAGTTTGGAATGACATAGTCCCCGATGTAGCGGCCGCAAGGGTTTGTTTTATACTATTTCCTTGAATTAAAATATCTCCGGAATAGGGATTAGACCCATCGTAACCTATTTTTATCTGATCGGCAGCATTGCCAGCATTGAACTCAATCGCAACTTGGTTAGCTCCTTCAACTCCTCTATTCACTCCTTTAAGTACGATTGCACCAGATTGTGAGGTTATGGCAATTTTTGAATCTACATCATTAGAATTTATTCTCAATCCTACATTAACCCGAGTTTCGCCTGAACGCCCGGCTGTACCATTTAAAGTTATATTCCCACTTGTACTACTTATCTGAATATCATCTCCTGAATTCCCTGTAGTTTGTAATCTGATACCGTCTTTGTATTGATTACGTGCAATTGAGTTTTGAGTATTTCCCGTAATGGAAATATCACCGGAAGTACTCAATATGGTAACATCACCATTTACTACACGCCCAGGACTTGATCCAATCCAAACGGCAGATGCATAATCCAAATCAGAATTTGGAAGCGTACCGACCATGGTAACTGATCCGGCTGCGGAGTTAATAATAGCTCCTGAATGTATCAATAAACCAGTAAGATAGTCTGCGGCCGCATTTAAGGTCCCGGTAAAAAGTCCCACACCTTCCAGTGAAATATCGCCACCGGAACTTATAATTTGAGAACCATCGATTGTTAATCCGCCAGCATAGAAATTGCCAGGTATACTGAAATATTGATCTCCGTATCCATAGATAGAAATATTACCTCCTGAGGTTTGAATACTTGCATTCTGATCTAAACTTACACCATAACTACTGCCATCACTTACCGCATATCCGGCGCCAACTGTGATGGGTGAACCTGATGTGTAAGGTGTCCAGGAGGTAGTACCGCTTCCGTTCGTAAGGTAAGAGCCACCAATCCAGACACCTCCACCATTGGTGGTAATAGTTGAACTTAATTTTACATTTCCATCCCCACTACCATCGGTATCTGCCCAAATAACTAGACTTCCTCCAGCAGTAGTAATTGATGCTGAGGATACTACAGTGATATTACTTAATGCCTTTAAAACTATATTACTGCCCGTACCTCCTAAAGAAATATCCAGATTATTGTTAACCGAAATGGCATTTCCATTCAAATTTAAAGATCCCAATATCCCAATTGCCCCACCTACGGTAATGGTTCCCGAAGCCTCCAATGTTAGAGAAGCCGAATCGGTTGAATAACTGATTCCGTCCTGAACCGTAATGGCAGAGGCCGCTATACTTAAGTTATCCAGTTCCATCTTAGCTGTAACGTCCGCAACACTTATAATTACGGCTTCTGAAGAAATGGGCCGAATCACATTGTTGCGATACACCCACGTGGTGTTCTCGGCATCCCCGCCACTGGCAGCAATGGTTAAACCACCCAAGGTGGAAAGATTTATAATATTCGGAGTAACCGTTACCGTACTGCTTGCCGTACCGGAACCGTTACTGTTTACCGCTCTAATCTGGATGGAATATTCTGTACCGTTGGTGAGACCGGTAATCGATACAGGAGAGGTTGTTACGGCCGGATCGAATGCCGTCCAAGTGTCGCCGCCATCTAACGTATATTCGTAATTCGTAATGGGGTTTTCATTGTCCACTACCTCGGTAAAGCTAATAAACACTTCGCCATCCAAAGCTGCTGCCGAAACATTTCCCGGCGCTTCTGGGCCGCCCTGGGCCCTATAAATTGCGTAGGCATTATCGGCAACCAGTCCTTCACCGGACAGGTCCGAAGTTTCATCAAAACCAACCTTGATATTTGAACTCCCTACCAAATCGGATAATCCGTTACTACCCGACTCCGAACCGCTAAACAACTTCACAATACCGCCGGAACCCATAGTGATTGTTGGTGTTCCGGAGACCTTAATGTCACCTCCGGTGGAAGTCCCAACGTCGGTACTTTTACCCGCATTGAGGATAATCGCATCGGTAGATCCATCTTCGGCAGACAGATTTTCGGACAAGGTAATATCGCCATCCAAGGTCTCGATCAAAATCGGACCGGTGGAATAAATACCATCCGGATTAACCGAACCAATTTCCAATCCACCGCTGGCATCCACATAGCTAAGGCTTCCCAGTTTGTCCGTATTATCACCTCCCGCTATGGTGACTACATTATTACTGGTATTGGTAAGTGTAAATGTACCCGCACCGTGCAAGCCAAGACCATTGGCGGTTAAGGCCGCGGTTTGCGTAACCGCACCGCTGGCGTGGAGGTTGATGTCTGAACTGGTTGCGGTAAGGGCGGCATTAAAAGCAAGATTGCCGCCATATACAGAGATTGGCCCATTGACCGTAAAATCTGCTGTGCTCTGTGTAAATGTCGCCGTATTGCCCTCTTTTCCAATGGTTAGGCCGGTCATGGTTTGGCTGTTCTGATTCCAATTGAAAACGTTAGTGTTAACAGATTGACCAAAAGAATCCGAAAACGGCTCCCAAAGCACCTCACCGGTTACAGCGATATTGGGGCGCCCTGACCAGCTATAGGTATTAAATCGAACCGTTAAATCGCCAGCAACAATATCATTGTATTGCCCTGAGCGGCTACCCAACCAGACGTTTGAAGGATTGGCAATGTCTAACCTACCACCCGCGTTGCCTGTACCCGGAGCGCCTATCAGGGTAATAGGGCCTCCATTAGTCACCAGATCTGTTGCATCTCGTATTACAACTGCCGAGTTATTACCTAAACCTTCTAAGGTAATACCACCACCTTGTCCGGTAGCGACGATCTTGAGCGGTCGTGATGGGTTAACACCATCGTTGCCACCAAAATCGAGGCCGATATTGAAGCTTGGGGAAGTCGTGTTTTGTTTACCGATGATGGTAATGGCATCACTACCTTCATAGGCCGAATAGATTTCGGTTTGCCTGTGAGTTACAAAACCTTGTTTGTATGAATTTACATTATCTTGCACACGGCTGACACCTTCCAGGTAAACTTTTCCGGCACCTGCATCGATGTTCACGGTTCCACTCCAAAAACCAAGACCCCATGCACCTAAACCGGCTGATACAGCGCCACTCCAACTTTGACCACGCATCGTAACGTCACCTCCACCAGACTGAGCCGTAAAACCACGATCAATACGGATACCTTCTGCTCTTGAAGAAGAAAAACCAGAAGCGTATCCGCTACCCGTCATATCCCCACCGCCAAAGGTGATGTTTCCACCGCCTGTTAGGCCTGTACTTTTTACGCCTTCTACTATAGCCCTAGTATCAATGGCCAAGGTGAAGGTAGATTCTGAAGAGCGAATGGTTCCGGCTCCGTTTCCATCGCTGTCTGACGCAAACAAGACATCCCCCCCATTGGTGCTGATGGTTTTAGAGCGGGTGGTGCTCAATATAGAACCTGATGCGATGATGTTGATATCTGCTCCGGCCCCTGTGGAAGTGAGGTTGTGTTTCAAGTAAATGTCTGCACCATAAACAGCTATCAGCCCCGCAATGGAAAATTCCGGGTTAACATCTGTATCCGTTGTGTTGGAATAAGTATAATCCGTATCACCTGAAACTCCGGTTCCCAAATAATTACCGAAAACCAAACCGGTTACATTGGCAATGTCATTGATGACAATTCCGTTTAAATCCTCCGTACCCGTAAAATTTCCAGCAGACGTGGAGCCACTAATCGTCAAATTGCTTAGGTTATAGTCACGGCCGCTTAAGGGGGCAAATGATAATATCCCTGTTGAGGTAATATTTATTCTGTAAGTTGTTCCTGTGAAGAAACTGCTAAACTCTGACAAGAGGGCAACATCACCGCTGCCTGTATTAAGAGTACGATTGGCGGAAACAGCCGCTATATCTGAGTGAGTACCCGATGTACTTCTGGCAGCCAGCAATACATCCCCGCCATCTGTCGTGATATCACCGATGAGCTCAATTGCATGCCCGCTACGAATGGTGCTGCCATCGCCAACGGTTAAGCCATTCCATGTTGCCGTGCCGGCTGCCGCAACACTACCCCCCATCCAGACGTGTCCGCCGTTGGTGATAATATTGGCAGCTCGGATATATCCTGCAGTACTCCCTTCGGCACTCGACCAAAGCACTACGCTACCCCCGTTGGTGGTGATGGTTGTACCGCTGTTAGCGGCAATATGGTCTAGGGTTTTTAAGGTCAGTGTATTGGCGGTCGTACTGGTAATATCTGCCTCGATGGAAACGGTCTTGGCTTCGATGCGCAAATCCCCGCTGGCTAGGTAAGCCTCTACATCAGCCGCATTTACATTGGCCGGTGAGCCAATCGTGCTCAATACTCCATTGGAAAATGCCCAGGTGGAATTCAGTGCATCACCCCCGGAAGCCACAATGATCAGATCACCCGCGCCTGGCTCCACGCGATAAATCGCATAGGTATTATCCCCTGCCAAGGCCGGTGTGATGGAAGACGTCTCATCAAAGCCTGTTCGTGTCTCATCGGCAAGCGCGGAGAGTCCGGTACTGGAGCCTTCCACCCCACTAAATAGTTTGGCTATACCTCCACTTCCATAGCTAAGGGTTGGACTGCCACTTACGAGAATATTACCCCCAGTAGTCGTGC
This sequence comes from Flagellimonas marinaquae, assembly GCF_003992675.1. GTDB lineage: Bacteria > Bacteroidota > Bacteroidia > Flavobacteriales > Flavobacteriaceae > Flagellimonas > Flagellimonas marinaquae. The sequence continues at coordinate 17,076 of NZ_RZMZ01000014.1, forward strand.
CTGCTGCGGAGGCACGACCTGCATTGACAATAATCGCATCGGTAGAACCAGACGTTGTGTTTAAGTCCTCTGATAAGGTAATGTCCCCATTTTCCGTTTCAATCAAGATGGTACCGGAAGAGAAAATCCCATTCGGATTGACGGAACCGATTTCCAGGGCATCCGCATCGCGATAGGCTATATTACCCAAACGAGCGCCAGCAATGCCACCGGCTAGGGTCGCAATGTTGTTGGCTGCGTTTTGCAGGGTGAATGTACCAGTACCATGCAAGCCCAGGCCATTGGATGTAAGAGCAGCACTTTGTGTCACCGCGCCGCTAGCGTGAAGGTTGATGTCTGCACCGGTAGCGGTAAGGGCATTATTCAGCGCCAGATTAGCGCCGTATAGGGTAATAGGGCCGGCGGTGGTTATATCAGAATCTATTGTAACGTCTGATGTGTTTGTTGATTTTCCCAATCGAAGGGAAGATGTATTGGCATTCAGGTCAAACAAGCGGTAAGTAAAGGAACTCCTAAAGGATGCGGATTCTGATTCAAAAACCACTGCTCCAGAAGTAAGTGCTTGACGGTTGGTACCCGAGCTTGGTATCCAGAAAACATCGCCAATGAATGTAATGGAACCGGATTGATTGGTGGCATGACCAAAAACACTCTCCCCATCAAACGCGATAGATTCGGAGCTTGAGGTAATCGAACCCGAAACTTCATGAGCTTTACCGTCCAAGGTAATTGATCCGGCCCCTGAAGAAATATTCACTTTGTTGGTACTGATGCCATCGTTTCGTGATGAAGAACCGGTTCCAGCACCAACGCCGGTAATGGTAATATCTCCACCTGTGGTGGTAATCGATGCCGTTGTGGTGCTACCACCAAGATCAACCCCATGATTATCAGTTCCAGAGCTGGCTCCCCCAACCCCGCTGATGGTAATCGTTCCGCTAGTTGTTGAGAGTTCCACCCCGTCAGAGATCTTCACACCCTTCTGCGAACCGGTATTGTTATCTCCCCCTCTGCCAGAAATGTTGATGTTCCCTGAATTGGCTTCCAAACGAACATTATCTGCTATGAGCACGCCTGAACCATCAAAAGAAAATTGAGATCCTCTATCCGCATCAATTAGGATGTCCCCTGAAGTGGCTGTGATATTACTATTAACGGTAGCACGACTACCATAGCCTGAAAAACTGATTGCATTCAGGTCTCCATTGATAGCAAGACTGCCTCCGTATAGGGTAATGGGGCCGGCGATGGTTTGGGCGGTTGAAACGGTTATGTTTGCTGTGTTGCCTTCCTTGCCTAAACGCAAACCCGTTAAACCACTGGCTACATTGAAATTGTTGATGGGCCAGGACAAGGCATTGGTAAAGCTATTACTGTAAGGTTCTAACACCAATGCACCTGTTGTGCCCAGCCCAATGCCATGGGTCGCCTGGAAATTTAAGCCATTGAATTGAATAGTAATATTACCCGATGCCGCAGTAGCCACAGGCGTGATGCCCTGTACAGGTGTGGCATCTTTTCGATTGCCGAGATATAAGTTCTGATTAGCGATGTACAACACATCACTTGAGCTGATGCTGATATCACCCGTATTACTTAGAATCTGGAGCGTACTGTTGGGATCTTCGTTACCCAGCCAGATACTATTGGAGGCGCCATTTGATCGGGAATTGATCGTGATATTCCCATCGGAAGCACCCGTGGTCTGAATCAGGGAAGCTGCGGACCCTGCATTGAAACCCACCCCGAAACCGGAGAAATTAATGGTGGATTCTCCATCAATAACGATGGCATCCGTTGCGGTGCTGGCAGAGGTAATGGCTACGTTTCCATCATCGAACCAAACCGCATGGTCACTGTTGCTCAATCCTTTGATATTGATGGTACCCGTGCCCGAGTTGATTACGAATCCATTATCGGTTTCTACACCAAAACCTCTTAACCCACCATTAAAACTACCGGCCACGCCACTGGGGTTGGAGTGACCGCGAATGATTACATCGCCGTTACCGGAGAGGAGCTGCACGTTGTTATTGAAATCTACCGCACTCCAGTTAGCCCCTCCGCGGTAGGCATAACCATCCGGAATGCCATCATTGGCTGTGCCGCCATTGCTACCATCATCAAGCCCACCAGCGAGTACAATCTTACCCCCATTGGAGGTCAGTATATTTGTACCTCTTAACGCGATTTCATTGTTCGCACTTCCGCTGTTACGATTGGCCGCGTTTGCCCAAAGAATGATATCACCGCCGGCGGTGGTGAGATTGGTATTGACATCCATAATCACCCAGCCTTCGTCAAATCCGGTTCCAGGACCATTGCCTTTCAGGCGAATCGCTGCACCCGAAGCGGAAGTTTCCAGACTTTGCTTCACATATACAGCATCTCCATACACCGAGATTGGTCCTGCCAAAGTAAATGCAGCATCAATGGTCATATTCTTGATATTACCATCCACATAAGGCGAATCACCTGCTTCTCCGGTGCCGCTATACGTGCCCAATTCCCAGCCACCAATACTGGCAAAATTAGGAATCTGTACACCTGCGAGAGCACTGCTTCCGGTGAAGGTGCCGCTACTGAAGCTTCCGCTGTAAGTGAATGCGGGATTGCGTCCTGTCCAAAAACTACCGCCACTAATCGGTGCCACCGAAATTTTTCCGGTGGTCTCAAGGATCATAACAAAAGTACCATTGGTCTGAAGTACTTCACTCAATGGCATCAGGGTAATATCCCCATTGCCGGTAGTAATCGTTCTGTTGGCATTCTCTGCGGCTACATCACCGTAACTAGTTACACCACTTTCACCTGCAATCAACACATCTCCCCCGGTACTCGGGTTGGCGGTAACCCTAGTGTCGATATTCCCTCTCAAGGCCGCCGCCGGGAAGGCTGATGAGGCAGCATAGCCCGCACCAACAGTAAGACCATTCCAAGTGCGTGTACCGGCAGTCTCCCAATCACCGCCCATAAACACATGTCCGCCATTAGTGATCAGGGTACCGGAACGAATGTAAGATTGGTCATTCGCGCCTGACCAGTAGATGACATTGCCACCGTTGGTCGTCGTTGTGCTCGTTCCTGACTGATCAATATGAGTGGTGGAACGAACGAGGAAATCCCCGTCAGTGGTGACATCAGCCGTAATACCAATTGCTGATCCGTAAACTGATACGGATCCTGCAACTGTTAATGAAGTATTAATGTTGATGAGTGCGGTATTACCCGATTTACCCAGCGTGACTCCACTCAAACCATTCCCGTCCTGATCAATCCGCAAATAGGTTGTTTCCAATGTCCCACCAAATGCTGCATCACTTGGCTCGATAATGAAGCTTCCTGTTCCGTTGATGTAGGGTTTTTCTGCGTCGGCAGCTATTGACCAATAAAACGTCTCTCCCCGAATGATGATATTCCCTGCGCCCGGATCAATTGTTAAATAATCCAGATCCAGCTGTCCACTACCATTGGCATCACTGTCTGCATGTATGGTAATATTTCCCCCTGCACTGCTGATATTCCGCCGCGTAGTACCGATTGTGCCAAAATCGCCAAGTATGCTGAGGGTGATGTCAGATGCCGTGGCGGTTGAAAGATTAATGCCATCGTTTAGGGAAAACGTCCCAACGTTAACTATGATATCCCCTCTGGTTGAAACCGCAGCATTCAGCGTAGCAGCCCCCGTGTTTCCCACTGCTCCGATTGTTAAATCGCCCGATCCTGATCCTACCGAGATAGCTTCACTAACCGTCACCCCAAAATTGCCGGTATTGCCCTCAATAAGCAGATTACCCGAGGCCAAAGCCGTTTCAATCACCGAAGCCTGAATATTGACTGTACCGGTTACCGTAAGGGTAGTACCTGTAATGCTCCAATTGGTACCGGACGTACCTGTTTCCCCGGAGGAGGAAACTGTAAGGGTTTGGGCTGTTAAACTTCCAACCAATGCAAAAAAAGAAATCAAAAGGAACCTAACCTTCATGTGCGCTTATTTTAGGACGCAAAATTTCTTATTAAATCTTAATGCAATCTGTTGGAGCCCCCCACAAATATCCCACACATGTGAGATTTTCGACCCATAAAAACCCCACAAAAGTGGTAGACGACATGTATTAATATTTATCTATCAAGACATTAGAAGCGAAGAGTAGAGCTGTAAAACCATAAAATGATGACACCTCTTTTTAAAATGGAAAACTTCAACTTTCCCATCCAATTTTAGGTTATTTTACTGTAGTGGCTAAAAAGAAAATACAATCACCCTACAATCTCAACAAGAATTGCTGCAAATTATCATCAGAGCTCAAATTGAGTTTTTTACGGATTAAAATTCGCGTATTCTCGACCGTTCCCAAACTTTTCCCTGTGAGCCGGGCAATATCTTTAGTGGTCATGTTTAGCCGGATAAAAGCGCATACCTTGAGCTCATTTGGCGTGAGATCCGGTGCCAGATCCAATATTTTTTGATTGAACGACTCATATACTCCCGTAAAACGCTGTTCAAATTCTTCCAAAAAATTATAATCCTTACCGGAATTCAATTTATAGGTTAGACCAGAGAATTGTTTTCTGAATTTTTCAGGCAACTGATTGAGGATTACTTCCAAATCTCCCAATATATCGTCTTTGGTATTTTTTACAGTAAGATTATTTAATGACTCTGATAGCAATTCCCTGGACTTACCTTCCAATTCAAACTGCAATTGCAGCCTTTCCTTATGAAGCTTTTCCCGCTCCCGACTGCGCTGTCGATATTTAGCGAAAAACACCAGGGTCATCAGTAATAAAACTGCAGTAAGCACAAAGGCTATGCGGTATTTCCTCTTTACCTCATTCTCCAGTTCCAGTTTGTATTGATCGGATAACCTTTGCGCCGTTTCTCGCTCTGTTGCCAATTCCCACTCCGATACGGCACTCCTGCTAATATCGCCCTGGTGTGCCTCCTTAAGTCTGATATACTCCCTAAAATTTCGGTCTGCACTTGCTATATCGCCCAAACCGTCGTAAATCTTATAACGCAATTCTAAAAAACCTATGCTTAAATAGGTAAGGTTAACGTCTTTCACCTGTGCATAAGTTTGTTCCAATTCCTGTAAGGCATCCTGAAACCGACCTTGAGAATAATAAACCTCGGCGCGATTAATCCGATTAATGATAAGCCCAATATCTATTCCGTAAACATTACAGATAGAATCGGATTTCGCAATATTTTCAAGAGCATCCCTAAATTTTCCTTGCTTGCGTTTGAGATTCCCGTAATTGGCATAGGCCGGAGCCAAAATATCGACTCTTTTGGTTTTCAATCCAAATCCAATGGCCCGGTTAAATATCATCTCGGCCCTTTCTAAATTTCCCGATTTCGATTCGATAACACCCAACAAATTCATGCTCCTTTCCGAAATACCATCGAGCCCAACGAGTTCGACAGCCTTATCGGCATGATATTTTGCCTTTTCATCGAAATCAAAATCATTATACATCGAGGCAATATTTAAATGCAAAACATATCGGTTGTAAAGATTCTCCTCCGGGGCATAATTTAAAGCCTTTTTGTAATTGACAACCGACTCGAATAACTTGCCTTCCAGATTAGCCCTTACCGCTTTTCCATTAAAATAGGTCATGATAACAAACGGCTCACTCTCCGAGTCCAGATGCGATTCCATTTCATCCAGGTAAATGGACAACGAATCGATTGTTTGAAAGAAAACATATCGATTTACCAAAATGGCATTGGCCACATCCATTGAAGATTTATAGGCATTTTGCTCGGCATTACGCGTGAAGTGTGCCAAGGAAAAACCGGCATCATTCAAATCCAACACCAGCGTGCGACGATTTAGCCTGCGCAAAACATCAGGGTCCGGTAAATGATCTGCATCCTTAAGTTTATTGATTTTTTCCAGAAACCAGGATTCTAAGTCTCCAAGGTTTTCATAATCTCCTTCTATAACTCTTAGCAGATACCTCCATTTTGACTCCAAATCGATTCCGGAAAACTCGCTGTCCGCAATTACGGGGTCAAATTTTGCTGACGGGGTAGGCTCCAAATTGTCTGCCGTATCGGAATTACAGGAGAACAAAATGGAAAAGAATAAAAAAAAGATTAAAAATCCCCTTAACTGTTTATTATGAATAAAAAGTGGCATAGAAAAATAGTTACTCAAATTAAACCTAAAATCCCAAACAAAAGTTTCAAAACATACATTGCTTACTCAAGGTATCAAAAATAAAAACTGAAAACACGGACCGCAAAAGACATTATTTACCTAATCAGTAAATTCTACACGCTATTAATTCATGAAAGATTTGAAATTTGACATAAATAAACCTGTTGATAGAAAAAAGTCTTTTATCGTCAGATGAATTTGAACAAATTGAAAACACAGGAAAAAGTGTCCCACGCTCTCCGAATAAAATTGAGCACCCTCGAATCAAAATCAAAAACTTGTCTTTGATATTACTACAACCGTATTTTGAATGGCTCCAATGTTTATGGATATTACCATCAAACTTGTTCAGGGTCAAATTCAAGACCTGTAGGATTGTGCCTCTCCTATCCTAGAAAATACTTTTCCTTTAATCCGGTTAAAAAGCAAGTTAGGTTCCTCCAAGTGCTTCAATTCAAATAGGGACTCGGGCCAATAGCCAATCAAATTGTTTACCGGTAGCACGAGTTTGGGCACGTAGCACCCTTTCAGGGCTATACCACGCCACCCGGATAAAGGTGTTTTAAACCCCAAAGTGGTTATCCAAAGTTTCCCGATGGGGGCTTTGTGGAATTCCATCAAAAAAGGACGATCTTTCTCAACGACATGAGCTGTAGCAGCTCGCATGATAAGGAACAATATCATACTGGCAATAAAACAGTCAACCATTTTAGTAATTTTAGGTAAAATTATGTTCAGTATCCTTTGGTAATCTCCTTCATTCAACAAACGGGGGAATACCGGAATAAATGTGTATTTTCTTAGTGGTTCGTTTTCCAGGAACCTATTCTTTTCCTTGAGGGTATTGACCATTAAGCAACAAATGGCTGAATCTATATACTTTCTAATGTTTACAGGAGTGGAAACGCTTTCCATTGGATTCTGCTATACTGGAAATAAATGAACATAGTAAAATAACTAACCATTTATTGACCTGTAACCTAGTACGCCTGCAAAACCAACGGACAACAAACCAAAATAGGATTGTGCTGCAACATCCAAACTGATAAGACACAGCATTGACCTCCTCCCAATATTAGGTACCGGTCATAACTAGAGAATCGGGGCTATTTTGATTCATTTCGATGTACTCGTTGGGAGACATGTCCCCCATAGAACCCATACAAAAACTGGGCAATATCCTTCCATACTCCAAAAAGAATTTTATTTCCGATAAAGGTCATTTTTTGACGGAAGAAAAAGAAACCTGGAAGAAAATACTGTTATCCCTTAATCGATAGCAACCCATATTTGTAATTATAATGCGGAAGTTTCCATAAAGTGTTCATCCCATTTCAAATACAGCTCCAAGCAGTCCAGGTCTCATATCCTTGTTAAATTTAAAAGGAGTAATCCATGTAGGTTTCAGATTAAATATTGTATTTTTCGTTATAGAGGTCAACAACGAAAAGACAATCGCTGCCTTACTAACCAATTTAATTAAACAGCATGGGGAAATCATTTTTCAATTTAAACTATCTCAAAAGGGATTTTACAGGTGGTCTTGTAGCAGGAGTCGTGGCTTTGCCGCTTGCTCTTGCGTTCGGGGTTCAATCGGGAATGGGAGCAACGGCCGGTCTTTATGGTGCCATAGCTGTTGGTATTTTTGCCGCTTTGTTTGGTGGAACAGAGACCCAAGCAAGCGGTCCCACTGGTCCCATGACGGTCGTGTCCGCAGCAGTGGTAGCTTTTGGTATTCAAACGAATGGCTCCCTGGATAATGCGATGAGTATTATTCTGCTGACCTTCCTTTTAGCGGGACTCTTTCAAGTGGTCTTTGGTTTTTTAAATATTGCAAGTTATGTGAAATACTTCCCCTACCCTGTAATATCAGGCTTTATGAGCGGTGTGGGCCTTATTATCGTGATTTTGCAACTATTCCCATTGGTTGGGTTGGATTCGGCGAAATCCACTTGGGCCGTAATTCAAGATGTACCCCGCCTTTTTGAAGAAGCTAACCTGTCCGCTTTGTTATTGGGAGGCATAACCATTGTCATTTATTTTCTTTTCCCAAAAATAACAAAGGCCGTCCCAAGTGCTTTGGTAGCCCTAATCGGTGCCACGCTCATTGCCTATTTTGCCAAAATGGATGTCCCATTGATAGGTGAGATTCCTTCGGGTCTTCCCTCGTTCCAACTTGGGGGTATCCTCAGTGTTGACCCAAGCATCTATCCCAAAATCATAGAATACGGTCTGGTATTGGCGGTGTTAGGAAGTATAGATTCCTTGTTAACGTCGGTTATTGCCGATAACATGACCAAAACCAAGCACAACAGCAATAGAGAGCTGATCGGACAGGGTATTGGCAATATGTTGGCAGCTGCAATCGGGGGAATACCCGGTGCCGGTGCCACCAAAGGAACCGTGGTGAACATCAATGCTGGTGGAAAAACAAGATTATCGGGAATCATACATGGGCTATTCCTGCTTACTGTTTTACTTGGACTTGGAAAGCTAGCGGCCCATATACCCCTTTCGGTGTTGGCAGGCTTGCTTATTCCCATCGGATTTAAAATTGTTGACTTCAAGGGCTTAAAACATCTATTAAAAGTTCCAAAGGCGGATGCCGTTGTTCTTTTCCTTGTATTGACGGTAACTACGTTCGGAAGTTTGATTCATGCCGTGGGCATCGGTATCGCGTTGGCTTGCCTATTGTTCATGAAAAAATCGGGCGATATTGGAGAAAAAGGCCTTCAAGTGGAACGATTGTCGGATTTGGAAGATGAAAAACCGTGGCAGGATGAAATGGAGATCTATGAAAAGTACAAGAACAAAATTGTTATAAAACACCTGTACGGACCATTGTTTTTTGGTTTTACATCCTATTTGAAAGATCAAGTAAAAGCCCTGCCACACGATATCGAAGCCGTAATATTGAGAATGGATCGGGTACCTTATATTGACCAATCGGGATTATATGCCTTGGAGGAGATTATTTTTGACCTCCGTGCAAAAAACATCGAAGTCATCATTGTAGGGCTGAAAGAGCAACCCTGTGACATGCTCAAAGCGATTGATATTATTCCCGATTTGATACCCGAGGAAGATTTGTTTAAAAATATTGAAGGTAGTTTTTCCTATTTAAGGGAACAGTTCAAATAACAGGATGGAGTATTGATGGTTTTTTCAAGGAAAAGTTCCGAATAACTGATTAACGTATGGTTTATGGGAAGCAACAACTCCATGTCGACATAAATCAGTTTTAAGAAACCACTCGACGCATGTAACATTTTTTGATTTCTGCATCTAAAGCCAAAATTAAATACAGAAATCATGAAAAAAATCTATTTTCTCTTCGCAATGTTACTTTCTCTTGCTGTTCAGGCTCAGCAAAACGACCAACCCATTCACGTAAAGGTTAGCGGCAGTGGAGCTCCTATTCTGCTCATTCCAGGTTTTACCGTTCCAGGCGAAAGTTGGGATGCCACCGTAAGTCAATTGGAGAAAAACTACGAGTGTCATGTGCTTACCCTAGCTGGTTTTGGAGGAAAGCATCCTATCGACTTCCCCTGGCTACCAAAAATCAACACATCCATTGAAAACTATATCCAAGAGAACCGACTCAACAATCTGACCGTGATTGGACATAGTTTGGGCGGGACCATTGCAACTTGGCTTGCCAGTAGGGAGAACAACAGCATATCCAAACTAATATTGGTAGACGCATTACCGGCAGCCGGTGCCCTGATGATTCCAAACTTTGACCCTGAAAATCTAGCCTATGAAAGTCCATATAATGACCAACTCTTATCTATGAACGAAGTTGAGTTTGAGAAAATGGCCCAAGGTATGGCCCAAGGCATGAGCGTACATCCAGAAACCCAAGAAAGGATAAAAGATTGGATACTATTGGCCGATAGGGAAACCTATGTGTACGGCTACACCGATTATTTGAAGCTGGACATGAGGGAGGCCCTGAAAAATATTTCGGTTCCAGTGACCATTATCGCGGCCGATAAACCTTACGGAAAAGAAATGGCTGCGCAAACCTATAAAAATCAATACGCTAACTTAGCCCAATACGATTTGATGATGGCCGATAATGCTGCGCACTTTGTCATGTTCGACCAGCCAGAGTGGTTCATGCAACAAATCTTAAATATACTAGCATCCAACTAAATGGACATCACAAATCAATTTTCCCAAGTATATGAGGTGCATGCCCCTAAAGTGTATAGGCTATGCCTAGGGTATGCGTCGGGGGATGAAGATTTGGCCAAGGAGTGGCAACAACAAACCTTCATCAAGGTTTGGAACCATAGAAATGCCTTTAAGGGTGAATCATCGTTGAGTACTTGGATTTATAGAATTGCAGTAAATACCTGTTTGGGCGATTTAAGAAAGCCCAAGAAACATGTTCCTATCAACGAAGCCATTCTGGAAAAGGACGAAATTGATGGAAATAAGGAACAACAGGATACCCAAATCAAAAAAATGTACCAATGTATTCAGAAACTTACTCCAAACAACAAAGCAATCATCCTTCTGGAATTGGAAGACGTTCCTCAGGCCGAAATTGCAGAAATGCAGGGAATTGCCCATGGTGCCTTGAGAACCCGACTGAGCAGAATTAGAAATTCACTTTTAAAATGTATGACCAATGAAAAACGATAATTTATCCCAAATATGGAAAAGTCAGCCTAGCGACTTATCCCTCGATGGGCCCGACAATATCATCAAAAAGGCCAAAAAACAACGAAATGGACAATTGATCACCATCGCCGTGCTATCGGTGACCCTATTAATTTTGATAAGCTTTACTATCAAATACGCCAACAGTAACTGGAATAATTTTACACTGGGCCTTCTATTTATGATTTCCAGTCTCGCTTTTAGGGTCATCATTGAATTTATCAGTATGTATCGCAAAGAAAGCCAGCTCATCATGCTGGATAACGTAGCCTATCAAAAATATCTGAAAGCGTATTACCGAATGAGGTTGAGAACAAACTACATTATCACCCCACTATGTTTTGGAGTGTATATTTTCGGATTTACGATGCTCTTACCCTATTTCAAAAAGGAGTTTTCCGAGGGCTTTTATAAGTATATCCTGATTTCGGGAACAATATCGCTTGTTATCGTAGCAGCCATCATCATAAATAGTCTTGTGAAGGAACATCGGTTTTTAAATCATTTAAAAGGGAAATGAACAGACCTTTGGTCTGAGGAAGGGTTCCTAATCCGTAATGGACCATTCAACCATAAGCCGATACATTAGAAAGAAAAGCAACGAACCGTAAAAATTGATTTGATACAAGTTGAAATCATTCGGCCTCGGCAAACACGCTTGATCGTAGATAGCTCAATATTCCCGATGATTGGACGGATAGCCATGAATGCAAATGATTTTGCCAAAAGGATGTGGCGCGGATTTGAGTGGTTTATTTATACTTCTTATGGTATATCCGTGCCACTTCCCACGTATCACTTCCCAAATAGATGAAAAATTGATGACCGCGATAGTTTTTTAGTTCATTCCACTATCAAAATGTAAGTCAGAAAGTCCTTTTTCAATTCAAAAATTCGCTCCTTTTCCAAACCCCACAACCTAGATGATACGGCTTTTTACCGATTTATTATAAAATATGTTTATGGTTTATGTAATTTATTTAAATAATGATTTATGGTTTTTTACCTGCATATTTGCATCGTAAACGTAAACATAACCACAATGGGTACAAAAGCATTAACTGAACAAAAAACAAAAAAACAACTCAATACCCCAGTAAAGATTGCTGTTGCCAACGGTGATGGCATCGGTCCCGAAATCATGAAGGCTACCCTGCGCATTTTAGAAGCCGCAGGCGCTCCAATTGAACCTGAATACATTGATTTGGGTGAAAAAGTCTACTTATCCGGCAATACTTCTGGAATCGACAGCAAGGCTTGGGAAGCCATCCGAAGCAACAAAATCATATTCAAGGCACCAATTACCACACCACAGGGCAAAGGCTACAAAAGCTTGAACGTGACCTTGAGAAAATCACTAGGTCTTTTTGCCAATGTACGGCCTGTTTCCGCCCTCTCCCCCTATGTACCCACAAACTTTCCCAAGATGGATGTGGTCATCATCCGAGAAAATGAGGAGGACCTCTACGCGGGAATCGAGCATAGGCAGACCCAAGAAGTCTACCAATGCCTAAAGCTCATTACAAGACCAGGATGCGAGCGCATCATTCGATATGCCTTTGAATATGCCAAAGCGTTTGGAAGAAAAAAGGTCACTTGCATGGTGAAAGACAATATCATGAAATTGACCGACGGATTGTTCCATCAGGTTTTTGATGAAATCGCGCTGGAATACCCTGAAATCAAAAACGAAACACAGATTATCGATATAGGTTCCGCGCGTTTGGCGGCAAGTCCAGAGGATTATGACGTAGTGGTAACGGCGAACCTTTACGGAGACATTATTTCCGATATTGCTGCTGAAGTTGGCGGTTCGGTGGGTATGTGCGGCTCCGCGAACATCGGTACTGAAGTTGCCATGTTCGAAGCCATCCATGGATCTGCACCTGACATTGCAGGAAAAAATATAGCCAACCCGTCCGGCCTTATCAACGCAGCCATCTCCATGTTGGCACATATTGGGCAAGCAGAAGTAGCGGATAAAGTAAAAAACGCCTGGTTGACCACCTTGGAGCAGGGTTTCCATACGGCAGACATTTATCAAGAGGGCATTAGTATCGCAAAAGTTGGCACACAAGAATTTGCCGATAAGGTCATCGCCAATTTGGGAGAGACTCCAAATACACTTCCCAAAAGCCTACTGGTGCAAGGTAAGGGAACCATCCAAATACCAGAATATGTCCGCAAAAACGAGACCAAGGAATTGGTAGGCGTAGATGTGTTCTTGGATTGGCAAGGTACAGACCCAAACGAACTTGGTGATACCCTCGCAAAGCTAGAGGTATATCAACTTAAATTGAAAATGATTACCAACCGTGGAGTAAAGGTATATCCCGAAGGGATAAAAGAAACTTACTGCACTGACCATTGGCGATGCAGGTTTGTAGGTACGGGTGCACAAATAAGCGGCCCCGAACTAAAATATGCACCCATTACCTACGAACACGTAGTAGCCCTGTTGTCCAAATTGCATCATCTAGGTTTTGATGTGATCAAAACAGAAAACCTCTATGAGTTTGATGGCAAACGAGGGTTTTCGCTAGGTCAAGGAGAATAGTACAACCATTTTGGATGTGTTTTGAGCGAGCGTATCGATCCTTGTGGTCGGTGCGCTTTTTCCGTCCAAAAAATGCCGTACTTTGCGCAACTTTTTTAAAGTAAAAAGTCTGATAAAATAAAAATTGTCATGGTACTAGGTCCAGATGAATTGGAAAAGGCAGTAGCCATTTTGAAGAAAAATAATGTTTTGGCGATACCCACCGAAACGGTTTATGGATTGGCTGGAAATATCTACAGCGAAGAAGCCATTGCGAAGATTTTTGAACTTAAGAAAAGACCGCTCAACAATCCATTGATCGTGCATCTGCACAAGATGGAACAACTACAGGAAATCGTTAAGGAATTTCCTCCAAAGGCAAAATTGCTCGCCGAACGATTTTGGCCCGGCCCCTTGACACTGGTTCTAAAAAAAGGGGACAATGTACCCGACTTGGTCACGGGAGGTAAGGATACGGTCGCCATTCGAATTCCCGACCATCCCGTAACATTGGCCTTGTTGGAACAGCTTCCCTTCCCAATCGCTGCACCCAGTGCCAACCCATTCAACAGGATAAGCCCTACAAGCGCTGCCCACGTTACCGGTTACTTCCAGGACGCACTTGCCGTTTTGGACGGTGGAAGCTGCAAGAAAGGCATAGAATCCACCATTATCGGTTTTGATGGTGAAGAACCCGTCCTGTACAGATTGGGGTCTATTTCCAAAGAAAGCATTGAAGAAACGGTTGGCGAGGTCCGTATTCAAAATAAAGCCAAATCAGCGCCCAATGCCCCTGGCATGATGAAAAAGCATTATGCCCCTACTACCAAAACGTACTTGACCGAGAACGCCAAAGAAATGGCATCCCTTATGGAAGGAAAAAAGGTGGGGTTGCTCCGCTTTACCGGAAAGTCCGAAGACCCCAAATACGATCATATCGAAGTATTGTCCCCCTCAGGTGATCTCGCCGAGGCTACCACCAATCTTTACGGAGCTTTACACCGATTGGACAGCATGAAGCTGGATATGATCATTGCCGAGCGAGTGCCAAACATAGGACTAGGGTTGTCCATCAACGATCGACTGGAAAGGGCTACACAATAAACCTCTAAAAGCACCGCTGGAGCAAATTCTTCAAAAGGAACAAGAATTGAGGAATGTCATAAAAATACGCTCTTTTTAATCCTAATTTTAAGGGAGTCTTAAATCAATAATCATGTACAACTCAGAAAAAATAGGGAACGAATTCTACCAAAGCCTGGGCAAGCTGTTCTATTTCGTGGCCATGGCCGACCATACGGTAAAACCCGTCGAGATAAAAAGACTACGAAAATACGTCCGCCAATACTGGTTGGATGTGGATGAAATTGAAGATGAGTTCCATACCGATGCCGCCTATCAGATTGAAATTGTCTTTGATTGGTTGGACGGGGAAGAAAAAGAGGGTGAAACATATTTTGATGAATTCAAGGAATTTTACAAAGAGCATCCCGATAAATTTTCGGAACCCATTAAAAAGTTGATTGTGGGAACCGCTGAAGCCATAGCCCAATCGTTCGCTGGGAAGAATAGATCTGAGATGTTGGCTATCTTTAAGCTCAAACAACTGTTCAACCATTGATATGGACCTGGCAAAATACATTGACCACACCAATCTAAAACCAACAGCAACCATCGAGGACATCGTTGCGCTTTGCAAACAGGCCATAGTAAATGGGTTTTATGCCGTTTGCGTTAACGGATGCCATGTTCCGGCCGCCAGGGACACCCTTAAAGGAACCCCGATAAAAGTGGCCGCGGTGATAGGTTTTCCATTAGGGGCCATGGCCACCAAGGCCAAAATATGCGAAGCCATGGACTGCATTGAAAATGGTGCGGATGAAATCGATATGGTCATTAATTTAGGATGGATCAAATCGAAACGCCTTGATGATGTGCGAGATGAAATCAAAGCGATCAAAAAAGCAATCGGACCTAAAATTTTAAAGGTCATCATAGAAACCTGCTACTTGACCGAAGCAGAAAAAGAGCAAGCATGCCTGCTAGCTGTTGAAGCAAACGCCGATTTCGTAAAAACCTCCACAGGTTTTGGAAATGGTGGGGCAACCTTGGCCGATGTGCAATTAATGAAGCGCGTGGTAGCCGACCAACTTAAGGTCAAGGCCTCTGGTGGCATAAAAACCAAAGAGCAAGCCCTAAAATATATCGCCCTTGGTGTATCTCGAATAGGTACCTCCTCTGGCCCCGAACTGATCAAATAATAGACCATGAGCATACATATCCAGGCCAAAAAAGGGGAAATAGCAGATACGGTTTTAATGCCCGGAGATCCCTTAAGGGCCAAATGGATTGCCGAGACTTTTCTGGAAGATTCCTTTTGTTACAACCAAATAAGGGGTATGTTGGGCTACACGGGGACCTTTAATGGTCAACGAATCTCCGTTCAAGGCAGTGGCATGGGCATGCCTTCGGCCATGATCTATTTGCACGAACTCATCAAGGATTACGGTGTTAAAAATGTAATCAGGGTCGGTTCGGCTGGATCGTATCAAAAGGACATCAAACTCAATGATATTGTTTTGGCCATGGCCGCATCCACTACCTCGGGAATCAATAATTCAAGATTCGTCAATTCAGACTACTCCCCTACCGCCAATTTTGACCTGTTCATCAAAGCGGTAAACTATGCCCAACAGCACAATATTCCAATAAAGGCCGGCAATGTGCTCTCTTCGGATGAATTTTATGAAGATGACCCCAAAGCTTACAAGCACTGGGCGGAATACGGTATTCTTTGTGTTGAAATGGAAGCTGCCGGTATTTATACCATTGCTGCAAAATACAAGGTGAAAGCGCTAACGGTCTTAACTATTTCCGACTCCTTGATTACTGGAGAACAGCTTTCCGCCGAAGCACGGGAGTCCTCATTCCGGGAAATGGTGCAAATCGCTTTGGCCGCCGCTATGCCGTAAATCAAATTTTAGTTTCCTCTTCCGATGTGGGAACAAAGGTAGTAGATGACGGAAGTTCGAACAGTTCCAATGAAAAATAGGGCAATGCTGCCAGCAAATGGTCAAAAATATCCGCCATTACATATTCATAATTTTCCCAACGTTTGTCCGAACTAAAGGCATAAACCTCCAAAGGAATACCTTGCGAAGTAGGCTGTAATTGCCTAACCATCAAGGTCATCTTTTTGTTGATGGCAGAATGACCTTCCAGATAATTGGTCACATATTTCCGGAACACCCCAAAATTGGTAAGGTTCCTACCGTTGACCAATAATTCCTTGTTGATCTGGTTATCTTGGTTGTGCGATTTTATCTGTTGGCTCCGTGTAGTGATATAGGCCTCGATCAAGTATATTTTTTTCAAACGCTCCACTTCTTCATCTGTGAGAAAACGGATGCTCTTCTGCTTAATAATCAACGAACGTTTGATTCGTCGCCCACCCGAGGCCTGCATACTACGCCAATTTTTGAACGAGTCGGAAATTAAGGCATAGGTTGGTATCGTGGTAGTGGTCATATCAAAATTCCGCACTTTCACCGTAGCCAAACTGATTTCAACAACGTCCCCATCCGCCCCATATTTTTCAAAAGTGATCCAATCCCCTATCCGGACCATATCATTTATAGTGACCTGAATACTGGCTACCAGTCCGAGAATGGAATCCTTAAAGATCAACAACACCACGGCTGAGGCAGCACCCAAGGCCGTGAAAAATTTCCATACAGTGGTATCGGTTACGATAGCAAAAATGGTCAGTATCCCAATCGCCCATGCGAAGATCATAAAAACTTGCACGTAACTGTCGATGGGCTTATCCCTAAACTTTGGAAGGGTTTTTAAGTAGCTATTTACGCTCTTTAAGAACTTTCGGAAAATGACCAAGGTCAAAAAAACAAATAAGATCTTGATGGTCTTAAGGGCTATAATGGCTGCATAGTCAAAATCTTCGAAGGCAACCGGAACAAACCTCAACAAAATCAACAATGGGATAACGTGCGCCACGTAGCGCGGTACCCGATGTGCGACCAAAAAATTATCAAAATTATTTTTGGACTTTCGGGCCAATCGAACGGAAACGGCCCGCAATATCTTCCAAAGAAGGATATCCAGCAAAAACACCAGTACCAGCACGACCAGCATCAATACAAAAACATTGATGTACGCCGCCAAACCTTCGGCCATGCCCGTTTCCAATAAATAATTGTACAGCAAACGCCCCAGATCTTTATCCATAGTTATTCCTTGTAGAAATTAGCATGTAAAATTACAGGATTTAATCTACCTTTCTATGGAAGTATCCTATCATTTTAAAGGTGGGTCAAGAAAGTATGGATGGGGAGAACCGGAAACCAGGGAAAAGAACTTCTTTGTCTCATAAAATCACCTTTCAGCCCCTTCCTTTTGCGTAAAAAATTTATATTTGCACACCGAAAATCCAAAGGCCCACGTGGTGGAATTGGTAGACACGCTACCTTGAGGGGGTAGTGTTCGTAAGGACGTGCTGGTTCGACTCCAGTCGTGGGCACAAAAGAAAACCGCAATCCGTTGCGGTTTTTTGCTTTCAACACTTCCTGAAAAATCCGCAACCCTTTTCACAAAACACTGATTTTTATACAGGCATATCCAAATTTTATGATAAAAAACTAGGACGGCATCTATTTAATCGTAAATTTGTTTAACGTTTAAATGAAAATGATGAACAACGTAAAGACTTCCTTTAGTATTCGGGATATGGAGAACCTTTCGGGAATCAAGGCACACACCATTCGGATTTGGGAAAAGAGATACAATTTGTTCAGCCCGGAACGAACGGATACCAACATTCGCACCTACAGTCTTGAAAGTTTGCAAAAGCTGCTTAATGTCACTTTGCTCTACAACAATGGTTACAAGATTTCCAAAATTGCCAAATTGGGAGAAGAAAATATCCCAGTTTTGGTCAACGAAATCATTGCTGAAAAAAGTGAAAAGAGCCATGCGCTGAACTCCTTTAAACTGTCTATGCTCAATTTTGATCAGGCACTCTTCTTGAATACGTATAATGAGCTAACGGAAGACAAAACCTTCACCCAGATTTTCAACGATGTCTTTTTGCCGCTCTTGAACGAACTGGGATTGCTGTGGCAGACCAATACGATTAGTCCTGCCCACGAACATTTCATTACCAATCTAATCAAGCAAAAAATTTATATCCATACGGAGCAGTTACAGTTTGAAGCACCTACAAAAAATGATGAGGTCTATGTGCTCTTCCTCCCTGAGAACGAAATTCATGAACTGGGACTCCTGTACGTTAATTATCAATTGGCGCTCAATGGCTACAAAACCGTTTATCTGGGCCAAACGATGCCTGTGGAGAGTTTGGAAGACCTGCTGAAATATTACAACAACATACGCTTTATTTCTTATTTCACTGTTACGCCTACCAAGGACGAAATAGACACCTATTTTGAGCGCTTTGGAGAAGTGCTTAAAAAATCGCCAGGCTCCAAACTATGGGTGCTTGGCCACCAAATACAGGATTTCGACGAAGATTCCGTTAAGGACCCCATTGTTATATTCAAATCCATCAACCAACTGCTAGATTCGCTTTAAAATCCAATGAAAAAAGTAATTGTAATAGGTTCCGGCTTCTCATCGCTTTCGGCCTCCTGCTATCTGGCAAAGGCTGGATTTGAGGTGGAAATGTTCGAAAAGAACGACACCGTGGGAGGAAGAGCCCGCCAGCTGACCAAGGATGGATTTACCTTCGATATTGGCCCGAGTTGGTATTGGATGCCCGATATTTTTGAAAAATTCTTCGCCGATTTTGGAAAAAAAACTTCTGACTTTTACCAGTTGGACAAATTGAACCCGGCTTACAAAATCTTTTTCGAAGATGATATCATCACCATTGGTGACTGTATGGAAAGTATTTGTGAGGAGTTCGAACGCATAGAATCGGGCAGTAGCAAACATTTGAAGCAATTTATTGGCGAGGCACAGGAAAATTATGATATCGCCATAAACAAGGTGGTCTTGCGTCCCGGGCTATCCCCTTTGGAGCTAGTGACCAAGGAAACCGTGCTAAAGGTGGACCAATTTTTCAAGACCATAAGCCAACAGGTTAGAAAAAGATTCAAAAACCCTAAACTGGTATCTACATTGGAGTTTCCCGTTCTGTTTTTGGGAGCAAAACCCAGCAAAACGCCCTCCTTTTACAATTTCATGAATTTTGCTGATTTTGGTTTGGGTACTTGGCATCCCAAAGGTGGGATGTATGAAATCATCAAGGCAATGAAGAGCGTGGCCGAAGATTTGGGCGTTATCGTCCATACCAACAGTCCGGCCAGCGAAATCTTGGTATCCGAAGGCGAAGTGATGGGGATACGAAGCAACGGAAACAACCACTTGGCCGATTATGTGGTCAGTGGCGCGGATTACCATCATTCCGAGACCCTACTGGATAAAAAATACCGACAATATTCGGAGGAATACTGGGCCAAAAAGACCTATGCACCTTCCTCGCTGTTGTTTTACATCGGTTTTGATAAGAAGTTGAACAATATCGAACACCACAACCTGTTCTTCGATACCGATTTTGAGCAGCATGCCCAAGAAATTTATGATAATCCACAGTGGCCGAGCAATCCATTGTTCTATGCCAATTTCCCATCGGTAACGGATGCCTCAATGGCGCCGGAAGGCATGGAAACAGGCTTTTTCTTGGTACCGATTGCGCCCGGGTTGGAAGATACCCCGCAATTGCGAGATCAATATTTTGATATTGTCATGGACAGATTTGAAAATTTAACTCATCAATCTGTAAAAAATTCTGTAATTTTTCGGCAGAGTTTCTGTGTAAACGATTTTGTGGAACAGTACAACTCCTACAAGGGAAATGCTTATGGGATGGCCAATACATTGCGTCAGACCGCTTTTTTAAGACCTAACCTCAAAAGTAGCAAGGTAAAAAACTTGTTCTTTACCGGTCAGTTGACCGTACCCGGCCCAGGGGTCCCACCTTCCCTGATATCCGGCAAACTGGTGGCTGATTTAATCATTAAAGATGAAAACCGATGAAAACTATTTTTGACAACGTCTCGTACGACTGCAGTAAGATCGTAACCAAATCTTACAGTACCTCCTTTTCCTTGGCGACCAAAATGTTGGCTCCTTCGATTAGGGCGGACATTTACAACATTTATGGTTTTGTTCGTTTTGCCGATGAAATCGTGGATACCTTCCATGATTACAACAAGGCGCAGCTGTTCGACACCTTTGAAAAGGATATGGAACGGGCCATCGAGGACAAAATCAGTCTTAACCCCATTTTAAACGCCTTCCAACATACCTATCACAAATATGATATTCCGCACCACTTGGTGGAGTCCTTTATGAAAAGTATGCGAATGGATCTTACCAAGAAAAACTACGAAACCTTTGATGAGTATAGGGAGTACATCTATGGTTCTGCAGATGTGGTGGGGCTAATGTGCCTGTGTGTATTTGTGGATGGGGACAAGGAAAAATATGAAAGGTTGAAGGAATCTGCCATGGCACTAGGGTCTGCGTTCCAAAAGGTAAATTTTCTAAGGGACCTGAAAGCAGATTATGAGGACTTGAACCGTACCTATTTTCCCAACACCGATCTTTTGGAGCTGGACGAAGTGTCCAAAAAACGTATCGTAGATGAAATAAAAACGGATTTTGAAGTAGGTTATGCAGGTATTGTGGAATTACCCGAACAGGCAAAGTTTGGAGTTTACACCGCTTACCGATATTATAAAAAGCTGTTGCAAAAATTGCAGAGCACCCCTCCTTTGGAAATAAAAAACACTAGGATTCGTGTACCCAATTATCAAAAATTTGGACTTTTGGCACAATCCTATGTAAATTATAAATTACAATTGGTACAATGAAAGTAGCACTTTGGATATTGATATTTTTGTCAACTTTTTGCTTTATGGAATTCATGGCATGGTTTACCCATAAGTATGTGATGCACGGTTTTTTATGGAGTCTCCATAAAGACCATCACAGAAAGGACCATGATTCTTGGTTCGAGCGAAACGATGCCTTTTTTATCTTTTATGCAGTGGTAAGCATGAGTTTTATAATGATTGCGAACAATACTGATTTTTGGTATGGCTGGCCCATTGGATTCGGGATTCTCGCTTATGGCATCGCCTATTTTTTTGTACATGATATTTTTATTCACCAACGCTTCAAGCTATTTAGAAATGCGAACAATTGGTACGCCCGAGGTGTGAGAAGAGCCCATAAAATGCATCACAAACATTTAGGTAAGGAAGATGGTGAATGCTTCGGAATGCTCTTTGTTCCTTTCAAATACTTCAAAAAATAATGCAGAGAGCCATTGTGGTTGGCGCGGGGATTGCCGGAATAGCCACTTCAATACGATTACGTGCAAAGAACTACAACGTCACTGTACTTGAAAGCAATGCGTACCCCGGTGGTAAATTGCACGCCACAGAAAATCAAGGATTCCGTTTTGACCTTGGACCCTCCTTGTTCACAATGCCACATTTTGTAGATGAACTTTTTGAACTTCACGGACAAAATCCACGTGATTATTTCAACTACAAAAAAAAAGAAGTCATCTGTAATTATTTCTGGGAAGATGGCACCCGATTCTCTGCTACGGATGGACCAAACTCCTTTGCACAAGAGGCATCTAGAATCTTTGGTGAAAGTAAAGAGCGTATTGAAAAGTATTTAGGAAAGAGTAAAAGGAAATATGATCTAACGGCTCCCTTATTTCTTGAAAAATCGTTGCATAAACGGGATACCTATCTTAACAAAGATTGCCTTAAGGCTATTTTGGGAATCGGTCAATTGGATATCGGAAAAACATTGGATGAAACCAACAAAGCAAATTTTAAAAGCGAGAAATTGATTCAACTTTTTAATCGGTTTGCCACGTATAACGGTTCGTCGCCCTATGAGACCCCAGGCATAATGTCCATGATTCCCCATCTTGAAATGCATTACGGCACCTATTTCCCAAAGGGTGGAATGCACCGAATCACTAAGTCTTTATATCTACTTGCCCAACGTATCGGAGTGGAGTTTCGCTTTAGTGAGAGTGCGGAGGAAATCATGGTTGAGCGTGGAACTGCGATTGGGGTCCGGACCAAAAAGGGGAAATACGCATCCGATATCGTCATTTCTAACATGGATATCTACCCAACGTACAAAAAGCTTTTACCAACCCAAGAACAGCCCGTAAGGACCTTGAAGCAAGAACGTTCGAGTTCGGCACTCATATTCTATTGGGGGATTTCCAAGAAATTTGAACAGCTTGACTTACACAATATCTTCTTTAGCGAAGATTACAAAAATGAATTTGAGCACATTTTTCAGCGGAAATCCTTGCACCCCGACCCAACGATATATGTCAATATCACGAGTAAGGAAGAACCTAATGATGCACCAGAAGGTTGCGAAAATTGGTTTGTAATGGTAAATGCACCGGGAAATTTTGGGCAAGATTGGGATAGTCTAAAATCTCAATCCAGAAAAAATATAGTGCAAAAACTGTCGCGGTGTCTCAACACGGACCTAGAACAGCATATTGTATCTGAATTTACACTGGACCCGGTCCAAATTGAGAACAATACCAGTTCCTATCGAGGAGCACTGTATGGTGCGGCCAGTAATTCGCGTTTCTCTGCTTTTTTACGACATCCAAATTTTTCGTCAAAAATCAACAATCTATACTTCTGCGGAGGGTCTGTCCATCCAGGAGGGGGTATTCCCCTTTGCCTGCTGTCCGCAAAAATTGTTAGTGAACTAATTCCAAACAATGATCAATAAGTTGTCTACTAAATTCCAGGTTTGGTTCGCCTCATTCCTGATATGGCTGTTTCATGTTTCTGCAATGATTGGCATAACAATGGGTCATAAAGATTGGTTTTTAGAAAAAACCCCATTGAACCTTAGCTTGAGTCTTGTTCTCTTCTTTTGGATTTTTCCAATCAATACCATGAAAAGGGCGCTATTGTTTGTGCTCTTTTTCGGAATGGGTATGCTGGCAGAATGGCTTGGCGTAACCTATGGCTTATTGTTTGGAGAATACGAATACGGCGAAGCATTGGGTCCAAAACTCGATGGTGTTCCTTGGTTGATTGGTTGCTATTGGGGGCTACTTGCATTTATTACCTATGAAATAGCCAAGTATAAAGGCATTCCGATTTGGCTACAATTATGTATTGGGGCCGGATTGATGGTACTTTTGGACTTTTTTATGGAGATCAACGCCCCAAATTTTGACTTCTGGACATTTAATGGGGAAGTCCCCTTAAAAAACTATGTCACTTGGTTCGTCATCGGTCTTTCCATGCAACTTTTGCTAAAGAGGTTCCACATTACGGGAAACAAGACCATTTCCTACCATCTGTACACTGCTCAATTACTCTTTTTCATTTACTTTTCGCTGATTAACGTTTGATAAGTTTACCGAATCCTTTTTTTATGTTACTCAGCCAGCAGTTGGTCCAAAAGATTGCGGACTTTGTCCGAATTCCAGTTGGCCGCACCTGTTTTGTCCACCACCACATCGCCTTTTTTATCTATGATGTAGGTAACGGGAATACTTCCGCTCTCTAACGCTTTTGGTGTTGCCGATGCCTGAAAATAAACTGGTAAATCATAGCCCTTTTTCTCCAAGAATGTTTTCACTTTTTCCTTCTCGTCGTTGGCCACAAAGGCAAATACGACCTTGTCCTTATAGTCTGCGTAAAGTGTAGCAAAACCAGGTAGCTCTGCAACACAGGGTGGGCACCATGTGGCCCAAACATTGATCAAAACAACTTGGCCCTCCTTTGATTTAAGGTTCACTTTATGACCTTCCATATCAATAAGTTCCCAGTGATAATTCTCCAGTACGGTCTGTTCCCTTTCATCCACCGTGCTCGGACTAATCACGGTAGCGACCACTTTATTGACCCACACCCGAACATGAAATCCTAACGGCGTAAAGAGAATGAGCAATATGGCTACAATCCAAATAACATTGCCGATCTGTTCTTTTGTGATTTTCATTCTGCAATCAATTCATCCAATAATCGGTATACCTTTTTCGAGCTCCAATCGGAGATACCCTCTTCATGGATTACAATATGGCCTTCCTTATCGAGCAGATAGGAAGATGGTACTTTGTCGGCGCTCACGGGCATCTTCTCCCCTATGATCAAATAGGTGACCGGAAAAGAAAATCCATGCTCTTCCATAAAGGTCTCTACAGGTTCTTGCTCTTCATTGGTAATAATGTAAAAGTCCATTTGCCCCTTATATTTGTCGTACAATTCCTGGATACTTGCAAGCTCTGCCTCCGAAGGCAAACGCCATGAGGCCCAAAAATTAATGAAGACCACATTTCCCTTGGATTTTTCAAAATTGAAGAAGTTCCAATCAGCATCCTTTAATCGCCAATCGTAATCCGTAATCTGTTGCTGCTCTGTTTCCTCAATGACCGCTGGAGCAAATGAAAACAGGCGGTTCAACCAGATTTTTCCATAATAACCGATGGGGGTTACAAAAAATGACAGGACAAAGAGAATCAAAATGATATTGAGGACGGTCTTTTTATTGACTTTCATGGAATGGTTTTTCTCAAAAAATAAAAACTCCTGATATCAATTAGCGACATCAGGAGTTTCAACAGATTATTTTAGATACAATTAAGCATTTTGTTTTTTGATCAAGTTCAAGGCAGAACCTTCATTGAACCATTTGATCTGTGCATCGTTGTACGAATGGTTTGCCATAATAGTGTCCTTGCTACCATCAGCATGAACTACTTCTATGGTCAAAGGCTTGTCCGGTGCAAACTCTGCAACATCCACAAAATTGAAGGTATCGTCCTCCTGGATGAGATCGTAATCGTTCTCATTCACAAAGGTCAAGGCCAACATTCCTTGCTTTTTCAAGTTGGTTTCGTGTATCCTAGCGAAGGATTTTACCAAAACCACAGCTACGCCCAAATGTCTGGGTTGCATGGCAGCATGCTCACGGGAAGAACCTTCTCCGTAGTTATGGTCTCCCACCACGATGGTTTTGATACCTTTCTTTTTGTACTCGCGCTGGGTATCTGGAACTCCACCGTACTCCCCTGTCAATTGGTTCTTGACGAAGTTAGTTTTTTGGTTGAAGGCATTTACGGCACCAATCAACGTATTATTGGCAATATTGTCCAAATGTCCTCTAAAGCGCAACCATGGTCCTGCCATGGAAATGTGGTCCGTAGTACATTTTCCAAAGGCTTTGATCAACAGTTTCATACCTTGAAGATCTTTTGCCGTGATGGGCTCGAAAGGCTCCAATAATTGCAGCCTTTCAGAACCTTCGGCTACGATTACCTCAACTCCGCTTCCATCCTTAACGGGCTCCAAGTAACCGTTCTCCTTCACTTCAAAACCTTTTGGTGGCAATTCCCATCCTGTTGGTTCATCCAACATGACTTCTTCGCCATCTTCGTTGATCAACTTATCCGTCAACGGGTTAAAGTCCAATCGCCCTGCAATGGCAATCGCCGCAGTCATCTCCGGTGATGCCACAAATGCGTGGGTATTTGGGTTACCGTCCGCACGCTTTGCGAAGTTACGGTTAAAGGAATGTACGATACTGTTCTTGGGTGCGTTCTTTGGATCTTCGTATCGTCCCCACTGACCGATACATGGTCCACAGGCATTGGTAAATATTTTGGCATCCAGCTTCTCAAATATTTCGAGGATACCATCACGCTCCGTGGTGTATCTTACCTGCTCCGAACCTGGATTGATTCCGAACTCGGCCTTTGTCTTAAGTTTTTTGTCCAAAGCTTGCTGTGCAATCGATGAGGCCCGTGATAAATCTTCATACGAAGAGTTGGTACAGGAACCTATCAATCCCCACTCCACGGCCAATGGCCATCCATTTTTCTCCGCTTTTTCTTTCATGGTTCCCACCTCTGTGGCCAAATCTGGGGTAAATGGACCGTTCAACAAAGGTTTCAATTCGGTAAGGTTGATTTCGATCACTTGATCAAAATACTGTTCCGGATTGGCATACACCTCTGGGTCTGCGGTCAAGTGTTCCTTTACTTTATTGGCTTCATCGGCAACATCTGACCTGTCGGTAGCTCTTAGATAGCGCTCCATGGACTCGTCGTAACCAAAGGTTGATGTGGTCGCACCGATTTCGGCACCCATATTACAAATGGTTCCTTTACCGGTACATGACATAGAGGTTGCTCCTGGGCCAAAATATTCTACAATGGCACCTGTACCTCCTTTTACGGTAAGAATTTCCGCTACTTTAAGGATAACATCCTTGGGTGCGGTCCAACCAGATAGTTTTCCGGTCAACTTTACACCTATTAATTTAGGGAACTTAAGCTCCCAGGCCATTCCTGCCATTACATCAACAGCATCGGCACCTCCAACTCCAATGGCCACCATTCCCAATCCACCGGCATTTACGGTGTGTGAATCGGTCCCGATCATCATACCTCCAGGAAAGGCATAGTTTTCCAACACCACTTGGTGAATGATACCTGCTCCAGGCTTCCAAAAGCCAATTCCATATTTGTTCGATACAGACTCCAGAAAATCAAAAACTTCCTTGCTGGTCTCGTTGGCATGTTTCAAATCTTGTGCGGCACCATCCTTAGCCTGAATCAAGTGATCACAGTGTACCGTTGTGGGTACGGCTACTTTGTCTTTACCAGCCTGCATAAACTGCAACAAGGCCATTTGGGCCGTTGCATCTTGACAAGCAATCCTATCGGGGGCAAAGTCAACGTAATCCTTGCCTCTTACAAAGGCTCTTTCCGGTTTACCGTCCCAAAGATGAGAGTATAAGATTTTTTCTGAAAGTGTAAGGGGCTTGCCCACCAATTCACGGGCTTTTTCCACGCGTTCCCCCATGGAAGCGTAGACACCCTTTATCATGTCTATATCAAATGCCATTCTACAATAGAGTTTTTAAGATTTTCGTAATTCGGTAAATTTACTAAATCGTATAGTAATTTGGAATTAGAATCGAACTAAATCCGTCTTGACCAAATTATTTTTACAACAATTCTGTGATAATTTTTTCTTCTGTGAGGCCTTCGGCTTCCGCCTTGTAGTTTTTCAAGATCCTGTGGCGAAGGATTCCCAGGCTTACCGCCTTCACATCTTCGATGTCTGGAGAGAACTTACCATGAATGGCCGCATGGGCTTTGGCAGCCAACACCAGATTTTGTGAAGCCCTTGGTCCTGCACCCCAATCGATGTAGTTCTTTACAAAATCGGGAGCGTCTTCCTGTCCTGGCCTTGTCCTGTTCACCAGCCTCACGGCATAATCGATGACATTGTCCGGCACTGGTATGCGACGAATCAAATGCTGCACCTCGATGATCTCGTCGGCATCAAAAAGCGTGTTAATGGTTACCTGATCATCGGTAGTGGTGGATTTAACTACTTGTATTTCCTCCGCAATGGACGGATATTTGAGTTCGATGGCGAACATAAAACGGTCCAATTGGGCCTCTGGCAAGGGATAGGTTCCTTCCTGCTCAATGGGATTCTGTGTGGCCAGCACAAAATAGGGTTGGTTGAGCTTGTATTGTTTTCCTCCAATGGTCACCGCCCGTTCCTGCATGGCCTCCAATAGGGCTGCTTGTGTTTTGGGTGGTGTTCGGTTGATTTCGTCCGCGAGGATGATATTCCCGAACACAGGTCCCATGATGAACTTAAAGTTGCGGTTCTGGTCGAGTACCTCACTGCCCAAAATATCACTGGGCATCAAATCGGGAGTAAACTGTATTCTTTTAAAATCCAAACCAAGGGTCTGTGCAATGGTATTGACCATCAAGGTCTTTGCCAGACCAGGTACACCTATCAACAAGGAATGTCCACCAGTGTAGATGGACAAGAGTATTTGTTCTATCACCGCATCTTGCCCCACGATGACCTTGGCAATTTCCTTTTTTAGCTCTTGATGCTTTTTGACCAGGTTTTCTACTGCAACAACATCCGACATACAATTATTCCTTTACCCAGTTGTTTGCAAAATCACAGTCCCTATTGTCTGGGTCAACGTGAATGTAAGTGTCTTCAATATGTTCGTCCATCCATTCCTTAATGGCCTTGAACTGCTTTTCGCGCAGGGCCAACTCCTGTATCTTCATGTAATCCTTGGCAAAATCGGCCTCATGCTCGTCATAGCGGTTGGAAATCTTCATGATCTTGAACTTCGGTGGGCCTCCTCTTGGGTCATCCTCCCGGATGGGCCTCGAGATTTCCCCGTCCTTGAGATTCCTTACTTGATTGTAGAGCGTAGGGTCCATTTTGGTCAGTTCAAAACGGGAGTCGAAATTAATAGGGTTACGGAGCAATCCACCATCAAACTTCGTTTCCTTTTCATCGGAAAAGTTTAATGCAGCTTCCGCAAAGGTGTATTTTCCATCGATAACCTGCTGACGGATGCTATCCAGTTCTTTCACCGCTTTGTCGATGGCACTTTTGGGAATATCTGGAATCATCAAGATATGTCTTAAATCCAATTCCTGACCCCTGATTTTTTCGATATAAATAATGTGATAACCAAAAATAGTTTCAAAAGGCTCTGAGATTTCTCCCTCCCTAAGGCTAAAGGCAACATCTTTGAATTCTTTTACAAAAGGAGTTTCCTTGGTCATACTGTAAAATCCACCTTTTGATTTAGATCCCGGATCTTGTGAGTACAAAATAGCTTTCACATTGAAACTGGCATCGTTCTCCAACACATCTTGACGGATTTCCTTCAGTTGGTTGATTACCTTTTGCTTTTCCTCTTCGGGGGCTTCGGGCTGTTTCACAATCTGGGCAATTTCCAGTTCAGCTCCAAATACTGGGCGCTCGTCTTCTGGAATTTTATAGAAAAACTGGCGCACCTCCTCTGGGGTCACTTCAATTTCCTCAACGATTTTTCCCTGCATCTTTTCAGAAAGCATCCGTAGCTTGTTGATTTCAAACAGCTCTTCACGGAAACTTTCCATGTCCGATTTTTTATAGTAGCTCAGCATCTTCTCCACACTACCGATCTGTTGGGTCAGTTGCTGGATTTGACGGTCGCTCTGGGCATTTACCATATCGTCGGAGACCAACAAACTGTCCTGCACCGCTTGATGCGCATACAACCGGTCCTCCATAAGTTTGCCCAATAATCCGCAGCGGGTCACATCTTCTGTGGACGCTCCTTGGTTCTGCAAATCGATCAAGGTTTTGTCTATATCCGATTCCAGGATTACATAATCCCCGATTACAGCGGCGATCCCGTCCAATTTTACCCGGTTGGTATTAGTGGTGGAGTCTGTCTCGCTCAAAGCTTGGTCCACTTCCTGTGCCTGCACCATTCCCACAATCGCTAAGAGTGCGATGGAGAGTGCCTTAATTTTCTTTGTCATAAACCTCAAATTCATTCTTCTTGATAGCTTCATCTATTATTTCGGTTTCTAGTTTTTTTACATAATTCAAACGTCTCCGGTTGAGTATCAATTGCCTTATGTCCGGTTCCACATAATCGAACGGGGCTGTTTCATTGACTTCCAGAACGTTGGTCACCCAGCCCAAATATACCTCTAACGAGTCTTGTAGCTCAAAAAATTGTGATTTTTTTAAGTGGGATTCCTCATTTGCCTGCGTCAATGGGGGTATTTCCTCTATTACCCGACTGGCACTTACCCAAATGGAGTCGTTAAAATGGATTTTTTTGAATTGAACGGCTATGGAATCCAAATATCGTTTGTCCGTATCGTCCCAATTCTTGATTTTTTGCTCTACCCCATCACGGTCCAAAAACTGTTCCGACATGCCCACAAAGCGCAACTGCACCAATTTTTCGTTCAGTTTAAAGTTTTCCTTTTCCCGATCGTAAAACTCTTGGAGCTGGTTTTTAGTAATGGCTGTATCTTGGGATTGAAGCACCAAGGCTTCAATGTAGGCGCGTGTATAAAGGTCGGCACGGTAGTCAGAAACCAAACGGTCAAATTCCCTTAGCTTTTCTTCAGGAAGGTTAATCCTGGATTTGTCGAGCAATAATTGCTTCGACGCCCAATTATTGATGTAATTTGTCACGAAAATGGCACTGTCCTGAGCAGTCATGTCGTCTTGGACCAAAGATGCGATATCTTCCCTATAAAGATAGGTATCGCCGACCCGCGCCAAGGGTTCTTTTTCCTCTTCCTTATTGAACATTCCCTCACAAGAGGAAACTAACATCGCCATAAAACAGCATTGAAGGAAGAACCTATTTTTTTGGAGCTTAAGCATTTCGCAAAAATAACAATTACAAAATCCCTTACAAGAAGGTTCTCATATGATTAACAGATTTTTTTGGTGCGGGATAGATAAGCAGAATTTGTTACATTAGTGCAAAACCAAACCAACATGAAGTATACTACCGAAGTTGTTGTTGATGTTCCAAGGGAAGAGTTCATCCTAAAAATGATGGATCCCGAGAATATGAAGCATTGGCAAAAAGGACTACTCGGATATGAGCAACTCTCACCCAAGCCCGGACAGGAAGGCGCCCAAATGAGCTTGAGCTACAAAATGGGGAAACGCGACCTGAGCATGGTGGAGACCATCATCAAAAAAAACCTGCCAGAAGAGATACATATGACCTACGATACCAAAGGAGTGCACAACATTCAAAAAAACTATTTTAAGGAGGAAGGAAACAAAACCCGGTGGATTTCGGAGTCCGAGTTCCAATTTTCCGGCCTTGGAATGAAATTGATGGGACTCTTGATGCCCGGAGCGTTTAAAAAGCAGTCTCTGGCCTATATGGAAGATTTTAAAGCATTTGCCGAAAAAGGCGAATCGGTACTAAATAACTAAATACAATGGATATACTTTTGGATAGAAAAATCAAGATTATTTGGGATTTTCGTGGACCTAACGCGGCCCACACTGCAGCACATTACCTGAAACACCTTGAGGAGTTCGTGGATGTAGAGGAACTTAAATACGACCTTGGGGGAGTGGAGCATTTTAGTCCCACGCACAGTATTGCATATTTGGTAGTAGCCGAATTTGAACTCAAGGAGGTTCGCAGTATTCTCAAACCACACAGGGGACAAGTATACACCGGTGACATCTAAGGTATTGCTTATGTGGACCAGATTCGTAATCTTAGGCATGGCTTTCGTGGGCGTGTCCTGTGCAAAAAATGACCCAATCCCCCCGTTGGACAAAGCACTTGCTTCCCAAAACCCAAGCATACAAAAGGTGATGGATAACTTGGACGACTACGAAGTCCAGATCCGCTACACCCAAATCGACAGAAGAAACGACAGCATCATTTTCACGGACCACGATTTTCAAGTGGACGCGAACAGCTATTTTTATCCAGCCAGTACGGTAAAGTTTCCTGCGGCTGTCGCCGCTTTGGAAAAATTGAACGAGATCGATTCGCTAGCGATGGACACCCGTTTTTTTGTGGAGGGCGATTCCGTACAGACCACTTTTGCCAAGGCAGTTTCAGAAATCTTTGCCGTTTCGGACAATGCAGCAAACAACCGTTTGTTGGAATTTTTGGGACAGGACGACCTCAACCGTAGGATGGAACAAAGAGGAGTTTCCCCTATCAGGATTGCCCATCGCCTATCCACGGACAATGCAGACGATGTGACCACTAAACCTTTGGTTTTTTATTTGAACGATTCGACCACTGCCTTGAGCAGTTCTATCATAAATGCCGCCATTCGTCCACTCGATTTGGACGATATCGAAAAAGGAAAAGGATATATTGCCGATGAGACCTATCAACAGGGTGCCTTTGATTTCAGTTTGAAGAATTATTTCCCCATCGATGCCCAATCCGCATTGTTGAAAAGAATCATTTTTCCAGAGGCATTTCCCAAGTCCCAACAATTCAATCTAAATAAGGAACAACGGGAATTTCTATTGGAGGCTATGCACACCTTGCCCTCAAAAGTGGGATACGACCCAGTGGAGTATTACGATAGTTATGTCAAATTCTTTCTGTTTGGCGATAGTACCGAGCCCATGCCGGAGCATATCAAAATCTATAACAAAGTGGGCTATGCCTATGGCACTCTTACGGACAACGCCTATATACAGGATACCAAAAACAATATCGATTTTATGCTAACGGCCACTATTTTGGTAAATAGCGATGAAGTCTTCAATGATGACGCCTATGAATACGAAGAGGTGGGCATTCCATTTTTGGCCCAATTGGGTAGGGAGCTGTACCAAATCGAATTGGCCCGGAAAAGATAGTTTCACAAACTGGACAGAAATAGAAAAGCACCGCCAAGGCGGTGCTTTTCAGCATCAAAACGAACAACGCTTGATTCGTTAGGGCATTACAACATCCTCAATAATATGGATTACTCCATTTGAGGCAACGACATCAGTTTTGGAGATCTTGCTCCAATTTCCCTTGGCATCTTTCAAATAGATACCGTCGTCCTTTTTCATAGCAGTTAATTTCCCACCGTTCAAGGTTGTAAGTTCCGCTTTGCCATTTCCTTTTCCGAGAGCCGCGGCAACATCAGAAGCCATTAGCTTTCCAGAAACCACGTGATAGGTTAAGATTGCGGATAGTTGTTCTTTGTTCTCAGGCTGCAATAGGGAATTCAAGGTTTCGGAATCGATTTTGGCAAATCCTGAGTTGACAGGAGCGAATACTGTGAAAGGTCCATCCCCTTTTAAAGCTCCCACCAAATCGGCAGCCTTAAGTGCGGTGACCAAGGTTGAAAAGTCATCTACGGATACCGCAACATCCACGATATCCTTAGACTGTGCTATAGTTGTTTTAGGTGCCAACAAAAGTGTAAAGGCGGCTAGTGCAAAAAATAATTTTTTCATGTTTTCAGATTTAAATTTTAATGATTATTGTTTTTAAAGCGCTTTCTATTAGTATTTACACATGCTTTTACCTTATGGATGAAGTCTGTGATTTTTTATCATATCTTTAACATCGATAATGAGGACCACAACCAACGATATAGAGACCATTGACCGGTTGCTTTCTGGCGACAACACGGCGCTCTACGAGCTTTACGACAAATATTCCGGGGCACTTTTTGGGGTCATCCTCCGTATGTGCAGGGACCAGAACAAAGCAGAAGATCTACTCCAGGAAACTTTTATTAAAATTTGGAAAAGCATAGATGGCTACGATGCATCCAAGGGAAGATTTTACACATGGGCATACCGAATCGCCCGAAATACGACCCTTAATGCATTGCGAACCAAGGACAAGCTCATCCAAACAGATGATTTGAGTGTATATACTAATATAAAGGATGATGAAGAGGCACCAGATTATTCAGAATTGAAAGGTTCCATAAAATCGTTGGAACCACACCACCAGCAAGCAATCGCACTGGTATATTATAGTGGGTACACGCACAGGGAAGCCCATGAAAAAATGGGAGTACCGTTGGGCACCTTTAAGTCCTATGTAAGACAAGCACTAAAACAATTAAGGGAGACGTATGGCACCAAACTCATCTATATTTGGGCCGTTTTAGAATTATTGGCATGATGGAAAAGAAAAAGATATTGGAAGAAGGACTTCTGGAGCTTTATCTTACCGGAGAGCTTTCAAAAGAAGAGGCCTCCATGGTGGAAGAAGCCCTGGGCCAAGATACATCACTACAGGAGCAATTCGATGCTCTGGAAGCCGATTTTGAGCGTATGGGCATGGAGCAGGCCATTGTGCCGCCCCCAGCGGTAAAGGCACGAATAAAAGATGCCGTGCAACCCAATTTGATTCGCAAGACCAATTGGATGCCCCTTTCCATAGCGGCAGGTTTTGCCCTGATTTTTGGCCTGAGCAGCTTTTGGCTCTATGAAAAATGGCAAAATGCCGAAGGCAACTTGGAGATGCTCCAAACACAGACCTATAGATTACAACGCCAAGTGGACAATTTGGAATCGGAATTTCGATTGACCTCCAATCGTTTGGAAAGTATCAACAATCCCGATGTAATTCCGTTGGTACTGTACGGTAATCAAAAGGCCCCTAACGGAAAAGCCGTAGCCTATGTAAACCACAAGAACCAATTGGTGCTGGTCAACCCAAAAGGTCTACCTACCCTACCGAGCCATCAAACGTATCAAATGTGGAGCGATGTGGATGGGGAAATGATCAATATGGGCACCTTTCCCACCGACACCGAACTGGTATCCCTAAAATATATCGAAAACGCTGAATCCCTGAACATTACCATTGAACCTGCGGGCGGAAGCGACCATCCCAATGTGGAACAATTGGTTTCCTATGTCACACTGTGATCTTTTGAAAGTGTATCTGAATAAAAGTGGGACATTGACCAAGGAAAAATCCTTTTTACAATATCCCACTTTCCGGACTAAAATCATTAAAAATCAAGAAACCTCATCCAACCATTTCTGGTTGTAAATTCCAATTTTCGTTGGCCAAGAGTACTTGGTCAAAATCGATACCCTCGATGGGCTTTAAGGTCTGACTTGCAGCGTCCCATTCTATTCTTCTTCCCAACTTCCAAGACAAACCTGCCATGTGGGCCGAAATCGCTTCATCAAAGCCTTCGTTGATACCGCAACTGACCTTTCCTCCGTTTTTTATCACGCTCAACCATTCCCGCATGTGCAAAAAGGTGGAATCCACACGGACCCCATCAATATAGGTCCACATGAGCCCCTTATCGGCGAAATATTGGGAGGTTGCGGACGAAACCGCATCGGTGGCGGCACCCGCAGGATCGTATTGATAAATGGGCACATCGGGTCTCATTTTTTCAGCCTCCAGCATAGCGGCATAGCGAGTGGATGCTCCATCTGGCCATACGGTCAACCTATTGCCCAGTTCCATGGTGGCATCATGCCCCATCAAAACGGTTGGTCTATTGAAGCCGTTGCCCAAGGTAGCGCTATAACAGAATGTCATGCCTTTTTCTTTACCCTTGGTCTGGCTGCTGCCCGTGCTGAAATCCGGGAACTCCATATTCACTTGGATGACATCGGGAACGTTTCTGCCATCATTATGGGTATATATACCTCCTGAAGCACTTACCGAAGCAGGTATCCCCATATTGAGCACGCAATTCAGACGGTCGTAATCGTGGGTCAATAAATCCCCGGATAGCCCAGAGCCATAGGCCCACCATTTACGCCATCTAAAGAAGTGGTTCTTATTGAAAGGCACCTTTGGTGCAGAGCCCAAGAATTGCTCCCAATCAATAGTTTCGGGACTGGCTTTCTCGTGGATATCATAGTTCCAGGCACCATTGTCATCGTTTCTGTTGGTATTGGTCTGAATCAATGACACGTGGCCCAATGTCCCTTTTTCCACAATATCCCTTGCTGTTCCAAAACTAAGGGTTTGTCTGTGCTGGTGACCCACGGCAAAAACGGCATCTGAATTTTCCGCAGCTTCACGTAATGTATAGGTTTCACCTACGGTATGTGTCATCGGTTTTTCAACATACACATGCACATTGTTGTTCAAAGCTTCGATGGACATGGGAGCGTGCCAGTGATCTGGTGTTGCGATGACAACGGCGTCCACCTCCCCACTTTGGATCATCTCTTTATAGGTTTTGTACCTTTTGATTTTATCATCTGTAGTGGAAAAGGAATTGATAAATGTTTCTGCCCTCACATCGAAGATGTCGCAGATACCCACCAATTTGACATTGAGGCGTTCTTGGCTTTCAAAATCTTCCAATCTCTTATTATTGGGGTCTTCAATGGCAGCCAAACGCATCTCTTCCTTCCATTCATCCGTAGCGAAACCCAAGGCCCTTGTCAACTGTTCGCCTCTAATACCAAAACCGATTACGCCGATACGAACGGGGTCACCCCCTATTCCAGGTACGGCAGGTGGCATCGATGGCTTTATGTTGAGTTGTTCCAAAATTTCTGAACGCTTTTTTCTGGAACCGACCGAAGTGGCAGCTCCGGCCCACCATACAGCGCCCAATATGGGAAGGCCTCCCAATCCTATCAAAAGGTCTCTTCTAGTCCATTTCATTGCTCCTGGGTTTTAAGTTTGTGTTTTCTGAGATAGTCCAATCCAAAATACTGGCCGGTCGGCAATTGAAAGATGACCATACAGGCCACCAATTCAATCAAGTTTTTGTTGATGAGCCAATAGTTTCCTTCCACATTCATTTGCGTAAGGCCAGGGAAGGGCGGGTGTGCCAAAAAGTAAAGGGCAAGCAGGCCAATGCCTACAATGGCGCCAATACGTTCAAAAATGCCCAAGGTAAAGGTCACTCCCACCACCATAAGGGCAATAATGTTCAAGGTGTCCACCCAACCGATGGTCGCATCGCCTATCAACATGTTAAAGAACCAGTCAAACGGTCCTTGTGCGGTTGCCAAGTACCCGAATGAAGTCCACTCGGGGTTGTACATTTTCACCACACCTTCAAATAAAAAGTGCCACCCTATAAATATGCGAAGCAGGGTAACACTTGCTTTTAGTTTATTGTGATTTTGGTTCATAATGGTTATAGTTAATCGTCAATATTCAATGCAGCTCCACATAAGGGTTTGTACCATATTGGGGACATCAACTGTTGGAAATATATTTTGAAGTACTAAAAGTAGCCTACAGGTTGCTGACAAACCATGACCAATGTCAGTTTCAGTGGTTTACGGAAAAAAGAAGGGAAAATACAGGGCAGATGTGAGACTGACATCACATACCATGGAATTCATGGGGCATAACCGTGGTGTTTTATGCCAAGAAGTATATCAATTGAAAAGAAACAGTTTGATTAAACGGGCTCTCCGAAAAGGTCGTAGTCGGATGCATCGGTAATCTTGATGTTGGTAAAATCACCGATTTTGACGTAATGCTTGGTCGCATCGATAAGCACTTCGTTATCCACATCGGGAGAATCGAATTCGGTACGGCCAATAAAATGATGCCCTTCCTTCCTATCGATGATGCAACGGAAGGTCTTGCCAATTTTTTCTTGGTTGAGCTCCCAAGAAATCTGGGATTGTATTTCCATGATAGCATTGGCCCGTTCTTGCTTTACATCTTCAGGAACATCGTCCTCCAACTGATACGCATGGGTATTTTCCTCATGACTATAGGTAAAGCAGCCCAATCGCTCAAAGCGCATCTCTTGCACCCATTGTTTCAAGGTCTCAAAGTCTTCCTCGGTTTCTCCGGGATACCCCACGATCAAGGTAGTTCGGATAGCCATTCCAGGTACAGCAGCCCTAAAATCCTGTAACAGTTTTGTGGTTTTGGCTTGGGTGGTTCCTCTACGCATACTTTTAAGGATACTGTCCGATATATGCTGCAACGGAATATCGATATAATTGCAGATTTTGGGCTCGTTGCGCATCACCTCCAAAACATCCATAGGGAAGCCTGTTGGGAAAGCGTAGTGCAAGCGAATCCATTCAATACCCTCCACTTGGGCCAAAGCTTGGAGGAGTTCGGCCAAGTTTCTTTTTTTATAGAGGTCCAAACCATAATACGTAAGGTCCTGGGCTATCAAAATCAATTCCTTAACGCCATTAGCAGCCAGTTTTTCGGCCTCTTTCACCAAATCTTCAATGGGTGTGCTACGGTGCTTACCACGCATTAATGGAATTGCACAAAAGGAACAAGGTCTATCGCAACCTTCTGCGATTTTAAGGTAAGCATAGTTCTTTGGCGTTGTGGTCAAACGTTCCCCAATCAGCTCATGCTTGTAGTCCGCACCAAGGGCCTTCAACAAGTTGGGCAGGTCGGTGGTACCAAAATAGGCATCCACATTGGGAATCTCCTTTTCCAAATCGGGTTTATAGCGTTCGCTCAAACAACCTGTCACAAAAACCTTATCGACATGACCGGCTTCCTTGCGCTGCACATAATCCAAAATCGTGTTCACACTTTCTTCCTTGGCATTGGCAATAAACCCACAGGTATTAATGACCACCACATTACCTTCCTCTTCATGGGCAACCTCTTTATTGTTGGCCCGCAATTGGCCCATCAATACTTCGGAATCGTAGACGTTTTTGCTACAACCCAAAGTCACCACATTGATTTTGTTCTTTTTAAGCGATTTTGTGCGCATAGTTCCTTAAAATGGAGTGCAAAAATACAACAACACAATGCATTACAACCCCATTAGATCATAATTTTAAAGAGGCATCTAGTTTTTGTACCCTTCGGGAATCTTTCGGGCCTTGGTCAAATCTTCAAAGGCTTTTCCCATTCGCAACAATTGAGCTTCCGACAAGGGTTTTCCAATAAAGGTCAAGCTTTCCGGTTCGCCATCGGCCTTGTATCCCATCGGAACGGTCAGGGCTGGGTATTCTGCCACAGCCGCATAGCCTGCATGGTAGTTATTGATGCTCAAAACTGCGTCCAAGTCTTGCTCTTCCATGATGTTGAAGAATGCCCTACCCGATTTTTTTAGATTGATTTTGATTTCCTCAAATTGTTCTGCCGTAGTGGAATCCGCCAAAATCCCGTCCAATCGCTCTTGACCATAAGGAATCCTGACCAAGGAA
Organism: Flagellimonas marinaquae; assembly: GCF_003992675.1. GTDB lineage: Bacteria > Bacteroidota > Bacteroidia > Flavobacteriales > Flavobacteriaceae > Flagellimonas > Flagellimonas marinaquae. Next base: position 55,961 of record NZ_RZMZ01000014.1, read on the forward strand.
TCCTGTTGGTTGAATTTCACTACATCTTCAACGCTATCTACTGTAACCACATCTTTATTTTTGACCTGGGCACCAATGTATGAGGGTAAGTCCTGCTTCATGTCCAAGTTCAGCAAGGTCACAAAGCCATCCAAGGGAATATTTTCAGGTTCAAATTCGATAATCTCCGCACCAGCTGTACGCAAGGCTTCCACATTGGCAGCGTAGATAGAATCCGCTTCCATGAGGCTGGTCATGACCCCGAATCGGAAATCTTGAATCGATGCTGAATCCATGGCTAGGGACAACATATCCTGTTCCTGACCAACGGACTTGTCATCTTCGTTATCCTTGCCCAACATGGCATCCAATAAAATGGCATTGTCCGTGACATTCTTGGTCATGGGGCCCGGCGTATCGAGGGTGCTGGAAATAGGCACTATTCCTGTCCGGCTCAGCAAACCAATGGTAGGTTTTAGGCCCACCACCGAGTTCTGACTGGAGGGTGAAAGTATAGAGCCTGAGGTTTCGGTACCCACCGCACCTACGGCATAATTGGCCGCTGTGGATGTTCCACTGCCCGCACTGGAGCCACCGGTGTCAAATACCCGTCTTCCATAAGGGTTTAAGGTCTGACCGCCTACCGCACTCTGGCCATTTGGACAAACGCCACAGATAAAGTTGGCCCACTCGCTCAAGTTGGCCTTGCCCAAAATTAGCGCACCTTTTTCTTTTAAACGTTTCACGATAAAGGCATCGTCGGTCTGGCTTTGCTGCAAGGCAATGGCACCTGCGGTCGTCTTCATTTCGGAGGTACCAATGTTGTCCTTCAACAATATGGGCATTCCGTAAATGGGATGGTGGTCGCCTTGGTTGGCGTCCAACTTACGGGCTTCTTCCAGTACATTGGGATTGAGCGCGATAATGGTGTTCAGGGTAGTATTGTTGGGAAGTTCGTATTTGTAGATTCGGTGCAGATAGAAGAGCACCAAATCTTCGTAGGTGAACTCACCAGATTTGATATGGTTTTGGATAGTCGGGATATCCTGCTCCAAGACCAAAGGCTTCATACGTTCATACTTTTCATCCGTATATTGGGAAACCTCTTCGTAAAGGGGCAAAAACACCTCATTTTTGTCCAAAACTTTACTTTGGATAAACTTATAGCGCATCCGTGGGCTTTCATTATCTGCACTTGCCGCTACTTCCGAAGAATCGTTGTAGGGCGTCCAAAGAACAACATCGTCTTTAGGTGTTGCTTCTTTTTGTTTACAGGAAATGAATCCAATCAGGATAAAGAAAAATAAGAGGTTTTTGTACATACTATTAGTGATTTTTAGAGTAAATGGCGGTGGATAAGGCTATTGCCCCAGCAAATGGAGCTCCCAGTAAGGTGGCTATGATTGTGGAGTCAAAAACCATATCAAAATAATTAACCGTGAAATAGCCTACGATCCAAAAAATCAAAAGTAAAAATATGTACCAAGAAAAAAACAAAATAAAAATGTTCGAACTCATTAGTGCCTTTATAAATATTTGAAATGTAGTCCTTAACCTTTTTTTAGGTTTCAAAGTATCCTGAGTCGGCACTACTAAATCATTCATATTGTTCACTTCGTCAGCGAACATCTCCATATATTTTTTTCTTAAACCTTCTAACTTATTATTAGGTACGTTAGTACTATCTGGTTTGATATGAGTAAATTCGTAGGCTATTAGAAAATCTATTGGAGAAATTATTTTTTCAATCTCCTTTCTTTCATTTATTCTTTTGCCAAGCTTATCCTTCACCTGCGAAAAAGCTTTCAAAATTTTATTGGTTAAATCTGAAAATTCTATCCAATCAAACTTTTTAACTAATCTGGTTTCTATGTTCGCAACGGAAACAGGAAGTTTATCGTATTTCATTTCTCCAAAATGCTGAATAGCCTTTTCCAAATATTTATCAGAATTTGATAGTTGTCTCTCATCGCCACTTATCAAATAATCCTTTAATTCCTTTCTTAGAGAAAAAATGTAGCAAAATGGAAGATACTTCTTAGCTAAGGCTTTTTTTGATTCTTTTTTCGACCAATATTCATAAACTAAACGAAATACAACCCAAATAAGACCAGAAATCAAAACACCTAAAAGCCATCTCAACCAAAAATTATAACTCTCAAAATACGATTGAAGAAGTTCACGGTTCAAAAACTTAAAAAGTGAATAAAAATAATTTCCCTCAAATCCTCCCGGAAGAACAGGTACAATATTTACAATGAAAAATATGGTTGACCAAAAATAAACACCCCAAGAAACCTCAAACTTCCAATTATTTCTTTCTCGATATTTAAAAAGACTATTAATTGATTCAAAATAACTAGAAATTTTATCGTTAATTAGGTTTTCAACATCTTCTGATTGATTCATCCTTCCAAATTTAATTTTTCATTTTTTTACTATAAATTAAAAAATGAATCGACAAACTCGTATTTATTGAACACTTGAAGGTCTTCGATGCCTTCCCCGACACCGATATATTTTACCGGAATCTGAAACTGGTCCGAAATTCCGATGACAACGCCGCCCTTGGCTGTACCATCCAGTTTGGTAACGGCCAAGCTGGTCACTTCGGTGGCTTTGGTAAACTGTTTGGCCTGTTCAAATGCGTTTTGTCCGGTGGAACCATCCAAAACCAAAAGTACTTCGTGGGGCGCATCGGGCACTACTTTTTGCATCACCCTCTTTACCTTGGAAAGTTCGTTCATCAGATTGACTTTATTGTGAAGGCGGCCTGCCGTATCGACCAATACTACGTCGGCCTTTTCCGCAACTGCGGAATGCAGGGTATCGAATGCCACGGATGCCGGGTCACTGCCCATTTTTTGTTTAATGATAGGCACGTCAACTCGTTGGGCCCAGACTTCCAGCTGATCAATTGCCGCCGCACGGAAGGTATCCGCAGCTCCTAAAACCACTTTCAATCCTTTTGCCTTAAACTTATGGGCCAATTTACCAATGGTTGTTGTCTTACCCACCCCATTTACGCCAACCACCATGATCACATAGGGTTTTTTATCGGTGGGAACGGTTATCTCGCTGTCTTCCCCTGAATTGGTTTCGGAAAGCAGTCCAGCAATTTCCTCGCGTAAAATGGTATTGAGTTCATCGGTGCCCATATATTTATCCCGGGACACACGCTCTTCGATACGCTCAATGATTTTAAGGGTGGTGTTCACTCCAACATCCGAAGTTACCAATACTTCTTCCAGGTTGTCCAAGACCTCATCGTCAACCTTGGATTTACCGGCCACCGCCTGGCCCAATTTTCCGAAAAAACTGGTCTTGGATTTTTCCAGACCCTTATCCAGGGTCTCCTTTTTATCCTTTGAAAATATATTTTTGAATAAGCTCATCCTGTGTTCTTTGAGAATGACCAAAGATAGCAAAGTAAGGGGAGTTTTGTTTAGTCTAATTTCAGAATACGCCCTATCCGATTCCTTTGGGATAGCAAATAAATAGCATCTCTTAAACCCAAGAAATGCAGCGTTTTACCATCTATACAAAGTGCTTCACAACAAAAGTTGCGATCAAACCTATATAGTGGGCTATTTTTGACCTACCTCAACAACAACCCTTACATGACCAAAAGTTTAAACAAACTATTGTTTATAATATCCCTTGCAGTATGCTTACCTGTTATGGGGCAAGATACGTTTGCAGATAATTTTGGCTCCGTCTCCTATTCCAATACTGATGGTAACCAAAGCTGGTCTACCAATTGGTTGGAATACAACGATAACAATAGCGCATCGAACGGATATATCCGTATCACTGGCGGGGAGCTTTTTTTATATTATCTATGGAATGAAAATATCCGACGGTCGGCCGATTTAAGCGGTTATAGCGCTGCTACCCTTACCTTTGATTGGCGAACTTCCAGTTTGGAGAGTGGAGAGACGCTTTCCATTGAAGTTTCCAGCGATGGTTCTTCGTTCACAACCTTGGATACCTTCTCAGGTAGTCAAACAGGCTCTTTCAGCCAAGACATTTCGGCCTATATGTCGGCCAATACCACCATACGTTTTATAAAAGGTGGCGGTAACTGGTCCGGAAGTAACGACCGTGCCTACATTGATAACGTTTTGATAACGGCCACTTCTGTCCCATTAATTGATACTGATGGGGATGGTGCCATAGATGTGGTTGATCTTGATGACGATAACGATGGCATAACCGATGAAGAAGAATACTGTTCCACGGTTATTGCTTCGTTTCTTGCCTCTTCAAATGTGGGAGAACGAAACGTAGTCATCAATCATACGGATACCGGTTACTTGCGCATAGATTTTTCTTCCATGGACAATTCCTTTCAATTGGATATCAACGGCAACACGGTTCATCCATCTATACTGGAGTTTGAGAATGGTGCACTGGATGCGGGGGATGAATACTTTGTTTTTCAATCCGATGGGAGTTTTATCAGTCAGCCGTGGGTCGCCAACTCCAACGGTATCCCACGATTGCGGTTGATTGTAGACGAATATGGAGAGATAAGCCTATATGGCAGCCGAAACACTTCCTCTACTTCCTTGGAACTTATGGAGGCACAAGGGGGCACGCCGTTCAATACCATTGCCTGGATACCGGGCAACAACAATACCTTTACCTTGACCAACCAGCAAGGACCTGGTCCGGAAGGCTTCACAGGCGAATTATTTGCCAGTGCTATTTGTGACACGGATGGTGATGGCATCAGCAATCATTTGGACCTTGATTCGGATAATGATGGGATATTCGACTTGGTAGAATCAGGTGCATTGGAAGAATCCGGGGTCAACGACAACAATAATGATGGTAGAATCGACGGTGCAGTTAGTAGTTCCGGAGCCAATGGAATCTACTCCGGCATCGAGGATAACGATACGGCTTATGCCCTATTGACCTATACCATTTTTGATTCCGATAGTGATGGCACTTATGATGCCTACACACTGGATGCCGATGGCGATGGCTGTACCGATGTGGTAGAATCCGGTTTTACGGATAATAACGATGATGGTCTTTTGGGACCCAATCCTGTTACCATTAATTCCGAAGGAATGGTGACCAGTGGCTCTGATGGCTACTCTACACCCAATGATAACGATTCCAATTCAACCTTTGATTACAGAGAGGTAGGGACAGCCCCTATTATTACCTCCCAGCCAGTGGATGTAACTACCTGTCCGGGATGTACCACGAGTATATCCGCCATAGTGACCGCAGATCAATTCCAATGGCAATATTACAACGGTAGCTCTTGGGTAAACCTTTCAGATACGGGCATTTACTCCGGAACCTCAACAAATGTATTGACCATTACCAACCCAACTCCAAACGAACATAACACACCCTACAGACTTTTGGCAAGTAATGATGCCTTTGTATGCGGTGCAACCACCAGCAATACAACAACCTTGAGGCTTCAGGTGAACACAGTAATCACCAATCGAAGGGTAACTTACCGTGTCAATAAAAATTAAGCTGAATAAGCCAATAAAAAAAGCCGCTAATAGCGGCTTTTTTTTATGAAAGAAGAATTACTTCTTATTTGCTGTTCAACCAGTCATTTACCATTTCCGGTGCCATTACAGACTCCACAAATGTGTAAGCCCCGGTTTTTGGAGATTTAACCATTTTAATGGCCTTTGTCAATCTTTTGGAGGATGACTGAAGTGTTGCTACTGTTTTCTTTGCCATGGCTTATATTTTTCTGCCCTTTTCTTAAAAAGGTGATTACTTAATTTCTTTATGAACGGTCATACGCTTAAGGATAGGATTGTACTTTTTGATTTCCATCCTATCTGGCGTGTTCTTTTTGTTCTTGGTGGTAATATACCTAGAAGTACCTGGCATACCAGATTCTTTGTGTTCTGTACACTCTAAAATTACCTGAACCCTATTTCCTTTCTTTGCCATTGTATCGTACTTATAATGCTTTTACAACTTACTTTTTGGAATTGATTTCCTTCAAGACAGCAGAGATTCCTTTTTTGTTGATGATTTTCAACCCACGTGCAGAAACGTTCAAGGTTACCCAACGGTCTTCCTCGGGAATATAAAATCTCTTCTTGGAGATATTTGCATCGAATCTCCTCTTGGTCTTATTGATAGAAAAGGAAACGTTGTTTCCAAACATCACCTTTTTTCCTGTTACTTCACAAACTTTAGACATCTCCCTAACTATTTGAGTGATTTTATTGAGGCTGCAAATTTATACCTTTTTAACGGGACGTACAAAAATCTTTTTCAGAAATTTAAAATTTCTTTGTACAACAGCTCAAAAGCCTTGTTCACAGACTTTTCCACTACCCTTTCCCTGTGCTTGCCCATAACGAATTTTTGGGCAAAAGTTCGTTTGGGGCTACTTATTCCGATATACACCGTACCTACTTCAACGTTGGAGTCTCCCTTGGTGGGTCCAGCATTGCCCGTAGTCGCTATGGCAAAATCCGTTCCCAGTTTTTCCTTTGCATTTTGGGCCATGGCCACAGCCACTTCTTCGCTAACTACGGAGTGGGCATCAATCAAAGCTTGTGGTACGCCCAACACTTTTACTTTTGCCTCAGTGGCATAGCAAACCATGCTTCCCTTAAAGTAGTTGGATGCTCCTGGAACGGCAGTAATGCGCTCGGCTATGCTTCCGCCGGTAAAGCTCTCCGCCGTGGACAGGGTCATTTTTTTATCTTTCAACAATGCACCAATCTGTTTCTCCACGCGGCCGTCTTCCTCTTCTTCCCCGTAGATGATATCTCCAATTAACGGATACAGTCTCTTTACCTGTTCATCGATACCCGCCATCAAAGCCGCTTTATCATCTCCTTTTGCCGATAGCCGCAACCTCACACTTCCCAAGCTGGGCAAATAGGCAAACTTGATATAGGGCGGTAGGTTATTCTCCCAATCTTCCAATTTCTCCGCCACTGCACTCTCGCCCAAACCATAGGTCAAAATGGTTCTATGGACAATATGCGGGCGTTCGTAATCCTCCACGATTTTGGGCAGCACCGATTTTAGCATCAGATTTTTCATCTCGTAGGGAACGCCGGGCAGGGATACAAAGGCAGTCTCCCCCTTTTTCATCCAGAGTCCTGGCGCTGTGCCATAAGAATTGTGCAAAACCGTTGCCTTGGTGGGTACCATCGCTTGTTCGCGGTTTAAATCGGAAATAGGGGTTGAAATATATTTTCGGAACAATTCTTCAATATGGCTCAAAACCGACTCGTCCCTAACCAGTTCATCGTCAAAAAATTCACATAGGGTGTGTTTGGTCACATCGTCCTTGGTAGGGCCCAAACCTCCTGTTATGATAACGACCGAGGACCGTTCACCGGCTTCTTTCAATGATTTTAGAATATGCTCCCTATCATCCTGAATAGAAGTAATCTGATAGACAGAAACCCCTATTTTGTTCAGTTCCTTGGCAATAAATGCGGAATTGGAATCCACGATCTGCCCGATGAGAATTTCATCCCCAATGGTGATGATTTCAGCCTGCATCTATAAATCGAAGTCATTTTTTAGTTCTGCCACCACTTGCAGGACATCTTTTTTAAGGATAGGAAATTTTTCCTCGATTTCCGCCATACTACCCGTGTTTTTACCCAAGGTTTCTATTTCGAGGGCCTTGGCCCGGGTCTGCTCCATGCCCAATATGTCCACATTGGGTTTTATTTTATGGGCCAGTTTATAAATGTTTTCGTAATCCCTGTTATTGATGGCTTTTTCCAAGCCGTCCAAATCTTCAGGGACTTCTTCCAAAAACACAGAAACTACAGAGACGATGAAATCTTCATCTCCTTCTGCCATTTCATTTATTTTATCGAGGTTGTATATCATTATCTTACATTAATATCAAAAAGTTGTTCTCCTTCCAAAGTGCCGACAAGGTAGTCATTTGGGCTTACTTTACCAACACCGGCAGGCGTTCCGGTAAATATGATATCGCCCTTTTTCAGCATAAAATAGGTAGAAACGTAGGCGATGATTTCATCTATCTTCCACAGCATCAATGAGGTGTTTCCTTCCTGCACCATTTCACCATTTTTTGCTAACGAGAAGCTCAGGTTGTCCATATCATGAAATTTCTTTTTGGACACCCAATGACCCACTACTGCAGCTCCATCAAAACCTTTTGCCTTTTCCCAGGGCAATCCTTTGGCCTTCAATTTGGATTGGAGGTCTCTGGCGGTAAAATCGATGCCCAGCCCCACCTCATCATAATACTTATGGGCAAATTCCTTGGCAATGTGCTTTCCCACTTTTTTGATTTTCACCAAAACTTCCACCTCATAGTGGACATCGTTGGAAAATTCGGGGATATAGAAATCCTGCTCTTTGGGCAGAATTGCCGAATCAGGCTTTATAAAAACCACAGGTTTATCCGGACGCTCATTTTTCAACTCTTCAATATGGTCTACATAATTACGTCCTATACAAATCAGCTTCATAATGTGTACGGGGGTTAACGCTTGCTTCTATTAAAACTTGTTGTTGAGCTTGCTCAACTTTATCTGGGTAAGTACTTTTTTGGTGTACAGTGGAAAGTCGGCATTCAAAATCCAACCAAAATAGCCAGGTTCCTTTTCCATGACTTCATCCACCGTTTTCCCCTTATGTTTTCCAAAGGAAAATACGGGGTTATTGTCCTCGTCCAATCCAATAAAACCTGCAAAATCCAAATTTTGCCTTCTGGTGGTGAACTCGGAGAGTTTCTTAATATCATTTTCCAGTTCGGGGTAGCGTTCCAACTGTGCCAAAAGCACTTCATAGGTTGCCAAGGTGTCCGCTTCGGCACTATGGGCATCTTCCAAGCTTTTGTTACAATAAAATTGATACGCCGCCTCCAAAGTGCGTTTTTCCATTTTATGGAAAATGGTCTGCACATCGACGGATACCATGCTTTTCATATCAAAATCGATGTCCGCACGGAGCATTTCCTCAGCCAATAGCGGAATATCGAACCGGTCGGAATTAAATCCGCCTAGGTCGCTGTCCCTGATCATGGCATAAATTTCCTTGGACAATTGTTTAAAGGTGGGCTCATTGACCACTTTCTCATCGGAAATACCGTGTATGGCGGTCGATTCTGGCGGAATGGGCATTTCTGGATTTACCAACCACGTCCTACTCTCCTTGTTCCCGTTCGGATATACCTTTAAAATGGAAATCTCGACTATCCGATCTTTTGCCACATTGGTTCCTGTGGTCTCAAGGTCAAAAAAGCAGATAGGCTTGGTCAATTGTAATTGCATGTTGGGACTTTTAAATAAACTTCACTAGGCTCCTAAATTAAGAATAGTGAAAGGAATACGAATGTTTTTCGGTTATATTTCCCTATTGATGTCCCACGCCTCCAAATAATCGGCCACTGCTTTTACGAACATTCCACCCAAAGCACCGTTCACCACCCGGTGATCATAACTGTGCGAAAGGTACATTTTACTACGGATGCCAATGTATTCACCTTGGTCGGTCTCGATTACCGAAGGCATCTTTCTTATCGCCCCCAAAGCTAGAATCCCTACTTGCGGCTGATTGATGATAGGCGTTCCGAAGACACTACCAAAAGACCCTACGTTGGTTACGGTATACGTACCATCTTTGATTTCATCGGGCTTTAATTTGTTGTTCCTGGCCCTATCGGCAAGGTCGTTCACCGTTTTGGCCATGCCCACTAAGTTCAATTGGTCGGCATTTTTGATGACGGGCACAATCAAATTCCCATCGGGCAGGGCGGCTGCCATACCCAAATTGATGTTTTTCTTTTTGATGACCTTATCCCCATCCAAGGATATGTTCATCATCGGATATTTTTTTAGGGCCATGGCCACAGCTTCCATAAAAATGGGGGTAAAGGTCAGCTTTTCACCTTCACGCTGCTGGAAGGCATTTTTCACCTTATCCCTCCATTTGACCACATTGGTCACATCCACTTCCACGAAACTTTGTACATGGGCCGAAGTGGATACGCTCTCGATCATATGATGGGCAATCAATTTGCCCATACGGCTCAATGGGATGACCTCATCCCCAGCTCCTACCGTTACTTTGGATTCTTTGGGCTTTTCTGGTGCCGCTTTTGTAGGCTCCGGTGCCACAGGAGTTTCTTTTTTGGCCTCAGGTTGGGGAGCAGCCTGAACTTGGGGCTGGTTTCCATTGGAACGATTCTCCAAATAGGCCATAACATCATTTTTGGTGACCCTTCCTTCCTTACCTGTTCCCACGATGGCTTCCAATTCGTCCATCGATATATTTTCTTCCTTGGCGATATTTTTCACCAAAGGTGAATAAAAACGCTCAGAACTTGAATAATCCGGGGTTGCGTTTGAAACAGACTCCTTTACACTGGCCATTTGGGCTTCCAGTTCTTGCGCTGGAACTTCTGCCGGTTCCTCTTGGGTCATTTCCTCCCCTGAGCTATCATCGGTTATATCGTCCGCATCTCCATCAATCTGGATTACGGCCACAACTTCACCTACTTTTATTACGTCATCTACATCGAACCGTTTTTCCAACAACACACCGTCCACTTCACTGGGCACTTCGGAATCCACTTTATCGGTGGCAATCTCAAAGACGGCCTCATCCATCTCAATGGTGTCCCCTACTTCCTTCAACCAGTTGGTCAAGGTAGCTTCGGCAACACTTTCTCCCATTTGCGGTAATTTCAATTCAAATTTTGACATATTCGTATTTATCAAATTGATTTTGATTTGTATTTTACAAAAATACTAAAGAAATCGACTTATTTTTGATTTATGTTCACTAATTCGCTTTTATGGAACTTTCAAACGGCACTCTATTAATGATGCTCCGTCCCAAGGTCACTTCATCGGCGTATTCCAACTCATCACCCACCGAGATTCCTCTGGCTATGGTGGAGGTGGTGACCTCCAATCCTTCCAATTGTTTATAAATATAAAAATTGGTGGTATCTCCTTCCATGGTTGAGCTTAGCGCCAAAATTAGTTCTTTAACAGTTCCCTCCTTTACTTTTTTTACCAACTGGGCAATTGTAAGGTCTTGCGGACCGACGCCTTCCATGGGAGATATTTTACCGCCCAGTACATGGTATAGGCCGTTGTACTGTGAGGTGTTCTCAATGGCCATCACGTCCCTGATGTCTTCCACCACACAGACCAAGGTCTCGTCACGCTTTGGGTTCGCACAAATTTCACAAATTTCGGTATCGGAAATGTTATGGCAGTTTTTACAAAAATTCACCTCGCTCTTCAACTTTAAGAGGGCATGAGCCAGCAACTCGGTTCGCTCTTCCGGCTGTTTGAGCAGGTGCAATACCAACCGTAACGCTGTCCTTTTGCCAATTCCCGGCAATTGTGACATCTCGTACACGGCGTTTTCCAATAGCTTCGACGAAAATTCCATAGCATCAATTCTATCACAAAATTACGATTTTACCTTTACCAATTTACTTTCGTACTTTGCAATTCAAATTACATATATGACAGCTACCCAAATTCTGTTGCTCATCGGCGCCTATTTCTTGGTGCTTATCCTTATCTCTTATTTTACCGGAAAGAATGATTCCAACGCGGATTTTTTTAAGGCGGGCAAGCAATCGCCCTGGTATATAGTTGCTTTTGGAATGGTGGGTGCGTCATTATCAGGGGTGACCTTTATCTCTGTTCCAGGTTGGGTGGGCGACAGCCAGTTGACCTATATGCAGGTAGTGCTTGGTTACCTTTTCGGCTATTTTGTAGTGGCGTTTTTGCTACTGCCTCTGTATTACAAATTAAACCTGACTTCGATATATGAGTATTTGCTGGACCGCTTCGGCAAGGTGAGCCACAGGACCGGGGCCTTCTTCTTTTTTGTTTCGAGGGTGTTGGGTGCTGCGTTTAGATTGTATTTGGTGGCCATTGTGCTTCAGCAGTTTGTGTTCGATGATCTAGGGGTACGTTTTGAGTTTACCGTGGTCATTTCCATTTTATTGATTTGGCTCTACACCAATAAAGGTGGTATCAAAACCATTGTTTGGACCGATACTTTGCAGACGCTCTTTATGATTGTGGCCGTCATCCTTTCCATTGTAATGATCAATCAGGAATTGGGATGGAGCTTTGGTGAATTTTTGTCATCCGACGCATTGAAAAACTACGATGATTTTCTGGTGACCGAAAGTTTTCTGGACAAGAACTACTTTATCAAATCCTTTGTGGGCGGTATGTTCGTTACCATCTGCATGACAGGTTTGGACCAAGACATGATGCAAAAAAACCTAACCTGTAAATCCTTGAAAGATGCACAGAAAAATATGGTGTCCTTCAGTTTTGTGCTGGTCGGGGTCACCTTTCTCTTCATGCTCTTGGGCGCTTTGCTTTACATTTATGCCAAGCGGGACGGTATTTCCATCCCCTTGATGGATGGAACACCCAAAACAGACCTTCTATTCCCAGAAATTGCATTGAACGGCGACTTGGGATTGGCCTTGTCCATCACTTTTATGTTGGGCCTTATCGCTGCGGCGTACAGTAGTGCGGACAGCGCCCTGACCTCGCTCACAACCTCCTTTTGTGTAGATTTTTTGAACGTCCAGGAAAAAGAGGAAAAAGAGCAGAAACGAATCAGGAAGCGTACCCATATACTGATGAGCGTTGCCTTGGTGATCGTGATCATTGCTTTTAAGTACATTCTTAGTAGCAATGTTATAGACAGTTTGCTTACCGTGGCCGGATACACTTACGGCCCTTTATTGGGGCTATTTGCCTTTGGTATTTTTACCAAGCACCAAATCAAGGACAGTTATGTATGGATGGTTGCTCTCGCCTCCGTGCTGACCATTGTATTGGTCGCCAATGTGCCCACGGAATATTTAGGTGGCTACCAAATGGGCTATGAATTGTTACCACTCAACGGATTGTTGACATTCATCGGGCTTTGGCTTATCCGAAACAAAAAATCGGTTCCTAACACTAGTACTGCCCAGTAGCCAAGAGAACCAAGGTACAGGCCGCCTCTACCTTTATCCCCTGAGCTTCAAGCTTTTTGTAGAACTCCGGGTTTTCGGTACCTGGGTTAAAAATGACCCGCCGTGGTTTTAAATCCAATATTTGCTCATAGTAGGGTTCTTGATTTTTTGGATTTAAATATAAAGTTACCGTGTCAATATTTTGAAATTCTTCCAAGTTGTGTTTAATTTGCACTTCTGATACAGTTCCCCCACGTATCCCAAATGCGGTCGTCTCAATATGGTGTTCGACCAACCTACGTATAGCTATGTTACTGTATCTTCCCGGGTTTGTAGAAGCCCCTACAACAAGTGTTTTTGACATTTGTTAATTTTTGTGTTAAACTTAGAATTGACTGTAACTTTTGAGTACAAAAGTCGTCTTTTATTCATAACTTATCGTCATTGGTAAGACTGTATTTTTATAGTTAATGGTTAGTGTTTAGTATAGCTTATCAATGTTTAACCCCGGCTTTTAGCCGGGGTTTCTTCTTTATAAGTGTTCTTGTTATGTCACATCAACACACAACTCCTTACAAAAGTGTACCCAACCCTGCTTCCTAGTGGTTAAAGAATGTTAAAGTGGCCCAAAGCCGTAACATTCTATCCCAAAGTGCGTCTATATAGTGTCATCAATCATCAATCAAAAAACGAACAGCTCATGCAAAGCTTTTCCCAAAGCATCTTTCAGATGCTTATTTTCCAAAAAACATACAACCTATTCACCAAGATGATGTTTTGGCGCAGATAATATAAGTTTAACATTGATGCCTCATATTCGAGTGTTGGTTGGTTATCTTGTGGGGGCATTAATCAAAAACCCCGATCTTTTCAGATCGGGGTTTTACTTTTATAAATGGTTTGGCGAACCTACCAGCGAATAATCACACTGCCCCAAGTAAAGCCACTGCCAAAGGCGGCAAGCACCACCAAATCACCCTCTTTTATTTTACCGGCCTCCCACGCCTCCGTCAAGGCGATAGGTATGGAAGCAGCGGTGGTATTCCCATATTTCATGATGTTATTGAAGACTTGATCGTCATTCAAACGAAACTTGTTTTGTATAAACTGGGAAATCCTGAGATTGGCTTGATGAGGTATCAGCATATCAATGTCTGCCGGGGTCAAATTATTCTTGGTAAGCCCTTCCATAATCACCTCGCTAAAGCGCACCACTGCATTTTTAAACACGAACTGCCCATTCATGTGTGGATAATAAGAAGTATCGTCAGGGTCATTGTCCTCAATGATATCCAGTACCCAACGTTTGCCCATTCCAGGGGCTATCAACGAAAGTTCTTCGGCATGTTGCCCTTCGGAATGCAAATGGGTGCTCAAAATTCCTTTGGAGGTATCCTCTTCCCGGGTAAGCACCGCGGCACCGGCACCATCACCAAAGATTACGGAAACGCCCCTACCCCGAGTAGTCATGTCCAATCCTCGAGAGTGCAGTTCAGAACCGATTACCAACACGTTCTTGTACATACCGCTTTTGATATACTGATCGGCAACCGAAATTCCGTACACAAAGCCGGAACATTGGTTTCGAACATCCAACGCCCCAACGGTCCGTTTTAATTGAAGGTCACGTTGTACCAATACGCCTGGCCCGGGAAAGTAATAATCAGGGCTCAAGGTGGCAAAAACGATAAAATCGATTTCATCCTTATCGATACCTGCCCGTTCAATGGCCTTTTTAGCAGCCTCCACCCCCATGGAGGTCGTGGTTTCGGTATCTTTTATAACATGACGCCGCTCTTTTATCCCCGTACGTTCTTGAATCCATTCATCATTTGTGTCCATCACTTTTGACAAATCGTCGTTAGTGACCACATTTTCAGGGACGTAAAACCCTAATCCAGCAATCTTGGAATTATACATTTATTATAATTTTTAAAGAAAAATGTTCGTAGCAATTTGAAAATTAATAAATATTCCCAGTAAATATTCATTATTCCGTCAAAATAATACTTTTTAAAACTCGTATTTTTAAAAACGTAAAATCTAATGCAATTAATTACTAAATCAGAATTATGAAAAATTATCTCTGGGTATTTTGGGCACTGCTCTCCATTGGCATTGTCCATGCACAGGAAAAACTTACGTATCAAAAGCCTTCCGAGGAAATACTGGAACTTGTGAACGCTCCTCTGGCACCTAGTGTTCTTATTAATGACGAGGGCAACTACATGGTGCTATTGTACAGGGACTACTATAAAACTATTGCCGAATTGTCCGAAACCGAACTGCGTTTGGCCGGCCTCCGCATCAACCCGAAGACCAACATTGGGAGCCGAACCAACTATTACAACAATGTGATGGTAAAAAAGATTGGCGACAACGAAGCCACTCAGGTTAAGGGACTTCCAGAAAATCCAAGACTGGCCAATTTTAACTGGTCGCCAGACCAGTCCAAAATAGCATTCACCAATACCACTTCCGAAGGTGTGGAGGTGATGGTTCTCGATTTGAAATCGGCCTCGGTTACCGCCATTACCGG
Organism: Flagellimonas marinaquae; assembly: GCF_003992675.1. Taxonomy (GTDB): domain Bacteria; phylum Bacteroidota; class Bacteroidia; order Flavobacteriales; family Flavobacteriaceae; genus Flagellimonas; species Flagellimonas marinaquae. Next base: position 71,431 of record NZ_RZMZ01000014.1, read on the forward strand.
GACCAACGTAAATGCAAACATGAGGGACATTATCAATTGGTTCAAGGATGGCGAGTCGGTTTTGGTAAAAATGCTCCCCGACGATAGAAAACCATTGATCAATACCGATGAAGCTGTTCCCGATGGCCCCACCATTTCTACCAACGATGGCAAAAAGGCACAGAACAGGACCTATCAAGATCTTTTAAAGAATCCCAACGATGAGTTCAACTTTGAGCAATTGGCCCGATCGGAACTCTACAAAGTCCAGATGGACGGCACCAAGACGAAGTGGAAAGACGCCAACCTCTACACCAGCATCAGTTTTTCCCCAGATGGTGAATACGTAATGACCGTGACATTGGACAAGCCTTTTTCCTATTTGGTACCTTATTATAGATTTCCCAACACCACCAATGTTTACAAAAAAGACGGAACCAAGGTAAAAACTCTTTTGCAGGTTCCGCTTATCGAAGATTTGCCCCAAGGGTTTATGGCCACACGAACAGGTATGAGGGATATCAGTTGGAGAAATGATAAGCCCGCAACCTTGACCTATGTTGAGGCCTTGGATGGTGGCAATCCAGAAAACGAAGTTCCCTACCGTGACGAAGTTTTTGAGCTGGAGGCTCCGTTTGATGGTGAAGGAAAGTCCATTCTCAAAACAAAGAATAGATTCAGTTACATCCAATGGGGCAATGATAATGTAGCCATTGCCCACGACCGCTGGTGGAACAACAGGAATACAAAAACATATTTGTTCAATCCTTCCAATCCCGATGAAGAAGCTAAAATCATTGAGGATAGGAACTATCAGGATGTGTATAGCAATCCAGGGAGCTTCGTCACCAAAAGAGATGAGAACGGCTCTTGGGTATTGTCCTTGGACAAAAATAACAATGCCTATCTTATAGGTGATGGGTACACCGAGGAGGGACAGTTTCCGTTCGTTGAAAAAATGAACTTGAACAGCCTTAAGAAAACAAGGCTATATACCTCAAAGCTTGAAGGGAAGTTGGAAAATTTGATTGAGTATGATCCCAAAAAAGACCAGTTATTGGTCCGAATCGAATCGGCAAACGAATACCCCAATTACTATTACAAAAGCTTGGTGAAGAGACGTGGACCTGTTCAGTTGACAGATTTTGACAATCCGTACAAAAGCATCCAGGACGTGCACAAGGAAGTGATTACTTATAAAAGGGACGACGGATTGGAACTTTCCGGAACTTTATACCTTCCCGTAGGCTACGATATGGAGAAAAAGGAAAAGATGCCCATGATTCTATGGGCCTATCCAAGGGAGTACAAGGACAAGAACAGTGCTTCGCAGAATACTTCAAACCCCAACGAGTTTACCTATCCCTATTGGGGTTCACCCATATATTGGGTCACCAAAGGATATGTAGTGCTGGATGGCGCAGCTTTCCCAATTATTGGAGAAGGAGACGAACAACCCAACGATACCTTCAGGAGCCAGCTAGTGGCCAATGCCAAAGCGGCCATTGATGCGGTCGACGAACTCGGTTATATTGACAGGGACCGAATTGCAGTAGGTGGTCATAGTTATGGTGCCTTTATGGTGGCCAACCTGCTTTCCCACTCCGATTTATTTGCCGCTGGAATCGCCCGTAGCGGTGCATACAACCGGACATTGACACCCTTTGGTTTCCAAAGTGAGGAAAGAAACTACTGGGAAGCACCAGAGGTGTACTATACCATGTCGCCATTTATGCATGCCGATAAGATGAAAACCCCTTTGTTGTTGATTCATGGACAGGCAGACAACAATTCTGGTACTTACCCAATGCAGAGTGAACGCTATTTTAATGCGCTCAAAGGATTGGGGGCTACGGTTCGTTTGGTAATGCTACCCAAGGAAAGCCATGGGTACCGAGGCAAGGAAAGTATACTCCACATGCTTTGGGAACAAGACCAATGGCTGGAAAAATACGTGAAGCAAAAGAAATGACGTAGTTACCGCTTTGAAACAAAAAAACCTGTTGGAAACATCCAACAGGTTTTTTTCGCCTTATCTAATCGACTAGTCCATATATTTTTTGAATGAATTCACTTTCACTTTTGCTTTGAGGTCGTGTAGTAAATTGTACAACCCAAAAAAAGTTCTATTCATGTACAAGAAGTGTTTAGAACCACGGTTCCCGTTCATTTTGCGTATCTGTTCATCCTTGGAGTAACGTTCACTTAAGTTGGCAATCTTTGACCAAAATACCTCATCTCCAAAATCGAAGGTCTCCTTATGGAAGGGAGAAGTGAAAATCGTTAGCATCTCCTTAAAAAGGGCCTTGAAAAACTGTAACTCTTCGTCAGAATCGGTAGGTGTCAAGATTTCCAATTCGTACAGTTTTTCCATGAAGATTTTATCATTGTTTATATTTTCTTCCTTGGCCAGCTCAAAATAAGGGACATAAAACTCTTCAGGTACTTCCTTGATACAACCGAAATCAATTGCTATCAGTTCTTCGGTATCACTCACCAAAAAATTACCAGGGTGCGGGTCTGCATGGACCCTTCTTAACCCATGAATTTGGAACATGTAAAAATTCCAAAGGGCCTGTCCTAATTTGTTTCCTACTTCAACATCAAAATCCGTCTTGGTATACTCACCTAAGTGCTTGCCTTGCATCCAGTCCATGGTTAGGATACGCTCGCTTGAAAGTTCTCGATAATATTTTGGGAATCGCATATTGGGAATCACGGCGCAGGCTTTGGTAATCTCTTCGCTTTGTTTCAATTCCAATATATAGTTGGTCTCTTCTACCAACTTATTCTCTATCTCCTTAAAATATTTATCAGAATCTTTTCCCTTAAGATTAAACATTTTTATTGCTACGGGCTTTACCAATGCCAAATCACTGCTGATGCTTTCCGCCACACCGGGATATTGGATTTTTACCGCCAGTTTTCTACCGTCCTTTTCGGCACGGTGCACTTGGCCTATACTTGCAGCATTGACAGAATCCTTCTCGAACTTATCAAAAACGTCCTCGGGATATTTGCCGAGATACTTTTTAAAGGTTTTGCGCACAAGGGGTGCAGACAAGGGGGGCACGGAAAACTGGGAGAGCGAAAACTTTTCCACGTAAGCTCGTGGCAAAAGGTTCTTCTCCATACTGAGCATTTGTGCAACTTTGAGGGCGCTTCCTTTCAAGCTCTTGAGCCCATCATAAATATCTTCGGCATTATCTTGGTCCAAAGTATCCTTAGAGGTCTTTGGGTCCACCAACTTTTTGCCGTAGTACTTTACGTAGTTACCGCCTATTTTCACGCCTGTTTTCACAAGCTTACCGGCCCGCTCAATCTTGCCAGTGGGAATAGTATCCAGACTTTTCATGGGCCTTATGCTAATTTTTCTTTGTATAGGAATTTTCCAAAATCGACGATTTTTTCCAAAGTCGTAGTCTCGAATATTTGGAAAATCGTGGTCACTGATTTTTCAATGGCAATATCTGTTTTTTCCAATCCTGGGGAGCCGTCTTCCATCCAAAATTTTAGGATGAACAAGAACTGTAGCCATGCCCCTTCGGAAAACAGAGGAACGTTGTATCTAAATATTTTGAGATCTTTCTCCTCATTGCCCTCTTCAATCAAAGTTGAAGCGAAATCCTTGAACTTTTTTCGGAGTCCTTTTAATTGCATCAGACCTTCCATGGAATGTTTGTGCTCGTTCATGATAAACAACACATAACTTCTGTTGAGGGTCAAATTTTCAAAAAAGGTGAAGAAAAAAGTAAGCATCTTTTCCTCATTGGTCATCGACTCGTAATCCTTGTTCTTTTGCATCAGACCATAGCTATTGTCAAAAAATTTGCTCCAGATAGACTTCTGAAGCGTGTCAAACGAACCAAAAAAGCCGTAGAACTCCTCTTCGGTTATCTTGTTTTCCTTGCAGAATTTGAATACCGAGCTTGGCACCTTTTCATGTTCCAGAACGGATTCCATGAATAGGCTTATAATTTTATCCTCGGTGATTTTGGATTTTGATGTATTTGCCATTGTGGTATTTTTTATGGATTACTAATATCGTCGTGTGGTGCTGTTTACAAAATTACGCTTTTAAAGAAAATGCACTTCCGAGCGAAAGTGCATTTTCACAACCTAACCAATAAATAAACAAACTTGTTATAGTATTACTGTTTCATAGCAATTTTCCCATAACGATGTAAAGATACTCATTATGTTTAATCTTTTTGAAAAATAAATAAACAAAATTTTGTTAAAACTATCCAATGGGCTGCCAATCCTTATAAAATGTCAGTTTGTCAGATTTTATATTCTGGTATTTTTTTTGACTATATAGGTCTAAAAAAGCATAAAACGACAAAACAATGGCTACAGGTAAAATCAATGTTTCAGTTGAGAACATTTTTCCCTTGATCAAAAAATTTCTGTACAGTGATCATGAAATTTTCTTGAGGGAGCTTATTTCCAACGCTACGGATGCAACCTTAAAATTAAAGCACCTTACCTCCATCGGGGAAGCGAAGGTAGATTATGGAAACCCCATCATTGAGGTGAAGGTGGACAAGGACAACAAACGCATCCATATCTTGGACCAAGGTATCGGTATGACCGAGGAAGAAGTAAAAAAGTATATCAACGAAGTGGCTTTTTCCGGTGCTGAGGAATTTTTGGACAAATACAAAGATGCTGGTAAGGATGCTGGTATTATAGGGCATTTTGGTCTTGGTTTCTATTCGGCCTTTATGGTTGCCGAAAAAGTAGAGATCATCTCCAAAAGCCACAAAGATGAGCCTGCCGTACATTGGAGTTGCGATGGTTCGCCTGAATTTACCATTGAGCCCAGCGATAGAACGGAACGCGGAACCGAAATCATTCTTCACATCGCGGAGGATTCCATTGAGTTTTTGGAAAATTCAAGGATTCGCCAACTGTTGGTCAAGTACAACAAGTTTATGCCCATTCCGATCAAGTTCGGGACCCGAAAGGAAACCCTTCCCAAACCAGAGGGAGCCAAAGAGGACGATCCGGCGCCGACCAAGGAGGTGGATGACATCATCAACAACCCCGAGCCTGCTTGGACCAAGCAGCCCACAGATTTACAAGAGGAAGATTACAAAAACTTTTACCGTGAGCTCTACCCAATGCAATTCGAAGAGCCGCTGTTCCATATTCACTTGAACGTGGATTATCCGTTCAATCTGACAGGTATTCTATACTTCCCTAAATTGACCAACGATCTGAGCATTCAAAAGGATAGAATACAACTCTACCAGAACCAAGTATTCGTTACCGATAATGTGGAGGGAATCGTTCCAGAGTTCTTGACCATGTTGAAAGGAGTCATCGATTCACCAGATATTCCGTTGAACGTTTCCAGATCGTATTTGCAAGCAGATGGTGCCGTTAAGAAGATTTCTTCCTACATCACCAGAAAGGTTGCCGATAAATTGACATCCCTTTTCAAAAACAACCGAGAGGACTTTGAAAAGAAATGGAACGACATCAAAGTAGTAATCGAGTACGGTATGCTTTCCGAGGACAAATTCTTTGAGAAAGCGGACAAGTTCGCCCTCTACCCTACCATTGATGGTGATTTTTACACTTTTGAAGAGCTGGAAGCCAAGATCAAGGACAATCAAACCGATAAGGACGATAAGTTGGTGATACTTTACGCATCCGACAAAGAGGCACAGCACAGTTATATTGAAGCTGCCAAGAAAAAAGGATACGAGGTCCTATTGTTGGATTCCCCCATTGTACCGCACTTAATGCAAAAGTTGGAGACCAGCAAGGAGAACCTATCCTTTGTGCGTGTGGATGCCGACCATGTGGATAACCTCATCAAAAAAGAGGACACCACCATTTCAAAGCTGTCCGATGAGGAAAAGGAGAAATTAAAGACAGAGATTGAAGAAGTGACCAAGGAGAAAGGGTACACTATTCAAATGGAGGCCATGGAAAGTAGCGCCTCTCCCTTTATCATCACCGAGCCTGAGTTTATGCGCCGAATGAAGGAAATGCAGAAAACTGGCGGAGGTGGTATGTTCGGCATGGGTAATATGCCCGATATGTACAACCTGATCGTGAACACCAATCACGAACTGGTCAGCGAAATATTGAACACTAAAACCGCCAAAAAGCGGGAAAGATTGATCAATCAATCCTTGGACTTGGCTCGGCTATCCAAAGGATTATTGAAAGGTGAGGAACTCACCAACTTTATCGCTCGCAGCTACGAGATGATCAAATAATTTGGATTTGCACTATAATCAACAACGCGAAGCCGCTCAAAATGAGCGGCTTTTGCATTTTATGACTATCTTGGTGTAACAAACCAATCCAACCGTGGGCAATAACGATTATAACAGTCCAGCCTTTAAAAAGCTTTTGGATTCCCTACAGCAGCAAAGCTGGGAACTGGAACTCATCATTTCGGGTTTTGCCATTTTTGGACTTTTTACGGCCTACGAACCCCTTCGGCTGGAAATGTTGCATGCCGAAAACGAGGATTCCGTCTACAGTTTTCTCGTTTACCTTATTTTACATATCGCATCCTCCATTTTGCTCTTCAACTTGTTGTTGCACGTCATCCTTCGGGGACTTTGGATAGGTGCCTTGGGACTCCGTTATGTTTCCGGTGATATCGAATTTGAAAAACTGCGCTACTCCGAACGGTTCACCAACTATCTAAAAAAACGTATCGTATCGTTTGACCGCTACATCGCCAACTTGGAAAATTATTGCAGTGTTCTTTTTGCCATTTCGTTTTTGTTGATTTTCTACGTGCTGGCTCTAACCATGATTATTTTATCCATAGTCTTGGTGGCCAACTTTATTTTTGACAACGACCAATTGCCAGACGCACTGTCCGCGACTTTAGGCACCATCCTGATCATTCTTATTATCCTAGGGATGCTCCTTACATTCATTGATTTTGTGACCCAAGGCTGGTTAAAACGGAAAAAATGGATATCCCGTTTGTATTTCCCTGTGTATTGGATATTCAGTTTTATCACGCTTTCGTTTCTTTACCGACCCTTGGTCTACAATTTTTTGGACAATCGTTTTGGCAAACGATTGATCCTATTATTGGTGCCCATTTATATTGCCATTTTGATGGTGACCACCTTGGAATATCGCCATTCAAATTATCTGGAAAAAGACCTCGAATCGTCCAGTATTTTTGCCAACAAGGAGAATTATTTGGATATGCTAAAGGATAAAGAGGATTTTCCGGGAAAGTTGGTGATACCCGCCAAAGTAATCACCGAACCGTATTTGAACGTATTTGTGCCCTTTTCCGAAAGCTTGGAAAACCGGATTTTTGCCTACAACGATTCCCTTTCACCTAAAATCGACCGTCGCGGGCTGACCTCCAGCATGGAATTCAGCACAAGTTGGGACGATGAAATTACCAGCCGGCGCCAAAAGGACAGTATTCGAAAGGTATATCTCAAAACTTTCAATGAAATCCATTCCTTTCGCATTGACAGTTTGGAACTGGACGAGGAATTTATCCTGACCACGGGAATTAACAATACGCTTGGTTTTGAAACCTATCTAAATATATCGGACTTGCAGCAAGGCAAGCATATTTTACGGCTTCTTCGGAAAAGAAAGATCAAAGATAGCGTGATAAGCCAAACAGATGTTATCTTGCCGTTCTGGTATTATAAAAAGTAGTACATATGGCAACTTGGGATTTATACGTAATGGCAGGAATGTATGTGTTGGCAGGAGCCATGCACTTCATTAAACCAAAAATGTATATGCGGATTATGCCGCTCTACTTGCCCAACCATAAACTTTTAGTGTATTTGAGCGGTATTGCGGAGATTTTGTTGGGTATAGGGGTCTGTTTTGATGCCACCCGAAAATTGAGCACTTTCGGGATTATTTTGATGTTGGCCGCTTTTCTCCCCGTACACTTTTATATGCTCTCCAGTAAAAAAGCCGCAGCAGGAATTCCTAAATGGGTATTGATACTTCGGATTCCCCTTCAATTTTTCTTAATGTACTGGGCATACTATTATGCCTATGTTTAACCTAAGGTTCGGTCCATTTGCTTTTTCAACCAGCCCACCTGTACAAAAAACATAAAGCCAAACAGCAAAAACGCGTACACCATTATCCTGGAAGATGTATACTGCTTCATCCATTGCCAATCCGTTTGGAACCATGCGTCCATGTTCCAGCCTCCGAACCAACCTTGTCCGCTATCCAGTCCAAGTTGAGACCCCATCAAAACAAGTAAGCCCACAAACGCAATAGATATCATGGACAATACCTTACCGGATACCAAAGGTTGGTACTGAAACACCTCTTTCTGGACATCGGCTTCCAATTTGTGCAGGACATTTTGGGTAAAATCGGCAGAAGGCGATTCCAATGGGGCCTCCTCCATCAATTTATCGATAAATGCTTCCAGTTTTTTATCCTCTAGTTTATCCATTGCTTTGCAAAATTTCTTTGTTCACACTCTTTTCCATAATACTGGCCAGTCTTTTCCTGGCCCTGAACAACCGCACCTTTAACGTATTTACAGTCAGGCTGGTCGCTTTCTCCATTTCAAGTAGGTTCTTTTCCTCCAGATAAAACAAGGTAAGAATTCCCGCATCTTCCGACGACAATTGCGACAGGCATAGTTGTATGATTTCGCTTCTTTCTTCATCGGCCATTTTTTCAAAGGCATTATCCAAATCCGCGTAGGCAGTTTGATGGATATGCTCAAGCTCGGCAAAGATTCTTTCCTTTTTAATTTTCTTAATCCGATCCAGACAACTGTTGTAGGCAATTCGATATACCCAAGTCGATAATTTGCTGTCACCCTTAAATTTGGACAAAGATTTATACACCTTGATAAAAACATCTTGCGACACCTCTTCAGCCTCTTCCTTATTACCCAACATCCGAATCGCCAGCGTAAAGACCAAATCCTTATAGCGTTCCACCAAATCCGAGAACGCGCGGGTATTGCCCCTGCGAATTTCCGAGATCAGTTCTTGTTCTGTATTGGTCAGCATTGTTCATTGGACGCCAAATGCTCCATTTAGGTTACACCGAAAATAAAATTTTTAATTTGGTGTAACCTACTTTGAAAAACTGTCGTCATAGCTTATGAACAAATAAATTATGGAATAATCATTAAAACGAACAGTTATGGGATCAGAAGTAATTATCATACCTATTATTTTCGGAGTCATTTTTGCCATTGCCTACCTCTATTTTTCAACTAGGAACAAGGAACGATTGGCCTTGATTGAAAAAGGAGCCGATGCCAGCATCTTTGTAAGAGGCAAACGGGATCAAGCAGCTCCCGGGTGGAAAATCATTATCCTTAACCTCTCCCTATTGCTCATGGGCATTGGAGCCGCTATTTTTATAGCATCCATATTGCACTATAGCTTGGGCGTGGAGGAAGAGGTGGCCTATCCAGGCACTATCTTTCTAATGGCAGGCCTCGGGCTTTTTGTAGGCTTTACCATGACAAAGAAATTGTATCAGGAGGAATAATTTTCAAAACATCGATTAAATTGATAAACCACCGCCACCAGCGGTGGTTTTTTTATAACTTTCCGTTATGAAAGTCATCTCAACAAATTTAGGGGAGCCGACAAAAATCAATTGGAACGGCAAACAAACATTTACGGGTATCTACAAATATCCTGTGGATCAACCTATTTATCTGGATACCGAAGATGTGCAGGGCGATACCGTTGTGGATCGCAAATACCATGGCGGCACATTCAAAGCCTGTTATTTGTTCTCGGCGGACAATTACAATTATTGGAAGACGAAATACCCCCACTTGGAATGGGACTGGGGCATGTTCGGGGAAAACCTGACCATAGAGGGCTTGGATGAATCGAAATTACAGATCGGAAGCAGCTACAAACTGGGAACAGCCTTGGTACAGATAACACAACCTAGGGAACCTTGCTATAAATTGGGCATCCGGTTTGGCAATCAAAATATACTGAAAGAGTTCATAGACCATGGGCGGCCGGGCACTTACATTCGGGTTTTGGAGCCAGGTACCGTATCTAAAGGTGATTCCATGGAACTGGTAACAGCATCGGAAAGCACTTTGACCATAGCACAGTTCTATGAGCTGCTTTTTGCCAAAGAAAAGGACCAGCATGTATTGCAACAGGCCCTCAACAATGAGGCCCTACCGTTGACAAAAAGGGAGAAACTTCAGAAATGGGCATAAAAAAAGGGGAGCCTCCCAGCTCCCCAATGCACATAAAAATTAACTAAACAAACTATCTTACAACCATTTTACTTTTGTAGGTTCCAAATTTGTCCACTACAACAATGGTATATTCTCCTCTGTAGGCTTTTTCAAAGTTGAATGCTTTTTCAACTACAATATCACCATCGATAGCTTCATCAAAAACAAGTCTTTGCTCGCTATCATATACCTTTAAAAGCACCTTTCCTTGGGAAACGTTCAAAAGGTTCATCATGATTTTTTGACCTTTCCTTACAAAAACTGGATCTAGGTTTACTTTTACCAAGTTCTTTTCAACTTCGTATTTGGCAACTGTTTTTTTACCAAATTCTGTTGCTGTTGTGTTGGCAACCGCAATTGTACTTATCAAAAGGGCCGCTGCTACTGTTAGATTCTTAACTACTTTCATAACACTTCGTTTTTTTAAGATTACATGACAAATGTAGGGAGCAATACTCCACATGAACACCACTCTTTTTTCCAGTTTATGTGCTATATTAACATGTTATATCATTTAACATAGTATTAATGATAAAATAGCATAACTTTGCGGTAATATTGTAGACATTTATATGATAGGTGTTGTTATACCTTTAAAGTGACGAACAAAATTTGCAGTACATGATTCAAAAACCAGCATTTGAAGCAATCGCCCCTAGTTTTGGCCACTCATTTACCTTTCAAAAGTTCAATGAAAGCAATGAGAACAAAAACAATGGTTGGCACTACCATCCGGAGCTGGAGTTGGTTTATGTGAACGGGGGCTCAGGAAAAAGACAGATAGGGAGCCATGTTTCCTATTACAGGAACGGTGACCTGATACTAATTGGTTCCAATTTGCCCCACTGTGGTTTTACGGATAAGCTTACCGGCAATAAAAGTGAGACCTTGGTACAAATGAAAGCGGACTTTTTGGGAAGTGACTTCTTCAACATTCCCGAGATGAAAAACATCCAAAAACTGTTCGAGGTTGCCAAAGGGGGCATCGCCTTTTCTGGAACAACCAAGATGAAGGTAGGGGAGAAAATGGAAATTTTAGAGTATCAGACGGATTTCCAACGTTTGCTCTCCATTCTCAATATTTTGAACATTTTGGCCACCTCCAAGGAAATGCACGTGCTTAATGCCGAGGGTTTTTCCATAGAAACCGAGTTAAAGGACAACGACCGAATCAATGTGGTCTTTAACCACGTGAAAACACATTTTAAGGAGGATATTAGTTTGGAACAGATTGCCGATATGGTGAGCATGACAGTACCTTCTTTTTGTCGATACTTTAAAAAGATTACCAAAAAGACCTTTACACAGTTCGTAAATGAGTACAGACTGGTACATGCCTCCAAGCTATTGGCCGAGCAGCCTATTAGCATCACCCAAGTATGCTACGACAGTGGTTTCAATAACTTTTCACATTTCAACAAATCTTTCAAGGCATTTACTGGCCAAAATCCTTCAGAATATAGGAACCAGTTGAAAACGGTTTTGCAATCCTAATCGCTTTAGGCAAATAGGTCGTTCAACACCTTGGCCAATCGAAGTCCTCCTTTTTGCAACTGCTCGAACAACAGCTCGTTGTAGTCGTAGGAATACCGATACCCCAACTTTTCCCCTATTTCCACGGAATCGTAGAGTTTGGCGCAAATCTGATGGGATTCGTCTACCCAGTCATAAATGGTACCCGCTTGGATTTGCTTCCTTTCAGTACGGCTAACCTCAACCAGTTCATTGGCCAGTTCGGTATAGGTCATGCCGTAAGATTCGATCAAATTTTTGTCCCATACCCGATGTAGGTTGCTGCCCTCACCAAACCATTGCACCTGAATGTCGTTGCCACCCTTATCCTCTGCCCTGCTCGCGTGCATGGGTTGATGAAGGTCTCCAATCAAATGGATGAGCATCTTTAAATAAAAGACCCGGTCCTCACGGCTATTGTTTTTGTCCTTTACCTTGGCCGTGCACTCCTCAATGGCCATTACAATATCGCCATATTCACTTTTCTCGGCATCCCGATAACTCGTTCCCAGTGGATAATTTACATAGTGCCAAGCAGAGTACTTTGAAAAGGCACGATCAGCTTTGATATCATCGGCAAAGGTCGACACGAATGCCAAACTGTGCCCATCCAGCAAATCGTTCAATGCCCTTTTGGCCTTCCCGGTCAAATGGGCCTCGGCAATTTCACCCGTGACGCGATGACCAGTTTTTCCCCAAGTGATATTTGCCAATACAATAACAGGAAGCAATAGCAATAACAATGTGATTTTTTTCATTTGAAACGAAGCTAAGGTTGACAAAAAATAATGTGATTTTTATTTCTGGAAATTTCTGAATGTTTTGGCAAAGAACAACCGATTTTAAAATTTTGGGATTTTTTTAACTATGTAAACTTTACATTTGTTAAACCAACTAAACTAAACCAATGCTCAAAAAAAGTTTTGTACTCGTTACAATCCTCTGTTCCTATGCACTGTTTTCCCAATCCAACACGAAAAGTTTTACCGTAAAATACATTGATGACATCATCAAGGTTGATGGCATTATGGACGAAAGTGTTTGGGACATGGCAGAGAGCGCCGCTGATTTCCATCAATATTTTCCAAGCGATACCACGCTTGCTTTTCAGCAAACGGATATTAAGATGCTGTACAACAATACTACCTTGTATGTTGGTATCAAACTGAACACCGAAGGTGATAATTATGTGATTCCCTCACTACAACGCGATTACCGAGCTGGGGGCAACGATAACATCAGTTTAATGTTCGACACCTTTAACGATGGTACCAACGCTTTCCTATTCGGGATGAACCCATACGGGGTGCGCCGGGAAGCCCTTATATCCAATGGTGGTTCCGGACCCAGTGGATTTACTACTTCATGGGATGTAAAATGGAAAGGTGAGACCAAAATCTATGATGGCTACTACATTTGTGAGTTGGCCATACCCCTCACCTCTTTTAAATTCAAGCAAGGTGAAACCAAATGGCGGTTCAATAGCTATCGTTTTGACATGCAGTCCAATGAAACCAGTAGTTGGATGAAAATACCACAAAATCAATTGATTTACAGCTTGGCCTTTATGGGTGATATGATTTTTGAAAAGCCCCTTGGTAAATCAAGAACACCAATGGCACTTATCCCTTACATCAATGGAATTTTGGCCAAGGATTACGAAAGCAATGAGGAATTCAACAATTTCAATGTCGGGGGCGATGCCAAAATTTCCATTGGCAATGGAATGAACCTGGATGTGACCGTAAACCCCGACTTTTCCAATGTGGAGGTGGACAATGTAATCGTTAACCTTTCCCGTTTTCAAGTGGCCTTGCCCGAAAGACGACAGTTTTTTATCGATAACAATGACCTTTTTGGTTCCTTTGGGAGCGAAAGGGATGCCAACCCCTTTTTTTCGCGAAGGATAGGTATTGCTAAAAATCAAGATGGTGAAACCATTGAGAATGGTATTGTTGGAGGAATCCGGCTTAGTGGTAAACTAAATGAAAATTGGCGGCTTGGTCTTCTGAACATTCAAACGGAAAAGGACGAGGAAAACGAGATTGCCAGTAACAACAATACCGTGTTGGCGCTCCAAAAAAAGATGTTCTCCCGTTCCAACCTCAGCTTCATTTTTGTGAACCGACAAAGTTTTGGAGACTACGACTTTCTGGAGGAAACGGATAGATACAATCGGGTGGTTGGCCTAGATTACAATCTTGCCTCCGCAGATAACACATGGACCGGTAAATTTTTCTACCATAAATCCTTTGCTCGCGAGATTGGAAACCGGAATGCATCAGGAGGTGTTGATTTGCAATACAATTCGAGGCTCCTCAACTTTGGCCTCCGCGGAAATTTCGTGGGCAACGATTTCCGATCAGACCTCGGTTTCGTGCGCCGGCAAGATATTGTGGCAGCCAGACCGTTCGTAGAGTTCAACTTTTGGCCCCAAAAGGGAAAATTGAACTCCCACGGTTTTCGATTTAACCCCAATGCAATTTGGCGGCCTACCTTGGATTATAAGAACACAGATTATAACATATTTTCTAGTTGGCAGGCCAGATTTAAGTCACAAGAAGAGTTTTCGGTACGGATGTTCAACCGTTACACTTTCCTCACCGAAGAATTTGACCCTACTGGAACAGATGGCGGGGTTGGGCTTCCAGGAGATATAGGCTACTATTATACAAGTTACGAAATGGCGTTCCAAAGCGACCGAAGAAAGGTATTTTCGTATTCTGTGCAACCGGGCTATGGTGATTTCTACAATGGCAATCGCTTTGTTATGGAAGGAGATTTAAGTTTGCGACTCCAGCCCAAGATGTTGTTTTCCGTTAGGGTCAATTATAACAGTATAAAATTACCGGAACCTTACGAAAGTGAAGATCTGTGGTTGATAAGTCCAAGAATAGACGTTACTTTCAATAAATCCGTTTTTTGGTCTACTTTGGTACAATACAGCAACCAAGCAGATAATTTGGGCATCAATTCGCGCTTACAATGGCGTTTTGCTCCCCTATCCGACCTATTCTTGGTATACAACGACAATTATTTCGTGAACACCTTTATGCCACGGACCCGTTCCGTCAATTTAAAATTGACCTATTGGCTGAATATTTGATAGGACATCCAGCGCATACTCTTGTAAATAGTAAATTGCCCGAACACACCCCTGTTATTTTCCTATATTTGAGCTTTTAGCTTAACATCTATGGACCAACTACCCTTTACCCAAGACACTATTATCTTTGGGCTGCTTTGCCTCTGTTTAGGCTTTGTATTTTATACTTCATCCATCAAAACAGGCTTTTGGAGCAAATTTTATAGCGTGGTTCCCACGGTACTCATGTGCTATCTGTTGCCAGCCATTTTAGCCAGTGTGGGAATCATAGACGAATCGTCTTCCAATACCTATTATGTAGCCAGTAGATATCTGCTGCCCGCTGCTTTGATTTTGATGACGCTCAGTATAGACCTGAAGGCCATCCTCAATTTGGGGTCAAAAGCTTTGGTCATGTTTTTAACCGGTACCGTCGGTATCGTAATTGGCGGACCCATCGCTATTTTGATCGTATCGATATTTTCCCCAGAAACGGTCGGTGGTGTTGGCCCAGATGCCGTTTGGAGAGGTTTGGCCACTATTGCAGGGAGCTGGATTGGTGGAGGTGCCAACCAAGCAGCGATGTTGGAAGTCTTTAAATACAATCAAGAAAGTTATGGGGGCATGGTCCTCATAGATATCGTGGTCGCCAACCTTTGGTTGGCCATTATTCTTTTGGGCGTTGGCAAAACTGATAAAATTGATCGTTGGCTCAAAGCGGACACCTCTTCCATTGAAGAACTAAAGGTAAAAGTATCAACCTACACCGAAAAAATAGCGCGGGTAACCACGCTGAGAGATTTGATGATGTTATTGTTCTTCGCCTTCGTGGGAGTTGGCATATCCCATTTGGCAGGGCATCACTTTGCCAATTTCCTGCAGAACAATTTTGAGGTGGTCCGAAATCCACAGAAAGTCCTGTCCTCTTTAGGTTCGGATTTCCTTTGGATGGTGGTTTTTGCCACAGTCATTGGTATTGGACTTTCCTTTACAAAGGCCAAAAATTATGAAGGTGCAGGGGCGAGCAAAGTTGGGGGCATGTTCATTTATATTTTGGTAGCGACCATAGGCATGAAAATGGACTTGGGCAGGGTATTGGACAACCCTGGACTTATTGCCATCGGACTGATTTGGATCACCATTCATGCAGGACTACTGATTTTGATGGCAAAACTGATAAAGGCACCCTTCTTTTTCTTGGCTGTGGGCAGTCAGGCCAATGTGGGTGGAGCGGCATCGGCACCCGTTGTCGCAGCGGAATTTCACCCTTCGTTGACTTCCGTAGGAATACTATTGGCCGTTTTTGGCTATGTGGTAGGAACGGCCGGAGCCTATTTGTGCGCTTTGTTGATGGAAGTCGCCTCCAATGTTTAATATTTTGAGAAGAATGTGCATCTTTGCCCAGCAAAAATTTTAAGATGAAGCGGATATTGTTTGTAATACTGATTGGAATCGCTGTGCTTGCCTGTGAAAAAAGTACGAAAAACACCATGAACCTTAGTGGTACTATTAAAGGGCTGAAAAAAGGGACGCTCTATTTGCAGCAGTTTAAGGACTCTACCTTGGTAGTGTTGGATTCTTTGCAAATCCAAGGGGATGGAAATTTCAGTTTTATACAAGAAGTGGAAGAGCCAGAAATTTTTTATTTATATCTGAAAAAAGAGGACAACAACGACATCAACGACCGTATTACCTTCTTTGGTGAGACAGGGAATATTGTCATCAATACCGCATGGAACACTTTTGATACCAATGCTGAGATTTCAGGGTCAAAATCACATAAAAAGTTAGAAGAATTCTATCAAATGGCTTCCAAATTCAACATAAGGGAGCTTGGCCTCATTCAACAAGGGTCTGCCCCAGAACTTCAAGAAGATTCCATTGCTTTGGATTCCATTCAGCGTTTGATCAATCAAAACACTATTGGCCGCTATCGTTACGCCCTTAATTTTGGGCTTAGCAATCCTAATTCCTATGCCACCCCATATATTATGATGACAGAGGCAAAGGAAGCAAATCCGAAATACTTGGATTCTATTTACAACAGCCTAGCTCCAGAAGTGGCATCATCGAAATACGGAAAAGAGTTTAAAGCTTTCTTGGACCAGGCCAATTAAGCTTCCAAACTGTTGAGCCGTTCCACAAGCTTGGTGGCCTTCTCTTCTAGTTCGTTACGGATGGACTTGAAGTGTGCTCTGGTGTCATCTACCTTTTTCTGGTTGATTTTATCCATAAGGTTATCGTAGACCTCAATGGCTTCATCAATGATTACGGTCCCTTCTTCGGATTCTTTGTTGCCGGAACCGGCTTCCCAGATATAAACTGCTTCAATGATGTCTCCCAATACATAATTGACATCCTTTTTTAAGTCACGGATACTTGGCATAACACTGTGGTTTTGATTAAAGATACTATTAAATGGTAACTTCTAAAAGTTTGGCGTGCTGGGTGTCGATTTCTACATGATGACTGGCAGCAGCCAGAAGAACAGTCTCGCCTCTTTTTATGGAAGTGCTCCCCTGATTATTTTTTATGGTCGCTTCACCTCCTACGCACATATAAATGGTAAATGAGTCCCTTTGGGTCAAATCTTGTTTCATGGGTTTGCTCAACTCCATAAAATTCGTTTTAAAATAAGGGCAATCGACCATGCTATTAACTTTGTCCCCTTCTTTGGAATAGTTCACACGGAAATCGTCCTTTTTTTCGTAATCGATGGCATCTACGGCCAAACTGGTATGTAGTTCCCTTAAATTACCATCTTTGTCCCTTCGGTTGAAATCGAAAACTCTATAGGTAATATCTGAAGTCTGCTGGATTTCGGCCAATAGCACGCCTGCACCAATAGCATGAATCTTTCCCGTGTTGATAAAGAAGGTATCCCCTTCTTTAACCTCTTCATAGTTCATCAAATCGGTCAAGGTGCCCTCTTCAAGACTTTTCACATATTCTTCTTTCTCTACATCCTTATTGAATCCTACAATGAGTTTGGCACCTGGGTCGGCATCCATAATATACCACATCTCTGTTTTCCCGAAGGAATTGTGCCTGCTCTTCGCCAGTTCGTCGTTGGGGTGCAATTGGATGGAAAGGTCTTGTTTGGCATCAATAAACTTGATGAGAATGGGGAAATCGTTCCCAAAACGCTGCACCACACTGTTCCCCAAAAGTGCATTGCCTTCCTCTTCCATCATACTTTGTAGTGAAGTGCCCTCCAACTCACCATTGGACACCACGGAAATATCTCCCTGCACACCTGAAAGTTCCCAGCTTTCACCGGTAATATCGCTTTCAATCGGTTTGTTCAGCACTTCTTTTAACTTGGTTCCTCCCCATAGGCGTTCTTTGAGGATAGGTTTAAATTTTAAGGGGTACAGATTCATTTTATCCGGTATAGGTCACAAAATTTCGAGGGGTTTCGTAGAGCACTACTTCCAATTCCCTTTCAGCATCGATATGGGGCCTGAGCTTATTCCAAATGACCACGGCTATGTTTTCTGCCGTAGGATTCAAATTCTGGAATTCGGGTACGTCCAAATTCAGATTCTTATGATCAAAAGGGTCCAACACCTGTTCCTTGATAAGATCCTTGAGCACCTTGAGGTCGATCACAAATCCAGTTTCTGGATCAATCTCCCCAGTTACGCTCACAATCAAATCGTAGTTATGGCCATGAAACCTAGGATTGTTGCATTTGCCAAAAACGGCATTGTTCTTCTCTTCGTCCCAATCCGGCCTGAACAATCGGTGCGCTGCGTTGAATGTTGCCTTCCTACTTGCCTTTACTTTCATTGTACAGGAGTGTTTTCCATTAGGTGATCGTAGAAACGTTCAAAAATAATCTTGAACCATGCTGTATATTCTTGAGGATTTTGGTCCATATCCTTTTTAATATCTTCTGGATACATCCATTTCCAATCTTCCACCTCATCTGGATTGATGTGGGGCTCATCCTCATAATATCCTATCATAACATGATCAAATTCATGTTCGGTGAGGCCATTGTCAAAAGGGGCCTTGTATACAAAGTGAAACAACTCCTTGAGTTCCGTGGTAAAGCCCATTTCTTCCATAAGCCTGCGCTTACCTGCCTCTACATTGCTCTCCCCTTCCCTTTGGTGACTACAGCAGGTGTTGGTCCATAACAAAGGGGAGTGGTATTTGTCCTTGGCCCTCTGTTGTAGCATGGTTTCACCCTTTGCATTCATCACAAAAACAGAAAATGCCCTATGGAGCAGTGCTTTTTCGTGTGCTTCCATTTTGGGCATTAAGCCAATGGGTTCGTCATGTTCATTCACCAATATTACTTTTTCCTCTTTCATACGGTAAAAATATGACCTTTGAGGTAAAATAATAGGGTAAAGGCTTGTAAATTCTTCCTAAAAGAAGCGTGGTGATTTTAGGTTCCCGATATTTCTGATGAAATCGTACCTGAGGATAATCTCAAAGGAACCATCATTAAAGGTAGCAGCACCAAGCTCGGTGATTTCACGATCGTAGGCCAAGCCCACCATAAACTGGTCGGATAGCATAAAACCAAAAAGACCACTAAAGGCTGCATCCCATCGATAGGCAACCCCCGCTACGAATTTTTCATTGAACATAAAGTTTGCGGAAAGATCCAACTGCAATGGTGCCCCTTGAACGGCTTTGGTCAAAAGTGCCGGTTTAAACTTTAACATAGGATTCAGGTCCCAAACATATCCCGTAATCAAATATAGGGTCATCTGCTCTTTGGCCGTGGAGATGGATGATGTATCAAAATGTGTGGTTTCCAGTATCCTTGGGGCTGATAAACCTGCATAAAATCTATCGGTATGATAGTACACCCCTGCTCCAATGTTCGGAGAAAATTTATTCTGAATATCCTGCTGTGACTGCAATTGGGGGTCTATTTCAAACTCATCGAGCTCGGAGAAGCGAATATCCAACATATGGGCACTGGCCTTAAGGCCAAAACTCAACCTTCCTTCCCAAGAGGTTTGAATGGTATAGGAAAAATCAACATCAAAATAAGTCTCTGAAGTGGGTCCGATCTTATCATTTACGATGGAGAGCCCAAGACCTACACCACGATACCCTACTGGGGTGTGGAGGTTCAATGTTTGGGTCTCTGGAGCACCGTCAAGTCCCAACCATTGGTTGCGATAAAGGGCGGCAATGCTCAAATGTCCGCGCGAACCTGCATAGGCCGGATTGACACTTACGGTGTTGTACATATATTGGGTGTACTGTGCATCCTGCTGCGCCTGTACGTTTACCGCTCCCAAAAATAGAAGGGCAATCAGCCATTGGATGTGTATTTTAATTCGCTTTTTTCTCACAGTAACCATCTTATCTATTTATGTATATATAGCCCGTTAGCTGTTTCATATTTCCACTTGTTTCTTGATAATCGATAACATAGAAGTAGGTACCTACAGGCAATTTATTGTCTTTATCCACGGTCACCCTTCCTTGGGATGTCCCATCGAATACATTTCCGCTGGAAGCGTAGGCCTTGGTCTGGTAGACCATTACACCCCATCTGTTATATATTCTTACCGTGTTGTTCGGATAGTTTTCAAGTCCACGGATCTCCAAGGTATCGTGTACGCCGTCGCCATTAGGTGTAATAACATTAATGACATCAACTACTTCTTCATCAACGGTGGCCTCACCCAAATCGGGGTCTAGATAATTAGGGATACCGTCCTCGTTGGAATCGTCATTGGCATAATTGCCATCTCCGTTCATATCCTCATCAATGGTCTCAATACCGTCATCGTCGTCGTCAGAATCCCTAAAGTCTGGAATGCCATCTCCATCATTATCGGGCAACGCTGTAGTTGGGTCGTCCATCTCGTCATTGATATCGATATCAATCATGGTTTCACCTTCGTATCCATCGTCCAAACCATCATTATCCTTATCGGAACCGATCAAGGTTACCTCTGGTACTCCATTATGGTCTAAATCGTGTCCTTCAATAGCATCCGGCACATTGTCATTATCACTGTCTTCATCCACATAATCTGGAATACCGTCATTATCGGAATCCAATGGAATCAGTCCAAGATTGCCGTCGGCTTCATAAGCATCATCCAGGCCATTTGTGTTGGCATCTGCCATGCTGGGCGCAAGATATCCCAGGGCAGGCTGTGCCTCAATATTGTCAGGAATTCCATCATTATCACTATCGATATCGAGGTAATCTGGAATTCCATCCCCATCGGTGTCCGTTGGGTTGGTTGATGGATCATCATCGCTGTCCGCATTCAAATCCTCGAAGACGTCCACGATGCCATCGTTATCACTATCGATATCGACGCCAAGGTCATTGACGATGACAGTTACTGTTGCGGTATCACAATTTCCGTCATCATCACAAACAGTATACGTAAAGGAGTCTGTACCGGTAAATGCGGGGTTCGGCACATATATGATATCGTCATCGGAAGGATCATTGGCTGTTCCATTGTCGTTTAGCACAACTGTTCCGTTTGATGGGTTGGTCACTGTAATCGTTCCTAGGGTTGGTATATCATTGTCATTTGCTCTCCAAGATATCGTGGCATTGACACCGATATCCGTGGAAACCGAATCATCCAAGGTATCCACAATGGGCACCACATCAATGGTCACGGTCGCGGTGCTGCAATCCCCGAAGGAATTACAAATGGTATAATCAAAACTATCACTACCATTATAATCGGGATTTGGGGTGTATGTGACCACATCATCGGAAGGGTCGTTAGCTGTACCGTTGTCATCAATACTCACCGCTCCGTTCGCCGGGTCAGTGGTTGTTAGCACTCCGGTTGTAGGTATGTCGGTATCATTGTCGAAAATGGGTACAATGACCGAAATGTCCTCGTTGACAGCAATCAGGTCATCCGACAGATTAGCGGCTTGACTCATACACACCACCGTAAATCTGGGAAGTGCCGTGCTGTTCCCTACTTTGGTTATTGTGGCCACATATCGCATCACGGTCTGTGTGCTGGTGACCGTGGGTCTAGATTGATCACCTGTCAAAGCAGGACTCCAGCTTACGGTAGCTCCCGAAGGGACACTGGCCGAAATATCCAAGGTCACCTGATTATTGGGTGCCTCACAGTCGGTCAAAATAAAATACCCCGTTGCATTGGAGCCACAAAGCGTACCGTCGTAAGTGGCAAAATAGATGCCGGGTTGGGTCGCTTCGTAGAATGAATTGGTACCAAGAACTGTTGAGGTATCCGATGCTTCATACCAACGGTAATTGGTTTCATCTTCAGTATTGGGCGCCTGCAACAAAAATTGGGCGCTGGCAAGGTTCATTCCCAAGAAGAAAATGAATAGTCCAATGAATAAAGACTTATATGAGGTGTCGGATTTCAAAATAGATTTGTCTTTAGTCATTACTATTTTACCACAAACACTACGTTGATCAATGCGTTGTAATCAGCTGGTTGACCAATAATATCGTAGGTCAACACCCCATTGGCATCAATACTCATATTGTCGAACACCGTAGGGTCTGCATAGGTTACGTAATAATACAATTCGGCTGCACTATAGGTTGGAAGCGCTGTTGGAGCTCCTGCACTTGATACTGCTGGGGTTCCATATTGTGCAACGTACTGTGCATACAAATCCACGGTTCTTCCTGTTCCATTTGATGACGCATCAATGGCTATGGAAGGAGGGTAAAATATTCTTGCCGCTTTTGATGTAATCGGTGCTATGTCTTGAATGACATCTTCGACCGTAGCCTCTGTATTGCCGTCTCCATCGACATCTACAGGCGAATCTGAATTCACTTGTGCTGCCGTTTGGTCGTCGGTATCGATATCAACCAAGGCTACTTGAAGTGTACCGTTGCTATCCTCTATTTCGAGATTGGCTCCACTTACTTCAAAACGCGTATTGATTTCGTTTGTGACACTAGCGTCCGCATCGTCCACATTGTCCACATTGTCTGCGAAGTCTGCAGGAACTCCCGATAGGCTGCTCCACTGTCCGTCGAAATCGTCGGTGCTGTCGGTATCCAAATTTGGGAACTCGTTGTTCACCGCAGTGGCCACTTGGGCATCGGTCAATTGGGTATCGTTGTCAATATTATCCGCAAAACCTGCTGGAATCCCAGTCAAGCTGCTCCACTGGCCATCGAAATCGTCGGTGGCATCCAAATCTAGATTTGCTGGAATATTGGTCAAATCGCCAAAGTCTCCAGAAAAGTCATCCGTACTGTCAGTGTCCAAATTCGGGAACTCGTTGTTTACTGCTGTGGCTACTTGGGCATCGGTCAATTGTGTATCGTTGTCAATATTGTCGGCAAAACCTGCTGGAATCCCGGTCAAGCTGCTCCACTGTCCGTCGAAATCATCGGTGGAATCCAAATCCAAGTTGGCAGGGACATTGGTCAAGTCTCCAAAGTCACCACTGAAACCGGATAGGTCAAAATCGTTGCCGTTCGGGGTCACTGTTACCGTTCCGTCGGTCGAAGTGATGGTCTGCAATTCGTTTGCGGGGTCGTTGTCCGCATCGTCAACATTGTCCACGTTATCGGCGAAGTCCGCTGGAACACCTGTCAAACTGCCCCACTGTCCATCGAAATCGTCGGTGGCATCCAAGTCCAAATTGGCAGGCAAGTTGGTCAAATCACCAAAATCACCGCTGAAGCCGGACAGGTCAAAATCGTTGCCGTTCGGTGTTACCGTCACCGTTCCGTCGGTAGAGGTGATGGCCTGCAATTCGTTAGCCGGGTCGTTGTCAGCATCGTCAACATTGTCCACATTGTCTGCGAAGTCTGCTGGAACACCTGTCAAGCTGCTCCACTGTCCGTCGAAATCGTCTGTGCTGTCGGTATCCAGGTTTGGGAACTCGTTGTTCACCGCAGTGGCCACTTGGGCATCGGTCAATT
>NZ_RZMZ01000014.1:95162-95483 GCF_003992675.1 Flagellimonas marinaquae
CGAAATCGTCGGTGGCATCCAAATCCAGGTTGGCAGGAACGTTGGTCAAGTCTCCAAAGTCTCCTGAAAAATCATCCGTGCTGTCCGTATCCAAGTTCGGGAACTCGTTGTTCACCGCCGTGGCCACTTGGGCATCGGTCAATTGAGTGTCATTGTCGATATTGTCGGCAAAACCTGCTGGAACACCTGTCAAGCTGCTCCACTGTCCGTCGAAATCGTCGGTGGAATCCAAATCCAAGTTGGCAGGAACATTGGTCAAATCACCGAAGTCACCTGAAAAGTCGTCTGTGCTATCCGTGTCCAAGTTGGCAGGCACGTTGG
>NZ_RZMZ01000014.1:95578-95815 GCF_003992675.1 Flagellimonas marinaquae
TCCACTGTCCGTCAAAATCGTCGGTGGCATCCAAATCCAGATTGGCAGGAACGTTGGTCAAATCATTAAAATCACCTGAGAAATCATCTGTGCTGTCCGTGTCCAGATTGGCGGGTACATTGGAAAGGTCTCCAAAGTCACCGCTGAAACCGGAAATGTCAAAATCGTTACCGTTCGGTGTTACTGTTACCGTTCCGTCTGTGGAGGTGATGGCCTGAAGTTCATTGGCGGGGTCAT
>NZ_RZMZ01000014.1:95865-96148 GCF_003992675.1 Flagellimonas marinaquae
GTCAGGCTGCTCCACTGTCCGTCGAAATCGTCGGTGGCATCCAAATCCAAGTTCGCTGGTACATTGGAAAGGTCACCAAAGTCACCACTGAAACCGGAAAGGTCAAAATCGTTACCGTTCGGGGTCACTGTTACCGTTCCGTCGGTCGAAGTAATGGCCTGTAATTCGTTAGCCGGGTCGTTGTCCGCATCGTCCACATTGTCCACATTGTCTGCGAAGTCCGTTGGAACACCTGTCAAGCTGCTCCACTGTCCGTCGAAATCGTCGGTGGCATCCAAATCCA
>NZ_RZMZ01000014.1:96198-96405 GCF_003992675.1 Flagellimonas marinaquae
CGTTGGTCAAATCACCGAAGTCACCTGAAAAGTCATCCGTGCTGTCCGTGTCCAGATTTGCTGGAAGATTGGTCAAATCGCCAAAATCTCCACTGAAACCGGATAGGTCAAAATCGTTGCCGTTCGGTGTTACCGTCACCGTTCCGTCGGTGGAAGTGATGGCCTGTAATTCGTTTGCAGGGTCGTTGTCCGCATCGTCCACATTGT
>NZ_RZMZ01000014.1:96455-96674 GCF_003992675.1 Flagellimonas marinaquae
CAGGGTCGTTGTCCGCATCGTCCACATTGTCCACGTTATCGGCGAAGTCTGCTGGAATCCCGGTCAGGCTGCTCCACTGTCCGTCGAAATCGTCGGTACTGTCGGTATCCAGATTCGCAGGCAAATTGGTCAAATCGTTAAAGTCACCAGAGAAATCATCCGTGCTGTCGGTATCCAAGTTCGGGAACTCGTTGTTCACCGCAGTGGCCACTTGGGCAT
>NZ_RZMZ01000014.1:96724-203686 GCF_003992675.1 Flagellimonas marinaquae
GGTCACCAAAATCACCACTGAAACCGGATAGGTCAAAATCGTTGCCGTTAGGGGTCACCGTTACCGTTCCGTCGGTGGAAGTGATGGCCTGTAATTCGTTAGCCGGGTCGTTGTCCGCATCGTCTACGTTATCCACATTATCCGCGAAATCTGCAGGAACTCCTGTCAAGCTGCTCCACTGACCGTCGAAATCGTCGGTGGCATCCAGATCCAAGTTTGAAGGCACGTTGGTCAAATCGCCAAAGTCTCCAGAAAAGTCATCCGTGCTGTCAGTATCCAAGTTCGGGAACTCGTTGTTCACCGCAGTGGCCACTTGGGCATCGGTCAATTGGGTATCGTTGTCAATATTGTCGGCAAAACCTGCTGGAATCCCGGTCAAGCTGCTCCACTGTCCATCGAAATCATCGGTGGAATCCAAATCCAGATTGGCAGGGACGTTGGTCAAATCTCCAAAGTCGCCTGAAAAGTCGTCTGTGCTGTCCGTGTCCAAATTTGCTGGAACATTGGTCAAATCGTTAAAGTCCCCAGAGAAATCATCCGTGCTGTCTGTATCCAAGTTCGGGAACTCATTGTTCACCGCCGTGGCCACTTGGGCATCGGACAGGGTAGTATCTGTATCAATCAATGCGGCCAAATCTGCCAATGCGACGGAAAAGGTGTTCAAATCGGAATCCGTTATCACCAAATTCGTATTCGTCCCATCTATCCCAAAAGATGTTACGGTGGTATTTGAATCCATTAGCGTATCGCTCAAACTACTCAAATCCACATTTACACTTCCGCCATTTTCCAAGGTTAGCGATAGGGTATTGGTAGCATCATTAAAAGTAAACCCGGTCAACTGCTGATTGTCCGAAGCGGTCAATTCCCAGGTATCCCCGTCCCAAAAATAGATAGTCCCCGTAGTGGTGTTTACGTATATATCACCGAGGTCAGCCCCTGTGGGGCTTGTTGCTCCAGAGCTCGAGACGTCAGTACCTTTTAAGACTTCGCAGTTGCATTGGTCCTGTAGCGTAACCGTGGTTTGCGAAAAAGCTATTCCTGTTGAAAAAAGAAATAATAGGGCTAGAATGCTCTTCTTCATGAGGTTATAATTAGTTGAGGATGATGTAAACCTTTTGTTGATTTTCAATTGTTCTGTTGATTAATTTTATGGCAATTCAATTCGCCTAAATTTCAACTGCATACAAAATTACCCTGAGTTTTAGCCGTAGAAAATAATTGTTGTGAACCTATTGAATCCCATTGTATAGCATCCCATTTTTGAGGTTATCCCCAGCGTCAATTAGGTTTTCCTTAATGCACTTTGTCGATGAAACCCAGTAATTATGCGATAATTCGCACATGTCTTTTTACTTTCATAACGGGATTTTCAAAATTTTGAGCAAAAAAAAAAACGACCCCAAAAAGGAGTCGTTCCATAGCAAGAAGTTTGCTTTGATTTATTCAAATATGATAAATTCTGATCTACGATTTAATTGATGCTGTTCTTCTGAACATTGTACTCCATTTACACAATCATTTACCAATCGGGTCTCTCCAAATCCTTCACCTTCCAACCTAGTGGGAGAAATACCTTTCGAAATCATATAGTTTACCGTAGATTCTGCCCGCTTTTGGGACAACCAAAGATTGTAGGCATCGACTCCACGACTATCGGTATGTGAGTTCACCTTGATTTTCAAACTTGGATATTTTTCCATGGCCACGATCACTTTTTGAATCTCAATCTCTGCATCGGGTCGGATGTTATACTTGTTCAGGTCAAAATATATCGTGCTCAACTGCAATAATTTAGCTAGGTCGTCCCCAAAACCACCGGTCACAATATCACGTTCTAGATAAAAATCCACAATTCTGGGTTTTCCATCTGAAATGGGCAAATATTCTTCGGCCGGTACATACCCGTCTCGAGATGCCCTGACAAAATTACCTTTGGAACAATCGAGCATCAGTATGTAGTTTCCATCAGAATCGGTAATGGTCGATGAAATCTCATTGTTTTCTTCATCAATAATCTTGACCGTGGCCCCTGCCAACACTTCATTGGAAATACGGTCCCTTACAGTTCCTGTCACTTCCTGAATACAGTCCAAAACAAGCGGCTGGGTCTCCACGAATTCGTAAATATCGTCTCCGCCCATGCCTCCTTCCCTATTGGATGCGAAGTAACCTGTTTTGTTGGATGTACGGTAAATAAACGAAAAGTCATCGTTGGGGGAGTTTACAGGTCTTCCCACATTTACTACGGGTTGTGAATAATCGTTATAGGCTATTTTGGTGGCAAAGACATCCAATCCCCCTAGGCCCTGATGACCGTCCGAAGCAAAATAAAGTACCCCATCTGCTGTGATAAATGGAAACGTTTCCCTTCCAATGGTATTGATGTTACTTCCGAGGTTTTGGATGGGACCATAGGTTCCGTCGCCTATGATTTCGGTAACGAATATATCGGATGCCCCCAGGCTGCCCGTCATATCTGAAACAAAATAAAGCTTTTTTTCATCCGGACTGAGCATAGGGTGCGCTACAGAATAGGAATCACTGTTGAAAGGGAGCTCTACGATATTTGTCCATTCTCCGTTAACCTTCTCTGCACTATAGATTTTTAGCCTTATGATTCCTTCTTCATCTTTTTTCCTCCTACCATCAAAAAAATTGTTCCGTGTAAAATACATGGTAGTACCATCTTTGGTTACCACAGAGGTAGATTCATGCAAACGGGTGTTTACATCACCTTCCAATTTCACGACTTTTCCTTGGGAAACGCTATCTGCATCCACTTTGTATAAGTCCAAGAAGTCACTTGCATTCCAGGTATGCCTATATCTTGCAAAGTTGCCCGTGTCCCTGTCCGAGGCAAAAATGAGCCCCTTTTCGTAATAGGCGGCTGCAAAATCGGAGTATGCACTGTTATATAGAAATGGCTTTATATCATATCTACCTGAATTTTCTTCAATTTTGGTCATGTAATCCACATCAAAATCGACCATGGCAGCGGTCAGTTCCTTAAAGTTGTCCATCACCCTGTCCGCTTCGTCATAGTTTCCAATAGATTTTAAACTTTGCGCATAGCGGAAGATATCCTCCACTGACATTTCGCTTGGATAGTTTTTTTCCAACTTTCCGTAGGTTTCGGCTGCTTCGTCATATTTGGCATTGAAATAGTACGAATTACCCAATTTTTTTAGAAGGTCGGGGGACGAATAGCCCTTGTCCAACACTTTTTTGTAGATATCGATGGCCGGACTGAAGGAATATTGTTGATACCGCTCATCGGCCCTTTCCATGATTCGTTCAATTTGCTTATCTGGAATACTGTCCTGTTGTGCAATTGCCTTTTGAAAGCATCCGTAAATGATTATCGATACTATGAGTATTCTTTTCAGCATGCTGTACTATATTAAAAGAATCGTGGTGATATGGTCCTTTGGAACGATTTCAACAATTCCAAGCGGAGAAATATTTCAAACGAGCCATCGTTAAACTGTGTTCCTCCCAATTCGGTAGTTTCGCGATCGTATGCCAATCCCAACATGATTTGGTCGGTAACCTGAAAACCAACCAAACCACTTACTGCTGCATCCCATCTGTACGCGGCACCGAAACTAAATTTGTTCGCAAATAGGAAGCTGGCGGATAAATCCACTTGTAGGGGTGCACCGGAAACCGCTTTGGTCAACAGGGCCGGTTTAAACTGAAGGTCTGCACCAATATCAAACACATATCCTGTAATCAAATAAATGTTCATTCGTTCGGCGGACAAAAAGTTTACTCCATCCCCCGAGTTGTCATTGTCAAAATATTCGGATTCGAGTACATTGGGCGCTGATAGTCCTGCATAGAATTTATCCGTGTGATAATAAACACCAAGACCAAAGTTTGGTGTAAATCTATTGTCGATATTATTCTGATTCACCACTTCTTGATCAAAGTTGCGGAGTCCATTAAAGTCGAGACTCAACATATTTCCTCCTGCCTTTAATCCAAATGATAATTTGGCGTCCATTGACACATCTATAGTATAAGAGACAACTGCATCCAAATAAGTCTCCTGCACAACGCCATCACCAATATTGTCATTTACTATGGAGACTCCATAACCCAATCGACTATTGCGAATGGGGGAATGTAAATTAATGGTAAAAGTTTCGGGCGCACCGTCCAGACCTACCCATTGCGAACGGTACAGACCGGCAAAACTGAGTTGCCCCCTTGACCCTGCATAGGCTGGATTCACACTCAACGTATTGTACATATATTGTGTATACTGGGCATCTTGTTGGGCCTTTACCCCTGTAGCCACGATTCCAACAAATAATAAAGTGGCAATGAAATATTTTTTTGTCATGCTATCCATAAGGTTATCTGCTCAAATAAATGTATTCGGAGTCCGTGAAGCTTCCTTGCTCAGTTTCATAATTGAAAATGTAGAAATAGATGCCTGCCGGAAGGTAATCATTAACGCTTAATGCTGATTTTCCGCGGACGCGTCCATCGAAAACATTGTTGATATTATCGTAGTTGTTCCCTTCAAACACCAAGGTTCCCCAACGGTTAAAGATTTTGATGGTACTTGATTTGATATATTCCGTACCTCGTATGAACAAGAAGTCGTTTTTCAAATCGCCGTTTGGTGTCAACATTTGGTTCACTTCTATGGCTTCCACGACCACCTGGACCGTTGCCGTATCACAATTATCTGGATTACCGACTTCGCAAATGGTGTATTCGATGGTATAGGTGCCAGGCTGCGTTCCAGGGCTTACCGTTATAGTGCCATCTTCATTCACGGTCAATTGATTGGTAGGTGTGGAAGTCAAAATAACGTCGCTCAAGGACACGGTGGTATCGTTGAGAGTATCATTCAACAACACGTTACTATCGGGAATCAGTCCTCCTCCGATTCCTGCGTTATAACTGTCGTCCACCGCATCAATTACGTTATCCTCGCCTTGCATCACTTCCACGGTTACCGTAGCCGTATCACAATTATCCACATCCAACACATCACATATGGTATAGCTAATGGTATAGGTGCCAGGACTGGTACCCTGAACAACGCTTACGCTTCCATCCTCGTTTACCACGAGCTCTTCGGTTGGGGTTGAGGTCAAAATCACATCTGCAAGGGTAGCAATGGATTCATTGACCGTATCATTGGACAGTACATTGCTTCCTGAAATGACTCCTCCTTCTTCAGAAGTTGTATTATAGGCATCATCTACGGCATCGATCATGTTTGCGCTTCCTTGCATTACCTGAACCGTTACAGTAGCTGTATCGCAATTATCCACGTTCAACACATCACAAATGGTATAGGTGATGGTGTAGGTTCCGGCCATGGTTCCAGGATTAACACTTACCGTTCCATCCTCATTTACTGTAAGTTCGGCAGTGGGCGTCGAGGTCAAAATGACATCCGCAAGGGTCAATGGACCTCCGTTCAAGGTGTCGTTGAACAACACATTGCTATCGGGGATTACCCCCTCTTGGTCTGTGGTTGTTGAATACACATCATCCAAGGCATCAATTGCGTTAGACCCGACTTCAATATAAATAGTGGCAGTGGCACATACGTTTGGGTCTGGCAATACATTACAAACCTGATACACTATTGTTATGGTTGAATTGGACTCTGCCAATGTGGGCAGATAGTTTACAAAACCACTCTCTGCATCAAAAGTTACAGTTCCTGTTGCGTTGCCTCCAATTCGTGATAAACTTGTAACACCTACATTGATTTCATCTGCATTGGGAAGGAAGTCATCGTTTTCAAGAATATTGATGGCTACCTCAGTTAAAGCTGGTGTTGTCCCAAAGTCATCGTTCGCTGTCGCTGTCAGTGGGTCAGGATCGTTTCCGTTGGGGTTCCCATCGCCATCACAATCCAATGCTTCCCAATCTGCCGACTGTGGCAAGGTAATGCTATCGGGATTATAGCTACATGGATCAAGGGGGTCCGTTCCGTCGTTCTTTTCATCCTCGTTGGTTACGCCGTCGCCATCGCAATCTGAATCGTTCCAAGCGGATGAGGGGTCTACAGTCTGACTGTCGAGTACAAAATCGCATGCATCCTGGGGGTCAGTACCATCTTCTTCCTCATCACCATTGGTGACACCATCACCATCGCAATCAGCTGTTAAGTAATCGCCAGTCTGTGGCAAGGTGATGCTATCAGGATTATAATCACATGGGTCAAATGGGTCTGTTCCGTCCTCTTTTTCATCTCCGTTGGTCACGCCATCGCCATCGCAATCTGCATTTAAATAGTCTCCAGTTTGCGGTTGGGTAATATGTTCTTCCACGAAATCGCAAGGGTCCGTAGGGTCTGTTCCGTCCTCCTCTTCATCTTCATCGGTTACACCGTCTCCATCGGTATCCGTGTCGTCGTTCGGATCCAAATAATCAGGAGTACCATCCCCATCGGTATCATCATCAGTAGGGTCATTATTGCCATTGGCATCTTCATCAGGGGTATCGATGGAATCCCCGTCATCGTCAAAATCACGATAATTTACATCCCCTTCGCCATCACGATCAGGTATGTCGGTTGCTGGATCATCAATCTCATCGTTTACATCAAAACCATCGTTGACGTCGCTTCCTTCGTAGCCGTCATCAAGTCCGTCCCCATCGGTATCTACACCGGTATAGGTCCAATCTGGAACTCCATCAAAATTAAAATCGTTTCCTTCGTTATTATCGGGTACCAAATCGTTTTCACTGTCATCGTCCAAATAGTCAGGTGTACCATCACTATCTGTATCCTCAAGTGATAGTCCAATGGTCTCCCCAGCTTCATAAGCATCGTCTACACCGTTTTGGTTGGCATCCTCTCCGGAGGGAGGAATGTACCCTTCTGTGGGCTGTGCCTCCACATTGTCCGGGATGCCGTCGTCATCGCTATCAATATCGAGCCTATCGGGGTATCCGTCGTTGTCATTGTCCACATCTTCACTAAAATTTACTGTTTGTGGATCCTTAAAGTTGTCCAAACAACCGAATTGTATACCCGCTTGCCTAGCTACGTTTGTTTTAAAGTTATCATCTATATCAGCCTGAATTCCAAACCGAAATACAAAGGAATCTATGGAAACAAACTCTACAGCTACGTTGACCGATGGCACTTGATTTGAAATACCATCATATTCCCGGCTTCCACCATTTACCAAGAAGCCACCAGTGGTATTCTGAACCGTAATCTCATTATCAGCATCAAGGGTGTAGCTTGCAGGAGTATTGAATCGATTGTATTCTTGATAATCACCGTTACCATCCACATCGATGAAGTTGGCACTCAACTCCTCGAGCACCACAGGTGTAGTATTTCCATTTTCCACGAAGGAAATCCTAAAATCTACATAAGGTCTTCGTTGTTCCGATGTTGTGGTGAAAAAAATCTCAGGCTTAAAAAATTCTGGGTCCGTTTGGTTTTGGTCAAGAAACAAAATCTCACCATTCACCACTTCCTCAATCAGCACCAAGGCATCTAGTCCATTTGCAACATTGGGATAACGATAAACAGCTCCTTCTGCAAGTGCCTCGCCCGACTCTAATATGGGTTCGCTTCCAAAATTCAATTTTGGAACGGTAGTACAATCCAAGTCTGTACTGATAATACTGGATTCATTTTGATCTAAAATGCCATCATTATCTGAGTCCATGTCCAGATAATCCGGAACTCCGTCGCTATCAGTATCAATGGGAGTAAGTCCAGTTCCTGCACCAGGAACAGTTTCATACACATCGTCCAACCCGTTCCCGTCCGTGTCCTCACCAGAAGGCAATTGAACATTTGCAAAGTTTTGGGCTTCGTAGTTATCCAATAACCCATCACCGTCAGAATCTATATCCAAATAGTTGGCAATTCCATCTCCATCTGTGTCCGTAGGATTGGTCTCAGGATTGTCATCTCCGTCCAAATTGGCATCTTCCACTCTATCCAGTATCCCATCATTGTCCGAATCCAAATCCACATTATCAGGGACCCCATCACCATCGGAATCGGTGGTGCCGCTAACGGGATGCATTTCCAAGTTCTTTATATTGGGAGTATTCGCAGAAACGAGACTGAGGTATATGGTAAATCCTAAAACAAGAAGTAGCAAACCAAGTATGCTCTTCTTAAGATTAAAGAAAGTAATGTTCTCCATAAATGATAAGTTTTGGTCAACTAATCACCATGGCAACAAGTGGTTCTCGTATGTGGTAAGAAAATTGGGGTTTTCTTAATTGTTTTTATTCTCTGGTCCTTTTCGACACCTATCGGCACTAACAAGTCACATAATTAACTTATTTGCATTTTATCACCTATTTTAATCGATAAAAGGCGAATTCATCATCATTAGTTACCGCATCTGTATGTTTTACAAACGCATAAGTACAACATCCATGGCCAGTGATATAAAAACGGCGGAAAAATACTTCTCTTTTTGTTGATGGCTATTGTAAATCCTTAATTTTTTTCCAATTCTATCAACAATTCCGAATCATCCCAAAAATGACCGGGAAACCATATAAATCCACTATTTTTGCCGAAATTTTTGTTGATGGAATTTGAAAAGGAAATAGCAAAGCGAAGAACTTTTGGAATTATATCCCACCCCGATGCGGGTAAAACCACTTTGACCGAAAAACTCCTCTTGTTTGGTGGTGCCATCCAAGAGGCTGGAGCGGTAAAAAGCAATAAAATCAAAAAGTCGGCCACAAGCGACTTTATGGAGATTGAGCGACAGAGAGGTATTTCGGTGGCTACTTCTGTTTTGGCCTTTATCTACAAAGACAAAAAAATAAATATTCTCGATACACCTGGACACAAGGACTTTGCCGAGGACACTTTCCGTACCCTTACCGCAGTGGACAGCGTGATCGTCGTAATTGATGTGGCCAAAGGGGTAGAGGAGCAAACCGAAAAACTCGTGGAGGTTTGCCGGATGCGCAATATTCCCATGATCGTATTCATCAACAAACTAGATCGTGAGGGAAAAGATGCATTCGACCTTTTGGATGAGGTTGAACAAAAGCTTGGACTAACGGTTACGCCTTTGAGTTTTCCCATTGGCATGGGCTACGATTTTAAAGGTATTTATAACATCTACGAGAAAAACATCAACCTATTCAGCGGGAACAGCAAAAAGAATATTGAGGAAACCATCGCTTTTGATGACCTCAACAACCCGGAACTGGAAAAAATCATAGGTACCAAAGCCGCGGAGGAGCTTCGAAATAATTTAGAGCTGGTTGAAGGAGTATATCCTGAATTTGAAAAGGAAGCTTATTTAAAGAGCGAACTACAACCCGTATTTTTTGGCTCCGCATTGAACAATTTTGGAGTAAGGGAACTGTTGGATTGTTTTGTAAACATTGCTCCATCGCCACGTCCCAAAAAGGCTGAAGAGCGTTTGGTGAAAGCCAACGAAAAAGAATTTTCGGGCTTTGTCTTTAAAATCCACGCTAACATGGACCCTAAGCACCGGGACCGATTGGCATTTGTGAAAATTGTTTCGGGAACTTTTGAAAGAAACACTCCCTATTTGCACGTTAGACAAGGTAAAAAACTAAAATTTTCGAGTCCAAACGCCTTTTTTGCAGAGAAAAAGGAAATTGTGGATGTTTCCTATCCTGGGGATATTGTTGGACTGCACGATACGGGCAATTTTAAGATCGGTGACACCTTGACCAGCGGTGAAGAATTGCACTATAAGGGTATCCCAAGCTTTTCGCCCGAACACTTTAGGTACATCAACAATGCTGACCCCATGAAAGCCAAGCAACTGTACAAGGGCATCGACCAGTTAATGGACGAAGGGGTAGCCCAATTGTTTACGTTGGAAATGAACGGAAGAAAAGTCATTGGTACTGTGGGAGCATTACAGTATGAGGTCATACAATATCGTTTGGAACACGAATATGGCGCCAAATGCACTTATGAAAACTTTCCAGTACACAAAGCCTGTTGGGTAGAGCCCGAAGATGAGAAAAGTGAAGAGTTCCAAGAATTCAAGCGGGTAAAACAGAAGTTTTTGGCCACCGACAAAAAAGGGCAGTTGGTATTTTTGGCAGATTCTCCGTTTTCCTTGCAAATGACCCAGCAAAAATACCCCTCCGTAAAATTGCACTACACCTCGGAGTTCGAATAGCATTGCAAGTGTTGCACATAAACCCGTACACCACTGTAGACTAATTGGTTGCGCTTACCGTACTGCTTTTTTTCGTACCTTGATTTGAGTAACCAATAAATAGTCCAATTATGAATACATCGGTAAAACCGCCTGTTTGGTTTTGGGTGGTAAGTGTTATTGCACTTCTATGGAACTTGTTCGGGGTGATGAACTATCTCAATCAAGCTTTTAATCAAGTTGCCCTTTTGGAAACCATGGACCAAGCGCAACGTGAGGCATTTGAAGGAATTCCTGCTTGGGCCACTGCCGCCTTTGCCATTGCCGTCTTCTCGGGAACACTGGCATCCATTGGTCTTTTATTACGTAAGAAATGGGCTCATCCGCTGTTTATCATCTCCTTAATAGCAGCGGTGGCACAATTTATCCACTGGCTATTTATTTCCAATGCTGTAGAAGCGTTTGGACCGTCCACCTATGGCATGCCCGTAGTGGTCATCCTTGTCGGTATCTTCTTTATTTTCTTTGCTAAAAAGGGAATAGAGAAAGGCTGGTTAAAATAAGAAAAGCCCCAAAATTGGGGCTTTTTTATGCTTCACCGGTAGGTCCAAAATTTAATGGAATTGCCGGTTGATCATAATCCTGTATGGTGCCGTGTGTCTTTTCAAAACGGCTCACATTGTCATTGAGTGCCTTCAGCAGTTTTTTTGCATGTTGGGGCGTCAAGATAATCCTGCTCTTTACCTTCGCCTTAGGAGCGCCTGGCATCAAGCTGATAAAATCTACCACGAACTCCGATACGGAATGGTTGATGATAGCTAGATTGGAATAGGTTCCTTCTGCCGTTTTCTCATCCAACTCAATATTGATCTGCTTTTGTTTCTTATTGTCTTCAGCCATAATATTTCAAAAGAAAAACCCCGGCCAACTGGCCAGGGTTTGTTGATATTTAGAATTTGAATTCCTCTTTTCGGGCCATGATTTCATCGTATTCCTCTTTGGAACCTACAATGATGCTATCATAATCCCTCATACCGGTACCGGCAGGAATCTTATGTCCTACGATCACATTCTCCTTCAATCCTTCCAAACTATCGACTTTACCGCTTACAGCGGCTTCGTTCAATACTTTAGTGGTTTCCTGGAACGATGCAGCAGAGATGAATGACTTAGTCTGCAACGACGCTCTGGTAATACCTTGTAAGATAGGTGTTGCTGTAGCTGCAACGGCATCTCTTGCCGATACCAAGGTTTTGTCCTCTCTTCTCAAAATAGAGTTTTCATCCCTTAGTTCACGTACAGTCAAAATCTGTCCAGGCTTCAATCGTTCGGAATCACCAGCATCCTCAACAACTTTCTTACCGAAAATCTCATCATTCTCGTTGATAAAGTCGTCTTTGTGCACCAATTGATTCTCCAAGAAAATAGTATCTCCTGGATCTTCGATTTTCACCTTTCTCATCATTTGTCTTACAACAACCTCAAAGTGCTTATCGTTGATTTTCACACCTTGCAAACGGTATACTTCCTGTACTTCGTTCACCAAGTATTGCTGTACCGCAGATGGTCCTTTAATGGCCAAGATATCTTCTGGTGTAATTGAACCATCGGACAATGGCATACCTGCACGTACGTAGTCATTCTCCTGAACCAAAATTTGGTTGGACAATTTCACCAAGTACTTCTTGATATCGCCAGTCTTGGACTCGATAATGATTTCGCGGTTACCACGCTTAATCTTACCGAAGGATACTACACCATCAATTTCGGATACAACGGCTGGGTTGGATGGGTTACGGGCTTCGAAAAGCTCAGTTACCCTTGGAAGACCTCCAGTAATATCCCCTGCCTTGGCAGATTTACGTGGGATTTTCACCAAAATCTTACCTTCTTTAACCTTCTCACCATCATCGATCATCAAGTGGGAACCAACAGGCAAGTTGTAGGAACGTAAGGTTTCACCCTTACCATCCTTGATCAACAAGGTTGGAATCAACTTTTTGTTTCTGGTCTCAGAAATTACCTTTTCTTGGAAACCGGTCTGTTCGTCGATTTCAACTTGGTAAGTAACCCCTTGCTCTATATTCTCGTAGGCGATTTCACCAGAGAACTCGGAAACAATGACGCCGTTATAAGGATCCCATTCACAAATAACAGTTCCTTTGGTAATCTTCTCTCCATTTTTAATGTACAGCTGAGAACCGTAAGGAATGTTATTGGTACTTAGGGTAATTCCTGTTTTTGGATCTACAATCTTCACTTCTGAAGTTCGTGAAATCACGATATTGGTTTTGCTTCCATCGCTAGCCTGACCTTCTACAACTCGCAAGTCTTCAATTTCGGCGATACCGTCGAATTTGGATTCCAACTTGTTGTCCTCGG
The DNA here is from genome assembly GCF_003992675.1 of Flagellimonas marinaquae. Classification (GTDB taxonomy): domain Bacteria; phylum Bacteroidota; class Bacteroidia; order Flavobacteriales; family Flavobacteriaceae; genus Flagellimonas; species Flagellimonas marinaquae. The sequence goes on from NZ_RZMZ01000014.1 coordinate 109,228, forward strand.
AAATGTTACCTGCAATACCACCTACGTGGAAGGTACGCAAGGTCAACTGTGTACCAGGCTCTCCGATGGATTGTGCTGCAACCACACCAACGGCTTCTCCTCGTTGTACCATTTTATTGGTAGCAAGGTTTCTTCCGTAACACTTGGCGCAGATTCCCTGAGGAGCCTCGCAAGTCAATGGTGAGCGCACTTCTATCTTTTCGATTGGAGCTGCCTCTACCCTTTTCACGTCGACCTCGTTAATTTCTTGGCCTGCTCTTAGGATCAACTCCTCGGTCAATGGGTTGTACACATCGTGCAACGCAACCCTGCCCAAGATTCTTTCCCCAAGGGTTTCAACAATCTCTTCATTCTTCTTCAATGGTTCTACCTCGATACCTCTCAAGGTTCCACAATCTTCACTATTCACGATTACGTCTTGTGAAACATCCACCAAACGTCTGGTCAAGTAACCCGCATCCGCTGTTTTCAAAGCGGTATCCGCAAGACCTTTACGCGCACCGTGGGTAGAGATAAAGTATTCCAAAATGGACAATCCTTCCTTAAAGTTGGAAAGAATCGGGTTTTCGATAATTTCACCACCACCTGCGGTAGATTTTTTCGGCTTGGCCATCAATCCACGCATACCGGTCAACTGGCGAATCTGTTCTTTGGAACCCCTCGCACCAGAATCCAACATCATGTACACCGAGTTGAATCCTTGCTTGTCCTCACGAATTCGCTTCATGGCCAATTCGGTCAACATGGCATTGGTAGAGGTCCAAACGTCGATTACCTGGTTGTAACGTTCGTTGTTGGTGATAAGCCCCATGTTATAGTTCATCATAATGCCATCGACTTGCTCGTTGGCATCGGCGATCATCTCCTGCTTTTCTGCTGGAATGATGATATCTCCCAAACTAAAGGATAGCCCCCCTTTAAAGGCGAAATCGTATCCCATGGCCTTGATTTTATCCAAGAAGTCGGCAGTGGTAGGCACATCGGTCACCGCAAGAATGTCCCCAATGATGTTCCTAAGGGCTTTCTTGTTCAACACTTGGTTGATGAATCCTGCTTGTTCTGGCACCACGGTGTTGAACAATACACGACCCACAGTGGTCTCAATGATTTTGTAAACCAACTCACCTTCTTCATTAAAGTCCTTGGCCCTTACCTTAATGCCCGCGTTAAGCGATACTTTTTTCTCATTAAAGGCAATTTCCACTTCCTCGGAAGAATAGAAGGTCAAACCTTCACCTGCTACAGGCTCCTCTTCGGTGGACTTTTTCTCTTTGGTCATATAGTACAGTCCCAAAACCATATCTTGGGATGGTACGGTAATCGGAGAACCGTTGGCAGGGTTAAGGATGTTCTGCGAAGCCAACATCAATAGTTGCGCTTCCAAAATGGCCTCTGGCCCCAATGGCAAGTGAACTGCCATCTGGTCCCCATCAAAATCCGCGTTAAATGCTGTACACGCCAAGGGGTGCAAACGAATCGCCTTACCTTCAATAAGTTTTGGCTGGAACGCTTGGATACCCAATCTGTGCAATGTGGGGGCACGGTTCAATAGTACAGGATGTCCTTTTAGGACGTTTTCAAGAATGTCCCATACTACAGGCTCTTTCTTGTCGATAATCTTTTTGGCAGATTTAACGGTCTTTACAATGCCTCGCTCAATCAACTTACGGATGATGAACGGCTTGTAAAGTTCGGCTGCCATATCTTTTGGAAGACCACACTCGTACAATTTCAATTCCGGCCCAACGACGATTACGGAACGGGCAGAGTAATCCACACGCTTACCCAAAAGGTTTTGACGGAAACGACCTTGTTTTCCTTTCAAGGAATCAGAAAGGGATTTTAGTGGTCTATTTGATTCTGTTTTTACCGCAGAAGCTTTTCTTGTGTTGTCGAAAAGGGAATCCACTGCTTCTTGAAGCATACGTTTTTCGTTCCTCAAGATTACCTCTGGTGCCTTGATTTCCATCAAACGCTTCAAACGGTTGTTACGGATAATTACCCTACGGTACAGGTCGTTCAAATCGGAAGTGGCAAAACGACCACCATCCAACGGAACCAACGGACGCAATTCTGGTGGAATCACAGGAATCACCTTCATGATCATCCACTCTGGGTTGTTTTCCCTATTTCCTTGCGACTCACGCAAAGCCTCTACCACTTGAAGACGCTTCAGGGCTTCAGTTTTACGCTGCTTTGATGTTTCTGTGTTTGCCTTGTGACGAAGTTCATAGGACAATTGTTCCAAATCGATTCTGGACAATAAGTCGATCAAACATTCAGCACCCATTTTGGCGATGAACTTATTGGGGTCGGTATCCTCCAAGTATTGATTCTCGGTAGGAAGCGTTTCCAAAATGTTCAAATATTCCTCTTCGGTCAAGAAATCCATTTTGTGGATTTCGTCACCTTCAGGTCCTTTGGCAATACCTGGCTGGATGACCACATACCTTTCGTAGTAGATGATCATATCCAACTTTTTGGATGGCAGTCCCAAAAGGTAACCAATTTTGTTTGGCAGCGAACGGAAGTACCAGATGTGCGCTACGGGAACCACAAGGTTAATGTGGCCCACGCGATCTCTACGTACCTTTTTCTCCGTCACTTCAACACCACAACGGTCACAAACGATACCACGATAACGGATTCTCTTGTATTTACCACAAGCACACTCATAATCCTTTACGGGACCGAAGATACGCTCGCAGAACAATCCATCACGCTCTGGTTTGTGCGTTCTGTAGTTAATGGTTTCGGGTTTCAACACTTCCCCACGGGACTCGGCCAGAATCGACTCTGGAGAGGCCAATCCTATGGAAATTTTGTTGAACCTTTTTTGTGCGTTATTATCTTTTATTCTAGCCATAACAATATGGTGATGATATAATTAATGTAATGATAGTATTCTACTCTTCCAAACGAATATCCAAGCCCAAACCTTTAAGTTCGTGCATCAATACGTTGAAAGATTCTGGCAACCCAGGTTCTGGCATGGTCTCGCCCTTTACGATGGTTTCGTAGGTCTTGGCCCTTCCGATCACATCATCCGACTTAACGGTCAATATCTCCCTTAGGGTAGATGATGCTCCGTAGGCTTCCAATGCCCAAACTTCCATCTCTCCAAAACGCTGACCACCGAACTGTGCCTTACCACCCAATGGTTGCTGTGTGATCAAGGAGTAGGGTCCAATCGATCTTGCGTGCATCTTATCGTCCACCATGTGGCCCAATTTCAGCATATAGATCACACCAACAGTTGCACGTTGATCAAAACGCTGACCTGTTCCACCGTCGTACAGATAGGTATGTCCAAATCTTGGAACACCGGCTTCATCGGTAAGCTTGTTGATCTCGTCCAAGGAGGCACCGTCGAAAATTGGGGTCGCATATTTCTGACCCAACTTCAATCCGGCCCAACCCAATACGGTTTCGTAGATCTGACCAATGTTCATCCTTGAAGGTACACCTAGTGGGTTCAATACAATGTCCACTGGGGTTCCATCTTCCAAGAACGGCATATCCTCTTGACGTACGATGCGGGCAACAATACCTTTGTTACCGTGACGACCCGCCATTTTATCACCTACTTTCAGCTTACGCTTTTTGGCGATGTATACCTTAGCCAACTTCATGATACCTGCAGGAAGCTCATCCCCTACGGAGATGGTAAACTTGTCTCTTCTTAGGTTACCTTGAATATCGTTCAATTTGATTTTGTAGTTGTGCAATAGATCGGCAACCAATGCATTGGTTTTGTCGTCCGTTGTCCAGCTACCTCCTACCAAGTGAGCGAAATCATCAACAGCATTCAACATTTTGATGGTGTATTTCTTTCCTTTTGGAAGTACTTCCTCACCCAAATCGTTGATAACACCTTGTGATGTTTTTCCGCTGATCAATCCAAACAACTTCTCGATCAATACATCTTTCAGTTGTTGGAACTTCACTTCGTAGTCCATCTCCAATCTTGCGATGGCTTCTTTGTCTTCAGAACGCTTTCTCTTGTCCTTAATGGAACGTGAGAACAATTTCTTGTCGATTACCACACCTCTTAAAGATGGTGAAGCTTTCAATGAAGCATCTTTTACGTCGCCCGCCTTGTCACCAAAGATGGCACGCAATAGTTTTTCTTCCGGTGTTGGATCGGACTCTCCTTTTGGAGTGATCTTACCGATTAAAATGTCACCAGGCTTCACTTCGGCACCGATACGGATCATACCGTACTCGTCCAAATCTTTGGTAGCCTCTTCGGAAACGTTCGGAATATCATTTGTCAATTCCTCTGCACCCAACTTGGTATCCCTTACTTCCAAGGAATATTCATCGATATGGATAGAGGTAAAGATATCCTCGCGTACCACTTTTTCGGAAATCACGATCGCATCCTCAAAGTTGTATCCTTTCCAAGGCATAAAGGCAACCTTCATATTTCTACCCAAGGCCAATTCACCTTTTTCGGTAGCGTATCCTTCACAAAGCACCTGACCTTTTTTCACCTTGTCACCTTTCTTCACGATGGGCTTCAAGTTGATGCTGGTCCCTTGGTTGGTTTTTCTAAACTTCACCAATTGGTAGGTTTTCGAGTCTTCGTCAAAACTTACCAAGCGCTCTTCCTCGGTCCTATCATATTTTATGGTAATCTTCTGTGAATCCACATATTCCACCACCCCGTCTCCTTCGGCATTGATCAGCACCCTTGAATCGGTAGCTACTTGTCTTTCTAGACCTGTACCTACGATTGGTGATTCTGGTCTCAACAAAGGTACAGCTTGGCGCATCATGTTAGATCCCATCAAGGCCCTGTTCGCATCATCGTGCTCCAAGAATGGAATCAAGGATGCCGAAATGGATGCTATCTGGTTGGGGGCAACATCGGTGTACTTCACCTCTGTTGGGTCCACCACTGGGAAATCGCCTTCTTCACGGGCAATTACCTTTTCTCTTTCAATGGTTCCATCGTCCGCCAATGGAATGTTGGCTTGGGCAATCTTCATTCCCTCTTCTTCCTCTGCACTGAGATAGATATGGTTTTTCGTATCCACTTTTCCATCTTCCACTTTGCGGTAGGGAGTTTCCAAGAAGCCCATATTGTTCACCTTGGCAAATACGGACAAGGAAGAAATCAAACCAATGTTCGGTCCTTCAGGTGTCTCGATCGGACACAATCTTCCGTAGTGTGTATAGTGAACGTCACGCACCTCGAAACCGGCTCTTTCTCGGGAAAGACCTCCTGGCCCTAGTGCGGACAATCTTCTTTTGTGTGTAATCTCGGCCAACGGGTTGGTCTGGTCCATGAACTGGGACAACTGGTTGGTACCGAAGAAAGAGTTGATCACGGATGACAGGGTCTTCGCATTGATCAAATCAATCGGGGTAAACACCTCATTGTCACGTACGTTCATACGCTCACGAATGGTACGCGCCATACGGGCCAAACCTACGCCAAACTGCTGGGACAATTGCTCCCCAACAGTCCTTACACGACGGTTGGACAAGTGATCGATATCATCAATCTCCGCTTTGGAGTTGATCAACTCGATCAAATATTTAATGATGGTGATGATATCCTCTTTGGTCAACACTTGTTTGTCCATTCCGATATCCAATCCCAATTTTTTGTTCATTCTGTAACGACCTACTTCACCTAAGTTGTAACGTTGGTCGGAGAAGAACAATTTATCGATAATACCACGAGCGGTCTCTTCATCTGGCGGCTCGGCATTACGCAATTGTCTGTAGATATGTTCTACCGCTTCCTTTTCGGAGTTGGTAGGATCCTTTTGCAAGGTATTGTGGATAATGGCGTAATCGGATTGTGCATTGTTCTCCTTGTGAAGCAAAATGGTCTTCACATCGGCATCAATGATCTCATCGATATGCTCTTTTTCCAAAATGGTATCACGATCCAATACAATTTCGTTTCTTTCGATGGAAACCACTTCTCCAGTATCCTCGTCCACGAAATCTTCATGCCAAGTGTTCAACACCCTAGCGGCCAATTTACGGCCCAATACTTTTTTAAGCCCGCTCTTGGAAACTTTTACTTCTTCCGAAAGGTCGAAGATTTCCAAAATATCCTTGTCCCTTTCAAAGCCTATGGCTCGGAACAATGTGGTTACGGGCAACTTTTTCTTCCTATCGATGTAGGCATACATTACCGAGTTGATATCGGTGGCAAATTCGATCCAAGACCCTTTGAACGGGATAACCCTGGCCGAATATAGTTTTGTTCCATTTGCGTGGAAAGATTGTCCAAAGAAAACCCCTGGCGATCTGTGCAACTGGGACACTACAACACGTTCTGCACCATTGATCACAAAGGTTCCACTTGGGGTCATGTAAGGGATGGTACCCAAGTACACATCCTGTACGATGGTCTCGAAATCTTCGTGCTCTGGATCGGTACAGTACAATTTTAGACGTGCCTTGAGAGGAACGCTGTAAGTGAGTCCACGCTCGATACATTCTTGGATGGAGTATCTTGGCGGATCAATGAAGTAGTCCAAAAACTCAAGTACAAACTGGTTTCTGGTATCTGTGATTGGAAAATTCTCCATGAAGGTGTTGTAGAGACCTTCGTTTCCTCTTTCGTCAGATTTAGTTTCAAGCTGGAAAAAGTCTTGGAACGATTTTATCTGAATGTCCAAGAAATCCGGGTATTCCGGTATGTTCTTAGCGGATGCGAAATTAACTCTTTCAATAGTGTTTGTGAACATCTATGGACAAATTTTGATCGTGAATACTATGTGGGTTCGTGTATGGCTTTATACACTCCTTATATAAATAGGCTAAGGTCTAACCAAAAAATGGAAAGACCTTAACCAAGTTCTACTGGGAAAAGCGATTATTTAAGCTCAACTTCTGCTCCTGCTTCTTCCAATGATTTTTTGATACCTTCTGCTTCGTCTTTGGAAATACCTTCCTTAACAGCTTTAGGTGCGCTGTCTACGATGTCCTTAGCTTCTTTCAAACCAAGACCGGTCAATTCCTTAACCAATTTTACAACTGCCAATTTAGATCCACCAGCAGCGGTAAGGATTACATCAAATTCGGTTTTTTCCTCAGCAGCTTCTTCACCTCCACCAGCGGCAGCACCACCAGCAACGGCTACTGCAGCAGCAGCGGGCTCGATACCATATTCTTCTTTTAAAATGTCGGCCAACTCATTTACCTCTTTTACTGTAAGGTTTACCAACTGTTCTGCAAAATCTTTTAAATCTGCCATTTTTCTATCGTTTAATAAAAATGTTTAAAAATATACTTAGTTTATTGTGCGCGAATTATTCTTTCTCAGATAGGGTTTTAAGGATACCTGCCAATTTACCACCTCCGGACTTAAGACCAGAAATAACGTTTTTGGCGGGAGATTGCAACAATCCGATGATATCCCCGATAACTTCCTCTTTGGACTTGATTTCAACAAGTGCGTCAAGGTAATTGTCCCCAATGTAGATAGCCTCTTCAATAAAGGCACCTTTCAACAAGGGCTTATCTGATTTTTTTCTAAAGTTCTTGATAAGTTTCGCAGGTGCGTTCCCTGTTTCGGACAACATCAGAGATGTATTGCCTTTCAACACTTCGGGAAGTTCACCAAATTCCTTATCAGAAGCTTCCATTGCTTTTGCAAGCAAGGTGTTCTTTACGACCGCAAGCTTAATGTTCGCCTTGAAACACGCCCTTCTTAAGTTGGAAGTGTCCACGGCATTCAATCCTGATATATCCGCCAAGTAAATGTTCGGATTATCGGCCAACTGTGCAGTCAAGTCTTTTATTACTGTTGCTTTTTCTTCTCTTGTCATAGTTAAAAAAATTGAACTACCAGTTTATTGAACCGCTTTTGGATCTAATTGAACACTAGGACTCATGGTACTGGACAAGTAAATACTTTTCATGTACACACCTTTTGCAGCAGAAGGTTTCATTTTGATAAGGGTATCTATCAACTCCCTTGCATTTCCAGCGATTTTGTCCGCGGAGAATGAAGCCTTTCCGATTGCAGCGTGTACAATACCTGTCTTATCTACCTTAAAGTCTATCTTACCGGCCTTTACATCAGATACTGCCTTGGCAACATCCATAGTTACTGTACCGGTCTTTGGATTGGGCATTAAGCCCCTTGGTCCCAAAATTCTACCTAGTGGTCCCAATTTACCCATAACGCTTGGCATGGTGATGATAACATCAACATCGGTCCAACCGTTTTTGATTTTCTCCAAATATTCGTCCAACCCTACAAAGTCAGCCCCAGCCTCTTTGGCCTCTGCTTCTTTGTCTGGAGTCACCAATGCCAAAACCTTTACGTCTTTACCTGTTCCATGAGGAAGGGTAACAACACCACGCACCATTTGGTTGGCTTTTCTGGGATCTACACCCAAGCGAACCGCCAAATCAATGGAAGCGTCAAATTTTACATTGGTTATTTCTTTTACTAAAGCTGATGCCTCTTCCAAAGTATAGAGCTTATTCTTGTCTATCTTGGCATGGGCCTCTTTCTGCTTTTTAGTCAATTTTGCCATTTCTTAATTGCTTTCAGATTTTAAAAAGGTCTTGTTCCGGCTATTTTCAGACCCATAGATCTTGCAGTACCTGCAACCATACTCATTGCAGATTCTACGGTAAAGGCATTTAAATCCGCCATTTTGTCTTCAGCGATTGCCTTTACTTGATCCCAGGTTACTGAACCATTCTTAACCCTGTTAGGTTCTCCCGATCCTTTTTTAATCTTGGCTGCTTCCATCAATTGAACTGCCGCAGGTGGTGTTTTTACAACAAACTCGAAAGATTTGTCTTTGTAAACGGTGATAACAACAGGTAAAACTTTACCTTGTTTGTCCTGTGTACGCGCATTAAACTGCTTACAGAACTCCATGATGTTAACACCAGCAGCACCTAAGGCGGGTCCAACCGGTGGCGATGGGTTCGCAGCACCTCCCCTAACTTGTAATTTAACTACCTTATCTACTTCTTTTGCCATTGTTTCTAATTAAATTTAAAGTGTGTCAATTGGAAGCAACACAGCTTTATATATGTAACAGCTCTTGTTATACTTTTTCTACTTGCATATAGCTGAGCTCCAATGGTGTCTTTCTTCCGAAAATCTTTACCATTACCTCTAGCTTACGCTTTTCTTCGTTGATTTTTTCAACAGTTCCATTGAACCCGTTGAAAGGCCCATCGATTACCTTTACCGTTTCGCCCAACACAAATGGAATGGCAACGTTATCTGTATTAACTGCCAATTCATCCACTTTTCCGAGCATACGGTTCACTTCTGACTTTCTTAGCGGAATGGGGTCACCTCCTTTGACTTCGCCCAAAAAACCGATAACATTGGTTATGGAGCGAATAATGTGAACCATTTCACCACCAAGATTGGCTTTAATCATGATATATCCTGGAAAGTAAACACGTTCTTTGTTGATTTTCTTTCCATTTCTGATCTGAACAACTTTTTCGGTAGGCACCAGAACTTCATCAAGGTAGTCGCCAAAACCTGCACGTTCTACCTCGCTTTCAATATAGCCCTTGATCTTGTTCTCTTGACCACTGACCGCTCTTACTACATACCATTTTTTCTCCAGAACCTCAGACATATCGAACGATCTTTACCCTATTAGTTTTTCAAAATACAATGTGATCAACTTACTGAACAAGGAATCCACACCCCATGTCGCCAAGGCAAACAAGATGGAAAACACAGCTACAATTACCATTAGGTTAGAGGCCTTGCCCCTTTCCAACCAAGTAACATTGTTTTTTAGTTCTTCTAATGATTCCTTTATGTAAGTGACCATGATCTTATGTATTTTGCTTGCATGCTTTAACTGCGCTAGGCACAGACTGCCGGGATGTTACCATCCCATCATGCTTATGTCCTTTATTTTTGCACAGGAGGAGAGACTTCCCTCGACTTAGCTCGAGATTAACCTCTCGCCTCACTTCACTATGCCACGATATTCATTTTGCACGGGAGGAGAGACTCGAACTCCCGACACCTGGTTTTGGAGACCAGTGCTCTACCAACTGAGCTACACCCGTTTATAATTACACTGAAAGGTATCCCGACGAAATCGGGACACCCTTTGAGTGCAATTTTATAGTAATCGAATCTTAATCTAGAATCTCAGTAACCTGACCAGCACCTACTGTTCTACCACCTTCACGGATAGCGAAACGTAGACCAACGCTCAATGCGATAGGTTGGATCAAATCCACAGTGATTGTCAAGTTATCTCCAGGCATTACCATTTCAACACCGTCAGGCAAGTTAATGTTACCTGTTACGTCAGTTGTACGAACGTAGAACTGAGGACGGTAGTTGTTGTGGAATGGAGTGTGACGTCCACCTTCTTCTTTTTTCAAGATATACACCTCAGCTTTAAATTTAGCGTGTGGCTTTACAGAACCTGGCTTACAGATAACCATACCTCTTTTGATATCGGATTTTTCGATACCTCTCAAAAGAAGACCTACGTTATCTCCAGCTTCTCCTCTATCCAAAATCTTACGGAACATCTCAACACCTGTAATGGTAGAAGACAATTTCTCAGCACCCATACCAATGATATCTACAGGGTCACCTGTGTTGGCAACACCAGTTTCGATACGACCGGTAGCAACGGTACCACGACCAGTAATGGTGAATACATCTTCGATAGGCATTAGGAAAGGCTTGTCAACCTCACGTGTTGGCTCTTCAATCCAAGAATCAACAGCATCCATCAACTGCATTACGGTATCAACCCATTTTTGCTCACCGTTCAATGCACCAAGTGCAGAACCAGCGATTACGGGACCATTGTCACCATCGTACTCGTAGAAAGAAAGCAATTCTCTTACTTCCATTTCAACAAGCTCCAATAGCTCCTCATCATCCACCATGTCAACTTTGTTCAAGAAAACAACGATACGTGGAATACCTACCTGACGACCCAAAAGGATGTGCTCACGAGTTTGTGGCATTGGACCATCTGTTGCAGCAACCACCAAAATAGCACCGTCCATCTGGGCAGCACCTGTAACCATGTTCTTTACGTAATCCGCGTGACCAGGACAGTCAACGTGAGCGTAGTGACGGTTAGCAGTTTGGTACTCAACATGCGAAGTGTTGATAGTAATACCTCTTTCTTTTTCTTCTGGCGCGTTATCGATGGAGTCAAAGCTTCTTAGCTCAGACAAACCAGCGTTTGCCAATACAGTGGTAATAGCAGCAGTCAATGTTGTTTTACCGTGATCCACGTGTCCAATGGTACCAATATTTAAGTGGGGTTTGGAACGATCAAAAGTTTCCTTTGCCATTTTAAAATAATTTTAATCTTAGTTTATATTAGTGTACAAATCGTTTTGAGCCAATGAGGGGATTTGAACCCCTGACCTCTTCCTTACCAAGGAAACGCTCTACCCCTGAGCTACACCGGCCTATGGGTTATCAGGTTTAGAGTTTAAAAGTTACAAGTCTAGCTCGTTAAAACTTCAACCTTCGTATTGAAACCGCAGTTTCAACTTTAGAGCGGGAGACCGGGTTCGAACCGGCGACATTCAGCTTGGAAGGCTGACGCTCTACCAACTGAGCTACTCCCGCATTTTTTTTGGGCCTAAAACCCAAACACTTCAGTATTTCAAAAAACCTTCTTTCCCAATTGTTCCGCTGAACAATTCTTGTGGGGGGAGCAGGATTCGAACCTGCGAAGGTAAAAACCAACAGATTTACAGTCTGTCCTCGTTGGCCGCTTGAGTATCCCCCCGCCTTATTTTCAGTAATTTACGAGCCGATAGAGGGACTCGAACCCACGACCTGCTGATTACAAATCAGCTGCTCTAGCCAGCTGAGCTATATCGGCATTTCACCGCTTTTTATTCACTAAAAAAGCCCGCTATTTCTAACGGACTGCAAATGTATATATTTATATTTTAATTCAAAATAAATTTTGAAAAATTTTCGTTAGGCATTTGCCCTCATCTTCTCCTTCTTTTTCACCAATTGTCTTTCCAAGGAACTACAGGCCGAATCCACGGCCTCTTCAAACGACTTGCATTGTTTTTTGACCATGATTTTATCCCGGGGGATGAATACCATGATTTCCACAATCTTATTCTCTTTTGCACTTGTGTTTTCCACTTTGAGATACACATCCGATTCAATGACCTTGTCATAGAACAATTCCATCTTATCCATTCGTTTTTGGATAAAGTCAATGAGTTTAACATCAGCTGAAAAATTTACCGATTGTGTGTTTACTTTCATAAGACGAAGTTTTTAGTACTGTCCAGGACAGTGAAGTTAAACAATACAAGAATGCTACTTCTTGTTTCTTGGATGGGCCTTCTGGTGTACTTTTTTGAGTTCGGCAATACTGTTGTGCGTGTACACTTGCGTAGATGCCAAACTTGAATGACCCAATAGTTCCTTTACGGAATTTAAATCTGCCCCCCTGTTCAGCAAGTGCGTTGCAAAGGTGTGCCTGAGTATATGCGGACTCTTTTTTACCTTGGGAGACACCAAACTAAAATACTTATTTATAGTTCGATAAACAAGCGTTTCATAAATTTTAAGACCTTCTTTTGTTAAAATAAGATGATGCGAATCGGATATCTTTTCAAGCCTTGTGCGCTTGTCCAAATAGGTTTTTATCTGCTGGGCAGTAGAAGGCAAAAAGGGAATTATCCGCTCTTTATTTCGTTTGCCCAGTACCTTGAGCAAACCAGAGGAAAGGTCAACATCGGACACCTTTAAATTTACCAGTTCTGCCCTGCGCATTCCTGTGGCATACAGCAGCTCTATGATGAGCTTATCGCGGCAGCCTTCAAAATCATCGCCAAAAGGAATTTCGGACAGGATGGTCTCCATCTCCATTTCGGAAAAGGGAACCTCTACTTTTTTACTGGTCTTGAGAGCCCTGTGTTTTATCAAAGGTGAAACGGTAATGTCTCCCACCTTCAACAAAAATTTATAATAGGCCTGCAGCGAGGATATTTTCCTGTTGATGCTCCTATTGGATACTCCTTGCTCGGATAAATGAACAATCCAATTCCTTATCAAGGGGTAAGCAACGGTTACCATATCCTGTTCATCATGTTGCTCCCTGCAGAAGTCCGAAAAAGTCACCAAATCCCTCTCGTATGCCTTAATGGTATGCTGGGAGTAATTCTTCTCCAACTTCAAATAAGATATGAAAGCCGATAGGGACATATACCAAAGGTAACGATTCAAAGTTGCATAGGTATAAAACGAAAAATCCCGTTCCAATATTGGAACGGGATGTATATATTTTTAATGAAGCTGTACGCCTATACTTCTTCTTGGTCCCTAAGACCTTGAATGTACTGCGCTTTTTGAATTTGCGCTCTACGCTCTACAGAAGGCTTGGTGAATTGCTGTCTTGATCTTAACTGACGCATGGTACCTGTTCTGTCGAACTTGCGTTTAAAACGCTTTAAAGCTCTGTCGATGTTTTCTCCTTCTTTTACTGGTATAATTAACATGGGCTACAACCTCCTTTCTTTAAAATTTTTGGTCTGCAAATATACAAATGAAATTCAATGGGTAAAGAAATATTTTATTTTTTTGATTACCCCTTATGCCATCCGCTTTTTGTATTCTTTTTTATCGACAATGATTTTGGCCAAGATTTCCCGTAAAATTTCCGAGGTACCGCCCCCAATCGGGCCCAACCTGCTATCTCGGCTCAAGCGTGCCATCGGATAATCTTCAATGTAACCATAACCGCCCAAAAACTGAAGGCAGTTATAAATGACCTCATCGGCCATTTTGGTGGATTTCAGTTTGGAAATAGTGGCCTCCTTTACTACATAAGCACCCTTTCCCATTTGGGCCACAGTAGCATAATTGAACTGTTTACAGAGCAACATATCGGAATACAGGTCTACCAATCGATGGCGCAATGCCTGAAATTGGTCAATCGTCCTGCCAAAAGCCTCTCGCTCGGACATGTACTGCAATGCATAGTCCAACGCGAATTCTGCCCTCGCATGTGCATTTACACCCATCACCAAACGCTCCAAGGCAAAGGCCTCCATGATGTAGGCAAAACCCTCGTTCTCCTCGCCCAAAAGATTGGCGGCTGGCACCTCTACATTGTCAAAAGCCAGTTCTGCCGTATCAGAAGCACGCCAGCCCAACTTGTTCAGCTTGTTGGCAGATACGCCCTTGGCGTTCCTATCCATAATGAACATACTGATGCCTTTATGGCCTGCATCCTTATCCGTTTTGGCAGCAAGTACAATATAGTCGCCATAAACCCCATTGGTAATAAAGGTTTTGGAACCGTTCACAATGTACACATCGCCTTTTTTTTCTGCTGTGGTTCGCATAGCAGCAACATCACTGCCTCCAAAAGGCTCCGAAACCCCCAAACAACCAATCTTCTCGCCCAATACGCTAGGCTCCAAATAGGCTTTCTTTTGGTCATCGTTGGCCAATTTGTTCAAGTACGTCATCGCCAAATACTGATGCGCCCACATGGCGGCGGCAAAACCGCCTGAATTTATTTTTTGTAATTCTTCCAGGAAAATTACCGTGTAGAAAAGGTCAAGGTCAAGACCGGAATATGCCTCTGGGGTCATCAATCCAAAATACCCCATTTCGCCAAACTTGCTCCAAATAGCCCTATCTATCTTTCCGGTTTCTTCCCATTGTTCAACGTGGGGAACTACTTCTTTCTGTAAAAAATCCTTTAAACTTTCGCGGAATAAATTATGCTCTTCCGTGAAGTACATATCGTTCATAGCAACTATTTTATAAAGACAAATATAACGCTATTCTATCTAGTTTTTCTGTTGGAAATCCATCAACCTCACTTAAATCCCCAAACGATGTAAATAAACCATTTTTATCCCTGTGCAGAACAATTTTCACTGCCAGTGTCCGACTAATATAAACCAACTTTGACAGTTCCTCCGAGCTGGCCTTGTTGATATTGATTTTCTCCACGGAGGGGAACTCCTTTATCTGAAATTGCTTCAAAGTCCTTTCCACAACCTCGGGTTGTAATCCATACACATCATACAATTGCTCATTCACCAAAAAGCCGCCTAGCCTATCCCTAAATTTTATGATTCTTTTGGACAAAGTGGCTCCAATACCATATACAGCTTCCAATTCCTCGGCCGTGGCCTTGTTAATGTCTTTGACCTGGGCCACAACAGGCTGTTCCGAAACCCACTTTGACTTTGTTTTTGCTTTCCCAGCCCATTCTGGAAATTTAAAATAGGGGGCAATTTGATGCAACAGGGAATCCGAGACTTGGGTAACGGCCTGAAATTCCTTGGCCGTATTGACAAAGTTGCCTTCACTTCTAAATGCGGATAACCTATCCAATTCTGATGGTGACAAACCCAAGGTGTACCCTTTGTAATCGGTGATATAATTTGGATTAAAGGGGAAAATCTTTTGGGAGGCTTCAAACTGTTGGTTTTTTAGACTATCCAACTTGGACTGCTCCGAGCTATTCAGTACAAAATTATTTTCAAGAGGTGCTGGGTTTGCTTTCACAAGGAAATACCCGAATTGAAGCAAAATGACAATCAGCAATAAAAAGAAAATCCCACTTCGTTCCTGTTTATTGAACCTGAAGTGGGATTGCTTTCTCATTATACGTTGATACGGTATAGCCTAGCTTTTCAACTTTTTAAACAGCTGACCAGCCTTTAATTTCGTGAGATAGCCGTCGAGGTCTTTGCGCACCTCACCGGACATGATATACAATCCGATGATGTTCGGGAACGACATGGCTAAAATCATCATATCCGAAAAGTCCAATACGGCACCCAAACTAACTGAAGCTCCAACGACCACAAATACCAAGAAAAGCATTTTGTAGATCATTTCCGAACGCTTGCTCTTTCCAAAAAGATAAGTCCAAGCCCTCATTCCGTAATATGACCATGAAATCATGGTAGAAAATGCAAACAGGAATACGGCCAACGCCAACACATAGGGGAACCAAGAGATTTGGCTACCAAAAGCATCGGAAGTTAACTGGGCGCCCGCCATTCCTTCCACTTCGTGCATTCCCGTAAAGATGAGCACCAAAGCCGTAAGGGTACACACCACAACGGTGTCGATAAATGGCTCCAATAAAGCCACAAATCCTTCGGATGGCGGATGGTTTGTTTTTGCCGCACTGTGCGCTATGGCTGCCGAACCTACACCGGCCTCATTGGAAAAGGCAGCACGCTGGAACCCGATGACCAATACACCAAGGATTCCACCTTTTAAGGCTGAAGGGCTAAATGCACCATCAAAAATCGCAGAAAAAGCCGGTCCAATATTTTGAATGTTCATGATGATCACGGCCAACGCTGCTACGATATAAATGGAAGCCATAATAGGTACGATCTTACCGGTTACTTTGGCAATACTGCTAATTCCACCGATGATTACCACACCGACCAAAATGGCGGTTACCACACCAAACCAAAAACCATTGCCAGCGAGAACAGGGAATTGTCCTGCCAATTGTTCAAAGGATTGGTTTGCCTGGAACATGTTTCCTCCTCCAAAAGAGGCACCCACCGCAAGCAGGGCAAAAACTCCTGCCAATACTTTACCAAAACCTTTTAAATTTCTTTTTTCGAGACCATAACGAAGGTAGTTCATAGGACCACCAAACACTCTTCCATCGGGAAGGATATCACGATATTTTACACCTAAGGTACACTCCACAAATTTGGAGGACATCCCCAAAAGACCACAAACGATCATCCAAAAAGTAGCTCCGGCCCCTCCCAAGGATACCGCTACGGCAACACCTGCAATATTACCTAGTCCTACAGTACCGGAAACAGCAGTGGCCAACGCCTGAAAATGCGTAACCTGCCCAGGGGCATCTGGATCGTCGTATTTGCCTTTGGCAAGGTCAATCGAGTGCTTAAATCCTCGAATATTGATGAAGCCCATTCGTAGGGTAAAGAACAAAGCACCGAATACCAACCAGATTACTATAAAGGGAATACCTTTAATAATAGGATCTCCGTTGGGGTGAAGCATGGCAATTGGTTCGTCGTACTCGATTTCGGCAAAATAATGGGCACCCTGTTCGATAACGTGCTCTTGGTTTTCGGAATTGTAGATTACGTTTCCTTGCTTTACCTTTTGCACCAACTTTCCTTTAGCGTTGGCCTTTATGGTAATATCACCTCTTTTATCACTGGAAATAATGGCAATGTCTTCCCCTTCTACAACGCTCGCCTTATTTTCCTTGAGCCATTCTTTTAATATAAACTTATCCTGCGTCTCATTGCTCCAATCCGGGATACCGATCAATTTTACATCGGCGTAGGCCACGGGGTCATAAATCCCTATCGCAGCAAAAGGGTCCCAAAACAAAACGGACCCCAAACCACTTACGGCGGGGGTCATGGTTCCATTAAAAACTTCTGTAATGGATTGGGTTTCCACGGTAAACTCCTTGGTTACCGAATTACCGGCTGCATCGGTAACTACCACACTGTAGGGCACCCCTTCTACGAGGCCTCGGGCAGACTTTGAGGTCAGTGGAGTTTCTTGATCGCTCCATTTATAGGTGTAAGGCTCAACCCCTCCATCCACTTCAAGCTCAATAGCCCCGTCATTGATATTATCGGAAACATTATAGGTTTTGCCAACTACGGTCAATTCCTGTGCAAAACCAGTGGTCAATGCAAAAAAAGACAATAGAAAAAGAAAATACTTCATATATTGGAATTAGTTAGTTTTCGGTATGGTAAAGGCAGCAATATCCAAAAAAAAATCAACGCTATCAAATTTTATGTTTTTTTAACTAACCGATCTTAAACATTTGATTTAATTTCCGTATTTGCTCGGGTCGCCCAAGTACGATCACCTTGCTTTTGGGCTGTAAAATAAGGTCTGCCTCTGGATTGATGATATAGTTACCCTCAGGGTCGATGTAGCCAATAATGGTACAACCTGTTTTTCTTCTTAGATCCAGATCACGCAAGGAGTTGCAATCCATCTGATCGGTAAAATCCTCAATACTGACCTCTTCCAAATTGGTCGTATGTTCCCCTTCAATGGAAAGTTGGTCCAAAAAGGTTATCAAATCCGGCATTACCACCAAAGAGGCCATATGGTCCCCTCCTATTTTATCCGGCATAATGACCTTGTTGGCTCCTGCAAATTCCAATTTTTTTACGGATGTGATTTGAGACGCCCTACTGATGATAAAAAGATTCGTATTAAGCTGCCTGGCCGAGAGTACGATAAACAGGTTGGCCGCATCATCGGGCACTGCGGTAATCAGATACTGCGCACGTTCGATACCCGCTTGGATGAGCACATCATCCTCGTTGGCGTCCCCTTCCACAAACAATACCGTTTCTTCATATCGCTCAATAATTTCCCTATCCTTTTCTATGACAACAAAAGGCTTTTTATAGGCTATTAATTTTTCCGCTGCCTGCATACCGTTCCTACCAAAACCGCAGACCACCACATGGTTTGAAAGACTATCTATCTGTTTCTTCACTTTTTTCTTTTTTAGTAGTTCGAGAGAGTTTCTTCCCAATATGTACTCCGTGACCACGGAAATGGCAAAACCAAAGATAAAAACACTGGTTACGATTAAAAATACGGTAAAAATCTTTGCGTTGGCATCCAACGGTCGCACTTCCGAAAACCCAACGGTGGTTACTGTTATGATGGTCATATAAATGGCCTCAACCCACGTAAAATCGGATAACATTTTATAACCAACAACCCCGAAGACGAGCACCACTACCATCAAGGAAAGGGCCAATACTATTTTGGAGCGCATCAGTCTAATCATATTTAAAGGTCAAATACAGAGGTTCTTTTGGTATAAATCAAGTCTTTGATACGTAGCCAAAATGCAATAAAGAGGTAAAGGGCGAAACCAAAACCCAGGGTCACAAAGGTCAGGTAGATAAAACTGGTGCGCACCACGCGGGCACGAATGCCCAAACGTTCCGCGATTCGTCTGCATACCTCAAAACCCCGCTTTTGGAAATAATAAAGGATATCGTAAAACAAAGTCATGGTTAAAATTATGTATTTCTGTTCAATAATTGGGTGCCGATGGCGCATTGCATGCATTTATTTTTTGTACAATAATTGCTGTAAAGCTGCAATTTTGCCTGACTCTCCAAGGCGTTTTCCGTTTTTGAGCCGATGTGCCCATAGTTTTTAATGATGGAGTTGTCTTCTGCATCCAATTGGGATATCAACGCAATCAGGACCTCGTTTATATCATGGCCGGTGTATTTGGCATAACAGAACTTTAAGGGCAATAGGGTGTTTATGATAATGAGGTCCATAAAACCTTTGGAAAGTCGCTTGGTCCTTTTTTTGGAAAGCTTCCCAAACGTATAATGGTCTTCCCAGTAGTCCCCTGCTGTAATTTGCAAAACCGAGTAAACATCTTCCTTGGTTTCTAGCGCCATAAGTTCGGAGAACAAATTGTGCCTGCCCGAATACAGTTGCACCAATTGCGAAACCCGGATAGTTGGGAAGTTTGGTGGCCGAAGACCAAAAAAGGCCGCTTTTGGAGGATGTTCGTCCAAATCAAATTTATGGGCCAAATAACGGAATTCCTTTTGAAGCTGGAGGTAGTAGGTGTCAGAACAATCAGCTTCGCCCAATAGTCCAAAGTGACCAAAAAGCAAAGCTTCCAATTGAAAGGGTTCATTACTAACCCTTCGAATCACAGAAAAATCCAACCGTTGTGCCCTTTCCAAAAAATGGGTTCCATTGACGGTTGACCCAAAACCTTTGGCCAACAGTGTGAACAATACTGCTTCCCAATCATTTTTGGAAGCCTCCAACAACTCAGCAATCAATTGGGATTTATGCTCCAACCGTTCTATGTACAGGCGGTGAAGCCAATTCTCCACCAAAAAGGCATCAACAGTCTTCAAATCCTTTTCACAATTGATAAAAGTAGGCTTTGCATTTTCAACCAAATCACGATAACCGTCCAAAAGTAAGTTCGAGACATAATGCCTTACCTCTAAGGTTGGGATTTGGGAACCATCTTTCCTAAAAACAGCAATATCATCCTCCCAGACTACGTGGAGAATGACATTGCTGTAATTATCATCGGATTCGTGATGGTGAACATACCAATCGGAAGATTTGAGATGCATCTCCACATTACCGGCCCAAAGCTGGCCATCGATTTCGACCCTTGCGTCGAAAAAGTCAGGGCCTGCCAAATGGTTCCGAATTCCGGTCCCCTTAATGGCCACATCAGTTCCGCTACTGGTACGCAAGCCGATTTTGGGAAGCTTGTTGTGCCTCCAAATAAAATAAAGTAGGTCTTCTCGCATTGATTTGGGATAAACGGAGGTCTACTCGGCTACTTCACCTTCCCAGTTCATAAAGCCGCCTTCCAGATTATAGGCATTTGCAATTCCGATACTGTTCATAAGGGCGCAAGCTTGACCGCTGCGGTTTCCCGAACGACAGTACACATAATAGTTTTTGGATTTATCCAGCTTTTCGAGTTCGTCCATAAACTCTTGCCCCAAATAAATATCGATATTAGTGGCTCCAGGAATGTAGCCTTCCTCCACCTCTTCGGGGGTGCGCACATCCAAAATGAAGGCGTTGTCATCGTTTTGCAATTGTTCCGCCCATTCTTCTTGTGATAGATCTGACATTGTTTTTTCAATTTTGATTCCTACAAAAATAAAAATCCGAAGCGTTCCTCCGGATTTCAATTCATTTTATTTTGATTGCAGCCTATTTGATGCCGCACCCAATGGCCTTGGTTGTTTTTGGGTTGATCTCTTTCCCCGCCAACATTGCATCCACGGCGTTCTCCACAAATTTCTCCTCCACCTGTGAGGCATCCTGATAGTTGTCATCAATCGCACCTATATACTTCACCTCGTTGCCCGAAGCTGTTTTTTCCAAAATGAAAACATGGGGAGTCCGTGTGGCACCGTAAGCAGGATACACCTTTTGGCCCTCATCGAACAAATACGGAAAGGTAAAGCCCTTTTCCGCGGCACGTTCCTTCATTTTGGCAAAACTATCGCCAGGTTTGGCGGCGGGGTCATTTGGATTGATGGCGATTACCGGAACGCCTTGGGATTTGTATTTGGCGTCCAAATCCATGATCCTATCCTCATAAGCTTGTGCGTATGGACAGGTGTTGCAGGTAAAAATTACGATAAATCCCTTGGCCTCCTCAAAATCGGAAAGTGAGACCATTGTATCGTCAACGTTTTTCAACGAAAAATCGGTGGCCATGTCACCCACTTCGTAACCCTTATCCAAACTATGTTCGTTGGCCACTTTAAAACCCATGGCAAATGCCGCCACAAAAATGACCAGTATAGCTGACCATCCTAAAATTCGTGTTCTTTTCATGATATCCTATTTGATAAATTGATGTAACGCTTCATTAAGTTCTTCGTACGTAAAACCACGTTCGTAAAAAGTTCGTTTTTCCTTATTATATATTAAGGTAGCCGGAATACCTCCGCCCCATTCTTCGGATACTTTGGGAATCCAATCGTTTTGTTTAGGGTCGTCCAGTATCACCACTTCGGATTGAATGTCCTTGTTCTCCACATAAGGCTCCAAACGTGACTTCCACATATTGGGCATATCCAAGCTGACCAGAATAACTTTTACATTGTTCTCTTTTTGCTCGGCATTTATTCGCTCAAAATGGGGCATTTCTTCAATACAGGGCTTGCACCAAGTAGCCCAAAAGTTAATGACATAGGTGGCACCATCATCTTTGTGCAGCAGAGGTTCGAAGGACTCAAAATCATACACGGGGAACTTGACATCGGCATTGGCGGTTTTTTCTGTGGACACTTCATTGACCTCTCCATCAGCTTCTTGGGACTCTTTCTTCTTTTCAGCGCAAGCCCCAACCAAAATGACAAGGACCAAAACAATCAATCTATTCATTACCTGATATTTGCCCTTCTAAAATACATAGGGAAAAACTGCCATTCCATTCTTTAACAAAAATTTATCGACCTGAAATTTGGTGTATCCGTCAAAATCATCTTATATTTGTATATACAATTATTGTTTGTACATGAATGTTGAAGAAGTCATAAAAACCTCAAAAAAAATTCCCTTGGAGCCCAGGACGATCATACATATGGAATTGGTTCACAATAAAATCAGTGAGATGATGACCGCCACGCTAAAGCCCTTTGAGGTTTCTATACAACAATTCAATGTACTTCGTATTTTAAGGGGACAACAAGGCAAGCCTGCCAACCTCTCCACGATAAATGAACGAATGGTGACCAAAATGAGCAACACTACGCGCTTGGTGGACAAACTTATTGCCAAGGGTTTTGTGAACCGATGTGTGTGCCCATCCAATCGCCGTAAGGTGGAGATTCTTATCACCGACTCCGGTCTTGATGCACTCACCCAAATGGACGAAGCCTTGGATAAAGCCCATGATACTATCTTGGTAAACTTCACCAAAAAAGAACTTGAACAATTAAATCAACTATTAGATAAATTTTAAAAATAATGAGCAACGTTTTAGAGCATAGAACTTGGCGCTACGCCACCAAAAAATTCGACCCTACCAAAAAGGTGTCGGAGGACGACCTTCAAATCTTGTTGGAGGCGACTCGTTTAAGTGCATCTTCTTATGGCCTGCAACCTTATCATGTATTTGTGATTACAGACCAGGACCTAAAAGAAAAATTGAAGCCGGCTTCTTGGGGACAGTCACAGATTACGGATGCATCCCATTTGATCGTTTTTGCCAATGCAACTGATTTTGGGGAAGAATTGGTGGATGATTATTTAGCCAACGTGAGCGAAACCAGAGGAATCCCAACTGATAATCTAAAAGGGTATTCAGAGTTTATGAAGTCCAAATTGATGGACCTGCCAAAGGATATGAAAAGCAATTGGACTGCAAGACAGGCCTATATCGCCTTTGGAAATTTGATGCAGGCCGCTGCAGAGCTCAAAATAGACACCTGTCCCATGGAAGGTTTTGAAACCGAAACGTACAATGAGATTTTGGGGCTTAACGACAAAAACCTTAATGCAGCCGTTGTTTTGGCCGTTGGTTACCGTTCTGAACGAGACGAAACCCAACATTTGGCCAAGGTGAGAAAATCAAAAGAAGAATTATTTACACTTATATAAATCATTAACAATTAAAACAGAAATTAAAACAATCATGAAAAAGACAATTTTAAGCTTAACATTGGTCACCCTAGTGGGATCATCCGCTATCGCAAACCCTATTAAAGAAACCAAAGAAGTAAAAACAACTGAAAGTACCGTTACTTGGAAAGGCTACAAAGTAGGAGGTTCCCACACAGGAACCATCAGCCTTCAATCTGGTGCCTTGGAATTTGATGGAGAAAAATTGGTAGGTGGAGAGTTCGTTGTGAATATGGCAAGTATCAACACTACCGACTTGGAAGGTGAGTACAAGGACAAATTGGACGGTCACTTGAAATCTGATGACTTTTTTGGCACTGCCAATCACCCAACCGCCAAATTGGTGTTCACTAAAGTGACATCAACCGGAAAAAACTCTTACGATGTTACTGGCGACCTTACCATTAAAGGTACTACGGAGCCTGTGACTTTTGAGGTTTCCGTTTACGGTGACAAAGCAACTGCTTCCTTAAAAGTGGACAGAACCAAATACGACGTAAAATATGGATCAGGAATTATTGGTACTGCCAAGGATAAATTGATCTATGATGAGTTTGATTTGGTAGTTGATCTACAGATGTAATCAACTCCTATTTAGTGTGTGGAAATCCCGTCCGAGCCATTCTTGGACGGGATTTTTTAATTTAAACAAAACAATGTTGTTCCGTTAAAAATTCCTCCCTATATTTGACAACATGATTTATAGAACAACAAATAACTGGTGGTGGATAAACTTACGTCAAACGTCGTGAGCTAAGTCCCCATTATAACCATATAAGAGGCTTGTCATCACGACAAGCCTTTTTCTTTTTTAGGACTAATATGAAGTATACTTTAGAGACCCATTACAAAAAAATTCTTGCGGATACCATTACCCCCGTAAGCGTTTACCTTAAAATCCGGGACAAATTCCCCAACAGCATTCTTTTGGAAAGTAGCGACTACCATGCGAACGACAACAGCTTTTCCTATATCTGCTGCAATCCCATTGCTTCCATCAAAGTGGCGAACGAAACCATTACACAACGTTTTCCCGATGGCACAAAGAAAGAAATGGCAATTACCCCCGAAACGGATGTGACCCAAGTTATCCATAACTTCAGCCAACAATTCAAAACTACCCAAAACGGATTCAAGTTTATTTACAACGGGCTTTTTGGCTACATGGCCTACGATGCGGTTCGCTATTTTGAAGATGTACAAATCTCCAAAAAGGAAGACTCGGCCAATATCCCCGATATTTATTATGCCGTTTACCAGAACATTATCGCCATCAACCATTTTAAAAACGAGGCCTATCTGTTCGCCCACTGCTACAATACCGAAAGTAACGTGGAAGAAATGGAGCAACTTTTCAGCGTAAGAACTTTTGCCTCCTATAATTTTACCAAACAAGGAAAACCTGAATCCAATCTTCAGGACGAAGACTATAAAGAACAAGTTGCCCTGGCCAAAAAACATTGCCAGCGTGGCGATGTGTTCCAATTGGTCTTGTCAAGAAGGTTCAAACAAAAATTTAAGGGAGACGAGTTCAATGTGTATCGGGCGCTTCGTTCCATAAACCCCTCCCCTTACCTATTCTATTTTGACTATGGTGATTTTAAAATATTTGGAAGCTCCCCGGAAGCGCAATTGATCGTAAAAGATGGCAAAGCCGAAATCCATCCGATAGCGGGAACCTACAAACGTACCGGGAATGATGAAAAAGATGCTGAATTGGCCAAAAAATTAGCAGAGGACGAAAAAGAGAATAGTGAGCACGTAATGCTTGTGGATCTTGCAAGAAACGATTTGAGCCGCAATGGCAATACCGTAAATGTGGAAACCTATCGGGAGGTGCAATATTTCTCCCATGTGATCCATTTGGTATCCAAAGTAACCGGACAAAAGAAAGAGGACAGCACAACCATGAAAGTGGTGGCCGACACCTTCCCCGCGGGCACCTTGAGCGGAGCTCCAAAACATATGGCCATGCAGCTCATAGAAAAATATGAAAAAACCAGCCGCTCCTATTACGGTGGCGCTATTGGATTCATGGATTTTAAAGGCAACTTTAACCACGCCATTATGATACGCACCTTCTTGAGCAAGAACCATGAGTTGTATTACCAAGCAGGAGCTGGATTGGTAGCCGCCTCCAACCCAGATGACGAATTACAGGAAACCTACAATAAATTGGGCGCACTGACCAAGGCGCTAGAAATCGCCGAAACAATCTAAAGATGGGACGAAAGATTTTAATGATAGACAACTACGATAGCTTCACCTACAATTTGGTGCACTATCTGGAAGATTTGGATTGTGAGGTCACGGTGAAACGGAACGATCAGCTCACATTGAAGGACGTAGAGCCTTTTGCATACATCGTGCTTTCACCCGGACCTGGGATTCCCGATGAAGCCGGGCTATTGAAAGACATTATCAAAACCTACGCGCACACCAAACGAATCTTTGGGGTTTGCTTAGGATTGCAGGCCATCGGCGAGGTATTTGGAGGGACATTGATCAATCTGGACCAAGTATATCATGGCGTGGACACTACCATAACCGTGACCAAGAACGACCCTATTTATAAGGATATGCCCAAAACCCTTCAGGTAGGCCGGTACCATTCTTGGGTCGTAGATCCCAATCTGCCCGATGTTCTGGAAATCACGGCAGTAGATGAAAACGGACAAGTGATGTCACTTCGGCACAAAAACTATGATGTGACCGCTGTACAATTTCATCCCGAATCGGTTTTAACGCCTGAAGGAAAACAAATGTTGAAAAATTGGTTGGAAAGCTAGAAAATGTCATTCCTGCGAAGGCAGGAATCCAAAAACAATAACAAAATAGATTCCTGCCTTCGCAGGAATGACAGAAAAGAACAATGAAAGAGACCTTAAACAAACTCATCAATCATGAAATTCTCCCCAAGGAAGAAGCCAAACAGATTTTGGTGAACATTGCCAATGGGGAATACAATACCTCGCAAATCGCAGCATTCTTGACCGTTTACATGATGCGAAGCATCACCATTGAGGAATTAGAGGGGTTCCGCGATGCTCTTTTGGAGCTTTGCTTGGCCGTTGATCTTGCCGAGTATGACCCTATAGACCTTTGTGGAACGGGCGGTGATGGCAAGGATACTTTTAATATTTCCACATTAGCATCCTTCGTCACAGCAGGCTCAGGAATCCATGTGACCAAACATGGCAACTATGGGGTTTCCTCAAAATGTGGAAGTAGCAATGTGATGGAGTTTTTAGGAATCAAGTTCAGTAATGATATCGATTTTCTAAAGAAAACCATTGAGGAAGCAGGAATTTGCGTGCTACATGCACCCCTGTTCCATCCCGCCATGAAGAATGTAGCCCCCATCCGCAGGGAGTTGGCCGTAAAAACATTTTTCAATATGCTGGGACCCATGGTGAACCCAGCATTCCCTAAAAACCAAATGGTAGGAGTATTCAATTTGGAACTGGCCCGAATGTACGGGTACCTATACCAGAATACGGATAAAAAATTCACCATTCTAAATGCCTTGGACGGGTATGATGAAATCTCGTTAACGGGAGACACCAAGACCATTTCCAACAGTACCGAAGCCATGTTGACGCCCACTGATTTCGGTGTAAAAAAAGTTTCGCAAGAAGAAATTACCGGAGGGGAAGACGTGGCCGAATCGGCACAAATATTCATGAACATTCTGCAGGGCAAAGGAACCGATGCCCAGAACAATGTGGTTTGTGCCAATGCAGGAGTCGCCATTGCTACGGTAAAAGGCATCACCCCGAAAGAAGGCTTTGAAATGGCCAAGGAATCATTATTGAGGGGTAAGGGATTACGAGCTTTGAAAAAATTGCAATCTTTATCTAAATAAAGTCGGTAGTCAGGAGTCCGAAGTCCGAAGTATAGGGAGACGAGAAATAAATCAAGAGCATGATAGTGTCAAAATTCAAGTTTGAAAAGATAATTGTCTGGCAAAGAGCCATGGATTTTGGAGAAGCCATAAATGACATAACAAAACTCTTTCCAAAAAACGAGGTCTATAATCTCAGCTCACAAATAAGACGAGCAGCTGATTCAATTGCATTGAATATTTCAGAAGGAGCTACCGGACAGACAAATCCTGAGTTTAAGAAATTCGTAGGTTATGCCATTAGATCTTTGAGCGAAGTGGTTACCTGCCTACATAAAGCGAATAGAAGAAACTATATTCCAAACGAAACTTTTGATGAGCTTTATAATGAAGCCTTCAATTTAAGAACATGTTGGTCGCTTTTAGAAAAAATATTAAATAATTATAAAAAGCTTCGGACTTCGGACTACCGACTTCGGGCTTCCATTTAAATATGAACATTCTAGAAAAAATAGTAGCCGATAAGCGCAAAGAGGTCGATTTGAAAAAATCACTCATCACCGTACCCCAATTGGAGGCGTCGGTAATGATGGAGCGAACCTCTGTCTCTTTAGCCGAAATGCTAAGCAAAAGTAACTCCGGCATCATAGCTGAGCACAAGCGCCGTTCCCCATCCAAATCCGTAATCAACCATAACTTAAGCGTCCAAGATGTGGCCCAGGGCTACACCGATGCAGGTGTTTGTGGCATTTCCATACTCACCGACGGAAAATATTTTGGAGGTTCCTTGGATGATCTGGTTCTGGCCAGAGCTTCAACCAACATTCCCCTTTTACGAAAAGAGTTCATCATAGATGAATATCAGATTATAGAGGCCAAAGCCTATGGTGCAGATGTTATACTGTTGATTGCTGCCATCCTATCTAGAGAAGAAATCAAGACCTTTTCCGAATTGGCCAAAGGACTTGGACTGGATGTGTTGCTCGAAGTGCATAATGAAGAAGAACTGGAAAAATCCTTGATGCCCAGTTTGGATATGCTGGGTGTGAACAATAGAAACCTGAAATCATTCGAGGTGGACTTGGACATCAGCAAAACCTTATCCAAAAAAATTCCGGAAGATTTTGTAAAGGTCTCAGAGAGTGGCATTAGCTCGGTGAAAGCGATACGCGAACTCAAGGAATTTGATTACCAAGGATTTTTGATTGGGGAAAATTTTATGAAAACAGATAATCCCGGTAAAAGTGCGGAAGAATTTATAACCAAAATCATCTCATAAACGTCATTTCGGGTGATTTACCGAAGGTAAATCGTATCGGGAAAAAGAGGTCTCGATACTTTTTGCTACAAATTTCAAAATACTCGACCCGACTAAATTTATACCATGAAATTAAAAATCTGCGGCATGAACCATAACCCTGAAGAGGTGGCAACGCTGAAACCCGATTATTTGGGTTTTATCTTCTGGGAACCTTCCTCCCGATATTTTTCGGGAGAGATGCCGGTCCTGCCCAATTCCATCAAAAAAGTTGGAGTTTTTGTGGACACACCTTTGGAAGAAGTTTTGGAAAAAGTGGCGCAATACCAATTGGATGCCGTTCAGCTACATGGACAGGAAAGTGCTGAATATTGCGTGGAACTGAAAGATTACTTTCTGTCAATTCGCGCGCAGTCGAGAAATCAGAAAAAATTGGACGAAAATGGGGTCTCGACTCCGCTCGACCTCACGGATACGGAAATCATCAAAGTATTCTCCATTAAGGATGATTTCGATTTTGATGTATTGAAGGATTACGAAGGAGTATGTGATTATTTCCTTTTTGACACCAAAGGAAAACTCCCCGGAGGGAATGGCTATACCTTTGATTGGTCCGTTTTGGAAAGGTATCCATCCAATAAACCCTACTTTTTGAGCGGTGGCATTGGATTGGATTCCGTGGAAAAATTACAGGCCTTTTTGGAGAGTCCCGCCTCAAAATATTGTTTTGCCATCGATGTGAACAGTAAATTTGAGAAGGCTCCCGGTCTAAAAAATATTGACGAGTTAAACCAATTTATCGAATCGCTCAAAAGCGGTGACAACAAAAAAAAGAACCTATGAAAAGTTATCATGCTGACGAACGCGGATATTATGGCGAGTTCGGTGGAGCCTTTATTCCGGAAATGCTGTATCCCAATTGCGAAGAGTTGCGGCAAAACTACCTCAACATCATGGCGGAACCATCGTTTCAGGAAGAGTTCCATCAATTGCTGAAGGATTATGTGGGTAGACCTACGCCTCTCTATCTCGCCAAGCGGTTATCCGAAAAGTACCATACCAAAATCTATCTGAAACGGGAAGATTTGTGCCATACCGGAGCCCACAAGGTCAATAATACCATTGGCCAGATATTGATGGCCAAAAAATTGGGCAAAAATAGAATCATTGCGGAAACAGGAGCAGGTCAACACGGGGTGGCCACGGCCACCGTATGCGCTTTGATGGGCATCCAATGTGTGGTGTACATGGGAGAAATCGATATTGCACGCCAAGCCCCGAACGTAGCAAGAATGAAAATGTTGGGGGCCGAGGTACGACCGGCCACATCGGGCAGTAAAACCTTAAAGGATGCCACCAACGAAGCCATACGTGATTGGATCAATAATCCCGTGGACACCCATTACATCATCGGTTCGGTGGTAGGGCCTCACCCCTATCCCGATATGGTGGCCCGTTTTCAATCCGTAATCTCGGAAGAAATCAAACAGCAACTCAAAGCAATAGAGGGCAGGGAAAACCCTGATTATGTGGTGGCCTGTGTGGGTGGAGGAAGCAATGCAGCTGGAATTTTTTATCACTATTTGGATGTTCCTGAAGTAGGTATTATTGCCGTTGAAGCTGCAGGAAAAGGAATTGATTCCGGTGAAAGTGCCGCGACATCTGCTCTCGGAAAAGTGGGCATTATCCATGGCAGTAAAACGCTGTTGATGCAGACCCAAGACGGACAGATTACCGAGCCCTATTCCATATCAGCAGGATTGGATTACCCGGGTGTAGGTCCCATGCATGCCCATTTGTACGCTTCGGGCCGTGGTGAGTTTATTTCCATTACGGATGAGGATGCGATGCAAGCTGGGTTGGAGCTATCTAAATTGGAAGGTATCATTCCCGCTATCGAAACCTCGCATGCGCTGGCCATTTTTGAGGAACGGAAATTCAATCCAGACGATGTTGTAGTGGTTAACCTGTCAGGACGGGGTGATAAGGACCTTCAGAACTATATCGATTATTTTAAGTTGTAACCTGATATCATTCCTGCGAACGCAGGAATTCAAGGTAGGATGGAAATGAATCCCGCATCAAGTGCGGGATGACAAAAACAAAATAGAACCAAGTATCGAATCAGGAATGAAATTATAGTAAAAGCATAAATGTCATTCCTGCGGAAGCAGGAATCAAAAATCCATGATTAAAAACTTTCATCAATACTATGTTTACATCTTAAGCAATAAGCGCAACGGAACTTTGTATACCGGGATGACCAATAATATTGAACGAAGAATTTTGGAACACAAGCAAGGAATAATCAAAGGATTTACCAAGAAATATGGTCTTCATATGTTAGTTTATTTTGAAACTCATCAAAGTGTTAACGATGCCATTTTGAGGGAAAAAAGAATCAAAAAGTGGAAAAGGGAATGGAAGATTGAAATGATTGAAAAGGATAATCCTTTTTGGCTTGATTTATCCAATGAATGGGATTTGTAATGGGTGGAACTGTCATTCCTGCGAAAGCAGGAATCCAAAAACAGGATATGAAGTGGGTCCCCCATCAAGTGCGGGATGACAGGATGAGCAAAACGGAATACAGCATCGAATCAGGAATGAAATTATAAAAAGGTTAAATGTCATTCCTGCGAACGCAGGAATTCAAGGCAGGATGGAAATGAATCCCGCATCAAGTGTGGGATGACAAAAACAAAATAGAAATGAACAGAATCAAACAAAAATTGCAAGAGGACAAAAAGATCCTTTCAATATATTTTTCAGCAGGATACCCCAATTTGGACGACACCGTTAAAATCATCCAAGATTTGGAAAAAAATGGGGTCGATCTTATCGAAATTGGACTTCCATTCAGCGATCCGTTGGCTGATGGCCCTACCATTCAGGAAAGTTCCACGGCAGCCCTTAAAAATGGGATGCACACCGCCTTGCTCTTTGAGCAATTGAAGGATATCCGAAAAACAGTGTCCATTCCGTTGATCATTATGGGATATTTTAATCCAGTGCTCCAATATGGAGTCGAAGCGTTTTGTGCCCAATGTGAAAAAATAGGTATTGACGGACTTATCCTACCCGATTTGCCGTTGGATGTTTATAAAGAAGAATATGAAACCATTTTCAAAAAACATGGATTGATCAATGTCTTTCTGATTACCCCGCAAACCAGTGATGAACGCATCAAAGCTATAGATGATGCGTCCGAAGGCTTCATTTATATGGTGAGTTCTGCCAGCACCACTGGAGCCAAACAAGGTTTCGGCAGTGAGCAATCGGACTATTTTGACCGTATCGCCAAGATGGGCTTGAACAACCCACAAATCGTTGGATTCGGTATCAGCAATGCCGAGACCTTTAAGCAAGCTACCCAAAAAGCCAAGGGGGCCATCATTGGTTCGGCCTTCATTAAATACTTGACCGAAAATGGGGTGGATCGTATTGGTGACTTTGTGAAGCAAATTCGTTAAATTTCACCTCTAATAATTATTCAACGGTAACATGAAAAAAACGCTGTTCCTTATCTGCTCATTGCTTGGTTTTTCACTTTTTGCCCAGGACGATGTGGCCATCAAATCGCAAGTGGCCCATGCCATCAATGAAATTCGGGAATTTATAGCCATTCCCAACGACGCGCTCGATGCCGCGGACATTGACCGAAACATCATGTGGCTCAAGCGAAAGTTCGGTGACAGAGGGTTCAATACGGCGGTTTTGGAAACTGAAGGACTTCCCTTGTTTTTTGCAGCAACCCCCGTAAGCGGAGAAAAGCCAACAGTCCTCATCTATATGCATTTTGATGGACAATCCGTAGACCCCTCGAAATGGGATCAGCCGAATCCATATCAGGTTGTATTGAAAGCTCCAAAGGATGGAGGCTTCGAAACGGTGTCATTCGACGAATTGGATGATGATATCAATTACGATTGGCGTCTGTTCGGACGGTCCACCTCTGATGACAAATCGCCTATAGTAATGCTATTGAACGCCATGGACCTGTTGAAGAAGGATGGCAGGGAAATACCCTTCAACATCAAGGTTATTTTGGACGGCGAAGAGGAAAAGAGCAGCAAGCCCCTTCCGGCAGCCGTAAAGCAATACCGTGAATTGTTGGAATCCGACTTTTTGATGATCGTGGACGGTCCGGTCCATGCTTCGGAAAAGCCCACTGTAGTTTATGGTTGTCGCGGCATTACTACCTTAACACTGACCACCTATGGGCCCATCAAGCCACAACATAGCGGGCATTATGGCAACTATGCCCCAAACCCAGGGTTTCAATTGGCAAAATTGTTGGCCACCATGAAAGATGATGAGGGCAGAGTGACCATTAACGGTTATTATGATGGTATTTCAATCGATAAAACAACGGATTCCATTTTAAAAAGCGTTCCCGATCGTGAAGAGGCCATAGCAGAAAAACTACAATTTAAAACAGCCGAAAAGGTTGGTGGTTTTTATCAAGAAGCCTTGCAATACCCATCCTTGAACATTCGTGGACTGGGCTCAGGTTGGGTCGGCGATAAAGCCAGGACCATTGTTCCTGAGAGTGCTACTGCCGAACTGGATTTGAGATTGGTGGTGGAAAGCGATGGCGACCGTCTCAAAAAATTGGTAAAAGACCATATCGGCAAACAAGGATACAAAGTATTGGACCACGTTCCTTCAAAAGAGGAGCGGATGCAATTTGATAAAATCGTGACCGTGGAAGAGGGCAGTGTTACGGACGCTTTCCGCACTGAGCTGGACAACCCTTATGGTGATTTCATTGTGAAGACATTACACCAAACTTTTGGGGAAGAGGTGATTCAAATACGCACTATGGGTGGCACCGTACCTATCTCACCGTTTGTCAATGAATTGAAAATCCCAGCCTTTATTGTCCCCGTGGTGAACCCGGACAATAACCAGCACAGTCCCAACGAGAATGTTAAAATTGGGCAATTGGCATACGGAATCAAGGCATTTTATGGGATTCTTTCTTCAAAACCGAATTAAAAAAACTCCCTATACTGCATCACCCTGAAATCAAGCGTATTGAATTCAGGGTTTTTGTTTTTTAGGTCCTTGTAAGCTTGTAAACTACCAACGGCGCGGTTGGCAGCTCCCGAAGGTGCGGTCAAAGAAACTGTTTTTATGGTTCTCGATCGGGCTCGAACTGATATAGAACTTGAATCAAGAGGTAATTCCAAATGATGGATTCTAGGCACCTCGTTGGATACCACTTTTAGTTTAAGGCCACGTTCCTTCAACTGTCTACGAAAGAAATATTCCGGACCATTTTTACTATTTCCTCCCGTAAACAAAAGTGTCTTGATGTTGGGGTATTCTTTTAAGTAACCGACCAAATCACGAAGCACCACGTTTTGCATACCCAGATCGGAGGCATCGATTTTTTCACGTTCGGCGCTTTCCACAATATCGCAGACACCGATTCTGTTTTTGATCAAAAATTGTTTCCGTTGCTCCACGGCTTCTTGGGTCGTCTCGTACTTTAGACCAAGATCAAAGATGATATCCAATATGGGCCACAGCTGTCCGTTGCAACTTCCGTAGCAAAAATCGACATCCTGTGGTTTTAACTCTCCCGTGGTGAAGCGGGGCGGTGGTAGAGTACCTACGATAAGTTTTGTGGCCTTTTCCAAAAGAAAAGGGTCATAGGGATGTATGTGCTTAAAAACTTTGTTCGCCAATCCTATACGGGTCTAAGCTGAGTTTCGACTCGCGTTGATGTTTCCATACAACGATCGAGTCACGATCTTTTCATACAATTCCTTGTACTCCGAATTTTGTGTGATATGGTACAGGGCATTCTGCTGTATCACCAAAAGGGGCAATACGATCTTTTCCCTGATTTTTACCGACTCCCGAGAAACAGCTTCGTCCTCCATCAACATCTTATCCCCTGAAATCTGTAGGAGCATTTTTTTGGACAGTTGGAATTCGTCGTGCAAAATATTCCAGAAATCCCCAAACTCTGGATCCTCCTTCATGTAACCGGTCAGATTGAAATTGGATTTGGCCAAAGACATCATACTGTTGTGCATCAGTGCCCTAAAAAATGGGACTTCTTTGTACAACTTTTTCACTTCGGACAGTCTTCCTTGTTCTTTCAGGGCACTTATGGCCGTTCCCAAACCAAAGTATCCTGGCACATTCTGCTTCAGCTGGCTCCAGGAACCTACAAAGGATATCGCCCTTAGGTCGGACAAAGTCAATTGTTTTTTATTGCCACGCTTTCCTGGTCTACTGCCAATGTTTGCCTTGGTGTAATATTTTAAGGTACTGCGATGTTCCAAGTATGGCATAAATTTCTCATGCTGTTTTAACGCATCGTACTTATCAAAACTTAACTCTGAGAGTTCTTCAATCAATTTACGCTGGGCAGCCGAAATGGTGAGTTCCTTACCGAATAGGTTGTTGCTCAATCCTGCTGTGAGCAACTGTTCCGAGTTGTGGATAAACTGCTCTTTGGTACCATAGGTACTTGTAATGGTCTGTCCTTGAATGGTAAGTTGGATCTCGTGATTGGCCACATCCTTGGTCTGCGCAGCGTAGAACCTGTGTGTTTTACCTCCGCCCCTTGCTGGTGGTCCTCCCCTACCATCAAAGAAAATAGCGGCCACGCCGTTTTTCTTGCAGACCTTGCTCAATGTCTCCTTGGTCTTGAGTATGGACCAATTGGCCTTTAAGTACCCTCCATCCTTGGTCCCATCCGAAAAGCCCAACATTATGGTATGAATGTCCCTCCTTCGTTCCAAATGCTGACGATATTGTGGAATATCGAACAAGGTTTGCATCACCTCTTCGGAAGCGTCCATACCTTTCATGGTCTCGAACAATGGAACAATGTCAAAAGTGATTTCCTTCTCGTTCCATCCACACCATCTGAACAACCCAAACACGAACAGCACTGAAAAAATATCCTCTGAGTTACTGATGATGTAACGGTTGCATCCATCTTCGCCGTTCTTTTCCTGAATCGACTTAAGATTTTTGATATTGACAATGGTATCCTTTACGATATCATCCTCAAAATCCTTTGGATTGAGTTCAAATTTTTTCTCCAATAACAGTTTCACCAATTCATTTTCCTTGAGCTCGTCAACACTTTCTTTGATGATACCCTCTTTCTTGAGAACACTCTCCACCACCAAGAGATGCTTACTGTGATCTTGGCGGATATCCAGCGTTGCAAAGTGGGTTTTAAATATGTGAACCTTATCAATCAATTGATTCAATTCGTCCAAATAAAGCTCATGGTAATCGGCCTCCAACTTTTCCTTGATTGCCGTCAAGTACGCAACAATGTCTTGATAGGAAATGGGAGCGTTCAAGTCGAACATGGCATTGTACAATTTTGAACTCAGTTCGTTCAGATCCTCCTGCATCCCTTTAAAGGTGAGTTTTTTACGAAGTCCCTTCAATTCGTTGTAGTAGCATTTCATCAAGGTAAGCCTAAGTTCATCGGCTACCTGCTTGGTGATTTCAGCGGTTACGTAAGGGTTTCCGTCACGGTCACCTCCGGGCCAAAATCCAAGCTTCATTAGGTTGTAGTTCTCAAACTTGTCATCCCGAATATTGCTCTTTACATACTGATACAGTTCCCCAACCGCATCATAATACGTATGCCTAAGAATGTAGATGATGTTTTTTGCTTCGTCCAAAGGCGTTGGCTTTTTGGCATTGATCAAAGATGTTAGCCCCAACTGCTGCAAGGTCACATCAATATCGTAGATTCTATCTTGATCAATGAGCGATCGCAGTTCGGCGATAATATCTAAAATAGCTGGGGTGTAAAACTGGGTTGGGTGGGCCGTTAAAACAATTCGTGCACTAAAGGTGGACAGCTTCTTGGATACTTTGTCCCAATTCTTGGTGCGGTTAACCAGCTCAAAATAATCCTTTATGGTGAGTGAGCTGCTGTATTTCTGCAGCTTGGGAAATGCGGAATCCTCAACACTATCATACAATACTACCTGGCGCTCCACATATTGAATCATCCGAAACATAAAATCCAATCGCTCCCGTTCATCCTGAATGTTGACAAAGTTGGAAAAGAACACTTCCAAGATTTCCTGTGGATCTTTACCTTCCTTAAGTCCCTTTTCGCATTGATCAAGTAAAAGCGGAACCAAATTCCCCACATTTTCCACGTTTTTGTAGGGCAAGCTTAAAAAAAGGCTGTTGTAAATATTGAACTTATTGGTTACCGATTTTTTGAATTCTTCTAACCGTTTAGTCTGCTGCATGGATTTCGTTTATGTTAGTGTTATCAATGGACATTCACTCAAAGGTCGTGAATAAAGTATAACCTCTGGGTTAAATTTAGGCGTATCACAATTTAAGACAAGGGCTCTTTAAACGTAACACTCCAGCTGAAGGGATAACTTAAAGATTACTTCGGATTTTACCAAAGTTTTTTATCGAACAAAAACAGGCTCGTTCTTCTTCACCGTGTGCTCCTCGCTATACATGTAGCCATCGTAGTCAAAATTCTTGATGTCTTCCACAGTTTCGGCACCTTTGTCCAAAATATAACGCACCATGGAACCTCGGGCTTTTTTGGCGTAGAAACTGATCACTTTCAGTTTGTCGTTTTTCCAATCCTTAAAAACGGGGGCTATCACGGGAACCTTTAGCTTTTTTTCATCTATGGCACCGAAGTATTCGTTACTGGCCAGGTTTACAAATAATTCATCCTCTTTAAGTTCTTCGTTCAAAGACGCCGTGATTTGGTCTTTCCAAAATTCGTCGAGGTTCCTTTTACGGCCCACCTTAAGTTGGGTGCCCATCTCCAATCGGTAGGGCTGAATAAGGTCCAGGGGCTTTAAAACGCCATATAATCCGGATAAAATCCGAAGCGTATCCTGTAAATTGTCCAATTTCTCTTCCGGAATGGTGTATGCATCCAAACCTTGGTACACATCTCCATTAAAAGCGTAAACCGCTGGTCTGGCATTATCCTTTGTAAAGGGTAGCTCAAACTGCTGGTTGCGTTCCCAGTTCAAATCTGCAAGCTTGTCAGAAATGGACATGAGCTCCGAAAGTGCCTTTGGTTTTTTCTTCTTCAAAACGGCATTCAATTGTTCCGCTTGTTCCAAAAATTGGGGCTGACTGTATTTTGATGTAGGCAAAGCCGTCTCATAATCAAGTGACTTTGCCGGAGATATTACAATTTTCATGGTATTCCTTTTTGGTAAAAATAACGAGGTTTTTCGTTTTTTGGAAGGGGAATCCAAAGGTGTTTTCAATCTTTGGATTGAGGAAACCTATGATTCGTGATGCTTGGCATAGCCACGCCATTTTTCAATACCGTTTACCATGTCCTCTGGCAATTCGGAATCAAAACGCATAAACTCACCGGTGACAGGGTGTTCAAAGCCAAGGGTCTTGGCATGCAGGGCCTGGCGTGGCAACACCTTAAAGGCGTTTTCCACGAACTGTTTGTATTTGGTAAAAGTGGTTCCCTTCAAAATCTTATCGCCACCATAGCGCTCATCATTGAACAGCGTGTGGCCTATATATTTCATGTGGACCCGAATTTGATGGGTTCTACCGGTTTCCAAGCGGCAAGATACCATGGTAACATAGCCAAAACGTTCCAAGACTTTGTAATGGGTTACCGCTTCCTTGCCATCGCTCCCATCTGGGAATACCATCATTTGAAGCCTGTTTTTGGGATTACGGGCGATATGCCCCTCCACAGTACCCTCATCTTCTTCCACATTGCCCCAGACCAAGGCCACGTATTCCCGCTCGCTGCTCTTTTCGAAGAACTGCTGGGCCAAATGAGTCATGGCGGACTCCGTTTTGGCAATGACCAGCAACCCAGAGGTATCCTTATCGATTCGATGAACCAATCCGGGGCGGTCCGAACTGTTGTTGGGCAAGTTTTCAAAATGGTAGACCAAGGCATTGATCAAGGTCCCTGAGTAATTTCCATGTCCGGGATGCACTACCATTCCTGCGGGCTTGTTCACAACAAGAAGCACATCGTCCTCGTAAACAATGTCCAAGGGAATGTTTTCGGGTGTCAGCAAAAACTCGTAAGGCGGGTGCTCAAACATCACTTTGACCTCATCCCCTGCCTTTACCTTATAATTTTGTTTGACGATGGCTCCATTTACCCAAATATGCCCCCTTTTGGCAGCCTGTTGGATTTTGTTTCGCGTAGCGTTCTCAATAAAGTTCATTAGGAATTTGTCCACACGAAGAGGTTCCTGACCCTTGGATGCCACAAAACCGTGATGTTCGTAAAGATCATCTTGGGAAAGCTCGTCCTGATTATCGGAAATATCCATAGTTATTGTGAATCTGCCTGTACGCGTGCGCTACCAGGAATGGTTCCATTTCCGCAAACAAGTTCCACTTTGGAAGTTTTAGGTAATCGGTCGCCCGGACTAATGTATTTCCCTTTATGCTTCATTCGGTACACCATGTCCTTTCCGAGTTCGTCGATATAGGTTACACGTTCCACCTCAAGCCCTACCGCACGCAACATGGAAGCCGCATTTCGTTGGGTTACTTGGATAATATCGGGTACGGTCACTTTTTTATATCCTGATGGGTTTACGGTAAAATAAATCTTGCGATTGGCCTTCACCTTGTTACCCGCTGGAGGATTCTGGTCCAATATGGAAAATCGAGGATACTCTGGATTAAAATCGGATGAATCCAATACTTGGTATCTAAGTCCCACTTCTTCCGCCGCCTTTCGCATCTCCATAACCGACATCTTCGAAAAATCAGGAACTTCTACAAACTCACCGTGATTGGTAGTGCCCTTGAGCCATTGCAGCGTAACGAACACCAAGACGATTACGGCCACTGCCGCCAACCCCAATTGAATCAAAAAAGTCCTACTTTTTAAAAAGTTGAAAAAATTTTTCATGTAGTTCACCTTAACGCAACAAAGATAGGAAAGCCAACCCTTTTTTCTTTACTTTGGTCGTGCGATATTTTTTAAGCCAATGAAAAAGAACATTGCCATCATCATGGGCGGCTATTCCAGTGAATACGCGATTTCTATCAAAAGCGGAAATGTGGTGTACAAGTATTTGGACAGGGACAAATACAATCCTTACCGAATAGTCATCACTCGCGAAAGGTGGTTTTATATGGATGATAACAATCAGGATTATACTGTGGAAAAAGCTGATTTCAGCCTTATCGTCGATAGCAACAAGATTACATTTGACTGTGTTTTCAACGCCATACATGGTACACCGGGAGAAGATGGATTGATGCAGGCCTATTTTGAACTTTTGGGTATTCCGCATACCTCATGCAATCACTATGAAGCCGCACTTACCTTTAACAAAAGAGATGTATTAAGCACTTTGAAACCTTATGGGGTACCCTGTGCCATCTCTTACTTTTTGAACAAGGGCCAAGATGTGGATGCCGATGCCATAGTGGAAAAAGTAGGGTTGCCCTGCTTTGTAAAAGCGAATCGAGCGGGCAGTAGTTATGGGGTTTCGAAGGTATACCAAAAAGAGGAATTGGACCAGGCCATAGAAAACGCATTTAAGGAAGACACACAGATTATCATAGAATCTTTTTTGGATGGTACCGAAGTCTCTGTCGGTGTCATCACTTATAATAATAAGGTAACCGTGCTACCCGCAACGGAAATTATTTCGGAAAACGACTTTTTTGATTTCGAGGCCAAATATTTGGGCAAGTCCAAGGAAATCACCCCGGCAAGAATATCAGAAAAGCAGGAATCCAATGTCCGGAAATTGGCCGAGTTCATTTATAAAACATTGGGATTGAAGGGGTATACCCGAAGTGAGTTCATTTTTATTGGGGATGTACCTCATCTGTTGGAAATAAACACAACTCCTGGACTGACAGAAGAAAGTCTGCTACCACAGCAAGCCAAAACGGCTGGAATTTCCCTAGAAGACCTTTTTGACAGTGCGATTGTTGAAGCTTTGCGCTAGAAACCGTATTTTTAAAAAACTTTAAATTACAACATGAGACGCGCACTCTTCCCCGGTTCCTTTGACCCATTGACATTAGGCCACTACGATATCATTAAAAGAGGGATTACCCTTTTTGATGAACTGGTCATAGCCATAGGAATCAATGCCGATAAAACCTACATGTTTTCCCTGGAAGAACGTATTAGGTTTATTGAAGAGGCCTTCAAGGACGAACCCAAGATTAAAGTGACCACCTATCAGGGGCTCACAGTGGATTTTTGCAAAAAAATCGGTGCCAATTTTATTCTAAGGGGATTACGCAATCCTGCGGATTTTGAGTTTGAAAAGGCCATAGCCCACACCAACCGAAAGCTTTCTGAAATCGAAACGGTCTTCCTGTTGACCTCTTCGGGCAAATCTTACATCAGCTCTTCCATAGTTAGGGACGTTATCCGAAATGGCGGGGACTACTCGGGCTTGGTTCCGGAAACGGTCGTGGTCAAATCCTAGTGACCTATTTTACTAAATTTAGTTTTTGTAGGTTTTTTCTTTCTTTTTCTAAAACAACAGACTAGGTTTAAACTAACAAATACAACACCGTGCGTTACTTTCACAACAATAAAAACTGTAATTCGGACAAATAACTCTACTTTGGTCAGAAATTTCTTAGAAGGTAGAACGTTTTTTAAACATCCCCCTAGTTTTGAAAGCAGTTGAGAGAGTTGACCCATTTTATGTTTTGAAACAGTTGCTCAAGGCAACGGCGCTTATTTCCCAAGAAGGCGCTCTTTTGGATGCTTCTTGCTCTTGGCTGGAAATGTTTGGAATTCCTTCCCTTACTGAGGGTAAGGGTCCCGAAATATTCACCTTGTTCCCAGAGGATATCGAACTGAGAAGGAAGCTCAAGGAAAACAAATCCTTTACCCTAGAGCATACCATTACAGCAAATTATATTACCCAACACTTAAAAAGCTATTTTGCCCCTTGGTTCGATGAAAAGGAAAATGTAATCGGAACCATCATTCAAACGGACGATATTACTTCTGAAATAAAAAAACAGGAAGAAATAGACTGGCTCAAAAACATACTGGAAACCAAGGTAGAGGTTTCCAAAACGGGCTGGTGGGAATACGATGTAAATACCGAGGAGCTTTTTTGGTGCAGGGAAACCAAGAGGATACATCAGGTACCTGATAGCTATCAACCCACCGCTCAGGAAGGCATTAATTTCTTCAAATCCGGTTATAGCAGAAACAAAGTTTCCATGCTGTTCCATCGGTTGAACTCCAATCATCAATCCTACGACATCAATTTGTTGCTGGTTACCTATATGGGCCAAGAACGCTGGGTACGAATTACAGGAAAACCCATTGTGGAAAATGGAAAGACCGTTAAAGTTTTTGGGACCATCAAAGATGTGCATGAAGAGGTCATGGCCGAAACCCGTATAAAGGAAAACCAACAATTATTGCGCACTTTGGTGGACAGTCTTCCGCTCAACGTATATGTGAAGGACCTGGAATCCAGAAAGATTTTGGTCAACAAGAGTGAGTGCAATTATTTCGAGAAGTCTGCCGAAGAACTGATTGGAAAAACGGATTTTGATCTTTTTGAAAAGGAAGTTGCCCAAATGTCACGTGAGGAAGACATCCAAGTCATGAAAAACTTGACCCCAATTATTGGAAAGGAGACCCAAAGTATCCTTAACGGTAAGGTCACCCACCATCTTACATCCAAAATCCCCTATTTTGATTTGGATGGCAAAGTATGTGGTCTTATTGGGATGAGTTTGGACATTACCCATATGAAAAAGAAGGAGGAACAACTGCGAAGCCTCAATACAACTGCGGTCATGCAGAACCAAAAACTCATCAGCTTTGCACATATTGTTTCGCACAACCTTAGATCCCATTCCGCCAACTTTTCCATGTTGTTGGGATTTCTTGATGCTGAAAAGGATCCAACAGAAAGGCTTCGATTGATAAAGATGCTGCGCCAAGCTTCCGATAATCTATTGGAAACCTTAGGCAACCTCAACCAAGTGGTAGATGTGAACTCAAACACCCTGGTCATCAAAAAACCCGTGCACTTACGCCACGCCGTGGTAAAGGTACTTCAAGATCAGTCTGGGCTTTTGGAGCACAACCGTGCACAGGTGGTGAACCATGTTCCCGAGCACTTACAAATCCACTGTGTGCCCGCGTATCTGGATAGCATATTATTAAATTTAATATCAAACGCGGTCAAATACAAAAGTCCCGACCGAAAACTCCAGATTACCATCGATGCCTTCGAATCCCAAAAAGGTATTGACCTGAGCATCTCCGATAATGGACTGGGAATTGATCTAAACAAATACGGAAATAAAATATTTGGAATGTACAAAACGTTCCACAACAGAGAAGATGCCAAAGGCTTTGGACTTTATTTGGTAAAGAACCAGATCGAAGCCATGGGCGGAAGTATAACAGTGCAGAGTGAAGTAGACAAAGGCACTACATTCAATGTAAGTTTTAATGAAGAAAGTTAGTTGTATTTTTATTGTGGACGATGACCCCATAACTGTATTTGGCATCAAAAAAATGTTGAAGTCGGTAGCGGAATGCGATGACATCCAAATTTTTCAAAATGGCCACGAGGCCCATGAAGCACTGAAGGAAAGGAACAATACCGGAGGGACCATTCCCGAGGTTATCTTTTTGGACATCAACATGCCCATTATGGACGGCTGGGAGTTTTTGGACGCAATGATTGAACTGGACATCAAAGAACAGATTGTGATCAATATGATCACGTCTTCCATAGACCCCTTGGATCATAAAAAATGGGCAGAATTTAAGGACCGTTGCCCCTATCCTCTCCATTTTAAGAACAAACCCATTTTTAAAATCGAATCAAACGACCTTGGTTGCATGGAGATTGCTTCATAGATCATAATATTCTGTATTTTTGGCACTTGCAAGTACACATTTTGTGC
Source organism: Flagellimonas marinaquae (assembly GCF_003992675.1). Lineage (GTDB taxonomy): Bacteria > Bacteroidota > Bacteroidia > Flavobacteriales > Flavobacteriaceae > Flagellimonas > Flagellimonas marinaquae. The sequence continues at coordinate 152,386 of NZ_RZMZ01000014.1, forward strand.
AACCTAAAGTTCCCAAAGCATTTTGAAGCAGATTATTCTTTTTTCGGCCGTAGTGTTCCTGATGTCCTGTAAATCCGAAACGCAGGACGAAAAGTCCTCGTACCCTACCCATTACGAACTTTCCGAGGGCAAGGAAACCGCAACCTATCAGCAGACCATTGATTATTATATGGCCTTGGCTCGCGAATTTCCGGAAATCAACATTCAGACCATTGGCAAAACGGACAGCGGCTACCCCCTGCATACCGTTACCTTTAACCCTGATGCGGACTTTAATTTTGAAAATATCCGCAAGGAAAAGACCATCATCCTTATCAATAATGGGATACATCCCGGGGAAAGTGATGGAATCGATGCCACCATGATGCTTTACCGTGACTTGGCCACAGGTGAATTGAAAGCTCCAAAGAACACCGTATTGGTCACGATTCCGATTTATAATGTTGGAGGGGCACTCAACCGGAACTCGACTACCCGAGCCAACCAAAACGGACCTGAAGCCTATGGGTTTAGGGGCAACGCCCGAAATTACGACCTAAACCGCGACTTCATTAAAATGGATACCCAAAACGCCAAGACATTTGCCCAAATATTCCATATGGTAAAGCCAGATGTTTTTGTGGACAACCATGTAAGCAACGGTGCCGATTACCAATACACCTTGACCCATTTGTTCACACAGCACAACAAATTGGGTGGTGAAATGGGCGAATACCTCCATGATACCTTTATGCCAGGACTTGAACAATCCTTGATCGAAAAGGAGTGGGACATCACACCTTATGTAAATGTGTTCAATGTTCCGCCAGAGGTAGGTTTTAGCCAATTTATGGACCATCCGCGATACTCCACAGGGTACACCACTCTTTGGAGCACTTTGGGGCTTATGGTCGAGACGCATATGCTAAAACCCTACCAACAACGTGTGGAAGGCACCTATGCTTTGATGGAAAGCTTGATCGACGTGGTGGAAAAGGAGCACAATACCATAAAAACACTCCGTAAGAAGACTTTGGAGAGCAACTTGGACCTTTCCGAGTATTACTTTAATTGGCAGGTAGATACAACCCAAAGCAGCACCCTGAACTTTAAGGGCTTCGAGGCAGAACGCTTTACCAGCGAAGTCACAGGCCTACCACGTTTAAAATACAATCGGGAAAAGCCCTTTACGAAGGAGACGGTTTATCAAGATTATTTTTACCCAAAGGATACGGTCAGTGTCCCCGATGCCTACATAGTAAAGCGGAGTTGGATGAAGGTAATCGAACGCTTGGATGCGAACAAGATACAATACATGCCCATAAAAAAGGACACCACACTTTCTGTCGAAGTCTATCATATTGAATCATACGACACTAGAAATTCACCCTACGAAGGACACTATCTCCACTCCGAAACAAAGGTGACCACAACAGTGAAGGACATCCATTTTAGGGAAGGTGATCTCTGGGTACCAACCCATCAACCCGGTATTCGCTACCTCATGGAAACCTTGGAGCCACAAGGCGTGGATTCCTTCTTCAACTGGAACTTTTTTGATACCATGCTACAGCGCAAGGAAGGCTTTTCCCCTTATGTGTTTGAAGATGTTGCTTTGGATATGCTACAAAAGGATACACTATTGTTGCAGGAGTTTGAAGCAAAAAAAGAGGAAGACCTCAACTTTTCCAATAATTGGTATGCTCAGCTCAATTGGATTTTTGAACGATCCGTACATTTTGAAGAAGCCTTTTTGACCTATCCCATTTACAGGGTGGCCAAAAATAGTGAGGCTGCTGGACTGTTCCCTAATCAAAGGGCCAATCCTGGAACAAGACCTTAATATTATGGTATGAGTTTTTTAAGGCCTTTTTGGTCTTTCGGGCACCCTTCCATTTTACCTTTTTGATACCCTCCGATTTTTCAGCCACCAATTTACCTGTATAATCGGTGGACATGATGAACCAGTGCGTCTGCTTCAATCGGTACTCGCCATTGCGTTTAAAAATATGGTAGGTAGTATGCAGGAACCGTTCGATGACCAAATTTTTCGCCCCCGTTTCCTCTTCCACTTCCCGCAACGCTGCACTTTCTATGGACTCCCCCTTGTCCACCTTACCTTTGGGCAGGTCCCATTTGCCATTTCTGTAAATAAAAAGCACCTTCCCTTTTTTATTGATGACAAAACCACCACCAGCAACCACCACTGGAATCTTGTGCATGAACAGTTTTAAAATCTTTTTGTCATCTGGATGATATAAATAAGCCCTCTTTAGCTTCTTTTTGGACAATAGGTGGATTGCCTCGACAATGGAATCACCATCCAGAGAAAACAAATTACCATTGGAGTCTGGAGGGCGCTCGTTTGTCAAAATCAGTGGAGCCTCATTCACAAAAACTTCATACATTTGCGCAATGGTTTTAGATAAGGGAATCGCAAAAAAAACAGCCGAGCTGTTATTACAAATTAATGCAATTAAGTTGGAACCTGAAAATCCTTTTACGTGGGCCTCAGGTTGGAAATCTCCTATTTATTGCGATAATAGAATTATGCTTTCTTATCCCAAGGTAAGAAACTTTGTTCGAGAAGAAATTGCCAAACAGGTTGAAAACCTTTACGGAAAGCCCGATGTGATTGCAGGTGTGGCCACCGGCGCAATCGGAATTGGCATTTTGGTTGCCGAAGCATTGGGGCTCCCCTTTGTTTACGTAAGGCCAAAACCTAAGGAGCACGGCCGACAAAATCAAATTGAAGGGTATTTTGAAGCCGGCCAAAGCGTGGTTGTCATCGAAGATTTGATCAGCACGGGCAACAGTAGCCTAAACGCCGTTCAGGCCTTGAAAGAGCAAAAGGCCGATATCAAGGGCATGATTGCCATTTTTACGTACGGCTTCCCCATTTCAACCGAAAACTTTGAAAAGGAAGGCGTGGAGTTGCATACCCTCTCCGACTACGAGAATTTGATAGAGCAAGCTTCCGACACCCATTACATTAAACAAGATCAATTACAGACCCTATTGGAGTGGAGGTCAAATCCACAAGAATGGAAATCATAAGTTTACCATGCACATTGAAACCTCAAAAAAAATCGTATCCAAAAGTGATAAGGAAATATTTGAATTCCTTACGGATATCAAAAACTTTAAAACCTTGATGCCCGAGAACATCGAAAAGTTCGAAGTATTGGACGAGAATACCTTTAAGTTTGCCTTAAAGGGCATGCCGGAAATCGTACTACGGCTCAAGGAAGAACATCCAAACGAAAAGGTAGTTTTGGGTGCGGCCAGCGACAAATTACCGTTTACGCTCACGGCAGATATCAAAGCTATCGATGATAGCCAAAGTGAGGTAGGTCTAAGTTTTGAAGGAGAATTCAATGCCATGATGGCCATGATGATCAAAGGACCCATCACTAATTTTATGGGAACCCTGTCCAACAATATGGACAAAATCGGTCAATAAAGTAAGGTTACCTCCTTAAAATCAAATTCCTTTATAATTTGGTCCTCCAGCTCGATGACCAACTTTCCTGAAGCGGACACCCTTCGGATGTAGCCCATAAACCGCTCCCCTTTTGCATTGGTAAATGTCGAGGGCTTATCCTTTCGGAACAACAACCTCTCGTAAGCAGGCAGTAACTGTGCTACCGTTTTTGCTTCGACCGTGTCCAATTGGAATTGAATACTGTCCAAAATGGTATGGAGAAGTTCGTCAAGATCGAAATTCCTTCCAGTGACCAATTTCAAGGAAGATGCTTTACCCAATTCACCAAAATCCGTTTGGTTCACATTAAGGCCTATGCCAATGACGGCTTCGCCAATTTTGTTGCCCCTCAGCATATTTTCTATCAAAATACCACAGATTTTGCTGGAACCTGACATAATGTCGTTAGGCCATTTGATCTGTACATCGGGTATAGATAGCTTGCCCAAGGCTTCATACATGGCCAAGGATACTGCGATGTTGAGCGCAAATTGATGTCGTACGCTCATGGCATCAAACTTTTTTAAAACACTGAATGTTAAGTTTTTACCCCCTTCAGAAGCCCAAACCGTATTCATTTGACCCCTGCCCTTGAGTTGGCTTTTGGTAACCACCACCGTATAATCCATAGGATTTTCCGATCGCAACAAATCCTTTAAAAAGAAATTTGTGGAATCCGTGGCATCAAGTTTGAGTATCTGAAATTGTTTTCCCAATGTAATAAGCCTTTACGATTTGTTAAAAACTAGGGCTAAGAAAACAAAAAAAACATAACTTTGTAAAAAACTAAACTTTTTGAATGCAGAAAAAGAAAGCTAGCGCAGATGAATTGATTGCCTTGATCCTGGAAGGAATAGAAGACGTTAAAGGAGTTGACATAAATCTACTGGACCTGAGGGAAATCGAAAATACAGTTTGCGACTACTTCATCATCTGTAACGGTACTTCCAACACACATGTGAACGCAATTGTATCTTCCGTGCAGAAAAAGGTCAGCAAGGCCCTGCAGGACAAACCATGGCATGTTGAAGGCTCAGAAAATGCCGAATGGGTGCTCATGGACTATGTCAACGTTGTCGTGCATGTATTTCAAAAACACAATAGGGAATTCTATGATATTGAGGGACTTTGGGGAGATGCCAAAGTCACTATGGTGGAAAGCAGTTACAATTCTTAAGAAAAAATGGCAAAAGAAAACAACCCAAATAATACTCCAAAAAAGCCGCGCTTTAGTTCGTGGTGGATTTACGGCGTAGTCATCGCATTGATCATCGGCTTCCAATTTTTTGGTGGAAGCAATTTTTCAAGTACGGAAAAAACGACAACCTCCGAGTTACAGGAGTTTTTGCGCAATGGTGACATCTCCAAGATTGTCATCATAACCAATACAAGACAGGCCAAGGTGTACCTCACCGAGGAGGCCATGAAGAAAGACGTTCACAAAGGAGTGGCCGAAAAACCGCTTTTTCCATCCACAAATCTGGTTCCCCAGTACGTGTTGGATTATGGGGACCTTCAGATTTTCCAGAACGAAATCACTGAGATAAAGAAAGAAAACAACTTGGACACCATTGTCGAGTTTGACACGGAATCCAATGTCCTCGGCGAAATATTCCTTACGCTGTTACCATTTGCCCTGATTATAGGTATTTGGATTTATTTGATGCGTAGAATGTCAGGCGGTGCCGGAGGCGGTGCTGGTGGACAAATTTTCAATATAGGAAAGTCCAAGGCCAAACTCTTCGACGAGAAAACCGACACCCGTACATCTTTCAAGGATGTTGCCGGTTTGGAAGGAGCTAAGGAAGAGGTTCAAGAAATTGTGGAGTTCCTTAAAAATCCTGACAAATATACTTCCTTGGGAGGTAAAATTCCCAAAGGGGCATTGCTGGTAGGACCTCCCGGTACAGGTAAAACCCTTTTGGCAAAAGCCGTTGCCGGTGAAGCCAAAGTACCGTTCTTTTCACTTTCCGGTTCGGATTTTGTGGAGATGTTCGTGGGTGTAGGAGCATCTAGGGTGCGTGACCTTTTCAAACAAGCAAAGGATAAATCACCCGCTATCATATTTATCGATGAAATCGACGCCATTGGACGCGCTAGAGGAAAAAACAACTTTACAGGTTCCAATGACGAGCGTGAGAATACCCTAAACCAGTTATTGACCGAAATGGATGGTTTTGGCACCAACACCAACGTAATTGTATTGGCAGCCACTAACCGTGCCGATGTACTGGACAAAGCCTTGATGCGTGCGGGACGTTTCGACCGTCAGATTTATGTGGACCTACCCGACCTGAACGAAAGAAAAGAAATATTCGAAGTGCACCTTCGTCCTATCAAAACCGCCGAGACCTTGGATTTGGACTTTTTGGCCAAACAGACCCCAGGATTCTCAGGTGCAGATATTGCCAACGTTTGTAACGAAGCAGCATTGATCGCAGCCCGTAAGGAGAAAAAAGCGGTCACCAAACAAGATTTCTTGGACGCTGTGGATAGAATTGTGGGTGGTCTGGAGAAGAAGAACAAAATTATTACCCCAGACGAGAAGAAGACCATTGCTTTTCACGAAGCTGGTCACGCTACGGTAAGCTGGATGTTGGAGCACGCCGCTCCCTTGGTGAAGGTTACCATTGTACCCAGAGGACAGTCACTTGGAGCTGCATGGTATTTGCCCGAAGAGCGCCTCATCGTTCGACCAGAACAAATGTTGGACGAGATGTGTGCCACCATGGGCGGTAGAGCAGCAGAGAAAGTAATGTTTGGAAAAATTTCCACAGGTGCATTGAGCGATTTGGAAAAAGTGACCAAACAAGCAAGGGCCATGGTCACCATTTATGGCCTTAACGAAGAGCTAGGCAACATCACCTATTACGATTCTTCCGGGCAGAATGAATATGGGTTCACCAAGCCTTACAGCGAGGAAACCGCACAAAAAATAGATCAGGAAATATCCAAAATGATCGAGGCGCAATATCAGCGGGCCATCAAACTGTTGGAAGACAATAAGGACAAACTCACGGAACTTGCCGAACGTCTTTTGGACAAAGAGGTCATTTTCAAGGACGATTTGGAAAAAATCTTTGGACAACGTCCTTTTGAAAAGGAAGAAGAAAAATTAGAGCCAGCAAAATAAGAGCTAAAGATACAATTCATTCAAAAGATTTAAATTGATTTAGTAGCCAGAAGACAAGACCATTAATGGGAGTTTTTAAAAAACTTTTCGGAGGAGGAAAAAAGGTTTCCAAAGAAACTGCGGAAACCCGTGGAGAACACATGCCCGACCTAAAAATTCCTGTAGACGAAAAGTTTACCATCTACTTCAAAAAAAATGGCGGAAAGTTCATCTACTGTGAAGATTTTGCAGAGGTTTCCGAGGCACTCAAAAATATTGTTTCGGAAAATGATTGGCAAAACCATCTGTTTTATTCACTAGATCCCAGGATAGAAACCAAGTTTGCTTCCGAGAAGCTCCAGTTTACCGATAATCGTAACGAAAGTGATATCTTCTTTACTACCTGCGAGCATCTTGTCGCCCATAATGGATCCATTTTGGTGTGTTCCCATCAAATCAAAGAGAAGAAACTGGACGAACTGCCTTCCAACCTCATTGTCTTTGCCACCACAAGCCAATTGGTCGATTCCATCAGCGAAGCTCTCAAAATAATCAAGGAACGTTACCAGAAGAACATTCCCAATAATATTACCACCTTAAAACACTTCCAACAAACGCCCGAAAACAAAGATGACTTTCTTTCCTATGGGAGTGCCTCCAAAAATGTATATCTTTTACTCCTAGAAGATTTCTGAGTAGATGAGAGAAATTTTAAGACGCTCCATAACCGGGGTAATTTATGTAGTACTTCTGTTGGGCGCAGTTTTTTTAAGTTCGGACGCCTTCGACTTTCTTTTTATGGCCTTTGGACTTGGATGTCTTTATGAGTATAAACGAATTGTAAAGCTAAAGGGCTACTATGTGTTTATGGCCTATTTGGCCCTGTGGTGGGTTTTTATTTACCTAACCAATGATACCATGGCCATAAATCTCCTGATGCTTTGTACCATTGCTGTGGACATTGCCCTATTAATGTTCCTGTTCTCCAAAAAACCGAAACATTTCAATGATTTCCAGAAATTTTTGATCGGGCTCCTTTACATAGGAGGAGGATGTATTTTTTTGACGATGATACCCTATAAAATCGATGAGTTTGCCCAATTTTTGATCATGGGCATCTTCATTTTGATATGGGTCAACGATACTTTTGCCTATCTAGTGGGACGAACTTTGGGACGTACCAAACTTTTTCCTGCAGTTTCCCCAAAAAAAACTATTGAAGGTTCTGTCGGAGGTCTTATTTTTGCACTTGTTGCCGCCTATTTTTTATCGTGGTACGAAACAAGGCTTTCGATAGTCGAGTGGATGGCAATGGCATGCTTGATCGTAGTGGCAGGAAGTTTGGGCGACCTATTGGAATCGAAGTTTAAACGTATGGCCGGAGTAAAGGACAGCGGCGCTATCCTCCCGGGACATGGTGGAATTTGGGACCGACTGGACAGTTTGGTGTTTGCCGCACCTTTTGCATATTTGATTTTAAATATTTTCTCCTATGTTTCATAAAGAGGGTCAAAAAATAATCATATTCACTTTTTTTATAGTGGTGGCCATCATATTGGCCGCCCAATACACTATGGATTTGGAATGGGCCCGGATGACGGTCCAGATTGCGGCATTGTTACTTTTGGTGGCCATTTTGCAATTTTTCAGGAATCCAAAAAGATTGGTGACCCCTAACTTTGATGAAATATTGTCCCCAGTGGATGGGAAGGTTGTGGTGATTGAAGAAGTCGACGAACCAGAGTATTTCAAGGGAAAACGAAAGCAGGTCTCCATTTTCATGTCCCCGACCAATGTGCACGTAACGCGATATCCAGCTAGCGGCACGGTAACGTACTCCAAATACCACCCTGGGAAATACTTAGTGGCCTGGCACCCAAAATCAAGTACCGACAACGAACGTACTACCATTATACTTCATACCCCAAAATTTGGAGAAATCGGATATCGACAGATTGCAGGCGCCATGGCGCGGAGAATCGTGAACTATGCCGAAGAGGGTGAGCAGGTAACACAGGGAGAAGATGCTGGTTTTATCAAGTTTGGCTCACGGGTAGATCTGCTGTTGCCGCTTGACTGCGACATCACCGTAAAACTGAATCAAAAAGTAGTTGGGGCACGCACCTGCATTGCATCCGTAAGACCATTGGATGACTAACAAGGAGCTACATAAACGATTTGAGGATGCCGTTAACTTTGTTAACGACTATACGGACCCGCTTCCCGCGGACCTCTTATTAAAACTCTATGCCTACTTTAAGATTGCCAACAAAAACTTTGAAAATCCAGGAAGCCGGACCCCACTAATCAATGCCTTTAAGGCGAATGCACTCTTTCAGGCCAAGAGCATCAGTGTGGAAGAAGCCATGGAAAAGTATGTGGAACTAGTGGATAAAGAGCTAAAAAATCTTTAGGAAGCCAAGTCTGCGGCCGCAAAGGACTTCTCCACATAAGTAAAGTACACACCGCCGAAAATGGTAATCAAAAAATAGAGGGCGACCAAATAGCTTCCGATGGATAAATACGCATCGATGCCGAACCAATCGTTCGAAAAATAAATGAGCGCCAGTCCAGCAATCCCACGAGCTACCTCAATCCAAACAGCATACGATTTTCGGTCCATCAAGGTGGTATAGCCATATATCCCAACAAAAATGAACGCTCCAAACAGTAGCAAACCATCAAAACCGATTTCCGAATAGCTGTAGAACATAAAAAGCATTAGCCCTGTGGTTATGATCAACTGAAAAAGTGCGTATCCCTTGAGCCAATAGGAAGCTTCCGGACTGTATTTCCTAAAATTGTACACATCGTGAATCACCTCTACGGGGTATTTTTCCTTCACGTCCTGTGGACGCCAGCCCGTGGGCATGAACCATATTCGAAGTTTATCCCAATAACTCCGGGTGCGCCATGCGTCCTGTATCAATCGCCACAAATGTTGAAAATTGATAATGATGGGATTCCAAGTGTTCGCCGGTTTAAGGACCCCATATTGCGGAGGCACGTCATCCAACTCCTCTTGAAAAGTGCCAAACATACGGTCCCAGACACAGAAAATTTGTCCTAGGTTTTTATCGATATACTCCGGATTGATGGCATGGTGTACCCGGTGTTGGGATGGCGTAACGATTACATACTCCAAAATCCCCATTTTACCAATGTGCTGGGTATGGTACCAAAACTGTGCAAACAGATGTATTGGGGCCAATATGGCAATCACCTGATTGGGAACGCCCAACAGGGCAGCGGGAATCAACAAAAGAGCATAGTACCCCAATAAATTGGAAATGGGCTGGCGCAGTGCACAGGCCAAATTAAACTCCTCACTGCTGTGGTGTATCACATGCTGGTTCCAGAACAAATTGATGTGATGGCTTAACCTATGGTTCCAATAGCCGGCAAAATCCAAGGCGATAAAAGCAACTACCCAAACCAACCATGTAGCTTTGATCTCAATGAGCGCCAAATGCTCCAATATAAAAGGATAACTCACCAAAATGAGCACAAGGCCCAATGAATCCTTTACCACATTGGTTAAACCTGAGCTAAGACTGCTCACGGTATCCATGAGGTTGTGCTTTTGATCCTTTACAAATCGGCCATACAAAATTTCGATAAGTACAAGACCGATGAAAAATGGCGTGGCATATAACAATGCCTTTGCATACGATTCCATTTGAAAAATTTAAACGTTACCCGATGCAAGCATGGGATTTGCTGCCCTTAAGTTAATCCAAATTTTTAAATAATTGAATATCGTTCGCGTCGGTGAGATCGGGAATATGTTCGGAACGGGGGATACATAGTACACTTTCTGGTTGTTCGGCCACCAACATTGCAACGGCTTTGGGGAGTTCCTTTTCATCTCGAACCGGGTCAATGGGACAATTTTTTAAATACGGATAGATACCGGCTCCAAAAAAACTAAAAATGTTCATGCTTACCCGCAGCTCCCCAGCAGCATCTTTATATTGTGGTACCTCCTCCGCCTTTGGCTTTTCAATGATTTGCTGTAAGAATCCATCCGAAGAAATATCCATAACGGCAAACTTCGCGATGCGCTCCTCGGTATAATCGAAACCGGAACTACCATAACTAATGAGGGCATGGGGAACCGTTCGCTCCTCCCTCAAATCTTTGAGGGCACCAACGGAATAGAGGTTATCGCCATTACAGACGGTAAAAGTGGTTCGCTGTAATTCAGGGTATTGGTCCAAACACTGTTGAAGTGCATCCGCCGTACCCAAGGGCTTCTCGCGTTCTTCGGGAACCTGTTGTACAGCCAAATGGACCTCCAAATCTTCCGGAAACATACCTTGGTCCTTTAATTGTTGAAAAGCCACGTTTTCAGGGCTTGTGATAAGATACAGTTTCGTATACCCAGCTTCTACCGCATTTTTAACCAAGTAATACAAAAATGGACGTCCTTGCTTACCGACTGGAATAAGACTCTTGTGTGGAATTTGATCCATGATATCTTCTTCCCTTGCTTGCAAACTTCGTTTCATACGTGAGGATGCACCTCCTACCATGATGATCAAACTCGTGTGCTCCATTTATCCATGTGTTAGTTTTACAGCATAGACCGCTTTGGCACCTTTGTCCAAAAATGCCTGTTTAACATTTTCCTCCACATCGTCCGTTACCATGGCTACCATACAGCCCCCACCTCCCGAGCCAATGGTTTTGGCCCCAATAGCACCCGCTTCACGCGCAGCCTCCATCATTTGTGCCATTGCCAAAGGGGTGTTTTTGATTTCATCTTGAAGGATGCGCTGATGCCGGTTCATCAAATCTCCCAAAAATGGGACATTTGGATTTGGTTTGAGCAGCTCCTTTTTTGCTTCCAGTGTAATGTGATAGTTGTGTATGGTAGCATACCAATATCCTTGAAGTTCCCCAGGTACCAAATCCACATATTTTTCATAATCCTCCAAGGTGGCATATTCCAATTCAAACGCTGGATGAACCTTTATAACGGTATCTACCGTCTTTTGAGCATACACACGGGCATTTTTAAGTACCTCCAATGTCTTTTTGGGCACCCCGGATTCCGCCACAAGCAGTTTTCCTAAATCGGCCTTCAATCTCGTACTTTCGCCTGTTTCGGTATCGATATAGATAAGTCCTTTTTGAGCAATGGTGTACTGGTCCATGAGTCCCCCAGGCTGATCAAAGAACAGCACCTCGGCCTCATAGGCCCATCTCCCAATTTGATGATCACTGACCTCATCACCTTTACCTTCTGCCTCTAGCAAAAAACGTATCCATGCTACCACTAAAGCTGAAGAGCTTGATAAACCGGCGTTCAGCGGTACATTTCCGGTAATTTCTATATCGTAACCTTGCGCAAAAGAGAAGCCCTTCTCTTTTAGAATGGCCATCACCGATCTAAAGTAATCTCCCGATGTGACCTGTTTTAAATCATCTAGTAAGGAAACAGATACCTCCTGATTTAGATCAAGCAACTTGAAACGATACGCTTTGGAGGAATTGGGCACTCCTTTTATATGGATGTAACGGTCGATGGTTCCCGCAATAACGGGCAGGCCCAAATAATCTTGATGGTCGCCGTAAAAACAGATTCGGGCCGGAACTTTTATGTCAATCATCAATCTGCTCTATTAACTAATAATTTCTAAAGGAGCGGTTTCTTTCCAATTGCCTCTGGTAAAATCGGGAAAGGGCTGTGGCGCACCGCCGCTGGCCACGGAGCGTTCACTCAATGGGGAAACTGCACTCCACAAACAGCCTTCGTATACATTTTGGTCCAGAGGAAGTCCTTTTTGGAGACACTCCACGATTCGGTATACCATGATGCCGTCCATACCGCCATGCCCACTTCCCTTGGCAGCTTCGTTCAATCTTTTATATAAAGGGTGATCATATTTCTCATATAATTTTTCCAGCTGCTCGCCTTGCACCCAGGAGTGATGATCTTCGGTAAGTCCCTCGACTCCACCTTCTAATGCGACGCGGGTCGGGAAGCCGGCCAGGACTCCTTTTGTTCCTTGCACCAAGTTCAATCGAGAATAAGGTCTTGGGCTGGTTTCGTCCCACTGTACCATGATGGTTTTTCCCATGGCTGTTTTAATAATGGACGTATTTAAATCCCCGCCTTTAAAATCGAGTTGGTTCCATTTATGGTCGGCTGGATAATTTTTCTCGGCATATAATTCACGTCCCCTTGATGGTGTAGAAAAAGAAACCAAACTACCAAAGGTATCGTCATGTCTTGCCAGGTTCATATATTGGGCCACTGGTCCCAGACCATGGGTCGGATATAGATTTCCATTTCGTTTGGCATAGTGGTAGGTCCGCCATGAGCCCGTACCTCGCTCCTGCTCTTCCATCTGCCAGCGCAATTCGTGAATGTACGCCGCTTCCCCATGTAAGATCTCACCGATCACTCCTTGTCTGCACATATTGAGGAACATTAATTCATCCCGACTGTAATTGACGTTTTCCAACATCATGCAGTGTTTTTGGGTGCGTTCGCTCGCATCCACAATATCCCACATTTCTTGTATCGTAGTGGCGATAGGTACTTCTACAAAGGCATGGGCCCCGTGTTCCATGGCACCAATCGCCATAGGCGCATGGTTGGCCCAGTTGGTTGCAATAAAGACAATATCCGGTTGTACTTCCTTGAGCATAGTTCGCCATTCATCTTCGTCGCCCCAGTATTGTTTAATGTTTTTGTGCCGATTCTCTCCAGCTGCCTCTTTTACCCATAGTGTCTTTTCCTTTACCAAATCCTCATATATATCACAAATGGCAACCACTTCGGTACCTTCCAAAGCGGCAAAGAACTTGGCATGGGTTCCCCCTCTGGCACCTACACCAATGAAAGCGGCACGGACCTTTTCCAATTGAGGTGCAGCAAATCCGCCCATATAGGTTGATGATAAGGGGCGTTCCTGGTTGGCCTTTAAATATGTTGGAACGATGGCTACTGCAGCAGCAGAGAGTGAAGTTTTTTGGATAAAACTTCGTCTATCGAGGTTTTTCATACGAACAAAAGACGATGGTTATTGTTCGTCCAAAGTATGAAAAATAAAAAGAAAAGGGAAGCTCACTTCCCTTTTCAATATCATGGTATGAAAATCTAATTTACTTTAAACTGGCAAGGCTCTTTTCCAAGGTCTCGATCTTGGCCTCGGCATCGGCCGCCTTTTTGCGTTCCATAGCCACCACCTGCTCAGGAGCATTGTTCACGAAGCGCTCATTCCCCAACTTTTTTTCAACGGATTTCAAAAATCCTTTGGTATAGTTCAGCTCCTCCGTAATCTTGGCAATTTCCGCCTCTACATCGATGGCCCCGCTGATGGGAATAAAGTACTCGTTACTTTTCACCCGAAACGTCAAAGCGCCATCCAAACTGGAATCAATGGTTTCCATTTTGGAGAGGTTACCCAATTTCAATATGATGGCATCCATTTGGGAACTTATGCCTTCGGCATTCAACATAAAAAGCTCCAACGCATCTTTCTGCGGAATGTTTTTCTCTTTCCTGATGGTTCGAATACCGGAAATGACCTCTGATGCGAAATCGAAATCGGCTATCAGAGCAGTATCCACCTCTTGTACTTTGGGCCATTGGGAAACAATAAGTGCCTCCTCGGGGCTACGTTCGGCAATATGCTGCCAAACCTCCTCGGTCAAAAATGGCATAAAGGGGTGCAACAATTTTAGGTTTTCCTCAAAAAGACCCAATACTTCATTGTATGTTTTCTGGTCAATCGGTTTTTTATAGTCAGGTTTCACAATCTCCAACAACCACGAGCAGAAATCGTCCCAAACCAATTTGTAAATGGCCATCAAGGCATCAGAAATACGGTATTTAGAGAAATGATCTTCAATTTCGACCAAGGTCTGATTGAATTTGGCCTTGTACCATTCAATTCCTTTAGCTGCTGCTTCCGGCTGAGCAATATCGGCTGTCTCCCACCCTCTTACCAAACGAAAGGCGTTCCAAATTTTATTGGCAAAGTTGGCTCCTTGCTGACAAAGGGCTTCATCGAACAACAGGTCGTTGCCTGCGGCGGAACTCAATAAAAGTCCCACGCGGACTCCATCGGCACCAAAATCGTCAATCAATTTGAGCGCATCGGGCGAATTGCCCAAGGATTTGGACATTTTCCGACGTTGCTTATCGCGAACCAATCCCGTGAGGTATACATTTTCAAAAGGCCGCTTTCCTCTGTATTCATAACCAGCCATGATCATTCTGGCCACCCAAAAGAACAAAATGTCGGGCCCGGTAACCAGGTCACTAGTGGGATAATAATAATTTACCTCGTCATTGTCAGGCTCCAAAATTCCGCCAAACACACTGATGGGCCACAACCAAGAAGAGAACCAGGTATCCAAAACATCGGGGTCCTGTCTCAAGTCTGAAGTTCGAAGTCCAAGGTCCGCAGTTTTTTCCTGTGCCAGTTTAAGTGCTTCTTCCGGGGTTTCGGCCACTACAAAATCCTCTTTCCCATCACCGTAGTAATAGGCAGGAATCTGCTGACCCCACCATAGCTGTCGTGAAATATTCCAATCCCGAATGTTCTCCATCCAGTGGCGATAGGTATTATCGAACTTTGATGGGTATAGTTTTACATCCTTGGTTTCCAAAACACCTTCCAAGGCAGGTTTGGCCAAATTTTCCATCTTTAGGAACCACTGATCGGACAATCGGGGCTCGATTACAGCTTTGGTCCGTTCGGAAGTACCCACTTTGTTGGTATGCTGTTCAGTCTTCACCAAATATCCCTTTTCCTGTAGCTCTTTCACAATCTCCTTTCGTACCTCAAAACGGTCCTTACCCTCATAATGAAGCCCAAAGGAATTTAGCGTAGCATCTTCGTTAAAGATGTCGATAACCTCTAAATTGTGCTTGTCTCCAAGATTTTTATCGTTTTCGTCATGCGCCGGAGTAACCTTGAGACATCCGGTCCCAAACTCAACGTCCACATATTCGTCCTCAATGATAGGTATGACTCGGTCGCAAATCGGTACAATGGCTTTTTTGCCCCTTAAATGGCGATACCGTTCATCATTGGGATTGATGCAGATGGCCGTATCTCCCAAAATGGTTTCCGGACGGGTGGTGGCAATGGTCACTTTTTCATCGGAACCTTCAATGGCATAGGACAAATAATACAGGTTGCCTTGTCGTTCTTCATAAATGACCTCCTCATCCGATAGGGTAGTCTTGGCTTCGGGATCCCAGTTCACCATTCGGTAACCCCTGTAAATCAAACCTTTATTATATAAATCAACAAAAACCTTGATGACAGAGGCTGACATATCGTCATCCATAGTGAATTTGGTGCGATCCCAATCACAGGAACAGCCCAATTTTTTCAACTGTTGCAAAATGACCCCTCCGTACTCGTTGGTCCAGTCCCAAGCGTGCTCCAGGAATTCATCGCGGGACAATTTTGACTTATCGACACCATCAGCCTTTAATTTGGCAACCACCTTGGCTTCTGTGGCAATGGACGCATGGTCCATTCCCGGAACCCAACAGGCATTTTTTCCCAAGAGTCTTGCCCTTCGGATCAAAACATCTTGAATGGTATTGTTGAGCATATGCCCCATGTGAAGCACGCCAGTCACATTGGGCGGCGGTATTACGATGGTGTAAGGCTCCCTATCGTCGGGTTTGGAGCTAAAATACTTGTGCTCCGACCAGTAGGCATACCAGTGCTCTTCCACCCGTTTTGGGTCATATTTTGATGGAATCTCCATGTTTCGGTATAGTTTTTGTTTATTTGGACTGTGATTGGTTTTTTTGAAGGGAAAGCTAAATGTTAATTTTACGCTATTCTTCGGATGAGGGCCAATCCAGAAATACGAAACAAAAATAAGTAACGTTATTCTATAACAAAAGAATTTTGGATGCAGGTATCAAAACATCTACATTTGAAGTTCACCCAAAAACCAAAAATGATGAAAAAAACTGTACTCATGCTGTTTGTAGGGCTCTTATCCTTAGGGGTATATGCTCAAGAGACTGCTAAAATCGAATTTAAGAGCGAGACCATTGATTACGGAGAAATCGAAAGAGGTAGTGACGGTGTCCGTGTTTTTGAATTTACCAACACTGGTGATGTCCCATTGGTAATCAGCAATGTTAGATCTAGCTGTGGATGTACTATTCCCAAAAAGCCGGAAGAGCCCATTATGCCTGGAAAAACTGGTCAAATTGAGGTAAAATATGACACCAATAGGGTTGGGCCCATTCGTAAGGCCATTACTGTGACCTCCAACGCCGACACTCCAACAAAAGTGTTGAAGATCAAGGGGAATGTAAAAAACCCTGGAGCGAAGTAAATAATCTAGAAATGATATATTAAAAGTCCCGAACCATTAAGTTCGGGGCTTTTTGTTTCTAATCATCGTCGAACATCTTTTTCAGGACAAAGGTGAACAACAAGTCCTGATTGTATCGCTCAATGAGAACTTTTATACGCTTCCCTTCCTTTTCATTGATCATTTTAAGGATTTCCTGAAGCTTATATTGATGCACCCGCTTTCCATTTACGGCCAGTATCACATCTCCTTCACGTAGTCCGGCTTCTGCTGCGGGACTTCCGGCACGGATACCAGAGACCACAATTTCGGGGACCAAACTCAGTCTAGTTTTGTTTTCCAACAGGATTTGGACGTTTCCGAAGCTATCGGCTTGATCTTCTTTTACCAATCCATTGGCATCGGCAATACGCTCTGCTATGTACCGAAGCCCATTATGCTGTAAGTCTATCCCAGCCAAATTATACTGGAAAGGTTCATTAAAGTTTCCGTTCTTTTTAAGGGTGACCAGACCTCTGGCATAATCGAATACCATATTGAACCGTTTGAGCACTTCGCCGCCCAAACTTCCGTTAAGATCGCCCAGACTATCCAGTCCTTGAAAGGATTCACGATATGGAAAGGCTACCTTGGCTTCATCCAACTTGAAGTCACCTATCTGAACACCATCGATTTTACTTCGTTTTCCATAAATATCGCCACTAAGGCCCCTCCCCAAGTGATCTTCATAGTTTTTCTCGGGGATTTCCAAACCTTTTTCAGGCTCAGGAAATAGCCATAAGGCATCACTACTTCCTGTATCCACCAATAATTTCACTGGAATATTGGCCGTGTCCTTCATCAGGACGGTTCCTTCCACATAGGCTTTTCGACGTTCTACCGTTAAAGGTATGGTTTGCCTGTTGCGACGTTCCTTGTAGGTGTAAAGTTCAGGGTTATGCAGTTTTAGCTTCTTGCTATTGTAATTAACCTCAACAATAAAGTCCCTAAAAAGATCATATCCCATAATGCCGTGCACCGGTATTCCCAAACTAGTAGAAAAATCGATACCCCTATCCATCACCACATATAAATCCTGTGAATAGTTTTTGGCATCGCCTAAGGTAAAGGAGTTTCCTTTGGAACTTAGTGCCTTCATCGGTTCGCCATCACCAAGACCTCGTATGGTCACTTCCGATACATTATTGATGGGAACGGAATCGGATTGGGACAGGTTAAAGAGGATGGGCTTGCTGACCCCTGAATCCAAAATGAAAGTAAGTTCGACCCCGTTGATCTCCACCGGGATAATAATGAGGTTATTGATAAGCTCAAACCTGATTTTTTGATGCTTTTTGTCGCTGGGCAAAGTAAACCCCTGTGCCAAAATCATATTCGGCACAAATAAAAGAAGCGTAAAAATCAAGGCTATTCTCTTCCACATAAGCAACATCTTTGCATCTCCCTTAAGAAATATACAAATAAAGCCTCATAACTTGCTATAATTTAACATTTTAGTATGCAAGGAATTTATCTTCAAACTTGTTGTTTTCGATACTAGGTTTTCTCATTTTTGCGAAAACTTTAGTACATGCCTAGTATTTCGAACAAAGGGACACAAATGCCCGCATCGCCCATCCGTAAATTGGTGCCTTATGCCGAGGCTGCCAAAAAAAGGGGAACCCATGTTATTCACCTCAACATTGGACAACCCGATATCAAAACACCTAAAGTGGCGCTCGATGCCGTAAGAAACCATACGATTGAAGTGCTTGAGTACAGCATGACGCAGGGGTCGGAGGCTTATCGTAAAAAAATTGCAGGCTACTATGCCAAACAGGACATTTTTGTGGATTCCGAAGATATTATTGTGACCACTGGGGGTTCCGAAGCCTTGTCCTTTGCCATGGGTACCATAATGGACAATGATGACGAAATCATCATCCCCGAACCCTTTTATGCCAATTATAACGGTTTTGCAACGGCAGCTGGGGTAAATGTTAGACCGATAGCCTCTTCCATCGATAATAATTTTGCACTTCCTCCTATTTCAAGGTTCGAGGAGCTCATCACCCCAAAAACCAAGGCCATCCTTATCTGTAATCCAGGGAATCCTACGGGATACCTATACAGCAGGGAAGAAATTCATCAACTGGCAGAACTGGTGAAAAAACATGACCTCTTTTTGGTAGCTGATGAAGTGTACCGCGAATTTACCTATGACGGAAGGGAACACTACTCCATTCTCCAGGTAGAGGGACTAGAGCAACATGCCATTGTGGTGGACTCCGTTTCCAAAAGATACAGCATGTGCGGGGCACGAATCGGATGTTTGATTTCGAAAAACAAAGCGGTAATCGACACAGCGATGAAATTTGCACAGGCCCGTTTATCCCCACCAACCTTTGCACAGATTGCAAGTGAGGCCGCATTGGAAACACCACCATCCTATTTCGAGGAGGTCATTGATGAGTATGTTTCCCGAAGAAATCTATTGATTACCGAGCTCAACAAATTGGAAGGGGTAAAAGTGGCCACTCCCCAAGGTGCCTTTTACTGTGTGGCCGAACTACCTATTGAGGATGCCGACCACTTTGCCCAATGGTTGCTGGAAAGTTTTGAAGTGAATGGAAACACCGTTATGGTGGCACCTGCAGCAGGCTTTTATGCTACACCGGGCCTTGGAAAAAA
Organism: Flagellimonas marinaquae; assembly: GCF_003992675.1. Lineage (GTDB taxonomy): Bacteria > Bacteroidota > Bacteroidia > Flavobacteriales > Flavobacteriaceae > Flagellimonas > Flagellimonas marinaquae. The sequence continues at coordinate 171,942 of NZ_RZMZ01000014.1, forward strand.
CCAAATTAGAATTGCCTATGTGCTCGAAAAAGAGCAACTTGTAAAGGCCGTGCAAATTTTGGGCAAGGCCTTAACTGAGTATAACAAACAGTGAACATACAGGAAAACATATCCTTAAAAAGCTACAATACCTTTGGTATTGACGTTAATGCTCGGTTCTTTGTTGAGATCACGGGTCTGGTGCAGCTACAAAAAGTATTGGAGCTAAAGGCCTATCCCAAAAAATTCATCATTAGTGGTGGGAGCAATATGCTGCTCACCAAGGATATCGATGCCTTGGTCATGCATATTGGCCTCAAGGGGATCACTGTTGTAGAGGAGGATGAACAGAGCGTAGAGGTTAAAGTGATGGCCGGCGAAAATTGGCACGAACTGGTGCTATGGAGCCTGGAAAGGGGTTATGGCGGATTGGAAAACCTTTCCTTGATTCCCGGTAATGTAGGAACAGCGCCCATTCAGAATATCGGTGCCTACGGTGTTGAACTCAAGGATGTATTTGTGAGCTGTGCTGCCATGGACGTGAAAACAGGCGAACTGGAAGGCTTTGACAACGAAGCCTGCGCCTTTGGATACAGGGATTCTATTTTCAAAAACGAGGCTAAGGACAAATATATTATCACCTCGGTAGTACTAAAGTTGACCAAAAAAGACCATGTGCTCCATACAGGATATGGCTCCATCGAGAACGAGTTAAAGGAAAAGGGCATTGTTCACCCGACCATTCAGGATATTTCGGAAGCAGTGATCGCCATCCGCAGGAGCAAACTGCCCGACCCTAAGGAAATTGGGAATAGCGGGAGCTTTTTTAAAAACCCGGTCATTTCAAAAAAAACTTTTGACCGATTCATCAAAAAACATCCTGAAGCACCTTTCTATGAGGTCGATGACAAAGAATTCAAGATACCTGCTGGCTGGCTTGTAGAACAGTGTGGTTTTAAGGGAAAACGGTTCGGCGATGCGGGTGTGCACGACAAACAGGCGTTAGTGCTGGTAAACCATGGTAACGCTACCGGACAGGAAATTCTTGATCTGAGCAAAAAAATTCAGGAAGAAGTACACAAGCAGTTCAAAATAAAGATACAACCAGAGGTCAATATCATAAAATAACCCTCGCATTGAAGACAATAACGAGGGTTATACCAAACCAAACTAACCAAACTTATGTATATCGAAAAGGGCTGTTACCCTTTGTGTTTCCAAAATCCTACGAGACAAAAAACGCTTTTTCCGTCGTAGCTTTGTCTTATATACGAGATAAATCCTATTTTAGATTTTGGGCGTTCAAAAAAATTGCCAAAACCACCATAAATGAGCACACTGATCGAGAGACATATTGTTTCGCTCCTTGCCGAGAAAGACGACAAGGCGATTTCCCTACTTTACGAAAATTATGGGAATACCTTGTTTGGTGTCGCCTTTAAAGTGGTAAAGGATGAGGATCTGGCCCAAGATGTTCTTCAGGAAAGTTTTATCAAAATTTGGAAAAAGGCAGATACTTATGATGCCTCCAAAGCAAAGCTTTTTACATGGTTGTTTCGCATTGTTCGCAATACGGCCATCGATAAACTGCGAAGCGTCAACAATAAATCCGACAAGGAAATCCAAATCGACGTTTCGGACGTATATAATGTTGGAGTGAAGGCCATTAACCCCGAACATCTGGACATCCAAGAAAACTTGGATAAAATTGAAGATAAGTACAGAATTGTTTTAGAGGCCCTATTTTTTGAGGGAATGACGCAGCAGGAGGCAAGTGATGAATTGGATATCCCTCTCGGTACCATAAAGTCCAGATTAAAAATCGGGCTTAGGGAACTTGGAAAAATTTACGGCACCACCATGTCCTTGCTCTTTATCTCAAATCTATTGTCATGAAGGAGAAAGTAAAATTATTTTTGGAATCCGACACTTTGGAGAAATACCTTTTGGGCGACACCACCAAGGAAGAAACCCAAAAGACGGAACGCTATATTGCCATGTATCCTGAAGTTAGGGAAACCTACGATGAGCTTCAGAAAAACCTGGAAACTTTTGCCAACATGTATGCGCGAAAAACTCCGGAAGGCCTAAGGGAAATCATCCTGGCAAGTGCCAGGAAAGAAACCATGGTCAGTAAAAGGTTCTGGCGCTATGCTGCGGCAGCAAGTATCGCCATCATGATTTTAGCAGGGTCCTCCATCTTCTTCTGGAACCAGAACAAGAGCTTGCAAGAGGAAAACACCATGGTTACCAATCAAATCAAGTATTTGGAAAACAACATGAAGGACCAATTGGCCGATATGAGGAACCAATTTATAGTCCTCAACAATCCCGCTACCAAAAAATATGCGGTAAAAGGCGAGCGCGAGGCCAAGGAATTAAAGGCCATAGCGTACATCAATCCAGTAAAAAAGCTATCCTACATCAACGTGAGCAACGTTCCAGAGCTTCCAGAGAACAAGTGCTTCCAAATGTGGGCAGAGGTGAATGGAGAATTGGTGAACCTAGGAGTAATCAAAAATTTTGATGAAAAGGACAAGCTCCTCGCCCTACCCTACGCTGATAATGCGGTAGGCTACATCACCATTGAGCCGGAAGGTGGCAACACTACCCCATCAGTGGACAACATCGTGGCCAACATCAAATACAACTAAGCCACAGGTCTAAAGAAACCCTAAATGCGCTTGTCTTAACTAGCTATTTTGTACCTTTGTGCAAAAGTTGGATTATGAAGTTAGTATTGGTTACCATTGGACTTTTAGCACTTGCATTTGCAGGTATTGCCATTAAGATTTGGGGCAAAAAGAATGGAGAATTTGCCGGAACCTGCGCAAGCCAGAGTCCTTTTTTGAACAAGGACGGAGAAGCATGTGGATTTTGCGGAAAACTTCCTGAAGAGCAGGACTGCAAGAAAGATACCGTGACTCAGACCCAATAATCCCATTCCTGACAGACACACAAGATTCATTTTTTGGAAAAAACCGACGATTCCATTCAGGAGATTATCCAAAAGGCAAAAGAAGGAAACCAAATTGCCTTTAGCACCCTGGTAGATACTTTTTGGAACGATGTATACGGTTTTCAAGTTCTTCGAACCAAAAATGAGAACGATGCCGAGGACATCACCATCCGCACCTTTTCCAGAGCTTTTGATAAGATCGACACCTACGATGAGAACTTTGAATTTAAGACATGGCTCATCACGATTTCCAAAAACCTCCATGTGGACCTGCTCCGCAAACGCAAGAGAAGTTTGATGGATGAAATGGAATCCCGTGGCGATGAAGTTAAAAAAGTCTTGGACGAAACTCCATCCGTTGAAGACCGACTGATCACCGAACAGAACTTGGCCAATCTGCTGAGGGACATCAAAAAATTGAAACCGCACTATCAAGAGGTCATTAACCTTAGATACTTTCATGAAATGAGTTATGCCGATATTGCCAAAGAACTCAATGAACCAGTGAACAATGTGAAAGTAAAACTCCTTCGGGCCAAAAAGCTATTGGCCGAAATCATCAAAAAAAAGTGACCCCCTCACAAGCATAAAGTTTCCTCTCCAGTTTCGTATCTTTGTAAACCAAAATTAGTTGTATGAGCACAAGCGTAGCAGAAAACGTTCATCCACCCAAAGGAAAACCAAAATGGCTTAGGGTCAAATTGCCTACGGGCAAAAAGTACACCCAGCTTAGGGGCCTTGTGGATAAGTACAATTTGCACACCATCTGTACCTCCGGTAGCTGCCCAAACATGGGAGAATGTTGGGGAGAGGGAACGGCCACCTTTATGATTTTGGGCAACATCTGTACCCGATCTTGCGGCTTTTGCGGCGTAAAAACGGGTCGTCCCGAAACAGTGGATTGGGCCGAACCTGAAAAAGTGGCCCGCTCCATAAAAATCATGCAAATCAAACATGCCGTGCTCACCTCTGTAGATCGTGATGACCTTAAGGACATGGGTTCCATTATCTGGGCGGAGACAGTAAAGGCGGTACGACGAATGAATCCCGATACCACTATGGAAACCCTTATCCCAGATTTTCAAGGGATATCCACCCATTTGGACCGTATCTTAACGGTAGCCCCAGAAGTGATTTCGCACAATATGGAAACTGTTAAAAGATTGACTCGCGAAGTCAGGATTCAGGCGAAATACGAAAGAAGCTTGGAGGTACTGGATTATCTAAAGAAAAATGGTGCCAACAGGACCAAGTCGGGAATTATGCTGGGGCTTGGCGAAGAAGAACATGAAGTAATCGCTACCCTGGAAGATTTACGGAAAGCCAATGTAGATGTTGTGACCATTGGACAATACCTGCAACCTTCCAAAAAACACCTGCCCGTTAAGCAGTTTATTTTACCGGAACAGTTCAAAAAATATGAGGAAATAGGCTTGGAAATGGGCTTTAGGCATGTAGAGAGTGGAGCCTTGGTTCGATCCTCTTACAAAGCGCACAAGCACATCCACTAGCCCAATCACCCCCCTCCCCCGCTTATGAAAAACATTACGGTTGGAATAAATGGCTTTGGGCGCATAGGGAGAACCCTGTTTAGGCTCCTGCGGCAACATCCAAACATACATGTAGTGGCCATTAACGACTTGGCGAACGCCGAGACCTTGGCACATTTGCTCAAATATGACAGCATCCATGGGATGCTCAACACCACAGTAACGCACAAAGACAACTCTATTTTGATAGATGGGCGGGAAATTCCTGTACTCAACTACTCTCACCCAAAGGAAATCGACTGGAAAACACACGGTGTGGACATTGTGGTGGAATCCACTGGGAAATTCAAGACGCGTGAAGATCTCGAAGGACACCTGCATAATGGGGCCAAAAAAGTGATTCTTTCTGTGCCGCCAATGGACGATGCCATTAAAATGGTGGTATTGGGCGTAAACGAAAAAATTATAGCCCCCAACGACGACATCATTTCCAACGCCTCTTGCACTACCAACAATGCTGCACCCATGATCAAGGTCATCAATGAGCTATGTGGTATAGAACAGGCATACATTACCACAGTCCATTCCTATACATCGGACCAAAGTTTGCACGACAGCCCTCACCGAGACCTGAGACGTTCCAGGGCGGCAGCGCAATCCATAATTCCCACCACCACAGGAGCCGCAAAAGCGCTTACCAGCATTTTCCCCGAACTGTCAGATGTGATAGGCGGATGCGGCATAAGGGTTCCCGTTCCGAACGGTTCCCTGACCGATATCACGTTTAATGTGGTCCGAGAAACCTCAATTGAAGAAATAAATGCTACCTTTAAAGAGCAAGCGGAAAGTACCCTAAAAGGCATACTCAACTATACCGAAGACCCTATTGTTTCTATCGATATAAACAATAGTTGTCACTCTTGTACGTTTGATTCTTTGATGACTTCAGTGATCGGTAAAATGGTAAAGATCATTGGATGGTACGATAACGAGACTGGATATTGTTCCAGAATTATTGATTTAATAGATTTACTCATAAAGAAAAACTACGTTTGATTTCAACCTTGGCTAACAAAAGGAACGGCATTACTTCGCTGCTACTGTTGTGCATTTGTCTTTGCACGCAAACCTTTTATGGCCAAAGCATAGGCAACTCAGCATCCGGTGTAAAAACCATTTTTGACGATTTTATGAAGTATCGTCACGAAAACAATGTAGAAAAAGCACTGGAAACCCTCAGCGAAGCTGCCAATATTGCCGAAAGTAACGAAGACTCCAAGTTGTTGCTAGACACCTACCACCAATATGCCCGACTTTTTTTGGAAGAGGGAGATGCAGAAACAGCCATTTTTTATTGGGATAGGGCCAGCATTCTGCTAAAAGATACCTCCTATTCCTACGGTGAGGCCTTTCATTTGTATTTGGACGCAGCACTTCGCTTTGGTGAAGGCAACAATTTTCAAGCCTTAAAACAATTGGAGAAATCCAGAAAGCTGAGCAACAACAGAAACCTTACCAACAATATTTTATTATTGGAAGCACGCATCTATTCCAACATTGAAAAATATGAAGATGCCATAAAAAACCTGCACGCTCTTATCGTAAACTCCGATGACGAAGAACGCGCATTTTTGGCCACTATGGCCAACTTGGAACTTGCCAAAATCAGTGTGGTTCTGGACGATTTGGAGGAAGGAATCATCCATTCCAAAGCTGCTTTGGAACTTGCACAAAAACACGGGTACTCCAAAGAAATCAAAGTTGCCTACGAACAATTGTCCAACATTTACGAAGAAAAGGGCAATTATGGAGAGTCCCTGGTCTATACCAAGGCATTGGCGAAATTAAAGGACTCCGTATTCAATATTGAGAAGGCAAAACTGGATGCCGATACGGCCGATAAAGTGCGGTTCGACCACCAAATGACCGAACTCAATAAACTACAGGCCAAAAACGAAGAGCTTAGCGAATCGAAGAACAGGTCCGAGATAACCGCGATACTGACTTCTGCCTTCTTGACCATAATTTCCCTTTTGGCCGTTTCACTTTTTCGAAACAACCAGATCAAGCTTAAAACCAACGACTTGCTCTACACCAAAAACAAGGAATTGGAGTTGGCAAGGGACGCCGCTGTTTCGGCCATGGAAGCCAAGACCAACTTCTTGTCCACCGTAACGCACGAACTTAGAACCCCACTCTATGCAGTAACAGGGCTCACGCATCTTTTATTGGAGGAAAACCCCTCCGAACATCAAAAAGAACATTTGAAGTCACTTAAGTTTTCCGGTGAATATCTTTTGAACTTCATCAACGATATCTTGCAGATCAATAAAATTGATGCCGAGAAGTTGGAGCCCCTAAACATCGAGTTCAAATTGCACAAAGTGCTTGACGATGTTGTGGAATCGCTGCAACAGAACGCCAATGAAAAGAAGACAGAGCTTATTTTGGATTATGATCCCACCATTCCGAAAAAGTTGATGGGTGACCCCATAAAGCTCTCACAGATTTTCATGAACCTCGTTGGAAACGCCTTGAAGTTTACCAAAAACGGTAAGGTCGAGGTCATTGCCAAAATGTTGAAGAAAGATGAGGACCAAGTAAAATTATATTTTGAAGTTCGCGATAACGGAATTGGTATTTCGGAAGACCAGCAAAAAAATATCTTTGAAAGTTTTGAACAAGGCTCAATCCAGATCAACAGGGAATATGGGGGTACTGGTCTTGGACTGACCATTGTTAAAAGTCTGCTGGGACTATTTGGAACTACCATCCAATTGGAAAGTGAATTGGGCCATGGGAGCTCTTTCTATTTCGAACTGGATTTGGACTACGAAACTAAGGAAGGAGAGGAAATTCCTTTCGAATTGAATGTAGAGGAGTTCCAATTTAAGGGATTGCATGTGTTGGTCGTGGAAGACAATAAGATCAATCAGGTAATCACCAAAAAAATGTTGACCAAAAAAGAAATTACCTGCGATATCGCCAACAACGGTAACGAAGCCATCGATTTGGCCAAAAGCAATACCTACGATGCCATACTGATGGACATTCACATGCCCGGCATTAGTGGTGAAGAGGCCACCAGACAAATACGCAAGTTCGATAAAAACATCCCCATCATTGCCTTGACCGCGATTTCCTTGGACGATAGCTTGGACAGCTTTTATGAGGCGGGATGTAATGATGTGGTCACCAAGCCCTTTAAGCCCGAAGTGTTCTATCAAAAAATCGGGGAGAATATCTTTAAAAGCAAGATGGAAGGTTCCGTTTAAAGCAAAGCGCGGACTGCATCGGTTAAAAAAGCTTCATCCTCGGCAGAAAAACTATGGGCCACCCCCAAGTAAAATAGGTTTTCGACTTTTCCTTGCAGGCGCACAAAATCCTTTTCCGTGGTCAAAATCAAACCCCTATTACTGAAGCGCTCAATCTCCTTGTCGGTAAAGTGGTGATGGTCACCAAATTCAAAGTGCTCAAAATCCAATCCCAATGATTTCAAAAATTGAACCAAAGGCCCTGGGGAGGCGATACCTGTAACCAAAGCAAACTTTTCTTTCTTTAGTCTGGACAATGGAATTCTACCCTCCCGGACATCGAACACAAAATCTCGATATTTAAAAGTTGCAAATAACACTTTTTGATGCCCTTTCGGATTCAGTTTTGCAATAAGCCGGTTTTTATCACTATTTGCCATACCATCAGGACATTTGGTCACCACAATGACATCGGCACGTTTCGCTTCTTTCTTGCCATCCCTTAGATTCCCGGTGGGCAAATACCAATCATCAACATAAGGCTGTTGGTATGTCGTGAGCAAAATGGAGAACGTCGGTTGAACCTTGCGATGTTGGAACGCATCGTCCAACACAATAATCTCGGGTTGGACCAAATTCTCCAACTGTTCAATGCCATTGCGCCTATCGGCATCGACCGCTATGGCAACTTCGGGAAATTTTTGATGGATTTGGTAAGGCTCATCACCAAGATCAAAGACGGTACTTTTTGGTCCAGCCAAATGAAACCCTGTTGACTTTCGCTTATATCCCCGGCTGAGCACGGCCACACGATGATTGGACAGCAATCTCAATACATATTCAGTCATAGGCGTTTTTCCCGTACCCCCCACACTCAAATTCCCTACGCAAATCGTTGGCGTTCTGTATGACTTGGAGGATAAAATTCCCATATCGAACAAAAAGTTTCTCAGGTAAACCACCGCGGCATATACCAACGAAATCGGGAACGCTATTTTCCGAAGCAATTGAAGCATTGGACGAAAATATAATATTTTATCTTTAGGCCACTTAACAATTTTAAAATGACCGTTAACGACATCGCAAAAGTGCTCGAAGAACTGGCCCCACTGGCACATGCCGAAGATTTTGACAACGTAGGGCTTCTCGTTGGAGACCCAAATATGGAAGTCAAAGGAGCTTTGGTGACCCTGGATACCTTGGAAAATGTGGTCGATGAAGCCGTTGCAAAAAAATGCAACCTCATTATTAGTTTCCATCCTATCATTTTTAAAGGGCTCAAAAAATTGACGGGCAGCAGCTATGTGGAGCGTGTAGTATTGAAGGCTATTGCCAACAACATTGCGATTTACAGTATGCATACGGCCCTAGATAATAGTAAAATGGGGGTAAATGCAAAAATCTGCGAAGTTTTGGGCATTCAAAATCCACAAATTTTGATTCCGAGAGCCAAGAGTATCAAGAAATTAACGACGTACGCACCTATTGCCGATGCAGAAAACATCAAAATGGCACTCTTCACAGCAGGTGCAGGAGAAATCGGCAAATACAGCAACTGCAGTTTTAGTTTGGAGGGCACGGGCAGCTTCAAAGCAGAAAGTGGAGCCAACCCAACGATTGGAAAAGTGGGCGAAGTCCATTTTGAAAAAGAGACGCAAATCAATGTCATTTATTCCTTTGAACGGGAGAAATCCATCCTAAAAGCCCTTCTTGAAGCCCATCCGTACGAAGAAGTGGCGTATGAGATAGTGACTTTGGAGAATACCAATCAAGATTTGGGGATGGGCATGATAGGCACTTTGGATGCGGAAATGGAAGAAAGGGATTTTTTGCTCCAGGCCAAAGAGCGGTTAAACGCAAAGGTGGTAAGACATTCCCAACTGTTGGGCAAAAAGGTGCGCAAAGTGGCCGTTTTGGGAGGAAGTGGAGCATTTGCCATTGGAGCGGCCAAGAAGGCTGGAGCGGATATTTTTATCTCGGCGGACATGAAATACCATGATTTTTACCAAGCCGAAAACCAATTGGTAATTGCCGATATGGGGCACTTTGAAACTGAGCAGTTTACAAAAGATTTATTGGTTGATTATCTTACGAAAAAAATTCCTAATTTTGCAGTCTCTTTATCGGAGAGTATAACGAATCCCATCAAGTATTTATAACATATATGGCGAACAAGAAAGAAAGCACTGTGGAAGACAAGTTGAGAGCATTGTACGACCTACAGCTCATTGATTCCAGAGTGGATGAAATCCGCAACGTTAGAGGCGAATTGCCTTTGGAAGTACAGGACTTGGAAGACGAAGTTCTTGGTCTAAAGACCAGAATGGACAAATTGAAAACGGATGTTGAGACCATCAACTACGAAATCACTGCCAAGAAAAACCTGATTGACGAGTCCAAAGCACTGATCAAAAAATACAGCGAGCAGCAAAAGAACGTGAGGAACAGCCGCGAATTCAATTCGTTGACCAAGGAGGTGGAGTTCCAGGAATTGGAGATTCAACTAGCTGAGAAGAACATTAAGGAATTCAAGGCACAGATTGAGCAGAAAAAGGAAGTCATCGCTGCCACCAAGGAAAAATTATCGGAGCGCGAAGGCCACCTAAAACACAAAAAAGGTGAGTTGGATGCCATTCTTGCTGAAACTGAAAAAGAGGAAAAGGCGCTATTGAAGAAATCCGAGGAGTTCGAGGACAAAATCGAAGATCGTTTGATACAAGCCTACAAAAGAATCCGTCAGAACGTGAAAAACGGTTTGGCCGTAGTTCCTGTGGAACGTGGGGCTTCAGGAGGTTCCTTTTTTACCATTCCCCCTCAGGTTCAGGTAGAGATTGCATCGCGTAAAAAAATCATCACCGATGAGCACAGTGGCCGAATTTTGGTCGACCCGCTCTTGGCTGAAGAAGAGCAAGAACGAATGGAAAAGCTTTTTTCCAAAATCTAAACTTGCTTTTAACCACAAAATAAAAAAACCACCCGATCGGGTGGTTTTTTTGTACCGTATTATTTCGAAGAAATAGTTGATGTAGCAACCTATATCTGGTGAAGTTGACATTTATAATCATTCCTTGATAAGCGCCAAGATTTTGTCTTCAACCTCTTTGGAATCCCATTTGGTCTCGATGTCGGGCATTTGCATCACCTGCTGCATAATTTCCTCCTGTCGGTCCCCAATGGCCAAAGCCTCAGCATAGGGCCTGTCCGAAAACGTCACGCGGCTATATACCGGGATCCATTTACCTGGATGTTTTGCCGCAAAGTGTTTTTCGATTTTCTTTTGCAGTAGAAATTTGGGGTCCGCCGTTTTGCTGCTCATTTCTACAAAATTTCGATAACTCAATTCTGCAATGGCATCGGCATTCGGTTTTCGCTCCTCTTGATATGTTGAGAAGATGGTTTCCCAATCATCCCCATATTGCCGCATGAGTTGGTCGAGCACATAAATATCCTCAAACCCTGCATTCATACCTTGCCCATAAAACGGCACAATGGCGTGGGCAGAATCACCTACTAGGGCCACTTTGTCCCAATAGGTCCATGGGTAGCACTTCATGGTGACCATGGCACTGGTAGGGTTATTGAAAAAGTCTTTGGTCAAATCTTCTATGACCTTTCGCACATTGGGAAAATAGGTCTTGAAGAATTCCTTGGCCTCATCTTCTGTTTTCAGGCTTTCAAACGAGACATCGCCCTCAAATGGTAAGAAAAGCGTACAGGTAAAGCTTCCGTCGATATTGGGCATAGCGATGAGCATAAACTCGCCTCGTGGCCAGATATGGAAAGAATTTTTGTCCAATTTGTGGGTACCGTCGGCATTGGCAGGAATAGTAAGCTCTTTGTAGCCCACATCAATAAATTCCTGGGAATAATTGTAACGGCTTCTACGTTGCATTTTATGACGTACACGGGAGAAGGCCCCGTCACAACCAAAAATCAGGTCAAAACTGTACTCCTTCCATTCACTTTTTTCGGATTCCCCGGTAAAAATCTTGGCCTCGGGCAAATCAACATCCCATACTTTTTCATTAAACCGGAACAGGGTACCAGCCTCTTCTGCCAGGTCGATCATCCGCTTGTTTAATATCCCTCTGGAAATGGACCAAATGGCTTCCCCCTCCTTTCCGTATTTTTGAAAATAAACAGGTTTATCATTGACGTGCATCGCCCTTTTATCCAAAGGAATAGCTATTTCCTTGATGCGCTCACCAATGCCAACCTCATCCAAGGAACGCCATCCCCTATTGCTCATGGCAAGGTTTATGGACCTGCCGGAGAACTTGATGGTTCTAATATCCGGTCTTCTGTCAAATACGGTTACCTTGTGACCGATTCTTCGTAGATAAATTGCCAATAGGGAACCCACCAATCCGGAACCGATGATGGCTATATTTTTTGGAGTCTGTGCCATAAATGCCCAAGGGGCGAATTCTGATTAAAGGTGTAAAAATAAACATTTTGGTCGGTACAGTCGGGCGATTTCAACCTTCACCCGCTTTGAATCTAGTTTTGTTTAATTTTTAATTATTTTTGTTAAACAAATAATGATTTTGGCACATAAGAAACAGCACCTTCCCACTAAAACGTGTCCCGTTTGCCGGCGTCCCTTTACTTGGAGAAAAAAATGGGAAAAAGACTGGGACCAAGTGGTGTACTGCAGCGAACGTTGCAGAAAAAACAAAAACAAGCATGAAAACTAGCCTTATTTGGTTTGGAAATAATTTACGGGTATCGGACAACGAAGCCCTTAGTTTAGCATCAAAAGCCGATAGATTGATAGCGGTCTACTTTTTTGACCCTAGACAGTATAAAATCGGTCCATTTGGTTTTAAAAAGACGGAGCGGTTTCGGGCAAAATTTCTTTTGGAAACGGTGAATCAGCTTCAAAAGAAACTGGAAGACCTAAACATTACTTTACTCGTTTACCAAGACAAACCAGAGCACGGTATTCCAGAGTTGGTGGAACGTTTCCAAATCGATACCATTTATCTGCAAAAGGAATGGACGTCGGAAGAAGCCACTGTCTTAGCAAACGTAAAGCGCAAGGTTCCGGAAAATATCGAGTTTCATGAAACCTTTGACCAATTTTTGTTTCAGCCAGAGGATATTCCTTTTGAATCCTATGACAAGATTCCGCAGGTATTTACGGTTTTCCGTAAAAAGTGCGAAAAACATGTTGATGTTAGGCCGTGTTTCGAAGTTCCGCAATCCTTTCCAGTTGAAAATAGGGTCGATGATCCATCCCAACTTCCAACATTGGAGGAACTGGGCTTCACTGATTTTGAAATGGACCCAAGGTCTGCATTTCCTTTTGGAGGCGGTGAAGCTGAGGCGCTTCAACGCTTACAGCATTATTTTTGGGACACCAACAAGCTAGCCTATTATAAAAAGACCAGAAATGGATTGGTAGGTACCGATTACAGTTCCAAGTTTTCCCCATGGTTAGCCAATGGCAGTATTTCCGCTCGGACGATATATTGGGAAGTCAAGCGTTTTGAAAAAGAAGTCAAAAAAAATCAAGACACCTATTGGTTGATTTTTGAGTTGATTTGGCGGGATTACTTTAAATATGTTTCCCTAAAACATGGCAATCAGATCTTTAAAATTGACGGTATCCTCGGAGATGAATACGATTGGCACCACAACAAGGCGGCCACACACGATTGGATCAACGGGCAAACGGATGATGATTTTGTAAACGCCAATATGATAGAACTGAAGGAAACGGGTTGGATGAGCAACCGTGGCCGTCAAAACGTGGCCAGCTACTGGTCCAAACACTTACAGCAGGACTGGCGCATTGGTGCTTCCTATTTTGAAGCGATGCTCATCGATTATGACGTACACAGCAATTGGGGCAACTGGATGTACAACAGTGGTGTGGGAAACGACCCTAGAAATCGAACGTTCAACACTAAAAGACAGGCGGAAATGTACGACCCCAACGGAAAATTCCAAAGGCTCTGGCTACAACCCTCTTTATTTTGATCCATGAAAAAACTTAGACTGATCCTTGGCGATCAACTCAACCTTTCCCATAGTTGGTTCAACGAAACGAGTAATGATAACCTATACCTGATGGCAGAAATGCGTCAGGAAACCGATTACGTAAAACACCATATCCAAAAAGTGGTCGGTTTTTTTAGTGCCATGCGCAATTTTGCCAGTGCTCTGGAAAATGAGGGACACCAAGTCATCTATTTTACCATAGCCGACAAAAACAATCCCCAAAACTTGCCCGACCTCATCGACCAAGTAATCAAAGATCGGGACATTGAAAAATTGGAGTACCAGTTGCCGGATGAATATCGATTGGATGAGCAGTTGAAGGATATTTGTGAGCATATTTCCATTTCCAGTGAAGCATTTGACACCGAACATTTTTATACCTCACGGGATGAACTAAAAAATCACTTCAAAGGAAAAAAACAATTGATCATGGAAAGTTTTTATCGTATGATGCGGAAAAAACACCATGTTTTGATGGAAAACGACCAGCCCGAAGGCGGAAAATGGAATTTTGACCAGAGCAACCGCAAAAAATGGGATGGTTCGCCCAGTATACCCAAAGAACTTTCTTTTGACAAGGATGTAAGCGATATCGTAGAGGAAATCAAAAAGGCCGAGGTAGTGACCTTTGGTAATATTGACCCTAAAAAATTTCCCTGGCCTACTACCTACCAAGAATGTAAAAAGCTATTGGATTTTTTCTGTTCTGATTTGCTGACGTACTTCGGAGACTATCAAGATGCCTTGCATACCCAACAAAAGTACTTGTTCCATTCCCGATTATCCTTTGCCATGAACAGCAAAATGCTCTCACCAAAAGAGGTAGTGGATGCCGTTGTGGACCATTACCATGAACACCAAGGTGATATCCATATATCGCAAGTGGAAGGGTTTGTGCGTCAGATTTTGGGCTGGCGCGAGTATATGAGAGGGATATACTGGAAAGAAATGCCCCAATATGCCCAATTGAACGAATTGGATAACCATAATCCACTACCGGATTTTTTCTGGACGGGCAAGACCAAAATGAACTGCCTGCAAAAGTCAATTTCGCAAAGTTTGGACGATGCCTACGCCCATCACATTCAAAGATTAATGGTGATAGGCAATTATGCGTTGTTGACCCAAATACACCCCGATCAAGTAGATGCCTGGTATTTGGGAGTGTACATTGATGCCCTGGAATGGGTGGAGATTACCAATACTAGGGGTATGAGCCAATTTGCCGATGGAGGCATTGTGGCGACAAAGCCTTATGTGAGCAGTGCCAACTATATCAACAAAATGGGCAATTATTGTAAGGATTGCCACTACAGCCATACTAAAAAGACAGGAGAAAAATCGTGCCCGTTCAATGCACTGTATTGGAATTTTTTGGATGAGAAAAAGGAATTTTTCAAAAACAACCAACGCATGTCGATGATGTTGAGCTTGCTGGACAAAAAGAGCAGTGACGAGTTGAAGGAACTAAGGGAAAGGGCGCAAGAAGTGATAGCGAATCCAGACAGTTTTTGATTTTAACGATCCTTTAAAATCCACTTTCGGCTACGTTTCCGTATATCTTTAAAAATATTCCGCTTCGGCGCCTATATATAAAAAGTCCTTCACAACGAGTTGCGAAGGACTTTTCACTTTTTTGGAACTATCGCGTTGACCTATTTCAGGATTTCATCCACAATGCCATACTCAACGGACTCTTCGGCACTCATCCAGTAATCACGATCAAAATCCCTCATCACCTTTTCAAAGGGCTGGCCACAGTTTTCCGAAAGAATCTTGGCGCCCAATTCCTTGGTTTTTATGATTTCCCTGGCTTGGATTTCGATATTGGACGCTTGTCCCCTTGCGCCACCACTGGGTTGGTGAATCATTACACGGGCATGGGGTTGGATAAACCTTCTCCCCTTTTCCCCTACCGATAAGAGTATGGAACCCATGGACGCCGCCAAACCGGAGCATACCGTAGATACCGGACTTTTGATCTGCTTGATGGTATCGTAGATAGCAAAACCAGAGGTGACATACCCCCCTGGGCTGTTGATGATCAATTGGATTTCCTTATGGTTCAACATATCCAAGTAGAGCAACCTATCTATGACATGCTTGGCAGAGTCGTCATCTACTTGGCCCCAAAGGAACACTTTGCGGTCCTCTAACAGTTTTTCTTGGATCAATTCCTGAACTTTTCCTTTTTTTGAACTCATTTTATAGCTATTGTAAGACTTCAAAAATAATCAAATTCCAAGGAAGTTGAGGCACTTGTTCGCCACAATGCCCCGATTATGATTTTATCTCCACTTTTTGGGAAACCACATCCTTGATCGGAATAATAAATTTTCCAGTATTGGTCTCCAAGGTGAGGCTATTGTTCTCAATGGCCTTGATGGTCCCCTCGTCCCCATTGATCACGATCCTATCGCCCACTACATACGTCTTACGTGTATAAAATGCCCTTAGGATATCGGCTACAATCTCGCGGGAGCCCAGCCCTACCCCTAAGGCAAAGGCCAAGAGGAACGAACCCATGATCAGGGTAATGTTATTGGTGATGATGGTAGTGTCGACCCCTGCTTGGTTCAATGCTGTGATGGACATAAAAATGACAATCACGTAAAAAAACAGGTTGCTCACGATGTTGGACCCCCCGAATTCGAGTGAATCGAACAATCGCTTTATGGTCTTCTTCACAAAGTTTCCAATATAGAATCCGAGCATCAACAAGGCCAGTGCGCTAAAGAAACGAGGTAAGTAGTGTAAAAGGTTGCCTATTTCCTGTGAAATGATCTTCCAGTCCAAAATATCCGCAGCCACGATCAAAAAGACCAAGATCAGAAACCATCGTACAAATCCCAAGATGATTTTTATAACGTCTACATTAAATTCACCCTTGCTGGCCACATCCATTCCATTGATCCTATCGTTGAGCAGATCAACTTTGGCCAGTTTTAGGATTTTCTTTAAAAGGAACAATACAATTTTGATGACGATCCAACCCAGGCACAAAATGACCAAGGCTCCCAAGATTTTGGGAAAGGCCAATGCCATCTCTTTGCCCATTCCGGATAGTGAATCAAGGGTCAAATTCTTCCATTCGTTAATAGTCTCCATAGTTGATGTTTATTTATAGTGTTCGGTTACGTTGATCAATTATCTCCCAAGGTTCTGAATAGTTTGCGCAAAGCACCCCCCAAATTGATGGAGAAGAGCGAAGCCATGTCCATGATCAACTTTGCGGCCGCAATGTCGTTCATGACCCTTTGCTTCATTTCGGGAGGAGCCTCGTGCAAGGAGGCCTCCAGTTCCTTAAATGGGTTTTTGTGTTTCTTTGCCATCTATTCCAAGGTATTATAGATTTCCACTAGTCGTTCCTTCGCTCTTTTAATGCGCATTTTCACCGCGCTTTCCCCAATCTCCAGTAAGGAGACCAGATCTTTGATGCTAGCCCCATCTTGGTATTTTAACAGCAGTAGCGACTTGTCCTCAGCTGCAATCAGCTCCAATGCTTTTTTGAGTTTGTCCGCCTTCATTTCAAACAAGCTCTCATCGGGTACTTCTTCGGTAAGTTTATGTTCGGAAGTTTCCACCTGAACGGATTTATCCCTTATTTTCAGTTGTTTGTTCCGGTTGACATAATTCACACAAAAATTATAGGTAAAAGAGTAGAGCCAAGTAGAAAACTTCGATTTGCCCTTGAAGCTTCGAAGTTTGATAAATAGCTGGAGGAAGACATCTTGGGTCAGGTCCTCCGCTTCATCCGCAGATTTTGCGAATCCGTAACATTTGTTATAGACCATTTTCACATAGCGGTCGTACAACTTCCCAAAAAGCATAGGGTCGTTGTCCGCAACAATCTGTTTCACCAATTCCTCATCAGAAAGATGCACGTATAAGTCTTCCTTTTCCAAAAACGTTTTGTCGGGGTTACTTATAAGTATGAGAAACAGGTTTTTTAAAAAAGTCACTCCAAAAACGATTTATTTGACCGAGCTTTTTAAAATGGGGCGCAAATTAACGGATTTTCCTAGTATATTTGGTTAAAAACCAGACATGAAGACCTATTACATCGCCGGACTGCTTTCCTTTTTATTTTTTACCGCTTGTAAAACTGAACCGAACAAAACCGAACCTACGGCTGAAACCACGGAAACTGAGAAAACCGTTCCCGAACGAATTGCCGAGGCCCATGGTTTTGAGCATTGGAAAGATGTGGAGAGAATCACTTTTACCTTTAATGTGGACAGGGATTCCATGCACTTTGAGCGCAGCTGGGATTGGGAACCCAAAACCAATATGGTAACGGCCATTTCGGGTACGGACACCTTGCGGTACGACCGGAATGCGATGGACAGTATAGCCCTAAAGACGAATGGAGGTTTCATTAATGACCGGTACTGGCTCATGGCTCCCTTTAACCTCATGTGGGACGCCAATAATTACGCGTTTGAACATACAGAGGAGGCTACGGCTCCCATTAGCCAAGAACCCATGCAAAAGCTTACCATTGTGTATGCCAATGAAGGTGGCTACACCCCTGGCGATGCATATGATTTCTACTTTAAGGATGATTACATCCTTCGGGAGTGGGCCTATCGCAAATCCAACCAAGAGGAGCCCAATTTGGTATCCACTTGGGAAGATTATGTAGAGATGGAAGGCCTACAGTTGGCACAACAGCACAACCGACCCGATGGAGGTACCAGCCTTTATTTTACTGGGTTTTTGGTGAGTAAGGAATAAGGCGGGAAATTTCTTTTATGGGTAATTATATTTTTTTCGAGGAACCCCAACAACCATAATCAGTCCAAAAAGACAAAAAGATGAAAGTAACACTCATAAGCATCCCTGTTCGGGACCAAGAAAAAGCGTTGAAGTTTTACTCAGAAAAACTAGGCTTTATCAAAAAGAAAGATGAACCTTTAGGAGGTGGCAATCGATGGCTCACCTTAGTCTCCAAAGATTGGCAAGATGGACCTGAACTTTTATTAGAGCCAGCTCCCAATCATTTTGAGCCATCAAAAGTATACCAAGAGGCGCTTAAGGAAGCAGGCATCCCATGGACCCAGTTTGATGTGCATAATGTGGATACCGAGTATGAGCGATTGACCAAGCTTGGGGTAGAGTTTACAATTAAGCCAACCGTAGCGGGAAATGTAAAATATGCCATTCTTAATGATACTTGTGGAAATTACATTCAATTGGTACAAGAGCTATAAAAATACCATAAGAAGTCTTCCTAACTTAGTTCATCCTTAAATTACTGATAACCTTACCATCACCTTATTTCTGTTTTTATATTTTTAGTCAGCTACAAATCAAGTAGCTCTCCCCCCCCCAAAAAAAATCTCGTACAACATCCGAAAACATAAATTTTATCTTAATCCATTTACTAAAAAGCCTGTAATGAAACAACAACTACTTTTGGTTTTAATCCTCCTGGCTACTATAGGTTGCAATGCCCAAAATGATAAAAAATTCAATCTAGATTTTGAAAATCATAAAGGAGAAACCAAGCTATCGGATGGTTGGTTCCAATGGGGCGACCATAAATTATCCATTGACACCCTAGCTTACTCTGGGACCAAGGCTGGAAAAATCACATCCCTTGAAAATGGAGAATTTGGAAGTATTGCTTACAAAATACCCGCTAAATATGAGGGCAAGAGCATCAAACTCGAGGGGTACATGAAAACTAAAAACGTGCAAGGTGGTTTTGCGGGGTTGTTATTGAGGGTTGATGGCAATGGTTCTTCCTTTGCGTTTGACAATATGCAAGACAAAAACATTACAGGAACCAACGACTGGAAAAAGTATACCATAAACCTCAACTATCCTGAAGGGGCGGAAATGATTTATGTTGCAGGTATACTTGTAGGTACCGGTGAAGCTTGGTATGACGATTTTACAGTAACAATCGATGACAAAAACATACAAACCCTTGAAGAGATCAAAAGGAAACCAACAAAGGCAGAATTGGATAAAGAATTCGATTCCGGGTCATTGTTGGATTTATCCAATATATCTGCTAAAGACATTGAAAACCTGAAATTGTTGGGCAAGGTTTGGGGGTTTCTAAAATACCATCATCCGGAAATAGCCAAAGGAAATTATAATTGGGATTATGAACTCTTTAGATTTTTACCAAATTACCTGCAATCCAAAAGTGATGTGGAAAGAAACAATCATTTGATTGAATGGATCGCTTCTTTGGGCGATTTAAAAAAATGTTCCGACTGCAAACCCACCCGTGAAGATGCGGTAATTCGCCCCGACCATAGATGGATTGAGAATGAAGATGACCGACTTAAAGAAAAATTGCTACATGTCTATAATAACCGTTCTCAAGGAAAGCATTATTACATTGGCATGGCACCAGGCATCGGCAACCCAAATTTCAAAAATGAAGAAGCGTATTACCTAATGCCTTTTCCCGATGATGGGTACAGACTACTTTCGCTATATCGATTTTGGAACATGATTCATTATTTTTTTCCTTACAAACATTTAACGGAAAAAGATTGGAACGATGTACTAGCTGAATACATCCCAGTTTTCTTGAATGCTGAAGATGAATTGGAATATGAATTGGCCGCAATACGGCTCATCGGCGAAATTCAGGATACCCATGCCAACCTCTGGGAAGGTGCCGGCAAAATAAATGAATGGAAAGGATTAAATTATCCTCCTGTACATGTTCGTTTTATTGAAAACAAATTGGTGGTAACCGACTTTTATAATGAAGAACATATAGATAAGGTCGGGCTAGAGATTGGAGACATAATCACCAAAATCAATGATAGGACTGTTGCTGAAATAGTGAAAGAAAGAGCACCGTATTATCCAGCTTCAAACCAGCCTACCATGCTGAGGGATATTTCCCCCGACCTCTTGCGATCGAATTTAAATGAAATCGAAATTGTTGTAGATTCGAAGGATAATATCCCAAGGTCCAAGTCACTAAAACTATATCCAAAAGATAGTCTTGATATTTATAGTTGGTATAGAAGGGAGGATTTCAAGTCCTTTAAAATATTGGACAATAACATTGGCTATGTAACACTACAAACTATCAAGGAAGAGGATATATCCAAAATCAAAAAGCAGTTCAAAGACACCAAAGGTATAATTATTGACATCAGGAACTACCCTTCAACATTTGTTCCATTCTCCTTGGGTTCTTATTTTGTCTCTTCCCTCACACCTTTTGTAAAGTTCACTAATGGGAATATTAATAATCCTGGTGAATTCACGTTTGGAGAAGAACTAAAAATACCCAGTAAAGGATACACATACGAAGGAAAATTAGTGGTGTTGGTGAATGAACTTACACAAAGTCAAGCCGAATATACATCGATGGCATTTAGAGCAGGAGACAACACGACAATAATTGGCAGTACAACAGCAGGCGCTGACGGAAATGTATCCATGATATATCTGCCTGGTGGGATGAGAACGATGATTTCGGGCATTGGCGTATATTACCCCGATGGAAAAGAGACACAAAGAGTAGGCATTGTCCCCGATATTGAGGTGCATCCAACTATTGAAGGAATAAGGGCAGGGAAAGACGAATTGCTCGAAAAAGCGATTGAAATAATTAGCAAACGCTAGAAAAAGTTGATAAATGTTGAACTAATTGAATTGTTAATTCCCCCTTCTCCTGAGGAAAAACGTAATCCCAAAAACTATAAGGGCCATACACAATAGCAAAATAAAACTATAGTTTAAGGAGGCACTTTCGGCTATAAACCCAAGAATTACAGGGCCCAACAAAAACCCGATATACCCAAAACCAGCGATAAAGGCCACACCTTGGGAGGAATCTACACCCTTTACATTGCCTCCGATGCGGAACAATTCGGGTACAATCACCGAAAATCCCAATCCGTTTAGGGCAAAACCTATAATTGACCATGTGGTTTGTTGGGTCAGCACCAAAAAATAGCCACAGGCCGCAATGAGGGCACCCAACCCCACCAGCTTTATGGAGCCAATCCGTGCACTGATGCCATCACCCAAAAACCTACCAAGCGTCATGGTAGTGGAAAAAGCCAAAAAGCCCGCACCAATAAGCAATTCTGGGGCCATAGTCATTTCCTTGAGATAAAGTCCACTCCAATCAATAATAGCGCCTTCACTTCCGAAGGAAACAAAACCAATAATCCCCAATAACAACAAAGGTTTAAAAAGTTTGAAGCTGAACGGTTCCTTTTCCACTGGCGCCGCTACAATGTGGATGTAATGCTTTCTAAAATATAGGTTGATGATAAATACCAATACCACCGTAATACCCATGTGCAACACCGGACTTCCTATCACCGGAATCAAAAAACTGCCCAAGCCTACCAAAATACCTCCCAAACTAAAAAAGCCGTGGGCCGCAGACATGAAGTTTTGCTTATCCTCTTTCTCGATTTCGGTGACAAGGGTGTTTATGGCAATATCAATAAAACCGTTGCCCGCCCCAAATAGGTACAACGCCGCCATCAAAAGATAATAATTAGGGGCCATTAGTGGCAGCATGGCGGTGGTGGACACAAAGATGACACCAATCCACGAGGCCCGCCCAACCCCGATACGGTTGATCAACTTGGATGCCATGGGAATGATCGTAAAAACCCCAAGCGACAAACAAAACAGGGCGATGCCCAAATCTGCCTTGTCAATGCCCAGTTTTTCTTTGACAGTGGGAATGTAAATGGCCCATGTACCGAACCAAATATTGATACTGGTAAACACCCAGGCCGTTCCAAAATATCTTGGATTGGACAAAATCAGTTTTAAGGACTTCATAAATGGTCTTGGTTGGTTGGATTCATGTAGTGCTACATCTTATTTATGCTGTATGCCCGCTTTTAATATCTGTCCAAAACGGTACATATCTTCGTAGGAGCAATAAAATGGTGCAGGTGCCAATCGAATCACATTGGGCTCCCTCCAATCCGTGATGACACCGTTCTTCATCAAATAATCAAAAAGGGACCTGCCCTCACCATGCAAAAACACTGAAAGCTGACAACCCCTATCATGGGGCGTAATGATCTCAAAGGTGCTGTCCACTTCCTTATCGATTTCGTGGAGCACAAACTCCAAATAGGCTACAATGGTCTTTTGCTTTTCGATAAGGGCATCCATCCCTACCTCATCAAAAAGTTCCAAAGAGGCCAAATATGGGGCTACAGAGAGTATCGGCGGATTGCTCAACTGCCAGGCATCGGCACTTTCAATGGGATCAAACTCTGGCTTCATCAAAAAACGGGTTTCCTTTTTGTTGCCCCACCAGCCTTCAAAACGGGGAATATCCTCCTTGCCCAGGTGTCTTTCATGAATAAAAATACCTGATGCGTTCCCAGGCCCGCTGTTCATATACTTGTAGCTGCACCATGCGGCAAAATCGGCACCCCAATCATGCAAATGCAATTTGATATTTCCCACACCATGAGCCAAATCCCAGCCTACAAAGGCGCCAACATCCTTTCCTGCCTTGGTGATTGCCTCCATATCCAATACCTGGCCATTGTAATAATTCACACCACCCATCAACACCAAGGCCAGCTCATCGCCCACCTCTTGGATTTTTTGGATGATATCCTCCGTCCGCCAAGCATGTTCTCCTTCCCGCTTTTTAACCTCGACTATGGTTTCTTTTGGGTCCAATCCATGAAAACGCACCTGACTTTGAAGCATGTATTGGTCGGAAGGAAAGGCTTTCTCTTCGCAAATTATCTTGAATCGCTTTGCGGTGGGCCGATAAAAGGAGACCATCAACAAATGAAGGTTTACCGTAAGGGTGTTCATCACCGAAATCTCCTTGGGCTGCGCACCTACCACCTTGCCCAATCCTTCCGCAAGCCGCTCGTGATAATCCCACCAAGGCTTATCTGCATAAAAATGACCTTCCACTGCCAGTTCCCGCCAATCCTTCATCACTTCGTCGACAAATCTTTGTGTCCGCTTGGGTTGCAGTCCAAGGGAATTCCCTGTAAAATAAATCACATCCTTTCCATTGACTTGGGGATAGTGGAATTCATTTCTGTAAGGGGCCAATGCATCGGAAGCATCTAATTGTTTCGCGAATTCAAGCGTATTTTGGAACGTCATTTTCTTTTGGTTTGTCCCAAAAATACAACTTGTGGGGGTAATGTCATGAAAAGAAAGTCATTCCAATCGCATTTCTATGATGTGCTTTTTAAAACCCACCTTTTCGTAGGCATGAATAGCCGAAACATTGTCATTATAAACCGTTAAACGTATCTCTTGAAAACCTTTTGCATATGACCATTGTTTGAGCTCTTCCACGATTTGGCCATTGATTCCCATGCCGCGATAGGCAACATCGGTATACATAAAACCCAAATAGGCATACCATTCATGATTTAGATAGTGTCTAGCCTGTTTAGGTATGGCGTAGCCCGATGCTATGATTTTCCCCTCAGCTTCGGCCACCACCACATGGGATTCGGTATCTTGAATCATATCACCGATATCGTAGTAACTTATGGTTCCGCTTTTTATGGTTACATCAAAGGGGCGTTCCGCCTTAATGATTTCCTGTTCAAAATTGAGCAGTACGGGGAGATCGTCCAAGCTCGCCGCCCGAACCGTTACCTTTGGTAATGTCATGAAGTTGTTTTGTTTAATAGGTATACCAATGTAGTTGTTTTCCCTATTTTTGCGAAAAATATCACATGCATTTCCTATCGCCCATATTGGAAACCTATATTGCCAACCATTCGGAGGACGAACCGGAATTGTTGCAGGAACTCACCCGTGAAACCCATTTAAAGGTAATCCAGCCCAGAATGATCACAGGGCATTTTCAGGGTAGGGTATTGAGCATGTTATCCAAAATCATCAACCCGAAATACATTTTGGAGATTGGGACCTACACAGGTTATTCGGCACTTTGTTTGGCGGAAGGCCTTCAAAAAGATGGGGAATTGCATACTATTGAAGTCAATGAGGAACTCCAGCCCATGCAGCGCAGGTTTTTTGATAAGAGTGGATTTGGTTCACAAATCAAACAACATATCGGAGATGCGCTGGACATTGTGCCCAACTTGCACCAAACCTTCGACCTTGTTTTCATTGATGCACAAAAGGTCAACTATGATGCCTATTTTGAAGCGGTCATTCAAAAAACTAGACCGGGGAGCATAATTCTTTCGGATAACGTCCTGTGGTCGGGCAAGGTGGTGGAACCGTTACAAAAATCGGACAAGGCCACGGAAGCATTACTGGCATACAACCAAAAACTGAAAGAAGATACAAGGGTGGAGACGGTTCTTTTGCCCATTAGGGATGGACTAACCTTGAGCCGGGTGCTATAAAACGTTCGTATAAGGCGTAAAACAGCCAGCCGGACAATAATCCCACGACCATTCCCACTAAAATATCGATGGGAAAGTGTACCCCAACGTAAATTCGACTCACCGCAAAGAGGAGTGGCCAGATAAAAAACAAAATCGCCCATTTTACTCGCTGCCTCAGAAAGAGGAACACCAACATGGTAATCGAAAAGGAACTGGAGGCGTGGCCGGAGAAAAAACTATAATCCGTCGGTGTTTTTAGTATTCGGATTAGGGTATTGATCTCTTCCGTATTGTTTGGTCGCAACCTTGCGACCGAAATTTTGGTGATATGGGTTATCAGTGCAATAAAAACGGCGAGGCCCAAAACCGTAAGGAACCGATAAAGTGCTTCCCTTTTGGGAAACTTCAAAAAAAATAGCGCTATAAACAATAGAAAAAGGGGAATCCAAGTGGTAAACTGGGTGACCGTGGACCAGAAAACATCATATTGTTCTATACCTAGCCCATTGAGATAAACAAAGGTGTCCCTATCCCATTTGAGCAGTCTTTCCCACATGAATATTTATTTATTGAGATCTCGTTTGATGGAACCGGAAACTTCGTCCACATTCTTCTTGACATCGTCAATTTCCTTCCTAATGTTCTTGGTAAAATCGGTATCCACGTCGGCGCTCTTTTGGATTTCGCGCTTAATGTCGTCGGTGGCATCCTTGAGTTGGCGCATTCCTTTGCCGAGCCCCCTGGCTATTCCAGGGATTTTATCCGCACCAAACACCATCACCACTACAAATAGGATGAAAAATATCTCGGCTCCGCTGATGAATAAAAATTGCATGGCACAAATATAATCAGATCTTAGGTTCAAAATAAAAAAAGCCCCGTGAAATCACGGGGCTCTTAACATAGTTTTTTGGTGTCTTATTTTCCTTTGATGTTCTCCTTGAACTTATCAAAGTCAGACTTCTCTTCTTTCTTAGGCCAAGCATTGTTGGTGGTATCGATATCGGCTGTCTCCAATTTAGGGTCTACCACGATTCCGACCAATTCCTTTTGGGTGGCCATTACTCTTTTCACCTCAGCATCGTTCTTTCTCCAGATTTCTGGCGGGTAGGTAACACTCTCGGTGGTACCATCTGCATAGGTATACTCCACGATCAATGGCATTGGGATACCTCCTGGCTTGTCAAAAGTAATTTCGTAGAAATACTTTGGCTCTTTCACCTGAGACCTTTCGGCTTCGGTCATATTGTCCATCATAAACGACTTCAGGTTTTGGGAAGTCTCTGTGGGCGACTTTCCTTTCAATTCGAGAGCGAAGTCCTCGCTATCCTCTTCAGCCAAGTACACCAAGGGTGGTAAATCGGCTTCCGTTAGGTTTCTGTCGGCCATGTATTTCTCCATTTCCTTGGTAGGCTTGTTGGATACGTAGTATTTTTTAACGTCCTTCACACCTATGTCCACATAATCGGTGGTGTAGAACCATCCTCTCCAGAACCAATCCAAATCCACTGCTGATGCATCTTCCATGGTGCGGAAGAAATCCTCTGGAGTTGGGTGCTTGAACATCCAACGCTGTGCGTAGGTTTTAAAAGCATGGTCAAACAATTCCTTGCCCATTACGGTTTCCCTAAGAATGTTAAGGGCCGTGGCTGGTTTAGCATAGGCATTTGGACCAAGCTGGTACACGTTCTCTGGATTTGACATGATGGGAGAAATATAGCTTTGGTCTCCTGCCATGTAAGGAACAATCTTGGAGGGCTCTCCTCTACGGGATGGATATTTCTCGTTTGGAGCGATGACATCTGGATGATTTTCACCAAACTCTTGCTCGGTCAAATACTGCATAAAAGTATCCAATCCTTCATCCATCCAGCCCCACTGACGCTCATCGGAATTGACGATCATCGGGAAGAAGTTGTGTCCCACTTCGTGGATAATCACACTGATCATACCATATTTTACCCTATCGGAATAGGTCCCATCTTCGTTGGGACGACCATAGTTCCAGCAAATCATTGGGTATTCCATACCTTGGTTCTTCGCATGAACGGAGATTGCTTTATGGTAGGGATAATCAAAAGTGTGCTTTGAATATGTTTTTAGGGTCTGTACCACTGCTTTGGTGGACTGCTCTTCCCAAAGTGGATTTCCTTCCTTGGGATAAAGCGATACTGCCATCACATCTTTGTTGCCTATTTTGACAGCCTGCATGTCCCAGATAAATTTTCTGGAGGTTGCAAATGCGTAGTCCCTAACATTGGTCGCCTTAAATTTCCATGTTTTGGTATCGGTAGAAAAGCCTTTTTCAGCAGCTTCAGCCTCTTCCTGAGTTACAATGATCACAGGTTTATCATACGATTTTGTAGCTTGCTTGTAACGCTTCATCATTTCTTTGGAGAAAACTTCGTCACGGTTCTGAAGTTCACCAGTAGCATCCAACACGTGGTCTGCAGGTACAGTGATACTCACCTCGTAGTTACCGAAAGGCAAAGCGAACTCGCCGCTACCCCAGAACTGGTGGTTCTGCCATCCTTCAACATCGTTATAAACTGCCATTCTTGGGAAGAATTGGGCAATTACATACGCACGGTTGCCATCCTTTGGGAAATACTCATAACCCGAACGTGCCCTGTTCACGGTATGGTCGGGAATGTTGTACCACCATTTGATGGAAAATGAAACCTTCTCTCCGCTTTTTAAAGCCTGCGGAATGTTCACACGCATCATGGTCTGGTTGATGGTGTACGACAACGGCCTTCCATTGGCATCGGTTACGGATTCAATGTTAAAACCTCCATCGAATGGTTCGCTGATGTAGGTTTGTGCAAAGTTATCCGCTGTGTAGGCAATGTTCACGCCGTTCCCGTCGCGCATAGGCGATTTGGAATCCTTGGCCCGTACATTTTGGTCCAATTGCACCCAAAGAAACTCTAGGTCGTCAGGTGAATTGTTATGATAGGTAATGGTCTCTTCTCCACTGATCCTTGCGTTCTTGTCGTCCAGTTGGATATCCATTACATAATCCGCCTGCTGTTGATAGTAATCGGGACCTGGCGCCCCTGAGGCGGACCGATAGGTGTTGGGAGTGGAAAACTCCTCGTACAATTGTTTGAATTTACTTTGGTTGTAGTGACCGGGCTCCCGTTCCTGTTTTACTTCGCCCTCCTCCTGAGCCATGACCACGGCCCCAAAAAGGAACAACACGGAAGCTAAGCAATACTTAAATTTGTTCATTTTCTATCTAATTTTATAACGGTGAAAAATAACTAATTTTAACCAATTGTTAAGACTAGGTTATAAGTTTAACATTCCTTTATTGTTTTCCCTGATGAGGACAAAACTTTTTTTGTTGTCCCTCCATTTGATATGTACAATGTTCTTCTGCTCATCGAAAAGATCGGTCAGAATTTCGTTTTGTACGGACATGGTTTTGATTTCTGGTAAGTTTACCTTAGGAATCTCCAAGTAACAGATTACGACATCGGTGTCGTAGCGTTTTCCTAGAAAAGTATAATTGGCAGGTTTCCCGTCGAGTTCGATCAGAAATTTTGTCCTGAAATATTTCTCGATATACTCATCTGCTATTTTGGATTCATTCGGTGTCGCCAATTTAGCTTCAATTCCATAGCGCTCATTGAGCAGTCTGTCCAAATCATCAATAAATATCCGGCTTGTAATCTGAAAGGCGGCATCATCCTCGGAATAGTTAATATTGGTAACGCTGACGTAGAATTTATGTGCTACTGTAAAAGATACCAACAGGAGCATCGTCAGGGGTAAAAGAAATATTTTTGCTTTGTTCAATGTACGCATCGCGTTATGATCTTTAAAATGGATAACAATGTTACGGTTTTATGATAGCTAACGCAATTTACTTGCCAAATTCATTTAGATCATAGAATATAGAATTAAGATCCTAGAGAATAGAAATTTGACTCCTAACTCCTAACTCCTAACTCCTAAGGTATCAATCCAAATCATTGTTCTCTCGATACGCTCTGCTTTTCCGTATCATGATGTCAAAAATTCGTAGTTTGTCCTCAGAAGCAATCGCATCCTGAAAGGCTTCATCCACCTCGCAGAAATACATGAAATCATCAATACGTTCCATAGGTATTTTCAAGGTGGTCAAAAACAGGGAATCTCCATAAAAACCTTGTACTTGTTGGGTCTGCGCGTAAATCCTATCAATTTTTACACGATTTTTGAGCATTTTTGTCCGCCCCGTGATGGCATTGATAATCGGGTTGAGGCTCATGGCGCCTCCAGCACCGCCAAGTCCGCCTCCGGCCGTTACGCTCATGGCCGATGCTTCTTGGAGTTTCCGCTCGCTTTGGGTTGGAATCCGTCGATGGGCATTGGGCAGGTTCAATGCTTCGGCAGTCACATCTTTTTCCAATACGACCCGGTCTATGTCCTTTGTCAGGTCGCCTGTCAGATTATAAGGGGTCACCACCACTTCTTTCAATTGATTCACAAACTCCTGCATGGGAACTTCCACAAAGTTGGAATTGTAAAGGGCATCGGTTACGGGCAGTATTTTCCTAAGAAAGTGCACGGCAGAGAACACCAAGGTATCGTTTACCCGCACCTCAATGGCAAAATTCCCGTCCAAATCGGTAATTACGGCATTTTGGGTGCCCAGATTTTGGACCACAACCCCTACCACGTCCTTATCTTCGCTGACTACTCTTCCCTGCAATAGCTTTTCTTCACCAGATTGGGCCAAGACCCATTGGAATCCAAAAAACAATACCGCAAGCAAGCAGTTCCTCATTCTTCGTTCAAGGTTGCCAGATATTCTTTGCTCTGGGTCACTAGAAAATCGATCAACTGAAATTCGTTCTCCTTTTTAAGGAGTGTTTGCGATGGTACCTTATCGTCGCAGTACAACAAAAAGGCGTTGATTTTATCCTGCGGAAGTCGAAGGTCTACCACAAAAAATTCATCGTCGTACACTTGGCGGAGTACCTCGCTTACTTTTAAGGGCGTCCTTTCCTGTCCGCTGGCATCCTGTGATTTGAAAAGTGCCTTAAAAATGTTCACGAAATTGATACCGTCCCTCATCCCTCGGGTAATCCTCGAATTGGCGACATTCTCTACCTCTGTGCCACGGTCAATTTCATATTCAAATTGTTTAAAATCTTCGTTCTTGACCTCTAGAAAACGCTCCTGATTTTCGGGGGTAACGATGACCTCATCCAGTTCCTGCACCTTTTCGTCCACTTCGACCACCAAACGGTTATTGGCCAATATTTCCGGTGTCACATCCACCACTTTTAACTGATAGTTGATGGCGGTAAATACCAACTGGTCACCTTCCTTCACCTCAATCATGAACTCACCATTGTCATTGGTAATGGTGGCACGGCCGCTGGTGGAATTGATAACGTTCTCATTGGGCACATTGGAACTCCGGTACAGCACCTTTCCCCTTAGCATAGTTCGGGAATCCTGTGCCAAGGACCAACCGCTTACCAGCAAAGAGAACAATATCAAAAATGTATTTTTCATGTATACGTGTTTACTACAAGTTAAAGAAAAACCTTGATACCCATATAAAAAATTTAGTGGTTCTAAACTTTTGTTAATTCTACGGTGGCAAATATAGTTAAGCACTTTCCATTCACCCGTGAATTGCGTGTTTTGACGGTATTTCTCATCAAAATTCGAACATAAGTTTAGTTTTGCTTTTTACGTTTGGTAAAATCCTCAAAGAACTAACACTGTGAAAACTTCAATTGTCTACTTGATCATTGGCCTATTGGTGATCAATTCGCTGAACGCGCAGGTAAAAATCGGTGACAATCCGCAAAACCTGGACCCTGCTTCCATTCTAGAACTTCAAAGCTCCAATCGTGTTTTGGTCATTACCCGGGTTACCGATGCCCAAATGAGCGGTATTTCACCGCTGCCCGGTGCTGTGGTCTACAATACGGACCAGGGGTGTTTGCACTATTACAACGGAACGGAATGGATCAATATTTGTGAAGAATTGGACAATTCATTTACGGTGAGCACCCGTGCAGATTCCTTGCAACAGGTAAATCCCAATGCAAGGGACAACACCATTGCCATTTTGGAGTCCATCAACCCGGACGGGAGCACCAATTACAACTTTGAGGTCAACCGAATTACAGGAGCAAACATTGTGGACACCTCCATTAATGGTTCCACCAAACTGCAAAACGAATCCGTGACCAACAACAAATTGGCCGAAAAGTCTGTAGGACTACGAAATTTGGCCGATGCCACCAGCACAGGGGACCTGTTGATGTACAATGGAACCGCATGGAACTTTGTCAACCGTACGGACCTGCTGAACACACAGCTGGACAGTATTGTGGGGAATGAGGTGGTTGGTCCTACCGATGCCACTCTTCTTTTAAATGGTACTGGAAGTCAAGCAGACCCACTAACTTTAGATGTGGCCGAAGGTGGAATCACCGCTTTTGAGATTGCGACCGATGCAGTGACCACGGATGAAATTTTAGATGGTACCCTACTGACAGAAGATATTTCGGATGATGCGGTGACCACCGCAAAAATCCTTAATGGCGCAGTGACCAACGCCAAACTTTACAAAGCGAATATCCCTTTGAGTGGATTTGGGCCGGCTGCTGCGGATGTTGATTTAGGTAACAATAGGATTATTAATGTCAGCAATCCTACAGATGTCCAAGATGCCGCTACAAAGTTTTATGTGGACAACGAAATAACAAACAATGCCGCGGATGGGACCGAAACC
>NZ_RZMZ01000014.1:203759-380450 GCF_003992675.1 Flagellimonas marinaquae
GCCATAGACCCAAGTGCCGGGAACAGCGTAATCACTGATGTTACAGACCCAACAAACCCTCAGGACGCTGCCACCAAAAACTATGTGGACAACGAAATAACAAACAATGCCGCGGATGGGTCGGAAACATTGATCAACGCGGGCACCGACATCAACATCACGGGGGACGGCACCACTGGAACCCCCTACGTAATAAATAGCACGTTTACCGAGGCACAAGACCTGGCCGATGTCATAGCCATCGACCCAAGTGCCGGAAACAACGCAATCACAGACGTGACCGACCCAACAAACCCTCAGGATGCTGCAACAAAGGCATACGTGGATTCCGTAACGGATGAAATAGCATTATCAGGGCAAGTGGCCTCAGGAACAAGTACAAGTACTGGAGAGTACACGATAAATAATGATGCCATTACAACTTCATCAATTATTCATCTTACTGTAGAGGAAAATGCATCAGGTGATGCTATCATGATACAACTAACCTCTCAAAATAATGGTGATTTTTCTGTTAAAGTATATGAGTTTACCGGTGGAGGCCCACCAACACTCACGGATGCAAATTGGCAATACATCGTTGTAAATCCTTAGAATGAAACCCCTCCTCTACATAACCGCCCTCCTTTCGGTCTCTTTTTGTTTGGCCCAGAGCGGGCTGTACAATAGTGGCAACTTTACGGTGCACAACAATGCCCAGATCGGGTTGCATACCGATTTTATCAACGATGCTAATTTTGACCAAACCAACGGACTGGTCGGATTTTATGGGAATAGGCCCATCATCGTTTCCGGAAGCATTCCCCCCACCCTATGGGACACCGAGATTTTGATGAACAGTAACGTTTTTTTGCAAAACGCCCTGTTGGTGCGCAATAATATAAATTTTATTGATGGGGACTTTTTATCGCCTACGAATATTTCGGCAGTGAACCTCAACTTTGTGGACACCGGGTTTTTTGCCGGCGAAAGCGATGCCTCCAAAGTCACCGGCTTTGCCGCTATTACCAATCAGGATGTGTTTTCCTTCCCTGTGGGTGATTCGGCGCAGCTCAGACCCCTTATTCTAAACTCCCAAGGCAATACGCCTTTGGCCGTTTGCGCCTATTTTTTTGAGGACCCTTCCAATCCTGAATCCATTTTACAAGGTTTCGATACCGAACAAAAAGTCAGGGATATTGGAACGGTATCGGACCGTGAATTTTGGATCATCCAAAGCGATGTCCCAGCACAGGTGACCATTTCCTGGAACACAAGAAGCGACCTGGCCACCATACCCAATGCCACACCCGAATCCATTATTGTGGTAGGTTGGAGCAAAGCATCCAACCAATGGGTCATTATAGGAAATTCGGCCATTAGTGGTGACCTTGCACAGGGGTTTATCACCTCACAGACCTTTGTTCCCAGTGATTTTGCGGCCATTACCTTTGGCACCATTCCATTGCCCACCGATACATTTGCCGTGGAAAATCCGACCCTCGGTAATTATTTTTTAAGTCCCAACGGGGACGGTATCAACGATTTTTTGGTGATCGATGGCATGGAGGAATCACCGAACAACAGTTTGCGCATCTTTAACCGTTTTGGGCAAAAGGTGTTTGAAAAGTTCAACTACATCAACGAGTTTAATGGGGTATCCAACACGGGAAGTTTTGTGGTGAGCCAAGATGCTGGTCTGCCCGAAGGTGTCTATTTTTACTTGGTTTCCTTGGATGACCTAGAGTTGGAATACACTGGCTTCCTCTTTTTGGACAGATAATTTACCGAACAAAAACTTTTCAAAAGACGAATTAAAAATACTTCTTAACTTGGGTCAAAATTCATTTTCATGAGAAGAAGGACCTTTATCAAAACTACGTCGGCCTCAGGATTGGCCTGTGCCCTACCCCCTGTATTTCCAACTATTTTTGACCCAAATTACTCTACCGAAGAGTTAATGGGAAAAGCCAAAATAGAATTATTTGGTGAAGGCATCAACCTTAGAAAAGAGGCCTATGAGTCCTTCTTGGAAATGAAAAAGGCCGCTTATTCGGACGGTTTTGACATTAAAATGGTGTCCAGTTACCGGGATTTTTTCCGTCAGCGGACGATTTGGGAACGAAAATATCTTGCCTTTACCGAAGAGGATGGGATGACACCCTTGGATGCCATTGACAAAATCATTGAATATTCTACCATACCTGGCACAAGTCGCCATCATTGGGGTACCGACATTGATATTATCGATGGTTATCCTGAAGTTTCAGGAGATGTGCTGGTCGCAGAGAAATTCGAGGCAGGTGGTCCTTTTGAAGGCTTAAAACTTTGGTTGGATGAGAATTCGACCAAATATGGGTTCTATCTGGTCTACACCAACAATCCTAAACGAAGAGGATTCAAATATGAGCCATGGCACTACAGCTATGCCCCACTTTCCATCCCCATGCTTACCGAATACCGAAGGTTGAACATTTTGAAACTACTCCAAAAAGAGGATTTCTTCGGTAGCGAACATTTTACCAATAGGTTTGTTCGCACCTACATTCAGGACAATATTTTGGACATCAACCCCGTATTGCTATAAGCGTTTTTTTGTATCTTCCAGTAGCTAGAACACTAACATCATGAAAAGAGGAAGTTGGAGGATACGCATCCTTATCGGCTTGGCTATAGTGGCCTTCGCCTTTATTCGGCGCTGCAGCAACCAAGAGAAAAACCCCTATACCGGCCGGACCCAGAATATTGACATGACGGCAGAGCAAGAAATTGCCATAGGACTGCAAAGCGCACCCGAAATGGCGCAACAGCATGGAGGACTCTACCCCGACGAGCAATTACAGGCTTTTGTAGACGCCGTAGGCAGCAAACTGGTCAACAATAGCGTGGCCCGCGAAACTCCGTACCGGTACGAATTCCATCTTTTGGCAGACGATAGAACCATTAATGCCTTTGCGCTGCCAGGCGGACAGATTTTTATCACTTACGCACTTTTTTCCCAGTTGAACGAGCCACAATTAGCGGGTGTTTTAGGTCATGAGATAGGCCACGTGCTGGGAAGGCATTCCGCCGAACGTATCGCGGAGAGCAGTTTTTGGCAGACCTTGGCCACGGGAGCCTCTGTTGGTGGAGACATGGGGAACCTGGTCGCTGGGATTGGGCAAAACACCTTATTGAAAAACGGGAGGGGAGACGAACTGGAAAGCGACGAACTGGGTGTCCTTTTTATGATTGAATCCGGATACGACCCCAACGAAATGATCAGCGTAATGGAAATCTTAAAATCGGCCGCGGGCCCAAACAGGGTGCCGGAGTTCCAAAGCACGCATCCCGATCCCGAGAATAGGATTGAAAAAATAAAAGAGGCCATCGAAAAATATTCAGGTCGATAGAATTGGCTGTTTATCGATAAAAAAGGCATTCTATCTTTTATTCCTTATCTTTGAGTAAACCCGAATCCTACCTACGTTCTCTTGACCTTTTTGTGCGGTAAAAAGAGAGAACATATGGGAACACTAGTACACTTTAAAGATCTCTATTTAGAGGCATTTGACGATTGCAAACCTAGCTTTGTCGTATATTTCTTGAAGGGATATTCGATATTTTGCGCGGTCATGTTGTTCATGGCCTTTTACGCATTTTTGTACAGAGCTTTTACAGGCTTTGAATTCTAAGCCGCGAGACACACTCTTTTGCAAGGACACTATAATTATTTAAAATGAGCAAAGGCCCCATCCGTTTGGATAGGGCCTTTTACATTAGACGAATAAACTCCTTTTCTATTTTTTCATAGCAGCTTCCAATACGGCTTGTGCATCGGTGGCATTGGACACCTTGGCATACTTCATAGCGGTCATCCCCCCATCGCAGCGCATTTTTAGGTTGGCGCCGTTTTCAATGAGTACTTTCAAAACTTCCGCCTTGTTATACCGGGCGGCATAATGAATAGGTGCCTTTCCCAAAGATTTTTGGTTGACATCCTCTCCCAGTTCAATAAACTTTTTTACAGTCTCTACATCTCCTTGCATCACTGCTTTGCAAAAAGCGCTGAGCTCATCGGGAGTTACGATTTCAAGATTGGCTGTACTGTTCGCGGAAACAGGTTCGTGGGCAGCAACGCCGCTTAGGGCCAACATGGATAATGCAGCCACTGTGAAAATTGTTTTTTTCATGATGAATGTTTTTGATTAATGAATTTACTTGTTATAAAAATAGACTCTCAAAAACCCATCATGTTACAGGATTAACAGTTATATAACCAAATTTTAACAATACTTCAATTTTAACATAAAATAATTAACAAGTTCGTAATTAGAATTTTAACAAAAAGCTAGGGCATCCAAGGAGAACATTTTACTTTTGTAATACAACTTTCAACTATGAGCAAAAAGGTAATTCTTATGATTTTGGATGGATGGGGAAAATCTCCCGATCCAAACGTTTCAGCCATTGAAAAAGCCAACACACCATTCGTTGATTCACTCTATAAAAACTACCCAGATGCGGACTTGCTTACCGATGGCATGAACGTGGGACTGCCCGAAGGGCAAATGGGCAATAGTGAAGTGGGCCACATGAATTTGGGTGCCGGACGTATTGTGTACCAAGATCTGGCCAAAATCAACAAGGCCGTAAAGGAAGACACCTTAAAAAATGAACAGGTCCTAAAGGATGCATTTGAATATGCCAAAACCAA
This sequence comes from Flagellimonas marinaquae, assembly GCF_003992675.1. Lineage (GTDB taxonomy): Bacteria > Bacteroidota > Bacteroidia > Flavobacteriales > Flavobacteriaceae > Flagellimonas > Flagellimonas marinaquae. The sequence goes on from NZ_RZMZ01000014.1 coordinate 208,435, forward strand.
CAACAAACCAGTCCATTTCTTAGGATTGGTGAGCGATGGCGGGGTGCATAGCCATATAGACCATTTAAAGGCATTGATTAAGGCGGCCGACGAGAGTGGCGTACAACAGTCCTTTGTCCATGCCTTTACCGACGGCCGCGATGTGGACCCCAAAAGTGGTAAGGGCTTTTTAGTGGACTTGGACCAATTCTGCTCAGACAAAAAAACCAAATTGGCCACGGTAATCGGAAGATACTATGCCATGGACCGTGACAAACGTTGGGAGCGCGTCAAAATGGCCTACGAGGTATTGGTAAACGCCGAAGGCGAAAAAACCCAGAATATTGGGGAAGCCATGCAAAACAGCTATGATGAAGGTGTAACAGATGAGTTCATCAAACCCTTGGTGATGACCGATTCCAATAACGAACCGCTTACAAAAATCAAGGATGGTGATGTCATCATCTTTTTTAATTTCAGGACGGATAGGGGCCGTGAGCTTACCCAAGTCCTGAGCCAGATGGATTTTCATGAGCAGAACATGCACAAATTGGATTTGTATTATGTGACCATGACCAATTATGACGAATCCTTCAAGGGCATCAAAATCATTTTCAACAAAGAAAATATTAAGGACACCCTCGGGGAAACCCTTGCCAAGCATGGAAAAAAGCAGATTCGCATTGCCGAGACCGAAAAATATCCGCATGTTACCTTCTTCTTTAATGGTGGACGTGAGGAACCTTTCGAAGGCGAACAGCGTATTCTTTGCCCGTCGCCTAAAGTGGCCACATACGATCTTCAGCCCGAGATGAGCGCTTATGACATTCGGGACGCCATCATTCCCAAGCTCAAAAAAGGGGAAGCCGACTTTGTGTGCCTTAATTTCGCCAATCCGGATATGGTAGGCCATACTGGAATTATGGAAGCAGCCATAAAAGCTTGTGAAACTGTTGATGAATGTGCCAAGGATGTAATTACCGCCGGTTTGGAAAACGGTTATTCCACTATCGTAATCGCAGACCACGGCAATTGCGACACCATGATCAATCCTGATGGCAGTCCCAACACTGCCCATACCACCAATCCTGTTCCGCTTATTTTGGTAGATAAGGATATTAAAGAAGTAAAAAATGGTGTGCTTGGGGATATTGCACCTACGATTCTGAAAATGTTGAACGTTCCACAGCCCGAAGCAATGACCCAAAAGCCATTGGTTTAGGTGAAATACCTTGAAATCCACAGAATCAATTTATCTTTGCCGCATGATTCAAGTAAAAACAGCAGAGGAAATTGAGTTGATGCGGGAAAGCGCGTTGGTGGTATCCCGTACCTTGGGTATGTTGGCGAAAGAGATAAAACCTGGTGCCAACCCCTTGAAATTGGATAAAATGGCCGAGGATTTCATCCGGGAACAAGGAGCCAAACCCGGTTTCTTAGGGATGTATGACTTTCCTAACACGCTCAACTGGAGCCCCAATGCACAAGTAGTACATGGCATTCCGGGAAATGAACCCCTAAAGGAAGGAGATATCATTTCTGTGGATTGTGGGGCCGTAAAAAATGGCTTTTATGGTGACCATGCCTATACATTTGAAGTGGGTGAAGTGGCCGAGGAAACCAAAAAACTGCTTAAAGTAACCAAGGAATCGCTTTACATCGGGATACGGGAATTTAAATTGGGTAACCGTGTAGGTGACGTGGGTTATGCCATTCAAAAATATACAGAAGACCACGGCTACGGAGTTGTCCGGGAATTGGTGGGTCATGGTCTGGGCCGAGAGCTCCACGAAGATCCTCAAATGCCCAATTATGGCAAAAGAGGTCGCGGTAAAAAGTTTGTCGACGGAATGGTAGTGGCCATAGAGCCCATGATCAATATGGGAACCAAGCGTATCAAGCAATTACGTGATGGATGGACCATATTGACTGCTGATGGCAAACCTAGCGCCCACTTTGAACACGATGTTGCCCTGATTGATGGAAAACCAGAACTGCTGTCTACTTTCCAATATATTTACGAAGCTTTGGGCATCACCAGTGATGAAGAGGATGAATTTCGTAGTAAGAAGTTGGTGCTTTAAGTGAGTTTCTGATAAAATTTGTCAATTCGAGTGATTTTTAGGAGTGAAACGAAGAAAAATTGTATCGAGAATTAAAGTATCAGAAAAAAACTCCAGTTCTTGAACTGACATTTTGCATTCAAACTTTACCATAGGCAATAACCACTTAATTCGTGTCAAAACTGTTTAAATATTTTCTGAATCTAATCCCTCGTCCTTTACTCATCCGACTGAGCTATTGGGTGCGGCCGTTGATTGCATTTTCCCTAAAGGGAAAAACATATACCGACCCCATCGATGGAAAAAGTTTCAGGAAGTTTTTGCCTTACGGATACGAAAACCCCCGTGAAAATGTTCTCTCTCCTTCGACCCTATCCCTGGAAAGGCATCGCCTTTTATGGCTCTATCTCAAAAATGAAACGGATTTCTTTACCAAGCCTATTCAACTGTTGCACTTTGCGCCCGAACAAGCCTTTTACAAGCGGTTTAAAAAGTTGAACCATATTACCTACACCACCACTGACCTGAATTCACCTTTGGCAGATGTGAAAGCGGATATCTGTGACTTGCCATTTGATGACAACTTCTTTGACGTAATCCTTTGCAACCATGTCTTGGAACATATCCCGGATGATACCAAAGCGATGCAGGAGCTTTACCGTGTAATGAAACCGGGAGGCTGGGGCATATTCCAAATTCCACAGGACCTTAAACGAGAGCAAACCTTTGAGGACAACACCATTACCGACCGAAAGGAGCGAGCACGGATTTTTGGCCAATATGACCATGTGCGCATTTACGGCAGGGACTATTTTGACAAACTTCGTAGCATTGGCTTTACGGTAGAAGAGGTAGATTACACCAACAGGCTTCCAAAGGAAGATGTGGAAAAATACCGTTTGGCCAAGGGGGAAATCATCCCGCTGGTAAAAAAGTAATTACTTCTTGACCAAAGCTTCAAAGCCAGGGGTGAAATACTCTTGAGTCACACCATTGCTATCCAAATAGATGATATAGGCCTCAAGTTCATCATGGCCCTCAAGTATGGCCTTGGAGTCTTCCAAATCTAGCGCCATAAATGTGGTGGCATAGGCATCAGCCACGGCACAGGTCTTAGCAACCACACTGGTGGCCAATACATTGGAATTTTTGGTGTATCCTGTTTTTGGGTTAATAGTATGCACAAACTTTTCACCAGTTTCAGGGTCTACCCTAAATTTTCTATAGTTTCCTGATGATGCCATGGCCACATCCTTGAGCGAAACTATTTGCTTAAGCTGACGACCTGTCTCCACTTGGGGATCATCAATACCTACGGTCCATTGTTTTCCGGACACCAAATTGGTTCCCTTGGCCAAGACTTCGCCGCCAACCTCAACGAGATAATTATCAATGCCTTTCTGGTCGAGCATAGCCCCCAATCGATCAATGGCATAGCCTTTGGCCACGGCATTGAAATCGAAACGGATGGATGGATGTTCCTTAGTGATAGTATTATTCGCATTCAGTTTTACCTTGTCCCACCCTACATATTGCAACAAACTGTCTACACGAAGGCTATCGAGCTGCATTTGCTCACCTGGGCCAAATCCCCACGCATTTACCAAAACACCGATAGTAGGGTCAAAATAACCGTCCGAGGCTTTATAGACCTCACTGGACACCTCAAAAACCTCCCGGAACATATCATCTACCTGAATGGTGGAGTCCCCGGTATTGATCTTTGAAATATCTGAAGTAGGGATGTAAGTGGACATGGATTGGTTGAGTACTTGAAACACCGAGTCGATTTCTTGTTGGTAATCCAACTCCTCGTCTGCAATATAGATGATGGAATAGGTGGTTCCCAGGGCATTGCCCCAAGATTGGTTCTTTACATGCGCTTCGGGGGTACACCCGGCCAAAAAAAGTACTGTCAACACTGAAATGATCCAATTGTTCTTCATCTAAATCTCTATTAATCCTTGATAATCCACTACGTACTCCTCGTTCAGATACAGGGGTTCGGTCCTATCCGCGGCATTGGAAAGCCCTACACCGGCAAAATAGGTCCTTGCTTCGAACTTTTCTGCGTGATTTTTCACCTTGTGCATCAGTTCTTTATCGTACTCCCTCGGGTTGAATGGAAACTCCACATTACGCACTACGATAAAGTGCAGTACTTTCTCCTTAAGGCATACGTACTGCGGATTCTTTTTGAGTTTACTGTTGATGGCCATAAACTCAAAACCATCGGCCTCGAGTTCCCTGCCCACAATGTTCATGGCCAAGTTATGAAGTTCCTGTTCCGTTAATTCTCTTCCCATAGCATAGCTAACAAAAAAACCGATGCTGGGAGCATCGGTTTGGTTTTATTATACCTCTCGACAATGCTCGAGGTGATATTCAATTTTGGTTTCTATCCACCAAAGTCATCAAATCTGATATTCTCATCGGGAATACCAAAGTCCTCGCCCATTTTTTGAACGGCCTTGTTCATCAATGGTGGTCCACAGAAATACAATTCGATGTCCTCCGGGGTTTCATGATGGTTCAGGTAGTTATCGATAACGCAGTTGTGGATAAATCCAACAAATCCATCACCTTCCTCATCATTGATATCCTTCTTCACCTTCCAGTTATCTTCTTCCAATGGCTCAGAAAGTGCCATGTAGAATTTAAAGTTGGGGAATTCCTTCTCCAATTTCTTAAAGTGGTCAATGTAGAACAACTCTCTCTTGGAACGTCCTCCATACCAATAGGTCACTTTTCTATCCGTTTTCAAGGTCTTGAACAAATGGTACAAGTGGGAACGCATCGGAGCCATTCCAGCACCACCTCCTACGTAAAGCATCTCTGCTTCGGATTCGTTGATGAAGAATTCACCAAAAGGTCCAGAAATGGTTACAGGGTCACCTTCCTTCAAACTAAATATGTAAGAGGAAGCAATACCCGGGTTTACGTCCATCCATCCATTTTTATTACGATCCCATGGTGGGGTCGCAATACGAACGTTCAACATAATTTCCCTTCCTTCCGCAGGGTAAGAGGCCATGGAATAGGCTCTCTCAACGGTTTCAGGGTTCTTCATGACCAATGGCCACAAGTTAAATTTATCCCACTCTGCTTGAAACTTGTCTGGTGTTTCGTGCTCTTCTGGGTGAGCGGTGATATCGATATCCGAATATTTTACCTCACATGGCGGAATTTCAATTTGGATATATCCACCTGCTTTGTAGTTCATATCCTCAGGAATTTCCACTACAAATTCCTTGATAAAAGAGGCCACGTTATAGTTACGCACCACTTTGGCATCCCATTTTTTGATACCAAACACCTCTTCTGGAATCGTGATTTCCATATCCTGCTTTACTTTGACCTGACAGGCCAATCGTGCTCCTTCTTGCAATTCCTTTTTGGAAAAATGAGGGGTTTCGGTAGGCAATGCCTCTCCTCCCCCGGAAAGCACATGGCACTCGCATTGGATACAGGTTCCACCACCACCACAAGCGGATGGCAAGAATATCTTTTGATTACCTAAGGTGGACAACAATGATCCACCGGAACCCACTTCCAATTCCTTTTCGCCATTAATGGTAATGGTTACAGGTCCCGAGGGTGATAATTTTTCCTTAGTGAACAGCAACAACGCCACCAACACTAACAACAAAACAAGAAATGCAACTACTGTGATCAAGATAGTACCTCCGGTACTTGCGGCTAATATCATCTTTTATTTGTTTAAGGCTTCGTTATAAGAGATTGCTTTTTCATCTTCATCAATCTCTTTTTTAATTTCTTTTTCCTTTTGGGTCTCCGCAGTGGTGCTTTGGGTCTCCTCTGGCGGTTCGTTATCCCCGGTAAGCATTCCACCGAAGCTTTGGAACCCGATTCCCATCAAACCTGTTATGATAAAGGTAATACCCAATCCTCGCAATGGGGCGGGCACGTTGGAGTAACGAATCTTTTCACGGATAGCTGCAATGGCCAAAATAGCCAAGAACCAGCCGATACCGGAGCTAATTCCGTAGTTCAACGCCAAACCGATGTTAGGGATATCCCTGGTCTGCATGAACAACGAGCCCCCAAGAATGGCACAGTTTACCGCAATCAACGGCAAAAAGATACCCAAAGAGTTATACAAGGATGGAGAAAATTTCTCCACTACAATTTCTACCAGCTGAACCATAGTCGCAATGGTCGCGATAAATAGGATAAAGGACAAAAAGCTTAGGTCATAATCGGCATATTCTGGACCCAACCAGACTAAGGCTCCATCTTGAAGCAAATATTTGTCCAACAACCAGTTCAACGGTACGGTTACACCCAATACGAATATTACGGCGGCTCCCAAACCTACGGCTGTGGTCACTTTTTTGGATACGGCCAAATAGGAACACATGCCCAAAAAGACCGCAAACACCATATTGTCTACGAAGATTGACTTAAAAAATAGTTCTAAATGCTCTAACATGCTTCCTCAGTTTATGCTTCTTCAATTAATGCCCTGTTTCTGGAGCGTTGTACCCAAATGATGACTCCTACTACAATCAAAGCTGCAGGAGGTATAATCATAAATCCATTATTCTCATATCCGATGGAGTACAATCCAGTTTTGGCGATGGGGTCTCCAAGCACTTTGATTCCGAACAAGGTTCCGGAACCTAAAAGCTCCCTAAAGAAACCAACAATAACAAGGATAACTCCATATCCCAACGCGTTACCGATTCCATCAAGGAAAGCTCTTCTTGGGCCATTTCCGAGTGCGAATGCCTCAAAACGTCCCATGATGATACAGTTGGTAATAATAAGTCCAATAAATACGGACAAGGTTTTACTAAGGTCATAGGCAAATGCCTTCAACACTTGATCCACAATAATTACCAAGGCGGCAACAACCACCAACTGAACAATAATCCTGATTTTGGAAGGGATAATGTTCCTGATCAATGAAATTACCACGTTACCTACTCCCATTACAAACAATACGGATATCGCCATAACTACCGAAGCTTTCAATTCTGCGGTAATCGCCAAGGCAGAACAGATACCCAATACCTGAATGGTAATCGGGTTGTTATCGGCCAACGGGTCTTTTATAAGATTTGCATCTTTTTTTGATAGTAGCGCCATATTAATTGGATCTAATAGTTTGTAAATAAGGTTTGTAAAGCTTCAAGCTCTCTTTGATCATGGCACTTACCCCGTTTCCGGTAATGGTAGCACCCGCCAAAGCATCCACTTCATTATCTTCTTTATTTTCGTTTAGGGGATCGTTGTTTCCTTTGGCTACCTGAACACCTTCGTATGTATCCCCGTCCATTACGGATTCTCCTTTAAAGTCATCCATAAAGAAACGTTGGTTGATGTTGGAACCAAGTCCGGGCGTTTCCCCTTTGTGATCAAAAAAGACCCCTTTGATTTCCATATTCTCCCCAACGGACATGTATCCCCAAATAGCATCCCAAAGACCTTTACCGTACATCGGGATGATATAATACTTTTCGCCATCCTTTTCTCCGACCAAGAGTGGGAGTTCAGTATTTCCCCCGCTTTTGGCTTGTGCTAGTGCCTTTTCTACATTAATAAGGTAAGCGTTGTCCTTTTCAACCACCTGGGACCCGTCCCAAACCAATTGCTGGGTGATGTATTTTGAAAATGCGCCCTCTACCTCGGAAGTAGGTACAAAAGACACATCTCCATCGCCTTCATTCTCGTTGACTCCCATGGCATAAAGGATGTTCTGTTGCTTTTCAAAGCGCACGTTCTCATCGATCATTGGCTTTAGGCCCGAAGCCATAAAGGCAAGCAAGGAGCCGACAACCACAACCATTAGCACTGCAAAAATTACAGTATAGCCATTCTTTTCTGTATTGATTGCCATAATTACGCTGTTTCCGTTTTTAGTGAATCAACCTCATCCGAAGCTTTGGGATAGATGGTTGCTGTTTTCAATCTCTTCAATCTCTTTTTGATATTGCCCTTCACCACGTAGTGATCGATGGTAGGTGCAAACACGTTCATCAACAAGATGGCCAAGAATACGCCTTCCGGATACCCTGGGTTGAACACCCTGATCATCACGGACAGGAACCCGATAAAGAATCCGTAGTACCACTTTCCTTTATTGGTTTGGGAGCCCGTTACAGGGTCGGTCGCCATGAAGACGATACCGAAAGCCAAACCTCCAACAATTAAATGCTGCCAGAAAGGAAAGCTCATCAACGAGTAGAACTTACTGTACTCCGGAAGCCATCCAGCATCCACGATACCATTAAATATAAGTCCCATAGCCAAAGCACCGATAACGGCACTCACCATGATTCGCCATGAAGCTATTTTGGAGAAAATCAAGAAAAGTCCTCCCAATAGAATCAACAAGGTAGATGTTTCACCTACGGAACCAGGTATAAATCCATAGAACATATCTGCCAGTGAATAGGAATAATCCGAACCTTGGGCCAATGACCCAAGAATGGTTTCCCCGGAAATAGCATCTGCAGTACCCGCTCTTTCAACTGCTTCGTGCACCCATACCTTATCCCCGCTCATCCAAGTTGGATAGGCAAAGAACAAGAACGCACGAATCGTTAATGCTGGGTTCAAAATATTCATTCCGGTACCTCCGAAGACTTCCTTACCGATAACAACGCCGAATACAACGGCGATGGCCAACATCCAAAGTGGAGTATCAACAGGTACAATCAAAGGAACCAACATACCTGTCACCAAGTATCCTTCCTCTACCTCGTGGCCCTTAATTACGGCAAACAAGAATTCGATAGCCAAACCGACACCGTAGGAAACGATGACCAGTGGCAATACGGTCGTAACCCCTACCCAGAAATTGTCCCACGTCAAGAAATGCTCGAAAAGGGAAAAGTTCTCTGGGAAACCGTTGATCGCAGAATAATGTTGATATCCTGCATTGAACATTCCGAACAACAAACAGGGCACCAATGACAAAATAACGGTGTTCATGGTACGCTTTAAATCGTCCGCAGCACGAACGTGAGCCCCTGAATGGGTGGTTTCGTTCGGGGTATAAAGAAAAGTATGCAGTGCGTTAAAGGCCGGGGCCATCTTTTTGCCCTGATACTTAAGTTTTAACTGATGTAATTTTTCTTTCAAAGCCATATTATCCAAGTTCTTTTTGTAACAAATCCAATCCTTCCCTGATTATTTGTTGGTGCGGTTGTTTTGAGATACAGATGAATTCCGTCAAAGAGAAATCCTCAGGGGCCACTTCATAAAGGCCCAATTGTTCCATTTCGTCCAAATCCTTTACCATGCAGGCCTTTAACAGTTGAAGCGGGTAGATATCCATTGGAAAAACCTCCTCATACCTTCCCGTTACCACGAAAGCCCTGTGCTCGCCATTGGTATTGGTATCCAAATCATATTTCTTTTTGGGCTGCAACCAAGAAAAGGTCAATGCCCTTGTGGACGATATTTTATCGAAAACCGGCTTGTTCCATCCAAAAAACTCATAATCGTCGCCTTCTGGAATGGCCGTAACCGTATTATTGTAGAAGCCCAAATATCCTTCGGTATTGGTTTTGGTACCCGTAAGCACATCGCCATTGATCAACCTGAACCTATCTTCCGTTACGCCACTGGCATACAAAAAGGTAGAAATTTCAGCTCCAATCTTGGTTCTATAGTATTTTGGTGCCTTGATCACAGAACCAGCCAACGCGACCACTCGCTCCGCATTGAACTTACCGGTCAACAAAAGCTCACCCAACATGACAACATCTTGCGGTGAAAGGGTCCAAACCACTTCTCCCTTGTTGATCGGGTCAATTTTATTGATCTGTGTTCCCACCAATCCTGCAGGGTGCGGACCTGAAATCCTATGAAGCTCGATTCCTTTTATATCAACAAAAGGAGACCTTGCATTGCCCTTACCTACTGATACGTGTATTTTTCCTGGTGTCAGCTTGCTCAAGCCCATTACTGCTGCTTGGATTTCCTGCTCCTTGCCTCTCAAGGCAAAATCCGGGTCGGCCTCTAAAGGAGCCGTTGAATAGGCGGAAATAAAAATAGCTTTGGGAGTGGCGCTGGGATCAGCGATCACATCATAAGGTCGTTGTTTGATGAAGGGCCATCCACCACATTGCAAAAGGTAGGATTTAATGGCCTCACCATCCGCCGTGTCCAAATCCGGCACCTTGTTGATCATGTACTGTTGTTCCTTGTCGGCAAGGATTTTTAGCGTTAAGATTCGCCTTCTTGCCCCCCTAACGATTTCCACCAACTCACCGCTGACAGGGGAAACGAAGTGCATGTCTTCGTTGTTCTTGTTATAAAAGATGGGCTCGCCCGCCTTTATCTCTTCCCCTTCCTTAATCAACATTTTTGGAGTGATTCCATGGAAATCATCTAGGTTCAGGGCATATACGTTACTCGCAACGGCATTGGAAATAGTCTGCTCTGCTGCCCCAACGAGGTTGATATTCAACCCCTTTTTAATCCGGATGTCTTTAGACATATTATTGTAGACCTTTTATTATCAAAATCGAACGCAAAAATAGCACTAAAAGGATTGTTTTCATAATAATTAACTATAAAATTGGGATTATAACGAGCTTAGTTCACAAAGCACACTTTTTGTTTAACTTTACCACAAAATAGTGTCCCAGATGCGTTTAACCTACATTTTAGTTCTACTCGTTTTGATGGCCAGGCCAACTTTTGGCCAAGTGATGGAGGAGGTGGAGCCACCAGAGAATATCAAATCGATAGTCTTTAAAGGTCCCACGGAAGACCAGTTTCCCGTCATTCAAATGGGCGAGTCCATCACCTTGGAGTTCGACGATCTTTTGGCCAATGAACAAGACTACTATTACAAAATCTTTCACTGCGATTACGATTGGACCCCGTCACAATTGTTGAAATCCCAGTATTTGGACGGAGCGGACAACCAGCGCATTATTGATTACGAAAACAGCTACACCACCCTACAGCCCTACTCCAACTATCGACTCACCATTCCCAATCAAAACGTACGATTGAGGGTGAGCGGCAACTATGTACTGGAAGTCTACAATAGCTATGGCGACCTTCAATTTTCAAGAAGGTTTGTTGTATACCGCAATGTGGTGAATGTGGCCGGTGTGGTAAAAAGGTCAAGGGACTTCAATTTCATCAACACCAAACAAGTGGTGCAGTTTACCATAAACACTGCTGGCTTTAACGTAGTCAACCCAAAGCGGGAAATCAAGGTAGCCATCATCCAAAACCACCAATGGCCAACGGCACTTTACAACATTCCGCCCCAATTTACCATTGGCACCGAACTCGTATATCGTTACAACGAGGAAACCAGTTTTTACGGCGGCAACGAATACCTGAATTTTGACACCAAAGACCTCAGGTCACCTACATTTGCCATTTCCAAGATTGAAATGAGAGAGGTGTACCATCACTATCTATTTACCAATCAATACAGATTCGATCAAGAGTATACCTATTTTCCCGACATCAACGGAGATTTTGTGGTGAGAACAATGCAAGGAGAAGATGTTTCCCGCGAAGCGGAATATTCCAAGGTACACTTTAGCCTACCCTACAGCAACTTAATTGGATTGGACAATGTATACGTTATCGGAAAGTTCAACAACTACGCACTTTCCGAGGAGAACAAGATGACCTTTAATGAAGAAAGCGGGAAATTTGAAGTAACCCTTCCCATTAAACAAGGCTTTTACAACTACAAATATGTGGTGCAGCGCGAAGACGGCACCATAGAACCCAATTTGGTCAGCGGAAATTTCCATTTCACAGAGAACAACTACCTCATCCTCGTATACTATCGTGATTTTGGCGAAATGTATGACAGTATAATAGGTATAGGCTCCGTAAACTCTCAAAATATCAGCAATTAATTATCTTTACCCTATCCTTATCTAAATTCTCATGGCTAAAAAGGGTGGGTTGATTACCAAAGGAAGGTACGAACTAAAGTTCCGTGGCGTGGAGTGCCTTAACTGCGGCCATCCATTGGACATTAGTGACAGGTATTGCCCCAATTGCTCACAGGCCAATAGTACTAAAAAGCTAACACTTAAAGACTTTCTGGATGAGTTCTTCTCTGGGCTGATCAACTATGACTCCAAACTACTGAAGACCCTTTCCGCACTGCTACTTAGGCCCGGAAGCATCACTAAGGATTATGTAAACGGAAAACGAATCACTTACACCAATCCATTCCGTTTTTTATTGAGCTTGGCCTTCCTCTACTTTTTGATGTTCACCTACAACAATAGTTTTTCCGGTTTGGACAAGGCCGCACGGGAATTCGACGGGAATATTTATGATGGCTCCCCCATCAGTTTTGATGTGGACTCGGGCAATTTTGAGGTGGATAGCACGGCCCTTGAGGAACAATCCGACAAAACCAAAAAAATGTTGGACTCCTTAAAGAAGACAAATCCCGGTGTTTTGATGGGCATGAACAAGTTGGACTCCATAAAGGAAGCCGACCCAAAACTGTCCGAACAGCTCCAATATATGGACTCCATCGGGGTGTTTGTACAAAGCGCCCAACGTAAAGAAAGGCAAAAGGATTCCTTGATGCATGCAGACCCTAGGGCCTATTTTAAAAGTCTGGGGAATGGTTCAGGAATCGAAAACTTTTCCAAAAAAGCGGAATTTTTTGGGTATTTCATTAAACAGGACACCTTGTATAGTTTTGATGAAGCACGGGAAAAATATGGCGTGGAAGAAACCACGACCAACAAAATGGCCTTTAACTTTTCCAATAGCATTTGGAAGATAATGAGTTCACCCGGACGATGGATCAACAGCACCATTTCCAAGCTTCCGTTTATCATATTTTTCTTTATGCCGGTCTTCACGGTTTTCATTTGGTTGGTGTACATCAGAAATAATAATACCTACACCGATCATCTTATTTTTAGTTTTCACAATCAGTCCCTCTTATTTATCTTGCTCATCCTTAGCCTAACATTGGATACCATTTTCAACTGGAACAGCTCGGGAATCTTTCTTTTGATTTTTGGCATTTACCTGTACAAGGCCATGCGAAAATTTTACGGCCAGGGAAGATTTAAAACTATTGTGAAATATATTTTTCTGAACACCATATTTATGATTTTGGCCTTTTTGACCATAATCGTGACGTTCACGGGAAGTGTCTTTACCTACAATTGATATGTTTACACAAGTAACGAAAGGAATCAAAGTTTCGGTCCGCACCACTTTTGAAGGTACGTTCTTCAAAAACTACAAGGTGCACTATGCGTTTGGCTACACCATCTGCATTGAAAATCTCAGCAAGGATACCGTGCAGCTTACCGCAAGGCATTGGGACGTATTCGACGCCCTTAAGGAAATGGAGACCATAGATGGCGAAGGCGTTATTGGTAGAAAGCCAGTAATCAAGCCGGGCGGCTCACACACCTACAGTTCCGGTTGCCTTTTGGCTTCGCCCGTAGGCGCCATGCGCGGCCACTACCACATGGTCAACTTTACCGACGCCAAGGAATTTGAGGTAGAAATCCCCACTTTTAAGTTTGCCGCACCATTTGCGATAAACTAACGCAGGCCATTTTATATTCCCTACAGGTTTCACTACCTTTGATAGAATTGTAAAACTCTAAAAATACATTTCTATGGGAAAAGGATTTTTTCAAGTTCCGACGGCTTACAACGAACCTGTATTGAGCTATGCTCCAGGTTCTCCCGAACGAGAAGAAGTACTGAATCAATATAAATCATTCTACAACCAGAAAGTGGACATTCCACTATATATCGGTAGCGAAGAGATAAAGACGGGCAATACCAAGCCACTTTCTCCTCCACACGACCATAAACATATCTTGGGCCATTACCATTTGGCAGAAAAAAGTCATGTGGAAAAGGCCATTTCCAACTGTTTGGAAGCAAGAAAGCGATGGGCAGACCTTACTTGGGAGCAACGTGCTGCCATTTTCTTAAAGGCCGCCGAGCTTATTGCCGGACCGTACCGCCAGAAAATGAACGCTGCCACCATGTTGGGGCAATCCAAGAATATTTATCAGGCCGAAATCGATTCTGCATGTGAGATTATCGACTTTTTGCGTTTCAATGTGGAGTACATGTCACAGATTTACGGGGAGCAACCGGAATCATCCGAAGGCGTTTGGAACCGCGTAGAGTATCGTCCGCTGGAAGGATTTGTTTACGCCATCACTCCTTTCAACTTTACCGCCATTGCAGGGAACCTTCCCGCCAGTGCTGCGATGATGGGCAATGTAGTGGTCTGGAAACCAAGTGATAGTCAAATCTATTCCGCAAAAATCATTGTGGATGTGTTCAAGGAGGCCGGACTGCCCGATGGCGTCATCAACGTGGTGTACGGCGACCCTGTGATGATTTCCGATACCGTGCTTGCCAGCCCGGATTTTTCAGGTATTCACTTTACAGGCTCTACGGATGTTTTTAAATCCCTTTGGAAACAGATTGGAAACAACATCCACAACTATAAAACCTACCCAAGAATTGTTGGGGAAACCGGAGGTAAGGATTTCATCATTGCCCACCCAACGGCAAAGCCGCAACAAGTGGCCACCGCTATCACACGAGGTGCGTTTGAGTTCCAAGGACAGAAATGTAGCGCCGCATCCCGCGTATACTTGCCCAAGTCCACAGCCAACGAAATCTTGGAATTAGTCAAGAAGGATATTGCTTCCTTCAATAAGCCTGGTTCGCCTGAGGATATGAGCAACTTTATTACCGCTGTAATCCACGAAGGGGCTTTTGATAAATTGGCAAAATACATCGACAAGGCAAAAGAAGATAAAGATGCCGAAATCATCGCCGGTGGCAATTACGATAAATCCGTGGGCTACTTTATTGAGCCGACCGTGATCTTGACTACCAATCCACAATATGAGACCATGTACACCGAGCTTTTTGGGCCTGTGGTCACCGTATATGTGTATGAAGACAACGACTGGAGCGAGACCTTAAAATTGGTAGACGGCACCTCCGAATATGGGTTGACAGGAGCTGTCCTATCAGGTGACCGCTACTCCATCGACGAAGCCACGAAAGCATTACAGAATGCTGCCGGTAACTTCTATATCAACGACAAACCGACAGGGGCCGTTGTGGGACAACAACCCTTCGGCGGGGCTAGGGCTTCCGGAACCAATGATAAAGCCGGGTCTATGCAAAACTTATTGCGATGGGTATCCCCTCGATTGATCAAGGAAACGTTTGTGACCCCTGAGGATTACCGCTATCCATTTTTGGGATAATCACAAAAACCACTATTTTCAAGGCCGTCATTCACCAATGGCGGCTTTTTTGTTCAACCTAATCCCGAGTATTCATGCCCAGACCCTATATTTTGGCCGAGACCAATTGGAAACACCTAAAAAACGAATCTTTCGATTTGGCCATACTGCCTTGGGGCGCTACCGAAGCCCATAATTACCACCTGCCATACGCCACCGATGTAATCGAAGGGACCTCTATTGCCGAGGAATCTGCGCGCATTGCCTGGGAGAAAGGAAGCAAGGTAGTAGTGCTGCCCACCATCCCTTTTGGAGTAAACACAGGGCAATCGGATATCTATTTGGACATGAACCTGAACCCCAGCACCCAATTTGCCATACTCAAGGACATCCTGACGGTATTGGACCGTCAGGGAGTGAAAAAGTTCATGATTTTGAACAGCCACGGTGGAAACAATTGGAAGGCCATCGTTCGGGAATTAGGGCTTCTTTTCCCCGAAATGTTCCTTTGCATCACCAACTGGTTTAAACTAGGCAGTGAATCTGGAGTATTTGAACTACCAGGTGACCATGCCGATGAAATGGAGACCAGTTTAATACTGCACTTGGCCCCTGAACTAGTATTGCCCAGAGAAGAATGGGGAAGCGGCAAGGAACTCAAGAACAAAATCAAAGCCTTTACCGAGGGCTGGGCTTGGTCCGAACGCCCATGGTCCAAAATAAGTGAAGATACCGGAGTTGGCGACCCTAGTAAAGCGACCAAAGAAAAAGGGGAAGTATTTTTTAATATGGTCTGTGCGAAGATGGGACAACTTTTTGTGGATATAGCCCAAACAGATATGGACGAACTATACCAGTAAGACCGTTGCACCATGTGGAGGCATTACCATAAAAAAGTGCCTAAAAGAGTGTTGTCAGCGCAATATCAATGTAAATTTAACGTTAACTAATTGTAAATTAAACGTAATCTAACTATATTTACGTTTCAAAATCAATTTGTTATGACAGCAGGAATAAGTGCATGGGGAAAATTGATGATCAAAAAGTATCAGCAATTATGGCAATATGCCAAGGAATACGCCAGAAAATGTAGATTGGTGTATAAAAGGATGTACAGTATTTAATTACCCCTTATACTTTTGGGGCAGATACACTACTTTTTTGGTCTCGAAAAACTCTTCTTCAAAATATTCATTTAAATCGAATACCTGAACGGTCTCATAGCCTTTCAATTCTTCGGTAAGGTCTCCGCCCTTAAGGTAAAGTATGCCGTTTTTTCGTTGGTGGGACGAATCTTTTTTGATTTTTCCCTTGGTCCAGTGCACAAAGGTTGGCATAGCGGCCACGGCCCTGCTTACGATAAAATCGAACTGGCCAGGAATATCCTCCACTCGGGAATGATAGGTTTTAACATTGGTCAGGCCCAAGCCTTCTACCACTTCATCTACCACCTTAATTTTTTTTCCTATGGCATCTACCAAGGTGAACTTCACATTTGGAAATAGTATGGCCAAAGGGATGCCCGGAAAGCCGCCACCAGTACCGACATCCAAAATATGGGAACCTTCATTGAACGATTGAATCTGCGCAATGCCTAGAGAATGCAGCACATGGCGCAGGTACAGCTCATCAATATCCTTTCTGGAAACCACATTTATCTTTTGGTTCCAATCCTTGTACAACGCTTCAAGCTTAGCGAACTGCTCTTGCTGTTCTTCATTGAGCGTCGTAAAATATTTAAAGACAAGTTCCGCTTTCATCTACAACCATTATTTTTGACAAAACTAATACTTTTAACGACCTTAACACCGTTCTAACATAACCTTGTTAACCTAAAGAAGCTTTTTAGTTACCTTTGTAAAAATTTTTAATATGAATACGAATACCGTCCGGTTTTCTAGAAAGGATTCCGCGCAATTTTTCAGAACGCTGAACAAAAGAGTAAACGAATACTTTAAAGAAAATAACCTCAAGAAAACCGGGAACTGGAAACTTCACTTGAAAACCATTGTGATGTTTGCCCTCTTTTTGACCCCTTATTTTTTGATGTTGACCTTGAACCTGCCCTTCTGGGGCTATTTGTTACTCTCCATAACCATGGGTGTGGGAATGGCCGGAGTGGGAATGAACGTGATGCATGATGGCAACCACGGTGCCTACTCCAATAAGAAATGGGTAAACAAACTAATGGGCAGCAGCATCTACATTTTGGCTGGAAACGTTTACAACTGGCAAGTACAGCACAATGTGCTGCACCATACCTATACCAATATCCACGAACATGACGAGGACATGGAAGCGGGAAGGATATTACGATTTTCAAAACACGCTGAGTGGAGAAAACACCATAAATTTCAACATTATTATTCCATTTTGCTATATGGCCTATTGACCTTTAACTGGGCAATTACTACAGATTTCCAACAGATGTATCGCTACATGAAACGGAAACTGAGCTACGGAAAACTGCCAAATCCAGTAATCAACTGGAGTACATTGGTCATCACAAAAGTGATTTATATAACCATTTGGATTGTACTACCATTGATTTTTGTGGACATAGCTTGGTGGCAAGTTTTGCTTGGATTCTTTATCATGCACTATGTGGCAGGGGTTATCCTTAGCGTTGTTTTCCAATTGGCACACATTGTGGATCATGCAGACACACCGCTTCCCGATGAAGCCGGAAATATGAAAAATACGTGGGCTATCCACCAATTGTTCACCACTGTGAATTTTGGTACCAAGAACCGCATCGTAAACTGGTTTACCGGCGGATTGAACCATCAGGTAGAGCACCATATTTTCCCGAACATCAGCCACATTCATTACACAAATATTTCCAAAATTGTGAAACAAACGGCACGGGAATTCAATTTGCCCTACCACGAGTATAAAACTACCAGAAAAGCTATAATTTCGCACTTCAAACACCTAAAGGAACTGGGCAAAAATCCAGCCCTTCAGTATCAGTAAAAAAGAAGCATCAATGAGCAACCATCTATCTGACAGGATCAAGAACATGTCCACGTCAGCAACTTTGGCCATGGCTGCCAAAGCACGGGAATTACGAAATGAAGGAAAAGATATTATCGGCTTGAGCTTGGGGGAACCCGATTTCAACATTCCCGATTTTATAAAGGATGCCGCCAAACAGGCCATCGACGAAAATTATAGCAGTTACACGCCAGTGGATGGATATGCGGAGCTAAAGACCGCCATTTCCAACAAGTTCAAAAGGGACAATAATCTTGATTACGGACCCAACCAAATCGTGGTTTCTACAGGGGCAAAGCAGTCGCTCTTCAATGTGGCCATGGTGGTTCTCAATCCAGGAGACGAGGTGATATTGCCCGCACCCTACTGGGTAAGTTATAGCGATATCGTTAAATTGGCCGAAGGGGTGCCCGTAGAGGTCCTTACCCAAATCGATACCGATTTTAAAATGACGCCCGAGCAATTGGAAGCGGCTATTACTCCAAAAACCAAAATGCTTTGGTTCAGCTCGCCCTGTAACCCTAGTGGTTCGGTTTACAGTAAGGAAGAATTGGAAGGTTTGGCCGAGGTACTCAAAAAGTATCCAGACATTTATGTAGTATCGGATGAAATCTACGAGCACATCAATTTTGCTGGCGGACATGTAAGCATAGCTGGGATTGATGGGATGTATGACAGAACAGTAACCGTGAACGGCGTATCCAAAGCTTTTGCCATGACAGGCTGGAGGATTGGGTACATTGGTGCTCCCGAATGGATTGCCAAAGGATGTACCAAACTCCAGGGACAGGTAACCAGTGGAGCGAACGCCATTGCACAACGGGCCGTTATAACCGCTTTGGAAGCACCCGTAAGCAAAATCAAATACATGATTGACAAGTTCCATGAAAGAAGGGACCTTGTCCTTGAACTTTTAGGAGAAATCGAAGGATTCAACCTAAACGTGCCAGAAGGAGCATTTTATGTATTCCCGGATATCTCTGCATTTTTTGGAAAAAGCTTGAATGGGGTGACCATTAATAATGCTTCCGATTTTTCACTGTATCTATTGGAACATGCCAATGTAGCCACCGTTACGGGCGAAGCCTTTGGAAATCCAAATTGCATTCGAATTTCTTATGCGGCATCGGAAAATGAATTGAAGGAAGCCATTGTGCGGATTAAAAATGCATTGACCTAATATGGATCCAAAAGTATATCAAGGGCCTTAGCTTAAGCTAGGGCCTTTTTTTTTGGATACAATTCAGACCATAATTTCTACCGCATATCCTAAAAATAAAACGATTCGGTACCAATCATGTTCGCTTCAACCTGACCTTTACTATATTTACGCTGAATAGGGGTGTTTCCTGAATTATCATTTTTACCTACTTCATAATTTTAGTGTCATCTGCCATGTACTATAAAATTATTTTCTTATTGCTTTTGATGGTGGTCAGTATCGACTGCAACGCACAGGTGTTTGGAAAAGTAACGAATTCCGAACAAGAGCCACTTCCATTTGTAAACATTTATGTTGAAGGTACCCTAAATGGTACAACCACCAATGACGCGGGTACGTATCAATTACCTTTGTCCGCCGATGAAGAACAAGTGATCGTATTTAAATATTTGGGGTACAAGACAGAGAAAAGAACTCTTACAGCTAGTCAAAACAAGGTAGAATTGAACATGGTACTCGAAGAGGAATCTGTACAATTGGGCGGTGTTGAAGTAAACGCCAAAGAAAATCCGGCCAATAATATCATTCAAAAAGCCATTGAAAAAAGAGCAGACATCAAAGAAAAGTTGGCCACTTACACGGCAAATTTCTATTCCAAAGGACTTATCCGTATCGAGGGTGCCCCCGAACGAATCCTAGGTCAGGATTTGGGTGATTTTGGAGGAGGACTGGATTCGACACGTACAGGCATTGTGTATCTATCCGAAACCGTTTCCAATATTTCAAAAAAAGACAAACACTTTACCGAGACCATTGTAGCCTCCAAAGTGGCCGGAGATGACAATGGCTTTAGTTTCAACGCAGCTTCTGACGTTGACTTTTCTCTGTATGACAATTCCTTTTCGCTCGGAGGGGCCACTCAGCTCGTATCGCCCATCGCGGAAAATGCCTTTAGCTACTACAACTACAAGCTGGTCGGTACTTTTTACGAAGACGGCAATGTTTTGATCAACCAAATAGAAATCACACCAAAGCGGGAGCAGGACAAGACGTTCAGCGGGACCATTTATATTGTTGAAAATGACTGGTCCATTTATGCTGCAGACCTTCAAACTACCGGACAGCAAGCCCAGATTATTCCGGTAGATACTTTTTTTCTAAAACAACGTTACAATTACTCCCCCAAACAAAAGTTGTGGCTCAAAGTATTACAAAGTCTGGATTTTAAATATTCAATTTTGGGCTTTAAAGGGGATGGCAGGTTCACAGCGGCCTACAAGAATTATGATCTAGAGCCCCAACTAACAAAATCAGACTTTACCAATAAAATTCTGGATTTTGAGGAAAACGCCAATAAGAAAGACTCCCTATACTGGTCCAGTCTCCGCCCTGTTCCGTTGACGCCTGAGGAAAAAAAAGACTACCTAAGAAAAGACAGTATTCAGGTTATTCGAAAATCAGAACAATATTTGGACTCGATAGATGCCAAGGGGAATCGGTTTAAATGGTCAAACCTATTTTTGGGCTACACCTACAGCGATACGTTCAATGAGACCTATTATGTGGTGGAATCACCTATTCAGAATCTGCTTTTCAATACCGTGCAAGGATGGCATGGCTCGCTAACACTGGATTATATAAAATTGAATGAGGAAAAAGGCAGTCGTTTTGGTCTTGGTGGAACACTTAATTATGGCCAATCCGACAAACGCTTGAGACCCACTTTCTCCATGTCGTACCGTTTCAATAAGTTCTCTAGGCCCTATATAAGGTTCAGAGCTGGAACAGAGGTAGTTCAATTTAATAATGAAGAACCCATTACCCCTCTAGGGAATACCATTACTACTATTTTCTTTGAAAATAATTTTGCAAAATTCTACGACCGTACCTTTACAGAGGTTTTCCATTCCATAGAATTGACCAATGGGATTCGAGGCAATGTGTTGGTCGTTTACGAAGACCGGAAGCCGCTCTTCAATACCGTATCGAGCACCCCTTTTAGTTCCGACCCGGCTGATTTCTCGTCCAACAACCCTTTAGACCCTACCGATACCAACAACGCCGGGATTGTAGATCATACCTTGGTGCGTATGGATTTGGGGTTCCGTATTCGGTTTGGGCAAAAATATCTGAGCTATCCAGACGAAAAAATAAATATTCCCAATGAACGGTATCCTACGCTATCACTGGGCTATGAAAACGGATTTTTGTCAAACAACAGCGATAATCACTTCCACCAGTTCAAGGCTGGCTTGTCCCAAGCCTTTAACATCGCCGACAAGGGCCGTTTTGCCTATAATTTTAGGGGCGGAAGCTTTTTAAACGCGGAAAATATATCATTTGTGGATTATCAGCATTTCAACGGAAACGAATCCCACATCACATTAAGGAGCTACATGGATTCCTTTTTCCTACTGCCCTATTATAACTTTAGTACCAATCAAAGCTATTTTGAAGGGCATCTCGAGCATAATTTCAAGGGTTGGGTCATGAACAAGCTACCCCTACTGCGCAAACTGAACGCCCATTTGATTTTTTCAGGGAAACTTTTGGCTACTGAAGGGAACACCCCCTACTCCGAATTTGGCGTTGCATTGGGTAACCTGGGTATTAAAAAGTTCCGCTTTTTACGAGTAGGATATGCCCAAAGCTATTTTAATGGTACAGTGGAAAGAGGTATCAACATAGGACTGAGCTTTCCGTAACGAAAGATATGGTCCTCTTGTGATTGGATTCTCGTGCAGGTCCCAAACTGTTTTTATGGGAATACTTTCATGTATTGTTTTGCCCACAAAAAGAAAAACAAAAGTCTCTTTTTAAGAGATTCTTTAACCTTAAGTCTTTTTCCAGAAGTACGGGGTAAGGACAATCAGTACGGTAAATAGTTCCAATCGCCCCAAGAGCATCAAAAAGCCACACCACCATTTTCCAGCCGCTGGGAGACTGTTATAGTTGCTCACGGGGTTTAAACTTCCTAAAGCAGGACCTACATTACCCAGAGAAGAGGCCGAACCACCTACCGCAGAAACAAAGTCCAGTCCTAAAAACCCTAGCACCAATGACCCTATTATAAACAACAGCATGTAGAGCACAAAAAAAGCGATTACGTTGTACACGATATGCTCTGTTACCGTTTTTTGATTGTAGCGAACGGGAATCACCGCATTGGGGTGAAGTGTACGCTTAAATTCCAAAATACCATTCTTAATGATGAGCAGGTGCCGCATCACCTTGATTCCACCAGCCGTGGAACCCGCAGATCCGCCGAGAAACATCAAACCAAAAAAGAAAACCGTTAAAAATGGGGTCCATGAGGTAAAATCTGCCGACACAAAACCTGTGGTAGTAATGACCGCTATCACTTGAAAAAGACTATGCCTAAAGGCACTTTCGGCCTCCCCAAGCACCTTCGGATGAAAATCAGAGATGGGAACATCTGCCTTAAAGTAAACCCCGAGTGCGGCAATCAGGGTGAATATCACGATAAATCCAAAATAGTACTTGAACTCTTCATCCCTTAAGATACGCTGTCCGCGGCCCGTGAGGGCAAAATAACTGAGTACAAAATTACTTCCTGCCAGAAACATAAACAGGATAACGATATATTGAATCAAGGGTTGGTCGTTCCAGTAGGCCAAACTGGCATTTTTGGTGGAAAACCCTCCTGTGGACATGGTAGCCAGCGCGTGGTTGATGGCATCAAAAAATGACATTCCAGCAAATTTTAGCAACAAGCTTTCCAATACGGTATAGCCGAAATAGATAAGCCAAAGACGCTTTGCAGTATCGGTAATCCTGGGATGCAGTTTATCCCCGCCAGGGCCTGGTGCTTCTGCAGCGAATAGCTGCATCCCTCCAATGCCCAGCAGCGGTAATATGGCGATGGCCAAAACGATGATTCCCATCCCCCCGATCCAGTGCGTAAGGCTCCTCCATAGCAAAATGCCTTCTGGCAAGGCCTCAATATCATCCAAAATGGAAGCTCCTGTTGTGGTATATCCCGACATGGTCTCAAAAAAAGCATCGGTAATGGAGGGTATGGCACCGGAAAAAAGATAAGGCAGCGTGCCTGAGATAGACATGATAATCCATCCAAAGGTCACTACAATATACCCTTCCTTTCTTTTGACTTCTTTTTTATGACCTCTAGTGTAGAACATGGCCATGACCCCAAAAAGCATGGTGACTATGGCAGCAAGCATGATATCCATTGTCACACCATCCTTGTAGATACCACTCGCCAGTGCGGCCAATAACATAAAGGAACCATTGCAAAGCAGCAATAGTCCCATAATATGAATAATGATCTGTGTATTGAGCTTCATTAGAGGAACAGCTTTTCTATCCTAGGTATGGCTTTTGGCAAGCAGCAGACCACAACCTTATCCCCTTCCATAATTCTAAAATCACCAAGGGCAATAATCCCTTCGCCATTTCTGATGACCCCACCGATACTGGCTTCTCTCGGAAAGTTCAACTCCCGGATAATCTCTCCGTTCACCAAAGAAGTGGCCTTCACCTCAAATTCCAAAATCTCGGCATTCAAGTTGTTCAAACGGGTCAATGCCAATACCTCGCCCTTACGAATGTATCTGAAAATACTGTTGGCGGCAAGCAGCTTTTTATTGATCAAGGTGTCAACTCCAATAGAGTGGGACAACTGGAAGTAATCCATATTTTCTACCAAGGCGATGGTCTTCTTAATTTTTTTGTTCTTCGCCACCAGGCATGACATAATATTGGTTTCGGAGTTCCCAGTTACCGCGATAAAGGCATCCATGGATTCGAGATTCTCCTCCTCCAGAAGCTCCACGTTGCGTCCATCTCCATTAATAACCAAGGCGTGTGGCAATTCATCCGCAATATCAAAGGCCTTTTCCTTGTTCTTTTCAATCAACTTTACATTGAATTTTTTATTGCAGAGATCGCGTGCCGTTTTAAATCCGACCTTGCTTCCTCCCAAGATCATCACATTTTTGATGTCCTGTTTTTGCATACCGGAGAGTTTGTACAACTCCTCCACTCCTTTGTCTGAAGTAATGAAATACACCTGATCACCTTCCTTGAAAATGGTATCACCCCGAGGAATCAAGGTAAATTGGGTGCCCGTACGCTGCAGGGCGATAGGCATAAAATTGAGTTCAGGAAAAATTCTTGCAGCTTCTTTGACCATTTTACCGACAAAGGGTGCCGTTTTGGGGAGAATTACCCCAAACATGGTCAACAAGCCTTCTTCAAATTGGTAGGTATCGTTAAAAGCCGACTGATTGAGCATTAGCTGGATTTCCATGGCGGCAAGGCGTTCAGGGGAAATCAGTTCATCGATGCCCAATTCCTCAAACTTGATCAAATCCCGGTTGTCCATAAACTCGGTGTTGGAGATACGTGCCATGGTCCTTTTGCAACCAAGCTGCTTCGCAAGAACACACAAGGTCAAATTTGTGGTCTCCGAAGCCGTAACACCGATTACAAGATCGGAACCATCTACTTGGGCATCCTGCAAAACCTGTATGGAAGTGGCATCGCCACGAAGCACACGGATGTCCAAGTGGTTATCCGCATAGGACAAGCGTTCCTTATCGGTATCGATCAAGGTGATTTCTTGGGCTTCGTAGGACAGTAATTTTGCCAAATGAAATCCAACTTCACCAGCACCTGCAATAATGATTCTCATGGATTAGAATAGGATGTGTTCTTAAATAAGTTCAATTTGCACGGCACAACCGTGGCAAAGATTGGTATGCCCAACGTAAAGTCCATACTTTTAAACAACTACGGAAAAACAAAATCCGTTAGGGGGCAAAATTACACAAATATTTTTGTCTTCATCCCCTAACCTAAGTTGTATATTTGCGATCAAATTAAAGCGATGTCAAAAAAGGTAACCCCCTACAAAGAATCAGAGCTGGGAAAAAAGGAGCAAGTAAGACAAATGTTCGATAATATATCTGGAAGTTACGATGGTCTCAACCGGGTAATTTCCTTTGGAACGGACGTTAAATGGCGCAAGCGCATCGTTACCTTTTTAAAAGAAAAATCCCCGGATTCCATCTTGGACATCGCCACTGGTACAGGCGACCTGGCCATCGCCATGGCCCATACAGGGGCCAAAAAAATTGTGGGCCTCGATCTTTCTCCCGGTATGCTGGAGGTGGGAAAGCACAAAGTGGCACATAAAAATCTCGAAAGTACCATTGAGATGGTGGTAGGCGACAGCGAAAACCTCCCTTTTGAGGACAATTCGTTCGATGCGATTACCGTGGCCTTCGGTGTGCGTAATTTTGAAGACCTTGAAAAAGGATTGGAAGAAATCTATAGGGTACTCAAACCAGAAGGACATTTTGTGGTATTGGAAACTTCGGTGCCCACAAAAACCCCATTTAAGCAAGGTTACAACATCTATACAAAACACATTATGCCCACCATTGGCAAACTGTTCTCCAAGGACAGGTCCGCCTATACCTATTTAAGCGAATCGGCCTCTGTTTTTCCACATGGGGAGGCTTTCAACAATATTTTGAGGAAAATCGGGTTTATAGGAGTAGAGAACAAACCACAGACAATGGGTGTTGCATCCATTTATGTTGCTTCAAAATAGATTGATGAAAAATCTCCTGATTTTCTTAGGACTGATCGTGTTATCAAGCCCAATGGCCAATGCCCAATTTGGCAGCGACCCTATTTTAAACCTTCAGAATGAGGACAAAAAATTTCTGAACTGGGGGTATTATCTTGGTTTTAACCAGTACGATTTTCAGTTTGAATACAAGGAGGATATAGGAAGGGATATCTTGGTCGACAAGAGTTTTGGCTTCAATGTGGGGTTGATTGGCGAACTGCGAATCAATGAATTTTTGGATGCGCGGTTTGAGCCTGGCCTACTTTACACAGCCCGAACTTTGGGCTTTCCTGGCTTCACCAATCAAGTGGATGCTATCCGTGAGGTGCGTTCCACCTACATTCGATTTCCGTTTTTGCTCAAGGCCAGTACTCGACGCATCGGTAACTGGAAACCATTTATTACAGCTGGGGTGTACACATCCATCAACCTGGGCAGCAACGAAGATAGTTTGGATGACAACAGCACGGGACAGTTCCGCATGAAGCAGAACGTATATGGATATGAACTTGGGTTTGGAATCGATTTTTACACCGAATATTTCAAATTTACCCCATCCATAAGGGGCGTTTTCGCACTTACGGACGAGCTGGTCCCAGATAATGACCCCAATAGCCCATGGACCGGTAACATAGCAGCCATGCGAACCAGGGGCATTTTTATCAACTTTACTTTTGAATAACCTATTCCCTTCTAATTTCGTTCAACAGGATGGCAGTTGCCGTGGCGACATTCAAGCTTTCGGTAGTGACTCCTCCAAATTGCGGAATTGAGATACGTTCGGCAATCAATTTCCCGACTTTTTCCGAAATACCATTGGCCTCGTTGCCCATGACCAAAATGCCGTTTTTACCCAAATTGGAATGATAAATAGAGGCTCCGTCCATATAGGCGCCATAAACCGGACGTTCTGTTTGGGTAAGATAGTCAACCACATCGGTATAGCTAACGGAAACTCTGGCAATGGACCCCATGGTCGCCTGTAACACTTTGGGATTGTAACAATCTACTGTATCCGTGGAGCACACCAATTCAGATATACCGAACCAATCGCATAAACGGATGATGGTTCCTAAATTTCCTGGATCTCGGACAGCATCCAAAACCACTGTCCAATCCGCTTTTACTTTATCTTTGGGCTCCATCATGTGAAAAACCCCCAAGACCCCACTAGGACGGGTCAAACTGCTCATTTGCTTCAGCACTTGGGCGGAAACAAGCTTTGCCTGGTCAAACTGTTTCAGAAGTTCTGGTTCGTCCACAAATAGTCCAAAGGGTTTTACAGCGGCTTCTATCAACTCACGAACCACCTTTTCGCCTTCCACCACAAAAAGACCATGTTGAGATCGGTACTTTTTTTGCTTCAAGCTTACAACTAGTTTAATTTGGTTTTTTGTAACCATCTAAATCGTGTATTTTTGGCGTCTATGAGTGGTTTTGGTGTATCGTGCAACTGGGCAAAAATAGGATTATTGTTGCTTTTGCTAAGCATTTTGGGTTGCAATACCTTAAAAAAGGTGGGGGAGGATGAATTATTGCTCACCAAAAACACCATTTTGGTCGATGACGAAAAAGTGACCAGCAGCGAAATAAAAGGTCTTATCACCCAAAAACCCAATAGCAATGTACTTGGGTACCCGCTAAAGCTTAATCTTTATAACCTTGCCAAAGAAAATCCCGACTCTTCCTTTGAAGATTGGCTGAACCGAAAAGAAAAAAGGGAAAAACGCCTGAACAATCTGCTCTCCGAAAAACAGGTAAATCGCCTAAGGGAATCATTTATGGTAAAAGGAGCTAGTGAATTTCTCAAACGTATCGGGGAACCACCGGCGATTATCGACACCGCAAAAACGAACAAATCTGTAAGTAAGATAGAGGCGTTCTACAACACCAAGGGATACTTCAACAACTCGGGGGAATATGAAATCATCCCAGGGAAGAACAAAAAAAAGGCAGAGATCGAATATCGTGTTACACTGAACAAACCTTTTATTGTGGACACCATTCAAAAGAACATTACCTCTCCGGAGTTGGATTCCATTTACAAAAGTGCGGAGCGCAGTAGTCTCGTAAAAGAAGGCGAACAGTTCGATTTGGAAAAATTCACCATGGAACGGGAACGCTTGACCAACCTCTTCCGAAACTCTGGGGTGTATAATTTTCAGGAAAGCTCCATCAACTACAACATTCTGCGAGATACTACGCTTGCTGCCGACGACCAATCAATGGATGTACAGTTGAACATTAAAAAATTCCGAAGCACCAACGACAGTACTGACACCAGTATGCCCTATAAAGTGGCACGACATAAAGAAATCAACATTTATGCAGATTATGATATTGGCAGCGGCACGGACACTTTACAAAAAGTTCAGCATGACAATTACAACATTTACTACAAAGGAAAATTAAAGTACAGGCCAAAAGCACTTACCGATGCCGTTTTCTTTGAAAAAGATAGTATCTATAGGGATTTGGACCGTATTCGCACCTACAGACAAATTACGAACCTCAATACCTTTAAGTATCCGAACGTTGAGTTTATACCCGATTCCACACACACCCATTTGGAATCGAACATTTATTTGGCGGCAAAGCCCAAATATTCACTGAACCTGAACTTTGATGTGACCCACTCCAACATTCAGCGGGTGGGTACGGCATTCAGTGCCGGTGTAATCACCAGAAATGTGTTCGGCGGAGCAGAAACCCTAAATATCTCAGCTAGGGGTTCCATTGGTCTGTTGAGCGATGGCTCCCTGTCCGACGAACCCTTTACCTCAGAACTTGGGGGCGATATCAATATCACCTTCCCACGGATTTGGCTTCCGTTTAATACGGAAAGAATCATCCCTTACTATATGTTGCCGCAAAGTAGGTTGTCCGTAGGTACCAATTTTCAAAAGAACATCGGTCTGGACAGGCAATCCCTCAACTCCATACTTTCGTTCAATTGGTCTCCCACAGAACGATTGAAAAACAATATCGAGTTGCTCAACGTGGAATTTGTGCGCAATGTGAACCCTAACAATTTCTTCAACGTCTACCGGAATACATTTTCCAATTTGGACAACATCGCCGATGCCTTTCAGGACGATCCACAGTATGCGGACTTATTCAATCCCGTGGATGAAGAGGGTGAAAATCCCCGATTGAACATTCCCAGAGGTGCCAACGATTTTGTGAGTCGTGTATTGAACGGTGAGATCCCAGTGAGCAATGAAGACTTTGAGCAAGTGAACAGCATTGCCGAAAGACGTAGGCGACTTACAGAAAACAACCTCATTTTCGCTACCAACTTCACCCATACGAAGAACAGCAAATCCGGAATCAATGATCTGGATTTCTATCAATATCGCATCAAACTGGAAAGCGCAGGAGCAATGCTATCCCTGCTCACCAATGTGATTCCCTACAATAGAAACGACCAAGGCCAAAACCTTGTTTTCGGGGTACCCTTTTCCCAATATGTAAAAACGGAATTTGACTACATCCGTCATTGGAGCATTGGAGGTGGACAGGTAATTGCGTTTCGGAGTTTTTCAGGTATTGCGATTCCGTATGGCAATGCGGACAATATTCCCTTTGTACGAAGTTACTTTGCCGGTGGCTCCAACGACAACCGTGCCTGGAACGCCTACGAATTGGGCCCGGGAAGAACCAATAACATCAATGATTTTAATGAAGCCAACCTAAAACTTGCCTTAAATCTGGAATATCGATTCCCCATTGCCGGAGACGTAAAAGGTGCCCTTTTTGCCGATGCTGGGAATATTTGGAACGTATTCGATAACGAGAACAATCCCGAAGCCGTATTCAGCGGATTCTCCTCATTGGCCGACATTGCATTGGGCACTGGATTGGGGTTACGTTACGACTTCACCTATTTTGTGTTTAGATTGGATGTAGGATTTAAAACCTACAATCCTGCCAGGGAAGGTTCCGATCGCTGGTTCGATGGCTATAACTTTAAGAGGGCCGTGTTTAACATAGGGATCAATTATCCGTTCTAGAGGAAATATTTTATTACTTTTGTTTCCTATTTAATTTGAAACCAATTTAAACTATGTCCCACAATATTAAGCCCGGCGTTGCTACCGGTGACGAAGTACAAGCAATTTTCAACCATGCCAAAGCCAACGGATATGCACTTCCTGCGGTAAATGTGATTGGATCGGATACCATCAATGCCGTGATGGAAACCGCAGCTAGCCTAAACTCCCCTGTAATCATCCAATTTTCAAATGGAGGGGCGCAGTTCAATGCGGGAAAAGGACTTTCCAATGAAAATCAGCAAGCCGCCATTTTGGGAGCTGTTGCGGGAGCCAAGCACATACACCAGTTGGCTGAAGCTTACGGAGCAACCGTTATCCTTCACACAGACCACTGTGCGAAAAAATTGCTTCCTTGGATCGATGGGCTGTTGGACGCGAGTGAAAAACATTATAAAGAAACTGGAAAATCATTGTTCAGTTCACATATGATCGATCTTTCCGAGGAACCGATCGAGGAAAATATTGAGATCTGCAAAGAGTACCTTAAGCGAATGAGCAAGATGGACATGACTTTGGAGATTGAATTGGGAATTACCGGAGGCGAAGAAGACGGTGTGGACAATACCGATGTGGACGATTCCAAATTATATACCCAACCCGAAGAAGTTGCTTACGCCTACGAAGAGCTTTCAAAAGTTAGCCACAGATTTACCGTAGCAGCAGCATTCGGCAACGTACATGGCGTTTACAAGCCCGGAAACGTAAAATTGACCCCGAAAATCTTGAAAAACTCCCAAGAGTTCATCACGGAAAAATACGGGGTGGAGCATAACCATATTGATTTTGTATTCCACGGAGGTTCTGGCTCCACTGTGGAGGAAATCCGCGAAGCCATTGGTTACGGTGTCATCAAAATGAACATTGATACCGACCTGCAATACGCATTTTTGGAAGGTGTACGGGACTACATCCAAGGAAAGGCAGATTACCTACAATCGCAAATCGGCAACCCGGATGGCGAAGACCAACCCAACAAAAAATTCTACGACCCACGTGTTTGGCTTCGTGAAGGTGAAAAAACCTTTATTGCCCGCTTGAAAAAGGCTTTTGAAGACCTGAACAACGTGAACACCCTATAAGCCTTTGTCTAACTAAATATTGATTGCATGTCGTCTTGGTTTAAAAGAAAGGAAAAAGGAATACAAACCGCAACGGAAGAGAAAAAGGACACCCCCAAAGGGCTGTGGTACAAATCCCCGACCGGTAAGATTGTGGAGGCCGAGGATTTGGCCAAAAACTTTTATGTAAGTCCAGAAGATGATTACCATGTTAGAATAGGGAGCAAAGAATATTTTGAGATTCTTTTTGATGACAACAAGTTCCGTGAGCTTGATACCAAAATGACGTCCAAAGACCCTTTAAAGTTTGTGGACACCAAAAAATATTCGGACCGTTTGCAGGCTGCACAGAAAAAAACGGGCCTCAAAGATGCCGTAAGGACAGCAGTAGGCAAATCCCAAGGGAAAGACATTGTAGTCGCCTGTATGGACTTCGCCTTTATTGGTGGCTCCATGGGTAGCGTTGTCGGTGAAAAAATTTCAAGGGCCATTGATGTGGCCAAGAGAAAAAAGATTCCGTTCGTCATGATTTCCAAATCCGGGGGCGCCCGTATGATGGAAGCCGCACTTTCCTTGATGCAATTGGCCAAAACTTCCGCCAAGCTGGCGCAATTGGCCGAAGCAGGTATTCCCTACATTTCATTGTGCACCGACCCCACCACGGGAGGAACAACGGCGTCCTACGCCATGCTCGGCGACATCAATATTGCCGAACCAGGTGCTTTGATAGGATTTGCAGGGCCCAGAGTAGTAAAGGACACTACGGGAAAAGACCTCCCCGAAGGTTTCCAAACCGCGGAATTCTTGAAAGAACATGGTTTCTTGGACTTTATCACGCATCGAAGGGACTTGAAGAAAAAAATCAATCTGTATATAGATTTGATTACCAATCAACCCATAAGAGATTAAAAAAAGCCCCGAAATCGGGGCTTTTTCATTTACTGTCAGTTCGAGCGTTATCGAGAACCTTTTACTTGAAAATTATTTCCTAAACCGTCGCAAATACATTTCCTCTTCACTTCCATCAGCATAGGTAAGTACGCCTTTGGCATCACAACTACCATCCCCAAAATCCAGACGTGCTGTGTTCCCCAAACGTGAAATATCCATGATTCCGCTCACTATAAAACGGCATGACAATTCCCTGCGTAAAGGAGCAATCACCTCTTTTACAAATTCATTTCCTGCTCTACTAACATAGGTGCGTTTACCCGTAATCAAGAACACGTTGTCTCCCCAAAACCCGGTGCCAAATCCTTCAATCCATTCTCGGGTTCGGGTACCAGTAAAAGAAGCTGTTTCCCCATTAGGCCATGTCGCCACAAAAATAGCATTGGCCGTTCCTTGTGGATTCCCATTTTCATTGCTTCGTACCCGAACGATGGTGGCATCACCTTCTACCGAAACGTCGTTAAAGGTGAAATCCTCCAGGGTCAGTTCCACACTATTGGAAGCAGCTGCAAGATCAAGAGCATAGCTCAGGTAAACCCTTCCACCCAAAACGTTTCCTGTGGGAAGTTCACAACGTTCACCGAAATCCAAGGTAACCGCCCTCATGCCTTTCTCCAAAGTAACTGTTACGGTAACGCAATCTGGCAAATAATCCGAGCTGTAGTCTCCCTTGGAGGTACTGGCAATTTCTTCGGTGGCGTACACATCTTCGGCAATGCCCATGATTTCATCAGCGATCAAATCAGTTTCATCGCTAAATTGTAGTTCTGTGGCAGACATGACCTCCGCAGTTGTGAGCACCTCTTCATTTGAGTCATCTTTGCTACAGGAAACAAATCCCAACAACAATGCACCCGTAAACAAAGAAGCGATTCCAGTTAAATGGGTTAATTTTAGTCTCTTTTTCATAATGATTGAATTTATAGGTTTGCTTCTTGGATAGGAACTTTGGCAAAAGGTTTAATTTGCCGTTAAAATTCGTAGATTAGGAAAAAGAGTTTATCTTTGCAGGCTGATTGCTTATCCTGAGCATGGTGAAGGAACTGACAATCAATACATAAAAATCATTTAAAAAAATATTGGAATGTATTTAACAAAAGAAGTAAAAGCTGAAATTTTCAAGAAATACGGCGGCTCCGAGGGCAACACCGGTTCTACGGAAGGACAAATTGCCTTGTTCACGCACCGTATCAACCATTTGACTGGTCACCTAAAAAGGAACCACAAGGATTACAACACCGAGCGTTCTTTGGTGGCATTGGTAGGTAAAAGACGTAGTCTTTTGGATTACCTAAAGAAAAAAGACATTGAAAAATATCGTTCCTTGATCAAGGAATTGAATATTAGAAAATAAAACATAAGGGGAGGCTTTGGCTTCCCCTTTGTTTTGATTGAACTTGTTTCAGTCATCCAAAAGTCCTGGGCAACCAGGCAAACACAAAAAGCTACAAATAGTTTTTCATTGGTCAAGTGCCTCCAAGGCACACACAACAACAACACAACCCGACCGCCCGGATGGCGGTAGACCAAATGTTTAACGACCCCGCCACAAGGCAGGGTAAGATTATTTTTATGATTCCAAAGACATTCAGAGAGGTCATAGACCTTGGTGACGGTAGGGAGATTTCTATCGAAACCGGAAAACTGGCAAAGCAGGCCCATGGTTCTGTTGTTGTCCAATCAGGCAAGTGCATGTTACTATGTACGGTTGTCTCCAATTACAAAGCTTCGGATGTGGACTTTTTGCCACTTACCGTTGATTATCGTGAAAAATTTGCTGCTGCAGGACGTTACCCCGGTGGTTTCTTCAAAAGGGAGGCCAGACCGAGCGATGGCGAAGTATTGACCATGCGTTTGGTGGACAGGGTATTGAGACCCTTGTTTCCAAAGGATTACCATTCCGAAACACAGGTAATGATCCAGCTCATGTCGCATGACGAAGAAGTGATGCCCGACGCAATGGCTGGATTGGCCGCTTCCGCAGCCATCCAACTATCGGACCTTCCGTTCGAGTGCCCTATTTCTGAGGTACGCGTAGGGAGAGTCAATGGCGAGCTCATTATCAACCCAACCAGAGCCCAACTTGAAGAATCGGACATCGATATGATGATCGGTGCATCCGCAGATTCTGTGATGATGGTAGAAGGTGAAATGAGTGAGATTTCCGAAGAGGAGATGGTAGAAGCCATCAAATTTGCCCACGAAGCTATCAAAGTACAATGTGCCGCCCAAGTAAAATTGGCTGAAGCTTTTGGCAAAAAAGAGGTTCGTGAGTACGAACCCGAAGCCGAAGATGCCGATCTGGAAAAGAAAATCCACGACATGGCTTACGACAAAGTTTACGAAGTGGCCAAGGCAGGTTCATCCAAAAAAGAACGTAGCGAAGCCTTTGCTGCGATCAAGGAAGAAATCAAAGCCTCCTTTTCCGAGGAAGAATTGGAAGAGATTGGTGATTTGGTTTCCAAATATTACCATAAAGCCGAAAAAGAAGCCGTTAGAAACCTTACCCTAGAGGAAGGACTTCGTTTGGATGGCCGTAAAACTACCGATATCCGCCCCATCTGGTGCGAAATCGATTATTTGCCATCGGTACATGGTTCTGCCATCTTTACCCGTGGCGAGACCCAAGCATTGGCTACGGTCACCTTAGGTACCTCAAGAGAAGCGAACCAAATAGATATGCCATCCTATGAAGGTGAAGAAACATTCTATTTGCACTACAACTTCCCTCCTTTCTCCACTGGTGAAGCAAGACCCATTCGAGGTACTTCACGTAGAGAAGTAGGTCACGGTAACCTGGCGCAACGTGCATTAAAAGGCATGATTCCTGCGGATTGCCCATACACCGTTCGTGTGGTGTCCGAAGTATTGGAATCCAACGGTTCCTCATCAATGGCCACTGTATGTTCCGGAACTATGGCCTTGATGGATGCTGGTATTCAACTGAAAAAACCAGTTTCCGGTATTGCCATGGGATTGATTACCGATATGGAAACCGGTAAGTATGCCGTATTATCCGATATCTTGGGCGATGAAGATCACTTGGGAGACATGGACTTTAAGGTAACCGGTACCGCAGACGGTATCACAGCTTGCCAAATGGACATTAAGGTAAAAGGACTTTCTTACGAAATCTTGGTAAAAGCATTGATGCAAGCCAAAGATGGTAGAATGCATATTTTGGACAAACTTACGGAGACTATTGCTGAGCCAAGGCCAGAGGTGAAATCCTACGCACCTAAAATAGTGACCAGAGTGATTCCAGGTGAATACATCGGAGCCTTGATCGGTAAAGGTGGTGAAGTCATCCAAGAACTTCAGAAAACAACCAAGACCACTATTGTGATCAATGAAGATCCTGATACCGAAGAAGGTATCGTGGAAATCTTGGGTACAGATCAAGATGGTATCGACAGGGTATTGGCCAAAATCGATTCATTGATGTTCAAACCGGAAGTCGGTAGCGTTTATGAAGTAAAAGTCATCAAAATGCTTGACTTTGGAGCTGTAGTGGAATACACTGAAGCGCCTGGCAATGAAGTTCTGCTCCATGTATCCGAATTGGCATGGGAACGTACGGAAAATGTATCTGACGTTGTCAACATGGGAGATGTGTTCGATGTGAAATACTTCGGCCTTGACCCACGGACCAAGAAGGAGAAGGTATCAAGGAAAGCCTTGTTGCCCAAACCTGAAGGGTACAAAGAGCGTGCACCACGAAATGATAGAGACGGTGACCGCAGAGGCGGCGACCGTAGAGGTGGTGGCGATCGTAGAGGTGGCAACCGCGACAGAAAGCCAAGAAGGGACTAGTTTTAATCCTTTCTTTACCAGAAAAACAACCCCGGGGAGACACCTCGGGGTTTTGTTTTTTAAGAAGTCTCAGAGTCTTACAAGGTCACTTCGAGCGCAGTCGTGAAATGATTGATGTCAATAGCTGGAAATAAGGTTTTTTAAAAAAAATGTAATCAAAATGTAACTTTTTCTGTTTTTTGAACGTATAACCTATTGAGCTCCGGTTCACAAATTTAATTTGAAGGGATTATTAGATGAGACAGTTAAAGATTACAAAACAGGTTACCAACAGGGAAACCGCGTCGTTGGACAAGTATTTGCAGGAGATTGGAAAGGTGGATTTGATTACCGCCGATGAGGAAGTGGAATTGGCACAGCGCATTAAAGCGGGAGACCAGGTTGCCCTGGAAAAATTGACCAAAGCCAACCTTAGGTTCGTGGTTTCTGTAGCAAAACAATACCAAAACCAAGGGTTGACACTTCCTGATTTGATCAATGAAGGAAACTTGGGACTCATTAAAGCAGCTCAACGTTTTGATGAAACCCGTGGATTTAAATTTATTTCTTATGCTGTTTGGTGGATTCGCCAATCCATTCTTCAGGCCTTGGCGGAGCAGTCCCGTATTGTTCGTTTGCCTTTGAACAAAATCGGTTCCATCAACAAGATCAACAAAACCTTTGCTTTTTTGGAGCAAGCGCATGAACGTCCACCATCTGCCGAGGAAATTGCCAAAGAATTGGACATGACCGTGGAAGATGTGAAGCAATCCTTGAAAAACTCGGGTCGCCACGTATCCATGGATGCACCTTTGATCGATGGTGAGGATTCCAACCTGTACGATGTATTGCGCAGTGGTGAATCCCCTAACCCGGACAAGGAACTTTTGCACGACTCCCTTCGTACGGAAATCGAGCGTGCGCTGGAGACCTTGACGCCGCGTGAAGCCGACGTTATTAGACTTTACTTTGGTTTGGCAGGTCAACATTCCATGACCTTGGAAGAAATCGGCGAAACTTTTGATCTGACAAGGGAACGCGTTCGTCAGATTAAGGAGAAGGCTATCCGAAGGCTAAAACATACTTCCAGAAGTAAGATTTTAAAGACCTATTTAGGATAAAGTGTAAAAAACACGCTCTAAATTACAGTTAAACTATCCTTAAATTTGATTTTTGGCAGGAAAGTTGTAATTTAGTAAGATATAACAGTTTATCATGACTGTTCGTTTTTTGATTGATGAATAAACTCCGGCTGATTACCGGAGTTTTTTTCGTTTAAAGATGGCCCTAATTGGCTAACTTTGTGACATGAACAAATCAATGATTGCCCCTTCGCTACTGGCATCCGACTTTGCCAATCTTCAACAGGAAATAGAAATGGTAAATCAAAGTGATGCCGACTGGTTCCATTTGGACGTTATGGACGGGGTGTTCGTGCCCAACATTTCCTTTGGAATGCCCGTGATAGCGGCCATTGCCAAACATGCCAAAAAACCATTGGACACCCATTTAATGATTGTTGATCCCGATAGGTACATCAAAACCTTTGCCGATTTGGGGGTGAACCATCTCACGGTTCATTACGAAGCATGTCCACATTTACACAGAACCCTGCAAGCCATCAAAGCCGAAGGTATGAAAGCAGGTGTGGCCATTAACCCGCATACTTCGATAAATTTACTGGAGGACACCATTCAGGATATTGATATTGTTATTGTGATGAGTGTAAATCCGGGATTCGGCGGGCAATCGTTTATCGAAAACACCTACCAAAAAGTGGCAGACCTCAAGGCGCTCATCAACCGCAAGAAGGCCAAAACCTTGATTGAAATCGATGGAGGTGTAAATGCAGGAAATGCAAAAAAACTAATAGACCATGGGGCAGATGTATTGGTAGCGGGCAGTTTTGTTTTCAAAAGTGAAGACCCAAGGGCTACAATTAAAGAATTAAAGGAAAAAATTGCATAATGCAGGAGTTTGATGTTGTCATCATAGGAGGTGGTCCCATTGGGATTGCGTGCGGGCTGGAAGCGAAAAAACAAGGGATTTCCTATATCATCATTGAAAAAGGGACCATAGTGAATTCGTTGTTCAATTATCCAGTGAACATGCAATTTTTCTCTTCCTCGGAAAAACTTGAAATCGACGGGATTCCTTTCATCAGCAAGGAAGCCAAACCCAAACGCAACGAAGCTTTGGAGTACTACCGCCGTATTGTGACCTCCAACCAACTCAACATTCATCTATTTGAAAAAGTGCTGGATACCGAAAAACAGGAAGATTCCTTTTTGGTAAAAACTGATAAGGGTGAATATGTTGCGAAAAATGTAGTACTCGCCACTGGCTTTTACGATTTGCCCAACACCATCAATGTCCCCGGGGAGGATTTGCCCAAGGTATCGCATTATTACAACGACCCACATTTTTATGCCAGCCAAAAGTTGGCGGTTATTGGTGCCAGTAACTCGGCGATAGACGCGGCATTGGAGTGTTGGCGTAAAGGTGCTGAAGTGACCTTGATCATTCGTGGCCCTGAAGTTGGTCCTAGGGTAAAGTACTGGGTGCGCCCCGACATCATTAACCGTATTGAGGAAGGCAGTATTAAGGCTTTTTATAATTCTACTGTTCAGGAAATCAGGCCCAATGAGATTATCATCGAAACTCCTGACGGCCAAATTACCTTAGATAACGATTTTGTGCTGGCGCTTACAGGCTATCGCCCCAATTTTGCTTTTTTGGAAAAATTGGGAATTGCCTTGTCGGATGATTCCAAAAGACTTCCAAAGTATGACCCTGAAACCATGGAGACCAATGTTGACGGTTTATTTTTGGCAGGCGTCATCTGTGGTGGGATGGAAACCCATAAATGGTTTATAGAGAACTCCCGAATTCATGCACCCATCATCATGACTGCTATCAAGCACAAATTGGAATTAGCAGCACAGAAAGCTGAGTAATTCTCAATGAAACTTTAAGCGGGACTGCAAGGCACCATTTTGCTTCAGCATAGATCTCCCATCACGAAAACTTAAGTAGGCATGCCCCTTTTGGTTGTTAAGTATGCTTATTTCACACAACATGCCCCAGTGTCGGGCTACTTCTCGCCAAGCCCACCACAAGGAGTGCTTGGGGTCGTAAATGTGAGTCGCCTCCCCTCCTGCCCCGTTCACTTCGATGATGCTAAAGTTGCGACCTTCACACAAATCTTCAAAGGAGTTGCACAGCACATCTAACCGACCATAATAAAATCCGTTCATTTGAGCGCAAATGCCATCAATGGTTTTTATCAAATCAGAATTTATTCGATGACTGATATCCACAAATTTGGCTCCTCGGGTATGGCTTCCGTAGGGCACCAAAACCATGGTTTCCTCTGCTTCCAATATGTCATTCAGTCGGGCACCGTATTTCTTTCGCAGTACTTTTAGTTGTAGATGACTTCTAGGATTTTTCTTGATGAGCTCCAACATATTGTTATGGCCATCGCCGGTAATGGATAGAAACTCCTTGGACACCACACCGGTAATGGTACCCGATGGTTCTCCAGGCCTTCGCACATAAAAGATGCCCACTTCGTTTTGGTAGGGAATCAGTTCCTGCACCAAAAAATGGGATGGACTCCATTGCACATACTGCTCAAATTCCTCCTCGGTATGAATTTTTTCCACGCCAAACGCTTTCATCCCAATATCAGGTTTCGCAATGAACGGAAAATGAATGCCTTGGTCCATAACACGCTCCAAAGTCACATTAGCGGCGGCATTTTTATCCACGAACAAGGTTTTGGGGATGAACTGTGGAGGGATCATTTGGTAGATGTCCATTTTGGAAATCATCGCCATACCACCATTCTTCATGCTAGGATTGGCAGCGTTAAAAAAGAAAATCGACCTCGCCTTGAACGAATAATAGAGCCAAACGGGAAACATGGGATAATAAATCAACCAGAAGGGCCAATACTCCCAATAGGTGATGCGATGCCATGTCAACTTGAAAAAATCCATGGCCGTTAGTGCATGAGTTGATTGGGCGCGAAAGGTACTTGAAAAAATTTATCGCTTCGCAAATCCAAATGGCGCATTACGGTTTGCTCGGAATGCAAAACCACTTGGGTAACGCTAAAGGTCTTCAACCCTGTTTGTCGATCAATAATAAAACCGTTTTCAAAGTCACTATGATTGTTGGAATGGAAATCCATTATCTTTTCATGAGAAATGGCATTACTGTCCGCTATAAACTTCTCAAACAAGTGCTTCCGGTGTGCAATGACATCATCTCGATATAAAGTTGCGGATGACCATATATGGTTCTCTTGAGGGTCCAAGGGCTTGAAATATTTCTGGTGACCATCCCATCTAAATTCCAACAATTTCTTATGAAAAAATACTAAAGTAAAGGGCTCAATCTGAAATAAATCCATATTTTCCAAAAACACGAAGGGCTCTTCCGAAGCTATGAT
The DNA here is from genome assembly GCF_003992675.1 of Flagellimonas marinaquae. GTDB lineage: Bacteria > Bacteroidota > Bacteroidia > Flavobacteriales > Flavobacteriaceae > Flagellimonas > Flagellimonas marinaquae. The sequence goes on from NZ_RZMZ01000014.1 coordinate 248,796, forward strand.
GTCCAACAGCACCAACCCCCTACTTTTGGCATAATTTCCGTTGGATGTGTGATTCACGAAGGCCCCATTCAGCAAGACGGCAACGGCGCCATCTTCCTTCAGCGCAAACCAGGTACCCCCCGCTTTGGCATCTTTTGGAAAAAGAACCTTTACATTACCGATTATCACTTCTTTGGGCTCCAATGCTGACGGTCTCGACACATGTTCATCCCTGTTGGAGGTAATCCAGTAATTTTCACCTTGGGAAATAAAACTTACTGTGCACATTGCTTTCTATATTGCATGGTGGACGGGGCTACCCCAAAGGACTCCGGTATATTTTGGTTGGAAAAATATTGAATCCCTACCTTGATCAAGGCTTGATGATGTATGGTGTGTTCCAAATTGTACATCACCTCCCTAAAATAATTGGAATCCAAATCATTTTCTTCACCTCCCAGTTCGTAGCTAATCCGAATCGGCTTGTTTGGTTTTTCCAAATGTTGTTGAATGTATGAAATGCATTCCAACGCATAGCTCAAATCCTCTTCAATCTGAAGGTTACGCTCCCTGCGGTCATACGAAATTTTGGAAAAATCATACCCTTGGACCAAACAAAGGTATAGTTCAATAATGTGTCGTGTATGCTGGCCAATCGAGGCATCGGACAAGGTTTTGCAGGGTTGGGAATAACAGTCGGCAGGCAACTCCAAAAGCACTTGCTTAAACTGCTCCAAGGTTTCCATGGATGATTTGAACATGATGTTTATTTATTGGTGGTTTCGATTCGTTTTTTGATTATTGGTCCATTAAGATAGAAAGAATATTCAATTTTTGATTTGCTCCCAGTTCTCGTCTGCCTTGGAGACCAACTCGTTTGGCGATTCGCTGAGCCAAAACTCCAAGGTGTTGTTTTTGCCTTTGTTATAAAACAGATAGAGCCTGCCTTTCCTGATTTCATACGTAAGTGGGTCAACATTCACCTTCTTCCCATTAACGGCAACAGCATAGGCACAATAGCCCCCATATTTTGGCAAATAGGCCGTTGGGTCGCTCTGGAACTTTTGCAAATGGGCTTTGCTCGCAAATTGGAATTTGGTACCGTCGTATGTTGTAGTAAACTCCTTTTTTCCCTCGACTGGTTCGCCCTCAAAATAGGAAACCACATCGTAGCCGTGGATGGCGTAGCCGTTTTTGGTATTGTAATCGATGGACTGTGTCCAACCGGAGGTACTTGTGGACAGTATGAACAGTATTAAAAATATTCGCATGATTTTCTGATGTATTTATGGTAGGAATGAATGCATTACCCAAGGATTAGTCAAGAACCGCATAAAATCCTTTCAGTTGCCTTGCTAATTTCTTCAATTATGAAATGTAATAGTCCCTAGACACGACTTTCCGTAACCACCCAAAAGATCAAAAGCAATAAAAAATTGTAAGATAATTCGCATCCTGATTTTCACAGATCAACCCAAAAGGCCCATCCGTCAATTCAAAAGGGGCATCCGTCAATTGGTTCAAAATCGGATAAAATCTCCATCTAACTTTGACATCGAAACAAACAACCTCCATCTAAGATTTTGGCCAACGAAGGGTAAAGAAACACTAACTGTGAAAACCCGAAACCAAGTCCAAAATGGAACCTTAACAAAGATCAAAAATTATGAAAACAACAACTTTGAATTTTTTGAAAATGGGTCTGTATGCGATTATGGGCCTTAGTGTACTCTTAACCTCTTGTTCCCCTGAAGACGGAAAGGACGGTATTGATGGCAAAGATGGTGCCCAAGGGCCAGCCGGACAAGATGGGAATGCCGATGTACTCGCCTCTGAATGGCAAAATATTGAGTGGAACCTAAATTCACAACAAAATTTTGGAGTCATGCTTATAGAAGTTAAGGATATCGATTTGCAAGAATTTATCACCACGGGTGGAGTTATCATGGTATATTTTAAGCTAATACTTGATGAATCAGATACTGTTGTTTATTCACTTCCGGCTACCTTAGGCAACCTGTATGTCGATTTTGCACTTTATGATTCTACTGATACTAGTGGAATCACTATCACAATGAGTAGTTCAGACAACATTGTTCCAAGTTACGCAAACAACCCGAACTATAATGTCCGTTACGTACTAGTGCCAGCAAACGTATCAGAAGCAAGCGGTTTAAATCTGAACAACTATAAAGAGGCATCCAAGATTCTAGGGCTATAAGCCTACCTACCTATTACATATGGAACCACGCAAGCCCGATGCGACATAAACGATGTGCATCGGGCTTATTCTTTTATTCGTTCATCGAAGATTTTGGCATTACATCGCATCATATCCCTAGAAAAGCCTGTTAATCGCATAAAATGAAATAATCCAGGCATTGCCAACGTTCAAATAAGCAAATATGTTCGCTTTCCCAATGGCGAACCTAAAAAGCCTACTTCATGCGCCGCATAACTCCCCCCACATCCTATGCCGGTATTTCGGTCCTGTTTTTATTATGGTCCTTCGTTTGCCATGCACAACTGCATCCTGAAAAAATCGATTCCGATATTATTTCCCTTCGTTCCCAGACCTCTCTGTTTTTCGCAGGTGAAAAAGCTTATAGCTTTAAGGAAATCCAAGGACATAAAGAAGCGGATTTTGTTCCATTGACCAGTGTAAAGGAAAACCTCGGGTTTTCCAATGAACACTATTGGCTAAAATTTACCTTGGATAATCCATCGGACCAGTTTGCCAATTATTATTTGGAAACTGCCCGACCCATCACGGATGTGGTCGAATTGTATGTAGTCAATAAAAATGGCAAAGTAAGTAAGCAAATCAGCGGTGATCAAATCCCGTTTGCCAAAAAGAGTGTCCAACATAGAAAATCCATTTTTGACATACGGCTAAAGCCCAATGAAAAGTTACAGGCCTTTTTACATCTAAAAAGTGATGGCGAAGTGGTCATGCTTCCCATGAAACTGTACCAAGAGAGTAGTTTTTTTGAGCTTACCTACAAAGAACAGGTATTCTATGGTTTCTTTTACGGAATCTTGATCTTGGCCTGCATCATTTACCTATTCTTCTTTTTTGCCTTAAGGGACCGGGCTTTTTTGTATTACCCGCTTTATGTACTTTTTATTGCATTGATGCAATTCTCGTTAGATGGCTTTTTCCATCAATATTTTACCCCACAGGGAGGATGGCTGTCCGATCGAGCCGTACTGTTAACGGCTTTTGTTTCCCTTTTCTTTTTTGGCAAATATGGTGGCTCCTACCTCGATTTGAAAAAAAATAGCCCTGTGTTGCACATCGCCAACAAGGTATTGGCCTTTTCTTTGATTGTAGGTCTCACCCTATTGGCCGTTGCCCCGTCATTTGAGTACTGTTATCCATTGGCCAATGGTTTGGGCATCTTGGTTTTGGCCCACATGATTGTTTCTATAGTTGTGTTGAAAATCAAAAAAGTAAAAATTGACCCCTACTTCATCATAGGTATTTCCTTTTTGCTTATCGGGTTTATTGTTTTTATCCTGAACAATTTCAATGCGATTGAAAATTCGTTCCTTACCAGTAATGGGGCCAAGTTTGGCATAGGCTTGGAAATTGCATTCCTATCCATCTCCATGATCAACAGGATAAGGGACCTTAGAATGCAAAATGAGCAAAACCAACTATTGGCGCTGCAAAGAGCTGAGGACATGAACCAAATCAAATCATCCTTTTTATCCAATATCAGCCATGAATTGCGAACTCCCTTAAACCTGATCATGGCGGTAGCCTCTTCACTTAAAGAGGAAAAACAGGATAAGGAGCTCGAAGAAAAGTGCAAATTGATCTTGGGCTCATCCAAGAACCTTTTGGGCCATATTGAGGATATCTTGGATTTTACCGTCATCGAAAAGGGCGATCAAGAACTCAAAGAAGTACCCTTTGAACTGAAACCGACTCTACAAAAAGTAATCGATCAACAGAGAAAGAAAGCACTTGCCAAAGGGTTGGAGTTTAAGAGCTCAGTTGATGAAAATTTACCTGCCCGCATCGTGGGTGACAAGGCCAAGCTTACCCAAATCTTGAATCATTTAGTGGACAATGCCATTAAATTTACCAATGTAGGTGCAGTGGATATAGACATCGCTTGCAAAAAGAAAGATGACAGAGCATCACTCGATTTTACCATTAAGGATACCGGAATTGGGATATCTAAAGAAAAGATGAGCACCATCTTTGAATCGTTCACCAAGAAATCCTTCATGGACAAGCGGGAGTTCAGTGGTTTGGGCCTAGGCCTTTACATTGTAAAAACCTATGTCGACTTACAGAAGGGAACCGTTGAGTTCATTGACAATGATGTTAAAGGTACCATCTGTAAACTGAGTTTGAATTTTGAGATAGAGGAGGATGAAGAGATTTTGGAGCCAGTTCCAAATGCCATTGTTGATAAGAATGAGTCAAATCAATACAATGTACTGCTTGTGGAGGATAACAAAATGAACCAAACCGTGGTAAAACTGTTGTTCAAAAAGAACTTGCCCAATGCGAAACTTAGCATAGCCAACCATGGTAAAGAAGCACTTGAAATACTAAAAGATGGTAGCTTTGATTTTATTTTGATGGATTTGCAAATGCCCGAAATGGATGGTTTTGAGACCACTTCCATCATACGAAGTGGAAAGGCTCCTTGTGAACCAAAAATTCCCATTTTAGTGCTCACCGCCGACAATACCGCGAAAACACGTAAAAAGATTTTCCGATTAGGGGCGAACGACCTTCTCACAAAACCTGTTAACGGCCCGCGTCTGTTGGCAAAAATGCAGAAAATATCGATCGTAGATGCCGCAAAGATTGATAAGGTGGCATAAACCTATGAAAACAAAAATGGTAGGCTGAAAATAAATCAAGTTTATACCATAACTGCCAAAAAAACAAGAAGCATATCAATCCCCAGCGTACCTGAACCTGAATACCTCAGGTTTGTCCCTTATTACCCATTGATACAAAACACTATAACAAAAATTTAACCCTTTTTTTCTGAATTAAATAATCGTTTAAAGATTAGTGATATGTATTAATTACTTACAAAATACACCCAACTGAAAAAATTAGATGATTTATTAAAAAAGTCTCAAAAAAACAGCCAAGAATTGCCTATTTTAATTGAAGTCATTTACCCCATAATGATTTATATAAAGACGGCTCAATAATGAAAAAAGAGAAGCTACAGATAGGGTTTAGTGGTGGAATCTTGTTTTTCGTGTTATTTTTTTTTGTCCAACCGTTAGTCTCGCAAATAGCCCAATCAATCCCATATACCATTTTTGAAACTCAATTGGACACGGTCAGTTTCAATGGCAATATGTCACAAATTGATTTCAAAGCTCCCCCTGATTCCAAAACGACCTCACCAAAAAATATTTATTGGACCAAACTAGATTTTTCCTCGGTTTTTCCGGAAAAGGCACAAGACGATAGCAAGTGGATTTTGGATATAGGTTATCTAAACCTTGCCAAAATATACTTTCTTAACGAGGGTAGGCTGGATTCCACTATTCTGGGCAGTTTTGAACTGAATAAAGATTTTACCGGTAGTTTTGAGTTTTCACGTGATCAATTATTGAATGATCAATTTCTTCTATTAAAGTTTTCTAAGCTAAACAATAGACAAATCCTCGGAAATAAAAAGTTTATGTTGTATCCCAAAGAGCAACATAAGTTTCTTAAAGATTATGTACACGTAGCACAATCAAACATTATAGCATTGAGCTATTTATTGTGGGGAGGTGTTTTTGTGGGCATTGTAATAAGCTTAATCTTTTATCGCACTTTCAAACAACGTGAATATATTTATTATAGTTTGTATGCGCTATCATTGGCCCTTTTTCTAGGTCGCTTCGGGATAGACTGGTATGCCAATCACATAGGAAATTACTCCTTAGTGAATTTTATATTAAATAATGCGTTTGAACTTTTGGCCGGGATGTTTTATGCATTATTCCAGAAGCACTTTTTAGGAACAACTATTAACTATCCCATATTGGACAAAGTGATTCAAGGAGCTGTGATAATTTTTATTTTCTGGCTCTTGTTTGATACTGCCGTGATCATTTTTGAAAAATATACGCTTCACCTTGTGCTTTTGGATATAAGAGCAGTTCTTTTATCTATTTTGGTATTGTTCGCCATATTATATCTATCCATAAACTTTAAATCAAACCTAAATTGGTTTATCATAATTGGGTCTTTGATTTATGGCACGGGTTCCGTTCTGGTATATCTTACTGGAAATGGAAATTATCTTAGGTTGGCAGCCATAGGAGAAATAACGGTATTTTCTCTCGGTTTGGGCTATAAAGTGCACTTGGAAAACAAAGAAAAAATAAAGACGGAGCAAGAAGCTTCCATGACATACATCAAGCTTTTACGTTCCCAGCTCAATCCACATTTCCTTTTTAACGCTATGAATTCCATACAACAATTGGTATTGTCCGGGAATAGGACAAATGCTTTGAATTATCTTGGAAAATTTAGCAAACTAATGAGGTTCACTTTGGAAAGTTCCTCGCAAGAAAGTATCCTTTTGTCAAACGAGATAAGTTTTTTAAAAACCTATATGGATCTTGAGGCTTTGCGATTTGATAATGGATTTGAATATAGCATTGAAATCGATAAAGAAATCAATCCCAATACAATAGAAATTCCTCAAATGGTTTCCCAGCCCTTTGTTGAAAATGCCATAATCCATGGATTAATACCCAAAACCAATGGACCCAAAAACATCTGGATTTATTTTAATAAAAAGGATAATGATATCATTGAATGTATTATCGTGGACAATGGTATTGGGCGTGCAGCCAGTCAAGAACGTAAAACAAACTATACCCGTCATAAATCCATAGGGATATCCCTGATAAAAAAGCGCCTAGATAATCTTAGAAAAAATAGTTTCAACGATTCTACTGTAAATTTTGAAGATATTCATGATAGCCATGGTAAACCGCTAGGCACCAAAGTAACCCTTACCATTTTAGTTAAATAAACTGAGATTCCATTTTTGTAATCCAATTAAAAATCGCCCAATACTTAAAACAGAAGTTTAAAACTTGTTGCCAATGGGAACTATTAATTTATCTTAAGCCGAAATCAAAAAGATGAAACAATCAAGATATTCACTTTCCATGAAAACAAAAAAGCAAGCTTACAACTAAAGCTTGCTTTTTTGTGGTGACCCAGGGAGGATTCGAACCCCCAACCCTCAGAGCCGAAATCTGATATTCTATCCAGTTGAACTACTGGGCCAATTATTTTATCCTACGAACCCAGTTTTGCCTTGACAATGGCTGAAATGGTCTTCCCGTCAGCCTGACCGGCCAACTCCTTGGAAACAATCCCCATCACCTTGCCCATATCCTGCATTCCCGAAGCACCAACAGAATCAATGGTCTGTACGACCACTTTTTCTATTTCCTCTTCGGTTAGCTGTTCCGGCAAAAACTTTTCAATCACAGCAACCTGTGCCAATTCTGGTTCGGCCAAGTCTTCACGACCTTGTTCTTGGTAAATTACAGCGCTATCCTTGCGTTGCTTTACCAATTTCTGAACCAATTTTATCTCATCCTCTTCAGACAATTCTGCTCCACCGCCTTTATCGGTTTTGGCCAGCAAAATAGCTGATTTAATGGCTCGCAACGCTTCCAAGGCAACGGTATCCTTCGCCTTCATTGCGGCCTTCATCTCAGTCATTACCTTATCCTGCAAACTCATCTATTTCCATTTAGAGCGCGAAGATAAAAAATAAACCCGAAAGTATGGTCACCTTCGGGTTTATGCTTTCCATAAAAATGGAAGTTAATCTAAACACTACTAATCAACATTATCGTGCAAAAAAGAGTTGTTGGAACGCAGTTGCAGGTCATCGTTGCTGTCCTCCCCCAATGTGGTTCTGGAGACCTTTTGCTCCTTCGGAACATCACTCAAATCCACTCCTTGGCGTTTGTATGCAGGCTCCTTTTCGATATCATCTATACTGCTCCTGTTATTTTGGAACTTATAGTTGAAATTTTTCAATTTTCTTCTACGCTCATCGGCACGGTTCTTCAAAATTTCGCTGATGGAACTGTTCATGGGGTCAAGGCTATCCGTAATTTCCTCTTGCTTGCCAGAACCTTCTTTTTCTTCAACCTTGACCGTTTTTTTCTCAAAAACAAGCTCGTTCTCCACTAATTTTGGCTCATGGGTCTCCGCTTTGGATTTGGCTCCTGTCAAACGTTCCTCCAACTCCATATACTCTTGAAGATCATATCGGGTCTCCCCTTCCTTCTTGTATTCCAGCACAGGTTTTACCTCTACATAATCGTTTACTTCTACATCCCCTAGACCGTCATCATCAAGATTAAAGGTGACCGTATGCTGCTTTTCTTCTTCTTCCTCAGTATGGTTCAAAGGCATATCAAAGCTAAGCGTAAACTGGTCTTCATTGCTCTTTGGCGACACCACTTCGGCATCGATGACATCAAAACTATCGATAACGTTCTTTGCTTCAATAATGACAAAATCATCTTCAACCTTATCTGCGACCACTTCCTCATAGAACACATTGAAGTTCCTGATATAGCTGGTCGTCGGAATCAAATCAGGGTCCTTTGCCGGAACTTTGGCCACTGGCTCTTCCTCTTCCATTTCCAAAGTATGTTTCACCACCTTTGGTTCTGGCTCAGGGGTTGGTTCCGGTTGTGGAGCTGGTACCTTTTCCGTTCTGACTTCCTGCACCGATGTTGATTCGGGTGTTAAATCTTGCTCGGCGATTTGTTCGTCTTCCAAAGTGTAAAACACCTTTTTGGACTCTGTGTTTACAATATTGTCTTGCTGGTCCACATTGAATCCTGTCGCAATAACAGTAACTGCAATGGCTTCACCAAGGCTTTCATCTTCTCCTACCCCCATGATAATGTTGGCTCCATGGCCAGCTTCTATTTGGATATGGTCATTGATTTCACCGATTTCATCTATAGTGATTTCCTGTGAACCGGAAACAATCAATAGCAACACATTTTTGGCACCGTTGATCTTATTATCGTTCAACAATGGTGAATCCAATGCTTTCATGATCGCTTCTGTTGCCCTTGCAGAACCGGATGCTGTTGATGAGCCCATAATGGCCGTTCCACTGTTTGAAAGCACAGTTTTGGCATCCCTAAGGTCAATGTTCTGGGTGTAGTGATGTGTAATTACCTCTGCGATACCCCTTGCCGCAGTGGCCAAAACTTCATCAGCTTTTGAGAAACCTGCCTTAAACCCAAGATTACCGTATACTTCCCTAAGTTTATTGTTGTTGATGACGATTAAGGAGTCCACATTGGCACGAAGCTTTTCAATTCCAAGTTGTGCTTGTTTGTTACGCATGGCACCTTCGAACTGGAATGGCATGGTAACGATCCCCACGGTAAGAACATCCATCTCCTTGGCCAATTTGGCTAAAACCGGAGCAGCACCAGTACCAGTTCCTCCGCCCATTCCTGCCGTAATGAATGCCATTTTGGTATTGTGCTCCAACATGGCCTTCAAGTCTTCCATACTCTCCAAGGCAGCTTGTTCGCCAATCTCAGGATTGGCACCTGCACCCAATCCTTCCGTAAGGGAAACCCCTAGCTGGATTTTGTTGGGCACTGGACTGTTCTGCAAGGCTTGGGCATCTGTATTACAGATTACAAAATCCACTCCGTTGATACCGGCCTGGAACATGTGGTTGATGGCGTTGCTTCCGCCCCCACCAACACCTATAACTTTAATTACGTTGCTCTTGTTCTTGGGCAGATCAAAAGCGATGTTGTCAAATTCAGTGTTCTTACTCATGACAGTTGTGTTTCTCTATTGGGGTTATTACTCTGCATTGTCCAAAAAGTCCTTCAACTTTTCTGACCATTTATCAAAAATGGATTTACGCTCCGTATGGGTAACTGTATTGGCTTTAGCTCCCATCTCGGTTTCCTCACCTACCAAGACCTCCTCTTCCTTGAGTTCTTCTTCTTGGTGTTTTATTTTTCTATTTTTCTTCTTGGATTCCAAGGAATTCATCAGCAAGCCGACAGCGGTAGCGTACAACGGGCTAGCCACTTCCTCGTCCGAATCACCAGCCAAGTGCTCGTTAGGATAACCTATTCTGGTATCCATTCCCGTAATGTATTCGACCAATTGCTTCAAATGTTTCAATTGGCTTCCGCCTCCAGTAAGTACGATGCCTGCAATCAATTTTTTCTTTTGCTCTTCGTGACCGTAATTTTTAATTTCCACATACACCTGCTCGATGATTTCCACCACTCGTGCGTGAATGATCTTGGAAAGGTTTTTCAAGGTAATTTCCTTGGGCTCTCGGCCTCTAAGCCCAGGTATCGATACAATTTCATTATCCTTGTTCTCTCCGGGCCAAGCAGAACCAAATTTTATCTTCAACAGTTCAGCTTGCTTCTCGATAATCGAGCAACCTTCTTTGATATCCTCTGTGATGACGTTGCCCCCGAAAGGAATAACGGAGGTGTGACGAATGATTCCATCCTTGAAGATGGCCAAATCCGTGGTTCCGCCACCTATATCAATCAAAGCAACACCGGCTTCTTTTTCCTCTTGACTTAAAACGGCATCTGCGGACGCCAATGGTTCCAGCGTGATGTTGCCCAAGTCCAACCCAGCACTTTTGATACATCTTCCAATATTTTTTATCGAAGAAACTTGGCCTACCACAACATGAAAATTGGCCTCTAATCGACCACCATACATCCCAACAGGCTCCTTGATTTCGGACTGTCCATCCACTTTGTACTCCTGAGGCAGCACATGGATGATTTCTTCACCCGGAAGCATCACCAACTTGTACACTTGGTTGCACAGCTTGTCCAAATCCTCATTGTCTATCACTTCTTCAGAATTGGGCCTGGTGATATAATCGCTGTGGTGTAGGCTACGGATGTGCTGACCAGCAATGCCCACGACCACGGAGCCGATTTTTAGACCGGAATTCAATTCGGCCTGTTCCACAGCTTGCTGTATGGAGGATATGGTCTGTGTAATGTTGTTGACCACACCACGGTGAACACCCAAACTTTTAGACCGCCCGGTGCCCAAAATCTCGATTTTTCCATACTCATTTTCCCTACCTATGATCGCTACGATCTTGGTAGTTCCTATATCCAACCCAACTGAATAATTACCTTGTTCCATACGTTATATTTTGGTGCAAACCACTTGATTGTTGAATTCCAAACTCACCGTTGCATAATCCTCCAAGGAATTGTCCTTGGCCGCCTTTGCATAAAAGGCCATAAAATTTTTGAACTTTTTGTTCAAATTGTCCACTCCGCCCAGGTTCACCACAAAGTTTTCCATGCGGAACCTAAGCTGATATTTACTTTCTTCCTCTATATGTATCCCAATGACATTCTTTCTCAAAAAATCATCATTGTTGATATAATCCAAAATCACGTAGGCATCCTCGAGGGTTTTTCCCGTGATTTTCCCTGTAATGATGGGCACCCTTGCCGAATGGTATCTCGACAACGGCATGCGTTTGCCCTCATCATCCAAATAAAATTTGGAGGTGCCTTCTATTCTTCCAATTGGCTTTCGCTGAACAATCTTGGATACAAGTTCCCCGTTTACAGTGAGATAGACCTGGGCATTTTTGACCATATCGTTGGATAGTATAACCTCCTCTATGTTATTCAAAACTAACTGTTCTTTGGACCTATTCTCTAGAGCTCCGTATTTTTGTATTAACAATTTATTAACCGCATCTTCAGTTAAATACAAATTGTTTTCACCCACAAATTTTACGGTCACTCCCTGTACCGTTCTGCGTTCGTTTCTTTGGCCGGCAAACCCGTAAAGCGCAATTACGGCAACCGACAAAAATGCAAGTTTTATGTAATCCCAATTAATGCGCATAACCCACTATTTTTTTGATTTTTGGCACTTCCATTCCAATATCCCCTGCACCAAGAGCAACCAACACCCCTGTTTTACAGTTCTTTACCTCTTTCAATAATTCCAATTTTGACATCAGTTTTTTATTGGGGTTTTCTATTTTGTCCAACAGCCATTGCGATGTAACACCCTCAATAGGCTCTTCGCGGGCCGGGTAAATGTCCAACAGGATGATTTCATCAAAATCGGAAAGGCTTGCTGCAAAATCATCCGCAAAATCCTGCGTACGTGAAAAAAGGTGGGGCTGAAAAATGACGGTTATCTTTTGTCCTGCGTGCATCTCACGAATCGCTTGGTGCACCGCACTAATTTCCGTTGGATGGTGCGCATAATCATCGATGAAAACAAAATTCTCCTCCTTAATTTGGTATGAAAATCTGCGTTGTACCCCCTTAAAGGTTTCCAAAGCTTTGGCAAGGCGGTGAGGTGGGCAACCTGTTTGCACCGCCATCGCAAAAGCAGCTAATCCATTGAGCAGATTGTGTCTACCCGGCTTGTTGAACTTTACGTCCCTGATCACCTCGGAAGGTGTTACGATATCAAATATGTAGGCTCCATGTTCAATTTTGATGTTTTCTATGCAGTAATCGGCTCCATCCTCTATGCCAAAAGTGGTTCCTTCCAAAGGAAGTCCCTTTCGCACGAACAGCTTTCCGCCCGGCTTGATTAGTTCCACAAATTCGCGGAATGAATGCTCCAATTCTTCCTTTGTCCCATAAATATCCAAATGGTCGGCATCCATGGATGTGATACAAGCCACTGTTGGCGTCAATCGTAAAAACGAACGATCGAACTCATCAGCCTCCACTACCGAATATTCGGTGCCATCCAACACAAAGTTGCTATCGAAATCTTCCGAAATACCGCCCAAAAATGCGGTCATGGGCAATTCACACTCCTTGAGCAAATGTGCCAAAATACTGGATGCAGTGGTTTTACCATGTGTGCCAGCAACGGCCAAACAAAAGGAATCTTTAGTGATGATACCCAACACCTCGGAACGCTTTTTAAGGTTGAAACCTCCGTTTTTGTAAAACTGGAATTCGGAATGTTTCGAAGGAACTGCAGGGGTATAGACCACCAAGGTGTCCGGATGTTTGAAAGTATCGGAAATCAAATCGACGTTGTCCTCAAAATGCACGGAAACACCATTTTCCATCAAACCATCGGTGATGGGCGTAGGGGTGCGATCATACCCAGCCACCTCTTTGCCCACGAATGTGAAATAGCGCGCCAAGGCGGACATTCCGATACCACCAATACCTATAAAATAAACGCTATGTATATCCTTCAAATTCATACAGTCTTCCTGTCAGTTCGAGCGCAGTCGAGAACATTGCTTGGGAACATTATTGCCACCTCTCGACTGCGCTCGAGGTGACACTTTTCCATATTTTGCAAATCGTTTCCCTGCATTATTTCTTTAATAATTTTTCAATTTCATCCACAATATGTTCCGTAGCCTTGGGCATAGCCATTTTTTTGATGTTTTTTCCCAATTTTTCTCGTAACTCTTCGGAGGCCATTAAGTTTGAAAAACGGGTTTCAAATTCCGCATCCAAGTCATACTCCTTAAGCATGATTGCAGCATCTTTCGCAACCAAGGCTTTGGCATTTTGAGTTTGATGGTCCTCCGCCACATTGGGCGATGGAATAAAAATGACTGGTTTACCCACCAAACAAAGCTCAGAGACCGACCCCGCACCTGCCCTTGAGATGATAACATCGGCGGCGGCGTAGGCCAAATCCATTCGGTCGACGAAGGCCATGACCTTTACCGTATCGGATTCGTGCTTGGCGTATTCTTCATGATATAATTTGCCACATTGCCAAAGCACCTGCAATCCTTGTTCTTCAAAAAATTCTAGTTCCTTTTCAATCAATTGATTGATTCGTCTTGCCCCAAGACTACCACCAAGTATCAGTACGGTTTTTCTACTGCTATCCAATCCAAAAAAGGTAGCTGCTTCATCCTTGCCTACTTTCGTGTTCACTAAATCGGTACGGATAGGATTACCAGTCTTCACAATCTTTTCCTTTGGAAAAAATCGCTCCATGCCATCATAGGCCACACAGATTTTCTCCGCTTTTCCAGCCAATAGTTTGTTGGTGATTCCCGCAAAGGAATTCTGCTCTTGAAGCACACAGGGAACGCCCGAGCTCTCGGCCATTCTCAACAATGGTCCGCTGGCAAACCCTCCAGTGCCTATGGCAACATGGGGCTTGAACTGCTTCACTATTTTGCGTGCTTCGAACAAACTACTTATCAATTTAAAGGGAAACATGAGATTATTAAATGTCAGTTTCCGTTGTATTCCACTTATCCACAAGCCCTTTATTTCATATCCGGCTTGTGGTACTTTTTCCATTTCCATTTTATCCTTGGCTCCTACGAACAAGAATTCTGCATCGGGATATCTCCGTTTCAACTCATTCGCAATAGCCACGGCAGGGTAAATATGTCCTCCCGTTCCTCCCCCAGAAAGTATAAACCTATATCTGTCCACTTAATACTTCTAAAGGGTTTGTTTCATCTATTCCATGGGATTGCTCCTCTAAATTTTCTTTTTTGTTACTCGCGCTCAATACGATTCCGATGGCCATACAGGTCATCCAAATGGAGGTTCCCCCCATACTTATCAATGGCAACGGCTGACCGGTAACCGGGAACAACTGCACCACCACGGCCATATTGATAAAGGCCTGAAACACAATCGGCAGCCCTACGCCAATCACCAATAATTTTGAAAAAACCGTTTTGGATGAATGTGCCACAACCACGATACGGAACAGCAATAAGAGATAAAAGAAGAGCAAAGCTCCCCCGCCCAACAATCCATATTCTTCAATGATGATGGCAAAAATGAAATCCGATGTACTTTGCGACAACATATTCTTCATCACACTCTTCCCTGCTCCTTTGCCCACCACGCCACCTTCGGCTACCGCTATTTGGGCCAGGGTCAACTGGTGCAGGTCGTCCTTGTCGGCTTGCTCAGGATGAATAAAGGTCTCTATCCGTGATTTCCAAGTTCCAGCACGTTGTGGCAATACCTCCGGTGCTTTGAACAGTACAAACAGAAACATTCCCGCAAATACGATTCCCGTAGCTACCATAGCAAACAGATATTTTAACGGGTATCCGCCCAAAAAGCATAGTACCAGCACCATCAAACTGATAATGGCGGCCGTAGAAAAGTTTTCGGGCAAAATCAATAGTACTACCAAGGCCACAGGCAGCCAGAGCGGCAAAATACTTTCTTTAAAAGTAATCTTGACATCCTTGATCTTGGTAAGGTATCGTGCTATCCAAATCATCAAAACCACAGCTGCCAGTGTTGATGTCTGAAAATTGACCCCGACCAAAGGAATCTTGATCCATCGGTTGGCCGTAACCCCACCAATTCGGGTTTCAACCGTTAAGGTGTAAATCAACAATAGAATTACGATGGGCATGGCGATAATGGACAAGCCTTTAAAATAATGCGTAGGTATCCTGTGCACGGCATAGATAATTCCGAAGCCCAAAAAGAGCAGTACGGCATGCTTGACCAAATGCCCAAAAGTGGTCCCATCCCCGTTTACATAAACCAAATTGGTACTAGCGCTGTATACAGGCAAAAATGAGAAAAGTGCCAAGAGGGCCACTACGCCCCAAATGGCTTTATCACCTTTCAGATTTTTGAAAATTGCGAACACGTTCTACAAATTTTTTACGGCGTTTTTAAATTGATTTCCCCTATCCTCATAATTTTTGAACAGGTCGAAGCTGGCACATGCCGGGGACAGCAATACGGCATCCCCTCGTTCGGCGATTTTGTAGGCAACTTTAACGGCCTCTTCCATGGAATAGGTCTCTACCATCAAGTCGATTACGTTGCCAAAAGCATCGATCAATTTGGAATTGTCAACGCCCAAGCAAACAATGGCCTTTACTTTTTCTCGTACCATTGGCATTAACTCAGCATAGTCGTTCCCTTTATCCACACCACCGACAATCCAAACAATGGGCTTCTTGATACCATCCAAAGCATAATACGTAGCGTTCACGTTAGTGGCTTTTGAATCGTTGATGTATTCCACATGATTGATCTTCAACACTTTTTCCAATCTATGGGGTACGCCCTGAAACGATTGAATACTGTCGCGAATGGCCTCTTTTCTGACCTTCACCAACATGGCAGCCATACTTGCGGCCATTGTGTTTTTTACGTTGTGCTGACCTTCCAAGGCCAAAATATCTTCACTCATTTCCAAGGTTTTATGTTCTAATTTTATTTTTATCGTTTTGTCTTCCAACCAAGCTCCTTCTTCCAATTTTTGCTTTACCGAAAAGGGCACCAATTTGGATTGAATAGGGTGCTTTTTCAATGCCTCCCGAATCACGTCATCATCAGCATCATAAATCAAATAATCGTTGGCATCTTGATTCATGCCTATCCTACATTTGGAGGCGATATAGTTTTCAAATTTGTACTCATATCGGTCCAAATGGTCGGGTGTGATGTTGGTGATTATGGCGATATGCGGTTTGAAATCCACAATACCGTCCAACTGAAAACTGCTTATCTCCAACACATAGTGGTCAAAGTCCTTTTCGGCCACCATTTTGGCGTAACTGTCGCCGATGTTCCCTGCCATACCTACATCCAGACCTCCATTTTTCAGAAGGTGATAGGTAAGCATGGTCGTGGTGGTTTTTCCGTTGCTCCCAGTGATTCCGATCAAAGTGGCATCCGTATATTTCGATGCAAATTCAATTTCCGAAATCACGGGCACCCCTTTTTCAACCAGTTCCTTTACCAACGGCACCTTATCTGGAATGCCAGGGCTTTTCATCACCAGGTCGGCATTCAAAATTTTGGCTTCGGTATGCTCACCGGATTCCCATTCAATCTCAAAATGTTCAAGAACTTCTTTATATTTTTCTTGGATTTCGCCTTTGTCCGAAACAAAGACCTCAAATCCTTTTTGCTTCCCCAAAATGGCTGTTCCAACGCCACTTTCTCCTCCTCCGAGTATCACCAAACGACCCATGCCTATCGAATTTTAAGGGTAACGATACTGATGATGGCCAGCATAATTCCGATAATCCAAAAACGGGTCACTATTTTGCTTTCGTGATAAGATTTCTTCTGATAATGATGATGCAACGGCGCCATCAAGAATATGCGCTTGCCCTCTCCATATTTCTTCTTGGTATGCTTAAAGTAGCCCACCTGCAACATCACGGATAAGGACTCAGCAAAGAAGATTCCGCATAAAATGGGAATCAATAGTTCTTTTCTGACTATGATGGCGATTACGGCAATGACGCCCCCGATGGTCAAACTGCCCGTATCTCCCATAAATACTTGAGCCGGAAAGGTGTTGTACCATAAAAAGCCCACCAAAGCTCCAGCGAAAGCGGCAATGAACACCACTAATTCCCCTACCCGAGGTATATAGAAAATATCGAGATAGCCTGAGAACAGTATGTTTCCAGATATCCAGGCAAAAATCCCAAGGGTCAATACTATAATTGCCGATGAACCTGCTGCCAGTCCGTCGATGCCATCGGTCAAATTTGCACCGTTGGATACGGCTGTCACGATCAAAATCACCACAGGAATAAAGATGAGCCACGCATAGTCTTCCGCTCCTTCACCCATCCATGAAATGAAATCGGCATAATCTAGTTCGTTGTTCTTGAAAAACGGGACGTTGGTCCTAAGTGTTTTGGTCTCTTTGCCGTAGACCTGCTCCACTTGAAAGTTTTTGGTTATGGTGGTGGTGTCCTTCTCTTTGATGGTTACTGCAGGATGGAAATAGAGGGTGAGCCCAACAATCAGTCCCAAGCCCACTTGGCCCATCACTTTAAACCTTCCTTTAAGACCTTGTTTGTCCTTTTTAAAGATTTTAATATAGTCATCAACAAAACCGATAATGCCCATCCAAATAGTGGTCACGATCAACAGGATGACGTAAATATTTTTAATGTCAGCAAAAAGAATCACGGGCAAAAGGGTCGAGATGATGATGATCAATCCGCCCATGGTAGGCGTTCCTGCTTTTTGTTTCTGCCCTTCCAAGCCAAGGTCACGTATACTTTCGCCTATTTGTTTTTTCTGAAGGAAAATAATGATACGCTTTCCGTAGACCATCGCTATCAACAGGGACAACAATACGGACATGGCCGCCCTAAAGGTGAGGAACTGAAAAAGTCCCGCTCCGGGAAGCTGGTATTGTTTCTCTAGATATTCGAACAGATAGTATAGCATGGACTACATTACTTTTTTAGGCTTTCCAGCGCTTCTTTTACTTCTTTAAAATCGTCAAACTCTACCCGGACCCCATTGGTTTCCTGATAGGTTTCGTGGCCCTTTCCCGCCACTAGGATAATATCGTTGGGCACCGCCAATTTGCAAGCGGCCTTAATGGCCTGTCTTCTATTTTCTATGGACAGCACCTTGCGAACGTTCTGCGCTTCCACTCCAGCCTCCATCTCTTCGATGATGGTTGTGGGCGATTCGGTTCTTGGGTTATCCGAAGTAAATATGGCCTGGTTGCTCATTTCGGATGCGATATGACCCATAACCGGACGCTTAGACTTGTCACGGTCACCACCACACCCCACTACGGTGATGACGTTTTCATTTCCAGTCCTCAATGCATTGATGGTTATCAACACATTTTTTAGTGCATCCGGCGTATGGGCATAATCAACAATAGCCGTTATCTTATCTTTTGATATGTAATATTGAAACCTGCCATCCACATTTTCCAGCTCACTCATCAATCGTAGGATCTCCATTTTTTCGAGACCCAAAATATCGGCGGTGGCGTAAATGGCCAGTAAATTGTACGCATTGAAGTCCCCAATTAGCCTAGACCACAATTCATTGTCATCTACCTTTAACAACTGACCGTTGAATTGTTTTTCCAAAATTTGGGCCCTGTAATCAGCAAAGGATTTTAAGGCGTAGGTATATTTTTTGGCCTTGGTGTTCTGCAGCATCACCAAACCATTTTTATCGTCGTTATTTACCAAGGCAAATGCCTTTTTGGACAGTCCGTCGAACAACTTTTTCTTGGTGTCTCTGTATTCGGCAAAGGTTTTATGGTAATCCAAATGATCGTGGGACAAATTGGTGAAAATGGCGCCTTCAAAATGCAATCCCTCAGCTCTTTTCTGATGGATTCCGTGTGAGCTTACTTCCATAAAGCAGAACTCTACCCCAACTTCGTTCATTTTGGACAGATAGTTGTTGGTGGTAAGCACATCGGGAGTCGTATGGGTTGCTTTGTATTCCTGATCATCCACCAGCACTTTGATGGTAGAAATCAATCCCACCTTAAATCCAGCTTTTTTGAACAAATTGTACAAGAGTGTGGTTACCGTAGTCTTTCCGTTGGTACCCGTTACCCCGACCAGTTTCAGGTTCTTGGATGGGTTACCATAAAAATTGGAAGCGATTACGGCCAAGGCACTATTGCAATTAGCAACCTGCAAATAGGTAACGCCGTTCACCATGAGCTCGGGAAGTTCTTCGCAAACGATGGCCCTGGCCCCAAAGTCTACGGCTTTTTGGATAAAGTTATGACCATCGGCTACCGTACCACGAATGGCCACGAACACATCATCCATCTCCACTCTTCTGGAATCGAAATGCACATCGTTCACCATAACGTTGGTATCCCCGCTCACTGCGGAGAGACTTACTCCATATAATATGTCCTTCAATAACTTCATGAAAGCTCCAATACTATTTTTTTGACTTGCTTGATGCTAGTTCCTTGGTTCACTGATTGATTTTTAACCTTTCCATTACCATGCACCTCCACTTCTATTCCTAAATTCTCCAATAAGGAAACTGCATCCATTCCACTCATTCCTCTGAGATTGGGAACAGTACTGTGTTTCTTTTGGACTTGGGCAAAGTATTGTTTGTATGCTTCGTCCAGCTTTTTGTCCTCTATCAGTTTGCCATCTACCTCATCGACCATGGGTGAAATGGCATGAATCTTTTGTGCCATGGACTTGAATACAGGACCCGATACATCAGCACCGTAGTAGCCCTCTTCTTTATCCGGCTCATGGATAACAACAATGCACGAGTATTTTGGATCATCTGCCGGAAAATATCCCGCGAAAGATGATATGTACGCCAATTTATCTGGGTTCTTCTCCACATAATTCTTTTGCGTGGTGCCGGTTTTGCCTGCCATGGAAAAGTTTTTGGAATACATTCGATGGCCGGTTCCATAATCCTTCTCCACAACATCCTTTAAAAGTTGTTGTGCTTTTTTTACGGTTTCCTTGGAACAGATGGAAGGATTGAGCACCTCTCTATCAAATCGCTTGACCACCTTGTTTCCCTCCCGGACCTCTTGTATCAAACGGGGCTTTACATATTCGCCATCGTTGGCAATGGCATTATAAAAGGCCAAAGTTTGAATCGGGGTGAGCGAAACCTCATACCCATGCGACATCCAACCAAGGGAAATACCGGACCATCCTTTATCGCCAGGGTACCGAATGACCGGGTCGCCCTCCCCTATAATGGGAAGGTCCAATTTTTTATGAAGCCCCATGTTCATCAGGCGATTGACGAACTTTTCGGGTTGCTCTTTGTAATTTTCATGTATGATTTTGGCGAAAGCGGTATTGGAGGAAACAGCAAAGGCCTCGGCAGCCGAAATCTTACCATATCCGCCCCACTTGGAATCTTTCACCACCCCATCATAGATACGATAGCGGCCTTTTTCGGTATCAATCACGGTACTCGTATCGATGACCTTGTCTTCCAAAGCAGCTACCATGGACATTAATTTAAAGGTAGAACCTGGCTCATGGGACTCCCCGACCGCATAGTTCAATTTTTCGTAATATTTTCCTTCTGAGGTCCTTCCCAAATTGGAAATCGCCTTGATTTCGCCCGTCTCTGTTTCCATGACCACCACACAACCGTGGTCTGCCTTATATTTTTCGAGTTGCTTTAGCAATTCGTGATGGGCAATATCCTGTATGTTGATGTCGATGGTGGACACCACATCCAAACCATCTTTGGGCTCCACAATATTGTCCAGCCCAACAGGCTTCCATTGTCCCTTGGCTATTTTCTGCTTTAATCGCTTGCCTTCTTTGCCCCTCAAATAGGTTTCTCCAAAGGCACCGTCCAGCCCCACACGTGTGTAGTATCCATTTTCATCCACACGCTCATAACCAATACTTCTGGCCGCCATTTTTCCCAAAGGATATTCCCGAACCACTCGATGCGTTTCTATGAATCCACCTTTATAGGGTCCTAGATTGAACAATGGAAATTGTTTGATGCGGACATAATCCAGATAGCCCACATTACGGGCCACCAATTGATATCGATTACCATTGGCACGCGCTTTTCTAAACAATTGCCTGTAATACGAAGAAGGTCTGTCGAACATATTGCCCAAGGAATCGGAAAGGGCTCCCACGTAGTTTTCAAAATTTTCTTGGGAGACGGTCTGCGCATCGAACCTGATTTCATATTTGGGAACGGATGCGGCCAACAAGCTACCATCCTCCGAGTATAGGTTACCCCGATTGGGCTCAATGGTAAACATCTTCTCGGTCTTGCTCAAGGCGAGCTCCTTATATTTTTCGCCCTGCACCATTTGGATATCCACCAACTTTACCACTACGGCAATGGCCAAAACAAGAAGTCCCCCAGCTACGAGGTACAGTCTGTTCATGATATTTTTTTCCGTAATGGCCACTATTCCGCTGATTTAACTTTGATTTTTTTTGGTGGGTTTTGTGATGGCACCAATCCTTTTTCGGCCACCACCTCCCGCAAGGTCGATTCGAGTTTCAATTGCTGTACACTGGAACGGGCTTCGAAAAACTCACTTTTAAGTTTTCTAACCTCCTCATTGAGTTCGGCAATCTCCAATACTTTTTTATCGGCATTATGACTGCTGGAAATCATCAAAGCCGCCAAGAAAGAGGCAAACAACAAAAACATCCAGTTCTTGGGAGCATCCCCGCTCACCAAAAACTTTCCTTTTAGTATGTCCAGTAATCCTTTTCTCATATTGTGTTCTTTTTGTATTCCCGCGCAGGCGGGAATCCATCCACATCCCATCTTTCGACTTCTAGTTCTCTTACGCTTCGACTACCCCTTCGACTGCGCTCAGGGTGACAGCTCAGCGTCCGAGAATTTTTATGTTTTTTCCGCAATGCGGAGCTTTGCACTTCTTGCTCTATTATTATTGGCTATTTCTTCTGCTGATGGAGTGATCAACCCCCCTATTTTTTTCAAGGGAACATTGATATTCCCATAAAAATCCTTTTCCGGCTCTCCCTCAAACTTTCCTGATCGGATGAATCGTTTGGCCAATCTATCTTCCAAGGAATGATAGCTGATAACACTCAATCGTCCACCTTCCTTCAGCACCTCTGGCACCTGCTCAAAAAATTCCTTTAGCACCTCGATTTCTTGGTTGACCTCAATTCGAATGGCCTGATAGATCTGTGCCAAAATTTTATTCTCTTTCATTTTGGGCAAAAACCTACTCAACACCTTTTTAAGGTCATCGGTAGTTTTGATGGGCTCCTCCACCCTGGCCTCAACTATGGTTTTGGCCATGGCATTGGCATTGCGCAACTCGCCATATTGAAAAAGAACCGATGCTAATTCTTCTTGGGAATAGGTGTTTACGACCTGATAGGCCGATAATTCGCCGCTTTTGTCCATCCGCATATCCAAATCCGCATTGAAACGGATGGAAAAACCTCGTTCAGCCTCATCGAACTGATGGGAGGAAACCCCAAAATCCGCCAAGATTCCATCAACTTTCCGAATGCCATAGAACTTCAAAAACTGTTTGAGATAGCGAAAGTTCTGATTGATCAATTGAAACCTCTCATCTTCCAATGCATTCTGCAAGGCATCTTCATCTTGATCAAAGGCGAACAATTTTCCGCCCTCACCCAATCTTTTCAAAATTTCTTTGGAGTGCCCACCGCCACCAAAAGTGACATCCACATACACTCCATCTTGCTTTATGTTCAATCCGTCCACCGACTCTTTCAAGAGTACGGGGTTGTGGTATGCACTACTCATCGTCGTCAAAAATCTCCTCGGCCAAATCGGCATAGTCCTTCTCACCTTCTGCCAAGACTTTCTCGTACATATCTTTGTTCCAAATCTCGATTTTATCAAAAACCGCGTTCAGGACCACTTCCTTTTCTATAGCCGCAAAATCAACCAGGTTCTTGGGAATTTGAAGTCGTCCGGAATCGGCATCAATGCTCACTTCCTTCATACCTGCCACAAAATTTCTCACAAAAGCATCATACTTTCGGTTGATTTTGCTTTTCTTCATCACCTTCTGCATCAAGACATCGAACTGTGCTTTGGGATATAGTTCCAAACACTGCTGAAAGACCGACCGTTTGATGACAAACCCATCCTTGATTACGGGCACCAATTGGTTCTTCAAAGAAATGGGCAACAATACCCTTCCTTTGGAGTCCGCTTTGCAATCATGTTGTCCGATGATATGGGTCACTAGAAATCAATTGGTTAGTTAATACAACTCAAATATATAGATTTTATTTCCACATTTCTCCACTTACCACCACTTTTGTTAATAAATTCTCCACTTTTAGACGAAAAGCACATCTCCTTACCCTCAAATGGAAGCTGAGTTTTCTTGTTGATAGGAAATGTGTTTTGTCCGGAATTGAAAAACTTCTGTCGGATATGTTAAAAACCTAAAATCTTTGTGATATGAAATTCCTATATTTGCGCCTCTTACTACCAACTGACTATAGATGGAAGAGCACTTAATTGAGGATGGCAAATACCGGTATATAGAAAAGGGAGAAGGTACTCCCATGATCATACTACACGGTTTGATGGGAGGGTTGAGCAACTTCCAAGGCGTATCGGAATATTTTCCATCGAAAGGCTACAAGGTGCTGATTCCCGAACTGCCCATTTACGACATGCCCCTCTTGAAGACCACGGTAAAGAACTTTGCCAATTTTTTGGAGGGCTTCATTGAGCACAAAGGACTTAAAGATGTGATTTTGTTGGGAAATTCACTTGGCGGACACATTGGCCTCTTGCACACCAAAATGTTTCCTAAAATGGTCAAGGCATTGGTGATTACCGGCAGCTCTGGACTCTATGAGAGTGCCATGGGCGATGGTTACCCAAAGCGCGGCGACTACGAGTTCATCAAAAAGAAGGCAGAAGACGTATTCTACGACCCAAAAGTAGCCACCAAAGAAATCGTTGATGAAGTATTCGCTACGGTAAACGACCGAATGAAATTGGTAAAAACGTTGGCCATTGCCAAAAGTGCAATTCGCCACAACATGGCCAAGGATTTACCACATATGCACACGCCAACCTGCATTATTTGGGGAGAAAATGATACGGTGACCCCTCCAAATGTAGCCAAGGAATTCCATGAGCTCTTGCCAGATTCCGATTTGTATTGGATAGAAAAATGCGGCCACGCCCCTATGATGGAGCACCCCAACGACTTTAACCGAATTCTGGAAGCTTGGCTGAAAAAGCGTAACTTCTAGGCATGAAAATCACCTCGGCAGAATTTGTGATGAGCAACTCGAATGTTGCCAAATGCCCCAATGAACCGTTGCCCGAATATGCGTTTATCGGGAGGTCCAACGTGGGAAAATCTTCCTTGATCAATATGCTGGTAGAGCGCAAAGCATTGGCCAAGACCTCGGGAAGACCTGGAAAAACGCAGCTCATCAACCATTTTAAAATCAACAGCAATTGGTTTTTGGTGGACTTGCCGGGATATGGCTATGCCCGCGTCTCCAAAAAAGACAAAAAGACCTTTCAAAAATATATCACCGACTACTTCCAACAGCGCAAACAACTGGTCTGCGGTTTTGTTTTGGTGGATATACGCCATGACCCGCAACCTGTGGATTTGGAATTTATGGAATGGCTGGGCACCAACCAGATTCCCTTTGCTATTATTTTTACCAAAGCGGATAAACTGAAACCCAATGCCATCGAACGCCAAGTAAACTATTATTTACAAAAATTATTGGAAGGGGCCTGGGAAGAAGCACCTCCACATTTCACCACTTCCTCCAGTAATCGAATGGGACGGGAAGAGCTTTTGGAATTTATTGATGGCATTAACCAAGAGTTTTTTCAAAGCAACAAATAATAGCAAAGCTCCCAATTTTACCGATGAGCCAAAACGGTAAGATTCTGTTGATAGGTACGACTAATCCCATACCCAAAAATTATTTTTTTAACTATTAAAAGATTGATAAAATGAAATCTGTATTGCACAAAGCAGCGACCCGCGGACACGCAGACCATGGCTGGTTAAATTCATACCACACCTTTAGTTTTGCAGGATACCATGATCCAGAGCGCATGCACTTTGGGGTGTTGCGCGTACTGAATGACGACCAAGTTGCTCCTGGAAGAGGTTTTGGCACCCACCCACACGACAATATGGAAATCATTTCCATTCCTTTGGAAGGGGATTTGGAACACAAGGACAGCATGGGCAATACCACGACCATTAGGGAAGGTGATGTTCAAGTAATGAGTGCAGGAACCGGGATTCAACATAGCGAATACAACAAAAACAGTGACCAAGAGGTTAAGTTCTTGCAGATTTGGGTTTTCCCCAACAAACGTAATGTGGAACCCCGATACGACCAGATTTCCATTCGGGATATCGAGAAGGAAAATGCATTTTACCAAGTACTTTCGCCCAATCCTGATGACGAAGGAGTTTGGGTACACCAAGACGCTTGGTTCCATTTAGGGAAATTTGAGGCAGGTGCCACCGATTCCTATCACATCAAAAAAGAAGGGAATGGGGTGTATGCCTTTATTCTGGAAGGAGCAGTGGAAATAGATGGTCAAAAATTGGACAAACGGGACGGTTTTGGTATTTGGGATACCGATTCGTTTAACATTACATCACTTACCAACAGCAGGGTGTTGCTTATGGAGGTCCCCATGAGCTTAGACCAAATTGGACGATAAGTTGTCCATCAAAAAAAGCCCCGAAACGGGGCTTTTTTGTTACCTACTTTTTCAATTCCAGCTTTTCCGCAAAATAGTCACAGAAATCCTTCATGGTAGCTGTCATTTTTTCGTCTTGGGTCGCCTTGTAAAAAGTATCGGCCATGGTCACCAAGGTTTGATGGAAAAATATCTTCATTTCATCCACGGGCATATCCTTGGTCCACAAATCTATTTTGAGGGATTCTTGGTTTTTGCTGTCCCAAACGGACAATAGCATGGCTTTGGCCTCCTCTTCATTGATGCCACCATCCTGTGCCGACCACTTCAATTCCTCGGGAACTCGGTTCTCGTCCAATCCTACTTTTAAAGTGATTTCCGAAGTATGTTTTACTGCCATTTATCGTTTTGGTTTGTAATTTGACTGTTTTAAAATTTCATCCGCTGACATTTCCAGCAATTGCTGCAAATCAGTTTCATTTTTTTCCATGAAGGCCCTTACAATTTGCCATCCCATATACCTTCCCAAACGCGGAGGGGATTCATTGTCGAGCTCCAGACCAAACTTGGTGAAGGGTGCAGGGTCCAAAAATTTACGGTCCAAGCCCGTATCTGTACTGTACAACAGTTCTCTCTCTACAAAATAGGTCCACATTTGCTCTTCATTCGCTTTGGCCCAATCCATTTGTTCTTGGGAATATCCTATTTTTTGGGCATCGGTAGCCGATGGAATCAATTTGTCCTTTAAGTAGAGTTCCTTTCCATAATAGACCATTCGGGAGAGAAGCGTTCGGTTGCGTGGATAGGAAAGTACTTTCTTGGCAAAGGCACTCGCCACATCTGAAATCAAAAACTCTTTGTTCAGCGATGCTGCAATATAGCGTTGCATCCCTTCATAAAAGTGATGGTCCTCTCCCAAATAATTATCAAGACCAATGAGCAAAAGGGAATCCGTCAATATAATCCGGTTCTCATATCTTACATCGGAAGTCAACGTTACCACATGGGGTATCTTGGTATCAGGAAAGTAATATTTAATATGCTTGAAAAGGGATTCCAAATCAGCAGCTTCCGCCTTAAAGTTACCAAAAGCCTTTTCCACTTCTTCGGAAAGTTCCACTTGTATGGTATCTGTAAGTTTGGCTACCCAAACACTATCGGGGAACTGTTCCGGGAACAGGTAGGGATACGTCGCCTTCAATCCTGGAATGTCGGCTGCATCGGCATTTGCAAATTCTTGATCGAACCTTGAAATCTGCAAATCAATGGCAACTTTATTGATTTCTGCTTCCGTTTGGTCCGTTTCCCCACAGGATGAAAGCATTAAGATAAGTGCCAAAGAAAGCCCATGGCCTATCGGATTCCTAAAGTATTTCAACAACCACTTCATTTTTAAGGGTACAGGGTTTAAATTTACAGGGCACAAAGGTAAATTATTGAATCTAAATAGGAAGATATGCAAACAGAAAAGGTAATTGAGCACATTGTTGGTTGGTTAAAGTCGTACGCAGAAAACGCCAATTGTAAAGGTTTTGTCATTGGAGTTTCGGGAGGCATAGATTCTGCGGTCACCTCTACATTATGTGCCAAGACCGGACTGAACCTTTTGTGTTTGGAAATGCCCATCCACCAAGGAAAAAGTCAAGTAACCAGGGCCGACAACCATATTGATTGGTTAATGGAAAACTTCCCAAATGTTTCCAGGCAGCCAGTCGACCTTACACCTGTTTTTGACAGTTTGGTAGATGCTTTCCCAAAAGTACAGGATGAAGAAGAACGGCTCATGTCGTTAGCCAATACCCGTGCAAGGCTCCGAATGACGACCCTTTATTATTTCGCAGCCTTAAAAGGGTATTTGGTGGCAGGTACCGGAAACAAGGTGGAAGATTTTGGCGTTGGATTTTATACCAAATACGGAGATGGTGGCGTAGACCTTAGTCCTATTGCCGACCTAGTAAAAACGGAAGTTTACGAACTGGGAAAAGTACTCGGTATTCATCAGGATATTATGGAAGCGCCACCAACCGATGGCCTTTGGGGGGACAGCAGAACGGATGAAGACCAAATAGGGGCATCGTACCCCGAACTGGAATGGGCCATGGAAATGGACGATAAGGGTAAAACCGCAGCGGATTTTTCGGGACGCGAAAAAGAAGTGTTTATGATTTATAAAAGATACAATACAGCCAACAAACACAAGATGGTTCCGATTCCTATTTGTGAAATTCCAAGTAATTTAAAATAGCGGTTCACCCTTAAAACCCTTGATTAAGACGAAAAAAACCATAGAAAAACTATGGTTTTAAGAAAAAAGTTACAGTTTTACATGATTAAATTGTTATCTTGCTTGCTAATTATTGTAAGTTTTTAGCCACTAACCATTCATTAAACAAAACTTAAGAAAATGATAAAAGTATTGATAGCTGATAACCATCCGGTTGTAAGGCTTGGTATCAAAAAGGTACTTGAATCCAGCTCTGACATTGAGGTCACAGCAGATGTTTCGACTACCGAAGAGCTTTTTAATACATTGAAATCCATAACCCCCGATGTAGTTATTTTAGAGATGGACATTCCCGAAATCAACGGAATTGCCACCCTAAGAAAAATGAAACAGGATTTCCCTGACATTAAAACTTTAATGTACAGCGGACAGTCCGAAGACGTTTACGCCCTAAGCACCATCCGTGCCGGTGCCTATGGGTACCTTTCCAAAACTGCCGATTTGGAGTACATTATTTCAGCCGTAAGAAAAGTGAGCGAAGGCAATATGTTCATCACCAATGAACTGGCCCAAAGACTCGCCTTCGATGAAAGTACCCAGAAACCAAGAAGATTCTTTAGAAAACTTTCTTCCAGAGAAGTTGAAGTATTGAAGCTGTTGGCCAGCGGTAAAAGGAACAAAGAGGTTGCAGAGGGACTAAATCTGAACGAAAAAACGGTAAGTACCTACAAAGCCAGATTGATGAAGAAGTTGAACGTAGATAATTTGGTGGACTTGCTACAACAGGCCAAAGCCTTGGAACTCTATTAGAAATACCCAACCAAACCAACTATTGTATTGACCCTTTTCAATTCTATTGGAAAGGGTTTTTACGTTTAGGATAGCACCCTGTTCAATTTAGCGTTCAAGAGTTTGTTGAGTTGAAGGTAATTCATGATTTCCTCCAAAATTTCCGTGTTATCTCCCAAGTTGTCCTGTGTTCTTTCCTTCAGTTTTTCGATCCTATTTTTAATAAGGTTGCATCGAAGGGTTAGAATGGTCTCACCTACCAATTGGGCCACACCAATTTTTTTCTCTTTAGGATAAATATCCCGTCGCTCCCAATCATGGAGCACATATTGCTCCTCCTCCATCAATATGGAGGATACCTCAGCAACCACTTCTTGGTCCAGTTCCGATAGAAAAGAACTCACCGAAAACTCGGTATCCTCGTTCAGTCGCTCTATCAATTTATAATAAATGGTCTTGAACTGCTCATTGGTCAGTTCGATTTCATCATCCTGAAGATCCAAATACACTTTTTCATATACTTTGGATTCCACAATTTCTGGCTCCAAGACCAATTCTCCATCTTCATTCTCTTTCAGCACCAAGTCCTCAAATTCCTGTTTTTGATTACCGTACAACAAGAGAACCTCTATAATCTTACGCTCCAGCTCGTACTGGACATCCACCTTTTCCACGACGGCATCGTTCTTGACCACTTCAAAGGCCTTCTGTTCTAGCTTGGCCTTTTTAGCCGTATCGGTCTGGTGCTTTTTGTCTAATTGCGCCAAGGTATTATACAGCACTTCTTCGGAAATCTGCATCATCTTGGCACATTCCTGCACATAGATTTCCTGTCGGATACGATCGGGAATTTTACTGATACTGTTTACAATATCCCGCACCGTATCTGCCCTTTTGATAGGATCGTTGGCAGCTTCCTTGGCCAACAAGGAGGTTTTGAACTGAATAAAATCCATGGCATTCTCCTCCAAATAGCCCACCAAATCCTCGTAGGTATTGTTTTTTGAAAAACTATCGGGGTCTTCGCCTTCAGGAAAAGTGCACACCTTTACGTTCATCCCCTGTTCCAAAATAAGGTCAATACCACGCAAGGATGCCCGAAGACCA
This sequence comes from Flagellimonas marinaquae, assembly GCF_003992675.1. Lineage (GTDB taxonomy): Bacteria > Bacteroidota > Bacteroidia > Flavobacteriales > Flavobacteriaceae > Flagellimonas > Flagellimonas marinaquae. The sequence goes on from NZ_RZMZ01000014.1 coordinate 278,854, forward strand.
GCTGCATCGCCATCAAAAAGCACAGTGATATTTTTGGTCAACCTATTGATAAGGCGAATCTGCTCTGGGGTCAGTGCCGTTCCGCTTGAGGATACCACATTCTCAATACCACTTTGGTACATTTGGATGACATCCGTGTATCCTTCCACCAAAAAACAGTTGTCCTCTTTGGCAATGGCCTGTTTGGCAAAATAAATACCGTAGAGCACCTTACTTTTATGATAAATATCGCTCTCGGGCGAGTTCAAGTATTTGGCAGCTTTCTTATCATTCGTCAAAATACGTCCACCAAAACCAAGTACCCGTCCACTCATGGAATGTATCGGAAACATGACCCTACCCTTGAAGCGGTCGAACGTTCTGCTTTCGCCTCCCGTTTGTTCCTTGACTATGGTTAGTCCCGTTTTTTCCAAAAACTCCAATTGATACCCTTTATCCAACGCTGTTTTGGTAAAGGCCTCCCACTCGTCCAAACTGTAGCCGAGACCAAATTTTTTAATAATGTCGTCCGTAAATCCCCGTTCCTTGAAGTACGAGAGCCCTATGGCCTTCCCCGGCTCGCTTTGCCACAAAGTTTCCTCAAAGTACTTTTGGGCATATTCCGAGACCAAATACATACTTTCCCGTTCGTTGGCCTGTTCCTTTTGCTCATTGGTCTGTTCGGTTTCCTCTACCTCAATGTTGTATTTTTTGGCTAGGTATTTTATAGCTTCGGGATAGGTAAAATGTTCGTGTTCCATCAAGAAAGCCACCACATTCCCGCCTTTCCCACTACTAAAATCCTTCCAAATCTGTTTTACCGGGGAAACCATGAAACTAGGAGTCCTTTCATCCGTGAATGGACTTAATCCCTTAAAATTGGAACCCGATTTTTTTAATTGGACAAAATCACCGATTACCTCCTCCAAACGGGCAGTTTCATATACTTGGTCTATGGTGGTTTTTGAAATCACGGTATTCGACTAAAATAGCTGTTAAAGGTAAATAAAAACAATGTTTTGATGAATCCAAAAAGGAATTCCCTCTTTTACATTTTGTATCTTAGAGGTTCTTGCCATCGGAGCAAGGAAACTTTGTAACAAGGGATATCATGATCAAAAAAATTGCTGGCCCCTCATGGGCAATCACCGCCTTACTGTTCACTTTCGTTGTGTCGTCTTATGGGCAAATGGCCAAAAAGGCCGAACCCATCATCGAAAATGGCGAAGCACAAGTGGTAGAAGCATTTTCCGACCCAAGTAAATGGATTCGCCATGACCTCTGGGTGGAAACCGAGTTTGATTCGGATGGGGATGGAAAACTTGACCGTATGCACGTGGATGTAACCCGGCCGGAGCAAACAGATTCCGAAGGGCTACAACTTCCCATAATTTACGAATCCAGTCCCTATTATGCTGGCACTGCCGGTATGGACAAAGCTATTTTTTGGAACGTACAGCACGAACTGGGTGAAGTTGGAAAACCTAGAACGCACCCCAACGTTACACGCGTGGGCGAACGCCCTATTATATCCAACTCCCAGGTGATGACATGGGTCCCACGAGGTTACATCGTGGTTCATTCCTCTTCGCCGGGCACAGGTCTTTCGGACGGCGCCCCAACAGTGGGAGGCGACAACGAATCCTTGGCTCCCAAAGCCGTTATTGATTGGCTCAACGGAAGGGCCAAAGGCTATTCTGAAAGAGACGGGGACACCGAAGTGAAGGCCTACTGGTCTACAGGAAAGGTTGGCATGACCGGTACTTCGTACAACGGAACCATTCCATTAGCCGCAGCGATCACAGGGGTCGAAGGACTTGAGGCCATTATACCCATCGCTCCCAACACCTCGTATTACCATTATTACCGTTCCAATGGATTGGTACGTTCTCCTGGCGGCTATTTGGGAGAGGATATTGATGTTCTTTATGACTTTATCCATAGCGGTGACGAATCTAAAAGGGAACGGAACAATAAAGTGGTCCGCGACACTGAAATGAAGAACGGACTAGATCGTATTACCGGTGATTACAATGACTTTTGGGCTGGACGGGATTATCTCAACGATATGAAGCCGATGAAAGCAGCCCTTTTCATGTCTCACGGTTTTAACGATTGGAACGTAATGCCAGAGCATAGTTATCGGATTTATAAAAAAGCCAAGGAAATGGGATTGCCCGTGAAAATCTATTACCATCAGAACGGGCATGGTGGCCCTCCCCCAATTTCCATGATGAACCGATGGTTTACACGTTATTTGTACGGAGTGGAAAATGGAGTGGAAAACGAACCAAGGGCATGGATTGTAAGGGAAAATGATACAAAGGACAACCCAACACCCTACGAGGACTACCCCAACCCAGATGCCAAAGACATTACCCTTTACCCGAGCCCCGGTGCTCCCAGAAAAGGTATTTTGACTGTGGACAAACCAAAAAAGGCAGGGACCGAAACCTTGGTCGATAATTATTCCTTTTCAGGTTCCAGTCTGGCAGCTGCAGAAACCACGGAACACCGATTGCTATATGTTACTCCCACTTTGACCAAGGATGTCCACATTTCTGGGACGCCAAAAATCAAAATCAAGTTAGCAAGTAGCAAACCTGCCGCCAATCTATCCGTTTGGTTGGTTTCCTTGCCGTGGTCCGAAGCCTTGAACACTAAAATAACAGATAACATCATTACCCGTGGATGGGCCGACCCCCAAAATCATAGTTCCTTGACCGAAAGTGAACCCTTGGTCCCTGGAAAATTTTATGAAATGGAATTTGAATTGATGCCAGATGACCAAATTATTCCAAAAGGCCAACAAATAGGACTGATGATTTTTTCCAGCGATAAGGAATTCACCCTTTGGCCGGAGCCCGGCACCGAATTGACGGTAGATTTGGACGGAACAGCACTCACTCTTCCCATTGTTGGCGGCAAATTATGATGCTTTTGGATGGTAAACTGACCAAAATCATGTAACTTAAAGGGGATATTCATGAACTTAGGGTAGTTTAACCAATACCTTAATTCCCATGAAAATATTGATTATTTATGGTACCGTGGAGGGGCAGACCCGAAAAATTGCCCGGTTTATGGAACAGGTACTTCAAGAAGAGGGGCATCAAGTGGTTATTGCCAACGCCGTGGAAGAACCACCTATACCCGACGATTTTGACGCAGCCCTGATCGGGAGTTCCGTGCATGTGCAGAAATACAATACCTCGATCAAGGATTATGTGATAGAGCATTTAGATACCTTGAACAGCATGCCAACGGCCTTTTTTTCGGTGAGTATGGCCATGGCTTCTTCCATTAAAGAGGAACATGCGGAGATAGCCCAAGTAGCCGAGGACTTTTTAAAAGAGACCCAATGGAATACCTCTACTGTTTGGCACATCGCTGGCGCATTGAAATACACAAAATATAATTATTTCAAAAAATTGATCATGCGCTCCATTGCCAAAAAGGAAGGTGGATCTGTGGATACGGACAAAGATCATGAATATACGGATTGGACCAAGGTAAAAGAACAGGTTCTCAGTTTTTCGAACCGATTAAAAACATAATCAGTACATATGGATAGACATAGTTTCACAACACTTTCAGAAGCAATAAATACCCTTACCCAAGAGGATGGATACAAAGAGGATTTTGAGGCAGAAGAAACATGTATCAAAGCACTTTATTCCAAAAGGGAGTATCAGCCGAGTGACCTGAAAATAATCAATTCATATCGTTTTGAAGGCATGACAAACCCAAGTGATGAATCTATAGTATTTACCATTGAGGCCAAAGATGGCACCAAGGGAACATTGGTAATGTCCTATGGTGCATCAACTGTTCAAAACGAGAGTCTTATTCAGCAGATTCCGGGTAAAAAGGATTGATTAAACAAACAATTTGCCCACCGACGAGGGTTGGTACAATAACCATCCAGTGAGGCTAAATCTGCTTTTGTGGGCTTTGAGGACAGCATGCGGTACTTCTGCACTCTTGAACATCACACATCGACCGGCCAAGGGTTCTACCAAAAAACTGGAACCATCTTTTTCAAAGATTTCCAACTCACCGCCATCCCCTTGTTTCCAGTCATCGTTCAAATAGATGATCATGGATATCATCCGGTTATTACGGTTTTCGAACTGGTCCAAATGTTTATCGTAATGGCCACCTGATGGGTAATGGGCCAAGTGGAATTCGTATCCCGACAGACTGAGGTAGCAATATCGGTTGAAAATATGCATCGTCTCATCCAGCAGGCTCCAATAGTCCGTTAATTGCGCATCTCGGTTCCTATCCAACCAATAGGTGAAATCGCCCCTTATTTTTGCGTCAATTTGATTATCCGCATGGGCACCAATCCCTGCTTCCTTAAAATTGGGGAGCTTACCAAGAAAAAAAGATTTGATCTCGGTATACAGCTCGTCCCGCAGAAAACGGTCGATAATCACATAATCCTTACTGGAGATGTCATCCATCCAAGACAACCAATCGTCCAAACCGTGATAGGTGTTCATGTTTCAAAAATGTGGGCGAATGTAGAAAATAATTAAAAACGAAATTCATTTTTCTTTAATCATTGCTGAAAATGCTACTTTTGAAAACCATGAATATTGATTTGCGATGATTCTTTTTTTCGGAACACGACCAGGCAAAAAAGAGACCAAGGTGCTTACCCATATCACTTGCCCTTATTGTAACCAGACAGGGACATTGACAGCGGTGGCACAACCTAACTATGCCCATTTGTTCTGGATTCCCATCTTTACCATCAACAATATCCGCTATGCGGAATGTTCCCACTGCAAAAAGGTCTACTACAAGGAAGACTTTACGCCAGAAATGGAACAGGCCCTTTTGGAATAAAAAAACGGCCGGGAAACCCCGACCGTTCGTTCAACCTTGGAAATGGTCATATATCAAACCGAAGGCCCAGTGATATATTGTTTTGTTTGATTTCCGCATCCTTGAAAATTGGGTTCAAGTCGTATTTGATGTAGAGCAACACCCCGTCGAACCCCATATATCCGCTTACACCATAAATAAGGTCGCTACTATTGTAATCCCTTTTGAGTTTATCCTTGACATTCTCGCCGTCCCGATTGTACTTTAATTTTTGACGGGTACCCAGACTAAATCCGCCGTAACCACCGAAGCCAAGCCTAAATTGATCTCTGATGGAGTATCGCAAGGTACGCTCAGTTTTACGCAAGCGTGAAGGGCCAACTTCAAAATGAACAGGAAAAACAAGATTGTCCATTCGAAACTTAGATTTGTCCAAATCGTATTCAAACTCCTCCAAAACGGTTTGGTTCCCCTCTTGAACAAAAATTCGGTTTCCGTCGGGTTTTAGGCCATTGAACTGAAAGGAAAAACCGTAGTTGAACCGCAACCAGTTTGAATTTTGAAATACCCTGGTGCGCCATTGCCAGCCCATTTCAAAAAAACGGCTGCCCCCAACTTTATAGGGCGAATCGCTTAGGGATTGTCCTTCAATAATGGCATTGTTTAAACCAACGGCCATCACAAAATCAGAATACGTACGTCTATCGTATTGGATTTCTCTTTTCCTTCGATGGGGCTTGAAGCTAATTATCGGTTTGCCATCAATCAAAAGACCAAGCCGCATTCTGTCCCCATAAATGGTGTCCATTTCGGTTAATGTCAACACATCCCCTTGGTTGCGTTCCAATAGAGCTATCTTGTTCTCTATAATGGCAACCCTGTTTTCAATATTTAGGGCACGTTGCTTGGCCACCTCTTCCTTTAAGCTTCTTGCTTCATTTTCGCTGATATCGCCATTCTCCAAACGCTGGTTGATGTCCCTTACTTCAAACTTTAGGGCTTCCTTTTCCTGCTCTATGATGCGCTGCTTTTCCTGTTTCAGCGCTTCAATTTTCTGTTGATAGTCTTCTTGTCCAAAAGCCATTACGGAACCAAGGAACAAGATTAAGATAGTTGAATAAAATGCAATTGTTTTCATGATTGTTTTTGGATTATAAACCTCCCTCCTTCCTGCCCGTTTGAACAGGAAGCTGTGAGAGGTTTGACTTGATTGATGAATAATTTTACTGATTTCGGTCTGCCACCGCAGTACGTAATTTTAGGTATCCTGATTTTAGGGCATCAAAGATTTGGTCCCGAAATGTCTCGTCCAGCTCGTCTTCCACTTCGGCCAAAAGTGACATCGCATCCACGGAACCACTTTCCGTGAACAGTTTATCCGTTAAGATTTGGCGTTGCGCCGCCCTCAAAAGGGAGTCTACCTCAGCATCGGTCACATCCTGTTGCGCATGCTCCATCAGTTCTACCTGTGCCACCACTTCTTCTACTTTTTGGGCAATCAATGCATCTGAATTGATCAAGATTTCATCCTTTAGCGGGGCTTTCGTCTCTTCTTGGACCAATGCACCGTTGGAAATCGGGTTATCCGCATCCATTGTTGGGTTTTCTTCGGTAATCTTGGAATCCGCTTCGATTGCCGCCACCTCAATCGATTCCTCCATAGATTCCTTGCCGGTGGTTTGTTCTGGTTCGGTTATGACTCCGGTTTTTGTTTCTGTTTCCACTACTTGGTTTTCATCCACCCTTGGCGACTCGTTTGTGAAAAAATAAACTGATACCAATACCACACCAACCACACTTGCCGCTACGGCATATATTAACCAAGGGGTTCGCTTTTTAGGTGAAGAACTCTTGATCTGTGAAGCAATCTTATCCCAAGCACCTTCGGATGGCGCAATGGTTCGCTCCTCCAGCTTATCCTTGATATGTTTTTCCAATTTATCCATATCCCTTATTGTTTGTTCGCCGATTGTGATTTGGGCGACATTCCCTTTAAATTCAAATTATCTTGAAGCATCTTTCGGGCCTTGAACAATTGTGATTTTGATGTGCCCTCCGTGATTTCGAGCATCTCAGCGATTTCCTTATGTCCATAGCCTTCAATGGCATTTAACAAAAACACAGTTTTATAACCTTCTGGAAGTCCATCGATCAAATGCTGTACATATTCCACATCCAATACACCGGTGTTGGGGGTCAAATCAGTGCTGTGGGGCTCCTTCATGGCTTCATCATCGTAGACCACAAACTGTCGTTTCCGCAGATATGAGATACTTTCCCGTACCATAATGGTTCGAATCCAACCTTCAAAACTTCCTTTAAATTGATAAGAGCTTAAATGGTTGAATACCTTTACAAAGCCATAGATCATCACATCTTCCGCAAAATGCAGGTCCTTAATGTACTGCCGACAAACACTTAGCATCTTTGGCGAGAACCTATCGTACAGCTGCTTTTGGGCCTGCGGATCTCCTTTGATCGATTTTTTGATCAACTGCCTTTCGTTGTTATGTAGCGCGATGATTTTCAAAAAAAGTTTGGTTTACAAAAGTGCTTCTATTAACATAGACGGGATATCAACAAAAATGGTTGCCTGAAAAGTACAGATTTTCAGTATATGATTGATTTTCAAACTATTAAAAATTATTTTTTTCGGTCAACCACGTAGTTGACCATAAGTTTGAGGGCACTTTTGTATTCGGAATCGGGGTAATTGTCCAATATGGCCAAGGCTTCATCCTTAAACTCCAACATCTTCACCACGGCATAATCCAATCCGCCCTTCGCTTTTACGTAGGATATGACTTCCTTGACCCGTTTTTTGTCCTTGTTGTGCTTTTTGATGGAGTTGATCAACCACTTTTTCTTTTCCTTATCACTATGGTTTAAGGCATAGATCAATGGAAGGGTCATTTTTTGTTCCTTGATATCGATTCCAGTGGGCTTGCCGATTTTTTCGGCGCCGTAGTCAAAAAGGTCATCTTTTATTTGAAACGCCATGCCGCAGAGTTCCCCAAATTTTCTGAAGGTTTCCACTTCTTCCGAATCGGGGCGTACGGAGCAGGCTCCCATGCTGCAACAGGCTGCAATCAAAGTGGCGGTCTTCTGCCGGATGATATCGTAATACACCTCTTCGGTGATGTCCAAAAGACGTGCTTTTTCGATTTGGAGCAGTTCCCCCTCGCTCATATCGCGAACGGCATTGGAAATAATGTGCAGTAAATCGTAATTCTTGCCTTCCAAAGAGACCAAAAGGCCTTTGGAGAACAGAAAATCGCCCACCAAAACGGCAATTTTATTTTTCCACAGGGCATTGATGGAGAAAAAGCCCCTGCGTTTGTTGCTATCGTCCACCACATCATCATGCACCAAGCTTGCCGTATGTATCAACTCAATAATGGAAGCTCCTGTATAGGTGCGCTCGTTAACTTCACCGTTCAGTAATTTGGCCGTTAAAAAAACGAACATGGGCCGCATTTGCTTGCCCTTTCTATTGACTATGTAGTAGGTAATCCTATTGAACAACGCGACTTTAGAGGACATGGATTTGAGGAATTTTTCCTCGAAAAGCTGCATCTCCTTTTCAATGGGCTCCCTTATCTGCGAAACGATTTTCAACGTAACGGGTGGTGTTTGGTTTTGAAACCCTAAAAGTAGGGAAAATGAAAGAGTTGATGGAATGAAATCCGAGTTTTAAGATACAGTCCTAAAACTATCGGTGATTTGCAGGGAATGAAGCAAAAGGGTGAAAGGTGGAAGGCAAAAGGATGAACAACATATTTCCCGTCTTCTGTGTGTAAAAACTAGCTCTTATTCGCAAGCTGACCACAAGCAGCGTCAATATCCTTGCCACGGGACCTACGAATCGTGACCGTGATTCCATTTCTTTCCAAGGTGTTTTGGTACATTTCCACCGCTTGATTGGAAGCCTGTTGAAATTCCCCGTCATCAATGGGGTTGTACTCTATCAGATTCACTTTTGATGGCGCAAACTTGCAAAACTTGACCAAGGCATCCGCTGCTTCTTGAGTATCGTTGATTCCTTTCCACACCACATATTCGTAGGTAATCCTGTTCTTGGTCTTACTGTACCAATATTCCAAGGACTCCCGCAAATCTTTTAAAGGGAATGTGGCATTAAAGGGCATGATGGAAGTTCGCACCTCATCAATTGCCGAATGCAAGGACACCGCCAAGCCGAACTTGACTTCTTCGTCGGCCATTTTCTTTATGATTTTGGGTACGCCAGAGGTGGAAACCACAATCCGTTTGGGGGACATACCGAGTCCCTCAGGGGAAGTTATCTTATCAATGGCCTTGAGCACATTGTTGTAGTTCATCAAGGGTTCGCCCATCCCCATAAAAACGATGTTGCTCAACGGACGGTCAAAATACAATCGGCTTTCGTTGTCAATGGCTACTACTTGGTCATAGATTTCATCCGGATTTAGGTTTCGCATCCGCTTTAATCGTGACGTTGCACAAAATCGGCAATCCAAACTACAGCCTACTTGACTGGAAACACATGCCGTGGTGCGGGTTTCAGTGGGTATCAGAACGGACTCCACCACCAGACCATCGTGTAATCGAACGGCATTCTTAATGGTACCATCCGAGCTACGCTGCATTTGGTCCACCCGAATGTGGTTGATCACAAAGTTATCCTCCAGCATTTTACGGGTTTCCTTGGAAATATTGGTCATGGCATCAAAATCGTGGGCAGACTTTTGCCACAACCACTCATAGACTTGGTTGCCACGGAACGCCTTATCGCCTTGCTCCATGAAAAAATTGCGAAGCTGGTCCTTGGTCAATGCCCTTATGTCCTTTTTTTTGACTTCCACTAGTTAAAGATAAGCAAGAAAAAATCCCGCTGGCCATAAGCGAACGGGATTTCTGTTTTATAAATATTCCGTTTACAGAATCAACATCGCATCGCCATAGGAATAGAAGCGATATCCTTCCAAAATGGCCTGTTTGTAGGCCTTTTTCATCAGGTCGTGACCCATAAATGCCGAAATCATCATCAATAAGGTGGATTTGGGCAAGTGAAAGTTGGTCACCATACAATTGGCTATGCTGAATTCATAGGGAGGGAAAATGAACTTGTTGGTCCAGCCCTCAAACGTATTCAATGTATGCTCGGATGAAACGGCACTTTCCAAACTTCTCATCACTGTGGTTCCTACGGCACACACCTTGCGTTTGTTGGCCTTGGCCGTGTTTACAATTTCGGTGGCCTTTTCATCGATTACCAATTCCTCGCTATCCATTTTGTGCTTGGATAGGTCTTCCACCTCAACAGGGTTAAAAGTACCCAATCCTACGTGCAGCGTAACCTCGGCAAAGTTGATACCTTTTATTTCCAATCGCTTGAGCAAATGCTTGGAAAAGTGAAGTCCTGCAGTGGGGGCGGCTACGGCACCTTCATGCTTGGCATAAATGGTCTGGTAACGCTCCTCATCCTCTGGGGTCACTTCCCTTTTAATATACTTTGGAAGAGGCGTTTCACCCAGCTCCCTCAATTTTCTTCTAAAATCGGTATAAGAGCCATCGTAAAGAAAACGAAGGGTCCTACCTCTTGATGTGGTGTTATCGATAACCTCAGCCACCAAACTTTCGTCATCACCAAAATAAAGTTTGTTTCCGATACGGATCTTTCGTGCTGGATCTACCAACACATCCCACAAACGCTGTTCTTGGTTTAGTTCCCGTAATAGAAAAACCTCGATACGGGCTCCTGTTTTTTCCTTGTTACCGAAAAGTCGGGCTGGAAATACCTTAGTATTGTTCAAGACCAAGACATCGTCTTCATCAAAATAATCGACTAGGTCTTTGAACATTTTATGTTCAATTTTTCCGCTATCACGGTGAACCACCATTAGTCTGGATTCGTCCCTGTGTTCCGCAGGATATTCTGCCAATAACTCTTTAGGCAATTCAAAATTGAAGTTTGATAATTTCATGTGGACTTTTTTTCGATTTTTTTAAAGAGGGGCAAATATACGACCTACCCATAGCGGATGTCAAGTAATTTGATGATTAAATGTGGATTACAGTTCTTGGACCGGGAATCCAAGCGTCTTTAGGTCGCTCCAAAAATCGGGATAAGATTTGGAAACCACCTCAGCATCGTTCACGGTAAAATCAACCTTGAGCGCCAGTGGACCAAAGGCCATCGCCATTCTATGATCGTTGTAGGTGTCGACCCTAACCTCTTGATTTAGGACCTTTTGTGGATGCAAGGTCAAGCTCTCGGCATCAATATCCACCTTGGCCCCAAACTTGCCCAATTCGGTCTGCAATGCAGCCAAACGGTCGGTTTCCTTTATGGGGAGGGTGTGCAATCCCGTCAAGTGGCATCCTATGCCCAAACCCAAACAGGTCACAGCGATGGTCTGTGCAATATCCGGGGCATTGGACAGGTCATACTCCAAATGATCTACAATGGGAGCAGTGGTTTTTTTCAACACAATGGTGTTGTTGGCAAATGAAGTCTCAACTCCAAAATGTGTATAGATTTCGGTTAAAATGCTATCTCCCTGCAATGAATTTTTTTTATAAGATGCCAGTTGAATTTCTGAGCCTGCTTCGCTGAGCGCAATTATGCTGTAAAAATAACTAGCGGAACTCCAATCGGATTCCACTACCAATGTGATATCTTCAACGGTCTTTTTTGGCGCAACGGTGATTTTGTTTCCTTCAAAATTGGTTTCTACACCAATTTGTTCCAAAAGAGCCAGGGTCATTTTAATGTAGGGCACCGACGTAATCTTTCCTACCAGTTCCAACTCTAGGCCATTTTCTAGGCTCGGCGCAATCAACAATAGCGCTGAAATGTATTGGCTACTGATATTAGCTGGAAGCGAAACCTGACTTTTTTCCAACGTTTTCCCTTTGATGTTCAACGGAGGGTAGCCTTCCTCTTTAAGGTATTCGATATCCGCACCCAAGGAGCGTAACGCATCGACCAAGATTTTGATAGGGCGCTCTTGCATGCGCTCCGAACCTGTCAGGGTAACGTGCTTGCCTTCTTGCGAAGCAAAATAAGCAGTTAAAAAGCGCATGGCTGTGCCTGCGTGATGAATATCAACCTCACCTTCAGACTTGGACAACCCTTTCTGCATTACCTCTCCATCATCAGAATTGGAACGATTCTCTATGTTGATATTGGGAAAAAGTGCCTGCAACAACAAAGAGCGGTTGGTTTCACTCTTGGAGCCAGTAATGGCAATGGTCTTTTGGATTTTTTTGTGGTCGGGTGCTGAAAGTTGGAGTTTCAATTCTTTTGGGTTTGCATGAATGGTCAAAACTAGAAAAAACAGCCTTAATGTCCTGTCAGCAGGCCAACTTTATTTGAGCTTTTTGTTATTTTGATGACGGTCGTGGTCGCGTTTGGTCTTTAGGTCCAACTTTTTATCAAAAGCCTGTTGTAGGTCAATGCCTGTTTGATTGGCCAAGCAAAGTACCACAAAGACCACATCGGCGAGTTCTTCCCCTAGATCTTTGGCCTTGTCGGATTCCTTTTCGCTTTGCTCACCGTAGCGTCTGGCTATTATTCGTGCCACCTCGCCCACTTCTTCGGTGAGCTGGGCCATATTGGTCAATTCGTTAAAGTATCGGACCCCATGGTTCTTGATCCATTCATCAACCGCTTTTTGTGCGTCTGCAATATTCATTATTCCTTATTTTTTGTGTCAATTACTATGGTCACTGGACCATCATTAAGTAGTTCCACTTTCATATCGGCACTAAAGATGCCAGTACCCACCTTCTTCCCGAGCTTTTGTTCCAAAACAGACACGAATCTTTCGTACATAGGAACAGCAATATCGGGTTTGGCGGCTTTGATGTAGGAAGGTCTATTTCCTTTTTTGGTTTGGGCATGCAAGGTAAATTGGCTCACTACAATAATTTGACCATGAACATCGAGCACCGATCGGTTCATCACATCATTTTCATCATTGAAGATGCGGAGATTTACAATCTTGTTTGTCAACCATTCCACATCCTCTTGGCCATCGGCATCCTCAATCCCCAATAAAACCAATAGGCCTTTCCCAATGGACGAAATCAACTCGCTATCTACGGTAACGCTTGCTTTGGATACTCTTTGCAATACAGCTCTCATAATATTCCCTACCTATATGTTTGATCTTCTTCCCCTGTAATCATCTGAACATAGCTTCGGTAACGGCTAGCAGCTATTTCATCGTGTTCCAAGGCTTCCTTTACCGCACATTTGGGTTCGTCCAAATGGAGACAATTATTGAACTTACATTCGGATTTTAATGCAAAAAACTCGGGGAAATAATCACCGATTTCCTCCTTCTCCATATCCACAATTCCAAATCCTTTGATCCCAGGGGTATCAATGATTCGGGCATCAAAAGAAAGGTCGTACATCTCGGCAAAAGTGGTCGTATGCTGTCCCTGCATATGCTGTTCAGAAATCTCCGCGGTCTTGAGTTGTAGTCCAGGTTCCAAGGCATTGACCAGGGTTGACTTTCCCACGCCAGAGTGCCCAGCGAACATGCTTGTTTTGCCAAGCATCAATTCCTTTACATTCTCCAAATTTTTGGCTTGTTTGGCCTCAATTTGAAGACAACTATACCCTATTTTAGTGTACAAATCCACCAAATAAGAAACCTCGGCTCTTTCTTCATCGGTATACGTATCCATCTTGTTAAAAAGAAGCACCACGGGAATATCGTAAGCTTCTGCCGTAACCAAAAATCGGTCGATAAAACTGGTAAAGGTGGTGGGATTGTTCAATGTAACCAACAAAAATACCTGGTCTAGGTTGGCTGCTATTATATGGGTCTGCTTGGAAAGATTAACCGATTTGCGAACTATATAGTTTTTGCGATCCCCTATACTGGAAATCACCCCAACAGTTTCATCCCCAATGGTTTCCAATTGAAACTCCACATGATCGCCTACGGCGACGGGATTGGTACTCTTAATTCCCTGTGTCCGGAACTTGCCCTTGATGCGGCACTCGTAAAAAGCTCCTTCGGAGGATTTTACAGTGTACCAACTTCCCGTTGATTTATAAACAGTTCCGTTCACCTTTTGTTCATATTTTGATTACAAAGAAACAATATTCCTTCTTTTTCGTCGTATATCTTTGTTAACAGTTTTAACAATCATTAACGTATTTATTATGAAAAAAATCATTTTGGCCGCTGTGGTATTGTTCGCAGCAACGTTTACCATGAGTGCACAGCAGTACCGGGTCATTACCAGTGTTGAATCCATCGTCCCCAATGGTTTGGGAAGATCGAGGATTATCAATGCCCTGGAAGAGAAAGATTATAAGGAATTTACCACTGTACAAACGGAGGACGACAACACGCGAAACAAGTCAGATAGAAGCGAAATCCGTGTAAAGAATTTTGAGGAGACCAAGCTTTTGAACTTCTATAACCTCGGTGGTATCCGGTTCCAGAATATCGCTGCCAACGATGCCGTGATCACTTCCATGATCAATGATATGATTTCCAATGGATGGGAATTGGCCTTTGTGGTAAGTGGTGTTGAGAGTGAAGGTGGAAAAGGAGATGGACAGGGTATTTTTATCACCCGATATATCTTTAGAAAATAGGTCTTACTACCTTTTTAAATCAAAAAGAAGTTGTCTAAAAAGCGGTAATATCTGAACTTTGTCAGGTTGAGCGCAGTCGAAACCCATTGATCACCAATGCGTCTTAAGTTCTCGACTGCGCTCGAACCGACAGGCAAACAGCTTTTTAGACAGCCTCTTGTTTTTTGTTAACAAGTTTCATTAATCCTTAATGTAGACCCTTCCGCCCACAAAGGTTTTTTTGTTCACGGTTTGCGGATTTCCATACACATAAACGTCTCCTCCAGCCCTTACATTAATATCCACAAGCTCCGAAGCAAATACATCAGCCTCGCCTCCAGCGGAAATCTTTACGTCGGTGGTGCTGGTTCGTAGTTCCCGACCTTCAAAAATACCACCAGTATTGATTACGACAGTTTGGTTTTTGGCCAGTCCTGAAGCCTGAACAATACCTCCTGTAACCGCCCGTATGTCCGCATAATCCACATCCATCCCAATACGGATGGTAGCGCCTTCTTGCACCCTAAGCTCAATTCTGCTTTTCTGAACCATTTCGTTGCAGGTAATTTGGGCTCCTTCGTTGCCATCGATCACATCCAAATTGGTGTAATAGACTTCAATCAAGGTATCCTCACCCTGAAACTTTTTGTCCAATTGCATACGGAGTTTCAAAGTCCCGTTTTTGTTGGTCCATTTGATGTCATCAACATTCCAGCCTTTGATCATAATCTTGTTCTCATCGGATTGGATCAAATTGACCTCGATCAAGTCAAAAACTTTGATTTTATTGAACTCTCCAACCTCAGTATCGATGATTCGTTGCGAAAACATGACCAAGGGAAGCAAAAGCAAACCTAATGTGTATATTTTTTTCATGATAAAGTGTTTTTACCCTTAAAAGATACCCATTCTCAAGTTTTGTTACAGTTTGGGCTAAAAAAAACTATTTGCAGATCCGATTTTTTATCGAAACCACAAATAGTTTTGTAAATCAATCCACTATGAAAACTCGCTTATGCGTTGATGATTTTTTCTTGGTGGTTGATGGATTCCTGGTGAATGGCCTTGAACATTTTAAGAATAAACTCTTCGCTCAAACCTCGCTGCTCGCCCTCCAAGATCATGCTGCCCAGAATAGCGTTCCAGCGGTTGCTCTGAAGCACCGCTACGTTCCTTTGCTTTTTCAACTCGCCAATACCGTCCGAAACCTTCATTCTTTTACCCAATAGATCGATCAACTGATTGTCCAGCACATCGATTTGGGCCCTAAGGTTGCTCAAACTGTTGTTGTATTCCGCTTCTTCATCAGTTTCTTTTCTGATTCTAAGATCTTTCATGATTTGTACCAATGTTTTAGGGGTCACCTGTTGTGCAGCATCACTCCATGCGTTATCTGGGTCGTAATGTGTTTCGATCATCAACCCGTCAAAATTCAAGTCCAAGGCAGTTTGCGATACATCAAAAATCATATCTCGCTTCCCGGTAATATGGCTTGGGTCGTTGATAATGGGCAGATCGGGGAACTTGGTCTGCAATTCGATGGCCAATTGCCACTCTGGTATATTTCGGTATTTGGTTTTTTCGTAGGTAGAGAATCCTCTGTGGATCACACCCAATTTTTCAATATTGGCAGAATACAAGCGCTCTACGGCACCTAACCAAAGGGATAGATCTGGGTTCACAGGGTTCTTTACCAAAACAATTTTGTCCGTTCCCTCTAATGCATCGGCGATCTCTTGAACAATAAATGGACTCACAGTAGAGCGCGCTCCTATCCATAACAAATCTACATCGTGTTCCAAGGCAAGGTCCACGTGTGCCCTATTGGCAACCTCCGTAGCGGTTTTTAGCCCAGTTTCTTCCTTTACCTTTTGCAACCACTTCAAACCAATGGCCCCAACACCTTCAAAGTTTCCAGGTCGAGTTCTTGGTTTCCAGATTCCGGCACGGTAATAGCTCACATCGGTATCCTTTAATTCGTGTGCTATTTTTAGTACTTGGTCTTCGGTTTCGGCACTGCACGGACCCGCTACTACCAAGGGATGACCCAAGTTCATGTCATCCAACCATTTCCTCATTTCCTTTTTGTTTTCCATAATACTCTCTATTTTTTTGTAAGTGGTATTCCTTTTAGTATTTGTTTTATTTTATTGGTATTGCTCATTTCTTGGTGGACCTGCTCAAAATCGTTGTCCAAAATCAGTTGTTTGAAAGCAGTCAAGTTCTGAATGTACTCCTCCAAAGTTTCCACCACATTGTCCTTGTTCTGTTCAAAAATGGGCGTCCACATATCGGGTGAACTTTTCGCCAAGCGAACGGTGCTCTCAAAACCACTTCCCGCCATGTCAAAAATATCACGCTCATTTTTTTCCTTCTCAATAACTGTCTTTCCCAACATAAAAGAGCTAATGTGTGATAAATGGGAAACGTAGGCGATGTGTTTATCATGTGCTTCGGGATTCATATATCGAATTCGCATCCCGATATCTTGAAAAATGGCCAATGCCTTTTCCTGAAGTTTGAAAGCCGTTTTCTCCACCTCACAAATAATCATCGTTTTGCCGGCGTACAACCCCTCCAAAGCTGCTGTAGGACCAGAAAATTCTGTTCCCGCGATGGGGTGACAGGCCATAAAGTTCCTACGCTTGGGATGATCGGCTACCTGCTCGCAAATCAAACGCTTGGTAGAACCTGCGTCCATGACCACGGTTTCTTCCCCAGCAGCATCCAATATGCCGGGCAATTCGCTGACCAAGACATTTACCGGAATGCTCAAGTAGACCATATCTGCCGCAGCCAATGAATCGTAATTCCCCTTTGTATCGATAATCCCAAGTTGTAATGCCTCCTCAAGATGAGCTTCACTCTTATCCACACCAATAATCTCCGCTTCGGGATGTAGTCTTTTCACATCCTTGGCAAAGGAACCACCAATCAATCCAACTCCTATAATAACTACTTTCATATCCTAAAATCTTGCTATGGCCTCCTCAATTTTTTCTTCGGTCACACAAAGCGAAAACCGAATATAGCCCTCGCCATTGCTTCCAAAAATGGTTCCTGGAGCAATAAAAATATCCTTATCGTAGAGCACTTGGTCTATAAATTCTTCCGATGGCCCAGCCCCTTCTGGCAACTTGCACCAAACAAACATTCCCACAGCATTTGTATCGTAAGTACAACCTAGTTTATCCGCTAGTTTGAACATCAACGCTCGCCTTCTGGTGTATACCCGATCCAGGGCCTCAAACCATTCCGCACCACTTTGTAGGGCAGCTATTGCGCCCATTTGGATACCGTAAAACATCCCGGAATCCATATTGCTTTTCACCTTCAACACCGCCGTGATGTGCTCTGCACTACCGAGTACCATTCCCACACGCCAGCCTGCCATATTAAAGGTTTTACTTAAACTGTTGAGTTCCAACGTGTGCTCTTTGGCATCTTTAATGGACAAAATACTGGTTGGATTATGGGACAGGACAAAACTGTATGGGTTATCGTTCACCAAAAGGATGTTGTTCTTCCTGGCAAAATCTACCAAAGATTCCAATTGCTCCGTCGTTGCTGTCGCGCCTGTAGGCATATGCGGATAACTGACCCACATCAACTTTACTTTTGACAGGTCCATTTTAGCCAGTTCCTCCAAATCAGGAAACCAGCCATTATCTGCCGCAAGGTCGTATGTAACAGGTACACCACCCACCAAATTGGTGACAGACGCATACGTAGGATATCCAGGGTTGGGCAGTAGCGCCTTATCGCCTTCGTTCAAAAAGGCCATACTGATATGCATTATGCCCTCCTTAGATCCCATTAAAGGCAAAATTTCAGAATCTGACTCCACTGCGACACCGAACTTTTGCTGATAAAAATCGGCAATAGCCTTCCTCAACTGTGGCAATCCCTGATAGCTTTGGTATTGGTGCGCACCGGCATCGATAATGGAATTTCGAAGGGTTTCCAATACCTGAGGCGATGGAGCCAAATCCGGGCTGCCTATCCCCATATTGATGATGGGCTTCCCTTGGGCCATTAATCCCCTAACCTCTCTCAACTTTTTCGAGAAGTAATATTCCTGAACGCTATTTAATCGATCCGCTGTTACCATTACAACAATGCATTTTTATATTCTCCCAAAACCTTGAAATCCTCAGCCATAATCTGCATCAGGGATTTGGTTTTGGCAAAGTGCTCGTATTCATCAAAAGTTACATCCACAAAAAAGGCGTATTTCCAGGGAGTTTCGATCACGGGCAATGACTGTATTTTGGTCAGGTTCATGTTACAATCGCTCATCACGTTCAAAACGGTGGCCAAACTGCCTCTTTTGTGATCGGTGATAAACCGAAGGGACGCTTTATTGATTTCCTCCTCTGGGAGTACTTTGTTCTGTTTTTTTAGGATGATAAATCTTGTGGAATTATTCACTATGGTCTGGATATTATCCGCGATAATCTCCAAATCGTAAAGGTCGGCAGCCATTTTAGGGGCAATCGCGGCAATATGCCCTAACTCTTCCTCTTGAATCCGCTTCGCTGTCTCTGCCGTATCCACGCTTTCCACCAACTTGATCTGTGGGTGTGCCTTAAAAAATTCCTTGCACTGCAACAACGCCATCGGGTGCGAATGTACCTCTTGAATGTCATCAAAGGTTTTTCCCTTCATCACCATAAGGTTATGATGAATGTTCAAATAATGCTCCCCGATCACATGAATATTATTGTGGTACACTAAATTGTAATTGGGGATGATGGACCCCGCTATGGAATTCTCAATGGCCATTATGCCCTTATCGGCCGCCCCCACCAACAAACTGTCGATTACCGCGTCAAAGGAATTACATTCCAATAGTTCAATTGCTTCTCCAAAAAAATCGATGGCCACTTGATGATGGTTCGATCCCTTGATTCCTTGTATGGCGACTTTTAAAGACATTCTTTTTGTATGTTAGATCCCGAAACACCTTGCCTGCCGGCAGCAGTTCGGGATGAATTCAATCATTAAATTGGCAGTTGCCAACTTGGATTTCATTCAAAAAAAAAGTCCCGATGCATCGGGACTTTCTATAGTGGTTATACTTTAAACGTATCTATAACAGTCCCGCTCCCCTCTCAAAAAAGAAGTAAAAATAAAAACGGTTCCAGAAATACGTGTTTGTCATCTCGTTGTTAATTGTCGGCTAATTTAGGTATTCAATCGGAAAGACCCAGAGATTCCCAAATTTTTTTTGATTTTTTTCAAAAAAGACATTTTCGCTGCACATTATTTTATAGAAATGATACTTTTTTACGAATACTCATGTTTCCATTAATTCCAAGAAAAGTGTCGTTTCATTTTCCAGTTTTTGAAATGTAAGGTTTACAATGACTAAAAGTGTATTTTTGAAATCAAAGAATTCAACGGAATGTCCATCACTGTTCAGAACATTACAAAAACCTTTGGTACGCAAAAAGCATTGGACAATGTGTCCTTTAGCATCAACAAAGGGGAGGTTGTTGGTTTCTTAGGCCCAAATGGTGCAGGAAAATCCACCATGATGCGCATTTTGACCACCTACTACAAAGCGGACCAAGGTACTGCTGCCGTAAATGGGTTCGATGTATTGGGAGATGAAAAGGCCGTTCAAAAAAGTATCGGATACCTACCAGAGCACAATCCGCTGTACCTGGAAATGTACGTGAAGGAATATCTGGCCTTTAATGCCGATGTTTACCAAGTGGACAAATCCAAAATCAATGAGGTTATCGAACAAACAGGGTTGTCCCCGGAAGCACACAAAAAAATAGGGCAATTATCCAAAGGGTATCGTCAACGGGTTGGGCTTGCTGCGGCCTTGTTGCACAATCCCGAAGTGCTTATTTTGGATGAGCCCACCACAGGGCTTGACCCCAACCAATTGATCGAAATCCGAAAATTGATTCGTGAGATAGCAAAGGAAAAGACCATTTTGCTTTCCACACATATCATGAAGGAAGTAGAGGCCGTCTGCGACCGAGTAATCATCATCAATAAAGGGAAATTGGTAGCCGATAAAAAGCTGGAGGAACTTCGCGAGGCAGAAGAACAAATCATTGAAGTGGAATTCGACTATCGGGTAGAGGAACAGTTACTGCAACAACTTCCCGATGTTTCCAAAGTTAAAAATACCGGTGGCTTTATCTATGAAATCACGTTTACCACTTCCAAGGATATGCGGCCTGCTGTTTTTGATTTTGCGCACGACAACAAATTGAAAACACTTCAACTGAGCAGAAAGAACAAAAATCTCGAAAGTCTTTTCACCGAACTTACTTCTTAGGTTTTCCGTTATCCAATTTGATGGGAGAAGACCCCCAAATGAGGTGGAAAACCGCTCCAAATATGGTACTTTTGCAGTCCAGAAGAAATTGGACACATGAAGAAGAACAACGCCAGATTGGAACTTTCGAAAGAGGAAATGCAAAAATACGGGTATGAGGTTGTTGATGCCATTGTGGAACACTATGCCACCCAAGCAGAGAAACTGCCCGTAGCTTCCGGCTCCCGAGAAGAAATGGACTCCTTGTTTTTGGAAGAGGCTCCCGAAAAAGGTTCCGACCCATCCCAAGTGCTCCATTTTGTTTTGGAAAAAGTAATGACCAATAGTGCCAATATGGCCCATCCGAAATCATTTTCCTTTGTTCCGGGACCGAGTAACTTTATCAGTGTTATGGCCGACGCCTTGGCAACAGGCTACAATATTTTTTCTGGGGGATGGGCAGCTAGCCCGGCAGCAGCAGAGCTGGAAATAGTGACCATTCAATGGTTATTGAAAATTTTTGGTTTCCCAAAGAAAAAAGGTGGTGGTATTTTTACCAGTGGTGGCTCCATGGCCAACCTTACTGCAGTGGTCACCGCACGCAGGATCAAATGTGGTGATGATTTTTCCAAGGCCATCATCTATCTATCCGATCAGGCGCATTCTTCCAATATCAAGGCTATTCGGGCACTCGGGTTCAAAAAAGAACAGATCCGAATCATTCCCACCGACAATGAACTCAAGTTTTCCGTCAACAAATTAAAAAACTGTATCGCCAAGGATAGATTGGAGGGCCTTTATCCCTTCTGTTTGATTGCAACTGCGGGAACCACCAACACTGGAACCGTAGACCCCTTAGTGGAATTGGGCAAAATCTGCAAGAAAGAAGATATCTGGTTCCATATTGACGGCGCCTACGGCGGAGCGTCGATTTTATCCCAAAAGGGCAAGCAGGCCATGAAAGGCATCGAAAAAGCGGACTCCTTGACGGTGGACCCACATAAATGGTTCTTTCAGCCTTACGAAATGGGGTGCCTTTTGGTTCGAAACCATAAAAACCTGAGCCATACCTTTACCGAAAAGCCCGAATATTTAAGGGATATCGAAGGCAACACATCGGAAATCAACTTTTATGACCATGGTATCCAACTGACCCGAAGATTTAGGGCATTGAAATTTTACATGTCCTTAAAAACCTTCGGTTTAAAGGAGTTCCGTGATGCCATTACCTACAACATTGATTTGGCCGAAGAAGTGGAAACTATGCTTCGTGGTAGTAAAAGTTGGGAAGTGGTATACCCGGCCACCTTGGCGGTCATCAATTTTAGGTATAACCCCATCAACAAAAATTATTCGGAAAAGGAACTGGACAGTATCAACCAATACATTTCTGGCAAAGTGATGGCATCACGCAAGGCCATGCTCGTCACCACCATTTTGAACGGACAGGTGGTATTGCGAATGTGTCTCATCAACCCGCGGACAACTATGGAAGATGTTACCGATACCTTTGACCTTTGTAAGGCCTATGCCCATGACATCGAAGAGCAGTTGGCAAGCAAAGTCTAACCTAAAGGATCATCAAAAAGAGCGTTGATTGCTTCATCCAAAACAGGCTGCACTTTTGGATCGGTGCAATTGATTAAAATAGCAACTACTTTTTGCTGCTGCGGATATACAAAAAGGTTGGTGTATGCGCCAACGCTATTGCCTACGTGACCTACAAACGACCTTCCTTTGGCATCTTGGCTCACTTGAAACCCCAATCCGTAATGAGTAGGATTTCCGTTAATAATCTGAGAGGTCAGCAATTGTTGATAGGTGGTATCTTTGAGCAACTTTTTTTCCATGATGGCCTGCCCCAATTTAGCTACATCTGCACAGGTAGACAAATAGCCACCGCCAGCCAGTTTGTAGTTGTTATTTACCTCAACTGCTCTTGTAAAACCTAATGCTCTTTTGGTATAGAATTGCGCTATGTTCTCGACTCCAATCGAACTGAAATTTTCTGATGGTGGAAATGTATTTTTCAACCCCAACGGAATCAAAATCTGCTCCCTTACATACTGCTCAAATGGAATTCCACTGGCTTCCTGCATGGCCAAGGACAGTAGCACAAAATCAAAACTATTGTATAGATAACTGGTACCGGGTTGAAAAAAGAGAGGGTCATCTTTAAAGACTTCAATACCCTCTTTAATGGAAAAGTCTTGATTCAGGGCGTATTCTTTGCCACGGTATCCTCGAATTCCAGCGGTATGACTGGCCAATTGGCGTAACGTGAAATCATACTTTTTTTGGGGAAAGTAAGGCACGTAAGTATATAAGGATTCATCCAAGTCCACCACCCCATCTTCTGCCATATTGCCCAAAGCAAGTCCCGCAATACATTTGGAAATACTTGCGATACGGAAAACCGTACGCTCGGGATACACCTTTATACGCCTTTCCAAATCAGCGAAGCCATATCCTTTTTCGAGAATGGTTTGCCCATCTTCCAAGATGGACACTGCCAATCCTGGCACCTTTTTCTCAGCTACCAGATTATGAAAAAGCACATCCACTTTTTCCAATCCAGTCAGTCCATTCATGGATGTAACCTTCGGATAAGGTGAAAAGATGTTTTTGATATGTGAAATTAAATTTCCCAATAAGTCGGTTTGAACATCGAAAATAAAGAGAAAAATGATGTTTTTTGAAGATGAATGTCAATCCTGAAAAATCAACCGCCCATTGAAAATTTCTTCCACATCGACTTCTGGCGGTGTATTAACGCTTATTATATTGCCCGTTCCCCGGATAACGCCCGATAACCGTTGTTGTGGATTCACAAAAACGTCATTGGAACCTCGGTGATTGACATTTACATTTTCTGAAACTAGATTTTCTGCTTCAATTCTCGAATCTCCAGCTGCTACACTAACAGTTAAATTTTCCGTTTCCCCACGAAGTTTAAAATAAGCGATGCCGTTCACCACAATCCTCACGTTGGTAGCAATAAGGTGCATATCAAATGAACCATCCGTGGTTTCAGTTTCTGGGTTTACAAAACTCTCTGCCAATAGATTGAGGTTGGGATAATTCAACACCCCATCACTGGAAATTAAAAGTCCGGTGCTGCTGCGTATGTCAATAAGGTTGGGAGCAGTCACATAAATCGTGGTGAGTCCATAATCCCGGACAAAATTGCAGCCATTCTCGTTCCGAAGTACGAGACGGTCACCCTCTACCACGGCAGAAACCTCGTTGAACAAATATTCGCCCGTTTCCACTTCAACGCTATATGCATCACCTTGTTTGACAACCATATTGAGGTTTTCAAAAACGGTAATCTTGCTAAAATCCGACACCTCGATGGGTCGCCTTACCAAATCGCCAGCGTTTTGGAAACAGTCGGGAACATTGTCGCCGTTGCAAGAAATCAATATTAGAGAAATTGCCAACAAAAAGCACCTCTCGACTACCTGCCCGTAGCCCAAGTGGGCCCAAGAGGCAACATTCTTTAACGGAGATAAACTTTTTAATTCCAACATCGCTATACTATAACCTAATTCCTATTCCAAATTCAATGGCTTCTGCTTTCGCCCCATGCGATTTTAGGGTCACGGCGCCAAAAACCCTATCCCCAAAATACCGTTTCAACCCTATCCGATTATATACCCTACCTTCAAAATCGAAGGGATAATATACATAATACCCCAATTGTGCCACTACGCTCAATTTGTTTACGAACAGTTCATGACCAACAAATACCCCCACCCTTTTATAATCCGTATCTGGAGCTACATCAAGTTCGGGAAAAGAAATGGACTGATATCGTATCAATTCCTTTAAAAAATTTGAAAAGAAGATATCGGTTCCCAACTGAATGGCACTGCGATTGCCCAATCGTTTATCGGCGTAGGCGGAAACTATGGCAAAGCCATATTGCCCCATGTTGATGACATCGCTCTCATTGACCCCACCACGTAGCACGATATTGTATCGGATGGGTTCTTTGATTCTTTCCTTGGGCTCAGGTACCAAATAGTCCTGTACCACCGCTTGGTTCAAATCATAGGTGAGCCCAAAATTGAAAGCCATGGTATTGGTGGAGGTGTTGGGAGCCTTAAAATTGGCATTGGAATAATGTAACAGAGAAATCCCGACCTTAAAGCCCAGTCCAGCTACGATGTTCTCTCGGTGATAGTTGAACATCAACATGGTGGAACTCAACAAATGAGTACCGTAGGCGTTATTCCTGAAGTTTTCGGTCCTATCGTACGGATTGGTGTTATAAGAAACGCCCTGCGCGACCCTAAACTGCAAATTCCGTTTGAAGAAATAAAAATTGTAATGCGCATACAATCCAAAATGCTTACCAAGGGTTGGATTGTTCATATCCTGATAAACAAACGAAAAACCGGTATCGGGATATCCCAAATCGGCTTCCCAGTATTCGTGACCGAATCGTTTTCTGTTGAAACCGATAATAACCCCACCCGGGTGATTGGTAATCAAATGGGAAATGTCCGGATTGTGCAAAAGTATAGAACCATAAAATTGGCTGACATCCAAAGTATACTTCTTGGGAATATTACCATCTTGGGCAAATCCAAAGCAAACACACAGCAGAACAACCAAGTATAGTAGGTGCTTCATGGGACGCTAAAGTAGGAAATTAAAAAAGTTCCCGAGCTATGTCCATGATATTATCCGATTTACCCATGGAGTAGTAATGCAACACGGGCACTCCTGCTTCCCGAAGTTCCTTGGATTGCTGTATGGCCCATTCCACGCCCACTTTACGGACTTCCTTGTTATCTTTACAGGCCTCTACTGCTTCAATGAGTTCTTGCGGAATATCAACCCGAAACACTTGTGGCAATAAGTGAAGGTGCTTTTTCACGGCAATCGGCTTGATTCCGGGAATGATTGGCACATCTATTCCCATTTCGCGGGCCGCTTCTACGAACGCAAAGAACTTTTTATTATCGAAAAACATCTGGGTCACCACATAATCCGCTCCCAAATCTACCTTCTCTTTTAAGCGCTTTAAATCGGACTGGAGCGATGGAGCTTCCATATGCTTTTCGGGGTATCCCGCCACACCTATACAAAAACTAGTCAAATCGCTGGACTCAAAAGTCTCATGTAGATAATTTCCCTTGTTGATGTTCTGGATTTGCGCAACCAACTCTGTCGCATATTGATGTCCACCCTTGGTTGGGGTAAAATATTTTTCTTCCTTTCGGGCGTCCCCACGCAAGGCCATGACGTTTTCAATCTCCAGATATTGACAGTCCACTAGCAAATACTCCGTCTCCTCTTTGGTGAATCCACCACATAGCACGTGGGGAACGGTATCCACATCGTACTTGTGCTTTAACGAAGCGCAAATGCCCAAGGTCCCGGGACGGGTACGAATCAGTTTTTTGTCCAACAGACCGTCTTTCTCCTTGTAAATGTATTCCTCGCGGGAGGTCGTCACATCAATGAACGGCGGTTTAAATTCCATTAAAGGATCAATGTTGTTGTACAGCTCCTGGATACTCTTTCCTTTTACGGGCGGGACAATTTCAAAACTGAAAAGGGTTTCGCCGTTCGCTTTTTTTATGTGGTCGGTAATCTTCATCGGTTATTCATCAACAATATTGGGAGCCAGCCATTTTTGGGCTTTCTCCAAAGTTATATGTTTTCGTTCGGCAAAATCCTGAACTTGGTCCTGTTTTATTTTTCCCAAACCAAAATACTTGGCCTCGGGATGTGCAAAATAATACCCACTGACACTGGCGGCGGGCCACATGGCTAAACTATCGGTGAGCTTGACCCCTATTTTTTCCTCCACCTGCATCATTTCCCATATAGTGAGCTTTTCCAAATGGTCGGGACAAGCGGGATAGCCAGGAGCAGGTCGGATTCCACGGTACTTTTCCTTGATCAATTCATCGTTGTCCAGATTCTCGTCCACTGCGTAACCCCAAAAACGGGTCCGTATTTCTTTGTGCAGATATTCGGCAAACGCCTCGGCAAACCTATCCGCCAAAGCTTTGATCATGATCGAGTTGTAATCGTCGTGGTTCTTTTCGAACTCCGCGGCCAATTCCTGGGTTCCGAAACCAGTACTCACACAAAAGCAACCGATATAATCCTGAATTCCCGATGCTTTGGGCGCTATGAAATCGGCCAGGGCGATATTGGGAACCCCTTCGCGCTTTTTGGTTTGCTGGCGAAGCGTTCTAAATAGGAAGGTTGCATCTTTTGTCATTTCGAGCGCATCCGATTCATCACCTCTTGCCTGCGCTCGGGGTGACAAGTGCACTTCAATATCATCTTCGTTGACTTGATTGGCTGGAAACAATCCGAAAATAGCCTTGGCCTTCAATAACTTCTCGTCCAAAATCCGTTGGAGCAGGACCTTCGCATCCTCAAAGAGTTCTTTGGCCTGTTCGCCAACCACTTCATCGTTCAAGATATCGGGATATTTGCCATGCAAATCCCAACTTCTGAAAAATGGAGACCAATCGATAAAATCTACCAGTTTTTTCAAGTCAAAATCATCCCAGACTTCTATACCCAATTGGTTTGGCTTTTTGATGTCTGATGTCTTCCAATCAATTTGAAGTTTATTCTCCCTAGCTTGCGACAAGGTTAAATATTCCTTTTGCTTGCCACGTTTTAGAAACTTCTCCCTAAAACTTTCGTAATCCAGTTTGATGGATTTTTTATAGTTGGCCGAGGTTTCTTCCTGAAGCAAATCGCCCACCACGGTTACAGCCCTTGAGGCATCATTGACGTGTACCACGGCTTGACTGTATTGCGGGTCGATTTTTACAGCCGTGTGCGCCTTGCTCGTTGTCGCACCACCAATCAACAAGGGAACATCGAAGTTTTGGCGTTCCATTTCTTTTGCCAAGAAGACCATTTCGTCCAATGAAGGTGTAATGAGTCCGCTCAATCCAATGATATCTACTTGCGCTTCCTTGGCCTTATTGATGATTTTCTCTGGGGGTACCATCACGCCCATATCCACAATTTCATAATTGTTGCAGGCTAGCACCACACTTACAATGTTTTTTCCAATGTCGTGCACATCGCCTTTCACGGTGGCCATCAATATTTTTCCGGCTGCTTTGGCGTTCTTGTCTTTGGATGCCTCAATATAGGGTGTCAAATAGGCCACAGCTTTTTTCATCACACGGGCGGATTTGACCACTTGGGGCAAAAACATTTTTCCACTGCCGAACAGATCACCTACCACATTCATCCCTGTCATCAGATTACCTTCGATGACCTGTAAAGGCTTGGCGGCCTGTTGACGGGCCTCCTCCACATCTTCGATGATATATTGGTCAATGCCCTTCACCAAGGCCCGGGTAATCCGATCTTGAAGCGGGTCTTCCCGCCATGATAAATCGACCTTGCTTTCCTTGGCTGTTCCTACAACAGTCTCTGCAAATTCGAGCAATCGTTCGGTAGCATCGTCGCGCCTATTGAGCAGCACATCCTCTACGTGCTCCAAAAGATCTTTTGGAATATCGTCGTACACCTCCAACATGGTGGGGTTTACGATACCCATGTTCATCCCAGCTTTGATGGCATGGAACAAAAAGGCGGAGTGCATG
This sequence comes from Flagellimonas marinaquae, assembly GCF_003992675.1. Taxonomy (GTDB): domain Bacteria; phylum Bacteroidota; class Bacteroidia; order Flavobacteriales; family Flavobacteriaceae; genus Flagellimonas; species Flagellimonas marinaquae. The sequence continues at coordinate 307,139 of NZ_RZMZ01000014.1, forward strand.
GCCTCACGAACAGGGTTGTTCCCCCGAAAGGAGAAGGATACGTTGCTCACACCACCACTTACGCTGCAGTAGGGTAAATTTTCTCTCACCCAACGTGTCGCCTCAATAAAGTCGATGGCGTTATTCTTATGCTCGTCCATTCCCGTGGCCACGGGAAAGATGTTCAGGTCGAAGATGATATCCTCGGGAGGAAAATTCACCTCGTTGACCAAAATATCGTAGGAACGCTTCGCAATTTCAATACGGCGCTCATAATTATCCGCCTGTCCCACCTCATCAAAAGCCATTACAATAACGGCCGCACCATATCGCTTGATCAATTTGGCATGATGGATAAACTCTTCCTTGCCTTCTTTCAAGCTGATAGAGTTGACCACACATTTCCCCTGCACTACCTGAAGACCAGCTTCAATAATTTCCCATTTGGAACTATCGATCATTATGGGAACGCGGGCAATATCGGGTTCGGAAACGATCAAATTCAAGAACCTGACCATGGCTTCCTTTCCATCAATAAGACCATCATCCATATTAATGTCGATAATCTGGGCCCCGCCCTCCACTTGTTCACGGGCGATATCCAAGGCTTCATCGAATTTTTCTTCTTTGATGAGCCTTAAAAAACGTTTGGAGCCCGCCACATTGGTTCGTTCCCCCACATTGATGAAATTGCTTTCCGGGGTAACGACCAAGGGCTCTAGACCTGATAATTTTAAGTATCGCTGTTCGTTATTCGTTGCCATAAGCCTTCGCTATGCGTGCGTCAAAACTTTTCGAGGTTCATAATTCTTTACTACATCTGCAATGGCTTTGATATGCTCCGGAGTGGTACCGCAACAACCGCCCACGATGTTCACCAATCCTTTTTCCACATACTCTTTTATTTGAACGGCCATTTGTTCTGGAGTTTCATCATATTCCCCAAAGGCATTGGGCAATCCTGCATTGGGGTGGGCAGATATGGCAAATTCCGATTTTGCAGACACCACTTGTAAGTGGGGCACCAACTGTTTGGCTCCTAGGGCACAATTGAATCCGACGGATAAAATGGGAATATGGGATATCGAAATCAAGAAGGCTTCGGCAGTCTGACCGGACAATGTTCTGCCCGAAGCATCGGTGATAGTTCCGCTTACCATCACTGGCACATCAATATTTCGCTCCTCTTTTACTTCTTCGATGGCAAACAGTGCTGCTTTGGCGTTCAGCGTGTCAAAAATAGTCTCCACCAACAAAATATCGGCGCCTCCATCAAGAAGGGCCTCAATCTGTTGTTTGTATGCTTTACGCAGCTCATCAAAGGAAATAGCACGGAAACCCGGGTCGTTCACATCGGGCGACATGCTGGCCGTTTTGTTGGTAGGGCCTATACTACCCGCCACAAACCTAGGTTTATCGGGATTTTTCTGGGTAAATTCTTGGGCAACTTCCTTGGCGAGCTTCGCCGATTCATAGTTCAGTTCATATACCAATTCTTCCATGCCATAGTCGGCCATGGCAATGGTGGTGCCAGAAAAGGTATTGGTTTCAATGATATCCGCCCCTGCTTCCAAAAACTTCCGATGGACTTCCTTCACCGCTTCAGGTTGGGTCAAGGACAATAGGTCGTTATTGCCCTGCAGATCACTGGGCCAATCCTTGAATCGTTCTCCCCTAAAATCGGCTTCCTTGAATTTGTACCGCTGCAACATGGTGCCCATGGCTCCATCCAGCACTAAAATCCGCTTTTTTAATATGTCTTCAATTTTTCCCATAGTATCATTTTCCTTCAAAAAAAGGATATCGTGCAGTCAAGAAAAGTGTGTGGATACGTTGCGGTATGCGTTTCGTTATCCTTCCCCCTATACAAATATTAGGTATAAATACGCTCCATGTGGTCCCCAACAAGTTGCGGACCGGGGTAGAATGTAGCACCTTCTCGAAGACGAGGGTTGCTAAGGCTTCAAAGGGTCCAATCCCTCCACCTTTCTTGATAACACTTTCAATCTATTAATGAACTGAACTGCAAAGAAACGGTACTCCCAAGTGAAAAGCAAAAAAACCTCCCAAAATCGCTTCCGGAAGGCTTTTCACTTCTAAAAACTAATAATTTTCTTAGTTGATGCTCTGCACCACTTCTTTTTTGGCCTCTTTTTTGGAACCATCAAATCCTTGTACGCCCCCAACGGTGGTATACTTCATCACAAATCTTTTATCGGGTTTGATGATTTGATATGCATATTGACACATTACGGCCGCTTCGTGGAACCCGGACAGGATCAACTTAAGTTTGCCCGGATAGGTATTCACATCTCCAATGGCAAATACCCCTGGGATATTGGTCTGATAATCCTTTGCATTGTTAACCTTGATGGCGTTTTTTTCGATTTCCAAGCCCCAATTGCCCAATGGACCCAATTTTGGGGAGAGTCCAAACAGCGGGATAAAGTAATCGGTTTCCACATAGGTGGATTCTTTTTCACCTTCGTTATATTCAATGACCACTGCATGCAAATCTTCCTTCCCGTGTATTTCTTTCACTTCTGCCCTGGTGTAGAGTTGAATCTTGCCCAATTTGGCGAGTTCGCGTGCCTTTTCCACGGAATCCAGCGCTCCTCGGAACTCATTTCTTCGGTGTACCAAAGAAACTTCCGAAGCTACATCGGCCAAGAAAATGGCCCAATCCAAAGCGGAATCGCCCCCACCGGATATCACTACTTTTTTATCTCGGAATTGCTCCGGGTCCTTGATCATATATTCCACCCCTTTGCTTTCAAAAAGTTCGATGTTGGGGATGAGAGGCTTTCTAGGCTCAAATGAGCCCAAACCACCTGCAATCACCACAACAGGAGCATGATGCTGGGTTCCCTTGTTGGTAGTGACGATGAAGCTCCCATCTTCTTGTTTGTCCAAAGTTTCCGCACGCTCGCCCAAGGTAAAGCCGGGCTCAAAAGGCTTTATTTGCTCCATGAGCTTATCCACCAAAGTACCTGCCAAAATCTCTGGATAGGCGGGAATATCGTAAATGGGCTTTTTTGGATATATCTCGGAACATTGACCCCCTGGCTGTGCCAAGGCATCGACTAAATGACATTTTAACTTGAGCAATCCAGCTTCAAAAACGGTAAACAAACCGGTTGGACCTGCTCCAATGATAATGATATCTGTTTTGATCATATTTCTCTTTTTAAATAGTCTTAAGTCCCCTTCGACGGCCTACCTGCAACAGGCGAGCGCTCAGGATGACAAAATCTGACCCGATTCTTGATTTAAATTTTCTCTAGCAATTTTATTTCTTGATGTTGGTAGCTGTTTTGGATATCGACCATGTTTTGACGATGATTGACCACGTCCCCGATCACAATAATGGCTGGATTGGACAACTGCTGCTCCCTTACCTTGTCCTCAATCGAAGTAACAGTGCCAATTCCTATTTTTTCATGTTCGGTGGTTCCATTCTGAATAATGGCCACTGGGGTCTCCATTTTGCCCTCTTTTTTAAAGAGCTGCATGATTTCCCCGAGTTTGGACATTCCCATGAGTATGACTACGGTAGCATTTGATTTTGCTGCCAAAGCCACATCATTGGACAGTTTATGTTCTTTCGTGGTCCCGGTAATTACCCAAAAACTTTCTGCTGCTCCCCTTTTGGTCACGGGAATATTTTGTGAAGCAGGCACCGAAAGTGAAGACGAAATACCTGGAACCACATCCACTTCCACGCCGAAGGCTGCGGCATGCTCCATTTCTTCGGCACCCCTTCCAAACACGAAAGGATCCCCTCCCTTTAACCTTAGCACGTGCAATCCTTGTGTCGCGCGTTCCACGATCAAATCATTGATTTGGGCCTGTTGGTACGAGTAACAGCCCCTTCGTTTGCCTACAAATATTTTTTCGGCATTGGGTGCGTACTCCAAAAGTTCATGGGATACTAAGGCATCGTACAGGACCACATCGGCATTTTGTAAAGCCTTTACGCCTTTGAGCGTTATCAAATCCACATCGCCCGGGCCTGCGCCCACCACTGTCAACTTTCCTCTACGCATGTTGCAACTCTATTTTTCTGAACGCTTCCAATCGTTGCAATACCCCTTTGGCATCTTGTAAATAGGATTTTGCAAAGACTTCGGATGGTTCGTTCTTGTTCAATTGAAGGGCTATGTTAGCAAACCCACCCTCAAAGGCTATTTTTCCAGATTCCACATACAGCTCATCAAAATCCTTGACGATACTGGCATGGGTATTGGTCTTCACTTTTTCCGATGTCAACAATGCTTTGGCGGAATTGACTATGGATTGATAGGAATAATAAATGCTCGCTGCCCATTTATTTTCTTGGAGGGCTTCTTCGGCTTTTTCAATCTTCTCTTGACTCTCCAGGAAGAGGGTTGCCACAAGGTCAACTATCACGCCTGCACACTCTCCAATTCCTATCTCTTGTTTATACTTTTCCTCGTTCCCCCAATCGATAAAATCATCTTGGGTGAGATTGTCAGTATCGGTCAATGGTTTTAGAAAATCATAGAAATATAACTGCCCCTTTTTCTCATAATAATCGGTGAAGGAGGCTCCATTTCCGTTGGCTTCAAAATCGTCCAAAATAAGACGCAAAGCCTGTGGGCCTCTCTTGCTTGGGATTTTGGCTACTTTATCCGCAAATCGGGCCCTGCCATCGCCAAAATTTCCACCTCCCAACAAAACCTGAAGCGCAGGCGCCACCAACTTATCCTTGGTCCGAACAGACATTCCTTGGAAACCGATATGCGCCATATTGTGCTGCCCACAAGCGTTCATACACCCGCTGATCTTGATGACAACATCTGGATTCTTGATGTATTGCGGATATTCCGCCTTGATTACCCTTTCGAGTTCGGCTGCGATTCCGGTACTGCTGGCAATACCCAGATTACAGGTATCGGTGCCGGGACAAGCCGTTATGTCCAATGCTTTGTTGTATCCCGCTTCGGCAAATCCAAGTTTTTGAAGTTCCTGATAAAAGAAGGGAATCAACTCTTCCTTCACGTAGGGAATCAAAATATTTTGCCTGAGCGACAAACGAATCTCTCCGGCCGCATAATCTTGCACCAATTGGGCCAATTCGCGTGCCTTGTCCGTGTAGAAATCTCCCAAAAGTACTTTGATTCCAATGGCAACATAGCCCTGTTGTTTCTGAGGCACCAAATTGGTGGACTTCCAGTCTTCAAAAGCTTGTTGATCTTCTAGGACCACTTCAGGAACTTCCACTTCGGCCACTTGAACCTTTGGATAACTTTCAAAATCGATAGGATATGTTTTGACAGGAATGGCGGTCTGTTCTTCCTCCAACAATTGTTTGAAGTTATCCAGACCAATATCCTTCAACAGAAATTTCATTCTGGCCTTTGCCCTACTTTTCCGTTCCCCATATCTATCAAACACACGGATGACTCCTTCCATCAAAGGGATGATTTTGTCAGTGGACAAAAAGCTGTACAGTTCGTCGGCATGGCGTGGCTGTGAACCCAGTCCGCCTCCAAGCATCACTTTAAAACCTCTTTCACCATCTTTTTCTTTGGCAATAAAGCCTAGATCGTGCATGTAGGAAAGTCCGGTATCGGCATCGCTAGCGGAAAAGGACACTTTAAACTTCCTACCCATTTCCTGACCTATCGGATTTCTAAGGAAGTACTCAAAAACGGCTTGGGCATAGGGAGAAACATCAAAGGGTTCGTCTATATCGATTCCTGCGGTTTCGCTGGCGGTTACGTTTCGAACGGTATTTCCGCAAGCTTCGCGAAGGGTTACCTTGTCCCTTTCCAGCTGCGCCCAAAGTTCCGGGATGCGTTCCAAATCGACATAGTGGATTTGGATATCCTGTCGGGTAGTGATGTGCAATCTTCCTCTGGAGTACTCATCGGAAACATCGGCGATACGAAGCAATTGGTTGGATGTTACTTTTCCGTAGGGCAACTTGATTCGAATCATCTGAACCCCTGGTTGGCGTTGTCCATATACCCCACGTGCCAAACGCAGGCTGCGGAATTTCTCCTCATCCATTTCACCACCTTTGAACTGACGGATTTTCTTCTCCAATTCGATGATGTCCTTTTCTACCACCGGGTTTTCTATTTCTGTTCTAAAGCTTTTCATAATCTAGTTATCCTATCTATTTTATAGATTTTTGACAAAAAAAATACCAACTCCCTTTTGCTAGGCAAAAGAGCATTATTCTATAAATCCAACACCTGCTGTATTATTTGTGCGGCTATCAATAATGATAAAAGAACCGTTGGTTCGGTGCTCCTTGAACTTATCGTAAAAAATGGGTTTGTTGAGCCTTAGCCTTACCTTGGCAATATCGTTCATTTGCAGCGAGCTCACATTTTCTTCGATTCCAGAGTAGTCGGGATGGATTTTGTGCTCAATGGCATCCACTTTGGCCAAAACCTTGTTTACACCATGTTGAAGCACATACTTACCTCCCGGAGTGAAACTGGCACTGTCCATCCACGATACCGTTGCCGTAAGTTGTTTGTCAATCGTAGGCAAGTCACCTACCTTCACCAACATATCTCCACGACTTACATTCACCTCATCTTCCAAAGTGATGGTCACTGAAGACCTTCTTGGAGCCGTTTTATACTGCTTGTTGTAAAAATAGATGTCCTTTATCCTGGATTTGGTCATCGATGGCAGCACTACCACTTCATCACCAACATTGAGTTCTCCGCCGTACACCTTTCCCGCAAATCCACGAAAATCATGGAAATCCTCTGTTTTGGGTCGGATGACGTATTGCACTGGAAAACGTGGCGTTCCTGTATTGTAAATATCCTTCTGGTCCAGTTCCTCCAAATGCTCCAAAAGCGTTTGGCCATTGTACCAAGGTGTATTTCCCGAACGATTCACCACGTTGTCACCTTTAAGTGCGCTCACTGGAATAAAGGTGATGTTCTGATCCTGGTAATCCCGTTTTTTCATCAATTCCTGAAAATCGGCTTTGATTGTATTATAGGTTTCTTCCGAAAAATCGACCAGATCCATCTTGTTGATGGCCACAATTACGTCCTTTATACGTAAAAGGTTGTTGATGAAAAAGTGACGATGCGTCTGTTCGATAACCCCTTTTCTTGCATCAATCAATATGATGGATGCCTGTGATGTCGAAGCGCCCGTAACCATGTTCCGGGTGTATTCCACATGGCCAGGGGTATCAGCGATAATGTAACTTTTGGATGGGGTAGAAAAATAGATATGGGCCACATCGATGGTGATACCCTGCTCCCTTTCGGCCACCAATCCATCCGTCGCCAAAGAAAAATCGAGGTAATCGTATCCTTTTTGTTTACTGGTCCGCTCGATTGCTTCCAATTTATCGTCTGTCATGGATTTGGTGTCGTACAATAATCTTCCGATCAAGGTACTTTTACCATCATCCACACTACCTGCTGTTGCTATCTTTAAAACTTCCAATGCTTTGTATTTTTAGTTTTCCACCAAAGGTGAAATCGACTTATTTTTTTTTAGAAATACCCTTGTTGTTTCCGCTTTTCCATAGCGGCTTCGGAACGCTTATCATCGATTCGGGCGCCCCGCTCCGAGATTCTGGAATTCCTGATTTCAGCGACCACCTTGTCTATGGTATCGGCATGCGATTCCACAGCTGCGGTACAGCTCATATCACCAACGGTTCTAAAGCGCACCATCCGCTCTTCCACCTTTTCGTCTTCTGCCCTAAAAACAACCTCGTCTTCGGCGGACCAAATCAGTCCGTCCCGAAGGAAGGTCTTGCGTTTATGAGCGAAATAAATGGAGGGTATTTCGATATTTTCTTTTTGGATATAGCTCCAAACATCAAGTTCGGTCCAGTTGCTGATCGGGAACACACGAACGTTTTGTCCCATTTCGATTTGCCCATTGAGCATATCGAAGAGCTCGGGGCGCTGATTTTTCTCGTCCCATTGGCCAAAATCGTCACGGACCGAAAAAATCCGTTCCTTGGCCCTAGCTTTTTCTTCGTCCCTGCGGGCGCCACCGATACAGGCATCAAACTTAAATTCCTCGATGGCATCCAACAAAGTTGTTGTTTGAAGCATGTTCCTGCTGGCGTACTTTCCAGTTTCCTCCACCACTTTTCCTTCGTCGATGGAATCCTGAACATTGCGAACTATCAATTCCACACCCAATTCCTCTACTAACCTATCCCTAAACTCAATGGTTTCGGGAAAGTTGTGGCCCGTATCGATATGCATCAAAGGGAATGGAATTTTGGCGGGCCAGAATGCTTTTTGCGCCAAACGCACCAAGGTGATGGAATCCTTTCCTCCTGAAAACAACAGCACAGGTTTTTCAAACTGTGCGGCGACCTCGCGCATGATGTAAATGGCTTCGTGCTCCAGCGCGTTGGCGCTTGGCCTATCAACTCCGTTCAAGAGCTCTGGTCTTTTAATTTCTTCTGTGAGTGTACTCAAAGCTTATTTCTGTTTTAACCTCTCGACTGCGCCTTTCTGCTGACAAAGGCAGGCTCGAGGTGACAATTCATACTTTTATTAAGTGTGCAAACCGCATTCACGGTTGGCCAAAACTTTTGTAGGGTCAAAATATTTGTGCTCGTTGGGCAACTGGCGCGCTTTTAGGTAAGCATCCAATTGGGTATCGCTCCAATGATAAAATGGACTTACTTTCAGCACACCATCTTTACTCAAACTCAATACATCCAACGAATCGCGGTGGGCGGTCTGGCCTTTGCGCAGGTTAGTGAACCATACATCAGGTTTATGCTCTTCCATCGCTCTTCGGAAGGGTTCCAGCTTTACCTGCTCCGTAAATTCTTGGTGCAATGGATTGTCTATCTGTGGGATACCCATAACAGCGTCTCTATGGGCGCTCGTTTGTTTGGGTACATACAATTTGATGTTGAGGCCCAATCTGGCAATCAACTCTTCTGCATGTTTATAGGTTTGGGGGGTATTGTACCCCGTATCGCACCAAATTACCGGAATACTGGAATCTACTTCGGTAACCGCGTGGAGGATAGCGACTTCGTAGGGCCTAAAATTGGTGGTGACCACAGATGTTTTTCCATGGTTAATGGCCCATGAGATGATTTCCTCTGGTGGAATGCCCTTAAATTGACGGTTCAAATTCTGTATTTCTTCTTGTGTCAATGCCATTGCCTTACATTTTATTTACCCCACTTGATGGAGTTCCAAATTCGTTCATGAAAAAAATAAAGCACCATTTTGGTGACCAGTTCCACCAAACCAATTGAAAATGCCAGACTTAAAGTACCCGTAACGATCCATGAAATGATGATGGTATCCAAAGTGCCTACGATACGCCAGCTAATGGATTTTGCTATACTTCGTTTTGGGCTTTCAGAAGCACTATCCTTGGTGTACGTGCTTTGCTGTTTATCACTTTTTAAAATCAATTGATCGGTTATCATTTTCGCTCCTTTATTACCCTACTTAATTGGTAGGGATTTCAAAAGTAAATTATATTTTGGGAACAAAAAGCAAAATCAATCATAAATTTACTTTTATCCTATAGTTTTAGTAGATTATCTAAAATAAATAAGGAATTTTAAGGATTTCGAACTCAATAAAATAGATTGATAAGCAACTTATCAGAGTAGATCGGCAAGGGAGTTATTGCGATACACGTCCAGTGCACTGTCTCGCACTTGAAGCATCAGTTTATGAACGGAACACTCTTCTTCATCGGGACAATCTTCACATTTTTCGTAGAAATTCAGGCTTACGCAGGGTACCATGGCTATTGGTCCTTCCAAAACGCGCATCACTGTGGTCATGTGGATTTCTTTGGGATCTTTGATCAAATAGTATCCGCCACCCTTTCCTTTTTTGGAGCCCAACAGTCCATTTCTTCGCAGCGTAAGCAAAATACTTTCCAAGAATTTTTGGGAAATGTTCTCGCACTTGGCAATTTCGGCAATCTGCACAGGTTCCCTTCCTTCAACTTTTGCAAGATAGGTAAGTGCCTTGAGTCCGTATTTTGTCTTCTTGGAGAGCATCACACGAAGATAGGGAAAATTAACAATCCTCTCTTAAAAACTGGATCATGGAAAAATCAGCCCAACGCCTGCTCAATATCAGCTATGATATCATCAATATGCTCCAATCCTACCGATATGCGCACCATGCCATCCGAAATACCTACAGCATTGCGCTCTTCGGTGGTCAGTTTACTGTGCGTGGTCGATGCGGGATGTGTTACGATACTTCGGGCATCCCCCAAATTAGCGGACAGGGACAACAATTGAATGCTATCGAAAAATTTTCGACCAGCTTCGAGGCCTCCCTTCACTTCAAAGGCAACTACGCAGCCGCCTGCCTTCATCTGTTTTTTAGCAATTTCGTATTTGGGGTGCGACTTCAAAAATGGATATTTCACCCATTCGATTTTTTCATGGCCTTCCAAATACGAGGCAAGTTTCAGGGCATTTTCGCAATGCCTGTCCACCCGAATGGCCAGAGTTTCCAAACTTCTGGAAAGCACCCAGGCGTTAAAAGGTGACAATGCGGGACCGGTTATCCGGGAAAAGCGGTATACCTTGTCCATTAATGTTCCACTACCCACGGTGATGCCTGCCAAAACCCTTCCCTGACCGTCCATCAATTTGGTGCCAGAGTGAATGACCAGGTCTGCTCCAAATTTTATCGGTTGTTGTAAGTAGGGGGTCGCAAAGCAATTATCCACAACAAAAATGAGGTTGTGCTTTTTAGCGATTCGAGACAATTCTTCCAAATCCAGCACATCCACCCCAGGGTTGGTCGGTGTTTCTGCATAAAGAATCTTGGTGTTTGGCCGTATCAACCCTTCGATTTCCGAAAGATTATTGGCATCAAAATAACTGCTTTCGATGTTCCATTTAGGGAAAAACTGAGTGAACAGGGTATGGGTAGAGCCAAAAATACTTTTGGACGACACCACGTGATCCCCTGCATCCAACAAAGCCGCCAAGGTGCTAAAAACAGCCGCCATTCCAGAGGCGTAGGCAAAGCCATTTTCGGCACCTTCCATTTGGCACACCCTATCGATCAACTCAGAGGAGTTAGGATTGGAGTATCGGGAGTAAATATTGCGTTCTTTCTCCTCTGCAAAAGACGCACGCATATCCTCTGCATCTTCAAAAACAAAGCTGGAAGTCATATAAATAGGGCTGGAATGCTCCAAATTTTGACTTCGCTCCATTTGTGTCCGTATGGCTTTTGTCTCGAATTTTTTGTCTTTCATGTTGTACTGTTTTTTGCTGGTTGGACTAAGTTAATCTTTCCAACCTACTTGTATTTGGGTGGTTGAGCGTAGTCGAAACCACTTATTGCTTTTCCTTATAATATTTAAAGTTTGTCTCATTCGTGCATTTGGACAAATTACGGAGGAGGTTACATTCTCCATTTATCAATGCTTCTTTTTTTGCTCTTGACCATCCTTGAATCTGCTTTTCCCGTTCAAATGCCGTCGCAATATTTAAATACTCTTCAACATATAACAGCTCTACAGGCAACCTCTTTTTGGTATGATTGGCACCACGGCCATCTTGATGTTCCTTTAACCGTTTATCCAAATCAATAGTACTTCCTGTGTAGTAACTTCCATCTGAGCACTCCAATATGTAGACGTATCCTTTCATTTCTATAGTATGGCTTCGACTACGCTCAGCCACCGTTCCGATAATGTTAGTTCACTAGGAGCAAACACATATTCCCAAAAAAATTATACCCAAGATCCAAACTACACTTTCTCCGCTATTCGTAAAATATCGCCAAAGACGCCTCTCGCTGTCACCGCAGCTCCAGCACCAGCGCCTTGAATCACTAAGGGCTGCTCTCCATAGGATTCCGTATAAATTTCAATGATGGAATCAGAACCCTTTACCTGCCCCAATGCACTTTCTTTAGGAACGGACACCAATTTTACGTCTAAAATACCCTTGTCCTGTTGCAAATCGCCATGTAAATCCCCTATGTAGCGAAGCACGTGACCTTTTTCTTGGTTTTCTTTGATGTCTTTGTAGATACGGTCCATCTGGCCTATCCGTTCCATAAACTGGTCAAAATCCAAGGTTTGAAGCTCTTCAGGAATCAGGTTTTGCACACCAATATCGGAAAACTCATTTTGAAGATCTAACTCTCTGGCCAAGATCAACAATTTGCGACCCACATCATTACCAGATAAATCTTCCCTTGGGTCGGGTTCGGTAAAGCCACTTTCCATGGCCTCCCTTACAATTTCAGAAAAAGAAACATCCTTCTCAGAAAAGGTGTTAAAAATATAACTCAAGGACCCTGAAAACACCCCTTTGATTCGTGTAATGTTTTCCCCCGATAAATGCAATAGCTTGATGGTATCTATCAATGGTAATCCCGCTCCCACATTGGTTTCGTAGAGGTATTGCTTTTGATTTTTGTCCAAGCAACGTCGAATGGACCTGTATGTCTCAAAACTTAAGGTATTGGCGATTTTGTTCGAAGAGACCAAATCAAAACCATGGGCTATCAAAGGTTCGTAATGTTCCACAAAAGTCTTGCTTGCCGTATTGTCCACCGCAATCAGGTTTTCCAGGTGGTGCTTTTTGGCAAAGGCCGTAATGTCTTCCAGCTGATAGGGTTGCCCCTCTTTTTCCAAACGTTCCTTCCAATCCAAACCCACTCCCGAAGCATCCAAAAGCACCTTCTTGGAATTGGCTACGGCAAACACCTTTAGGTCAATGCTTTTCCGTTCTTCAATATTTTTCTTAGAATCCAATATTTGACCTATCAGGGTTCCTCCAACATTGCCGTGTCCGAACAATGCCAGATTGATTTTCTTGGCGATGCCAAAAATCTGTCCGTGAATGACATTGATAGCCTTGTTCAAGTCGGACTTTTTGACCACCATGCTCACATTCTTGCCTGTAACGGTATTATTGAACAACAACGGAATAATCTGGTTTTTGGCCAAGGCGTTGAAGGGCTTATGGAAACTGCTCAGGTCCATTCCTACAATGGAAATCACCGAAACATCCTTGACCACGGAGATTTGGTTGATATCCTGGGAGGAATAATCGGTTTCGAACTCCAAATCGAGTACTTTTTTGGCCTTATCCGCTTTAGAGGCATCGACCACTAAACCAATTCCACGCTCGGACGACCCTTGTGACACGATACCAACGCTAATCCCATTTTGACCCAAGGCTCTAAAAATCCGCATGTCCACCCCAACTTTACCGAGCAGTCCCCTACCCTCCAAATTGATAAGCGCCATATGGTCCAGCACAGAAAGGGATTTGATCCCCCCATTGTCGGTCTTAGGACCAATTAATGTCCCTTGATTGTCATCATTAAAGGTGTTGCAAATTCGCAAGGGTATATTTTTTTCAATAAGGGGGATAATGGTTTTGGCGTGCAAAATGTTTGCCCCGAAGTTTGCCAACTCGTTGGCTTCTCCATAGGAAATCACATCGATTAATCGGGCATCCTGTACCAAATCAGGGTTGGCGGTAAAAATTCCGTCCACATGGGTGTAATTGATCAACTCGCCAGCATCCAAAAAGTTGGCCAACAAGGCAGCGGAATAGTTGCTTCCGTTTCTGCCCAAGGTTGTTGTGGAACCATCGCGGTTGGAACCTATAAATCCAGTAATGATGGGAATGGTTCCCTTTTCCAGTTCGTGGAAATAGCGAAGCACATTTTCCTTGGATGCACCTTGGTCCACCTCTGCATTGCTATAGTTATCATCCGTGGTTATCAACTCTCTGGAATCAAAAAGCTTTGCCTTTAATCCCTTTGCATTGAGCGCAGCGGTTACATATTTGGCGGATAACAATTCGCCGAAAGACAAGACCTCATCCTTGGTCTTTAAGCTGTAATCACCCGTTAAGGAGACTCCATTTAATATTTTCTCAATGGTGGCCAGCTCTTCGCCAAGATCCACGCCATCGAAATTGTTCTTTTGATAGTCGGCAAACTTTTTAAGGTCTGTCTGGAAATCGGCCCCTTTGGCCGCTTTTTCCAACAAACTCTCCAGCTGGTCCGTAGCTTTGCCTCGAGCGGAAACCACTACTGCAAAATGCTCCTCACCTTCATGTCGTTTACGAATGATGTTCAACACTCGGTCTATCCCCTCACCGTTGGCCAACGATTTCCCGCCAAATTTCAAAATTTTGATACGCTCCGTATTCTTTTGGAAAACGGTCTCCAACAATTTTTCCAACTGTTCAAACTCCATCAAAAAGGCATCATGTCCATGAACGGATTGCACCTCACCGTAGGTCACATTGGTATTGGCCTGGGCCAATCGCTTAAAGGTTTCCTTGTTTTCTTCAGCGGTGAAAAATAAATCGGAATTGACCCCGACAATATGGATTTTGGTATCGCTCTCCTGCAATGCCCTAAAGGCTTCTTCACCATTTCGGGTTATATCGATGGACTTCAACAATTGGTTCATCAACTTGTAGGCGGACAATTGAAAACGCTCCTGCAACTTTTTACCGTGGTGCATCAACCAAGATTCCACATTGAACACCTGTAGCTCTTCATTGGTACTTCGCTTAAATCGTTCTTTGAACGATTCCGGTGTACGGTAACATAGCATTGCATGCATGCGCGCGTCATGAACTGGCTGTTTGGAATTTACCAAAAATTGTTCCTGAATCTGACAATTGGCAATTAGCCAATCCGTGGATTTCCAATCGGATGCCACTGGAATCAAATGTTCTGTGATGTTTGGGTTGAGGGCTGCCATTTCCCAGGCAATACCTCCACCAAGGGAACCACCGATAATTACGAACAATTTCTCAATCTTTAATTGTTCCAATCCCCATAGGAATATCCTTGCAATATCGGCAGCGACAAAATCCTTGTAGTTGTCAATCACAAAACCATCGAAGCCGTTGCCCGGAATGTTAAATGACAAAATGGTGTATTTCTCTGTGCCGATACATTTTCCATCCCCGATCAAATCGGACCACCATCCATCTTTTCCTGCCACATTGGAATTGCCGGTGAGTGCATGATTCACCAAAACAATCGGTGCAGTGTGCAAGGGTTTTCCAAAAACCTGATATGACAATTGTATGTCCTGAACAGAACCACTTGTTGTTTTAAAATCCGATATGGCCAAATGCCTTAAATCCATACAAAAAGGTGATAGGCCCCATGGGCCGATGATTACTAAAAAATAAGGTTATAAGAAAAGATGGCAGAAACTACCCGTGATGTTATCTATTCCCTGTGGGATAGAATGTAGCACCTTCTCGACAAGCGTCAAGGGTTGCTAAGGCTTCAAAGGGTCTATTCCCTCCACCTTTCTTGATAACTTACAATACATATTTGAACTTCGTGGACAAATATACTGATGGAAAGGCCGATTTTCCTAATCTTTTGGGAAATTTTCAAAAATCGACCTTACCAATAGCTTTTATTTTTTTCTATTTCAACACCGTAAACTCAATATTGGAATCGGTAAATACGGTATGGGTCTGTGTCTTGAAATCGGATTCGTCCGCCTTAAAGATATTGTCCACATACGTTTGTGGATTTAAATCAATCAGTGGGAACCAGGTGCTCTGCACTTGAATCTGCAATTTGTGTCCCTTTTTGATGGTATGGAACACATCCTGAAGCTTAATGTTTACATCTGTTTTTTGATTGGGTGTAAAGGGCTCCGGGTCGGAAAAGCTGTTTCGGAACCTTCCACGAAGCACCTCGCTCCTTACCATTAAATGGTAATTGCTCAGTTTCAGGTGGTCCTGCATTTCCTCATTGGTCTCGGCATCCGGTGGGTGCACATCAATGACCTTTACAATCCAATCGGCAGCAGTCCCCGTTGTTGCCACTTTCAATTTGGCCATAATATCTCCTGCCAAAGTAAAGTCTTCGTCCATGACATCGGTTTCAAAAACCAACACATCGGAACGACGGGCCGCAAAACGCTGATCGTCCGTCATGTATTTACGTGGGGTAAACACCGTTTTTACATCTTCGGAGTACGGAACGGGCTTCTTGACATCGCTGATAAACTGGATTCCCTTGATTTCCTTCGGTTCTGAGGTGAGTTCTTGGTTGTCTGAGAGATACATGGTCTGTTTGGTGGCATTCTCTGGCGGCCAAGTATCATATTTCTTCCATTCCTTTTTACCTGAATCGAACACATAAGCTTCCGGTAAACCTGAATCCTTGTCTCCCTCTCCTTTTAAAAAGTGATTGAAAAACTTGGTCTCAATTTCCCTTTGGTAAAACAATGAAATCGAGTCACCAAAATAATAGTTGCCCACGGTATTTCGCACCTTGTCCCGCGCCCAAGCTCCGTGATCCCATGGACCAAACACCATGGTGTTATAATTGTCCTCGTTGTATTTTTCAATGTTCTTATAGGTTTCCAACGGCCCGTAGAGGTCCTCGGCATCAAACCAACCGCCTACAACCATAGTGGCGACGCTGCTTTTTACGTTCTTTAAATGTTGAATCAATCCCCTACTCTGCCACATCTCATCATAGTTCGGATGCTCTTTAAGTTCGTTCCAAAAGAAATCATCGGTTACGCCTTCTGGACGCATCGTTGGGGTATCCGCCGTTTCATATTCAAAAAAGTAATCCAAGTTTTTGAGCGGCCCGGCATCCAAAAAGAACTGATATTGGTCTTCCGTGGGTAAACTGGGTAAGGTGTACCATGCCGTATCGATGGGCGCATCCCCATTGGGTCGTGGTGTACCAAAGAGTGAAGTCGCCCTAAAATAGCTCAACAAATAAGCGCCATTATGGTGAAAATCATCAAAAAAGAAGTCACCGATACAAGCTTGGGGTGAAGCGGCCTTTAAGGCTGGATGGGCATCCACAGTAGCGTAGGTGGCGTAATAACCGGGATAGGAAATCCCCCAAACACCCACATTGCCGTTATTGTTCTCCACATTGTTTACCAACCATTCGATGGTATCGTAAGTATCCGTGCTCTCATCCACTTGATCATTCGAAGTTTTATTGGGAATGTAGGCCCTCATATTTACATAATGGCCTTCGCTCAGCCATCGTCCTCTTACATCTTGGTAAACGATAATGTTTCCCTCTTTCATCAAATGCTCATTGGGACCGATTTTCGTCCTAAAATTGTCTTCGCCGTAGGGTCTGGAACTGTAGGGGGTACGTTGCATGATAATGGGGTACTTTTTGGAAGTATCCTTTGGGGAATAAATGGTCGTGTGCAGTTTTACCCCGTCCCTCATCTCAATGTCAACCTCTTTTTTGGTGTAGTTATCAGCAACATAGGTATCTACCGTTTCGGTTTGCGTTTTGACGGTCTTTTTACAACCAACGGCAACAAACAACACTAACATTCCAAGGAACAGGATTCTGAACGAACTTCTCATACGTTTAATTTTTGATAGGCTAAAGCTACTAAAGTTCGGGAGAGTATGCCAATAAAAAAAGGAGCCCAAAAGCTCCCTTTTTCTTTTATTGATGTTGATGGATCAAAGGCCAAAGGTTTCCTTTACCTTATCCACCATATCCAATTTTTCCCAAGTGAAAAGTTCCACTTCCTTTTCAATACGGCCGTTATAGGGGGATTCAAAAACCTTGTTTACCATTTTAGGTTCTTTGCCCATATGCCCATAGGCCGCTGTCTCCAAATAAATAGGATTACGAAGTTTCAAGCGTTCCTCAATGGCGAATGGACGCATATCAAAAAGTTCAGATGCTTTTTTGGCTATTTCACCATCACTCATTTTCACATTGGAAGAGTTGTAGGTATCTATAAAAATAGAGGTTGGTTCCACCACTCCAATAGCATAGCTCACTTGCACCAAAATTTCACCTGCAACCCCTGCGGCCACCAAGTTTTTGGCCATGTGCCGTGCAGCATAGGCCGCACTCCTATCCACCTTGCTCGGGTCTTTTCCGCTAAAGGCACCACCTCCATGGGCCCCTTTACCGCCGTAAGTGTCCACAATGATTTTCCTTCCGGTAAGACCCGCATCACCATGGGGTCCTCCGATTACGAACTTTCCGGTTGGATTGATGTGGTATTTGATATCGTCGTTGAACAGTTTCTGGATGCTTTCCGGCATGAGTTGTTTCACCTCCGGAATCAAAATATTCACAATATCCTGCTTGATTTTGGCCAACATAGCTTCATCCCCATCAAATTCATCATGTTGCGTTGAAACCACGATCGTATCGATACGTTGGGGAACATTGTCATCAGAATATTCAATGGTCACCTGGGCTTTGGCATCAGGTCTTAAATAAGGAATTCGGGTTCCTTCCCTTCTTAAATCGGCCAAAACCTCCAATATTTTGTGTGAGATATCCAACGCCAAAGGCATATAATTGGCCGTTTCAGTGGTAGCGTAGCCGAACATCATACCTTGATCACCTGCCCCCTGCTCCTCTTTGGTACCGCGGTCCACACCTTGGTTAATGTCCTGTGACTGTTCGTGAATCAAAGAAATCACACCACAAGAGTCTCCACTAAACTTGTATTCACCTTTGGTGTAGCCTATTTTGTTGATCACCTCCCTGGCAATACTCTGTAGGTCCACATAGGTATGGCTCTTGACTTCACCGGCCAGAACAACCTGCCCTGTGGTCACCATGGTTTCGCAGGCTACCTTACTTTCAGGGTCAAAGGCCAAAAAATTATCCAATAAAGCATCACTGATTTGATCTGCAATCTTATCGGGATGTCCTTCACTAACAGATTCTGATGTAAATAAATACGCCATTTCCAATTTTTTAAAAAATGTAAAGATTTGACCAAAGTGCGAAGAAGTTCTTAACCTTGAAGAAGGGGCACCAACCGAAGCCAGCGCGAACTGCTTTAGCATTTTTACTCGCCCTTTTTGGGCAATCGAGGTTGCAATCAGTCAAATCTTTCCTCGTTTTGAGGGGCAAAAGTACGTATTTACCGCTTATTTTAAAACTTTGTTCGCACCTAATCCAACATCGCCCGTTTGAACCAGTTTATTTTCGATAAGCGGATTAACTTTGTATATTGCGGCGATTAGATTTCCCTCATACCAACAACTAAAAAATATTCACATCATATGCATATTGCTGTGGCAGGCAACATTGGGGCCGGAAAAACGACGTTGACCAATTTACTTGCAAAACATTACAAGTGGGAGGCCCATTTTGAGGATGTGGTGGATAATCCTTATTTGGATGACTTTTATACCCAGATGGAGCGTTGGAGCTTTAATCTTCAAATTTACTTTTTGAACAGTAGGTACCGTCAAATCCTAAAAATCAGGGAAAGTGGTAAGAGCGTTATCCAAGACCGAACCATCTATGAGGATGCCCATATTTTTGCACCCAACCTGCATGCCATGGGTTTGATGACCAATAGGGATTATGAAAATTACAAAGGTCTCTTTGAGTTGATGGAAAGTTTGGTGCAACCGCCCGATCTTTTAATATACTTGCGAAGCACCATTCCCAATCTAGTGAACCAAATCCATAAACGCGGACGGGAATATGAAAATTCCATTTCCATTGATTACCTCAGCCGTTTGAACGAGCGTTACGAGGCATGGATAAATACGTACGAAAAGGGCAAGCTGCTTATTTTTGATGTGGACAATATCAATTTTGTGGACAATCCTGAAGACTTAGGGGAGGTCATCAACCGCATCGATGGTGAGATTCACGGATTGTTCGAATAATCTATATGTAAAGACCAAAGCAACGCCTTCCCAAATTCCATCAAGGAAGTGTTTGGATACCATATCCAGACCATTTTTCCATTTCACTCAATCAAAAGCACCATACACTCATTACCGATTTACTTCCGTCATTTTTCAAGCTAGTTTAGGATTGGGATTGTCCCACTGCTATTAACTGGCCCCCTGGCCAAAACTTTGAAAATTATGGAACCGAAAAAGAATCCGCACCTTGATGTAAAACGAAACAGCATGCTCTACTTTTTTATGGGTATGACATTTGTACTGTTAATGGCCTATTTGGCCCTGAACTGGAAAACCTATTACTCGGAGAATACCTGGGACGTAGGGGCCGTAAAAGTAAATGAAGACCTGATCGAGGAAACCCCTTTCTTGAAGTTGAAACTGCCAGACCCACCACAGCCCAAAATCCAAAGTCCCCCAAAAATTGAAATTGCAGAGGATGATGAAAAAGTGGAAGAAACGGTTATTGAGGCGAACGACGTAGATCAGGACACGGAAATTTCCGATATTGAATCCATTGATGTGGTAGAGGATGATATTCCTGATGAGATTCCGTTTATCCTGATTGAAAACGCACCCATTTTTCCCGGTTGCGAAAACGAAAGGACCGAAAAGGAAAAAAGGGCATGCTTTCAGGAACAAATGTTAAAGCATATCCGTAAGAACTTCCGGTATCCTGAAGTCGCCCGAGAATTGGGACTGGAAGGTCGCGTAAATGTCATTTTTACGGTACAGAAAGATGGGAGCATTGGCGATGTTCGCCTTCGAGGTCCACATGAGAGCCTGGAAAAAGAAGCTGCGCGCATCATCTCCAAATTGCCGAAGCTGCAACCTGGAAAACAAAGAGGTACACCTGTTAAAGTACCCTACTCCATTCCCATCACCTTTAGATTGAATTAATAAATAGATCTATTAGATTTCCCACGCTCCCTTAGCTTCTATAAAAAATAAAAAAACCACGCCAATTGGCGTGGTTTTTCCAGCTTTGCGGTTAAGCGAGAGCTAATCCTTTGCCTCGGCACTCTTATACGCTTCAATTTTTTTATCCAATGCTTCTTTGGTATCGGCAGTAAACTCCTTGGTTTCCTTCATTGTTTCTCCATTTTCATTGGAACTTGAAGTAACCACTGCTTTGTACCCTCCGTCAGCGGTGTTGCTCACCTCTACACGAATTTGCTTTTCTACCATCTTGGATTCTTTCATCCCCTCTTCGGTAATGGTAATCATGGTTCCATCTTCCTTCAACATGCTCACTTCGTCTGCCGGCGCAAGGCTTACCAAACTCGGGGCGATTACCAATGCCACTACGGACATTAATTTAAGTAGAATGTTCAGGGAAGGACCTGAAGTATCCTTAAAAGGATCTCCAACGGTATCCCCTACTACGGCTGCCTTGTGGGCATCGCTACCTTTACGGCCTTCACTTTCGATAGTCTTTTTGGCGTTGTCCCATGCTCCACCTGCGTTGGACTGGAAGATGGCCATCAATACACCTGCTGTGGTTACACCGGCCAACAAGCCACCGAGCATTTCGGCTCCTCCAATAAATCCGACCGCTACGGGTACGGCTATGGCCAACAATCCGGGCAATACCATTTCTTTGATAGATGCCTGTGTTGAGATGGCCACACATTTTTCATACTCAGCTTTGCCATCTGCGGCCTCAAAAATTTCCCTATCCTCTTTGGTCGCTTTGGAGAGATCGGCATCGTATTTTCTCATGACTTCTAAAGCGGCCTTTAGTTCTGGAATATCCTTGAACTGGCGACGCACTTCCTCGATCATGGACATAGCAGCCCTACCTACGGCATTCATGGACAGTGCTGAGAATACAAAAGGAAGCATTCCCCCAATCAATAATCCAGCCATAATATCGGGTCTGGACACGTCGATGGATTGCACCCCTGCAGTTTTCATAAAGGCAGCAAATAGAGCCAATGCCGTCAGTGCGGCGGAAGCAATAGCAAAACCTTTACCGATAGCTGCCGTGGTGTTACCAACGGCATCCAATTTATCCGTTCTCTCACGAACTTCGCTGGGGAGTTCGGCCATTTCGGCGATACCTCCTGCGTTATCTGAAATGGGTCCGTAAGCATCAACAGCCAACTGGATTCCTGTGTTGGCCAACATTCCTACTGCTGCAATGGCAATACCATACAATCCAGCAAAATAGTGCGATACCAAAATAGCGGCCGCAATCAATAAGATTGGAATGGCGGTGGACATCATTCCCACGCCAAGTCCAGCGATAATGTTTGTGGCAGAACCTGTCTCGGATTGACGCACAATGGAGTTCACAGGTTTAGTTCCTGTTCCTGTATAATATTCGGTTACTTTTCCAACCAACAATCCGGCCACGAGACCTGCAATGGTCGCCCAGAAAACGCCCATGGAAGTGAATTCTTTTCCACCTTCAACCCATGTTTCAGGGAGCATAGCATTGATTATAAAATAGGAAGCTACCAGCATTAAGCCTGCAGAACCAAATTCACCAATATTCAATGCTGTTTGTGGATTTCCGCCATCTTTCACTCGAACAAAAAAGGTTCCGATGATGGACATGATGATTCCCACCGCTGCCAATGCCAAAGGCAAATACACGGCACCAAGACCGTCAAAAGCCGCTTGAAATTCGGGTAGACCTGCAAAAACAGCTCCCAAAACCATGGTTCCGATAATGGACCCTACGTATGATTCAAAAAGATCGGCTCCCATTCCGGCCACATCACCTACGTTGTCTCCCACGTTATCGGCAATGGTAGCAGGGTTCAACGGGTGATCCTCTGGAATTCCTGCTTCAACTTTTCCAACCAAATCCGCTCCTACGTCGGCAGCCTTGGTATAAATACCTCCGCCCACACGGGCAAAAAGCGCAATAGAAGATGCTCCAAGGGAGAAGCCAGAAAGTACATTGAGTACTTCTGCGATTTCCCATCCTTGTCCGCTGTAAATCATAAAGAGTCCGCTCAAGCCTAGAACACCAAGTCCTACAACCCCTAGGCCCATAACGGCACCTCCAGCAAAGGCTACTTCGAGGGCTTTGCCCAAAGATGTCCTTGCAGCATTGGTAGTTCTTACATTGGCCTTGGTCGCTACCTTCATACCAATGAATCCTGCCAAGGCGGAGCAAATGGCTCCTACGATAAAGGAAATGGCCACCATTCCATTGGAACCAGTTTCATTGCTTCCTTTAAAATACAATAGAACGGCCACACAGACCACGAAGATGCTGAGTATTTTATATTCGGCCTTTAAGAATGACATTGCGCCATCGGCAATGTTCTTGGCAATCCTTGCCATTTTTTCGTCCCCGACCTCTTGTTTGGAAATCCATACGTTCTTTATGAACACATATAGAAGGGCCAAGACACCAAATACGGGCAAAAATTTTACGATTAAATCCATAGGTTAGATCATTTAGAATTTTTTAATGCTCGCTAAAGTAGTAAAATACGAAGTAATAAAAAAAATGCGCCTTTGATTATTAAAAGCGCATTTTTTAAAAATTATATTTGGGTTATCTATATGGTATAGGCCCGTCTTTTTTTGTGGTCGCTTTCTTCGTAGCGTTTTACACATTCGTGGTAAATTTGAACGGCTTCGTTTACGTCTCCCCATCCACCGGTATCAACTTTTTTCTCTTCCAAATCTTTGTACACTTGGAAGAAGTGTTCAATCTCTTTCAATCGGTGTGGGTTCAGTTCACTGATATCGTCTCTTTTGCTCCAAATAGGGTCGGAAACGGGAACACATATAATTTTTTCATCGGGACCTTTCTCATCGGTCATATGGAAAACGCCAACAGGCTTTACTTCCACCACCACCATAGGATAGGTAGGCTCGGTACAAAGTACCAGTACATCAAGCGGGTCGCCATCCAAGGCCAGGGTCTCCGGTATAAATCCGTAATCACCTGGATACATCATCGAGGAGAATAGGGTCCGGTCAAATCTAATTTTGTTAAGGGTAAAATCGTATTCGTACTTGTTTCTGCTTCCTTTGGGTATTTCTACCAGTACATCGAAGGTAACACGTGGTGTTTTAGCCATGTCAATAATAAATTTATGGCGCAAAAATAACCAGTATAAGTGGAATAGACCGCATAAATTGAGGGTTTCCTGCCAATTAAAAGCTAAATCCGAAGGTTCCGGTTATCCCAAAAGCTCTTGCATCTGGATTATCGAGGTAATTCCCCCTAAAGTTAAAGTCGATACGGAGTATTTTAAAGATGTTCCCCACGCCGAAAGAGTATTCCCAATAAATCTGGTCATCCGGCGCAATCAATGGAATATTGGTGGGTGCGCTCAAGGCAACATTTTCGTCGGACAATTGCCCCCAAGCACCCCTAAGCCCAACAATCTCCCTCAGATTGAACTTTCGCAATAAGGGGATTCTTGAGAACAACCTTCCATTAAAATTATGCTCCAAGTGCACAGTGGCGTAGGTATCTGTCACAAATTCATAAAAATCGAGGTTGGGAAACACGTTGTACAGTGAAAACAAGGTTTGGTTACCAGGTATCACACTCAATAGGGACAAGGGCACCTCACCAAAGGTCTTGCCCAGTTCCACGCTGCTCGTCAACCTACCAAAACCACCGATTTGCCACGGTTGTTGGTAGGAGAACTGTATTTTTTCGTAGTCAAAATCACTTTCCAGAAAGCCGTCAACACCTTTGGTATATTTAAGTACCAGAGTGCTATAATTGTCATTGATATCCGCCCGCTCCACACCATAGCCGATAGTTCGTTTTCCTGGAGTATAGATCAAGGTGGTATTCAAATCGAATTGTTTCACTTCGGACGATATTCCAGTAGGCGAGCCTGGGTCAACATAATCCAGACTGAAAGCTTCGGGCAGTGCGGAACTTAGCGTACGAAAAGATCCACCCACGTTGATCCTAAAGTTTTTTACAGGCTCCATCTCTACATTCAGTGTAGAAAGGTTAATGTTCGTCAAACGGTCGTTGGCCCCTACAGTAACCAAAGAGGATGAGGCTATGCTCCTACCCATCACATCATTGGTACTGGTCAGACTAATGCCCAGTTGTTCAATATCCCTTCGGTTGCCCCCTGAAACTATCAATCGGTTTTTTCGATCCAGCAGAAACTTGCCCCCAAACCCGTGTTTGAACTTTCTATCATTGAAGCCATAGGCCATGTATCCTTCCAAACGCCAAAGATCGTTCTGACCAAAATACGTACGGGCCCCGGCACGCAGACGAATTCCTTCGGCATCATTGTAACCGAAGGTGCTATAAATGTCTCCGATATCGATGTTCCACTTATCGATTTCCACATATCCTGACCCCAAAATACTCACAATATCGTAATAGGTGCGGAACTTGGGAACGGTCTTGAGGGTATCGAGCAAGGTAAAGATTCCCGATTCATCATCGTTAAGACTTTCCAGTCGCGCATTTTTCCAAAAAATGCTGTC
The DNA here is from genome assembly GCF_003992675.1 of Flagellimonas marinaquae. Taxonomy (GTDB): domain Bacteria; phylum Bacteroidota; class Bacteroidia; order Flavobacteriales; family Flavobacteriaceae; genus Flagellimonas; species Flagellimonas marinaquae. Next base: position 332,220 of record NZ_RZMZ01000014.1, read on the forward strand.
CTGCGAGAATACCCTTGGGTCGTAAGGGTCGGCAAAGGCTTTGTAAAATGCTTCGGGACGGGGATTATTAAACGTATAATTGTCAAAAACGGTGGTACGCTTTCCATACACGCCTCGGGACTCTTCTTTTTTGGAAAAGCTGAAGTCGCTCAGCATGTAATCCCGCTTCAATAAAAAGACCGAATCACTGACCACCTCAAAATCCTGTTCAATATAAATTTCCTTCACCCAGTTAATATTGGCACTTTTGGTGACCTGCAGATTGATTTTTTTGATGGCGAAGGTGGTGTCGTTCACCCAAAAGTCGCCCTTAAAGGTGAGTTCATTCTTTCTCCTGGGATAGTAAATAATATTGTAGCACCATTTGTTATCGATAAAGGTACTATCCGAAAGGACATAGTTGTAGACATCGATGCCCGTTCTGGATAAGGGACTGGTAAAGCTCTTATCAAAAAACTTGAGGTAGTTGTCGTAGATATTGTAATCGGAATAGAGGTCTTCCACAAAGGCAGTTATGGCCTGATTACCACTAAAACCAGAATTTTTGTTCCCCAGTACATCTTCCTTCTCCCTTTCCATTTCGTTATCGCCGTAAACCTTTGAAAAAGTTTCGTTCAAGAAAATGGGCAAATACGTCTTTCCTGTGATTCGAGAGGTATCCAAATCCTCGAACATAAATTCCAGTCCCTTGAACAGTTTACTTTTGATCAAGGCACTATCGATGGTATTGAGGTCGAACTCTATTTTCTCGTACTTATCGTATTGGTACTGTTTGAACTTGCGCACACCATTCTCCCTCTTTTTTGCCCATATTTTCCGGAGAATATCAATGGCAGGGTTGTTTTTTTTGGATTGCTTGCCCGTGTACACAACGACTTCTTGAAGCTGTTCGGCAGATTCCATAAGCACGATTTCCATCCCATAATTTACCTTCTGCTCCAAGACCACTTCTTTGGTCTCATAGCCGATAAAGGACACCTTGATAGCTCCGTAGGTTTCGTCCGATTCCATATAAAAGCGACCATTGTCGTTCGTGATGGTTCCTTCGGAAGAGTTTACAAAAATAATGTTGGCAAAGGCAATCGGCTCACCGGTCTCATCCGTAACCACACCTTCGATTTTGGTCTGTGCACTAAGGCAGGTAATAAAAAGTAGAAAAAAAGCGGAAAGGATTTTCTTCATAGACAATCGTATGGGACATGGATGAAAAGCACGATGGTTGTACCTCATCAAACTTTAGGTCAAATTTGGTTCAAACTAATTTGTAATCAAAACAATATTCCCTAAAAAAAAGCCCCGTCAACAAGGTTGACAGGGCTAATATACGCACAAATATGATTCTATAACTTATATAACACTTTCTTAACAGCCTTGATAACATCTTCGTGATTGGGCAACCACTCAGCCAAAAGTACTGGAGAATACGGTGCAGGAGTATCTGCCGTGTTCAATTTAACGATTGGGGCGTCCAAATAATCGAAGGCCTTATCCTGAACATGGTAGATAATTTCGGTAGCCACGTTACCAAAAGGCCAAGCCTCTTCCAAAATCACCATTCTATTGGTTTTCTTCACGGATGCAAGAATGGTTTCATGGTCCATTGGACGGACCGTGCGCAAATCAATGATTTCGCAGCTAATGCCTTCCTTCTCCAACTCATCGGCCGCTTTGTAGGCCTCCTTGATAATTTTTCCAAAGGAAACAATGGTTACGTCCGTTCCCTCCCTTTTAATATCGGCAACACCCAATGGAATGGTATACTCACCTTCGGGCACCTCTCCTTTATCGCCATACATTTGTTCCGATTCCATAAAAATCACGGGGTCGTCGTCACGAATGGCGGATTTCAACAATCCCTTTGCATCGGCTGGGTTCGACGGAACCACCACCTTTAGGCCAGGAGTATTGGCAAACCAACTCTCAAACGCTTGGGAGTGGGTTGCCGCAAGCTGTCCTGCAGAAGCCGTAGGGCCCCTAAAAACGATAGGACAATTGAACTGCCCACCAGACATCTGACGGATTTTGGCAGCGTTGTTTATGATTTGATCAATCCCCACCAAGGAAAAATTGAAGGTCATGAATTCGATGATCGGTCTATTGCCGTTCATGGCAGAGCCTACACCTATACCGGCAAAGCCAAGCTCCGAAATCGGGGTATCGATAACACGCTCGGGGCCAAACTCATCAAGCATTCCTTTGGAAGCCTTATATGCACCGTTGTACTCGGCTACCTCCTCGCCCATTAAATAAATGGTATCATCCCTTCGCATTTCTTCGGACATAGCCTCAGCTATCGCCTCCCTAAATTGTAATGTTTTCATTGAATCGTACTAAATAGTTATAGTCTGCTTAAAAACGCAAGCAAAAATAGGAAAAACTACCCGAAACTAACGGGGACAAAATCCAAAAAAAGAACAAAATTTATTATGCATGCATAATAAATTTCGGATTTTATAATTATATTTGAGGACCAAAACCTATAGTTAATATGAAGATCTTAGTTTGCATAAGCAACGTACCGGATACTACTTCCAAAATCAATTTTACGGAAGGCGATACCAAGTTTGACACAAACGGGGTTCAATTTGTGATTAATCCCAATGATGAATTTGGCCTGACCCGCGCCATGTGGTTCAAGGAAAAGCAAGGTGCGGCAGTACACGTGGTCACCGTTGGCGGTCCCCAAACCGAACCAACCATCCGAAAAGCACTGGCCATTGGTGCCGACGAGGCCATTCGGGTAAATGCAGAACCCACTGATGGCTTTTTTGTGGCAGAACAATTGGCCGAAGTCGTCAAAAAAGGGGGATATGACCTTATCATCGCAGGAAGGGAATCCATCGACTACAATGGCGGTATGGTTCCCGGTATTTTGGCCACTTTATTGGACATGAACTTCGTGAACACCTGTATTAGCCTTGAGATTGATGGCAATACCGCTACCGCAGTTCGTGAGATCGATGGTGGAAAAGAAAAGATCAGCACCACACTTCCATTGGTCATTGGTGGACAAAAAGGATTGGTAGAGGAAAGCGACCTTAGAATTCCCAACATGAGAGGTATTATGATGGCGCGTAAAAAAGCATTGAACGTAGTCGAGCCCGTTGATGCCAAAAAACCCACACAAGACCAAAAATTTGAAAAACCTGCTGCCAAAGGACCCGTAAAGCTGGTGGACGCAGGAAACGTTGGTGAATTGGTGGAACTATTGCACAACGAAGCGAAAGTGATTTAAATTCAAAACTCATATTCAAAGCACCAAATACCAACATTTGGAATTTGGGATTTGAAAATTGAAATTTCAGAAAAATATGTCAGTACTAGTATATACCGAATCCCTTAAGGGAAAATTCAAGAAAAATGCCTTCGAAGCAGCCTCTTATGCATACAAGGTGGCTCAAGACTTGGGCACCGAAGTTACCGCTGTAACGTTCAATGCCGAGGACGATGCATCTTTGGGAACCTATGGAGTATCGAAGGTCTTAAAAGTTACGAACGACTCCTTGGCAACCTTTAACGCGAAGGCTTATGCCGAGGTGTTGGCACAGGCCGCCAAGGCCGCCGATGCCAAGGTGGTTGTATTAAGTTCCAGTGCGGACAGCAAGTTCTTGGCGCCGATCTTGACAGCCAAATTGTCCGGAGGATACGTACCCAACGTGGTAGCAGCACCAGAGAGCACTTCGCCATTTGTGGTAAAACGTACCGCTTTCAGTAATAAAGGCTTTGCCATGACCGAAATATCATCCGATATAAAGATTATCGGTGTTTCCAGTAATGCCTTCGGTGTCGTGGAAAACAATACATCCGCTTCAGTTGAGGATTTCAGCCCATCTTTGGACGACAATGCCTTTACCGTAAAATCCGTAGAAGTGGACCGCGTAGTCGGAAAAGCGACCATTGCCGACGCTGATATTGTGGTCTCCGGCGGACGTGGACTTAAAGGTCCTGAAAACTGGAACATGATCGAAGATTTAGCAGACGTTTTGGGTGCAGCAACTGCCTGTTCCAAGCCTGTTTCCGATATGGGATGGCGACCTCATGGCGAGCACGTAGGGCAAACCGGAAAGCCGGTTGCCAGCAACCTTTACATCGCCATAGGCATCTCTGGAGCCATACAGCACTTGGCAGGAATCAATGCTTCCAAGGTCAAAGTGGTCATCAACAACGATCCAGAAGCACCTTTCTTTAAGGCAGCCGACTACGGAATTGTCGGTGATGCCTTTGAGGTAGTACCTGAACTCATCGAAAAATTAAAAGAATTTAAAGCCCAAAACGCTTAAATTTTGTTAATTTGCCCATTGCAAGGGGCTGTTCGGATAACTGGCAAGGCCGCTTATTTGAACAGCCCTTTTGCTTTAGGAGGAGATATATGAGTTTAGTACGATTAAAAATAAAGGGAATATCTTACAGCCAAACGCAAAATGGCGCTTACGCCCTTATTTTGAACGAAGAGGAGGGCGACCGTAAACTTCCCATAGTCATAGGCGCTTTTGAGGCACAATCCATCGCCATCGCCCTGGAAAAGGAAATCAAACCGCCCAGACCTTTGACGCACGATCTGTTCAAAAATTTTGCAGATAGGTTCAAGATTGTGGTCAAACAGGTCATTATCCACAAATTGGTGGATGGGGTGTTCTATTCCAGCATTATCTGTGAGCGCGATAACGAGGAGGAGGAAATTATCGATGCGCGCACCAGTGACGCCATTGCCCTTGCCCTACGGTTCAATGCTCCCATTTTTACCTACAAAACCATTTTGGACAAAGCGGGTATCTTCCTCAAATTCTCTTCCAAAGAAAAAGAGGAGGATGAGGACGACAGCATCATGGTGGACGAAATCCTGCAAGAAGGCGAGGCCGTTGAAATAGAATCGGGCGCGGACACCCACGGTTACCGCGAAATGTCCCTACAAGAACTACATGCCGAATTGGACAAGGCAGTCGCCAGCGAAGACTACGAAAAGGCCGCCAAGTTAAGGGATGAAATTTCCAAGCGTAAATAAACAAGTACCCTACATGGCGAAAAAGACCCTGAGTTTACTGACACTACTATTCCTATGTTCGGTCGCTATTGGCCAAGATGCACTGCCCGCAGATTCCCTTAACCTTGCCATCGGAACTACAATCACCCAGGATATTCCTGTTGAGCAAACCTCCCAGATTGTTCCCAACCAAGGCTTTACCCTCAATACACTGTTGCGAGGTGCATTGGGTATGGCCGTGCTTATTTTGATTTCCTTTTTGTTCAGTTCCAATCGCAGGGCAATTAAATGGAAGACTGTCGGAATAGGGCTTTCGCTGCAAGTTTTGATTGCCATTGGTGTACTTAAGGTCCCTTTTGTGCAATACATCTTTGATCAAGTCGGTAACCTTTTTGTAAACATTTTGGAGTTTACCCGTGCCGGTAGCCAGTTTCTCTTTGAAGGATTGGTAGTGGACATGGATACGTTTGGGTACATTTTTGCCTTTCAGGTGCTGCCTACCATCATATTTTTCTCTGCCTTGACCTCCGTTCTTTACTATTTGGGCGTTATCCAAGTAGTAGTAAAATGGATGGCCTGGCTGCTTTCCAAAAGCTTGGGCATATCGGGAGCAGAAAGCCTTTCGGTGGCGGGGAATATCTTTTTGGGCCAGACCGAGGCCCCACTGCTCATCAAGGCCTATCTGGAAAAAATGAACAAATCCGAAATCCTGTTGGTGATGATAGGTGGAATGGCAACCGTAGCAGGAGCCGTGTTGGCCGCATACATCGGATTTTTGGGTGGGGATGACCCGGAGTTGCGCCTCGTATTTGCCAAGCACCTTTTGGCCGCATCAGTAATGGCAGCCCCCGGAGCCATCGTTATTTCAAAAATATTGTATCCCCAGACCGAAGAAGTCAATACCGATGTGGAAGTGTCTTCGGAAAAAATTGGGGACAACATATTGGATGCCATTGCCAATGGAACTACCGAAGGGTTAAAGCTCGCCCTGAATGTTGGAGCCATGCTTTTGGTATTCGTAGCTTTCATTGCCATGATCAATGGTATTTTGGGTTGGATCGGTGATTTCACCACTTTCAACAACTGGATTGCAGCCAATTCGCCATACACAGAATTTTCCTTGGAGGCCATTCTAGGGACCGTTTTCGCTCCACTCATGTGGCTTATTGGCGTAGCCAACGAAGATATTATGCTGATGGGACAGCTGCTCGGAATAAAATTGGCAGCAAGTGAGTTTGTGGGATACATTCAGCTGGCAGACCTTAAAAACGTCACTAGCGGGGTGCATTTTACCTACAACAAATCCGTAATCATGGCGACTTACATGCTTTGTGGCTTTGCCAACTTCGCCTCCATCGGTATTCAGATTGGGGGTATTGGTTCTTTGGCGCCCGGTCAGCGAAAAGTACTCTCCTCCTTTGGGATGAAAGCTGTTTTGGGAGGCTCCTTGGCATCGCTGTTATCCGCTACCATCGCCGGGATGATTTTGGGGTAGGTTAGGTACAAGGACAAAGGGTAAAGGGTAGAAGGCCAATGGTCTTTTTTAAGAATCAGAAAAATCAGAACATAAAATTCAACCTCGGAATTTTAAACAAATCAAACCATTGACCATTCAACTAAATCCCTTTTGCCCCAGTTAATAAACTCTTTATAAGTCTTCCCCATTTCTATTTCAAGAATCTGCCTATTGGATTAATTTCGAAGGATTGATTTTTGGTCACATCAGAGCTATTGCCCTGAGCGAAATCGAAGGGGCGTCAAGATGACTTAAATCTAATCGGAAAAGATTTCTCGATACCATTTTCCGCTCGCGGAAAACCACTCGAAATTACATTGTAACGGAACAAACAGCATGAAACAGTACCACGACCTTCTGAAACACGTATTGGAGCACGGCAACCAAAAAGGCGACCGCACCGGAACAGGAACCTTGAGCGTTTTTGGCTATCAAATGCGGTTCGACCTTGCCGAGGGCTTTCCCATGGTAACCACCAAAAAATTGCACCTAAAATCCATTATCCACGAATTATTGTGGTTTCTGAAAGGCGATACCAATATCGCGTATTTGCAAGAAAACGGGGTACGTATCTGGAACGAATGGGCCGATGAAAACGGTGATTTGGGACCAGTATACGGGCACCAATGGCGCAATTGGAACAGTGAGGAAATCGATCAGATCAAGGAAGTGATCGACACCTTGAAAACCAACCCGAACAGCAGAAGAATGTTGGTTTCAGCCTGGAATCCCAGTGTGTTACCGGACACTTCGGTATCTTTTGCAGCGAACGTGGCCAACGGAAAGGCCGCCCTCCCGCCCTGCCATGCTTTTTTCCAATTTTATGTGGCCGATGGAAAATTGTCCTGTCAATTGTACCAGCGCAGTGCGGACATCTTTTTGGGCGTTCCGTTCAATATTGCCTCCTATGCCCTTTTCACCTTAATGATGGCCCAAGTATGTGGCTACCAACCCGGAGAGTTTATACACACCTTTGGTGATGCCCATATTTACAACAACCACATGGAGCAGGTGGAGCTGCAATTGAGCCGTGATCCACGACCCTTGCCCACCATGAAATTGAATCCTGAGGTGAAGGACATTTTTGACTTTACCTTTGATGATTTTGAGCTACTCAACTACGACCCTCATCCGCATATTAAGGGAGTGGTTGCTGTCTAAGGTAGAGCATCAAAATATTATTAGCTATGCTCAGAACTATTTTTATCATTTGTACTCTGTTCACATTTGGGAGTGTGTTTCCACAAAGTGATTTTGAGTACTTTCCCCAAGAACAGATACTAATTCCGGCATGCGAGAGCAATTCAAATAAAAGTGAATGCTTTTATGAGTATTTAAAGAATCAAGTGATAGCCTTTATTACCGACAAAAAGAGAGTAAAACAATTCCTTAAATACGATAAAGACACCTTAAAAGTAGGCGCACGCCTGGTATACGGACTCAACAATGACATTATTTCTGAAAAAAGTTTTGTTGCCATTCAGGATAAAAAGCTGGGCAATAAATACAACGAGGACCTCAAAGATGTTTTTTATACCATCGACATAAGTCAAATCCAAAACAGAAAACCACTTGCCTCAATACATGCATTTTCTTTTGATTTCTTGGTCGATAAAAATGGAGAAACCATAGCTTACAAGCATATCAAAAATAAAAATGTCTATTCGGGTGGAGAGGTGCATGAGATTCCAAGGTTCCCCGGTTGCGAAGAATTAAGCGAGCAGCAAGCCCGCACCTGTTTTCAAGAAAAAATGCAGAATCATATCAAGGCTAATTTTAATTACCCAAAATTGGCCATGGAAAAAGGCATTTCCGGAACAGTTTACATCATTTTTGATATTAATCGGGACGGAAAAATTGAAAATATCAGATTAAATGGGGAATACATTTTAAAGGAAGAGGCTTTGAGAATAATCAAACTACTACCAAACATGTCTCCTGGAATGGTCAATGGAGAGCCTGTAAAAGTTCCTTATTCTATTCCAATGCACTTTCGACTCTAAAACAAATCCTTCCAACATGAAACCCACCTGCTAGTGATAGTCTCATGGCTCATGACCGATACAACTCCCATACCGCCTCAATAACAGAACGAGGGTGAAGCCTGTCTGTCGACCAAGGCAGGATTGCACTACCAGTAGGCTTTAAATCATCATTTTCTAAGCTCCAAGATTACCTTTCTCAGAGCGGTTACCACATTTCGAATATCTTCTTTAGAAAAGGAGCCTTCTTCTACATAAAAAAGCATTTCGATTCCCATATCCAGCACATTTGCCAATTCGTCGGGTGAAGCATAAGCATCTTCAAATAATTCAGAAAAAACTATTACCGTGGTATTTTTTGCCGCATCTTCCATGGTCATACTAAAATATGACCCTAATGTAGGTGATATTTTTAAATCGTCATATTTTATTATGACGTTTCTTCTGTTTTATCTGGTCAATTTTGCTTTGTTAGGATATTTTCAATGTTGACCAAGCAGGAATTATCAGTTAAAATCGGAAATCGAATCAAACAGCTAAGAAAAGAGAAAAACATTTCTCAAGCTGAGTTGGGCAGGTTATGCGGTCGTGACAAACAGCATATCGAACTCATCGAAAACCACAAAGTTTCCGCAAACACCTATACGCTTTACACGATTGCAATTGCTCTTGAAATTGAGTTTGTAGAGCTGTTCAAGTTTTAATTATCAACCATTAGCCATGAAACCCACCATCATCACCCTATTCGCCGCCCTATTATTCGCCAGTTGTGGCGAAGAGCCGAAAAAAGAAACCACCGAAACACAGGAAATTACCGTGGAAACAAACCAAGAAACTGCTGTACCTCAACTAAGGCATGTGGTATTGTTCAAATTTAACGAGGCTTCGTCGGCCGAAGAGATAGCACAGGTAGAAGCAGCATTCGATGCGCTGCCTTCCAAAATTTCAGAAATCAAAGGTTACGAAAAAGGCCTCAACAACAGCCCTGAAAACCTGAACAAGGAACTTACCCATTGCTTCCTGTTGACGTTTGAAAGTGAAAAGGACCGCGATACCTATCTTACCCATCCAGACCATGTGGCTTTTACCGAAATTGCCGGTCCGCACATTGCCGATGTGCTAGTGGTAGATTACTGGGCGAAGTGATTCTTTCTGGAGCGTTGTGCTGAACTCGCTTGTCTGACTGTAAAGGCAGCTTTTAGCATATTGCCAGATGATACCGAGATTCTTGGAACCCTGAAACAAGTTCAAGGTGAAGAAGAGATCGGTTGGAAAAAGAACCGCCATTGGTTTTGGGGCTAACCAATGGCGGAAACTATGTTTTTAGACTTCTAGAACAGCGTTCTCGGCTCCGGCGTAATCGTTCCACTGGAAACGATCGGCTTCCCCGTCGTTCTCGTAAGCGCCGTCAATCAAATATCTGAACTCGTAGCTGTTCTCGACAGGCAGCTCGAACGTTCCTTTAAAGGTGCCGTTCTTCAATTTCTTCAAGGTGCTCTTTTTAGGGTTCCATTTGTTGAAATCCCCCACTACCGCAACTGTTTTCGCCTCATCTGCTGGAACTGTAAATGTTACTTTGCAAACAGGCTTGCTCTTTAGGTATTGTTTTTTAATTGCCATGGTACTCAAAAATTTAATTCCGGTACAAAGCAATGCATAAAACCATTTATTTACAATTAGTTAGAATCGATTTATCAATTTGATAAAATCGAGCTAACCTGATGATTACTTTTATCAAATTAACTATTGGTTTTTTGCCGATTACGAGGTTGATGTCCAGCGTTTTAGAAGTGTTGCTATAACATCTATTTCCTCTACGGTATTGTAAAAATGAAAGCTTAACCGAATACCATCTCCCCGAAGTGAGGCAACCACATTCTCATTGGTCAATTTTTGAAAAAGCTGCTCATCGCCCTTGACACTAAAAATAGTACTATGTTGCTTGCGTTTGACCACAGCAGGCTCTAAAAGGTCAAGCTCCGAAAAGGCCTCCATGGCCCTTTGGGACAACTTTTGTAATTGAGCCTGCACATTTTCCTGCCCAATCTCGTCCAAAAAGTGAACGGCGAATTCCAAACTACCGAAATTCAAGGAATCCAAATGGCCGGGCTCCATGTATTTACAAAAGGTGATACTGTTTCGCTTGGAGGCATCGTTGTCCACAGAACCGTTCCCGATACCACGTAATTCAAATTGGTCCATCACCGCCTCCTTTACCAAATAGAATCCGTTACCATAGCCGGCCAACATCCATTTGTAGGCACTCGCACCCAGAATATCGATTCCGGAGTCCTCAAAGTCGAAAGGCTCCATGCCACAGAATTGGGTGCCATCGGCAATGATGATCAAATTGGGAAACTCCTTTTTCAAATCTTTTAAAAAATCAAGATCTATCCGCACCCCATTTACCCATTGCACCAAACTGAGCGCCAAAACGTCGAAGTCACCACCCTTCACTTTGGCGCGGATACTTTCTTCCATATGCTCGTCGGCATCCACATAATCCCGCTCAAAATTCCGTGTCTCGAAAGGCCAATTGACACTAGGGTAGTCCTTATTCACCAACAAGACCTTTTTGTCCTTGGGCAGTCCCTCAAGCAGTAAGTTGAACCCCAAACTGAAGTTAGGTACCAAAGCCACGTTCTCGGGTCTGCAATTAAAAAATTGACCAACTACCTTTTTGATCTCGGGCATATGGGCAAATCCTTTAACCTTCATTTCGCTGCCCCCGATCAGAAAATCGAGGTCGTGTCCTTGGCGCCATTCCATCAAATCTTCGCTCAGAAGACCTGCCGAGGCGGTATTGGCATAAATACATTGGTTGAGCACGGGGAATTTTTTTCTAAGGTTCTGCATGACGGGAATTTTGTCTGTAATTCAGTTATCTTTGTTGTTAAAGATAGCCATTCCATGTTGTCATTTGGTAAAAAGAAGAAGTCGGAAATAGATTTGGAGCAGCACGAGCTTTTGGAACATGCGCATCAACGCATCAAACAAAAGAAAAGGCTTTATTACCACTTAGTGCTTTTTTTGATCGGTAGTATTTTCCTGATTCTTGCCAACAAAGTCTTAAAGTATGGAGAAGCTTATGATTGGTCCTTTTGGGTAGTGCTTTTCTGGACCTTTTTGATTGCCCTGCACACCTTTAATGTATTTGTGACCAAAAAGTTTATGGGACAACAATGGGAACGTGAGCAACGCGAGCGCTTGGTCGACCTTCAGAAAAAACGAATCGGTGAGATCCAAAAGGAAATAGAAACAGACTTTCCACTTTCCAAAATCAATAAAAAAAAAGATCAATGAAGCGATTGGTCATTATTGCGGCTGCGGCCGAAAACAATGCTTTGGGCAAGGACAACGATTTGGTATGGCATTTACCGGATGATTTTAAACGGTTCAAGAGCCTAACCTCGGGGCACAAAATCATTATGGGCAGAAAAACCTTGGAGAGTTTCCCCAAACCATTACCCAACCGCACACATATTGCCATTACCCGCGATGAGGACTATCAACCCAAGTTTCCTTGCACCATAGTACATTCCTTGGCGGATGCCATTGCTTTGGTGGACGATAAGGAGACCGCTTTTATTATAGGGGGTGGTGAGATTTATAAGCAGTCCATGGACCGTGCTACGGATATTGAACTGACGAGGGTACACGGTTCGTTTGAAGCGGATGCATTTTTTCCCGAAATCGATACGGACCAATGGGAACTGGTGAAAGAGGAACATCATCCAAAGGATGATAGGCACCAATACAGTTTTACGTACCTCACCTATAAAAGGAAATAAGCTTCTGGATTTCTATTTTTCGCAGGGGGTGAAGGTTTCATCCGACTAAAAATCAAGATAGGAAACCTTTGCGGAGGGCGTATTTACCAGTGTTTTTAGGACTTCGGTATCAGCATTACTGTAAAAGAGGTGCTCGGGGGAATCCTCCGAGTTGGAAAGTAAGCTGTTTTGCTCCAAAACGGCCTTGGTCTGGCGTGCCACGGCCTCACCAGAATCGATAATGTTGATGTGCCCTGGCAATATATCCTTTAAAACTGGTATCAAATAGGGATAATGGGTACACCCCAACACCAAACAGTCGATATCTTGATTGAGCATGGGCTGTAAAAAATCGATGAGCAGGTCTCTCATTTCCTCGGATTCGATTTTACCTGCCTCAATGAGCTCCACCAATCCTTTTCCTTCCTGCTCCAATACGGTAATACCTTCGGCAAAGAGTTTGGAAGTGTTGTGGAACAGACTGCTGGAAAGGGTACCCTTGGTGGCCAGCACACCAACCTTTTTGGTCTTGGTCTGAAGCGCGGCTGGCTTAATGGCAGGTTCAATTCCTATAAAAGGGACCTTGTAATGGGAGCGTAAGTAATCAATGGCGTTGGTGGTGGCGGTGTTGCATGCCACTACAATAATCTTACAGTTTTGTTTGAGCAAGTACTCGGTATTTTTGATACTGAGTCTTACAATCTCTTCCTTCGACTTTTCGCCATAAGGAGCATTGGCACTATCGGCCAAGTAAATGGTATGCTCATGGGGCAGTGTTTTGGCCACCTCCTTCCAAATGGATGTACCTCCTACCCCAGAATCAAAAATGCCAATCGGATTTTCCATGTCTAAAAATAGGTGCTTCACTTTTTACGGCATAAAAAAACCGCTCTTTTAAAGCGGTTTTTTTGTTTGCAATATAATCTTTTAGAAACCTAGTTCCTGCTTTACCGCTGGCAATAGGTCTTTTCCCTTGGAAACGAGAAGTCCCAATCCTGGGCTGGCATCGATTACATAATCATAACCTTGGGCTGCCGCTACTTTTTCGATGGCCGCTTTTGCCTTTTCAGAGATTGGAGCGAACAATTCCTGCTGCTTTTTCTGCATTTCTTGCATGGCAGCTTGCTCGGCTTCCTGAATATTTTGCTCAAAACCTTGAAGCTCTACAGCTCTTTGCTCGTTTTCTTCCCTTGTTTTGGAAGTAGCTTCGTTTTGGTATTGGGTATACTTGTTCTGAAGCTCGGTCATGGAGCTTTGGATGTCTGCTCTGTAGGTTTCCTGTAATTTCTTCAATTCAGCTTGTGCAGCCTTCATCTCCGGCATTTCAGACAATAGTTGCTGTACATTAATGTGGGCAACCTTGCTCTGCGCATTTACAAAACCCGTAGCCGCTACAAACAATACGAGGGCTACCGCAATTCTTTTTACATTTTTCATGATTCTCAACGTTACTTTTTTGACTTTAAATTTAGTGTTTCAATATAAACTATCCTATTGAATCCTTTTGTTGTTCTTGCGCTTTTTTTCGTTCTTCCAATTTTTCTTTCCTCTTGGCCTCACGCTCTTCCAAAAGTTTTCTTCTTCGTTCTTCGTATGCTTTTTTACGCTCTTCGCGCTCTTGCAACTTTTGCGCCCTTGTTGCCTCGGCGGCCTTTTCCCGCTCTTCAAGGGCTTCGGCAGCTTGTTCTTGCCGCTCCCTAAGGGCATCACTTATGTCATCTTCCTCCTCTTGGAACTGTTCCAAACGGCTCTGTTCCTCTTGTTTTTTGTTGGATGCACTTATTTTTCTGGTACGTCCTATCTCCCTTAAAACTAAGTCACTGATATCGTGCCTTTTTTCGGAGTACAACATTACAACATCTGCGGATTTATCAAAAATAAAATCGTATCTTTTATTAGCTCCGATTTTTTGGACTTCATTGAAAACTTGGTCCTGTATCGGTTGGATCAAGAGCTGTTTTTGCAGCACCAAATCCCCTTGTGGTCCAAAACGATCTTGTTGATAGTCCAGCATTTCCTTTTCCAGCAACTGGATTTCCTCTTCGCGCTCCAAAATGAGCTCGTCCGTCAACAGCACCTTTTCGGCCATCAGATCTTTTTTCATCTGTTCAACAACACTCTGTTTCAGCTCTATTTCCTGCTTCCACTTTTGTGCCTTGGCATTCAATTGTTCGGTAGCGTCCCGATATTCTTCCACATTTTCGAGGATATATTCCATATCCACATATCCGATACGGACACCACGTTGGGCGAATCCGTAGAGAGAAGTCATCAAAACTGCTACTGCTAAAAGAACTTTGGTATTCATCTTTGATTCCGCGTTTGTTATAGAAAATATCGTGCCAAAATTACTAATTAATTAGAAATAAGCTATTTAACAATAAGCCCAGCACATTTTCCATGTATTAAAACTGCTGCCCGATGATGAAGTGTGTTTGCCAGCCGCTTGGTCCAACCGATCCTGGTCGGGCATCGGTATCGAAGCCATAACCAAAATCAATCCCCAAGAGTCCGAATGCCGGCATAAAAATACGTAGCCCCACTCCGGCAGATCTTTTTAATTCAAACGGATTATAGTTGCTAAAATTGTTGAAGGCATTACCTGCTTCCAAAAATGATAGTGCATAAATGGAGGCAGATGGTTTCAACGTTAACGGGTAACGAAGTTCCAAAGAGTATTTATTGTAGATGGTACCTCCTTCTTGCTCCAACCTATTGGTGATCGGGTTGGTGATATAAGGGGTAAGGGATTGGTTATCGTAACCTCTTAACTGAACAACGTCCCTACCGTCCAAGGTAAAGTTTCCGAGACCATCGCCCCCTACGTAAAAACGCTCAAAGGGAACGTCGCCAATATCTTGGTTGTAGGCTCCAAGGAAACCGAACTCTGCATTGGTACGCAATACCAGTTTGCCCACGATAGAGGTATACCAATCTCCCCTAAATTTAATTTTGTAGTATTCCAGCAATTTAAATCTTTCCTCTTCCAACAACTCCAGGTTGTCCCGAAGCCTGTTCAATTCCAATTGCTCTTCGGTATTGGCCGGTTCGCCGATTTCACGTATTCTGCGGTTGACTTCATCGACATCATCCCTTAAGGCAGCGAAATCCTTTCCGCTGAACAATGAGTAGGGTGGGGTAAACTTGGCGGTCAATTCAAAGTTGGAACCGGAGGTCGGGAAAATTCTACTGGGTCCTTGTGAACTTCTGGACAGACCGAAGGTATATGTCAACGCATTGGAACTACCGTTACCAAAATTGAATAGTCCGCTGGCAAAATCGTTAAAGTCATATAACTGGTAGCTCACAGAGTGTGACAGCGTGAAGAAATCATCAGGCCATTGCACCCGTTTTGCAAGTCCTGCCGTAATTCCCGTGATGGCGAAGCCCCTGGACTTGTCCACATCAAATCTACCGTTCGGGTTGAATTGCGTAGCAAATTGCTGTGTACGTGATAGCGAGAAGTTGAACCTAACCGGTTTTTTTCCTCCTAACCAAGGTTCGGAGAAGTTCAAACTGTACACCCGGAATGTCCTACTGGCCTGCAAGCGCAAAGCAAAGGTTTGCCCATCTCCCATGGGAACTGGTTTATAGGCTTCCTTATTGAAAATATTTTTTATAGAAAAGTTGTTGAACGAAAGTCCCAAGGTTCCAATAAAGCCTCCACCACCAAAACCTCCTTGGAGTTCGATTTGGCTGGAACCAGCTTCTACCAAACTATAATTGATATCCACTGTACCTTCATTTGGATTAGGATTTTGGATGTCCGGCACGATCTGCTCGGCATCAAAGAATCCCAACTGTCCCAATTCGCGAATGGTCCTTACAATGTTGGACTTGCTATACTTTTGGCCTGGACGGGTCCTGATTTCCCTATAAATCACGTGGTCGTTGGTCTTATCGTTGCCCGAGACGGTCACATGGTCCAGAAATGTCTCCTTACCTTCGATGATACGGATTTCGAAATCGATGGTGTCATTGACCGCCGAAACTTCAACCGGGTTAATGGTCGAAAAGAGGTACCCGTTATTTTGGTAGAGGTTGGTAAGGTCTACCGCATCTGGATCGGAATCGTCCGCTACGCGTTCCTTTAGCAATACTCCATTATAGGTATCCCCTTTTTTGATGCCCAGCACTTGGCTCAACTGCCTATCGGTATACACGGAATTGCCCACAAAGTCGATATCCCCAAAATAGTACTTATCACCTTCCTCTACCTCTATGGTAAGCTCAATGTTTTTGTCATCCAGTTTTACGAAGGTATCCGAAAGCACCCTTGCATCACGATAGCCTCGCTCTGCGTAGGTATCCACTAAATTGTCAAGATCTTCTTCAAAGTCTGCAGCAATGTATTTGGATTTTTTCCAGAAACGATAAAACTTTTTCTTTTTGGTATTCTTCAGTGATTTTTTCAGTCGTTTGTTGGACAATTTTTCATTGCCCACAAAGTTGATCTTCCTTATTTTGACCTTATCGCCCTTGCTCACGTTGATGACCATGTTCTCCACATTGGTGCCCGAGGTATCCACAGAGGTAGCGATATTCACCTTGGCGTTAAGGTATCCTTGTTTTTTATATTTATTCTGAAGGTAGTTCTTGGTATTGGCAATCAAGCTCTCGGTAATCTTTTTCCCCTTTTTCAGGTCGGTATCCTCTATGATGTCCTCTACTTTTCGCTTTTTGACCCCATAAACGGTAACACTGTTCAGCGTTGGTCGCTCCGTTATGTTCAGCTCCAAAAAGATTTTATCGTCCTCAATTTTGGTGTAGTACATCTCAACATTGCTGAAGAGGTCCAAGTTCCACAACTTTTTGATTACAGCACTGATTTCATCGCCAGGTACCTTAATGGGTTGTCCTACACGCAGGCCCGTATAGCTTTTTACGGTTTGCTCGTTATAGCTTTGGAGTCCGGTTACCGAAAGCCCGCCCAGGATGTATTGCTTGCCGTTCTCGAAATCGGTTTCTTGGGCAATACCTTGGAAGGTAAATAAAAATAGGGGAATAAAAAGGGCTGAAAGTAGGTGGTTTGTGATACCCTTAGTTAAGTTGTTCGCTCGTTTTTCCAAATCGTCGTTCTCTATTTTGGTAACTTAATATGGCCTCTACCAAATGGTTTTCTCTAAAATCGGGCCAAAATACATCAATAAAATATAATTCGGCGTATGCAATCTGCCAAAGTAAAAAATTACTTATCCTACATTCGCCACTGGTGCGTATAAGTAGGTCTACATCAGGCAAAAAGTGCGCGTAAAGATGTGTATTTATAACTGTTTCATCAATATTTTCGGGGGAAATTATGTTATTTTTAACTTTGGTCGCAATCTCCTGAACCGCTGTTTTTATCTCCTCTCGGGAGCCATAGCTCAATGCCAGGGTAAGGGTCATGCCCGAATTGTTTTCGGTTTTCTGCATCACCTCGGTGAGTTCTTTATGCACCTTGGAGGGCAAGGTATCTATTTTTCCGATGGCCCGAAGTCTTATATCGTGCTTGTTCAAGGTCTTGAGCTCTCTTTTAAGGGCATTGACCAAAAGCTTCATCAACGTATCGATTTCAGTTTTGGGGCGGTTCCAGTTTTCGGTTGAAAAAGCGTAAAGGGTTAAAAAAGGAATCTGGAGCTTAGCGCAGCTTTCCACGGTCTGGTTAACGGACTCCACACCATTCTCGTGCCCAAACATGCGGATTTTGCCCCGTTGTTTGGCCCACCTCCCATTACCGTCCATAATGATGGCTACATGCTTTGGCAGTCTCTCTTTGTCTACGTCCTCTAGTGTGTGCATTTTATTGAAAACAATCCTGGCAGGGCTTACGTCCAAAGGTATAGGTCAATGTTATACCTGTAAATACGTACCAGTCGTCGCTCAATATATTCCCGAATCGGAACTGCTCAAAATTGGAACCTTCAGGGTTGCTTGCGTCCAAATTGTCCGTAAACGTATACCTGGCCCCAATTTCGGCACCAAGGATCAAGAATTGATTTAAACGATACTTAGCCCCAACCGTCATTGGAATTGCAAAACTACCTTCTTTTTGGTTAATATCCTGCATTTGAAGGGCATCAATATAATTAAAATCGTATCTGAAGTAAGTAATACCGGTGTACAAGTAAGGTGTGAAGGCGGGTCCGAGCTGATGGAGGTTGTATTCCACAAAGTTGATTTCCAGTCCAGCGGAAAACTCCAAAATGGAATTATCTACCGTATACCCTCTTTGTTTGCGCGATGGCATATGTGATTTGGAATCATCGGCGGTAAATTCTCCGTAGAGCACACTTCCCCGCCAAGCGTACCGTTTTCCTTTGTTCCATTTAAAGATACCGCCAAAAGCCGGCCCCGAAGGCAAGATATAATTGGTCTTCCCTACATCGCCTATCATGTTGGTGCCCCCGGCAAACACACCTATTTCATAGGTTTGTGCGCTTACCTTGATCACACAGCATAGAAAAACAGCCAAAACTATCCGCATACTATCCAAAAAGTTACTAGAATTTAGAGTAAAGGAAGGTCAATAGATTCGTAATTAAAATTGTTCTCCTTTGTAAAACAGCTTTTCGCTCCTTTTATTGTTTGCAGGTCGATCAATTGCGGCGATCTTCCCCCCAAAGTAATTTGTTCCGTAAGGTTTTAAGGAAGCTTTCGGATTTGTACTCTATCATTTTAACGGTGAAATCTGCCTTTCTTATTCGAATTTCCTTTCCGTTGGGGATATCGGCAATACGGGAATCCAACGACACCAAATGGGTCTTTTCCCTGCCTGATACCTTCAAACGTATCTGGGTGTTGTCCGAAATGACCAATGGACGTGCGTTGAGATTATGAGGCGCTATGGGCGTCAGCACCAACGACTTTGCCGTTGGAGCAATTACAGGGCCTCCACAGCTCAAGGAATACCCTGTGGACCCTGTTGGCGTGGACACAATAAGCCCATCGGACCAATAGGAGGTCAAATATTCGTCATCCAACCAAGTTTCCACCGTGATCATGGAAGTGGTATCCTTGCGGCTTACCGTAATTTCGTTCAATGCAAAATTGAGCCCGTTAAATTCGTTCAGATCGGAATTGAGCTCCACCTCGACCAAGGTACGTTCCTCAATGGTGTAATGTCCTGCTTCGAATTCGGTCACCAACTTGCGGACATTGGCTTTTTTAAAGGTAGAGAGAAACCCTAAACGTCCCGTATTGACCCCAACAATAGGTATTCCATAATCCTTTATATAGGTTACGGCACGTAACATGGTACCATCGCCACCAAAACTCACAAACATGTCAAAGGAAGCATCCAATCCTTTGGATTGGGTAAATGTTCCCAAAACTTGTTCTTTGGTAATTTGCCCCACAAGCTTGTTAAAACCCTCCTCAACATAAACAGAAGCATCCAACTTCTTCAGCTCATCCAAAAGCTCTTCTACACACTGGCGGTCTTCAGGTTGAAAGGACTGTCCATAAATGGCTACCTTCATATTAAACGTTAAGATATTTCTCTAGATAGTCGGATCGTTGCTTAAGATCTTCTATAAACTGATCGTCGCTGTTCCCAAATACAATGGTGTAGTTATATCTCCTAAAAGTCTGGGCGACTTCGTTTAAGCTTTGGGTACCTACTTTTAGCGTAATTTCCACAAGATCATTTTGTGCGTCCGTAATAAAGGCACCCAATAATCGGGCGTTGTTGCCCTCTACAATTTGTGCTATTTCACTAAACGAGTAATCCTTTATACCGATGGACACGATCAATATGGCACCTGGCTCCTTAAAGAAAGGGGTGTCGATGAAGACATCCACTACATCCTCCAAATCATAGTAACCGGAAATCAACTGGTCCTCATCCAGCACGGGCAGAATATTGGCCTCGTTCCGTGAAAACATCTCCAGCACATCCAACCAAGCAGTTTCCTTGGTCACAAAGAAGTTTTCCAATTCGAACCTGAAATCATCTATCTTTTTTTCGGGCTCAAAGCAGGCCAGGTCGTTTTCCGACAGCAACCCCAAAAAAGTGCCGTTTTCCGTTACCCCTACATGGGAATAGGTGGTCTCCTCAAAAAACGTAATGACATCCTTTAAGGTTTCCCCGACCTCAAAAATGGGAACTGTGTTGATTATTCTGTCTTGAATCTGCATAACACTTGTATTAGGTGCAAAATACTAATTTAAAATGGCAAAAGGCATGCCGAATTCTTATTTTTGACCATCTAAAAGAGAACTACATGACAAAGTTGAGCGTCAACATAAATAAACTGGCCACGTTAAGGAACTCAAGGGGAGGCAATGTGCCCAATCTGATTACTTCCACCAAGGACATCGAATCCTTTGGGGCACAGGGCATCACCGTTCACCCACGGCCCGATGAACGCCATATCCGATACCAAGATGCACGGGATCTAAAAAAGGTGGTCACTACAGAATTCAATATTGAAGGAAACCCCGTCCCCAAGTTCATCGATTTGGTACTCGAGGTAAAGCCCACACAAGTGACCTTGGTACCCGATGCCGAAGACGCCATTACCTCCAATGCAGGTTGGGACACTATCAAACACAAATATTTTTTGGTCGATGTAATACAAACGTTCAAAGCGCATGGCATACGGACTTCCATTTTTGTGGACCCCAACGAAAAGATGGTAGAGGCGGCCGCAGCCACTGGAACGGACCGAGTAGAACTCTACACGGAAAGCTTTGCAGATGAATTTGCCAAAGGCAATAAGGAAAGTGGTATAGCTCCCTTTGTTAAGGCTGCCGAAATGGCGCACAAGGTAGGTTTGGGACTCAATGCTGGGCACGACTTGAACTTGGACAACATCCAGTTCTTCAAGCAACATATCCCTCATCTGCTAGAGGTCTCCATAGGTCACGCTTTGATTTGCGAATCCATTTATTTGGGCTTGGAGAATGTCATCAATATGTATTTGCACCGACTGAAATAAGGAAACCACTAGAACACGCATCGGTTCAATCAAAAAAAAACACCACATGAGCGAACTATTACATTCAAACATACTGGGAAAAGGACAACCACTACTTATCCTACATGGCTTTTTGGGTATGTCCGACAATTGGAAAACCCTGGGCACCCAATACTCCGAAAATGGCTTTGAGGTACATTTGATAGACCAGCGAAACCACGGAAAAAGCTTTCATTCCGATAAGTTCAATTACGATTTGTTAAGCGATGATGTTATTCACTACATGAATCATCACAGCATCCCATCAGCCTACATACTAGGGCATTCCATGGGAGGTAAAACGGCCATGCAACTGGCTACTTCGCATCCGGACAGGGTGAACAAACTGATTGTGGCAGACATCGCACCAAAATTTTATCCACCGCACCACGATTTTATTTTTAACGGACTCTCCCATTTGGATTTTGACAAAATTTCCGATCGAAGGGAGGCCGATGAAGAACTATCAAAACATATAAAGGAAAAGGGTATACGGCAGTTCCTGCTCAAAAACTTACACTGGGTCAAAAAAGACAGACTTGGATTCCGGTTCAATTTTGAGGTCCTCAAAAACAAAATGGAAGAGATTGGCGAAAACATATCTGGCCTTGCAGTGTATGATGGGCCTACCCTATTTCTTAGAGGGGATCGCTCCGAATATATCCTGCCGAACGACTTTGCCGAAATCAAAAGGCACTTTCCAAAAGCCAACATTGAAACCATTGATAAAGCAGGACATTGGCTGCATGCAGAAAACCCCAAGCAGTTTTACGAAAAGAGTTTTGCTTTTCTGAATTCATAAAATCCACCCGTTTTTATTATGCATGCATAATTTTTTCATTCATTTAATTGTCTGAATGACAAATTTGATATAGATTTGGTTAATTCTGGTTCTTACCAAAAATTAACATAAACTAACTGTAACAGATTTTTTGATATGAAAAAGTTTTATGCCTTTCTCCCATTTTTAGGCTTATTCTTGATAGCATGTGAAGAGGACACCGTAGTGCCAGAACCGGCTGGTCCCGATCCAGTGGAATACACATCAGGAACTGCAGATTTTTCCAACTATGTTGCCATAGGAAACTCCTTGACAGCTGGATTCTCGGACAACGCCCTATTTATTGATGGCCAAACAGCATCCTTTCCAAATATGCTAGCCTCCAATTTTGCATTGGCAGGCGGTGGAAGCTTTGATATTCCATTTATGGCGGATAACCTAGGTGGTGCCACTATAAATGGGGAAACCGATGCGAATATGGACGGATCCCCCGACATAGGAAACCGATTAATTTTATCATTTTTGGGAGCAAGTCCAAGCCCAGTGCCCGTTCAAGGGCAAGGAAGTACCGAAATTACCGACAAACTTGCGGGACCCTTCAACAATATGGGTGTTCCAGGAGCCAAAAGTTATGAACTCTTAGCACCCGGCTATGGCAGCTTGGCTGGTTTGGCCATAGGAGCGGCCAACCCTTATTTTGTAAGGTTTTCTTCCTCTGAGACCGCCTCAGTAATCGGTGACGCAGCGGCACAGGGAGCAACCTTTTTCACCCTTTGGGCAGGTGCCAATGATATTTTGATTTACGCCACAGGCGGAGGAACTGGTGTGGACCAAGCCGGAAATCTTGACCCAAGCACCTATTCCCGAAACGATATTACAGATCCCAACGTATTTGCAGGATCATTGGATGCCATGTTGCAAACCATGACAGCAAATGGTGCAGGCGGCGCGATCGCCAATTTGCCCAATGTAACGGACATCCCTTATTTCACCACAGTGCCACACAACCCGATTCCTTTGGATGAAGCGACTGCCGCCTTTTTGAACAGCGCACAAGCGTATGGCGCATACAATGCAGGTTTGGCGCAACTCCAACAATTGAATCTGATCACAGAAGAAGAACTGGAAAAAAGAACCATCACTTTTGCTGCAGGCGAAGGCAATGCAGTAGTGATTATCGATGAGGATTTGACCGACTTGACAGCATTCAATCCGGCATTGATCAATATGAGACAAGCAACCGAAGAAGATCTAATGGTGCTTACCTCAAGAAGCTTTATCGGAACCTTGGCCAACCCCAATGACCCAACTTCCATCAATGGTGTGGCAGTTCCCTTGGCAGACCAGTGGGTGTTGACCCCAGAAGAGCAAGCTACCGTAGAGACCGCTTTAAATGCATACAACCAGACCATAGCCGGTTTGGCCGCTGCATACGATTTGGCCTTTGTGGATGCCAATGCACTTTTAAATCAGCTTAGAACCAATGGTTTCCAACAAGCGGACGGAAGCGTAGTGGATGCCACCTTTGCAACAGGTGGAGGATTTTCCCTGGATGGCGTGCACCCTGCACCGCGTGGGTACGCCATTATTGCAAACGCCTTTATTGAAGCGATCAATGCAAAGTACAATTCGAATTTGCCCGGTGTTAACCCATTGGACTACACTGGACTTTATATTGACTAAACAAACATAATTTTCTTTATCTTAAAGGCACCGTAATGCACGGTGCCTTTTTTATTTATACAACCTAAAAACAAACCTATGAAACTCATTTTACGACTTCTACTAAATGCCTTGGCCGTAGTCATACTCAGTTATGTACTGCCAGGTGTTGGGGTAGATTCCATGGTAACCGCCATAATTGTGGCAGTGGTGCTCAGTCTTCTCAATTTTTTGGTAAAGCCCATATTGGTAATTCTAACCTTGCCCATTACCATACTTACGTTAGGGCTCTTCCTTTTGGTGATCAATGCCATCATCATTCTGATAACGGCCAATCTTATCGATGGCTTTCAGGTAGTAAGCTTCTGGTGGGCGGTCATCTTTAGCCTGTTGCTAGCCATTTTACAGGCAATTTTGCATTCAATTTTAAAAGAAGACCAATAGAATTCATATGGTTTGAAAGTCAATGGTTTAAAAACTTGGCAGCAACACAAAAAAGAGTTACTTTTGCATCCCATTTTTAGAAAGCAAATTAGGTAGGAAATGAATATAACCAAAGAGCAGATTGACGATCTTAATGCAGTAGTAAAGGTTGCCATAAGCAAAGAAGACTATCAGGACAAAGTAGAGAAAATCCTAAAGGATTATAGAAAGCAGGCCAACATACCCGGCTTCAGAAAAGGACAAGTTCCCATGGGACTTATCAAAAAGCAATACGGCAAAGCTGTTTTGGTAGACGAAGTAAACAAATTGCTCCAAGACAATCTGAACAAATATCTGACCGAAGAAAAATTGGATGTTTTGGGCAATCCACTGCCCAAACAACAAGATAATTTTGATTGGGAAAAGGACAACTTGGACTTTGAGTTCGAATTGGGATTGGCACCCAGTTTCGAGGTGAATCTTAAGACCAAAAAACCGGTGACCCACTATAAAATCGTGGCCGACAAAAAAATGATCGAAGAGCAAGTTGAACGTATTCAAAAGCAATATGGCAAGTTGATCTCCAAGAACGAAGTAGGCAAGAACGATGAAATTACAGGGTTCTTCGCCAATGAGGAAGCGGAAATCGACCACAAGACCACTGTCGAAATGGGTAAAATCAAGAGCAAAAAAGCCATTGATGCCCTAACCGGTAAAAAAGTAGGCGACACCGTAACGCTTTCCACTAAGGGACTTTTTAAAGAAGACTACCTACTATCCAATGCATTGGGCATTGCCCGTGACAAGGCAGATGGCCTTAAAGTAGACGTAAGCTTCACCATCGAGGAAATCAACGAGAGAGAACCAGCAGCCTTGAACCAAGAGCTTTTCGACAAATTGTTTGGAGAAGGCAAGGTAACGTCTGAAAAAGAATTGAAGGACAAGATCAAGGAGGATTCCGAAAAACAATTTGAGCAGCAATCCGATCAGAAATTGTTGAACGACATCACAGAGAAGTTGATCGATGAAACCAAATTTGATCTTCCTGCGGAATTTTTGAAGAAATGGATACAGATCAGTGGTGAAAACCCATTGACGGAGGACGAGGCAAAAGAGGAGTTTGAAAAATCCGAAAAAGGACTTCGTTACCAATTGATCGAGGGTAAGATCATTCAAGAAAATGAGCTTCAAGTGCAATTTGATGAATTGAAGGAATTTGCCAAAGGATTCATCAAATCACAAATGGCACAGTACGGCCACATGGACCCGAAAGAAGAGGAATTGGAAGGTATTGCCGTAAGGGTGATGAGCAACCAAGACGAGGTAAAACGCCTTTCGGAGCAGTTGATGAGCCAAAAGCTTTTGGACCTTTACAAAGAAAAGGCCAACCTCAAGGTGAAGGAAGTCTCTTATGACGACTTCATCAAGGAAGCATACAGCTAAGGCTTCGCTAAAAGAAAATTAAGTATCTTTACGGTGCCGGAAAGCTAGTTTTTCGGCACCTTTTTTTTAAGATAAATCGAGTCAAATCCTATGGATTACGGAAAAGAATTTAAAAAATACGCTACCCAACATCATGGTATCAACAGTATGTACTATGACAAGCTCATGAGTACCATGTACCCCATGAACATGACGCCCAACATCATTGAAGAGCGACAACTCAACGCCGTTGCGATGGACGTTTTCTCCAGATTGATGATGGACCGCATCATTTTTATGGGTACTGGAATCAACGATCAGGTGGCCAATATTGTCCAAGCACAGTTGCTTTTCTTGGAAAGCGCCGATGCCTCCAAGGACATCCAGATTTACATCAACTCTCCCGGCGGAAGCGTGTATGCCGGTTTGGGCATCTACGATACCATGCAGTTCATCAAACCTGACGTCGCCACCATTTGTACAGGTATAGCCGCATCCATGGCAGCTGTACTGCTATGTGCCGGACACGAAGGAAAGCGAAGTGGATTGCCCCATTCCAGGGTCATGATTCACCAGCCTCTTTCAGGAGCACAGGGGCAGGCCAGTGATATTGAGATTGCAGCCCAAGAAGTGCTAAAGATAAAAAATGAGCTTTACGAGATCATTTCCAAGCACTCAGGACAATCATTTGACAAAGTGTATGATGACAGTGACCGTGACTACTGGATGAAAGCGCCAGAGGCCAAAGATTATGGTATGATCGACGAAATATTGGTCAGGGAAAAGTCATAAGTAAAACCAATTGATTAAAAAACAACCACTTAAGGCAGAACAAATCCATTTTTTTTGCGTTATTGTTGGTTGAAGATTAAAAAATATGGCAAAAGAAAATTTGGAATGTTCTTTTTGTGGTAGAAAAAAGCCGGAAACCAATTTATTGATTGCCGGCCTTGATGCGCATATTTGCGATAGATGCATAGAACAGGCCCATAGCATAGTAGCCGAAGAGTCCAAACAATCCAAAAACCAAGATCTCTCCTCCGAACTGGTATTGAAAAAACCTATCGAGATCCACGACTTCTTGGACACCTTTGTTATTGGACAGGAACGAACCAAAAAAGTAATGTCCGTAGCGGTGTACAACCACTATAAGCGTTTGTTACAGCCCAAGGGCAAGGATGAGGATATCGAAATCCAAAAAAGTAACATCATCATGGTTGGGCAGACCGGTACGGGTAAAACCCTTATCGCCAAGACCATCGCCAAGATGCTGAACGTGCCCTTGGCCATAGTTGATGCCACGGTTTTGACCGAGGCAGGCTATGTGGGCGAGGACGTTGAAAGCATTCTTACCCGTTTGCTGCAGGCTGCAGATTACAATCTGGAAAAAGCTGAGCGCGGAATCGTGTTTATCGATGAAATCGATAAGATTGCACGGAAGAGCGACAACCCTTCCATTACCCGGGATGTATCCGGAGAAGGGGTACAGCAAGGTTTATTGAAGCTTTTGGAAGGTACTACAGTGAATGTGCCACCAAAAGGAGGGCGTAAGCACCCAGACCAGAAATTCATTGAAGTCAATACCGAGAACATTCTCTTTGTAGCTGGAGGTGCCTTTGATGGTATCGAGCGTATCATCACCAAACGCTTAAATATGCAAGCGGTGGGCTATAGCGCATCCAAGGCGGAGGAAAATCTGGATCAGGAAAATATCTTGCAATACATTATCCCGAAGGATTTGAAGGAGTTCGGACTTATCCCTGAAATCATAGGAAGATTGCCGGTACTCACCCACATGAATCCATTGGATGCCAAAACATTGCGCGCCATTTTAACGGAGCCAAAAAACGCCATCATCAAACAGTACGAAAAATTGTTTGCCATGGACGATATCGAGTTTTCGATAACGGACCAAGCGCTGGACTACATCGTAGAAAAGGCTGTGGAATACAAATTGGGAGCCCGGGGATTACGCTCGCTATGCGAGGCAATCTTTACCGACGCCATGTTCACCCTGCCCAGTAGCGATGAAACAGAGTTTAAGGTAACCAAAGGGTATGCCGAGAAAAAACTCTCTTACGAAACCGTCAAAAAACTAAAAGCAGTCTCCTAGACTGCTTTTTTAGTTACCTTTTCCAACAACTCCAGACAAACTTCCGAGATTATTTTTTCATCAGAATACAAATGATGGCCAAAATTAGGTATCACGGTAACATCTGCTCCAACGGCTTGTTGCCAATCATCATTCGGTCTAAACTCGTCTCGCTCACCAAAGATTAAATTCAAATCTGTAATCGGCTTCTCCTTTTCCAACCTAATTCTGGTAGATGAAAGAGCTGTTAAAGATTTCATGGGCAAACCCTTCAATGCAGCTTTGTAGGCAATGGTTCCCCCCATACTGAAAGCCAAATAATGCGCAGGTGACTTTTCTTTTCGCAACAAATTTCTGACTGCAGTTTCAATACCCCCGTTCACAAATGCCTTGTGCACATTCTCTTCCGAAGAGATTACTACATCGATGTTTCCCAATTGTTGGCAATCATAAAATTCAATGTCGTAATACTGTTGCAAGTAACCAAAATAAGAAGTAATCCAGAGGCCCTTCTTAGCGCCCCACATGTCCGAAATTATAACAAGCTTTTCTGCCATGATTTTAATGGTTTTGTGTTTATGAATTGATTGTTGGTGGGAATTTCATCAAATAACGCAGGAAATCCGCTTTTATTTGTTCAAAAGAAACCTTTCCACGACGAACGGGTCCAATTTACGAAAACGTTTTCGTAAACTTTCGTTCAACGTCATTTTTCTTGGATAAATGTCTTATTGGAAGTTCATTCGAAGTAACTCTTCAATACATCCACGCTCGTTGGAAAGCCTGGGAATCTTGTGCTGCCCCCCTAACTTATTATGCGCCTTGAGCCAATGATGGAACAGGTTTTCCCTCGCCACATGCACAGTGGGCATCATAAGGGTAATGTTATTGTATCGTTTGGCCTCGTAGTCAGAGTTCAGTGCCTTGAGGGCATTGTCCAGCATTTCGGTAAAATAGGCAATATCTGCTGGCGGCTTTCTGAACTCGATGATCCATTCGTGACCTCCTTTTTCCTTATCGGTCATAAAAATGGGGGCTGCCGTATAATCCATAATCTCGGCTTCGGTCTTTAGGCACACTTGCTTTAAGGCTTCCTCAGCATTTTCGATGATCAGCTCTTCGCCAAACACATTGATGTGGTGCTTGGTGCGACCCGTAATCTTGATGCGATATGGATTCTTTGAAGTGAATCTGATGGTATCCCCAATTTTATAACGCCACAATCCTGCGTTGGTGGTGATGACCATGGCGTAATTGACCCCTAGTTGGACCTCCCATAACGGGATGGCTTGGTCCCCTTCGCCTGAAGGTCCCATAGGGATGAATTCGTAAAAAATTCCATAGTCCAACATCAGCAAAAGCTCATCGGAGTTATTTTGATCCTGAATCCCAAAAAATCCTTCGGAGGCATTATAAGTTTCATAAAAATTGAACCTTTTCCGGGGCAATAATTTTTTATACTGATTTTTGTAAGGCGTAAAGCTTACCCCGCCATGAAAATAAACTTCCAAGTTTTCCCATACCTCGAACAGGTGGTTCTTCCCCGTCTTTTCCAAGACTTGGTTCAATAGTACGAGCATCCAAGAGGGCACTCCTGCCAAACTGGTCACGTTTTCGCGAATGCTTTCCTCTATAATGGCCTCCAACTTGGATTCCCATTCGGTCATCAAAGAAACTTTGTTGCTGGGAGTGCTGCTGTATTCGGCCCAAAGCGGCATATTGTCTATCAAAATAGCGGAGAGATCACCAAAGAAGGTCCCGTTATCCTCGTATAACTCTTTGCTTCCGCCCAATCGTAGACTTTTTCCGGTGAACAATTGGGAATTCTCATTGTTGTTCAAATACAGGCAAAGTAAATCCTTGCTGGATTTGTAATGACAGTCCTCCAACGCTTCGGTGCTCACTGGGATAAACTTGCTCTTTGCATTGGTGGTACCGCTGCTCTTCGCAAACCACTTGATGGAGGTAGGCCAAAACAGGTTCTGCTCTCCCCTACGCGTACGTTCGATGAGCGGAGCAATATCCTCGTAGGTCACAATGGGCACCCTATTCCTGAACTCTT
This sequence comes from Flagellimonas marinaquae, assembly GCF_003992675.1. Taxonomy (GTDB): domain Bacteria; phylum Bacteroidota; class Bacteroidia; order Flavobacteriales; family Flavobacteriaceae; genus Flagellimonas; species Flagellimonas marinaquae. Next base: position 361,850 of record NZ_RZMZ01000014.1, read on the forward strand.
CATATTTGGGGAGGTCTTGGAAACCATACTGCTTACCGATCATGGTGTCTTTGGAAAAATCCAGCAACTGCCGCAACACCTCATCCTGAACATCCAACGGATACTTTAAAAAAAGCTCTATTTGATGAAAGCGCTTCCGTAGTAACCAAGAAGCAATCGAATTGAATAATGGTATTGGCATTTTAGGTATCTTTAACCAAAGAAACAAGGTTGGTACAACCGCTAAAATAGCTTTTCTAACATAGATTTTCAAATAAGATAAACACATTCATTTTACTATGCTATACGAGGGAGTCTTGCGAAAGATGCGAACGGAAATAGGAAGCCCGATCCAATATTTTTTGGTCTTTGAGAACGATTTTATCAACATGAACCAAGGGCTCGATAGGGAGCTGCAGATCGATTTCATCAAATTCCAATGTTTGAACTGTGGGGAGGACCGGCCTATCTATCGACAAGGATTCTGCAAGTCGTGCTTTTTTGAAACCCCGCGTGCCGGAGACTGGATCATGAAGCCGGAGTTGAGCAAGGCCCACTTAGATGAAGAGGACCGCGATCTAGAGTACGAGAAAAGAATGCAGCTTCAGCCACATATCGTGTATTTGGCCAACTCGAGTAGCATTAAAGTGGGGGTGACCCGTAAATCGCAGGTACCCACTCGCTGGATAGACCAGGGTGCGCACGAAGCTATCGAAATTGTAGAAGTTCCCAATCGATACTTGGCCGGAATTACCGAGGTGGCACTCAAAGACCATGTGAGCGACAAGACGAGTTGGAGAAAGATGTTGCAAAACGATATTGAGGATGTAGACCTAGTGGAATGGCGCAACAAACTTAAGTCCAGTATTCCCGATGAGGCCATAGATTACTTTTTGAACGACAGGGAAGAAACCCATATGGAATTTCCTGTACTAAAATATCCCGAAAAGGTAAATAGCCTAAATTTGGACAAAACCCCAAGTTATAAAGGTGTGCTCAAAGGTATTAAAGGGCAGTACCTCATCTTTGAAGACAATACGGTCTTTAATGTACGGGGAAGCGAAGGGTATTATGTGGGGATAAACATACAGTGATTTGAACAAGTGTCTATGCTCAAAGTCTTTAGAAGAATACGAAAGAAATCCATTGCGGATAAAAAGATCAGCAACTACTTGCTGTATGCCATTGGCGAGATCATTTTGGTGGTTATCGGGATTTTGATTGCACTTGCCATCGATAATGCCAATGAACAAAGCATCAAACGGGAAAAGGAACAGATTTACCTCATCGGACTTCGCGATGAGTTCGAGACCAGCCAAACCAAATTGAAAGAACTCATAACCTTCAACAAACAAAGCTATGAGGATTCCAAGAAAATTATGGTCTATATGGTTGACCAAGAAAACCTGCCCGATGAGCAAGAGCTCGCCAATTTGCTGTACAATGCCTTGGCCTTCGATATTTCATTCAACCCCAACAATTCCCTTTTGATGGAAATGATCAATTCGGGAAGTTTAAAGGATATCGGAAACCCACGTCTTCGCATCCTTTTGACCAATTGGATTTCCAACATTGAGGATATCGCTAAGCAAGAAATGATGCTGGCCAATGAGCGCGACAAAATACTCGATATGTTTCGCAGTGAAGAAAACAGCATCAAAACGCTATACGACCTAACCGGGGTTTCCAGTGAATTGGAGATTCCCCTTAGTTCGGACCGAACGAGCAACCGTAACCTTTTAAAATCGAAAGAGTTTGAGAACAATATGCTCATGTTCATCCTCACCAGCATCAAAACGGAAACATTGCATTACAATCCTTTGATGCAGAGTATAGACGAGATTTTGAAAACCATCGACAACGAAATCAAGGAATAAAAAAGGGTACCTTAAAATCGTTACTATCTGGACTGTGTCAGATTGAGCGACTGCCTGCTTTAATTTACCGTATCCTTTTTCTTTTTCTTGAGGAGTCCGCCCAAAATGGATTTGGCAGCATCCTTTACCTCATCGCCCTGTTTAGCTTTTGCACTATCTGTTGCGGTGGTATCCTTTTTCCCGCCCAAAAGAGTGCCAATGGCTTCTTTTACCCCATCATTTTTGGTGTTGGTGGTATCGGATTCATCTTTTTTAAAGACATCTGACAATAAATCTTTGGCTTTTTCCTTACCCTGGCCTATCAATTTTTGCTTTTGCATTTCCACCAATTTGGTGGTCAACGTTTTCACACTGGAAGATAGGTCGGTACTCACGGATGGATTGGTGAAATTACCGCCAATATTCGCGGTAACGGGAATGGTAACCTCTCCCAAACTTTGATCGTCCAATTGTGCGATGAGCTTGTTCACCTCCGTACCCAAATATTTGGCAGGCACGTTCAAGGTTGCAGCATAATCCATTTGTTTATCAAAGGAGTGGCTGCCGTTCACATCAATGGCTATATCCTTATAATTGAGGGTGAAAGGTTTCACCTTAACCGTTCCATTATCAAAGGTCAATGCAGTTTTTAGTCCATCTAAATTGATTTCCTTGGTATCCAAAAAATTAAGCTTGCTGTCCAAAGCCGAAACCAAGGGAGCTTTTTGCGCATCCAATTTGGGAGAAAGCAATTCTGCCAACAGATTCCCAGAAATAGTGGCCAAGTTCGGCGTAAAGTCGTCCTTCAAGTTCCCCGAAATCTTAATATCGGAATTGAGCTTTCCTTGAATGGCAGTAGCCAATGGGGTCAACGTTTTTAACAGTTCCAGGCCTTCGAATGACTCTCCGATATTAAAATTGTTCATGCCCAAATTCATATCAAAGGTGGAGGTTTCCTGTTTGGTCGAAACCGAACCTGAGAGGCCCAACGTGCCCCCAAACAGATCGGAAGTGAGATTTTTTACGATGGCCGTTTCATCTTTGATGACCAAGGTTCCTTTGACGTTCTTCAGATTCAAGTTGTCATAAACCACGGTATTGGCAGCGGCATCGATGGTACAATCCAAAAACGATGGTATTTTTATACGCTCCTCCCCTGTTGTGGCGGACCCAGTTTCGGTTTCCCCGCTTTCTGGTTCAACTTCTGCAGTCTCTTCCATCATAAAGTCGTTCAAGGCAAACCGATTGGAATTCAAGGTAAAATTACCCTCAACATTCTCATCGTTGAACATAAAGCCCAACAAATTGGTCAAGGTACCCTTGGCCTCAAAATCGGTGCTTCCTGTTTTTCCATTAAAGGAATCCAGAGTAACCTTATCCGGGTTAAAAGTAACCGCTGCCGTATTGATGATCACTGGACTTTTGAGTTCCTCTGAGGCATACTCAAATCCAGAAAGGGAAGCCTTGCCCGTTGTTTTGGTATTCTGGTACTGCTTGTTCTCCAAAGATGCCATATCAAAGGCGGTGGTGATATCCGCATTCAAAATGCCTTTTAGATCAAAATCTTCTGGTAGCGGATAGGCTTGCGAAATATTGGCCAAATTGATTCTTCCATCCATATGGGCGTTTACTTTGGTGTTGCCCAACAATTCCCTGATCTTGGCGTTCAAATTGAATTTGTCCTCGTCTATCAGGAAAGACAGACGGTTAATATTCACATAGGTATCCTCCGTAATTCCGGTCTCGTTGTTGATTTCGGTATCGATGTATACATTGCGAACGGATTTCGGCAGATCAGGATATTTAAAAGATGCATTTTCAGAGTTGATGGCAATCTTGAAGGTTGGGATATGCTCATCGTCCACCACACCCTTAAACTGACCTTTTACCTCAAAATTTCCCGTAGTCTGTACGCTTTCGATATTTGCTGCATAGGCTTCCGGGATGACCGCCAAAAAGTTCTTAAAGTCGGAAGAAGGTGTCTCAAAAGTGATGTCCACTTCCTGATTGTCTTCATTCACCTTCACAAAACCATCGAAAACCAATGGCAATTGGTTTACCAAGGCCTTGTTCTCCAAAAAGGTGTATTTGTTCTCCGTCAAATCGATTCCGATAAGGGCATCCAAATTAATTTTGTTCCTGTTCAAATACTGGGTGCTGTCCATTTCAAAGGATACCAAAGCATCCGTAAGGGTCTTGAGTTCGGACTTTTCCAAAGAAAGGTCGCCTGTTCCCGAGTGGTTCATCTCCAAAATATCCAATCGCATCCCACTGTCCATGTCCCAATACACGATTTCCGAATTGGTAATGGCATAGGAGTTCAAGTTTAATGTAAAATTATCACCGGATGCTTCTGTGGTGGTTGCCGTGGAAGATTCACTTTCCTTGGCAATATCATAATTGGCATTGCCTTCTTTATCCGCTTTGATTAGCAATTTTGCTCCGTCGACAGTAAGCGTTCTGAGTACGATAGGCTCCTCGGCAGATTTGAACAGCTCCTTAATGGACATGGAAAGTGCTATTTCCGATGAGGCAAACAAGGTATCGCCTTCAAACGGAGCCTTGTTGACCAATGATAAATTAGTGAGCTTTAAATTAGCGTTTGGGAAGCTTCTGAGAAAACTCAAATCAGCCTCTTCAAAATCAAAAGTGGCATTGATGCTATTGTTGACCTTTGTTTTGATGATGTCTTCAATCTTACCTTGAAGAAACAACGGAACGGCAATGATGATCGCTAGTAATACAAGTAGGGTTATGGTGGTAATTTTCAGGACTTTTTTCCTCATACTTCGGTGTTTTACAACAAATTAAAGGAGAAGTATCAATCCAAAGAAATTTCTTCCCCTATATTTAAGTTAAATCTTTTTCGCATCAGATATACGAAAAAATAGAGCAAAGGGGTGTCAAGAACGGCAATCATTACCTTGAAAATAAAACCACTGATCAACAGTCCATAAAACTTGTCCCAGGGGAGTACACCAAAAATGCACAATAGCCCCACCACCGTGAACGTGTCTATAAATTGGGAGGAAAAAGTAGAAAAGTTGTTTCGCAGCCAAAGCATGCGACCATTGGTAAGACGCTTCCAAAAATGATAAATGGTGATATCGATATACTGTGCGCCCAAATAGGCCAGCATGGAAGCCAAAACTCCTAGTGGAGACAGCCCAAAAACCGTGGTAAAGGTAGTATCGTCCACCGGCGAGCTGGGTATGGCCATGGAACAGTTGGCCACCAAAATAATGGCCATGGAAAAGAAAGACGCAAAGATTCCCGCGGTAACCACTTGATTGGCCTTTTTTTGACCGTAGATTTCGGAAATCAAATCGGTGATCAAAAATGTGATGGGATAGGGCAAGATTCCCACGGACAGCTCAAATAGGGGCGCTCCAAAAACGGTAACCTCCCCAAAAGGAGCCCAAGAAAAAAATTTTTGGAAAATCAAGTTGGACACCACCAGTGAGGTGATGAACAACGCCCCGAGATACAGATATATGGAAAATGCTAACTTCTTGTCCTTTGGTGTCATATGAGGTTTTAAAGTCCTTAGAGCCTTTACCTGGGCCTACTGAATGTTTAAACTGAATGGCATTTTGGCCTGTATGCCCTCTTGTTTGGTAAATTGCTTGAACTCTTTCAAAATTTGGTAGGCCTCGCTCCCAATTTCTTCCTGTATGATGGACTCCCCTATCTTGGCCTTTGCGGAACCAAAGTCTTCCATAAACAGTTCAAAATCGGATTTATAATTTGGATACTTGCGCACTCCATAGGATTCCAGCCCTGCCATCTCTGCTGCGGCTGCGATGGCATCGTCCAAACTTCCCAATTCATCCACCAAACCAAGAGCCTTGGCATCCACACCGCTCCAAACCCTGCCTTGGGCTATTTGGTCTACCTGCTCCACTGTCATGTTTCGCCCTTTGGACACACGATCCAAAAAGGTTTCATAGGTCTCTTCGATGCTTTCCTCAATCGCCGCTCTAAAGGTATCGGTCATAGGCTCAAAAAAGGAATAGTCCACTGAATTTTTGTTGGTCCCCACTTGTTCGGCATTGATTCCAACATTATCCGCCAACTGGTTGATGTTGGGAATGGTGCCAAAAACTCCAATGGAACCTGTAATCGTGGTGGGCTCAGCAAAAATCTTGTCCCCTCCAACGCCAATGTAGTAACCACCCGATGCCGCTATATTTCCAAAGGAAACCACAATGGGTTTTTCCTCCTTGGCCAATTGCATTTCTCTCCAGATAATATCCGAGACCAAGGCACTGCCCCCGGGAGAATCCACGCGGAGCACAATGGCCTTGACACTTTTGTTGTCCAAAGCCTTATGCAGGGCTTCCACAATAAGGCCCTGCCCTATATAATCCTTTCCGCCTTCACCTCCGAGAATCTCTCCCTGCGCATAAATAACGGCAATCTTGTCCGACCCTGTACGGATGGTTCTTTTGTTGGTGTTTTGTATGTAGTCCCTTAAGCCAACATACTCGATTTCTTCGTCTTCGGAAAGACCGATCTTTTCCTTCATCAAGTCTTCGTATTCGTCAAAATACAAGGCGCCATCCAGCAGCCCTGAGGCAACGGCATATTCTGGGGTTCTGCCGCCGAGGGTGTCGGCAATTTGGTTCAGGTCTTGGGGCGATAACTTTCTGGATTCAGAAATATCATCTACCATCACATTCCAAATGGAAGTGATCAATTCCTTGATTTGTGTTCGGTTCTCCTCGCTCATGGTATCGGATAAAAAAGGCTCAACAGCACTTTTATACTTGCCATGGCGTATGACCTCCATTTTGATCCCTGATTTTTCCTGTAGCTCTTTATAAAAAAGCACTTCCGTGGCCAGTCCCTTAAAATCCATGGCTCCCACAGGGTTGATATAGACTTCGTCCGCTGCAGTGGCTAGGTAATAATCGCGCTGTGCGTACACATCGGCGTGCGCCACCACAAACTTTCCTGAAGACTTAAAGTCGATTAGGGCGTTTCGGATTTCCCTGGCCTGGGCCATTCCAGCCTGCAAAAATCCAGTAGTAATGCTTATACCCTCTATATGCTCATCATTCTTCGCTACTTCTATGGCGTGCAGTATCTCATCCAATCCAAGCTCCTCCGTCCACAAACCAGCAAAGGGATCATTGGCATCCTTTCCCGTGTAATCAAGGATAGGGGCCATAAAACTGATTTCCAGCACTGAATTCCTTTTTACCACTACACCATCTTCGGCACTGCCCACAAGGACCATAAAAATGAAGAACATGCCAACAATGATCATAAACGCCATTAAGCTCCCCAAAATTGAGGCAAGTAGGTTTCTTAAAAACTTCATGCAATAAAATTTAATACGTTCCAAAGATAACCAATGTAGGAATGTTTTGTTTACTTTGTTTCTTCGATTATGGGCAGAAAGCAAAAGGTATATCTTTCATTGGGAAGCAATTTGGGAAATCGGCATGCGAACCTCCAAAAAGCCATTTTCCGTATTGAACAAAAAGCAGGCTCCTTATTGGACATTTCGTCCGTTTACGAAAATCCTGCGGTCGGTTTTGATGGAGATCCCTTTCTAAATATCGTGGTATCCGTTTTGACACCATTAACGCCCAAGCAACTATTGGACACCATTTTGGACATTGAAAGGGATTTTGGCAGGGTCCGTAGTGATGGTGGTGGCTATAGGTCAAGAACGTTGGACATTGACATCATTTATTATGGTACGGAGGTCATCAATAATGAAGATTTGGTGGTTCCCCATCCGCACATGCAGCACCGAAACTTTGTGTTGAAGCCTTTGGGCGATATTGCGCCCCAATTTTACCATCCGGTACTGTATAAGGATACCCGCAACCTATTGCAGGAATGTAGTGACCGAAGCCAACTTACCAAGACCAAGTACAATTTGTTCAAGGACAGGTCGGGGCTGTTTTCGCAATTACAGCTCATTGCCATCGAGGGCAATATTGGCGCCGGAAAAACTACCCTGTCCAAGATGATCTCGGATGATTTTAACGCCAAATTGGTTCTGGAACGCTTCGCGGACAATCCTTTTCTACCCAAATTTTATGAGGACCAGGCCCGCTATGCCTTTCCTTTGGAAATGTCCTTTTTGGCGGACAGGTACCAACAGTTTATGGACGATACTTCCCAGTTTGATCTTTTTAAGAACTTTATGGTGAGTGACTACGATATTTTTAAATCGTTGATATTCGCCAAGGTCACCTTGCAAAAGGAGGAGTTCAACCTATACCGAAAGGTTTTTAGCTTTATGTACAAAGAGGTCAAAAAGCCCGAAATTTATCTGTACCTCTACCAAAATACCGAACGGTTGCTGGCCAATATCAAAAAAAGGGGGCGTGCCTACGAACAGAACATAGCACCGGACTATTTGGAAAAAATCAATCGGGGGTACTTGGATTTTATCAAAAGTAGTCCCACGCAGAACAGTATTATCCTTGATGTGGGCGAACTAGATTTTGTGAGCAATCCAGCCGATTATGAATTCATCATACAAAGGCTGGAAGATCATATCCTTTCCTCAAACTTTTAAGAGAATTTTTAGAAAATGTTTGGATATAACGAATGGTTTTATTTTATTAGCACCCTCAATTCGAGAAACTAACTAACTCAGACTTTACATATGGCCCTGTTTTCAGGGCCTTTTTTTATTTCCCCCTATGCTGTTTGTACCAAATATCCCAAACCACTACCCCCGCACTCACCGAAATATTCAAAGAGTGTTTGGTGCCGAACTGCGGAATCTCCAACACAGTATCGCTTGCGTTTACCACATCCTGTGAAACTCCTTTCACCTCGTTCCCAAAAATTAAGGCTATGGTTTCAGTGGGGCCAACTTCAAAATGGTTCAGCATGACGGCATTTTCCGCTTGCTCCACAGCTACGATGCTTACCCCTTGTTGCTTGAGCTCCTTCACCACCTCCAAAATGTCCTTTTTGTATTCCCAATCCACACTCTCGGTAGCACCCAAGGCCGTTTTGCGAATATCCTTGTGGGGTGGTGTGGCCGTTATGCCACAGAGATAGATTTTTTGGACCAAAAAGGCATCGGCCGTGCGGAATACGGAGCCAATATTGTTCAAACTTCGGATATTGTCCAAAATGATGATGATGGACGATTTTTCCGCCTCCTTGAAACTGCTGACATCCAATCGGTTCAGCTCGCTATTTTCCAGTTTTCGGTTCATTTTTTAAACATTGGGGTGAAAATATCAACAAAAATTTTTGATGGTTGCTGAAAACAATATATTCGTTTGCAACGATACATTTAATGTCATCTTGAGCGCAAACAAAAGATTTATCATAACATCTCGACTGCGCCCGATGTGACTAAAGATTCCCGAGCAGGGCAAAAATAACAGAATTAAATCGCTTTGGCAGCCAAGAAGAAAAATACGAAGGTTACCCCATTAATGCAGCAGTACAATGCCATTAAGGTAAAACACCCGGATGCGCTGTTGCTGTTCCGTGTTGGGGATTTTTATGAGACCTTCGGGGAAGATGCGGTCAAGGCTGCCAAGATATTGGGCATTATCCTTACCCACAGGAACAATGGAGGAGACAAGACCGAACTGGCCGGGTTTCCACACCATTCGCTCAATACCTACTTACCCAAATTGGTAAAAGCGGGACAACGCGTGGCCATTTGCGATCAGTTGGAAGACCCTAAACAAACGAAAACCATTGTAAAACGGGGCGTAACCGAATTGGTCACTCCCGGAGTTGCCCTAAACGACGATATCCTCACGGCCAAGAACAACAACTTTTTATGTGCCGTCCATTTTGGGCGCAACAAGTTGGGGGTTTCCTTTTTGGATATTTCTACCGGGGAATACTTGTGTTCGGAAGGTTCGGTGGAACAGGTGGACAAATTGCTTCAAAACTTTTCGCCCAATGAAGTATTGGTTTCCAAAAACCATAAAAAGGATTTTGTGGAATGCTTTGGCAAGCACTTTCACAGTTTCTTTTTGGAAGATTGGATTTTCCAAGAGGATTATGCCGAGGAGCGCTTGAACCAACATTTTGGCACTAAAACCCTAAAGGGTTTTGGCGTAGACCATCTCAACCACGGTATCATTGCCTCTGGGGCGGTGCTGCACTATCTCTTCGAGACCCAACACAGCCGTCTTCAGCATATCAATAGCATACAGCGCATTGCCGAGGAGGAATATGTATGGATGGACCGTTTCACCATTCGTAACCTGGAACTTTATCATTCCTCCCATCAAAATGCGGTGACCTTGTTGGACATAATCGACAAGACCCTATCGCCCATGGGCGGACGTCTCTTAAAAAGATGGTTGGCCCTGCCGTTGAAGCATGTGGAAAAGATACAGCAACGCCATCAAGTGGTTGCCCATTTAAAAAGTGAGGAGTCCCAATTGAACAGGATTCAGGGCCATATTAAGCAGATGGGCGATCTGGAACGTTTGATTTCCAAACTGGCCACGGGAAAAATCAACCCAAAAGAGGTGATCCAACTCAAAAATTCATTGGAAGCGGTGGTTCCCATCAAGCAATTGGCACAAAACAGCTCCAACGGGTCCCTAAAGCAAATCGGGAATGGTTTGGACGATTGCGAAGCCCTTCGGTCAAAAATAAAAGAGTTGCTTAACGAGGAGGCCCCGGTGAACATTGCCAAAGGCAACACCATTGCTGAGGGGTACTCGGAAGAATTGGATGAATTGCGCCACCTTGCGTTTTCCGGCAAAGATTATCTGGATAAAATGTTGGAACGGGAAACCAAGGAAACGGGTATCACCTCCTTAAAAATAGCGTCCAACAATGTATTTGGCTACTACATTGAAGTGAGGAACACCCACAAGGACAAGGTTCCCGAGGGTTGGATTCGCAAACAAACCTTGGTGAATGCGGAGCGGTACATTACGGAAGAACTCAAGGAATATGAGTCCAAGATCTTGGGTGCCGAGGAACGCATCTACCATTTGGAACAGCAGCTTTTTGAACAGTTATTGGTATGGATGCAGGAGTACATTGCCCCCGTACAGCGAAACGCACACCTGATTGCCCAATTGGATTGTCTTTGTGGCTTTGCGCAGTTGGCCAAAGAGAACCATTATGTGGAGCCTACCGTAAACGATTCAACCACTATTGACATCAAGGAAGGTAGGCATCCCGTAATCGAAAAGCAATTGCCCATTGGTGATGCCTATGTGACCAACGATGTGCTTTTGAACCGCGAAGAGCAACAAATCATTATGATCACGGGTCCTAACATGAGCGGTAAATCGGCTCTCTTGCGTCAGACCGCATTGATTGTACTCTTGGCACAGATGGGAAGTTTTGTGCCTGCGGCCGAAGCCCGTTTGGGCGTGGTGGACAAAATTTTTACCCGCGTTGGGGCCAGTGACAATATTTCGATGGGCGAATCGACCTTTATGGTAGAGATGAACGAGACCGCCTCCATCTTGAACAACCTATCGGAACGCAGTTTGGTGCTCTTGGACGAAATAGGTCGTGGTACCAGTACCTACGATGGTATTTCAATCGCTTGGGCCATTTCCGAGTACTTGCACGAGCACCCTACCAAAGCAAAAACACTGTTTGCCACACATTACCATGAGCTCAATGAAATGACCAACACCTTTCCTCGTATCAAAAACTACAACGTTTCGGTCAAGGAATTGGAAGACAATGTGCTTTTTTTACGGAAATTGGTGCCCGGAGGCAGCGAACATAGTTTTGGAATCCATGTGGCCAAAATGGCCGGAATGCCGCAACAGGTGATTCAAAAGGCAAACAAAATCCTTAAAAAACTGGAAAAATCGCACTCGAGCGAAGAGATGACTGACAAACTGCAAGCTTCCCAAAACGAGATGCAATTGAGTTTTTTCAATTTGGACGACCCCTTACTGGAAGAGATCAAGGAAGAAATTTTGCACTTGGACATTGATACACTGACACCTGTGGAGGCATTGATGAAGCTGAACGAGATCAAGCGGTTGTTGAGCAAAAAGAAAAAGGCATCTTCCTAAAAAAATTCTTTTATTTTAATAGAAATATTATAAATTTGCATCCGCGCTTGGGAAAAGTGAAGCGTTCTTTAAAAATGCGAAAATAGCTCAGTTGGTAGAGCATCACCTTGCCAAGGTGGAGGTCGCGGGTTCGAATCCCGTTTTTCGCTCGACTTCGACTCCGCTCAGTCACCACGGGTGGAGTTTTTTTTTTTACATACAAGTCCTGCTCGAGTGGTGGAATTGGTAGACACGCCGGACTTAAAATCCTGTGGGCATTTTGCCCGTGCGGGTTCAAGTCCCGCCTCGAGTACGTAAACCTCTGTTAATCAATTGATTTTCAGAGGTTTTTAGTTTTTAAGTGTTTTATTTTGTACAGTATTTGTACAGAATATTTTGGTCAGGCTGTCAAAAAACCTCAAAAAGTTCGGTCGCATCATATCAAAACAGACCCCCCCTTATCTTTTTTATTCCCACTTTCTTTTTGGGCACTGCTCCGCAAAACCTATATATGGCCCAAATTCTCCGCACACCTGAATTCCATTGACTAGCCTCGGATATGGTTGAGGAAGGACTGTACCGTTGTCCTGGTCCGTTCATAGCCCTCCGTCCTTTTGTCCCCGTCCAGATAAAGCCCCCTATTGATCTCCAACATGATGGAGCCGACCCTTTTGTCCTTCCTGTAATGGGCCTGGGGAACCATACTGCCAGAGTAGGGCCTATCGACCAGCACACTGTGCCCCGATTCTTCAAAGAAACTGACCGCCATGTCCACGAGTTCCCTCGGCGTGTGGAAGGGGTCGGTCCCTATGTTGAAGTCTGGGCGTATCGTAGACCTGTCCAACGCCCTTTTCAGCGCCTTTTCGGGAAAGGAATGGCAATCCACGATCAAACAGCCATTATGCTCCTCCAAGTGCTCCTCAACGAGGTCTGTGAGCTTATCGTGGTGCACCTGATAGTAATCCTCTAGAATCCTTTTGCGAAGCCCAGGGGTGACGGTTCGCAGGGTTGCACCATCATCGAATTTTTCATACAGTGCCCCCATCCCAAATCTGGACATGGGTTCCAGATCATCATCGGTAAAACGTTCCACGTCACAGAACAGCCTTGAAAAGGGTGTTATGATATGGTCGTCCGTTCCATTGGCAAACAGGTCGTCCGTGTACCAATCCGTCAGTTTTATAAGCTCATTATCGATTTTCTCCCTGTCCTCAACAAATCCATCGTAAAAGGGAATATGGGTGGATGAGTGGGGGATGTGCAGAATCATTTTCTTCATGACAGCAAAATATTGAAAGTTTCTCGAATAAAGACTTTAGTGATTAATAATACCACCTTTGACATGTTTAGCTGACGTAAAAAAAGAAGCCACTTATCCAATACAGCTTTTAACAATTGCGAAATTAACCTCTGCAATCTTAACCTTATAATGTGAATCCATTCCCATGTGCATTGACAGAACGAACAGGGTTTCAATTATATGTCATCGTAAGATATAGTTTAATAGTATTTTTACATGATTCGAACGTGTTAAATTCTTAGAATGTCCAAATTACCGAATGAGCATAAATTTTTAGACCTTTCAGACTATGGAAGACCGATAGCCAAAATTATTGTAAACTCTTTAAAGAACACTTCCGTAACTCCTATTCAGGTTACGATTGCATTTATAGCATCAGGTCTCATTGCTTTTTATTGTATTATTCAAGGTTATTTCTGGCTAGCCGCATTCTTTTTAATTTGTAAATCTATCCTCGATGCTGCAGATGGTGAGCTTGCTCGTGTAAAACAAAAACCATCCTACACGGGTCGTTATTTGGATTCCATAGCAGATATTGTATTAAATGCTTTGTTTCTTTTTTCCATCTGGTATATTACCGACGTTTCCATTTGGATATATTTGAGTGCATTCTTGGGCCTGCAATTACAAGGTACACTATACAATTACTACTATGTTATTTTGAGAAACACTTTTGATGGAGATACCACTAGCCGTGTGTTTGAAACCAAAACACCAATAGCCTTAGAAGGTGAAAATCAAAAACATGTCAATATCCTTTTCAGGCTGTATAGACTGTGTTACAGTGTTTTTGATAAGGCCATTTATGTCCTGGACAGCGATGCGGCCAAATTTTCAGTTCTTCCGAAGTGGTTGATGACAGCTGTTTCCGCTCTTGGCCTGGGTTTTCAATTGCTGATTATTGCGGTTATGCTTGTTTTAGGTTTAAAAGCCATTATTCTGCCTTTCTTTATGGTTTATACGGTTATGGTTTTTATTTTTATCGGTATTAGAAAGTTATCTTTCAAGAAATGAAAATGTATGATAAAAACAGAGCACCATATTTTTATAAGCACCACTTGTAAGTCTTCAAAGAAATCTGAACTGACCAAGTTTAAAGTTAAGTCATAGTTTCAACTTTTGAATTTGGTGCTCTTTCTGTAGATACCCTTTCCAGAAAACCGCGAAATTCATAATATTCAAGGCGTACAGTTCGTAAAATTAGGCTTGGGCAAGGTCCATTGGGGGGTGTTGGAGCTAAAGTTAGAGCAAGACGTAACATTGCCCACGTTCCAATTTGAGAGATCTTGATTGAACGGTGTGGAGTCGAACATATAAAACATATCGATTACACTGCTCACATCCCAATTACCAATGTTTTGGTTGAATGTTGAACCATTGAACATACTGCCCATGTTCGTCACATTACTCACGTTCCAATTGCCAATGTCCTTATTGAATTGGGAGTTGGAGAACATACCTGACATATCTACAACATTACCAACATCCCAATTACCAATGTCCTGGTTGAAAGTTGAACCATTGAACATTCCGCTCATATAAGTTACACCGCTTACGTCCCAATCCCCAATATCTTGACTAAAAAAAGTTAAAGAGAACATGCTTCTCATGTCAAAAACATTAGAAACATCCCAACTACCAATGTCTTGGTTAAATGGGGATCCATTGAACATACTATCCATATGGGTCACACTGCTCGTATCCCAATTTCCTATATCCTGGTTAAATAGAGAGTCTGCAAACATAGCAGACATAATGGTCACATTACTAACATTCCAGTTGCCAATGTCTGCATTAAATGGGGATCTCGAGAACATTAGACTCATATTTATAACATTACTAGTATCCCAATTCCCAATGTCATGATCAAAAAGAGTTCCAGAGAACATACCTCTCATATTGGTCACATTGCTTACATTCCAACTACTTATATCTTGGTTGAAAGAAGAGTCGCTGAACATACTTGCCATATTAGTCACACTGCTTACGTCCCAATTTCCAATATCCTGGTTGAAGGGTGTATTAGTGAACATATAAAACATATTTGTCACGCTGCTAACATCCCATCTCCCAATATCTTGGTTGAACGGCGTTCCTAAAAACATCGACGACATATTTGTCACGCTGCTAACATCCCATCTCCCAATATCTTGATTAAAAAGTGACCTATCAAATAATTCAGACATATCCACAACATTTCTGACATCCCAATCTCCTATATCCTGATTGAAGTTTGAAATAGCAAACATACTTTTCATATTCGTTACATTTCCAACATACCATCTACCAATGTCCTTATTAAATGCATCAGCATTACGAAACATCCTCTCCATATTCCTTACATTTCTGGTATCCCAATTTCCTATGTCTCTATCAAACAACTTTGCTGCCCAAAACATTCTAGGCATGGCGATTACATTTCCAACATCCCAACTCCCAATATCCTGGTTGAAGTTTGACCTGAAAAACATTCCACTCATATCTATAACATTACTGGTGTCCCAACTCCCAATGTCTTGATTGAATGGGTTGATTATATCCCCCCCAGCAAAAAGTTCACTCATGTCGGTCACCTTGGTGGTGCAGACCCTGGTCACGTCCTCACCATCGGCTACCATCTGCCTTAGGGTCGCCTCGTCCACCACGGTGTAGGTGATACCGTTCACCTCTCCTGTGTCGCCCACCTGTGCATCGTCCCTGCACTTTATGGTCACCCCGTTCTCGGCCAGGTAGATCAATGGCAATGGGCATGCTTCATAGGTCTGTAGGTAGGTCGTCAACTCCTCTACGGTGGCCTCTGTATAATAGTCCGCTCCCTCCTGGCCAGTCTGCGCCATGGACAGCGAACCGTCCTCGGTGAGGGTCAGGGTCACCTCGATGTCCCCCTCGGGGGTGTCGTCCAGCACATACACCAGCTCATCGATATCGTTCCCCAGCAGGAAGGTGCTGCCCGTTTGGTTGGTCTCCTCCGACAACAGGCACTCCCTTTCCGTGTCCAGCATATAGCGTTCCATCCATATTTCGCCCACCCCATTGGTAAGGCGGATGTATTCCATGCCCGCTTCGGTCTCTCTTTTCCATACCTTCCCGTCGTTGCAGTCCAAAAAGGAGACACAGCCCCCTTCCTCATAGTCGGGGTCGGGCTCCGCCGTTACCTGTACCTCGCACAGCTCTGGCAACGATAGGTCGAAGGACAGTATGCCGCTGGTGATGCTCACATTGGTCATCGTACCCGTGCTCTCCAAGGTGATGGAGTCCGCACTGTCGAAGGCAAAGCTCCCCTCGAACTGTCCCGAGCTAAGGTTCAGCACAAAGGTGCCGTCCAGGTTGAAGACCAATGAAAAGACCGTACAGCCGTTATCGCTTGTGATGGCGGCAAGGTCACCGCCCTTGCCCGTGGTTCCAGTGTTATTGTTCTCCACGTCCCACTTCCCGATGATGAGCCCCTCCAGTACGGGCCTGAACACCGCCGTGATGCTCGTCGGGGCATCCACCGTCAGGGTCAGTGGGTTCTCCGTTCCCGTTACGTCACCTGTCCACTGAACGAACTCCCAGCCCTCTTCGGGCTCGGGGGTCAGCTGTACCGAACTGCCAGAGGCATAGTCCGTGGTCTTGGAGGACAGCAGGGACTCCGTCACGGTGCCCTCGCCCTCCACCTCCACGGTCAGGGGGTACTTCCGCTTCTCGAAGACCGCCGTTACGCTCCTGTCCCCGTCCATGGTGAGGGTCACGGGATTGTCCGTGCCCGATACCGAGCCCGTCCAGTTCTTGAACACATGGTCGGAGGATGGGGTCGCACGAAGCGATACGCTCTCCCCAGCATCAAAGCTTCCGCTGGAGGGGGATACCGTTCCGCCCTCCGATGGGGTGGCCTCAACGGTCAGGGTGTACTGTTGTTTCTCGCCGTCTTCTTTGGAACAGCTACTGAAAAGTAAAAAGGATAGGATTACAAAAATCCCTGTTCTGGGTGATAGGTTGGCCAAGATGGCCTTGTAAGCAAGGTGCATAGTCTTACGGGTTAAGTTTCATTTTTTTAATCGTTTGGGGACGAGCACTTAAATTAAGGAAAACTCATTGTCGAACAAAGAAAAATTAGTGGAATACAGTGTAATCCTGTATTTTTTTCCAAAACCTTGAATCCTGACTTTTATGCCTAAAAAAGCAGGAGAACGGTCCTTCCACATGATTCCCTATCCCATCCGTCTAAAGACCAGGGACTTGGAGCGATATGCTATCAATACTATGTGTTTGGGCCCGCCAGTTAGGGGACCGTTCCCGTTCACTGCCCCAAGGGGAGATTCCCTTGGGACGTGATGGGGAAAAATGGTCAAAACAACTTTTTTATACTATGACCTCCTCCCGTTAAACCGGACAGTTTAGAATTAGAGAATTCCGGGCGGATAAATGTTTAACTTTAAACAAGTATTTGCTTATGAAACGATCAAAGTATTCTGAGTCGCAGATCGTATTTGCGATCAAACAGGCGGAGACGGGGACCCGTATCCAGGAGGTATGCCGCAAGATGGGCATCAGCGAGGCCACGTTCTACAATTGGAAGAAGAAATATGGCGGGCTTGGTGTCTCCGAACTACGGAGGCTGAAGAACCTGGAGGAGGAGAACGCACAGTTGAAGAAACTGGTCGCCGACCTGAGCTTGGACAAACAGATCCTGCAGGACGTGCTGAAAAAAAAGTTCTGAGACCGTCCCGAAAGCGCGGGATGGTCGAAAATATAAGGATGGAGTACAATATTTCCGTCCAGCGTTGCTGCAAGCTCATATTGCTGCACAAGAGCGTTTTCTATTACAGGGCCAAGGGCCGTAGCGATGAACTGTTGCGCATGCGGATGAACGAGATTGCCGCCGTCAGGGTACGTTACGGGTTCTGGCGTATCCATATCCTTTTGAGACGGGAGGGTTTCATGGACAACCACAAACGCATGTACCGGGTCTATTGCGAGGAAGGTCTGAACCTGAGGAGCAAGCGGCCCAAACGGAACCGTTCCGCCGCACACAGACAACCCGCAGAGGGGAACGCCTCTAGTTTGAACGAATGTTGGAGCATGGATTTTGTCTCGGACCAGTTGTACAACGGGAGCCGTTTCAGGGCATTGACTGTAGTGGATAACTATAGCCGCAAGTGTTTGGCCATCCATGCGGGAAAGTCTCTTAAAGGAAGTGATGTCGTACAGGTAATGGAAGCCATTACTTTTGGGAACGAAGTGCTGCCAAAGCGTGTCAAAGTGGATAATGGAAGTGAGTTCATCAGTAAGGTATTGGACAAATGGGCCTATGGGAACAATGTCGAACTTGACTTCTCAAGGCCAGGAAAACCAACGGACAATCCTTTTATCGAAAGTTTTAATGGCTCATTTAGGTATGAGTGCCTGAACGCCAATTGGTTCTTCTCCTTGGAGGATGCCCAGGAAAAGTTCGATATTTGGAAAGAGGACTATAACAATTATAGACCGCACAGCTCGTTGGG
>NZ_RZMZ01000015.1:0-900795 GCF_003992675.1 Flagellimonas marinaquae
TGACCTCCTCCCGTTAAACCGGACAGTTTAGAATTAGAGAATTCCGGGCGGATAAATGTTTAACTTTAAACAAGTATTTGCTTATGAAACGATCAAAGTATTCTGAGTCGCAGATCGTATTTGCGATCAAACAGGCGGAGACGGGGACCCGTATCCAGGAGGTATGCCGCAAGATGGGCATCAGCGAGGCCACGTTCTACAATTGGAAGAAGAAATATGGCGGGCTTGGTGTCTCCGAACTACGGAGGCTGAAGAACCTGGAGGAGGAGAACGCACAGTTGAAGAAACTGGTCGCCGACCTGAGCTTGGACAAACAGATCCTGCAGGACGTGCTGAAAAAAAAGTTCTGAGACCGTCCCGAAAGCGCGGGATGGTCGAAAATATAAGGATGGAGTACAATATTTCCGTCCAGCGTTGCTGCAAGCTCATATTGCTGCACAAGAGCGTTTTCTATTACAGGGCCAAGGGCCGTAGCGATGAACTGTTGCGCATGCGGATGAACGAGATTGCCGCCGTCAGGGTACGTTACGGGTTCTGGCGTATCCATATCCTTTTGAGACGGGAGGGTTTCATGGACAACCACAAACGCATGTACCGGGTCTATTGCGAGGAAGGTCTGAACCTGAGGAGCAAGCGGCCCAAACGGAACCGTTCCGCCGCACACAGACAACCCGCAGAGGGGAACGCCTCTAGTTTGAACGAATGTTGGAGCATGGATTTTGTCTCGGACCAGTTGTACAACGGGAGCCGTTTCAGGGCATTGACTGTAGTGGATAACTATAGCCGCAAGTGTTTGGCCATCCATGCGGGAAAGTCTCTTAAAGGAAGTGATGTCGTACAGGTAATGGAAGCCATTACTTTTGGGAACGAAGTGCTGCCAAAGCGTGTCAAAGTGGATAATGGAAGTGAGTTCATCAGTAAGGTATTGGACAAATGGGCCTATGGGAACAATGTCGAACTTGACTTCTCAAGGCCAGGAAAACCAACGGACAATCCTTTTATCGAAAGTTTTAATGGCTCATTTAGGTATGAGTGCCTGAACGCCAATTGGTTCTTCTCCTTGGAGGATGCCCAGGAAAAGTTCGATATTTGGAAAGAGGACTATAACAATTATAGACCGCACAGCTCGTTGGGGGACATGTCTCCCAACGAGTACATCGAAATGAATCAAAATAGCCCCGATTCTCTAGTTATGACCGGTACCTAATATTGGGAGGAGGTCATTAAATTTTTATGGCCGAGCATTTGCCCGACCGTTTCGATGGGAACCCCGTTGGAAAGGGTTATTGTAGTGGCAAAAGTATGGCGGGCCAAATGGGTGGTGAGATTCTTTTTGATTCCACAGAGTTCTGCAATTTCCTTGAGGTAGGCATTGGATTTCTGATTGCTCAAAACGGGAAGTACACAATCTCCATTGATGATCTTAGGGTGGTCTTGGTACTTTTCGATAATGGCCAATGCTGTTGGGAGTAGAGGAATGCCCAATCTGGAATTTGTTTTGGTACGTTTGGATTTTATCCAAAGACTTCCATCAATATGGGTTACGATGTTGTCTGGATGTAGTTTCTGAACATCGATATAGGACAGTCCCGTATAACAGCAGAACACGAACATATCCCTTACTACATTCAAGCGTTCTCCTTTAATCTCCTTGTCGACCAAAGTCTGTAATTCCTCTTTGGATAGGAATTCTCGTTCCACGGTTTTGAACTGCACTTTGTAGTTGTAAAAAGGGTCTTTGGAAATCCATTCATGGGCAACAGCCATACGGACAATCTTTTTGAAATTATTGATATATTTCAAAGCCGAGTTATGGTTGCATTCTTTGGCTGTTTTTAAGAAGTATTCAAATCCTTTAATGAATTTTAAATCCACATCCCGAACCGGGATGTCCTTTTTTTGGAATTCAGACTTTATAAATTCGGCCACATGGTTTCGTGTGGTATGATATCTCTTATAGGTGCCTAAGGCAAATTCAATATCAATCAGCTTCTTCATTTGTTGGTTATGTTCATCAAATAGTTCCAAGAGCATCTTAACCCTTTTATCATTGCCTAAAAATTTATCCTTTACATCATGTACGGTGAAAAACTCTCCTTCTTCTACCAACTCATGGTGAATCTTGTTTATCTTATGACGAACAGTGGCCATGAATCTATTCAACTCTTCGGATTCAACTCCCTTTCCTTTCAATTTGTTCATTCTTGAGTCCCATTTTTCAGGGTCGATCTTTCTATGAAGGCTTATTACAGATCGTTGGCCATTTACCGTTAATCTTAGGTATAGTTCAGCTTTTCCGTTCTTGTCGAGGCGTTTGTCTTTAAGGTAAAATAAGACGGCAAAGGAATTTGACATATTTTGGGTATCGATTTATGTCAATAAAGGTATAAAAAATAACTTATTAGAGTTTTGTAAAATATTAAAAAAGAACAAATTACAGAGAAATCGATACCTTTTTTTGATTTTTAAAATGGGTATCGATTTGGTGCCTTTTAAATTGGTTTTAATTGAAGATAAATGAAACTAAATAAAATAAAAAAACCTGTAAATCAGTAATTTACAGGTTTGTTGTTTTGTTTTGATGGCGTTCTAGTGGAGCCGGAGGGATTCGAACCCTCGTCCAAACAAGCAATAACCATGCTTTCTACATGCTTAGTATCTGCTTAATTTTCGATGCATACCTGACCAGATACGGCCTAATATACACTTAGCTTCTTTGGTTTTAGAGGTGTCGCCAAAGCGAACGAACACCCTTTTGTTGACTTTTTTGGTGCTCCTATACGAATCGCCGTCAACAAGGGCTATTCAGGAACATCTCGCTTCCCTACCTTGTAGGGACGAGGCATATCCTACTATAATTCAGATTATGCGGCAAGAGCGTAATTATTTTCGCCAATTAAAAGTGTGAAATATGAGATTAACGAGCTGTATCCCAGCGCTCGGCATGCTTACATCGCCATTGGTCTTGCTGTCAAAACCGGTCGGCCCCGTAATGAGATAGCAAATTTTTAATTTGCGTAATCGAATTACGTCCCGAACTTGTTTCGGGACCTCATCCTACTCACTTTTCTATCAAAGAACTCTGTTCGTATCGAACATATATAATTTTTGGGCGTTCCCCAAATTTGGCAAAGCCATATTTGGGTCGGGCTATCGGCTTTATCTTTTTCTGTCATTTCGAGCGCAGTCGAGAAACAGAAAGTAGTCGAATAACAAAAAAGGATATCGCCTCTATCCCTAACGCGGTCGGCAAAGGTAATGCATAACCATCAAACCATAAAAAGTTTGCTTGCCCGACCTTTTCCCCTTATTTTGGTCAACAATTATACCAAAATACCATATGAAGTTCGGAATCATTAGGGAACGCAAAAATCCGCCCGATCGCAGGGTGGTCCTGTCACCAACAGAATGTCAAAATGTCCTTTCCAAATATCCAGAAGCCCAAATTAGGGTCGAATCTTCACCAATTCGTGTGTTTTCGGACAGTGAATACAGTGAAAAAGGCATACAAGTGGTAACCGATCTGTCCTCCTGTGACGTACTTCTTGGCGTAAAGGAAGTTCCTATCGATGCATTGATTCCCAATAAAAAATACTTTTTCTTTTCCCATACCATCAAAAAACAGCCCTACAACAGGGAATTGCTGCGTGCCATTTTGGAAAAGAACATCGAACTGTACGACCACGAAGTTATCACCAATCCCAAAGGAGCAAGATTGGTGGCCTTTGGCCGGTATGCCGGCATTGTTGGGGCCTACAATGGATTTAGGGCCTATGGCCTCAAATATGACCTGTTCCAATTGCCCAAGGCCGAATCACTGTTGGACCAACAAGCGCTGATTGCGGAACTCAAGAAAATAGAGTTGCCCAACATCAAAATACTGCTTACTGGCAAAGGGCGTGTGGGCAACGGTGCCAAAGAGATGCTTGATGCTATGGGATTAAGAGAGGTTTCTTCGAATGAATACTTGACAAATACTTTTCAAGAACCCGTCTACTGTCAAATCGATGTTTCCTACTATGTAAAACGTAAGGATGGGATAAAGGGCAATAAAGCCGATTTTTTTCAAAACCCAGGGGAGTACCAATCCGATTTTTTCCGCTATGCCAAGGTTACCGATTTTTATATTGCCGGACATTTTTATGGGGATGGCGCTCCCTACCTGTATACCCGCGAGGACGTAAAACACCCAGATTTTAAAATCAAGGTGGTAGCGGACATCAGTTGTGATATCGATGGTCCCGTGGCCAGTACCATTCGTCCCTCCACCATAGCGGAACCTATTTACGGGTACGATCCCGCAACCGAATCCGAAACGGATTACAAAGAAGAAGATGTCATTGCTGTAATGGCTGTAGACAACCTTCCGTGTGAGTTGCCAAGGGACGCCAGCGTAGGTTTTGGCGAAGCATTCTCAAAACACGTCATTCCCTCCTTTTTCAACAAAGATAAAGATGGTATTCTCCAAAGCGCCCTCATGACCCAAAATGGGAGGCTGACCTCTCGCTATGCCTACCTTCAGGATTATGTGGACGGGCAAGAGTGACCGTATATCCAAAAACATTCCAGAGAAGTTGGTAATGGGTTGTTTTTTAGTATATTGTATCTCTTAAACTTTTTAAAAGCACGTGAAGTTCAATTGGGTATTTTCTGGGGACGACAGTCCTGCAATGCAACGGACCTGTATCGACATGGAATACAGCCTAAGACCAAAAATTACGAGGTTTTTGTTGTCCCGTTTGGATGTGGATGCCGACTTTACAAGTTTTCATTTTGATGTGAATGTGGATAAAAAATGGGTCTACATCTCCGAAAAAACACCCATGGAGTACATTCGTAAGCTGTTGCCCGATTTTGATTTGGTCATTAACGGCGCTCCTTTCTCTTCGGTTGCATAAGATGGCACTGAGTAGACTTTTAAATCACAATTAGTAAATATTTAAGGGTTTTGAGAGGCTATGTAAGCCAAAACCTCAATATTTTTGCAAGTTCTAAATCTAGGCTACTTGCATATCGATTTACTCATAGCGGCACTGTGGAGCCTTTCCCCGTTCGGAGAGGCAAAAGTTGGTATTCCCTACGGAATTTATCAAGGCGCCAATGAATATCTGGTCTTTATCGTTTGTTTTGGAGCCAATGTACTCGTATTTCCCTTGATGATGTTCTTTTTGGAATACATCAACCGTCACTTGATCAAATGGCGATTTTACAAAAAGTCCGCTGTTTTTGTGGGGCAGCGCGCCAAGAAAGGTTCAGGAAAGAAAATACAGCGTTTCGGTTTTTTGGGCATTGTACTTTTTGTGATGATTCCGTTGCCCGGCACTGGAGTCTACGCCGGTAGCATCGCCGCCTATCTTTTTAAAATGAAAAAGCGCGAGGCTTTTGCCGCCAATACCATCGGAATCTTCTTTTCTTCATTGATTATTTGGGCAGCCACTTTGTTGTCCATGGAAGGCGCTTAAACCCTTTCTACGTTTTTTAATATCTCTTATATCACTTGTTAGCGTTGTATTTGTTTATTTTGTGACCAACAAGTGCAAATTCACTAACCCTAATAGATTGATATGGCTTCAGGTTTTTTCGCAGTTTTGGATGATATCTCCGCCCTCATGGACGATGTGGCGACCATGAGCAAGGTAGCCACCAAAAAAACAGCGGGCATCTTGGGCGACGATTTGGCCGTAAATGCAGAGAAGGCCACAGGCTTTTTGGCCAGCAGGGAGATTCCCGTGCTTTGGGCCATTACCAAAGGGTCTTTTGTGAACAAATTGATTATTCTGCCGATAGCCTTTTTGCTAAGTGCTTATTTGCCCACTGCCATTACCGTAATTCTGATTCTTGGAGGAATATACTTGGCTTATGAAGGTGCGGAAAAAGTATACGAGTACATCTTTCATCGAAATGATGAAGAAAAGTATGATGATCCCACCGAAGTCCCGGAAGAAGAACTGCCCGAGCTGGAAAAGAAAAAAATCAAACAGGCCATTATCACAGATTTTATACTGTCTGTGGAAATTGTCATTATCGCGTTGAGTACCGTGGTCAATGAAACGCTTACCATCCAGATTGCCACCGTTTCCATTGTGGCCCTTTTGGCCACTGTCGGGGTTTACGGTATTGTGGCCCTGATTGTCCGAATGGACGATTACGGGTATCGACTCATCAATCTAAACGATAGAACGGATAGTTTTTCGGATAAGGTTGGTCTGGTGTTGGTCAATGCACTTCCCAAGATTATCAAAGGATTGGCTGTTGTGGGTACTTTGGCCTTGCTTTTGGTGTCCGGTGGTATTTTTAACCATAATATCGACTTTTTTCATCATTTACTTCCTGCATGGCCTACCATGCTAAAGGAATTTTTACTGGGCTTGACAATTGGTCTTGTAGCCGTTTTGTTGATGCAGTTGGCGAAAAAAATGTTCAAACGCACATAAGGGCGCAATCATTCGATCAGTATGAACCCAGCCGAAAACTATATCCTCAACCAAAAGGAACCTTTCAGAAGTATTTTATTGCACCTAAAAGCCGTAATTGAATCGGTAGTGCCCCAAGTGGATATGAAGTATAAATGGAATATTCCTTGTTTTTATGCAGGTAAACAGCCCATTTGCTATTTGAACGTTTCCCAAAAGAAACGCTATGTGGACATTGCGTTTTGGAACTCGGCCCATCTCACCCTGCATTTGGATAAAATGGTTACGGAAAACCGTAAAGTGGTCAAATCCCTACGGTATTCTAAATTGGAAGAAATCGACCAAGAGGTGTTGGTGGACGTACTGCAGGAATGCTACGCCCAAAAGCACAAGGGTTTTTATAAACGCTAAAGGATTACAGTGAATTAATGGTCTGTCGGATAGCCGTTAAGTCGGTCAATAATTTTTCCAAAAGACTTAAGTCCAACATGTTGGCGCCGTCACTTTTCGCGTTGGCCGGGTCAAAATGGGTCTCCATAAAAAGTCCATCCACACCCGCTGCGATGCCAGCGCGGGCCATAGTGCCTATGAGTGCTGGCCTACCGCCCGTAACCCCAGAAGATTGGTTGGGCTGTTGTAGGGAGTGGGTTACATCCAACACCACGGGAGCGTATTGCTTCATGGTGGGAACACCGCGAAAATCCACGATCATATCTTGATACCCGAACATGGTGCCACGATCGGTTATCCAAACCTGTTCGTTGCCCGAATCAACCACCTTCGCTACGGCATGTTTCATACTTTCGGGGCTCATAAATTGCCCTTTCTTTAAATTGACCACCTTGCCCGTTTCGGCGGCGGCCACTACCAAATCAGTTTGTCGCACCAAAAAGGCAGGAATCTGGAGCACATCCACATATTCTGCTGCCATGGCGGCATCGGAAATTTCGTGGATATCCGTAATGGTAGGAACACCAAAGGTGTCCGATACCTTTTTTAAGATCTTCAAGGCTTTTTCATCACCAATCCCGGTAAAGGAATCAATCCGGCTACGGTTGGCTTTTTTAAAACTTCCTTTAAAAACGTAGGGGATGTGCAGCTTGTCCGTAATGCTGACCACTTTTTCTGCAATGCGCATGGCCATGTCCTCGCCCTCAATGGCACAGGGGCCCGCCAACAAGAAAAAATTATTACTGTCCGTATGTTTTAGCTGTGGGATTTTTGTGATATCCATTTCTTAAAGTTTGCACAAAGATAGTATTTAACCGTGGCATCCTTTTTAGATTTATCTAGATAAACCATCAACTATGAAATACAAAATAATTTTGCTGACCCTCTGTTTGATTCCATTACTTTCCAATGCTCAATGGCAAGAGCGGGGAGGTACATTTGATTTGGTACATCTGGAGCGGCACCAATTTCAATTGAATTTATTGAGCCCGGGATTCACTTATGAATTGGGACTTTTTAGGAACCAAAGTGTTTCCTCCAACCTTGGTTTTGGTTTGGCCACCTATGAAGAAGGTTATGTGTTCGGATTGGCCATGAACAACCGCTACCGATACTACCATAATTTTAATCGAAGGGCAAGACTGGACAAAAACACTTCGGGCAATTCGGGCAACTACATTGCCGCAGCGCAGGCGATTTTCTTTTCGCAATTACAGATTTCGACAAATGTTGACGCCGTAGGTGACTTTAATCTCGGATTCTTTGGGATGGTGTACGGCATTCAACGTACCTACGAAAAAGGCTTCAACTTTAACGTGGAACTCGGTGCCGGCTATTATCGGGGCGATGGTGTGCCGAGTGGCTATGGCCCTCTGATCAATGTGACTTTGGGATGGGTAGCCACCAAACGGAAGAAAAAGGTCCGTTTTTAGAATGAAAAATGCCCTCAAAGCATACTTTTTTAGCGAAGTTGGGGTTATACTAGTACCAAATTAACCTACATGCGCCGATTCCTACTTTTGTCTTGGCTCTTCGCAAGCTGTTATGCAAACGCCCAATACGGTACCAATTGCGAGGTTCGTCAGTTCAAGCTCAATGCCTTTAACCCCGGTATCGAATACGAAATGGCCCTTGGGGTCAACAGTACCTTGGATATTCGGGTGGCGTATCAGGCCGCTTTGGAACCCGCAAGCTCCCAGCCCTTGGATGATTTCGACTTTTTTCCGGCCATCACCGTTCAGAACAGATACTACCACAACCTCAATAGCCGTCAACGAAGACGTCGATCTATTTACGGCAATTCCGGAAACTATATTGCACCATCGGCTGCCATTTTTTCACCCGGCAGTCGCGTGGTCGAAGGCCGTTTGGTAGAGGGCGTTCATGGCTATGGTGGACTGGTTTACGGTATACAGCGCAGTTTTGATTCCGGCTTTAGTTTCTCCATAGATGCCGGTGCAGGGTATTATGTCGGACCTTTTAAAGGAGGTGTTCAGCCCGTGGTGAACCTCAGTATCGGCTGGATTATTAGCGAAAAGCGTTGGTGTGTTGGCCTGTAGGTTTGGAACTACCACAAAATCAATAAGATAAAAATAACATTTGGGTGTATTGCCCAATGAAAAATAGGAGTATCTTTGCGGGCTTAAAATTTAGGTTATGTCCAAAATTAAAAACATCGCAATCATTGCTCACGTAGACCACGGTAAAACTACCTTGGTCGATAAAATTATGTACCATTGCCAATTGTTCCGAGAAAACGAGAACAAGGGCGACCTTATTTTGGACAACAACGACCTGGAAAGGGAGCGTGGGATCACTATCGTATCCAAAAACGTTTCCGTTGTTTACAAAGACACTAAAATCAATATTATAGATACTCCTGGTCACGCCGATTTTGGAGGTGAAGTAGAACGTGTATTGAACATGGCCGATGGGGTTTTGTTGTTGGTAGATGCCTTTGAAGGGCCCATGCCACAGACCCGTTTTGTGCTTCAAAAGGCCATTGACCTTGGATTGAAGCCTTGTGTGGTGATCAATAAAGTGGACAAGGAAAACTGTACTCCAGAAGAAGTCCACGAAAAAGTGTTCGATTTGATGTTTGAATTGGGCGCCGAGGAATGGCAGCTCGATTTCCCAACAGTCTATGGTTCTGCCAAGAATAACTGGATGGGCGAGGACTGGAAAAAGCCGACCGACAGTATTGAACCCTTATTGGATATGGTGATTGAGCACGTTCCTGAATTTAAACCCCAGGAAGGCTCTACCCAAATGTTGATCACGTCCTTGGATTATTCTTCCTTTACTGGACGAATCGCCATTGGAAGATTGCAGAGGGGAACTTTACGCGAAGGGCAACAAGTTTCCTTGGTCAAACGGGATAGTTCGGTTGTCAAGTCAAGAATCAAGGAGCTGTATACATTTGAAGGATTGGGCCGTTTACGGGTCGAAGAAGTAAAGGCCGGTGATATTTGCGCCATTGTGGGTATGGAAGGATTTGAAATTGGTGATACCGTTGCCGATATCGAAAACCCTGAAAAATTAAAGACCATAGCCATTGATGAGCCTACGATGAGTATGCTTTTCACCATTAACGATAGTCCGTTTTTTGGTAAGGATGGAAAGTTTGTTACCTCCCGTCACATCAAGGAGCGTTTGGACAAGGAGTTGGAGAAAAACTTGGCACTTCGGGTTCAACAAACCGATAGCGCGGATAAGTTTTTGGTGTATGGCCGTGGGGTATTGCACCTTTCTGTATTGATTGAAACCATGCGTAGGGAAGGGTATGAGCTTCAAATTGGACAGCCACAGGTTATCATCAAGGAGATTGATGGGGTAAAATGTGAGCCCGTGGAGCACTTGACCATCGATTTGCCCGAAGAAGTATCTGGAAAGGCGGTAGAAATGGTATCCATCCGGAAAGGGGAGATGACCAGTATGGAAGCCCGTGGTTCCCGAATGGTCTGTGAATTCATCATTCCATCGAGGGGTATCATTGGTCTTAGAAACCAATTGTTGACCGCTACGGCGGGTGAGGCCATTATGGCGCACCGATTCTTTGAATATCAGCCTTTAAAAGGAAATATTGCACAGCGATTGAACGGTTCTTTGGTTTCCATGGAAAATGGTACCGCAATTCCGTATTCCATTGACAAGCTTCAGGAAAGAGGCAAGTTCTTTATTGACCCGGGAGAGGAAATCTATGAAGGACAGGTGATTGGGGAAAACTCCCGTCAAGATGATATGACGGTGAACGTGACCAAGACCAAAAAGTTGTCCAACGTGCGTTCGTCCGGTGCCGATGAAAAGGCAAAAATCGTTCCGGCCATCAAGTTTTCATTGGAAGAAGCCTTGGAATACATCCAAAAGGATGAATACGTAGAGGTAACGCCAAATCACTTGAGGATTCGAAAAATCTATCTAAAAGAGGTGGACAGAAAAAGAAATAAAGTGGTCTAAATTGTAAATCACTTTTGAGCATAAAAAAAAGCGAGTGAGGAGCAATCTTCATTCGCTTTATTTTTTAAAAGGTCTTGATTCTTGAATCTTTTGGTCTTGAATCCAAAGATCAATGCAAATGCCCGTGGTGCTGTTCGCGCAAACAAGCTACAGCAGCTCCGATGATACCTGCATGGTTCATCAACTCCGCTTTGACCACTTCTGTATCAATTTTGATGCGATGACTGAATTCCTCCCAATTTTTGGAAGTTCCCCCGCCTACAATGATCAAATCCGGACAAACGATAAGCTCTACGAGCTCCAAAAATTTATTGAAACGCTTGCCCCATTTTTTGAAGCTCAAATCTTCGCGTTCCTTGGCAGAGGCAGCCGCCCATTTTTCAATTTTCTTGAATTTTTTATACGGAATTTGGCCCAATTCGAAGTTCGGAATCAAAACGCCATTATAAAAGGCACCACTACCAAGACCGGTTCCTATGGTAATCATGACAACAAAGCCATCCTTGCCCTTGCCCACACCGTAGTTCATAGAGGCATAGCCAGCGGCATCGGCATCGTTGAGCACGGTAAATTCATGTCCAGTATACTCGGTAAACAGTTCGTCGATATTCACTCCTACCCAGCTAGGGTCCAAATTACCTGGGGATTTGCACACCCCATTTTTGACAATGGAAGGAAATCCACACCCAACGGGACCGTCGTAATCGAAATGGTCCACAATTTCGGCCACTACTTTGGCCATATCTTTGGGTTTTTTGGATTTTGGGGTCGGGATTCGGTAACGCTCTGTCAACATTTCTCCAGTTTCGGCGTTCACCAAGGCACCTTTGATACCCGATCCGCCAATATCAATTCCAAGAATTTCCATATATGGGAAGCAAAATTAGTTTAGACAAAGTAACAAAAACTTTTGCGCATCCCGTAATTGTTTTGGAAATCGTCTGACAAGCAACGGAATAGCCCGCTACACAGCCTTTTGGATGACTTCAAATACCTTACTGCCATCGCATTTTAGGGTTTTGTGCGGATATTTAAGGATCAGGGCGTAATCGTGCGTGGCCATAATAATGGTGCGTCCGTTCTGGTTGATGTCCTGTAGTACCTTCATAACCTCTACACTGGTCTGCGGGTCGAGGTTTCCGGTAGGTTCGTCGGCCAATATGAGTTCTGGGTCGTTAAGGAGGGCCCTTGCAATGGCGATGCGTTGCTGTTCGCCACCAGAG
This sequence comes from Flagellimonas marinaquae, assembly GCF_003992675.1. Lineage (GTDB taxonomy): Bacteria > Bacteroidota > Bacteroidia > Flavobacteriales > Flavobacteriaceae > Flagellimonas > Flagellimonas marinaquae. The sequence goes on from NZ_RZMZ01000015.1 coordinate 12,044, forward strand.
AGTTCGTGGGGAAATTTAAAACCTTTGGTTTTCATTCCCACCTTGTTCAACACCTCTTCAATCTTGTCGTCCATTTTTTTTTGGTCCTTCCATCCCGTGGCCTTCAGAACAAATTTTAGGTTGTTGTTCACATTTCTATCGGGAAGCAGTTTAAAATCTTGAAAAACAATACCGAGTTTTCGCTGTAAGAAGGGAATATCACGCTCCTTTAAGGTTTTTAAATCAAAATCAACCACCTGTCCAGTTCCTTGCCTGAGGGGTAAATCGGCATAGAGGGTTTTCATAAAACTACTTTTCCCGCTTCCCGTTTTCCCGATGACATACACAAACTCCCCTTTTTTTACCTCTAAATCAATATGGTTGAGGACTAAGTTCTCGTTTTGGAATACGGCTACGTCTTGTAATTTTACGATGGTCTCGGGCATAATTTCATTTCAATGGTTATACAAAAGTATTTGAAAATTTGGTACGCCCTATCAAAATGGAACCTTTATCCGTATTTTAATTTGAAGCTAAAGGGGCTCCGGTATTCCAAATGTTCCTATTGAGATTCAGGTCTTCCACTATGCCAATGGCCGTGGTAATATCCTCGTACAGCATACCGAACACATCGGTATCTATGAGACTTTTTCTCTTGTCCAAACTTAAAAAGCCATGGGCGTGCCGCACGCCTAAGTATAGTTTGTTGCGGTGGAACGACAGAAGAATGGGTTTGTCTATTTTTTGACGGAGTTGGGTAATTCGATGCATCAACGATGGCGAAAGTAGATAACGAGCTTCGATTTGGTCGGTACTGTAGACGACAAAATGCTTTTCGAATTCAGGATCTTCCAATTTCACCAATTGGCCTCTTGATATATTCAGGCTTTGGAGCGTTTTTGCCAAGTAACCGACCCGTTTCTCTATGCTATCGGGCAAAATAACCGTATGGCCCTTAAATTTCTTGGGAAAATCCACGACGGCAAACATTCCCACAAAATGACTTCCAAAATGATCTGAGGAACGGTGTTTGGACACTAATGGTCGCAAAAAGTTGAAAGTGACCAATAAGTGCGGGAACAAGGGAATGAACATGAGGTAGTAATTGTAGACCCCTTGGTTGATAATGTTGACATCGCCCATGAGAATCGAAGAATTACCGACCTTCCCCCTCAATACACCAAAGTTGAGGTTATGGATGCTGGGCAATTTTTTATTGTTCCTTACTGGGGTAAAACCAGGAAGCAGCTTGCTTTCGGCAATTTGTTGTGGGGGAATTTGTTTGTGAGTCTCAAATTTGAATTCAGGGGCGATTTCATCAAGATCTCCCTTTCAGCTTGTTTGAATTTATTTTTGAAGCTATAGGTAGCTGTCATCAAAATAAAGAACAGAAGCCAATACACAATCATGGCAAACTGTATGATACCAAAATTTTGAGCAGGCATAACTCGTGCCATCCATCTACTGAAACCGATATTATTAAAGGATATCATCAATGGCACACTCATCATGCCAAGAATGAATAAGAGAATCAAATAGCTATAACATCTTTGGTAAAATCGATACTTTCTTCTCGTCCCCTCGGCCTTTTGTAACAAAGGAGAAAGTTTGTTCAATAGTTGTTGTTTTTGCTCCACCTTCCCTTTGTTTTAGAATGAAACCTCAGGGGCCTTAGCTTCGGAAGGTTCGATGGTGAAAAGTGTCCTATTAGTGTACCCCATTAGTTTTGCTACAAGGTTGGAAGGGAACATTTCAATTCCATTGTTAAAGGAATTGACGGCAGCGTTGTAGGCACGGCGCGCCGCGGATAATTGTTCTTCTACCTCATTAAGGCTGGACTGAAGCAAAAGAAAGTTTTGATTTGCCTTCAGGTCGGGATACGCTTCGGCCCGTAGCTGTATGTTTGCTAGGAGTTTCCCTAGTCTGTTTTCCATGGTAAACCGTTCATCGGGTGCAGTATCCTGATTCAAAAGTTTTTCCCGCAGTTGGGTGAGTTCGGCCAAGGTTTCCCGTTCATGTTTCATGGCGCCTTTCACGGTATTTACCAAGCGAGGAATCAGGTCCGTTCTCTTTTTAAGCATCACATCAATGCCACTGTAGGCTTCTTCAACCTTGTTTTTCTTGCTGATGAGATTGTTGAACAAGAGAATCCCTAGCAACAAAATCAGCATGGGAAGACCAATCAAATATGTCATTTCAACCAAATTAAATTAGACGATAGGACAATGCCCAAAAGGATTGTCCATTTTTTACAGTCAAGGCGATGTCGCCTTATAAAATGTTGAGGTTGAATTAGCTGTGAGGAGCAAGATTTTTTCACAGCTGAACCAAAAGTACCAATTAGCCCCGATTAATCAAACACAGCTTCGTAAATTTCGTCAAATGACATTTAAAATATACTTTGGCCCTAATTTTGACGTTATGAATAAAGTCAATCGAGAAGAGCGTAGAACACTATGAATCGAAAAAACCTCCTACTGTTTCCCATTTTAATGGGAACTTTTTTTGTGCTTTCCGCCCAGGAAACCAAAATATATACCCACGAAAACAAAGAATATCAAGATGCCTTGGCCCTGTACAACAATGGTCAATATCAAGCCGCACAAAATATTTTTGAATCCGTAAAGGCCACTACCAAGGATGGCGAAACCGAAGCCAATAGCGCTTATTATGCAGCCAATGCCGCCATTCGCTTGAACCAGCGCGGTGCCGACAAAATGATGGAGGATTTTGTGGAACGTTATCCCACCTCTACCAAGCGAAATTCAGCCTTTTTGGATGTGGCCGACTATTATTTTGAAACCGGTAAATATCCCTACGCGCTCAAATGGTACAAAAAAGTGGATGAAAATTCCATGCCCTACTCCGAGCGGGACCGCTTTAACTTCAACAATGGATACGCACTGTACGCTTCCAAGCGTCCACAAGAGGCAGAGCGTTATTTGAACAAGGTCACGACTTCCCAAAAATATGGCTCACAAGCCAAGTATTATTTGGGATATATCGCCTACGAACAGGACGATTACAATTCCGCAAGCGCACGTTTCGACCAAATTCAGGACCCGGAGTTGCTCAATGAAAAGCTTTCGTATTATCAGGCCGACCTGAATTTTAAGCTGGGCAAGTTTGAGGAAGCCATCGCCATGGCCAAGAAGCAACTACCAAAATCGAACCGCGAAGAGGTATCCGAACTCAATAAAATTATTGGTGAGAGCTATTTCAATCTTGAACAATACGCAGAAGCCATTCCCTACTTGGAAGCATACAAGGGCAAACGCGGCAAATGGAACAATACCGATTATTATTTGTTGGGATATAGCCATTACAAACTCGGAGATTACGACAAAGCCATCCAACAGTTCAACAAAATTATTGGCGGAAACAATGCCGTTTCCCAAAATGCCTATTACCACTTGGCGGAATGTTATTTAAAACTCGACAAAAAATCCGAGGCCTTGAATGCCTTCCGAAATGCTTCGCAAATGGATTACAGTCTGGAAATCCAAAAAGACGCTTGGTTGAACTATGCCCGCTTAAGCTACGAAATCGGTAATGCTTACGAGCCCGTACCACAAGTATTGACCACTTATTTGGAAACCTATCCCAAGGATGAACATCAAATGGAAATTCAGGAATTGTTGGTAGATTCATACATCACTTCCCGAAATTTTGAGGGTGCTATGAAACTTTTGGAGGAGAACCAGAACTACGCCAGCAAGGAAACCTACCAAAAAGTGGCCTACTATCGAGGGGTGGAGCTTTTTATTGATGGGGATTATGACGGTGCCTGGGAACGTTTCGACAAATCGGTGAAAAGCGCTGCCAATCCTAGTTTTGAGGCCCGAGCGCTGTATTGGAAGGCAGAATCCGCCTACCGGATGAACCGTTTTGAGGAGGCCTTGGTAGATTTTGTGCGCTTTCAGAATGCACCAGCGGCCAAGTCGCTTTCTGAATATGGCCAATTGGATTACAATCTGGGATATACCTACTTCAAATTAAAGGATTACAACAATGCGGTTTCCTATTTTCAGAATGTGGTAAGTTCCAATGCCATTGATGATCAACGTAAAAATGATGGTTATCTACGGTTGGGTGACAGCTATTTTGTGAACAGTAAATATCCGTTGGCGAAGAAGGCCTACGATACGTCATCAAAGATGAACGGTCCCGAGCGGGATTACGCGGCATTCCAAAAAACGCTTTGTGATGGCTTTTTGGGAAACAATACCGCAAAAATTGAAGGCCTCAACGAATTCCTGACCATGTTCCCAACGTCTTCCTTACGGGATGATGCCTTGTTTGAACTGGGCAACTCCTATATCAACAATAACCAAGAAAATTTGGGATTGCAAACCTATGACCGTATCGTAGCGGAGTACTCTGGTAGTAAGTTCGCACCTCGTGGACTACTGCGCTCCGGTTTGGTGTACTACAATTCCAGTCGCAACCAACAGGCTTTGGACAAATTGAAGGAAGTGGTGCAAAAATACCCCAACACCCAAGAGGCCAAACAGGCCGTTGCCACGGCCAAATTGGTTTATGTGGACGAGGGCAGGGTAAGCGAATATGCCGCTTGGGCCCGAAATCTCGACTTTGTGGAGGTAACCGATGCGGAGCTGGACAACGCTAGTTTTGAATCCGCCGAAAGAAAACAAATTGAGGGCAAAACGGCTGCTGCTATTCGTGGATACGAGGATTACCTTAAAGAGTTCCCCAACGGATTACACGCACAGAATGCCAACTTTGCCTTGGCACAACTCTACTTTGCCAATGGCGAAAAGGACAAAGCTTTGCCCAAATACAAAGCTGTTGCCGATGGCGGGAATGGAGAATATACCGAACAGGCCCTGACCCGCGTGTGCGAGATTTATGTGGAAAAACAAGATTATGCCAATGCCATTCCTTATCTGAAAAGATTGGAAAACACCGCGGATATTTCGGAGAACAAAACCTTCGCACAGTCCAATTTGATGAAAGGATATTACGGTCAAAAAGACTATGCCCAGACCATTGCCTATGCCGAAAAGGTGTTGAACGCTCCTAAAATTGACGATCGTATCAAAAGTGACGCCCAGGTCATGATAGCGCGTTCCGCCATTGCTACGGACAATGAAGCATTGGCCAAAACGGCCTATCAGGATGTGAAACAAATTGCATCAGGGGAGCTTGCTGCCGAAGCATGGTACTACGATGCTTATTTTAAAAATAAGGAACAGGATTTTGAAGCATCCAACGAGTCCGTTCAAAAATTGGCCAAGGACTACGCTGCTTACAAGGAGTGGGCCGGTAAAGGGTTGGTGATCATGGCCAAGAACTTCTACAATTTGGGAGATGCCTTTCAAGCCACCTACATTTTGGAAAGCGTGATTTCCAATTTTTCCGAGTTTGACGAAATCGTTTCAGAAGCAGAAAGTGAGTTGGCCACCATCAAGACCAAAGAAGCCGAAAGCAATTCATCCGTAGACCCCAATCAAAACTAAACGAGACACAAAATGCAAAAGAGAACTTATATATTTTCATTGCTTTTTTTGAGCCTTTGCGGAGTGGTAACCGCCCAGGAAGAGGATAATATTGGTACAGAAACGGTAACGGTGGTAAAGTCATACTCTCCAACCGTTTCGGATGCCTTTAAGATCAAATCGTCGCCAAGCTTGAACGATTCCATTGTGCTCCAAAAGAAAAAAATCAATTACAGCATCTTTTCCGTGCCTGTGGCATCCACTTTTACACCGGCGAAAGGAAAGGCATCGGGAGTGGAAAAAACCCCGCCGCCCACCTTGTACAATTCCTATGCATCGGTGGGATTGGGCAATTACAACAATGCCCTGGTAGACTTTTACACTAGCAGGGAGTTCAATAGGGGCGAAGACCTATTGGATTTTGGCCTTACCCACAACTCTTCACGTGGCGATTTGGATTCCACCCCACTGGACACGGAATTTTATGACACCAAATTAAATGCGTCCTACGCCAAAAAGGACCGGTACATGGATTGGGGGGCGGACATCGGTTTGCAACACCAACTGTATAATTGGTACGGAATCCAGAGTGAATTCTTTACCGAGGATGAAATCAACGCGATGGATGAGCGGCAAAATTATTTCAATGCTGAGGTCAAGGCGCACTTTAATATGGAAGATTCCTATTTTAAGAGTGGCCAGGTGTTGTTGAGACGATTGTGGGATGCAACTGAATCCGCCGAGAACCGTGCCGTTATCAACCCAACCTTTGAGCTGCCCATTACCGAGGAGCTGCTTACCATTGGAGCGAAGGTCGATTATGTGGGGGGCAGTTTTGCAAATGGGTCCATCACGGAAACGATCAATGAAGGGGAGAAAAATTACAGCCATTTGCAAGCTGGGGTGACGCCAAGTTTGTTGATTCTTCGGGATGACCTTACCTTGAATTTGGGGGCCAATATCGTCTACGGACTGGATATGGAAAATAGCGAGAATAATTTTTATATCTATCCCGCTGTAACCGCGTCCTACCGTGTCTTGGATGAAAATGTTATCGCCTACGGGGGCATTGAGGGGGAGTTGGCACAAAATTCCTATCACGATTTTGTAAATGAAAACCCTTTCGTTTCGCCAACTTTGGATATCACCCCTACCGATCGGCAGTATGAAGGCTATTTGGGATTGAAGGGCCAGTTGACTTCCAATGTGGGGTACAATATCAAGGGGTCGTATATGGCAGAGAACAGGAAACCACTCTTTATCCACAATCCCATTAACACCATAAGGGATGATGAGAAAAGCTATACGTTCGGCAATTCCTTTCAGGTGTTTTATGATGATGTAAAAACCTTGGGTGTTTTCGGAGAAATTAATGTGGATGTGAACCGAAATTTTTCATTGGGGGTGAACGCTGAATTTTACGATTATGACACGGAAACAGATAATCCTGCGTGGAATTTGCCTACCATCAAAGGGTCTGTTTTTATGGACTATCAGATTAGCGAGCAGTGGTATATGGGAGCCAACCTCTTTTACGTCGGTGAAAGGGAAGACTTGCTTTCCCAAATCGACCCGCTGGATTCACAATTACAATTCGATCAAGTGACCCTCGATGGATTTTTTGATGCCAATGCCCATGTGGGATATCGTTTTAATGACCAGCTTTCCATCTTTGTGAAAGCTTCCAATATTGCCAATAACAATTACCAACGTTGGGCCAATTTTCGAGTCCAAGGATTCCAAGCGTTGGCGGGAGTATCCTATAAGTTCGATTTCTAGTGTGTAAGGAAATAGGCAATAAATTGTTAAAAATACCGTTCATTATTTTCGGTCAATAGATTGATTGCCCAATAGTTGGCCGTTCCTATTGAAACGGAAATAATGCAGCCAAGACCAATACAGACCTTGTTTTTATCCCTTGTTTTAACGAGTTTTTCGTTAGGATACGGCCAGAATTTGGTGCAAAATGGAGGTTTTGAGGACTTTGTGTCCTGTCCCGTTAAGATGAGCAATCTCAATAAGGATGCCGCCTATTGGAGCGCTCCCACCTTGGGAACCACCGATTATTTTAACGAATGTAGCCGTACCAAACTGGGCGTTCCCATGAACTTTAAAGGAAAGCAGGCACCATACGAGGGAGCAGGTTATGCCGGAATGTATCTGTACGCTCCTAGAGATTACCGGGAATACATCCAGGTCCCCTTAACGGAAACCCTGCAAAAAGGAAGTCGGTATCGATTGACCTTGTTTATCAGCCTTTCCGAAAAATCCGATGGGGCAGTAATGGATATGGGTGCAGTATTTACCGAAAAACTACTTTCGGTGCACACCAAACGGGAGCTTTCGCAAGGAGAACTTTTGGCATCGGCCATCCAAACTACACCAATCAAACAGTTCCCGGTAACGGGGTACTATCAGGATAAACAAGAATGGATGGAACTCAGTTTTGACATGGTAGCGAAGGGATTTGAGCGCTATTTGATTCTTGGAAATTTCAAAAGTAATGCTGGTACCAATTACCTCGACAATAATGATGCGTCCAAACACAATGAAGGCTATGCCTACTACTATCTGGATGATATCACACTCACCTACCTTGGTCCAGAATACCAAACGGACGAAGTCTATGTATTGGACCATGTCAACTTTAACTTTGACCGTTTCGATTTGCAGCCCAAAGCGGAGCAAAGCCTCAAAGATATTTATGACTATCTCATGAAGAATCCTGAGTTAAAGGTCGCCATCAGCGGGCATACCGATGATTTGGGTTCCGATGCATACAACGATATTCTCTCTCGGGAAAGGGCAAGTAGCGTAGCACAGTATCTCATTGATCTGGGTTTGGACAAAAATAGGATTACTTCCAAAGGGTTTGGTGACAGCAAACCGTTGGACACCACCCTCACCGATGAAGCCCGAAGAAAGAACCGTCGTGTGGAGTTCGTAATGACAAAGTTTGAGGATAATTAGCATCCGTCAACTCAAAAAGGCCATTCGTCAATTCAAACAGGGCATCCGTCAATTCACTGCTTAAAAAATTATACAATGGTTTATTTTGGTAGCAAAATAGTATAACCATGAAATCATTTATCCTTAGGGCAATTAGTTTAGGGTGCTTTTTATTGTTCGGCCAATATGTAGCTGCACAAGTTTTTGAATATCCAAGACATGGAAGCGAATTTTATCCAAACGAAGAGTATTCCATTGTTTATTCGGAATATGCGGAGCACGAAAATACAGACGATTCAACCATGACATATAAAGAAAAGAAATATGAGGCTTTTCTATTAAAAGGGCAGGATACAATCCGTTTCGTTGGTTTTTTAAGTGAGTCAGATCTTGAGAATACCGATTTTTGGGTTTGGATAAATGATTGTCCTAAAATTGACGGAGTTGAAAAAGTCATCCTTGTGGATAACCTTTTTTCGGGCTGTGGAGATTTACTGGACTCACATTATTTTTTGGAAACCTCAAATGGTTCACTCCATCGGTTGCCAACTTTGAGTACCGAGAACATGGGTAATGAATTATATCACTACCAGTACCGTTTTCCTAATGAAAGGTTTGGTAGAGAAGGCAGAATTGTTTTGGGGTTTTTAGATTTAAATCAAGGGCATGAATTAAAGTCATTTGTAAAAGAAAAGGTATTTTTATGGGATGGTAAAGATCTAATCCCAGAATAATGAAAAAATATTTACTACTGTTTGTTATCCCAGTTTTCTTCTCTTGCAACACTAAAAAAGAGGTAGACCTCATTGTTACCAACGCGAATGTCTACACCGTCGATGCCAATTTTTCAAAAGTGACCGGTTTTGCCGTCAAAGATGGCAAGTTTGTGGCTGTTGGCGATTCAGAGGAAATTTCCAAAAAGTATAATGCAAAGAAACAGTTGGATGCCGAGGGCAAGACCATAGTTCCAGGCCTCATTGATGCCCATTGCCATTTTTATGGATTGGGGCAGAACCAACAAGTTGTTGATTTGGTGGGCACCCAGAGTTTTGACGAAGTTGTGGAACGGGTAGTGGCCTTTCAGAAAGAGCGTCCCTCAAATTTCATTAGAGGTAGGGGATGGGACCAAAACGACTGGGAGGTCAAGGAGTTCCCGACCAAGGACAAGTTGGATGAATTGTTTCCCGATACCCCCGTAGCGCTAGAACGCGTTGATGGCCATGCCTATTTGGTTAATCAGAAAGCATTGGATATGGCTGGGATTACCGACGAGACAGAAACTGAAGGAGGTGAAATCGTAAAGGAAAATGGGGAAATTACCGGGGTACTGGTGGATAATCCCATGGCTCTGGTCGATAAGGTAATTCCTGAAGCCAGTTTGGAACAAAAGATACAGGCGCTAAAAGATGCTGAGAAAATCTCATTGGATTACGGACTGACCACGGTCAACGATGCCGGCCTGCCTCGGGATATCATCGAGCTCATCGATAGCTTACAGCAAGCGGATGAATTGTCGATTCGGGTGTATGCCATGGTATCTAACTATCCTGAAAATCTAGATTATTTCTTGAACAAAGGCATCATCAAAACCGAAGGGTTGAATGTTCGTTCCGTAAAAGTTTATGGCGATGGGGCCTTGGGTTCCCGCGGTGCGGCCTTGCGGTCACCCTACTCCGATAAGCCGGGACATTTTGGGGCGATGGTCACTCCAGTGGACCAGATTGAAGCCTTGGCAGAGCGCATTGCCGCCACAGATTACCAGATGAATACCCATGCCATAGGGGATTCTGCCAATATCGTGGTGCTTCGCGCCTACAAAAAAGCATTGGAAGGCAAGAGCGACCGTAGGTGGAAAGTGGAACATGCGCAGGTGATAACGCCGTCCGATTTTGATTATTTTGAAAATGGAATCATACCGTCCGTACAACCTACCCACGCTACCAGCGATATGTACTGGGCAGAGGATAGATTGGGCGAGGAGCGCGTTAAAGGAGCCTACGCTTTTAAGGATTTGCTCGACAAAGCTGGGCTGGTAGCCTTAGGGACCGATTTTCCGGTGGAACAAGTAAGTCCGTTTTTAACCTTTTACGCAGCGGTAGCTCGTCAAGATCTTGAGCAATATCCTGAAGGTGGTTTTCAAATGGAAAATGCCCTGAGCAGGGAGGAAACCTTGAAGGGAATGACGATTTGGGCAGCCTATTCCAATTTTGAGGAAGATGAAAAGGGAAGCATTGAACCGGGAAAATTCGCAGACTTTGTGGTATTGAGCGATGATTTGATGACCATCCCATCGGAAGAGATTCCCAACGTAACCGCCGAGCAGGTTTTCCTAGGTGGTGTTCAGAAGAAATAGGAAAATTTTCTGACGTAGGAACAAAAAAAGCCCCGAATCGGGGCTTTTCTTATTTGAAATCCATTTGGATTAGTAGCTAATAGGCAAGGTAACCCTTGTGGTTCCCCATCCCATCACCATGTTGCCGTCATCATCAAAGGCAATTCCAAACGCTTCCAATTCTTCGTTGTCCATGGAAGGAGTTGCCATAGCGCGCACTACATCGGCATCACTATCGTAGGAATAGGCGCCCCATTGGTGTAAATTGTTGTTCAAGATAACGGTCCACTCATCTTCCCCGGGAATCGTAAAAAGGGAGTAAGAACCAGCCTTAACGCTTTTGCCGCCGATCATCACATCTTTGTAAAAAGTAATTTCAGTGGCTTCGTTCGCTCCAGTTCTCCAAACTTTTCCCACAGGAGCCAGTTCAGCCAAGCTACGACCTTTTAGTTGAGGACGGCTGTAAATAACTCGAACGGCCTTGTCGGTGTCCCTTGAACTCGCAGGGTAATAGGCAATATCGGCAGGACTTTTGTCCAGTCCGCTAAATTTCTGTGCAGTGGCATCGGTGGTAAATACCAAGCTGGTGCAAAGCACTACTAGTAATACGGTTAATTTCTTCATGATTGTGATTTAAGTTCCTAGTTTAAGGATTTGATTAAATGTTATTCAAATATACAGACGTGGAAATTAAGCAACCTTACAATGCGTTCATAATAAAAGCATAAAAACAAATATCAGTTACATTTATGTAGAAATAAGGCATTAAAAATTAAAAATAATAATATATTATTGATATATACTTTTGTTTTTTAATGTTAAAATGCATTTTTGTTTTAAAATTGTTATAAATTATAAAGATATGTGTGGAATTGTATGCGCATTTGATGTGAAGGAAAGTACGGAAGTACTAAGGCCCCAATTGTTGGAAATGTCTAAAAAAGTTAGGCACCGTGGGCCGGATTGGAGTGGAATTTATTCTGATGACAAAGCCATCCTTGCCCATGAACGATTGGCCATTGTGGACCCAGCTTCGGGCAAACAGCCATTATTGAGCGCGGATGGCAAATTGGTGTTGGCTGCCAATGGCGAAATATACAATCATCAAGAGCTAAGAAAGCAGTTCGAAGGAAACTATGAATTTAGAACCCAATCCGATTGTGAGGTAATTTTGGCACTTTACAAGGAGAAAGGTGTCCATTTTATAGATGAAATGAACGGAATTTTTGGTTTTGCCATTTACGATTCTGAAAAGGATGAATACTTTATTGCCCGCGATCATATGGGTATTATTCCGCTGTATATTGGATGGGACAAAAACGGTACCTTTTACGTAGCTTCTGAGCTAAAGGCCTTGGAAGGCACCTGCTCCAAGATTCAATTGTTTCCTCCGGGGCATTACTTACACAGTTCCGATGGAGAATTTGTGCGATGGTACAAACGGGATTGGATGGAGTATGATGCTGTTAAGGAGAACGAAACCAGTATCCAAAAAATAAAGGATGCTTTGGAAGCTGCGGTGCACCGTCAACTAATGTCCGATGTTCCCTACGGGGTATTGTTGTCCGGCGGCTTGGATTCCTCCGTAACATCGGCGATCGCCAAAAAATATTCCCAAAAAAGAATCGAGTCCGGTGATACTGCCGATGCATGGTGGCCACAACTACATTCGTTCTCCGTGGGACTAGAGGGCTCCCCGGATTTGGCGGCCGCAAGAAAGGTGGCGGACCACATCGGTACCGTGCACCACGAGATTAAATTTACCATACAAGAAGGGCTTGATGCCATAAAAGATGTTGTGTATAATCTAGAAACTTACGATATTACAACCATAAGAGCCTCGACTCCAATGTATTTAATGGCAAGGGTCATTAAATCCATGGGCATAAAGATGGTCTTGTCCGGCGAAGGAGCAGATGAACTGTTTGGCGGCTATCTGTACTTTCATAAGGCACCAAGCCCGAAGGACTTTCATCAGGAGACTGTTCGGAAACTGGACAAACTCCACATGTATGATTGTCTCCGAGCCAATAAATCCTTGGCGGCATGGGGTATTGAAGGTCGAGTGCCTTTCTTGGACAAAGAGTTTATGGATGTAGCAATGAGCATTAACCCAAAAGATAAAATGATCAATGGAGAACGCATGGAAAAATGGGTGGTGCGCAAAGCGTTTGAAGACTATCTGCCAGAGAGTGTCGTCTGGAGGCAGAAGGAACAGTTTTCAGATGGCGTTGGGTATAGTTGGATAGATACCCTAAAAGCCTTGGTGGAAGAAGAGATTACAGATGAGCAGTTGCAAAATGCACATTTCAAATTTCCGATACAGACACCTACATCGAAAGAAGAATATTATTATCGATCTATTTTTGAAAGTCACTTCCCTTCGGATGCAGCGGCATTGAGTGTTCCCCAAGAACCGTCAGTGGCCTGTAGTACCAAGATTGCCTTGGAGTGGGATGAGGCCTTTAAGAACATGAACGATCCATCGGGAAGAGCTGTGGCTAAGGTTCATACCGATGCATATGTGAAATAGCCCCCTTTACCAACCAACGATATGGAGCAGTAAATCTTACTTGTTTCATTTTTTAATTAGTCCGAAAAGCCCCTTGTCCAAGGGGCTTTTTAGTTGTATTAAAAATGTTGGGACCTAACTAGAAGTGAAGAGCGAAACCTACTCGGAATTCAAATATTCCTTCATCGGTGAAATCCTCATTAAGGCTAAGATTATATCGCAAACCGGGCTCAATACTGACCATATCGCCAATAAAGATGGCATAGCCTCCTTGTAAGCCCAACCAAAGGGGATTTTCGTTAGCGTCCTTTATGCTGGCGCCAGTGACATCTATTTGAACGGGGATAGTATTTATGATATAATACTTAGCGCCCAATTTATAGGTTAGGATCGATTCCGATATATCAAAATCAGAAAAACTGGTGCTGGTGTATCCCACCCCTGCTTTGAGTGCCAAACCATCCGCTACAAAGTAGCCACCTTCATTGCCAATACTCCAAGAAGTGATTCCATCTGATGTAAAAAAACCAAACCCTGTATTGGCTGCGTGTGCGGAAACACCGCCAAAACCTGTGTTGGCTTCAATCAGCCAACTACCTTGGTCGGTCTGGGTTCCATCTTGGGCTTGAATTGTGTAAACAAACCCTACTGTTGCCATAAGCAATAAAAACGCTTTTTTCATAATGTTAAATTAGAATGTATACACACAAACATATACTTTCTGCCCCTAAGCACCAATGTTTTGAATAGCTATTTGAAAGATTTAAACTTAACTTCTTATAAAATATTTCTTACTTATCTCCGCTTTTACACTGATTGCTGAATTTCGTAAAATCAGTTGGTATGGTTTTCTGCTTTGTTCTAAAATTGACAGCTAAAAACGGGGGCGTTTTCCACAGTTTTTGTTGATAACTTAAGGGGTTGGAAATAGGGTTTGGGCCTAATTGCACTGGGTATTCACTATATTTGTAAGATTTGAAATTTTGAGCCAAATACCTATAAATATATGAGCGAAGAAGCAAACAAGAAACAATACTCGGCGGATAGTATCCAGGCCCTTGAGGGTATGGAGCACGTACGTATGAGACCTTCCATGTATATTGGAGATGTTGGGGTCCGTGGATTGCACCATTTGGTGTACGAGGTAGTGGATAACTCCATTGATGAGGCGATGGCCGGCCATTGTGATCGGATAGATGTGATCATCAATGAGGATAACTCCATCACCACTCAAGATAACGGTAGGGGTATCCCTGTAGACCTGCACAAAAAGGAAGGTGTTTCTGCCTTGGAGGTGGTTATGACCAAAATTGGGGCCGGTGGTAAATTTGACAAGGACTCCTACAAGGTCTCAGGTGGACTCCACGGTGTGGGTGTCTCCTGTGTGAATGCCTTGTCCTCCCACTTAAAGGCAACAGTATATCGAGATGGAAAGATATGGGAGCAGGAATACGAAAGAGGAAAAACCCTTTATCCAGTAAAAAGTGTTGGTGAAAGTTCCGAGACTGGAACTATTGTCACTTTCGTTCCAGATAACACCATCTTTACCCAAACCACGGAATACAATTATGAAACCCTTGCCAATAGGATGAGAGAGCTCTCCTATCTGAACAAAGGGGTAACCATAACCTTGACCGATAAAAGGCGCAAGGACGAAAAAGGAGAAGTTATCTCCGAAACCTTCCATTCGGAGGAAGGACTCAAGGAATTTATCAAGTTTTTGGATGGCACTCGTGAGCCTTTGATCCAGAGCGTGATTTCCATGGAAGGTGAAAAGAACGGTATTCCGGTGGAAGTGGCCATGGTCTACAATACAGGATACACCGAGAACCTACATTCCTATGTGAACAATATCAATACCCACGAAGGAGGTACGCATCTTTCTGGTTTTAGAAGAGGTTTGACCACAACCCTGAAAAAGTATGCGGATAACTCTGGGATGTTGGATAAGCTCAAGTTTGAAATATCAGGAGACGATTTCCGCGAAGGACTTACCGCCATTGTATCCGTGAAGGTAGCCGAGCCACAGTTTGAGGGACAGACCAAGACCAAATTGGGGAACCGTGAGGTGACCAGTGCCGTCAGCCAGGCTGTTTCCGAAATGTTGACCGACTATCTGGAAGAGAATCCAGATGATGCCAAACAAATTGTGGAAAAGGTAAAACTCGCCGCACAGGCTAGGCATGCAGCCGCAAAAGCCCGTGAAATGGTTCAGCGTAAGAACCCGATGAGCGTTGGCGGTTTGCCAGGAAAGCTATCTGACTGCTCCGAGCAGGACCCAACCAAATGCGAAGTGTTCCTGGTAGAGGGAGATTCCGCGGGAGGTACGGCCAAGCAGGGTAGAGACCGTAATTTTCAGGCTATTCTTCCATTACGAGGTAAAATCCTGAATGTGGAAAAAGCCATGCAGCACAAGGTTTTTGAAAATGAAGAAATCAAAAATATCTACACCGCTCTTGGGGTGACCATCGGAACGGAGGAAGATAGCAAGGCCTTGAACTTGGAGAAACTACGTTACCACAAAGTTGTCATCATGTGTGATGCGGATGTCGATGGTAGCCACATTGAAACACTCATTTTGACCTTCTTCTTCCGTTATATGAGGGAATTGATAGAAGGTGGGCACGTTTATATTGCGACCCCGCCATTGTATTTGGTGAAAAAAGGAGCCAAAAAACGCTATGCGTGGAACGATAAGGAGCGCGATGCGATCAATGCAGAAATGGGTGGTGGAGCAGGTATCCAGCGTTACAAAGGTCTTGGTGAGATGAATGCCGAGCAGCTTTGGGATACGACTATGAATCCAGATTTTAGAAAATTACGTCAGGTACAGATTGACAATGCAACGGAATCCGACCGTATTTTCTCCATGTTGATGGGGGATGAGGTGCCACCTCGACGAGAATTTATAGAGAAAAATGCCGTCTATGCCAACATAGACGTATAAATAACCTAGATTTCACAACAAAAACTCGCCCCAAAAAGGCGAGTTTTTTAGTTTTGGTCAAAACTTCAATAGTATGAAAAGAATAGTATTAGGCTTAGCACTGGTTTCCATGACCATGGTAAAGGCCCAAGATTTAAACGATATTTTCGTATCGGGCGTCGCAGATGCCGAACGATTTGCCAATGCCTATCTATCGCCCGTTTCTGAAGGAACTCTCTACAGTATTTCAACCGGATGGTACAATACGGCCGATGCAAAACCCTTGGGAGGTTTTGAAATTTCCATCGTTGGAAACTTGACTGGTTTTAAAAATAAGGATGATAAAAAGGCCTTCCTTTTGAATCCAGCAGATTATGAAAACCTCGACTTTGTGAACAACCCAGGCCAAGCTAGATTGGTGTCCACCGCATTGGGCGACATTGATGGAGTAGAAGTGTTTGTGGAAGACGAAAGCGGCTTGTTCCGAGAGGAATTTGAACTTCCTTCGGGTCTTGCGGGCGAAAATCTCAATTTTATCCCATCAGGGTATATTCAGGCGAGTGTGGGGTTGATCAAGGGTTTGGAGGTAAAAGCCCGTTTCTTGCCACAGATCAAGTTTGAGGACGACGCCAAGATTGGATTGTTTGGTGCAGGTTTGCAATATGATTTCACCAAAATGTTGCCTGCGGATAAGGTGTTGCCCGTTGCTATATCTGCCGTAATAGGCTATACCAATCTGAATGGAGAGTACGATTTCACCGATTCTTCGACCATTCAAGGAAGTGACCAGCGTCTGGATGCTTCCTTTAAAACGTGGAACTTTAGTGCAGTGGTTTCAACCAAAAATATTCCCGTCATCAATTTTTACGGTGGGTTGGGCTATATCACAGGAAAATCGGATATTGATTTGTTGGGTACCTACGAGGCCAACGGACCTTTCTTCGCCGAAACTGTGGTAGATCCATTTACGGTTTCTCAAAATGCCAGTGGTATTAACGCCAACTTGGGTACCAAAATAAAGCTAGGCTTTTTCAGGCTCAATGCCGAATACAATATTGCCGAATTCCGCACTTTTACCTTTGGTATCAACTTCGGATTCAGGTAGTAGGTAACCCAAAGGACATACCCAAAAATAAAGAAGGCCCCGCTCCCGGGGCCTCCTATTTTCATATATGTAGCCTTCACGTTACTCCCTGGTGGCGAAGACCGAGCCATTATCCAAGGTTAAGATTTCAGGTTTTTTGGCTTTTTCCAAGCTTACGGTGATATCTTTCACTTGAGAATCACCATATATAATGGTATAGGTCCCGTTCTCTTCGGACCATTTAAAATCGGTATAAAAAGTCAATTTGGAATTGGAGTAGGTTTGGTACCTACCTAAATAAACGTCGTTAAAAATCCACTCTTCGCGAGTAGTGTTGGTTCCCTTGCCTTCAAGGATGGAAGATTCAGTTTTTGACCAGATGCCCAAGATAGGGTCGTGGTTTTCTGGTACGCGTGTACAGTTGCTGATGGCGATGATGCCAACAATCGACAACAATGAAAAGAGCTTTTTCATAGGTCAAGTAGGTTACGTTAAATTTGGGACTATTAGAACGTCGGTTTGTGACGATGTATTGTATAAAAAATGGAAAATAGTTGCATTTGGTTTAGGACAATGATGTAGGTCATGTTGGAGCAGACAATCCAAATTGATGGGAACAAGCTGCCGTTTGCACAAAAGAAGCCGCTAAAACTGGTAAAAGTCAGCTTTTTTCTGCCTCAAATGCCTTATTTTTGAAGACTAAAATTTAAATCTATACACATGAAAGTTACCGTAGTTGGAGCTGGTGCAGTAGGAGCAAGCTGCGCTGAATACATAGCGATGAAAAATTTTGCATCAGAAGTTGTTTTATTGGACATCAAAGAAGGTTATGCCGAAGGAAAGGCCATGGATTTGATGCAAACCGCTTCTTTGAATGGATTTGATACCAAAATTACTGGAAGCACCAACGATTACAGCAAAACTGCGAACAGCGATATCGCAGTGATTACCTCTGGAATACCACGTAAACCAGGTATGACCCGCGAGGAATTGATCGGAATCAATGCTGGAATTGTAAAAACGGTATCCACCAGTCTCTTGGAGCACTCTCCCAACGTGACCATTATTGTAGTGAGCAATCCTATGGACACGATGACCTATCTGGTGCACAAGGCTACGGGCTTGCCCAAAAACCGAATCATTGGTATGGGAGGAGCTTTGGACAGCGCACGTTTTAAATACAGATTGGCCGAAGCCTTGGGAGCACCAATTTCCGATGTGGATGGAATGGTAATCGGAGGACATAGCGATACCGGAATGGTACCCTTGATTGGGCATGCCACCCGTAATAGCGTAAAGGTTTCCGAATTCCTATCCGAAGAAAAAATGAACTGGGTCGTGGAAGAGACCAAGGTGGGAGGTGCTACATTGACCAAATTGCTCGGAACCAGTGCTTGGTACGCTCCAGGAGCCGCTGTTTCTGGTTTGGTGCAGGCCATTGCTTGCGACCAAAAGAAAATGTATCCATGTTCCACCTTGTTGGAAGGCGAGTACGGTTTAAATGATATCTGTATTGGTGTTCCCGTGATCTTGGGCAAGAACGGTATCGAAAAAATCGTTGAAATCGAACTGTCCGATGCGGAAAAGGCCAAAATGCAAGAAAGTGCCGAAGGTGTTAAAAAAACCAACGGATTACTGGACGTATAGCCTTTATCAAACCAAATTTATTGAATTGCCATTTCTGACGTAAGCCCTAAGGAAATTGCCCAGCGGTTTTGGGAGATTCCAAGGTTTGTCGGGAATGGCAATTTCTTTTTTGGCCCATAACCATCATCAGGAATTGCAATTACATCAAATTCTATTGTCAAATCTTATCGGAAATGATATATTTGCACGCTGTTTAAGAAAACTTCTATAAAATTAACAATCAATGCAGAATAAAGGACTTATAAGGCTTTTCGCTATCCTTTTTGGCTTGGTGAGCATCTATCAGTTATCTTATACTTTCATCACTAACAAGTTGGAGGGAGATGCTGAAGCTTACGCAGTTAGCCAAATTTCGGAGGCTGAGGAAGACTATGTTGCAAAGCGTGAAGCTTTAGAGGCATCGTATTTGGACTCCATCAGTGATAACACTGTTTTGGGCTATACGAGCTATGGGGAAGCCAAGACAAAAGAGTTGAACAAGGGATTGGACCTCAAGGGCGGTATCAATGTTACCTTACAGATTTCCGTAAAGGATATTTTGAAAGGCCTTGCCAACAATACCAAAAACCCGGTATTCAACAAAGCATTGGCCGATGCCGATCAAGCATCAACCAGTAGTGATGATACCTATTTGGAATTGTTTTTTGATGCTTTTGACAACATTAAAGGTGACACCAAACTTGCTTCACCCGACATTTTCGCAAACAAGGGACTTAGTGATGATATCAATTTTCAAATGTCCGATGAAGAGGTAAAACCTATCATCCGAAGAAAGATTGATGAATCCATCGTTTCTGCATTCGAAGTACTCCGTGAGCGTATTGATGGTTTCGGGGTTACACAACCCAATATTCAAAGAGAAGGAAATTCGGGAAGGATCGTAGTTGAGCTTCCTGGAGCCAAAGATATTGCCCGTGCCCAAGAATTGCTGTCCAGCACAGCTCAGTTGGAGTTCTGGGAAACCTATCCGCAGAGCAACCAAAGTTTGGGGAACTTTTTTGTAAATGCCAACGAGCGTTTAAAAGAGATTTTGGAGCCCAAGGCATCCGAAGAAGAAGCGGCGAAACCTGAATCCGAGATTGATTCCCTGCTTTCCGATGTGGCTCAGGACTCATTGGACATGACGGCAGAGGCGAACCCACTTTTGGGCAAATTGCTTCCGGCCAACCCAGGTAGTCACGCCATTGCGCGCGCCATGGTTTCGGATACGGCCGAGTTGGGTAGCTACTTGAGAATGCCGGCAATCAAAAGATTGTTGCCAAACGACATCCAATTCACCAAATTCCTTTGGGAAAGACCATCGCAAGACGCAGAAGTGGTGGATTTGTATGCGCTGAAATCCAACAGGGAAGGTACTCCTAGAATAAGCGGAGACGTAGTTTCCGATGCACAGGATACCTTTGACCAATTCAATAAGCCTGCCGTAAGCATGACGATGAACACCCGTGGTGCCAAGGAGTGGGAAGAATTGACAGGTGACGCCTACAACAATCAGACTGGTATCGCCATTGTTCTTGACAATAAAGTGTATACCGCACCTGGGGTGTCTTCCGGACCCATTTCTGGTGGCCGTTCAGAGATTACAGGTACGTTTACCGTAAACGAAACCAAGGATATCGCCAACGTATTGCGAGCTGGTAAATTACCCGCTTCCGCAGAGATTATCGATTCCTTTGTAGTAGGCCCATCATTGGGTCAAGAAGCCATCAACAGTGGTTTGATGTCCTTCCTCATTGCCATGATGTTCGTTTTGGTATGGATGATTTTCTACTACGGAAGAGCAGGTGTTTTTGCCGATATCGCACTCTTGTTCAACATTCTCCTGATTTTTGGGGTGTTGACCAGCTTAGGGGCCGTATTGACATTGCCCGGTATCGCCGGTATCGTATTGACCATTGGTATGTCCGTGGATGCCAACGTACTTATTTTTGAGAGGGTCAAAGAAGAATTGGATAGAGGAAAAGGAAAGGCGCAAGCCATTGCCGATGGTTTTGGAAACGCATTGTCTTCCATCTTGGATGCCAACATTACTACAGGACTTACAGCGATTATCCTCTTTATCTTTGGTTCAGGACCCATTAAAGGTTTTGCTACCACCCTGATGATTGGTATTGTAACGTCCTTGTTCACCGCTATTTTTGTAACCCGATTGATGATCGAGGCCTATACCAGTAAAAAAGGTCGTCGATTGGATTTCTGTACAGGAATCACCAAGAACTTGTTCAAAAACTTGAGCATCGACTTCTTGTCCAAGCGTAAAATATCATACATTATTTCAGGTATTCTGATTGTTGTGAGTATAGTTTCTTTGATGACTCTTAAACTGCAACAAGGCGTTGATTTTGTAGGAGGACGTTCTTATCAAATTCGATTTGAAGATCCAGTGAACCCATCTGAGATTGCTGGTGACCTGAATGCTGTTTTTGGAAGTGGAACCAACGCAAAGACTTTTGGTGCCGCCAATCAGATTATCATCACCACCAATTACAGGTTTGAAGAAAACGGTCCAGAAGTGGATACCGAGATTCTGAACGAAATGTTCACCCAAATTCAAAAGTATTTCCCTGATGGTACTACCTATGACGATTTTAAGCCAGGTGGTACAGCGGAAGATTTGGGCGTTTTGAAATACCGAAAGGTAGGTCCTACCATTGCAGATGACATTAAGAAAGGAGCTATTTTGGCCATTATTGCCTCGTTGGCTGTGGTGTTCCTGTATATCCTATTCCGATTTAGAAAATGGCAATTCTCCTTGGGAGCTGTTGTTGCAGTATTCCACGATGTCATGGTCGTATTGGGTATTTTCTCCTTGACCGGAAGCATTATGCCTTTCAATATGGAAATTGACCAAGCCTTTATTGCGGCTATCCTGACGGTAATAGGTTACTCACTCAACGATACGGTGGTTGTTTTTGACCGTATCCGTGAAATAACTGGACTAAAAGGATTTAACAATGGAGAAAATATCAATTCTGCACTGAATAGTACGTTGAGCAGAACGTTGAATACCTCCCTTACTACATTGATTGTATTGTTGGCCATCTTCATCTTTGGAGGTGAGAGCCTAAGAGGATTTATGTTCGCTATGATTGTTGGTGTAGTTGTGGGTACTTACTCCTCCGTGTTTATTGCAACACCGATAATGTTCGATTCATTGAAGAAGAAAATTGCTGCTGCTACAGGAGCATAGTTTTTCGTTTTTTATATTACACTTTACACAAAGGCCCTTTTAAGGGCCTTTGTTTTTATATTCTATTTGCCGATAAGGTTCCTAACCAGGATAAAAGTTGGCTAAACAAGGTGAAATTCTGGATAACCCTTAATTGTCCATTAAAGCCCCATTTATCCCTTTCTTTGGGATGATTGAGCATGTAGGCCATGGTTTTAGCCAAGCTAGCTATATCTGTAGGGTCCGGGTTGATTTGACCTGTTTTGTTATGCACCACTTGATATTTTAACCCTGCGGCATTGGAGACCAATACAGGTTTTCTTTTCCACATGGCCTCTGTGGCCGTAAGTCCAAACCCTTCTTGAATGGAATTTTGTGCAATAATGCTGGATGTGCGTTGGAGCGCATTTACAATTAGCGCATTTTGCTTGGGATTATCCAAAGGCAGTAAGAGTATGGCTATATCGTTTTGCAAGCTAGGGTCCACCTGTTTATACGTTTCGGTGAGCTCCTGTAATACTTCTTTCCCTTCAGGGTCATCCGATACAAAGGCAGGATCGGGACCTCCCATCACCAATAGGGTCATTTCAATCCTTTTGTACTCCAAACTATCGGGATCTCCGTGTTCTCGGTTGTCCAGTTTCATTTTAATAAAGGCTTCCATCAACTCCTTAAAGCCTTTGAGGCGGTCCCAACGAGAGATTTCGGTGATGATGGGACGATAGATCAAATCCAAGTTCTGACCTGCATCCAAAACATCAAAAGAGCCATCGGGCATTACCTTTCGTACCAAATGCTCATAACGGTGGTACAAAATAGCCTTGTGGTCGTCCAACACGCCAGACTGATAAAGGATACCAATACACTTGTGCAATTGCAATTCCCGGTTTTTGTGGCTCAAAGGGTCTATGGCAGGGGGAATAATGGAAGTTTTGTTTTTCAAGGGCTTGGGCACATAGGAGGGCAGACTAAACACAAAATGGTCATAATCGTCCGTGTAAGGTTCCAAAAATTTCCATACGGCGTCGGTTACTTTGGTATCTTCCTCCAAACCGATATGGCATCGCCAAATAATGGAGACCCGCTTCTCCTTTTTGATCATGGCGGCTAGCGGCATGGGCTGTGGGTCGTGTACCACTACAATATCACCGTCCTTGATAAGCTCCAAGGCCTTTGCGAGATTGTTTCGATTCACTTCTTCGTAAATCTTACGGTCTTCTCCGGTAAAAACGCCTTTTCCACTTCCGTGAATGGCATTGTGTATACGCTTGGTCAGATCAAAGAAGGCCTCTTTTTTGGCTTCGATAACCAGCCATTCGATGGATACGCCAAGTTCGCGCAATATCCGCATCTGACTCGGGAGCATTTCGGCCACCCCACCGCCAATGGCCGTAGAGTTGATCATCCAAATAGTGCTTCCTTTGAGAGAATCGATAGGGTCTTGGGCCTGTTCCATAAAATCCAGAACAGAGGAATAGAGAGAACCGTACGCCTTATAGTCTACAAGTTTGGCGCCTGGCTTAACATTAATTTTTTGCATGGAAGGGAAGGTTACTGTTTGATTCCCTTATAAGATAGCAAAAAAACGAGTGAGGTTGTTAATAATCTGTTTTTTAAATGATTACGATTTAATCGAAATCCCTATTGAACCACTTTCCCTAGGTATCAATTCATAGATGTACATCGGCTCCAGTTGGGGCTCTGTTCGGTGGGAAACAAACACAATGGCGGTTTCGCTCTCCTTGGCTATTTTGTTCACCAAGGCCACGAAAAGGGAGGCGCTGGCATCGTCCAGACCCGCTGTGGGCTCATCAAGAATCAATAAGGGCGGATGTTTTACCATGGCGCGGGCCATCATCACCAAGCGTTTATCGCCGTCGGATAATTCCCTGAAATGCTCCCTTTTTCTATCGTCCAATTGCAAAAGTTGGAGCCACTGGCGGGCAAGGTTGATTTCACTATCCGTGGGTTGTACGTAAAGGCCGATTGAATCATGAAGTCCAGATATGATCATATGTTCCAAACTATGATAACCCCGAAATTTATCCGTAATGGCAGGAGTGTAGTATCCGATTTTTTGCTTCAGGTCCCAAACACTTTCACCGCTTCCCTTTTTTTGACCAAAAATGGTGAGATCTTGTCCATAGCCTTTGTGACTGTCGCCGGTAATCATGGAGAGGAGGGTAGATTTTCCACTACCGTTGGGTCCAATCAGTTGCCAAAACTCACCACTTTTAATGGTCCAGTCGATTTGGTCGAGCACAGGTCTGCCATCAAAACTGACAGACACTTTTTTGAAACAAACCAATTCTCTGTGTATGGTTTCGATGGGTTTCAGCGGTGCTGGTATGGAGTCTTGGAACGGGTTTGAGGTAATTCTGGTTTCGTTCCAAAAATCATCTGGGTATGGGTAGGATTCCAAGGTGCTGCCATCCAATTTGAAAAAGTGGGTTGTACCTGGAAGAATATCATCCAATCGGCTGACCACCTGCACCACTATTTTGGTTTTGGCGATTTCCAGCAGTTGTTTCCTAAGCTTGACTTGGGTGGTAACGTCCAAATTATCAAACGGATTCACCAATACCATAAAGTCGGGGTTCTGTTGGAGCAAATAGTTGAGCAGGGCCTTTTTTTGCTCCCCACTGCTCATGGTCTTGAGCGGTTGATCGCCATCCTTGGTCAAAATTTTGATGTCGTGGCGATCTTCTTCATCCATATATCGATGAATCTCAGACCTAGAAAACAGCAGCCCATTTAAGTGCTGCAGTTCGGTCAGGCCCTCCACTGTCTTATTTTGAAGCAACCGCTGCACCAAGGGCTCGGTATTGGCGTTGTTTTGTATGAGGATTGCGTAGCTTTTCGGCCGCTTCATTCGGTTCAAGGTCTTTCCCCAAAATTACGATTATCCTTTAGTTTGGACTATAATCTTGAAAAACTGATGCTATCCCCAACCTGTAGTCCCAATTGGTCGGAAAGACCTGCATTGATTTCGAGTACAAATTTGGCGGGGACGTTGGATGGTAAGGTGTTCTCGTTAAAGGGCTGCGCATTTTTTTGAAAGCTCACGATTTTCATCCCTGAGTTGATATAGATGATGTCCAACGGGATTTCCGTGTTCTTCATGTAAAAGTACTGCAATGCCTCAGTGGGCTGCACAAACAACATTCCCCGATTTGTTTTCATCGATTTCCTGTACATGAGTCCGGTCTGGGTCTCATATTCCGTTTCGGCAATTTCAATATCAAAATTGGCCTTAATGGAATCCGTTTCGGTAGACAGTACCTTAAGCTCCCCTTCCTTGGTGAAGGAAACAGTCTCGGTTTTAATTGCGCTCTTGGACTCGGTTTTACAGGATGCCAAAACAAGTAAAAAGACCAAAAAGGAGATATGTTTGAAGTATGCCATAATTTAAATTTCTACCGGGGTGGGTTTTACCATGAAATAGAAACCGATGATGATCATAGGGAGGCTCAACCATTGTCCGGTGGACAACATTCCGAGGGATTCCTCGAAACCGCCCTGGCTTTTCTTGTAAAACTCCACAAAAAAGCGGACCACGAACAAGAGTACCAAAAAGAGACCGAACAAGAAACCGGGCTTATTTTTCCAATCTGTTTTCCAATAAAGCAAATAAAGCCCAATAAAGACCAAAATATAGCAAAACGCTTCGTAGAGCTGTGCGGGGTGGCGATACGGAATTGACTCTAAAATATTGGCATACTCCGGATTGTGCTGAATGGCCTTGTAGGCTGCATTCGGGGTCTGTTCCTTGGTCAAGGCCATGGCCTGATAGGCAGGCATATCGTCGGAGTCGCGGATAAAACGGGTGGCCAAAAAATAGGATTCATCCACCTTTTTTCCGTTGATTTCAGAATTAAAAAAGTTGCCGAACCGCACAAAGGCCGCACCTATCGCTGAAGGAATGACCAACCGGTCCAATAACCAGAGTATTTTCATATCCTTCCATTTTAAGGAGTACAGCGCAATACCAATAACAGCGGCGATGGTGGCCCCGTGACTGGCAAGACCCGTAAAGCCCGTAAATTCATAACCGTTTATGAGCCCAAAAAGCGAGCTGTTGGCACTTTCGCGAATTGGCAAAAGGATTTCTGCCAAATGATCTTTATAATAGTCCCAATCATAAAAAAACACATGTCCCAAACGTGCCCCCAGCATAATGGAAACCACGGTATAAATGAAAAGGGAATCCAGTTTTTCCATGGACTTCTTTTCGTTCAGGAATATTTTTTTCATGATGAACCAGCCCAGAACAAAGGCCGCAATCCAGAGCAGATTATAGTATTTTATCTGTATAAAACCCAGTTTAAACAAGGTTCCTTCGGGGTTCCAGTCAAATCCTAGAAAGTACATGTGCATAAATTTTAGGGACTAATATAACTACTTTGGACGGTTGCTCAGTGTTATTTAAACTTCAATTTTTTAAGGGACAGGGTCATAACCACTTCCTCCCCAGGGATTACAGCTGACTATCCGTTTGATGGAGAGCCACCCGCCCTTAAGCAAACCGTGTTTTTTTAAGGCTTCCAAAGTATATTGCGAGCAAGTAGGGGAATAGCGACAGGTTGAGGGGAGCATGGGGGAGATAAAAAGTTGGTAAAAGCGCACCAACAGCACAAATGGCGCTATCAAAATTTTCTTCATGGCATGTTTAACTGACACAAAGATACAAGGAAACAAAAAGCCCCGACAAGGTCGGGGCATGTTTTAAACTTCTTCACCCGATTGCACGGGTTCCAAATGTTCCCGCTCATCATCCGTATAGAGTCGTGATTTGATGACAAAACGGAGACCCAATGGAATTTCCAGACTAAAACTGGCACCTCGTCCCGTAGTCACATCCACTGTAAGCTGAGTGTGTTTCCAGTATTCGAACTGGTCCTTGCTCATAAAAAAATCGCAACCGTGAATTGTGCCCAATTTCACATCGTTCTCATTGAGCATCAGTTCACCTTTAGGGAAGCACATGGGCGAGGAGCCGTCGCAACAGCCCCCACTTTGGTGGAACATGAGTTCGCCATGTTTCTCCCTAAGTTGTTCAATGATTTTTATGGCATTGTCCGAAACCAGTACACGTTTTACCAAAGGCTCCATCCTAGAAAAAGCCCAATTTGTTCTTGTCGTAAGAGATCAACATGTTCTTGGTCTGTCTGTAATGATTAAGCATCATTTTATGGGTTTCCCTACCAATTCCTGATTTTTTGTAGCCGCCAAATGGTGCGTGGGCGGGATAGGCATGGTAACAATTTACCCAAACCCTACCAGCTTGGATCTGCCTGGAAATTTTGTAGGCCTGATGCATATCGCGCGTCCAAACCCCAGCGCCCAATCCGTAAAGGGTATCGTTGGCGATTTCCAAGGCTTCGGCCTCGTCCTTAAAAGTGGTCACACAGACCACAGGTCCAAAAATTTCTTCTTGGAACACCCGCATTTTGTTGTTTCCTTTTAAGATGGTGGGTTGGATGTAGTATCCGCCCTCAAGTCCTTCATTGTAGGCGGCTTCTCCACCGGCGAGCACTTCGCATCCTTCTTCCTTGCCGATTTGGATATAGTTTAGAATTTTTTCATACTGGTCATTCGAGGCCTGTGCACCCATCATGGTAGTTGGGTCTAACGGATGCCCCAGCTTGATGGCTTTTGTGCGTTCCACGACACGCTCGATAAAGGCATCAAAAATGCTTTCCTGAACCAATATTCGAGAGGGGCAAGTGCATACTTCACCTTGGTTAAGGGCGAACATAACAGCTCCTTCCAAACACTTATCGAAGAACTCGTCATCAGCTTCCATTATGCTCTCAAAGAACACGTTTGGAGATTTTCCTCCCAATTCCAAAGTAACGGGGATAATGTTTTTGGAAGCGTATTGCATGATCAATTGCCCCGTGGTAGTCTCCCCGGTAAAGGCGATTTTATTGATACGCGGACTGGAGGCCAAAGGCTTGCCTGCTTCCAAACCAAATCCATTCACGATATTGAGGACTCCAGCGGGGAGAATATCCTCGATAAGCTCCATCAAAATCAAAATTCCTACAGGGGTTTGCTCTGCGGGTTTTAGAACTACACAGTTGCCTGCCGCCAAGGCCGGAGCTATTTTCCATGCCGCCATCAAAATGGGGAAGTTCCATGGAATAATCTGTCCCACGACTCCCAGTGGTTCCAATATATTCATGGAAACCGTGTTGGCATCCAATTCACTTACGGAACCTTCCTCTGCACGGATTACCCCTGCAAAATATCTAAAGTGATCAATGGCCAGGGGCATATCGGCTGCACGGGTTTCACGAAGGGCTTTGCCGTTGTCCCACGTTTCGGCACGGGCCAACACCTCTAAATTATTTTCCATCACATCAGCAATTTTCAATAAAAGATTGCTGCGGTAAGTGGCCGAGGAATTATTCCATTCCGGAGCTGCTGCCCAGGCCGCGTCAATGGCCTTTTCCACATCTTCTGAGGTGGACCTTGCTATTTTGGTAAACGAGTTCCCATCGACAGGGGAAACATTGTCAAAGTATTCTCCTTTGGTGGGAGGGGTCCATTTGCCACCGATATAATTTTCGTATTGGTCCTTAAACTTTGGTTTTTCCAGAACGTTTTGTTCCGTAGTTTGTACATTGCTCATAATACAAGTTGTTTTAGTTAATATTTATGTGCGTCATCACTTGTACTAAGTGACTGATTCTAAAAGTATTGATTTTGAACTCCGTACATCTGACGTATTCTATTAATGACATGACCAATCCTCTTTGATTTATATTTTTAACAAAAAAGAACGCTTAATTTTTTATATTTATTAAGTTTTTGTTTGATATTTTAAGGAGTAAACACTTAACATGCAGTTATCTGAACGATTTTTCAAAGAGAGAAAGCTGGAGCATTTGGTGGAAAACCAAACGTCCTACACCCTCAACAATGCAGCCATGCATGTCTTTGAAACGCATTTGCAAGCACAAAAGGTGCTCCTGCAATTTGACCAACCTGTTCTAGCCTCCATGCTGATCGGAAAAAAGGTGATGCACTTACGGGATAAGAATTCCTTTGATTTTTTACCGGGCGAATCTTTGATTTTGCCCTCTAACGAGGTCATGTGCATTGATTTCCCAGAGGCGAACCAAGAGAATCCGACACGTTGCTTGGCCATGGCCATTTCTGACGAAAAAATCAATAAGGTCATCAACTTGATGAATGAATCCATGCCAAAGCATGATGGTTCCGAATGGGCTTTGATGGATTACAACTATCACTTTACCAATGATGCCAGTATTTATGGAATCATTCAAAGGCTCCTGTATTTATTTACCGAAAATCATCCTTCCAAGGACTTTTTTGTGGATAATATGTTGCAAGAATTGATTATCCGTATTTTGCAGGGCAACCGCCGTGAGAATTATAACCAAAACGCAACCAAGTTAAGCGCCAATAACCGATTGGCCTATGTAGTGGAGTACATTTCCAACCATCTGCACGAACCAATATCCGTCAGTGATTTGAGCAAAAAGGCCTGTATGAGCGAATCCCACTTTCACAAAACCTTTAAGGAGGAGTTGGGAATCACCCCCATTGATTACATTAACGGTGAGCGTATTAAAATGGCCATCAAGCTATTGAAGGACCCGGACAAAAAAATAAAGGAAATCTATTTGGAATGTGGTTTCGAGAACCGTTCCTATTTCAACCGATTGTTCAAACGAAAGATTCATGTTTCGCCCGGAGAATACCAATCAAAATTTTTGAAAAACGCTTAGTTGACACTAAAAGTGGTTCCGTCCTTACCGTCTTTGATTTGAATCCCTAAAGCTACCAATTGATCGCGTATTTTATCGGAAGTGGCAAAGTCCTTTTTGGCACGCGCCTCGTTCCTGATGTCAATCAACAGTTCCATGACCCCGTTCAAGGTGTTGGAGTCATCTTTGGCCATAGACTGGTTTTCTATGCCCAATACATCATAAATAAAGGCTTGCAATGTTTTTTTCAATTCCGCTTTATCCTCATTGGAAATACTTTCCTTATCCTCTTTGATCAAGTTGATGTGCTTTACTGCCTCGAACAGCTGTGCTATCAAAATCGGGGTGTTGAAATCGTCGTTCATGGCATCGTAGCATTTCTGCTTCCATGTTGCCACATCAAAGTCTAATTTTGTTCCTGTTTTTAATTTATCGATGCTATCCAAGGCTTCCATCAAACGATTATATCCCTTTTCGGAGGCTTGTAAAGCTTCATCGCTAAGGTCCAAAATACTCGTGTAATGCGCTTGCATCATAAAAAAGCGAACTACCGCAGGGGTGTAGGGCTTGCTTAAGATGTTATTGTCACCACTAAAAATCTCCGCAGGATAAATATTGTTGTCCGTTGATTTGGACATTTTTCTACCGTTAAGCGTTAACATATTGGCATGCATCCAGTAGTTTACGGGAGATTTTCCCGTACTGGCCTCGGCTTGTGCTATTTCACATTCGTGATGGGGAAATTTGAGATCCATTCCACCACCGTGAATATCGAAGGTTTCGCCCAAGTATTTGGTGCTCATGGCCGTACATTCCAGGTGCCATCCCGGGAAACCATCGCCCCAAGGGGATGGCCAACGCATGATGTGCTGTGGCTCGGCTTTTTTCCAAAGCGCAAAATCCTGTGGGTTTCTTTTTTCGTCCTGGGCGGTAAGTTCTCGGGTGTTGGTAATCATATCTTCCAACTTTCTGCCGCTCAATTTACCGTAATCGTGGTCTTTGTTGAACTTGATCACATCAAAATAGACCGAACCATTGGCTTCGTAGGCATATCCTTTTTCAAGAATGTCCTTGATGATTTCTATCTGCTCTATGATGTGTCCCGTGGCGGTGGGCTCAATGCTTGGGGGCAATAAGTTGAACAACTGCAAGGTATTGTGAAAATCCACCGTATAACGTTGCACTACCTCCATGGGTTCAATCTGCTCCAACTTGGCCTTTTTTGCAATCTTGTCCTCCCCTTCATCCGCATCGTTCTCCAAGTGTCCTGCATCGGTAATGTTTCGCACATAGCGCACTTTGTATCCCAAATGCTTGAAGTACCGAAAAATCATGTCGAAGGACATAAAGGTGCGGCAATTGCCCAGATGTACATTGCTGTAAACGGTAGGACCGCAGACATACATGCCTACGTGGCCTTCGTTTATGGGTTGGAATACGTCTTTTTTTCCAGTAAGGGAGTTATGGATGCGTAAGGTTTGCTCTTTGTACAATTGCATTTAAACGGTTGGTGTTTAAAATTCGGTATCCATGTTGATGTAGTCCAAAAATTCCCGTCTTGTGGCCTCTTCCTTGAATTTGCCGCCGTACTCAGCCGTTACCGTGCTGCTCTCGATATCGCGAATACCCCTAGAGTTTACACAGAGGTGCTTGGCGTCAATAACACAGGCCACATCTTCGGTTCCCAACACTTTTTGAAGCTCCTTTACGATTTGGATGTTCATACGCTCCTGTACCTGTGGTCGTTTGGCAAAATAATCCACAACTCGGTTCATCTTGGAAAGTCCAACCACGGTTCCATTGGAAATATAGGCAATGTGCGCCCGCCCAACGATGGGCAATAAGTGATGCTCGCAAGTGGAATACACTACGATATTTTTTTCGACCAACATTTCGCCGTACTTGTACTTATTGTCAAAAGTTGATGATTTTGGCTTTCTGTCCGGATGCAATCCACC
This sequence comes from Flagellimonas marinaquae, assembly GCF_003992675.1. GTDB lineage: Bacteria > Bacteroidota > Bacteroidia > Flavobacteriales > Flavobacteriaceae > Flagellimonas > Flagellimonas marinaquae. Next base: position 43,798 of record NZ_RZMZ01000015.1, read on the forward strand.
AAAAATTTCCTGTACGTACATTTTGGCCACCCGTTTTGGGGTGCCTTTCAAACTATCATCATCCAAATCAAGACCCAGGGTAAGCATAATTTCCCTGACGCTTTTTTGTATTCTTTCGATTTTTTCTTCGTCGCTCAATACAAAAGCATCCTCTCGTAAAGGGGTATCCGATGAGGAACCTACGTGGTCGTTCCCTCTTTCTTCATATTGTTCTTCCAATGCCTGCTCTAATTTCATAGGTACTGCTTATGGAGGGCAAAGATATACATTAATGAACGATTTAACATCTGGTATCAAGGGTTTGACAACATAAATTATTGTTAAGGCACAGTGCGCGGTACTTTTATAATGCCCAAACCTACAGTCTTTTATGTTGAAACCTATTATAAGGATCGTGCTGCTTTTATTGTTCTGGCAAACTGCACAAGGGCAAGTTGCCCAAGATTGTACCCAAGCAATTCCAATTTGCAGCAATACCCCTGTTAATGGAGGTACCGATGGTTTTGGTACCGATGACTTTAATGGGGCATCATCCAGCGGTTGCTTGGAGCAGACCACAACGGGTGCCATTGAATCCAATTCGGCTTGGTATCGCTTTAGAACGGCTGAAGCTGGCCAATTGGGCTTCAATATAGGGCATAACAGTAATGAGGATTGGGATTTTGCTTTGTACCAAGCTACGGATTGCAACAATTTGGGCGACCCCGTTCGATGTAATTTTTTCGACAACAGTGAGAATACCAGTTTTATAGGAGTGGGGGAGGACCCTACGGGCGATGAAGACTCCGTACACTATGAAGACTGGTTACAGGTTGAGGCTGGTGAGGAGTACTACCTGTTCATCAATAATTTTAGCAACATCAACTCTGGTTTTTCCATACAATTTACAGGAAATGTATGGGTAGATTACCCCAACAGCGCTTTGGATTGTTCCATTGTGAGTAATTTGTTGGGTCCGCCCATCACCGTTTGTGAAGGCGAAACTGTAGTCCTGGATGCAACAACCACAGGGGCTGCCGGTTATGAGTGGTATCGTGATGAAGGGACTGGTTTTCAATTGATATCAGGAGCCAATGGAGCTACCTATACCGTTCCAGGTTCGGGCAATTACCGAGTAGTGGTCCTTACGTCCGCAGAACAAATTGTAAGCGATGTGCAAGTTGGATTTAATGAAGTGCCGGTTACGGGTATGCTGTCTGACGAAACCTTTTGCCATGAACCGGGAATGACCTTTGATTTGAATACTAAAAACGGAGAAGCTCTTAGCGGAATAGATCCAGGTGCTTTTGTGGTCAGTTATCATAGTACCCAAGCCGATGCGCATGCAGGTATAGCTCCATTAGAGCGAAACCATGTCCTTTCAGGCGGTTCGGAAACTATTTATGTGAGGACTACCTCCTTGGCAAATCCTGATTGCTACGATGCTTCCCAAAGTTTTGATATCAATGCCATAGCCACCCCAGTGTTAACCTTCGATGAGCAGGCTGTCATCTGTGAAGCCGTTGGAAGTCTGGAAATCGGGGAAACGCAGCCCAATCCTAATTACACCTATCAATGGAATACAGGAGAGCAAACCCCATCTATTTTGATATCCGAAGCGGGGGAATATATCCTAACGGTAACCCATCAATCCAATGGAATTGTTTGTGAGGCCAGCAGAACGGTTGTGGTCGAGATATCCACCGTGCCCCAAATTTCCAGTATTGATATAGCCGATATGAGTGTCAATAATACCGTTACCATCAATACCGATAGCGATGGTACCTATGAATTTAGTCTAGATGGTACTGATTTTCAAAGCAGCAATGTGTTCCAAGGTGTTCCTCCTGGTGTTCATACCATACGAATGCGAGATTTGTATGGCTGTGGTGAGGTAGAAGAAGACATTGTGGTCGTGGGCTTTCTTACTGCTTTTTCGCCCAATGGCGATGTGTTGAACGAGACTTGGCAGATTGAGGGGCTTTCTACCTTGAACTCGCCCATTGTAACGATTTATGACCGCTATGGTAAACTCATTAAACAAATGAACGAGTTCGATGCTGGATGGGACGGGAATTTTCAAGGGAAACCTTTGCCATCAACCGATTACTGGTTCAAGTTGTCCTACATTGATGCAGATGGCAACCGCACCGTTGCCAAATACCTGCAAAGCCATTTTTCCTTAAGGCGATAGCGAAGTGTTACCGTTTGTCGATTAACGGTAAATTTCTTCGATGACTGCATACTAAAAGCGTAGGTTAAGGAGTTATACTGCTAATAAGCAGCATAATCAATAGCCCCAAAATTCTATGAGAGCTCTATTCAGCGCTATCTGTTTTTTTCTTGTATGCCAGTTGGTCAGCGCGCAAAACTCCCCAGATTGTAGAACAGCGATACCCGTTTGTGCCGATGCTCCCATTTTGGGAACCACCGACGGAGGTGGGGATATTGACGATTTTGATCCTGAGGTCATTACCCAAACCGGATGTTTGGAAAAAGGGAGCGTGAGTTCCGCCAATATCGAAAACAATACGGCTTGGTATGTGTTTAGGGCAGGAACCGATGGTCAAATCGGTTTTGACATTGAAGCCCTTCCCGTTACTCCGGGAAGCCCGGTCACCGCGGAATGGGATTTTGCTCTGTACGGTCCTTTTGATGAAACTTCCAATGAAAATTTTTGCACCATAGTAGGGGATGGAACCGCACAGCCCATTCGTTGCAATTACGAGTATAATGATACCGGTTTCACCGGAATTGGCACCAATCCTGTTGATGGTAGGGAAGGGGCTCCGTTTGTAAAAGGAAGCCAAAACACCTATGATGAATGGTTGAATGTGAGACAGGGCGAAATCTATTATCTCTACATCAATAATTACAACACCAATTTTGATGATGAGCCAGAGGACTTTATCCTCACCTTTACGGGTACTTCTGTGGATGAAGACCAAAATACGGCGCTGGATTGTAGTTTGCGCGATGAGTTTTTAGGTTTCGATATTGTAGCTTGCGAAGGCGACCCGGACATTGTTTTATCTGCCCTTAATTCACCGGCAGGTCCCAATATTGCCAATGTAACATGGAGCGTTGATTTTGATGATGATGGTGTTATCGACCAAATTTTGGCCAATGGTGCTACGGAGACCGAGTTGACTGTTTCCAGCCCCAATTCGGGACGTTATTTTGTTTCTATCGAAACCAATCAGGCAACCATTATAACCGATGATGTATTGATTACCTTCTACGGCACTCCCGAATTGGATGAGGTTCGGGTAATTGACGATTTGGTCAACAGCGACCAGACCGACCCTTACAATATTGAAATTGTCCCCGTGGGAGACGGAAATTATGAATATGCCATCAACGGAGGGGAATATCAGGACGACCCTGTGTTTTTGGATGTTCCTCCTGGCGTAAACACTGTGGTTATTAACGATAAAAACGGTTGTGGCACCACCGAACCTATCGAATTTTTGGTCGTGGGCTATCCAAAATTTTTCACGCCCAATAGTGATGGTGCCCACGATAATTGGACCGTGTATGGGGTAGAGGAGTTGGGCAATCCTGTAGTGTATATTTTCGACCGTTACGGAAAGTTGCTTAAGCAGATTGATGTAAACATCGGTTGGGATGGCACTTTCAATGGGAGGGACATGCCTTCTTCCGATTATTGGTTCCGATTGGAATATGAGCGCAATGATGAAAATGTCATTGTTGCCAGATCCGTGCGAAGACACTTTTCGTTAGTACGATAGATAAAAAAAGGCCGGAATTTCTTCCGACCTTATCGCATTATATTTTCTTTTTCTAGAATTTAAAGGTGTAGCCCAAGGCAATATTCGTGTTTATGCGATTGATAAGCGCAGCATTGTCAACGCCCCCATCGAAGAAGAAGGAATTCGTATCCTGCTCAGTGCGGCTATAGGCCAAATCCAAACGGTTGGCGCCAAAGGTATATCCGATACCTGCGGAGAAACCGGTGAGGTCACCCACAAAATCGGTATCCTCATAAGGGCTTTGCTCATAACGGTAACCAGCTCTAAGGCTTACCTGCTCAATTCGATATTCCCCACCGAGACGGAAAGCATTCACCGCCCCCAAGGTATTTCCTATAAATTCGTTTTCATCAGCAAAGCTTGGATCGGAAGTAGGGCGCAATTCTGCTTTGGACATATCTTGATAGGAATAGTCCAAGCTTATCAATCCATCCTGACCAAACACCAAGGCCAAACTTCCTGTGTATTTTTCAGGAGTCTTGATGCGGTACTCTTCATACAAATTCACTATGTTGAAATTAATGAAGTCGATGTCAGGCACCGCCAAATTGGAATTGATGCGCTGTGAGGTGTCATCCGCGAGCCTATACCAAGTAGGGGATTGATAACTGGCACCCACTCGTACAGTTTGATTCAATTTTGCAATGGCGCCCAGGCTGAATGAAAATCCATTGCCCTCTGTACGCAGAAGGTTGTCGAATGCAATGGTCTGTATCGGCGAATCTGCATCATAACCTTGTTCATCCAAAAGGCTAACTCTTTCATAAAGGACATTATGGAAATTTAAAGATGCCCCTAAGTACAAATTGTCCTTATATTGAGTGGCAAAATTGGCCGTGAACTTACTATTGAATCCAGAGGTGCTCTGTTGATATCGCTGATTTACCGTGCCGTATTGGGCATTGGAGAAATAGTCCGTGTTTTGGTCCACATCGTCTACTGGTTCAATGATACCAGCTTGGAACCCCAAGAAAGCCTGTTGGGCGGAATACCCCAAATTGGCTCCGATATCCAAATAAGCATCTTCCACAAATTCACCTTCCCGCGTACGAAGGGGACCCAAAGGTTCGCCTTGCGCAAAGTTGAGAAAGTAATTGTCAACCCCAACAGCAGTGCTGCCTGAAGCAAAATAAGTATTATCAAAATTTTGGGCCAAATCATAATTAAAGGCCAATGCCAGTTTTTTCCAAGGGCTGTCACTGGACGAAGTAAAAACAAGTACACCACCCACTTGATTAAAATCCAAGGAATTATCAGTAGTGTTGGTTACGGTGCCACCGTACAGGGCATCGTTGTTCCTGTGATAGTTGGAGCCTGTTATACTGATTTCGCTAAAGTTGAACACGGCAGAACCTGCGGGGTTCACGTTAAGGGCAGATAAATCGCCACCCAAGGCTCCAAACGCCCCGCCCATAGCTTGAAATCTAGCGGTTCCCTGTAGGTTCTCGGTGCTGTAGCGTACCACATCATCAATGGTCTGTGCACTTGCAAAAGTGCATGCCAGTACCACGATGAAAGTTGAGATTCTTTTCATTTCTTGTGATTTAGATTAATCGATAAATTATGGAATGATTATGGTCTTCCGCCACCACGTCCACCTCTACTTCCACCGGAAGAACGCGAAGCTCCTCCAGAGGAACGTGAACCACCCGATGATCTACTTACTCCAGAACTTCTGGAGCTTCCACCGGAACTTCTGTAGCTGCCACTAGACCTACTACTTCCGGAATATCCACTACTACGATAGCTTCGTGAGCTATTACCGCTAGAAGATCGGTTGTAACTTCTGCTTGGCGAATAGCCTCTTGAAGACCGTGTTCCAGAACTTCTATTATAGCTTCGGGTTGCATTACTGCCATTATAGCTTCGGTTGCTTCTAGTGGAAGGCGATGTTCCATACCTATTGTTGTAGGATCTTGAATTTCTATTGTAGCTAGGCGAGGTCCGTGTACTTCTACTGGTTCTGTAATCCCGGTTTCTGGCCAAGGCGTCGGCACTTACCGTTCTCCTTACATTGGAGCGATTACTGTAACCACGGGCACTGCGACTTGCCAAGTTATTACTTCGTCCAACGGTTCTGTTGGAACGTCCACTGTTATATCTAAATCCATCGGAATAGCGTCTGTTGGTACGTGAGGCGATGGTAGTTCCAGGCAGGTAGGAATACCCGCGTCTGCCTGAGATACGAGCGTAATTTCTGCCATAATATCCTCTTCCAATGAAGGGTTGGTTCCAATATCCGCCCCAACCCCAGCCAGCATTCCATCCCCAACCAAGGCCTCCCCAGCCCCAGCCAGCGTTCCAGCCCCAGCCGCCGTTCCATAACCAAGGGTCGTTCCAACCCCAGCCAGCGTTCCATAGCCATGGGTCGTTCCAACCCCAGCCCCAGCTGTTGTCATAAACATTTATAGAGATGTTGGATGGATTGTCTCCCCATCCAGGATTGCCATTGTAATTGTTATTGTAGGCGAAATAGTCGGTTTGTTCGCCATAGGGAATGGTATCGTTTTGTGTTTGGCTGGAATAACTTTCCACATCGGTAAAAACCTCACTGTCCAAAATTTCACCGTACTCGTTCGCTTTCTCACCGAAATAGTCCCCATAGATGTTATTTTCCTGCTGCTCAACCCTTTCGGCTTGCGCATTCCTCTTTTCCACGCTTACTACGCGGTTGTTGGGAGTATAGATTCCATCATCATAATAGGAGGCCTGCTGGTAAGAACCGCAGGAGGCCATGATGAGGGCAGTAACCATCAATATGGCGGGGGTTCGTAATTTATTGAGAAGTAAAGACTGTAACATGGTGCAATTTTTATTGTTGAACATACTAAAAATAATTAGTTTTACCCAATCATTTCACTATTAAAGTCGCAAGTTTTGTGCCAAACTACAATTGATGGGTAAAAATTTAACGAGCAGAGCAGAGGATTATTCCAAATGGTATAACGAACTGGTGGTAAAGTCAGATTTGGCTGAAAACTCAGGGGTAAGGGGGTGTATGGTTATCAAGCCCTACGGATATGCTATTTGGGAGAAAATTCAAGGACAATTGGATAAGATGTTCAAGGAAACAGGTCATGAGAACGCCTATTTTCCGCTGTTCATACCCAAGTCCTATTTGAGCAAGGAGGCAAGCCACGTGGAAGGGTTTGCAAAAGAGTGTGCCGTGGTTACCCACTATCGTTTGAAGAATGCGGAGGATGGCAGTGGCATTGTGGTGGACGAGGACGCTAAATTGGAAGAGGAACTCATTGTGCGCCCTACATCTGAGACCATTATCTGGGATACGTATAGAAGATGGATTCAATCCTATCGGGATTTGCCCTTAAAAATCAACCAATGGGCCAATGTGGTGCGTTGGGAGATGAGGACTCGTCTTTTTTTGAGAACTGCCGAGTTTTTGTGGCAGGAAGGCCACACGGCCCATGCTACCCGTGAGGAAGCGCTGGAAGAGGCAGAACTGATGATGAACGTGTATGCCGAGTTTGTTGAAAATTACATGGCCGTGCCCGTAATCAAGGGAACCAAAACCGAAAGTGAGCGTTTTGCCGGCGCAGAAGAAACCTATTGTATTGAGGCCCTTATGCAAGACGGCAAGGCTTTGCAGGCTGGAACCTCACACTTTTTGGGACAGAACTTTGCCAAGGCTTTCGATGTGAAGTTTGCCAATAAGGAAGGTTCACAGGATTATGTCTGGGCCACTTCTTGGGGTGTTTCCACACGATTGATGGGTGCCTTGGTCATGACCCACAGCGATGACAATGGTTTGGTGCTTCCTCCCAAGCTAGCGCCGATACAAGTGGTTATTGTGCCGATTTATAAAGGAATGGACCAATTGGATGCTATTTCAGAAAAAGTGGAGCCTTTGGTCAAGGAGCTCCGCAGTAGAGGAATTACGGTGAAGTATGATACCCGTGACACCCACAAACCAGGCTTTAAGTTCAATGAGTATGAATTGAAAGGTGTTCCCGTCCGACTGGCTGTGGGACAAAGAGATTTGGCTAACGGAACCTTTGAGGTGGCCCGTAGGGACACTTTGACCAAGGAGATTGTAAAGGCCGATGAGGTAGTGGAGAAAGTAGTTGCTTTAATGGACGATATCCAAGAGAACATTTTTAAAAAGGCACTGGATTACAGAAAAGAGCATATTACGGAGGTAGATTCTTATGATGAGTTCAAGAAAGTAATCGAGGAAAAAGGTGGTTTTGTTTCGGCTCATTGGGATGGTACCGCTGAAATGGAGGATAGAATTAAGGAGGAGACAAAGGCAACCATCCGTTGTATTCCTTTGCATGGGCAAAAGGAGGAAGGCAAGTGTATGGTAACGGGAAAACCCTCGGTTCAACGGGTGTTGTTTGCGAAAGCCTACTAAGCAGGTGGCAAAAAATAAAAAATACTGTTGCAAGACTTAAAAATAGTTGTATTTTTGCATCCGCAATTATGCAAGCATAATGGCCCGTTCGTCTAGGGGTTAGGACGCCAGGTTTTCATCCTGGTAACAGGGGTTCGATTCCCCTACGGGCTACAAAGCAGGGTTTAAGCTAAAAAGCTTATTTTAGGTTGGTGGATGTTTAAACCTTCAAGTTGAAATAATGGCCCGTTCGTCTAGGGGTTAGGACGCCAGGTTTTCATCCTGGTAACAGGGGTTCGATTCCCCTACGGGCTACAAAGAAAGAATTTAGAAAGAATTAATTGTAAGCAATGGCAAATCATAAGTCAGCATTAAAGAGAATTAGAAGAAACGAAGCAGTACGTTTGCGTAACAGGTATCAGCACAAAACCGTGCGTAATGCCATCAAAAAATTGCGTAACGAAGAGGATAAGAAAGCTGCTGAAGCTTTGTTGCCCACTGTTGTTGGTATGATCGATAAATTGGCCAAGAAAAATATCATTCACAGTAACAAGGCGGCCAACCTTAAAAGCAAATTGATGACCCAAGTTGCAGCAATGTAATCTTGAATCATTTTTTAAATAGCATAAAGCGTCTCCATATTGGGGGCGCTTTTTTGTTGCTATGCTATCGAAACGCCCTCCTTTTATGAGTGAGTACCCCGATTAGAAAGGAGCCGTACATAAACAAAATCAATACCCACAATATACTTCGTAGGCGGTATTCTACCCATATTTTTGGTGCCTCATACCCGATAAAGATTAGAAACGGAAAGAACGTATGAAAAACCACCAGTCCCAAACTTGTCCAGAACATTAAATTATATCTCATGGGCTGGGAATGGATCTCGTTCCTTTTTTCTTTAAAATAGAGCCAAATCACAAATAGAAGGGTCATGGACGCCACGAGATCTGCGTAATAGAGGTTGGAATAGAACGGGTCTTGAAAGAAAAGGCTAATTCCGTAGGAACAAAGGCTCGTTACGGCACCTACAATGATCCATTTTTTGTATCTGTCCGTTTTTACCAAGCGCCAATAGAGGTAATAGAAAAACGCAAAGGAAATCACGGAATAAATATTGTAGATAATTACATTGTACCAATCATAGTTACTGTCGTTCACTACTTGAAACTCTTCATGGAATTTGATGAAATATCCTAGCAACTCGGTTAAAAAGGTATACATGAGGTACATGGGGTAATACTTCATGGGGGTGACAAAATAAGTGTGGTAACGGGACATGGCCACAAGCCACACAATCAGGTAGAAGGGAATGATGTACTGCTCACTAAGAAATGTAAATAGTTCCTCCATGGGTGTGGGCTACCTGATTGGCTGTCAGTAGCTTTCTGTGTTCGTAAAAATACATAAAAAGCCTCCACGAGGGAGGCTTTCTTTAGGAACTTGTAACATTATGTTTATCGAAAAGCCTTTCTTTTGCCCATTAATAGCCCAAATATGATAATGATGTACATTAAGGCTATGGCGGTAAGTAACAATGGTCTAAAGTATACCTGAATTCCAATGTTGAGGTCCAATAGGTAAATAGTGGAAATAATCGGGAAAAGTGTATAAAAAACAAGAATACCTGTGCTAACCCAGAACATTAAATTAAATTTTAAGGGCTGAGGCAATTGCTCCAACTGCTTTTCCCTAAAGTATGCGAGCACGATGTAGACCATCATCACCGACCCAATGATGTGGGCATAGGTCATTTGATTGTGCAATGGATTGTAGGCTATGGCATTTACAAGATATGCTAAAGCGCATATACCCATCAAATATCCAATTTGCTTTTTGAGATTCTCGTTGTGAAGTACCTTTCGATAAACTTCAAAAAAGAAGATAAAGAAAACGAGCTGGTACACATTATAAATAATGACATTGTGCCAAGCATACCTGCCATCCGAAAAGAATTGGAAATTATTATTGTACTTAATGAGCACGCCCAATAGCTCTGTAAAAAAGGTGTATATGATAATCATTGGAAAGTATTTCAACGGGGTGTCAAAATACCTACGGTACCTCACAATGGCCACTATCCAAGTAATCAAGTATAGCGGCACATAAAAGTGCTCGGTCAGATAATCGAGGAGCTCTGTCGGCATGTCCCTTTATTTAAAAATCGGTGTAGGGAGGCGGTCCCGATCCCCCATGATTAAGGTTCAAGCTTCGATCACCATTTTGAAACAGGGCGGGTACCATGCTTGCTTTGGATGTATTGGCTTCGTTCATGTCGCCATCTTCTGGGCTACCTACTTTATCTTTTATGGGTTTAGCCTTTCCGTCGGCGGTAATATAAAAACCGTATTCCTTACCGTCCATCATAGTGGTAGGTACTATGAATATTGAATTCTGCCTAGGGTGTACCACTTTTTTTCCATCGGGAAAATCGGGCTTGTTGGGATAATTGGCAAAGTAGAGGCGTAGGGATGCTACTTCAACGCCTGCAGCTTCGGCTTCCTGTTCCACATAGGCCATGTAGTTTTTGATGTCCTTATAAGTGAAAGAGGTGAAACGGGCAGGGATAAATTTTTCGTCCGGATTTTGCTCCATTTCAAACTGTTCGATCATAGCCACCCTGTTCCGGGTATAATTGTCGTAAAGGGATTTGGATTCTTCCAGGGATATGATGCCCTCTGGAGGTGATACTTTTTCAGGTGTCGGTTCGGTAGGCTCTTCTTTCTTCGGACCCTGCTGGCAAGCTCCCAATAGTAATAGTGATGCTCCAAAAAAAGCAAACAAGGCCTTTCTGTTGTGTTTCATAGTAAAGTGTTTAAAGTTCAGTTTTGAGGAAACCGAACTAAAGATATGCCTTTTCTATAAATTGACTCAACAAAAAACCCTTCAAAGCAAATTGAAGGGTTAAGTGTTTTTATTTGTGACCGAATTATTTTTACTCGTTCATGGTGAGCAAAAACTCCTCGTTGTTCTTGGTTTGCTTTATGCGCTGCTCCATAAATTCCATTGCTTCGATAGGATTCATGTCCGCAAGGTATTTGCGCAAGATCCACATACGTTGAATGGTATTTTCGTCCAACAAAAGGTCGTCCCTTCGGGTGGATGATGAAATAAGGTCAATGGCAGGGAAGATCCTACGGTTGGAGATTCTTCTATCCAATTGAAGCTCCATATTACCGGTACCCTTGAATTCCTCAAAGATCACTTCGTCCATTTTGGAGCCTGTCTCCGTTAATGCCGTAGCGATGATGGACAACGACCCACCATTTTCAATGTTACGGGCGGCGCCAAAGAAACGTTTTGGCTTGTGCAGCGCATTGGCATCCACACCACCACTCAATACCTTACCAGAAGCTGGCTGTACGGTGTTATAGGCACGGGCCAAACGGGTGATGGAATCCAAAAGAATCACTACATCGTGACCACATTCCACCAATCTTTTCGCTTTATCAAGAACAATATTGGCAACCCTTACGTGCTCGGTGGCTTCCTTATCAAAAGTGGAAGCAACTACTTCACCACGTACATTACGTTGCATATCGGTAACCTCTTCAGGGCGCTCATCGATCAAAAGGATGATTTGATACACCTCTGGGTGGTTGGCCGCAATGGCGTTGGCAATATCCTTAAGTAACATGGTCTTACCCGTTTTAGGTTGCGAAACGATCATTCCCCTTTGTCCTTTTCCGATAGGCGAGAACAGGTCCATGATTCTTGTGGAGATGGTGCTCTGTAATTCTGCCAATTTGAATTTTTCCTTTGGAAATAACGGGGTAAGGTGCTCAAAAGCAACCCTATCGCGTACTACCTGGGGATCAAGTCCATTGATTTTGTTCACCTTGATCAGTGGGAAGTATTTTTCACCTTCCTTTGGCGGACGGATGTTGCCCAAAATCGTATCCCCGGATTTTAATCCGAACAAACGTATTTGCGATTGGGAAACATAAATATCGTCGGGAGAAGAGAGGTAGTTATAATCGGAAGACCTGAGAAATCCGTAACCATCCTGCATAATGTCCAACACACCTTCGCTTTCGATAATGCTGTCGAATTCGAACTCAGGCTCTTTGTACCTATTTTTTAGGTCCTTGTCAAAATTGCTGTTCTTTTTGTCGTGGTGGCCTTTGTTGTGCTGCGTATTGTTATTATTGCTCCTTTTGTTGCTTTGGCTCTTCTGGGAGTTGTTGTTATTGGTGTTCTGAGGTTTGCTGTCCTTCTTTTGTTGTGGACTTTGCCCTTTTGAATCATCCTTTTTGTTTCGAGGCTCTCTTTTCTGTGGAGCTTTTTCGGGGGCGTCCCCTTTGTTGTCATTTGCCTCGGTCTTTTTCGGGCGCGGGGTCCTAGCTCTTTTTTGTTTGGGCTCTGACTTTTCGTCCGCTGTTGCTGTAGCTACCGTTTCTGCAACGGCTTTAGGGTTGGAGGCCTGTACATCCAGTATTTGGTAAACTAGGTCCAGTTTTTTCAACGTTTTGAATTTGGGGACATTGAGCTCTTTTGCAATCTCTTGCAACTCAGGAAGCTTTTTAGCTTTTAGATCTGAAATCTCGAACATTAAATAATGAAATAAGTTAAACTTGTGTGATTCTAAATATGAAGTGAGGTTATTTGGATACTACTGGAGAAAAGAATTTCTTGGTAGGCGCTTGCTAATAACACCACAATAATACGAATTATTTTTCAAGAATAAGTCCTCATTTCTCAAAAAGACGCCTATTTTTGCCATTGGAAATCAAATTTTGCAATGATTCAACGCGTACAAACGTTATTTCTACTCGCAGTCGGCCTAGTTTCGGGCATACTGCCGTTCTTTTTGAACCTATGGGTGGAAGTAGGCGGAAAAGAAGTGTTTGCCCAGGACGAAGTACTGGTCAGCCTTGTTTTTTATGTTGTGACCGTTTTGGCCGTTGTGTCGATTGTGATGTACAAGAAAAGACAAAATCAATTTGTGGTGAACAGATTGAATATGATATTGAACCTTTTTTTACTAGGATTTTTCGTTTATCGATCGCTAAGCTTATCCGGAGAAACTGTGGTTTCTGAGAAGGGTATTGGGATGCTGATTCCTGTATTTTCTATCGTTTTTCTGGTCCTGGCTAACAGGGCTATCAAAAAGGATGAAGATCTTGTAAAATCTGTTGATCGCTTACGTTGAACCTAACATCTTAGTAGTATTAGTGCGAAAAAACCCTGGCTTCGGCCGGGGTTTTTATGTTTGGTTACCGTTTGCCAAGTTCTACAACCTCCAGGTCACTGATTTTTTCCCCATCGATTACAAACCGAAGCATGGTCCGCACTTGATGAAAGCCGTGTTTGCCACAGGCTCCGGGGTTCATGTGCAAAAGCCCCAATTTTTTGTCGTGCATTACTTTTAGAATATGGGAATGCCCACAAATAAATAGTTTTGGCGGATTGCTTCTTATCTCATCCTGCACACGAACGTTGTATCGATTTGGGTAACCACCAATATGTGTAATCCATACATCGACCCCTTCGCACATGAATCGATTGTTTTCCGGAAACTCTTTTTGGATCACATGGTCGTCAATATTTCCGAACACGCCCCGAACAGGTTTTAACGCTTTCAAGCTATCGGTTACAGCAAGGTTCCCAATGTCGCCAGCATGCCAAACTTCGTCAGCCTGGGCGGCATATTTCAGAATGGTCTCATCCATATGTCCGTGCGTATCGGAAAGCAATAAAATCTTTGTCATTTCGCTAAAAATATGCTAAAAACCCAAGGTCGGATTTAGTTTGGAAAGGATTCAATTATCTTTACGGGCTTAAAAGTAAGGGATCCCATTGAGATATTTTATCCAATTTTCTTATTTCGGAAAAGCGTACCACGGGTGGCAGAACCAACCCAATGCCATCACGGTGCAGGAGGTGTTGGAAAAGGCCCTCTCCACCTTGCTTCGTGAAACTGTGGAGGTTGTGGGAGCGGGAAGAACCGATGCGGGTGTCCATGCCAGACAGATGTTCGCACATTTTGATGTTGAACCTATTTTGGATCTGGATGAGTTGGTGTACCGGTTGAATGCCTTTTTGCCCGATGATATCGTGGTGCAGCACATACGGCAGGTTCCAGAGGATGCCCATGCCCGTTTTGACGCCGTGGAACGTACTTACGAATATTGGGTGGTGAGGGAAAAAGACCCTTTTTTGTGGGATCATGCACATTGGGTAAAGCATCCGTTGGATATGGATGCGATGAACAAAGCAGCTAAAATCCTATTGGACTACACAGATTTTGAATGTTTTTCCAAATCCAATACCGATGTAAAAACGTTTAACTGTGATGTTAGGGAGGCCTATTGGAAAATCGATTCCGAAAAATGGGTGTTCACCATAACGGCAGATAGATTTCTGCGGAATATGGTGCGCGCTGTGGTAGGCACACTACTGGATGTGGGCACGGGGAAAATCTTGCCCGAAGACATCCATAAAATAATCGCAAGTAAAGATAGGGGAGAGGCAGGGGTCTCTGTCCCCGCAAAAGGGTTATATTTGACCAAGGTTATATACCCAAAAGAAATTTTTGATGAGCAAAAAGGATGATGCAGGAAAGGCGTTTGATTTTCGCCTTTTTAAACGGGTTTTTTCACGGACCAGGCCTTACAGGGGCATTTTTTGGTTGGTGGCCATCGTGGCGATTCTCTCCGCTGCATTTGCCATTGGAATACCCTTATTGGTAAAAACTATTATCAACCAATCGCTGGAAAGCAAAGACGGGGGACAACTGCTCACCAATGTCCTTTATATGTTGGCCTTTCTATTGGGCCAGGTCACCACGCAATTATTGTTCAATTACTACGCAAACCTTTTGGGTGAATCGGTGATCAGGGATATTCGGGTCAATCTATTTGAGAAAATGACCAGCTTTAAAATGACCTATTTCGATAATTCCTCCATCGGCGTATTGGTCACTAGGGCAGTTGCCGATATGCAGCGAATTGGCGAAATCTTTAGCCAAGGTTTCTTCATGATAGTTGCCGATGCCCTAAAAATGTTGTCGGCCGCCATTATTATGGTGGTCATCAATTGGAAATTGGCACTGATTGTTTTTGCTATTCTCCCTGTTATATTGATTGCTACGCGGCTTTTTCAACAAGCTATGAAAGTAGCCTTTATCGAGGTGAGGGCCCAAGTGTCCAACCTGAACTCCTTTGTGCAGGAGCGCATTGCAGGGATGAAGATCGTACAGCTTTTTAACCGCGAGGAAATTGAAAAGGAAAAGTTTCGCGTCATCAATGAGAGGCATCAAAACGCTTGGTTAAAGACCGTTTGGTACAACTCCATCTTTTTTCCTGTAGCAGAAATATCGAACTCTATCGGTATTGGATTGGTAGTGTATTTTGGCGTTATCCAAAACATTCAAAATGTGGGAATGGACAATAAAGGAGCGATTGTCGCCTTCTTTTTCCTCATGGATCTCTTGTTCCGTCCATTGCGCCAGATTGCAGATAAGTTCAATACACTGCAAATGGGTATGGTGGCGGCCAACCGTGTGTTCAAGATTTTGGATACCGATAGCCATATTGACGATAACGGAACCGTAGAGAAAAAGGATGTGAAAGGCGATATCGAGTTCAAGGACGTTCACTTTGGCTATGTACCCGATGAGGAGGTGCTGCATGGAATTTCCTTTAAGGTGAAAGCAGGGGAGACCGTTGCCATTGTAGGGGCTACGGGTGCCGGGAAATCTACGATCATCAATCTGCTCAACCGATTCTATGAAATCAATTCCGGGAAAATTCTGGTGGATAACGTCAGTTTGGAGGATTATACCTTAAAGTCATTGCGTTCCCATATCGCGATTGTTTTACAGGATGTTTTCTTGTTTGCCGACACCATCGCCAACAATATTTCGCTCCGTGATGAGCATGTGACTGCCGAGCAAATAGAGGCCGCCGCCAAACAGATCGGCGTGCACGAGTTTATTTCGAGTCTTCCAGGTGGTTACCAATACAACGTGAAAGAACGGGGTACCATGCTCTCCAGTGGTCAACGCCAATTGATTGCTTTCCTTCGTGCCTATGTAAGCAACCCCAGTATCTTGATTTTGGACGAGGCCACTTCTTCGGTAGATACCTATTCCGAACAATTGATACAACAGGCTACCGATAAGATAACCGAAGGTAGGACCTCTATTATTATAGCGCACCGTCTAGCGACCATCAAAAAGGCAGACAAGATCATTGTGATGGATGCAGGGAAAATCATAGAAACCGGCACCCACAAGGAACTTTTGGACAAAGGCGGTTACTACAACGACCTGTACAATGCGCAATTCTTGGCGGAGGAAGTGGCTTAACTTTACTGTGGAGGCAAGAAATCTTCAACTTTTAGCTCGCCAATCAAAAGCAGGAGTAGAGGAAGGAAAATTGAAAAACCGAGGTAAAGAACAAGCAGAATAAAATAAAAAAGCAACAATCTCCCAAAAAGTGCTATTCCTCTGGATTTCGAAATCCGTACAATGACATAGGTGGTGTAAACCATCATGAATAGCATGGCAACCAACGAGAAGTTGACATATTGTTCTGGGATGAACAATAAAAGAAGGATGGATGGAAGAAATATAATTACGCTGTAATGTCCGAGGCTGTATATAAAAATAATGGTCCGCTCGGCAAAATTGTACCTTTTTTGATCAAAACATAACCAACCCGCTATAGTCATCATCGGAACAAACAATAAAAAAATAAGTGCTTGGTAGTCTAGAATAAAATCCATTAGTTTTTCCTGATACTTCGTAGTCACACCATTATTTAGCATATTGAAATTGATGGCATCACCCGATTTGACCATCAAAAAAACGATAAGTCCTGAAAGTGTAATCGCAATCCCCATATAACTAATCGGGTTAAGGTATTTTCTGCGAATTCCTTGAAGATATCCCTCAATGACCACCTCTGGTTTAGTTGTTAAATGAACAAGAGTCCTTATAAAGGTGTTATCCAGATTAAAATAACGCTCTAAAAAATCTGTCCAAAGATTTTTAATGGTGATTCGGTTGCGTATCACTTTTGCGCCACAAGCGGGACAATACAAATAATCCGTTCGCAATCTTGCGTCACAATTTTTGCAGGTCATTGCTCCAAATCCTTTTTAATGCGTTTGATCAATTCCTCCCGTCCCTTAAAGGGTACAAAATCCCCATTTTTAATGTAAGATATCGATCCCGTTTCCTCGCTCACTACGAGGCAGAGCGCATCTGTTTTTTCGGTGATGCCCACGGCCGCCCGGTGTCGTAGTCCAAAACGGAGGGGAATATTCCGGTCGTTGGACACGGGCAATATGACCCGGGTCGCGGTTATCGAGTTATCCTGAATCACAATGGCCCCGTCGTGCAAGGGACTATTTTTAAAGAAAATGCTTTCTAGAATGGGCTGGGTCACTTTAATGTCCATCGCATCCCCAGTGGATTTTACAAAGTCCATGGAATTGTTGCGTTCAATTACGATCAGTGCGCCGGTTTTGGACGTAGCCATGCGTTCGCAGGCCCCGATAATGGCGTCTACATCCGTACTGGTGGAAATGGCTTCCTGCTTCAAGAATTTAAAGTGCTTGAAAATATTTCGTTTGGAGGCAAAGTTGGTCGAGCCGATCATCAACAAAAACTTGCGTATCTCCTGTTGGAAAACGATGATAAGGGCAATCAAGCCAATATTCATAAAACCGCCTACCATGCTGCTGATCATTTTCATTTGGAGCAGCTCGGTAAGTTTCCAAAGCGCCCAAACAATCACGATCCCTATGAAAATATTGATGGCAACGGTACCCCTGACCAGTTTGTAAATGTAATAGAGAAGCGCGGCCACGAGGACAATATCGATGATATCCGTAATCTTGAACTCGAGAAAATTTAGAAAATCCAATGGCAGCGTTTTTGTAAAATTAGCAAAAATAGCAGAACCTCAAATTAGAGCGCATTCTCTTTTAAGACCTCTACAAGTTTAACACATTCCATGGCTTCTTTTACATCATGGGCCCTAATTATGTTCGCGCCTTTTAAAAGGGCTATAGTGTGCAGTGCCGTGGTTCCGTTAAGTGCTTCCTGTGGAGACGATCCCAAGACTTTGTAAATCATAGATTTTCGGCTCAATCCAATTAAAATGGGCAAACCAAAGGTTTGGAACAGATCCAAATGGTTCAGCAAGGTGTAGTTCTGTTCGGTAGTCTTGGCAAAACCAAACCCAGGGTCAATGATGATGTCATTGATTTTTTTGGAGGTCGTTTCCCGTATTTTTTCGGAAAAATAGCTTCTCAAATCCTTGATCACATCCGAATAGGTCGCTTGTTTTTGCATGGACTGGGGTGTCCCTTTCATATGCATCATAATATACGGCACTTGGTAGTTGGCTACCGTATCGAACATCGTTTTGTCCAAATTCCCTGCCGAAATATCGTTGATTAGGGCCGCCCCGTGTTCAATACTCTCTGCAGCTACCTTGCTTCGAAAGGTGTCCACAGAAATCAGGATATCCGGAAATTTATTTAGGATAAGGTCTATCACGGGAATCATCCGTTGCAGTTCTTCATCTTCTGGAACATGCTCGGCCCCTGGTCGCGAACTGTAAGCTCCCATATCAATAAAGGTGGCACCGTGATTTAGCATATACTCTACCTGATCGAGGATAGAAGTTTCGTCCTTGTACTTGCCACCATCAAAAAAAGAATCGGGCGTGAGGTTAAGAATGCCCATTACTTTGGGCCTTTTAAGATCTACGAGTTCACCTTTGCAGTTTATGGTCATAAAAAATATCTGCTTTGTTGGGTTTCATTATCTTTGGCAAAATGGGCTTGGCTACGACCAAGTCGGACGAAATTTACGCAAATTAGCAACAATACATGCAGCAGACTTCCCAACAATATGACGCGGTGATTCAAACCTGCCGGGAATTGTTTTCAAAAAAAGCAAAGGATTATGGCACGGCATGGCGAATCCTGAGGTTGCCCTCGCTTACCGACCAGATTTTTATTAAAGCACAACGTATTCGAGGCCTTCAGCAGAATGATGTGCGCAAAGTGGATGAGGATGAGCGTTCGGAATTTATTGGAATCATCAATTATGCCATCATGGCGCTGATTCAAATACAAAAAGGAGTGGTGGAGCAGCCGGACCTTACCGCCGAAGAGGCCATTGCCTTGTATGACGAACAGGTGGCCATCACCAAAAAATTGATGGAGGACAAAAATCACGATTACGGGGAGGCATGGCGCGATATGCGGGTCAGTTCACTTACGGATTTGATTCTGCAAAAATTACTCCGTGTAAAACAGATTGAAAACAATAAGGGTGCGACCCTGGTAAGCGAGGGAGTGGATGCCAATTATCAGGATATGGTCAACTATGCGGTTTTTGCGCTCATACATTTAGGTGCAAATTCCAATTGATATATAATCGGCAAAGACAAGAGTTCGATATAACAGACTTTGCAAAGAATGTTAGAAGAGTTAAAACTCAGAACTATAGTCAATCAAATTTGTGAAATTCGTGTCCAGTAGAGTAATCTGGCTTTAATTGAAAAAAAATATGAAATATTTGGTCTGGATATCAAGGATTATTGTAGGTGTGCTGTTCATTATCAGCGGTCTCATCAAGTTGAACGACCCTATGGGATTTTCATTCAAACTGGAAGAATACTTTAGTCCGAGCGTGCTGGATTTACCATTTTTAACGCCCTTGGCATTGGGAATTTCAATATTTGTCGTCATTGTTGAGGTTATTTTAGGTGTTTTGCTTCTGATTGGTTTTAAACCAAAGTTTACCGTTTGGAGTCTGTTGTTGATGATTATTTTCTTCACCTTCCTCACCTTCTATTCCGCCTATTTCAATAAAGTGACGGATTGCGGTTGCTTTGGGGATGCCATCAAACTAACGCCATGGGAATCCTTCACCAAGGATGTCATTTTATTGGTGTTCATTCTGATACTGTTCTACGGTAGAAAGTACATTACGCCGCTGTTCGGTTCAAAAGTCAACTGGTCCATTGGAGGAGTGGCGTTGTTGGCTTGTATCTTGTTTGCCAATCATGTATTGGCGCATTTGCCGGTCGTGGACTTTAGACCATACAAGATTGGGACAAATATCCAAGAAGGAATGTCCGTTCCAGAAGATGCGCCACAACCGGTGTACGAATATGCTTGGCGATTTAAAGTGAATGGCGAAGAACAGATTTACGTTACCCAAGGTGATTACCCTTCTGTAGATGGGGAATTTATCGATGTGGAAACTACAGAAATCCAAAAAGGATATGAACCGCCCATTCACGACTTTACGATTGAGCAAGAAGGGAAGGATTATGCCTCGCGGGTTTTGGAAGTGGAAAAATTGGTAATGGTCATCGCTTACGATTTGGTAAAGAGCAACGAGGATGCCTTTAGGGAAGTTGCCAAAGTGACTTCAGAAGCCAAACAAAAGGGATATAAGGTGATAGGTATGTCCGCTTCAAGCAGTGATATGGCCAATCGGATTGTGGATACCTATGGTCTGAACTTTAAATTCTTTTTTACTGATGAGACGACCTTGAAGACCATTGTGCGTTCCAATCCAGCTATTCTGGTGCTCAACAAAGGAACCATCCAGCAAAAAGTACATTACAACGATTTTGATGAGCTTAAGTTTTAATCAAACGACAAAACGAAAACGAAAAATATAATAACAGATATCATGAGAACAAAGATTGTGGCAGGAAACTGGAAAATGAACAAGAACCTTCAGCAAACGGAGGAACTATTGGCCGAGCTTTCCGCCAAACTACCCGATACCGATGCCGATGTAATTGTAGCACCGACCTTTGTGAACCTTCAAGCCGCTAAACAGGCTTTGCAGGATTCAAAGATTCAGGTAGCTGCGCAAAACATGCATTTTGCCGAAAGCGGCGCTTACACTGGTGAAATCTCTGCCGATATGTTGTTGGGATTGGACGTGGACATCGTCATTCTAGGACATTCCGAAAGGCGTGCCTATTTTGGCGAGGATGATGCCCTTTTGGCCAAAAAAGTAAAAACAGCCGTGGAAAAAGGACTTAAGGTCATTTTTTGCTTCGGGGAGGAATTGGACGACAGGAAATCCGGCAATCATTTTTCCGTAGTGGAAAGCCAATTAAAAAATGCGTTGTTCGAACTTAAAGCCAGTGCATGGAGCAAGATTGTGCTTGCCTACGAGCCCGTTTGGGCCATTGGTACAGGGGAGACCGCCAGCCCGGAGCAAGCCCAAGAAATGCATGCCTTCATCAGAAAAACCATTGCCGATGGATTTAATGCCTCTATTGCCGAAGATGTTTCCATTTTGTATGGCGGTAGTGTGAAACCGGGGAATGCAAAGGAAATATTTTCCAAGCCGGATGTCGATGGTGGACTCATTGGAGGCGCTTCGTTGGTGGCCAAGGATTTTACGGATATTATCAAGGCCATTTAAATCACGATAACGTTGGTCTACCTCGAATATGATTTTAAGATAAGCCCGCTCCAACCCACATCCGATATCTTGATTGCGGAGTTAGGGGAGTTGGGTTTTGAAAGTTTTGTGGAAACGGAAACAGGAATTTTGGCCTATATGCTCAAATCGGAATGGCAAGATCAAAACTTGGAGAGCCTTTTTGCGTTCCAAAATCCAGATGTAAAAATCAGCTGGACCCGCAAGGAGATTGAGCAACAAAACTGGAATGCGGAGTGGGAGAAGAATTTCCATCCCATCCTGGTGGGGGACCGCTGCATGGTGCGTGCACCTTTTCATCAACCAGAGGCCGTAGATTATGATATTGTCATAGAGCCGAAAATGAGCTTTGGCACGGGGCACCACGAAACCACCCACATGATGCTCCAGCATATTTTGGACGATGATTTTGAGGGGAAAACCGTGTTGGACATGGGTTGTGGAACCGGAGTGCTGGCCATTTTGGCCAGAAAGAGCGGTGCCGTCGATGTGGAGGCCATCGATATTGATGAATGGTGCTTTTTGAATACCCAAGAAAATGTGGAACGCAACCATTGTCCAGAAATCAAGGCATTTCAAGGAGATAGTAGTTTGCTTAAAGACAAAAAGTATGATGTGATTTTGGCAAATATCAACCGAAATATTCTGCTGGAGGATATCCCTACCTATGCAGATTGTCTTAACAAGGGAGGAACACTTTTTTTAAGTGGCTTTTATTTAGATGATTTGGATGCAATTTCCTCAAAATGTGGTGCGTATGGTTTGGAATTTGAAAAAAATTTGGAGAAGAACAACTGGGTTGCGGCAAAATATGTAAATTAGAAAGACATAAACTTCAATAGATTATGGGCACTAAAGAAAAAGAGTTGGAAGATGTTCTTCTGCAAGAAGAAATCACAAAAGAGCACGAAATAGTACTTTTTAACGATGACGTGAACACTTTTGACCATGTCATTGAAACCCTTATCAATGTTTGTGAACACACTCCCGAACAGGCAGAACAATGTTCACTGATAGTGCATTACAATGGAAAATGCACCGTAAAAACTGGAGAATATGCCGTTCTAAAACCCAAGTGCAGTAAATTATTACAGGCTGGTTTGAGCGCAGAAATCGTGTAACAAAGGTTTTCAATCGTTCAAAGCTCGCACATCCAAACACAAACCTAAAATTCATGTATTCTTTACCTTGAATTGGATTATATTGCCGTCCCCAGTCTTTATATGTAGCCTAAACAATCAAAAACCAATCCGTTAACCACCCATTCTACAAGATGAGTGAATTTTTTAAGGCTGAACTGAAGGACCGTTTTTTGGAGTATGCCCTGGAACGAAATGATTATTTTGAGGTCCAGACCCTTTATGATGAATTTTTACGGCCAAACTACAGCTTGGACTATGCCCAGAAGCTGGTCAAGGACATCAAGGACTACGATCGGGAATTACTGGACGTTATGGGGGGCAATGGCTCGGACATTTTTATGTTGGCGTCCACTCCAGCCACTCAAGATTTTTTGGATGAAGGAGGTTTTATGCATCTGTATGTCAAGGAGGAAGAAAAATGGGATACCTTTTTAAGCCATCTGTCCAGTACTCCAAAACTAACCAAAACAGAAAAAAAGCTGCTAAAACGAGATAATCCCGACCTAAAAAGGGAGAAATTCATGCTCTTTGGCCTTATTGGCGCCGTAGCTGTCAGTTTTTTGTTTACCGTAATCAGTATTTTCAACGAGACATTCCTAAAACCGGAATACGTACCTGCTGATGAGTTTCAACGAAAAATGAACCAATTGCAAGAGCAATATATTTTGGAAAATGAACGACTCAAACAGGAACTAAGAGAGTCCCAACGGGTTTTGGATTCTTTGGGAAAATAGATAAAAAAGCCGCAGTTTCTTGACTACGGCCTTTGTTGATGGGTTATTTCACCTTAGGGCTTCATACCGGGCTGTACAATTTCATAGTTAGATTCGGACTTTGCCTTTTCTACCATTTTCTTCACATCCTCAAGAAGTTTTTTGGCATCGTAAATAATGCCGTCTTTAACGGTGTATTTTACACCTCCGACCCTTTTCACCGTATTGTCTTCCTGAAGTTGAATGGCACCAGTACCATAAAGTGCTTTTAAGTTGACCAAGGGATTTTCTTCAACAATGACAAAATCCGCCAGTTTTCCCACTTTAATGGTACCGATCTCATCTTCCAATCCAAGTGCCTCAGCACCGTTCAGGGTAGCGGCCTTGATCACTTCAAGCGGATGAAAACCAGCCTCGCGCAAAAGTTCCATTTCCCGTGGGTAGGCAAAACCATACAATTGGTAGATGAAACCGGCATCGGTGCCTACGGTCACACGTCCGCCCCGATTTTTGTATTCGTTTAAAAATGTCATCCAAAGCCTGTAATTTTCTTTCCAGTCCATTTCTTGTTCGGTGCCCCAGTAATGCCAGTAAGAACCATGGGATTGTCTGCTTGGAGCATAAAATTCCCAAAGGGAAGGCAGGGTATATTCCTCATGCCATTCCGCTCGCCTAGCCCTTTGTAGGTCACGGTTCGCTTCGTAAATGACCATGGTTGGGGAAATGGAGAAATCTAGCGAAATCAATTCGTCCATTACGGCATTCCACTTATCGGAATAGGGTTGGGCCGCTTGCGCCCACAATTGGCCCGCTTCCCCAAAGCGATCTTGCTCGTTCTGGTAATTGTAATCCAAGGAATAGTCTTGGACGGTCCTGTCGGTAAATAGGGCTTCGGGCAATCCGTACCAGTGCTCCATGGAGGTGAGTCCGGCCCGTGCACTGTTCAGTACGTTCCAACGACCCACATACAATTGAGCATGATGCGTTTTTGAACGTAGGCCCAATTTTTTGTTTTCATCCAAAGCTGCGGTCATGACCTCCGGCAGGCCACCCCCAAATTTGATACCATCCGCTCCTTTTTTAGCATTGGCACGAACCCATTCCCTTGCAGCTTCGGGGGTAGTGATATCGCTTCTGTTTCCCTCACCTGTCAAACTGTTTCCAAACCACGTATAGGCCTCAATCCGTGGTGCTGTAATCTCATTTTTTCTGCTCTTTTCTTTCTGGTCAAGTACCCAATCAATGCCATTTCCGGAGCCTGGGTCACAAATGGTCGTGATACCGTGTCCCATCCAAAGTTTAAAAACATACTCCGCTGGTGTGCCTTGCGAACTCCCGCCAATATGGGCATGGGTATCCACAAACCCCGGTAGCAGGTACATGCCTTCGGCATTAAGCTCTTTACCGCCCTCTTTGAGTTTGGGCCTGCCTTTTGGGTCAATCGCCATTCCGGGAAAACCCACAACTTCCACGGAGGCAATACGGTTGTTTTCCACTACAATATCCACAGGGCCTATGGGTGGCGAGAGTGTGCCATCGATTACCGTGACACCACGAATGATCAGTTGTGACCAAGGACCTTCGCCTTCCGACCTGGTCGGTGCTTTTTCAATTTGTGAATAGGATTGTAGACCAAACAAAAGGCTTACAAGTAAAAAGTAGTGGAGTTGAATTGTTTTCATAGGTTGGGTTGATTGGTACTTTATTTAATCGATGTGTTTGATAAACTTTTAAATTAAAGGGGTAAAAACGTGTAAAAATTTAATTTTTTAAAGTAATCACCTAATTTTCATTAACTAAATTAAACAACTTATTGATTTATTTTTAAATTCATCAAACCTAATTCAATAAATCTTTGAGACCTCGCATCAAAATGTCCTCTTTGTTCAAAAAGGGAAGTTGGTTTGCCATTTTCTTGATGGTACAATTGATGTTTTCCCAGAATACAGCAAACCCAAATGGGTTTTTCCAAGAACTACAGCAAAAATCGGGATACACCTTCTTCTACCTTGAGGAATGGATGGATGGTCTGGCCTTGCCGGAAAACATCCCCGATGCTTCCCTATCCGAGATTTTGGATACCGTTTTATCGGATACCTCATTGAACTATTACATCCTGGAAGAAGAAAAACGGGTGTTCCTGTTACAAAATACCATCATTTATGATGAACTGCCCCTTAGTTTCTATCAACAGAGCGATACCATTTTACAGTCCCAGACCGCCGAGACCCGGGGCAACCTTCCGCCCCCGACCTTTTTTCAGGATGAAGTGGTACAGCGGAAGCGACAATTGCCCGTCGCCCGGGTGGGGCGTGCGGACGAACAAGATCTAAGATCTAGCTATCGATTATCCGGTCGGGTATACAATGCTGAGAATGGTACGCCCATTCCGGACCTTGCCATAAGGAGCGGTGGACGGGTGGCCGTGACCGACGAACGTGGGGCCTATGAATTGGAACTTCCTGCGGGATACAATTTAATCGCTACCAGTGCGATGGGAATCCAGGATTCGGAGCGCGAGGTGATCATGTACAACGATGGTACTTTGGACTTCGTGCTGCAGGAAAGTTTGGAACAGTTGGAAGAGGTGGTGGTGGAGGCCGATGCGGTGAGCAATGTGGAGGATGCCATTTCGGGTAGTGAGGAGATCAGCTCCGAAGACGCCAAGGACATTCCCTTGGTGCTCGGGGAAAGAAACATTCTGGAAGTGGCCAAGGCACTTCCCGGCATATCATCGGCCGGCGAAGGGGCGACGGGACTGAACGTAAGAGGGGGCAAGACCGATCAGAACTTGGTACTGCTGGACGATGCGGTGCTGTACAATCCCACCCATTTTTTTGGCATTTTTCAAGCCCTCAACCCGTTCACCACCGAAAAGGTGAACATCTACAAGGGCGCCGCGCCCATGGAATTCGGGGGAAGGCTCTCCTCCGTGTTGGACATCGAGACCAAAAATGGGAACACCGAAAAAATATCGGGGGAGGGATCCATTGGGCCCGTGACCGGAAACCTTGCCCTGGAAATTCCATTGAAAAAGGACGTCTCTTCCCTGGTAATAGGGGGTAGGGGCGTGTATGCCGATTGGATATTGCGGTCATTGGACGAAGAGTCCTTGAGCAATAGCGAAGCCTCGTTCTTTGACGGCATCATAAAATACCACCATAAGTTCAACGAGAACAGCGAGATCAGGGGCACGGCCTACTACAGCCGGGATAATTTCAGCATCACTTCCGATTCCCTGTACAATTACAGCAACCGGTTGGGCTCGCTGCGCTGGGCGCACAAGCTCAACCAGAACACCACCGGGGTACTGACAGGAAGCTTTAGCAGCTATAATTTCGGGATCGACTACGAAGGCGAAGGGAACGGCAATTTTGAGCTGGACTATACCATCAACGAATCCGAGCTCAGGTACAAATTGAACACCCGATTGAACAATGCACATACCTTGGATTACGGCCTTTCAGCAAAATTTTATTCCTCACTGCCGGGAGACGTCAGGCCAACAGGGGAGAATTCCAATATCGCCCCTGTTTCCATAGACAGGGAGCAGGCCTTGGAGGGCGCTCTATTTATTGGGGACGAGTTCAGGGCATCGGACAGGTTGCTATTCAATGTCGGGGTACGCTATGCCTTTTATGCGGCCTTGGGCGAAGGAACGCAAAATACCTATCAAGATGGTGCTCCACGAAACCGGTCCACCGTTCAGGACACGATATCCTACGGCTCAGGAGAGTTCATTGAAACCTATGGTGGGCCAGAGGCACGATTTTCAGCACGGTACCTGATAACGGACGATTTCTCGGTAAAGACCAGCTTCAACAATTCCTATCAATTTATACATACGCTGTCCAACAATACTACGGTATCGCCCATCGACACATGGAAACTATCGGACCTGAACATAGCGCCCCAAAGGGGATTTCAGGCCACCTTGGGATTCTTCAAAAACTTCAACGACAATATGTATGAACTCAGCCTGGAGGGATATTACAAGCGCATGGAGGACGTGCTAGACTTTAAAACGGGGGCCGACCTATTGTTGAACGAAAATGTAGAGACCGAGGTGCTCCAAGGCCAGGGGAAAGCCTACGGTGTCGAATTCCTGTTGCGGAAAAACCGTGGTGATTTCAATGGGTGGCTCAGTTATACCTACTCCCGTTCCAAATATAGGTTCGATGGCAGTACCCCTGAGGAGCGCATCAATGACGGCGAGTTTTTTCCGTCCAATTTTGATAAGCCCCACGACCTGAGCGTGATTGCCAACTATAAGTTTACCCGGAGGTACAGCGTTTCGATGAACTTTGCCTATCAGACCGGGCGCCCGGTGACCTATCCGGTGGGAACCTTTAGGTTCAACAATGCGGACTTTGTGGCTTTTAGTGATAGGAATGCGTTCAGGATACCCGATTACTACCGTTTGGACCTGGGCATCAATATTGAGGGCAACCATAAAAAGAACAAGTTGGCCCATAGTTTTATCACCATTCAGGTGTACAATGTGCTGGGCAGGAACAATCCGTATTCGGTATTTTTTGTGACCGATAATGGAGAGGTAAAGGCCTTGCAAAGCTCCATCTTTGCTATGCCCATCCCCTCGATAACCTATAATTTCAAGTTTTGATGAATTTCACTAAGATCATATATCGAATCATATTGGGTTGGGTTACCCTGGTACTGTTGGGTGCCTGTGTGGACGAATTGGAGATCGAGACCTTGGGTAATGATGATGAGGCACCTCCTCTGGTCATAGAAGCAGTCCTCAGTGATGAGGTCATCAACCAAAAAGTCTATTTGAGCAGGAGCAGCCAACGCTTGGATTTGGAGACGGATACGGTTTACAACCCAAACATTCCCCTTGGTAGGGGCCCTAGAGATGCTGTGGAAACTGAAAGTGGAGCCTTGGTTCGCCTTTTTGGCGATGATGGAACGGAATATGCTTTTTTTGAAAGTGAAGCAGGACTGTACCAGTCCGATCAACCTTTTGCTTTGGAATTAGGGACTAGCTACACCTTGGAGATTGTTACGCGAAATGGAAACGAGTATGCATCGGACCCCATTGCCGTGCCAGGAAAATCCACACTAACCAATCTATACGCCGAAAGGGCCACCAATGAGAATGGGGAAGAGGGCATTGCCATTTATGTGGACAGTGAACCGCAAGAAGGAGATACCCAGTTTTACAGATATGCTTACGAAGAAACCTATAAGATTGTGTCGCCTCTTTGGTCCGCCAACGAGTTCAGGTTGACGGATTATGACCCGTGTGCATTGCCCAGTCCTACTTATAATCTATCGGTCGTACCCAAGGAAGTGGAAAATAGGGTGTGCTACAATACCGTTGCATCCAATTCCATCTTACAATTGAGCACAGCGGGCAACCCAGGAGGTAACATATCCAAGCATAGGGTTCGATTTATCGGCAAGGATAATTTCATTATTTCGGAACGCTACAGTATTTTGGTGCAGCAGCAGGTACAATCTGCAGATGCCTTTTCCTTTTACTCCAATCTGAATAACTTTTCACAATCGGAAAATATATTTTCCCAGGTGCAGCCCGGGGCCATTTATGCCAATGTGTTCCGAAAGGACGGAGCCAACGAAAACGTATTGGGCTACGTGAGTGCCGTTGGCGTGTCCGATCAACGTTTGTTCTTTAATTTTGAAGATTTTTTCCCTGGGGAGGAGCTTCCGGAATTTCCGTTCAATTGTGTCTATCAATCCCCACCAGAGTCACATCCTTCGTATTGCAGTCAAAATCCGGGGCCCAATCCTTGTCCGCTATCTATTATAGAAAGAGTAGATCTGGGAACCATCAGCTATTTTTCAACCTATGATGAAGCCTTGGTGCCCTTCGCGTCCTGTCCGAGCGATTATGTGGTGGTTCCACGGATATGTGGCGACTGTACGCTTTTGGGAAGTAATGTAGAACCCGATTTTTGGGTGGAATAATTGCAGAGCTTATGAAAACACAATGGATATTTTTTTGGGTTATCGCATCCTTGGCCTTTCAGGTACGGGCCCAATATGTCATTGGCAGTGCGGAAGAATTGCAGAACCTTAAAAGCCTGCCGCAAGAAAAGGTCTATCTGCATCATACGGGCCCCGTGGTCTTCACGGGAGAGTATCTGTATTACGCCTTTTATTGTTTCAATGCACAGAACAATCGGGCCAGTGATATCAGCTTTGTAGGGTATGTGGCCTTGGTCAACCAACAAGGGGAATACGTACTGGAGCAAAAGGTACGGTTGCAAAAGGGCATGTCCCACGGCGATTTCTTTGTCAATACCGAGGTTCCCTCAGGAAACTATAAACTGCTCGGTTATACCCAATGGATGAAAAACAATGGAATGGAACAGGTATTCAAGGATGACCTGGTGATCATCAATCCCTATCAGCAGGATCAATCCCGACTGCTATCCGAATCCTTGGCGGAAGAAAAAACAGCTTTTGAAGCAACACAACCTGTGGATTCCTCCATGATTCAGGTCAAATTGGCAGCAAAGAGGGTCGGCACCCGAAGGAAGATGGCCTTGCAGCTCAAAAATTACAAGGCCAAACTGGGTCATGGAACCTACACCTTAAAGGTGCAAAAAAAGGGCGATATCCAAACGCAACCTGCCGAAAACGCCATATCCTATGCCCGTTCCTATTTTGATGTGAAAGGGGAGTTGGACAGGAAGGTGGGCGATAGCCTTTTCCTGCCCGAGCAGCGGGGGGAACTCTTGTTCGGTAAGGTAACCGACCCACAGGGCAACCCTCTGCCCGATGCCAAAATGGTGGTTTCCGTTCCCGGGGAGGGTTTCTTACTTAAATTCACCACTACCGATGCACAGGGAAACTTTTACACCTATCTGAGAAAGGACTATAAGCAGGACAGGGCCATTATCCAGCCTACGGACCATACGCAGGATGTTCGGGTATCTTTGGGAGCCTTGCCCCATTTGGATGCCTCGGGACTCACATTTGGTGATTTTCGGTTAAGTCCCACCTACACCGAAGCGATAAGAAAGCGCAGTATTTACAATCAATTGGAGAACCAGTTTTTTTCCGTGAAGCCGGATTCCGTTCTTTTGGGCGACCCGGTAGATCCCTTTGACGGGGGAATGCCCAACACCATTTATTTGGACGATTATACACGTTTTCCCACCTTTCAGGAAACTTTGGTGGAGGTCTTTAATTACGCTGGGTATAGAAACAATGGTAAGGGCAGTGACTATATCCGGATTGCGCAGGACTTTGAGAAGTATACCGAAGAGGCCAATAGTTATCCGGCCATTGTGTTGTTCGATGGGGTGTATATTCCCGACCATGAAATAATAAAGGACTTTGATGCCCGTAAAATCGAATCCATCAGCACGGTTCCGGACCAGTTTGTGATGGCGGGAAAAGATTATCAAGGAATTATGTCCGTCAAAACCATGAAAGGCGATTACTTTGAAACCTACTCACCGGCCCATGGAATCAATGTGCCCATAAAAAAGCCCATACCGCAAAAAAGCTATTTTGAACAACGTTACGGAGCCGAAGAAATCGACCAAGCTAATATTCCCGACTATAGACGTATTCTCTTATGGGAACCACAGATAGAGATTTCCGATGAGGACCTGCAGTTCGAGTTTTATACTTCGGATCTTACGGGGGAATTTGAAGTAGTCTTGGATGGATTCACCAGCTACGGCAAACCCATCTCCGTGTATGAGACTTTATTAGTGCAAGATGATAATCAATAACCTAGTTTTACATATAATCCTATGAAACACGTTCGATTTTGTTCTTTTTTTCTTTTCATGCTTGTTTTGGCCACGAATCAAGTATCCGGTCAGCAACAATTGAGTGCCGAGGTAGTATCCGACCTGCAAAAAACGACCCAATACGCCTTTGTTTTAACCCAAGACCGACACTTTAGAGGTGTTCTGTCGATGTATGATAAATTGGTGGCAAGCGGCGTTACCATTGCCGATTATGAGATCGTCGTAAAGGGCAAGGTGGTCTTGCAGCTTAAGAAAGGTTCCGAACTGGAGTCCTTGTATCAAAAGTATAAGGACAAAGTGCGGGTAAGCGTATGTAGTGTCGCCATGTCCAAGTTGGGTGTTAGCGCGGACGAACTCATTCCGGGCCTGATTCCTGTGGAAACGGCTTCCATTCGAATGTTACAGTTGCAGGCCAGAGGGTATAATACGCTGACCTATTAGCATTTGGTGTCGAACCTCGTATTCGTGACCGCGGCAGGATGGTTCCACTTCCTTAGCACTACGCGCTGAAAATCAAAAACCCTCAAAATCAAAAAAGCAAGCTTTATGATTTTGCTTGCTTTTCGATTTATTCGTGACCGCGGCAGGATTCAAACCTGCAACCTTCTGAGCCGTAATCAGATGCGCTATTCAGTTGCGCCACGCGGCCTTATTTAAGGGCTGCAAATATATTTCTTTTTAACTTTACCTCAAAACCCTAGCGAACAAAAAATGGATTTTGCACCCTACATTCGTGATATCAAGGACTTTCCCAAGCCCGGGGTCGTTTTTAAGGATATTACTCCGCTCCTAAAAAATGCGACTGCCCTCCAAAAAGCGGCCGATGCCTTGGTTGGATTTACCAATAATATGAAAATCGATAAAGTGGTTGGTATAGATAGCCGCGGATTCATATTTGCGCCCATGATGGCCGAAAAATTGGGTGCAGGCTTTGTTACAGTGCGCAAATCGGGCAAATTGCCCTACACCACAATTTCAGAATCGTATGAGTTGGAGTATGGCACCGGAACCCTCGAAATTCACTCCGATGCCATCGAAGTGGGGGATAAGGTACTGGTTCATGACGATGTGCTGGCTACGGGTGGCACGGCCCAAGCCGTTTGCCGATTGGTCGAAAAGTTGGGAGGAGAGGTGGTCCAATGCAACTTTTTAATTGAACTTACCTTTTTGAACGGATTTGAAAAAATAAGGAATTATCAGAAAGCGGTATTGCTTCAGTATTGATCAAGTGCCCTGGTCGTGACGAAATATCGCCAACCTATAATGGCCATCTGCAATTTGGATGCTTTGGCCAAGTCCAATCCCCTTTTACTGTAAGAGGGCAACAGAGCCTTGTTCAGTTTTGCCAAAATCTTGTAAAACATATCGTTGCGTTGGTGCATACAAATATACACAAAGGTGTTTACAAGCCATGGAGATCAATAGCAATGTGGCAACCCTTTACGGTTTAAATAAAGATAACCGTTAAGAGTTGCACAAGAAGTGTGATGAAAACCTTTACAATTGCTATCATTTTTTGATTGATTTTTAAGATTGAAAGAACTATTATTTTTCTGTTATGTCCCCGAATATATAATGATAAATATCATGCTTCCAAGCATTTGACCTAAAAACAATGTAATTGCATACGAGATTGTATCTTTAAAAACAGATGGCTCCTTCAAGTGAAATATATCCCCTTGAAAAAAGTTATAAAATGTAATCGATAATATACTTTTTACTAGATAAATGTTAGAATTGTAGAGGCTTTTTGGGAAGGGATTCAAAAACCAAGGGAGCTTTCGTTTAAAAAAAGGTCTTTTTTGGGGTTTTCGTCTTGGTACAAAAAAAAGAACCGTCTCGAAAGACGGTTCTACTGACTACTCAAAAACCATTGGTTTTTTGATCAATTGCCTTTTTTGGTCGTTACCTCAATAACTCCATTTTTCGCCTTTTTTCCATACTTCTCCACTGCGGTATCTCCTTTAAGCACACTAATGCTTTCAATATTGTCCGGGGAGATATTTTTAAAGTCTTTTGATTCCGACTTTTTACCGTCAATATAATAGAGGGGTTTTCTTTTTCCGTCATCTTTAATGTAAAAGAAACGAGCGTCTTCATCACCGATGATCACTTCATTATCCTCATCGCTCACAGAATCTTTGATCACCACTATATTTTTGTCTCTTTTTACATGGATCTTTTTTTCATCATCCGTTTGGATCATCACAACATTCTTATTTTTCTCTTCTCCCACTTTTTTAATCGTCAAATGCTTAATGTTTTCGTCTTCCTCGTCCTTTGTCACAACAATGGAAGCAACGTTATCTAAATTGATATCTTCCATTTCTTCTTCCGTCAGTCGCTTTCCAATGATGATGACCTCTTTCTCTTCATCACCTTCTTTAATGATGATTTCGGTATTATCATCAGTGGTCCAAGAGCCTTTGCCTTTTATTTGATGTATTTTGACGTTTTGGCCCTTGCCTGCATTCCAAAAGGAAACCGAATTGTTCACATCGTCGTAGAACACGGTTATGGGGCCAATGGGTCCGTCAGAATTGCTATTGTAATTACCGCTGAACGATTTGCCATCGGAACTTTTGCCACTCAACTGTAGTGAAATTTCAATGATTTCCCTGTCATCGTTCCGCACCGTGGTGTAACTGAAGTCGATGCCATCCTCGGCCAGATCTTTCTTCATTTTGTCCAATTCGGCATCCGTGGTGTTTTTAGTTATGGAAAGCTCTACAGTTTTGGCATCATTGTCGAATTCTTCGACCATTACATCCTCTATGCCCTTGGGCTCTTTGTAAATATAAGTTTCCTTGATACTGAAACTTACCAAGAACAGCCCCAGCAGAGGAAGCATCACCAAGATTTTGAGTGCATTGATTTTTTTGGATTGATTTTGATTTAACATGACTATTCGTTTTTTGATTAATGAATTATAAAATGAATTGGATAAGGTGTATTCCTTTTGGTTTGCCACTTGTCTGAGCATCAGGTATTGATAGGATTTTTTGTCCGCAGCATGGGCTATGGCAAAATGGTCCGCCAAGTATTCCAGGTTTTCTCTTACTGCACTTTTGTACAACCATAAAACCGGATTGAACCAAAACACGATTTTCAGCAGTTCCAAGAATAGGATGTCCAATGTATGCCATTGCCGGGCATGGGCCTTTTCATGTTCCAGGACTGAATGCAATTCGTTGGGCTCAAAAAGGCGTGGATTGTAGAAAATGTAGTTAAAAAAGGAAAACGGGGATATCTTCTTATCTGTAACCAAGTGCAAAAATGGGGTCTCCTTCCTTCGATGTGCTTTTTCGGCCAATTTTTTCAACGATGATAATTTAAGTATGAATCGTATCAACAGGAAGACACTAACGGCTAGGTAGATGGTAACGAGTCCATTTTGAAGCGTGAAGAACCCACTCTCCTGTATCGGTGTTGTCAGTTTTCCACTGGTAGCACTAGCCTGAATCAACGTGGGTTTCGCAATCACCACAGTCTTTTTGATCTTGATCAATGGAAGTGCAATGGCCAGAATTAAACCGGATAAAAGAAACAATCTGTTTTCGGTAAAAAGGGTATCTCGTTTCAAGAAGATATGGTATACCGCCAAAAAACCTCCGGATATAAGGACAGACTGTAAAATATACATGTATATAGGTTCCATCATTTCTTCTTTTCTATAAGTTCAATAATTTCCTTGAGTTCCGAAATGGATATTTTTTCCTCTTGCGCAAAATGCGAGACCAAACTCTTGAAGGAATCATTATAATAATCTGCAATGGCAGCGTTCACAAATTTTTTGCGGTACTGTTCCTTACTGACCACAGGAAAATACCTATGGGTGTTTCCAAAGGCTTCATGGTCCACATATCCTTTTTCTTGGAGATTTCGCACTATGGTGGATAAGGTATTGTAATGCGGTTTTTCCCCTTCGATTTCTTCAAGGATTTCCTTTACAAAAGCTTTTTTGAGCTCCCAGAGGATTTTCATGATTTCCTCTTCCTTATTGGTCAATTTTTGCATGATCTAATCTTTAACTGCACCAAACATAATACTAATAAAATAGTTAAACAACTATTTTTATAGTTTATTAACTAAAATTATAGTTTTTATTGTGTTGAACCTTATGTGGGATGAATGGCCTAACCCTTATCTTTGTCCTTAAAAATTACATCTTTGGGAAATCTGGTATTTATACTTTTGGGTCTGGCCCTTTTGATTGCGGGCGGGAATTGGCTGTTGAAGTTAGCAGTAGCATTATCTCTTAAGTTGAATATTCCTAAAATTGTGATAGGGATGACGGTGGTTTCCTTCGCAACCTCGGCGCCCGAACTCATCGTTAGTATTAAGGCCGCCTTGGATGGCTTTCCCGATATTGCCTTGGGCAATGTGGTGGGTTCCAACATTGCCAATTTGGGCCTCGTGTTGGCCATTACCGTAATCTTGCGCAATATTGAGATTCGCAAAAGCTTTTATACCACCGATTGGCCAGTGATGATGGTGGCTTCCTTGCTCTTTTTTGGTTTTATTTATTTTGATGGACAATTGGGGCAAACGGAGGGTATAGTGCTGGTGTCTTCATTATTTGTTTTTTTGGTGTATCTACTTCGCTTCCAAAAAACAGCTGTTGTGGACGACATGCCCGAGGACGATATTCCCCTTCCCCTTTATAAAACGGCCCTGTTTTTGGGATTGGGTGGTGTGGCCCTATGGGGCGGTTCCGAATTGCTCATCGATGGAGCTGTGGGACTTGCTTCGTCCTTCGGGGTGAGTGACAGGGTAATCGGTATAACGGTGGTATCGGTGGGGACCAGTATACCGGAGTTGGCTGCATCCGTAATAGCGGTTATCAAAAAAGAGAAGGCCATTTCTGTCGGCAACTTGATTGGTTCAAACATCTTTAATCTGTTGGCGGTCTTGGGAATCACTTCTATCATCACGCCTATAACCGTAATGGACCAAGGATTGTTGTCCAACGACATATTTTGGATGTTGGGAATCTCCTTCCTTATCCTACCATTGGTCTTTTTTCCCAAAGGATTGCGCTTGGGGTGGAGGGACGGTTTAGTTCTTTTGGCCTGTTACACTGCTTTTGTGTACTTTACCATAACATAAAAACCGCCCCAAAATTCTCGGGACGGTTTTTACCTATAATCAACAACTAATCTATTTTCCGTTTATACGTTGGCAGATTTTACCGTTTTCACAATAACCGCCGCTACTTTGTATGGGTCGGCATTGGAAGCTGGTCTTCGGTCTTCCAACCATCCTTTCCAACCTTTCTCTACGGTCATAATTGGAATTCTGATGGAAGCACCCCTATCGGAAACCCCATAGCTAAAATCGCTAATGGATGCAGTTTCATGTTTACCGGTCAATCGCTCATCGTTGTACTCACCATAAACAGCGATGTGTTCCTTGGTTACGGGACGGAAAGCCTCACAAACTTTTTCGTATACCTCTTTTGATCCACAAGTTCTCAACAGGGTATTGGAGAAATTGGCGTGCATACCAGAACCGTTCCAGTCACCTTTGATGGGTTTTGGGTGGTACTCAATATAGTAGCCATAACTCTCGGTCAATCGCTGCAGCAAGTATCGTGCTACCCAAATCTCATCACCGGCTTTCTTGGCACCTTTGGCAAACAATTGGAATTCCCACTGTCCTGCAGCAACCTCTTGGTTGATTCCTTCAAACTGAAGACCTGCATCCAAACATAGGTCGGCATGCTCCTCAACAAGGTCCCTGCCCCATGTATTTCTACCACCAACGGAGCAATAATAAAGACCTTGAGGACCAGGATAACCACCTACTGGGAATCCAAGTGGCAGTTGTGTCGCCGTATCCATAATAAAGTACTCCTGCTCAAATCCAAACCAGAAATCATCATTGTCATCATCAATAGTGGATCTGGAGTTGCTCACGTGCGGAGTTCCGTCAGGGTTCAATACCTCGGTCATCACCAAGTAGCCATTTCTTCGAGCTGGGTCGGGATAGATGGCAACAGGTTTCAAAAGACAGTCAGAGGAACCACCTTCAGCTTGTTTGGTAGAAGAACCGTCGAAGGACCACATCGGGCAGTCTTCCAATTTACCGCTAAAATCTTCCTCAATTCTAGTCTTGCTTCTAATATTGGCTGTAGGTTCATACCCATCCAACCATAGATACTCTAATTTAGATTTGCTCATAATGCTGGTAGTTAATCGTTCTCAATTTTATGATCACAAAAATAGTTTTTTCATTTAATTATCAATATTTTAAAGGGTTAAAATCACAAAATTGCATTTAATATTTATTTTACCCCTATCAAAAGGAGGGTGGAATGAAAAAAAAGTAATTTTTGAAGCATATATTATTAAATTCTTAATTGTAGATTTGAATTTTAAAAATTATGGAATATGCCGAAAACAAGATTTGATGCCTTGGCCGAAAGCCGAAATAGGACACATGCCGATATAAACGAGACAGGTAAAAGATCCGAGCTGTTCGGGAAAAATGTCTTCAATGAGGAAAAAATGCTTCAGTTTCTTACTGCTGAGGCATTTGAAAAGGTGAAATCAGCGATTTTTCAAGGTACCAAAATTGATCGAAAAATTGCCGACCAGGTCGCCGAGGGAATGAAAGCTTGGGCACTTTCCATGGGCGCGACCCATTATACCCATTGGTTTCAGCCCTTGACTGGTGCCACAGCAGAAAAGCATGATGCATTTTTTGATATTCTGCCCAACGGTAAGGCCATGGAAAAGTTTGGTGGAGCCCAATTGGTTCAGCAAGAACCTGATGCATCCAGTTTTCCTAGCGGAGGAATCCGAAACACCTTCGAGGCCCGCGGCTACACCGCTTGGGACCCTACCTCCCCAGCATTTATTTATAAAACCACACTCTGTATCCCAACCATATTTGTCGCTTATACCGGTGAAGCCCTGGACAATAAAGCGCCTCTGCTACGTGCCCTTCAGGCTGTGGATCAGGCCGCAACCGGAGTGGCACAGTATTTTGACAAAAACGTACGGAAAGTTTATGCTACATTAGGTTGGGAGCAAGAATACTTTTTGATCGATAAGGCATTGGTCAATTCCCGAATGGATCTTTCCGTAACGGGACGGACCTTAGTGGGCAGCTTTTCCGCCAAGGGTCAGCAATTGGACGACCACTATTTTGGTGTAATCCCTGCAAGGGTACTGGGTTTCATGAGCGAACTGGAAAAAGAATGTACCAAATTGGGCATTCCGGTAAAGACACGCCATAACGAGGTAGCGCCCAATCAGTTTGAGCTTGCTCCGGTATTCGAGGAAGCCAATTTGTCCGTAGACCATAATTTGTTGTTGATGGATGTGATGGAGGAAATTGCCGACAAATACAATTTCTCCGTCCTCTTCCATGAAAAGCCCTTTGCAGGAATCAATGGTTCGGGAAAACACAATAACTGGTCCTTGGCCACCGATACAGGGGTAAACCTGCTGAGTCCAGGGAGTACGCCGATGAAAAACCT
Organism: Flagellimonas marinaquae; assembly: GCF_003992675.1. Classification (GTDB taxonomy): domain Bacteria; phylum Bacteroidota; class Bacteroidia; order Flavobacteriales; family Flavobacteriaceae; genus Flagellimonas; species Flagellimonas marinaquae. The sequence goes on from NZ_RZMZ01000015.1 coordinate 82,434, forward strand.
TCAGTTTTTGACCTTCTTTGTGAACACCATCAAAGCTGTGGACACCTATGAAGAATTGTTAAGGGCTTCTATCGCCTCCGCCAGTAACGACCATCGATTGGGAGCCAACGAGGCACCACCGCCCATCATTTCCATATTTATAGGAAAGCAACTGAGCGATGTGCTGGATGAACTGGAAGGGGTTTCCAAAGGAAAATTGTCGCCTCAGGAAAAAACGGAGCTCAAATTGAACGTGGTTGGAAAGATTCCCGAAATATTGCTCGACAATACGGATAGGAACAGAACCTCGCCTTTTGCGTTTACCGGAAACAAGTTTGAAATGAGAGGGGTAGGGGCCAAGACGAATTGTGCTAAGCCCATGACCATGCTGAATACCATTGTGGCCAAGCAGCTGACCGACTTTAAAAAAGAGGTCGATGCACTTATCGATAAGAAAAACCTGAAAAAGGACGAAGCCGTTTTCAATGTGCTTCGGGAGTATATCAAAACCTCCAAACGTATCCGCTTTGAAGGGGATGGCTATGGGGTAGAATGGCAAGAAGAAGCGAGAAGACGCAAACTGAGCATTAACAAAAACACCCCGGAGGCGTTGCAAGTTATCACAGCAAAGGAGAGCTTGGAACTTTTCAAGCAAATGGATGTGATGAACGAAGTGGAGCTTAAGGCCCACAAGGAGGTAGAGTTGGGAGCCTACATTTTCCATATTCAGATTGAAGGGCGTGTGCTAGGCGAAATGGTGTACAACCATATTATTCCTGCCGCGGTCAAATATCAGAACATCCTTTTGGAAAACATCCATGGGTTGAAAGAGGTGTATGGAGCGGCCCATAAGAAAATGGGAGAGGTCCAATTGAACATTTTGGAGCAAATCGCGGAGCATATCGTTGAGATCAAAAAGCTAACGGACGAAATGGCCGATGCCCGAAAGCGTGCCAATGGCATGTCGGCAGTAGAGAAAAAAGCCCAGGCCTACTGCAACAATGTAAAACCCTATTTTGATAAAATCCGGGAGCATTCCGATACCTTGGAGAAATTGATTGCCGATGAATTATGGCCCTTTACCAAGTATCGCGAGATGCTGTTCTCCAAATAGGACCACTCACAAAAAGGGAAAAGACGGAAAGCATATCAATAATTTGATGGCTTTCCGTTATTTTTGCCCAAACCTTTCATATGTCATCCGATACCAGTAAGAGATATGCACAACGAGGTGTCTCCGCCTCCAAGGAAGATGTGCACAATGCCATAAAAAATATTGACAAAGGTCTTTTTCCAAAAGCGTTCTGTAAAATCGTACCCGATTACCTAACGGGTAGCGACGATCACTGTTTGGTAATGCATGCCGATGGTGCTGGTACCAAGTCCTCTTTGGCCTATATGTATTGGAAGGAAACCGGGGATATTTCCGTTTGGAAAGGGATTGCCCAAGATGCCCTGATCATGAATGTGGACGATCTGATCTGTGTAGGTGCTACCGACAATATCATGTTATCCTCTACCATTGGTCGAAACAAAAACTTGATTCCCGGAGAGGTCATCTCTGCTATCATCAATGGTACCGAAGAATTGATTGCCGATTTGGAGAAACATGGCATTACCATTCGTTCCACTGGAGGCGAAACAGCCGATGTGGGCGATTTGGTGCGTACCATCATTGTGGATTCAACGGTTACGGCCCGAATGGAGCGCAAAAATGTCATTGACAATGCCAATATCAAAGCAGGTGATGTGATCGTAGGCTTAGCTTCTTTTGGAAAAGCGAGCTACGAAAGTGAATACAATGGAGGAATGGGCAGCAATGGGCTCACCTCTGCCAGACATGATGTATTTTCGAAATATTTGGCCAAAAAATATCCCGAAAGCTTTGATGCTTCCGTTCCAGAGGAACTGGTATATTCAGGAAACACAAAATTGACGGATGAAGTACCGGAATCACCGCTTGATGCAGGAAAACTGGTTTTATCGCCCACCCGAACCTACGCACCCATTATCAAAAAAGTGTTGGAGCGCTACTCATCCGAAGAAATTCACGGTATGGTACATTGCAGCGGTGGTGCACAGACCAAAATTCTCCACTTTGTGGAGAACCTACATATCATCAAGGACAACATGTTTCCTATCCCACCATTGTTCAAACTGATACAGGAACAATCCAATACCGATTGGAAAGAAATGTACCAAGTGTTCAATTGCGGACACCGAATGGAACTGTATGTGGATGAGAAGGTTGCTGAGGATATTGTAGCCATTTCCCAAAGCTTTGATGTGGATGCCCAGATCATTGGCCGAGTGGAATCATCCGATACCAAAAAATTGACCATCCAGAGTACCTACGGTAAGTTTACCTATTAGCATACGATTTCCCTCGAAATAGCGTTTTAATTTATAAACCTCACGCTATGGAAAGAAAGGAATTCCTACGAAGTTTGGGCGCCGGCGCTGCTTTTGCCCTTGCATTCCCCTGTTTACACGGCTGCTCCAAGGACGAAGTGAATGGAAATTTGGTGGAAGAACCCACTGGAGTCGATTTTACCATCGATTTGACGTCGCAAGAAGCCGCTAATCTCTCGCAAAACGGTGGTTTTATCCTCAAAAACTTAGTGGTGGTCGCAAGGAATTTGGAGGGTGAGTATGTGGCCGCTAGTCAGGTCTGCAGCCATGAATCCTATGATCAGGTGAGGTTTGTAAACCAGAATGGCGGTATTTTTTATTGCGACGTCCATGGATCAAGGTTCGATCAAGACGGCACACCCCTCAATCAGGTGGATGGAAACCCGGCCAGAGCCTTAAAGGTGTACAATACAGAACTCAACGGCTCCGAATTGCGAGTGTTTGAGTAATTTGCTAATCCCAAATCGAATGAAAAACATCATCTATATATGGCTACTTTGCTGCTCCTGTGCGCTTCAGGCACAACAATGGGAGGAAAGTTTTGATGATGCCCTAGCCAAAGCCTCGGCCGAGGAAAAACCGATTGTATTGGTGTTTTCAGGTTCAGATTGGTGCGCTCCCTGCATCCGTTTAAAACGACATATTTTTGACAGCGATGAGTTTAAGGCCTACGCTTTGGAACATTATGTGATGTACGATGCCGATTTCCCTAGAAAGAAGCAGAACAAACTGCCAGAGGAAAAGCTGAACCAGAATAAATCCCTGGCAGAAAAATATAACCCAAAGGGTTATTTTCCATTGGTGGTAGTGATGGACAAAAATCAGAAAGTCTTGGGAACCACAGGCTTTGTGGCCCGAACCAGTCCTGAAAAGTATATCAAGACCCTTAATAAATTCCTCCAATGAAAACGTTGTTTGCCTTGACCTGCAGTCTGTGTTGCCTGCTGTCTTTCGGGCAGTCGAGGCAAACGGATGTAACTGTAAAAAAGACCTTGAAATTGATGGGGACCCGGTTTGAGATTACCGTAGTGGCACCCAACGAGGAAATAGGGTACATCAATATTGATGAAGCTGTATCCGAGATTGAACGCATCGAAAGGCTCATTTCATCTTGGGATGAAAAATCAGAAACCTCTTTAATCAACAAAAATGCCGGAATCAAGCCCGTAAAAGTGAGTCGTGAGCTGTTTAATTTGATAGAAAGAGCCATCAAAATATCGGAAATCACTGATGGGGCCTTCGATATCACCTATGCTTCCATGGACCAGATTTGGAAGTTTGATGGGAGCATGGATAAAATGCCTACGGCTGACAAAATCAAAAATTCTGTTGCCAAAGTGGGCTATCAAAAAATGGTACTGAATGCCGAGAATTCAACCGTATTTCTTCCCGAAAAAGGCATGAAAATCGGATTTGGCGCCATCGGCAAAGGTTATGCCGCTGATAAAGCCAAGGATCTATTGGTTTCCAAAGAGGTCAAAGGCGGAATCATCAACGCTTCAGGCGATCTTACCACCTGGGGTACCAAAGTCACTGGCGAAAAATGGTTGGTGGGCATCGCCAATCCGCTCAGTAAAGACAAAGTATTTAGTTGGCTGCCCGTAGTGGAGTCCTCTGTGGCCACATCTGGGAATTACGAGAAATATATCACCCTCAATGGGGAAAAATATTCCCATATCATCGACCCTAGAACAGGGTATCCCACTAAGGGCATCAATAGTGTATCCATTTTTGCCAAGCAAGCCGAGCTGTGCGATGCCTTGGCTACCGCTGTCTTTACCATGGGACGTGATGTAGGGCTGCATATGATCAACCAAATTGATGGGGTAGAGGCTGTCATTGTGGATTCGGAGAATAAAGTTCATCGAAGTTCGGGCATTCTGTTCGATACGAATTAGTACATTTAGCTCATGCGAAAATTCTTTTGGTTATTGATACTGCTTAGTAGTTCCAGTTCCTGCGTTGTCGTTCGCGAGTACGACAAGGTTTATGTGAACGATGAGGAGATGCAGTTAAGTGCAAGGCCGTGCGAGCGGTTCGAGACCAATTTCCATATTTACAGGGAGGCTTCCGCTGGTGCAAATGGTGGTAAAACGGGTGGTGGATGCGGATGCAATTAATACATAGGAGCAATCGATACAAAAAAACCATGATCCAATTCACCTGTTCCATAAAACCTGTTTCTCTGATTTTCTTCTTTTTGACGGTCTGTGTTGGATGGGCACAGCAAGGCAATACCTCTTATAAGCGAAGGGTTCTGGAGGCGAGCGAAGTTGACTTGTTGTTCAGTTATTACAATCAAGATGGGCAAAATGCAGCCGTAACTGGCGGTGAGGGCACCGAGGAGTTGACTGATGCCACTTCGAGCATTGTGTTGCGCATGCCCATGAACGAGGACGATATCTTAACGGTCGATGTGGGTCTTTCTGCCTATACTTCAGCATCCTCCAGCAACGTCAATCCTTTGGATGGTGGTGTGGATGTGAGTCCGTTTGATGCCTCTTCGGGCGAATCGCGCAGGGATGTGCTGGCTTACATCAACCCGACCTACCAGCACAGTTCCGATGACCGAAACACCATTTGGAGCGCCAACGGCTATTTTTCATCGGAGTACGATTATGTTTCGATAGGATTTGGGGGCAGCTTTACCAAGTTGTTCAAAGAAAAAAATACGGAAATCACCCTTAGCGGTCGTGTATTTTTGGATAAATGGAATTCCCAATACCCCATAGAGCTGCGCAATGGCTTTTTTGATGATCGCATCACAGGAAATGGGACCTATCAACCTATTTTTTCGGAATTTGAGAATGAAAACAGGAACTCCTATTCACTTTCACTGAGTTTCAGCCAAATCTTGACCCAAAAATTGCAGGGAGCCCTTTTTATGGACGTGGTTTCCCAAAACGGCCTGTTGAGTACGCCCTTCCAGCGGGTCTATTTTTCGGATTTTGAGGATTTTTTTATTGATGAGTTTCAATTGGCGGACAATGTGGAGCAATTGCCCGATAGCCGTTTTAAAATTCCCATTGGTGGGCGGTTAAACTATTACCTGAACGATTTGATAATTCTGCGATCGTATTATCGTTTTTATTGGGACGATTGGGGAGTTCAATCCCATACAGCGAGTTTGGAAGCTCCAATAAAGATTACGGATAAGTTTACCCTGTTTCCCACCTATCGATACTATACCCAAACTGCGGCGGATTATTTTTATCCCAAGGAAGAGGCGTTGTCTACCTTTGAGTTTTATACGTCGGACTACGATTTGTCCAACTACGATGCGCATCAATACGGGATGGGGGTGCAGTATAAGGATATTTTTACCAGTGCCCGGGTGCTCAGCTTTGGGTTAAAGACCATCAACCTACGCTTTAGTCAATACGACCGCAGCGACGGCCTCAATGCTTTCATCGTTACCTTGGGGACTACTTTTGTTGGCAACTGACCCCTAGGATTTACCAAATAATCCCGTTAAAAAATCGTAAATTCGCATTCCTATTAGGAGGATTGATTTATGCTAGACAAACTCAACATTGTAAAACAACGTTTTGATGAGGTTTCGGACCTGATCATACAACCGGATATTATTGCGGACCAAAAACGGTACGTAAAACTCAACAAAGAATACAAAGATCTTAAGGTACTCAATGAAAAGCGTAATGAGTACATCACCCTTACCAATAATATTGAAGAAGCCGAGGAAATCATAGCTGATGGCAGCGATGCCGAAATGGTGGAAATGGCCAAAATGCAATTGGACGAGGCAAAAAGTGCATTACCCCAATTGGAAGAGGAAATCAAGTTTCTGTTGATTCCCAAAGATCCCGAAGACGCCAAGAACGTGGTTATGGAAATCCGTGCAGGTACTGGTGGTGACGAGGCCAGTATTTTTGCTGGGGACCTCTTCCGGATGTACACCAAGTACTGCGAATCCAAAGGTTGGAAGACCAATGTTATCGATTTGAGCGAAGGAACCAGTGGTGGTTATAAGGAAATCCATTTCGAGGTGAACGGGGAGGATGTGTATGGTACCCTCAAGTTTGAGGCAGGTGTACACCGTGTGCAACGAGTACCGCAGACCGAAACCCAGGGTAGGGTACACACCAGTGCAGCTACCGTAATGGTGATTCCCGAAGCAGAGGAATTTGATGTCCAAATAGACCCCAAAGATGTTCGGATTGATTATTTCTGTTCGTCCGGACCGGGTGGACAGTCGGTGAACACAACCTATTCTGCAGTGCGATTGACACACGAACCAACAGGTATCGTGGCGCAATGTCAGGATGAAAAATCCCAGCACAAAAATAAGGATAAGGCTTTCAAGGTACTCCGTGCCCGTTTGTACGATATGGAATTGGCCAAAAAGCAGGCCGAAGATGCAGCCAAGCGTAATTCCCAAGTGAGCAGTGGTGACCGTTCGGCAAAAATCCGGACCTATAACTATCCACAGGGTAGGGTAACCGACCATCGAATTGGCCTTACACTTTACGATTTGCAGAACATCATCAACGGGGATATCCAAAAAATCATCGATGAGCTCATGTTGGTAGAGAATACCGAAAAACTCAGGGAAGCTTCTGAGATATTTTAATCCGTTACAACCAAGAACGGCCTAGAAACCATCAAAATGAAGTTATCAGATTTAATTGACCAAATACACCAAAAAAAGTCATTTCTCTGTGTGGGTCTCGATACTGACCTGGACAAGATTCCAAAGCACCTTTTAACCGAAGAAGACCCGATTTTTGCGTTCAATAAAGCTATTATTGATGCTACGCATTCGTATTGTGTGGCCTACAAACCCAATATCGCTTTTTATGAAGCTTATGGGCTGCAAGGTTGGAAATCCTTGGAACGGACCATGCACTATTTGAATACGAACCATCCTGAAATGTTCACTATTGCCGATGCGAAACGGGGTGATATTGGAAATACGTCCACGCGCTACGCCAAAGCATTTTTTGAAACGATGGATTTTGATTCCATTACCATTGCACCTTACATGGGCAAAGATTCGGTGGAGCCCTTTTTGGAATTTGAGGATAGGCACACGATTTTATTGGCATTGACCTCCAATCAAGGGGCATTTGATTTTCAGACCAAAAATGTGGATGGGCAGGAACTCTACAAAGAAGTCTTGGCCGTTTCCAAAACATATAAAGGCTCGGAGCGATTGATGTATGTCGTAGGAGCCACCAAAGCCGAATATTTGGCGGATATTAGAAAAATTGTTCCGGAAAGTTTCTTGTTGGTACCCGGAGTGGGAGCGCAAGGAGGTAGTTTGCAAGAAGTCTGCAAGTACGGAATCACCAAAGATGTTGGATTATTGGTGAATTCATCCAGAGGTGTTATTTATGCGTCAACAGGACACGACTTTGCTGAAACTGCTGCGAAAAAGGCACAGGAAATCCAGCAGCAAATGGAAATTGAACTGAGCAAGTTGAGATAGCCCTCAAACTAAAGACTTTCCAATACCTTTTTGATGCCCTGCGCTTTTCTGTTGAAAAATTCGCCCAATTGGGAATCCTTGCCAGAAACACTAGCTGCCTTTTCCATGAAATTATGGTGCATCACTTCCAAAACGGAGGCGGCATGACTTAAACCGGTGATGGGCGTTACCGTTCCTACTTTACAATACTGATTATTCATAGCTCCAAAGATTTGTTACTTTCAAAGATACGAGCAAAATGGCCTTGTGGACTATGGATTCGGACGCTATACGGCTATAAATCAGGTAATTTATCTAAAATTTAACGTCTGGGTCCACATGGGCCCGGATAGATCACATTGGGTTAGGATAAAATTAACGTACCTTTAAAAGAGGTGGAACAGTTACAAAAACATTGCATATGCATAAGTCATGGATCATTTTGGCATGTTTGTTTTCCTTGGTTATGAGTGCTCAAAGTCTTGATAACTGCGCTTGCTGTACCGAAAACCACAGGGCATTTGATTTTTGGATCGGGGAGTGGGAGGTCGTTAATGCCAAGGATGGTTCGCCCGCAGGCAAAAGCCGTATTTCAAAGGAAGAAGACGGTTGTGTTATCCGAGAGAATTGGACCAGTGCCCAAGTCGGTTATACCGGGACAAGCCTTAATTTTTTTAATGCTGCAACAGGAATGTGGGAACAAGTATGGGTCGATAATGCGGGGGTTGTGCTAAAGCTTCAGGGAAACCGACAAGGTAACCAAATGGTTTTGTCCTCGAAGGAGTTTACCAAACCTGATGGTAAAACCTATACCAATAGAATCACCTGGACTTTGAATACGGATGGAACGGTAAGGCAATTATGGGAAGTGCTGGCTGAGGAGGGTACGGTTTCCATTGCCTTTGATGGCTTGTACCGTCCTGTCAAGAAAACAAAAAACCGGTGATGGTACACCGGTTTTTAAACTAACTAACTCAAAAAAATGCTAACTCAGATAACTTGTACAAAATTCAAGTTTAACCTTCAGCTCAAGGTTAATTTAACTTTAGGGTTTTGTTATAATTATTCTTGAATCTTGAAATTATAACGCATTAGTTTTAAAGTTATTACATTTTTCTGAAAAAATTATGATTAATCTTGCAGAGCGAACACTTTTTTTAACAAATCTGTTGTTCTGGACGAAACTTTTGTCCTAATTTCCTTTTCTTCGATTGCTATCATCGTATAAACACCCTCCAAGGCTTCATTGGTGGTGTAGTCCGTTAAATCAGGATTTACATCGTTGGTTAAGGGCAGGCTGTTGTATTTGTTGATGATGTTGCTCCATATTTGGTCCGCGCCCACTTTTTGAAACGATTTTTTGATGATAGGGTTGAACTTATTGTACAACTGAGTTTTGGTTGTCTGTTGTAAATACTGCGTGGCAGCATTATCGTTCCCCAAAAGAATCTGTCTTGCGTCATTAAAAGTGATACCTTTTACAGCATCCACAAAAATGGGTGTCGCTTCCCCAACGGCATCCTCGGCGGCCCGGTTAATGATGCGCAGACCCTCGTCGGCCAAACTGGACAATCCAACATCGCGTAACGTTTTGTCCACCTTTTGCAATTCTTCGGGGAGCAGGATTTTTACCAGTTCGTTTTTAAAAAACCCGTTTTCCAACGCCAATTTGTCCACCTGTTTTTCAATGCCCATATTCAGGGCTTCGCGCAGGCCTTGGGCAATTTGCTCATTGCCTATCCCCGATGTGCCCTGTGGCAGTTGGTTCACCACCTGTTGGAGTTCGGCGCAGCTCATCAAAAAAAGCACGGAGGCACTTAGGATTATTTTCTTCATGGTTTTGTGTTTAAAATTGATATGAAAATAGCTGTATTGCTTCATAATTTGGTTGCTGATGAAGCATTTTAGATGAAATTCATCCAAACGGAAAGCTGAATATTTGATTTTCCTATCTCTTGTTACACATGGGAAAGTGTTTTCGGTTGACCGTTGAGCATGATTTCGAGGTCCGTTCCTTCGTCAATGGTAAAGGTGGTTCCTTTCTGGCTAACAGTTATTTTTATGATCCTGTTTCTAAAGTTGATTTTGAAGGAATAGGATTCCCATTGTTCCGGTATTTGCGGAGTGAAGCATAAAGTTCCGTTTTGGATGCGCATGCCACCAAAGCCTTCCACAATGCTCATCCAAGTACCGGCCATGGAAGTAATGTGCAAACCTTCTTCCACCTCTTTATTATAGTCGTCCAAATCTAAACGCGAGGTTCGTAGGTAGAAGGTATAAGCCTGCTCCATTCTGCCCAGCTTTGCTGCCTGTATGGCGTGTACACAAGGCGACAGGGAGGATTCATGAACAGTGAATGACTCATAGAAATCAAAATGTTTCTCCAGCTCGGCATCCGTAAAATGGTCCTCAAAAAAGTAAAACCCCTGTAACGTGTCGGCTTGTTTAATATAGGGCGAACGAAGGATTCGGTCCCAGCTCCAGTGTTGGTTGATAGGCCGTTCTTTCTTGTCCAAATCGGCCACTCGCACCAAATCCTTGTCCAAAAAGCCATCTTGCTGCAGGTATACGCCATGTTCCTCGGAATATGGGAAGTACATGTGGGCAGCAATTTTTTTCCAAAGTCCGGTTTCATCATTGCTCAATTGGGTTTTGTCCATCACCCTTTTGTAATCGGAAGGATAGTTTTGCTGTACCTGCTCCAATTGTTCCAGGGCATATTCCAGACACCATTTGGCCAGATAGTTGGTGTACCAGTTATTGTTTACATTGTTTTCGTACTCATTGGGGCCAGTTACACCTAGCATCACATATTTTTTGCGATGTTCGGACCAATTGACGCGTTGTTGCCAGAAACGTGCGATACCGATTAAGACCTCCAATCCCATTTCGGGAATGTAGCTTTGGTCGTTAGTGTAGCGTGTGTAGTTGAAAATGGCATAGGCAATGGCGCCGTTCCTGTGGATTTCTTCAAAAGTGATTTCCCATTCGTTGTGGCACTCTTCGCCGTTCATCGTTACCATGGGATAAAGCGCAGCACCTTTAGTAAAGCCCAGTTTTTCAGCATTTTCAATAGCCTTTTCCAAATGGTTGTAGCGATACTTCAGCAGCTTGCGCGCCACCTCCTGATTTTTGGTGGCCATGTAAAAGGGGAGACAGTAGGCTTCGGTATCCCAATAGGTGCTTCCGCCATATTTTTCACCTGTAAAACCTTTGGGACCAATATTCAAACGGGAATCGGTACCAGTATAGGTTTGGTTCAATTGGAAAATATTGAAACGGATACCTTGTTGGGCCTTAATGTCTCCTTCAATGGTAATATCGCTCATTTCCCAAATTTGGGACCATGCCTTCTTTTGGGCATCTAAAAGCCCATCAAACCCGAGCTTGGAAGCAGTATCGAGAAGGTCATTGGCTGCTTCGGTCAGCTTAGTTGCATCGTGGTTTCTGTCCACCGTGTAGCCCCCAAACTTGACCAGACTGACTTTCTCGCCTTTTTTGGCCTTATGGGTGAACTCCAATCCAATGGAAAGCTCCTCCTTGGTCACATTGTCAGGAGTAGCTTTGATGTTGTCCCCGTGCACCAAATGGGCCTGCATGAAGGTGCACACATTAAAATGTGTTTTCATGGTGTGCGATTCCACAAAGGCACGGTTCTTTTCCGATGCTATTTTTGTAGTGTTCCAAAATTTGTCGTCCCAGTTACTGTCTTCGTTGGTGATGCCGGCATCCAAGTAAGGCTTAAAAGTAATTTCGGCATCGCTGTTCAACAAGGTTACTTCGTAGTGAATCGCCCCCATTTCATCATGGGAAAGACTTAAAAAGCGGGTAGCCACGACTGCGATTTCAATATTGTTGGCGGTGGTGGCTTCAAAATTTCTTCGGTACCAACCTTCCTTCATGTTAAGCTCCCGCTTAAAGTTTTTTACCTGGCTGCATTTTGCCAAATCCAAAGGTTCGCCATCAATCCATACATCAATGCCAATCCAGTTGGGAGCGTTCAATACCTTGGCAAAATATTCGGGATAGCCATTTTTCCACCAACCTACGCGGGTTTTGTCAGGATAATAGACCCCTCCGATATAGCTTCCTTGGAATGTGGGGCCGGAATAGGATTCTTCAAAGTTGGCACGTTGTCCCATGGCGCCGTTTCCGATACTGAATAGGCTTTCAGAAGATTTAACACGTTCCTTATCGAAACCTTCTTCAATGAGACTCCATGCATTCGGTTGTATATAATCTTGATTCATGTAAGAATTTGGTGTTTTGTGTTACTAGTTGATATTAAGATACATAATCTTTGATTTGATTATGAAAAAATAACCGTTTTGTTATTGTAGACCATTGTTTTACGGGCTACGTGAAGCTGAACGGCACGGGAAAGCACTATGCGTTCCAAGTCCCTGCCCTTTGCGATAAAATCCTTTACTGAATGGGTGTGCGATACCGCCGTGACATCCTGCTCAATAATGGGCCCTTCGTCCAAGTCTTCCGTTACATAATGGCTGGTGGCACCAATAATTTTCACACCTCGTTCAAACGCTGCATGGTAGGGTTTGGCACCCGCAAAGGCTGGCAAAAACGAATGGTGGATGTTGATGATTTTTTGCGGAAATACATCAATCACCTTTGGTGATACAATTTGCATATATCTGGCCAAAACGATAAAATCGACCCCGTATTCTGCCAAAAGTTCCAATTGCCTGTCCTCCGCTTCCGCTTTGTTTTCCTTCGTCACTGGAATGTGAAAATACGGAATGCCGAACTGGTCGGCCACATATTCCAAATCTTTGTGATTGCTCAGAATAAAGGGAACTTCTACCGCCAGCTCTCCAGAATTGTATCGGCTTAGCAAATCGTATAGGCAGTGGTTGTATTTGGAAACAAAAATGGACATTTTTGGTTTGTAGCCATCCGTATAGGCATCCCATTCCATTTGAAAGCGTGTTGCCAGTTCTTGACCAAAATCTTCCTTGAATTTATTCAGGTCAATGTCCTGTTCGAACTCGCTTTTTAAACGCATGAAAAACACCCCCGCCTGCTTGTCCACATGTTGGTCCAAATACACTACATTTCCTTGTTGCTGATGTACAAAGGTGGTAACCGAGCGAATAATCCCCGATTGATCGGGGCAATTGATGAGAATGGTCAGCTTCATGGGCTTGGTTTTGACGGGGTAAAATTATGGTATTCAAAAAAGGAAGCCCAAACATTTACTATTTTTTATACAATCTTAATCAAAATCAATTTTCAATTGCATTTTCCGTAAATTGCAGAGCAAAATTACATCCTTTATTGATGATGGAACAAATTCAAGCCTACACACCCAAACATAAAATACGCATCGTAACCGCAGCTTCCCTGTTTGATGGACATGACGCGGCCATCAACATCATGAGACGAATCATTCAGGCCACTGGGGTCGAAGTGATTCATCTAGGGCACGATAGAAGTGTATCCGAAGTGGTCGATTGCGCCATTCAGGAAGATGCCAACGCCATTGCAATGACCTCGTATCAAGGCGGACACAACGAATATTTTAGGTATATGTTCGATTTGCTAAAGGAAAGAGGTGCAGGGCATATCAAAATATTTGGTGGCGGTGGTGGCGTTATACTTCCAGAAGAAATCAAGGATTTGATGGATTATGGCATCGAGCGGATCTATTCGCCCGATGACGGAAGGGAAATGGGTCTTCAGGGAATGATCAATGACCTTGTGGAACGTTGCGATACTGCCGTTCCCGATTTAACCTTCCCAAAGGGAAGAAGTCTGGAGCAGGAATTGGCTGCCAAGCACCCCAACACTTTAGCGCGTTTAATTTCTTTGGCGGAAAACCGTCATGATGCTTTCGAAAAATTTGAATCCGCCATCCAAAAAGGACAGGGCAATGTTCCCGTTTTGGGAATCACAGGCACGGGAGGTGCTGGAAAATCCAGTTTAGTGGATGAACTGGTACGTAGGTTCTTGATGGACTTCCCCGATAAGCACATTGGCATTGTATCCGTAGATCCTTCAAAAAGAAAAACAGGAGGTGCGCTTTTGGGCGATCGCATCCGGATGAACGCCATTAACAGCGAGCGGGTGTACATGCGTTCGTTGGCCACCCGACAGTCCAATTTGGCCCTTTCCAAACATGTGTCCGAAGCCGTGCAAGTGCTCAAAGCAGCAAACTACGACCTCATTATTTTGGAAACTTCAGGCATCGGACAGTCCGATACCGAAATTTTGGAGCATAGCGATGTGTCTCTTTATGTAATGACGCCCGAATTTGGTGCGGCAACGCAATTGGAAAAAATCGATATGCTGGATTTTGCCGATATCGTTGCCATTAACAAGTTTGATAAAAGAGGGGCTTTGGATGCCCTACGTGATGTAAAGAAGCAATACGCCCGTAACCATGGATTGTGGCACGCCAATGAGGATGAGCTTCCCATATTTGGTACCATCGCTTCCCAGTTCAATGATCCAGGTATGAACAGTCTTTATAAAAAGGTAATGGACACCTTGGTGGAGAAGGCAGGTTCATCATTACAATCCACCCTGGAAGTGACCCAGGAAATGACCGAGAAAATCTATGTGATTCCGCCGTCGCGGACCAGATATCTGTCGGAAATTGCGGAAAACAATAGAAATTATGATGCAAAGGCCCGTGAAGAATCGAAAACGGCCCAAAAACTGTATGGCGTGTTTTTGACCCTGTCTTCTGTTTTGGGCATGGAGCAAGAGGAGGCAGAGGAATCCTTTTTGGATAAATCCGGATTGAACGAGGAGCACATCAAATCACATCTCAAAAATGACGAGTCCAAAGAGCTGGTCAATCTTTTGATCAAGGAATTTGATCGCATCAAAATGCATTTGAACCCACTGCACTGGGAAGCCATCATCAAATGGAGGGAAAAAGTGAACCGCTATGCGGCCGACATCTATTCCTTTAAGGTACGGGACAAAGAGGTCAAAATAAAAACCCATACCGAATCCCTTTCGCATAGCCAAATCCCAAAAGTATCCCTGCCCAAATACAAGGCGTGGGGGGATATCTTACAGTGGATCTTACAAGAGAATGTGCCTGGGGAATTTCCCTACACTGCCGGTTTGTACCCATTTAAGCGGGAAGGGGAAGATCCCACCCGAATGTTCGCCGGAGAGGGCGGACCGGAACGGACCAATCGCCGATTTCACTATGTGAGTATGGACATGCCAGCCAAACGATTGTCCACCGCTTTTGACTCGGTGACGCTCTACGGGAACGACCCAGACCACCGCCCGGATATTTACGGAAAAATCGGAAATGCGGGGGTGAGTATTTGCTGTTTGGATGATGCCAAAAAACTATATTCCGGATTTGACCTGAGCAGTCCAATGACTTCTGTGAGCATGACCATAAATGGTCCAGCACCCATGTTGCTTGCTTTTTTTATGAATACCGCTATAGACCAAAACTGTGAAAAATACATCAAAGAGCACGGTTTGGAGCAGGAGGTCCAGAAAAAGATAAAGGCGATCTTTAAGGAGAAAAACGCAGAGGCTCCATCGTATTATGGTGAGTTGCCCGAAGGGAACGACGGTCTAGGATTGATGCTTTTGGGCGTTACGGGAGATCAAGTGCTGCCCAGGGATGTGTATGAAGACATCAAGGCCAAGACCTTGAATCAGGTGCGGGGCACGGTGCAAGCCGATATTTTGAAAGAAGACCAAGCGCAGAACACCTGTATTTTTTCCACAGAGTTTGCCTTGAGATTGATGGGTGATGTGCAGGAATATTTTATCAAGCAACAAGTCCGTAATTTTTATTCGGTTTCCATATCAGGTTACCACATTGCCGAAGCGGGGGCCAATCCAATCACGCAATTGGCGTTTACGCTGTCCAACGGTTTTACCTATGTGGAATATTATTTGAGCAGGGGAATGGACATCAACAAGTTTGGTCCCAATCTTTCGTTCTTCTTTTCGAATGGGGTGGACCCGGAATATGCGGTCATCGGTCGGGTGGCCCGGCGCATTTGGTCCAAAGCCCTTAAAGAAAAGTATGGCGCAAACCCTCGGGCACAAATGCTCAAATATCACATCCAAACCTCGGGAAGAAGTTTGCATGCCCAAGAAATTGATTTCAACGATATTCGCACCACGCTTCAAGCGTTGTACGCCATCTACGACAATTGCAACTCGTTGCACACCAATGCCTACGACGAAGCCATTACCACGCCTACCGAGGAATCTGTCCGCAGGGCCATGGCCATTCAATTGATCATCAACAAGGAACTGGGGTTGGCCAAGAACGAAAATCCGATTCAGGGATCCTTTATCATTGAGGAATTGACCGATTTGGTCGAGGAAGCCGTACTAATGGAATTTGATAGGATTACCGAACGCGGTGGTGTTTTGGGTGCTATGGAAACCATGTACCAACGCTCCAAAATTCAAGAAGAAAGTTTACATTATGAGACGTTGAAGCATTCCGGGGAATACCCAATCATTGGAGTAAATACCTTTTTGAGTTCTAAAGGCTCACCAACCATTCTTCCAGCAGAAGTGATTCGGGCTACGGAAATCGAAAAGCAAAATCAAATTAAGACCTTGGAAAACTTGCATGAGCGCGAAGGCAGCAAAGCTGAGGAGCAGCTGAAGGAGTTGCAACAGGTGGCCATCAACAATGAAAATATCTTCGAAAAATTGATGGAGGCAGCCAAATACTGTTCGTTAGGGCAGATTACGGAAGCCTTGTTCCAAGTGGGAGGGCAATACCGAAGGAATATGTAATAGGAGTCAGTCGTTTTTGTTGATGAGGGATTTTCTCCATTTTTTAAAGGATACGCGGAAGATGCGAATCTCTTTTCTAAGGAGATTGAGATACTCTTTTTCCTTGACCCCATCTCTTTCCAGTCCGTTGCAATAGGCCAAGATGTTTCGGGTCATGATGTTCACGTAAGAAAGGCTTTTCATCCGAACAGAAGGGCAGCTGCTAAGTGCAGCCTGCTCCACTTCTTTGGTGATAAGGTCGGCATCGGCCAAAAGTGAACGGGAGATATCGTCCCTAAAGGAGTCGATTTTGCGAAAGGACAGAATTTCCCGGTTTTGGGTAAAGTAAGCAGCGACGGCCTCGCTCATATCGCGAAGCGCCAAAGATTTGCGGTATACACCTAAGGAATTTAGAGAATTTCTCTCCATTTTTCAAAGCAATTTAGTCTTATAAAATTACGCACGATTTAAATTTTCTTACTTTTGTTATTAAAGCGAAAGTTTAATTTTACCTTTGAAAGTAAAATAATAGTACTTAATTACTTTATAAATGAAGATAGATGATTTGAATTGGCAAATACTGCATCATTTACAAAAGAACGCAAGGGAATCGTTTGCCAATATTGGTAGAAAAGTAGGTCTTACACCTCCTGCAGTGGCGGAGCGGGTCAAAAAAATGGAAGACCTTGGTATTGTGGAAGGCTATGG
Organism: Flagellimonas marinaquae; assembly: GCF_003992675.1. Lineage (GTDB taxonomy): Bacteria > Bacteroidota > Bacteroidia > Flavobacteriales > Flavobacteriaceae > Flagellimonas > Flagellimonas marinaquae. The sequence continues at coordinate 99,700 of NZ_RZMZ01000015.1, forward strand.
TGCGAAAATCTCGTATGTAGAGGCAGGCTATCAATTCAAGGCAATTATCATGTTGCGAGCCTTTATGGGAAAGCTAAAGCCGTTTTTGGATAAGGTGAAGACCTTTGAGGAAGTGGTGAATTGCTACAGGATCACGGGCAACGAAAATATCATTATGGAGGTGGTGTTGCGAGATCAGTCACACTTGGAAAAATTTATAGACGAGCTTATCGTGTATGGTGAGTGCCGTACTCATATTGTATTATCCAATGTTGTTGGGAATGCCCCCATCAAAAAAAGCAAAACAGTGAAGTAGATGTCATTTTAATTTGATAAATTCAGAGTAAACTTTGGCCAGATTTTTGTTATGAAAAAAATTATGAGAAAAGCATATCTGTTACCGCTCCTGACTATTTTTTGCACGGTTCACCTATTTTCGCAACAAATAGTACTTCGAAAAGGGGAGATCATCGAGAATCTTCCGGTCAATGATACCACCCAAAACACCTATTCCTTATATATCCCAAAGGATTTTTCCAAGGATAAAAAATGGCCCCTGCTCTTGTTGGCCGATATGGAGGGGAATGACAAAAAGGTGATTTCCATGTTTTTGAACGCTGCGGAAGAGGAAGGTTATGTTTTGGCGGCTCCAAAGCTATATGATAGTATTTCGCTGACCAATAAAATGGTATTGATAGGCAATACCATCCAGCGGGTCGGTGATATGTTGCCCATTCATACGGACCGTATCTACACAGGTGGTGAGGATTCCAGTGGTCGTTTTGCCACGCTGGCACCCGTATTGCTCAATGGGGTAAATGGTTCTTTGGCTATTGGTGCATCACTGGCCAATAGCGAATTGATCAATGTGAAAAAACCATTTCACTTTGTGGGCATTATAAGCAAGGAAAACTATAATTACCCTTATATGCTCACGGATGCCAAGCTTTTGGACCGTTACAAATTTCCCAATCAAGTGCTGATCTACGACGGCAATGGGGAGTGGCCTAGCACCGCCTATATCCAAAAGGGCCTCCAATTGTTCACCTTGGATGCTATGGGCAGAAAATGGATACCTAAGGATTCGGCATATATTGAAAACGCCTACCGGGAGGATCTGGAAAAAGTAAATCAATTAAAGGAAATTGGCGATTTGTTATGGGCCGAACAGTACATGACCGAGATGATGTCCATGTACGGACCTTTTAAAAACACCGATTCCCTTAGGTTGGAACAACGGGATTTAAGGCGCGACAAAGAGTTTAGGGTAATGCAAAGAGCTGAGAATGTAGCCTTTTTACAGGAATCCATCTTAAAGGAAGATTACCAGTATTATATGGATGACGATATGTACACACATAACTTTAATAATTTGGGATGGTGGAACTATCAAATGGGGGAGATAGGCAAGTTTATCGCCAGTCCAAAGCCTTTTGAGAGGCAAATGGGACATCGATTAAAGGGATATGTGAACGCATTGGCAGAAGATAGTGTGACCCTTATATTGGCAGAGGAAGTGGTGGACGAGGACGCGCTAGCCTTTTTGTATATGCTAAAGACCATCTTAGATCCCGAGAATACGGAATATTATTTCAAAATTATCTCTTTGAGTGCTAAAAATGATGATTTTGGCACCTCTTTGTTCTACCTGGAAGAACTATTGAAAAAAGGATTCAAAGATCGGGAAAAAATATATAGTTTGGAGCATACCGCACTCCTTCGCATCACTCCAGAATTCAATGAAATGGTATCAAAATATTTGGAAGATGCCAGATATGATATCAAAATAGAAGATAATTAAGCCCATCTTGTCTTGCCATTTGTTTGTTTAGGATAAGCTGTATTTTTGTACAAATACTTCAGGATGAAATATGCAGTCTTACTTTTGGCAATTGGTTTGGTGGCCTGTGGTCAAGGTAAAAAGTACCACGACGAGGAAGAAACAGTTGCCGCCGCATCCGGTTTGGTGGCAGAAATCTTAGCATACCAAAAAAAGCAGAACGAAAGTTTCAAAGACCCCGATTCTTCTCCCTTGCCCGATAAATACCGTAAGGATTTTGAAGGATTGGACTTTTTTGAGCCCGATACCTCCTATATAGTTCACGCAAGATTTGAAAGGACTCCTGATGCCGAACCCTTTTTGATGCCAACAACAACGGACAGACAAACTCAGGAAGTAGTTTACGGAATTGCCCATTTTACCTTGAACGGTAAAGAACATCAATTGGAAGTGTACCAAAGTTTGGGCCTAATGGACGACGAGGAATTTGAGGATTACCTGTTTTTGCCATTCTTGGACGAAACCAACGGCGAAGAAACTTACGGTGGTGGCCGCTATATCGACCTTTCCATTCCCGATGGCGATACCCTTGTCATAGATTTTAACCGAGCGTACAATCCCTATTGTGTGTACAACAAAAAGTTCTCCTGCCCTCTAGTGCCAAGGCAAAATTATTTGAGAACTAAGGTGAGAGCAGGAGAGAAAAACTTTAGTATCGATTGATCATATAAGTTTTAAGGATTTTCGGTCTCTTTTTAGAGGGAAATAAAGAAAGACAGTTTGTAAAAGTCATTTGGGGCAAATCGTTCATCCTCATCGGCTAAGTTTCCTCCGAACGAAAACCTCAAGCCTGCATTACCTTTTTGAAACTGAACGTATGGTCCTAGCCAAACATAACCGTCCACTCTGTCAAGTTCTCCACCGCCGTTTATTTGGCCACCGGAAAGGAATAGCTCTTCAAAATGTCCTCCAACGGAGAAAAAATCTGTTACTTTAACGCCAAGGTTCGCCCAATAATGCACATAGTTGTTTGTGGCTTCACCTGCTGCGGTCTCATCGCTCAATGCCCCATAATACCCAAAATAGAATTGACCTTCGAGCAAATCGGTTCCTAGGTTAACGGTTAGGTTAGGAACAATACCATCCCCAATAATCCCAGGTTGTGAGGCGCCGCTCGAAAGTAGGCTTCCCATGGTAAAGCCCAATTGCGGATTGATGTCAAACGCACCAATGGTTTTGTTGTAGCCAACTCCAAATTCAGTCCATTGGCCCCAAGCCGAACCTGTACCAGCACCCCATTGAATGCCGTAAAACGTTAGGGCATCAGTATCGCTCAAGGAATAGGAAAGCGCCATCATGGGATTAAAGCCAAAAAAGGCATCGTGATTTAGCGTTAGACTTGCGCTAAGTTTGTCGTCACTGCTAGGAGCATCTTGTGCTACACCTTTGGAAATAAACATTAGGCCAGCGACTAACGTAGTTGCAAATAATTGTTTTCTCAACATGGTTTCTGATTTAAAAGGATTAATAATGCTTTTATGATTAATATGAGCCTGTACAGCGAATCAGGAATTTGTCCGAATAAAATGATCGGGATAGACTAAACTGGGGTTTTGCTCCTAAAAGCCTCTTGGTATTCAATCGAATCTCAACCAGTTCTGTGAAAAAACTTTTTTTAGTAATTTGGCAGAAAATGACCGCGTTTGTTATCATAGTTTTATGGACCTTCAAGAGGGTTGTAAAATGAAATGATTGAGTTTATGAACGAAGAGGTTGTTTCGCGGAGCGTTTGGCAGAACGCTCCGCTTCTCTTTATGATATGTATTTAATGTTGGTTCATCCTAAAATCTGGGTAGGCGTCCATCCCGTGTTCATGAATGTCCAGACCGTCGATTTCTTCTTCTTCTGAAACACGTAGTCCCATGGTCTTCTTGATCGTAAACAAAAAGATAAATGCAAAGCAGGAACAAAATGCGGCTGTAGCGCCAATGCCGGCCAACTGTACCAAAAATTGGTCTAAACCGGCTTTATTTCCAAAAATGCCCACAGCCAAAGTTCCCCAAATACCGCAGATCAAGTGAACGGTTACGGCACCTACTGGGTCATCAAGTTTGATACGATCGATAAGGGCTATTCCAAATACAACGATTATGCCCGCGAGGACGCCAATTATGACAGCTTCATTTGGGGACATTTGGTCGGCACCCGCAGTGATACCGACTAGACCTCCCAAGATTCCGTTCAAGAACATGGTTATGTCATAGTTTTTGTACAGTATTGTTGATGTAATAAAAGACGAGATACCTCCGGCGGCGGCGGCCAACGAGGTGGTGACCAGAACCAAGGAGGTCAGGGCTGGGTCTGCCGATAACACCGACCCCCCATTAAACCCAAACCATCCCAACCAAAGGATGAGCACTCCTGCCGCGGCAAGCGGTAAATTGTGCCCTGGGATGGCATTTATGGTGCCGTTTTTCCCAAATTTGCCAACACGGGCCCCAAGGAGATAGATGGCAATCAAGGCTGCCCATCCTCCAACTGAATGTACCAACGTGGACCCTGCAAAGTCGTGAAACCCTTCTGCTTCACCGAAAGATAGTGAAGAAAGAAACCCGCTTCCCCATTGCCAAGAACCTACGATGGGATATACCAATCCAACATACAAAAGGGTAAACAACATAAATGCCCCCAATTTAACCCGTTCGGCGACCGCACCGGAAACTATGGTGGCAGCCGTAGCAGCAAACATTCCCTGAAAAAGGAAATCGGTCCACCAAGTATATCCGCCATCGGCATATGCTGGGGTCATCCCATTTTCTGGAGCCGCAATACCGAACCCTGCAAATTTCAAAAATCCGATATCACCATCTTCAAACCCGGGATACATCAGGTTGAATCCGCCTACATAGTAAAGTAAAAGTCCGGCGCAAATGATAAATACATTTTTGAAAAGGATATTAACGGTATTTTTTTGTCTGGTAAGCCCAATTTCCAAAAAAGAGAACCCAAGGTGCATAAAGAACACCAAGCCGGCACAAACCATCATCCATACATTATTTGCGGTAAATAATCCTGCTTCCATATTTTAAGTATTGTTTTTTAGATAATTAGTTGATTCCAGCGGTTCCACTTTCCTTTGTTCTGATCCTGTAGGCCTCAATGACATCGGACACGAAAATTTTTCCATCACCAACGTTGCCGGTGCTGGCTGTATCCAGTAAAACATTCACTGTTCTTTCCAGAAAGTCATCGCTTACCACGATTACCAGATACCTTCGTTGTATGTCCGAGGTACTATAGGATATACCACGGTACACATGTCCCTGTTTTTCATTTCCGACCCCAGTTACATCCCAGTAACTAAAGAAGTTGACCTCAATTTGATGGAGGGCTCTCTTTACCTCGTCAAATTTGGATTTTCTAATAATTGCCTCGACTTTTTTCATGATTAAAAAATTAATTCATGCCTCAAATATATAAGATATTGAAGGATACCTACTAAAAGTATAGGGTATGTATCTAATTTTTGATGGTATAAAAAAAATACCCCTATTAATTTAGGGGTATCTTATTCTGAAAACATTTTTCCTGTCAATTTGTTGATTTTATTTTAACATTAGGGTGTTTTTAATGAATTTTCATGGGTTAAAATGAAACTTTTTATGAATTATGTTTAATCTTTAACAAATTATATCGGTAAAACCGTAATATGTAACTATTAAAGATACTTGGAAAGCCAAAGCCCAACGACTACGGCCAAAATACCGACAACAATGCTGGAAATCATGTAAATGGCAAAATGCAGTAGGTCGCCATTTTTTAAAAGCGAATGTTTTTCGAAGGCAAACGCAGAAAAGGTAGTGAAACCACCGCAAAACCCAGTGGCCAAAAATAGGGTGTTGTTGTAGGAAAGCAAGTTCCCTTTTGCAGATAGTCCCAAGAAGAGGCCAATGAGCAAACAACCAACAATATTGACCAAGAATGTGCCCAAGAAAAAATGGAAGAACAAGGGATTGAGGGATTTTGAGATAAGATAGCGCAACACGCTTCCTAATCCCCCGCCCAAAAACACAAGAAAGGCCTGTTTCATGCCTTAAAGGTACAAACTAAACCGCTTCCTTATATTCGGCCTCTACCGTCTCTCGGGGGAAAATTTTGGTAGTAGAAGTCTCTGGAATTCGTTGAATCGGCTTTAAGAATCTTTCCTTGGCTCCATTGACACTGAAAATCAATAGAATGGCATTAATCGCAAGCAAAACAAATAGAATACTAAAAAAAACAGTCATTTAGGTTAGGTGCTAAATTAATGTTAAACAAAAGTACGACTTTTCCTATGAGAACGAAATGGAACGGATACTATTGTTGCCAAACCGTTCATTTTTGTGGTAAAGCCAAATCTGTTGTTAATTTTTAAGAAAGTACTTAATTATGAAGAGGATAATTATAAAGATTATGAACGAAAGCAAGATCCAGATAACGCCCTTGTAGTTTTTTTTGTGCAATTTTTTATCCTTTCGGTAAGAAAAGGCAATAATTACAACAAAAGCGATGAAAAATAAGGCGGCAAAAATGAGCTGTCCCGTGCTGAACATATTTTATATTTTTATGCAAAGCTAAATCAAAATTAAGTAATGAAAAGTAAAATTAAAGCCGTGGAGTTGTTCCACAATTCCTTTGGACTGGGAGTTTTGCATAAGCCCAAGGCCAATTTGGGTCCTGAAAAGAACATATTGAGGTTTAATTTGATGGACGAGGAAAACAAGGAATACTTGGAAGCCGCGAACAGGGGCGACTTGGTGGAAGTTGCCGATGCATTGGGCGATATGCTCTATATTTTGTGCGGAACCATTTTGGAGCACGGCATGCAATATAAGATTGAAGAGGTTTTTGAAGAGATACAGCGGAGCAACATGAGCAAACTTGGTGCCGATGGGAAGCCTATTTACAGGGAGGATGGAAAAGTACTCAAGGGCCCCAATTACTTTAAACCGGATATCCAGACCATTATGGATAAATAAAAAAAGCGCCAATCGGCGCCTTTTTTATTCTTGTGAGACGACTTCTTGTCGCCATCCAAATGTGTCTGCTGCACGGTTGTATTGAATGTCCGTGATTCTTTTCTTTAAACGGGAAGCATAGCTTTCCTCCAATTCGGGAAGGTCATAATCCTTGCCACTATAGCCAAAGCCAGAGATAGGTGATATTACGGCCGCAGTGCCTGCTCCGAACATTTCCTTGAGGGAACCGTTCTCGGCGGCTTCCACCAATTCGTGTACCGATATTTTTCTCACTTCGGTTTTAATGCCTTCGTCCTCAGCAATGTCCAGAATACTTTTTCTAGTGATACCATCCAGGATACGATCGCTCGTAGGAGCGGTCATCAAAGTGTCGTTGATACGCACAAAAACGTTCATGGCGCCGGCTTCTTCGATAAACTCGTGGGTATTGTCATCTGTCCAGATCACTTGTTGATACCCCTTGTCGGCTGCCAATTTGGTGGGATAGAACTGTCCGGCATAGTTGCCACCTGCCTTTGCGTAGCCAACACCACCATTTGCGGCACGAGAGTAGGTCTCTTCGATCAATACTTTTACCTTACCGGAAAAATAAGAACCCGAAGGCGCACATGCGATAATAAATTTGTACTCGTTTGCAGGGGAGGCATGGAACCCATTTCCTGAAGCAAACACAAATGGTCTTATATATAAGGAACTGCCGGGGTTTGTTGGTATCCAATCACGCTCCAAATCGATAAGGGCGTTCAATCCCTCCATAAAGTAAGCTTCTGGAATTTCAGGAATGGCCAATCTTTTGGCTGATTTGTTCAACCGCCTGCAGTTTTCTTCAGGTCTAAAAAGCCATACCTTTCCATTTTCATCTTTATAGGCTTTCATACCCTCGAAAATAGACTGTCCATAATGGAAAATCTTTGCGGAAGGGTCTAAGGTAATCGGTTGGTAGGGAACAATCTTTGGGATTTCCCATTTCCCATTTTTATAATCACAGACCAGCATGTGATCCGAATACACACTTCCAAAGGAAAGGTTGTCAAAATCCACCTGCTCAATCTTCGAAGATTTTGTTTTTTCAATTGCTATTTTATGGGCCAATGTTTCCATATCAGTTATATTTTCAGGCTAAAATTAGCTAATTATTGTTAGTTTTGGACTTTTCTCAAATCTAAATATGATACTTATTCCTAATTCATTTAAATCTTATCAAAAATGAGGGTTTTTAACATTTTCACTGTTTTACTACTAGGTGTTTTCTTGGTTTCCTGCAAGCAAGAGACCATAAAGGGAGACTATTTTGGCGAAGAATTTGCAATTTCGGACGAGGCTTCAAAAACTGCAACACCTTACGACCAGATTATAGCGACAGATTCGTTGCAGACCCAGATGGTAGGCGAGATCAAAGAGGTATGCCAAGCCAAAGGCTGTTGGATGAAAGTTAAGCTGGAGTCCAATGAGGAAGTTTTTGTCCGTTTCAAGGATTACGGCTTTTTCGTGCCCAAAGATGCCGCTGGTAAAAGGGTTGTCATGAATGGTGCGGCCTTTTTTGAGGAAATGTCCGTAGAAGACCAAAGGCACTACGCCGAAGATGAAGGGGCATCGGAAGATGAGCTAGCCCTGATTACCGCACCAAAGAAAACCTTCAGGTTCGAGGCGGACGGTGTGTTGATCGAAAGCCAACCTTGAAACGAAAAATCATCACAACTGGGGACGGTTCCAAAACCATCCAAATAGAGGACTGGAACGAACAGTATCATTCCAAACACGGAGCTATTCAGGAAGCATACCATGTTTTTATTGAGCACGGTCTCAGATTGTTGAACAAAACCGAGGTCTCGATCTTGGAAATTGGTTTTGGAACAGGTCTTAATGCACTGATTACTTTTTTGGAAGCCCCCAAGCTGGAGCTAAAAGTTGACTATGTTGGTGTAGAAGCGTATCCTGTATCTATGGAGGAAGTTGACGCCTTGGACTATGCCCAGCAGTTGGGTGTGGATGGATTACAGGCTCCCTTCCAATCAATGCACAGTACACCATGGGAAAAGCGCATATCCATCAGGGATGACTTCTCACTTTGCAAGCAAAAAAAGGATTTTAAGGATATTGATGTACAAAACTTGTTCAATCTTATTTATTTTGATGCATTCGGGGCGCGGGTGCAGCCCGAACTGTGGACTGAGGAACTCTTTAAAAAGATGTACGAGGCCGCAAAGCCCGGGGGTGTCTTGGTCACCTATGCTGCCAAAGGTAGTGTACGAAGGGCTATGCAAGCGGTCGGTTTTACGGTAGAAAGATTGCCCGGTCCACCGGGAAAACGTGAAATGCTCCGGGCCACCAAAACCATCTAGTTCCCAATAATCTGTTAAGGAAGGTCTTTTCGCTTGTCATAAATTGTTTTAAAGTTTGAACAAATATGTTAAACCTAAATTAAGGTCTCATAAACAGTCGATTAAACCTATAACTTTGTCACAAAGAATAGGATAGTATGAAGGTGTTGATTACAGGAGCTACGGGATTGGTAGGGCAGGCCATTGTAAAGGTACTGCACCAAAAAGGCATTCCCGTTAATTATTTGACCACAAGCAAGGACAAAATCTCCACTGCTGAAGATTACAAAGGGTTTTATTGGAATCCGGCCAAAGGAGAGATTGATTTGGATTGTTTTGAGCATGTTCAGGCAATTATCAATTTGGCGGGTACCAGCATTGCCAAGCGCTGGACGCCAGAGCATAAAAAAAAGGTGCTCTCCAGCAGAATTGATAGCTTGCGTACCCTTAAAAAGGGAATGGAACAGTCCGAACACCAAGAGGTGGAATGTTTGGTCTCAGCATCGGCCATCGGTATTTATCCAGATTCTACCAGTGCATACTACGACGAAACTACTACAGAAACGGACAATGGATTTTTGGGCGAAGTGGTCACCAAATGGGAGTCCGAAGCCGATGCTTTCGAAGCATTGAATATTGACGTAGCCAAAATTAGGATAGGTTTGGTCCTGTCCAAGGAAGGAGGAGCCTTGCCCAAAATGGCCATGCCCGTGAAGAACTTCGTGGGCGCACCCATCGGTAGCGGTGAACAGTGGCAATCCTGGGTACATATCGAGGATTTGGCCCAATTGTTTGTCTTTGCCGTGGAAAACAATATGACAGGGGTGTACAATGCCGTAGCACCCAACCCCGTAACCAATACAAAATTGACCAAGGAGCTCGCTAAAGTTTTGGACAGGCCTTTGTGGTTGCCCAATGTACCAGCCTTTGTTTTAAAGTTGGTTTTGGGTAAAATGGCAACGCTACTATTGGCCAGTCAGAGGGTGAGTGGTAAAAAGATAGAGGATGAGGGCTTTGTTTTTCAATATGCCAATATTTGTCAAGCACTTAAGGAGATTTACGCATCACAGGAAAATGGCGTTCCCGCATCTTTGGAGGTGTAGCGATGATGCCTTCTACTAGTTAAATTCACTTTGTCACCATATAAAGACCGCTTCGGCGGCTTTTTTTATGTTTTGCGGTGACATTTTGACATTTTTGGACAATTGGCAGTACTTTTGCCATTTCAAATCCGAATAAAATAATTGAACATGAGCAATAAAAGTAAGGTTGAGGAAATGGAAGATGAGCCTAAAAAAGGGCAAACCGAAGAGAGTACTGAGCTGAACGATGAGCATATAGAGGCCGAACATACCGAGGCAAACGAAGAGGAAAAATCCGAAGAAGAGCAGTTGCGCGAAGATTTGGCCAAGGAAAAGGAAAAATTCCTAAGGCTTTTTGCAGAGTTTGAAAACTACAAACGCAGAACTTCCAAGGAACGAATGGACCTGTTCAAAACAGCAGGGCAAGAGGTCATGGTGGCACTGCTTCCCATTTTGGATGATTTTGACAGAGCGTTGAAGGAGCTTTCCAAGTCGGACGACAAAGAAATGTTCAAGGGCGTGGAGCTTATCAGCAACAAATTTAAGGAAACCCTTAAAAATAAAGGCTTGGAAGAAGTGGATGCAAGTGCAGGGGATGCTTTTGATGCGGAGGTGCACGATGCCATCACCCAAATTCCCGCACCGGACAAGAAAATGAAAGGGAAGATTATCGATGTGGTGGAGAAAGGCTTCAAGCTGGGAGACCGAATCATCAGACATCCAAAAGTAGTAGTTGGAAACTAGAATTTTATGAAGGAGGATTATTACGACATATTAGGAGTCTCCAAAGGAGCCTCGGCCGCAGAAATCAAAAAAGCCTACCGAAAAAAAGCCATTGAGTTTCATCCGGATAAAAATCCTGGCGATACCAAGGCGGAGGAAATGTTCAAGAAATCTGCAGAGGCCTATGAAGTCTTGGGGAATCCTGACAAAAGGGCAAAATACGACCAGTTCGGTCACGCAGCCTTCGATGGAAGCGGTGGATTTGGCGGTGGCGGTATGAACATGGACGACATCTTTAGCCAATTCGGTGACATTTTTGGCGGAGCCTTTGGGGGCGGTGCCGGATTCAGCGGATTTGGTGGATTTGGCGGCGGACAGCGCAGGGCCAAAGGTAGCAATCTTCGCATCCGTGTAAAATTGACCTTGGAAGAGGTGGCCAACGGTGTTGAGAAAAAGGTGAAGGTCCGTCGTAAGCGACAAGCAGAAGGAGTTACCTATAAAACGTGTCCCACCTGTAATGGTACAGGACAAATCACTAAAATCACCAATACCATTTTGGGCCGGATGCAAACGGCTACTACTTGCACCACTTGTGGCGGGGCAGGCCAGTCTATTGACAAAAGACCGGCCGGAGCCGATGCACAGGGTCTAACGGTAGAGGAAGAGACCGTATCCATCAAGATTCCGCCAGGTGTGGAAGATGGGATGCAGCTCAAAGTTACAGGAAAAGGAAACGATGCGCCGGGCAATGGTATCGCGGGGGATTTACTCGTAGCCATTGAAACGGTGGAGCATGAAACCTTAAAGCGTGAGGGTGACAATTTACACTACGATTTGTACATCAGTATTCCAGAAGCTGTACTGGGCAGTTCCAAGGAAATTGATGCCATTGGTGGAAAAGTGAGAATAAAATTGGAGCCTGGACTTCAATCCGGAAAAATTTTGAGACTCCGTGGAAAAGGAATTAACAGCCTGAATGGTTATGGCGCAGGAGATTTATTGGTTCATGTAAATGTGTGGACACCAAAAACGGTGAACAAGGAACAGAAGGAGTTTTTTGAACGAATGCAAGACGATGAAAACTTCGCTCCAAGGCCCGAAAAATCGGATAAATCCTTTTTTGAAAAGGTAAAAGATATGTTCTCTTAAAAATTAGAACGGTCTGTTTAAATAAAAAACGTATATTTGAAACTGATGTTGGGTGACCGATATCTAATTTTCTTTTTCATAGCAATTTTTTTCCCATCCTTGATTCTTTTAAGGGTGGGTTTTTGTTTTTAGGGAAAACGCAGGTATGCTTCAATTGCATATCTTTGGAAAAATTGTTTACATGGATCATATCCTTGTTGCCAAAAATGTGACCAAAACGTATGGTGACTACACAGCGTTGAGCAACATTTCGCTTCAAATTCCCAAGAATTGTATTTATGGACTATTGGGTCCCAACGGAGCTGGCAAAACCTCATTTATCCGAATCATTAACCAAATCACCTATCAAGATGCTGGGGAACTATGGCTCAATGGCGAGCCCTTGGCTCCAAAGCACATTGCATCCATAGGCTATTTGCCCGAGGAACGTGGTTTGTATAAAAGTATGAAGGTGGGCGAACAAGCCTTATACTTGGCCCAGTTAAAGGGGCTGTCCAAAGCAGAGGCCAAAACACGGTTGGCCTATTGGTTCGACCGTTTGAACATTGGCGACTGGTGGGACAAGAAGATTCAGGAACTCTCCAAGGGGATGGCGCAAAAGATTCAGTTTATTGTTACGGTATTGCACGAACCCAAATTGTTGATTTTTGATGAACCCTTTAGTGGATTTGACCCCATTAATGCCAATATCATAAAGGACGAAATACTGCGATTGAAGGAAAATGGAACTTCCATTATATTTTCTACCCACCGCATGGAATCCGTGGAAGAGCTTTGTGAGTACATTGCGCTGATTCACAAATCGGAAAAAATATTGGACGGTAAGCTTTCCGATATCAAAAGGGCATACAAGAACAATATCTTCAACGTTGGTGTCCATATGGAAAAGGATGCAGATGTTTTTATCAAGTCTTTGGAAGAAAAATTCAATATTCTTTCGTCACAAATAGACCCTGTAGAGCGCCAATTGAACTTTAAGGTGCAACTGCCCTCGGCACATACTGGTGAAATTTTAGCAGCACTTTCAAAGGTCTCCAATATTAACAGGTTCGAGGAAACCATACCATCGGCCAACGATATTTTTATTCAAACCGTAAATAGTAAGGACAATGGCAAGTAAGCTAGGGCTAATCATAAAACGTGAATATTTGGCCAAAGTGCGGAATCGTTCTTTTATTGTAATGACCATTTTGAGTCCGATTCTTATTGTGGGAATGATTGTACTTATCGCTTTTTTGACCAAGATCAATGACGACGAAACACGTGTAATCACCGTTTTAAACGAAAGCACCTTTTATCAAGATGCGTTTAAGCCATCCAAGAACATATCTTTTTTGCAGTTCAAGAACTTGACGGTCGAGCAGGCCAAGGATTCCACAAATGCCTTGGAATACTATGGATTGCTCCACATTCCCGAAGGGGCAACCGTGGAGGAAGTTTCCAAGTCGACTTTCCTTTTTACCAAGGATAACCCGAACACTTCCGTGACCAAGGAATTGGAGAACGTTTTTCAAAATCGTTTGCGGCAGGAACGTTTGCAAAAATTGGGAGTGACCCCAGAGCAGTTTTCCAGTGTTGAAAAACCATTTGAAATTAATCTTTCCACTTTTGATGGGGAGCGGAGCATTAGGGGGGTCAATGAAATTAAGGCCATCATTGGTGGAAGCTTTGGTTATGCCATTATGATGTTCATTATTATTTACGGAGGTTTTGTGATGCGCAGTGTGATCGAGGAAAAGACGAGCCGAATCATTGAGGTGATCATATCATCCGTAAAACCATTTCAGTTGATGCTGGGAAAGATTATTGGCAATTCCTTGGCCGGGGTGACCCAATTTTCCATCTGGATTGTTTCCGCCTCAGCTTTGTTGTTTGTGGCGGTGTTGATTTTCGGGATAGACCTAAGCGCCTTGTCGGACAATAGTGCCATGCCGCCAAACGCCATGGGGGGTATGTCGGAAATGGGCGGAATGGACGGAAAAATGTTGATGTACGCCAAGGAAATCTATGGCATTCCCTGGGGGTTGCTCATTGTTTCGTTCTTTATCTACTTTGTCTTGGGCTATTTGATTTACAGCTCCATTTATGCGGCCATTGGGGCAGCGGTTGACAATGAGACGGACACACAACAATTTATTTTCCCTATTATATTACCTTTAATGTTGGCGATTTATGTTGGGTTCTTTTCCGTGTTCAGCAATCCACATGGACCCATTGCCGTAGGGTTTTCGTTATTTCCGTTGACTTCGCCCATTGTAATGCTGATGCGTTTGCCAGGAGGTATTGGGGAAGGCGGTGTACCTTTATGGCAATTTATAGTGTCCGTTTTACTGTTGGCCGTTACCTTTTTAGGGATTGTATCATTGGCGGCAAAGATTTATAGAACGGGTATTTTGATGTACGGTAAGAAGCCTACGTACAAAGAATTGTTTAAATGGTTGAGATATAAGTAGGATTATGCAAGACGGAACGGAAGACATAAAGGAGATTATCAAGGAAGACGTTTGGGGATCCATTAAAAACTTTTTGGACCTCGGATTTCATATTGGCGAAGGAGAAAAGGCCATAGACCTTACTATTGGACTTCTATTGCTCTTGACAGTCACAATTGTGGTGGTAAAATTCCTCCTAAAATGGTTGCGGTACATCTTTACCCGTAAAATGCAGCAGGAGGACAAACAAAAGTTTACCAGCGTATTCAAGTTTATCAATTATGTCATTTATATCATAGCAGTACTGGTCACCTTGAGTGCCGCCGGGGTGGACATTACCTTGGTCATTACGGCGTCTGCAGCCCTTTTTGTTGGTTTGGGACTTGCCCTGCAAGAACTGTTCAAGGATGTTTTGGGTGGAATCTTCATCATTATTGACAAATCCCTTCAAGTCGGCGATGTGGTCGAAGTGGATGGCAAAGTAGGTAAGGTGTTCGAAATTAAGCTCAGGACCACAAGAGCCATCACTCGGGATGATAAGGTGTTGATCTTGCCCAATCACAAATTTATTAGTGACATCGTATATAACTATACCCAAAATCACAGGACTACCAGGGAAAGAGTAAGTGTAGGCGTTGCCTATGGCAGTGATGTGGATTTGGTGACCAAAATTTTGGAAGAAGTGGCATTCAACCAAAAACAAGTACTCAAAAATCCCAAGCCTTTTGTGCTCTTTGAGGATTTTGGTGACTCGGCCCTCATTTTTTCGATTTACTTTTTTACCAACGACACCTTTAGGGATCCCAGGATAAAAAGTGAAATGCGCTATAAAATTAATACCAAATTCAAGGAGAACAACGTTACTATACCGTTCCCGCAGCGCGATGTACATATTTTTCAGCCAAAACAATAGAAAGCGATAAAAACTTCAGCCCATCATAGTACAATCTGGAAGTCATTGGCTTTCATTGTAATGCTTTGCAGTTCCGGATTACGTGCTCAGAGTACGGATATTTTTCGATTGGAATACCTCAATATTCCAGAGAACGATAGCGGTGTAAAAACACAACGCTATAAGGCGTTGCTCAATTTTCCCATCCAACTGAACGATAATAAGGACTACCTGGTCACAGGCGCCGAATATAATCGTTTTGATATGGGATATTCCGCAGAATTGCCGTTTGACAAAAAGGAGATGATCAGGTTCCATGTTATCGACTTTAATTTGGGAATGGTCAAAAAATGGAACGAGAATTGGAATTTAGTGGCCATTTTAACCCCAAGGATAGCTTCCAATTTATTGGATGGAGTATTGCGGGACGATTTTTTTATGAATGCCTCGGCAGCCTTTTGGAAGGAAAAGCCAAAGGCCGACAAGCCTTTCAGGATAGTTTTGGGGCTAACGTATAACAGTACCACGGGGATTCCTGTTCCACTGCCCCTCGTCCATTATTATAGAAGGTTTCACCCAGATTGGTCTTTTGTTATGGGGGTCCCAAAATCCAATCTAAAATATCATTTAAACGAAAAGCACAGTTTGGAATTGGCACTGTTCTTGGATGGTTACTTTTTGAACCTTCAAAACGATATTATTTTGGACAATGGATTGGCAGCTTCCCGAATTTCCTTCAATACCTTGGTGGGAAGTCTAGGCTATCAATACAACCTATCCAAGAGTATGTCCTTTTTCGCGATTGCCGGAAGCAGTGTCTACCAAGAAGGTAAATTAAGGGACAAAGATCGTGGCGAGGTGTTTTTATTCAATAACGATTGGAATTTTTATATTAGAACGGGCTTCAAAATCGGAATATTTTAAAAAGCAGCATATGTCAAAAATACTGGTAATAGAGGACGAATCAGCAATTAGAAGGGTATTGGTCAAAATATTGGCCGAAGAAAACGATAGCTACAATGTGGTAGAGGCCGAGGATGGCCTTGCCGGTATGGAGGTTATCAAAAAGGAGGATTTTGACCTAGTGTTGTGCGATATCAAAATGCCAAAAATGGATGGGGTGGAAGTGCTTGAGGCCGCCAAAAAGATAAAACCCGAGATTCCTTTTATCATGATTTCCGGTCACGGTGATTTGGATACAGCGGTAAATACCATGAGGCTGGGGGCGTATGACTATATTTCCAAGCCACCGGATTTGAACCGTTTGCTTACCACAGTGCGCAATGCATTGGAACGAAAAGAACTTGCCGTGGAGAACAAGGTACTCAAGAAAAAAGTCTCCAAAAATTATGAAATGATCGGCGAGAGCAAGGAAATCGAAGCCATTAAAGAAATGATAGAAAAAGTGGCCCCAACGGATGCAAGGGTGCTCATTACTGGTTCCAACGGTACTGGAAAGGAATTGGTGGCTCACTGGGTGCACCAAAAGAGCCCACGTTCATCTTCCCCGTTTGTTGAGGTCAATTGCGCTGCCATCCCCTCGGAGTTGATAGAAAGCGAACTTTTTGGCCATGTAAAGGGTGCGTTTACTTCGGCAGTAAAAGATAGGGCCGGAAAGTTTGAAGCTGCCAATAAGGGTACCATATTCCTTGACGAGATAGGGGATATGAGTCTTTCTGCACAAGCCAAGGTACTCCGGGCATTGCAGGAGAACAAGATCAGCCGGGTCGGTTCCGATAAGGACATCAAAGTGGATGTTCGCGTACTTGCTGCCACGAATAAAGATCTAAAGAAAGAAATTGAAGATGGAAAATTCCGCGAGGACCTCTACCACCGTTTGGCGGTCATCTTAATAAAAGTACCCTCTTTGAACGATAGAAGGGACGATATTCCGTTATTGATCGAACATTTTTCCAAAAAGATAGCTTCCGAACAAGGAACGACCCAAAAGAGCTTCTCCAAAAAGGCCATCGATTTGCTCAAAAGTTATGACTGGACAGGTAATGTTCGGGAATTGCGAAACGTGGTCGAGCGCCTCATCATTCTAGGTGATAAGGAAGTATCCGAGGAGGATGTAAAACTCTTTGCCAGCAAGTAATCAGTTGCAATCGCCCAGTTGTTGCAGGGCCTCTTGCGTCAAGGTTTTCACTCTTTGATGGTATTCCTTTTTATGCTGGGAAAGTTCAGTGTTCAATAAAATTAAACGGGATTCCTCATAAATATTGGTGATAAATCGGTGCGCTTCGTTGCACTCCACTTCCGCCACGACCTTATCCAACGAGGATTCAAACCCAAGTAAACACTGGTGTACCTGCTTTTTTACTGTTGACCCCTGTGTCAAAAGCGAGCCATCCTGGAAATCAATAACATTCTTGGTGTTCAACACCAGCACATTGCTGCCATACTCACTGGATGTCTCCTGTGCAAAAGCATTAAGCACGTTCCCTCCGATAGTAGCCGTTTCCAAGGCTTTGTGCAAAGCGGATTTTGATTTTTTCAAATCACTGGATTTGGTCGCCGCCTTTAAATGGGATAGGGTATTTTCCAAACTTTCCAAAGCTCCTTCGCAACCGCAATCCAAAAAGTTCTCCCGGGTCTTTTCAATACCGTTGAGTGCTTTGTAGGCATGGTACTTTGCCATTGGCAAGGCGTCGGCCTTGATTGCATCTTGAATCTTACTTTTGATATATTCCAAATTGGAACTGGCGTATTGGCAGGCATTGGCCGGCTTGGTGAAGGATGTCATAAAGCATAGGCCCATAGCAAGGGCCATAAGTAGGATACTCTTTTTATTTTCCATAACGCTATACTGATTTGGGACGTGGCGTCATTGATTTTCATAAAGTTACATTTTCATCGTTCGGATGGACAAATAGATCGATTAAATCCCGATCTTGAGGTATAAGAGGTCAAACCATCGACCAACTGCACTTTTTGTGTAAGGGTTGAAGGAATAATCAAAAAGGACTATATTCAAACCTATGAAAGAAATCAATACAGAAGATTATCGGGTCAAGGGAGAAGTCCGATTATCGGAAATAGCTACCTATCAGGATTTTGGTGCATCCAAGGACGAACTCAAAGAACAATTAAAGGATATTAGAAAAGACCTTGGCGATTTCCAAGATACGCTTTACGCACATGCAAAATATGGGGTCCTGGTCTGTTTGCAGGGAATGGATACAGCAGGCAAAGACAGTTTGATTCGTGAGGTCTTCAAGGATTTCAACGTGAGGGGAGTGGTGGTACATAGTTTTAAGGTGCCCTCCACCAAAGAGAAGAAGCACGATTACCTTTGGCGGCATTATATAGCCCTGCCGGAAAGAGGCAAATTTGCCGTATTTAACCGAACCCATTACGAAAATGTGTTGGTCACCAAGGTTCATCCCGAATATATTATGGCAGAGAACATTCCGAAAATTGATTCGGTGGATGATATTGATGAGGCTTTTTGGGAAAGACGCTACGAACAGATCAATGCCTTCGAAAAACACATTGCCGAGAATGGTACCATAATTTTTAAGTTTTTTCTGCATCTATCCAAAGAAGAGCAACGCCATCGGTTGTTACGGCGCATCCGTTTAAAGCAGAAAAACTGGAAATTTTCTCCAGGCGATTTGGAAGAACGTAAACTATGGAACAAATACGTTGCCTGCTATGAAGAGGCATTGGGCAAGACTTCGAAAGAGCACGCCCCATGGTTTGTGGTTCCAGCCGATAACAAAAAGGCGGCCAGGGTCATTGTGGCAACCATTCTTATGGAAGCGTTAAAAAAGTACAAAGATATCGAGGAACCTGAGTTGGACGATGAAATAAAGGCTAATTTAGAAATCTTTAAACAGGAATTGGAAAAAGAAACTACATGAGAACTGTTCTATTTTTGGCCATGTTGATGGTCAGCACCTTCTTTTTTGCCCAGACCGAGGACGAAAAACAGATTAAGGCGATTTACGATGAGGCATTGACCAATGGCAAGGCCTACGATTGGCTCAATTATCTGTCCAATCAAATTGGTGGGCGACTCTCTGGCTCCGTTCAGGCACAGCAGGCCGTTGACTATACCAAGGCGCAGTTGGACTCCTTGGGTTTGGATAAGGTATGGCTACAGCCCGTTATGGTGCCCAAATGGGTCAGGGGCATTCCTGAGTTTGCCTATTTTGAAACCAAACCGGGACTAACGACCAATGTGCCGATTTGTGCGCTAGGGGGTTCGGTGGCTACCCCAGATGGTGGCCTTAAGGCCAACGTAGTGGAGGTGAAGGGTATTGAAGACCTCGAAAAATTGGGTAGAAATGAAATTGAAGGTAAGATTGTTTTTTATAACAGGCCTATGGACCCTACGCTCATTAATACTTTTGCCTCCTATTCCGGATGTGTGGACCAACGCTATTCTGGTGCGGCGGAGGCTGCTAAATATGGGGCCGTTGGAGTTATAGTCCGGTCCATGAACCTTCGGTTGGACGATTATCCGCATACAGGTTCCATGGGTTATGGTGACACTCCTGTTAATCAACGAATTCCTGCCGCGGCCATTAGTACCAACGGGGCCGAACTGTTGAGTACAACTTTAAAACTGAACCCCAACGCTAAGTTTTACTTCAAACAAAACTGTAAGCAACTGGAAGATGTGCAATCGTACAATGTGATTGGACAGATTACGGGAAGTACATATCCTGAAGAAATCATGGTGGTAGGAGGGCATTTGGACTCTTGGGATTTGGGAGATGGGTCCCATGATGACGGAGCTGGATGTGTGCAGAGCATGGATGTCCTTCGTCTTTTGAAGGAGACTGGGTACCGTCCCAAGCGAACCTTGCGTGTGGTACTTTTTATGAACGAGGAGAACGGATTGCGCGGCGGAAACAAATATGCCGAGGTAGCACGTAGCAAAAATGAAAGGCACATCTTTGCCTTGGAAAGTGATTCTGGCGGATTCACGCCCAGAGGCTTTTCAATTGATGCCACTCCCGAAAATGTACAACAGATTCAGGGTTGGAAGGAGTTGTTCGAACCGTATCTGATACATTTATTTTACGAAGGGGGAAGTGGAGCCGATATTGGACCACTAAAAGATGAGGGGATTGTTTTGGCAGGATTGCGTCCGGATTCCCAACGGTACTTTGACCATCATCATGCCGAAAACGACACCTTTGAGCACGTGAACAAGCGGGAACTGGAATTGGGAGCGGCCACTATGGCCAGTTTGGTGTACCTTATCGATAAGTACGGAACCATACCAACCAAAAAGATAAAAGGATAAACAGGGTAGATTTCGAACAAAAATTCGTCAGTTCGAGTTGGTTTTCGCAAAAAGTGTAGAAAACGAGTATCGAGAACGGTTCTTCTTGGAGTTTTAGGCCTTGTTGGCTTTTCTCATACGCTTGGGACCATACCATAGCCAAAACCCAGTGATCGTGAAGATCAATAGGGAAACTCCCATGACTGAGGTGTAAATCAGTTTAAAATATCCCTCCAAACCTAGATAGTCATCTACCAACGACCCGTCATGAATGTTTTCTAGAAAGTCGGACCTTCGTTTGCCGATGGAAAGCACATTACCTGTGGCTCCGTCCAATTGTACTTCATAAAAAGAGTCCACAAAAACAAACTTTACCGATCCCTTTTCCTTGCGCATGTCGATTCGGTCTATTTCCAAGGAAAGGTCTGGTGAAACCTCACTGTGCAAGGTGGTACAGGCAATGGTGTGTAAACTATCAACGGGCAACCATTGCTTAAGGTCGGCTGTAGTTCCCTTTTGTGTTTTGGGAAGGATATATCCATTGGAGTTTTTTTTCCAGCCCAAAAAAAGACCTGAAATCGAAATGAAAAAGAAAAAAATGAATAGTAGAGCCCCTGTGGTTCGATGTACTTTTCTAAATATGCGTAATACTTTGGCTTGCTTCTTCCGTTTGCCCATTCTTGCCCGTTAAAAACCCTAAATATCCATAAATTTTATGGAACGCAAATAGGGGGATTTATCCAAATTGAGGTGGACACTAGGTATTTAACAAAAATTTTAGAAAACGCGTGGTTGTATACGATTCAGAGGTAGCGATATCCTAACTTCCGGCGAAGGGAGTTCCAAATACACCTATGGCTAATTCTGCCCAGACCAATAAAAAAACAGCAACAAAAACTGCGATGGCCAAAACTCGTTTAGGTAATGCTTTGACTTTTCTGAGGGCCAAATCAATGGAAAGGCCCAAAGCCAACAACAATCCGCCTGCCACTATAAAATCGAACAAAGACCATTGCACTTCCGGTGAAAACTGCATGGCGGTAAAGGGTAGGGCGAGCAATGCCAAAATGGATAATAGGATGATAGTTTGTCTTTTGCTTATGGTCATGGCGATAATTTTTGTGAAATTAAAGATAAAGTTTCATTGTAGAAAAATTTGATTTTAAATAAAAAATTCACATTCCACCAATCAATTCTTTTGCTTTGTCCAACGTATAAGCTCCGTCCACTTCTTTTTTGTCAAAAATCATAAAATAGGCAAAGTCATTTCCTGCTTGCTTTTCCCATTCGTTTCCAAGTCGGCATTTTGCTGCACTATCTGCATTGTCCAAATGGTCACCTTTCGTTTCTACTAAAATTGTCTTGCCCGATTTTGTCCGCATAATAAAATCAGGGTAGTGGTTGGCTTTAAATCCATTAATGTAAAATCCTTTTCCACGTTCTAAATTCCTATGCCAAAACTCAATGTTTGAAGATGTTCCGAGTTCCATTGCTACTCGTTCTTCAAAGTTGTTCATTGAGCCTTCTTTTTCGTAAAGTGAGTTACCAATCGAAGAACCCGTATTTCCTGGAACAATCTCCTTACTTAAATTCCAATTTCCTTTGACGTTTATACGTTTCGACTTGATTAAATCCATAAATCGACCTTCGGCATATGAATCTGATAATTTTCTAATGTGAACCTTGATTTTGTCAGTGTAGCTCCATTTACGCACCAAAACATCTCTTAATTGCTCAGTACTCATACTGTTTAGAATACGACCAATGTAGACTTTGATTTCTTGGTCTGGAATAGGGTACATGTTTCCGATAATCTGCATCATTTGATGTGTGATGTCGGTTATCTGGTTTTCTTTTGGTTTTGCCAAAATGTATTCCGCAATTGGGTCTTTTACCAAGTTGTCTTCAATTTTTGTAAATGATGGCCTGTACTCGTTTTTCTTGGCTTCTTCCAAATCAATTTTATACAAATCAGAAGAGATTTGGTCAAAGTCAATTTTGATGTCTTCATCTGACAGCTTGAAGCCTTTGAGCAAAGATTCACGGTTAAGTAATTCTTCGTCCGTTCCAAAAATGTCGCTTGCCGTTACCTTGATAAAGAATTGTGGAAACTCGATTTTATCTATAAACTCCTTGTAGGCTTCTTTAACCTTGTAGCGTTTTACTATATCACCCATTTCTTGAAAAATATTTTCGTCAACAGGCTGTCGTTCCTGTTCTTTTATTTGTTCTTCTAACTGTCGGTTTTGTTCTTCCGCAATGGCTTCAATTTCATCAATTACCGTTGTTGTTTCAGGTTCTTCTTCATCTGCATTTGGGTCAAACGTTACTCGATTGGTGTCGATGTTTTCATCTTCTTCTTGTTGCGTTTGTTGTTCAGGGAAAAGAAACGATTCAACAGGGTCAGCCGTAACTGTTTTCTTTTCTTCTTCGGTCATTTTATCGACTTTGCGATAATCTTTTTCGCTGAATCCTGATTCTTGCAAGCCTTTGACAATGCTTTGTAAAGTCTCGTTGAATTTGACAGATGCCGTTAAAACATACGAAAGGTTTAATTGAAATGATTTGTGCCTTTGCACATAAGGCTGGCGCAATACACGACCTAAAATTTGCTCCACATCTACTGCACTAGATTTGTCGGCTAATGAAGCTAAGATGTAAGCAAATGGACAGTCCCAACCTTCTTTCAAGGCGTTGATGGTTATAATGTAGCGGACTTCACATTCCTTGCTCATCAAGTCAATGCCTTTCAATTCGTCAATGTTGGCAGTCTTGATTTTGATTTGATTCTCGGGAATCCCCAAACTCAACAACTGTTCTTTCAACTTCTCGAAAGTTGTATTGTCGTTATTGGTTTTGGGTTGAGCCTGAAACAGCACAATGGGTCTGATGTATTTACCCCCTTCGGCTTCTTGCTTTTTGGCGAGGTTCTCCAGCTTGCGTTGCAAGTGCAAAGCGTTATTTATGACTTCCGTTTTATCGTGGTTGTTGTAAACGATTACAGGAAGTTTTACCATGTGTTCTTTTTTCAATTCTATAGCAGGAACAAGACTTACTATATTGCTATTTTCTTTTGGTGTAGCCGTTAAATCGAGAATGAAAGATGGATTCAGGTTCTTGAGCATATCCACACTCAAATCACTTTCTGCATTGTGGCTTTCGTCCACGACTAAGACAGGGTTGAGATAACGTAATACATTAATTAATGCCGTGTCGTCAACACCGTCCAAAATATGTTCACTGTTTTTGAATTGTGATACAAATGCTTCTAACTGACCATTTTCTTGATAAACCTTTCTGTCGTCCTTGTTTCTTGCTCTTAAACTGGCAAAGCTCATTACGAAAATACTCAACTGGTCTTTTACCACCGTTGGGTTGAAGTTTGAGCCTTGCAATAAATCTTCTTTTTGATAGACTTCTACTCGGTGATTGAAAAGTATATTGAGTTTTTGTCTGTACGGATGCTCTGGATTGGAAAGTGCATCAACAGTCTGTTGCAAAAGGTTACTCCAAGGCACAAGCCAAATCACGGCTTTTGGTTTACTGGAATCATAAGCCTGAAAAATGGAATGCAAAGCATTTACGGCAATAAAGGTTTTACCACCTGCCGTTGGCACTTTCACGCACACATGTGCCGCATTTGGGATGTTGTTTTTGTAGGGCTGCATTCCTGTGCCATCCAATGGATTGTATGGACCTATTTTATCTTCCCAATACTGGTTGAAGGCTTTGCCTAAATCTTTTTGCTCTTGAACGTAGGTCAAGTATTCTTCAAGATTTTCAATTACTTTCTGTTGGTAGCTCTTTAATTCCATATTTCTAAAATTTTAACGTGCACAACATTTGTTATTTTCTTGTGCAGTCCCTAATTCTATGCACAACAAAACCATATTTCTTGTGTATACTTTATTTCTATGCACAACAAAACACCATTTCTTGTGCATACTTTGTTTCAACCATCATCTTTCTTTTAAAATTTTAAGCAAGGGTTCATTCAAGTAATAATTTCTATTTCCCACTTTCACTTTGGTAAGCAATCCTGCTTCTGCAAGGGTGTTTAAGTAGCTTGAGGCAGTGTTTCTATGAATTTTCAATTCACGTTCCAAAAAACTGTTTTTGGTGTAAGGGTGCTTAAAAAGAATATTGATTAAATCGTGGCTGTAAAAACTGAAATTGCTGCGAATTTCCTTTTTGTAGTCATCCATAAGCACTTTTATCTTGTTAACTACTAAAATGGTTTCTTTGGCAGTCAATTCAACACCTTTTAGCATCCACACAATCCATTCTTCCCAACTACCTTTGGTACGTACTTCCTGCAAAAGGCGGTAATAATCGCTTTTGTTTTTTATAATGTAACTACTTAAGTAAAGTACAGGAATATCCAACAAACCTTGCTGAACCAAATACAAGATATTCAGCAAACGACCTGTTCTGCCATTGCCGTCTAAATAAGGGTGAATGCTTTCAAACTGAAAATGGATGATAGGCATTTTTATCAAAACATCTATATCGTGAAATTCTGGTACGTTGATGTAACGCTCCAAATTATCAAGCAACGTTTTTATATCGCCATAGTGCTGTGGCGGTGTATAAACTACTTCCTGCGTTTTAGGATTTTTTAAAACCGTACCTGGAATCTTACGGATGGGGTGATTGGGTGAAATAATATGTTGAATTCCGGAAATATCGTTAATGGTCAGCAAACCTTTAGTGCGAACAATTTCCAACCCCAATTTTATGGCATTGGAATAATTGAGGGCTTCTTTTGCCGTAACCGAAGCCACCGTTTCATCAATGCTGGCTTGGTACATTTCATCATCCGTAGTGACAATATTCTCGATTTCGTTACTGTCTTTTGCTTCTTGCAGCGTAAGCGTATCGAGTAGAATTTGAGAATTTGGAATTTTAGAAACTTCACCTTTAAGTTGCCCCAAAGCCCGAGATGCTTTGTTTAGTTGCTTTAAAATAGCTACAGACTCACAATCTACGCTTGGTGGCAGGTTTTGTATTTTGATTTCTTCCATAACTTATTTTTTTAATTTTTTGATGTGTTTATCAAAATCAGAAATAATTTTTTGGGTCTTATTAAATTCGTCGTAGGCTGCTTCTGCTTTGGAAATAGCCTCTTTACGAAACTTTGTTCACTTGCCTTCTAAAATTTTGAACTCATTAAAATTCAAAAACTTATCTACACTGTTTGCCAAACCTTCCATTGTAAAAGTGTTTTCTCGCTCAATCAGGTTTTCGATATAATCAAAATAGCCCGTTACTGTGCGTTCCAATTGTTTTATCTCTTTTTCCTGAAGGTAGTTTTTGGCTATGGTAGTATCTGATTTTAGGATTCTGCCTTCTGGTGCATTTTTCCAAGTGGTCAAACCCATATTTTCCTTTTTTGCATTGGCAGTTGCAAAGATAATTTCTGCCGCTGTTTGTCCTGTAATGGCAAAATGAAACTTGTTTTGTACCATTGCATAAAAATTCTTGGTGATTTCGGCTTTTGGGTCGTAATCAATGCTGCATTCTGCAAAAATGTCGGTGATTTGCTGGTAAATTCTGCGTTCACTGGCTCTAATGGAACGGACACGCTCCAATAATTCTCTGAAATAATCTTTGCCAAAAACTGCTTCGCCTTGTTTCAATCTGTTGTCTTCTAAAACAAAACCTTTGATAATGTATTCTTTCAGGGTTTTGGTAGCCCAAATTCTAAATTGCGTTCCTCTTTGTGATTTAACTCGATAACCAACTGAAATGATGACATCAAGATTATAAAACTTGACGGGTTTGTCTGAACCACTAATGTGCAAAATTTGCACATTGCTTTTTTCTTCCAACTCGCCTTCGTTGAAAACATTGCCAATGTGCTTGGTAATCACACTTCTTTCACGGTCAAAAAGCTGGCTCATTTGCTCTTGGGTAAGCCAAATGGTTTCGTTTTCCAACAGCACATTCAATTTTACCTCACCTTCTGGTGTTGTGTATAAAATAAAGTTGTTCTGTTTTGGTGTTAAATCACTCATCTGTTTTATTTTAGATTTGGGATAGATGGTTTTTGATTAAGACGATGTTTTACAGTTTTTACGGATGCCACAAAAATCGATATCAATTCATTGGTTTCAATTTTCAAATTCTGCAATCCAAAATCCTCATTCAGAACTCCAGAGTCTTCAATCATTTCTAGCCAAAACAAAGTTTCATCTGCTTCTTCAATTACCGTTTCCATTTTTGAAATAAAATCTTTATCACTCTTTGCTCTACAAACGGCTCTATAATTTGCAGCAACAGAAGTAGCACTCCTAATAATTTGATTTGAAAAAGTCCAACCAACTGACTTGTTCGGTAAATACTCTGATAATTGAATTACCTCAAGTGCCATTTTCTTTGTTCTACTTTGTATCTGTTCTTTCATAATCCGAAATCAAAAACCCTTAATCTAAAATCGAGTAATGTCTCTTGGTATTTTTTTGAAAATAATATTCTTCTTCGCCATAAATTCTTTTGGCAATAAGCAATTGTCTGCATAGATGATGTATTGCTCGCCTTTGGTTTTTATGAGTTCCAAAGCATCAAAGTCCAGAGTTGTGAGCTTGTCTTTTTCATAAATGAAGTAATAAACTGTGCCATCTTTCACGCCCAATTCATATTGATGATTGCTGATTTGTGATTTTGGATTACTGGAATCATCAATCCTAAATCCTAAATCTGAAATTCCTGAGCGTGTTTCCGAAAACCAAATGTATTCTCTGATTTTCGCCAAGCCGACTTCTTCGTTCAAGTTTTGGTTTTCGTCAAAAAGAGGCAAGCCGAGTTCGTAAAAATCAAATGCTCCGCCTGTACCTTCTACTTTTTTGTTGCCTTTTCCGTAGCCTATGGCTACTCGTTTTACTCGCTCTGCCGTAATATCATTGGCATAATCTTCCATTTCTACCAAAATAAATTTACGATTTCCACCGTCTTGTTTGTTTAAGTTCAACACTGCGTGGGCGGTTGTGCCTGAACCTGCGAAAGAGTCGAGGATGATAGAGTTTTTGTCATTTAATATTCCAACTAAAAATTGAATCAAAGAACTCGGCTTAGGAAATGAAAATATTTTACTACCAAACAGTTCAACAATCTCTTTATTGCCATCTTGTGTCATTCCTACTTCTTTTGGTAAATTGGTAGAAACTGCTTTCAAAATATAATCTCTGCCGTACTTCTTTAGGGCTTTTGCCTTGTCTTCACTTTCAAAGACACGATAGGAGGGAATCGAAATATTCAGAAAATCATAATCATCAGGAAAAACAATTTTTCCCTTATCATAATAATCTTGAAAAGTATCTTTTGTAACAGCCCAAGTTCTTTTGGGGTTAAATGGGTAACTCTTACCTGTTTTAGGGTCAACCATATCAAATGCTGAATTTGGACGTTCTTCTGCACTTGTTTGCTTTGTTAAATCAGTCAAACGCCATCTATCATTCGGGTAATCATCAGAGCTTCTATACTTTCTTGTTGATTCAATTCCTGCAAAAAAATTCTTCTTTGAATAACAAATAATCCATTCATAATCTTGTGAAATTCCATTTGGAACATCACTTTTTGCAGTTCTTTTTCTCCAAGGGAAGGTTGCTATATAGTTCCAGCTTCCAAAAATCTCATCACAAATCAATTTCAAATTAGCCTGTTCATTATCATCAATACTTATAAAAATTGCCCCGTCATCAGCCAAGAGTTTATGCAATAATTTTAGGCGAGGGTACATCATACAGAGCCATTTGTCGTGTCGGGTCAGGTCTTCACCATCTTTACCTACCACTTCGCCCAACCATTTTTTTATTTTGGGGTGGTTTACGTTGTCATTATATACCCAACTTTCGTTGCCTGTGTTGTATGGTGGGTCTATGTAGATGCACTTTACTTTTCCTTCGTATTCGGGTAGTAGGCTTTTGAGTGCTTCAAGGTTGTCTCCGTGTATTATCGCTCCGCTCGATTGAGGACTTATGATTGAGGACTTATGATTTTTAGAATCATCAATCTGCAATTCGAAATCATCAATCTCTAATTCCGCATTCCAAGTGTATTTGTGTTCCAATACTCGGTATGGCACATCTTGGTGGTGGCTCACCACTTTTTCTTTTCCTATCCAATGGAGTGTTGGCATATTATTTCTTTTTTTCTTTTTTGGGTTCTACAATAATTTCCTTCTCATAATTTTTGAGAATGGAATTGGTTTTATACAATACTTTACCACAAGGAACTTTTGTTTTGGAGTCGCTTAAATGGCTGTCTTGGTCATCAAAGAAGATATGTGTTCCGATAGCTTCTAAAACTGGTGCTTTAGGCCAACCACCCATAAAATAAGCTTCATCTACATATACATTCCATTTTCGGAAAGTCTTTATCACTCTCATATGACTGGGTGAGTTTCTTGCAGTAACTATTGCAATTCTTAATGGGGACAGTTCTTTTTCAACTGGGAGAAAATCTTGGATATAAGATAATTTTCTCAATAAAGCCGCGAAAGGGCCATCATTTAGAGGCACATCTTCATTTTCCTTTTCGTGTTTCCAAAATGCCTCAATACCTTTTTCCTTAAATATAATTTCAGATTCCTCAGAGAAAACAACAGCGTCAGCATCAAAAGCAAATTTTACTCGGTCTGTTTCTGGTTTAAAGTTTTCCGGTGGGTCATATACTAAAGCTGTTGCACAATCTGATGAGTCAATAATTTTTTGAACATCTTTTTCATCACGAGAAAGAAACAAGTCAACGTTAAATGCTTTTATAAATGGGGCTAAAGGTTCACCTGCTGAAAAAGCCCATCTTGAAATAGGAAGATTGTAATGTTCGATTGCCTTTAAAACTCGCACTCCCGTTTCAGGGCTATTTCTTGACATTACCACAACTTCAACAATTGGTTTTTCAACGTGGGTATTGAGTTTTAGTAAGGCTTCAACCAAAGGAAATGCAGTTCCTTTTTTGAGCAGCTTATTTTCATTAGCGAATTGGTATTCCCGAAATCCGCGAATATTTTGTTCTCTAAAAATTTTCTCTTCTTCTTCGAGATTAAAAAGAGCTCTCGAAGAAACACCAACCACTAATATTTTTGAAAAGTCTACGGGCATATATGGTCGCTTTTTTTGATATCAATAACTTTTTATTCTTAGGATGAATATTTTACGTTTCCAACGGTTAAACTTTTGAATAACTTCTTTATGTGAAGAGTTTCAAGAATCGACTGGATTCATCCTGTTTTCATCACTCACTCTTCGGTCGTTTTCCTGGAAAAGTGTCAAGTTAATGTAATTTGAAAGAAAAATCCATGCCTAATTGATGGATACCCTATTTGAGTTAATGGATAACTGATTGCTACCGATACCCATCATTCAAGCCAATACCCTCCTTGATCATAGGAAGTATTTTTTCCAATCTTCGCAGTTTTGTTTTTTCCTGTTTGGCCTCTGCGATATGTTCGCAAAACTCCTTCTGCTTGTAAGGGGATAGCTCTTTGAAAGCTTGTTGCAGCGAAGGGTCTTTTTGAAATTCGGAAAGTAACAAGGTGGGAATGACCACTTTTTTGGTTTTCTCGGTTTTTAGCTCCATCCCGTTTTCTTGGTTGTCCAATGCTTCATTCATGTAGGCTAAGACGGTTTGGCCGTCCACTTCTTCCAACCTTTGGAACTTCCAGTGCCGCATGCCTTTTGTTTTGCCTTCTTGGGCATTTTCCAATACCTTTTTAGGGTCCTTCAGGAATACACCGTTAAAAAAC
Organism: Flagellimonas marinaquae; assembly: GCF_003992675.1. Lineage (GTDB taxonomy): Bacteria > Bacteroidota > Bacteroidia > Flavobacteriales > Flavobacteriaceae > Flagellimonas > Flagellimonas marinaquae. The sequence goes on from NZ_RZMZ01000015.1 coordinate 130,060, forward strand.
CAAACCCCAAAATGGTTATTGAACTTACAAATGCCAAAAACGTTTTTCCCGTTGAGCGTATACACGGGAATACTCCATTTGAAGTCCTCTTTTGCCTTTGTTTTCAGTGCTAATTCTCTGAGGAAGGCAATCCCTTTTTTAAACGGATGCTCTTTCTCGTAGTACGTTTCCAGCTTTTCGGACCTGTCCATAACTACTTGATTTGAATGGCAGTAAGTTCGCAAATTTTCACAATGACCATCACCGCTTTTTGCATACTTTCCAAAGGAACATACTCGTACTTGCCATGGAAATTATGTCCGCCGGCAAAAATATTGGGACAGGGCAACCCCATAAAGCTCAGTTGCGAACCATCGGTACCTCCGCGAATAGGTTTGATGATGGGCTCAATTTGAAGAGACTTCATGGCTTCTTCTGCAATCTCCACAATATGGAAAACAGGTTCTACCTTTTCGCGCATGTTTTTGTACTGGTCCTCGATAGTAAGGCTAATGTATTCCCCATATTTTTTGTTGAGCTTTGCTTTGATGTCGTTCAATAGATCTTTTCTCGCTTGAAAGTGGATTGCGTCATGGTCCCGTATGATGAGGTCTATTTCTGCCTTTTCAATTTCTCCCTTGATTTTGTGTACATGAAAGAACCCTTCCCTGCCTGTGGTATGTTCGGGAACTTCACTAGGGGGCAGGTGGGTCAAAAAATCGTTCGCTATACCGATGGCGTTCACCATTTTGTTTTTGGCATAACCTGGGTGAACACTTTTCCCAGTGATGGTTATTTTGGCCTTGGCCGCATTAAAGTTCTCATATTCCAGTTCGCCCACTTGACTGCCATCCATGGTATAGGCCCATTCGGCACCAAATTTTGCGATATCAAACTTATGGGCGCCACGGCCAATTTCTTCATCGGGCGTAAAGGCGATCCGGATGTTACCGTGTTTTATTTCAGGATGCTGAATCAAATATTCCATGGCCGTGATAATTTCGGCAATGCCTGCCTTGTCGTCGGCTCCCAAAAGTGTAGTGCCATCCGTAGTGATTATGGTTTGGCCTTCGTAAGCCTTCAGGTCTTCAAAGTAATCTGGAGAAAGCACAATATGGTTCAGTTGGTTCAGCACAATGTCCTTTCCGTCATAATTTTCAATAATCTGAGGCTTTACATTTCTGCCCGAGAAATCAGGAGAGGTATCAAAATGCGAAATGAAACCAATGGTAGGTACCTTTTTATCGATATTGCTGGGCAAAGTGGCCATGATATAGGCATTCTCGTCAATCGAAACCTCTTGCATGCCTATCTGGTGCAGTTCCATGACCAACTTTTTGGCCAGGTCCCATTGCTTTTCTGTGCTTGGGGTAGTTTGGGAGTAAGGATCACTTTGCGTATCGGTGGTAACGTATTCCAAAAAACGAGACAATAATTTTTCCATGGTCTGAGTTGAGTTTCATCAAAAATACTGCTTATTCAAAGCCAGTTTACAATTCAAAAGTATTAATAAGTATCTTTCAACCATCATAAATACAAACCTCAATTGAAAGCGATCATCTCTTTTCTTTTTTTGATTTCCGGATTTTACGGAATGGCCCAAATGGACTGTATTTTGGGCGTAGGCGGACGTGACGATGAAACCATCATCAAAGTGTTTGAACTTACGGAGGAACAACAAGAAAATCTGAAAAACTGGAGCGCCGAACTAAAGGTAAGGAACGATATCTTTAAGGATAAGGCCGCATACTTGATGAAGCAGAACGAAGAAAGCCCGCCCGAAGTACTTATGGAAGTGTCCAAAAAGTACCAATCCTACATTGATAGTATGGCAAATAATGTTCGTATGATCGATATGCGTTTGTTGGGTACTTTCAACGAGAAACAATATCAAAGATATGTAAAGCTATGCAGTCAATTGAGCTTGCGTCCTATCTACGTTAATAGGTCTGTTGACGAAAATTGAACTAAATGTCAATAACTGTTTGAAGAGTTTTTATTTTTGTCCAAAATCCATTTTTAATGTACAAATACCTGATTCGCCCGGTACTTTTTCTGTTTGATCCGGAGACCGTGCACCATTTTTCTTTTAATACCATTAAACTATTTTCATTATTGGGTTTGGGCGGGTTGTTCAGAAAACTTTTTGTGGTGAACGACCCCCGATTGGAGCGAGAGGTGTTTGGGGTAAAGTTTAAAAATCCCGTGGGTCTTGCCGCCGGTTTTGATAAGGATGCCAAATTGTACAATGAATTTTCCGATTTTGGTTTCGGCTTTGTGGAAATTGGGACAGTGACCCCAAAACCACAGCCCGGCAACCCCAAAAAGCGTTTGTTCCGTTTGTTGGATGACCAAGCCATTATCAACCGAATGGGATTTAACAATAAGGGTGTTTTTGACGCGGTGGAACAGTTAAAGAAAAAGCATCGCGTGATTGTTGGTGGAAATATTGGAAAGAACAAGGTAACCCCCAATGAGGAGGCCCTAAAGGATTATTTGATCTGTTTTGAGGCCCTCTTTGAGCACGTGGATTATTTTGTGGTCAATGTGAGTTCTCCAAATACTCCCGGACTTAGGGAACTTCAGGACAAGGAACCATTGACGAAGCTGCTCAAAAAGCTGAAAAATCATAATAAGAAATTAGCTAAGAGCAATCAAAGGAAAGAGAAGCCAATTTTATTGAAAATAGCTCCCGATTTGACAGATGACCAGCTATTGGATATTATCGAGATTGTGGCCGATACAAAAATTGATGGGGTCATTGCAACAAACACGACCATCGCGCGCAACAATCTGAAATCCCATCTTACGCTAACGGAGGAAATGGGCGGACTTAGCGGAAAACCCTTATCACATCGAAGTACAGAGGTAATCCGTTTTTTATCGGAAAACAGCAGAAAGGCTTTTCCGATTATTGGAGTAGGTGGCATCCATTCTCCCGAAGATGCGCTCGAAAAGTTGGACGCTGGGGCCGATCTGGTGCAGCTGTATACCGGGTTCATTTATGAAGGTCCGGCACTGATCAAAAAAATAAACAAGGCCATTTTAGAAAAAATGGCGTAGGAATTATGCAAAGCCTGTCGTTAGTTTTGGAGACCATCAATTATCCCATATTGATAGGTTTCTTCCTATCTGCTCTTGCCTTGGCCCTTTCTCCTGGACCGGATAATATCTTTGTGCTTACCCAGAGTATGGGTCATGGAACAAAATCGGGCATGACCGTGGTTTTTGGTCTCGTTTCAGGCTGTTTGGTGCATACCACTTTGCTCGCATTTGGAGTATCGGAAGTGATTAAGCGAAGCGATGCCCTCTTTTTTATCATCAAACTATTTGGTGCCCTTTACTTGTTGTTTTTGGCGATGAAAGTGTACAAAAGTGATGCGTCCATTCAATTGGAAGAGGGTAAAAGTGCCAAAAAAACTGGAAGAAACCTGTTTTGGACCGGTTTTACCATGAATGTGCTCAACCCCAAAGTGACCATATTCTTTCTGGCTTTTTTTCCTGGATTTCTGTTCAGTGAAACATTGAATACCGTGGTGCAATTTTATGTGTTGGGACTGCTTTTTATGCTTTCGGCCACTATTGTTTTTGGGACGATTGCGCTATTGGCCGGCTCCATTTCCAATTACTTAAAACACCATAAAAAGGCCGGACTTTACCTAAAATGGATGCAGATCATTGTTTTTGTAGGGATTGCCATTTATCTATTTGTATCGGATAAATAAGTGCTATTTTTACGGAAGCTTATGCCAAAGGTAAAACTCATAGAATGTCCTCGGGACGCCATGCAGGGAATCAAGACCCATATTCCTGCGAAGGAAAAAGCAAAATACATCCAATCGTTGCTGGGCTGTGGTTTCGATACCATAGATTTTGGAAGCTTTGTTTCACCCAAAGCCATTCCCCAAATGCAGGATACTGCAGAAGTGTTGGGACTATTGGACCTCACCCGCACCCAAAGCAAATTGTTGGCCATTGTGGCCAACGTTCGTGGGGCGCAAGATGCCTGCGAGCACGAAGCCATTGATTATTTGGGCTTTCCTTTTTCCATTTCCGAAAACTTTCAAATGCGGAATACGCATAAAACCATTGACCAATCCGTGGAAACCTTGAAGGGTATTTTGGAATTAGCGGATAAACATGGCAAGGAAGTGGTCACTTATATCTCCATGGGGTTTGGAAATCCCTACGGAGATCCTTGGAACGTGGAGATAGTAGGGGAGTGGACCGAAAAACTTGCCGCTATGGGAACACGTATTCTTTCCTTGTCCGATACCATTGGTAGCTCCACTCCAGAAGTGATTGATTATCTGTTTTCCAATTTGATTCCCAAATATCCGGATATTGAATTTGGGGCCCATTTGCATACTACGCCCACTAAATGGCACGAGAAAGTGGATGCGGCCTACAAAGCAGGCTGTCGTCGTTTTGATGGAGCCGTGCAAGGCTTTGGTGGTTGTCCCATGGCCAAGGATGAGCTCACTGGTAACATGCCCACCGAAAAAATGCTGTCCTATTTTACCGCGGAAAAGGCAGATACCGGTGTCAATTGGATGGTGTTTGAGGCAGCCTTCAACAAGGCAACCGAGCTGTTTTCGGTGTATCACTAAAAAAGGCACCCCGAAGAGTGCCTCTGTTTACTGATTTTTTAAGAACAACTATTAATATCGAAGTTCAATACCTGCATAAATCCCGAAGGGATGTCCGGGCCTTAGACCAGCAGGAACCCTTGCCACTGCATAGGTTTCATCCAATAAGTTGATGGCATTCGCAGTGAGGGCCAAATGCTTGTTGAATCGGTATCGTCCGCCAAGGTCCACAATAAAGTTGGATGCCACCTTTTCATTGGCTGGAATAGGGCCACTACCTGCCAAAGTTCTAAATGCACCGTTGTACCTTCCACTCAGGTTGATTTCAAAATTTTGATGCTCAAGGGACAGGGCAGCATTGAACTGGTGTTTTGCAATGTAAGGAAGTTCATCTCCTGAATTCACCTCTCCCCAGATGTCATTTTCACTACCAAAACTGTTCAAAAACTCCGTATCGGTCAAGGTATAGCTAAAGGTAAAGGGAAGTTTTAGATTTTGGTTGTTTTCCAAAAAGTTGTAGTTCAGCAATACTTCCAGACCTTGAACCCGAACCTCACCCGCATTAAATTGGTCCAAGGAACCTGTTCCTCCAGTAGCAGCCAAATCACTGCCCAAGAGGTTGCTGTAATCATTGTAAAAACCGACTAGTTCACCAGAGATTCCAGCAAAAGAAAATCGGCTTCCCAATTCATAATTGATACTTTCTTCTGGATTTTCCCCAGGTTGATTGCTGGGTGGTGAGAATCCTTTGTGTACTCCACCAAATACGGAAAGTGTATTGAAATTATAATTGAACCCGATACCAGGGATAAACACGTCGACCTTGTTTTGTCGCTCCGAAATATCCGTACCCTCGCGGGAGATGTCATCGGTACCGTAGTCCAATCGTTCCAAAGAAATATTCTCGTAACGAAGTCCCGGGGTCAAGGTCAAATCATTGATTTTCACTTTGTACATGGCATAAGAGGCAAATGCCCTTGCGCTACTGATTCGGTTGGCATTGGTTCCAGGAATACCCGCATTGACCAATTGCATGTTACCATTCACCATTGTATAATCGTCAATCCATTGAAAACGATCTTCTTCGTCGTAATGGTAGCGTAAACCTACTTCTAAATCGTGGTAGGTGTTCTCGCCGTTCCAGTGGTAGTCCAATTTGGTCTGAACTCCGGTGGACAGATAATCGCGATTATTATTTCGGGCATTTAGGAAATCGTCTCCATCACTATCAACAGCACCTGTCACCAAGTCAATATAGCTATTGAAAGTGGTAGGGTCGCTAAATATGTTGCCTATTCCTTGGCGTTCCCCATCAACGGTAACAAAGTCGACCTTGTACCAATTGCGGCTAAAATCGTTGTAATACCCAATGGTAGTGATTCGGAATAGGTCACTAAACTTTAAGGCATGGGTCCCCATCACCTGAAGATGTTCCGTATTCATTTGGTCGTTTTGGGAGCCTGCATAACGGCGGAAAGGGTCGGCATCAAAATCTTCTTGCGTAAGGCCAAGATAGGTTTCGTTAGAGGTTTCGTCCGAATATTGGAATTTTACCTCAAACTCTTGCCCTAAAGGAGCTTCGGGATTGGTATTGATTTTGAATTTGGCCACGAGGTCATTTTTGTCGAAACCAGTATTATCACCATTTTCAAGATTTTTGAATCCGTTGGAATTGTAGTTGAGGTATTCCACGGCGTACCCAAAATTTTTCTGGGTATCTCCGAGTTGCGCATGAATACGACCACTTTGGAAACTTCCGTAGCTACTGTTCAAAAAGATGCTAAAATCATCTGGAACCTCAGTGGAAATCATATTGATGGCCCCACCCGTGGTATATGGCCCGTATTGCACTTGACTGCTTCCTTTCAGAATCTCGACTGCCTGCATACGGGCTATGGTGGGGAAATAATAGGCGGAAGGAGCACTGTAGGGAGCAGGGGCGATGAGGACGCCATCCTCCATTAAGGTGATTTTTGAACTCCGTTCGGGGGAGGTTCCCCTTAAACTGATGTTAGGCCTTAGGCCGAATCCATCTTCTTCATAAATATTGACCCCGGGCACAGAGCGTAAGGTGCGGTTGATATCGGTATAATTAAATTTTTTGATTTCTTCAGGAGAAAGGTAGTACGAGGAGCCTGTCCTGTTCTTGGCGGCAAACTTACTTCCGAAAATGACCTTCGCGGAAAGGACTACTTCGCTCAATTGAATAGTTGATGAATCGGTTGGAATCGGGTTTTGTTGGCCAAAAAAAGCTAAACAACTCAAGAGTGCAATGGTAAGGGGTAATCTGCGCATAACATTAATTAAGACTTATTTTAAATAATAAGCTAGTTTAGGCCGGCAAATTTATGAGGTCTTTTAGAGAAAACAAATATTATTTAGAATAAATAAAGATAACTACAGGGAGCATATGGATGATTTATGGATTATTGGTCGCAGTTTGCATAATCGATATGCGCTAACAAATTGATTAAGATCAATTCCTTGGCTAGAGGGTTAGATATTTACTTTTAAATTTATTTAGATTAAGTCTAAATGGATATCTTTGATGCGTCAAAGAAAACTATTTCCAAATGAAGTACGACGGAGTATTGCCTAACTTACCCAAAGAACTACGCTTGTTTATCGCTGTTTTTGTTGTGGTGCTTTCCGTTGGTTATTTTACCGGCTTGCTTTTTGTGCAGGAAACTGAGGCAACAACTCCATTGGGTGTCGAGGAGAATTATTTGGGCAATGAGGATGATTTGGAAGCCGAGGTCATGAAGTTTAAAAAGGGCAATCGCGAGATGCTCACGGTAATCCATACGCATATTCTTTCCATGTCCCTTATATTTTTCTTGTTGGGTGGATTGGTCTGGATAACCAAGGCGCCCAAAAAGCTAAAACTATTTTTGACTCTCGAACCCTTCCTGTCCATCATACTAACGTTTGGAGGTATCTATCTGATGTGGTCGGGTATTGGTTGGTTTAAGTATATCGTGGTGTTTTCGGGAATCTTGATGACTTTGACCTATTCAACTGCTGCAATTTTGGTGTTGGTACAATGTTACAGCGGTAAAAAGTATGTCGTTTGATTTCTTTTGTGCTTCACTTTTACGTGCTTTTATGACAATCAAATAAATTAGTGGTATATTTGCACGCAATTAATCCGTAATTGCAATGGAAGCTCACCAAAACAAAATTGTTGGCGAAGGACTTACTTACGACGATGTTCTTCTTGTGCCAGCTTACTCCGAAGTACTTCCCCGAGAAGTCAATATCCAGTCAAAATTTACCAAAAATATTACCATCAATGTGCCCATTGTTTCTGCGGCCATGGATACGGTAACCGAATCCCGTATGGCCATTGCCATGGCTAGGGAAGGGGGGATAGGAGTTCTGCACAAAAACATGACCATTGAGCAGCAAGCTTTGAAGGTCCGCAAGGTAAAGCGCGCCGAGAGCGGGATGATCATGGACCCCGTAACGCTTCCGTTGGACTCTGTGGTGCGGGATGCGAAAGCCAGCATGAGGGAGCACAGTATTGGTGGAATCCCGATTGTGGATGATAACAAAAAACTGATCGGAATTGTCACCAACCGTGACCTGCGTTTTGAAAAAAATGATGACAGGCCTATTGCAGAGGTAATGACCTCCGAAAACTTGGTTACTGTGGGCGAGGGAACTTCCTTGCAGCAAGCCGAAGTGATTCTCCAAGAAAATAAAATAGAAAAATTGCCCGTGGTCAACGATAAGGAAGAACTTATCGGCTTGATTACATTCAGGGACATTACCAAACTCACCCAAAAACCAATTGCCAATAAAGACCAATATGGTCGTTTGCGCGTAGCGGCTGCCATTGGCGTGACTGCCGATGCAGTGGAGCGGGCAGGTGCTTTAGTGAAAGCTGGGGTGGATGCCATCATAATTGATACTGCGCATGGACACACCAAAGGTGTGGTGAGTATTTTAAAATCGGTCAAGGAGGCCTATCCAGAATTGGATGTGGTGGTTGGAAATATTGCCACTGCCGAAGCGGCCAAGTACTTGGTAGAGGCCGGAGCCGATGCTGTAAAAGTGGGTATCGGACCTGGTTCCATTTGCACCACCCGTGTTGTGGCAGGTGTTGGTTTTCCACAATTTTCCGCAGTTTTGGAAGTAGCGGCTGCCTTAAAAGGGACCGGAATTCCCGTAATTGCCGATGGAGGAATCCGTTACACGGGGGATATTCCCAAAGCGTTGGCAGCCGGAGCCGATACCGTAATGTTAGGTTCATTGTTGGCTGGAACCAAAGAATCTCCAGGGGAAACGATTATTTATGAAGGACGTAAATTCAAATCGTACCGAGGAATGGGTTCAGTGGAGGCTATGAAGCAAGGTAGTAAGGACCGATACTTCCAAGATGTAGAGGACGATATCAAAAAATTGGTACCCGAAGGCATTGTAGGCCGTGTACCTTACAAAGGGGAATTGGTGGAAAGCATGCACCAGTTTATCGGTGGTCTTCGTGCTGGTATGGGGTATTGTGGTGCAAAGGATATCGAAGCCTTGAAAAACAACGCTCGATTTGTCAAGATTACCTCAAGTGGTATTCATGAGAGCCATCCGCATAACGTAACCATTACAAAAGAGAGTCCGAATTATAGTAGGTAAGAATAAAGCCTAGGCTGGGGAAATTATTTCCCAGCGTAGCTTTGCCAATCCTTGTCCTTGTAGATATTGTCCCCAAAATACTTGGCAATCTGCATAAAGGGCTCTACTTTTTGGTATCCGGGCACGGGAGACAACATATTGAAATCTTCATCCAAAAAAACCACTGTGGGGTAGCTCATCTTACCTTGCAATAGCGCTGCAGCCAATTCGTGATAACCCCTTCTTCCGGAAGGCACAAACTTGAAGGTCTTACCTTGGTATTGGATGGGGTCTTTGCCCTCGGCATCCATTTTTACCATGTAAAAGTTATCCTGCATGTATTTGGAAACCTGTGGGTTTTGAAAGGTATCCTTGTCCATTTTTTTACACCATCCGCACCAGTCGGTGTACACATCCACAAAGATTTTTTTGGGAGCTGCATCGGTCTGGGAAAGCTGCACGGCTTCTTCCCAAGATATCCAATTAATGTCTTGGGCCTGTGCGTTAAAGCCGATAAGTGCTACAAAAAGTAAACTGATTTGGGTAAAAATTGAGCGCATAGTCTTTGTTTTTGACACTAAGGTCGTCCTGTTGATACAAAACTAACGAAAATTGTGCCAAAAAAGTATGGGCTTTAACAGTCCCTAAGGCTTTGTGCTTACTTTACCGCCTGTGTTTTGGGCGACTCAAACAAGTCCTTCACATCCACTTGATTGGCCAAGATGTCATCAAAGGTTTCCCGTTTTCTGATGAGGTGTCCCTTGCCTTTGTGCCAAAGTACCTCGGCGGGCCGATATCTGGAATTGTAATTGTTGGCCATAGTGAAGCAGTACGCTCCGGCATTTTTAAAACAAAGGATGTCGCCTTCGGTGATTTCATTGATTCTTCGGTTGCTGCCAAAGGTATCCGTTTCACAAATATATCCTACCACCGAATAATAACGCTCCCTGCCATTTGGATTGGAGATGTTGCTAATTTCGTGGGTAGACCCATATAGCATGGGCCGTATCAAATGGTTAAAGCCTGAATCAATACTGGCAAAAACTGTAGATGTGGTCTGTTTTACTACATTGACCTTGGCCAAAAAGAAGCCGGCCTCGCTCACCAAAAATTTACCAGGCTCAAAGGCAAGGGTGAGCTCTCGCCCGTATTCCTTGCAGAACTCGTTGAATCTTTTGGTCAGTTTTTTGCCCAACTCATCCACGTTGGTTTGAATGTCACCTTCTTTATAAGGTACTTTAAAACCGCTACCAAAATCAATGAACTCCAAGTCCTTGAAGTTTTTGGCGGTTTCAAAAAGAATTTCCGAAGCGTAGAGGAATACATCAATATCCAAAATATCACTGCCAGTATGCATGTGTATTCCGTTAATGTTCATGTCGGTAAGTTCCACAATGCGCAACAAATGTGGTATTTGGTGTACGCTGATACCAAATTTGGAATCGATGTGTCCAACCGAAATGTTGGAATTTCCACCCGCCATCACATGGGGGTTAATTCGGATACAGACCGGAATATCGGGATGCTTGCTGCCAAACTGTTCCAAAATGGAAAGGTTGTCAATATTTACTTGGACCCCAAGCGCAGCAGCTTCTTCAATTTCTTCCAGAGAAACCCCATTGGGCGTAAAAATGATGGACTCTGGCTTGAAGCCAGCCAAAAGCCCCAATTTTACTTCCTGGATGGAGACCGTATCCAGGCCACTGCCTAAGCTGTTCAATAATCTAAGAATGCTAATATTGCTCAGAGCCTTGGCGGCATAGTTCAACTTTAGGTGAGGTACACCTTTAAAGGCATGGGTCAGCTTTTTATATTGGGACGTGATTTTGTCCGCGTCATACACATACAAGGGCGCACCAAATTCTTCGGTAAGTTGAAGTAAGTCCTTAGCATTCATAGTAAAACAGATTATTTGGAACAAAACTAGTTGTTACGGTGCTTACTTACAAGAAATTTAATTTAATCTATCAAAATATAACAAATTGTTTGTTTTGAAACATTTCAACTTTGGGCAGCAGTTGTAGCTTTGGTTTTTGATACGTATTTTTAGACAAATCTCAACATTGAACATGAAGCTTCCATTATTCCCATTGCAGTCGGTATTTTATCCGGGTGAAACGGTGCCACTTCATATTTTTGAGGATCGCTACAAGCAATTGATACACGATTGTAGGCGGGAGGCACTTACTTTTGGTATTCCGGTATATATCAATAATTCCATTTCATATGGGACAGAAGTTCAATTGGTGGAAGTGGTGAATACCTACGAGTCGGGAGAAATGGACGTGGTCTGTGTTGCGCGACAGATTTTTAAGGTGTTGAGCTTTGAACAACAACTGGAAGGAAAACTCTACGCTGGCGGCGATGTTGCCTTTTTGGAAACGGAGAACGATGCGGACGAAAACTTGAGAGCGGAAGTGCTTCAAAAAGTGGAGGAACTTTACGATATTATGGATGTTCCTTTCACTAAGACCTCGCCCAAGCAATTCAACAGTTATTCCTTGGCCCACAAAATGGGGCTTTCTTTTGAGCAGGAATATGAATTGTTGCTTATGACCAAGGAAACCGACCGTTTAAACTTTATCAAGGCCCATTTGGAAGCCACTACCCACGTATTGCACAAAGTAAATCGTACCAAGGAAGTGATTGAAATGAATGGCCACTTCAAAAACTTTGACCCTTTGGACTTCAAAGATTTTAAGTTATAGCTGTTTCTTTGTAAAAACACTCCTTAATTCCGTCGGAAAAGGTAATTATTCATTTAACATCTTCAATTTGTCAGCGGTGTTTTCTATTTTTGTCAGCAAACAAAAGTAAACTCACAGATGAATCTTCACGAATATCAAGGAAAAGAGATTTTAGCCAGTTTTGGCGTTAGGATCCAACGAGGAATAGTAGCGCACAACGCCAAAGAAGCGGTAGACGCCGCAAAACAACTTACAGAGGAAACCGGTACAGGATGGCACGTAATAAAGGCCCAAGTACATGCAGGTGGCCGTGGTAAGGGCGGTGGTGTAAAGCTGGCCAAGAACTTGAAGGAAGTGGAAGAATTGGCGGGCAGCATCATTGGGATGAACCTAGTGACCCCTCAAACATCTGCCGAGGGTAAAAAAGTACATCAAGTATTGGTAGCCGAGGACGTGTATTATCCTGGCGATAGCGAAACCAGCGAGTTTTATATGTCCGTGCTACTCAACAGGGGCACTGGTAGGAACATGATCATGTACTCTACAGAAGGAGGTATGGACATTGAAGAGGTGGCCGAAAAGACCCCACATTTGATCTTTACGGAAGAAGTGGACCCTGGACTGGGATTATTGCCTTTCCAAGCACGTAGGATTGCCTTTAACCTAGGTTTGTCCGGAACGGCTTTTAAGGAGATGACCAAATTTGTGATGTCCCTATATAAAGCTTATGTGGAAAGTGACGCAAGTCTTTTTGAGATTAACCCGGTGTTGAAGACTTCGGATGATAAAATTATGGCCGTTGATGCCAAGGTAACCATTGATGATAACGCACTTTACCGAAGAAAATCCTACGCCGAAATGCGCGACCTTCGCGAGGAGAATCCCATTGAAGTGGAAGCCCGCGAAGTAGGATTGAATTATGTGGATTTGGACGGTAACGTGGGTTGTATGGTCAACGGTGCCGGTTTGGCCATGGCTACCATGGATTTGATTAAAATGGCAGGTGGAGAACCGGCCAACTTTTTGGACGTAGGAGGAACTGCCGATGCCAAAAGGGTAGAGGAAGCTTTCCGTATCATCCTAAAGGATCCTAACGTAAAGGCTATTCTCATCAACATTTTTGGTGGAATCGTTCGTTGTGACCGAGTTGCACAAGGAGTTGTGGATGCCTATAAAAATATGGGTGATGCTATCCAAGTGCCCATTATTGTGAGATTACAAGGTACCAATGCTGAGTTGGCCAAGGAAATTATTGATAATTCCGGTTTGGCGGTGCACTCTGCGGTACAGTTCAAAGAAGCTGCCGACAAAGTGGAGGAAGTATTGAGCTAGTCTCAAACCAGATAAATTTCAGAAAGGCAATGCTAAAAAGGCATTGCCTTTTTTTGTGTCCAGAAGCAATAGCACAGCATTTTTTCTGGTAAAAACTATGCTTGTTTCATAGTCCGTTCGTTTTGAGAGCTTTCCTGAAATATCCAAGAAATCATCAAACGAACACCTCCCCAAATCCAAGTATTAGGTAAAGGTTAGGTGCATTAAACATTTGTTAAATCCTCATATTCTGTAACATTTTAGATTTTTAATCGTCTTATTTTTGAGATGTCTTTAAAAGGAGCTCTTGAATGAGGTTCTTTTTTAACAAATCATTAATCATCAATAAAAATCAAAAAACAGAAATCATGAGAAAATTTAAGACGATTACAGTAGCGTTGGCGTTGTTTGTGACCATGGGTGCATTTGCAACAGAGGGTGAAAAGGAAACCAAAGAAAAAAGCCTTTCCGGACAGATTTACGAAATGTTGAAAGACAATCAATTCAACGTGGATTACAAAGAATTGAGTGCGGAAGTTCGTTTCATTGTAAACGAAAATGGCGAATTGATCGTGCTCTCGGTAGAAACTGAAGACGAGGTGTTGGATGGCTTTGTAAAAAATCGCTTGAACTACAAAAAGGTGCAATTGGAGAATGTTGCCCCAGGCAGAGTATATCAACTTCCAGTACGAATTACCGCATAGAAAACGGAAATTGTTTGAGTTAGCAATTAAAAGCCCTGAAATTCAGGGCTTTTTTGTGTACTAAAATGGAGGTTTTGGAGTTATGTAAGTGGAGCATCAAACCAAAACCCCGTCCTATGGGAACTCATGAAGAAAAATTGAGCATACTTTCAGAGATGATCGCCTTTGCAAGGGTAGATCATTCCCTGAAGCAATCGGAGTACGATTTTTTGCTTCAAGTTGCCCGTGGCCTCGGAGTGGATGAGGATACCTTTAAAGGACTCCTAAAGGAAAGACCGCCCAAGGTGCGCTTAAAAACACAGGCCGACCGCATAGTGCAGTTCCATCGACTTATGTTGCTTATGAACATTGACCATGAACAGCACAAAAAGGAAATTGACCGACTTTACAACATTGGTCTACGAATGGGCCTACCACCCGCGGCCATTAGTCAGGTTTTGGAAGTGATGCATCGCTACCCCGATAAGATTGTCCCGCCCAATGTGCTGATCAATATCTTCAGGGCACATTACAATTAATGCCATAATGACACCTTATTTCTTTTGAAAACCGCCAAAAAGGCAGTTATTCTATGTTGGTATATGATTTGACTTATACTGGGTGATTACAACGTTTAACTAAAATTGAATCGCCATGAGTATAGTAAAAAGAAATAACTTGTTTTTTCCATCATTGATGAACGATTTTATGGGACCTGATTGGTTCGGAGGAACCGAAAAATGGAACGCTACCATGCCAGCTGTCAACATTAAGGACAACACCGAAGGATTTGAATTGGAATTGGCAGTCCCAGGTATGAAGAAGGATGATTTTACCGTGGAAATCGATAATGATGTATTGACCATTTCCAGTGAAATCAAAACTGAAAATGAAGATAAAAATGAGAATTACACACGCAAAGAGTTCTCATATAGTTCATTTAAAAGAGCCTTTACCCTCCCAGAAACGGTAGATGGTTCCAAAATCGATGCTAAATACGAGGATGGAATATTGAAACTGACCTTGCCCAAAAAACAAGAGGCATTGCCAAAACCAAAAAGATTGATTGAAATCGCATAAGACTGAAGAACACCAACTATAGGTGTTTCATGATGGTTGGATTAGTTGGTTAGTTTGGGACGCGCTCCTGCTCTGCGGGGGCGCGTTTTTTTATTCCTTCTCCTGAAGCATTTTGATTTCGTCCCTTAGCTTCGCTGCTTCCATAAAATTGAGCTCCTTGGCCGCCTTTTCCATGGCCTTGCGTTTTTCCCTGATCAATTTTTCCTTTTGGTCTTCCGTAATGTACTTTAAGTCCGGTTCTGCAGCCCGTAGTTCTTCTTTTTGGAAATGATACGTGGAAACTGAATTTTTGGCCAAGGCACTATCTAGGTTTTTCTTCAGTGCAGTAGGGGTAATATTGTTTTCCTTGTTGTAGGTCATCTGTTTTTCCCTACGATAGTTGGTCTCATCGATGGTCTTTTGCATACTCTCCGTAATGGTATCGGCATACATAATGGCCTTTCCGTTCAAATTACGTGCGGCACGACCTACCGTTTGGGTCAAGGAGCGATTGCTTCGCAAAAATCCCTCCTTGTCTGCATCCAAGATGGCCACCAGGGATACTTCCGGTAAATCCAGACCTTCTCTCAACAAGTTTACACCAATGAGTACATCAAACAGTCCCTTTCTCAAGTCTTGCATAATTTCCACGCGCTCCAGAGTATCTACATCACTGTGAATGTAACGACATCGTATATCGATTCGGGATAGATATTTGGTAAGCTCTTCCGCCATACGTTTGGTCAAGGTAGTGACCAAGGTGCGTTCATCCAGTTCTACCCGTTGTTGGATTTCCTCCACCAAATCATCAATTTGGTTTTCGCTGGGGCGAACTTCTATCACGGGGTCCAACAAACCTGTCGGTCGGATGACCTGTTCCACATAAACCCCTTCGCTCAATTCCAGTTCGTAATCTGCCGGTGTTGCACTAACGTAAAGCACCTGATTCTGCAGGGCCTCAAATTCTTCAAATTTTAGCGGACGGTTGTCCATGGCAGCAGGCAAACGGAAACCATACTCCACCAGGTTTTCCTTTCTGGAACGGTCACCACCGTACATGGCATGTACCTGCGGTATGGTCACATGGCTTTCATCCACCACCATTAAATAATCATCTGGGAAATAATCCAATAGGCAGAACGGCCTGGTGCCTGGCTTTCTCCCATCCAAATATCTGGAGTAGTTCTCGATACCGGAACAGTAGCCCAGTTCACGAATCATTTCCAAGTCAAAATTGGTTCGCTCCTCCAAACGTTTGGCTTCCAGAGGCCGACCAATCTCCTTAAAATAATCCACTTGTTTCACCAAGTCATCCTGAATTTCACGGATGGCATTTTGAAGCACATCCGGAGAGGTTACGAACATGTTCGCCGGATAAATATTTAAGGTATCGTAAATCTCGATTACTTTGTTGTTGAACGGGTCCAAAGCCTCGATTTCCTCAATCTCATCCCCGAAAAAATGGATGCGGAACGCATGGTCGGCATATCCGGGGAAAACATCCACCACATCCCCTTTTACCCTAAAATTGCCGTTTCTGAAATCTGCCGTGGTACGGGCATAAAGGCTCTGTACCAATTGTTTCAGGAATTTGGTTCTGGAAATAACTTGGTCCCGGTGGATGGTGATTACGTTCTTTTGAAATTCGATAGGGTTACCGATGCCATATAAACAGGAGACTGAGGCGACCACCAAAACGTCACGCCTTCCAGACAATAGCGAAGAGGTGGTACTCAACCGAAGTTTTTCGATATCCTCATTGATGGAAAGGTCTTTTTCTATGTACAGACCGCTTGTGGGAATATAGGCCTCTGGCTGATAGTAATCGTAGTAGGATACAAAATATTCCACCGCATTGTTGGGAAAAAATTGCTTGAACTCGGAATACAATTGTGCCGCTAACGTCTTGTTGTGTGCCAATACCAACGTAGGCTTTTGTACTGATTCCACTACATTGGCCACGGTAAAGGTTTTACCGGAACCCGTTACCCCTAGCAGCGTCTGGTGCCGCGTATTGCCCTCGATGCCCTGGACCAGCTGGCGTATGGCTTCGGGTTGATCGCCCGTAGGCTTAAATTCGGATACTACCTGAAATTTCATTGAATAAAAATACTAAAGGCTTCTGCCAAAATGAAGCAAAAAGAAGGGGATTATCGCTTTAGGGTAAAATGTCCCCTAAACTCTCTGTTGTCCTCATCTATGGCCAAGAACCAATAATCGCCTGATGGTAACCGATTGCCCCGAACCGTTCCGTCCCATCCTTGGGAATCTTGTGAAATCTGCTTCAAAAACATACCGAACCGATCAAAAATCCGGATGCTCTGAAAAATGATTGGGTCAGAACCCCTCGGTTGTATAAACTGCCAATAATCATTGATGGTGTCCCCATTTGGGGTAAAAAACTTTGGGAAACCTTCCACGGTCAGATCTTGGGTAAACAATCTTTCGGTAATGCCACAACCATTTTTATCCCGAACATAAATGGTATGGTTGCCCAAGGCCACATTGGTAAAAACATTGCTATCGGAATAGGGGCCGTTTATATTATCAATAGCATATTCATAATCACCGTTTCCAGAGGCAATAATCGTCAATTGAAGTGATTGACCCGTTCTTCGGGTCACGATGTTGTCAATCGTGGGTTGCTCGGATGAAAGCACCTCAAAAACTTGGTAGCTTGGACATTCTATAAAATTTCCATTTTGCACTATGGTGTTATAGGCTTCATAACGATAGGTGCCATTTTCGGTAAGGGTTACCTCGTTGGTGGACGATAATAGATTCTCATTGCCAAATTGGTCTATTTGGTACCAGCGATACCCTTCAGCTACATCATCCGAAGTAATGACAAGTGGGCCCTCATTTTCGCAGGAGGAAAAGGTGTCCGGGAAATCAATGACCGGATTTATGGTGATATATTCACCCGATTGAAAATCCAAGTATGGCCCACAACCCAAAAGGGTAGTAAAACTGGTTTGGACACAACCCTCCGCTTGTCCAGCGTCGTTAAACGGAACTATGGTAATGAAAAAGGTTTTATTGGGTTCAAAATTAACCACTGGGGTAGAATTGGTATTAAAAACGGCACCGTTTAAAATATCGGTTCCTGTAGGCGTGGTACCAATTGTGACTACGTAACCAGTAGCACCGGGTACCGCAAACCATTCCAGAACCGGCGATAGCGGTACATTGGTTTCACCGTTTTGTGGGTATATGATGGTGGTACAGTCGGGTATGGCCGATGCCTCCCGCGTAGTAAATTGCTGAAAGGAGCACCCTGCTGCAACTCCCAAAATGTTATAGGGCGTTACGGTGGCATAAATGGTGGTTTGTGGTGGAAGTTCAACCGAGGGATTATGGGAAAGGGTGTTGCCCACATCTAAATTGTTCAAAAGTTCTGTTCCCCCAGGTGAGGTGCCTAAACTCAATAAATAACCGGTAGCCCCGTACACATAGTCCCAAGAAATCGCGGTGTTGGGGTTGACATCGATAGCCATATCGGGTGGATTGGTCACCTGTGTGCAATTGGGAATCGCCGTCAAAGGTTCGGTGGTAAAGGTGGTACTGGGACAGGTAATGTTCGGCTGATTGAAAAAGAACAATGTAATGGTCACATAAATGGTGGTATTGGCCGGAAGACCCAATGGAGGGGTATAGGAAGAACCACTTGCAAATTGTGAGCTTAAAATATCGTCCCCTCCCGGCGTAGTGCCCAACGTTATATTGTACGAAGGCACCCCATCCACAGATTCCCAGTCAATGGTGGCATTCAATGGGACATTGGTGGCGCCATCGGCCGGGAACACCATATCAGGGCACTCCTGCGCATAGGCGGATAGGCCCATTATTAGGGCAAAGAATATATATATTCTGTTTAGCATTCACGTGATTATGTGCATCCCACAAGATACTACAAATCACGTTTCTTCAATAATGCGTAGGATA
The DNA here is from genome assembly GCF_003992675.1 of Flagellimonas marinaquae. GTDB lineage: Bacteria > Bacteroidota > Bacteroidia > Flavobacteriales > Flavobacteriaceae > Flagellimonas > Flagellimonas marinaquae. The sequence goes on from NZ_RZMZ01000015.1 coordinate 148,924, forward strand.
AATAGATGAAAACGGCTGTCCAAACGATGACGATCAGAAACTCATACCAATACACATGATAATCGAATTTCATGTTCTCCCCGATTTGTTGACCGATGTTTTGTACTGCAGAGAGCCTTGTAAACGGTTCTTTGATCATGTTGCCCATCGATTCCAATGGAAAAAATCGTTTGACCGATTTGGCGGCTTCCCAGCTCATCACCTTCCAGCCCAATAGACCAAACACGACTTGCTCCAATATGGTCCAGAGGATGAGGAATCCTAGGGCAAATGCTGAACGTTTGACCAAAATCCCCAAGAATAGACAGAAGGAAAAAAAGGCGACTAATTTAAAAAAGAATGCAGGCAAAAATTCCATATCGGAGAAGATGATGGAAACTTCATTATAGTCGGAATATACCAGACCGAGAATCATGGAAACCACAAACACAAATACCGTGGAAATCAATGCAAAGGAAATCACGGTAAGCACCTTGGACAGGATAAATTCCTTTTTGGACAACCCATCGATAAGGTTTTGTTTGATGGTCTTGTTGCTGTATTCGTTGGACATCATGGATACGATAACAATCGCCAAAAACAGTTTGAACAATGCTGTGACAAAAGTGTTAAAGTGCCAGATATACGGAAAATTAAAAATCCCTTGATCAGCCAAGTGAAACTGTACTGGGCCAATATCAAACTTTATGGCAGCAATAAGGGCGATGGAAGTAAGGAGCACAAAATAAGAGATGATCAGCACCTTGCTGGCCCTATTGTTCCAAAGTTTTATGAATTCTATTTGTAGGAGACGTAACATTCGTTTTTAGATTATTGGTTCTTGGTCAGGGTTAAAAATTGCTCTTCTAGGCTTTCCTTTCTTTTCACGAGATGGGAAAGCACAATGCCTTGGTCGAATAGCATCTTGTTCAAACTTTGTGCGTCCATTTCCTCTTTCAGGTATGCCGTGAGCGTTCCGTTGAAGTTTTCGATTTTGCCAAAACTGGCACTCTTTTCAAGAAGTGACTGCAATTGGTCCAGATCGTCGCAGCGCAGCTCAAAAAAGCCATGGCTCGCCAACATACTGTCTACCGGACCGGAATAGAGATTTTCGCCTTTTCGAAGAATAATGACGTGGGAACATACTTTTTCCACCTCGTCCAACAGGTGCGAAGCCAATAAAATGGTAGTACCCTGACTGGCAATTTTTTTGATGATTTCCCGAATCTGATGGATTCCTTGTGGGTCCAGCCCGTTGGTGGGCTCGTCCAAAATCAAGATTTCGGGGTCGTTGAGTAGGGCAGAGGCGATGGCCATACGCTGCTTCATCCCCAACGAATAGGTTTTGAATTTGCTATTGCGCCGGTCCCACAAACCTACCAGTTCCAATTTTTCCTGAATCTTGGTTTCTGGTACATCTTTGATTTTGCAGACCAACCGTAAATTTTGGATGGCATCCATGTAAGGATAAAAATTGGGGCGCTCGATTATGGCGCCTACCTTTTTAAGGGCGTCGTGCGTGGAGGTGTTGCCATCGAACCAGCTAAATTCGCCTGATGTGCGGTTCACTACGTTTAAGATAATGCCCAAAGTGGTCGATTTTCCACTTCCATTGGGCCCCAATATGCCATATACATTTCCTTTTTCAATGGAAAAGGAAAGGTCATTGACAGCCGTGAGGTAACCGAATTTTTTGGTGAGATGGTTTACAGTGAGTATTGTTTCCAAAAGATGCTATCGTTTTTTGAATGGTTTATACTAACTTGACGATGATTAGTGCAAATTGTTACAAAATAATCGAATACAATGTCCGAAGAAAAGTTGATGTCGAAGAAAAAACCGGCTTATCCCATAAACGAGGAGCTGGATGAATACTTGGAATATTATAACAGAAAGATAGAGATTCCCATCCATTACGATGACTTGCTCCGCTTTTCGGGAAGCGTAGCCGTTTACGATGCCAACGACGAAGATACCCTTTGGGTACGGGTTTTTTACCCAGAGTTTGATCGTGATGAAATCGACTTGGCGCTGAAACGGGTCTATTCCAATTTTGTGTCGGATGGTAGTGATAAGATCTTCCAATATCTAAATGTGGACTACGTGGATTATTGCACTTTTGGGAACTCGAAACCTTTCCGAATCAAAGTGCGAAATATTTTGAACGATAATTACACCCTGTTCTATGTAAAAAAAACCGATGCCTCTCGTGTGTACGGCTTGGAACTGGAACACATGCTATCGCCGTACAACCTGAACTTTGTCATTTATGAAAATACACTCATCGAAGAGCATATCGTAGGTATCCCAGGGGATGTGTTTTTTAAGAAGAACCTGCCGGAATGTTCCGAATTCGATAAGGCGCAGATTGCCAAAGAGTTCGTAAAATTCAACGAACGATGCATGATTCGACTATTGGGCGATATGCGCTCCTACAATTATGTCATCGTCCCTACCCACGATTTTGATAGCGTAAACTACAAGATAAGGGCCATCGATTTTGACCAGCAATGTTACGAGGGGAAGATAAAGGTGTACCGTCCGCAATTTTTTAAAGAAAACAAGGTGATGGTCGATTTGGTGCAGAGCAAATTAAAGGTGGATTCGGTGAATCAATATATCGTAGAGGAGCGCTCCATTATCGCCAAACGGATATTGAGTTGGGGCCGAAGGCTCAAACGGCTGTTGGAGGTCTGCAAAGAGGACAACATTGCTCCATCCGAGAATACAGAATTGCTTAAAAGTCAGTTGTTGGACCTTACGGGGGATATCAACTTTAGGGATAGCAAAACTATGGGAGAAGTACTAATCCATGCACTTGACTTCGTGAAGCGAAATTACGAAGACGTGAGTATGAAACAGATTATCGACAAAAAGTTCTAGCTTTTCTGTTCTTTGTTGAAGTACACCAAATAGTAATACATCTGGCGTTCTTCATCCCAACCTTTTTCCACAAATTTTTCAGCGGATTCTGGGTTGATAAAGTCCAATTTTATCTGGATGTTGGTATCCAGATTAATGACATTCTTTATTTTTTTACGGACATCGCTAACAGCCTTATTGGCAATGTCAAAATTGGAAACGTCCTCAATGCTATATTTGGGCCCTTTTTCCGCTTTGTAGTGCTTAAACTCGGGAATCAGGTCTGGGTTTTCCATTACCTCGTTCAAAAATGAGGTTTCCTCAAAATTGTCGTTTTTGGCAAAGTGATTCACTGCACGGTTCATGAACATTACCTCCTGTTGTTTGTCCTCTGCCGGAAGCACTACGTCCTTGGCAAAGTTTTGGCAGAACTTCAGATAGTTTTTGGTGTAAAAATTCTCATCGGTCATCGGTACCACCCCTAAAAAGTTTTCCAGCCAGTACTTGGCGTCGTAACGATTGCTGTCCACCGAAAGTACTTTGTACCCTTCTTCCTTTTGCACATTAAAAACAATGCACCCTTTATCCAGTTTGTTGATATTGATGCCTTGGCGAATCAAGATTTCCAAGTTGTGTTCCTTTTCCTCAAACTGAAGAAAATCGTGTTTCAATTCACTTTTAAAAATCCCGACAGCATCCGTTTTTTGGTTGTCAATGACCATATCCGAAAAGTGGACCACATACACCTCTCCACTTTTAATATGGGGGTGGTTGGATTGTTCAAAAAGGTGGGTGGTTATCTTTTTGGAAAGCCTGTGGTTGTCGGAAGGATTTTCGAAAATACCGGTTACCGCAGCGCAAACCTCATTGAACTCCAAATCCACTTCGTGGCTAAACTTATAGTAGTTCTCCTCCTTTTCCCGAAAAGGCTTAAAGAAGTATTCTTTGAGCAAACCGGCCATTTCATCGTTTAGTGAAAAGGGTTCGGCAGATAGGAAAGCGGATTCGTTTTTACTTTTGTTGCCCACACGGTGAAGCGATATGCTCTCAATTTGGGCAGAATATAGGTTTAGCATTTTTTGGGTAGGGTGTTAAGGGTTAAAACTTGGATTGGAAGAGGTTTTAATTCCAATTTTCGTCGAAATCCATGTCATCATAGCGGTCCAAGAGGTCGTCGAAATCACCTTCATCATCGCTGGGTTTGGCCTCAAACTGCTTTTCTGGTGGGGCATCTGGAAGTTCACCAAAGGTGAACAGAAGGTTTGGATATACCCGGCCGTCTTCCTTTTCCACGATATCGGCAAGTTCTACAAAAAAGGTCCACATACTTAAAAAGTCGTAGACATAGATGAGTTTAGGGTTGTCCTCTGTCAAAACATCATCAAGGGATGTTTCGTTCATCAATCGGATATCGGAACCGTTTTCGCTCATGTCAAAAAGGGCAATTTCCTCGTCTTGGTTCCATTCTTCGTCACAGGTGTAAAAGGAGGCCATTTCACTGCCCTCAAAACCAAAAGCTTGAGTTATGGCGTTGTGAAAATCCTCCAGATTACTCTGGTCCTCAATTTCGATATCTCGAAAGATATCTTCCTCAGCATCAAGTATTATCCTGATTTTATAAATCATCCATCAAATTTTAAAGTGGGCTCAAAGGTACAATAATTACCCCTTATTTGGTGAACCGGTGCAAGGTAAAAGTCATCGCTGCCAAAAGGAAAAATGCTCCAATTTGGTGCACCACCCCCAACCAAATGGGTACGGCATAGATCAAGGTGAGCACACCGAGTAAAAATTGTACGAATACCAAAACCAAAAGTGATTTTAAACCATTTTCCTGTATTACCGTCGTATTAATTTTTCGAGTCCTATACCAAATCAATGCAATAAACCCAACCACAACATAAGCCAAATATCGGTGTACGAACTGCACCCCACTTTTTCCTTCGATAAAATTCTTGATGACAGGTTGTTGTTCAATGTAAACGGTTTCATGCATCAATTTACCCTCGTTCATCAAAGGCCAATGGTTGTGTATAAAGCCGGCATCCAAACCTGCCACAAAGGCTCCCCAGATAATCTGTAAGAGTAGCACCACCAATCCTGCTCTGACGAGGTTTCGGATGCCTTTGTGGATTTCCTTTTTTTGGGGATAGATGAGGTCCAACGCCACCCATAAGCTGTAGGCGAAGGTGAGGAATGCTGTGGTGAGGTGGGCTGCCAACCTGTAGTGCGAAACATCGGGACGGTCCACTAGCCCACTTTTTACCATATACCAACCCAAAAATCCTTGGAATCCACCCATAAAGAGCAAAATCAAACATTTTTTGACGGTTGACCTATCCAATTTTTTAGTGAACAAAAAGTATAGGAAGGGCAGAATAAAGACAATGCCGATAAATCTGCCGAGGACTCGGTGTAGCCATTCCCAAAAATAGATGTCCTTGAATTCCTCAATACCATAATGATAGTTGAGTTTTTGGTACTCAGGGTATTGTTTGTACAGCTCAAAGGCTTCTTCCCATTCCTGCTCGTTCATGGGCGGAATGGTACCTTGGATGAGCTTGTAATCGGATATGGAAAGCCCTGAGTGGGTGAGGCGCGTGATGCCGCCCACCAAAACCATGACAAAGATGAGAAAACATCCCGTTAGCAACCAATACACAACAGCTTTGTTCTTTTTCATTCGGAGTGGACTTTAAGGTTCATTTTTTTGCCTTTTTTCAACATAAAATCGTAGGCAGCTTCATACTCGTTTGGAATTTCGCCTTCCAAAATGGCCTCTTTTATGGCATCTTTGATGATTCCAATTTCTTTTGAGGGTTTTAGGTTAAAGGTCTGCATGATTTCTTCGCCCGAAACGGGTGGCTGGAAGTTTCGGATGTGGTCCCTTTCCTCGACCTCCACTATTTTTTGTCGAACTATCTTGAAGTTGTTCTTGTACTTTTTTTGTTTTTTTGGGTTTTTGGTGGTGATGTCCGCCTCGCATAAGGTCATCAGGTCCTCCACGTACTCACCGGCATCGAACACCAAGCGTCGCACCGCAGAGTCGGTCACATGGTCTTCGGATAGGATGATGGGCCTGGAGCTCATCAATACCATTTTTTGAACGAACTTCATCTTTTCGTTCAATGGCATCCGTAACCTTTTGAAGAGTTTGTATACCATTTTGGCTCCTACAAATTCATGGGCATGGAAGGTCCAACCGATTTTTTTGTGGAATTTTTTTGTGGGGGCTTTTCCAATGTCGTGCAGCAGGGCGGCCCAGCGCAACCAAAGGTTGTCGGTGGTTTCCGCAATATTGTCCACCACTTCCAAGGTGTGCCAAAAATTGTCCTTGTGGCGCTGTCCTTCCTTTTCTTCTATACCTTCCAAAGCTGTGAGCTCGGGTAATATCAGCGGCAACAATTCGGTCTGGTGCATCAGTTTAAAGCCAAGGGATGGTTGTGAACTCATTAAAATTTTATGGAGTTCGTCCACGATACGCTCCTTGGAAACAATGTTGATTCGGTCCTTATTTTCGGCAATGGCCTGTAAGGAAGGCAATTCAATGGTAAAGTGCAGTTGGGCCGCAAAGCGAATGGCACGCATCATCCGCAAAGGGTCATCGGAATAGGTAATGCCCGGCTCCAGAGGGGTGCGGATAATTTGACGATCCAAGTCGGCCAAACCATCAAAAGGGTCCAAAAGTTCACCAAAATTGGATTGGTTCAGCGCTAACGCCATGGCATTTATGGTAAAGTCCCTTCGGTTTTGGTCATCTTCCAAGGTGCCATCCTCCACCATGGGTTTTCGGCTATCCCGATTGTAGCTTTCCTTACGAGCTCCCACAAATTCCAGTTCAAGGTCTTTGTGTTTGATCATGGCAGTCCCAAAGTTTTTGAATATCGAAATCTCTGGCTTGCCCTTTAGTTTGGAAGCTACTTTTTTTGCGAGTTCAATGCCACTTCCAATAGCTACAATATCAATATCCTTTGGGGTACCACGTTTTAAAAAGTAGTCCCGGACAAATCCTCCGATTACGTAGGCATCTGTGCCCAGTTCATCCGCAGCTTCGCCGATCAGTTTAAATATAGGATGTTGTATTGCCTCTTTATGGAAATCCTTCGCCATTGTTATTCCCGTATCACCTTCACCTGTCCGTCGTTGCTCAACTTAATGATAGAGGAGGGGGAAGGGGTATAATTTTCGTTTTGCAAATTTACCACATAGTCCACTCCTTTTAAAATTTCTTCATCAATATCCTTGAATTGTTTTGGGGTAATTTTTCCCGAAATATTGGCCGAAGTGGAGACGATTGGTTTTCTGAATTTATTGATGAGGTATTGGCAAAATTTATCGGAAGCGACCCGTATGCCCAAGGTGTTGTCGGCCGCCACTAAATTATCTGCTACACCCAAGGGCTGGTCAAAAACAATGGTGGTGGGTTTGGTGGCGAAGTCCATAATATCGTAGGCTACATCGGGAACTTCCTTTACATGGCGCTCCAGCATGGCCTGATTGGCTACTAAACAGACGAGCGGTTTGGAAACCTCCCGTTTTTTAAGGGCGTATACTTTTTGTACTGCTTCGGGGTTGGTAGCGTCGCAACCAATCCCCCAAACGGTATCGGTGGGGTAGACAATGAGTCCACCATCCTGCAATACTTTAACGCATTTGTTGATTTCTTCAATCAAGGTTTTCGAATTTTAGTTGAAAATGGTCGGTCAATGCCTGCCATTGTGTTCTGTTTTTGTCCATACCGATATTCCCTTTTTTCAGTGAAACTTTCTGGGAGCCCCAAATGGGAATCGGCTCCTTTCCGCTGTTTTTGGCCTGAATGGACTTGGTGCCTTTTAAGAGTCCCATCACCTTAAACCAAAGGTCATCCGCGTTGGGTGCGAGGTTCAGAAAGAGTTCCTTGTTGAACACTGTTTTATCCATGGAATCGGGCGGGTACAAGGTACCGCCAGCACCAATGGGGAGTGTCAATAATGGGTTCTTGCATCCCGATGCGTTCGGTTTCCATGCCTTGTAGGGAAGTAATTCCCCATTGTCGGCATAGCTGATGCAACGGGTTTGGTTGGCCACAATTTGTCCAGGATGGTCTTCATGGGCCTGGTAAATTTTGGACAACCAGTTTTTTCGGTACATCATGTCATCATCACAGGTAACGATTATTTTGTTGGGATATAGTTTTAGAGGTTCTACCAATTTTCTGTGTGAGCTGAAATAGTCCGTGTACTTAATGGAAAACAGGTCGCCCACCAAGGTTTGAAGTGGTATTGGTATGCGGCCTTTCAAATCTTCGTGGAGCCAAAGCACAATTTTTTCCGGTAACACATCCTGATTCAATATACTGCGGATGGTAAGGTGGACAATGGGCAATCTTGATGGAATCGAGGCCAATGAAACAATAACGGGAACTTGCCTTTTATTCGCGATGAGCTTTCGCTGCGATTGCCACGACAACTTGGCTTGATGAAAAAGTGAAACTGGAATTTCCTTGACCTTCATTCTGGAAGTTTAGAATCACAAAATTAAGGATATGAGATAACATTTAATATTTCTATTTTTGTCCAGATGAGCCTTGAGGAAATAGAATCACCAAAAATATCGGTTATTATCAGCACTTATAACGCCGAGGAGTGGCTAAAGAAAGTGTTGTGGGGCTTCAATTGCCAAATCTTCAAGGATTTTGAGGTGGTGGTTGCCGATGATGGCTCGGGTCCCAAGACCAAGCAATTGCTGGACGAGATGTCCGAAAAGGTCTTTTACAGAATTATCCATGTATGGCAGGAAGACGATGGTTTCCAAAAATCGAGGATTCTCAACAAAGCCGTAGAAGCTTGTAGTGCCGATTATATTATTATGACGGACGGCGATTGTATACCCAGAGAGGATTTTGTTGAGGTACATTACATCAATAAAGAGCCTGGCTATTTTATATCGGGTGGTTACTATATGTTACCGATGAATATTTCCAAAATGATCACTTTGGAGGATATTGAGGAGCAAAATTGTTTCGATATTCATTGGCTCAAGTCAAAAGGTATTCCCAAAACCTTTAAAAACAACAAGCTCACTGCCAGTGGTATGATTTCCAAACTGCTGAATACGATTACCCCGACCAATGCCAGTTGGAACGGTCATAACTCATCGGGTTGGAAAAAGGATATTTTGAACGTAAATGGTTTTGATGAGCGCATGCAGTATGGGGGGCAGGATCGTGAACTGGGGGAGCGTCTGTTCAATTTTGGGATAAAATCCAAGCAGCTTCGCTATAGCGCGGTATGTGTACACTTAGACCACAAACGTGGTTATAAAACACCGGAATCCATTGCTAAGAATCAGGCTATCCGTAAGGAGACAAGGTCACAGAAATTGGTGTGGACGCACTACGGCATTACCAAATAATAGGCCAGTTCGTTCTTTTTTTCCAATCGTTTCAATTCCCTGAACCTTTCCAGTACGCCAAGCGCATTTAGATAACAAATGGTCCACCCTTTTTTGCCATCCAATATGCCCAAACGCAGGATATAGTGGTTGAAGAATTTCCAGACAGGTTTTACGGTCATTAAAAGATAATTGAAGTGCCGTTCCTTATAAAAATCCTCTTTGGCCTTCAACCGTCCGTATTTAAGCATCTTACCTTTATAATCTTCGTAGTTTTTGTAACAAAAATGTATCAATTTTTCCTGTAGGATGCCAGATTGTCCGTCGACCACCAAGGTTTCGTGAACGATTTTTCGGTCCGTAAAATGGGCCTTGCTCTTGCGGAACAGTCTATAATTTTTATCGGTTTGCCAGCCACTAAAGTTAAGGGGTTCATCTTGGAACATAAACTTGCGGTAGAACCAGTAGGCTTCTTTTGCATCGCGCCGGTTGATGGTTTCTAGAATCTCATGTTGAAGACTTTCCGTTACCACTTCATCGGCATCTAGAAACAATACCCAATCATTTGAGGCCTGTTTTAAGGTGTATGATTTTTGTGCAGTAAAATTCTCGAAAGGATTTTGGACCACGGTCACTTTGGGGTGTTCCAAAAGATACTCGTAGGTGCCATCGGTACTATAAGAGTCGACCACGATGATTTCATCAGCAAAGGAAACGGAATCGATACACTTTTCAATGTAGCCCATCTCGTTGTAGGTTATGATAAGTGCTGATAATTTTTGCTTTGGGGTGCTAAATTCAGCCATATTTATTGGTGTAGTGTTTTGGTATTTTACAAAGCTATAACAAAAAAATAGGTTAAAAATTGTTTAGGTGTGACTTTTTCTTACAAACAATCAACTGGACAATTTCCCTACCCGATTTATGTTAAAATCTCATTTCTAAAATTCTTGGTTTATTATCAAGACGAGAAAATGTATCTTGGGTTGCTTTAAAAATTGTGAAATTCTTTTAGATGGATATATTTCTTTACGTAGTTGCTTTGGGTGTCATTGCCTTCTTTGTGGGTAAGCTTATCAAACATAAATCGTTGTATCCCTTCATGCCTTTTAGGTATGATTTCCGAAAGAGGAGGGACACTTTTAAGAAGACCATGGAGTTGATGGACAAGATTAACGCTAAAGTGATTATTGAGACTGGAACATCCAGAGAGGGTTTAAAAGGCGCCAAGAGCAATGGAGCAGCCACCATAGTATTTGGAAAATGGGCCAAGGAGAACGGAGCGGTGCTGCACTCTGTTGATATTAATTCGGAATCCATTGCCAACTCTAGGGCAGAGGTGGAGCGACAGGGTCTGCAAGATACGGTAACCCTTCATCATTCCGATTCGTTGGATTTTCTGAAAGATTTTGACCGACCGGTCGATTTACTTTATTTGGATAGCTACGATTATAGTTCCCATGATGTCGAAATTCAGCGGAAAAGCCAGGAACACCATTTGGAGGAATTTAAACGGATAGCAGACCAATTGCATGAAAACACCATTGTCCTGATTGATGATTGCGACCTGCCAAATGGGGGAAAAGGTAAGTTGGTGATTGCTTACATGTTGGAGCACGGATGGAAAGTTTTGATGGAATCCTACCAAGTATTATTGGTCCGTGATAACTTCGTTTTGGACAAAGCGGTCTAATTGTTTTAGAAACATCTTAGGTTTAAACTGTTGATACAAAGCTTCGGCATCTGCTTTCCTTTCCTTTTTTGGCATTTCCAAAATCTCAGGGGCAAAGTCCGCTAAATGTACGGCTTGGTTTTTCTGAACATGGTTAAAAGTAAGCCAGGCAGTCTTGGAAATCCAGGGTGAAAAAATGGAAAAATTGGGAATGCCAAGGGCTTTCGCCATGTTGGTGCTGCCACCTTCGTTGCCAACATACCCATCACACTGGTCCAAAAGTGCTATGAACGATCGCAAGGAAGGACAAAACACCTCTTCCTTGATGCTATTTCGCGTCTTGGGCGAACAATGACCCAGAAATTCAGCCAAACTTTCACTTTGATGGGGCAAATAGTTGAGCAAAAAGGTTACCTGATATTGCTCTGAAATGAAATCCAACGTCTTTGCCAAATATGCTAGCGGATACGTTTTGCTGGGTTGACTCCCCAAAAGGCCCACCATAACTATGGGCTTGGAAGTGTCTATTTGATGATTGGCCAGTAGTTGTTTGGCCTGATCTTTTTCAGCTTTGGATAGATATATTTTTGGTGCCAAATCCGGTTGTTCCAATTCTGGAATCAGTGGAGAGAGCAATACAAGCCTGTTTTCAATCGCGTGCCCCAAAGTAGTGTTAGGGTTATTGGAATATGAAAATAAGTGGGTGTAGATAAATTTGGAGTACCATTTTTTATAGGAAATCTTTAGCTCGGCATTGGAAAAATAACTGATTAGATTACTCTCCAGTTTACAGTACACATCAATGGTGGCGTAATAATTTTGTTTTTTCAAGGATTTTAAAAACTTGAAGAAAGCTAGCTTGCTTTTCCGATACTCGTTCTTAAAAAGGATAATCTTGTCAATAAAGGGGTTCTCCTCAGCGACTGCCGCGGTCGATTCGTTGATGACGTAATGGATTTCGCAATCGGGGAAATGGATTTTGAGATGTTCACAAAGAATTGTGCTGGCCAGCACATCCCCAACCATTTTTTGCTGAATGATCAAAAACCGCATTTTGGTGTTTTTAGTAATTAGCTTTCTAGTCAAGAGGTTGAATATGTGCCTTTTCAAATGAAAAAGGACAGGCAAGTTAAACAAATTTGTTAAACATTGGCTGTCCCTTAAAATATGATATTTTGAACACTATACCGCTACATCGTGCTCGCGCAGGGCATTGTTCAAGGAAGTTTTCTTATCGGTGCTTTCCTTGCGCTTACCAATGATCAGTGCACATGGTACTTGATATTCTCCCGCAGGAAATTTTTTGGTATAACTCCCGGGAATCACCACCGATCTAGCAGGAACCCTGCCTTTCAGTTCGATAGGTTCATCGCCTGTAACATCGATGATCTTGGTAGATGCCGTCAGCACCACGTTGGCTCCCAAAACAGCCTCTTTTTCCACGCGAACACCTTCCACCACAATACAGCGGGAACCGATAAACGCATTATCTTCAATAATTACTGGGGAAGCCTGCAAAGGTTCCAGAACGCCACCGATACCAACACCGCCACTTAAGTGCACATTTTTACCAATCTGAGCGCAACTTCCCACCGTGGCCCATGTATCCACCATGGTTCCTTCATCTACGTATGCTCCTATATTTACGTAACTAGGCATCAAAATGGTGCCTTTGGAAATATAGGCTCCGTGCCTGGCCACCGCATGGGGAACCACGCGGACCCCTTTTTCTTTATACCCCTTTTTTAAAGGAATTTTATCGTGATATTCAAAAATACCAGCTTCCAAGACTTCCATTTTTTGGATGGGGAAGTACAGCACAACCGCCTTTTTCACCCATTCATTGATCTGCCATCCATCATCCGTGGGCTCGGCACAGCGCAGTTCGCCAAGGTCGATAAGGTTGATGGCTTCACGTATCGCCTCTTGCGTCTTTACCTCTTCCAACAAGGCCCTATTGTCCCACGCTTGCTCGATAAGCGTTCTTAATTCTGTCATTTTTCTTAAAGTTTTGACAAAGATACGCCCGATGGTAGAATTATGGTTCCCATTTTTAAGTGCATAACATTTTTAAGGTTATTTTTGCCAAAAAATTGTTTTGGCTAGAATTTTAGCTTTGGATTTTGGAAAGGTGAGGACTGGAATTGCAGTTACCGATGAACTTCAGTTGATTGCTTCCGGTTTGACGACGGTCAATACCAAGGACTTGTTGCACTTTTTGGAAGAATATACCCAAAAGGAATCCGTTGAACGTTTTGTGGTAGGTTTGCCCAAACAGATGGACAACACCGCTTCCGAGTCCGAAGGGATGATTCAAGAATTCCTTAAAAAGCTAACGGTCAAGTTTCCTTCTATTCCAGTGGAGCGCCAAGATGAGCGATTTACCTCCAAGATGGCAGTTCAATCTATGTTGGATAGCGGAATGAAAAAGAAGAAAAGAAGGGACAAGGCCCTGGTCGATGAAATAAGCGCCACGCTCATATTGCAGGCCTACTTAAACAGATTTTGATTTATGATTTTACCCATAGTAGCTTACGGAGACCCCGTTTTGCGAAAAAAAACAAAGGATATCACCAACGATTATCCCAAACTTGACGAATTAATCATCAATATGTGGGAGACCATGTACAATGCCCATGGTGTTGGATTGGCCGCCCCGCAGGTGGGACTTCCCATTCGGGTTTTTATGGTGGATACGACGCCTTTTGCGGATGATGAAGACTTGACCGAAGCTGAGCAAAAACAGCTCGATGGATTCAAAAAAGTGTTCATCAACGCTAAGATCGAAGAGGAAAATGGAAAGGAGTGGGACTTTAACGAAGGTTGCTTGAGCATTCCCGATGTTCGGGAAGATGTAAAACGAAAGCCCGAAATCACCATTAGTTATTTGGATGAGAATTTCAATTCCCACACGGAAACCTTTGACGGACTATTGGCTCGCGTCATTCAGCACGAATACGACCATATCGAAGGGGTTTTGTTCACCGATAAGCTTTCCTCACTCAAAAAACGTTTGTTGAAAAGCCGATTGGACAAAATTTCCAAAGGAAAAATTACCGTGGACTATCGGATGCGGTTTCCAAATATCAAAAAAGGACGTTAAAAAAATCGCTGTTTGCGATAAAAACATATTTTTGCGCCCATAAATTACTATTTGAATGGCATTAGACAAGATTTTATCTATTGGAGGTAAACCAGGACTTTACAAATTACTGACCCAGACCCGAGGTGGCTTTGTTGGCGAATCCTTATTGGATGGCAAACGTGTAACCGTTGGTTTAAGAAGCAATGTGAGCGTTTTGTCCGAAATAGCCATTTATACCTTGGAGGAAGAGATTCCCTTGAAGGAAGTATTCCAAAAAATCAAGGAGAAAGAAGATGGCAAAAAAACCTCCATCAGCCATAAGGCAGACAAAATTGAGTTGGAGGAATATTTCTTCGAGGTACTGCCCAATTATGATGAAGACCGCGTATATGCTAGTGACATCAAGAAAATTATACAGTGGTACAACATCCTTCTCGACAACAACATTACTGAATTTGTTGAAGTGGAAAAGGATGCTGAAGAACCTACTGTGTCTGCCTCCGAAGAGGAAGAATAAACACTACTCTTTTTTCCAATCTACCAACTTTGTTGGATAATAGTTGATTTGCATGGCTTCCAAATAGGGAACCTGTGCAGCAAGGCGTTTTTTATAGTCGTCCCAATTGAGGTGTTCGCTGGGCGACCATCCCAATTCGGCATAGCCAATGACCCTTGGGAAGGCCAAATATTCCAATTCGGTACTGTTGCTAATGGTTTCGGACCAAAGTGGTGCTTCAATGCCCAAGATGCTCTCAGTTGGAAGTCCCTCTACATAAGTTGCCGGGTCCCACTGGTATGCCACATCAACAGGAATATATCCAGCCCATGTTAAACCATACTCGGAGATGGAATCGTATTTCATATCCAAGTATGTCTTCTTGGCTGGTGACATGATAATTTTGGAACCGTTCTCAGCAGCTTTTACCGCATTCTCTGGCTCGTTCCAAAAATGGGCTATGGAACTGGCGTCGATATCGGCTTGGGCAATTTCGTTCCAACCGATCATTCTTTTGTTGTGTTTTTGGACAATCTTCTCCACTTTTTCCACAAAAAGGATGTAATCGCTCTTTTTGGTCACATGGCTTTCATCGCCCCCGATGTGGAAATAGGGGCCAGGGCTCATATCTGCAATTTCACCGATAACATCATCCAAAAAACTGTAAACGGTATCTTTTTGGGCATCAAACGAGCTGTAGCCAACTTTCATGTCGGTTCGTACTCGTGGAGTCTCGGCGCCTGCATAGTGCAAAAAGGGATAGCTCAAAGAAGCCGCATTGGTATGTCCGGGCATATCGATTTCAGGAACAATGGTAATATGTCTATCGGCGGCATAGGCTACAATATCCTTGTATTGCTCCTGTGTGTAAAAGCCTCCTTCTCCACCACCTACTTCGCTGGCACCGCCCACTTCGGTGAGTTTGGGCCAAGATTTTATTTCAATACGCCAGCCCTGATCATCGGATAAATGTAAATGCAAGGTGTTGAATTTGTAATAAGCCAAAGCATCAATGTATTTTTTGACTTCTTCCACAGTGAAAAAGTGTCGGGCAACGTCCAGCATAGAACCTCGATAGCCAAATTTAGGGGCATCGATGATTTTACCCGAAGGAATCACCCACATAGGTCGGTCGGTAAGCGTATCGTTGCTCTTTTCCGGGATAAGCTGGCGAAGTGTTTGTACCCCCCTGAAAGCACCCGCAGCGGTCTTGGCGTTCAGTAAAATAGAATCCTTTTTGATGTAAAGCTGATAAGCCTCAGGGCTTTCCAGTTCCACACTGTCCGATTGGTTGATGTAGATCAAACGTTCCAAGGTAGCTTCGGATGGGTTGTTAACCGCCAGGGCCAGCCCTATTTTGGATTTGATCTGATCGGATAAAAACTGTCCTACCTTTTCAAACTCGGGGTCCGTTGTCGTAGTATAAATGGCAGTCCCGGCATCCAAGCCAAAAGCGCTCCCGGTGGGAATGGTTTTAATGGGTTTGGGGATTAAGGGTGCACTGGCTAGGTCTGTCTTTGGAAGATTGATTTCCTTTTTTTCGGTTTGGCAAGCTGCTATGCAGAGTACTGCAACGAACAGCAAAATAGATCTGTAAATCACGTTTGTTTAGTTTTAGTCTATGTATTCTTTGATAACATCGTACCAGATGTCATATCCTTTTTCATTCATGTGCAGGCCATCCTCCACAAAGATGTCCTGTTTGACTTTTCTTTTGTCCAACATGGGATACCATACATCCACAAAGTCAATATTTGCCTTCTCGGCCGCCAATCGGTTAAGTTTTCGGTTCAATCTCCGATACCTGCCGCGGTACTTCCATCGCGAAATGCTCGGTTTGGCGGAAATCAGTACAATCTTCATGCTCGGATTTCTATCTTGTAAGGTATTTAGGATAGCTTCGGCCTTTTTAAGGATTTTCCGAGGTCTCTTTTTGGCGAAAATATCGTTGTCGCCTTCGTAAATAAACACTTTAACGGGCTTGTAGTTCAGTATCAATTCGTCCAAGTAGAGCTCAAGGTCTGAAAATTGGGAACCTCCAAAGCCCGTATTGAGCACTTGGTGCTGGGGAAACCGCTCTTGGACATCTTTCCAAAAACGAATACTGGAACTGCCGGTAAAAACAATGGTTGGTCGTGAAGAGTCCCAAAGGGAATCGCTTTGTTGTTGAATCTGTTTTACTTCTTCTTCAAAAGGCAATTGCGCTTGGGCAGCTACGTTAAATGCAAAAAATAGTACGAATAAATATCGCATTATATTGGTTTATTTTTTAGTAAAGCTGCCTTGGAGCCCTTCTTGTGAATTGGTGCCGACCATTACATCAAACTCTCCAGGTTCCACTACAAACTCGTAATCGTTGTTATAAAATCCCAATTCCTTATTGGTAAGTGTAAAAATAACTTTTTTAGAATTATTCGGAGCCAAACTGATTTTTTCAAACCCTTTCAGTTCTTTTACTGGTCTAGTCACACTGGCAACCTTATCATGGATGTAAAGTTGAACAACTTCTTCGCCATATCTTTTTCCAGTATTGGTTACCGTGACTGTTACTTCTATATTTTCTCCATGGGAAGTGTCAATTTCTAAATCGGAATAATCGAAAGTGGTGTAACTCAGTCCATAACCAAATGGGAAAAGAGGTTCGTTCTTTTCATCACTGTAATGTGACCAAAACACGTTTGGTTCAAGGTCGGGCCGCCCGGTACTGTAGTGATTATAATAAATAGGAACTTGTCCTACGCTCCTCGGAAAAGTCATGGGTAGTTTCCCACCTGGGTTGTATTCTCCAAACACCACATCTGCAATGGCATTCCCAGTTTGGGTCCCCAACTGCCATGTTTCCAATATGGCAGGAATATTTTCAGCTTCCCAAGTTATGGTGAGTGGTCGTCCGTTCATCAGGATCAAAACAACATTTTTATTTACCTTATACACCTCTTTCAATAAATCCAATTGCAGTCCAGGTAGCCCTAGTTGGGTACGACTTCGTGCCTCACCACTTTGGAAACCATGTTCGCCCAAAACCATGATTACAACATCGGATTGCTTGGCCAGATTTACGGCTTCCTCCATTCCATTGGTGTCAGTTTCATTTACTTGGATTTCGTTCAAAAAATTCGCATCAGGACTAAAAACTCTGGGTCCTTTGGCATAGGTAATAGTGCTGGAATACTTTTTTAACCCTTCCAAAACGGTTACTGCTGTGTTATCATCAGACCCTAACCGCCAGCTGCCCAATGGACTATTGTTGTCATTGGCCAATTCACCGATTACAGCAATTTTTGGTTGATTTTTACTTATTGGCAACAAATTGCCCTCATTTTTTAACAGTACAATGGATTTTTTGGCCATGTCCAATACTCCGGCCTGATGATCTTTATGGTAAAGCCTTTCCTGTTCTCTTTGTTCATTACAATAGCGATAGGGGTCATCAAAAAGGCCAAGCTCAAACTTAACGGTCAATATGCGGCGAACCGCTTCATTTATTTTGTCTTCGGATACTTTTCCCTCTCTTACATTTTTAACCAAATGGGTAATGTAGGCCCAAGATTCCATATCCATGTCCGAACCTGCATTGGCCGCCAGTTCGGAAGCATGGTCCAAATCCTCTGCATATCCGTGGGCAACCAGTTCGCTTATAGAGGCCCAGTCAGATATAACAAACCCTTCAAATCCCCATTTGCCCTTTAAAATATCGCGCTGAAGGAACGAGCTCCCGGTAACTGGAACTCCGTTGAGTAGATTGAATCCATTCATTACAGTTTTTACATCTGAATTTACCGCAGCATGAAAAGGAGGAAGAACTGCATTGTACAGTGTTGAGGTACCGATATCCACCGTATTGTATTCTCGACCTGATTCGGCGAAACCATAGGCTGCAAAATGTTTTGCACAGGCTGCAATAGTATGGGGTTGGGATAAATCGTTCCCTTGAAATCCTGTTATACGTGCCTTTGCAATTTCTGAGCCAAGATAGGTGTCTTCACCACCACCTTCCATAACTCTTCCCCAACGTGCATCGCGAGAAATATCTATCATTGGAGCGAACGTCCAGTTTATACCTACTGCTGAGGCTTCGTCCGCAGCAATTTTTGCAGAATTCTCTATTGCTTCCATGTCCCAGCTCGCGGCTTCTGCCAAGGGAATTGGAGCTATGGTTTTGTAACCATGTATTACATCAAATCCAAAAATTAGGGGTATGCCCAACCGGGATTCCTCTACGGCTAATTTTTGAAGTTCCCTTACCGTCTCAACGCCTTTTACATTCAACATGGAGCCGACCCATCCTTTTTTTAAGTGCTCATACTTTATGGCGGCATTCCCTACTTTGGGAACTGGACCAGTTACATCCCAAAAACCACTATATTGATTCATTTGCCCAACTTTTTCTTCGAGGGTCATGAGACTTAATAATGAATCCACTTTTTGTGAAATGGTTTTCCTTTGGGCCATAATGGTTGGGTTCGACAATGCAAAATAAAAAAGAAAGAGCAGTAAATGTTGAGGTTGAGTTCTCATTTTATAGGTGCGTGTTTAAAAAGAAACTAGCGAGTCTTCTAAACTAAGGTAAAATTTGATGACGCCCTAATAGCTGGTCTTTGTACTTTTGAACAAAATTCAAAACAATGCATACGAGAACCGAACAGTTGGCCGCTTTTGACCGTCTTTTGACCATTATGGACGAGTTGCGGGAGCAGTGCCCTTGGGATAGAAAACAGACCATGCAAACCCTTCGCCACCTGACCATCGAGGAGACCTACGAATTGGGCGATGCCATTCTCGATAATGATTTGGAAGAGGTAAAGAAGGAACTGGGCGATATCTTGCTGCACATCGTATTTTATGCTAAAATCGGTTCGGAAACGCAGGATTTTGATATTGCCGACGTGGCCAATGGCATCTGTGAGAAGCTCATCAACCGACATCCACACATCTATGGTGATGTGAAAGTAGAGAATGAGGAGGAGGTGAAGCAAAATTGGGAGAACATCAAACTAAAGGAGGGGAAGAAAAGTGTATTGGAAGGTGTTCCCAATGGGTTGCCATCCTTGGTCAAGGCCAACCGCATCCAAGACAAGGTGGCAGGAGTGGGGTTTGATTGGGAAAAACCCGAGCAGGTCTTTGAAAAACTGAAAGAAGAGTTGGCCGAGCTTCAGGAAGAGGTGCGGACGCAAGATGCGGATAAAATGGAATCCGAATTTGGTGATGTGCTTTTTTCCATGGTGAATTACGCCCGCTTCTTAAAAATCAATCCGGAAAATGCGCTGGAACGGACCAATAAAAAGTTTATTAAACGCTTTCAATATCTGGAAAAGAAGGCAAAGGAAAACGGGAAATCCATGAAGGATATGACCTTGGCCGAAATGGACGTGTACTGGGAGGAGGCTAAGAAATTATAAATTAAAGTCATCGAAGTAAGGTGACACATAAATTGTCGTCAATCTATCTATATTTGCCATCCTTTTTAAGTATTCGCTGTGTTTCAAAACTACACCAAAGAGTTTGCCTATAACCTAAAACTGTCGTATCCCGTAATTTTGGGGATGTTGGGGCACACCTTTGTGGCTTTTGCGGATAATATCATGGTAGGGCAATTGGGGACTGCCGAACTGGCTGCCGTTTCTTTGGGAAATAGCTTTGTATTTATTGCAATGTCGCTTGGGATTGGTTTTTCTACGGCCATCACCCCCTTGGTGGCCGAAGCTGATGGTGCTAAGGACCAAGCTGCCGGTAAAAGTGCCCTAAAACATGGTTTGGTGCTCTGCACCTTATTGGGGTTGTCCCTTTTTGGACTCATTTTACTGGCCAAACCGTTGATGCACCATATGCAACAACCCCCCGAAGTGGTGGAATTGGCCCTGCCTTATTTGGATTTGGTCGCGTTTTCGCTGGTACCACTGATTATTTTCCAAGCATTTAAACAGTTTTCGGAAGGACTCTCGCAGACCAAATACCCCATGTACGCAACCATATTGGCCAATGTGGTGAACATTACGTTGAATTATCTGTTCATTTTCGGTTCCTTCGGATTCCCTAAGTTGGGTATTGTAGGTGCTGCGATAGGCACCTTGGCCTCGCGGGTGATTATGGTAGCCTTTATTTGGTATCTGTTGAAGCGAAAAAAGAAATTTGAATCCTATGTGACCCATTTCAATTTTAAGGAAATTGAGAATAGGGTGATGAAAAAAATCATAAGCCTCGGTTTTCCATCAGCACTGCAAATGTTTTTTGAAGTGGCTATTTTTACGGCAGCCATTTGGTTGAGCGGGGTGTTGGGTAAAAATGCCCAGGCCGCCAACCAAATTGCCTTGAACCTGAGCAGTATGACCTTTATGGTGGGTATGGGCCTAAGCGTGGCGGCTATGGTTCGTGTGGGCAATCAAAAAGGGCTACGTAACCACAAGGAATTAAAGCGCATTGCAGAATCCATATTTTTCTTGACCTTGATTTTGGAAGTCGCCTTCGCGGCTATTTTCTTGTTGGGAAGACATTGGTTCCCTACCATTTATTTGGATGTGGACGATATCGTTAACCAAGCTGATAACGCAGAAGTAATCATTATTGCAGCTGAGCTTCTTTTGGTAGCGGCCTTTTTTCAGATTTCCGATGGCCTTCAAGTTGTGGTTTTGGGAGCATTACGGGGATTGCAGGATGTGAAGATACCTACCTTCATCACCTTTGTGGCCTATTGGTTGATTGGTTTTCCGATCAGTTATTACTTGGGGCTGCATACCCGTTTTGAAAGCGCGGGCATTTGGATTGGATTGTTGTCCGGGCTAACCGCATCGGCTGTAATGTTGTATCTTCGATTTAACTTCTTGACCAAGAAATTGATTGAGCAATAGTTTCGTCACCCTGAGCTTGTCTCAGGGTCTCATCATAAAATGAAAATCCATATGGGATGTTGAAACAAGTTCAACATGACGCATTAAAAAATTTAAAATATTAGATTTCATATTAGGAATCAAAATACGAATACATGGAACTACCTAAATTTTTATTGGCCGATAATACGGATTACCCTGATGCCATTTTTATTGTCCATACTGAATATCCGCGCTTTATCATCAATTTGGAAAATGATGAGGTGGAATGGATGGAAGAGTTCTCCAAAGAGGACGAGGCCGATTTAATGGAAGAAGCAGAAAGCTTGATCGAGGCCGCTACCGCTTTTTATGATCGGGAAGTCTCCAGATACGACGATTGATGATCGAACAGTTGTTGCAATACGATAAAGAACTGTTTTTGTTCCTCAATGGATTGGGGACCGAAACATGGGATGGCTTTTGGATGTTCATGACTACCACCCGAAATTCCGCACCACTCTATCTGCTATTGCTCTATTTGTCGTATCGAAACTTTGGCTGGAAGGGAACAGGGATAATTTTGGTGTCCATCGCCTTGTTGATTACCTGTACGGACCAATTGTCCAACTTTTTCAAATATGGTGTGGGCCGATTGCGCCCCTGTCACGATCCAGAAGTAAGTCCTGCCATGCGATTGGTCAAAAACTATTGTGGCGGACAGTTCGGTTATTTTTCCGCCCATGCAGCCAATTCGTTTGGTCCTGCCGTCTTCTTTACGGTGATGTTCAGGAATAAGGTAAAGTACATTTCTTGGGTATTATTGCTTTGGGCCTGCGTGGTAGCTTATAGCCGAATTTACATTGGCGTTCACTATCCGTTGGATGTTTTTACTGGCGCTTTGGTAGGTTCCCTTTTCGGATGGTTGTGGGCCAAGTTGGCTATATTTGCTTTCCAAAAAACAGGGGTATGATATCCACCACGCGATACTGGTTTTACTTGGCACTGATTGTTTTGGTGTACATCATTGGGATGTTCGTGACCTTAATGGAAAACGATTCGGCCCAATTTGCTGTAATGGCCATGCGCATGGTGCAGGAAAATGATTTTTTGAGCCTGTTCAAGGGACCCGAAGAGTACCTGGACAAGCCTCACATGCATTATTGGTTGGCCGCACTTTCCTATAAATTATTTGGCATTCATGATTGGGCATACCGTATTCCCGGTATTTTATCAACATTGTTGGCTGCCTACAGCTGCTATGGCCTGGGAAAATTATTGTACAACAAGGATGTGGGACGTTTGGCCTCCTTGATTTTTATGACGGCCCAGACCATTGTATTGGCCAATATCGATGTACGCACTGATGCTGTCCTGACCGGATTTGCCATCTTTTCCATTTGGCAACTGGTTACCTATGTGGAGAAAAACACCCTAAAAAGCATCGCTTTGGGCGCCTTTGGGGCAGGCATGGCCTTTTCCACCAAAGGGCAGATTGCCTTAGTGGTCATCGGGATATCACTACTCTGTCATTTGGCGTATACCCGAAAGTGGCAATCATTGCTGCATTGGAAGGTTTTGGTCGCAATTTTGGTATTCGCGGTGACCATTTCCCCAATGCTGTACGCTTATTACCATCAATTTGATTTGCATCCCGAGAAAGTCATTCGAGGCAAGGACAACCGCAGCGGAATCTTTTTTATTTTTTGGGAGCAGAGCTTCGAACGGATGAGCGGAGAGGGAATAGGGAAGAACAGTAGCGACTTTTTCTTTTTCTTCCATACCTTTTTGTGGGTGTTTCTACCGTGGACCGTACTTGCGGTATTGGGGTATTGGATGAAGGTCAAGGCTTTTTGGAAAACCAAGTTCACCTACCGTCCGAATATGGAGTTTTTGACCGTGGGCGGTATTTCGATTTTGTTCCTGCTCATCAGTTTTGCCCAGTTTAAACTGCCCCACTACATGAATATCCTCATGCCGCTATACGCCATCCTATCGGCAGGATTTTTATATATGTTGCATCAAAAGGAACAAAAGAGAACGGCGAAGGTGATACTGGGCATTCAATATTTTATATTGGGCTTGGTGGTAGTCTTCATACTACTGATCAGTTTTTTAGTATTCAAATTGGAACACTGGTACAGTTATGTACTGTTACTTTTGGCAATAGGGATTGTGGGTTATCTAATACCACAAAAAGATGCCCCATACACGAAAATTGCTACTGTTGCCCTGTTGAGCTCGGTATTGTTGAACGGGTTTATGAATGCCCATTTTTATCCCAAGCTGCTCGAATATCAAGGTGGCTCCAATATGGCGGCCATTGTTCAGGAGCAACAGATTCCGGTGGACAGGATTTATAAGATTTCGGAACGATATTCATGGTCGCTGGATTTCTATAACAAAAAACCGGTTCAAATCACCTCGCTGGACGAAATTGCCAACAAAAGTGATGTTTGGGTCTATGCCACGGACGATGAACTGCAACAGTTGAAGCAAAAAGGTGTAACATGGGATAATCAAATTACGGTAGATCAATTCCGAATTACCCGTTTACAAATCAAATTTTTGAACCCTAACACAAGGGAGGAAAAATTGAACCATATGCATTTGGTGCATTTGGACTAGGCCACGGATTCCAGTTTTGGCTTTTTAAAATGATAGATGACTCCAAAAAGAGAAATCAGGGCGGTAATCAAAAAGAAAGCAAAGCTGATCCCAACCGATGTGCTTTCATCCAATCCAAGCCATTTGGCCCCATATAAAAAAGTAACTTCCCGACTTCCAATGCCTCCGATGGTCAAAGGAATTACGGATACGATGGAAGAAATTAGAAATACGAACAAATATTCAACAGTGTCCAAACTTACAGACAAGGCCTTCAGAATAAACAAAACACTGATAAGCTGAGCCAATTGCACCATTGCCGAAAATCCCAAAGATTTCCAAAAAATGGGTAGAATCGATGCAAAAAAGGTTCTGTTTACAAACCAAAACACCACAACGCTCAGGGGAATGGCAGCTATAAATAGACCGTAAAACTTTTGGAAAAAAGCGTTCTTTGATAGTATGGCCAGCAAGCAGGCATACACAAAAAGCAGTAGCATTCCGCTCAAACGATCCAAGAGTATGCTTGATACCACTTTTTTGGTTCCCGGCTGATACGCTTTCTGGACCGCATAGCCCTTGTAGGCATCACCACCAATCCCACCCGGCAAAAACAGGTTGTAGAACATCCCCAAAAGGGATAATTTTAGATTGCTCGACTGTGTAAGAGGCGCCCCAATTTGGTGAAAATATAAGTTGGTTCGAAAGGCCGAAATTGCCTTCGACAATACGAAAAATAGTATAGCAAAGGATAAGTATAGCGGGTCGCTTTTTTTTAGCGTTTGGAGTACATCCTTCAGCTCTATTTTGGTGAAAATAAAGTAGATCAGCACTGCGCTGACCACAATTTTTAGGACGGTGATTCCTTTTTTACGCAGCTTTTCCGTCACCTATGCTTATTTTTTTGATGCGATACGGACGTTTTTGCTGGGATTCGTAGTAGGTACGGATCAAGAGTTCCATCACAATACCGATGGTAAACAATTGGATTCCCCCCACAATGAACATCATCCCGAAAATGAGCAAAGGTCGGGTGCCGATGTCCTGTCCAAAGCCGAGTTTAACAATCAACAGGTATACATTGATCAAAATTCCGAGAATCACCAACAACACCCCAAAAATCCCAAACAAGTGGATAGGGCGTTGGAAGTATTTTCTAATGAAAAGTAATAGCATCATATCGGCCACCACCTTAAAAACACGTTCCAAACCATATTTGGAAACTCCGGCGTGCCTCGCGTGATGTTTTACAGGGACTTGTTTGATCTGTGCGCCTTCCAAATAGGCCAAAAGTGTAATAAACCGGTGCATTTCCCCATAGAGATTAAGGCTTTTGGCAATATCCTTGGTAAAAACCTTTAGTGCACAACCGTTGTCTTTAATGTCCAACTTCGTTACCCTGCGCACCAAAAAATTGGCAATTTTGGATGGTATTTTTTTAACAAGGGAATCCTTCCTTTTTTGACGTATCCCCGTGACGAGGTCGTATTCTTCGCTTATGGCATATTCCAACATGCCCGGAATATCGGAGGGATCATTTTGCAGGTCACCGTCCATGGTGATGATGTATTCTCCTTCTGCATAATCGATTCCGGCAGCAAGTGCCAAACTTTGGCCATAGTTCTTTTTCAGTTCGATCAAGTGGACTTTCTTATCGTCCATTTCCTTGACCTTAATACGGGTTTTGTCAGTGGAAAAGTCATCCACATACACAATTTGGTAGTTGTACCCTTCCAGACTTTCGTTGATTTTTTGGGTCAAAAGGACCACATTGTCCTCCTCGTTGTACAAAGGAACCACTATGGATAAAAGGGAATCGGTAACGGTGCTCATTCAGTTTAAGATCTGTGCAAATTTATTGCTTTTATTTAAAGTTCCTTGGTAATCTTGTCCAACAGGATTTTTGCAGCATAAAAGGGGGATATTTTATGCGCTTCGATATCCGACAACAATTTGGCCTGTTCCGTTTTAAAGGATTCCTTTTGATGAAAAAATTGCTTAATATATTCATCCACGGTCTGAAGGAACCAATTCTTGTTCTGTTGTTGCCGATTCTTTTCAAAAAAACCGTTTTCCTTGGTATGCTGTACAAATTGCTGAACCATTTTCCAGATTTCTGTGATTCCCGTATTTTCCACAGCGGAACATTTCTTTACCTTGGGCGTCCAGCTATTGGCTTTGGGGGGATACAGATGCAAGGCTCTGGAAAATTCCGTGACGGCCAATTGTGCGTGTTCTTTGTTGCTGCCATCCGCTTTGTTGATCGCAATGGCATCGGCCATTTCCATAATGCCCCGTTTGATGCCCTGCAGTTCGTCGCCAGCCCCCGATAATTTGAGCAACAGAAAAAAATCCACCATACTGTGCACGGCAATTTCACTTTGGCCAACGCCCACGGTTTCCACTAAGATTACGTTGTACCCTGCCGCCTCGCAGAGAATGATGCTTTCTCGAGTTTTTCGTGCCACTCCGCCCAAAGAGCTGCCAGAAGGGGAGGGGCGGATAAAGGCGTTGGGGTCCTTGGCCAAGGTCTCCATACGTGTCTTGTCGCCCAAAATGCTTCCCTTGCTCAAAGAGCTGGTCGGGTCCACGGCCAAAACGGCCACTTTGTTGCCTTGTTCGGTCAAGGTTTTTCCCAAGGTTTCAATGAAGGAACTTTTGCCCACTCCTGGAACGCCTGTGATACCCAACCGAATGCTGTTGGCGGGTTGGGACAAACATTTTTCGATAACGGCGTTGGCCTTTTCATAGTGGTCGGGATTGGTGCTTTCCAAAAGCGTTATGGCTTTGGCCAACATCGCTTTGTTTCCATCAAAAATCCCTTGGGCCAAAGCATCTGCCGAAAGTTCCTGTTTTCGGAGTGCCTTGATCTTGGAAATGGTGTTTTCGGGTGTTTTGTTATCGTCTGCCAAGGGGATTCATTGGTTTATCACGAATTTATAAAGATTTTACGGGTTTGATTCCATGGGCGGGCAAATAGATACTTTTTCCATACTTCCATTTCACAAAAATTTAATATCTATTTCTTCTCACTTCCGCCTACAAATTGGTACCTTATTCGGTAAACTATCGGTTGTATTGAACGAACCGATTTTTATGAACCTATAAACATTTAAAAGATGAAGACTATTTTTGAGGCCCAGGCCACCAATACTGGCGGGAGGTCAGGACACGTAAAGAGTGAGGACGGTGTTTTGGATTTTCCGATAAGCATGCCCAATTCCAAAGGAAAACCAGACCCCAAATCCACCAACCCCGAAGAACTCTTTGCGGCAGCCTATTCCACCTGCTATGCCGGTGCCGTGGAGGCCGTAGCCAAAAATCATAATATAGATGACCTTGGGGATTTTAATGTAACCGCCATTGTAGCCTTCAATAAGGAAGAGGAAGGTTTTTTCTTAGAAGTGACTTTGGATACATATCTGCCTACAGTGGACAAGGAAATGGGCGAGACCATCATTAAGGAAGCCCACGAGATGTGCCCGTATAGCAAGGCCACCCGCGATAATATCACCGTTCACTTAAATTTAATGTTGGACGAATAAATTGTGTAACTTTTTAAAAATGAGCTCCGTTGTTGTGTACAGCGGAGCTTTTTTTGTTAAAAATGAGTCAAAAACTACCTAATTTGCAACGTTGCATTTTTTGCATCGTCCTTAGTACAGAACCACTAAAAAAACCGAACATAGAACCAAGTGCGCTCCATATTGAGCTTGTAGAGCAGTGCAAGGCAAACGACCGTCATGCACAAATGAAACTGTACCGTCAGTATTGCGATGGGATGTTCTGTGTGGCCATGCGGTTCCTCAAAAATGCGGATGATGCGGAAGATGTGTTGCAAGATTCTTTTATAAAGGCATTTCAGCGAATTGAGCAATTTAAGGGGGATGTAACGTTCGGGGCTTGGTTGAAACGTATTGTGGTGAATGGCAGTATCGACTTTTTAAAGTCGAAACACCAACGAACGGTGGAGTTGAACGAGAATTATATGCAGGTCGCTGCGGATGATGATTGGTCCGTCGAAGAAGGAATTTCGATGGAACAGGTCAAGGATGCTATCGACGAACTGCCACCAAAATATAAATACGTAGTGCAATTATTCCTAGCGGAAGGATACGACCACAGTGAGATAGCCGAAATTCTGGACATTACCGAAACAACATCCAGAACCCGGCTTTTGAGGGGAAAGGCACAACTGAAAGAAAAATTAAAGGATTTGGCTTATGGCACGTGATCTTAGAAAATTGTTTGAGGAGGAAAGGAAAGAGCAAAGCTTTACCATGAAAGAGGGGCATGAGGATAGGTTCTTTGCCAAGTTGGAGCAGGAACTTCCCAAAAACCCACCTAAGCAAAAGGTATTTTCCCTATGGATGCAGATAGCCGCCTCGGTGGTGGTGGTACTTGGGTTGTCCATCTATTATTTCTCCAGTTCGGATACCAAACCACTTCCCAATGAAAAGGTGACGGTGGTGGATAGGAACAATCCGAGCGGAGAGGTGCAGGGCATTTCATTGGGTGATTTGTCCCCAGACCTCAAAAAGATTGAAACCTACTACACGACCAACATCAACCTACAATTGTCCGATTTGGCCGACGACCCCGGAAACAAGGAATTGGTGGACAGTTATATGGAACGTTTGGCCGAGTTGAACCAAGAATACCAACGATTGAACCAAGAGCTGAACGAATTGGGTCCCAACGACCAGACCATCAGTGCCTTGGTGAACAATCTACAGCTACGGTTGCAATTGTTGCAAAAATTAAAATCAAAGTTAAATCAATTAAAATCATCAAAAAATGAACAGGAATCATCAAATATGGTGTAGTGGATTGCTACTGATGCTGGTCGGGTTTACCGGACTGGCGCAGGAAAAATCAAAAACCTACAAGGAAACTTTCAATGTCAACAAAGACACGGAACTGAACATCAATACCAGTTATGCGGACATTGAGTTCCAAACATGGAACAAGGACGAAGTGGAAATCACCGCGGTCATTGAATTGGAAGGCGTAGATGAAAAGGAAGCCGATTCTTATTTTGATAGGGATTTGGTGAAAATTATGGGAAACAGTAAGGAAATTGAAGTCAGTACCAAAGGAGCCTCTCCTTATTCGTTTGACTTCAATACGGTAAGCATTGGTGTACCGGATATGCCATCGGTAGCCGAAATTATGGCCAATGTGGAGATTCCTGAAATTGTACTGCCGGAAATCGCCGTAATGCCTTCCATGCCACCTTTGCCACCCCTGCCGCCCATCGAGTTTGACTATGATGCCTATAAAAAGGATGGAGAGAAATATATGAAGGAGTGGCAAAAGGAGTTTGAGAAAACCTTTGATAAGGAATATAAGGAGCGTTTTGAAAAATGGGGCGAAGAAATGGAGAAGATGGCCGAAGAACGCGATGCCCGAAGGGAAGAGTTGATGGGAGAACGCGAAAAACTCAGGGAAGAGCGTGAGAAGGTGCGCGAGGAAATGCACGAACAGTTGAGAGAGCAGCGCGAAGAACTTCGTGCGCAAAGGGAGGAGCTCAGGAGCGAACAGGCAGAACTTAGGAAACAACTAAGGGAAGAGGCCAGGACCATACATGGCAGCCCCAATGTATTCTATTTCTCTTCGGATGGAAAGCAGAAGGAGTATAAGATAAAAAAACGGATAATCATTAAAATGCCCAAGTACATTAAGTTGAACATGAACGTGAGGCACGGTGAGGTAAAACTCGCCGAAAACACAAAAAACATCAATGCAAGCTTGTCCTACGCAAGCTTGCTTGCCTCCACCATTGAAGGGGCCAATACGGATATTCGTGTGTCCTATTCGCCCGTAGTGGTGCAACACTGGAACTATGGCAGACTTAGTGCGGATTATTCCGATAAGGTCAATTTAAAGGAGGTGAGGGAGTTAAAGTTAAATTCGGTATCGTCAAACGTTGTCTTGGGCAAAGTTGCTGGTAAGGCT
Organism: Flagellimonas marinaquae; assembly: GCF_003992675.1. GTDB lineage: Bacteria > Bacteroidota > Bacteroidia > Flavobacteriales > Flavobacteriaceae > Flagellimonas > Flagellimonas marinaquae. Next base: position 178,758 of record NZ_RZMZ01000015.1, read on the forward strand.
ACGGTGACCAATAATTTTGGCACCTTGAGCATAGATCAGATATCTGATGGGTTCCAGACCATTGATATTTCGGTGGAGAATGGGGAAGTAGACTGTACATTGCCACAAGCGCCTTACGCCATTTCGGTAAATGAGACTACCTCTGGTTTTCAGTATCCCAAATCCCTCAAATTAACCGCTACCAAAAAGAATGGTGGGAACGCTTATACGGGCTACCATTTGAACAAAGTGGACGGCAAGACCATCAGCATTAACTCCAAATACAGCGAGGTGGTTCTAAAGAACTAGCTTGATAAGCTATTCCCAAGTACCACCTCTGATTTCATAGGCCATCTATTCTCCTAGCGGCCTTCTGCCTACCTTAATTACATCAATGTGCATCTTCTTTTAGGTAGGAAGGAAAGTTTTCTTTGAAACGGTTCAATCTCGGAATCGAAACATTTCGGACATAACTATTGTTGGGATTTCTTTTTTCATAGTCCTGATGGTATTCTTCAGCCATGTAGAAAGTATCAAAAGCTTTTACTTCCGTTACTATGGGGCGATTGCCATATACATTTTCAGTTTCCAACTTATCCATGTAATCTTGAATGATTTTCTTTTCCTTTTCGTTTTTGTAAAAGGCTATGGAGCGGTATTGCGCACCACGATCAGGGCCTTGTCTGTTGAGGGTAGTGGGGTCGTGCGAACCAAAGAATACTTGAACCAATTGTGTAAATGATATAACTTTTGGGTCATAAAAGATCTTTACTGCTTCGGCATGGGTGGTCCTTCCATAGGACACTTCCTCATAGGTAGGGTTTTTTTCGGTGCCTCCTGCATATCCGGAATAGACCTCTTTTACACCTTTGACACTTTCAAAAATGGCTTCCACGCACCAAAAACATCCACTGGCAAAATAGGCGGTCTCGTAATCCTGCAATTGTTCGGCCGTTAATTTGGCCTCCAATTGTGGTTCAGATGATTCTTTTTGGGCAACTTCTTCTTTATTGGATTTGTTTTTGGGCTGGCAACTGATGGATGCCAGTAATAGCAGAATTAAAAATGGAGTTTTCACGGTGTTCATTTTAGTTTCTTGTTTAGTAGTATCAAGATACCAACTATTACACGGATAGCCGTTAAAATTTGTTAACCTTTTATTTGAGCGACACATGAGGCTACTCCCATCTTCCTAGACACACAGGGGTTATTGTTGTTATTTCCTACATACATCCTACAAAAAATAATCTTTTTCTTACAAATAATTTATTGAAATTCAATAGGTTATGTGTGCTTCAAAAGTAGGATGATCGATGAAATGCACATGCGTTCGGTGTGCTGTTTTTAGGGTCAAAAACGTTCGTCGACGATAAAAAACACTTCATCTGAAAAAAATGTATTCACCGAAAGAAAGGCGTCGTTGAGCGAAGGAAATCGATTCGAGCTTGTGACTGAAATTAATTTTACATCGTAAACAAATCAGAACAATGAAGACAATTTTCACCATCATCGCAATCACTTTTTTCGGAACCATGGCTTCTGCCCAGGATTTTTCCAAAGAGGTTAAAGTGGAAACCATTGCCATGGGTGTTGAGTTGAAGGTTGAAATTAACCATACAGTAAGGAAGGACAGAAAGACAGCAAGATTGTACAAGTTCAAAAACTCTAGAATCAAAAAAGAGCTTTCTTTCAAAACTAAAAAGGATAGAGCTAAATTGGCTTAATTATGATGTTGGAGATGTTGATACCTTCCGTTTTGTTTTTAAGTGCTGCCTTTGTTTTGGCCAGTATTGCTTTCTCTTTTAGGGAAAAAAAGTTTTAGAAGTTTAAGTTTATAGTGGAATAGGTATCAAAAGGTCGGTGTTTTACACCGACTTTTCTGTTTTTTAATTGTCTACGGAATTGAATTGCTCTATCACTTCCTCAAATTCGATGGTGTAGTGGGTCCCTTTTTTGGAGTAGTCGCGGGTAATGGAACCTCTTAACTGCCTAGCGAGATTGTAAATAAGCTTTAGCCCCAAAGAGTTGGATGTTTTAGGGTTGATTTCCTCGGAATATCCGATTCCGTTGTCGCCCAAATACATGCTATAGCGGTTGTCATTGATTTTTTCCACAGAAACATGGATTTCACCGTTCGGCACCTCGGCAATCCCATATTTTAGGGCGTTGGTAATGGTTTCGTTGATGATAAGGCCCAAAGGTATTACCGTATCGATGCTCAGTTTGTAATTCTTGATATCCAAGTTTACCTTAACGTCTCTTCCGCTTCCTTCCACGGATCGTACCAAATAATCGCACAGTTCCTTTACATAAGGTTCCAGTTCAATTTTGGAAAGGTAGTCGTCGCGTTTATAGAGCATTTCGTGCACCATGGCCATGGATACCACCCGGTTTTGGCTACTTTTTATAATGTTGCTGATCTTGCTATCGTCAATGGAGCGGGATTGAAGGCTCAGCAGACTGGAAACGGTCTGTAAGTTGTTCTTTACCCGGTGGTGGACCTCTTTCAACAAGGTTTCCTTTTCATCGATACGAAGCTGGATCTCGTTGCGAGATTTATATAACTTGTGGTGTGCCCTTAACAGGTTCTTTCCAAAAACACCTCCCAAAAGATATACGGCAAAAACAGCACTCAAATAGGCAAACCAGGTTCTGGATGCTTCTGGAACGGTATTTTCAGATATTTTGAAGTCCCCGATATCATAAAGGAACAATAGGGTGAGTACCGCTAAATTCAGGATGAGATATAACTGGCCAAATACCTTTGTGGTCACATATCCTGCAAAAACAATAATGGCCAACACAAAAATGAACGGACTTTCGATACCGCCGCTGTACATGGTGATTACAATGGCGCCCAACATCGATAAAATTGAGGTTAAATTGTAGGTCAGTACCAATCTTTGGTGCTGCTTGTATAGAAGGGTGTTCAAAATATTGATGAACGCATACACCAAGAAAGTGTAGGGGATGACCCCTTCAATATGTAAAAAGAAATAGCACACCAATCCGAAAATGGCAGCAAAGAATGATGAATTGTAGTTTACCTTGAGTATCAAATCAATCTTATCTTGTAATCGATATGTATCCTTTCTAGGAACTTTCATATGCTGCGCGTGAATATGCCCTGACCACAAAATAGGTTGAATGGTGTGTGGTAGAGCTGCTTGTTGGGGTGTTTCAAGCTGTAAATCTAACTATGTTTTTGATATAAAAAAAGTGGCAGCTATAATAACTACCACTTTGTGTGTTTTGAAGGCTTTTACTAGTCGTTGACCAGTACCCATTCCCCTTTGTCTATTAAGGGTTCGGCCTGTTTGTATTTTACGATCATGCTTTCACCGGACATTACATTTTTAATGGTTACCCTCTCGTTTCTGCCAATTTTCGGTTTTTCCCGAACTATGGTTTCCGTAACCTGGGGACGTTGCCTTTGCGTTTGCCCCGCGGCTCTGTTTTGGGCCGCTAGTTCGTCGCTATTGGGAATCTCTTCTTTTGAAGTCTGGATATTTTCCTTTGGTCTGCGAACGTTTCTGGCCTCTTGAATCTGAGCGGTGTTTTCGGAAGGCAATTCCCCTTTGAAAAGGAAGGAGATTACTTCGCGGTTCACCTTATCCATCATCTCTTTGAAAAGTTCGAAAGCTTCAAATTTGTATATCAACAAGGGATCTTTTTGCTCATGGACGGCCAATTGCACGGATTGCTTCAACTCGTCCATTTTGCGTAGGTGTGTTTTCCAAGAATCGTCAATAATGGCCAGTGTGATGTTTTTCTCGAAATCGGTAATCAACTGCTTACCATTGGTATTGTATGCCTTTTCCAGATTGGTCACTACATTCAGCGATTTGATGCCATCGGTAAAAGGAACCACAATGCGTTCAAATTTATTGGATTCGTCCTCATACACCTTTTTGATGACCTGGAAAGCCACACTGGCGCTACGCTCCATTTTTTGCTTGTAGAATGTGTAGGCCTCATCGTTGATTTTCATCGCGATCTGCTGGAAGCTCATTTTTTTGAACTCTTCCTCGCTGATGGGTGATGTAATGGAAAAATATTTGATGAGCTCAAACTCAAAGTTCTTGAAATCATCGGCCATTTTGTTGGTTTCCGCGATGGCTTCAGAGGTGTCGTAGATCATGTTGGCGATGTCCACCTTTAGGCGTTCCCCTTCCAAGGCATGGCGTCTTCTCTTGTAGATGACCTCACGCTGGGCGTTCATTACATCATCATATTCCAGCAAACGCTTACGGATACCAAAGTTGTTTTCCTCTACTTTTTTCTGGGCACGCTCTATGGATTTTGTCATCATGGAGTGTTGGATCACTTCTCCTTCTTCCAAGCCCATGCGGTCCATCATTTTGGCCACACGGTCCGATCCAAACAAACGCATCAAGTTATCTTCCAGCGAAACATAGAACTGCGAACTACCTGGATCTCCCTGACGTCCTGAACGACCTCTCAACTGCCTGTCCACACGTCTGGAATCGTGGCGTTCCGTACCAATAATGGCCAAACCACCGGCTTCTTTCACCTCTGGAGACAATTTAATATCGGTACCCCTACCGGCCATGTTGGTGGCAATGGTGACCACTCCAGCTTTACCAGCTTCGGCAACGATATCCGCCTCTTTTTTATGGAGCTTCGCGTTCAATACGTTGTGCGGTACTTTGCGTACGCTCAATAATTTCGAAAGTAACTCCGAGATTTCAACAGAAGTAGTACCGATAAGTACAGGTCTTCCTGCTTGCGATAGTTTGGTTACTTCATCGATGATGGCATTATATTTTTCACGTTTGGTCTTATAGATCAAATCGTGTCTGTCGTCACGTGCGATGGGTCGGTTGGTCGGGATTTCCATCACGTCCAATTCGTAGATTTCCCAGAATTCACCTGCTTCTGTCACCGCTGTACCTGTCATACCGGACAGCTTGTTGTACATTCTGAAATAGTTCTGCAGGGTGATGGTCGCAAATGTCTGGGTCATCGCCTCAATTTTCACGTTCTCCTTGGCCTCGATGGCTTGGTGGAGACCGTCGGAGTATCGACGACCGTCCATGATACGACCGGTTTGTTCATCCACGATCATTACCTTGTTGTTCATCACCACATACTCCACGTCTTTTTCAAAGAGGGTGTAGGCTTTTAACAATTGGGTCATGGTGTGGATACGCTCGCTCTTCACCGCAAAATCCTTGAACAATTCTTCCTTGAGCTCGGCTTCTTTCTCGATTTCCAGCCCTTGGTTCTCGATTTTTGCGATTTCACTTCCGATATCGGGCATCACAAAGAATTCCTTGTCCTGATCTTCAGAGATATACTCAACTCCCTTATCGGTCAATTCGATTTGATTGTTCTTTTCATCGATAACGAACAATAGGTCTTCGTCCACTTTGGGCATTTCCCTATTGTTGTCCTGCATGTAAAAGTTTTCCGTTTTTTGAAGCAACTGCTTTACACCTTCTTCGCTCAAAAACTTGATGAGCGCTTTGTTTTTTGGCAGTCCACGGTGTACGCGGAGCAATAGGAAGCCTCCTTCCTTGGTGTTGCCTTCCTTGATCAATTTTTTGGCCTCGGCCAGTACGCCTGTTAAGTGCTGACGCTGCTTTTGTACAATATCGGCAACCTGAGGCTTTAGCTCGTTGAATTCATGTCGGTCTCCTTCAGGAACTGGACCTGAGATGATCAAAGGGGTACGGGCATCATCGATCAATACCGAATCCACCTCATCCACAATGGCGTAATGGTGTGGACGTTGCACTAGATCATCTGGAGTATGCGCCATGTTGTCCCGTAGGTAATCAAAACCAAATTCGTTGTTGGTACCGTAGGTAATGTCGGCATTATAGGCAGCCCTTCTTCCATCAGAATTGGGCCTGTGCTTGTCAATACAGTCTACAGAGAGCCCGTGGAATTCAAAAATAGGGGCCATCCAAGCGCTATCCCTTTTGGCGAGGTAATCGTTCACCGTTACCAAGTGAGCGCCTTTTCCTGCCAAAGCGTTCAAATAGAGTGGGAGGGTGGCTACCAATGTTTTACCCTCACCTGTTTGCATTTCGGCAATTTTTCCTTGATGCAGGGCAATACCACCGATCAGCTGCACATCGTAGTGGACCATGTCCCAGGTGACCTCTTTACCGGCCGCATCCCAGGAGTTGGACCAAATGGCCTTATCCCCTTCAAGGGTAACATATTCCTTCTCTCCTGAAATCATACGGTCAAACTCGCTTGCAGTAACCGTCAGAGTTTCGTTGGCGGCAAATCGCTTTGCAGTTTCCTTGACCACGGCAAAGGCTTCGGGAAGAATGTCGTTCAGGGTTTTTTCCGATATTTTATAGGCTTCTTCGTTGAGTTTGTCGATTTCGGAATAGATCTCTTCGTTGCGGTCAATGTCGCTGGAATTTTCGACCTCTGCCTGTAACTCGGCTATTTTGTCATTGATTTCCTTGCAGTCTTCGGCTATTCGGGCCTTAAATTGGGCTGTTTTCTGTCTTAGCTCGTCATGTGACAACCCTTCCAGCTGCTGCTCAAAGGATTTGATCTCTTTCACCAAAGGTTGAAGGGATTTTACATCCTTCTCCGATTTGTCTCCTACAAATACCTTCAGTACGGAATTAATAAAACTCATGAAATATGTTTTCTATTGATTGTCAAAAGTTGTTCCATCGATGGGATTGCGATGAAAATCTTTCGCTAGGCTGTCAAAATTACATAAAAAAAAGCCTCAAAAGAGACTTTTTAACGTGGTTTATGTGTTTCCATTTTAATATTCATCCTCGTTCCAGAGGTAATCTTCCTCGGTAGGATAGTCGGGCCAGATTTCTTCAATCGACTCGTATATTTCGCCACCCTCTTCTTCCATAGATTGTAAATTCTCTACAACTTCCAACGGCGCTCCTGTACGAATGGCGTAATCTATCAGTTCGTCTTTGGTTGCTGGCCAAGGCGCATCACTTAAATATGAAGCTAATTCTAAAGTCCAGTACATAGTAACGGTTTGATTTTAAATTTTTTGCAAAAATAATTTTTAAACCCAATTTGCCAAGTAAAAACAGTATTATTTAAAAATTATTTTATTGTTGGCAAAACATTTGGGTCAAAAAAACGATTTTCTCAGTCCAACTTCTCAGGAATCCATTTGACTTCCTGAGCATTCAAATCTTTTGACAACTTGCGTGCCAATACAAATAAATAATCGGACAGTCGGTTGATGTACGACAAAACGTTATCTGGAACTGGTTCATTTTCATGTAGATAGGAAATCATTCGCTCGCCACGTCGACAAACGGTTCTGGCGATATGACAGTATGACACGGTAGTGTGTCCGCCCGGCAAGATAAAATGTGTCATTTCTGGTAGCGCTTCATTCATTTTATCCATTTCTTGCTCCAAAAGTTCGATATCCTCGGCACTGATGCGTGGAATTTTTAGCCTATTGTCCTTTTTGGGCTCCGTGGCCAATATAGAACCGACCGTAAAAAGCTTTTCTTGGATCAAGGCGAGTGTTTTTTTGGAGTGCTCGTCCATATCCTGATCGCGCAGCAACCCCAAATGGGAGTTGAGCTCATCCATGGTGCCATAACTTTCTATGCGAGCATGGTGTTTGGGTACGCGGGTTCCTGTAAATAATGCTGTGGTTCCCTTGTCGCCAGTCTTAGTGTATATCTTCATTTTCTTTTGGTAGTGAGTTGTAAGAAGTCAATATTCAATTTTCGGAACAGTTTGCTTATTGTTCATGGTCTTTGTCCCGTTGGCGTTTGCCTTCCATAAATCTTCGGGACCTTCTGCGTTTTGTCGCCTTTTTGTTCCGGAACAGAATAATCAAATAAATAAGGCCCAAAACGCCCAATACGTACCAAATGGTGTTATCTGATGTTACATTTTCCATACCCTAAAATTACCGCTTTATATCCGAATCGTGAAATGTTCTTTTACCTGTTCCCTACGTATGGAGAGCAGGCCGCAATGAAGCATATCGATGCTTACCGTGATTTCCGGTAAGGTTATTAACTGGTTCCATTGCTTCCAATCTTCAGCCGTGCGATGAATGGAATCCACTAAAATAATACTGTCGTTATGCAATTTCCTTTCGGAAAGCAATTGCTGAAAGGTGGGGATATCCAATTTTTTTGTGAAAAATAGGTCACAAGGATACCTGTCAAATTGAATTTTTGGGAAGGATTGTTGAACCCACTCTTTTGCCTCTATTTTATTTTTAACACAGATCTTTTCAAAACCAAAGTAGGCAATGGTTTTGAGCAAGACATTAAAACTCTTGTTTTGGTGCAGTTTATTCTTGGAATAGAGGCACTTGGTTACATACTTGAACACAAAAGGGGAGTGCACACCGTGTTGGTTGGTGGATGCCATTAAAAATTTGAGGTATGAAATGAATCGGAACCACATGGTCTATCCTTCTAAAATGGAAGAAAGCTCGAACCAGCGCTCTGTTTTTTCTTCTATCGCATCGGTTACTTCCTTGAGCTCGATGGATAGTTGGGCAATTTCATCCCCATCCAAATCAGGATCGGTGAATTTATTCTGTAACACCACTTTCTTTTCTTCCAGTTTTTGAATGTCCTTTTCCAGTTGTTTGTACTCCTTTTGTTCCGAATAGGATAGTTTTCCACCACTGGTATCCCGCCAATTGTTCTCAGTTTTTTCCGAAGCACTGCTTTTGGTTTCGCGTTCTTCGATTACTTTGCTGTTTTCGTAGATCCTATAGTCCGAGTAATTCCCCGGAAAATCCTCGATGACGCCTTCTCCCCTAAATACAAATAAATGGTCCACGATTTTGTCCATAAAATAGCGATCGTGGGAAACCACGATCAAACAACCGGGAAAATCCAAAAGAAAGCTTTCGAGCACATTTAGAGTCACGATGTCCAGATCGTTGGTAGGTTCATCCAGAATCAAAAAGTTGGGATTTTGAATGAGCACTGTGCACAAGTAAAGTCGTTTGCGTTCCCCGCCGCTAAGTTTTTCAACAAAATCGTATTGTTTTTTTCTATCGAACAGGAAACGTTCCAGTAATTGTTGTGCGGAAATTTGCTTGCCCTTTTTCAAAGGGATGTAATCCCCAAACTCACGGATTACATCAATTACTTTTTGCCCTTCCTTGTTGGGAATACCCTTTTGGGTATAGTAGCCAAATTTTACGGTGTCCCCGACCACTACTTTGCCACCTTCCACATTTTCCTGCTGAGTGATGATATTTAAAAAGGTAGATTTTCCCGTTCCGTTTTTCCCGATGATGCCCACACGCTCACCTTTGGTGAAATTGTAATCGAACTTGTTCAGGATGGTTTTGTCCCCATAGGATTTGGAGATATTGTGAAGCTCCAGGATCTTGCTTCCCAAGCGTTCCATGTTCAGTTCCAACTGCACTTCGTGGTCTTTGCGCCGTTGGTGGGCCCGTTGTTTGATTTCGGCAAAGTCATCAATACGCGATTTGGATTTGGTGGTACGTGCCTTTGGCTGTCTTCGCATCCATTCCAACTCTTTTTTGTACAGCATCTTGGTTTTTTGCTGCTCCACGGCCTCACGCTCCATACGGGCTTCTTTTTCGTTCAAATAGTAGGAATAGTTGCCTTTGTAGGTGTAGAGTTGGTTATTGTCCAGTTCCAATATTTCGTTGCACACCCTATCCAAAAAATAGCGGTCGTGAGTGACCATGAAAAGGGTAATGCTTTCTTTGGCAAAGTAGGCTTCCAGCCACTCGATCATTTCTAAGTCCAAGTGGTTGGTCGGCTCGTCCAAAATCAAAAGGTCTGGCTTGTTGAGCAGGGCGTTGGCCAATGCCAAACGTTTCTTTTGTCCTCCCGAGAGGGTACCCACTTTGGCACCAAGGTCGGACAGCTGTAATTGAAAAAGTATTTGTTTGTACTGCGTTTCAAAGTCCCATGCATTGAGTCGCTCCATGGCCTCAAAGGCCTTTTGGTATTGCGCTGTATTCTCAGGATTCTCTACAGCTTTTTCATATGCGGCAATCACCTTCAGAATTTCATTGTCCGTGGTGAAAATGGTCTGCTCAACGGTCAAATTAGGGTTCAGGTCGGGTTCCTGTTCCAAAAATGAGATTTTGATACCCTTACGAGTGGTGACTTGTCCAGTTTCGGAGGTATCTTTCCCAGACATGATATTGAGAATGGAGGTTTTTCCACTCCCATTTTTGGCAATGAGAGCTATTTTTTGGTCTTTGTTGATTCCAAAGGAAATGTCCGAGAAGAGCACCAGCTCCCCATAGGATTTTGATATGTTTTCGACCGTTAATAGATTCATGTGTTTGGTTTGTGAGCCTTCTTATAATTTGGAGTACTTGATCATATAGCCGTATCGTATGGCCAGGGTCAAAAGTAATGGAATCAATACAGGAGAAAAAATCTGGACTTTTAAGGCCCAAAGGAGAAGCATGATGCCCATCAACCCGAGAGTCAGTCCAAAATATTTTGGAGCCCAGACGGGAACCTTATCCTGAAACAAAAAAGGGAAAGCAATCACCAGATTGACCGGGAATGCCCATAAAATATTGTAATTATAAGGGGTAGAGGTATGGTCTGTTGCCACCCAAAGCAAAAACAAAAAGGTACCGGTCAAACCAGTCAAGAACAAAAGTGAAAAGTCTAGCCAACGGCTCCGTGCCTTGTGTTTAAAATCGAAATAGGTGATGGTTCCGGTAAATGCCAGCAATAAAATAAACCAAAACAATGGGGACAAAGGGAAAAACCCACGTTGTAGGTGCTCATTGTAATCCAAAATGGTACGTTCCCTTTTTACGAGCGGTTTGCCGTTAAATGTGGTATTCCGCAATTGCTCCATGGCATAGTAGGGCAAAAACATATGCTCCTGTACGGTGGCCTTTCGATCCACAGGTGACCCAAAGGCCAAATCGATTCCAAACATGGACCAAGTGTTCACGGGCATAAATTGCCGCACCAACCGCCTAAAGGTGTATTGCTTTTCCAAATGGGAGCCGTCAAAAACGATAGCCTCCCCAAACTGCTCCTTTAAAATATCGCCCGTGATACTGGAGCAATTGTTCAGCAGGGGGTCGTATAGATAATCCCGGTTTTCGGGCAAGTAGTTTTCCTCAAAAAAAAGGAGAAGCTGATTGCGCTGGGCTACGGTCAAATCCAAAATCTGTTCCTTTACCCACCGTTTTTCCAGTTCGTATTCGTACAAGAAGCCCTCAAAACTCCTGCGCGAAAGGGAGTAGATCATTTTACCTTTGGTAAAGTTAAGGTAGAAATTGGGCTGGTTAAAATCGAACGTTCCGTAATTGTATACCACATCGATGCCCAGAGCCGTATCCTGTACCCTAAATGCCGTATGTCCAAAGGCAGAGTACAGTGCGTCCCCCGAAGCGCAAGTGATCACGCTTACTTTTGCATTTTCCGTAAGTGTTGGTGTTTGGGAAAAAAGGAAATTTCCTAAAGCGAAGAAAAATACTAAAAGTTGGAGTTTTCGATTCATTTTGGTTTTTATCAGGGCAAATATCTGAATAAAAATGGCACGTTTTGCTTAAGGCTGCCCACAGTTCAATTTTTCCTTTATTTTTACCAAAATCTTAAGATACATGAAGTCCTATATTCCCAATTTCCTGACCCTGCTCAATGTGTTGAGTGGTTGTATTGCCACGGTATTTGCGGTGCTCAATCATTTGGAGTGGGCCGCATTATTTGTGTTTATCGGGATTTTCTTTGATTTTTTTGATGGATTGGCAGCACGGGTCTTGAAGGTCCAGAGTGAAATCGGGGTGCAGCTGGATTCTTTGGCCGATGTGATTACCAGTGGCCTGGTGCCGGGAGTAGTGATGTTTCAATTGTTGAGTATGGCGGAACGGGGCGGATGGAACCTTGGGTTTATTGGGCATGATGCGGATATTACCCTATTGCCTTTTATGGGTTTTGCTATTACCTTGGCTTCGGCATACCGTTTGGCCAAGTTCAACGTGGATGAAAATCAAGTTTCCTCGTTTGTGGGGCTTCCAACACCTGCCAATGCCCTTTTGATCCTGTCGTTGCCCATGATACTTTTATATCATAACAATGAGGCATTGAACAACATTATTCTCAATCCATGGTTTTTGGTGATTTTGACGGTTGTGAGCGCTTATCTGCTCAATTCGCCAATCAAATTATTTGCCCTTAAGTTTAAAAATTGGAGCTTTAAAGAGAATGGAATTCGTTATTTGTTCATCATCGGTAGCTTAGTGTTGTTGTTGACCCTTCGCTTTTTGGCCATCCCGGTCATTGTTTTCGTGTATATTTTGATGTCACTGATCGATGGAGGGAAAAAAACTGCATAGCAATCAGGAGGGGAATAAAGTTGTTTATCCATCCAAAGTTGGATTGGAGTTACTTGTTCCCATAATTTTGATTTTTGCAATACTATTTGTAAGCACTTTTGAAAAAGCCAGTCTTATAGGCGTAGTGCTGCAGTTCGGATTAATGTTCGGCTTTGTTGCCCTTTTTTTCTCGATTTCTTATGAGGTGACCGATGAAGTTCTAACGGTAATTACGTTTTTCTTTATCAAGAAAAATATTCTGATTAAAGATATCACAGGAATAGTGGAGTCAAACAACCCCATAAGTTCACCGGCTGCCTCTTTGGACAGATTGGAGGTGTATTATGGCAAATACAGCAGTGTCATTATCTCCCCGAAAGACAAAATGGGGTTCATTGCGCATCTGAAACGCCTTTCTCCATCTATTCAAGTGGAGCTAAAAAAGAAGAAATAGGGAAAAGCTAAAAATCGAGCTTCTTTTTGCGCAGCTCAAAGTTTTGGCCCAAATATACCTTTCGTACCATTTCATCCACGGCGAGCTCTTCAGGCACCCCAGCTTTCAGGATTCCCCCTTCAAACATGAGATATGAGCGTTCGGTAATGGCCAAGGTTTCCTGAACGTTGTGGTCGGTGATCAAAATACCGATATTCTTGTTCTTCAATTGTGCCACAATTCGCTGAATATCTTCAACCGCTACGGGGTCTACCCCGGCAAAGGGTTCATCCAACAAAATAAATTTGGGGTCGGTGGCCAGGGCCCTAGCAATTTCGGTACGGCGGCGTTCACCCCCGGAAAGCAAATCCCCACGGTTTTTGCGGATGTGTCCCAGACCAAACTCATCGATAAGGGATTCCATTTTCATGTGCTGCTCCTTTTTGCTCAAATTGGTGAGCTGGAGTACACTGAGAATGTTTTTTTCGATGCTCAATTTTCGGAAAACTGATGCTTCTTGCGCCAAATAGCCTATTCCGTGCTGTGCCCGTTTGTACATGGGAAAACTGGTAATATCCATGTCATCGAGGTAAATGTGTCCACCGTTGGGTTTGATAAGGCCCACAATCATGTAGAAAGAGGTCGTCTTTCCTGCCCCATTTGGGCCCAAAAGACCAACGATTTCACCTTGATTGACCTCTAGGGAAATGCCTTTAACAACTCTTCGGCCACGGTAGGCCTTCATAATATTTTCTGCACGTAGCTTCATAGGAATGTGCCAAAACTAAACATATTCTTTGTCTAGCGAATGCTCTTTTGGATTTTTTTAGGCTTCGTTTTCTTCCAATGCTTCCCAATATTCGTACGCACGGCGCAAATGGGGCACTACTATGGTTCCGCCCACCAAAGTGGCAATGCCTAGGGTTTCCATAACCTCTTCTTTGTTGGCGCCTGCTTTTTTGGAACTTTCCAAGTGATATTTTACACAATCATCGCAACGGAGTACTGCAGAAGCCACCAAACCTAGCAATTCCTTGGTCTTCACATCCAATGCACCGGCCATGTAGGCGTTGGTATCGAGATTAAAAATACGTTTAATGAGCTTGTTGTTATCCCCAAGCAGCTTATCGTTCATCTTGGCACGATAAGCATTGAACTCTTCTACTTTATTTGACATTTTGTCTAGCTTTCTCTTTTCTTGCTTCTCTTTTAACTACCATTTTGGAAATAAATATACTCACCTGATACAGGACCAGAACAGGTATACACACTATGATTTGACTGGTGATATCGGGAGGTGTAATGATGGCCGACAGTATCAAAATGATAACCAAGGCTATTTTTCTATATTTCTTCAAGATTTCGGGGGTCACCAATCCTACCTTGGTCAAAAAGAAAATCACGATGGGCAATTCAAACATGATTCCACAGGCGATGACCGAGGCCCGTACCGTACCTACGTAGGAGGCCAAGTCGATTTCGTTCAATACTTCCTTACTTACTTGGTACGACCCCAAAAAGTTGATGGACAACGGGGCAACGATGTAGTACCCGAATAATAACCCAAGGAAAAACAATCCAGACGCCGTGATGATGAAGCCTTTGGAATGCTTTCGCTCATTTTCATAAAGCCCTGGGCTGATGAATTTCCAAAGCTCCCACAAAATGTAGGGGAAACCTAGGATTACACCTGCCCAAATGGAAGTCCAGATGTGGGCGGAAAACTGTCCGGCCATCAAACGGCTCTGTATGGTGAAGGGCAAGGATTCCCCACAAAATTCGGAATCTATCCCAAATAATTTTCCAATGTTGCAGAAGAACTGATAAGTGGGAAAGTCCATGTTTTTTGGACCAAACAATATCGTGTCAAAAATAAAGCCCTTGAAAGCAAAGGCAGCACAAGCAATGATGACCACAGCCAAGGTGGAACGTACCAAATGCCAACGTAATTCTTCCAAATGGTCCAAAAAGGACATTTCATCTGGATTTTTTCTCTGTTTTTTAGCCATTATAGGATTCCCTCGTTTATAAGGTTATGGATGTGGACTACTCCCGCGTAGCTGTAACCATCAAAAGCCAATAGTTGGGATATGCTCTTTTCCTGGAGCAGTTTTAAGGCCTTTACGGCCAAGGTGTCCACATCTACGGTCTTTGGATTGGAGGTCATAATGTCCTTTGCGGTCAGCCCACTTATGTTATCGTATTTGCTCAACATTCTTCGTACATCGCCATCAGTTACAATACCTACCACTTTGCCTTTGTCAAGCACCGCGGTAACACCAAGCATTTTCTCCGAAATTTCAATGATCACTTCCTTGATGTCGGCATTGATGTCCACCTGGGGTTTTTGGTTGTTCACCACGATATCGGCGACGCGCAAATATAGTTTCTTTCCCAATGCTCCGCCAGGGTGATATTTGGCAAAATCGGCACTGCTGAATCCTTTGAGCTCCAACAGGCAAATAGCGAGTGCATCGCCTATTGACATTTGGGCCGAAGTACTGGTGGTAGGAGCTAAATTATTGGGACAAGCCTCTTTTTCCACGTAGGTGTTCAGCACAAAATCAGCCTGTTTGGCCAACACGGATTCCATGTTTCCAGTGATACCTATGAGTTTGTGGTTTCCCACTTTGATTAAGGGGAGTAACGCTTTGATTTCCGGAGTATTTCCGCTTTGCGACAAACAGATGACCACATCGTTCTCTTGAATGGTGCCCAAATCGCCGTGAATGGCATCGGCAGCATGCATAAAAATGGCCGGGGTACCTGTGGAGTTGAGGGTGGCCACAATTTTGGAGGCCACAATAGCACTTTTGCCCACCCCGGAAACGATGACCCTCCCGTTGGATGCCAAGATGTACTGTACGGCTTGTGCAAATTGTTCGTCCAGAAGACCGATCAGGTTTGCCACGGCCTTGCTCTCTATCTCAAGGGTCCGTTTTGCTATGGATAAAATGGATTTGGTATCGCTCAAAGTATTAAAAAGTAATAAACCGATTAACTGATTGTATTCCTAAAAGAATATCTTATCTTTAAGATTACAAAACTAATCAAACTATCTTTTACAGACTATTATGGAAGTGAGAATAGATACTTCTGTAAAAGAGCGTTTAAAAAGTAAAGCCTCAACTGCCTTTTAGGTTGCTTGTAATAAATTGAAAATGCGGAAATGAGCCTAACAAATACTGATTTACACTCCTCGCTAAAAAAATATTTTGGTTTCTCGAAGTTTAAAGGGTTACAGGAAGGTGTAATCCAAAATGTACTTAGTGATAATGACACTTTTGTCATCATGCCCACTGGTGGAGGAAAATCCCTCTGCTATCAGCTACCTGCCTTGATGAAGGAAGGTACTGCCATTGTGGTTTCCCCTCTGATTGCCCTTATGAAAAACCAAGTGGACGCCATACGGGGCATATCCGAACAGAACGGCATAGCCCACGTTCTTAATTCTTCTCTGACCAAGACTGAGGTCAAGCAGGTCAAAGAAGATATTGTAAATGGCGTGACTAAACTGCTATATGTGGCTCCAGAATCATTGACCAAGGAAGAAAATGTAGATTTCTTGCGGAAAGTAAAACTTTCGTTCGTGGCCGTGGATGAAGCTCACTGTATCTCAGAATGGGGACACGATTTTAGGCCGGAATACCGTAACCTACGTGGTATCATCAATCGGTTGGGGGACAATATTCCCATCATTGGGCTTACCGCAACGGCTACTCCCAAAGTGCAGGAAGATATCATTAAAAACTTGGGTATGACGGATGCCAAGGTCTTTAAAGCATCTTTTAACAGGCCCAATCTGTTTTACGAAGTACGTCCCAAAACCAAGGATGTGGATGCGGACATCATCCGTTTTGTAAAACAGAATCAGGGAAAATCGGGAATCATTTACTGCCTTAGCCGAAAAAGGGTAGAAGAACTGGCGCAAGTACTTCAGGTCAATGGAGTGAGTGCTGTTCCGTATCATGCAGGTTTCGATGCCAAGACACGCTCCAAGTATCAGGATATGTTCTTGATGGAAGAAGTGGACGTGGTGGTGGCCACCATCGCCTTCGGTATGGGAATCGATAAGCCCGATGTACGTTTTGTCATCCACCACGATATTCCCAAGAGTATTGAAAGCTATTATCAGGAAACCGGACGTGCCGGACGTGATGGGGGCGAAGGTCATTGTTTGGCCTATTATGCCTACAAGGATGTGGAAAAACTGGAGAAATTCATGTCAGGAAAGCCCGTTGCCGAGCAGGAAATTGGCAATGCCCTGTTGCAGGAAATCGTGGCCTATGCCGAAACATCCATGTCCCGTAGAAAATTTATCCTCCACTATTTTGGCGAAGAGTTTGATGAGGTAAACGGTGAAGGGGCGGATATGGACGACAATGCCAGAAATCCCAAACCCAAGGAGGAGGCTAAGGATGATGTTGTCAAATTACTGAGCGTAGTTCGGGACACCAAAGAAAAGTTTAAGACCAAGGAGATTGTGCGTGTATTGGTGGGCAAGACCAATGCCATGATTTCTTCCCATAAAACAGACGAGAAGGGTTTCTTTGGAATAGGCAAGGACAAGGACAAGGAGTTTTGGATGGCCTTAACAAGGCAGGCGCTAGTGGCCGGACTTTTAAAAAAGGAAATTGAGCGCTACGGGATACTTCATGTAACCGAGGAAGGAAAAAAATTCTTGGAGAAACCTACTTCGTTCATGATGACGAAGGACCATGTGTACTCCAAAGATGATACGGGCAACATTGTCACCTCCGAAAAATCGAATGGTGCAGTAGCCGATGAACAATTATTGAAACTGCTTCGTGATCTGCGCAAAAAGGAGGCGCAGAAATTAGGGGTCCCACCCTTTGTGGTATTTCAGGACCCTTCGTTGGATGATATGTCCTTGAAATATCCTGTTACCATGCAAGAACTGATCAACATTCAGGGAGTAGGCGAGGGCAAGGCAAAAAAATATGGAAAGGCCTTTGTTGATTTGATTTCGAAGTATGTAGAGGAGAACGATATTGTGAGGCCGGATGACCTTGTGGTAAAAAGTACGGGGGCCAATTCCGGTCTAAAACTGTACGTGATCCAAAGTGTGGATAGAAAACTGCCTTTGGATGATATCGCTTCTGCCAAGGGATTGGAATTGCCCGAGCTGATCAAGGAGATGGAACAAATCGTGTTCAGTGGAACCAAGCTCAATATTGGGTATTGGATAGACGAAATATTGGA
Source organism: Flagellimonas marinaquae (assembly GCF_003992675.1). Lineage (GTDB taxonomy): Bacteria > Bacteroidota > Bacteroidia > Flavobacteriales > Flavobacteriaceae > Flagellimonas > Flagellimonas marinaquae. Next base: position 196,679 of record NZ_RZMZ01000015.1, read on the forward strand.
TGAGGACCAACAGGAAGAAATTCACGATTACTTCCTAGAGGCTGATACTGATTCCATTTCAGCGGCCATAGAAGAATTCGATGGCGACTACGAAGATGAAGAACTTCGCTTGTACCGTCTTAAATTTATAAGTGAAGTGGCGAATTAAAATTCGCCACTCAATTCTCCTGTAGTGATTGCCGCTACGATAAATCCAAAGTAGAGAATAAACAGCACCAAGGAAATCAGGGATAGGGCCAATCCAATATAGGAAAGGATTTTGCCTGTTTTCACATTGCTGTAATCCGTGTAATTTTCAGGGCTTGCTTGGTACAATTGGTCCGCACTTTTAGCTTTTACCAATCCGATAATGCTAAAAATGGCACCAAAAGGGCCACAACAAAACAACGTGCCAACGATGGAGAGTATCCCCATCGTTAACACAGTGCTTGCCCCAGGTAAGGGTTGTTGGCTCATATAGTTTTTGTTATTGATATTGTTCCGTCATTTCTTGTACTTTTTGCATATAGCCTTCCCAGCCTCCCATTTGGTTAATGGACCAGAAAGTATACAATAGGTATAACAAACCGAGTACCATACCAATAATGGCCAGTGTGCGAACGGTTTTTAAAGTCTTGTAGTTTTTGTAAAGCTCTGGATTCTCGGCATAGGTTTTTTCATCTTTTCTAACGAGTAAAAAAGCTATTCCACCAAAAATAAGGCCAGGTGCTCCTCCAAAGCAGCAGCATAAGAATGATAAAATTGCCAAAACTAAGGCGATGGTCACATTTGGAAGATTCTTTTGTTCCATGGTTTAAATGTTTAGTATAAGAATTTTAGAATATAATTTATTAAAATCAAAGCTACCGTAGTCACTCCTAATACAGATATCCACCGATGGTTCACCGATAAATTGAATATCTTACTGCTAATTACAAGTGCAAACAGGGGAATAATCGTGTAAATAGCAGGATACATTTGGAAAGCGGACACAAATTCTCCATGCAAGAGGAGGTGAGCCGATCGCTGTAAACCGCAACCAGGACAGTCCACACCCAAAAGTTGCTTATTTAGGCAGGGCAGCATATAGTCCTCTAGACTAAAGACGGTTATGGTTGGCATAAGGTTGAGCATAATCCTGTTGCACCCGAAAAATACTATTATTTTTGTATCTGTGATTAATTTTCGCCTCATTTTTTAAAAGAAGAAAGGGAATATGGGCAAGTTTTCAATAGGGGATAGGGCAGAGGTGCTGGATGAAGCCATATCGGGCGTTATCCAAAAAGTGGACGGCGATAGGGTAACCTTGATTACCGAGGATGGTTTCCCCATGCACTTTACGGAAAGCGATTTGGTGAAGATTGAAGGTGACATCCCAGTGAGCAATCACGAGGTGGCCCAAGTCAAAAAAGAAAAGGCCGCTTCCAAAAAAAGAAAAATGCCCACCGTGAAACCTAGGGAACGGAGTGCGCCAAAAATGGAGGTTGATTTACACATTCATCAACTGGTAAAATCGAGCAAAGGGATGAGCAATTACGATATGCTCAATATTCAATTGGAAACCGCCAAAAGACAATTGGAATTTGCCATGAACAAACGCATCCAAAAGGTGGTGTTTATCCACGGAGTGGGCGAAGGCGTGTTAAAGGAGGAATTGCGGTATCTGTTCAACCGGTACGATAACGTTAAATTTTACGATGCAGACTATCAAAAGTATGGGTTGGGCGCCACCGAAGTGTACATTTATCAAAATGCTTAGTTGGGCACCGGTGTAGTCACTTCACCAAACTCATTGATGGCCAGGTTGGTGATGCGTTCCCCGTTGCTCGTCACAAACGATATTCCACTAAGGCTAATTTTGTGCACAAAGCGGGTAGTGTCACTTGCAGAGCGCATGGTTTCTACGATCACCGCACCATCCTGTGCCACGACTTCTTGGATCACTGTAGGTTCCACCACTGGTATTTCATCACAGAAATAATCCTTGTTCACTGTACCGGAAAAAACGCGATAGGTGACTTGGGATTGGCCCGGCACCGCACTCTCGGTAGTCACTGTTTCTCCAACAACACCTTTGTTGAGCGTTTCACTTTGAAGCTCGAGGATGAGCGCCTCGCTATCGTTTATTTTGAACATTAGGTTTTTGGCATTTGCGACTGGATTGGCACAAAACTGAAGGGAAGCACTATCAAAATCGATGGTCTCAATTTGAAGGTCACCATCGCTACAGGACCCCAACATACCTAAAACAAGTATTGAAAAGATGCATTTTCTCATGCGCCAAATTTAACGCAAATCAATTTTACTACGCCAATCCTTGGGAATAGTTTAAAAGAAATTAACTTTATTTCCTGTACTTTTGCTCCTCTCAAAAAAAAGAACTCGACCATGCAAAAAGTCTATTTGGACAATGCCGCCACCACCCAAGTAAGGCAAGAGGTAATCGAACGGATGCAGGACGCCTTGGCCCAGCATTACGGTAACCCTTCGTCTACCCATAGTTTTGGACGTTCCGCAAGAACTGCGGTGGAGCAGGCTCGAAAAACCATTGCCAAAACCATGAACGCCCAACCTTCCGAAATCATTTTTACATCGGGTGGAACTGAGGCCGACAACATGATTTTGCGTTGTGCAGTCAGGGATTTGGGAATTGAGACCATCATTACGTCCAAAATAGAACACCACGCCGTGTTGCATACAGCAGAGGAATTGGAGAAAGAGTATGGTATCCAGCTTTGGTTTGTGGATTTGGATGCGTTTGGAAATCCTGATTTGGGCCATTTGGAAGAATTGCTCAAAGGTGATGACACCAAAAAGTTGGTCAGTTTTATGCATGTGAACAATGAGATCGGCAATATTATCGACATTGCCGCAGTTGGGGAGCTTTGCAAGGCGAACAACGCCTTTTTTCATTCCGATACAGTGCAGTCCATAGGACATTATCCTTGGGATGTGCAGGCGGTCCATGTCGATTTTTTGGCAGCGGCAGCACACAAGTTCCATGGGCCCAAGGGTATCGGTTTTGCCTACATCCGCAAAAATTCAGGATTAAAGCCCTTGATTTTTGGTGGGTCCCAGGAGAGAGGTTATCGCGCCGGTACTGAATCTTTTCACAATATCGTTGGATTGGAAGAAGCCTTTGTGAGGTCGTACGAGCATTTGGAAGAGGAGACCAAAGCCATAAAGGAACTCAAAAGGTACTTTGTGGAAAAAGTGTTAAAAGAGGTTCCCGGAGCCGAATGCAATGGTCTTTCTGGGGATATGGAAAAGAGTACCTATACCTTGGCCAATATCCGTTTGCCTTTTGATAAGCAAAAAGGATTGATGCTATTGTTCCATTTGGATATGAAAGGTATTGCCTGTTCCAAAGGAAGTGCATGCCAATCGGGAAGTAATCAAGGTTCCCATGTGCTCAACGAAATCTTATCGGGAGAGGAGCTGGATAAGCCATCCCTTCGCTTTTCGTTCTCCAGGTACAATACCAAGGAAGAGCTGGACTATACGGTCGAGGTGCTGAAGGAATTCGCCAACAGCTAGGGGTTTAATTTCTGTTTTTCCTTTTCTCTTTATCGTATGGAAATTTTCTGGAGGCGGTCTTCATCATCTTGTCGATGAGCTCATTGGTGTTTTTTCCCGTCTTTTTGGAAATTTCGTTCTCGTATTTCCATAATAGCTTTCCGGTTTCGCCATCACTGATTTTTACCCCAATACGCCCATAATTGGCGTTGCCGCTAAAATAATCCAAGATGCTGAAATCTGTAGGGACTCCTTCGGAGAGCAAGATATTAAGGTTCAGGTTTCCGCTGATGATACCATCGACCTCCAATATTTTGCATAACTCCTTGGTGGTATAGGTGTCAATGTTCTCGTAAGTGATATTGTTCTGTGCCAAAATAGCATTGGTATTGGCTATGTTTTGAAAGTCAACATTAAATTTTTTCCTTTTTTTTCGTCGGGAAAAATAGGTTTCCAAGGCATTTTGCACTGCATATCCTTCCTTTTGGGCCAATACGTCGAGCTCATCTTGATCTACGGCTTTTTTAAGTTCCAAATTGGCAATAAAGGGAACTATGGCAAGTACCTCATGATCCTCCGTGTATTCGTCGAACCGTATGCTCTCATAAATGTTCTTTTGGCCCATTCCCAAAGTGGTGGCAAAAAGAGCAAGCACAAAGACAATTTTTTTCATTGATATATTTTAATTCAACAAATTATGTTTTGGCTAAGGTTGTTTTTTTGATGGTCGACCTAATTGGTGTTGGTATTGGTCATATAAAAATGACCCATTTTTGACGGAGGCCGAAATTACGTCCACAAAAATAAGGCTATTTCCTGAAAAAATTGGACGTAAAGGTGCTTGAATTGCCCACATTGTCGGTAACAATAACTTTAAGTTCACATTCGGTATCGGTCACGACATTATCATCAAAATCATAGGTAATTGTATTGGTCTTGGGTTCGTACTCCATCAATATCCATTTGCCGTTCAAGGTGGCCGAATAGGTGTCAATGCCGCTCAGGTCATCGGAGATGGTCAAACTGAGATAGCTGTAATTGCTCAACCATTGTTTGGCCTTAAAATTCTTGGGCCTAATCTGTGGAGCAACGCTGTCCTTCACCAAGGTATAGGTACCCAAGGTCCTGGTCCGAGTGGTAAAAGAGCCATCCCTTTTGTACGTTTTGGAATAGGAGGGGCGACCCCCGCGCTCCAAGTGGGCTATGAAGAGTTGTTTTCTATCCGCTTCCGAATGTTTGGAGGGGTCAAAACTGATGGTGAAGTTACGATGAGCCGCTACACTGTTATCGTGAATGGTGACCGTATCCGAGCCTTTTTCCAAGTGGATAAAGAAATCTTCGTAAAAGGTGTTGGCAGGAAAATATACCTTGGCCACTCCCAAATCAAAGTTGTTGGGCTTGTCCGCAATTACGTAGTGATCCGTGGTTTTGTCCGTTTTGTCAATTTTTTTCTCCTGCTGTTTTCCCTCTACCGGTATAATCAGCTTTGTGGTATTGCCAGCCAAATCAGAAATTTCCAATTCCACCTTGTACGACATGCCTTCCTCCACATCGATTTCACCATCGTTGTAGAGGGATTTGTAGATGCTCAAATAATTGTAGGGTTCCTTAAAGCATTTTTGAATGCGATCCCTGTTATTGTAATAATGTTCGTAATCGATGAGCGTATTGATGTAGAGCGATTCTCCGAAAGAAAAGGTTTCAAAGTCGAACTCCGAATATACCCTGCCGTTCACCGTTTGCTTTATGGCATAGACACCATTTTTATTGGCCGCCATATCCAAACGGTCAAACGTATTGATACCAAAACCAATGGTGCCGATGGCGGATACGGGGTCGGCCAGGAAGGACCCGTCCGTCTGGCGTGTGAAGTTCAACTGGATTTTTTCGGCGCTCTGATTGATCAGGGCATCATCGGATACGGGATATCCGTATAGTTCCAAAAGTGTAGGGTCTGTAGCATCCCTAACCTCATAGCCGTAAAGAAGCGGGTTGGTGGGTTTGCCGTTTACACTGTTCCGTATTTCAAAATGTAGGTGTGGGCCGGCAGAACTACCGGTATTCCCTGCGTAGGCAATGATATTCCCTTTAATAACTTTTAGGTCCCCGTAATCGGGGAATATTTCAACTTCATAGGACTGCTCCCTGTACTGTACCTTTTTGACGTATTCCTCTATTTCGGGTCCAAACTTTTGAAGGTGTGCATACACCGAAGTGTACCCATTGGGATGTGCTATGTACAGCGCTTTGCCGTAGCCCCAATGCGATACTTTTATCCGGGTTACAGTGCCATCTGCAATAGCAAAAACGGGTAGCCCTTCTCGCTGTTGGGTCTTAATGTCCATTCCTGCATGAAAATGGTTCGACCGCAGCTCTCCAAAGGTTCCAGCCAAGACCAATGGGATATCCAAAGGAGAACGGAACGCATCTTGTGGATACTCTTGTTGTGCGTGTAGGTGGAATATGAAGAATAAAAGGACTAAGAAGCAGGTTTGGCGCATAGGGCGATTCAAAAAATTATCTACGAAAGTAACCAATGTTTTGTTTTGATGAAAGGATTTGAACTCCCCCATTTTGCTTAAAGCTACACTTTAAGAATAAATCCAAAAAGTATTGCGAGGTTGTGCAAGGTTGGTTAACTTTGTGTAAGACGTATTGTTGTTTGCATCTATGAGCGAACTTGTTGAGATTGTGGATTCTTTGGAGAACAAGGTGAGTAAACTGCTGCACAAAATGGAGCTGTTGCTCCAATTGAACGCCAAATTGAGAAACGATTTGGAACTTCTGAAGGAGGAAAACGAACTTAAACAGAATGCTCTAAAGGAATGGGAGGAAAAATATGACTCCTTAAAAATGGCGAACACAATGCTGGGTAGTAATTCGAGTAAAACAGAAGCTAAGCTCAAAATAAATACATTGATCCGCGAATTGGATGTTTGCATTGCAAAACTAGCGGATTAACGGTTACCGAAATTATGGACGAGAAGCTCAAAATAAAGCTTTCGATTGCTGATAGGGTATATCCACTTACGATTGACCCAAGGCAGGAGGAGGGGTTGCGAAAGGCAGCCAAGAATATTGAGAATCTGGCAAAAAAGTTTGAGCAAAACTATGCCGTTCGGGACAAGCAAGATGTATTGGCCATGTGTGCCCTGCAGTTTGCATCCAAAATTGAGCAAGGCGGGATAGACCGTTCCGAAAACGCAGAAGCCGCTATGCAGCGTCTTAGGGCTTTGGACGAACTGGTCCATTCCAAATTGGGAGAATAAGTTCTTTTAAATAAAATATTGTTACTGCCCACATTGGTAAATATTTTTTGACAAACTCAACACTAATATAATTAGAGAGGGTGAGTTTAGGTTGTAAAAGCAGGCCCTACTTGCATAGGGATCCTTGATCAGTCTGTTAGCCCTAAACCTGTATTTTGGAGTTTGTACAAAACTTCTTCCGATGTGGGCTTTTTTTTTAACTAAACACAAACTAAACATGGATAATATCATATTGATTGTTGTTGCAGCGGTCGTGGGACTGGCAGTTGGTTTTGCCATTGCCAAAATGATGGAGAAGGGAAAGGCGTCCAAGACCATTGCAAATGCAAAGAGGGAAGCGGCCAATATAGTAAAGGAGGCCAATAAAGAAGGGGAGAGCATCAAAAAGGATAAGATCTTTCAGGCTAAGGAGAAGTTTTTGGAATTGAAGGCAGAACATGAAAAGGTCATTATCAACAAGGACAAGAAGATTGCAGAGGCCGAAAAGCGAACTAGGGACAAAGAATCGCAGGTGAGCAGTGAACTGGCCAAGAACAAAAAGCTGAACGATCAACTGCAACAGAAAATAAAAGAGGTCGAGTACAAAAGTGAGATACTCGACAAAAAACAATCCGAGGTTGAAAAATTGCACAAAAGCCAGGTGCAGCAGTTGGAAGTCATTTCTGGACTCTCTGCTGAGGATGCCAAGGCACAATTGATGGAATCCTTAAAGGAAACCGCAAAAAGCGATGCTATGGCCTATCTGCAGAACACCTTGGAAGAGGCCAAACTGACGGCACAGCAAGAGGCTAGAAAAATTGTGGTAAATACCATCCAACGAATTGGAACCGAAGAAGCGGTCGAAAACTGTGTTTCTGTATTCAATTTGGAATCGGATGACGTCAAAGGAAGGATTATTGGACGTGAAGGAAGAAACATCCGTGCCTTGGAATCTGCCACAGGGGTTGAAATAATTGTGGACGATACGCCCGAGGCCATCATTTTGTCCTGTTTCGATTCCGTAAGAAGGGAGGTCGCCAGATTGTCTTTACACCGATTGGTAACTGATGGTCGAATCCACCCAGCACGTATCGAGGAAGTCGTTAAAAAGACCGAAAAGCAAATCAATGAGGAAATAGCGGAAATTGGGAAACGCACCGTAATCGATTTGGGCATCCACGGGTTACATCCCGAACTGATCAAGGCGGTGGGCCGAATGAAATACCGTTCCTCCTACGGACAAAACCTGTTACAGCACTCGAGGGAAGTGGCCAAGCTTTGTGGCGTAATGGCAGCAGAACTGGGTCTTAATCCAAAACTGGCAAAAAGGGCTGGATTGTTGCATGATATTGGAAAAGTACCAATGGCCGAAGTAGAGGTGGAGACCCCACACGCTATTTTGGGAATGCAATGGGCGCAGAAATATGGGGAAAAAGAAGAAGTTTGCAATGCCATTGGGGCTCACCACGATGAAGTAGAAATGACGACTTTGATTTCGCCCATCGTTCAAGTTTGTGATGCCATTAGTGGAGCACGCCCTGGCGCTAGAAGACAGGTATTGGATTCTTACATCCAACGTTTGAAAGATTTGGAGGATATCGCCTTTGGTTTCCATGGGGTGCAGAAAGCCTATGCCATTCAAGCTGGTAGGGAGTTGCGCGTTATCGTGGAGAGTGAAAAGGTGAACGATGACAAGGCTGCTGAGCTTTCGTTTGAAATCTCGCAGAAAATCCAAACCGACATGACCTACCCTGGTCAAGTTAAGGTCACCGTAATCCGGGAAACCAGATCTGTCAACGTAGCTAAATAGGACAGCTGACAATTATCATACTTTTCCACTAAAGATTGGGGTAACTTCATTTCAGGAATTGATAAACTACTGGAGTGATGAAAAATAGTGTACCTATCTCAAAAATAATGACCAGAAAACTGGTCACCCTCTCTACCAAAGACGATTTGGTAACTGCGGAGCGATTGTTTAAGAAGCATCGCATAAGACATATCCCCGTTGTTGAGGGGAACACCATCAAAGGCATGTTGAGCTATACGGATTTATTGCGGATAAGCTTCGCTGATGCGGTAGATGAACACGAGGAATACGTAGATACCATTGTGTACAATATGTTTACCATTCCACAAGTGATGGTGAGCGATGTGGTTACGGTATCTTCTACAACATCCATTAAGGATGTGGCACGTTTTCTTTCTAAAAAGGAGTTTCATGCATTGCCCGTTGTGGATAACGGAAAAATTGTGGGGATCGTTACCACTACGGATTTGATCAACTATTTACTCGAATGTATCGAAGCTTAGACGAAATCATAACAAAGGGCCGCTAAAAGCGGCCCTTTGTTATGATTTCTAATGGGTATATTATTATTCCTCTTCACTTGCCTCGGTTTCTTCCTCTTCGCTTTCTTTATTGAGCTTGTGCTCCAAGATATTGAGGTTCTTCATTTTTTCCTTCCAAGTTTGAAGGGCTTCTTTTTGCTTGTTCAATTTCTGGACCACCTCTTTCACCAGCGGATTGTCTTCTGAATCGTTGGAGAAAAACTGCAGGTTGTTTTCCAGTTGGCGGATTTCGGACTTAACCTCGTCAATTTTACGTTTTACAAAGACGCGTTCGTTGCCAATGGCATAATTATCCTCTGTTTTGGCTAGTTCCTGTACCTTGTTTCCGTATTTTAGCAATTCGGACTGTTCTTTTGCGATTCCCATTTTTTTGAAAAGGGCATCCACAATTTTATTGAACTTCCCGTTAATGTGCTTTTTGTTGTAGGGAATGCGGCCATACTGTTTCCATTCGGCCAGAAATCCCTTAATTGCTTCAATATCCTTTTTCTTGTCCCCGCTCAATTGAAATGCTTTCAATCGGTCGAGGCATTCGCTTTTCTTTTTGAAGTTCTCGAACTCTTCGTTATGGGCATCGTTTCTTTCAGCATGCAATCGGTCAAAATAATGGTTACAGGCATCTTTGAACTCCTTCCATATTTTGTCGGAATATTTTCTGGGTACGTGGCCAATTTTTTTCCAGTCGCGCTGAATACGCTTCATTTGTGGGGTTACCTCGGCCCAGTCATCGCTATCTTTTAAGGAAACGGCCAACTCCAAGAGTTCTCTTTTCTTTTCAAGATTTTGCTGTTGCTCCTTTTTTTGATTTTTATAAAAAGCATTTTTGGTACGGTTGAACTTGCGTACCGTTTCCTTGAACTGCCCCCAAGTTTCCTCGTTTACTCTTTGGGGCACCTTTCCTGCCTTAAAGAAGGACTCGCGAAGGGCTTCGACTTCCTTGATCTGCTGCTGAATGCCCCGGTGATTATCGGCAACATTTTCAGCAATCTTGGCTATGCCCGCTATGATTTCCTGTTTTTTCTCAAGATTTTTTTCGTAGACTTTCTCCAACTCTTGGAAATGTTCTTGCCTTCGCTGATGCATGGCTTTGGTGGCATTGCTGAACTTTTCCCAAATTTCTTCCCGATGTTCCTTGGCAACAGGGCCAATATCTTCTTTCCAAATCTTATGCAGCGTTTGCAATTCACGAAAGGCCTTGTTCAGGTCTGGTTCATCGGCCAAAGCTTCTGCACGCTCCACCAGTTTTTGCTTCTCTTCGAGATTGTGCTTAAAATCCAGGTCACGCAGTTCACGGTTGAGATGAAGAAAATCGTAAAAGATTTCCATGTGATGGTGGTAGGTGCGCCATACATCATTGTAACTGGCCCTTGGAATGGGCCCTGCATTTTTCCACCGGTGTTGGAGGCCCTTAAAATTGTTATAGGTCGTATTGATATCCTCTTCGATATCGATGAGCCCCTTTAATTCCTCTATAATTTCAAGTCGTTGTTGTAGGTTGGTCTTTAGGGATTGGTCCAGTTGTTTGTAGTACTGGTCCCGCTTTTCCCTAAAATCCGAATAGACTTCGTTGAATTGTCTTTTGGCCACCGAGTTGTACCTAAAATCCACTTCGTTGCCTCCCTTGGAGATGAATTCTTCCTTTTTTTCGTCCAGAAAATCCTGAAATTTTTGGTCGAACTCATATTTTATGGCACTAACGTGCTTGTTAATGGCCTGTACTTTCTCATTCTTGACCAAGCGCTGCAGTTCCCCAACGAGGTTTTCCATGGACATGGAGTGATAGTCCAACATGGGGATGGTATGGCGTTTTTCATTTTCGGTATCCTCGGCATCCTCGGCATTGGATTCGTCGATTTCGTCCAAGTGATCATTGGATTCTTCCTTTTCAGCGCTCTTATCGTCACTATTGTTTTCTGGAACGGCTTTGGATTCGGGTTCGTTAGTTCCTTCGGTCTCGGATGAACCCTCCTCAGCTACTTTTGGTTCAGCTTGGGTCGCTTCTTCCAAATGTACCTTTGTTTTTTCCGTTGTTTCCTCTTTGTCACCTTCAGCTTGCTGAAGTTTACGATCCTTTTCCTGCATTAGTTGCTAGTTTACCTAATTGATTGATGAAAGTTATAGCCAATTTAACAACTTAATTGTCTAATAGCAAAAGTATTGATTCTTCTTTTGCACGATTTGATGGATGTGTGGAAGGGTTGAATCCTTTTACCAAAGGTGGTTTTTAACCTTGGTTCCATATTTCCCAAGCCTTTTCAGCTTGCTGCTGGAGCATTTTTAGTCCATTGGTTGTAGTGGCTCCCCTAGCTTCGCCTTCGGCCAGAAAGCTGGTTTGCTCTGGATTGTAGATCAAGTCGTACAACAAATGGTCGGTACCGATACATTCATAGGGAATGTTGGGTTTATCCTCGATATTAGGGTAGGTTCCCAAGGGTGTGCAGTTAATGATCAGTGTATTTTCCCTGATGATGTCCTCGTTCAGGTTATCGTAGGTATACTGTCCTTCTTTGTTGCTGCGGGATACATAGGTGCCCACTATTCCCAATTCGTTCAATACAAAACGTACGGCTTTTGAGGCGCCTCCTGTTCCCAAAATCAATGCCTTGGTATGATGCGTTTTTAAAAAGGGTTCCAGGGATGTTCGGAATCCGAAAGCGTCAGTATTGAAGCCTTTGAGACCTTTTTCCGTGAACTGTATGGTATTGACGGCCCCAATTTGTGCTGCTTTAGGGTCTAATTCATCCAAAAATGGAATTACATCTTGCTTGTAGGGAATGGTAACGTTAAGGCCCTTTAGATTTTCTTGTGCCAGTACCTCCTTGAAATCATCAATATGCTGGATATCAAAATTTTCGTAACTATGGTCTGGAAGGCCCAAATCCTTGAATTTTTGGGTGAAGTATCCTTGTGAAAAGGAATAGGAAATATTTTTACCTAGCAGCCCGTACCTGTTCATTCTTTTTTCTATTGTTGCCATACCAATCCAAAATCAATAATACCAAAATCCCCATCAAAATAAAAAGGATGGCCCACCAAGTTTCAACTTCCGCCATGTTCGGGAAGTGCCGGGTATAATTCAGAATAATCTTGTCTCCATTGGAATCCAATAACGGGTTTCCCGCATCATCCAACTTAAAAATAGTTCTCTTCCATGGCCAAAGAACCCCCAAAGACCCTGTGATGAAACCCAACAGTACCGCTGTGGTAGTTGCTTTAAAGTGCTTCAATACATAACTGAGCAGATGTGAAAAGGTTACCAAGCCGGTTACAGAGCCCAACGTGAACACGCCCAAAATTTTTAGAATCTGAATACGTTCCCTATTGTTGACAAAGCTGAAATCGCCCGAAAAAACTTCGGAAAATGTATCGTAGAGAGCATTTACGGAATCAACCAAGAGGAGGACATAATTGCCCAACAGAATCAAAATAAACGAACCGGAAAGTCCTGGAAGCGTCATTCCGGAAACACTGATGATTCCGCAAAAAAAGATGAACAGTAGGTTGTCGTTTTCCCTTGCCGGATTCAAAAAACTGATGGAAACCCCTACCGCCAAACCGATAATTGCAGCTGGGATGGTACGTTGGTTCCATGGAGAAAAATCTTTTCCGATGTAGTAAATGGACCCGATGACCATACCAAAGAAGGTGGCCCAGACAAAGAGCTCATTATGGTCCAGAAAGTAATCCAAAATACGGGAAACACTAAAATAGCTGACCAGCATTCCAAAGAGTAAAAGTCCTAGAAATTTGGCGTTGATATACCTAAAAAAACTTTTGAACCTCCCATTGAACAGTAGTTTTACGGCTTTGGAATTGAGTTTTTGTAGGGAGTAGATAAATTCTTCATAAAAACCGGCCACAAAGGCGACAATACCTCCGGAAACTCCCGGAACCTTGTTCGCGGCACCCATGCACAGTCCTTTGATGACCAAGAAAAAATTGTCCAGAAGTGTTCTAGGTTGCTGCATGCGCCTTTATGGGTTTTCCTTATTTTTTGGAAGCTAATCTTTCCAGGATAAAAATAAGTGAAAAACCTAGGATGGCTAATACAATGGCTAGCATTAATTTGCTATCGCCCTCAAATGCTCCGGGAAGTACGTTCATATCATCCACCACAACGATTTTTTCGCCAAATGTTTTGGTCTCCAGTACCTTTTTCCAAGGCCATATTTTATTGAGCGACCCCAAAATAAACCCTGTCAAAAGCGCTAAGGTGATGTTCTTGTAGTGGTTGAACATCCATTTGAGCAAGCGGGCGAAACTCAAAAGGCCAAAAATGGCTCCAACGCCCACGGTCAATATAATTTTAATGTCCCTTTCATGAACGGCGTCCAAAATGGTTTTGTAGGAGCCTAGCAGTACCAAAATGAATGCCCCTGAGATTCCGGGCAAGATCATGGCGCAAATGGCCAAGGCACCAGAAAGGAACAGATAGGGGAGACTATCCACATTGTCGCTGGCGGGCAGTTCTGTTATAAAAAATGCAAGTGCGGCACCTAAAAGTAATACTACAATGGAACCCATGGTCCATCGGGTGATTTCCTTGCCCACCATAAAAATGGAAGCGACCACAAGCCCAAAGAAAAACGACCAGAGCAGAATAGGTTCATTTTCCAAAAGCCAGCTCAAGAATTTGGCCAAGGAGAGGACACTGATAAAAATACCAACAAATAATGCCAAAAGAAAGTTGCCGTTGACCTTGTTCCAGACCGCTTTGATACCTTCTTTTCGCAACATTTTGATGAGCGAAAGGTCTATGTTGTTGATGGAGGTGATGAGTTCCTCATATATGCCTGAAATAAAGGCTATGGTTCCTCCTGATACTCCTGGGACTACATCAGCGGCTCCCATGGCCATACCTTTAAGGGTGATAAATACGTAGTCCAGTGTACGACGTGCTTGCATGAATTTTTGGGCTATGGTGGGGTTACTTGGCCGTTTTCCTGATTTTGGAAACCAACGCTTTCACCCAATCAACTTCTATGAATTCTGGGAATTCTTTTTCAAACTGCCGCAATTTACCAATATCCAATTTCATGGCCTTGGACAAAATGGTTTTTGCTTCATCCAAGTCATCATTTTTTAAATGGAGACCCGCCAATTTGTAGGTGAGGTCGGAATTATCGGGATAAAACTCCAAACCTTGAATTAGTACCTGTATGGCGGAGTTGTAATCCCCGATTTGGTTGAGGACTTCTGCCCAGTTTCTCCAAGTTGCCAATTCGTAATTACCCAAATCCACTGCTTGCTTGTAGGCAAAATCAGCTTCGTCGTAGTTTTCAAGTGCGGCATAAATCTTGCCCGCTTTTTTCCAGTATTTTGGGTTTTCCCCATCAATATTGATGGCCTTGTTGATGTAGTACAGGGCTTTTTCATAATTCTTCTGCCCAAAATGAAAATCGGTGATGGCCAGCCAGCCTTTGTCCAATAAAGGATCCTCGTGCACGGTGTGATAATAGTAATACTTGGCCAAATCGTAATTTCCCAATTTTTCATGGCACTTGCCAAGGCGCAGATACGCATAGGATGTTGGGTCTTCTATGGATATGGTAGACTCGTAATTTTCAATGGCCTCGTTGTACCGGCCCAATTTTTCCAACACCTTGCCCTTTTCAAAATAGGCGCCTATGAAAGAATCGTCCGAAATCACCGCAAAATCGAAGGCGGTCAATGCTTCCAGATATAAATTTTTGGCCAAATACATTTTGCCAAGCTGATGCCAGGCCACCTCACAGTAAGGATTTCTGTCCAAATAATCGTTCAAATAATAAATGCTCCCATCAAAGTCCTCCAAGAACTCGAAGCAATACACCACATTATAAAGTGATGAATAATCGGTGTCGTCCATTTCCACACAACGCATGAAGCTGAGCTTGGCCTGCTCGTAGTTGTCCATAAAAAGGTATTCCATTCCCAATAGGGAGTGAATGTCGAAGGAGTGGTCGGTCACATTAAGGGCCTCCAGGAGTAAGTTCACCGCTTCCTGGTGTTTGTCCTGTTTGGAGCGAATGTTGGCTCTTTGGATATAGATTTCCTCATTGGCCGCATTAATGTTCTGAATCTCGTCCAAGAGCGTCTCCGCGGCTTCAAACTTGTCCTCAAAAGCCAAAACCTCCACTTGCAAAAGTTTTAATTCCATGGAATTGGGATGTTGTTCCAAACCAATTTGAATAGCTTTTTTGCCTAGGGATATTTTGCCGTTGTTCAGGTAGTGATGGATGATTTCCTCAAAGTCCTCCGCATCGAAGAAGTAGACGTCATCCGTCTTGAGCATGGACTCAAATTTGCTTATCGATTTGTCAGGATATTCGTTAGATTCTAACGCCATAGGAACGTTTTTGGTTGAACTATGGACTTAAAATTAACCTTTTGGGTTGCTCTTAAAGTCCATTTTTAGGGTATGTTATCAACAAATTAGTTAACAGTAGGGGTTGGGCAGTCGTTTAAAATACTAATGATTAAGTCGCAACCTTGCTCAATTTCTTTCATGGAAATGGTGAGTGGTGGGGATATTCGAACCGCTCGCTGCTCAAACAGCAACCAGAATAATATAAGTCCTTTTTTTGCGGCTTCCAGCACTACATAATTGGCTATTTCCTTGTTTTTCATGATGGGTGCCAGCATCAACCCTTTTCCTCTAACTTCTTCTATTAATGGGTGTTGTAATCGTCTTCGGAACAGTTTTTCCTTTTCCAAAGTCTGTGCCATTAGGTCCGTTTCGGTGATTTCTTTTAAAGTGGCCAAGCTTGCCGCGGCTATGACCGGATTTCCCCCAAATGTGGTGATGTGCCCTAGTTTTGGATTGTCCATCAGATCGCTCATCAATTCGTGCGAAGCCACAAAAGCGCCGACTGGCAAACCTGAGGCCATTCCCTTTCCGATGACCATAATATCGGGAACACAGTTAAAGTGTTCAAAAGCGAATAGCTTGCCCGTACGTCCAAATCCGGGTTGTATTTCATCCAATATCAACAGGGCACCGACTTCGTCACAGCGTTTCCTTACGTTCTCCAAATAGCCATTTTGGGGCACAATAAATCCAGCCCCTCCTTGAATGGTTTCCAGTACCACTGCGGCAGTACGTTCAGTTATTCGCTCCAAATCTTCTTCCGAATTGAATTCAATAAAACCCACATCGGGAATCAAGGGGCGGAAAGCACTTTTGCGCTCTTCGTAGGTCATCAAACTCAAACTTCCCATGGTGTTGCCGTGATACGCGTTCTTGGCGGCAATAATTTGGGAGCGGCCTGTATGTCTTCGGGCCAATTTTAGGGCTCCTTCCATGGCTTCTGTTCCTGAATTGACCAAATAGGTGGTGCTCAATTTTTGGGGAAGGTGTGAGGCCAACAGCTTGGTATATTCCACGGCAGGCTCCTGTACATACTCCCCATAGACCATAACGTGCATATATTGGTCCACCTGTGCCTTGATGGCTTCTACCACCCTTGGGTGCCCATGTCCCAAACTACAGGCCGATACGCCTGCCACAAAATCCAAATGGGCATTGCCGGCCTTGTCATAAATGTAGCTTCCCTTGGCATGGGAAACTTCCAAGGCCAGTGGGTGTGGTGTGGTTTGGGCTTGGTATGTGAAAAAATCGTTTTTCGACATGGCTACCGGGTCTGTGCCTTCTTTTTGAGCACCGGTTTCTTTGGCTTTGTCGCCTTGGTATTAGGTGCGTTTATAGGGTCGTTCGTATTGTTTTGCCGCTCGTTTTCCTCGGCATCAATATCTATCGGGTTGTCTATACCACGAATTTTGACCAATTCAATGCTGTTGTCGTCTTCATCAAAAATTTCTTCTTTGGACATGATCCGTTCATCACCACGCCATACGAAGCCTTTCAGTTTCCGACTTTCCACGGGTAAATCGGTCTCTGGGAAAATATCACCATCGGGATTCACAAAGAAGGTAATGTCCTCAATATCGTTATTGGCCATCAGCAGCCTGATTTTGCTACAAATGGTTTTGTCGATGCCCACAAGTTCCTCATCGTCGTTGTAGACGTAGTAAATAACCTCGGTATTTTGGACCAAATCAATGATTTTCAGTTCGTTTTCGATGAACTTTCCAAAAAGACTTTTGCCCTTGGCTTGATTGTATCCAGTTCTGCTAATCGTGTCCAACGAAATAATGAAGGCATTTTCTATCACTTTAAGGGAATCCAGTTTATCCGTTTCCAAATCGGATATCAGGTGAATGCTATCGCCCGTAATTTGATTGTCCACGTTCCATAAAATGGGGTCGGTGATCAATTGGGTGATTCCCGTTTTTTCCTCAAAATGGATGGAATCGCATTTACCGCTCAAATCTGTTTTGTAGAATTTGGCATTTCTAAATGCCCTGAGTATGCGTTCTTCTTCTTTTCCTGTCACCATCAAGGTGTCGCCATGCATGTACAGGGAATCCTTCTCCACCAGACTGATGGAAACTGCTCTCTTGGTGGCAAAAACGGAATCTTTGGCTTTGTGCACTTCGGCATAGTGCGCCCTGATCACTCCATTGTTGATGGTGTCCGTAATCTGGATATTGTTGGTGGCCGAGGCAAACTCTGTCACCTTATCAAAGTAAAGACTGTCCCCTTCGATTATTTTATTGTCATAATCAATACGGGTATTTTTGATGCCATAGCCTTGCTCTATCTTGGTATCATAGAAACCGCGCTCGCAATAAATCTTGTACTCCTCTCCCGTGATTGTGGACGGACCGTACATATAAGCGTTTTTTGAGGTGGTGTAATAATCCAGCTGTTCGGAATCGATGATGTAGTCAGGATTATCGATATGTACATTGCGCTGGAATTGATATTTTTTCGGGGTCATAAAATAGGTACCCACTTTACTGGTCAGGACGTTGGCCGAGTCCACTACCTTACCGCCCGAATTATAGTAGGCCTCTTGTTTTTCCCTATTAAAATAAAGGGTGTCGGTGGTCAAACGCATTTGTCCGTTCGTAAGGTCTACCTTTTCCCAAGCTTTGGCTAGTTTGGTGTTCCCATCATAGTCCATCTTCCCACTGTTCATTTCAATGGAATCCCCCTGTTGCAGGCGGATGTTTCCAATGGCTTTTAAACGGTTTTCCTCCGCATAAAAA
This sequence comes from Flagellimonas marinaquae, assembly GCF_003992675.1. Taxonomy (GTDB): domain Bacteria; phylum Bacteroidota; class Bacteroidia; order Flavobacteriales; family Flavobacteriaceae; genus Flagellimonas; species Flagellimonas marinaquae. Next base: position 214,867 of record NZ_RZMZ01000015.1, read on the forward strand.
ATGGCAATATCGCACCAAAGATCGGCACCTTGATGTTCAAACTGCACCTGTCTTTCATCGTCCTTGCTAAAAATGGAAGCACCAGGGAATTGGGCCTCATCCTTGGTGAAGTTGGCCCCGTAAACAATGTTGATTTGTCTTCCGCCTTCGGGCTGTTGCTTTTGGGCCGACAAACAGATAACAGCAAAAAACAAAATGAAAAATGAAATGCTTTTCAAATTCAATGAATTTTGCCCAAAAGTAGGATTTTTACCGGAAGTGGCATACATCCTTTAGAAAGCTTTGGCAATTGCACCCCCTAGGCTTACAGGTAGCTTCCCCTTTTGAGGGTGAGCGTAATCTGTCCGCAATGATAACTATTGTGATATAGGATGTGTCCAAACAACTTGACTCTCGAAATAGATCCGAAAAATGGAGTGTCAATGGTTTCCGTCCACTCCTTTTCAGATAGGTTTTCGATAAGATTTTCCAGTAATTGATATCCTTCTTCCACCAATTTCTTGCTTTCTTCCCATTGATAGACCTTGCCCGTATCCTTTTCACCCATGGTGGTATTCTGAACCGTGGTGGGGATGCCAAAAAACTGACTGATCAAGTGCATGATTTCACCTATATGGCGATACATGAAACCTACTGAAGCGGTATCCTCGTTCAATTTTAAGGAACTGTTGTTTTGGGTGATTTCCTTGAACGTAAAACTGCAGGTTTTCTGGTTTTGTTCCAATAAATCCTTAAGAAGGTGTTTGGTCATATAAATTATTGGTTTAAGTAAGCAGAGTACATCCAAATTAATTTTTCCTGCTCACGAATGTAATCGCTCATCAGCGCATTGGTGCCCTCATCGTTTGAATCTCCCGACATTTCCAAAAGCTCCCTTTCCAAGGGCAATAGCACTTCGTAGCCATTTAGAATGGCCTGGACAGCTTCCTTGCCATTTGATACGTTCTTTGCAGCTTTAATCTTGGATAACGCTGAATAATCGGCATAACTATGTAAAGGGGTAAAGCCCAAGGTCAGAATCCGCTCTGCAATTTCATCAATCTTGATCAATGAATCGTTGTAGAGTTCTTCAAACTTTAGATGAAGCTCAAAAAACTTTTCACCCTTAATATTCCAATGGAAACCGCGGGCATTCATGTAAAATAATTGGTAGTTCGCCAAAAGTTCATTAAGCTTCTGCGCTAGTTCACCGGATGCCTGTTTGTCCAGTCCAATTCTGTTGAGATGATGTGTCATGTCTTACTAATTTTGATTTTACTCAAAAATAGCGAGGTTCTTTCAACGGTACAGTGACCCTGGTCACATAAGAATAGGGCATCAATCATTTCTTTTCATCAAACTGATGGCAAAACCACCACCTTCAGCCATTGGAATGGTCAATGAGGTCCCTTTGCTAATGTCAACATCCTCAATGGAAATGGCCGTTGGATTATTTCTGAAATGAGCATCTGCTGCATCTTTATAAAGGATGGCCTGGTAGGTTGTGCCATCTTCAAGAAAATCAAAGTCGATGGTTACCTCTCTGGCATTTTCATCGGTGATGCCGCCAACAAACCAGTTTCCCGTGTTTCGTTCCTTTCGGGCAATGGTCACGTAATCGCCCACTTCCCCGTTGAGCACATGGGTCTCGTCCCAATCCACACCTACATCCCGAATAAACTGGAAAGCGGGCTGATTCTCATAGTTTTCAGGGAGATCGCAGGCCATTTGGATTGGACTGTAAATGACTACATAAAGAGCCAACTGCTGGGCTATTGTGGTACTCACCCGATTATTTTCCTTACCGGGAATTTCAATATCAAAAACACCAGGTGTAAAATCTATGGGGCCTGCCAACATTCGTGTGAAGGCGACAATGGGTAAATGCTCTGGTGGATTCCCGCCATCGGCCGACCACGCATTGAATTCCTGACCGCGAAGCCCTTCCCTGGCAATGGCATTGGGATAGGTTCTTCGGATTCCTGTAGCTTTGATGGGTTCATGGGCGTTGATGGCTATCTTGTACCCAGCTGCTGTTTCCAGCACTTTTCGGTAATGGTTCACCATCCACTGGCCATGGTGGTATTCTCCTTTGGGAATAATTTCTCCCACATACCCCGTCTTGACCGAGCTCATATCATATTTCTTCATCAGTTGGAAAGCTGTATCCAATTGTTGCTCGTAAGTCCTTGGAGCAGCTGAGGTCTCATGGTGCATGATGATTTCCACCCCTTTTTCCTTGGCGTAGCGGTTCAATTCATCCAAGTCGTAATCGGGGTAGGGGGTCACAAAATCAAAAACGCCTTCACGGTCCTCGAAACCTATCCAATGTTCCCATCCGGTGTTCCAGCCTTCGACCAACACGCCTTTGATGTTGTTTTTGGCGGCAAAATCGATGTATCTTTTGGTATTTTCAGTGGTTGCCCCGTGCTTTCCGGTAGGTTTTAAATCTTGGGTAAAGGTGTTCATATCCTGCGAACCGGCATAGTCCCAAGTAGATTGGCCCACATGCATTTCCCACCAAATCCCAACATACTTTTTAGGTTCGAACCAACTTACATCCCCAAGTTTGTTGGGTTCGTTCAAGTTGACAATTAATTTGGATTCGATAAGTTCACTGGCCTTGTCCGCTATCTGAATGCTTCGCCATGGTGTTTTAAAGGGAAGTTCCCGCTTCACTTTGTACCCCGATCGGTCGGAACCCACCAACTCACTGGTCAATAGTAAAGATTCCGTATCCACTTTCAACGTCATTCCGGCATAATCCGTTAGGTTGGCTTCGTGAAAACTTAGGTGCAGCCCATCTTCGCCTCGCATGGTTATGGGGGTGTTCACTGCATTTTCAGGAATATAGGTTGCGGCAAGGTCGGCATTGTTTCTTTTGGATAGGGCATCGATCTCAGAAACTTTGGTAGTATTGTACAGGTGTTCGTAAATATCCCAGTCACCAGGAATCCACCAAGTGGTATAGTCCTCGGTTAGTTGGAATTGGGTGTTTTCGTCCATGATGATGATACTGTCTCTATCTTGTTGAGGAAGAAACTCGTACCGAAATCCAATTCCGTCGTCATAAGCTCTAAAATAGATATTGAATTGGCGGTTGGGGGCTTCGGATTCTTCCAAGGTGATGACCAATTCATTATATTGATTCACCACCTCTTTCTGTTCGCCCCAAGGCATTTCCCAGGTTTCATCGACGGTATTTTCAGTGGAGCTGACCAGGTTTAATCCTGATTTTAAGGGGCTTTGATCTTTAAAATCGAAACCCATGGCGGAGGAATCGATAACCGTTTTATCATCATGACGTACCAAATAGTAGGGTGTTCCATCTTCTGAAAGATGAAAATCGATGGTGTTGGTGCTACTAGGTGACGTTACGGTCAACGCGGCAGGTTTTTTTGTGCACGAAACCATTAGTCCTATCAGGAGCAGAAGAGTATAAATTTTGTTCATGGTACAGATTTTTTTCAATTCGATGGGTGAAAAGGGATTATATCCCGAATTCAATCGGACGAAAAAGATACTGAAAAATGAACAAAAAACCGAGGGTTACCTATGGATGGTCTGGAGTCTATCCGGACCTACGGATACAATTTTAATCGGCACGTTCAATTGTTCCTCCAAAAAGGCGATGTAGTCGTTCAAATTGGCGGGCAAGTCCTCTGATTTTGACATTTTGGTCAAATCTTGGGACCATCCTTTCATTTCCTTGTAGATGGGTGTTACGTATTCCTCCTCAATGTTGTAGGGCAAATGTTGGATTTCTTCCCCTTTGTACTTGTAAGCAGTACACACTTTAATGGTTTCAAAACCGCTGAGTACATCGGCTTTCATCATCATCAGCTCGGTAACTCCATTAATTTGAACGGCATATTTTAGTGCGACCAAATCCAACCAGCCGCAGCGGCGTGGCCTTCCTGTGGTAGCTCCAAACTCATTGCCCACTTTGGCCATGGTAGCTCCATCCTCATCAAAAAGTTCTGTAGGGAAAGGTCCGCTGCCCACACGCGTGGTATATGCCTTGAAAATTCCCAAGACCCGCTTTATGTTGTTCGGTGCTACGCCCAATCCGGTGCAAGCTCCAGCTGCCGTTGTATTGGAGGAGGTTACATAAGGGTAGGTTCCGAAGTCGATATCCAAGAGGGACCCTTGGGCGCCTTCGGCCAAGATTTTTTTGCCTTCGGCTTGTGCTTTGAAGATATATTCCTCACTATCGATGAAGGTGAGTTTTTTCAATGTTTCTACCCCTTCGCAGAACTCGGCCTCCAATTCTTCCAAATTGTATTCAATATCCACATCGTAAAAATCGATCATGGCTTCATGCTTATTGGCCAGGGCACGGTATTTTGTCTTCCAATCGTCAAATTCCAAATCCCCCACACGCATGCCGTTACGGCCGGTCTTGTCCATATAAGTTGGGCCAATTCCTTTTAGGGTAGATCCTATTTTGGCCTTTCCCTTGGAGGCTTCGGATGCGGCATCCAACAAGCGGTGCGTAGGCAGGATTAAATGCGCCTTACGAGAAATCAACAACTTGGACTCAATATCGATATTGAACTTTTCCAGATTGTCCAATTCTTTTTTGAAGATAACGGGGTCGATTACAACTCCGTTCCCGACGACATTGATGGCGTTTTTATGAAATATTCCAGAGGGAATGGTATGTAAAACATGTTTTATGCCATCGAATTCCAGTGTGTGGCCTGCGTTAGGTCCTCCTTGAAATCTGGCGATAATATCGTATTCCTTGGTCAGTACATCAACAATTTTTCCTTTTCCTTCGTCTCCCCATTGGAGTCCAAGCAATAAATCTACCATGTAATGTTCGGGTTATTCAGTTAGGTTTTTTTCTTTGTTTCGAGTTCCGTAGAAGTATAATGAGTGGTTGTTGATCTTTATGTCAAACACCTCTTCGATAGTTTTTTTGATGGATTGGATGCGAGGATCGCAAAATTCAACCACCTCGCCCGTATCTGTAAGGATGACATGATCATGCTGGCGATCAAAATAGGATTTTTCGTATTGCGCCTGATTTTTGCCAAATTGATGTTTGCGAACCAATTTGCTCTCCAATAAAAGTTCGATGGTATTGTAGAGCGTAGCGCGGCTCACACGATAGTTTTTGGTTTTCATCTTGATGTAAAGGGATTCCACATCAAAATGGTCTTCACTATCGTATATTTCCTGTAAAATAGCGTAGCGTTCAGGGGTCTTGCGGTGTCCTTTTTCCTCAAGATAGGACGTGAACACGTTTTTTACAATTTCCTGATTTTTATTGTTTCCCATGGCTTTCTACCTATGCTAAAGCACAAAGGTACAGTTAAAAATTAAATTCTGGTTACTTTATCGATTCCTTCGACCTGCTTTAAATTGTTCATCAATTTTTTAAGGATATTGTTATTTTTCACCACCAAAGTGATTTTTCCTTTAAAAGTGCCGCCGTCCGCGCTAAAGTTAAGGTTCCGCATATTTACGTGCATGTTTTCGGAAATGATTTTGGTGATATCTTTTACCAATCCCATATTGTCGATACCCGTGAGCTTAATATCTACCGAGAACTCTTCTTGCGATGAATCTATCCACTTGGCGCTGATAATACGGTAGGCGTAGTTCGATTGCAGGGAAATGGCATTGGGACAATTCTTTTTATGCACCTTGATACCGTCGGTTACGCTTACAAAACCAAATACATCATCGCCTGGAATAGGATTACAGCATTGGGCCAGTTTATAGTTGAGCCTTTCTTCTTCCTTACCAAAAACGAGCAGGTCATATTTGGTAGTGATTTCGTTCTTGTCCACGTCTTTGGGCACAGGGGTCTTTCGAATCCTGTTTTTAAAGAAATTGATGAACGCATTGTGATAGGAAGAGGCAAAATCCTTCAATTTTTCATTGTCGATGACACCGATACCTACGCGGTAGAACAGGTCCAAACTGGTCTTTAATTTGAAAAAGGTCACCAATTTATTGACCGTGTCCTCGTTCAGGTTGATTTTTTGTGCCTTGAGTTTGCGCCGCAGTATTTCCTTGCCTTCTTCGGCAACCTCTTTTTTCTCCTCGCTCAGCGACGATTTGATCTTGGATCGTGCCCTCGCTGTTTCTGCGTAATCCAACCAACTTTGCGTAGGTTTGGCGCTATCGGAGGTTATGATCTCCACTTGGTCGCCACTTCTAAGTTTTGTTCCCAGTGGCACCAATTTTCCGTTGACTTTGGCTCCTCGCGTTTTCATGCCTATTTCCGTGTGGATATTAAAGGCAAAATCGAGGGCGGTTGCCCCTTTTGGCATGGATTTTAAGTCCCCTTTGGGCGTGAACACGAATATTTCTTTCGCGTACAGGTTCAATTTGAATTCCTCCACAAAATCTACGGCATTGCCATTGGCAGTTTCCAAGGCTTCTTGGAGTTTGTTCAACCATTCCTCAATACCTTGTTCCTTTTGGTTGCCATGCTTGTACTTAAAGTGGGCGGCATAGCCTTTTTCTGCGATTTCGTGCATGCGCTCGCTTCGTATCTGTACCTCTACCCATTTTCCCTTAGGGCCCATTACGGTGATATGGAGCGCTTCATAACCTGTAGATTTGGGCGAAGTGATCCAATCGCGTAAACGAATGGGGTTGGGGGTAAAGTGGTCCGTAACAATGGAGTAAATCTTCCAAGCAAGGAATTTCTCGTTCTTTCGGTCGGATTTATAGATGATTCGGATAGCAAACTTATCGTACACTTCGTCAAAAGTGACGTTTTGGGCCTTCATTTTCCGTCTGATGGAGAAAATGGACTTCATTCGACCCTTAATGTCGTAGTTAAGACCTTCCCGGTCCAAAGAGGTTCGGATCACATTGGAAAAATCCTCGATATAGGCCAAGCTTTCCTCTTCCGTATCCTCTATTTTGGCATAGATATCATGGTAGACTTCTGGCTCCGTATATTTGAGAGAGAGGTCTTCCAGATGGGTTTTGATGTTATACAGGCCGATACGGTGGGCGAGCGGGGCATAAATGTACAGGGTTTCCGAGGCGATTTTTACCTGTTTGTGCTCTGGCATGGAGTCCATGGTGAGCATGTTATGGTAACGGTCGGCTATCTTGATGATGATGACCCGTACATCATCATGAAGGGTGAGCAGCATTTTCCTAAAGTTCTCTGCTTGCTGACTGATGTCCTTATCCTTCTTAAGGTGGGCAATTTTGGTGAGTCCGTCCACTATCCGGGCTACGGTTTCCCCAAACATCCGCTCAATATCGGCCAGGGTGTAGGCGGTGTCCTCCACCACATCGTGCAGTAGGGCAGATGCAATGGAGACCGCATCCAAGCCTATTTCCGAAGCCACGATCTTGGCAACGGCAATGGGATGGAAAATATAGGCTTCGCCAGATTTGCGTCTCTGGTCCTTGTGGGCATCAACGGCCACATCAAATGCAGACCGAATCAACTTCTTGTCCTCATCCGTCAACGTCTGGTAGCTTATGCGAAGCAATTCTTTGTACTGCTTCGCAATCTCCTTGTTCTCTTTTTCAATAGCAGCCTCTGTCATAGTATATTAAATTTACTACAATCTTATTATCTAACCAACAAAATCTATGCCTTAAGGTTTCGGATGCGCTCCACTAAGGGCGGATGGGAGTAATGCACAAAAACATATGCGGGGTGGGGTGTAAGGTTGCTCAAGCTCTTTTTGGACAACTTTTTTAGGGAAGAGACCAGCGGTTGGGAAGCAAAGGTAGTCTTGGCAAAATCATCGGCCTGAAATTCAAATTTTCTCGATACATAGTTCATGAGCAGTCCCGTGAGCTCCGATATGGGACTGTACAACAATGCGAATCCTACTAAAGCTGCATGAAAGCTTGGTGTGGATACCCCTATAGCCAACGAGATTTCGGGATGGTTAATGAACAACGAAAGGATATAAAGGGTTAGGCCGGTTGTCAATAAGGATACTATCAAGTTGACAATGATGTGATTGCGTTTGTAATGTCCGACCTCGTGTGCCAAAACTGCAACGATTTCATCCTCGTTCAGATCTTGGATCAAGGTATCGAACAAGGTGATGCGTTTTTCTTTTCCAAAACCGGAAAAGTAGGCATTCGCTTTGGTGGAACGCTTGGAACCATCGATCACAAAAATATTTTGAAGCTCAAAACCCACTTTTTGGGCGTAATTTTCGATGGAGCTTTTAAGACTTCCGTCCTCCAAGGGCGTTTGCTTGTTAAACAAAGGAACGATCAATCGACTGTAGAATAAGTTGATGAACAAGATGAAAATACCGACGGCAACCCACGCATAGATCCAAAAATAGGGTCCTGTGGATTGATAAAACAACATAAATAATGTCAAAATACCCCCTCCCAAAAGGATAGTGAGTATACCCCCTTTTATCTTGTCAGAGAAAAAGGTGGATGTACTGGTCTTGTTGAATCCATACTGCTCCTCAATCACAAAAGTTCGGTAGTAGGAAAAGGGCAATCCCAAAATAGCACTCCCCAGCATAATGATTCCGAAGAAGATCAATGCCATTGGGATAGGTTCTTCGGTGAAGGAACGTGTAAGTTGGTCTACCAACTCAAAACCGCCAAAAACAAGAAAACATAGGGTAAGGACCAAGGAAAAGCCATCCGAAATCACTCCAAACTTATAATTGGTCCGTTTGTATTGCTGGGATTTTTTATACTCTGCCTCGTCAAAAACATCGGCAAGTTCTGGGGGTACGGTCGATTTGAAACGCTTGGCGTTCAGGTACTCCAAATATTGGTGAGCCAGGTATTGGACCACTAGGATGGCCAGGATGACATAAAAGAGCAAGTTTTTTTCCATAGCTTAAAATCCGCGCTGGCGCTTCGCCTCAAATATAAGTATTGCAGCGGATACCGAAACATTCATGGAGTCTATTTCTCCCTGCATCGGTATAATGATGTTTTGGTCGGAATTTTGAAGCCATTTTTCTGTCAATCCAGTAGCTTCTGTACCCATTACGAGGGCAGAAGCAGCTTTAAAATCACAATCCACATAATTTTTGGAAGCGGTTAAGGCAGCACAGTAAATTTTGATTTGGTTGGTTTGTAAAAATGAAATGATCTCGTCCGTAGTTCCTACGCCAATTTGGTTGGTGAAAAGACAACCCACGCTGGAACGGATAATGTTCGGACTATATAGGTCGGATTTGGGATTTGCAATCAAAACGGCATCAACGGCCGCCGCATCGGCAGTGCGCAACAAGGCACCAATATTGCCAGGCTTTTCAGGAGCTTCGGCAACCAACACCAAAGGTGATGTGTTGGAAAAGGAAATGTGCTCCAACCCATGATTTTTGGATTCCATGATGGCAATAATACCCTCGGTAGTACCACGGTGCGCGATTTTGTCGTAAACGCTTTCGGAAACTTGTACCATTTCAGGATTTGCTCCGGTAGTGAATGCTTCAATGGAAATGGTACCCATAATCTCTGGACAAAAAATAAGGGTTTGCAATCGGTACTTTCCTTTTTGCGCCAATTCAATTTCGCGCTGACCTTCCACAACAAAAAGCCCACTCTTCCTACGTTCGCGGGATTTCTCCTTGAGCAGCAGGATTTTTTTTATCAACGGATTTTGGGCACTACTGATTACTTTGGCTTCCATAGGCTTCGTAAAAATAGCTATTCCTGTAATTAATAAAAGGGGTTTTCGACCAACTGGCTAAATTTAAACCATGAATAAATTGACCTTTCTATTGCTGTTATTGGGTGTCGTTGCCTGTAAACAAAATCCGGAAACCGATAAAAAAGAGGGTTCTGTTCCTCAGGAAAGTGTAAAAGGCGAAACGATTTATCCCGATGCTTTGACCCAAGTTTTTGAGGCCCATGGAGGGTTGGAACAGTGGAAAACGCAGCGCACATTGTCCTTTGTGATTCCCAAACCAAATTTGTCCGAAACCCATACCATTGATCTTTGGTCCAGAAAGGACAGAATCGATACCGAACAATTTTCAATGGGTTTTGATGGGGAACAGGCTTGGTTAATGAACGATAGCGGAAAGTATGAGGGCGATGTAGGCTTTTACCATAATTTGATGTTCTACTTTTATGCCATGCCCTTTGTGTTGGCTGATGATGGAATCGTGTATTCCGCCACGCCCGATTTGGAATACGATGGAAAAAAATACCCAGGGATTCAAATTGCCTACGAGTCTGGGGTAGGGGCTTCGTCCAAAGACGAGTATTTTATCCATTTTGACCCAGAAACCCATCAAATGGCATGGTTGGGATATACGGTGACCTACCGTTCCGGGGAAAGTTCGGATAATGTAAAATGGATTAATTATGCTGATTGGCAAGAAGTTAATGGGCTGATACTTCCAAAAACCATTACATGGCACAAGTATGAAGGAAGAACTATTTTAGACCCGGTTAGCTCTATTACCTTTGATGAGGTTCTAGTCAATGGAAGCCCCAAGCCGGATGGATTTTATGCCAAGCCTGAAACAGGGGAGTATGTAACCATCCAAATGAATTAAAAGGGAACATGAAAAACAAAGGCTATCTAAAAAGTCAGTTTTTGTCAACCTGAACTTGTTTCAGGTTCTCATAATGATTTGCTTATCAGTATGGTGAGATTCTGAAATGAATTCAGAATGACGTGTTTCAATACTTTTCAGACAGCCTCTCTTCTATTTTCGAGACCTATTGGCCTTCTTGTTGTCTTTCATATTTTCCCATATACCGTTTCCAAAGCTCGGTTTGGTGGGTTTCCAACGAAATATCCCTCCCATCTATGTACGCTTTGGAGAGTTTGTTGGTGCGCATATCCAAAGCATCTCCTTCGGAGATGAACAAGGTGGCACTTTTCCCTTCTTCCAAAGTTCCGTACATATCGTCAATACCCAAAATTTTCGCAGTATTGCCCGTAATCAATTGTAAGGCAGTTTCCGTATCCAATCCTTGTGCTACGGTCTGTCCTGCATAAAATGCCATATTTCGGGTCTGGAAATTGGCCATACCCTCGTTCTGAATGGCAACCAATAATCCAGCATCTACCAGAATTTTAGGCAATTTATAGGTCAAATCGTAATCGTCATCATCGAACTCAGGTAGGGAATGGGTCACATTTACCAATACGGGAATGTTGTGTTCCTTTAGGAATCCGACAATTTTATTGGCACGGTATCCTCCCACGATAACGGGATGTTTCACTCCCATGTTTTTCGCAAAGGTAACAGCATCGGTTATTTCCTTTTCGCCATCGGCATGGATGTATAGCCGTTGGGACCCATCAAAAAGTCCTTGCATGGCCGCAAAAGGTAAGTTTTTGTCACCTGCCCCAGTTTTTCCATAAGCGATGGAATTCTGGAAAAACATTTTGATGTCATCCATTTCCTTGGCATACTCTTTATTCGGAATAAATCCTCTTTCCTCACCGGCCCACCAACGACCTCTTCGGAAGAAATTGGGCCAGTTCATGTGGATACCATCATCCGTTTTTAGAGCCGCATCTTCCCAGTTCCAAGCATCGAACTGTACAATGCTGGAGGTTCCCGAAATGGTACCGCCCTGAGGAGTGATTTGTCCAATGAGAACACCATTGGGGCGCATGCTTTCCACTACTTTGGATTCGGCATTGTAGGCGATCAAACTACGAACATGGGGAATCATTTCCCCGATTTCGTCCTGATCGTCACTCGCCCTTACAGCATCTACCTCCACCAATCCCAATGATTTGGATGGTGCGATAAACCCTGGATATACGTGTTTGCCTTGGGCATTGATGGTGGTGCCCTCGGTAGGGGCCATTAAACCTGCACCAATGGCCGTAATTTTTCCATCATTAAAAATGATGGTGCAGTTTTCGATTACCTCTCCATTACCAATGTGAGCTGTGGCCCCTATGATGGCAATTTGCTCGGATTGTGGAGGGGCAGGGGTCTGCTGTGCGTTCAGTGAAACCCCAAAAATTAATGTTATGATTAAAATTATTTTTTTCATGTCTTACTTTTTAAAGGGTGTCACATTCAAATCGTTCTTTCTTGCTCTGAACCGGAGTTCGGGACTCACCTCCCTTTTTGTTCTCGTTCAGCATCATTCCAATCAGTTTGTTGCGCTCTTTTTTAACAGATTCCCTCATCATTTTATCCATTTCCAAATCAAAATAAACCGCTCCTTCCACCAAGGTTTTTTCAGCTTTGGCATAAATGGATAGGGGGTGGTCCGTCCAAAGCACCACATCGGCATCCTTGCCTTCTTCGATGCTACCTACACGGTCATCCAAATGCAACAATTTGGCTGGGTTTAAAGTGACTGTTTTCCAAGCTTCAATCTCTGACATCCCTCCGTATTTAACTGTTTTGGCAGCTTCTTGGTTGAGTCTTCGTGACATCTCGGCGTCATCACTGTTGATGGCCACGGTCACCCCTTGACTTGTCATGATGGCCGCGTTGTATGGAATTGCGTCGTTTACCTCGTATTTATATGCCCACCAGTCGCTAAAGGTTCCCCCTCCAACGCCGTGTTCGGCCATTTTATCCGCTACTTTGTAGCCTTCCAAGATGTGGGTAAAGGTGTTTACACGGAAACCAAACTTTTCCGCCACCTTCATCATCATATTGATTTCGCTTTGTACGTAGGAGTGACAAGAAATGAAACGTTCCCCATTCAAAATTTCCGCTAAGGTTTCCATTTCCTCATCATATCGATACGGTTGTCCACTCTTTTTCAGGTCATCGTATTCTTTGGCGCGTTGGAAATAATCCGTGTAAACTTGCTCCACGCCCATTCTGGTCTGTGGAAAACGGGAGTAACTTCCCCAGTTGGATTGTTTTACGTTTTCGCCCAAGGCAAACTTGATAAACTTGGGTGAGTTTTCAAAAATCAATCCTTCGGCATTTTCGCCCCACTTAAATCGTAAAATGGCTGATTGCCCTCCAATGGGATTAGCGGAACCGTGCAACAATTGGGCTGTGGTTACACCACCAGCCAAGTTGCGATAAATATCCATGTCCTTGGGGTCTACCACATCTTCCATATGCACTTCTGCCGATGAATTTTGACCTCCCTCGTTGATAGAAAGGGCCGCGATATGCGTATGCTCGTCAATAATTCCTGCGGTTAGGTGCTTTCCTGTAGCGTCAACAACAGTGGCGCCACCAGCGCGAAGATCTTTGCCTACTTTGGCAATCTTGCCTTTTTTGATGAGTACATCGGTGTTTTCCAAGATGCTTTCACCTGTCCAAACCGTCGCATTTTTGAAAAGCATGTCCTCTTGCTTAGGCTTGGTCTTGTAGCCATAGCCCACATTAGGATAGGTCAATGCGATAAGCTCTGGCTTTTCAGCCCCTTTTTCGTCCTTGGCCTTCTCCTCAAAAGCAGCAGTTTGGGTCAAGGTTGCCGATGTTTCATCTCCATTGGGGAGCACTACATTTCCTTTGATTGTTTTGGTATTTGGCATTACCTGGGCCACCATTCGGTAAGAGCCCACATAGTCCTCGCTAAAGGAGATGTTCAACCAATCTGCTGAATAATTGATTTTGGAATCTACAGTGGTTTCTCCTTTTTTGATTTCAACCTTTGGCTTACCGGCGTCGCCGGTCAAGGAAACTTTATAGGTGGTACCGTTGACAGCGAGTTCATAATCACCGCGAATGTCGATAACGTCCATGCTCTCTACGATATTTTTTGTGCCCTGCACCCAGTTTTCATAAAGGGTGGTCCCTTTGTCAAAGATGTCGCCTGAAGTAATCAAAAAGTTAGCCTGGCTTCCTGCCTGCAATGAGCCTATTTCGTTGGATTTCCCCAAAATTTGCGCTGGAACCGTAGTCAACGCTTCCAAAGCTTTGGTTTTGGAAAGTCCGTAAGTGATGGTTTTCATGATTTTTTCTTTCAAATCCTTTGGCGATTTAAGACCGTGGAGGGTAATGGAAAATTCCACACCATTGTCTGCCAACACCTTTGGGTTCGATGGTGCCAAATTCCAATGTCTCATATCTTTTAAAGCAATGTATTTTGCTTCGTAAGGATTCGATACATCAAAAGCATCTGGGAAATTGAGTGGCAAGATCAATTTTGCATTGGTTGCTTTAATGTCATCTATGCGCTCATATTCATCGCCCCCGGCCAAAATGGTATACTGAATACCGAAGAGGTCGCCGATTTTATCGGCACGCAACACATTGCCATTGTCGCCAGCGGCATAAATTTGAGTAAGGCCTTGGTTGGCAATCAACGCTTCCAAGGAACGGTCCTTGGTATCTACATTGCCTTTGCTGTACCAATCCATATCGTAATACACCTGGCGCATCAAGGCCATGGCACCCATGAGTGAACTTGGATAGGACTGACGCGATGCCCTACTTTTCTCAAAAGAAAAGTATTGTGCGGACCTATCGGAAAGAATGCGCTGTGCCTCGGATGCTTCGTCGTTCAATGCGACCAATAATCCGGTTCCTCTTGCGATACCATCCTCAATATGGGCATTGATGGCACCAAATCCGGCTTTTCTGAGTTCTTCAGCTGCTTTGGCATCATATGAAAAGCTGTTAATGGCGTCTTTTTCTGGCATAATGTGGTCGTTCCAGTAAAAGCCCTCTCTTGAAGGTTCGTATTGTGCGGACCTGCCGCCTCCCCTTGCTTCTTCGGGAACCTTTACCCCAAAGCCCGAGTAGATGTCGATGAACGATGGGTAAATGGATTTTCCACTTAGGTCCTCTACGACCGCATTCTTGGGAATGGTCACGGATTTTCCAACCTGTACCACTTTCCCATTTTGAATGAGCAAAGTACCCTTTTCAATAACCTGGGTGGGGGTTACATAGATCTTGGCATTGGTGAATGCCGTGTAATTGTTGTTTTTCTTTGCTTTGACACCGTCATTTATCGGAAAGTAATCCTGTGCAAACAAAGAAACACTGCCCATGAAGAAAAGCAGCGCTAAAAGTTTAATTTTCATAAGGTTTGAATTGAATTAGTCGCACTAAATATAACCTAACTTAAAGGACTCTACAAGTTTGAAAGGTGGCCCATCTGCTGTTTTCGGTGGTTAATCATGAGCCCTACGACGCCATTGTAACTTTTGATGCCTTCTTTTTGGTTGTTCACCTTTAAAAATGTGTTGAACACGGATTTAAATAAGGGTTCCATCGGATTCTCATATTTTTTCCAAAAATCACGTAATTCATTAAAATTTTCCTTGACCCCCATGTTTATCGTGGCCACTATCTCATTGTACCGTTCCTCATCTTTGTAAAACAGGTCAGTTAAACAATACCCCAAGGCATGGTTGTAAGCGGAATATTTAAAATATGAATCGTCACTATCCGAAGCTACCAAAAACCCAATAAAATTGGTTGCTCCCTCAGCAGAGTAGCCCACTTGGTGTCCCACTTCGTGACAACTTACTGTGGGCAACCTGAACTTGGGCGTAACTCCGTTCACTTGTGCCTCGTTCGTAAAGGGGTTGAGGTATCCGCCATAGCCCATAAAAGTGAGCGGCACGCTGTAAATGGACGATTTTAGACTGAGATGGTCATATGTAAAATCGGGATATTGCTTTGCAAAGTGACGATAGGCCTCATTGGTTTTGACGAAGATTTCCTTTTTGGTGTAGGGGATGTGCACCGGCGAAATCGTATCTCCAGTAAGCTCCTCTTGGTATTGATTTGTTTGGGCTACAATGAACCGTGTAAAACTTACCAATTCTTCAATGGTGTATTCTCGCTCTATACCCAGTTTCCAGGTAATGGGCTGGCGATGATAGTTCATGCCCCATAGGATGTGAAATGCGAAAAACACAATGGAAAAGACCACCATGATATCCTTAAGCAATAGCAGCGGTTTTTTTATAATGGTTCTCCAGTTTTTATATATAAATCGGATAGCCAAGATGGTCAAAATGGTGTAGATGATATCTCCAAAGGAAAACGGAATCCAACCGAACAAAATCCTCAGGAACCTTGAAATGTAGACGTAAAGACCATTGCTGTAGTAGTCTTCAACAAGCTGTGGATAGCTACCTATCCACTGGACCAATATGACCTGAATGGGGAGGGCAATGGCGATGATGGTCTTAGTTTTTTGTCGCATGGAACAAGAAAGGCAAAAATGTTAGGGTACTAAAAAAGCCGCACGAAAAGTACGGCTTTTTTATATGATGTTTTATCATAGCTATTCTTGAATTCCAACAATTTCCACGTCAAAAACCAAGGTGGAACCTCCTGGAATAGGACCGTAATCGTTATCTCCATATCCCAAATGTGGAGGGATGAACAGACGAACTTTGTCGCCCACTTTCATGGTCAACAATCCTTCTCGGAAACCTGCGGCCAGTTGTGCATCTGGGCTATAGGACATAGGGAAAGGTCGGTAACCGCCTTGATCCCTTCTTCCAGGGTTCAATTGGTTGAATTTTTCCGCTACCTCCTCAATGTTGCTATCGAACAAATCGCCATTGAACAACCAACCTGCGTAGTTCACCATTACCATCTGTCCCACTTTGGGCTCTTCGCCATCGCCTTCCTTCAAACTTAGAATGCGAAGACCACTAGAGGTTTCCTCGGCTTCATTGATTTGTTCGTTGAACTGTGCCACCAAATCCTCCTTCATTTTTTTGAAGGCTTCCTCTTCGGCTTTGGCTTCTTCAAAATAGTCGCTCATGACCTTAACGGCGTCGAACTGTCTTGCCTCTTTGCCATTGCGAACAATTTCCACATGGTTGATCACCACATCGGTGGCAGGCCTGTCGCGTTGTCCAGTTTTTACATTGGCAATGGTATCCACGACATCCATCCCCGCTACAACCTCCCCGAAAACGGTGTGCTTGTCGTCCAACCACGGGGTGGCTTTATGGGTGATAAAGAACTGGCTGCTATTGGTCTTTGGACCTCTGTTGGCCATGGACAGAATTCCTTTTTTGGAGTGACGCAACGAATCATTGAATTCATCCTTAAAGGTGTAGCCAATGTTGCCACTTCCCGATCCGGTTGGGTCACCGCCCTGAATCATAAAATCCTTGATGACACGGTGGAAAACGATGCCGTCATAAAACTTTTTGTCCTTGTACTCTTCGCTTACAAAGGGATTGTTTCCTTCGGCCAAGGATACAAAGTTGGCCACCGTTACCGGAGTCTTTTTGTATTCCAATTGGATGATGATATCCCCTTTGGTGGTCTGGATGTCGGCAAAAATACCGTCGCCCAAATCGGCGTATTTGCTCGATTTGCATCCTATGATCACTAGGAGAAATAGGGGTATGCTGTAAAATAGTTTTTTCATTGCTTATGAATTTAGTTTAAACTGTCGTTATCTATGATTATGGTATGTAACTCTACGGATGATTTTAACGGTGTTTTTGGGCCAATGGCCTTATTATCTCCTTGATACCCAAAGGCAAGGGGAGAGGGGAAGAAAAAAGTCGCTTTTTCATTTATTTTTAAAAGTTTCACCGCATTTTGAAGTCCCGGAAACAATTGCTGCTTGTCGATTACATGGGATTTCGGTCCTATCTCCTCGGCCGTGTAGATGGTATCGTTGCCCAAGGTCATCAAATTGTAGGAAAACAAGATTTGGTCGCCTGTCTTTAATTGATAAGTGGCGGTATCATTTTTGGTTTCATAAAAATACCAAAATCCATTGGGGCTGGACAGGTATTCGTGAACCGTATCGTTTTCCATGATTTCACGGATGGCCTTTTCTTCTTCGGCCAATAATTTTTTGGTGCGTTCTATGGACTCCTTATAAAAACTGCCCGATTTGACTTCTACGGGTTTTCGGGGTTCCGGGCCTCCACAGCCTACGAAAAAAGCCATCAAAAGTAAAACGATAGAATATTTCATGGATTCAATTTGCTTTTATAGGATTTCAAAATTTCATTGAAACGGGCTATGGTCTCTTCCATGCCCGATTCACTTCGACCCCCAGCTGCATTGTTGTGTCCACCTCCGTTAAAGTGCTCTCGGGCAAATTCATTCACGGAAAAATCACCAACAGATCGCAACGAAATCTTGATAATGCCTTCTTCACGGTTTTCAATAAAAATCAGCGCGAAAATAATGCCTTCCAAAGTTAGACCATAATTTACGAACCCTTCGGTATCTCCTTTTTTAAAGTCGTATTGATCTAGCTCATCCTGTGTCAGGGTGATGTAGGCCGTCCTGTATTCAGGCAAAATGACCATGTTGCTCAGTGCAACGCCCAACAAGTGCAAACGGGACGGGGAATTGGTATCGAAAACCTCCTGGTGAATTTCCATATTGTCCGCTCCCTTGTCAATCAGTTCCGCTACAACGCGGTGCGTTTTGCTGGAGGTGGAGCGGTATTTAAAGGAACCGGTATCCGTCATGATTCCGGTATATAGATTGGTGGCGATATCCGCATCTATCTGGTCCGTTTCCCCCAAAAAAGCGATGAAGTTGTACACCATCTCGCAGGTAGAGCTCATGGTTACATCGGAATAGGTCACCTTCGCATAATCACTGGGTTGCTGGTGATGGTCAATCATAATAAAATCGGCCTTGGCCTCTTGGAGTATGCTCTCCATTTGCCCTACGCGCGACAAATCGTTAAAATCCAACGTGAAAATTACGGTCGCCGAATCAATAATTTCCTTGGCTTTTGAATTTTCCCTTTCAAAATTGATAACACTATCGTTACCGGGCATCCATTTCAAGAATTTTGGATAATCATTGGGTGCTACAACATGTACCGTGTGCCCCTTTTTGGTCAAAAATCCATAAAGTGCCAAACAGGAACCCATGGCATCCCCATCAGGGTTTCTGTGGGGTATGATGGCAATCTTTTGGGGTTGGGAAAGAATGGACTTTACTGTAGTGATATCCGCTGAATTCATGCGGCCAAATATACAATAATATAATATAGAGGTAACTTGGTTTATGTGTATTTTTGACTCACTAAATAGTCATCATGAAGCAATATTACATCTTTCTGGCAGCGGCACTTATACTATCAGCCTGCAAACAAAAAACCGAGAAAAAGGAGGAGGTCCAAGAGACGCCGACCCCCGATTTTGTGGTGGCCTTTGGCTCTTGCAACATGTCGCAGGAACCCAATCTTTTCTGGGACGATATTTTGGCACAGCAGCCCGATGTTTGGATTTGGGGCGGGGATATCGTTTACGCGGATACTGACGACGTGGAACGGTTGAAAGCCATTTATGCCATGCAGGATACGGTTTCTGGCTATGCCGCACTGAAAAAGGAAGTGCCGATTATTGGAACTTGGGACGATCACGATTTTGGTGTGAACGATGGAGGCGCCGATTTTACCATTAAGGCTGAAAGTCAGCAAATGTTTTTAGATTTTATGGACGTACCTGCCGATAGTGAGCGGAGAAATCAAGAGGGTGTTTATGCTTCCCATGAGTATGAGGTACCTGCTGGAAAAGTAAAAATCATTGTGCTGGACACTCGATATTTTAGAAGTGAACTCATCAAAAATGAAGATAACAAAAGGCGTTACCAACCCACTATGGACTCTACGGCCACCATTTTGGGGGCAACACAATGGCAATGGTTGGAAAATGAGCTCAACCAGTCCGATGCCGATTTCAATTTAATTATGTCCAGCATTCAGGTACTGTCTGGAGAGCACGGTTTTGAGACCTGGGGTAATTTTCCTTTAGAAGTGAAAAAACTGGAAAATGTAATCGTTCAATCTGGGGCGAAGGGTGTGGTGCTCTTATCCGGTGACCGACATATTTCGGAGTTCTCCAAGACCGATATCGATGGCCTTTCGTATCCGTTGGTCGATTTTACCAGCAGCGGACTTACGCATTCCTATTCCAGCTTTAGTGGAGAGCCCAACCAACATCGGGTGGGCGAGGTAGTATCCGATAAAAGTTATGGTATCATTAACCTCTATATCAAAGGTAAAGAAGCGGAATTTAAGATGATGGGAGATAATGGAGAGGTGCTGCAAGAGTTAAAACAAGGCTATTGAGCCTTGCACCTTGGTCGAAAAAGCGTAAGTTTGCGCAAAATTTAAAAAATGACTGGAAATAGAACATTTACCATGATTAAGCCTGATGCCGTTGAAAACGGGTACATCGGTGCGATTTTGGATAAAATTACGGCTGCTGGATTTAAAATTGTGGCCATGAAGTACACACAGTTGAGCAAAAGGGATGCCGAAATATTCTATGCCATCCACAAAGAGCGTCCGTTTTTTGGCGAATTGGTGGATTTTATGACAAGAGGTCCCATTGTGGCGGCCATCTTGGAAAAAGATAATGCCGTGGATGATTTCCGTGCCTTGATCGGGGCTACGAACCCAGCTGAGGCTGCCGAGGGGACCATTAGAAAATTGTACGCAGCCAGCATTGGCGAAAACGCGGTACATGGTTCTGATAGCGACGAAAATGCGGCTATCGAGGGAGCTTTCCACTTTTCAGGAAGGGAAATCTACTAATCGGCCTACAACATACTTTTTATGGGAAGCCACCTATTTGGGTGGCTTTTTTTATGCTGTACTTGTTGGGGAATCTCCCTCATCGTATTTGAATGAACCGTCATTCCTAACTTCTTTCGGAACCCTATAAGGGTGAGACTCGGAAACCAGTCATTTTAGTTAGGCAGGCAAGTTCAGCATGTCATCGAGTTACCGCAACACCAATTTTTTGACCAATTCCTTGCCCAACTCCTCATTGATCATTTTAATGATTTTGGTTTTGCCCAAACTCAGTTCCTCACGCAGTACCGAGGAAGACAAGGACACATACAAAGTTTCGTTCCTCAGTTCCATACTGGTAGTGTAGTTGTTCACCCCATTTCCCATAAGGTTTGCCCAAGCATCCCGGGCATTTACCCTGTCCATGCCCTTTTGCAACTTGTTTTCCTGTATAAACTCACTCAAAGCTTCGCTCAATGGTATATGTGAACTGTGTCTTTTGGCCATTATTGCGGGATTTTTAGGGGTTCAAAGCGTTTGTATTTGTAGGTCACCCCTTCGTCATTGACTACAGCGAAGGAAAGGGAGTCCAACTCCACCAATTTTTCTTCCCACTCGCTCAATGGTGTCTTATAACGTAACAGGACGCTTCCATTGGTGGTGGCGGTGGACAAGGTTTCTACATCTTTTGATGTGTCATAAGTGCCATCAAATTGGGGCTTCAGCTTTTTCCGGAATCCTTTTCCATTCTCAAGGTGGATAAAATCAATGGTGGAATTGATGCCATATTCCTTGGTGGTGCCATTGGGAAATTCCACTTCCGTGATTTCCCAATAACCATTTAAATAGTGGACATCTTCTAGGTTCACGGACGAATCTCCGCAAGCCAAAAACATCAAAAAAACCAAAATGGAAAGAAATCTTTGCATCATGTTACAAGGTAAAAATTTTATAACTCTGGTGAATGTTCTTGACGACATTTTCGGTGCGGTCGGCGTGGGTGTCACTGATAAAGATTTGACCGAAATTTTCATCCTTGACCAAACCAACAATATGGGATACCCTGTTTTCGTCCAGTTTATCAAAAATATCATCCAACAAGAGAATGGGGGTAGTGTCTGCCAATTGCTTGATGAAATGGAATTGAGCCAATTTCAAGGCAATCAAAAAGGATTTTTGCTGACCTTGACTACCGAATTTTTTAATGGGATGACCTGCAATGGTAAAGTTTAGGTCATCTTTATGCACACCTACCGAAGTATATTGGAGAGCGCGATCCTTCTCAATATTTTTTTCCAGAAGGTGCAAAAGCGAGTCATCACTCAACTGGCTATCAT
The DNA here is from genome assembly GCF_003992675.1 of Flagellimonas marinaquae. Taxonomy (GTDB): domain Bacteria; phylum Bacteroidota; class Bacteroidia; order Flavobacteriales; family Flavobacteriaceae; genus Flagellimonas; species Flagellimonas marinaquae. Next base: position 236,541 of record NZ_RZMZ01000015.1, read on the forward strand.
AGGTGAGGTCGATTTGTTCGTCTTTTTCCGAAATATTATGGTACTGCTCCTTGAAAATAGGTAGGAAAGCCTCGATAAATTCCACTCTTTTTTGATGGATGGCCGTTCCCAAGGTATGCATCTGCTCATTGTAAATGCTCAAGGTGTCTTTGTCAAATGTCCGGTTGGCGGCAAAATACTTTAGCAAGGAATTCCGCTGCGAAACTACCTTGTTGTATTTGATGAGGTTTTGCAGATACACCTTATCGGACTGCGAAATGACTCCATCCATAAACTTTCTCCGGGTTTCGCTGCCCTCCAAAATCAAGTCGCGGTCCGAAGGGGAAATGATGACCAACGGCAAAAAGCCGATGTGTTCCGAAAACTTTTCATACGGTTTCCCATTGCGCTTGATCACTTTTTTTGTGCCTTTTTTAAAGGAGCACAGTATCTTTTCAGTCCGCCCTTGTTTCTCAAACTCACCTTCGACTACAAAGAAATCGGTGTCGTGTTTTATATTTTGTGTGGATACCGGGTTAAAGTAGCTTTTGCCAAAGCACAAATGGTAAATGGAGTCCAAAACATTGGTCTTGCCCACCCCGTTATCGCCTACCAAACAGTTGATCACAGGGTCGAATTCCAAGGTCTTGGAATCGAAATTCTTGTAATTGACTAAGGATAAATGTCTTAAAAACATAAAAATCGTGAGAAACAATTTGGAATTAAAAAGGTAGCCCTCCAAAACGGGAATCCAAAAATAACGAATAAATTAGCTTTTGGTTTTGGATAAAAACTTTATTTTTGCGCGACCAATTAAATGACGGATGGCAACATACAAGAAGAGAGGCTTTAAGCCAAAAAACAAGGAAGAAGAAGCTCAGTTAGAGGAACACGATAGCACTACGGCCGAAGTATTCAATACTTTGGACGAAAGTGCCTCCAAGACCGAAGAGTGGGTTCAGAAGAACCAAAACTATATTTTGGGGGTTATCGGAGTGGTAGCTCTTGGTGTTTTGGCCTATTTAGGGTACCATCAATTTATCCAAAACCCGAAAGAGGCTTCCGCTGCAAACGAGCTTTTTTATCCACAACAATATTTTGATCAGGCCTTGGCCAGCGAAACCGAGAGGGATTCATTGTTCACCTTGGCTTTGAACGGTGCCCAAGGAAAATATGGTTTCTTGGACATTATCGAGGAATATAGCGGTACAAAAGCAGCCAATTTGGCCAAGTACTCTGCAGGGATGACCTATTTGAACCTAAAGCAATATGATCTTGCCATTGAGCACTTGGAAAGTTTCTCATCCGACGACGATATTATGGGAGCCATGGCCAAAGGAGGCATTGGTGATGCTTTTTCCCAATTGAACCAGCCCGAAGATGCCTTGGATTACTACGAGAAGGCAATTGCACATAGCGACAACGAATTTACTGCGCCAAGATTCTTGTACAAGGCAGGAGTAGTTGCCTTGGATTTGAACGAAAAAGCAAAGGCATTGGAATTCTTTGAACGAATCAAGGAAGAATATCCAGATTCACAGGAAGCCAATGGTGTTGACGCCCTGATTGGATTGGCGCAAAACTAAAAGATGGCCACAGAGAATAAAAACTTATCCGTTTACGATAAAAGCAAAATCCCAAACGCGAAGGACCTTCGGTTTGGGATTGTTGTTTCTGAGTGGAACGATGAAATCACAGAGGCTCTGGCCCAAGGAGCCAAAGAGGCACTTTTGGACTGTGGGGCACTGCCTGAAAATATTCTGCGATGGAATGTACCCGGTAGTTTTGAACTGACATTTGGGTGCAAGAAAATGATTCAAACGGAAAAGCTGGATGCTGTTGTTGCCATTGGCAGTGTAATCCGTGGGGAAACCAGTCACTTTGATTTTGTTTGCAGTGCCACTGCACAAGGCATTAAGGACTTGAACGTGGCCTATGATGTTCCCGTAATTTTCTGTGTGTTGACAGACGACAACATTGAGCAGTCAAGAGCGAGAAGTGGCGGTAAACACGGGAACAAGGGTACAGAAGCTGCTATTGCCGCTATTCAAATGGCGGTTTTGGGTAAGTAATCCTTTAGGTTCAAGGAAAAAACTAAAGCTCGAAAAATAAAATAGTCCAATGATTTCAACTGCCCAGGAGTAAGAGCTAGTTTGTATAGTATCTGTTCTTGCCTCTTGTTTCTTGAACTTGCACTTGAACTTTTCCCTGTTAACATTTTTTGGGAGGATGTCCCGACCCTTTTTTTCTATTTTGAGTACCTTTGAGGTTACAGTGATAAGGAAACCATGCGAAACCCTTTAAAACTTAGAAAAAACAAGAGCTTCGATTACTCCCCGAGGTATTACAAGGGCGAGGGGAATCCTTATAAAATTGAACACAAACTTGATAAATTCAGGACTACGGCACATTCCACCAAAGGTCTCAAAAACAAGGTTACTTCTGCAATGGACGATTTGCAGACCGAAGGGGATAGAAACCTAAAACTTCGTTTTTGGATCATCGTGGCCTTGTTGGTGCTGGTGTTCCTGTTTATCATCGATTTTGACCTATCAATATTCCTAAATCCATAATGGCGGATATTATTAAACTTTTACCGGACCATGTCGCTAACCAGATAGCCGCAGGGGAGGTGGTCCAAAGACCGGCCTCCGTGGTAAAGGAACTTTTGGAAAACGCCATCGATGCCGGATCTACTACCATAAAATTGATCATTAAGGACGGAGGCAAAACGCTAATCCAAGTGGTGGATAATGGTGCAGGTATGAGCGAAACGGATGCTCGACTTTCCTTTGAGCGGCATGCGACCTCCAAGATATCATCCGCCCAAGACCTGTTTAACTTGCAGACCAAAGGGTTTCGGGGAGAGGCCCTTGCCTCGATTGCCGCCATTGCGCATGTGGACATGCAGACCCGAACCGCCGACCATGAAGTAGGCACCCACATAAAAATTGAGGGGAGCAAAATCGTATCCCAAGAAGTGGTAGCCACTCCTAAAGGCACTTCCATATCCGTCAAAAATTTATTTTTCAATATTCCTGCCCGACGTAATTTTTTAAAGTCGGACCAAGTGGAACTTCGCCACATTACAGATGAGTTTCATAGGGTCGCTTTAGTGCACCCCAATATTGAATTTCACTTTTATAACAACGGTTCCGAGATATTTAACCTTCCCATAGCCAAGCACCGTCAGCGCATTGCCCATATTTTTGGCAGTAAAATGGATGGTCGGTTGGTTCCTGTCAATGAAGAGACCGAAGTGGTAACCATTTCGGGCTTTATCTGCAAACCTGAGTTCGCTAAAAAGAGTAGGGGAGAACAATTCTTTTTTGCCAATAACAGGTTTATCAAAAGCCCCTATTTGCACCACGCCGTAGTGGCCGCCTTTGAGGGTTTGATCAAATCCCATGTGTATCCTGGTTATTTTTTGTTTCTCGCGGTTGACCCTTCATCCATAGACATCAATATCCACCCAACAAAAACAGAGGTGAAGTTTGATGACGAAAACACGCTATATGCCATTTTAAGGTCTACCATTAAGCATAGCTTAGGACAATTTAATGTGGCCCCCATTCTGGATTTTGACCATGATCCCAATTTGGATACGCCCTATTCCTATAAAGAGAAGGGAGCCGTACTTCCAAAAGTGACCGTGGATGCCAGCTTCAATCCGTTTGAAGAGGCTACGACCAAACGAAATCATTCAGGAAGTGGTTTTCAAAAACAGTCAAGCAGAGGTTGGGAAAACCTCTATGAAGGTCTTGGCCATCAAAGTGAAACAGATGGGTTTAGCAGCGTTGTGATCGAATCCGAAAATGACGGACAGGGTACCCTATATTCCGAAGAAAGTGTTGAGGAACACTTGGCCAGCACATTTCAGTTGCGACGAAAGTATGTGGTGAGCACTGTAAAATCAGGAATGCTGGTGATACACCAAAGCAGGGCGCATGAACGCATTTTGTTCGAAAAGTTTCTGGGAGAGATTACCGTAAAGGAGGGCGTAAGTCAACAACTGTTATTTCCATTGGAACTGACCTTTAGCAAACAGGAGTTGACCATTTTGAAGGAAATTGAAGAGAGCCTGACAAATATTGGTTTTGCTTTTGAGAGTTTGGAGGAGGAAACTGTAAAAGTGACAGGAGTTCCGATGATGGTTCCAGAGAGTGGGATTGGCATGGTATTGGATCGTTTGATTTCTGATTATAGCGAAGGCTTTGCCGATGGCTCCATTTCGCAAGCCGAAATGCTGGCCAAGGCCTTGAGCAGAAATTTAGCCGTTCGCACGGGCGATGTGCTGGACCAAGAGTCCCAATTGACTTTGGTGAATAATCTTTTTGCTTGCAAGGAACCTACGCTTAGCCCTTTTCAAAAAATAACTTACACCATTATCTCCGAAGGAGATATTGATAAAAAATTCAACTAGATGGGTAGAATGACCGAGGCAGTAAAACATTTGTTGATCATAAACGTGATCCTGTTTTTTGCCACACAATTATATGGAGACCAAATGTACCAATGGCTATCATTATGGTTTCCCAAAAATCCAAATTTTGAGTGGTGGCAGGTCGTAAGCCATATGTTCATGCATGGTAACTTAATGCATATCCTCTTTAATATGTATGCACTTTGGGCCTTTGGAACACCTTTGGAGCGGATATGGGGCAAGAACAAATTTTTGTTTTTCTATTTTTCTGCAGGATTAGGTTCCGCAGCGCTGCACACCGGAGTAAATTATTTTTTATTCAACGAAGGAATGAGCGCTTTGGAAGCGGCTGGAATTGCACGGACCCAGGTTTTGGATATTATCGCCAATGGACAATACAGCCCAGGATGGTACGATATTGTAGGTAAGAGCACTGTAGACAGCATGTTGATGGCCTTTAATACGCCAGCAGTAGGAGCATCCGGTGCCATTTATGGTATTTTGGTCGCCTTCGCCTTTATGTATTCCGAAGCTAAATTGATGCTGATATTTTTACCGGTTCCGATAAAAGCGAAGTATTTTGTACCTATTCTGATTGCTGTAGATTTGATTTTCGGAATAGGCAACGTAAATACCGGTGTGGCACATTTTGCCCATATTGGTGGAGCATTAATAGGGTTTATAATGATGTGGTACTGGAAAAAGAACCAGTTCAACGATAATCGGTGGGATTAATATATGATGAACGGAGGACTTCGATACCAATTTGCTAGGCTGAGTATTGCGGAAAAACTAATAGCCGTCAATGTGCTCATATTTCTGCTTAACGGCCTGTCCGGTGCGCTATTGGGCTATTCTTTCTCCAAATGGTTCCACTTGCCCAAGGATTTTTTCGAGTTTTTGGTACAGCCGTGGTCGTTGGTGACCTATTCTTTTTTCCACGCGGGTCTGGGGCATATTTTTTGGAATATGATCATACTCTATTTTGCCAGTAGGATTTTCTTGAACCTGTTCGATGAACAACGTTTTATCAATGTCTACTTTTTGGGGTTGATGTTGGGCGGACTCCTATTTTTACTAAGTTACAATGTCTTTCCCACCTTGGTCAACTCCAATACGGCCTTGGTAGGTGCTTCGGCGGGGGTGAATGCCGTATTGATTTTTGTATGTGCCTATATTCCCAATCAAGAGGTGCGGGTGATTTTCTTCAATATCAAACTGTGGTACATCGGTGTGGCCTTGGTGGTCAAGGATTTGGTGCTTATCGGTATGGGTGATAACATTGGCGGGGGCATGGCGCATTTAGGCGGAGCTTTTCTAGGTTACGTGTATGCACGTCAGCTCTTCAAAGGAAATGACATTGGCGCTGGCTTCACTACCCTAAGAAATGGTATTGCCAACTTTTTCAAACCTAAAGAAAAGAAGGCCCCATTGAAAACGGTGTACAAAAACAGGGCATCAACTACCAGCAAAGCGGATTATGACAAGCAAGCAAAGCAAAAGAAGATAGACTCCATACTCGATAAAATCAGCAAATCTGGTTACGAAAGCCTATCTAAAGAAGAAAAGGACTTTTTGTTCAAGGCTGGCAAGGAAGACTGACGTGTGAAAAAATCTACCTCCATATTTGATAGGGTAGCCTATGCAATCAATGTATTGTTTGCACTACTATTAATCGTCACAGGACTCATTTCCTACGTGCCGTTGCGATTTTTTGCTGCCATTTCAGTATTGAGTTTGGTCGTACCTTTTCTTTTCGCTCTCAATGCGCTGTTCTTTTTGTATTGGGCGATACAGTTTAAACGTCGGTTTATCCTGTCGTTACTGGCGATGGGTTTTGGCTACCTCATGTTCGGCCCATTTTATGGTTTTGATAAGGCTGAACCCTACCAAGAAACAGCGTCAGACTTAAAAATCATGTCCTACAACGTTTGGGGCTTCAACAAGAATGGATGGATGCCAGATGCCGGTATCGGCGATAGCATCATTGAGCTGGTTGAAAAAGTAAATCCTGATATTCTCTGTGTTCAAGAACATAATAGAAGACGTAACAAGCAGCTGCAGCAATATCCGTACCGCAGTGAGACGCCGAATTTCAACAGAAGGGCCACTCAAGCTATTTTTTCCAAATACCCCATAGTGAACAACGGTTCTTTGGATTTGCCCCATACCCAAAATAATATTATTTACGCTGATATTCTGTTTCAAATGGATACCGTTCGAGTGTACAATCTGCATTTACAATCTTTTAAACTCAAACCTAGCACCGATAACTTTACCGATGGGGAGAAATCGGAAAGAACCTATAAAAGATTGGTTTCCACCTTCGCTAAACAACTGGAGCAGGCCGAGATTTTTAGGGAACACTTTAACAAAAGCCCTTATGTCAATATTGTTTGTGGTGACCTGAACAATACCCAATTCTCCAATATATACAAAATAGTCAAAGGGGATTTACAAGACAGTTTTCTGGAAATGGGAAAGGGTTGGGGGCGAACGTATGACTTTGTTAAATTTCCTCTCCGTATTGATTACATCTTGGCCGATGAGAACTTCGAGGTGCTTTCCCATCAAAACTTTGACCAACACTTATCCGACCACTATCCGGTAATGGCGACCTTGCGATTGAAATCACATCAATAGGCAATCCACGGAATCCGCAATAATATGGATAATCAATGCCAGTCCAATGAGCCGGGTATTTTTGAAAAAGGGTAATATGCAATATAGGGCAATGGCCCAATAGCTGTGCAATAAATGAAATCCCACGCTGCATCGCTGCGGGTCAAACATAGGGTTTGCCCAAAAATGGTCTACATCAATCAAAATTCCTGCTAGAAGAATCAGGGCAACCCTCAAGCGATGGTCCTTAAAAAACCAGAACGCAATAAGTATGGGCACCAAAAAATGGATGCTGTAATGGATAAAGTGCCTAAGCATTTTGCAAATGTAAAGGGAAATCTTTTAGGTAAGATAAGGTATTGGTCCCTTCATTAAACAACAGGTCCAAGATACTCAAGTTGGGAATAAAGCCATGGCGCTCCTCAAAAACTTGGGGATAGGGCTGCATGGGCCAGTCTTGTTCTTTTTTCGCCTCTACCAAAAATCGGGCGTCGAGGTATGTAGTTGGTTGTACTTCGTAAACCGTTGTTTGTCCCTTTGGCACTGTAATCCCGATGCACCCTGCGACGGCTTCAATGGTCTTTAGGTTGAAATCATATAGTGCGTCGTCATCTCCTTCGTAAAGTGGTTTGATGTCATCCTCATAGAACTCAAAAAAAGGGGAGGTTCGGTAAGCCGTTTCCAAGGTCCGCCAATGCTCCTTTTTCCAATTGTAACTATTCTCGGTAGTGACATCCGCATATTTTTGACGCCCTTCTTTGCCGCCTACATGTTGTATGGGAATGTTGAGCATATGCTTGCCCTTGTCCGTCGCGATATAACAACGGTTGCGGTAGGTCTGCTTTTGAAAATTGTCCTTTGCCTCCCAAATTATTTCATGCTGAACCATAGCCGCAAAGGTGGCGATGCTTGGAAAATAGGAAGGATGGACAAGAATTTTCAAAGAACTGGAATTTAGGTTTCTTATGCGTTTTTCTTCTTTTTCTTTCGGAAGAAATCAAAAATGAACCAAGCGGCCAAAAGCCCAATGAAATACCAGAAATACGAGACAGGCTTACCACTACCGCCAACGGTGGTGAACACACGGTCCCAACGCACTCTCCAATTGGCGATGCCTTGCCTAAAATTATCAAAACTCATCCAAAGGAATACGGGCTTGCCCACAATGTGGTCTGCTGGTACATAGCCCCAAGTCCTGCTGTCCTCGGAATGGTCGCGGTTGTCACCCATCATCCAGTAATAGTCCTGCTTAAAGGTATAGGAGTCGGCCTCCTCCCCGTTAATGAACACTTTGGTACCAGTAACCTTCACATCGTTGTGTTCATAATCGCGAATGATTTTCTTGTACAAGGGGATGGTCCTCGAATTGATGGCTACGGTGGTTCCTGCTTTTGGAATATAAATAGGACCAAAGTTGTCGTTGTTCCATGGGTAAAGGTTGGGCTTTTGCGGGAATGTATTTCCTCCATACATTCCTTTCGGTTCTACGGTTTGAACCACAGAATCAATAGCAGGATTATTTCTAAGCGCTGTCACCATGTCGTGGGTGAGGTTCGCCATACGGGATCGCGGTTTTTCCTCGCTAAGGGAAAGCCTCAATTGGCGGATTACCTCCGTAGGAATACCTCGTTCCTGAGTGAACAATTCAATTTTTCCATCTCCAGCTGGCCTTCCACCTGAAATAAAAGGAGCCAATGCATTGTACTGCGCTTCATTGATGTTCGTGGCGATGTATTTGCGAACATAATCTGATGCGTCCACTTCTTCCAAATATCTACTGGAGACGCCATTTTTAGCGTAAATTTCGTATAGATACATCGGTTTTGCCCTGTCAGACAGCTGAAGCTTTTCTCCATTAATGTACACATATCCGTTGATGACTTCCAAAGAGTCCCCAGGGGTTCCCACGCATCGTTTTACGTAGTTCGATTTTTTGTCGATGGGTTTGATGACCGCTTTTTGTGCCTTGAAAAACTGATACAAGGTATCCGCTGGCAAACTAAAGACGACAATATCGTTTTTTTCCACTTTTTCGAACCCGGGCAAGCGCATGTATGGTAATTGTAGTTTATTGATCCATGAAGTCTTGTAGGTCTCTGGATTAACGTCGGCCAAATAAGAACGCGTCTTGAGCACAGGAAGTGTATCATGCACCATGGGGGCGGCCAAGGTGGTCATGGGTACGCGAGCCCCATAATGGAACTTGCTCACAAACAAGAAATCGCCTACCCGCAAGGTTCTTTCCAAGGATCCTGTTGGGATTACGTAGGGTTGAATAAAATAGGTATGGACAAAAGTTGCGGCTACGATTGCAAATACGATGGAACTCACCCATTCGCCCAAACCTGTTTTTGGTTTTAGACTTCGGTCTTCAATATATTGTACATCTTCGGCATAGTTGATATAAAAAATATAAAAACCAAGTGTCAATATGACCAGCCAAGTATCGACCAGCGAGTTTTTACCAAAGCTTCGGATGGTTTCCACCCATACCACGGGGAACATCAATAAATTGATGATGGGAATGAACAATAAAATGACCCACCACCAAGGCCTGTTGATGATTTTCATCAAAACAATCCCATTATACACGGGTATGGCAGCCTCCCATGCCTTTCTGCCGGCTTTAACGTAGAGTTTCCAAGTTCCCAAGAAATGGATGACCTGAATTATCAGAATAAAAATAATCCACTGAATTCCGTCCATAATACATATTTCTTTGTTAGACTCGCGGCCTAAATAGTTGTTACGTTTTTTAGCTTAGGTTTAACACGTCCTTCATGGTAAACACGCCTGCTTTTCCCTGAATCCACTCGGCGGCGATGACCGCTCCCAAGGCAAAACCTTCCCTGTTGTGGGCTTCGTGCTTTATCTCGATGGTGTCCACGGGGCTTTTATAAAAAATGGTGTGGGTTCCCGGTACCATGCCCTCCCTTATGGATTTTATGGGGATGGTTTTATTCCCAGATTCATCCAATTTCCAGTTTTCGTAGGAGCTGTTTTCAATGATACCTTCGGCCAAGGTGATGGCCGTTCCACTAGGTGCATCCAGTTTTTGGGTATGATGTATCTCCTCCATGGAAACATTATATTGGTCCACGGTCGCCATCATTTGGGTCAACTTTTTATTGAGTTCAAAAAAAAGGTTTACACCGAGGCTAAAGTTGGAGGCATAGATAAAAGCACTCTTGTTTTCTTCACAAATCCGGACCGCTTGCGAATACTGGTCCAACCACCCCGTTGTACCACTGATCACAGGTACTTGGTGTGTAAAGCAGTTGGATATATTCTCAAAAGCAGCTTCTGGAGTACTGAAATCAATCGCTACGTCCATGGAGCTGTAGTCCACGTATTGTGCAGGGTCATCAATTTTTGCTACAATGGTATGGCCTCTATCTTGAGCAATTTGCTCGATCATTTTTCCCATTTTGCCATATCCGAAAAGAGCAATCTTCATATGCTAAAATTTTATCACCATGGCCATGCCATAGTTAAGGTCGTTTGTGAATGGATTGATGTCAATTACAGGGTTAAAATCCACAGCCAAGTCATCACTAACATTGTACTGTTTTAAATGTGAGTCCACGTTGGCATCGATAATGTTTAGGGCGTAGAGTGCTATGGTGATCACCAAAGCCAGGTCCCTGTCCCGTTGTGCGTTTTCTTGAGCCGATTGCAAGGCTTCGGAAGATACATCCGGACCTACGCCATCACCATTCAGGTCAAAGAACTCGTCATCTTCAAATCCGGCGAGGCGACGTTTAAAGGCATTTCGGGCCCTTCTATATTCTGTATTGTTGAAGGAATACACATAAATCCCGGTTCCCATAGCTCCCCAAACGATGGGGGCTTTCCAATATCGCTTATTGTAAATTTGACCAAGACCGGGCAGAATAGCTGAATAGAAGGCAGCTTTGCTTGGCGCTAGCGGGTTGATGTTTTCTTGTTTTGTGACTTCTTCAAAAGTAACGCCTTTCCCATTCATGTTTTGTGCAAGGGAATCTACCTCTTGGGTCTGCTGAGGTTGCTTCTTGTTTTCCGTTTTCTCTTCTTCCTGAGAAAAACCTAACTGAAACCACAAAAAGGAAAAGAGCAGTAAAAGGAGGTTTTTATTCACCAGTCAATAATTTTTTGATACGCTTAAAGTCTTCTTCCGAGTGGAAGGGTATCACAATTTTTCCTTTTCCGTTTTTGGATGTGGTTATATCTACTTTGGTAGCAAGCCGTTCTTTGATGGAATCGAGACTTTTGGAAACGAATTCCGGTATGTCTTGGCTGCTTTTTTTCTTGGCCGAGCCTGTGCTTTCGGGCTCTTTTCTAGCCTTTACCAGTTGTTCGGTAGCTCTAACGGACAAACCTTCGGAAACCACTTTCTCGTAAATGGCAATCTGGTCTTTTTTCCTTTCAATATTGATAAGTGCCCTGCCATGCCCCATGCTGATGAATCCATCGCGCATTCCTGTTTGGATGATGGGGTCCAACTTGAGCAAACGTAAGTAATTGGTAATGGTGGAACGCTTTTTACCAACCCGGTCACTCAATTTTTCCTGGGTGATTTCAATTTCATCGATAAGTCTTTGATAGGACAAAGCGATTTCAATGGGGTCCAAATCTTGCCTTTGGATATTCTCCACCAAGGCCATTTCCAAGGATTCTTGGTCGTTGGCTATACGGATATAGGCAGGTATGGTTTCCAATCCCACCAACTTGGAGGCACGGAACCTACGCTCCCCGGAGACCAACTGGAATTTGTTGAAATCCAGTTTCCGCACGGTGATGGGCTGAATTATACCAAGTTCGCGAATGGAACTGGCCAGTTCTTCCAAAGCTTCATCATTAAAATTGGAGCGGGGCTGAAATGGGTTTACCTCAATGGAATTGACATCCAGTTCAACTACACTACCTATAACCTTGTCCGCATTTTTGTCCGAAACTGATTGAATGTCATTGTCCGGGTCCTTTAAAAGCGCGGACAGGCCTCTTCCCAACGCCTGTTTTTTTGTTGCTTTCGCCATCTAAACTTTCTCCTTGTTTTTCTTCAAAATTTCGTTGGCCAAGTTAAGGTAATTGGAGGCTCCCTTACTACTTGCATCGTATTTTATAATGCTTTCGCCATAACTTGGGGCCTCGCTCAGCCTAACGTTTCTCTGGATAATGGTGTCAAAAACCATATCCGCGAAGTGTTTTTTCACTTCTTCAACCACTTGGTTGGAAAGTCGTAACCTAGAATCGTACATGGTCAACAACATGCCTTCAATGTCCAAATCGTTGTTGTGTATTTTTTGTACACTTTTTACGGTGTTCAATAATTTGCCGAGACCTTCCAAAGCAAAATACTCGCACTGAATGGGAATCATTACGGAGTCTGCTGCAGTGAGTGCGTTCAAGGTAAGCAATCCCAAAGATGGGGCGCAATCAATCAATACGAAGTCGTATTTATCGCCCAAATTCTTTAGGGCTTCCTTCATCATATATTCCCTATTGTCCTTGTCCACCAATTCAATCTCGATAGCCACAAGGTCAATGTGAGCGGGAACTAGGTCTACATTTGGGGAGTCTGTGGTAACGGTCACTTCTTCCACACTCATCGTGTGCTCCAAAAGCTGATAAGTCCCGTTTTCCACGGAATCCACGTCAATGCCCAATCCTGAGGTGGCATTGGCCTGGGGGTCTGCATCGATCAACAAAACCTTTTTTTCCAATACGCCCAAGGAGGCTGCAAGGTTTACTGTAGTGGTCGTTTTTCCAACACCACCCTTTTGGTTTGCTATTGCAATAATCTTGCCCATTTCATAGTAAGTTAGGCGTTAAAAATACGATTATTTAAGATGCGATAAAATGTAATTTGTTAACAGGGGGTGAATAAACCTGCCACGCCACGTTAAATAAAGTTAAACTTTTATACGCAAAAGGGTTATGAATACTAATCCATTAGAATGTTAAGGATTTCGGTGGCAGCATCGGCAATCTTGGTGCCTGGCCCGAAAACGGCGACAGCGCCATTATCCAGCAAATGCTTGTAATCCTGCTTTGGAATCACCCCTCCAACAATGACCATTATATCTTCACGACCATATTTTTTGAGTTCTTGGACCACTTCGGGAACCAAGGTTTTGTGTCCGCCAGCGAGAGAGGAAATCCCGAGTACGTGGACATCATTTTCCACGGCCTGTTTGGCTACCTCGGCAGGGGTTTGGAACAAGGGGCCAATGTCCACATCAAAACCAAGATCGGCATAGCCTGTGGCCACCACCTTGGCGCCACGGTCGTGGCCATCCTGCCCCATTTTGGCCACCATGATGCGTGGTCTACGGCCTTCCTGCTCCGCAAAGGCATCGGCTAATTTGCGGGCATTTTCAAAACTTTCGTCGTTTTTGATTTCTTTGGAATACACTCCAGTAAAGGATTGGATTTTTGCTCTGTAACGTCCAAATGCACTTTCCATGGCGTCACTGATTTCGCCAAGCGTAGCACGTTGTTTGGCCGCTTCTATGGCTAAAGCTAATAAATTTCCACGGTCGGTGTTATGGTCCGAAGCTTTTTTGGCAGCTATTCGGATGGCCTCAAGGGCTTCTTCCACTTTTTTGGAATCCCTGCTATTTCGAATCTGTTCCAATCTGGCCATTTGCTGTTTGCGCACTTTGGCGTTGTCCACTTCCAAAATCTGCAGGTCGTCCTCGTTGGCCAATCGGTATTTGTTGACCCCTACGATTACATCTTTACCGCTGTCGATGCGCGCTTGCTTTTTGGCTGCGGCTTCCTCGATACGCATTTTGGGGATGCCTTTTTCGATAGCTTTGGTCATTCCCCCCAATTTTTCCACTTCCTGAATCAGTTCCCAAGCATGCTGGGCAATCTCTTGGGTCAGCTGCTCCACCTTATGGCTGCCTGCCCAGGGGTCCACCGTTCTTGTGATATAGGTTTCTTGCTGTAGATAGATCTGTGTATTCCGTGCAATACGGGCCGAGAAATCCGTTGGGAGTGCAATGGCCTCGTCCAACGCATTGGTGTGCAGGCTTTGTGTGCCCCCAAAGGCAGCTGCCATCGCTTCAATGGTGGTCCTGGCTACATTGTTGAAAGGGTCCTGTTCGGTCAAGCTCCATCCGCTGGTTTGGCTGTGCGTGCGGAGCATGGAGGATTTCTCGTTTTGAGGGTTGAACTGTTGCACCAACTTGGCCCAAAGCATCCTTCCCGCACGCATTTTGGCGATTTCCACAAAATGGTTCATTCCAATTCCCCAGAAAAAGGAAAGTCTTGGGGCAAATTCGTCAATTTTGAGGCCGGCCTGTATTCCGGTTCGGATGTATTCGACACCGTCGGCCAAAGTATAGGCCAATTCCATAGCTGCTGGAGCTCCTGCTTCGTGCATGTGGTAGCCCGAAATACTGATGCTGTTGAAACGGGGCATGTTCTTACTGGTGAACTCAAAAATATCCGCAACGAGCTGCATCGACGGAGTAGGCGGGTAAATGTAGGTGTTACGCACCATAAACTCCTTCAAAATATCGTTCTGTATGGTTCCGGACAGTTGTTCCATGGATACCCCTTGTTCCAAACCGGCCACAATATAAAAGGCCATAATCGGGATTACCGCTCCGTTCATGGTCATGGAAACGGACATTTTGTCCAAGGGAATACCGTTGAACAAAATCTTCATGTCCTCAATGGAATCTATGGCAACACCGGCTTTGCCCACATCACCTACTACGCGGTCGTTGTCGGAATCATATCCTCGGTGCGTAGGGAGGTCAAAAGCTACGGAAAGACCTTTTTGCCCAGCCTCCAGATTTCTTCTGTAAAACGCATTGCTTTCCTCGGCGGTAGAGAAGCCGGCATATTGGCGAATGGTCCAAGGCCGGCGAACGTACATCGTGGAATAGGGACCACGAAGGAACGGGGAAATACCTGCTGCGAAATTTTCGTGCTCGTAATTTTGGGTCTTGACGGCCTGCCCGTCCGTCAGGCGGGCGCTCGACCGGACAGCCAATTCCAATTGTTGGAGGTCTTTTCTACTCATCGTTCAATCTTTTTTGTTCGGAACCTTCAGCTAACCTTTTTTCGATGATAGGTTCAATAATGGTTTTCCTTGCCTTTGTTTTTACGAAAGGGTAGAGTTCCAGATTATCCTTCATCCGATCTGCTGGGTTCTGGTATTTGTTGGTGCCCAAGGAAACGATTTTTCCTTCATCAAAAAGTTCCTGCTCCTTTTCGGCATTTTCCTTTATTTTTTGTTGGATGGTTCCCTTTTTCAGCCCATCCAAAAAACCACCCCCTTTTTCCAATTGTTTGAAGAGTGCCAGTGCTTTTTCTGCCAATTGATGGGTAAGCGATTCAATGTAATAGGAGCCTGCTGCAATCTGGGATGCTTCGCCCAGATAACTTTCTTCTTTCAAAAGCAACAATTGATTTCGGGCAATGCGTTCCCCAAATTCGTTGTCTTTGTGGTATAGGCCATCGTAGGGTAGGTTGCAAACCGTATCCGCTACGCCCAGGACCGCCGACATGCATTCCGAAGTGGTTCGGAGCATATTTACATTGTAATCGTACAGGGTTTTGTTCCGCTTGGATGGAAATGCGAGGATTTTGCACTCACTTTTAATCCCATATTCGGACGTTAGGCTATTCCAAAGCCAGCGTAGGGCCCTCAATTTGGCTATTTCAAAGAAATAGTTGCCGCCCACAGCTACGGTAAAGGTAACTGGAAAAGACTTCTCGACTGCGCTCGAAGAGACATGGTTTAAATATTCATTGGCATGTGCCAAACCATAGGCCAATTGCTGTACCATATTGGCGCCGGCATTTTGATACTGTGAGATATCGACCCCCAAGATTGAAACATCCGATGTGCCAAGATGGACCAGTTCATCAAAAATTTCATGATCTTTTTCCAAATTATGGTACCAGTTGCCATCTTTGGCCAAATGTCCGATGATGTCCAAATTTAAATGGGCTTTCCCATTTTTCTCTTTGAGAAGGGACACCAGTTTTTTGATGGGTTCCAAGGCCAAAAAATCAAAATGGAAATAGAGTTGGATTTCTTCCAGCTTTATCCCCGACAACAAAGCCTCAACATCGATTTCTTCCTTGGGAATTGTAAAAATCAAACTTTCCGCACCTTTATTCAGGACTTCTTTTGCCTTCGTATTTGCTTTTTCTGCATCTCCTGCATAAATGGATTGTCCCACGGACCAGGAATGGTCTTTTGATAAGGAAAAGGTGGGTATGTTCTCCAAATCTTCTTGATGGTAAAAAGGCTTAACGTTGATGCCTTCCAAAGATTCCCAGACCAAGGCTTCGTTGTAATCGGCGCCTTTCAGGTCCATTTGTATCTTTTGTTTCCACTGTTTGGCAGTAACTTCGGGAAATTCGTTAAATAGGCCGGATTTATTCATCGTTTTTTTGCTTTAGGCTGTCTTCGTATTCAATCAAGAATATTTCTTCGTTGTCCTTTTTCATGTAGTACTTCTCGCGGGCCAGCTTTTCAAGTTCCTTCTCGTTGGACATCTTTTTCAGGATTTCCTTGTCCTTGGCAATCTCGCTTTTCAAGAATTCCTTTTCCTTTTCCAACTTATCGATTTCGCTCTCCAGTTCCAAATGGATCAAAAGAGAATTGGTATCAAAAAAGGCCATCCAAATCACAAAAATGGTCAGTACCAAAATATAGGTGTTGGTCATGATTTTGAACCATTTCTTTTTTCTCCATTCCTTTAGGCCCATATTATGAAAGATTATTGTGAATGATGGTCCTAACCAGATCAACGGCAACCGTGTTGTAGCGATTGTTAGGGATTATGATGTCCGCAAACTCTTTCGAGGGTTCAATAAATTGAAGATGCATGGGCTTTACGGCGGTTTGGTACCTCGTGAGCACTTTGTTCAAATCATGCCCGCGCTCCTGTGTGTCCCGTTGCAGTCTTCGTATCAAACGTTCGTCCGAATCTGCATGCACAAATATTTTTATATCGAACAGATCGCGCAATTTGGGGTTGCTCAACACCAAGATGCCTTCCACGATCATTACTTTTCGCGGGGTAGTGGAAACTGTTTCTTTCATCCGTGTTTCCTCTACAAATGAATAAATGGGGGTTTCCACGGTCTTTCCTTCCCTCAACTGGTGAATATGCTCGATCAATAAATCAAAATCTATGGAGTTGGGATGGTCAAAGTTTACTTTGGCTCTTTCCTCCTTGCTCATATGGGAGAGATCATTGTAATAGGAATCTTGGGAAATTACCCCAACCTCCTCAGTGGGCAGCTGCTTCACAATCTGGTTTACCACCGTAGTTTTACCGCACCCTGTGCCGCCTGCAATCCCTAAGATCAGCATAGTTCAAATTTTGGCATCAAAAATAAACAAATGATTATATCTCCTGCCTAATTACGATACAACATAATTAAGGAATAATAAGATAGGAATTAATGATCATTGTCATAAATATTCCCTTTGGTTGGGCATAGCTTTGTATGAATTCTAATGCAATACCCTTATATTTATCAAGCTAACCAATGGAATTTTTTGATATGAATGATTCTTATTCGGTCAAGGTTGGGGATGACTTTGACTTTACACTTTCCAAGGACACGATTTCTTCGTTGGATTTGATCCAAACTGGTGATGGGGCCTATCATTTGTTGAAAGACGGCAGATCATACCATGTTAAAGTCCTAGATCAACATTTTAATAATGGAACCTATACCGTCAGCATCAATGGGACTGAATTCGAATGTTCGATACAGACTCCTTTGGATGAACTCATCAAAAAGATGGGCTTTGCTGTCAATGCCGGAAAAAACATAGATTCCATTTCGGCCCCAATGCCGGGATTGATTTTGGATATTTTGGTGGAAGTAGGGCAGGAGGTGAACGAAGAAGACCAATTATTGATTTTGGAGGCGATGAAAATGGAGAACATTATCACCGCACCTCGAAAAGGGGTGGTCAAAAGCGTCGGCGTGTCCAAAGGCGATGCGGTGGAGAAAAAGCAATTGTTGATTGAATTTGAATAACGCAACATGAAAAAAATATTAATTGCCAATCGAGGCGAAATAGCGGTCAGGGTAATGAAAACCATTAAAAAGATGGGGATAAAAACCGTGGCTGTGTATTCAGAAGTCGACAGGAACGCACCCCATGTATTGTTTGCCGATGAAGCGGTCCTTATCGGCGAAGCGCCCTCAAACAAATCCTATCTTAAGGGAGACAAAATCATTGAAGTGGCCAAAAAGCTGAACGTGGATGGCATCCATCCCGGTTATGGCTTTTTGAGTGAAAATGCTGATTTTGCCGAAGCCGTAGAAAACAGCGGAATTACCTTTATTGGTCCAAAATCCAAGGCCATCCGAATTATGGGAAGCAAACTAGCAGCCAAAGAAGCCGTGAAAGCCTATGACATTCCGATGGTGCCCGGAATCGATGAGGCCATTTCGGATGTGGCCAAAGCCCATGAAATTGCCAATGAGGTCGGTTATCCTGTATTGATTAAAGCATCAGCAGGTGGCGGGGGCAAGGGAATGCGAATCGTAGAAAAAGAGGAAGATCTGGAATCCGGAATGAAGCGTGCCATTAGTGAGGCCACCTCCGCCTTTGGCGACGGTTCCGTTTTTGTGGAAAAATATGTGACTTCCCCTAGGCACATCGAGGTACAGGTGATGGCCGATACCCACGGCAATGTATTGCACTTTTTTGAAAGGGAATGTAGCGTGCAGCGGCGTCACCAAAAGGTGGTGGAGGAAGCACCTTCCGCCATTTTAACGCCCGAATTGCGCAAAGAGATGGGCGAAGCGGCCTGTAAAGTGGCCAAATCCTGTGACTATATTGGAGCGGGTACCGTCGAATTTTTGATGGATGCCGACCATAATTTCTACTTTTTGGAAATGAACACCCGTCTGCAAGTGGAGCATCCGGTGACGGAATTGATTACCGGGGTGGACTTGGTGGAATTACAGATAAAAGTAGCCCGTGGAGAAGAACTTCCGATGAAACAGGAAGATCTTACCATAAATGGGCATGCCGTGGAACTTCGGGTATATGCCGAAGACCCTCTAAACGACTTTTTACCTAGTGTTGGGAACCTGGAAACGTATCAGCTGCCTGTTGGAGAGGGAATTCGGGTAGACAACGGCTTTAGGGAAGGCATGGATATTCCAATTTATTATGACCCCATGCTATCCAAGCTGATTACTTATGGTAAAACCCGAGAGGAAGCCATTGAACTGATGCTGGATGCCATACAAAATTATAAGGTGAAAGGAGTGCAGACTACCTTGCCTTTTGGCAGTTTTGTGTTTGCCCACGAAGCCTTCCGGACAGGGAATTTTGACACCCACTTCGTCAAGAATTATTATGCGCCCAAAATGATAAAGGAACAAACGGCCAACGAAGCGGAAGTTGCCGCCATGATGGCCCTTTATCAATTTTTGGAAGACAAAAAAATAGTACGATTACCTTCAAACTGAATCCATGGATCACAAAATAAAAGAACTACAGGACAGAATTGCACAGGCCCATTTGGGCGGCGGTGAAAAGCGCATCGAAAAACAACATCAGAAGAAAAAATTAACGGCCCGCGAACGTGTGCTCTACTTTTTGGACGAAGGCTCTTTCGAGGAAATGGGCATTTTGGTGACCCACCGTACCACCGATTTCGGTATGGACAAGGAGATGTACTATGGAGATGGCGTGGTCACGGGCTACGGAACCGTAAATGGAAGGTTGGTGTACGTATATGCGCAAGATTTTACCGTTTTCGGGGGAGCCCTTTCGGAGACCCATGCGGAAAAGATCTGTAAGGTGATGGATTTGGCCATGAAGGTGGGAGCGCCGGTCATCGGACTCAACGATTCAGGGGGAGCCCGGATACAGGAAGGAGTGCGGTCGCTTGGCGGTTATGCTGATATTTTTTATCGGAATGTGCAGGCATCTGGGGTGATTCCACAGATTTCGGCCATTATGGGGCCATGCGCCGGTGGTGCCGTGTATTCGCCTGCTATGACCGATTTTATCATCATGGTGGAAGAAACCAGTTATATGTTTGTTACGGGACCGAACGTTGTGAAAACCGTGACCAATGAGACGGTAACCTCGGAAGAATTGGGAGGTGCCAGTACGCACGCCGTGAAATCAGGGGTGGCGCACAGGACTTCGGCCAATGATGCCACATGTTTGGATGATATCAAAAAACTTTTGGACTATCTGCCCCAAAACAATAAGGAAACTACACCGCTATTGCCTTACGAGCTTGGGGATGAAACGCGAGAGGAACTGTCCAGCATTGTTCCCGACAACCCCAACAAGCCTTACGATATGCATGATGTGATCAATGGAATCATCGATGCGGATTCGTTCTATGAAATCCATAAGGATTATGCGGAAAATATCATTACTGGCTTTGCCCGTTTGGGCGGACGAAGTATCGGGATTATAGCCAACCAGCCCATGTTCTTGGCAGGGGTGCTGGGAGTGAAAAGTTCGCGAAAAGCGGCCCGATTTACACGGTTTTGTGATTCGTTCAATATTCCGTTATTGGTCTTGGTGGACGTACCCGGATTTTTGCCCGGTACGGACCAGGAATGGAACGGGATTATTGTCCATGGTGCCAAGCTGCTCTACGCTTTGAGCGAGGCTACTGTGCCCAGAGTCACCGTTATTACCCGAAAAGCCTATGGTGGTGCTTACGATGTAATGAACTCCAAACATATCGGTGCCGATTTCAACTATGCTTGGCCGAGCGCCGAAATTGCGGTAATGGGAGCAAAAGGCGCGAGTGAAATCATTTTTAGACGGGAAATTGCCGCAGCCGACGACCCAGAAGCCAAACTAAAGGAAAAGGAAACAGAGTACGCGGATAAGTTTGCGAATCCCTACAGGGCCGCGAAGCGTGGTTTTATTGATGAGGTGATTCTGCCCAAAGATACCCGAAGCAAATTGTTGAAGACGTTTGCCATGTTGGAGAAAAAAGAGGTACAAACCCCTTGGAAAAAGCATGGGAATATTCCGTTGTAATTCGGGTTTCTAAAGACATTGTTTTAAGGTTTGACACAAAAGGCACGAATTTTATCTAAAACCGTAGTTTTTAAATTTTGCAAGATGTCAGGTCGAGCACCTGCCTTTCCTAAGACCGTGTAACCTGACATTTTATTTACAACATCACCGTCTTTCCCGTTTTAACCGATTCATCGGCGGCGAGTACTATTTTAAGACTGTTCACAGCATCTTTCAAATGGTCGGTGAGGTCACGGTCGTTAACAATGGCATCGAGCAAAAATTCTTGTTCCAATAGGCATAACCCGTCATGGTCCGGTTCGTCCGCAGTGCTGATGATTTCATCCTTTTTGGTAAAATTGCCTTCTGCATTGAGTTCGCTGTGGTGGAGTTTTAGACTTCCTGTTTTGGTATGCCCCTCAATATCCTCGGATGAGCCTTTGTCCAAATCACTAATGGAGACGCAGCCTTTTGGACCTATTACATCTTTGATAAAAAAGGCGGTTTCGCTCATCATGGGACCCCAACCTGCTTCGTACCATCCTACGGAACCATCCTCAAAACGAACCTGTAACTGTCCGTAATTGTACATCTCGGTATCCACTTCGTCCGATAATTGGGCGCCGATTGCAGAAACACTGATTGGTTTGGAACGGGTCATGGAGCACATCACATCCACATAATGCACGCCGCAATCCACTATGGGCGACATGGATTTCATCAACTGCTTGTGGGTGTACCATTGCTCCCCTGAGCTTTGCTGGTTCAGATTCATGCGCATTACCAAAGGTTTCCCCAATGTCTGAGCCATTTTGGTAAACTTGGCCCACGTAGGATGCACCCTTAAAATATAACCTACCACCATTTTTCGGTTTTGCTTTTGTGCCAATTCCACTAAGCTTTGGGCTTCCTCCACAGTCAAGGCAAGCGGTTTCTCTACAAAAACATGGGCATTGGCTTCCAAGGCCATTTTTACATAGCTAAAGTGGGTGTCAGGATAGGTGTTGATGGACACTACATCCGGTTGAGTGGCTCGGAGTGCCTGATCATAGTCCGAAAATGTGGTTGCCCCGTCCAACTCTCTGGAAAGCCGCTCACGACTTTTGGCCCCTCTGCTGACCAACCCTACAATTTCAAAACCCTCCAATTGATGATAGGCTCGAGCATGGGAGGTTCCCATGTTGCCACATCCTACTACTAAAACCTTTAAAGTTTCCATTGCTTGTGATTATTTAAGCCTAAATATAGGATTATCTTATTTTTCTGGGTGATTGGACAGATTTTCGATTCACATTTCCTTGAAAGACACATAAAGTAATCAACTACAACGTTGTATGTGTTTTCTTTACATTAAACCTTTCTTAAATGCTTTACTAGTCCAATGGGTATGCCTAATTTTGCCTGATGCAAAAACAACATCAAAAACCCAACTTTGAGTTTGTGGCCCTAATGGCCGCTTTGATGTCCATCGTAGCATTGGCCATTGATGCTATATTACCCGCCATTTCCAATATTGGAACGGCTATCAACAGCACTGACCCAACAGATAACCAGCTACTGGTGACCATGATTTTCTTGGGGCTTGGGGTAGGGCAACTGTTTTTTGGTCCCATATCCGACAGTTTTGGTAGAAAGCCAGTAGTCTATATTGGCTTTATCATCTTTTTGATCGCAAGTGTCGTTTGTTTGTACGCACCTTCTTTGGAAGTGATGGTCATCGGACGCATCTTTCAGGGAATTGGCCTTTCTGCGCCTCGGACTATCTCCATTTCCATTATTCGCGACACCTATGCTGGTGACTATATGGCCAAAATCATGTCTTTTGTGGTGGCCTTTTTTATTTTGGTTCCTGTTGTGGCCCCGGCCATAGGTAAGTTGATTTTGGATGCAGCTGGATGGCAAGCTATTTTTTACGTGCAGATGTTTTTCGTTTTGGTTGTTGCCATCTGGTTTTGGAAACGTCAAGAGGAAACCCTGCACCCCGAGTATAAAATTCCCTTCACGCGGCATGTGTTTATCGATGGGGTAAAGGAATTTGTGAAATATCGTGAAACCGTGGCCTTTACGTTGACATCTGGATTGGTGACAGGCGCATTTTTAGTGTATTTGAGCTCAGCCCAGCATATTTTTGAAGACCAATATGCCCTCAAGGAAATGTTCCCTTATATTTTCGCAGGATTGGCTATCTCCATCGGACTTTCCACTTTTTTAAACGGGACCTTGGTGATGCGATTCGGTATGCGAAAATTGTCCTTAATGGCAACGATTGTTTTTTGCGCAGTCGCTTTGACGTATTCCGTTGTGTTCCTCAATAGCCCAAATCCCAGCATTTATGTATTGGTAGGATTCTTGTCCATTCAATTTTTCTGCCTTGGGTTTATGTGGGGTAACTTCCGTTCCATTGCCATGGAGCCTATCGGTCATATAGCTGGTATTGGTGCGGCTATCAATGGATTTGTATCCACTTTGTTGTCCATTCCCATAGCTACCTTTATCGGTGAATTTGTAAAGGAAACAGTTTGGCCGCTTTTTGCAGGTTTGGCCATTTGCGGTCTGTGTGCCCTTGCCATTTTTCTATTGGTGAACAAACCCAAACGGAAAAGGGTCGTAACCACTTAGGCTTCTTTAGGGAAAAACACCTCTCCACTGCAGGAATCCGAAGTGGCCCCGGTCACTGATTTTAAGACGTTGGTCTTTCCCTGCAGACGAAGAACGCCCATCAAAGCAAATACGAGTGCTTCTTTATATGCAATTAAAGTTTTGTCGGGCACCACGACTTTCACGTTTGCTCCCAATGCGCTTTGAAGGGTATCCATAAAAAACTGGTTGAGTGCGCCACCGCCAGTGGCCAATAGTTGGTGTTTGTTGGACTTGTTGGTTTTATGCTGATGTACGGCCAATGCAATCTGCTCGCAATTATGATGGATAAACGTATGCAGCAAATCTTGATTAGAGGCCGATGAATTTTCAATTAGTGGAACAATCTTCGAAGTGAACCATTCGTAACCTGTTGATTTGGGGTAGGGGAGCTTATAATATTCCAAAGCATTAAGCTGATCTAAGAGTGATTTGTCCAATTTCCCCGATCGTGCCAGTTGACCATTTGCATCATAGGCCATACCCATTTTATGGGTGATATAGTTCAACGGCATGTTGGCCATTCCAATGTCGTATGCGATGCGTTCCCCATTTTTTTCAAAGGATATATTGCTGATACCTCCAAGATTTAGGCAAAAATCGTATTCATGGAACAATAACTTGTCCCCAATCGGTACCAAGGGAGCACCTTGCCCTTTTAAAGAAACATCCTTGGTGCGAAAATCACAGACCACTTGCTTGCCGGAAACATTCGCCAAAAGCTGTCCGTCACCCAATTGAAAGGTGACGCCATCCTCCGGCCGGTGATGGGAGGTATGGCCATGACTTGCAATAAAGTCCACCTCTTCGCCAAGTTCGTCCAAAAATAAACGGCACTGTTGCCCTAACCAAGTGCCATAATCTTTGTGTAATTGCGCGTGCTCCTCCTCGGAAAGATGGATGGCATTTTTGAGATACTCCCGCATATCGCCCGAGTATTCAATTTCGGCCGTATGCTTAATGCGAAAATTCCACGCTTCGTTTTCTTCCCAAATATGGCAATAGGCCATGTCCAAGCCATCCAGCGAGGTGCCGGACATCAGCCCTAAAACTTTGTAAGTGCTCATACCCAATGGTTTTTGAGACAATTAAAAATAACAAATTGTGGGCTCATGACCGAAAAGTTTTTAGTTGAATGGGAAGTTGTCCTTTTGCCTTTGACTTACCAGAAAAATGATCAAAGGCTACTTTTTGAAATTCTTCAAAATCTTGATATACCAGAACCACGTTCGACTCAGGTTTCAACTTTAGAATATCCAGCACATATGGATTGCCGAAGAGATAAAGCAGCACGTTTTTTTTCCGAATCAGTTTTTGAATGGAATCCACGGTCTTTTCATCCATGCCAAACTGGTTTTTGGGTTTTACCACAGGCGGAAATAGGCTGATCACAAGATTTTCCTTGTCGGAAAGCAAAGCGGCATCCAAATCAACTGTTTTTGAACCAAATTGTATCGAAATCTCTTCGGCAAACCAGTTTTTCTTCCCAAAACTAACAGAAACGTTCAAAAAGTTGGAAGATTTAATATGGTCAGCCATGACTTTGTCTCCATACAGTTCCGTAATCGTGTTTTCCGCTATGATACGGTTCAATTGGGAACAAGAATTGGATTCAATTTCTTTGGGGTTTTCTTTTTCGGAAAATACGTTATGTTTGAGCTTCCAAATCCTATCAAAACTCTCTTGAATGCGTTGTTCCGATCCATCGGAAAGGATGGCATCCACACCTTCTTTTACGTGCTCGCTAAAACATAGCACATCCATCCCGGCATCAAAAGCCGCTTTCTCCAATGTTCCTTTTTGGGGAAATTTTTTGGAAACGGCATGCATGTTCAACGCATCTGAAATGACAACGCCGGCAAAACCCAGTTGCTTTCTAAGAAGCTCCGTGATTATTTTTGGTGAGGTGGTCGAGGGATTCTCCGTATCCAACTGTGGCAATAGCAAATGCCCAACCATAACCGAGTCAACCCCCACTTCAATCAGTTTTTTGAAAGGATATAGCTCGTTCTGCAGCAATTCGTCCAAAGACTTATCGATAACGGGAAGTCCTAAGTGGGAATCCGTTGCGGTATCACCGTGCCCTGGAAAATGTTTAATGGAATTCAAGGTTCCGCTGATGGCCATCCCTTTTAAAAAAGCTTCTGCCTTCTCAACGACACTTTCCCTATTGTCACCAAAAGACCGGTAGCCAATGACCGGGTTTTCCGGATTGTTATTGATGTCCACCACGGGTGCCAGATTCCATTGGATTCCCGCTTGTTTGCAATCATTTCCAATGGCTTCTCCCACTTGATGGATAAGGTCGTTCCCATGGGTCAAGGCCCCAAGGGTAATGGCGTAGGGATATTGGGCCGTATTTTCTATGCGCATGGCGAGTCCCCATTCGGCATCGATGGCAATTAACAAAGGGATGGACGCGGCTTTTTGATACAGTTTGATGAGCTCCAGTAATCTGTCGTAGCTCTTCTCGTTGTGCACGATTGCTTTCTTTCCCTCAAAATTGGTGGCCGCACTGGCCCGACTATGAAAAAAACAAATGGAACCCACATGGTATTCTTTGATGAGTTGTTCCATTTGCTGCACTTCTTCTTCTGTATCGTTGATAAAGGCGGCTGGCATGAACAGCTGTCCCACCTTTTGTTTTAAGGTCAAAGGTTCTTTTGGAAGTATATAGGTTTGAATGGTTTTATTCATTGGATTCTACCGTTTTTTTACCGTAATCTGCGGGATATTTTAAATAGCGGAGCACTAGGAATGCAGGTAGGGCCGCAATCACTACCCAAATGAAGAAGCCATCATACCCTAACCATTCCTGGATATAACCACTCAGCATTCCCGGAAGCATCATCCCCAAGGCCATGAAGCCTGTCGCTATGGCATAATGCGATGTTTTTGAGGCTCCTTCGGCCACATAAATGAGATACATCAAAAAAGCCGCAAAACCAAACCCGTAGCCAAACTGTTCTAATACCACGGTACCTACAACAGCATATATGCTGGTAGTTTGGGTTATGGCCAAAAGCGCGTAGAGTGCATTGGGCAGATTCAAGGAAAGCAACATGGGAAGCATCCACTTTTTTAGACCATCCCTCGATATCAAAATACCGCCCAAGATACCGCCGAGCGACAGCATGATTACGCCGACAGTACCATAAATGGTCCCTACCGCTTCGGTGGAGTAGGCCAAACCGCCCACCTCCAATGCATCCAAAAGGAAAGGGGAGGCCATTTTTACCAATTGCGATTCGCCCAATCGATAGGTGAGGATAAACAGCAAAGCGATGCCGATTTGGTGTTTCTTGAAAAAAGTGGCAAAAACTTCGAAAAAACTTGCTGGTTTTTCCGATGATGCTGGTATGGAGGTTTCAAACTTTGGTGCTGATAAAAAATTGGCAACGGTCAAAGCGATCATGAGCACCGAAGCGGTAATCATAGTGATTGACCATGCTTTCGTATTGTCACCGTATTGCTTTTCCAAAAAGCCAGCAAAAATGACCAATAGTCCTTGTCCCGTTACCATGGCCAATCGGTAGAAAGTACTTCTAAGCCCAATAAAGAAGGATTGTTTTTTCTGCGTGAGGCCAATCATATAATAGCCATCGGAGGCGATATCGTTGGTAGCGGAGGCGAAAGCGGCCATCCAGAAAAAGGCCAATGTGATGGTAAAGAACGAATAGGAAGGTAAAAAGAGACCAATACCCAAAAAAGCAAAGGATATGAGCAACTGCATCCCCAAAAACCATTTTCGTTTGGTGCCGTTCAGGTCCACAAGTGGACTCCATAAAGGCTTGATAACCCATGGGAGGTAGAGCCAACTCGTATACAATCCTATTTCGGCATTGCCAATACCGAGGCGTTTGTACATGATTACGGAGACGGTAACCACTAAAATATAGGGTATGCCTTGGGTAAAATAGAGGAGAGGAATCCATAGCCAGGCGTTTTTGTCTTTCGGTGCTACATTCACTTTGTTTGTTTTTTAGGTTATGATGTTAATTTCCGTTCAGGTCGGTAGGGAGCTACTTTTCCGCATAAGTTCCTTATTTATTTGTCGAGATTTAGTTCATCTGGATGATTTGTAAACCGCTTTTATTGCCATAGGCGTCACTTACCCCAATCATTATGTCTTCTCGAAGATATTTTTTATCCAAATCAAATCCATAACAACCCTCGATGTCATTTTCGGAAAGATATTGCTTTCCAATGAGTTGAGGGCCTTCCTTTCCTGGTCTATAAAGATTCAAAAATCTTGGAATCCCATCCACATGGCTGATGCAGATGTTCAAAGTTTGACTATTTAAGGTTGCCGAGTTAATGGCGGGAAGCTGTAATTGCCGGACAACCTGATTCAATGGACCTGGATTTTCGGCAGGAAGCCTATATAATTTCTTTTGTAATTTTTGATTCACCTTTTGGTGCTTACCCATCAAGGACTTGGCACTGAAAAAGATATTTCCATCGATATTTTCCAAATTTCTGGCAAAGGTGAGCTGTTTTGGTATCTCACGGGTCTTTTCCCAAGCCTTATCTGCATTGTTCTTGATTTTGTAAGTGCCATTGCCAATGTACAGATGGGTGTTGGGGGCATGCTCAGCCCACCACGTGGTGATAACCTTGTGCGAGGCCACAGGATAGTCCATACTCCAATACACTTGCGGTGCCAAGTAGTCCAACCAGCCTTGTTGAACCCACAGGATAGGATCGGCATAAAGGTCCTCGTAGGTCGTTTGTCCAGCTTTGGTATCTGAACCTCGTGGGTCGGTATCCCTGTTTTTCCAGACTCCAAATGGACTTATTCCAAACTGTACCCAAGGTTTGTATTTTTTGATGGTGCTGTGAACGCTCTTTACCAGTGAATCCACATTGCTGCGTCGCCAATCTTCCAAGGATTGTCCCGGTAGCGCATAGGTGGAGTAGGCTTCAGCATCATCGAAAGTTTTACCCTCAACTTTGTAGGGATAGAAGTAGTCGTCAAAATGGATGGCGTCTACCTCGTAATTGGTGACTAGTTCCTCTATGATTTGATTGAATTTTTCCCTGACTTCGGGAAGTCCCGGATTGTAATAGTTCTTGTTGCCGTAGGAAACAATCCAATCGGGATGTTGAAAATAATCATGGGTTTCCGATAATTTGGAGGTGTCCAAGTTTACGGTGGCCCGGTAGGGGTTAAGCCATGCGTGGAACTCCATGCCCCGTTTATGGGTTTCGGAAATCATCCACTCCAAGGGTTTGTCAAATCCCTTTGGGGCTTCGCCCTCGGTTCCTGAGAGGTACCGGGACCATGGGGCCAAATCTGTAGGGTAAAGTGCGTCTCCAGCAGTTCGCACTTGAACTATGGCGGCATTAAAATTCAAATTTTTGTAGAACTCCAAAATATCGATAAAGTCCTTCTTTTTTTTGGCTACGTTGTCTTGGGGATGTTTGGGCCAATCGATATTGGCCACTGTTGCTATCCAAACGCCTCTAAATTCTTGTTTGGGCGGTTTGGTCGTTGCACAGGATAAGAGAATAAGTATGGGGATTACATATAAAAATCGATGCATGGAAAAAAGTAAAAGGCCTACTCGTGCATTAAATGTAGGCCTTTTTGCTAGATTAAATTAAACAACTAACAACTTAAAAGAGTGTTATCTTAAAAACGATAGCGTACAAAACCTTCCATGGCCTCATATTCGGCCATGCCAAGTTGATTGTAACGGTTTGCTGTATCCTTGTTTCTTTGTTCCGCCCTTTGCCAGAATTCCCTTTTGTCGTTTCCAGGGAACATGGCACTATCCTTTTGGGATTGATGTTTAAAAATGGCGTTGATCTTTCGGGTCATGTCCTTAGGGCCAATGGGCACTGCCATTTCCATATCTGCAATGTCCCATTCTTGCCAAGCTCCGCGGTAGAGCCAAACGTAGCAGTTTCTGATCCAATCGGAACCTTCGTCTACCAAACGCTGTATGGCTTTGTATATCACATCCAAACAAACCCGGTGTGTACCGTGAGGGTCGGAAAGGTCCCCTGCCGCAAATATTTGGTGTGGCTTGAGTTTTTGTAACAGGTCGTAGGTGATTTGCACATCTTCTTCAGAGAGTGGTTTTTTCCGTACTGCTCCGGTTTCATAAAAGGGAAGATTCTGGAAGTGGGCATTCTCCTCAGGTACACCACAGTATCTGCATGCAGCCAAGGCTTCCCCTTTTCGGATGAGTCCTTTAAACTGCTGTACCTCCGGACTGTCCAGATCTCCGGGTTTTTTGTTGGCCAAGAACTTTCGTACCTCTTTGAATTTTTTGTGCAGCTCCTTATTGTCTTTCTGCACATCGGTGGCAAAATCCAGAAAACGGATGACTTCATCGTCAAAAACCGCAATATTTCCAGAAGTCTGGTAGGCTACATGCACATGGTGGCCTTGGTCTACCAATCGCAACAATGTACCTCCCATCGAAATGACATCATCATCCGGGTGCGGGCTGAAGATCAAAGATGTTTTCGGATGTGGCTGTGCCCGTTCCGGTCTTTGGCTGTCATCGGCATTTGGTTTTCCGCCTGGCCATCCGGTAATGGTTCGTTGCAACTGATTAAAGACGGAAAGGTTGATTTGCTCCGCTGACCCAATTTCTGCGATGAGGTTGCCCATACCATGTTCGTTATAGTCCTCGTTGGTCAGTTTTAACAGGGCTTTGTTCAATTTTTCGGACAACCATATGGAGGCTGTTTTGATGAGTTTTTCATCCCAATCACATTCGCTCACCAACCATGGAGTCTTAACCCTTGTGAGGTAAGAGGAGGCAGCGTCGTCCAGCACAAAGTCACAATTATGATGGTGTTGCAAGAATGTAGCGGGAACGGATTCCTTTATTTCGCCTTCAACAGCTTGCTGCACAATAGGGGCCTTACCTTCGCCCCATGCCATGATGATGATTCTTTTGGCATCCATAATGGTGCCCACACCCATGGTGATGGCTCTACGCGGTACGTTTTCCTCACCAAAGAAATCACTGGCAGCATCCAATCGTGTCACTCTGTCCAAACGTACCAAACGCGTTTTGGAACTGAGGGACGAACCAGGCTCGTTGAAACCGATGTGTCCGGTTCGGCCGATACCTAGAACTTGTATGTCGATTCCACCAACATTTTTGATTTTTTCCTCATAATCCAAACAATATTTTCGAATCTCTTCCTTGGGCAAGCTGCCATCCGGAATATGTACGTTGTGGGGCTCAATATCGATATGGTCAAACAGATGCTCGTTCATAAACCGCACGTAGCTGTGAATGGAGTCCGGCTCCATTGGGAAATATTCATCCAAATTGAACGTGACCACGTTTTTAAAGCTCAACCTACCTTCTTTATGGAATTGCACCAAATAGTCGTACACCTTTGTCGGCGTAGATCCTGTGGCAAGTCCAAGAACTGCCTTTTGCCCTTGCTCTTGCTTTTGCTTGATCAAGCTGGCAATTTCGTTGGCCACATACCAGGATGCACTTTGTGAATCTTGATAAATATGAGTGTTGATTTTTTCGAACTTCACTATTTCGGCATCCAAGGGCTCTCTTTTGATTGGATTATTGGCTAATTCTTGCATGTTTGTTTCGATTTTTACCAGTTTTACGGAGCAAATATACACTAAAAAAGCAAATACTTGCAATAATTTGCAATATATTTGCATTTAATTGCAGTTTTAGAGTTGTACATAACATTCTGTTTACATGAACCTTGTTTTCTGCAATTGTTTATACTTTTGATTTTTGGATGAAAATAGCAATCCCATGCTGAAAGAAGAGAGACAACATGCCATATTGAACGAGGTGGAGCTCCACAACAAAGTTTTGCTGACTGATTTGGCGGATAAGCTTAACGTTTCGGTGGATACGGTAAGGAGGGACGTGAAGGAGCTCGATGAAGAAAACCTTTTGGTGAAAGTGCATGGCGGTGCGGTTTCCCTTGGCTTTGCCAACCATAGTCCACAGCGGAACAATGTGTATGCTTTGGACAAAAAGGTGGCTATTGCCAAAAAGGCAATTGCCTTGCTTCGTAACAATAGCGTGATTTTAATCGATGGCGGAACCACCTGCTTGGAATTGGCCAAACTTTTGCCAACAAACCTGAAGCTGACCTGCTTTACTATAAGTCTTCCCGTGGCGATGGAATTGCTCCGAAAGCCTAATGTGGAGACTATCTTTATTGGTGGTACCTTGTCACGTGATTCTCAGATTTCCATGGGCCCCAGTGCCATTCATGCCTTATCCGAAATCAAGGTGGATTACAGTTTTATTGGCACAGGCTATGTGGATACCGAATTTGGTCTTACTGAATTTGACTGGGATGTGGTCCAAACCAAAAAAGCAGTGATCAATGCCTCCAAGAAAGCAGTGCTCTTGTGTATTTCGGAGAAATTGAATTCGCAGCATCGTTTCAAAACATGTAGTTTAAACGTAATCAATACCATGATTACGGAACTGGAGCCCTGGGACACTAAACTCACGCCCTTTAAAAACCAGAACACGCAAATACTTTAACAAACAAATGGACAAGCATCAAAAGATTACTGAAAAACCATCCAACTATGATGGGTTGGAAAAAATGGACACCTTGGAAATTGTTACTAGTATCAATAATGAGGACAAAAAAGTGGCAGATGCCGTGGAAAAGGTACTTCCGCAGGTAGCTTTGGTAATCGATGAAACGGCCAAACGCTTCCAAAAAGGGGGCAGGTTGTTTTACATTGGAGCCGGAACCAGTGGAAGGCTTGGTATATTGGATGCATCGGAAATACCACCTACGTTTGGAATGCCTCACGAGAGGGTAATCGGGCTTATCGCAGGAGGCGACCAAGCGATACGAAAAGCTGTGGAGTTTGCTGAGGACGATACACAACAAGCTTGGAAAGATTTAAATGACCATAAAATCAATGCTTTGGATGTTTTGGTAGGCATCGCAGCTTCGGGCACGACCCCTTACGTTTTGGGAGGTATTGCAGATGCCAAGGCCCATGGAATTTTAACGGTAGGTATAACCAATAACCCTGGGTCTCCCTTGGCCAAAGCCACCGATATCCCGATTGAAGTAAACGTGGGACCAGAGTTTTTAACCGGAAGTACCCGAATGAAGAGCGGGACCAGTCAAAAATTGGTGCTCAATATGATTTCAACTGGATTGATGATTCGGATTGGAAGGGTAAAAGGCAACAAAATGGTCAACATGCAATTGAGTAATACCAAGTTGGTGGACCGGGGAACGCGTTACATCATGGAAGAGTTGGGCCTCAACTACGAAGAAGCCGAAAAGGCGCTCAAACAATATGGCTCCGTAAAATTGGCCGTCGATGCCTTAAAAAAGTAGGTTATTTGGGAAGCAGTCGGTAAATGCCCTTGCCTTCCACGCTCACATAAATAAACCCATCAGGTGCCTGCCTTACATTTCGTACTCTGCCCATACCGTCCATTAATTTTTCATGGTACACCACTTTGTTGTCTTGTAATTCCAAGCGTTCCAAATATTGAAAGGCCAAAGATCCCACCAAGAGACTTCCTTTCCATTTGGGATATTTGTCCGATGTAACGAATGCCATTCCAGATGGTGCAATGGACGGAGTCCACTGGTAGAGGGGTTGCTCCATTCCTGGCCTTGAAGTTTCATCGGTAATCTGGGTGCCACTGTAATTAATACCGTAAGTGATTACAGGCCATCCGTAGTTTTTCCCTTTTTGAATGATGTTGATTTCGTCCCCGCCCCTTGGACCATGCTCGTGTTCCCAAAGCTTACCGGTATCTGGATGAAGTGCCAATCCCTGAGGATTTCTGTGCCCATAGCTCCAAATTGCTTGTTTGGCATCCGCTTTATCTACAAATGGATTATCGCTGGGGATACGCCCGTCATCGTGCAGGCGATAGATTTTACCGCCATCCCTGGTGATATCTTGTGGATTGACATCCCGGTTTCCACGTTCTCCAATGGAAAAAAAGAGGTAGCCATCCTTATCAAATTCAATTCGGGACCCAAAATGCTGCCCACGTGTGGAGTTGGGAGATGCTTTGTAAAGTTTTTCTATATGGACCAATTTGTTGTTGGATAGTTGGGCCCTCATGATAGCAGTATTACCTCCTTTATCGTCTCCCGCGGTCGAGGCGTAGGAGAAATAAATCCAACCATTGTTTTCGTAATCGGGATGTAGTTCAATATCCATTAAACCGCCCTGTCCTCGGTTGTAAACGTTCGTTGGATTTTCAATTTCGCTTACCCTCCCAGATTTATAAAGTTTTAGCTTTCCGGACTTTTCCGAGTACAAAATACCGCCTTTGGGCAAGAAAACCATGCCCCAAGCGTTCTCAATGTCGTCAATCACGAGTTCCGCAGTAAAATCAAGGGTTTCGGGAGTTTTTATCTCTTTATCCAAAGTTTGTGCGCAAGATGTACTAAGCAGTACAACGAAAAAAATGGGGAATAAGAGACTATTTTGCATAATTTTACGTTGAAATAACAGATTTAATAGATAAACGACCATTTTTGATGGTTGGGTGTGTTGAAGATAAAAAGAATTTTATACGAACAGAAAATTACTATCTAGAATATTAAGGTCCCAAATCTGAAGTATTCTTCCAAACAAGACTTAACCCTATGCTCCCACAAAAAACAAGGCATTTGCTATATGTCGTGTTGTTGGTGTTCATATCAATATTCGGTTCCACGGTATTAGCAAAAACAAACGTTACTCGGATACTTACCAAAATCGTTTCCAGTAATGCAGTGTCGGATACCCAAAACGAGATTCCCGATGTTGCCACCGTGGAATTGTCTACCGAAAACAATGAACTGCTCGCAACAGCCCCTATGTTCTCCACTATCATCAATGGTGCGAACGAGGAAGTGGTTTGTCCCAACGATGGAAGCACCTTGGCCAAGTTCTTCCTTTGCGGTACCAGTGATGTTCGGACGCTTACCCTAAGTCAATCCGGAAGTTCATATCAATGGCAGCGATTAGATCCTAACAGTTGTGCTCCTACCGTAGTGGACGACTGTCCCACCATCAACAACGCCTGTACTTGGAACACCGTGGGAACGGGTTCCACTTTTAATTTGGCGGCAGCTGGCGAATATAGGGTCCGGGTCAATTCAGGACAATACTATTACTTTAAATCAACACTTAACCCGCTCAACCCTCAACTTATTAAAGAGGATATTATTTGTGGTAATCCGGGCAGGGTAGAGGTAACCAATGTTCCAGCAGGGTACGAATACAGTTTGAACAGTTCCGCAGGACCTTATCAAGATGATCCTTTCTTTGATATTACCGCATCTGGGGATTATCGAGTTTTTGTACGATTGAAAAATGTGTCCCAGACCGCTTGTGTTTTCCCGTCCAATTTGGTCACCGTAGGTGATTTGGATATCAATGTGGACGTTACCGCCAACGATATTTTGTGTAGTGGAGAATTAGGTAGTATTGATGTTGCGGTGTCTGGGGTTCCTGGTTTTTACACTTATCGGCTTATAAAAAATGGAGTATCGGTGGATACATTCGGACCCAATGGTGCTGATTCGTATTCTTTTGACAATGTAAGTCCAGGTACTTATGCTATTCGTGTTGAAACCAATTCCTGTTCCGAAACCATTACTACGGATATTAATGGTGACCCTATCGTTATCGGTGGAGGCATTAGTCCGCTGGCAGTTTCAGCTACGGCTTCAGATAGTTTTGGTTGTGGGGCAACATCCGTCAATGTCAATGTAACCACGAGTGGAGGAACGGCGCCATATCGATTAAGTGTAGATGGAGGGCCATTTGGTTCTACCTATACCAGTACTTCTTCTTTTTCTGTAACCTCCGCAGGAACATATAATATTTTGGTAGAGGATGCCAACGGATGTCAACGCACAGCAGCTGTCGATGTAGAGAATATACCACCCCCGGTGTTCAGTTTTACCGAAGAGGATGCCAACTGTGGTGGCGCCAATGATGGTAGGATTACCGTGAACGTGACCAATGGATATGGTTACGAAATACAATATAGTGTCAATAACGGAGCGACGTTCCAGATAAGTAATACCTTTTCCAACTTGGCTCCGGGCAATTATGACGTGGTACTGCGCTATGAGCAAGACTCTTTTAGCTGTACCACAACACCTCAAGCAGCTACCATAGGCACACCTTCTACGATTACCGCAACTGCCACGCCAGACGCTATGCCGACTTGTGGTGATGAGAATGGAGGACAGATTACCATTTCCGGGGTTTCCGGAGGAACCGCACCTTATGAATACAGCGTCGGGGCAGGCTTTAGCAGTAACCCAGTGTTCCCAAGCCTTGGGTTTGGAACCTACACTCCCATGATTCGGGATGCCAATGGATGTGTGCAAGCACTTCCCGATATCGTGTTCAATACCCTGAACAAGCCTACCAATTTGGATTTCAGTATTTCCAGTTTGGACTGCATTACCACCACAGCATCTTTGGATTTGACGGTAACTGGAGGTTCTGGAACGTATACTTATGAGATTATCGCTCCAGCGGCCAGCGCGATAAACAATGGAAGCAACAGTACCTTTACCGGTTTGGGCCTAGGAACCTATACCTTTAGGGTCACCGATAGCGAAGGATGTTCCTACGATGAAAACTATGCCATTACGGATATCAGTTCCATTGGTGTTCAGGGGCAGCAGACTCGCGTAGTGACCTGCGTTGGAGATTCCGACGGAGAGGGGCGCTTTTTGGTGGACGGTTTCAATACCACCTATAGCTACAGCATCGATGGTGGGCCCGTTTCCGCTGGACAAAATAACAGTATCATTCCGTTGACAGGCTTGGCTGCCGGAAGTTATGTGATCTCCGTGACCGATGAAGAGACCAATTGTACTGATACGGCTACCCTGGTCATTGAAGAACCATCCACGGCATTCGCAATTTCCAGTCTTGATGTGACCGCAATGAGCTGTCAGAACGGGAATACAGGAGCTGTTCGTATTAACACCGTAGGCGGCTGGGGCGGTAACCGATATACGTTGACACAGCCCGATGGTTCCACCCGTGGTCCCAAAAATGGAAGTACTTTTTCCAATCTTTCACAAGATGGCAGCTATCAAGTGAGTGTTACCGATGCCAATGGATGTACCGTGACCGATAGTTTCACCTTGACCCGTTTGGATGCCCCGACCTTAACCTTGGATGCTGCATCCTCCGATTTTTGTTATGACAATTTTACCGCGGCCACCCTTGCGGTAAATGCCACTGGAGGCTTGGCCCCATATCAATACCGAATTAATGGAGGGGTTTTGGGTGCCAGTGCCAGTTTTAACGGCCTTACCCCAGGTACATACACCATTGAGGTAGTAGATGCCAATGATTGCAGGGATACAGTAACAGCGACCATCGAACCACAGGTAATGGCCAATGCGACTACGATTCAAGAATTGGATTGTGCTGGCCCTCCCGCGCAAATTCGGGTAAACATCAGCAATGGCTATACCTCTTCAGGTGATTATGATATTTACGAAGTAAGTATCAACGGAGCACCGTACACTTCGGATAACAATAATATTTCTGGAAACTCTTTTATATACAGTATCCCAAATGATGGTTCCATCATCTCCGATACGACCTTCCAGTTTATGATTACGGATGCAAGAGGTTGTACCACCGAAACCAACACCGTGACCATTTCTCCACCCGAAACCATCGCAGGTACCGCTGTGGCCACCGACACCCAATGTGGTGACAATGCCAGTGGGGTAGTGGAGCTGATTCCCGATACCACCCAAGGGATACCACCTTACGAGTTCAGTAATGATAATGGTGCGACATTTAGCACACAAAATATATTCTCAGGCTACGGAGCTGGAACCCATGGTGGTTTTGTTATCCGTGATAGCAGGGGATGTGTGAGTCCCGCCTATTCCTTGACCATAGGTTCCAGCGACCCATTGGATGCAACCGCCACACCAACAGATGCCGTTTGTTCTGCTGGCGCGGTGAACGGCTCCATTTTGGCCACCATCAATAATGGTGTAGCGCCATTCGACTATGTATTGGTGGATGAGTTTGGCGGAACTGTGGCAGCATCAACAGGAACAGCCAGTACCACTGTAAACTTTCCTAATTTGCCATTGGGCAACTATACCCTTATCACTACCGATGCACAAGGTTGTGAAGACCGAGACCCGGTGGTCATTGATCAAAATCAGTTGGACCTTATACCTTTGGATCCTGACCCTGCCATTTGTTCGGATACCTCGTTTCCCTATCGGGTAAGGGCTACAGGAGGAACGGCACCTTACGAATTTAGATTGGTGGGAGAACCCACTTTCAATCCTGCAACATCAGGAGGTGACACCTATGATTTTACAGGTCAGGTAGTGCCAGGCGTTACCTATTTTGTGGAGGTAAGGGATGCTTTGGGTTGTACTTATATCGAAGAAATTGACCCTATTGGACCAATTAATCCAGTAGCGGTGACCGCAACATCCTTGTCGGCTTCCTGTAATGTCGCCGGCAGCGGCTCCATTGACTATGAGGTGGCCGGTATTTCAGCACCAGGGGATTTTACCATCACTGTTCAAAATACGGATACGGGTGCCACTATATCCAGCAGTTCGTTCACTGGGGAAACCATTCCCTACAATGGAACCATTAATGGATTGGCACCGGGAAATTATCAAATCATTGTTCGGGACGATACCAATGGATGTAGTGGCAGCACTTTGGCCTTTATCGATATCAGTTCGGTATCCATTGCCATTGATAACTTTGTGGAGGCTACGTGCAACGTCGGCGCATTGGTAACGGTTAGAGGTTTTGGAACCACTGGGCCATATAATTATGCCTACGTGCCTACGGGAGCTCCCGCACCTACCACCTTTACTTCGGAAACCACCTTTGAAATTCCCGGACCATACCCTGCGGATTACGATTTTTATGTTCAGGATGCAAACGGATGTACTGCGCTGACCACTTTAACGGTAACCCAAGAAGCTGGGGTGCCAGACCCTGTTATCGACGTGGTGAACCAGTGTACTGCGACCAGTGGGTATCAGATTGATATTGTATCCCCATTGTCCACAGGTTCAGGTCTGCCAGAAGAAACCTTCCAATACGATATTGGAAGCGGTTTCCAAACAGGAACTACTTTTATCGTCCCCAATCCAGGAAGCTATGTGATTACGGTAAGGGACGGAAATGGCTGTACCAATACCGTCACAGCCGAGGTATTTGATTTCTTTGCAATTTCTGCCGATGCTACTTCCTATCCGACCTGTAATGCAGGAGATGGTGAAATTACGGTAAATACCACTGGGGGTAGCGGTAATTTTGAATACCAATTGAGGGATGCGGGCACCTTGGCCAATATTGGCCCAGCCCAATCCACCAATGTATTTACCAATGTGATGCCCGGAGATTACAATATTTTGGTAACCGATTTGGACTCGAATACTTCACCTTTGTGTTCGGATGAAGCAGAGGTAATTGTTTCCACAGTCGATACCCCAGTGATTTCAGCAACCCCAAGCAGCGATGTCACCTGTTTTGGTGCGGATGATGGAACCATAACCGTGGAACTACAACCCGGAACCGATACGGATACACCTATCAATTATGTGCTGTATCAAGGGGCAACGGCTACGGTAATCGCGGGACCCCAAGGTTCCCCTGTGTTTGATGACCTACTACCGGGTACGTATCAAGTGGAAGCCGTATCGGACAGGGGATGTACCGACCGCTCTGGAAATATCATTATCGACGAACCCACTCAATTGATGGTCAATGCCATCAACACGGAATTCAGTTGCAATCCATCCAGTAACCAATTCAGTACGGCTACGATCACCATTTATACTGATGATAACGGCGACGGAACAGGAACCCCAACAGGTTCGGGCTCGTACACCTATAGCATGAATGATGGGACACCTCAATTTGACGGAACCAACTTCCAGACGAGCAATACTTTTGAGGTAATTGACAATGGAACCAATCAGTCGATAATTTTGACGGCCCGCGATCAAAACGGCTGTGAGCAAACCGCAACGGTGAACATCAATACCCCAACGGATATCACGTTTAGCTACAATGTCAATCAAATCAGTTGTGATGCATCCGGCAGCGGCGTAACCCCAGGAACTATCGATATCATTATCAACGAAGGTCCAGGAAATTATGAAGTGGAGATTTTGCCCTTGGGCTCAGAGCCTGCTCGAAGCTCAGGTGGAACCGACAGGGTGACGTGGGATATTTCAACCCCAGGC
The DNA here is from genome assembly GCF_003992675.1 of Flagellimonas marinaquae. Classification (GTDB taxonomy): domain Bacteria; phylum Bacteroidota; class Bacteroidia; order Flavobacteriales; family Flavobacteriaceae; genus Flagellimonas; species Flagellimonas marinaquae. Next base: position 276,407 of record NZ_RZMZ01000015.1, read on the forward strand.
GATTATATTTTTGCAGTAACCGATATTGGTAGCGGAGGTTGTACTTATTTGACGACCACTGTAAATATGCCGGAATACAACACTATTGAAGCAGTGATTGCTGAGGTGGAACCCGTCACCTGCTTTAACGGTAATGATGGCGTCATCAGTCTGGATATTTCCAATTATGCAGGCGTCTATAATTATGAGGTCTTTTCAAGAGATAACGCAGGCGTTGAAACATCTACTGGGGTAACCGGTACTTTCGATACCAATGCACCTATCAACTCACCTGAGAGTATTGAAAATGTTCCAGCGGGTAATTTGGTGGTCCGAATTGAAGCCTTGGATTCACCGTTTTGCGATGCCGTGAGCAATGTAACAACGGTGCGTTCGCCCGATCGACCATTGACTGTGGACGCGGTGCAAACCTCTCCAGTGACCTGTAATGTTCCCGGATTTGGGGAGATTACAGCTTCGGGCGACGGAGGATGGGGCACCTACGAGTACCAGTTGGTAGCGTCGGACGGTACCATTCTCGTGGATTACCCCAACACCAATCCCGTATTTGAAAACCTATCAACCGATACCTATACGGTAAACGTTAGGGATTTGAGAGGATGTGAGGCTACCATGGATATTAATTTGCCCTTGCCAATCCCAATTTCCGCTGATATTCGAGTAGTAAGCCCCTTGGCATGTAACAACGATAATGATGCGGTGATCGAAGCCTATAATGAAGCCGGGGGACAAGGTCCAGGAAATTATCTATATCAATTGAACAGAATTACCGATGGCACCAATAGTGGTTTGCAGACTACTCCAAGGTTTGCCAATTTATCTGCCGGAGAATACACCATTACCATTTTTGATGGCTGGAACTGTAGCTTTACCACGATTCCAATTGAGGTGCAAGACCCAGAGATTGTGGTAGCGGAACTTGTGGAGCTGCAACCTCCAGGTTGTGGGGATTTGGGTAGAATGCAACTTACCGTGACCAACCCCGAACCCGGCGTGGACTATTTTTACCGCAGAGCGGGTACTACGGATCCATTTATCCCATTTGGAGCAGGAATGACCAGTATAGAAATTGCTGCGGACATTACAGTTGACCCAGGACCCTTCCAATACGATGTGCAAAACTCCAATGGTTGTCCGTTTGAGAAATCCAACCAGATTTCATTAGATCCTGCCGCACCTTTGGTAATCGCTTTGGATTTGACCAACGCCACCATTAACTGTGCGGGCGAGGCGACGGGAATCATTCGCTCCGAAGCCTTTGGAGGTATAGGTAACTATATCTACACCCTTGTTAATTCGAATACAGTGCCACCAACCGCGGCATCGATTGTACGTCCGGCCCAAAGTTCAGGTATTTTTAGGGAGTTGAACCCCGGTACCTATTATGTATATGCACAAAGTGGTGGATGTGAGGCCATTTCAGATCCGATTGTGATAGAGCCCAAAGATCCGTTGGTATTAGATTATCTGGAAGCAGTTCCCGTGCAATGTGCCGGAGATATGAACGGACAGATCATCATTGAAGCGAGCGGTGGAACAGGCCAGATTAGGTATTCGATTTCCGATACCCTGAGCGAGTTTTTTGAAGGAGATGATCCAAACAATCCGAATAGAAAGACATTTAACGATTTGGCCCCACGAACGTACGATATTATCATACAAGATGATTTGGGCTGCACCATCACCAGAACAGTAGAAATTACCCAACCGATGGAATTGGTGGCGGGGGTAGTGGATACCACCCCAGAAACCTGTTTGGGAGATGGGGATGGTAGCATGACGTTGGAGGTTAACGGCGGAACAGCTCCGTATTACACAAGCGTGAATTCTGCCGATGATGCCGATTTTGTTCAGAACGATAGCCTATTCTTCGATAATCTCCAAGGTGGTGAAACCTATGTGGTATTTATTCGTGATGCCAACGGATGCCAGACCAATGTGGTGGCAGAAATTGGGATAGGCGTAGATATTGTCGCCGAACCCTTGGTGGAATATGGTTGTGAAGGAATTTTCCCGAATAGTACGGTAACCATTAACATTGCTGACGGTTCCCAACTGCCCAATTTACTGTTCGCCTTGGATGTGGATGATATTCAACAAGCAACGACCCAAAGAACCTTTGGGGATTTGCCAGCTGGGATGCATACCGTTTATATCTATCACGCCAATGGATGTGTCACTTTTGTTGAGTTTGAAGTAGAAGCCTACGAACCCTTGACCTTGGAAGCAACCAAGACCGGTCCCGATGAGATTACTGCAATCGCTACCGGTGGATTTGGAGGGTATGAATACTTTTTCCAAGGAGAATCTTTTGGAGAAGTGAATACGTTCAACGTAACACAGGACTCCAATATCAGTATTCGGGTGCGCGACCAAAATGGTTGTGAGGCCACCTTGGTTATGCCCTTTAATTTTGAAGGTATGCCCGAAATGCCCAATTTTTTCACGCCTGATGGAGATAACCTAAACGACTTTTGGTATCCGGAAAATAGGGAGTACTTCCCCTTTATCGACGTCATCATTTATGATCGTTACGGTAGGGTAGTGGCCCGACTGGACCAAGTCAAGAAATGGGACGGAAACTATGATGGTAAACCATTGCCTACCGGGGATTACTGGTATGTTGTAAATGCCAATGATAGTGATAACCAGCAGTTTGTGGGACACTTCACTCTGTACCGGGAATAAGGTGAAAAAGATTTTCAAACACAAGGCTTAAATATCACCAAAATTTTTATTTTTGCAGTCCCTTTTCGGGATGTGGCCCTTCGGCTACGCTCAGGATATGCTCCGTCTGGTACCCAGACTGCTTGGCAGTAAGGCGGAATTGAATTTGGGTTTTGTTTTTTTGAATTTTATCAGCATTTAGCTGATTCCGGGATGTGGCGCAGTCTGGTAGCGTACACGCATGGGGTGCGTGTGGTCGCTGGTTCGAATCCAGTCATCCCGACTTACCTTATTTAAGTAAAATCAAAACACTGTTAATCTTATGATTTTCAGTGTTTTTTGTTTTTTATACGTTCATCCGATATCATGTAAACCATAGAACAGGTGAGGGTAAGACGCTCAAAAGATGATTGTCATTGTTCCCAATATACCGACCAATAAGGTGCAAATGGTGGCCAAGATCATAAAGGCTCTTGGAAGCCAATACCACTTTAACTAAGGTAGCACGCTGTACATTCCTTTTGGTGAAAGATATTCAAAATATCTGCTGATTACCTTGAATTTGGTATTCAGTATAACTATGGCAGGTACCGAGAAAGGTATGCCTTCTCTTGAGGCCAATAATTTAGGTATTTGATGTATGGGATTTCTTTTTTTGCCAACTTCACTGTTGATATAGCGTTGTCCACCAAAGTAGATAGTATCCGTGGCTTCGGCATCCATTTTTACCGCGTAGTAGTTGGAACGGAGCTTTGAAACCACCTTAGAATCCTTGAATGTGGCCTTCTCCATTTTTTTACAGTAGGCACACCAGTCCGCATTGAAAAACAACAAAACCTTTTTTGGTTTTATTAAAAGGGAATCTTCCAATTGCTCAAAACTAAGCCATTCCACCTCTTGTTTCTGCGCGAAAAGGCAGGGGATAACCATAAAAATCAAACAAATGCTGAAATAGAATGTGGTACGGAACATTGTCAAAGTTTAGAGTGGTCAACGAGTTAATGAAGCTTACCAAATTTTAACCCAAAAAAGATGGCACGTGGTGCATCTGGGCCATAAACATAATCAGAATCCCGGCCGGGCCCAACATCAAAATCATCCTGAAAACTATTAAAAATATTGGTGACCCCGCCCGATAGCGTTACCATAAAGGACTCGTTGAAATCAAAATGGGTTTCCAGTTTAATGTTCATATCAAAAAAGGAACCTGAATCATTGAGTTCCAAAAAACCATTGTCACTGATGACCCTCGGAACGGTCATGTTGCCAGAGTACGTACCTGTAACATCCACATTAAACTTTTCGCTCGGAATCCAGGTAGTGTTGAGATAGCCGTAAAAGTCTGGTACGCGAACAAATTCATCGATGACGATGTCACTTTCCCCAGGTGTTCCGTCGCTCTCGTACAGAATTTGAGGTTCATTCCATTTGGTTTGCTGTAAAGTTCCACCGACTTGAAAACGCCATTTTGGATCGGGTGAAAGGCCCAGTTCAAAGTTGGAGCCATAGACTAGGGCACCTTCCCCATTCCGTACTTCTTCCAATATGGACCCGTTGGAAAGGACAGCTCCTGTGCTTACCAAGGTAAATGGGTCCTCCAAAGCAGTGTAAAACCCTTCCAACAATACATCCAGTTGGAGTAAATCCTTCGTTTTTGAATAGTTTACGGAACCTGTAAATGCGTTTGAAAACTCGGTATCCAAATCCTCAGTTAAAATAACAAACTGGGGTTCGCCGCCCACACTTGAGATGTGCAAATCCTCATTAAATGTTTGGGGCGCCCTAAATCCTCTGGCATATCCGGCCCTAAGGCGCCACGCTTCACTTACTTTATAGGAGAGGGTTACTCTGGGGGAGAGGGCCGTTTGGTTGAGGTCCAAATCCCTTTCGATACCTCCTACCGAATAATTCCCAAAAACATTCACATTATCCAATCTGGTCCCGAGCAGGGCAGAAAATTGCTCTGAAGGTTTCCATTCGTACTGCGCATATCCGCCCAAGGTGTTCACATTTTGGTCAACAAGCCGGTCGTACCCTGGGATTTGATCTTCTGTGGTGCTATAATTGTATTCCGCGCCCACGGTCAATACATCATTGTTGTTGAACGTTTTGGTCAACTGCACCCCATTTACCCAGGCCAAGTCTTTGGTGGTGCCAAAGGCATTGTTGGCCAAAAGACTATCTTGTTGGGTTCTGGCACCTCCCAAGCCACCGTAATAGCTATCACGATTTGTATAGGAGGCGGAGGAATAAATTTGCGTCTTTTGACTACCATCCTTGCTGTCCAATTCATAATCGGCGCCACCGATAAAGGTATCATGGTCCAATTCTTCGGTAATATCCGTGAATTGGGGAGCCAGTTCCAACCGATCACCACCTCTACGGTACTCTCGAATGGCATTTAAATTCAATGAGACGCGGCTCCTGTCGGTAGGCTTTACAAATGCCTTTGCGCCTACGGTAGTGTTTCTAAGCTCCACAAGCTCTGTAAAGCCATCGCCATTTGCATCATAGGCTTCACGGTTTCTATAAGCACCAAAAAGGGTTACCCCACTTTTAAGGTCATCGGCCACAATGGAACTGTTGAAGTTGACCACCCGGTCCAAGGCTTCGCCCCCCACAATTGCCAAATTGCTGCCAATTTCCCATGTATTTAAAATGGGATCTTTGGTAATGATATTGACGGTCCCCGCTATTGCATTGGAACCGTAAAGTGCTGAACCGCCGCTGCGAACCACTTCTACACGCTCTATAATGTTTGTTGGAATTTGTTCCAATCCGTAAACACCCAATAATGAAGTAAATATGGGCCTGCTGTTGAGCAATATTTGTGTGTAGGCACCATCCAGGCCATTTAAACGGACTTGGGTAAATCCGCAGTTTTGGCAGTTGGTTTCCACACGTACACCAGGCGTAAAGCTTAACCCTTCGGCTACTGAAATCGATTGGGTGGCCGTTAACAATCTGGGCTTTAAGGAAGATACGACCACAGGGGCGCTTCGTCGTTCCACTCTATTTCGGGTGGCACTGACCACCACTTCGTTGAGGCCGAGCGCATCTTCTATAAGTTCGAAATTGACTGCTATTTTTTGCTTTTGACTAACAATTATGGACTGTGTTGCTGTCCTAAACCCTTGTGAAGCGGCCGAAAGGATTTGCTTCCCAATGGGAACTCTGAGTTCAAAATTTCCATTGTAGTCCGTGTTGGTTCCTTGGGTTCCATTCTTAACATAAATGGCCGTAAATGGAACAGGTTTGCCATTAGAGGTTACTTGACCCACTACAATGCCCATTTCTTCTTGTCCAAATAGTGAGGTGAATGGCAGGAGTATAGCAAATAATATTAGTGGAATATGTTTGAGTACCATTATTTTTATTGGCATAAAATTAAATTTAGACAAAACTAAATAAATTATTTATCAAAAATAAAAAATGGTTTTAATAAATCTAAAAAAAAGAATTGTGGTTGGAACACAAGTTTCTAAATAGAATGTGTGAGGATGGAATTCGTAGGCTTAAAAACTATAGCTCAATGGTAAAAGTCAATCTGTTCCTTTATTTAGATGAAAAAGGAGGGAGTCCCTTGAACATAAGAGATTTACAGTAACCCTTTTGATGGGAACAGCGTAATTGACTTCAGGGTTTGCTTTTAAAATCAACCTTTCCTCATTGAAATTGGGAATTTCTTTGGACGGACAGCATGTAATGGGTACATATTGGCTAGCCATTACCATATCGCAAACATCACATTGCTCAAGGTGTTCGCCATTAAAGAGATAATCAAAAGTTTTGCCCTTAGCAGATTGAATGACTATCAAAAAGTTTGAAATGGAAACCCTATGATCAGGATTTCTGTTCCATTTTCAAATTAACTTTTCACTAACTCGTATCAATACCGAAAGTAGTATCTTTAAAAAACGTCGAATCTGTAAAAACCTCTCAATGTCATTCAAAAATTCCATGTTGAGTTTATTACTGTTCCTCCTTGCCATACCATTTTTTGGGCAAAATATGTCGGTTGAAGGGAAGATTAAGCCTGCTTTCCAGGATTATTTTGGAAACCCCCGCATATCCATCTTCTTGCACATGAACAAAAGCACTTATGTTAGTGGGGAGCATATTTGGTTCAAGGGATATATGTATAATAGAGTGAAGGCAAAGCCCTTTAAGGAATCGGTAAATGTGTATGTGGGTATTTATGATAGTGATGGCAACCAGAAGGAAAAACACTTGGTGCTCAGCAAAGAGGGGCAGCTGCAGGGGCAAATAGCCATAGATTCCTCTTTCGTCGATGGACAATACTACATCAAAGCCTCCACCAGTTGGATGAAGGACTTTAAGGAGGATGATTCCTTTGTTCAGCAATTTACGGTACTGAACAGTGAACTGGTATTGGAAAACAAGGATTTTTCGAAAGCATACGATATTCAATTTCTTCCCGAAAGTGGACACTGGGTCTCCAATGTCCAAAGTGTGGTGGGCATCAAAATAACGAACGACAATGGAACTGCAGCTGCCAATGTGGTGGGTATCATTAGGAACGAGAGCGGAGAGGAAATTGTTCGATTCAAGACAAATCGATTTGGTTTCGCCAAGGCTGTAATGACTCCCTCCGAGAAGGAACGGTATTGGGCTTCTGTATCAAACCCTGCCGGAAAGGAGTGGAAGGTCCCGCTTCCAGCTATAGATTCGTTGGGGCTTGTACTGTCCACCAGAAATATAGCGGATGACAGGATTTTGGTTTTGGTGGGGACCAATGCCGAGACAAAACGAGCAATTGGCCAAAAACCCTATAGTATTCTTATCCATAGGGATGGATTGCTCAAAAGTTTGGATGTGGTTTTCAAAGAAAATCAGCTTTATGCTTCCCATATCTTGGATAAGCGTGAACTCCATACGGGTATGAACATCCTTACGTTGATAGATAATCGCGGAGTACCCCTTGCGGAGCGGCTGTTTTTTAATGATAAGGGGATGGAAAGCATTACATTGGCCACCAACGTTCAAAAAGTGGACAATGATTCAGTCCAAGTTTCCCTAGCTGGTTTTAAAAAGCGTACAACCTCCTATGCTAGTATTTCGGTGCTTCCAGCAGATACCAAGGCCTACAATTTCAATTCCAACATTTTGAGCTCATTTTTGCTCAAACCCTACGTGCGTGGTTTTGTAGAAGAAGCCGACCAGTATTTTGCTGATTTTTCAAAGCGTTCCATGGAAAACTTGGATATGTTATTGTTGACTCAGGGTTGGTCAAGATATGAATGGGACCATATCTTCGATGCATCCCCAGAAAAGAAGATACAATATAGGGCAGGAATCGATGTTTTTGGTACCATTAATTCCAAGATACCAAAGAATACAGACCTTTTGGTTTATGCAGGCAACCAGAGTGACCCTACCATTGTTCCTTTGTCGGAACAATCCAAAACATTTAGTCTGGACAACTATTTTGTAGAACAGGGCGAAGAGCTCAGGCTTACCTTGCTCAATAAGCGGGGAGAACTTGCTCTCCCCAATCTTTTTTTGCGGTTGGATACAGGGCAATCCACGGATAGAATATATGAACTGCAACCAGCCAAAGGAATCGAGCATGACATGTTGGTTAAAGGTTTGGGCAAAGACGAGTTCCAAAACTTTGTGCTCCCCGAACAAAACACTATTGATCTTGAAGAAGTGGTGGTCAGTGAAAATAGGACTGGCAGAAGAATTACCACACCCTTTGTATCTGAAGGTAATCTAAAGGTTGTGACCGAGGAGACAGAGGGACTTTACCCAAGACTATTGGATATTATCCGCTCCAGCGGCTTCAATGTATGGGAGATGCCAAATACCGGTTATGAAAGGATACGTATCACAACAAAAAGACAACTGTCCTTTTCATTGGTGCAACCATCTCCAATTCTTTACATTGATGATGTCCGCTATTCAGATTTCAATATTCTGATGGATTTCCCCACATCTCGGGTGGAAAGTTATTATATAGATCGCTCTGGGTTCATGGAAGCTGGTGGAGCAGGAGGTGTTATTCGCGTTTATACCCGAAAAGAGGGGGATGTTGGTGCTGGACACTCCGATAAATTTACCCCGGACGAAAGATTTTTTACGCATACCGTTTCAAATGGGTTTATGCCCGCAAAGCAGTACTACACCCCCAAGTACAATAATCTATCCAGTGAATCCTTCCGGTATTTTGGAAGTATTGGTTGGTACCCAGACCTCACCATTGATAAAAACGGAACGTGTCAACTAAAAATACCCGACTATGGATACGACGAAATTGTATTGTTCGTAGAGGGAATGGACGAGGATGGAAGATTGACTTCCACGATCGAACGTGTGATGGTATCATCCACCGCACAGTAGCCAGGGTTTATATAGGAAAATGTTCCACCTAAATACGTGCCCTAACCTTACTTGCTATTGCGCAAGCGCCCAAATCCAAGTAAAGAAATTTATCACTGTGAAATGATTTTACCATCTTCCAATTGAACTAGGCGGTCGGTTCTTTTAGCAAAATCTTCGTCGTGTGTCACAACCAAGAGGGATAGTCCTTGTTCCTCTTTGAGTTTTTTAAAGATATTGAACACATTGTCCGAGTTGTGACTATCCAAATTGCCGGTAGGCTCATCGCCCATTAAAATTGTTGGGTCGTTGATTAACGCCCTAGCGATGGCCACACGTTGTTTTTCCCCTCCCGATATTCTGGAGGCGCGTTGATGGGCCAAATGACCAATATGTAGCATTTCCAGCTTTTGTTGTGCATTACGTTCAATTTCGGCAAATGATTTTTCCCCAAGTTTTTTGGCAGGGAGCATCACATTTTCCAAAACACTGAATTCGGACAATAAATAATGGAACTGAAATACAAAACCAATATTCTTATTACGTATGCGAGAAAGCTCCTTGTGCGATTTGCTGGTCACAAGTTCATTGTTGAGGTATAATTGACCAGTATAATCGGTATCCATGGTAGAGAGGATGTAGAGCAAAGTGGATTTTCCAGATCCTGACTTGCCCATGATAGAGGCAAATTCTCCCTTTTTTACTCCAAAGGAAATATCCTTGAGGACATGGAATTCCTTTGGCTTGCGAAAGTATTTATTGATATGTTTGGTTTCCAGCACAAATTCCATAGCCCAATATCAAGTTCCTCGGATAATTTTTACGGGATCAATGTTTTTGGCCCTAAGCGAGGGCAGGTAGCCCGCAATAAAGGTGGATAAAAGGGCAAAGACTATCCCGATGATATAATATGCAGGGTCGTAGTTAACAGGATATGTGGTAATCGTGGGCAATGCGTCAGTTTCAAAAGGAGTTTGATCGATAATTTTAGAAAGTGAAAATCCAATCAATAGACCCAAAACACCTCCAACTATTCCAATAATCATGGCTTGCCCCATGAAAATGAGCTGTACATCGGTTCCAGAGAATCCTGTAGCCTTGAGTATGGCAATATCCTTCATTTTCTCATATATCAGCATATTTAGGATATTGTAGATACCAAATCCAGCTACAATGAGCAATGTGATGGAAACTGCATAGGTAATAAGATTTCTGATGTTCGAACCTGTCTCAAACTGGGCGTTGGCTTCATTGATTCCCATGGCCTTAACATCAAACTGGTTTTGCAATAGGTTGGCCATGGATTGTGCCTTGGTTATATCCACCAATTTGATGTTGATATCCGTAACATAATTTTCTGCTTCTCCCAAAATACGCTGTACCGTTTTTAGGTTTGCAAAGCTCTGTACATTGTCCACTTCTGCAATACCACTTTGATAGATTCCCACTATTTTTAATGGGAACACGGTACCGGATACCGTACTGATCTGTACTCTGTCTCCTGTTGATAACGACATCTTTTCGGCTAAACCTGCGCCTAATAGAATTCCATTTGCGCTGTTTTTTAAGTCTTCCGGGGAGCCTTCCACTATATTGTCCTGAAGATTGGACAAGCGGACTTCCTCCATAATATCCACACCTACCAAGTTTCCTCCCAGTTCCATGGAACCCGAGAGATAAAATATCTGGGCCCTTAGTTGTGGGGTCGCTCCATCTACATTGGGTTGTTTTTTGAGATAACTGAGAATGGGAAGGGCATTATGGATTTTAGTTTGGCTCAATTTGGGCTTAATGGAGTGAACTACGTTGAACACATTTTGAAAATCATTGTTCAAGGTGATGGGCTGATCATCCGAGGGACGGATTTCGTTGTACAGGTGGATGTGCGGCGTTTGGTTGAGTACCAAATCATCTAGCATGGTATTGAGCCCGGTCATAAAACTCACCAAGGTAATGTAGGCACCTATTCCAAAAGTAACTCCTAGGGTAGCGGTTACGGTGGACTTCATCTTGGTAAGAAGATGGGTTTTGGCTATGCCCAGTATGATGCTCCAATTGATCATGGTTCAGGAAAATATATGGCCGTATGTTCATCGATACCATCAAGGATTTCAACCATGGCCATGTTTTCAAGACCTAAGGTTACTCGTGTTTCTCCTTTATCCGTTAAAACCGTATTGCCATTAATGAGATATGTTTTTGGAATAACCAATGCTTCCTTCGTTTCGGAAATAACAATGTTACCTTCTCCTGAAAGCCCTGGATATAAGGTTTTTGGTGGTTTATTGAACGTTGCCTCTACTTTAAAGGTCTGAGATCGCTCATCTTTTCTGGGGTAGATTTTGTTTACCGTGCCTTCAAATACGGTTTCGCCATAGGAGTCCAATGTAATATAGACTTTTTGTCCCGTGCGAAGTTTGATAATGTCCACCTCATCGACCAACAACTCTACAACAAACCTATCGGTCATACCCAGAGTTGCCACAGGTTCTATGGTATTAACAATTTCCCCAAGATTTTTGTACAGCGCATATACGGTTCCGTTTATCTTGCTGGTAATGGTGAAATCGTTGGTATTGGTAAGCGATGACCTGTAGTTGTTTTCAGCTTGCCTTAGCTGTGTTTCAAGTTCGTTTTTTGTCTGGTCAAACTTCTTTTTTAGTGCGTCCAGTCGGTTACGGGAAAGTTCATAGGCCAGCTTTTTGTTGTCAAATTCTACTTTTGATCCAATGTTTTGGTCCCAGAGCTTTTTTTGTCGGTAATAATTGATGGAATCGTTGGCCAACTGTAATATTGCCGCTTGGATTTCATCTTTTATGCTGTTCAGTACGGCAGAGGTACCGGTGTAATTTTTTTGTGCTAATTCAAGGGCCAATCGCGCATTTTCCTTGTTCATTTCTGGAGAGGTATTGCTGATTTGCAGTAATGAATCACCCTTAGAGACCTTATCACCTTCTTCCACCCAAATTTTTTCAAGAATGCCTGTGGCCACAGAGTAGGCCTGATATAGACTGTCCGGCTGAACGGTCGCCGAAGCATAAACGGATTCCGTCATGGGCAGTTTTTGCGGGTATATCTTTTCCTTTGGCCCTGAACAAGCCAGTAGGAGGTAGGCGCCAATCACCGAAAACACAAGGTACTTCATGGGAACTAAGATGGTATATTCCTCAAAGTACCAACAAAATCCCGAGTTGGGATATGAGCAAAATCAGCAAAATCTTAGAATCCCACTAAAACAGGGTCAAAACATCATCTACCAATTTTCATCGTATACATCTGTTAGAATTTCTGCCAACTTGTCCTCAAAAACAGGTTTTACCACGTAGCCGGTAACCTGTTCAAATTCCTTGGCCCGTTCCATATCATGCGGGTCATTGGAGGAGGTGACCATATAAATGTTCACTTCTCTTTCCGACAGTTTGGGCACCAATTTTTTGAACTCCGACAAAAAGCCCCACCCATCCAAATAGGGCATATTGATATCCAGCAAAATAACTCCTGGCAGCGGGGTGTTTTCCTGTGTGCAAGTTTGGATGAATTCGATGGCCCGTTCCCCATCATTAAAGGATTTTACGGAAATATCATCGGACATATTGGCCAAGATTTTCTTGGTCACGTAGATATAGACTTCGTCATCATCCACTAAAAGGATACTGGGATTTCTCATTTCTTCTTATTACGAATTGTTGAATTTAATTTTAAATGTGGTACCAACACCGATCTCACTGTCTACAGCAATGGAAGCGTTCATGGCCTCCAATTGGGATTTTACGATGAAAAGTCCCATTCCCTTACCGGAAACATCGCGATGGAACCGCTTATACAACTTAAAAAGGTTGTCGCCATGCCGTTCTAGGTCAATGCCAAGACCATTGTCTTTCACATAAAGAACTTTCTTGCCATCTTCCCAAGCGGTTTCAAAAATGACATGGGATTTTACATCGGGTCGTCGGAATTTGAGGGCATTGGATAACAGGTTGTGCAAAATGCTCCTCATATAGAATCTATTGCATTTTATGGCATGCCATTCATCAAGACGATATTCGATCGTAAAGTTTTGCTCTTTCTCATCGAGCAGACGTTCCACAAAATCCTTTTCTACGTCCTTCAACTTTAAAAGGAGGTTGACGTTCTCCAGCTCCAGCTCCCTGTTGTTCAAAATGGAAACATAGGTTTGCACATCATCTGTTAGGATTTGGATGTTGGACGAAATGGTTTCCAATTTCGGGAACAGTTCCTCAAACGTTTTTTGGTCTTTGGATTTGCTCAAGAGATCCACGATAATGTTCATACTGCTCACTGGAGCCTTCAGATTATGTGCCACCACATAGTTAAAGTCTTCCAGTTGCTTGTTGCGCACCTGTAGTTGCTGGTTCGAACGTTCCACCCGTCTGTTGGATTCATGGAGTTCCTCCTGACTGCTTGTAAGCTCCTTGTTTTTTCTTTTGAGCCGGGCTACAAAGTTTTGCTTCTCCTTTTGGGTCATGGCATACCCAAATCCTATCAAAGCAATCACAAACAGGGTGAGTAAATTAAAAAGTATCAGGTTTTTTCGAATGGAAGCCAATCTACTGTTAATATAAGTGGGCGGGATTTCCTGTAAAATGGCCCAATCATTATTACTGACAATTTCCGCCATACCTGCATAGCGGTTCATGCCCACATCCTTTTCATAGCCGGTCCTCACATTTTGGTAGGTCCATAGACTTCCATTTTCCATAAAAAAGGTATCCTTTTTAAAAATCAGGTTTTTCAGCTCCAACCTTTTTTGAATCATGGAGTCCGTTCCGTTCATTATATTTTGGTGTGCAAGGGTATTGTAGTCAAGATTGGAAGTAATGATTTTACCATCGGTATCCAGCAGGAAAAAGTTATCCTCGGATATCCTCGTCTTCATAAAACTAAAAATATTGTCCATGTTAAAATTGACCACTGCCAATCCCACTTGCACATCATTGCCATCAAAAATTTGGGTCACTCCCCGCAACACTGGTTTATGGGGAACCTCAATCACGCCATTTTCTTTATTCAATTCTATGGGGCTCACGTAGACCTGACCCCTTTCCAAGGCCAATCCCCTGTTAACGTATTCCCGGTCGACCTTATTTTGTGTTTCCATTGGAGCCATACTGTCGCGGGCTATTCTTTCAAATCGCAATATTTCGTCCCCATGTAAGTCGATAAGCCGAAATTGGTCGTAGATGGGGTAACCCTGCATAATTCTTATGTAGTTGTTGACGAAGGTAGCATCAAGGGTGTTGGTTTTTGAAAAGGCTTCAGGGAAGTTGATATCCGACCAAAAGGAAGTGATACTGATCAAATTGATACTTTGATCAATCAAGTGGTAGCTTTTATTGAGAATGTTCCGCTGCTGTATGCTCCCCATACTCTTTATTAGGCTTTGTTTTTGCATATAACCCCAATACAAAGAGAAGATGAGAAGTGGAATGTAGAGCGCAGCGCCTGTTTTTAGTATGTTTCTCCACATAAAGAGCTATTTTGAATCATGTCTATCCCAATCGGTACTTGGCATATTTGTAAACCTTTTGATTACTTTTTTGTAGGAGAACTATTGTTGAAGGTATGAATATTTTCCATGAAAAATAAATCCTATCGGTTAGATGTGTTAAAAAAGATGGATATTGTAATCTATTCTTGCGTATACAGTTGCAATTATGTAGAAAATCTAGCGGCCTCTAATGATTTGTGAAGTAGAAACAGGGACGATAGCGCCTATTGATGTTGAGAAAGGTTATCCTGCGCCCTATGTATGTATGGATCGTTGTGCGCCTTTTAGGGATTGGTCCCTTGTTCCATCAACCCTATCATGGGCTTTATAATCCCAAAGATGCTTATATTGGGCTATGGAACCTTTTTTGATTTTCAATAAAGTTAGGGGGTGGGTGCCGCGTATGTGGACTATTTGGAAATCCATTGCAAATTTGGCACATAAACCTGCTGGGCATTCAGAACTCCAACCTTGATGAAGTATACTGCCGTAAGCCTATATCGGAAAATGATGGACTGTGCCCTAAAAGAGGGTGTGGACATGGCGTATCTCAATACATTCAAAACACCATACAAGGACTTGGAAGCCATTAAAGCGATTCCTGCAGAGGAATTCTTTGAACTCCACGAACGCTTGGATGATACGCTGGGTCCTGGTTTTTCCATAAGGGTAGGACAGCAAATGAAGATTGAGGATTATGGGGTTTTAGGTCTTTCTTGGCGGACTTGTTCTTATGTTGGGGAAATCTTTGAGCGCTCGGAACGGTATTTTAAAATGCTGTCCAATACCTATGTTTTTAAGGTGGAGAAGGGAAATCCCTTTTCTGTGATACATCTATTGAGGGAACCCCATCGAAGAGGGTTGGAGTTGTCCAACGAAGCCACTCTTTCGGCAACGGTTGTGGTGCTTCGGGCCATGACGGAATCCAATATTTCTCCTGTCCAAGTTAGTTTTAAGCATAGTGCCCCCCCGGATATCAGTAGTTACGAGAGCGCATTTAATTGTCCCATACATTTCAACCAGCAGGATTACTCCATTACTTACACTACGGCTGATCTGGAAATGCGAACAGCAAAGGCCGATGTGAGCATCAACCGCTTTTTGGTGGAGCGTGTGGAGGAAGAAACGAAAGGGTTGGAAATCAGTGCCAATAGAATCGCAAGCGATTGTAGAAGTTTGATAGCGGATGCCTTACCCAGCGGAATCCCGAGCATTCATCATATTGCTGGTCTTATGGGAATGGGCAATAGGACCTTGGCCCGTCGACTTGCGGAAAATGGGGTATCCTTTAGGGATTTAATTCAAAAAGCACAGCAGAGTATTGCGATAGACCTATTAAAAAACACCTCACGAAGTATTGCCGAAATCGCCTTTGAAACTGGCTTTTCCGAGCAGAGTGCATTTAATCGAGCCTTTAAGAGATGGACAGGTCAAACGCCCATCGAATTTCGTAACCAACAGTAAAACAGCTGGTTTGGCCTAAAATGTCAAAAGATTGGCAAAAAGGGTCAAGCATGGCAGACTTAATCATTCCAATTTTACACCCAGAATCAAAAACAGGTGTATCATGGATGTTTCTATCAAAACAATAACGCTATTTACTTCGATTGTGTTTACCGGGTTATCGGCGGGTTTATTTTATGCTTGGTCGGTATCGGTAATCCCTGGGACCCTGAAAATATCGGACCAGTCTTATCTAGAGACCATGCAATCCATCAACCGGGCCATACTCAACCCCTTATTTTTCATTGTTTTCTTTGGAAGTATTGTCGCTCTGGGAGTGGCTACCAGCTACCACATTCGAACCGATAAGCTGGCTTTTGGCTTATTGTTGGCGTCATCCTTACTATATCTTTTTGGCACCGTTGCGGTAACAGGCATGGGGAATGTCCCTTTGAACAACGAGTTGGAAGCTATGGACCTCTCCACATTTGATTTGGAAAGAATTAAAGCGTTTAGGAACTATTACGAAACCAAATGGAATCGTTTTCATACCATCCGCACCTTTTGGGCCATAGTTTCCTTTTTGATATCGCTGATCACGGTATTTACGCAAATCAAATAATAATCATCAAAAAACGAACAGTCATGAATCACGTAAGAGCTATTGGAATAGGTATTTTAATCTGGATTGTAGGGGTCAGTGTTTATAATCTCTCTTTTTATCTCTCGATTTTAGAAGATGCACAACAGCAAGCCAACATGCTGCTATTTATGGCAGTCATACCATTGGTCTGGTTTGGAGCAAAGCTGTATTACAAAAAAGATAGCGATACACATGGGTATTGGGTAGGCCAAACTTTCTTTCTAACTGCCACTGCGTTAGATGCCATGATTACGGTTCCTGTATTTATTATCCCAAATGGCGGTTCCCATTATCAATTTTTTACTGATTTAGGCTTTTGGCTTATTGGGTTCGAATTTTTAACCATAACAGTCCTGTATTGGTATATCAAAACAGCTACCAAGAAAAAAAAAATCAAACTATATAAAACGTAAATATGATGAAAACAGAAAACATTTTAGTTATCGGAGGAACCGGAAAAACGGGTCGCCGCGTTGCAGAAAACTTAATTCAAGAAGGACACAATGTCCGTGTTGTGGGTAGAAATACTTCTCCTGCTTTTGATTGGGAAAATCCCGAGACCTATGATGCGGCATTAAAAGATATGGACAGGGCATATATCGTGTACTATCCGGATTTGGCTGTACCAGGTTCAAGAGAGGCTATAACCACATTGACTGAAAAAGCGTTGCAAGCAGGCTTGGAAAAAGTGGTCTTGCTATCAGGTAAAGGAGAAACCGAGGCCGAGGCTTGCGAGGACATTGTCGCAAACTCAGGGTTAAACTACACCTTGGTTCGAGCCTCATGGTTCAATCAAAACTTTAGTGAGGGTGCTTTTTTGGAATTCGTATTGAACGGGCAAGTAGCCCTGCCGATGCCAGAGGCGGAAATTCCCTTTGTAGATGCCGACGACATTGCCGATGTAGTAGCCAAAGTGTTAGTGGATGATCGCTACAACGGCGAGACCATTACCGTGACCGGACCCCGAAAAATGACCTTTGGAGAAGTGGTGGCTGCCATGGCCGAAGGGATTGGAAAGGATATCCATTTTCATCACATCACCATTGAGGAGTTTAAAGCGGGAATGAAGCAGGCTGGATTGCCCGACTCCTATGTTTGGCTCTTCGGATACTTGTTCCAAGAAGTACTGGGTAATCCGGATAATCAGGAAATATCGCATGATGTTGAAAAAGTTTTGGGACGGCCTGCCACTGATTTTAATACCTATGTGGAAAAAACCGTGGCCACGGGGATTTGGAACCAAGACCTTTCACATACCGTTTAAGTGAGGGTAATGTTTAAAATGGCAACTCGACATAACCGTTGAATTCATCACGCACGTACCAATCCTGTTTGGTACGTGCTAAACACAAATTTATGACCAAAGCGGAACGAATTGCAATGATAAAAGTTAGCTGGGAGCTGCACAATCAAATAGAAACGGCCTATGTACAGCATCCTGCCCAAAAAAATGATGAAGCCTGGTTGGAAAAACAGCGTTTGCTTCTTGCCGATATGGCCCTTCATCTTTTACAAACTTCTATAAATCCCGAGGAGATTAGGTTAGATCGATTACGGGACAACTTGCATGCGATTTTGACTATTTCAGATCAGTTTTTGCCCGATGCAGATTTAAAAGGAGCGACAGCGAATCTATATAAAGACAAATAGGCACTATGAAAAGACTACTAAAATGAAGAAGACCATAATAACCTTTAGTATTGTGCTATATGCCATTGTTGTCCCATTTTTGGAGATCAACGACACCCACGTTTTTAATCCCGATTGGACACCTCATGCCAAAATTCATGAAGTATGGCAACTCATCACCAATTCTGCTATAGGTGTATTGTGTCTTTGGTTGGTGTGGGTTAAAAAGGAGTTTCGGCTAAGCGCACTATTGAGTATGTTGGTGACTGGAGGCTTTCTATTGGCTTACTCTTTGCAAAATTTATATGGTGGCTCAATGAAATATTTAGATGGCAGTGAAAAAACAATTCTGGGAATCAATATTGGTGTTGTGGGGTTTGGCTTGGCTTTTATCCTATTGTTAGCTACAAGTAAACGAAACTACAATTAAACACTAATATGAGGGGATTTTTAATTGCAACATTAAGTTTATTAAAATGAAAACAACCTTTAAAATAATAATTACTATCCTATTTGTTTTATGCACCACACTTGGTGTTGCTCAAAACAATAAAGAGGAAATTAACATCCATCACATAGCCACTAAAATAGATAGCCTTTTAAGTCATTATAATGAGAACGAACCAGGCATTGCGATTGGTCTTGTACAGAACAATCAATTGATTTATGAAAAGTACTTTGGAATGGCCAATCTTGATTATGAGATACCGATTCACAAAGGGACTTCTTTTCATGTGGCTTCCGTATCTAAACAATTTACCGCATTTGCCATTCTTCTTTTAGAAGATGAAGGCAAGCTCTCTTTAGACGATGATATTAGAATCTATCTTCCGGAGATGCATGAATTTGAGCCTAAAATAACCATTGCCCATCTGTTAAATCACACAAGCGGACTAAAAGACAAGTATAACCTATTGCGCCTCTCAGGATGGACGCTGGATGATGTGATTACCAACGAACAGGTTTTGGAGCTAATTTTCAATCAAAAGACCTTAAACTTTAAACCCAACGAAAAACATATGTACAGCAATGCCAATTATGCATTGTTGGGCGAAATAGTGGCTCGCGTATCGAAGATGTCCTTTGCAGAATTTACGCATCAACGCATTTTTGAACCGCTACAAATGGAGGATTCTAAATTCGTTGATCAACAAGGACAGGTGGTTAAAAATAGGAGTCTTTCCTATGTTAAAGTCGATTCAACTTATGTGGAAGATCTATTTAATAATTTCAGCGTTGGCGCCACCAATCTAAACACCACAATTACAGATGTAAGCAAATGGGCCATTAATTATAATACAAAAAAAGTGGGTAGTGAAACCATCTTTACTAAAATGCAAACCTTACAGCATTTAAATAATGGGGAAACCTATGGTTATGCCAATGGTTTGTTTATCAATACCTATAGAGGGTTCCGACGCATAGAGCATAGTGGACAAGATGCCAGTTATCAAGCCTATCTGGCAAGGTTTCCAGAATTGGACTTGAGCGTGATTTTCACCAATATAAATGGCGAAATCAATGGTGCCAGGATGGTGTATGATATCATGGATATTTGTTTGGAACAATATGTTACCGATGAAACGACCAAAAACCCATCTGTAGAGAAATTGACCCATCAAAAAGCAATTGCAAAAACACCCGCAGAGTTAAGACGTTATGAAGGCCATTATTGGGATGAAGGCGATAGCTATTCAAGAGAAATAAAAGTAGAAAACGACACCTTACGTTTCATTACAAAGAATGGAAATACTGCTTTAGTGCCCGTGGACGAAGATGCTTTTGAAATGGATATTGATGACTATGTGGGTATCTCCTTTGCAAACAACCAAATGATCATCACACTGGATGATGGCTATCAGATTTCTACGGAAAAATATATACCAGCACATTACAATGCAACGACACTTGAAGAATTCACCGGAAGGTATTACAGTTCTGAGTTAAACGCCTATTACTCGTTTTATATTGAAGAAGACCAGCTAATAGCAAAACATGCAAGACTTGGAGACTTTCCACTAAAAGCAATCAAAAATGACTATTTCATTGGTAATAAAGGGTCTTTTTTAAAAGTGGTTTTTGTAAGAAACTCGTCTAATGAGGTCATAGGCTTTGAAGTATCGAGCAGCAGGGCTAAAAATGTATTGTTCTCAAAATTGAAATCATGAAAGCTATCAAAGCATCTTTATTATTCTTAGTGTCCCTTTTGTTTTCTTGCACCAAGGAATGTCCGTCAAATTTGATGCTCTTGGATGCGAATACTCCAACAGACACCCCTTTAATTTTTGGGGAAGGAATTATTTCTACCACTAACTATGAGTTTGCCATCACTTTTTCTCCAAAAATGGATGAACTCTACTTTACAAGAAGGAAACCAAATGAGGACAATAAAATTTATACCATGCAATTGGTTGATGGTAAGTGGTCGAATCCAGAACCCGCATTTTTCACAGCAATTGAAGGCTGGGATTTTGAGCCTCATATCAGTCCGAAAGGTGATAAGCTATATTTTGGCAGCACTAGACCACTGCCTGACTCTTTAAAATCCAATGGTTTGCATCAATGGTATAGTACGAAAACTGCGAATGGATGGGGCAATCCTATTCCGTTAGAAAGTCCATTTATGGATAAATCCATCATCATGTATTTAACCTCATCAGAAAATGAGAACCTATATTTTACGACTGGAGAAAAAGGGGATAAACCCGAAGATTGGGTCATTTATAAGTCAATCAAAGAAGATGGTCAATACCAAAGCATTGATAGAATGGGAACAGAAATTAACGCTACCGGTAATTGGATAGCCCACTCTTTCATTGCCCCAGACGAAAGCTATCTCATCTACGATTTTAAAAGTGATTCAGGTTATGGCGAAAGTGATTTATACATCAGTTTTAACCAAAATGGCAAATGGACAAAGTCTTATAATCTAGGACCTAAAATAAACACTGACCAAACAGAAATGGCAGCAAGCGTCTCTCCTGATGGCAAGTATTTGTTTTTCCATAGAGGAAATGAAAATGAGGGCAACATGTATTGGGTAGCGTTTAAACCCATACAAGAAAATATGCTAAAAAATATGAATAATTAATAAGGTTATTATGGAATTCAGGAAGGCAACACGACATGATCTTCAAGCAATCGTAGAAATGATCGCAGATGATGAGTTAGGTCAAGCAAGAGAAAATTATACCATCCCACTGCCACAAACCTATTTTGATGCTTTTGAACGTATCGATTTTGATAACAACCAAGAACTCACCGTTGTTGTAGATGAAAAAGATGAAGTTGTTGGAGTTTTTCAACTTACGTTCATTTCCTATTTAACGTATCAAGGTGGTATTCGGGCCCAGATTGAAGGGGTACGCGTGCACAAGACGTATCGCAATCAAGGTGTTGGAAAAACCATATTTCAATGGTCTATCCAAAGAGCAAAGGAACGTAACGCACATCTATTGCAGTTGACCACCGATAAACAACGCCCAGACGCCATTCGGTTTTATGAATCCCTTGGATTTAAGGCCAGCCATGAAGGTATGAAGATTCATTTTTAGTAGTTGCCACTTTGATTTTGCCTTGAGTGAATCCAAAAAACATTTTGCTCCACCTAAAAATGTGTATGCCCGTTGAAGTCAGTTCAAATTAAATGTGCTCTATAAAAATTCGGCAATTCTATTCCCGACCGTTTCAGATTGGCTAGGTATTTAGTAGATTTGGGGTTCAACCAAACTATTCAACTGACTCATGAGCTTAAAGCAACGTTCTTTTTCTTTTCTTTTTTCATTTTTACTGAGTTGTGCCCTTTTCGCACAAGATTTTGAAGCTTTGCAATACCGTACCATAGGTCCCTCACGAGGAGGCCGTGTAACTACGGTAACTGGAACTCCTCTGCAACCGGGAACCTTTTATTTTGGGGCTTCTGGTGCCGGTGTCTGGAAAACCGAGGATTATGGAACCTCTTGGCACAATGTGTCGGACGGATTTTTCAAAACACCTTCCATCGGTGCGATTGAAATCGCTGCCAACGATGCCAATATCGTATATGTGGGAACCGGTTCCGATGGTATCCGAAGCAATATCATTGCCGGTAAGGGAGTATACAAATCCATAGATGCGGGTAAAACATGGGAGCATATCGGCCTGGAAAATGTAGGCCAAATCGGTGCCGTGGAAATCGACCCTACCAATAGTAACATTGTTTGGGTGGCTGCCATAGGAAATGCATTTAAACCCAACGAAGAACGAGGTATTTTTAAAACCACCGATGGCGGAAAAACCTGGGAAAAAGTCTTATATGTCTCCGAAGAAACCGGTTTTGCCGATTTGGAGCTGTTACCGGGCAATCCGAACGTGGTATATGCGGCTGCATGGAAAGCACGAAGAACACCATGGACCATAGATTCAGGAGGTAAAAACAGCGAGGGCGGCATTTATAAGTCCGTGAACGGAGGGAAAGATTGGATAAAACTGGAAGAAGGACTCCCAAAAGGATTGATCGGTAAAATTGATTTGGCCGTGTCGCCAGTGGATTCCAGCATACTTTATGCTGTTGTTGAAGCCCCGGGAGAGGATAGGGGATTGTACAAATCGGTAAACCAAGGAAAATCCTTTGTCCACGTTTCGGATGATGAGCGATTGGTAAACCGACCTTTTTACTATACCAATATTGAGCTGGACCCCACCAATCCAGACATTGTGTATTCCAATGCTAACCCATTAATAAAGTCGACAGATGGTGGTAAAACCTGGACACGCATGAGTGTACCCCATGGCGATAATCACGATATATGGTTGAATCCCCATAATCCAGATTTGTTGATCCAATGTAACGATGGTGGCGCCAATGTTTCCCACAATGGCGGAAAAACCTGGTCCACACAATACAACCAACCTACCGCGGAAATCTATCAAGTAGCGGTGGATGACCAATATCCCTATTGGGTCTATGGTGCTCAGCAGGACAATACCACCTTGGCCATTCCTAGTAGGGCTCCTTCGGCAACTTCCCCTGTGAACGGCCCCGTGATGTTGGATGTAGGAGGGTGTGAAACCGGACCCGTAATCCCAATGCCCGGCAACCACTACATCGTTTACAACAATTGTAAAGGCCGCTTTAGCGTCTACAGCAAAAAAACAGGACAAAGCCGTGAATATTCCATTGGTGCATCCAACATTTATGGACATAATCCGAAGGATTTAAAATATAGATTTCAGCGGGTAGCGCCCATACATGTGTCCCCTTACGATCCCAAAACCGTGTACATGGGGTCCCAATTTTTGCACAAAACCAACAATGGCGGTCAAAATTGGGAGATTATTTCCCCCGACCTTACGGCCAACGAACCCGATAAGCAAGTAATCTCCGGTAATCCAATTACCCGCGACATTACAGGTGAGGAATATTACAGCACCCTCTATTCCATCAGGGAATCGAAAATTAGTAAGGGCTTGATTTGGACCGGCTCCAACGATGGGGTCATCTCCGTGACTAGAGATGGCGGCAAAACATGGAAGAACGTAACGCCAAAAAAAATGCCCAAAGGTGGCAGAGTGGAGTCTGTGGAGCCATCACAGTTTAATCCCGCCAAGGCCTATATTGCGGTAGACCGTCACTTATTGGGCGATGAAACACCCTATCTCTACAAAACCGATAATTATGGGGAAAGTTGGGAATTGATCAGTACAAGTTCCAACGGAATCCCATCCGATTACACAACAAGGGTTTTGCGTGAAGACCCTGTGCGCGAAGGATTATTGTATGCGGGAACTGAATACGGAATGTTTGTGTCTTTTGACGATGGAGGGACTTGGAAAAAGTTTCAGCAAAACCTTCCCGTTACTCCGATTACCGACATTACCCTGTTCCGAGGGGATTTGGTATTGAGCACTATGGGCCGTGGTTTTTGGATATTGGACAAGGTGACCACGCTTCAAGATGAAAAAATTACGCAGTTGGGCGATAGCCCGGTATTGTTCCAACCGGATAATACATACCGATATCAAACCCCTTGGGGAGGCGATTTTCCAAACTACCCATCGACCAGCGTAATTATTGACTACTACTTGCCTTCTAACATCAAGGACGGAGTGAGCCTGCAAATTTTGGATGCCCAAGGCAAAGAAGTTGCCACCATTGTAAGCGATTCCACGCAGCTCAAATCCACCACGGAAAAAGTGGAGGACATGAGCCTGAGCATGACCTTTGTGTACATGGATGAAAAATTGGAAACCAAAAAGGGTATCAATCGTTTTGCATGGAACCTAGAGCAAAAAGGCGCTTGGGCAAAGAATAAAAGAAGACGATATCGAAATGGCCCCATGGCCTTGCCGGGCAAATACACCGCCAAGTTGACCGTTGGAGACCAGTCTTTCGAAAAGCCATTTGAGATATTGATGGACCCAAAACTGGAAGGCGATGGCGTTACCATGGCCGATTTGCAGGCGCAACAGGCACTTCAGTTCAAGGTTATAGACCTGTTGTCCGACGCTCGAATGTTGCAGGATAAGGTAGAGGAAAAGATAAAGGAACTTGAAAAGGCCAACGCCAGCGAAAGTCAGCTTCAGCCCTACAAGGATATACTGAAAGAGCTGAAAAATGATGAAGGGGCTTACCCCGAAGTGGTAATGGTAGCCCAAATTTCTTATCTGTATTACATCTTGAGCAGTGGGGACAAGGCACCGGGGCAAGAAGAAAAGGACCGATACCAAGAACTGTTGGCCCAGTTCAACGCACTTAAGGCAAAAGCCAATTTATAATTTGGACATTCTTTAAAAGCAAAACATCACTCTGAAGCCCTGCCGAAAGACAGGGCTTCATCATTTTGTGATGTACTTCAATGCAGTTCTTCACAGTAAAACCCTTGGTTTTTCAGGAGAGAAGTAATCGCAGGGGCATGAAGGCTTTGTGTTTCCACCCGAAGAATTTTGTCGCAATCCTCCAAGTCGAAGTTCCAACATCCATTGGTGTTGACCAATTTGTTCAACCAAGGACGTAGCTTTTTTACTTCATCTTTTTGATGAACTGAGGTTTTGAATACGAGTATGGTCTTCATAGCTCCGATTTAATCGCGATCGTAAAAAAACGGTGGTTCAATGCCCAAGGAACGCAGGTAAACATACCCTTGTCCCCGGTGATGAATCTCATTATCAATAAAATAAAGGATGGAGGATTGCACAGTGCCTTCGTATTGCCCAAAAAGATTTACGTGCTCCTGATAACGCTCCAAAGATATTTGGCTCCATAGTGTATTGATTTCCTCCGTGTCCTGGTCCCATTTCTCCAAAAATTGAGCTTTCGTGGCACCATAATCCCGATGCTCATCAAAATCACCGATTTTGCCGGAAACAATTTCGGTGAGTCCAGGAACGGCAATGGCGAAGAGCTCCTTCACCATCTCGGAAAAGGGTCTCATCCCACCAATGCTGTGGTTGAAAAAATCCTTTTCGGGGAAGGCCTCGATAACTTTGCGGGTAAGTCGCCTGTGACCTTGATAATGTTCCAAAAACTGTGTGGGTGTAATTACTTGTGCCTCAGCTTGATTTTTAATGGTGTTTTCCATGACGTTTTGTTTTTTTAAAGGTTTATTGTTTCTGAATCCAAAAGTAAAAGGGGGGAGTGACAGCCATATGTCAGTAGTAAAAATCGAAGCCCAAAAAATGTTGTTGACAAGCCGTTGTCAGAAGTCAAGCATAGTTTTGTCCATGTAAAAATGATAACACATGAGCTTGAAAAGTCCTCCCATCCTTGGATTGAAATCCTATCTTTGGGAAGTAGCTCACGCAATTATGGGAATGGACACCGTAAAACGTTTTGATAGAATAGTAGCCATTTTAATACAGTTACAGACCAAGCGTATTGTAAAGGCCCAAGAACTTGCAGACCGATTTGATGTGAGCCTGCGGACCATCTATCGGGACATTAGAACCTTGGAAGCTTCGGGCGTACCCATTGTAAGTGAGGCAGGAGTAGGGTATTCCATTATGGAAGGCTACCGATTGCCCCCGGTGATGTTTACTCGTGAAGAAGCCGGAAGTTTTGTGGCTGCAGAAAAGCTCATGCAAAAATTCACCGATAAATCCCTTGGTGCTTATTACGAGTCGGCCATGTTCAAACTTAAATCTGTACTTCGTGGAAAGGAAAAGGATTGGGTGGAAGCGTTGGAGTCGCAGGTATCCATCGTTCCCGGTCAGGTGTTGTTCAATGCTGATGTGCCCGATGCCCTAGAAATATTGTTCGAGAGCATTGCCGAACGCAAGCAGGTATTCCTGCGGTACGAATCCCTTCGGGAAGAAACACCATCCGAACGGCAGATAGAGCCAGTCGGTCTTTTTCATGAAAACGGTTTTTGGTATATTTTGGGATACTGTCACCTGAGAACCGATTATCGTCACTTTAGAACGGATAGAATCCACAAAATAACGAGGACATCCTTGGATTTTATACTGGAGCACGGCACTATGGACGAACATCGTCAAAAGAGTGAAGCAGTGGAAAAGACCAAGGTGAGGATTGTAGTGGATAAGTCCGTTGCTAAGTTTATTCGGGGACAGTGCAAGTATTACGGACTGATTTCCGAAGAAACCGGGGAGGAAGAGGTGGAAATGACCTTTATGACCACTGACTGGGAGAATGGTTTTGCCCGTTGGTATCTGATGTTCGGAGATTATGCGACCATATTGGAACCCCAGAAACTCAAGAATCGCGTAGCTGAAATACTAACCAACAGCCAAAAAAGATTGCTAACCTGATAAAGAAAGAATGGATTTGTTCACGGACCAGATTGACCCTTCGAAAAATTGGCTCCCCATGGATGGCGCGGTGCAATATTTTGGTACCATTATGCCAAAGGAAGAAGCGGACCAGTACTATCAAACACTACTTGAAAATATACCTTGGGAGCAGGATGTGGTGCACATGTTCGGTAAACGAATCGTAACCAAGCGAAAAGTGGCCTGGTATGGCGACAAACCTTTTGATTACACCTATTCCAATAGCACCAAAAAGGCTTTGCCTTGGACTCCAGCGCTACAAAAACTCAAAGACATCGCCGAAACCCTGACCAATGAAACCTATAATTCCTGTCTGCTCAATTTATACCATTCCGGGGAAGAGGGAATGGGCTGGCACACGGACAATGAAAAGGAACTGAAAGAAAAAGGGGCCATTGCCTCCTTTAGCTTTGGGGCAGAACGCAAATTTGTCTTTAAGCACAAAACCACCAAGGAAAAGGTGGAGTTGTTCTTGGACCATGGGAGCCTGCTGGTGATGAAGGGCGCAACACAAACGCATTGGTTACACCGCTTACCACCCACCAAAAAAGTGTTAGTCCCAAGAATCAATCTCACGTTTCGGACAATAATCTCCATCTAAAACAAAAAGGAACGTTTTAATCATTTGGTAACGGGAAAATGCCGTGTATTTTCAATGGTCCATTTATCTTGCAGCACGGCTAATCGCAAATACAATGAAGCACATTCTTTTAATTCTTTTTTCAGTTGGGTTGATGTTCCACATGCAAGCACAGTCCATCGACGTGATTTCTTATAATATCCGTTACGATAATCCGGGTGATGCACCCAATCATTGGGACAACCGGAAGGATTTTTTGATCTCCCAACTCAACTTTTACCGGCCTGATGTATTTGGTGTCCAAGAAGGATTGATTCATCAGGTGAAGGAAATTGAAGAGGGCCTAGAGGAGTATACCTATTTTGGGGTAGGTCGCGACTATGGGGATGAGCGAGGGGAGCATACCGCTGTCTTTTACAATACAAAAACGGTCAAACTCATTGAACAATCCACCTTTTGGTTGTCTCTCACCCCAGAAAAACCATCAAAAGGTTGGGATGCCGCATTGCCTCGAACTTGTACCTACGGTGTTTTTGAAAATAGGGCAGATGGAAACCGATTCATGGCCTTCAATACCCATTTTGACCATGTGGGTGCCCAAGCTAGGGAAGAAAGTTCCAAATTGATATTGCAGAAAGTCAAGGAGTTGAATACCGAAGACCTCCCGGTCGTGGTCATGGGCGATTTCAATCTGGAAAGTGATAGTAAAGGAGTACAGGTTATTTTGACCGAAATGACCGATGCACATATTGCTGCGGGAACCAATGCCTTTGGACCAAGGGGAACCTTCAATGGGTTTGAGTTTGATAAACCCGTGGAGCGAAGAATTGACTATATTTTTATTTCTGATGGTTTTAAAGTTTTGAAAAGTGCCATTTTAAGCGATTCCAAGGATACCCGATATCCATCGGACCACCTTCCGGTTTTTGCCAGATTGAAATATTGAAATGGAGCATAGGACACGACCTATTTCTAGTTTTAAACCCTGAAATCAACCATAGTTATTTAGACTGATTTCAGGTAACCCTGAAAAACTAAAAAACAATGTTAATTTTAACAGGATCTTTAGGTTTTACCCGTCATTTTAGACAATTAATCTTTAACTTCAAGGACAATTAATCAACTCATATGGCTTCATTTACACTCAACATTAACGGAAAACAACAGGAGGTGGATGTAGATCCATCTACACCCATGCTTTGGGTGTTGAGAGATCACCTCAATTTAGTGGGAACAAAATACGGATGTGGTATCGCACAATGTGGTGCCTGCACCATACATTTGGATGGCACGGCAACCAGAGCTTGTATGCTTACGGTTTCATCTGTAGGGAATTCAGAAATCACTACGATAGAAGGGTTATCGGAAGAAGGTGACCATCCGGTACAAAAGGCGTGGTTGGAAGTGGATGTGCCACAATGCGGGTATTGCCAAGCCGGCCAAATTATGACCGCTTCGGCACTTTTGGAAAAGAATCCGAATCCGACCGACGAAGAAATTGAAATGGCCATGAATGGTAACATTTGCCGTTGCGGAACCTATACCAGAATCAAGAAAGCCGTCAAATTAGCGGCTAAATCATAAACCCATAAAACAGAAATCATGACACTTGTAAAGACAAAAATAGGACGACGTGCCTTTATTCGGAATACAGGATTGGCCAGTGGTGGACTCGTTATTGGGTTTAATTGGTTGGCTTCTTGTAAAATGACACCTGAGCAGGTCAATAACCTGCCCAAAGAATGGTTTGAATTGAACGGCTTTTTAAAGGTAGGCGACAATGGTTTGGTGACCATTATGTCCCCAAACCCAGAGATAGGACAAAACGTTAAGACATCCATGCCCATGATTGTGGCCGAAGAGCTCGATGTGGCCTGGAAAGATGTAATTGTGGAACAAGCGCCTCTCAACACCGATATTTTTACCAGGCAATTGGCCGGTGGTAGCCAATCCATCCGACAAGGTTGGGAAAGTTTACGTATGGCCGGAGCTACGGCAAGGCACATGTTAAAAGAGGCCGCTGCCCAAGCATGGGGCGTGCCCGCAAATGAAATCACCACCAAAGATGGAATGTTGACCCATGAAGCTAGTGGAAACTCGGCAGGATATGGCGAAATGGCCTCTGCCGCAACCAACATCGAGGTGCCCGAAGAGGTGGAACTAAAGGACAATGGAAGTTTTTCCATTATCGGTACGGACAAAAGGAACGTTGACGGAAAGGATATTGTCACAGGAAAACCATTGTTTGGATTGGACGTGTACAAAGAAGGTATGTTGACAGCCATGATTGTGCATCCACCCGCCTTTGGCATGAAATACAAAGGAATGAACGCCGATACCGTAAAAACCATGCCTGGCATCAAAGATGTATTCCATTTTGTGGTATATCCCGAAGGAATGGAAAAACAATGGTCGGATGGCGGTGGTATACCAGAATTGGTTGCCATTGTCGGCAATAGCACGTGGGAGTGCATGCAGGCCAAAAAAGCACTTCAAGTAGAGTGGGAGCAAGATTCCATGGCCGAAAGCACATCCTATCACGAAAAAGCTTTAGCGGAACTTCTGGAAAA
This sequence comes from Flagellimonas marinaquae, assembly GCF_003992675.1. Classification (GTDB taxonomy): domain Bacteria; phylum Bacteroidota; class Bacteroidia; order Flavobacteriales; family Flavobacteriaceae; genus Flagellimonas; species Flagellimonas marinaquae. The sequence continues at coordinate 306,559 of NZ_RZMZ01000015.1, forward strand.
ACCAACAGAAGCACCTGCACGGCAAGATGGCGATGTAGAATCAGCATTTAAAAGTGCTGCCAAAATAGTGGAAAGTACCTATTCCGCACCCTATTTGGCCCACAACACGATGGAGCCCATGAACTTTTTTGCCCATGTTACACCAGAAAAGGCTGAATTGTTGGGTCCCATACAAACACCTGAATTTGCAGAAAAAACATTGGCAGCTCGTTTAGGAATGCCTTTGGAAAAAATAGATATCATGATGACCCGAATGGGAGGTGGTTTCGGCCGTCGTCTTTATGGGCCTTTTGTGATTGAAGCGGCCGTAATTTCCCAAAAGATGAATGCACCCATCAAATTGGTGTATACTCGGGAAGATGACATGACCCAAGGAACCTATCGTCCATCCTATAAAGTAAAATACAAAGCTGGGCTTGACGAAAGCGGTAACTTGATTGCATGGCACGTGCGTGGAGCAGGAACAAACGACGACCTTATCTTTGAAAATCGTTTTCCAGCGGGAGCTGTTGACAATTATTTGGCCGAAAAGCACAGCTTGACTACAAATGTTACCACGGGTGCGTGGAGAGCACCACGCTCCAACTTTATTGCGGGAGCCGAACAGGCCTTCATGGATGAGGTTGCAGAAGCTGCTGGAAAAGACCCCTTGGAATTCCGATTGGAACTTTTCGATAGGGCCATCAATAATCCAGTAGGAGACCCCGAAAATAATGATTATGACCCTGAACGATATGCAGGAGTACTTAAACTGGTGAAGGAAAAATCCAATTGGGGTACAGATACAGGCAAAGCTCGTGGAGTAGCGGCTTACTACTGCCACAATTCCTACGTTGCACAAGTATTGGAACTGGAAGATGGCGGAGATATGCCAAGAGTGGATAAAATAACCTGTGCCGTAGATTGCGGAATAGTGATCAATCCGATCGCTGCCAAAAACCAAATTGAAGGTGGTATGATCGATGGTATCGGTCACTCAACTTACAGTGCGTTGAGCTTTGAAAATGGCAGACCAGAGCAATCCAACTTTGATACTTATCGACTGATTCGTCACTCGGAGTCACCAAAGAATATTGAAGTACATTTTGTGGACAACGGAATCGACCCAACAGGTTTGGGAGAACCATCACTGCCACCGGTAATCGGCGCATTGTCCAATGCCTTGTACCAAGCGACTGGGCGACGCTTTTATAAGCAGCCGTTCATTAACGACAAGCCACCTTTGGTAGGATAGTCCGCTACGATTAAAAATTTATAAATATGGACTGGTCAGTAGCGTTTTGTTACGGACCAGTTTTTCTTTGTCTACTCTTTTGGTCTATTTTTTAAATGCAAACAACTGAAAAACAAAACATTATGATGGTAAATTTTTTTTTCAAAAAAACTTGCAGTATTGGATTTTTAGTTATGTTTGCCCCATAAATGAGTCCGGCTAAATTGGACGCATTGCCTATAAGCTTTGAAGACTTTTTTCATGTTCGGGCTTTTGGGGATAAGAAAGTCTACCCAACAAGCCGTCTTAAGAAAAAGACACCGGATACACGGGCTGACTTTCGAAAAACCACATGATATAAACCGTGACATATCACGGATTCCCTACTTTGTACCGTATACCGTATTTGAATTTCGTATTTGAGATACTTGGATTTTTCTGATTCTATATTTCTCAGTATCTTATATTCAACAACGAAATTTAAATGAAAACAAAGTACATCGATTTAATCGAGCAAACCTATGATTTCCCCCAAGAGGAATTTCAATTGAACAACAACAGACTAGAATTCCACGGCGTCGACCTTTATGGACTGGTCCAAAAATACGGTAGCCCCTTAAAGTTCACCTATCTGCCCAAAATATCAGATAATATCCAAAGAGCTAAGGGATGGTTCAATACCGCCATTAAAAAACATAAGTATGCAGGTAAGTACCACTATTGTTACTGCACCAAAAGTTCCCATTTTGAGCACGTTCTCAAAGAGGCTTTGAAAAACGATATTCATATCGAGACTTCGTCTGCCTTTGATATCAATATTGTGCAGCACTTGAAAAAGGCCGGTAAAATTACCAAGGATACTTACGTGATTTGTAATGGTTTTAAAAGAGACCAATACATCAACAATATTGCTGGACTCATCAATAATGGCCATAAAAAGTGCATTCCCATTATCGATAATTATGAGGAAATCAACCTGTTGGGCGAAGCTATTGATGGTAAGTTCCAAATCGGGATTCGAATCGCATCCGAAGAAGAGCCCAAGTTTGAGTTTTACACCTCAAGACTGGGTATCGGTTACAAGAATATTGTTCCCTTCTTCAATCAGTCGATAAAACCAAATGAGCAAGTAGAGCTCAAAATGCTCCACTTCTTTATCAATACCGGAATTCGGGACACTGCCTATTATTGGAACGAGCTATTGAAGTGTTTGAAGGTGTACATCGCCCTAAAGAAAGTATGCCCAACTTTGGACAGCCTAAATATTGGAGGTGGATTCCCTATCAAAAATTCGCTGGCATTCGAGTATGATTATGAGTACATGGTGGACGAAATCATCCATCAAATCGGTCAGGCCTGTCAAGAAGCAGGGGTGGAACCTCCCCATATTTTTACCGAGTTTGGAAGCTTTACCGTAGGCGAAAGTGGAGGAACCATTTACGAGATCTTATACCAAAAGCAACAGAACGACCGCGAAAAATGGAATATGATCAATTCTTCGTTCATCACCACCATGCCGGATTCTTGGGCTATAAGTAAAAGATTTATCATGCTGCCCATCAACCGTTGGAACGATGAATATGAGCGCGTGCTTCTGGGCGGACTTACTTGTGACAGTGATGATTATTACAATTCGGAACAGCATATGAACGCCATTTATTTGCCCAAATACCGTAAGGATAGGCCATTATATATTGGATTTTTCAATACGGGGGCTTACCAAGAAACCATTGGTGGATTTGGTGGGTTACAGCATTGCCTGATTCCACATCCCAAACACGTTCTTATCCAAAGGGATGAAGAAGGCAACTTGGAAACATCGGTTTTCGCTGAGCAGCAGACTGCGGGCGAGTTTTTATCCATACTAGGGTACGGTGGCAAAAAAGAAGATGTATTGGTCGAAGCCGACGATGTTTCGGTAACTAGCAATAATTGAAAAAGAAAGTAACTTAAAAAATGAAAACAGAAAGAACATATGCAGGTATTCCAAAGGAATACGGCACGGTCGAGAAGGCTAAAGTAGTATTGTTGCCCGTTCCCTACGATGGTACCAGTACTTGGGGAAAAGGTGCGGACAAAGGGCCGGAAGCCTTCTTGGAAGCCTCGGAAAACATGGAAATCTACGATATTGAAACCGATAGCGAGGTGTACAAAGAGGGTATCTACTTGGCCGATACCTTAGATGGGTTTGAAACACCGGATGCCATGGTGGAATCCGTGCACAAAACGGTGAAGGACTATATCAATCGTAATAAATTGGTGACCATGTTCGGTGGGGAGCATTCTATTTCCATTGGGGCGATCAGGGCATTCAACGAATGTTTTGAAGACCTTACCGTGTTACAAATCGATGCCCATGCCGATTTGCGGAAAGAATATGGAGGGACTAAATACAACCATGCCTGTGCCTTGTACGAGGCCAACGAAACCACCAATTTGGTGCAAGTTGGGATTCGTAGTATGGATCATACCGAAACCTTGGTGATGGATAGGGACAAAGTATTTTTTGCCCATGAAATGGTTTCCGATGATTTTTGGATGGATGCCGCCTTGGACTTAATGACCGATAATGTGTACATTACCTTCGATTTGGATGCTTTTGACCCATCCATATTGCCATCCACCGGGACCCCTGAGCCAGGAGGGCTGTTGTGGTACGAGACCCTGGACTTTTTACGAAGGGTTTTCAGTGAAAAGAATGTGGTCGGTTTTGACATTGTGGAGCTCTGCCCCAACGATGTAGATCGATCGTCCGATTTCTTGGCAGCCAAGCTCTATTACAAGATGTTGAGCTATAAATTTTCAAACAATAACGAATTCATGGATGAGAATTTTGAAGACGATGACGACTTCAAAAAATCCAAAAACAACTTAGAAGATTACGATGAGTAACAAAGGAGAAATATCACAATTCATACAAAAATACTTTTTGCACTTTAACTCGGCAGCCCTTGTGGATGCCGCCAAGGGTTACGAGCACCAACTGGAGAAAGGTTCTAAAATGTTGGTTTCCCTGGCAGGCGCCATGAGTACAGCAGAGCTGGGAAAAATTTTCGCAGAGATCATCCGTACCGATAAAGTACACATCATATCCTGCACGGGAGCCAACCTCGAAGAGGATCTTATGAACCTGGTGGCCCACTCCCATTATAAAAGGGTACCCAACTATCGGGATTTGACCCCACAGCAAGAATGGGACCTTTTGGAAAATGGACTGAATCGTGTTACCGATACCTGTATCCCAGAGGAAGAGGCTTTTAGAAGGCTGCAAAAGCACATTTACGATATTTGGAAGGAAGCCGACGAGAAGGGAGAGCGCTATTTTCCTCATGAGTTTATGTACAAACTATTGTTGTCCGGCGTGTTGGAGCAGTACTACGAAATAGACATCAAGGATTCTTGGATGTACGCTGCGGCCAAAAAGAACTTGCCCATTGTGGTTCCTGGTTGGGAAGACAGCACCATGGGGAACATCTTTGCCAGCTATGTGATCAAAGGAGAGTTGAAGGCCAGCACGGTAAAATCGGGGATCGAGTACATGACATTTTTGGCAGATTGGTACCAAAAAAATTCTGAAAATGGAATTGGCTTCTTCCAAATTGGCGGAGGTATCGCAGGGGATTTCCCTATTTGTGTGGTGCCCATGCTGTACCAAGATTTGGAACAGACCGAAACCCCGTTCTGGAGCTATTTCTGTCAGATTAGTGACTCCACCACCAGTTATGGATCGTATTCCGGTGCGGTTCCCAATGAAAAGATTACCTGGGGCAAACTGGATATCGACACCCCTAAATTTATTGTAGAATCCGATGCGACCATCGTGGCGCCGTTGATTTTTGCTTACTTACTAGACATGTAGTCATGAGAAAAGGACAAACCCCCGCATTGAAAAGAGTAATCGTTGATTACAAAAAACTGGACAAAAACATGCTCAACCTTTTGGTGGAAAAATTTCCCGATGGTTACGACGACGACGATATCGTAACCTACAGAAATGCCAATAACGAGGTGGTCGAGTGTGTTGAGGTCCGTACCGAAGACACTGCCTATTTGGTTAAGGTGAGCAAACGATTGGTCATGGCCATGGAGGATTTTGACGATTCGGACAACGATACTGATGATGAGTCCGATTTGAATACGGACGAATTGGAAAATTCCGATTCCGAGGAAGAATAATCACAACACCAAAATACGTTACCGATATGGCATCAGAGGCATCAGCCCTGCACCTTGCAAACAGTATCAATATATCAGCCTGCAAGAAGGCCTTGGATAAAGAGCTGATAGTAGGGGACAGGGATGAGCTTTTCTATTTCGATGCATCACGCTACCTTTATATCTTCAGGTATGGGGTGGTTTCATTTTTTGGGTATACCGAAGTCGAAGTATCACAACTTCTGAAGGAAATCGAGCCCCATTGTGAAGAATGGTGTCCATCCGACATCAACGAAACCATGGAAATGGAATTGGTATCAGACCGTGAAAGGGCAACCATTGAGAATGAGAAGGTGCTATTGCCAAAATCGAACATAGAGGGTATTCGCTTAGCGTTACTGCATTTGTCGCAGTCCGTAGCACTGGATTATTATGCCGGTCTGTCGGAACAGGCCATGAAAGAGACCCGGGAGCATACTACTTATTTGGAGGAAAAAGGGAAATTGGACATTGGCGGTAAAAAACTAAAGCGCCATATTGCAAAAGTCTTGAACATAAACAACCAAATTTCCGAAAACCTGTATATTTTTGATTCCCATGAAGCTGTTTGGGAAGATTTGGAATTGGACCAATTGGACAAGGGACTGAAACAAATCTTTGACCTAAAGGAGCGATATAGGAACATTAAGGAACAAGGATATGTTATCAAGGAAAACCTGAGCCTGTTCATGAATATAATGGACCACCGTGAGAGCAGTAGACTCGAGTGGATCATTATCATCCTGATTTTGGTGGAGGTCGTGGACTTGTTCATTATGCGATTAATCAGTTAAAAAAAGATATTTTGAGCGATTTTAAAGTTTTGGGCAGCGAAGAATGGTGCCGTTTCGATGATTTGGGAATTCCAGCCATAAAGGCCAGAGTGGATTCCGGCGCAAAAACGTCATCCATCCAAGCCAGTAAGATCAAAGTATTCAATAAAGGACTGGAGGAATGGGTCCGGTTTGAGGTTAACCCCGTTCAGGACAATAGGAGCATAGGGATTCTATGCCAAGCCAAACTGGTCGATGTACGGAACGTGAAAAGCTCATTGGGCATTGGTGAGGAACGACCGGTCATACGAACTAAAGTCAATATCGCGGGTAATGTGTTTGAAATAGACCTTACCTTGGCCAACAGGGATACGATGGAGTATCGTATGCTACTGGGCCGTGAAGCCATGAACGGAAGATATCTTGTAGATCCTTCCCAAAGTTTTCTTCAAGGGGATATTACGGATGATGAGTTGGAACAGAAGTACAAGCCCTACACCACAGAAAAAAAGGGATTGCGCATAGGACTTTTGGCCAGTAATCCCAATCTGTACAGCAACAAACGGATTATAGAAGCGGGTGAAATGAGAGGTCACAAAGTGGTTTTTCTGAATGTGGAGCATGTGTATATGAAGTTGGATGCTGCCACCCCCGAAATTAGATATCGTGGGGGGAATATTTTGGACAAATTTGATGCTGTGATCCCACGGATTAAGCCCGCCGTAACCTTTTATGGTTGTGCGCTTTTGCGACAGTTTGATACCTTGGGCGTGTATTGTTTGAATTCGGCCGACTCTATCGGCAGGTCCCGCGATAAACTATTTGCTTCACAGTTGTTCTCCAAGAACGATATTCATATCCCAACGACCGGCTTTGCCAAATCCCCAATGGACACCAAGGACCTTATCCGTATGGTGAGCGGTGCCCCATTGATCATTAAATTATTGGAAAGCACCCAAGGCAAGGGCGTTGTATTGGCCGAAACAAACAAGGCGGCAGAAAGTGTAATTAACGCATTTAAGAGTGTTCAGACCAACATTTTGGTGCAAGAGTTTATCAAAGAGGCCAACGGACACGATATTCGTTGCTTTGTGGTGAATGGCAGGGTAGTGGCCTCCATGCAGCGAACCGCTCAAAAGGGGGAATTCCGTGCCAATATCCATCAAGGAGGAGCAGCTTCAAAAGTGAAAATCACTCCAGAGGAGCGCAAATTGGCAATCAAATCGGCCAAGGTCTTTAATTTGGATGTGGCCGGTGTAGATTTGATTCGTTCAAATAAAGGGCCATTGTTATTGGAAGTAAATTCCTCTCCCGGTTTGGAGGGTATCGAAAATACGACTGGAAAGGATATTGCCAACGTGATGATCGAGACCATTGAACGCAAATTGAAATACAAGCAATAATTTCATTTTTTGATTAAATAGCTGTAATTCAACATTTTGCTATTTTTGTCATATTTTCCTACGCAAGGTCCAAAAAACGCATCGATCAATTCAAAAGGGGCATCCGTCAATTCAGAAGGCCCATCCGTAAATTCACCCCCTAAAAATCCAAAGGGCAGCACTATGTTTGTACCAGATAACGAAAGCTGCTAAGCTTGAGTTAAAACCTTAAATAGGATTGGGGTGATTTATAGGGTACTAAGTGTTCTTTACCTGACATCTTATTTGTTAACAAGGTTTACGTTGCTCCAAGGGGTTTTTTGAGGTTGAGCCCCTTGGTTGTAACGGTTTCTAAGATCAAATATATGTTCCCATAAATTTGACCTACTTTTTCGGAAAGGAGCCGTTCCATTCGGCTCCTTTTTTTGTTATAAATCCTTTTTTGCGCCAGAGAACGCATTTCATACACAATTGTTGACAACTTTCCTTTAAACGTAATATTACGATGAAGTAAGTTTTTGAACAAAAACCCTACTTTTGTAAAGTAACATTAGAGGAAGATTTTTATGTCAGAACAAGTGGAAAGAATCAAAACGTTGATTATTGGATCGGGCCCAGCAGGATATACTGCGGCCATTTATGCCGCCAGGGCGGATTTAAAACCAGTTTTATATACAGGAATGGAACCCGGTGGCCAGTTGACCACCACTACCGAAGTGGACAACTTCCCAGGGTATCCCGAAGGGGTTGACGGACCCACCATGATGATGCAGTTGCAACAACAGGCCGAGAGGTTTGGTACGGACGTGCGCATTGGTATGGTTACCGCAGTCGAGCTGAGCGAAGAAGTTGGGGGTATCCATAAAATTACGGTGGATGATAGTACCCAATTGGAGGCCGAAACCGTTATTATTTCAACCGGGGCTTCTGCTAAATATTTGAACTTGCCCAGCGAACAGCGATTAAGGGGTGGAGGGGTCTCTGCCTGTGCCGTTTGCGATGGCTTTTTCTATAAAGGACAAGAGGTCGCCATTGTTGGGGCAGGGGATACCGCAGCAGAGGAAGCTTCATACTTGGCCAATATCTGTACAAAAGTGACCATGTTGGTCCGTAAAGATTATATGCGTGCCTCCAAGGCAATGCAGCACCGTGTCAATAGCATCGATAATATTGAAATCCGATACAACACCGAAGTGGAAGAAGTATTGGGAGAACAGGTTGTAGAAGGCGTTCGTGTGGTGAACAACGAAACCGGAGAGAAGGAGGACATTCCTGTAACGGGATTGTTTATTGCAATAGGTCACAAACCGAACACCGATGTGTTTAAAGGACAGCTGGACATGGATGAGACGGGTTATATCATTACCCAGCCGAAATCCACCAAAACCAATAGGCCAGGTGTTTTTGCCAGTGGCGATGCACAGGACAAAATATACAGACAGGCGGTTACCGCTGCCGGTACGGGTTGTATGGCAGCCTTGGATGCCGAGCGCTATTTGGCCGCTGTGGAAAGCAAAGAGCTTCAGGTTTCAGAATAAATTAGAGTTTTCCTCAAAAAAAGCTCTAAAAAGCTGTAATATTTGAACATTGTCAGGTTGAGCGCAGTCGAAACCCAATGGTTATGAATGCCTATTAAGTTCTCGACTGCGCTCGAACTGACAGATAACTCGCTTTTTAGACCGCTTTTTTTATGATTGTAACTTAATCAATCCGCTTGTAATTTTCGGAAAATGTCCGGTTACCGTCTGCATCGACCGTAATTTGACTAAAGGAATCCTCGTTTAAAATGAGTTCAAAGGTAAAATTCCTCATAGTATCCAAAGCTTTCATCATATCGTCGTCCCCATATTCAATAACTTCTACCAGTGAGTTGTCCGCTACTTTGTACGAACCATAACCAAATCTTCCGTTGGGTTCGTCGGGTACATATCGGGTCCACATGATTTTTTCCTTGGAATACATCTTAACCTGCCGGTAACCATCCGACTTTTCAATCGTATCTATGACGTTTTCACCGTCATAGTTGTAAAAACTCTCTAATTCCCACGTTCCTTCAATGCTAGGGCTGTTTGGATAAGGTCCTGTAAAGCTTCCTGCCATCAAGAGAACCAGGATAAATGTGAAAAGTAAAACTGATTTTTTCATAGTGCCCTACCTTTTTGGTTCTAAATGTGATATCTAAAAGGTAAGAATAAATTTTAATAATATTAAATTATTAGCTCTATAAATTACACATGATTCATTTTATAGATTCTATTTTTATTAAAATCACAATGAAATTGAATTTCTTCGGAAAAATCAATAAGTGAAAATTGAACATTGCCTGTTTGGTCATTGATGGCTACAATAAACCATTAAGGGCAGCGCAAAGTTGCTCGACATCAATTTTGTTATGATATGCAGATAGCACAATGCGGCTGACTAAAGGTCCGTTCGCATCTGGGTAGTTGAAGTTGGTGAACAAAAAACCCTTTTTTTCCAATCGCGAAGCCAATGTACTGTTCTCAAATTCAAACGTCGGGTGACCCGGTAAATGAGCAAAGAAGCTCGGGTCTTTCAACTGGGAATTGAAATAACGATAGTTTTCTTTCAAAAGCTCCAAACGTTGCGAATACAATCTTTTACCATCCAAAAGTGTGGCCATAAATGCTGGGGAGGCAGGGCTCGCCCCTCCAAAAAAGGGTGTTGCCTCCAGTTCTTGAATATCTTCCGTATCCCCAAAAACAGCTCCAGCCTGTATGCCCATGGCCTTTCCAAGTGAACAGCAGACCAAAAGCTTCTGTGCGCCCAAGGCTTTAAGCATCCCAAAGCAACCGTTTCCATTGGTTCCTACGAGACCGATACCGTGAGAGTCGTCTCCCACCAAAATCAACTGGTCCAAGGGTAATTTTCGTACCCCGTCGAAGTTAGGATATAGTTTTCCCGAAAAATCAATGGTGTCGAAGAGAATTACGGGCGACAATGCGTTTCTTGATTGGTGTTTGGTCACCAAGGTTTCCAGTTCATCGAAACTTTTCGTGGTCAATACTCCATTAATGCGAAGCGCCGTATGTGCGTCAGGCGTTGCTATCACCGGATGGCCTTTTTTTATCAAGCTATGAACGACCAATTGTGCGGCCAAATAGCCACTGGACATGGTCAGACTACTTTCACTGCCTACCCAATGGGCCAAATGGTCTTCCGTTTCCTTGTAAATGTTCAATTTAATATTCGCTTTTCGTGAAGCGCCGTAGTGCATGCCAAACTTGGAAACATTTGTAAGGTAAAGCTCCTTGAAGGGGGCATAATTTTGAAGCCCTAAATAGGCCGTGCCTCCAAAATAGAGGTAGGATTGTCCATCAATTACCATTTCCCTATCCGGTATGCGGTGAACAGAATGCGCCATTAGAGCAGAGCTATACCACTACCGGGTAGTTCCGGGAAAACTACTCGTCCACCTTCCAAAATGGATACGCCAGTGGCAATATCTCCTTTAAGCAACATGGCACCGTCCATATCCACATAGTCCAATTGGGGCAACAGTTGCGCAATGGCCGATATGCCAACCGTAGATTCCGTCATGCAACCCACCATAAGCTGTAGCCCCAACTCCCGTCCTTTGTTGATCATCCGTCTTGCAGGGGTCAGTCCACCGCACTTGGTCAGTTTAATGTTGATTCCATGAAAATAAGGCCCGCACCGTTCCACGTCTTCCTCTACAATGCAGCTTTCGTCGGCAATCACAGGAAGCACCGATTTTTCTTTGACCAATGCCATGCCTTCCCAGTCATCCGCTTTTAGCGGCTGTTCCAAAAATTCTACTCCCAAATCTTTCAATAATGGTGCATTTTTAATGGTTTGTTCAGCGGTCCATGCGGTGTTGGCGTCGATTCGGAAAATACTATCGGTGTGCTTGCGGAGTTCACGGACTATCGCAACATCATCAGAAGTACCCAATTTGATTTTGTAAAGGGGCCACGGTTTTTCCCGTAGTTTGGCCACCATTTTTTCGACGGTGTCGATACCAATGGTATAATTGGTCATTGGATATGTTGCAATCGAGGTACCCCATAGCTCATAAAGCGGTTTTCCCTGAAGCTTTCCGTACAGGTCGTTCGCGGCCAAATCCAAGGCGCACAGCGTAAATTTATGGAGATGGAGCGATTCCAAAAATTCATAAAAGTTTTCTGGAGTATCAAAATCATAGGCTTCAATTTGACCTCTAACGGCTTCAATTTCGGCCATCATCCCTTCAATGGTAATTTTGTAGTAATCGTTGGAGGTGGCTTCCCCATAGCCGGTTTTGCCGTTCAAGGAAAGTCCGACGATCAAGGTGTCTTGTTCGTCCCTTGATTCCCTTGAAATGGTAAAGGTATGGGCAAGTTGGAGTATGTATTTTTTAAGGACTATCTGCATCGTTGGTTTGTATTGCGTCTTGCTAAGATAGGATTTCACCCAAACATAATAAAGACAAAAGCCCACCGAAAACTCGGCGGGCCTTTGCATATTTAAAGGGAATTGGATTAATACTTGCTTACACTACCAGACACGGATTTTTTGGTCTGTACGCTGGCATCACCGGTGTACCTGATGTCTGCTCCGCTGCTGGCATCGGCCACAAGGGATTCCGAAACGTTTACCGAAATGTCGGAACCGCTACTGGCGTCGGCACTGCATCTTTTTACCATAAGGTCTTGCGCTTTAATATCGGAACCGCTGCTGGCATCCGCAAAAAGGGCATCGGCCTGACCGGATATTTTGATATCGGCACCGCTACTGGCATCGGCGGAAACTTCTCCGGCAACCAACTCTACGTGCAGATCAGAACCGCTACTGGCGTCCAGTTCAATGTTCTGGGCCTTTATCACGTTTTGAGCGATGAGGTCGGCACCACTGGAACTTTCTAAACCAGTGATTTCGGGTAAGGTCACGTAAACATTTTTGGTAGCCCTGCCAATGTTTTCGATGGCATGGATTCTCAATCGTCCGTCCTTAATATCGGTTCCGATAAGGTCAATGATGTTCTCGTCAGCCTCCACGGTAATGTTGAATTCGGAGCCTTGGGTCACAAATACATCGATGCCCTCCGAGGCGGCCACCACGTCAAAGTCTTCTTTTACATCGCGGCTTTCTTCCACGATTTCACCGTTACCGGTTTTTCCGTTGCCGAAATTCATATCCATCATGCATGAGGATGCAAAGAGGGATAGGAGTGCGGCGATTGCTAATCTTGCTAGTGTTGTCATGATTGTTGTTTTTTTATGCTCAGCTTGACTGGGCATCTTGATTGATTTTGAGATTTGATTTTAAAATTACTGAATAAATTCAGTGTAAATGTCTGATTATGTGTGCTTTTTTGGCAATAAAACCTTCTGAATTGACGAAATAAGCGACTCAATTGTTACTTTTTTCATTGGCCTTCACTTTTACGCCGTCTTCATTGATCTTCATTTCAAAGGAATCTTGGTCATCCTTGATGTCGATATCAATACCATCTTCGTTAATGATAATCTTGCCCTTGCCATTGCTATCCTCATCGTCATCATCTTCTGGACAGTCCAAGCATTGCAATTCTCCGTCGTCATCCATCAACCAGTATTGGCCAGCAATACCACTTCGGTAATAGCCTTGGTCGTTATCGATTCCCCTGCCAATATAGCGGCTGGTGTTGTCATCAAAATACACCGTTTTCCCTTCGGGAATATAAATGGTAACGGTCACCTCTTGATTTCTCGCCTTGTTGGATGTTTCTGTGGTCAAATATTTGTCGAGTACTATTGCATTACCATCAATGCTATATCCGTAAGTAATGTTCTTGGCACGGTCGCGGGCAGCCAGCGTAGAACTACCATCGGCATCTTTTCGAATGTTGATGCTGATGGAGTCGTTATCCGCCTTACGTATTTTGATATCCACTTCGTCCGATATCAAAATCCGGTTGTCATTGTCGTCATACCCAAAGGTCATTCTACCAAAATGAATGTCATCACGGTCATACTCGCTATGCGCATCTTTCATGGTGATCATCAAGGTATCGGATGGCACTTCAAAGACCAGTTGCTCCCTATCGTTCACACTTCCGGTGTACGAGAACTCAGCGGCTTGCCGTATTCCGAACACAATCAAGGTGCCCACGGAAATCAACCATAGACCCAACAAAGCGAATTTGGCAATGTTTCCAATGGATTTCAGGTTGTTCACCAAAATCTTCAAACCTAAATATAGGACGAAGAAGAACGGAATCCCCACAGCGAAAAACAACAGGATGGATACCAACCAAACTGGTGCGCCAGAGGTGTTCACGATTTCGTAAAAGTCTACGCCCGGCACATTTACTGCATCGAACATACCTACGGTAAACAGTCCGAAGAACAAGCCTACCAAGGTGGATGCCCCGATGATGATCAATAATATGCCTATGAACTTACCGAATACCTTAAACAGGAACAGGATAATGTCCCCGATGGTATCAAAAAAGGTCTTGGAGCCGCTTTTGACCTTGTTGCCCACTTTTTCGTAGTCAACGTTTTTTACTTTGTCCGCAACATCATCAAACCCCTCTTTAACTTTGCGTTCTATATTGCTGATGTTGACGGGCTCCCCCCGCATATCCAATTTTTGGGAGGTAGTGGCGGCCTCGGGAACCAAAATCCATAAAAGGATATAGGCAATGAGTCCAAAACCACTGGTAAATACGGCCAATAGGATAAAGATAAGCCTTACCCAAAGGGCATCGATGCCCAAATAATGCTCCAAACCGGCACAGACGCCACCAATGTATTTGTGATCGATGTCCCGGTACAGTTTTTTGGCACGGGTTACGGGTTGTGCGTAGCTCTTTTTGGGTTCGTCTTCAAAAATGTCCTCGTCCACCATGTAATCTTCGGGCTGTCCCATCACATCGATTACCTGATCTACCTCTTTATTGGTGATCACTTGGCGTTCGTTCTCCATTTTCTCCAGAAAGAGTTCTGCGATCCTTGCCTCAATATCGGCAATGATCTCGTCGCTGCCCTTGGTGCCGGAAAAGGAGCGCTTTATGGACTCCAGATACCGTCTGAGCTTATTGTACGCATCGTCGTCTATGTGGAAGAGCGTATTTGCTAGATTTATATTTACTGTCTTGTTCATTTTTTGATTCTATTTTGTGTTGGTTACCAGATTGACTGCATTTCTAAGTTCATCCCAGGTCCCGTTGAGTTCGTTAAGGAACAACTGGCCTGTTTCGGTGAGCGCATAATACTTGCGGGGAGGTCCCGATGTGGATTCTTCCCAACGGTAGTTGAGCAGTCCCGCGTTCTTTAGCCTTGTGAGCAAAGGGTATATGGTACCTTCCACTACTAACATCTTTGCGTCTTTCAAGGCTTCCAGAATTTCTGAGGCATACTTGTCGTCACCCTTTAGGATGGACAAGATGCAATACTCCAGAACCCCCTTGCGCATTTGTGCTTTTGTGTTTTCTATGTTCATAATTTCATGGTTCTAAATTTATGCTGAACTGGGTTCGGCATCTGATTAACAGTTTTTCTTTGTTCTTCCAAACTTGATTTGGTTTCGTTTCCACTCCATTCCCCTGAATTGGGCAGGGGAGTGGAAACGGTTCTTTGATTGATGATTTGATGATTTTTTTCGTTTTTTGATTGACCCTTCGACTTCGCTCAGGGCTAGTGGTTAAACTCCGTTTTTCTTTGATTGCTGATGAATGTTTTGGAGGTGATGAAGCTCCTATAGTTATTTGATGAATTTTATGGTAAATGGATATTTAAAATATTCCCCCTCGTTGGTACGTATGGTGGCCAAGATGGTGAATACGATGTTGACCACGGCCAAGGCCACTTGTAAAAACCCGGATATGCCTACGGGCCAGATCAGTCTACCTAACCTAAAATCATCACTATCAATGTGAATGTTTAGGTTGTTGAGGTCGCTCAACCCATGGAACCCGAAAAAATTCCAATCGAACAAGTCTGGCCAAAACCCGATAAAAAACGGAATAGTGACCAAACCTGCCACGATGGAGTAAAGCAACATACTAATTTGAAAGTTGAGCGCCTGTTTGCCATTGTAATCGACAAACGCGTGCTCTTTTTTGTTGGCGGTCCATAAGATCAAGGGAAGTATAAAGTTCCCAAACGGGATAAAGTACTTCGAGAACATGGACGCGTGGATGATCGCGGATAAATTTCGTTCGTGTTTGGTGATAGTAGTTGCCATTTTTTGATTGATGTTTTTTGATTGTAAAGGGGTTAACCTATTAGCTTACGATGCAAATATATATCCAAAAGATGGTACTATGCAAAACAAAGTACTATAATTTAACATAAAATTAACAATAATAGATAACTTCTTTTTACCTATTTTTAGACTGACTTAAACAACGTATATGGCACTGACACCCAGTAAAATCAATATGTTTACTTTTATGAAGCTCCCTTCGGCATGGTGGTGCGGGGTACGGCTCCAATATATTGATGAAAAAAAAGCAACGACCACGGTAAAGCATAAATGGATCAACCAAAATCCGTTTAAATCCATGTTTTGGGCCGTTCAGGGAATGGCCGCTGAACTAAGTACGGGTGCATTGGTGATGAACGAAATCCAAAAGAGTGGCAAAAAAGTATCCATGCTCGTAGCGAATAATAAAGCCACCTTTACAAAAAAGGCTACGGGACGCATCAATTTTACCTGTGAGGATGGCGAACAGATAGCCGATGCGATAAAAAAAACCGTGGAAACAGGGGAAGGACAAACCTGTTGGATGAAAGCGGTAGGGATCAACCAAGATGGGGTAGAGGTATCCACTTTTCATTTTGAATGGACGGTCAAGGTGAAGGCGTAGCAGGGTAAAGGGTGAATGCTTAAAGGTCAAACTTTCATTAATTATGAAAGGATTCTTTATTGAGTGTAACAAAACCCTAAACAAAGCAACAGATAAACACAATAACAAGATACCCAGTGAAGCTGAGAGATACTCAGTCAAGCTGAGCATAAAAACAATCAAAAAATGAACGCACACGAAATTGATTACCACATTTATGGCGAAGAAATGCAATATGTGGAAATAGAACTAGACCCCCAAGAGGCTGTTGTGGCCGAGGCAGGCAGTTTTATGATGATGGATCAAGACATTAAAATGGACACTATTTTTGGTGATGGCTCCAATCAAGACACCGGGGTTTTGGGCAAACTCTTTTCCGCGGGGAAACGCTTGCTTACCGGCGAAAGTCTGTTTATGACGGCTTTCCTCAATATCGGTCAGGGGAAAAAGAAGGTAAGCTTTGCTTCGCCCTATCCCGGAAAAATAGTACCTATCGACTTATCCGAAAAAGGAGGGAAGTTCATTTGCCAAAAAGATGCCTTCCTCTGTGCCGCAAAAGGTGTTTCCGTTGGCATTGAGTTCTCCAAACGCTTGGGCCGCGGTTTCTTTGGTGGTGAGGGATTCATCATGCAAAAATTGGAGGGTGATGGAATGGCCTTTGTGCATGCGGGAGGAACCATGGCCAAGAAGACACTGGCCCCTGGCGAGACCTTAAAGGTCGATACAGGTTGCATTGTTGGTTTTTCCCAGACTGTGGATTATGATATTGAATTTATAGGAGGCATCCGGAATACCGTATTTGGCGGTGAAGGATTGTTCTTTGCTACCTTACGTGGCCCAGGAACGGTATATGTGCAATCCTTGCCCTTTAGCAGACTGGCTAGCCGTGTGTGGGCCGCTGCGCCCCGTGGTGGCGGAAAAGACAAAGGTGAAGGCAGCATTTTAGGTGGTTTGGGCGATTTGCTCGATGGGGATAATCGGTTTTAATTTTTAGGAGACAGGAGAGGAGAGTTAGGAGTTTTGAGTTATGGGTTCAGAGTTACGAGTTTCGTGTTGTGGGTTAGTAGTCGGAAGTTAGGAGTTTAGAGTTACGTGTTTCGTGTTGCGAGTTAGGATGTCATTTCGAACTGTCACCCCGAGCGCAGTCGAGGGGCAGTCGAGAAATCTTTTGTTTGAGTCCGAAGTCGGAAGTCAGGATTTATGATGTCATTTCGAAACGAAGTGAGAAATCTATCGGGAGTCAGAAGTCAGTTGGCAGGGGTCGCTGAGCGGAGTCGAAGCGACAGTAAGGACTGAAATAGGGAAACAGTAGGCAGTCGAGAAATCTTTACAGGAGCCATGAGCCAAGAATCAGGAATCAAGAATAAGGAGAGAAAAGACGATAGAAAATAGACTTGATTTGGTGGACAGTAGACGGTTTGCAGTCGGGAGTTAGGGGTTATGAGTTTAGAGTTTAGAGTTGCGAGTTACGGGTTACGGGTAAAGAGTCGGGAATCAGTCCGCAGTTTGCAGTAGGCAGTTGAAATTGTTGGTTTTGTAAGAGGGTTTGTCAGTTCGAGTGTTTTTTGGCGATTTTTTTTAAAAAAAAGAGACAAAAAATGTATCGAGAACCTATTTCAGTGGGGAGCCAAGAATCAGGAGGCATGAGACAGGAATCAAGAGCCAAGAGTGCAGTTATTTGAACTTGACACTTGAACTTGAGTTTTTCAATCAGATTGCTCCATCGTCACTACGTTCCTCATGTCGAAATGACCTCTTACCGTCATGCTGAATTGGTTTCAGCATCCCATTAAAATTGATTCCGCATCAGGTGCGGAATGACAGCCTAGTTCAGTGGGGAGCCAAGATTCAGGAGCCGAGAAACAGGAATCAAGACCCAAGAGGGCAGTCATCTTTTGAACTTGACACTTGAACTTGAGTTTTTCCGTCGGATTTCTCAATTGTCACTTCGCTCCTCATGTCGAAATGACCACCGCTCAGCAACCGCACGGAATAGAAAACCACCGGAAACCCGAAGGCCGCCAGTGGCTCTGTTTGTGCTTTGGGGATTAGGACAAGATCTTATTTTGTATGATGTTATTGACAGTTGGCTTCTATGGAAAGATTACCATCAAAAGTCCACTCATGATTGGCTTCTAAGTTTTGGATAGCAGTGATAACCTCTTCTCCACAAACCGTAAGATTATCTACACCTAGTTTGATGTTCTTAGGGGCATCATTGGTTTCTACAAAGTTATTCCAACCAATAAGCGTAGCGTTTAGATTCTCTGCGCTCATCCCACTATTATTAAGCATATTGGACATTACCACGACACTTCCAATATTCCATCCAGCCAAACTTTGATTGAAGGCTGTAGCACCATTAAGCATAGATGTCATGGAGGTTATGTAACTAGTATCCCAATCACTTATATCCGAATTGAATTTTGTTGCATTAAAAAACATATTATGGAAGTCTTTGACCTCTGAAAGATTGGGAGTAGTTGTCGCACTAAACCCCTCTAAGTTGGTACATCCAAAAAACGCTGATTCAAATGATTTCCATTCAATTGTTCCCCATTGAACTACATCCAATAAAGCCTGACGACTCTCAATGACTAAAGCTCCACCCATTCTAAGGGCTGGGAACACACCCTTTATCGCTACAAAATGGATTCCACCAGTACCATATTGATGTGTGGGATAATGAACGGTTAACTCTTCTTCATCTGTTCCATCCCCCCAATCAATAATATAGTCATATTCATAGTTCTCGTTAGTTCCAATGGTCAGTTGTTGTCCTTCCGCCACATCAAACTTTAGAATAAATGATTCGGGATCCTCAAAAAGGGTTTCTATCACATTAACCACTTTAATATTAACCGTAAACTCAACAGGTTCGTTGATACCGTCGCTTACATTGAGTGTGAGACTATAACCAATGGTGGTCTCAAAGTCTAGATTTTTACCTTCGGCTAAGGTAATCTCACCGTTTTCCGCGACTTGGAAAAGTTCGCTGTCATCTGCTACCAAGGTGTAGGTTAGGGGATTTCCCTCAAGATCTTCAGCTTCTACTACACCAATTACGTCTCCTGCGACCGCATCTTCGGCCACTTCAAACTTTTGCGCATTGGCGGTAGGAGGCTGATTGGAATTGCCACTATCCTTATTGTCTTGATTTTCAATAGGATTTTCGTTGTTTAGTGGTGAAGGGGTCGGCTCGTCATCTTTGCTACATGATGTCGTATACATCAACGCAAATGTCGCGAGCATTAAGACTGAAATTTTTGAAATTCTTTTCATTGTTTATTGTTTAAAAATTTAATAGGCGGCCAAATTACATTGTATAAGCCCACGTCAAGGCTACGATCTGACGGATGCAGGCTACGATCTGACGGATGCCCTGTTTGATCTGACGGATTTTTTTGGGGAGATGGATTTTTGAGGACAGAAAATAGATTTTAGACAGTAGAATGGAGAAATTAGATGAGAGAAAAGAGAAGTTAGGAGTTTAGAGTTATGAGTTACGGGTAAAGAGTCGGTTGGCAGTTTGCAGTAGGCAGTCGAGAAACCTGGATAGGAACCAAGAGGCAAGAATCAAGAATAAGGAGATAAAAGACAATATAAAATAGACTTTATTTGGTGGGACAGTAGATGATTTGCAGTCCGAAGCCTGGAGTTTAGAGTTGAGAGTTACGGGTTACGGGTAAAGAGTTGGGAGTCAGTCTACAGTTTGCAGTACGCAGTTGAAATTGTTGTTTTTGTAAGAGGGTTTGTCAGTTCGAGTGTTTTTTAGCGGTTTTAAAAAAACAAGACAAAAAATGTATCGAGAACCTTGTGCAGTGGGGAGCTAAGAATCAAGAATAAGGAGAGAAAAGACGATAGCAAATAGACTTGGTTTAGTTGGACAGTGAGCAGTTAGCATTAGGTAATAGGCAGTGAACACCAAACCCTAAAATAACAAACTCTAAACCTTAAAACCACATAACCATACAAAATCCAATCATCCGTCAATCCAACATCCATTGTCTCAAATCCCAAAAAAAATCATTTCTTTTGTGGATATGGATTTCAACGACCTGTTCCATTTTCTGGAAGAATTGCAACAAAACAATAACAAGGAATGGATGGATACCAACCGAAAATGGTACAAATCTCTCCGCAACGATTTCATCACTTGGTTGGATGATTTGGATATGACCATGGGCCAGCTCCATGATGATTATTACCCAACTCCTGGAAAAAAAGGCATCAACAGAATCAACAATAATTTGATGTTCCACTCAAACAAACCCATTTATAAAGATCATTTTGGTGCTGGTTTAGACAAAGCGCCCAATTCCGCCGATTTTTATATCGAAATTGGTCTAAAACAATGCTTGCTGGCCGGAGGTCGTTGGCGACCCGACTCCAAAACGCTACGGAGTATCAGGGATGCCATCGATTACAATGGCGAGGAATTACAAAAGATTTTGGACAAACCTTCCTTCCAAAAAATGTTCGGTGGCCTCTACGAAGATGAAAAATTGGTGTCATCACCAAAAGGTTTTTCCAATGACCATCCACAAATTGATTTGCTGCGGAACAAAACCTTCGCCGTGGAATACAAATTATCCAAGGCAGAGGTACTGAGCCCTGATTTCAAGGAAAAGATTATTGCCGTGTATAGAGAAATGCTTCCGTTCCGTCAATATTTGAACCAGGCGGTCACCGTTTAGTCCAACTCATCCGAAGCTTGTATCAAACGGGCTGATAGGTCTGGTCGTTCCATATCTTCATCATAGGGAAACATTGGGCGTATGATTCTTTTGTGTCCCAAACGTTGAAGATCTTGGTCGACGCCCCCTGGAGTAAGTGCCATGACCCAGTCCCCTCTCATATCGTATAGTTCGGGTACCAAATACCCAATTTTGACCACGATGATATCGGTTTCACTTGGATGCAGTCCCAAGTTGGTGAAATCCGATTTTTTGTGATAGGGTTTCCTTTTTTGGGTTACGATGATATGGGCATTGTCCACTTTTACCACCACCTCGGTCTCGGCATGCACATCTCCCTCCCGAATAGCCGTTACTTCGCCAGTTAATAACAGCGGTGGGGCATATCGGTCATCGATTTCAGCACCCACCTTCGCACTGACTTTTCCACCAACACCCACTTTAAGAGCCTCTTCTACGAGTTTTGGCCCAGGAATGGAGGCGTAAATCAAAGATTTGCCATGGGGTGCATGGAATTCCTCTCGTTTTAAAAGTTCTGTCAACGTCCACGTGACATCGCCGGCACCGCCTGCGGTGGGGTTGTCGCCCATATCGCTAAGGATAAACGGTTTTTTGTCGCTGGCAAGGGCTTGTCCCAAAGCCTCTTCGTAGGATGTGGTGGGAGCAACAAATTCAAATTCTTCGCGGACATCCCAAAAACTATTGGCCAGTTTTTCAGCCCCTTCGGTAACCTGTTCTTTGTCATCTCCTGTCACCATGACTACGGCATGGTTTCGAGGCTCGTCCGCCCATGCGTATCCAATCCAAATAGCGGCATCGATAACGCCTTCCTTTTGCTCCACATCAGGAACTTGGGCATACAGGCTTTTTCCGGGTTCTACTCGGGTACTTGTTTTTTCGCCAGGCAGTAAAATCGGCACCGGAATCCAAGCCTTGTATTTGGGTTTGCCTTTTCCGTTTTCCAGCCTAGACACCAAATTTTCAACAGCACGTTTTTTGGATTCGATGGCGTCCTCGTGCGGGGCCATCCGATAACAGGTGATTAAATCGGTATGCTGAGCTAGGCGCTTGGAAACATTTCCATGTAAATCCATGGAAGTGGAAATCAATACATCGGGCCCTACCACTTGACGAATTCGTCGGATGAGGTCACCTTCTGGGTCATCGAGCCCCACCACGCTCATGGCACCATGAATATCAAAGAAAAGTCCATCATACGGCAGGTTTTTTTCCAGTAGGGTCAAGGTTTGACCTACTAAGGATTCATAAGCCTCTCGGGTCACCGTGCCTCCGGGCAACGATTTTCCCACTAAAGTGGGAACCCATTCGGCTCGTTGCCTCAACGTGGAATCAGCGTCCATGAAAGGATAACGGTTAAAAATAGAATCACCTATTTTCGCATGGAACGCTTCTTCGTGGGTGAGCGCGGGTGAAAAGGTACTGGACTCAATGCCCAGTCCGGCTATGGCTATTCGGGGCAATTGTGGTTCCGTTTTTTTTTCACAGCCCATCAGCAAGGCACAAAACAACAATAAAAGTAAAGGGTTACGCATTTTATCAGGTTTGGTTGATTTTCAGTAAGACCTAAATATCGACATTATTGGTAAGGTATCAAAAGAAAGGAGTGTCTCGGAATGATACGGGGATAAGCATTATATTTAAAAAATGACTAAACTATCAAAATAGCATAGCAGGTGGACATGATCTTGAAGAACATCGGTAAGCATATATCGCTCAATCCATCAGAAAAAAGCCAGTTACTCTCCTTGCTACCATCCATCTCCGTTCCGAAAAAGGAAATCATTATTGACCAAGGGCGCATTTGTGACACCCTGTTTTTTGTGGAATCTGGAAGTTTTCGGGCGTATAACCTTAACAAGGACGGCAAGGAATCCACCATCATGTTTGCACCCAAGGATTGGTGGGTTACCGACATGAATTCCTTTTTGAACAAAGTACCTTCTTTACTTTCATTGGAAGCTTTGGAAAATAGTATGGTATACACCTTAAGTCGGTCAAATTTTGATGATTTGCTCAATAAAATACCCAAGTTGGAACGCTTTTTCAGAATTCTTTTCCAAAAGGCCTACATCAGGGAACAATTAAGAGTTTTGGACAATATATCTTTGACAACCGAAGAAAGGTATCTCAACTTTATTCGCAAGTACCCCGATTTGGCGGAGAAGGTAACGCAAAAGCAAATTGCTTCCTATCTTGGGGTAACCCCAGAATTTTTGAGCTCGGTAAAAAAGAAATAGTTGGGCTTAAACTATCTTAAGTTTAAATTCAAGGTATTTGATTTTATTTACCAAAAACTTTCTAAAATGATGATGATTCTAATCGCTGGACCTTACAGGAGTGGCACCCAAAATGATCCGGCACGCATTAAAAAAAACATGGACAAATTGGAAGCCCAAGCTTTGCCCGTATTCCGCAAGGGGCATGTTCCCATGATCGGGGAATGGGCAGCCAATCCACTCATTGAACTTGCGGGTTCCAAAGAAGTAGGGGATGACATATTCAATGAGATCCAATATCCTGTGGCGCATCGATTGTTGCGAAAGTGTGACGCCGTTTTGCGCATTGAAGGGGAATCGGTAGGCGCTGATCAGGATGTGGAATTGGCCAAAAAACTTGGACTAAAAATTTATTACGATATCAATGACATCCCAAATGCAGAACAATAGAGTCAGAAACATAGAACGGGAATTGCTTTCGGATAACTGGTATTCCCTAGAAAAAATCACCTTTGAATATCTGCGCGACGATGGGGTCTGGGAAAAGCAGATTCGCGAAGCCTACGATCGTGGCAATGGAGCAGTAATTTTATTGTACAACGTGGAAAAAGAAACGGTGGTGCTTACCAAACAGTTTCGAATGCCCACCTATGTGAACGGCAATACGGATGGAATGATGATTGAAGCTTGTGCTGGAATTTTAGAAAAAGGCAATGCCGAAGAAACCATTAAAATGGAAGTAGAGGAGGAAACAGGCTATAAGATTGATCATGTAAAGAAGGTCTTTGAGTCCTACATGTCGCCAGGTTCGGTTACCGAAATCCTGTATTTTTTTATTGGCGCTTACGAAGATGGGATGAAAGTTAGCGAAGGGGGTGGTGCCGATGATGAAACGGAAAACATTGAGGTCTTGGAGATGGGTTTTAATGAAGCCTTGGGTATGGTAAAATCTGGAGAGATTAGAGATGCCAAGACCATAATGTTGTTGCAATACGCCCAGATTGAGGGAATTTTTAATCAATAATGCTCGTAGAGATGCTTTAGGGTAGTATACATTTGTTCCCTGATGACTTGGGAAGGCACCCTAAAATGATTGTTCATAAAACTGAAGATGAGCAATTTGCCCGATTTTGTTTTGATGTAGCCGCTCAAATTATAATTGTTGCCCATAGAACCGGATTTCGCAAAAAGAAAAGGCTCCGTGGTCGTGTCCTCCCATTCTTCGACCGTGCTATCCGGACCCCACATGGGGAAAATAGCGAACAGGCGGTCCTCTGGAAGTTCATCGTGTAATTTTTGAAGGATGTGGACAAACGAACGTGGGGTAAACAGGTTGTAGCGCGAAAGCCCAGAACCATCTACCCAGCGAGGCTGCTGGGCAAGGTCTTTTAGATCATTTCCCAACATATAGTCTATTGCCTTTTGGGTGCTCAGGGTATCGGAAATCATACCAGAGGCTGCCAACAACAATTGTTCGGCCAAAAAGTTGTCGCTTACAAATAGCATTCGTTTGTATATGGAATCGGTGTCCACACCATAAATCACCTGTTTTTTCCCTTCGGGAAACTGTTTAGCCAAGACAATCTCCTTGCCCAAAACTGATTCCAACAATCCCTTGCTTAGGGTATCATTGGTGATGAAGGGGATTTCCAACGTATCCTGTTCGGTTGGGGATATGTAAAACCTATTCTGAAACTCTTCGCGATGTATCGTCGTATCCTTTAGGGTAATCTGATTTTTGAAATTTCCAGGGGAAACCTCCAATGCGTCATTGTTGGACATCATGACCACATTTCCATAAAGGGGCAACATGGATTTTTCCGGTGAAAAGTAAGTGTCGTAATCCTCCCATGCCCAGCCGGGTCCGAACCGTTTTTCTTGATGGTTTTTGGTGAAAAGGGCCAGATTTCCTTGTTTTTGGAGCCAATGGATTGCTGTACTGTCCTTAAAGTAAGGATGTAGCCAAGTGGGGTCGCCGGTTCCCTCGAAAAAAACAGTATCGTTTGCGACCATATACCGCAATGCAGGTATGTTTTTGGGCAGCAAACGGAGCCCGGTATAAAAGGTTACAATCTTTGTGTTACTGGCAGGGGTAAAATAAGCATCACCGTTCACTGCATAAATTTCCTTATCGGTATTGGCATCGATGATCACAAGCCCATGAAAGGAATGACGAAAGGATTCATCCGCCATTCGTTGATTCAATGTCCTTTTCAGCGAAGAGCAACCCGTCATCAAAAAAGCAATAAACAATGTTTTGATAATCAGTGGGTTGATTGGTTTTTTGGGGGGTTTATGCATCGGTTATCTTCATCGATTTTAACAACAACATATTTATTTTTTAACTGGAAGTTAAGTTTTTTAAACGGCTTTTTTGCTAATTTAGAACATAACCTATTGACCCAATTTAATCAAATTATTATGCCTAGAGCTATGTTAGAATACACCAAAACAATCCTTCAAAAGGTGAGTTTTGATGCGAAACTTTTTGCTAGGGAACTTCAAAAGGCAATTTCGAGACTGTTGCCCAACGAAGTAGAAGAGCTGAAAATCTGGTTGCAATTTTATATTGTGGATAAACCAGAATTACGTCCAACATTACTACTGTTAAAAAAGTAAACACAAACCGAAGAGCCGCTAAAAAGCGGCTCTTTTAATTTTTGGCCAATGGGCTGATGATTTTGACATCCTGAAAGGCAATGGCCCCTCGTACTATACTGGAAACGACTTCCCTCAAGGCATCCGTAATCTGTATTTTTAGCTCGCTTTTATGGTAGATCATACTTATTTCCCTAGCGGGCACAGGATTTTTAAATGATTTTAAATTTACGGTCTTTTGTTTGTCCAAATGTAAGGTGTTCAAATAGGGAAGGAGGGTCATGCCCATACCCTCATCGGCCAAGCTCACCAAGGTTTCAAAACTGCCACTTTCTATCTTAAAATGTTCGCCACTTAGGTTTTGCGATGCTTTACATAGATTGATGACCCCTTCTCTAAAACAGTGTCCATCTTGTAGCAAAAGAACATCACTTACGTCTAAATGTTCGGTGGTTAATTGTTCCTCTGCAGCCAAACGGTGGTTTTTTGGGACATATCCCACAAAAGGCTCGTAATAGAGGGGGCGCTCCTTGATAAATTCAATTTCCAAAGGAGTAGCGGCAATTCCAGCATCCAAATGACCGTCCAAGATATTCTTGATCATGGTTTGGGTGGACTGCTCTTTGATAATAAGGTTTACTTTGGGATATTTTTTGATAAAGGCGTTCAGGAACATGGGCAGCAGTGTTGGCATTACCGTTGGAATGATGCCCAAGGTGTAGTCTCCTCCAATGTACCCTTTATCCTGATCTACAATATCTTTGATGCGTTCCGCTTCTGCCACAATATTTTTGGCTTGTGCCACGATTTTCTTTCCGACTTCCGTGATGGTGATGGGCTTTTTGCTGCGGTCAAAAATGAGAATGTCGAGTTCGTCCTCCAACTTCTGAACTTGCATGCTCAGGGTAGGCTGGGTCACAAAACTTTTCTCTGCGGCCAAGGTAAAGTTCTTGTGTTCCGCAACGGCCAATACATACTGTAGTTGGGTAATGGTCATCCAATAATAAGTTTAGGACATAAAAGTATAAAAAACCATCAGTCTAATCTATAGAAGAAAAACTGAAATCGTGGATGACAGTGGTTTTAAAACAAAAAGGCTGTCTAAAAAGCTGATTAACTGTAAGTTAGAGCGCAGTCGAGACCTTAAAATACATTGATAATCAATGGGTTTCGACTGCGCTCAACCTGACAAAGTTCAAATATTATCGCTTTTTAGACGACCTAATCGTTCAATGTTCAGCTATTATCCTTAGAACCGGATGTTGAACTCCAAATTTTCCTCGCCAACTTGGAACTGGGCGCTGTTGAAGTTTGGCGGACCCATGGTCATATCGTTGCCGGACATTCCGTAGCTCTCTTTGGGCATTCCGTTTGGCTCATAATCCATACGTTTGTTTCCGTTGGCATCGTGCAGGGCCATGATGGCATAAGCCCCAGGGGCAACATTGGTAAAGGTCACGGTAACTTTTCCATCTTCAATGTTGCTTTGGAGGTTTTGTATTCCAGGACCTTTCATAAAGGTGTCGGCGGTGTGCAGCCCCAGAAGAACTTGACCCTCATTGCTCTGAACGTTGTCAATGGTTACGGTAATATCCACCCCATCCTTGTCTTGCGCACTGGCGATGATACTTACCAAGAAAAAACTTAAAGCTAGTGTTACAGTTTTCATATGATTTGTTTTTGATGATTTGTATGCCACAAAGTTGCTGCAAGTGATTCGTGTAACAAATTCAAGATGACTGAAATGTGGAATTTAAGGAGTGAATTGCAAAGGGGAAAATAGGATTTCAATTCAGGTGTAAAAAATAACAATTGGGTATTTCGTTTTGGTTTGCCTTCCAAGAGCGAGGCAATTTTGTGGCATCAAACAAAACGAACAGTCATGAAAAACAGCATTCTTCTTATCCTCTTACTGCTTACTTCTGGTACGCTTCTCGCGCAACAAACGATATCAGGAACGGTAACGGATGCCAAGAACAATCCTATCGAGGGGGCGAACATTTATTTGGAGGGCACCTATGACGGGGCATCTTCCGAAGCCCAAGGAAAATTCACTTTTGAAACGGAGGAGGAGGGTTTGCAAACCTTGGTCGTTTCCATGTTGTCCTATGAAACGCACTACGAGGCAGGAGACATCTCCTATTTCACCGATATTCAAATAAAGCTGTCGGAGTCCTTCAATTCGTTGGATGGGGTTACCTTGACCGCTGGTACTTTTGAAGCCGGGGACAATTCAAAGGCATCGGTATTGAAGCCTTTGGATATTGTGACCACCGCGGGTGCGGCTGGAGATTTTGTGGCTGCATTGCAGACCTTGCCCGGAACCACAACGGTTAACGAAGATGGCCGGTTGTTTGTACGAGGTGGTACCGCCGATGAAACGCAAGTCTTTATTGACGGACTCCGGGTTTTTCAACCCTTTAATGCCACTGCCAACAATACTCCGACCCGAGGCAGGTTCTCGCCTTTTTTGTTTAAGGGCATCTCTTTTAGCACGGGTGGGTATTCCGCCGAATATGGGCAAGCCTTGTCCAGTGTGCTTCTGCTGAACACTACCGATGTTCCGGTTCAGGAGCAAACGGATATTTCAGTCATGAGCGTAGGAGGGGGTGTTGGGCATACCAAAATATGGAACGAAGACCAATCCTTGAGCCTCAATGTCAACTACCTGAACCTTGCCCCCTATGAAGAGTTGATACCATCCACCCAAGGTATGCGCTGGATAAGTCCATTTGAATCCATTTCTGGTGAGACTGTGTTTCGGAGCAAGGGCGAAAAAAGCATGTTCAAACTCTACACGGGTTTTAACCATGCCAATTTGGACATAGAGCAAGAGGACATCAATTTTGATGACTTTGTACGGTTTCGATTAAGGAACAGTAATTTATACTTCAATGCTTCCTACAAGTACTATTTTGAAAATGATTGGAGCCTTACCTCAGGAGCTTCCATTGCTTGGGACACCAACGATATCGGTATTATTGAAGACAAGGTCGATACCAAGGACACTTCGTCCCATCTGAAGTTGAAAGCTAGAAAAAACTTTAGCAATCGGTTCGATTTGAGTTTTGGGGTGGAGTATTTCCATACCGATTATGAAGAAACCTACGAGGATGCGGCCAACAATCAGTTCGAGAATGGCTTTGTGGACGGTCTTTGGGGCGCTTTTGCGGAATCCGATATCTTTTTGTCCAATCAATTTGCGATGAAACTAGGTGTTAGGGCCGAGCAGACAAGTCTCTTGGATGAATTTCGGGTATCCCCGCGGGCTTCCTTGGCTTACAAACCCTGGGAAAACGGGCAATTTTCGTTGGCTTATGGAGATTTTTACCAACGACCGCTCACTGAAGTAGTGAAGTTTAATACGGAGGTGGGCATGGAGAAGGCATCCCATTATATCCTTAACTATCAATATATCAACAATGGCAAAACCTTTAGGGCGGAAGGCTACTATAAGGATTATGACCAATTGATACGATTCGATACCAAAATGCCACAGTTCAATTCCGCATACTCCAATGCTGGGGATGGTTATGCGATGGGAATCGATATATTTTGGAGGGACAGCAAAAGCATAGAAAACTTGGATTATTGGGCATCCTACTCCTATTTGGATACGGAAAGACAGTACAGGAACTTTCCGGAAAGGGCCACACCTAATTTTGCGCCAAAGCACAACCTATCGTTGGTTACCAAATATTGGGTGAACGATTTGAGGTCACAAATTGGTTTTTCCTATGCCTATGCTACGGGGAGACCGTATAATAACCCCAATACCGCGGATTTTATGGGGGAACGAACAAGGTCTTTTAGCAACTTGAGCTTTAACTGGGCTTATTTGATAGACCAACAAAAAATACTCTACTTTTCAGTGAACAACCTTTTGGGCACAAACAATATTAGCAACTATCAATACGCCAACACACCCAATGCGGATGGTGTTTTCGACAGAAGGGCCATTACTCCGCCAGCGGATAGTTTTTTCTTTGTTGGCTTTTTCTGGACCATAAGCACGGATGGAAAGAGCAATCAATTGGACAATCTTTAGATCATTGCTGCATTTTCAGGTAATAATCCACCGAATGTTTTCCCGAACCGTATACAATAAAGAAGAGTGTGGTAAGAAGTACAATAATGGCCAGTATAAGGTTATTGGTGTCCATCTGGCCCAAAAAATTGGTAAGGATGGCCCCAAACAGGATGGGCAATTGTGCAATGGCGGCCCAGCGCGTTAGCAATCCCACAACAATGAGCAAACCTCCCACAAAGTGGGCCGGAATCAAGTAGTGTAGAAAGATCATACCACCAGGTAACTCCTGAAAAGGACTGGCAAGTCGCTCCATCTCTTGATAGTTGTTCATAAATTCGATGCCTTTTATAAAAAAGACAACACCCAACAAGATCCGTATCAGGTCCAGTAGGAGGTAGGTATGGGCATTCGCCCATTTATTGAGCTTTTTGATGAGACCCATGACGAAGAAATTTAAAAGTGTCTTTATAAGGTACTCATTTTTAGTGATATATGGTAGAAAAAGTGATTAAACCTCTCCATGAACGGGGATTTGTACAACTTCCCTTGCGAAATGGGTAAGGCTCAGATGATGTTTAGTTCCATTTGAATATCACTTCGGCTGTACGGTGAAGCTATCCTGACCATTTCCCGGAAGCCCAATTTTTTATAAAGTGACAAGGCGGGTCCTAGTTTTCGGTTGCTTTCCAAGAACAGTTTTTTTGCGCCCAATTCTTTTGCTTTGGCAATAACATGCTCGCCCAACAGCTTTCCAATGCCTTTTCCCTGTGCTTTTGGGGATACTCCCATTTTGGACAGCTCAAAATCGTAACCTTCATGGATGCAGGGAATCAAGGCACATACACCCACCGCCTCTCCTTCCCATAGGGCAACAGCGATATAGCCTCCCTTGTCCAATATATATTCCTTTGGATGGTTGAGAGCTCGTTTATCCATCTCTTCCAACTCAAAATAAGTTAGGATCCATTCTTCGTTCAGTCGCCTAAAATCATCCTGATAGGCATCAGAATACGGAATTATCAAGGGAATTGTATCCATTGGAGAGGTTTCTGTTGATTTTTACCGTCAAAAATAAATTGAATTCCAGTAACATCCGTCAATTGAAATGGGGTATTCATGGATTGAAACGGCCTATCCGTCAATTGGGCGTTCCATTCAACGAAAAAATTACCTTTTGGTCGAGAAAATAATTAGTTTTACATTACGTTTTAGTGGTAAAATTCTTACAAGGTCCCAAATCTTGCAAATAAAGAACTTAAAAACATATCAGCCTGTTCCCATCGGGCGCATTAACCTACAAACCCCAATCGGCTATGGAGATAAAACTACCCCAGTTTCCCCAAACTGTATTCCCGTCCCAAGTTGAGCGCTTCCTTTACGCGTTCTTCATTGTTATTTTTCTTGGCCTTCCCATTCAGGCACAGGAGGAAAACAATCCTTATGTGAGCTACGATGTCCCGTTTCAAAATCTGTTGAAATTCAATAGATTTTTGATCAACCCCACCTTTTCGTCCATACGCGAGGACAAATCGTATATCAATTTCTTTCACCGAAGCCAGAGCGCAGATTTCGACAACAACCGCCAGAACTATTTTTTGAGTTATAGCGGAAGGTTGAGCGATAAGATCGGCCTAGGTTTCAGTCTTTACAACCAACGTGAGGGGGTAATTTCCAACCTTGGTGTCATGGCCAATTATTCCCACGGTATCCAGTTAGGCGAGGAGAGTAGTTTAACATTTGGGGTAAATATCCCTTATTATGTGAGCAGTTATGATCCCAGCAGGGCAGTTGCCTTGGAGGAAGACCCAGTGCTCAACGAAGCAAGCGAAAGTTCCATTCTTTCCTTTCAGCCAGGTCTCAATCTAACCATAGGCAAGTT
Source organism: Flagellimonas marinaquae (assembly GCF_003992675.1). Classification (GTDB taxonomy): domain Bacteria; phylum Bacteroidota; class Bacteroidia; order Flavobacteriales; family Flavobacteriaceae; genus Flagellimonas; species Flagellimonas marinaquae. The sequence goes on from NZ_RZMZ01000015.1 coordinate 338,359, forward strand.
TGATTTTGGTGTCTTTGCCCAAAATTTGGTGGATTTCAATTTAAGATCCGGGGAATCCTTGACCAATTTCAACCAAAAGACCTTTTCCGGTCATGTACAATACGTACAGGACATGGCAAGTGGAAGCGGTATTTTTGAGGATGCCCGTTTAATGCCTTTGGCGCGTGTGCGTTTTGAAGGCGGCGAAGACCCGATTTTTGGTGGAGGTGTGATTTTTGACCTACCTAAACTGGGATGGATACAAGGTGGATATGACCAATTTTATGGTGCTTCGGCAGGAACGGGTTTTAACTTGAACCAAAGGCTATCCTTTGGCTATAATTTTGAGAAAAGTCTCAACAATAGTATTGCCAATCTTGGGGTGACCCACGAAATCTCAATCGCTTATTCCTTTGTGCCCAATTTGTCCAAGAACACCTTTATGGTTTCCAATGAGGATGAAGAGAACAAGTTGGAAAATAATAGTGTGGCTGATGCTGGTGAAGAAACGAAGAAAACCGAAACGAACAGTAAGCTGGATGCAAAAACTACCTTGAGACCGACCAATCAGGAGGATAGGGCCTACTGGGAAGAGCGTATTGCCCAATTGCAGCAAGAGCAAGAAGATAGCTATGCCGTAATCGATGATCTGCTGTACAAAATGGATTCCATGAAGCAGAGTAGGGAAGAGGATATGGAAAAACGCTTTGAAATGGTGATGCGATTGGTAAAACGCCATAACGGCGATGACATTCCCGGGATTGAAGCCAAAGCACAAAAATTATACACCGTCGATAGCCAGCAATTGGACTCCGTTTACAATTCCATTGAAAACTCCATGAACACTGCTTTGGCGCAGCAAACGAAAAAAGCAAGTGCAACCGCTAAACCAATACAAGAAGGGTCTTTTCATGGTGGCGCCTTTGAACCGATTGAAAAATACATCAGTCTGGAAGGAGTTGGGCAAGGGCATTACATTGTGGCCAATGTGTTCAAGAACGAGACTTACCTTAAAAACTTTATGGAAGAGTTAAAGAGCCAAGGATTGGAGGCACAATACTTCAAGAATCCAGAAAACGGACTCAACTATGTGTACTTGGCCAAATTTGAAGAGAATGAACTGGCCTATGAGGCTTACCGATCCAAAATGGAAGGGAAATATCGAGATGAAATTTGGATCATGCATGTGGAAAATTCAAGGTATGCCAACTGGGCGGACGCCATTTTCCAAGATATTGAATGAGACCTTTACTCTTTGTTGTTTTGCATCAAAGACGCAACGCCCTGGCTCCCCGAGTCGGGGCGTTCCTTTAGCTCCGAGACGATTTTTTTATGATCTGCAGCACGGGTCTGCGAAAGTTTGTAAGTGGCTTGAATATCGGATATGCGTATCTCAAAACCAACCACTCCCTTTACTTGGCGAAGGGTTTGCGGCGACATGTGGTCCAAGGAGATAGGATTTTTGGAGTCTCTCTCATATTTGTTCACCAACCGATGCATTGAGGCCATGGTTTCATCTTCGCTCAATACCCGAAGAGCTCCATAAACATGCACGGCAACGTAGTTCCAGGTGGGTACCTCTTCTTCCTTGTACCATGAAGAGGAAACATAAGCGTGGGGACCGTTGAAAATACAGAGCACTTCTGCTTCGTTCCTGAAATATTTCCATTGTGGATTGGCTTTGGCTATGTGCCCGACCAAAACATCATTTCCATGTTCATCTTCTTCCAATTCCAATGGAATATGGGTGCCCCAAGGCTTGTTTTCCATAACATTGATGAGAATGCCAAAACTGTTTTTTTTAATAAACTTCTTGACTTCTTCAGTATCGTGATTTTGGTAATGTGGTGGGATGTACATATGGATTGAACCTATGGTTTTCAAATGTAAAAAGGTAAAGGTAGTAAATAAGCTTTCTTGCCATAGGATTTTTGATGCCCTGATTCAAGGGTCATAAAAAAAGACCCAATTAAGGGCCTTTTCTGTCAATAGTATCTGTGGAACCTAATTTATTCCATGGGTTCCATTTCTTCCTCTGCCATTTTGGCTTCGGCTTCTATTTTTTGAAGTTCCATCACAATTTCAGAAGGGTCCCAATAGCCATGCTCTCTCACTATTTTCCCATCCACAAATTGATAGGTCAAATGTATGGGGATATAGATATCCTTGTTATTGGCGGCCAGGGTTCCTTTCCAGCCCAACCAACAATTCACCCAAGTTTCCCCATCGTCGGTAACCACCATTTCATATTCCATGTTGTCTCCACCAAAACCTCTGGAGGCATAATTCTGATCCGATTGTTTGTGATAGTCCATGGCCTCGCTAGGGGACATAGGATTGTTAATGGTGTTGTAGTAGGTTTTGGAGGTGTCGGCATACATACTGGTATCGTACGTTTTACTGTTGTAATTGGAAATCAGTTTTTTAACGGTGTTTATTTCCGGTGAATCCTGTGTATACCTTACAGGACCTTGTTGGCATGCACTGAAGGCCAGTACAGCAATAGCGCAAAGGAAAATTACTTTTTTCATTGTCTTTTGAATTAAGGTTAATTATTTATAGTGAAAACACGGTCAACCGTTGACCGGAATTTTTCCAAAGAAATAGCCAGAACTACACAGATAGGTGTACAGATTGGCAATGATAAAGGTGGTTGCGAAGCAACCGAATGCTTATTGGGGATACAACTTGCCTTTTCATCCACAAAGGATAATTCAGTGACAAGTACTTGGGTCTATTGAAAAAGGAAATACGCCGTAAGTGTTTTGTTTGATTAGTGTTTTACGGCCTTTATAAAGGTAGTAAAAAACTGTAAGAGAGCGGCTTAAAAATAAAATCAATACAGGTACTGTGGTAAAAAAAGCGTTGTTAAGATGTTTTTCTGACAATATGGGACTATTGCCTTTCCAATCTTGTACGGAAAGGAAGTCGAAAATCTAACCTTGAGATTAAATAGGTGAAGGAAGTGAGTCAGTATGATAGTGCTAGTGTAGCCAAGAAAGCATTCTACCATAGTTGAATACAATAGTTGTTTTCATGACTTGTCAGCGGATAATTGGGAGTAAAATCTACAGTCTATCCCCAAAAAAGTACAGTTCGGTCAAACTTCTTTTGGAAGGCACCTTGGTCGATTCATCTTTGTGTCATCAATAATCAATCCTGGAATACATCCAGCATCAAAAAAAAGAACAGTCATGAAAAAACTATTGTTGGCCGCATTTCTATTCGCCGTATCCTTTGCAAACGCGCAAGACCGTTACGCCACAGGAATGGAAAAGGCATTTGCCTTGTGGGAAGAGCAAAAAATGATGGAAGCCTCCCATTTATTCGAGCGTATCGCTACCGCTGAGCCGGATAAATGGGTGCCCTATTATTATGTGTCGCAAATCAACACCTTGATTTCTTTTGGGGAAACGGACGAAGCCAAACTGAGCAACCAATTGGAAAAAGCCAAAGAATTTTTGGATGTGGCCAAGGCCATCTCTCCCAATAATCCCGAGCTCTTGATCCAGGAAGCGCTTATCAATACAGCATGGATTGCTTTTGATGGGGCCACCTATGGAATGACACTTTCCCCAAAAAACGCTCAATTGTACCAAAAAGCCTTGGAAATCGCTCCAAAAAATCCAAGGGTCATCCTTTCCAAAGCAGAATGGGATATGGGTTCGGCCCGTTATTTTGGCAAGGACATAACACCTTATTGCAAAGACGTGGAAAGAGCCTTGGAACTTTTTGCTACCTTTAATTCCGAAATACCATTTTACCCTACATGGGGAGAGGAAAGGGCCAAGGAAGTCCTCGAGAACTGTGGTAAATAAAAACCTATGAAACGCTTTTTCAAAGAACTTTTAAAAGGATTTTTAGTGGGCATCGCTATTTTCATAGTGTTGCTCATCATCTTCTTTATCAAGGGGTGGGAGCTCACATATCAAGAGTTGTGGGTGGAGTTTTGGGAAAGTATGATCTTTTCCATCATCATTTATATGTTGAATGCGGCCTCCTTTATTCTTTTGATGCGAAAATACGACAAGGAGTTGTTTACCAAAAAGTATATTGCCTACGGCGTTATCGGCAATATTGTAGCCTCCATTTTAGGCATTTTGTTGTCTAGATTTGTGCTCAAAGTACTCATCAACCAACAATCGTTCGCACAGTTTTTGGCAGAGGAACGACCTGAATTCTATGTGAGCTCTTTTATTATTGCGATGGCCGTAGCCTTTATGTTCTATGCGGCCTACTACTACAAATATTATAAGGAACGACAGGTAAAGGAGCAGAAAATTATCGCTGGTTCGGCATCTGCCCGATTTGATGCTCTTAAAAATCAATTGGACCCCCATTTTTTATTCAATAGTCTGAACGTGTTGACTAGTTTGATAGACGAAGACCCACATCAGGCACAGAATTTCACCACTTCACTCTCCAAGGTGTATCGTTACGTATTGGAGCAGAAGAACAAGGATTTGGTCACTGTGGATGAGGAACTCAAATTTGCCCGTACCTACGTCCGTTTACTTAAAATGCGTTTTGAGGACAGTATCATTTTTGATATTCCCGACCAATCCTCCCAACCCGATGCTAAAATTGTACCGCTATCTCTGCAATTATTGCTGGAAAACGCGGTAAAGCACAATGTGGTGACCTCATCGCGACCTTTGCACATTCGAGTTTTTGAAGACAAGGGAATGTTGGTGGTCAGTAATAATCTTCAGGAAAAACAGGTGGTCAAAAAAAGCAGTGGGGTGGGACTGCAGAACATCACACAGCGCTACCGCATTTTAACGGACCGCGAAATGATCATCAACAAGACCGCAGAGGACTTTAGCGTTTCACTCCCCATGCTCACCCAAAAATACACGGTTATGGAGACGCAGGAGAACTATATCGAAGAAAAAAGGTATGCCAAGGCTAGAGAGCGCGTTCAGGCCATTAAGGACTTCTATGGGAACCTAATGGCCTATTGTATTGTGATTCCCTTTCTGTGGTGGCTTAATTTACGGACCACCGAATTTTTATGGGCCTTTTTCCCTACCATTGGATGGGGATTTGGGTTAACGGCCCACGGGATGGCGGCTTTTGGATTTAATCCGTTATGGGGTAAGCGTTGGGAAGAACGCAAGATCAAGGAATTGATGGACAAGGACGATTTCTAAGATTGGAGACCGGAATCGAGTACCCCCTGATTTAGATTAGAATCCCTGGCTTTGACCCTTCACCCTTAACCTCTCCCTCATACAACTCATCCCAATATAATTACAGTTCGGGAATTCGTTTTTCTTTTTGCCGATCGCTATGCCGAATTTTGGTGTGTAATCAAATAAAAACGAACAGTCATGGAAAACTCAACAGAACTTCGATATGCCAAAGCCAAGGAAAGGGTGGAGTGTATCAAATCATTTTACTACAATCTTACAGCCTACCTAATCGTGATTCCTTTGCTGGGATATCTTAATTACAGGACAACCAGCTTTCCATGGATCATATTTCCCGCCGTAGGGTGGGGACTCGGACTGATAGGTCACGGGATGTCCGCTTACGGATTCAATCCCCTTTTTGGCAAGGAATGGGAAGAGCGTAAGATTCAGGAGTTTATGAACGACAAAGAATTTTAGGAATGAGTACTTTTAACTACAACATGCAACCAAATAGCAATATCATGGATACGTCGAACAAGGAAAACAAATATATTAGGGCCCGCGAGCGCGTGGACGAGCTTAAAAACTTTTATGGGAACTTGACTTCCTATGTTTTGGTAATCTCTGGCTTGGCACTTATCAATTATTTTACCAACGGTTTTGGCTATATGTGGTTTTTATGGGCCGCTTTTGGTTGGGGAATCGGCGTTCTTTTTCACGCTATAAAGACATTCGACCTAAACCCATTTTTTGGAAAACAATGGGAAAAGCGCAAGATCGAGGAGATTATGCGCAATGAGGAACAGAACGATAAATGGAAATAATCATGGAAAATTATAACACCGAAAAATACAATAGGGCCAAAAAAAGGGTCGATGAACTCAAAGGTTTTTATATTCACCTATCCATTTATATCGTGATCAACACCTTCATCCTGATCAATATTTTTCTTAGGAACGATGATTTTTGGAGATGGGAACATTTCATCACCTTGTTTGCATGGGGCATTGGGTTGTTCTTCCATGCTTCCAAAACGTTTGAATTCAATCCTTTCTTGGGAAAGAACTGGGAAGAGCGCCAAATCAAAAAATACATGGAAGAGGACAAGGAAGAAATGAAGAAATTCAAACAAGGTCATGACAGATAGAAATTTTGCTCGGGAAGCCGCGGAGAAGCGTGTCAAGGAACTTAAGGGCTACTATAGCCATATCGCCATTTTTGTCATTGTGAATGGTATGTTGTTATTGCTCAAGTTGGGTGTGCTAACCTCTTTTTTACCAGAGGCTTTCCCAAAGGAATCCTATTATTACGATTGGATCAACGGAAACATCCTGATTTGGGGAGTGATATTGCTTGTGCACACACTACTTATACTTCGTCATAAATTGTCCTTTTTCAAAAACTGGGAGAAACGACAGATACAAAAATATATGGATGAGGGTAAAGATCATGTTGATAAATACAAATGAGCCGACTAACTTTTATATTTTAGGTCCAAACTAAACCAAATACAAGAACAACCATGAACGTCCTGATCATTGAAGATGAAAAACCGGCAGCGCGGAGATTGTCCAGATTACTTTCTGAACTCGAAATCGAGGTTTCCAACATGCTGCATTCCGTTGAAGATTCCATTGCTTGGTTTCAAGACAACCCACATCCCGATCTCATCTTTTTGGACATTCAATTATCGGATGGGCTTTCCTTTGAAATTTTTGATGAGATCGAGGTAAAAAGTGCCATCATTTTTACCACTGCTTTTGATGAATATGCACTTCAGGCATTCAAGCTGAACAGCATCGATTATTTGCTCAAACCCATTGATGAGGAAGAGCTGGAAAGTGCTGTAAAAAAGTACCGGAATTTCAAGCCCGAAAACCAAAAAATCCCCATCGATTTTAACGACATCAAAAACCTTTTGGTGAACCCCTTGGAACGGGAATACAAAAAACGATTTACAGCTCGGGTCGGACAGCATTTGAAAATTATAAACGCCGAAGACGTGGAATGTTTTTATAGTGAAAATAAGGGAACCTATGCCGCTACTTCGGACGGAAGAAATTATTTGCTCGACACCACTTTGGAACAGTTGGAGGAGGAGCTAAAGCCTCAAACATTTTTTAGGGTGAGCCGCAAGTTTTATGTGAATATCAATCATATAGGGGACATCATTTCATACACCAATTCAAGGCTCCAGATTAAAATGAAACGCTTCAATGACCACGAAATCATTGTAAGCAGGGAGCGGGTAAAGGACTTTAAGTTATGGTTGGAGTAGTATCGATTAAATTTTTGGATTCCAGTAATTTAATAAAAAATAAAAAGCCACTATAAATTTTCCTTATAGTGGCTTTTTTGGGTCAAAAAGGTTAGTTGTCCTCCACTCGGTTGTCATCAAATGCGGAAGGGAGCAGTTTCGGAATCAATTTAATAAAAATGGGCAAAAGAATGGCTCCTCCTGGCAACATAAAAATGGCCAGCGAGGGTATGCTCTTAAAAATATCCAACAACTGATTTTGTACTTTTTTCTTTTCTTCGGCGTTCAAATCCTTGACCGTGGATTTTGATAAAAGAGTGACCAATTCACGACTCTGTGTGAGCTCTTTTTTGAGTCTTTTGCTGTTTCTCAAAATAAGCTTGCTCACATTTTTGGACATGCCATCGTAAAATTGAACGGCCAAATTTTTGTTGTTCAGATAGGCAACTTTATCCTTGTTTTTTTCAAAAAAACCTTCCACAAATTGAAGCTCGAAATCCACCTCTTTTTTTGACTTTCCAAGGTCTCTTCCCAAGCCAAAAATATAATCCGTTTCGGTGTAGTCCAGAGCCTTGTCCTCCCATATCGTCAAGCAGGCCATATCCAGAAAATAATCCTTCTCGTTTTGACTGAAATTTTGGTTTAGTAAATCGGAAAAATCACCCTCGAATTTGGCACTTTCGGAATCAACATATGTTAAGGAGGAGGCCAAAAGTTGAATCAATTTTTCATCCGATTCATGGGTTTGCTTGGAATTGAGCGCGTGGTACACAATATTGATGGTGACAAACTCCAAAAGTTGTGCATGTGCCATCAAGTTCTTTTCTCCTTTTAGGTAAACAATAAATATGAGAATGTCCACATACAGCAGTGAGTTGGTCAAACTGTTTCCAAGGGCCCGGCTAAAGGTATTGTCGCTTAGGTATATCCGAGAATCTATAAGTTTTTCCAGTTGGGATTCCGTTTTGGAACCGGTCAATATTTTGTTCAAAAAGGAAATTCGGCTTACGTTCAAGGACTGGTAGTATTCGAATACCTTGTTGACGAAGGCTTCAAAATCGGTTTTTCCAACCTTAAAGGTGTAGGTGAAATATAGAGCCGTCAATAGGTTGACCTTGGCAATCTCATCCTCGCTAAGGGCATGCTCCGCAGGAACAAAGGATGGAATGTTCAAATGCACCCCATAGATAAAGCCGTTGGCCTTGAGGTCCCTGTACAGACTATCAAAGTCTTCGAAATAGGAAGACTCTTGATCGACAAGGTGACCAAACTTGTTGATCCATCCTGAGGCAGAAGGGTTCATGTAACTAAATTAGGGCGTCAAAGTAAAACAATTTCTAGGACTTTGGTTTATGACAGCGGTATCACACCGCTAAAATATCGTTAAATAATTTTAACATTTTAAAACCAAACCGCTTTCCATAAGGTTCCGTAGGTAAGGGTGAATGAACCTTTAGACAACAACATGAAAGTAACAAGAACCTACGGCAGTATTGTGCTGATGCTATGCTTTTTGATATCGTGCCAGCAGCAAGAGACAGAATTCAAGACCGACAGTCAGGATTATAATTCCTTCTTGGCCAATCGACCCGCAAAGGAAACATATAATGTTCCCATGCTTGAGGATAACAATATCAAATCGGACAGTTTACGGCTGCTGAGCATGGGCAAGGTGTCCGGCGAATACCATCGATTTTTAGGCCAAACAGGTGATATCCAATTTTTAAAGAATGCCGAACGATATCTTAGAAATGCGTTGATAACATCTAGTGCCGATCAAGCAGAACACCTGAGGGCTTTGTCGCGAAACCACATGGCACAACATAAGTTTAAAGAAGCCTTGTCCATTGCCGAGGAATCCCGTAGGTTGAACAGTGCTATCAATGAATCACAGAAGTTACTTTTTGACCTTCATATGGAATTGGGGAATTATTCCCGCGCCGACCGCTATTTGGACAGTATTCGGTCAATGCCCGATTTCGGTTACCTCATCCGTGCAGCCAAATGGGATGACCACAAGGGAAATCTGGATAGTGCCATCCAATTTATTGAGAAGGCCATTGCCGTAGCGGAAATGGAAAAGAACAAAGCTCAGCTCCTATGGGCCTATACCAAATTGGCCGATTTCTACGGTCATGCCGCAAGAATCGAGGATTCTTACCAATGCTATCTTCGAGCGTTGCACATTGAACCACGTAATGCATACGCCAAAAAGGGCATTGCCTGGATTGTTTACTCCTATGAAAGAAATGGAACGGAGGCCCTTCGCATACTCGATTCTATCCTAAAACAGCATCAATCGCCAGAGTATTACCTATTGAAAGCGGAGATTGCGGACTTTATGCAGAACGATATGCTACGCGTACAAGCTCTGGACGATTATTACAAATTAGTGAGGAACAACCCCCAATATGCCCACATGTACAATGCGCGCAATGTGGAATTTTTAATAGATATGGATGTGGACCAAAAGGCCTATAAACTGGCACAGGAGGAGGTGGATAATCGTCCTACGCCAGAATCTTATGGCTGGTTGGCCTACAGTTTACTCCATATCGGAGAAAAGGAAAAAGCCATGAAGATCTTGGAAAAACATGTAATAGGGGCCACTTTTGAGCCTGTGGTACTCCATCAGGCAGCTGAAATTTATAAGGCCAATGGCAAAACTCAAAAGGTACAGGAGTTAAAGCAAAAACTGTTGGGAGCTATATATGAACTTGGGCCCATGAAAGAGGCCCAAATAGCCAGTCTTTAGTTTTCCCCTTTTAAGAGCAAGGTTGTAGATCGTTATGATCTCGGCTTGGTTGTTGTTTTTAGGTACGCCACGGTACATTGCCGTGGCGTTTTCTATTCTTCCGGCAAGGCTTCTTTTTTTTCAACGGCATCCTCATGCAGGATCTCGATACCTTTTTGAATCACCAAATTGGTTGGAATGGTGATTTGTTTTCCATCATCCGTCCGCATAAAAAGATAAAATCCGCTGATGTCTTCTACCTTTCCGGTCCAATCAAAGTCCTTGTCCATAACCCGAATCCTGTCGCCCAAGCGGAGTGGGTGATTAAAGAAGAGGATAACACTTGCCGTTAAATTAGACAAGATGGACCATTGGGCTACAAAACCCACGCCCAAAATCGCCAACACCGAAGAGATGAACACAGAAAAATCCTTCATGTTAACGCCCCATATCAGAGAAATACCGATGAAGGCAAGAAGGTAAAACAGCAAGTTGCTCAGATAAAATATGATTTTTCTGCTGTTCATATCAATTGCACTAGATCTACCAAACCTTCTAATGGCCCTTTTGCTTAGGGAATTCAGTAAAATCAGTATGCTCAGAAGAATAATGGTAAACAACACCTCGGTTTTGTAGGGCATGGCTTCAATCATGATGGTTCTTAGTAAATTTGGTTTAACTTATAGAGCTAAACTACGAATAAACCCATCATATCAATACTGCCATGAACACAGATTTCGAAGAAAATTCATGGGTGATCAATTACTCACCGGACAATTACTACAACCGAAAGTTCTCCCTGCAGGAGGATATGCAGCTCTCCAAGGGCGATAAGTCCATTACATGGGTAAACACCTATGGCCTGGAGTATATGGATGAATTTAGGCAGATGGTGAATGAAAATGGATTAGATGATTTTCTCTTGCGCCTATTGCTGAACCAAAAGATGGGCAACAAGGTCATTGTACTGGAAGATCAATTGTTCATCGCAGCACGTATCCTGAAAACCGAGCACGACAGCATGGAGTCCGAACAGATGTATTTTGTGGTTTCCAAAGATTTTAATTGGTGTATCCAAGAAATGTGGGGTGACCATTTTGATTGGATACGCCAGCGAATCTTTGAGAACAAGGGCATCATACGAAAAAAGAAGGCCGATTACCTCTTGTTCTTTATTTTGGAAACCCTGATCACCAATTATAAGGATAAGTACGAGGATATCGTGATCATGGAGAATGCCTTGGAAGCACTGGTAAAGCGCGAGCCCACTCCGGAATTCATGTTCGAAGTGGAACAGAAAAAAGCTTTGATACAGGAATTTAAAAAGGCATCGCATGGTCTTCGGGATATCATCATCCGATTGGAAAGGGTAGAGATAAAAGGATTTCAAACCAAGTATTTTAGTGAATTGCGTGAGCAGATCAATGGTTTGATTACGGATATTGACTCCGATATCATGGAACTGGAGAGTCAAATCAATCTGTTTTTTAGCGTGCAGGGCCACCGACTGAACGAGGTAATGAAAACCCTGACCATATTTTCCGTGGTATTTATTCCTCTAACCTTTTTGGCAGGCATTTATGGGATGAACTTTGACAATATGCCCGAACTGCAATGGAAATATGGCTATTTTGTCCTTTTAGGGCTGATGCTGGTGGTTACCATTATTTCCATTATCATTTTCAAAAGAAAAAAATGGTTCTAACCGTTTTATTTTCAAAAAAATAACCATTCATCTAAGGGAAGTTGGAGATTTTCGTATGTTTTCCAATGATAAACATCATATTCTCCGAAAAGTTAGGACGGTAGTTTTGTCTCATCAAATTAAAATAACACACGATGAGAAAAAGATTACTTGTAGCGGTAGTGGCCCTATTGGGACTCTCCAACTTCGCAATGGCACAGGATGCTCCAGCAGATAATGGTGGCACATGGCAGTTTAGGTTAAGGGGAATTGTGGTCTCCCCCGACGAAAGTGCCGACATTGAAGCCATTGGTGGCGATGTTGATATTTCCACCGCCGTTGTTCCAGAGCTGGACATCACTTACTTTTTTGACGAGAATTGGTCCATGGAATTGATTTTGGCTACCGCCAAGCACGATGTAAAAGCAGTGGAAACAGCTGCTGGAGAGATTGACTTGGGCAGTGTTTGGTTACTACCGCCCACAATAACCGGTCAATACCATTTTACGGGAGGAAACTTTGTCCCTTACCTTGGGGCCGGGGTAAACCTTACGCTCTTTTATGGGGTGGACGAAGGACCTGTTGTGGACGATATTGAATACGATACGACGGTCGGCTTTGCATTACAAGGTGGATTTGATTACATGCTCAACGATAAATGGTTCTTGAACTTTGATGTTAAAAAACTGTTCCTGAACACCACGGCCACTGTAAATGCGACCACCGCTTTGGGTGCTACCGTAGATGCGGATGTGGACATCAACCCATGGATTTTTGGATTTGGCGTGGGTATTAAACTTTAATATTCGATTGTTTTTTTAGGTTATCTAGTTTTGAAGGTAGTTCGGTCAATACTGAGCTACCTTCTTTTTTTAGGCACCAACCGCCCCCAAGGTATACAATTGCTCCAGTGTTGGGGTTTCACTTCCACCCTCGGGCTCCAAGGTGATACCGAAAGCTTCGGATTCGTTGGCGTTTTCCAAAGTAAAGAGTTTATTGTCCTGTGACGCAAAATCATCCAATAACCCGATACTGGTAGGAGTGAGCGGGTCCAACTTTAAGGACCACACTTGATAGGTAAATCCTTCAGGAGGTTCTGGAAGGCCTTGGGCGTCGATAATTACTTTCTGCTCTTCCTTGTTCCAATACGCTTTTGCATAGGAGGAAGGGGAAACGGCTTGCCCGCCAAGAGCGATAACAGACACATCTTTATCCCTGATTTCTTGCAACAGCAGTTCTTTTGAGGTGATTTCCGCTTGGGTATCGGATAAAATATCTTCCAAGCTCTGCTTTTCTTGATTGGTAAGTTCTATTTCGTTTTTGAGCTTGTTGTTTTCCGTGTACATCCAAAACAGGCCTAGGGCCAATAAAACGGACGCCGCCCATCCCAAGTAGCTGCCCCAAGGAGTTCCACTACTTTTTGAAGCTTCCGGTGTAAACGGAATGACATCGTCCAGTTCCGCTTTTATCTTGGCAAAACTATTTTCCGGCATTTTTGGTGAAGCTGCCTCCGTTAGCTCGAGAACCGCATTTTCAATTGCCTCGATTTCTTTTTGTATTTCTGGATACTGTATGGCATAGTGCTGCACCTCAAGATTTTCTTCAGGTGACAGGGCTCCAGCTACGTAGAGTTCCAAAATTCCAGATGCTATGTATTCTTTCACATCCATGCTCATGCCATATTTTTTCTAATGCTCGAAATACAGCTTCTTATTCTTGTCTTTATGGTGCCAATGGGTGTATTAAGCTCCTTGGCGGCTTCTTTTTGGGTATATCCCTTAAAATAAAGCATATCGATCAGCAAAATACACTTTTCCTTCAATCCTTTTAAGAGCGACTGAAGCCCAATGGTATCCATTTTACTGTTCAAATCTTCGCTGTTTTCAAAAATACCTACGAGAGAATCAACAGGAAGGTTCTTTTTTTGGTTTTTATGGGTTTTTGAGCGTACTTCATCGATGGCGGCGTTTCTAGCGATGTTCAATATCCAAGTAAAAAAACGTCCTTTGGACGCATCGTACTGGTCGGATTTTTCCCAGACTTTTACAAAGACGTCCTGGCAGAGCTCTTGGGAACGCTCGGCATCCTTCACAATCACATTAATGACACCACATATGTTTTCCGCATACATATGGTACAAGGCTTCAAAGGCAGCACTATCCTTTTTTTGAAATTGTTGTATGAGGTTGTCCAAGTTCATTGAAGTGGTCTAAATATATAAAAAAAGAGCTGCGATTGGCAGCTCTTTCCGTAAATCTTTATCCTACTGGAAATTCTTATTGTTGTCTGAGCAATACCGAGGCATTTATGGCAACCTCATCCCAAGTTTTGCTTACGCCATCGGCACCGGTATGCAATATTTTGCAGGCTTCGTTAAGTGAGGCCAGTGCATTGAGTGCATCCCATTGTTTTAGGTCCATAACTCCCGTAAAATTGACATGGTTGTCCTCCGTGATTTCATACTCCAAGGGAAGTTCAGCGGAAACACCGTTCATGCTCAAGGCAACCGTACAGTTATTGGCATCTTTTACAGAGAATTTACCCGTTATGTTTTGGGTCTCCACCATTTTGTTGAAAAAGAACTCAATGATCTTGGGGTCCCTTATGTTAGTAGGGTCATTGGTAAAAAGGCTGCTCACCGGAATGGTGAACTCAAGTCCGTCGATGGTTTCCTTTGGGGTTTCTCCTGCGGCATAGGTGACCTTCACTTGTTGGAAGGTGCCTCCAACGGGGACTTTGTCCGTGGTCTTGTAGGCCGTAAAACGTACGTCGGTGGAATCTTGTACAAGGCTGTAGGTCGCGGTTGATACCTTGGCTTCTGTTTTTTCCTCCTCCTTTTGGGCTTTTTTGCAGCTAAAAGCGGTCACCAATAGTAGTGCCATGGCTGCAAGGTGTAGTTTTTTCATTTCAGTACATTTTAATTTTGTACTAAGGTAGGCCATAATTGTGTTTGGGTCAATAAAAAAAGCTGTCCAACGGACAGCTTTTATAGGATTGGTGATGCTATTATGCTTATTGGATAATTCCAGTACAAGCGATTCTTGCGCCAGCGGCACCAGAGGGTTGTGAGGTGTAGTCGTCCACTCCTTGATGCACAATCACGGCCTTGCCCAAAATATCCTTCGTGTCGTCCCCGCAGCCAATGCACCATTCGTCCGTAGTGAACTCAACGGTGCCATTGCCATCGGCATCAGCGGTAAAATTACCGATATCCCCCTTATGATAACCATCTTCGGAGCCCCATTTACCATGTTGCTCAAAAGTAGGGTTCCAATGTCCTCCCGTTGATTTCCCGTCGGGAGAGGAGCAGTCCGCTTTCTCGTGCAAGTGAATGGCATGTTCCCCTTCATCCAATCCAAGGAAGGTCGCCCGCATGATGACCTGCCCTTCATCTTGTGTAAATACCACTTCACCACTTACGTTGCTGTCGCTTTTGGGTTCCATGGAAAATGTGATTACCTCAGGGTCCATTTTCTCTGCTACCTGCTCTACGGTTTCTTCCACCTCTTCGGTAGTCTCTTCCGCTTCTTTTTTTGCTTGTTTACAGCCAAAAGCTGTTATCAATATCAGCGCTAGGGCTGTTGTCTGTAATTTTTTCATTAAAAATGATTTTTTTAAGATTAGCTTATAAGGTAGGCATTATTTATGCCTGTGTCAAGGATTACCTCTGGTATTTCTAGGGTTGCTTCTTTTTGAAAAGCCCTCTCAGGTCGGGATTGTAGAAGACGGCAAACTGCAATCTATCAAACACCACATTGGAGAATTGATTTCTCAGGTACCCCAATTGTACATTGCTGTTTTCCGTAATATTCACCCCAAAGGCTGCATATAACCTGTTTTGGTCAAAAAGGTTGTCTTGTAGGTTGATAAAGAGTTCATCATAAAAATTAAGGAAAAAAGTATCCGTAAGCGGAAGGGTGACCTGTAGCCGATAGCGCGCCCTGTGCTGGGTATCCGTAACATCCCCAAAATCAAAAAAGCGTTGCTCCAAACGGTAGCGATGTTCAAAAAGGAACTCCCATACCTTATCCCTTAAAATAAATTGTTGAAAAATCCGATTCTCCCTAGTGTCCACCTCGCCCATGATATCTTCAAAAGAAGTGTCCGTTTGGATAAAGGCGTAGCCTATGGTGGCCATAGCGTCTGGATTAATGTGATAATTGAGACCGGTCCGCAATAGCATCTGGTTAAAGTTATCCGCAGTTTCGTAGTACCGGAACTGTGCTTCGGAATGGATGCTAAAACGTTCTGCAATTTGATTGGTCCCAAAATACATGAACCAAGCTCCCAGTTCTTCTTCACCGGGAGCTTGGGCATGTAGGTTTGTACTCAATGCTCCGGTTAGGAACATCAAGGTCAAAAATCTTTTGATCATAAATTCTCTTCTTCAATAGGAGTACTCTTATCCTCTTTTAGGTACTCATCCAAAAATTCCAAAATTTTGCTGTATGCTTTGATTTGGTTTTCTTTTTTAACAAATCCGTGTCCTTCATCCTCGAATAGCACGTATTCCACTGGGACACCGTTTTGGCGTACACCAGCTACAATTTCATCCGATTCCGCTTGAAGCACCCTTGGGTCCTGTGAACCTTGGAGTACAATCAACGGTTTTGTGACCTTGCTGGTGTGGAATAGGGGAGATATCTGCTTTAATCGCACAGAATCAGCACTGTAGGGGTCTCCCAATTCCTTGTACAGGGCATCTTTAAAGGACTCCCACCATGGTGGGATGCTCTTTAGGGTACGAATCCAGTTGGTGACACCGAAAAGGTTCACTCCCACATCAAATTCCTCAGGAGTGCAGGTGAGGGCGGCCATGGTCATATAACCTCCATAAGAACCTCCAATGATCCCGATTTTCTCGCCATCGATTTCTGGTTGTTGTGCCAACCAGTTCTTTCCCTCCACGCAATCTTTCAAATCCTTATCGCCATGATTCAAATCGTCCATTTGATAGAACGTTTTTCCGTATCCCGAGCTACCACGGTTGTTTACGGCCAGAATGGCGTATCCATGGTTGACCAGGTATTGGATAAAGGCACTAAAATTTTGACGCGATTGTCCCCCTGGACCACCATGCACCCAAACCAAAGCGGGCACAGGTGTTTCTGCGCTGGCTTGATACGGTTTGTAATAGATGGCGGGAATTTCCAGCCCGTCAAAGGATTTATAACGAACTACTTCAGCTTTCACCAAATCTTGAGCCTGGACCTCGGGATTCAAAACATCGGTCAACCGCTTGTGCTCTTTGGTCTCCAAATTGTACACATAAAGGTTGGAAGGTGTGTGCGAACCCCCAGCGTAGAAGCGCATCATGCTTTCGTCATCCGAAAAACTTACGCTGGTAATCTCCATGTTTTCGATAGAAGGCAAATCGATATTCTTCCCCGTGGCCACTTCCATGACCTCGATGGTGTTTTTGGCATCCTCGTTAATGTAGGTGACTTGATAGGTTCCCTGATCGGTAAAATAACTTCCGGAAATATCCCAATTCCGTTCCATTGCCTTCTCGTAGGAATCATCGGCAAGATTATACTTTATCAAATAGGAAAACTCGCTTCCATCGTCCGTAGTATAGTAAAATGCCGTTCCATCGGGTGAAAAATCCTGAGGTGCATTCCCGCTTTGGTTTTTGTTGATTTGGGTCAGCTCCTTGGATTCTAAGTTATAGAGGAATAAATCACTATCATTGGTGTTGATGGATTTGCTCAGGGCGACATACTTTTCGTCAGGGGAGACCACGCCAACATCATAACCATCGTTATTTTCATACACCAATTTAGAGGTCATACTTTCCAAATCCATTTTGTAGAGGTCCACAAAACGGTTGTCGCGTTTGTTGGAACCGTAAAAAAATGCGGATTTGTCATCGGACCATTGGTAAAATAGGGAACGCGCCCCTTCTTCGGGGGTAAGGTCCCTGAAACTTCCATCCATGTCACGGACAAAAATGTGGTAAATCTCATCTCCATTATTGTCCATTCGGAACAGCATTCGTTCATCCTTCGGAAAGTAGGAGATGGCGAATACCGACGAACTGTCCGATTGGGTGACAGGCATCATTTCTCCACCCGAAGTAGGGATGGTGTACATATTGTAAATGCCCGAACGGTTGCTGGAGACCAGTAATTTGGACTTGTCCGGTGAAAAGCTTCCGCCAGCGATGGACTCGTTGTCCATCATTTGCGAAATGGTGTAGGTCTTCATCGTTTCCGCGATGGAAGGCTCCTTTTTTTCTTCTTTGCATGCCCAAACACCTGCAATAAGGGCAATGACCAATAGTTTTTTCATGGTTCTTTAATTTAGGTTAAAGCGTTCTGTCTCCTTAAATGGAGAAAGGTCCAATGATTCAATGGAAGTCCGGTACGATTTCCATTCGTCATTAAAGAAGGCATTGGTCTTGTCCAATGCAGCCTTTAGTTCTTCTTCGGCAAACCGAATCATTCTACGTTCAGTTGCCGTTATTCCAGATTTTCGGGTGCCCACATAATAGGAGGCATTGCCCAATCTGGTCATCACATTGGGTTCTGGGTCATCCGTAATGCCCTGACGTTTGTCCTCTTTGCCCAAATACAGGGCCACAACGGAATCAATCTGTTTTACAATGGCTTCTGATGCCTTGATTTGTTCTTTAAATTTTTCTTCGTCCAACGCTTTGAGCTCTTTTTTGAACTTGTTGGCCAAATCCTTGCTTTCCACTAATTGTTTTACGGCATCTGCAGCGGTTTGGGTATAACTTTCCAACTTTTTGCTGGTTTCGTACACTTCATTGATGGAAGCTAGGTTTACATCCAATCTTGGGTCGGTCCTCACTGTAACCGAAGTGGAATCGGTCGACTCCCCATACATCACCTTAACTTGGTAGGTGCCGGGCTTTACCTCTACGCCACCGCGCTCCCGGTTTCTTTTACTGATGGTTCTGGAGGGGCGGTCTGGACCTTTTTCATCCAAGTTCCAATAAATCCTATGGAAACCAGCCTTCTCTGGAGTTTTGTATTTCACGGTTCTGATGAGCCTATCGCCATCATAAAACTCAAAAAAGATGGAATCCTTTGTTTTTTCTTTGGATTTTTCACCATCAGCCTTTTTCTCGTCCTCCTCTTTGTCTTCTTTGGCCTCTTCCTTGTCTTTTTGGCTACCCTCTTTCAAGTAGTAGGTAATCATCGCCCCAGATTCACGGTTTTCACCACTGTAGATGGCGTCCCCTCCGAACCTGCCTCCTGTAGGCTGTTGATAGGCGGCAAGGTAGGCATCCGGGCTGTCGAACAAACTGATGTCTTTCTGCAAAACGGAAGTGTTGCCTGCCAATTTTCGCAATGGGCGGATATCATCCAACACCCATGCGGCCCTACCGAAGGTTCCTATGACCAAATCCTGTTCCCTTGGATGAATGGCCAAATCCTTTGTGGATACCGTTGGGAAACCTTTGTCCCATTTTTTCCAGTTGCTTCCGGCATCCAAAGAAATATAAAGTCCATCATCAGTTCCCAAGAACATCAAATTTGGATTTTTCGGGTCTTCAATAATGGAAAGCGTGTAGCCTTTTACATCATTTTCATCAACGATACGGGTCCAAGTTTTTCCGTAATCCTTGGTCCTGTAGGCATAGGGTGTATAATTGAACCGTCTATAATCGTTGGCTACCAAAAGGGCTTCTCCTTTGTTGTTCTGGGATGCTTTTATTTGTGGAATCCAGCTCCCCGTAGGTAATCCTTTTATGTTTTTGGTAACCTCGACCCATGTGTCACCTCCGTTTAGGGTATAGTGTACCCGGCCATCATCGGTTCCTACCCAAAGCATATTCTGCTCTACAGGGGATGGTTCTATAACAATAATGGTACAATGGTTTTCTGCACCTGTGGCATCCATGGTAAGACCTCCGCTTTCGCTCTGCTTTTGTTTTTCCTTATCGTTGGTCGTCAAATCGGGGGAAATCACTTCCCATGTCAAACCTTTGTCCGTGGATTTGTGCACAAACTGACTTCCAAAGTAGACCGTGCTGTTGTTGAACGGATCTTGACCAATGGCTGCGTTCCAGTTGAACCGAAGTTGGGTGTCCGCATCTGGTGGGGTAGGCCGAACGATATAGCCATCACCCGTTTGCCAGTCATAACGGCTTACATATCCTTGTTGGCTCATGGCGTAACCGTAGCGGCTATCATCTGGGTCGGGAACCACATCAAATCCATCGCCAAAAGCGATTTCCTGCCAGTAGCTATTGCGAATGCCTTGCTGTTTCCAAACATAGGCAGGCCCTCTCCAAGAACCGTTGTCTTGCATACCTCCATACACATTGTAGGGGTATTCGTTATCGGTGCTGATATGGTAGAACTGCGCTACGGGCAAGTTTCCAATAAAGCGCCATGTTTTCCCGCCATTTTTGGTGATATTGAGCCCTCCATCATTACCGTCCAACATAAATTGGCCGTTTTCTGGGTGAATCCACCACGCATGGTGGTCGGGGTGAACGCCATTGTCAACGCCATAGGCTGGCATCAATTGGGTGAAATTTTTACCGCCGTCTTCCGAAACATTGATGTAGGTAAATACAGAATAGATCCTGTTCTCATTTTGGGGATCTACGTAGATTTCGGAGTAGTAGAACGGACGGTTGCCTATATCATCCTTATCGTTGATTTTTTCCCATGTAAAACCACCATCGGTAGATTTGTATAGGGCATTTTTCTTGGCTTCTACCAAAGCGTAAACAATATTGGGTTTGTTACGTGCAATAGCTATCCCGATTCTTCCCAAATCTCCTTTGGGAAGACCGTCCTCGGGTGTAATTTTTTTCCATGTTTTACCACCATCATGTGTCATGTGCAGTCCGCTTCCTTCACCTCCAGAGGTAAAGAACCATGGCTCACGTTTGTGCTCCCACATGGCAGCTATCAGTTTATTCGGATTGGTGGGGTCCATTACTAAATCGGCAACGCCTGTTTTGTTGTTTACAAAAAGGACCTTTTCCCAGGTTTCACCTCCATCTGTGGTCTTGAAAACACCACGTTCAGGATGTTCGCCCCAAGGGGACCCTATTGCTCCCACATAAACGGTGTTGGGGTCGGTGGGGTCAATAATTACTCGGTGGATGTGCCTTGTCTTTTCCAAGCCCATGGATTTCCAGCTCTTTCCGCCATCCAAGGATTTGTAGATACCATAACCTCCGTTCAAACTGTTTCTAGGGTTACCTTCCCCGGTACCCACCCAAATAACGGATGGATTGGATTGTTGGATGGCCACCGCACCGATGGACCCAGTTACTTCATTATCGAAAATGGGCTCCCATTTGATACCGCCTGAAGTGGATTTCCATAAACCGCCAGAAGCAGTTCCGACGAACATGACATCGGGATTGGAATGGACCACATCAATGGCAGTTACGCGTCCGCTCATTCCGGCCGGACCTATGTTTCTTGGTTTCATGTCTTGAACCAGATCCATACTGAATTCCTGCGCTGAAAGACTGGCAGCAATCAGCAGCAATACAAAGAAGATTGATTTTTTCATTAGTTGGGTTTGTAGTTTTTCTGAGTTAATTGGGCAGTTAATGGGACTAAATTCTTTTTTGGAAAGCCCCTAAATAAATCTGCCGCCTAAAGATACCAAAAACACTTGCCTCATTTCTTAAAGGGATGTTAATGAAACCTAGGATTTGATGACAGGAGTATTACTCATTCTTATAAATCGTACCGTCCTTCATCACAAATTTTACCTGCCGTATTTTTGAAATATCCAGAACGGGGTTGCCTTCCACGGCTATAATGTCCGCCAAATATCCTTTTTGAATCATCCCCAATTCCTGAAAATGTAGAATCCTTGCGTTTACAGAAGTGGCGGATTGCAATGCTTGTAAAGGTTTCATGCCATAATCGACCATCAATTCCAGTTCCCTATAATTTTCACCATGGGTAAAGACACCAACATCTCCGCCGAAAACAATTTCCACCCCAGATTCAAGGGCCAATGCAAACGATTTTTTCTTTTTGGCAATGCGTTCTGGGTCGGGTTCTTTGCCCTTTTGCCACCCCTTGTATTGTTCTATGGCATCACCTGCGGCCAGGGTAGGGCAAAGGGCCACTCCTTTTGTTTTCATTAATTCAAAAATCTCTGCAGTGCCTCCGTCTCCGTGTTCTATCGTTTCCACACCACCCAGGATTGCCCTGCGCATCCCTTCCGGAGTACTGGCATGGGCCACCACATAGCGACCAGCTGTAGTTGCTGTTGCTACCATGGCATCAATTTCTTCCTGTAAAAAGGTAGGCTTGGAGGGTTCATCCTTTCCCCAGCGGTAATCGGCATATATTTTGATCAGGTCAGCGCCGTTGCCCAATTGGATGCGGACTTCTTCCATCGCCCTGTCCTTTCCGGTTACAGGAACTGCTCCTAAGGGTACCTTTACCGCATCATGGAAGCCTTTTGGGCCATAGGCTCCAGTAGCGACTATGGCAGGCCCGGCCATTAAAGTGCGCGGTCCTGGAACTAATCCTTCATCAATGCTCTTTTTTAGATAGACATCCGTGTAGCCCGCCCCTTCAGAGCCAAGGTCACGCATGGCTGTCACTCCTGCAAACAAGGATTTTTCGGCATGTACCACGCCGCGAATAGCTCTTTCCACAGGTGATTCCTCCAGCACTTGGTCGTTCCAGTCTGTTTCATTGTAAGGGTGCAAGAGCAGATGTGAATGACCTTCTATGAGGCCCGGCATCAGCGTCATTCCCTCAAGTTTGATTGCAGTGTAAGACCCTGCATTTTTCAGTTTTTCCAAGGGTCCTGCGTGGGTAATTCGGTTCGAATCAACAGCGACTACCCAATCGATATGCATTTCCTTGCCATCAAATACCCTATCGGGAATCAATAAGGTTTGGGAGTGAATTTGATTCAAAATCAGTAGAAAGAGAAACAGGATAAAATGTTGTGGGTGCATATTGATATTGATTGTTAATCCATTTTGGAACTATCGAGCAATTCCTGTAGTTGGTTTTTTGAAAATACTTGACGGCCTTTGATGACGGCATGTATGTTTTGGGTATGTTCGATATTTTCCAAGGGATTAGCCTCCAAAATGACCAAATCCGAAACTTTCCCCTCGGAAATACTGCCATAATCTTCGGTCTGATTCAGGAACTTGGCACCATTAACTGCTGAGGTACGAAGGGCATTCAAGGGAGAGATTCCGTTGGCTACCATGGTTTGCAGCTCCTGGTGAAGCGATATCCCAGGGTAGGTATAGGAATTGTAGGCGCCACTATCCGATCCTGCCAATAGTTGAACCCCAGCCGAGTCTAGGGATTTGGCCAGTTGGCCAAAAAAAGTATCCAACTGTTTTCGGTTTTTCCTTGATTCCTCCGATGCCCGAAGGGCAGATTGGATACGGCCTTGGTAGGTCTTGATGATGCCGCGGCCCATGTAGCCGAGGTATTCGTCGTTACTGTGGTCAACTTCATCCAAATAACTCAATGTTTTGCCAATGTAAAGCGTGGGAACCACAAAAACATCATTTTGCTTTAACCTGCTGAAGGTAGCTTGGGCCGTACTATCCGAATAAACACCCATAAGTGCCGGCATGGCATCCCAAAACCCCATTTCACCCTTGTTTAGTTTTTCCGTGACCTCTGCTTCATTAGCAGCACAGCCCTTCATTATGTAATATAGATGCTCAATACCATCCATGCCAGCAGCCACTGTTTCTTCCAAGGTCACGGTAAACGGCATGTGTCCCGATACGGTAAACCCTCTCTTTTTGGCTTCCTCTATGGATTTGAGATAGTTTTCAGGAGAAATCCTACTGTCATATATTTTCACGAAATCAACACCTAGGGCTTCCAAAGAATCCAGTGCTTGCAACACATCTTGCTCGTTTTCTACTTCCAATGAACCTGCCCAACTGGCATTGGGCCCATCAATTTTGGGACCGGCGGTAAAAATCGTAGGTCCGTTCAGCTCTCCGGCAGCTATTTTTGTCTTCCAATTCATCACCGCATGCGTAAGGTCCCCACCGGCATCACGTACCGTGGTGATTCCATTGGCGATGAATAGTTTTAAAAAGTTCTCGTTGTTTCCAATCAAGCTATCACCCCCACGCAAATGGATATGATTGTCCCAAAATCCGGGCATTACATATTTTCCAGAGGCATCAATAGTAGTCCTGGCCTTGAATTCTTGAGTGGAATCCACCCCTTGCACGGCAGCTATTTTTCCGTCCACCAAGAAAATATTTTGATTTTTGACCGTACCGTTTTCCAGATGTATCACTTGCGCGTTGGTTATGGCCACATCATAGGTGTTGACATTTTCTTTTTTGCAGCTGGCAAGGATAAAAACTAGGAAGAAAACGAATAGTCGAATCATATGTGGTTGATTTAAGAATCCTTAAAGATACCTGATTTTTATTTTGATGCTTTTTGTGTTTCTCGGCTTTTTTGGTGACTTTTAACAAAAACCAAAGTTTGAAGGCAAAGAAACCGAGTTGGTTCTATTTAGTTTTATTGATTCTCTCGGGTGAGGCCATTTTTATTCTACCCTTCGTATTGCCCCGCGTGTTTAGGCCTACTGTTCTGGATGTGCTGGAGTTGGACAATGTGGAGTTGGGACTTTGCTTTTCGGTTTATGGCCTGGTTGCCATGGTCTCATATGTTTTTGGAGGTCCTTTGGCCGACAAGTACCAACCCAGAAAGTTAATAGCCGTTGCTTTATGGATGACAGCACTGGGAGGTTTTTTGTTTGCCCAGTACCCAGCATTATGGGTGCTTCAGATACTCTATGGGTGGTGGGGATTCACCACTATATTTCTTTTTTGGGCGCCTATGATCAAGGCAACCCGAATTTGGGGCGGGACTGATTCCCAGGGAAAGGCCTTCGGTTTTTTAGACGGTGGACGGGGCCTAACGGGCGCATTGTTCAGTTTGTTGGGAGTTTTGATTTTTTCATTTTTTTTGACGACCTCGGCGGATGTAGCTGACTTGCCCGACCGAAAAGCAGCGTTCACCTATGTACTGTATACTGTGTCCATCATCATTATTTTGGTGGGTATTCTGGTCTGGTTTTTCATGAAGACCGGGGATGGGGAGAAAGAGGTAATCCTTGAACGAATATCTTGGAAAGATGTCAAACAAGTTCTGAAGCTACCATCGGTGTGGCTTTTGATGATAATCATTCTTTGTGGGTATGTGGGATATAAAATCACCGATATTATCTCACAATATGCAGAAGAAGTAATGTTGTACAATCAAGTAGAAGCGGCCAAGGTGGGAACTCTGTTGCAATTTTTACGGCCCGCCACGGGCATTCTGTTTGGGCTTATTGCAGACAGACTGAGGATTACATGGTTGCTGTTCGTTGGATTTGTTTTTGCCTTGATAGGTGGACTGCTCTTTGCCAGCGGTGTGATAGCCCCAACTACCATAACGTTGTTTTTTATCTCCGTATTGATTATTGCTGTTGGAGTATATGCCATACGGGCCTTGTACTTTGGGGTGATGCAAGCCGGAAAAATCCCATTGACGCTTACGGGAACCGCCGTTGGAGTGATTTCCTTGATCGGGTACACCCCAGATGTATTCGCTGGTCCAGCTTATGGAATGCTATTGGATGCCCATCCTGGAGAAGAACTGGGCCATCAAAACGTGTTTTGGATGTTGAGCATATTTGCTTTTGTGGGCGGAGTAGCTGCCTTTATCTATCATCGAAAATATGGCAAAGAACCTAAAAAGAACTAAGGAATTACCACGCTAAACGAGTTACAGAACATCAGGAAAGCGAACAAATCGTTTATTTTTACAATTTGAGACAATAGAAACTAGTTTTCAGCAAAATTGTAATTATATTGCCACTTCATCAGCATTTTGCTGGTAATCAAAACTAAACTTTACAACAATTATTTATGCACATGAAAAATTACATTTTAGGGGCCTTTTGTCTCCTTTTTGTATTGGTTGGCTGTGAAAACAAACGTCAAGGCCCGCCAAAGCTCTTGGTCTTTTCAAAAACAATGGGCTTTAAGCACGCTTCGATTCCAGCCGGCATTGCTGCGTTGGAAAAATTGGGGCAGGAAAACAATTTTGTCATTGATACGACCACGAACGGGGATTTGTTTACCGACGAAAACTTGGCGCAATATTCTGCCATAGTATTTTTGAGTACCACTGGTAACGTTTTGGAAGCAGCCCAAGAGGCCTCATTTGAACGATATATTCAATCTGGTGGAGGTTTTGTGGGTATCCATGCGGCCACCGACACCGAATACGATTGGGGATGGTACAACAAACTGGTGGGGGCACAATTCCTCAGCCACCCGGCAGGCACCCCGGAAGCCGATTTTATTATTAAGGATACAAACCATCCGGCCACCTCATTTTTTACGGATTCCATTTGGCACCGAACGGACGAACTCTACAATTTCAAAAATTTCAATGAGGATGTAAATGTTCTTGTGACGGTCGATGAATCTACCTACGAAGGTGGTGAAAACGGCGATTATCATCCTATGGCCTGGTACCACGAGTTTGATGGTGGACGTGCTTTTTACACAGCTGCAGGGCATACAGATGAAAGTTATACCGAAGAATTGTTTCTGAACCATGTTCTGGGAGGAATCAATTATGTCATTGGAAAAAACTTGGAATTGGATTACGCCAAAGCCAAATCGCAGGTGCCACCAGAGGCCAACCGTTTTAGCAAAGTGACACTTTCCACTGGACAATTTTACGAGCCTACAGAAATGACCGTACTTCCGAATAACGATGTTCTGGTCGCCCAGCGTAGGGGAGAGGTAATGCTTTATGTTGCCGAGACCCAAGAGTTGAAACAGGTCGCCTTTTTGGATGTATACCACAAAACATTGGAAACACCGGGAGTCAACGCCGAAGAAGGTCTTATGGGACTTCAAAAGGACCCCAATTATGCAGAAAATAACTGGATATATCTCTATTATGCGCCAACAGGCGATAAATGGGTGAACCGCTTATCACGATTTAAATACAAAGATGGAAATTTTGATATGGATTCGGAGCAGGTGATACTTGAAGTGGATAGCCAACGTGAAATCTGCTGCCATACCGGAGGTTCCATTGCATTCGGACCTGATGGGCTGCTGTATTTGTCAACTGGTGACAACTCAACTCCTTTCGATGATAAAGAGGCCAAATATGTGAACAGCGGTTATGCTCCATTGAACGATATGCCCGGAAAGGAAAATTTTGATGCTAGACGTTCTTCTGGTAACACTAACGATTTAAGAGGTAAAATTCTTCGAATTAAAGTAAAAGAGGATGGTAGTTACGATATCCCAGAAGGAAACTTGTTTCCCGTCGGTACCGAAAAAACCAGGCCTGAGATCTATACCATGGGACATAGAAACCCATACCGGATTTCCGTGGATATGAAACGTGGATATGTGTATTGGGGCGATGTAGGACCTGATGCGCGTGTAGATAGCTTGAAAACAAGGGGTCCAAGAGGATATGATGAAATGAACCAAGCTCGAGAGGCAGGTAATTTTGGTTGGCCTATGTTCATTGGTGACAACTTCGCTTACAGCAAATACAATTACGAAACGGGGGAGACGGAACGACGGTTTGACCCCGAAAAGCCTATCAATGATTCCAAAAACAACACCGGATTAAGGGAATTGCCCCCGGCCAAACCGGCTTACGTGTACTATCATTATGGCGAAATCCAGGACTTTCCACAGGTAGGTTCAGGTAGCCGTAACGCCATGGCAGGACCAACCTACTGGTCCGATATGTATCCCAATGGAGGAGGTCTGCCCTCATACTACGACGGAAAAGTAATCATTTATGATTGGATGCGTGGCTGGATGATGGCCGTGCACCTGTTCGAAGATGGTACTTTCAATAAAATGGAACCCTTTGCGAAAGACATTGAGCTCCACAATCTAATCGATATGGAAATGAGTCCAGACGGACGCGTTTACTTGTTGGAATATGGAAGTGGTTGGTTCTCGGCCAATCCTGATAGCGGATTGAGCTACATTGAATACAACGGGGGCAACCGTGCTCCGGTCATCGACAGTTTTATCGTAAACAAAGATGCTGGGTCACTTCCCCTGACCCTTACCGCAACGGTTGAAGCGTACGATAGGGAAGGAGATAGCATGACCTATGTTTGGGATTTGGGAGACGGTACCACTCAAGAAACGGAAGAACCCACTTTGACCTATACCTATAACAAGGCTGGATCTTATAAATTGAACGTAACCGCAAAAGATGTGGCAGGAGAGGCGGTGTCCAGTTTGGATAAGACCATAATCGCTGGGAATGAGCGACCTGAGGTCACAGTAGACCTGGAGCAAGCCAATTCATCGTTCTATATTCCCGGTCAGCCCATTAATTATAAAGTTACCGTGACCGATGCCGATAGTGAGGTAGATGAGGACAACGTGTATGTTTCCGTGGAGTATCGTTCTGGAATGGATGAGGTGAACATGAACTTGGGCCATCAACAAGTATCAGGGGCCGTGATGGGCAAGGCGTTGACCCAGAGCTTGGATTGTAAATCGTGCCATAAGGAAAAAGAGGCATCTATTGGGCCAAGTTATTATGACGTTTCGGAGAAGTACAAGGGAAATCGTCGAATCACCAATTACTTGATGGCCAAAATCATAGCTGGTGGTTCAGGTGTTTGGGGCGAAGTGGTAATGCCTGCACATCCCAATGTAACCCAATTGGAAGCTAGACAAATTGCTCAGTATATCCAGTCTTTGGCCGGCGGCGACAACAAACAACCGTCCCTGCCATTGGTAGGTAAGGTTACCCCGGAAGCCAAGCAAAACGGAGAAGTATTCTTGTTGACCGCTAGCTATACCGATGAAGGTACTGGAGAAGCACTGCCATTGACAGGTTCTGAAACGATAGTTTTGGCCAGTAACAGTATGTCCTTTCCCGAAGGTACGCCCACGGAAGGAATGCAGGCCATGACCTTTGGAGGGATGCAATTGCAGTTATTGAATGCTGCCGAAGGGTGGTTGAAAATGGAGAACACCGATTTGTCGGGAGTTTCTAGAGTGATGGCCATGGTGGGATGGCAAGAGCCACCCAGCATACCCTATACCATGCAATTGAGGGCAGGAGCCCCTGATGGTAAAGTATTGGGTACTGGAAGCTTAAATCCTTCAGGACTTGGAGGTCAAGGAACCGCAGTGGTCATACCCATTGAAAAGACGGATGGCGTACAACCCGAGCTGTATCTAACTTACAAGGCGGGGGGGGAATCCTTCGGTCCATTCGCCATAACACAGCTACAGTTTAATTAAAGAGTAAATAACCAACCAACCATAAAAAGGGGCCAGCAGTTTTTGCTGGCCCTTTTTTCGTTTGTACGGATGTTGTTTGACTTTTGACTTAGAGTTGTTCTGTTTCGATGTAAAAGTTATTGTCAACCTTTAGTTCAGTTCCCTTGATGGATTCCGTTTTCCATTGAGACGAAGGAAACAACCATTTTTCCGCATCTCCTTCCCAAATCCTGATGGGCATATCAAAACCTTCCACAATATCCACGTATCGATAGGTGATGGAACCGTTTTTCAATTTGTATTCCAATTTTGGAATCATTGTCGTACGTAAGTATTGATCAAAGAATGCGGACAGGTCTTTTTCTGTCTTGTCGCTCAAGTACTGTTCTATCTCTTGTGAGGTTACGGTTTGATGATAAAATTCTTTGTTGATTCCTCTTAAGATTTGACGCCATTTCTCATCATCTTCCACCAATTGCCTAAGGGTGTGCAGTATATTGGCACCTTTGTAGTACATATCACCAGAACCTCTTTTGTTCACACCATACGGGCCAATGATGGGACTGTCATTCTGGATATTGGCTCTTGTTCCAATCACGTATTCTTCCGCTGCTTTGGTTCCAAAATGATAATCCAAGTATAGGTTTTCCGAGTATGCCGTAAAGCCTTCGTGTACCCACATATCAGCGATGTCTTTGTATGTGATATTGTTGGCGAACCATTCGTGTCCCGCTTCGTGGATGATAATAAAATCAAACTGCAATCCCCATCCTGTACCAGAAAGATCACGGCCCAAATACCCATTTTGATATTGATTCCCATAGGTGACGGAGCTTTGGTGCTCCATGCCCAAATAAGGCACTTCAACCAGTTTAAAGCCGTCCTCATAAAAGGGATAGGGGCCAAACCAATGTTCAAAGGCCTGCAACATCATAGGAGCTTGTACAAACTGTTTTTTGGCTTTCTCCAAGTTTTCGGGCAGGACGTAATAATCCAAGGGCAAGTTGCCTTTTTCACCCTCATAGGTTTCTCCAAAGTGAACATAATTGCCAATGTTCACATTAACCCCATAATTGTTGATGGGATTTTTCACCACCCAATGGTAGGTAGTAAAACCGTCTTGCTCCTCAACACTTTCCAATTGCCCGTTGGACACATCCATAAGGTCCTTGGGAACGGTTACACTGATGCGCATACTGTCTACTTCGTCGTACATATGGTCTTTATTGGGCCACCAAACGCTGGCACCAAGACCTTGGCACGAAGTAGCTACAAAAGGATTGCCCTGCGCATCCTGTTTCCACGAAAAACCTCCATCCCATGGGGCACGAACAGCCTCTCTTGGGTGCCCAGAGTAGGTGATTTTCAATTCGTTGAAATCGCCGGGAACCTGTTTTTTCTTCAGTTGGATGAAATGCGCATTGCCTTCCGAAGTAAACTTTAGCTTTTTGCCATCCTGCGAAACCGAAATTATTTCCATGGGTCGTTGAAGGTCAATTTGAAGCGTTTGCTCCGCTTCAAGCACTTTATACCTCACCACATTATGGCCAGAAATAAACTTTTTTGATGGCTCCACTTTGACGTTGAGGTGGTAGTGGTTCAAATCCCACCATGCCCGTTCGGGCGTGATACTACCACGAAGTGTATCCTGTTTGGTGAAATTTTGGGCGGATAAAATACCCAGTCCAAAAAAGAAAACTATATAACATGTATGCTTCATACTGACCAAAATCAAATGGGTCCCTGTAAAGAGGATCGCGAACCGTTACCTAAATATCTTATTCGGGAATACCACAGGGCTTTCGTGTCCATCCTTGCCCACGGCAGCAACGCCAAAGAAGAAGTTATCGATGACAATCCCTTCCAGGGTGTGCTCATTTACATCGCCCACGTACTTGTAATTGTCCCAAGTGGGGGAGGTGGTATCCCTCCAATAAATTTTATAACCCACAGCGTTCTCCACCTTGCTCCAACGCAATTTGGCGCTTGGTTCCACAATTCCCCCGATTTCAACAGTTTCTGGAGTTGGTGGCGCCCAGGCAATGGAGGCCAGGCTAATGGCATTGACCGCCGTTAGTTTTTTGGCGTATTCAAAATTGACGTGTTCCAAAACATCTCCATAGGCGATACCATCTTCTACCCGAATGTCCTGATGCTGTTGGGTGTAGTTTTCATGGGCTTCCATAATTCGGATTCCAGCATAACCCATATCGTTAAAAGGTCTGTGGTGACCACCTCTACCAAATCTATCCAGTCGATAGATCATCATGGGGTTCATTTCGGGCATATAGGTTTTGGTGGTTTTGTAGATATATCGAGCCAATTGACGCGAAATCCCATCTACTTCTCCTCCATAAAAACGTCTTGCTCGGCGCTCTTGTTCTGTTTCGGTAGGTGGTACCGGTTCCGAAAAGATTCGGAAATCCCTATTGCTTACTACGCCATCGACTCCTGTAATGTTGCCGATCATATCATTGTTAAGGATGCCCACAATGTCCCATCCTTTTTCCTCAGCGTACTCGGCCAAGCCTTTTCCGCCATAAAGTCCTTGTTCTTCACCCGAAAGTCCTACATAAATAATGCTGCTTTCGAATTGGTATTTGGACAATACCCTTGATGCTTCAATGGTGCCGGCCATACCGCTGGCGTTATCGTTGGCTCCGGGAGAATCTGAAGTGTAGTTGGTTGGATCGCTCACACGGGAATCAATGTCACCGCTCATAATAATAAATCGGTTGGGAAACTTGGTTCCCCTCTGAATGGCAACAACGTTAACCACTTCAACATCCTTTACGATTCGGGCGTTATCGCCTTTTGGGATAAGGTTTTTTTGATAAAACACTTCCAAACAATCATTGCAATCGCCTGAAATCTTTTCAAACTCTGATTTTATCCATCTTCGGGCAGCACCGATACCGCGCGTTTGTGAAACGGTATCGCTCAAGGTGTGTCTTGTTCCAAAGTTGACCAAGGTGGTTACATCACTTTCAATGCGTTCGGCCGAAACGGCATTGATGATATCGTAAATTCGAGTGTCGGTTTGGGAAAAACCAATGGACCCTATGGCCAACATAAGGAGCATAAGTGTATTCTTCATTTTCATGAGGTTTAGTTAGTTTTATGAATTAATTATTGAATAAAGGTAACTTTGGCAATTTCGCCATTTTCCACTTCATAAATGGCAATAGCCTCTATAATTCTTCCATTGACGGTCACGGATTCGTGATCGATTACCTTGTTTCCGATGAAAATTCTATTCTGAATTTCACAATGTAAATCGGGTGTGCTGTCAAAGAAAGCACCGTATTGCTGTATTAACTTGGATTTGCCTTTCGAGTTAAGGGAGTTTGGAAAACTGTAGAGTTCAATACCTTCCGAATAGGTCTCTGCAAAAGCATCAATATCACGGTTGTTGTAGGCATACAGTTGCTCTTGAACAATGGTTTCCGCATCTGTCAAGGGTCCGTCGGGAAAGACAAACGTCATCGAAGCTATGCGCCCGCTCTCCACTTTGTAAATGGCCACTTGATGACCTTCCCTGCCGTCGACCATGGTCCTTTCCTCATCAATTATCATATTTCCGAGAACGATACGATTCACGACTTCCACGCTCGATTGTTTCACGTTTTCGAAGAAGCGTTCATAGTTCTCTCGCATTTTGTCGTTGCCTTGGTACATTTTTTCGTTGGGAAAGCGCTGCACTTCCACATTTTCGGTGTAGCAGGACACAAATGCATCCAAGTTTCTGCTGTTAAAGGCCTTTACTTGTTTTTGGATGATTTTTGCGGGAGAATCTTCCGCCACAAATGCCAAACGCTTGCCATTGGGACTTATCGCTATGCGACTGATGTTGTTGATTTCCTCCAGTCCGAAAGCCATTACCGTCTCCCAATTGGCATCTTCGGCACTGGTATCCAAGGTCAATAATCTTTTGCCCGAACCAGTTATGATCGTGTGCCCATCCAACCAAGAAATATCCTCTTCCTGCCCATAGGTGTTCGCTATCTTTTGGGTATTACCGGTTGCCGGGTCCAAAGAGTGTATCTCCCAGACAGAATTCTTTTTACTGATAAAACTGACCAAATCAGAGCCTGGTATCCGGTGCAAGGACCGACCCACGTTTTGAAAAACCGTGGTATGGGTATCTTCTTCCAAATCGATGACCACCAAATCCATTCGATTTTGTACCAGAACGGTTGCGACCAACACTTCTTTATCGAACCAAACATGGTAACCGATTTTTAATTCCGATAGTGGTTCGGAAGTGCTGTTTTTTAGGTCGTACTCATACAGGCGTTGAAGTCCGTCCACATCCAATCGAATGGCGGAAATGGCCCTTTTTCCAGGGACACGAAGGGGAGAATATTCACTGCCAGTTGTGGTATAGGTCAACCACGAAGAAGTACTGCCTTCGCTCACGTTGAATTGAATCACATCCGTTTGATCGTAACGGGTGGATGCAAAAAGCACGTGGTCATCTTCCCAAAACGAGGGTTGATTGTCGTAACCCGGATTGTTGGAAATATTTTTCGGGTTGCTCAAAACGGGCTTTCCATTGCTAAAGTCGAGGTCGAACAGATAGACCTCCGTCTCCATTTGGGTCCATCCTTGGATGGAGCAGAAGAAACAAACAAGCAAGATGGCTCTCCTCATGGTTTTGTAAATCGTTTTAAAAGTTGCCTTACCTTTTTGGTGTTTTCCACGTGGTATTTGGCTTGGGTTTTCTTCAGTCCCACCTTTACTGTAATGGCGGAATCTGGTAGCTCTTGGAACATAAACTCATCGGTCCAGTCATCCCCGATGGCAAAGACAAAGTCGTAATCATCTTCGCTTAGCATTCGGGTAGCGGCCCTACCTTTGTTTACATTGCTGCTTTTGATTTCCATGACCTTGTTCCCGTTCAAAACGCTAATATCGTCATTGCCGATCAAA
Source organism: Flagellimonas marinaquae (assembly GCF_003992675.1). Taxonomy (GTDB): domain Bacteria; phylum Bacteroidota; class Bacteroidia; order Flavobacteriales; family Flavobacteriaceae; genus Flagellimonas; species Flagellimonas marinaquae. The sequence continues at coordinate 372,328 of NZ_RZMZ01000015.1, forward strand.
CTTCGCAATACCGTATTGAGTTCAGTGGCTCTTTTTGTTCCAAAATCAGGGTCTGTGTTTCGATAATGCCAAGCCAAGGAATAGTTTTTCTCTTCAATGAAGGAACCTGGGGTCCGGTCCACGAAAGATTCCAATACTGGACGGATTTTGTTCATCCAATCTCCTTTTACCTGCTCCAGCATTTTAAATTCTTCTCCGTTTCTGGAAATCCATACCCCATGTTCTACGATCATGTTGTAGTGTTTGGGTAGGAACCAACGCCCAAAGGTTTGCTTGTCTCGTCCGCTGATCAAAAACACTGTGGTGTTTTCCTGCTGGTTCAGGGCATCCAATAGTTCATAAAGCTCCTCGTCCGGGGAGGCTTGCTGTGGGTCTTTGTGGAAATCCGCCAAGGTGCCGTCATAATCCAAGAACAGTAATCGTTTTTTCGATTTTGAATAGGCTTCTTCGATGGAAAGCAATATTTCAGAAGACATTTTTTCGGAAATAAAGGCTTTTCCCAAGTCGCGGTTCTCCTTTAGCGCACTCATAAACTCATTGGCCCACACCTCTACGTTGTACCGTTCCAATCTTTTTTGGAGAAAGGTGTTTCGTGAAATCTGTTCATCCAATGGCATGTTAAACGCTCTTTTTAGGGTATCAGCTTGCTCCTCAAAATTATTCGGGTTGATCAGGAGTGCCTCGTTCATTTCGTAGGCAGAACCTGCCATTTCGCTCAAAATCAACACTCCGGATTTATCCGTACGCGTAGCGATGTATTCCTTGGCCACCAAGTTCATCCCATCCCGAAGCGGGGTAAGCCAAGCAATGTCACTAGAGGTGTACAGATCAATTAAACTTTCAAAAGGAAGGGAACGGTAAAAATACCATATGGGTGTCCAGTTCACCGTGGAGAGTTCCCCGTTGATTCGCCCTACCAGCTCATCTACCTCCCTTTTCAATAATTGATATTGTGGTACGTTGGAGCGGGAGGGTACGGCCAATATGATCAATCGAACCTTTTCTTTGTACTCTGGATATTTCTGGAGAAAATATTCGAAGGCATTGATACGTTTGGCGATTCCCTTGCTGTAATCCAAACGGTCTATGGAGAGGATTAACTTGGTATCCGGAGCCGATGCCTTGTGGCTGTCCAACCGCGCTTGCAAATCACTACGTTCTTCTACGCTTTTGGAATCGTGAAGAACGGCGGCATCCCTAAATTTTTTGTAATCGATACCCATGGGGAAGGAGTCCACCTTGATCACTCTGTTATCCAAATAAATCTCGTTAAAGCTCACGTCCAACCCAATAAGTCTCCGAACGGAGCTTAAAAAGTGCCTTTCGTAATCGTAGGTATGGAAGCCGATGAGGTCCGACCCCAATAATCCGTCCAAGATTTCTTCACGCCATGGCAAGGTCCGGAAAATCTCGTATGAGGGGAAGGGGATATGCAAGAAGAAACCAATAGTGGTGTTGGGTCGTTTTTCACGGACCATTTGGGGGACCAGCATCAATTGGTAATCGTGTACCCAAATGGTATCGTCCTCATCCGAATTTTCGATGATGGCGTCGGCGAATTTTTGGTTAACGGCCTTGTAGGTATCCCAAAAGTTGAGTTCAAATTCGGAATACTTCAAAAAATAATGGAACAGCGGCCAGATGGTTCGGTTACTGAATCCATAGTAAAAACCATCGATTTCATCGGAATTGAGCTTTACCTTGGCACAACCATGTTCTTTTAGGGCCTCATCAATTTCACCTTCCAATTCTTCCGGGGTTTCTTCGTCGGTAAGACCGGACCAACCGATCCAGAGACTTTCCCCTCCGCTGTGCACGGATTTCATTCCAGTGGCCAATCCTCCAACACTCGGAATCGCAGTAAGGCTTCCATTGCTAATTTGTAATTGAACGGGTAATCGATTTGAGATTATGATAGTTTTGGCCATGAATCGGTAATTTTGACGTATTTTAATTTTTTCTTTCTTTAAAAATCGGGAAATTCGAGCGCAAAACCAATTCATTCGAACCCTTTTGAGAATTTTTAGGCTATGGACAACTTGAATTACGGAATTATAGGAAATTGCAGAAGCGCGGCATTGATTTCCAAAGAAGGCTCCATAGACTGGTGCTGTTTGCCGCAGTTTGACTCTACTTCCATATTTGCCAAGTTGCTGGATGAGCAAAAGGGCGGTAGTTTTGAGGTGCACCCCAAAGGGGATTATACGGTGGAACAGGAGTATTATCGGAACACTGCCATCCTGATTACACGATTTACAGAGGGTGACAATGTTTTTGAGTTGCACGACTTTATGCCGCGCCACCACAAAATGAACGGCAAGTACAAGGCGCAACCGGAGATCATCCGTTATATCAAATATATCTCAGGTACTCCAAAATTCACGGTCAACTACAATCCCAAGCTGGAATATGGTCTCGGCGAGACGAAACATTATGTGAAAGAGGATTTTATAGCCAGCCTTACCCATAAATTAAAATACGACACCCTTTTCCTGTATACCTCCTTTGATAAGAACCGTGTTTTGGCTGGAGATGAAATTGCACTTGAGGAAGATGGTTACTTTTTGATTTGCTACAATGAAAAAATTATAATGCCCACTACCGATACCATGGGGCTGGAATTGGAACGCACTAAAGTGTATTGGCTGGATTGGGCAGCAAAAACTCCCGATTACCAAAAGTTCAAGGATAAAATTATCCGTAGTGCCATTACCCTAAAAATGTTGACCTATGACAAAACTGGAGCAGTTTTGGCAGCAGCGACCACTTCCTTGCCAGAGACGATTGGTGAAGTAAGAAACTGGGATTACCGCTTTTGTTGGATTAGGGATGCTTCGATGGTAATCAAAGTGGTTTCGGAGCTTGGACACAAAAATTCAGCGAAGCGTTATCTGCAGTTTATTATTGATTTGATGCCCGACAAGGACGAAAAACTTCAGATCATGTACGGCATCAACAAGGAAAAAACATTGACAGAAAGGACTTTGAGCCATTTTGATGGGTACAAGGGTTCCAAACCCGTCCGAGTGGGCAATGCGGCCTATAAACAACGTCAAAATGATATTTATGGCATTTTGATGGATGTGATTTATGAGCAGTTGAAAAATTTCAGCAACGATATCGAAAATGTCGAGGAACTGTGGAGCATTACCAAAGGTATTGTTTGGATTGTGGGCAAACACTGGGAGGAGCCGGACAAAGGCATTTGGGAGTTCCGAGGTGAGGACAAGCACTTCACTTTTTCCAAGGTATTGTGCTGGGTAGCGTTGGACAGGGCCATAAAAGTGGCCAATATGTTCGGGAAAACGCGCAAATTGGAGCGATGGATAGCCCTTGAACAGAAAATAAAGAAGGATATTCACGAAAATGCCTGGAACAGCGACATTAATGCCTTTGTGCAAAGCTATGGTTCCCGTCACTTGGATGCCTCGGTGCTTTTAATGGAACCCTACGGGTTTATTCATGCCAAGGACCCTAAATACGTAAACACGGTTAAGGCGATTGAAGAAGGCTTAAGCAACGACGGTTTATTGTACCGATACAAGAACGAGGATGACTTCGGATTGCCTTCGTCCTCCTTTACTATCTGCACGTTTTGGTTCATCAATGCCCTGTTCAAGATTGGGGAAGAGGAAAAAGCTTTGGAGCGCTTTGAGCGTTTATTGGGTTATAGCAACCATTTAGGACTCTTTAGTGAGGATATTGATTTTAAAACCAAGCGATTGTTGGGCAATTTCCCGCAAGCATATTCACACTTGGCGTTGATTGAATGTGCGATCAACTTTTCCACCAAACAGAAGGATGAAAGAATATTGGAATCCATAGGGTAGGTTAGAGGAGTATTTGAACCATATTAAGAGATACCTGAACAATGGATTTAAAAAAAAGCTGCCTTCTCAGACAGCTTTTTGTATTGCTCAAAAGTTGACTTATTTGCTTTCCAAGAAATCTTCAAAAGTCATTAAGGTTACAGCCTGCTTTTTAAGGTATTTGTCCTTTAACTTGGCAAAATCCGATTTAGCGGTATTGAATCGTTCTGCTATCACTTCGAGGTTTTGAAGCTCCGCAGCGGAAGGCTTGTCGTAGCTTGAAGCGATTTTGCTGTAGAGGTCGGCCATGCGCTCGCGCAATTGTGGTTCAGCCGCCCCAACATAATTATCGCCTGTGGTAATGACCAAGGTTTCTTTGAGACTATTTAATTTCTCTGCTGTTTTTTTGTCACCAGCGGTATTCGCATTTTCCATGATTTCGTCCAATTCATATACCAAATAGGCAAGCTCTTGGGTCATATCATATAGCTTCATGGTCGTTGCTTCCTTCAGTTCACGGTCTTTTTCCGTTAAAGGTGAATTCTTGTCGTATACCAGATTAAAGGTATGCTCAAATGTTTCCTTCCCTTTCGTAATGACCGCTTTGTAGGTGCCCGCGGGTACCTGAGGTGCTGTGAAACCACCAAAACTGAATGTTTTTCCTTTGGCGACTTTAGGTACTTTTCGGGTGTAGTTCCAGTTGACCACGTTGATGCCTTTTGATTTACCTGGACCTAATTCGGCAATCTGGTTACCCTCCATGTCTTCAATCACCATGGTCATCTTGCCAAAGGTATGCCTCTTGTTCAGATAGTATTTAATTTGGACATCCTTGGTTTTGTTGCTCCCAACAAATTGGGTTTCAGTTCCAAAATTTCCACTGAAAGAACTGGTTTCGCTGATTTCGGTATCAGGTGTCTCAAAAAAATGCAGGGTCTTTCCCAACACTTCGTTATTGATACTGCGAAGCGGCGATATGTCATCCAGAATGATTACCCCTCTGCCGTGTGTGCCCATGACCAAATCGTTGGTCCTTTTATGCAGTTCGATAAAGTGAACGGCCACTGCGGGCATGTTGTTGGTGAACTTTTTCCAGTTTTTTCCGCCGTCCATGGTAATGTACAGTCCAAATTCAGTTCCCAGAAACAATAAGTCTGGGTTTTCATAATCTTCTTGGATGTTTCTGGCGAAACCAACCACATCATCAGAGATTATGTTGGTCCATGTCTTGCCAAAGTCCGTAGTCTTAAAGGCATAGGGAGTCATATCGTTCATGGTATGACCATCAAAAACGGCGTAGGCTGTGCCTTTGTCAAAAACACTGGCTTCAATATGATAGCACCACGTATTTTTAGGCAAACCGGGAATATTGGCCACGGTATTTGTCCATGTTTTGCCACCATCTTGTGTCACTTGAACATTACCATCATCAGTGCCTACCCAAATTACGTTTTCATCCAACGTGGATTCGGCAATGGTAAAAATAGTGGTATGGTTTTCGGCTCCTGAATTATCCATGGAAAGTCCACCGGAATCCTCTTGGTTTTGTTTGGCAGGATCGTTTGTGGTCAGGTCGGGTGAGATGATTTCCCAAGTATCTCCCATATCCTCCGATTTATGGAGGTATTGGCTGCCCATGTAAAAACGGTCTGGTTGATGCGCACTGATGGCCATCGGTGCATTCCAGTTCCATCGTAGTTTTTGGTCCTCACTAACAGGAAGCGGCTGAATGGTCTTGGTAAGCTCTCGTTCCGTGTCAATTCGCCAAACGCTTTCTGCTCCCTGCATTTCTGAATAAATGATAGGTTTGGTGGGATGCTTCAACACCCGAAAACCATCACCTGCACCTATGGAATTCCAATCACGTGCCTCAACACCATTGGGCGAGGAGGATGGTCCCCACCAGGAACCATTATCCTGTAATCCGCCATATACATTGTAAGGTTCGGCATCGTCCACACTAACTTGATAAAACTGGGAAAGTGGAAGATTTTCCACAATTTCCATGGTCGTACCGCCATCCCAGGTACGATAAACACCTCCATCGGTTCCTACGTACATGATATCGGAATCTTTAATATTGAAGACAATATCGTGTATATCGGAATGCATATTACCGAGGTTTTTGAATGTTTTTCCACCATCTCTTGAGATGGAACCGCTTAGCCCACCTTTTACAACAACGTCTTCATTCTTAGGGTCTACCACAATTCGTGAGAAATAGAAAGGCCTTACTGTGATTCCAAAATCATTGTTCAACTGCTCCCAAGACGCACCGGCATCGTTACTACGGTATAGGCCTTTGCGCTCGTCCTTTTCTGCTTCGATAACGGTGTAGAGGACATTGGGGTTTGAGGGTGCCACTGCAATGGCCAATCGTCCCAATTTTCCCTCTGGGAACCCATTGTGTATTTTGTTCCAAGTTTTTCCTCCATCTGTGGACTTGTACAACGCGCTTTTGTCGCCTCCGGACTCAAACGACCAGCCTGTTCTGCGAAATTCCCACATTGAGGCGTACAGCACATTCGGGTTGGTAGGGTCCATTGCCAAATCGGCACAACCTGTTTTTGGGTCAACATACAAAAGCTGCCCCCAAGTGGCACCACCATCTGAGGACTTATACACGCCTCGTTCCTCGCTATCGCCCCAAAGAGCTCCCAACACCCCCACATAAATTTCTTGGGAGTTGTTTGGGTTAACAATGATATTGGCGATTCGTTCCGATTTCTCAAATCCTATTTTGTTCCAGTTGGCGCCCCCATCCGTGGTTTTGTAAAGTCCATCCCCAATGGATACACTATTTCTGGTCCAGGTTTCCCCGGTTCCAACATAAATCGTATTGTCTGGATCGTTGGGATCCAACGCTACTGCTCCTATGGATTGGCAGTAATCATCAAAAATGGGATTGAAGGTAGTACCCCCATCACTGGATTTCCATACACCGCCACCAGCAGTACCGGCATATACAATGCGACTATTGGTTGGGTGCGTTTCCATGTCATTGATCCGTCCGCTCATCAGTGCAGGTCCAATATGCCTTGCTGTCAAATCACCGAAAAGAGCCTTGCCGTCAATTTCTTCCAAGGTTTGGGAGTATCCGGCAGAAATAAAGAAGACCGAAAGAACGGTCCAAACGTAACGTAGTTTTTTCATTCCATATCAGTTTAAAAAAGGCCCTACATTCATAGGGCCCCTGGTATCAAATTTTATTGTTTTTCGGTTTCTCCTACTTCATCCGGAAAAGCAAATTCTGTATCTGCAATGGCAGGATTGAGCTCAATGGCATCAATGGTGATAGGCTGTGCCTGACCATCCTTTACCCCTTGTGTCATTGAAAAGGGAAAGTAAAGGCCGCTTACTTCTTGATAATCGCTCATGGTCACCTCACTTACTTGACCTTTGGCAGGTCCTGATTTTATTTCGGACTGCATTGCGATGGGAACAAAATTGTCCTTGTCAAAAAAGTAGTACGAAACATCATCTTGTTGATTGCCATCAACGGTAATGGGTTCTTTTACTAGTTTTATTTTAAAGGTTTCCGTTCCATCAATGGTTTCCGTTCCAAGAAGTTCAACGGTATAGCCTTTGTCCTTATAATCAACAAATGAATCAGGGAAATCATTGGTGTTCAATTTAAAATTGGATGTTTGTTCAGCATCCGATTTTTCCGCTTTCATGGTCATAAAATTATGGCTCCAAAGTGTTTCTCCATCGAACACCCCTTGTTTGATTTCCTTACCTTGGAAGGTAATTTTCGTCATTTGGCGACCATCTTTTAAATTGTAAATTTCCAAAGGTATTTCCATACCGCCCTGATTTACCTTGGCAGACATTTTAATGCCCTCTAGACTTTTCCAGTTGTCGAGCCCACCCGTATTTTCAAAATAATTTGCGATGATTTCATCAGCTGTTTGCGCCTGAAGCGGTATTGCCAGGGCAACTGCTATTAGTGTAATGGTTAATTTTAACGCTTTCATTTTTAAGTTTTTATGTTGTAAAGATTAGTACTAAAAATAGTGAAATTGTTACATCATTTTTGAAAAGATTATAGAAAAAAATGAGATTTGATTACTTTTCTAAAATATGGGTTACGCTAATCGAAGCTGTTAGGTCTAGAATTGGAAATAGTAGATAGCTACTTTGTTTGTTTGTGTAAGGCCAAACAATAAAAAAAACGCCCCGAATGGGGCGTTCTCAAATCTTAAAGGGTGTGTTGTTCCCTACAGTTATTTGAATTAGTCAAAGGTATACCCATTGTCTGCGGCAACTTTATCGGCAATTTGCGTTCTAAGTTTCACCACATTGGGTTGATTAGTGTACTTGGTAAAGCGCTTAAGTCCCATCAACATCATACGCTGTTCATCACCCTCAGCGAAGGAAACAATGGCCTCCTTGGCTTTTTGCTGGATAATGTCGACCGCTCTGTACAAATACAGTTTGGACATGGCAATCTGGGTAGCTTGAGCTTCTGCGCCGAAGCGTTTTGCATTTTTCTCGGTACGAAGTATGGCTGATTCTGCCATATAGATTTGAATCAAGATATCCGAAGCGGCCATCAACAACATCTGATGCTTTTCCAAATCGGGTCCAAATTTTTGAACTGCACTACCGGCGACCATTAAAAACACTTTTTTCAATCGCGCAATCAGGTCTTTTTCTTCTGATAACAATTCCGAAAAATCTGGGGTGTCGAAGGATGGAATTCCCATGAGTTCTTCTCCAACTTTTGTAGCTGGCCCCAAAAGGTCCACATGGCCCTTCATGGCTTTTTTGACCAACATGCCCACGGAAAGCATTCGGTTGATTTCGTTGGTTCCTTCATAAATTCTGGAAATTCGGGCGTCCCTCCAAGCGGATTCCATTGGGGTATCTGCGCTAAAGCCCATTCCTCCGAATACTTGGATGCCTTCATCTGTAGTGTGCTGAACGTGTTCGGAAACCGCTACCTTCAAAATGGAACATTCGATGGCATATTCCTCCACACCTTTCAGTTCCGCTTCTTGGTGGGAGTTGCCACTGGCCTCGCGAATGGCAATTCTATCCTCGATATTCTTTGCGGCACGGTAACATGCGGCTTCATCCACATAGGCATTGGTGGCCATATCGGCTATTTTAGCTTTGATAGCTCCAAAATTGATGATCGGAGTTTTAAACTGTACGCGCTCGTTAGCATATTTGGTGGCCTCGTTGATCACACGACGCTGGGCTTCCAAACAGGCGGCGGCCAATTTGATACGACCCACATTTAAGGCGTTCATGGCGATTTTAAATCCATTGCCTCTCTCGGAAAGCATGTTTTCCACGGGTACTTTCGTCTCGTTGAAGAACACTTGTCGGGTAGAGGAGGAGTGGATGCCTAATTTCTTTTCTTCATCCCCCAAACTGATTCCATTTGCTGGGTCGTTTTCAACAATAAAACCGGTGATGTTTTTATCATCTTCAATACGCGCAAACACAATGAACAGATTGCAGAATCCTGCGTTGGAAATCCACATTTTCTGTCCTGTGATGCTGTAATATTTCCCGTCTTCGGAAAGAACGGCCTTGGTTTTCCCCGAATTGGCATCGGAACCTGCGCCGGGCTCTGTCAAACAATAGGCGCCAAACCATTCGCCAGTAGCCAATTTGGGCACATATTTTTGCTTTTGTTCCTCTGTTCCGTATAGCGTAATCGGCATAGTCCCGATTCCTGTATGTGCTCCAAAGGCTGTACTAAATGATCCTGTGGCCCCAGAAATGTAGTCACAGACCAACATAGTGGACACAAAGCCCATTCCCATACCACCATACGATTCTGGTACGGCCACGCTCAACAGACCGAGTTCGCCTGCTTTTCTCATGCATTCTTCGGTGTAGGCGTAGTCTTTTTTCTCGAAACGCTCCCAATGTGCCCAAAGCTCCCGGTCTACAAATTCCTTGGTGCTTTCGCGCATCATCTTTTGCTCCTCGTTGAGGTCCTCAAGAGTAAATACGTCTTCACAGTTGGTCTCCTTGACCAAAAATTGACCTCCTCTCAGTATGTCTTTTTCAATTGTTTCGCTCATGATATTTTGTGTTTAGTCATTTTTAATTCAAGAATTCGAATATACCAGCCGCTCCTTGACCAGTACCCACGCACATGGTCACCATACCATATTTGCCTTTCATCTCACGTTTTCGCATTTCATCAAAAAGTTGGACGGATAATTTGGCTCCGGTACAACCAAGTGGGTGTCCGAGTGCTATGGCTCCACCATTCACATTTACGATGTCTTGGTTGAGACCCAATTCACGAATCACTGCCAAGGATTGTGAAGCGAAGGCTTCGTTCAACTCAATCAGGTCTATTTGGTCCTGTTTTAATCCAGCCTGTTTCAACGCCTTTGGAATTGCCTTTACCGGGCCAATTCCCATAATTCTTGGTTCCACGCCTGCAGCGGCATAATTCACCAATCGGGCAACAGGTTCTAGATTCAACTCTTTTACCATTTCTTCGCTCATCACCATTACAAAGGCAGCGCCATCACTCATTTGGGATGAATTACCTGCCGTAACGCTTCCACCTTCGGCAAATACAGGTCTCAGCTTGTTCAAGGTTGGAATGTTAGTGCCTTTCCTTGGACCTTCGTCTTTGTTCACCGTGTAGGTCTTTGTCTCTTTCTTCCCGGCCTCGTTCACAAAAGTGTGTTCCACCTCTATGGGTACGATTTGATCTTGAAAACGGTTTTCTTCTTGTGCTTTCAGGGCTTTCATATGGGAATTGAAGGCAAATTCATCTTGGTCCTCACGGGAAACCTTGAATTGCTGGGCCACGGCCTCAGCTGTAAGCCCCATGCCCCAATAATAGTCTTCGTGACCTGCTTTTGCGGTGGCATAATCAGGTGTGGGTTTGTAACCTCCCATGGGTATGTAGCTCATACTTTCCGCACCTCCTGCAATGATGCAATCTGCCATCCCCGATTGGATTTTTGCCGTAGCAATTCCAATAGTTTCCAACCCTGATGCGCAATAGCGATTCACGGTCACCCCGGGGACATCCTCGATGTTCAACCCCATCAGGGAGATAAGTCGTCCCATGTTCAAACCTTGCTCGGCTTCGGGCATGGCATTTCCAACGATAACGTCATCAATACGCTTTTTGTCGAGCTGGGGCAACTCGTTCATCATGTACTCGATGGTCTCCGCGGCCAGTTCGTCAGGTCGCTTAAACCGGAACAGTCCCTTTGGCGCTTTGCCTACGGCTGTTCTATATCCTTTTACTATATATGCTGTTTTCATGCTATTTAGATGTTAGAAGTGAGAAATTAGATATGAGACTCACTTCGAAAATTTATTGATTAATGAGTAATTGATTTTTTGAACTTCAATCAAATTGTTCAAAATTGGAGTTACTTTATCCTTATGTACTAATTTGAGTCGGTGCGCTAACTCCAACTGAGTGAACATTTCGTTGCAAGAACCGCTAGAGATACCCAAAAAGTGTTTGAATTCCTTATTTGTGTTTCTTCCTGCTCCCTCAGCGATGTTGGAAGGCACGGATACGGCACTACGTCGAATTTGGCTTGTCAACCCAAACTTTTCTTCCTTAGGAAAACTTATAGACAGCAAATAAACTTCTTCTGCTATTGCCATCGCTTTTTGCCAAACAAGTAATTCTTGAAAATTATGCATATCTAATGTCTCTTATCTTAAATCTCATATCTAATTGCAACTAGTTGCGAAGCGGTTTTCCCGTTTTCAACATGTGCTGAATGCGTTCCAAGGTCTTTCTTTCGGTGCAAAGGGATAAAAAGGCTTCCCGTTCCAAATCCAAAAGATACTGTTCGCTTACCATAGTCGCTTCAGAAAGGTCGCCGCCAGCCATTACGTAGGCCAATTTATCGGCAATCTTTTTGTCGTGTTCCGAGATGTAGTGTCCCGCTTCCATGGAGTCAGTTCCTACCAAGAACATGCCCAAGGCCTGTTTTCCAAGGACCTTGACATCCTTGCGCTTCACAGGTTTGGTGTAGCCTGCATCAGCCATAATTTTCGCATAGGCTTTTGCTGTTGCTATCTGACGGTCTTTATTGACCACAACCACGTCTTTTCCTTTTTGAAGGATACCCAAATCGAAGGCTTCGTAGGCTGAGGTGGATACTTTGGCCATACCAATGGTCAAGAAATACTCTTGAAGCACATTGAGCTCTACATCATTTTTTCGGAAGGTATCCGAGGCACGCAAGGCCATTTCTTTGGAACCACCACCACCTGGAATCACTCCCACGCCAAATTCCACTAATCCAATATAGGTTTCGGCCGCGGCCACCACCTTATCGGCATGCAGGGAAAGTTCACAACCACCTCCCAAGCACATACCGTGGGGAGCAGCTACCGTAGGAATGGAACTGTAGCGCATGCGCATCATCGTATCTTGGAACATTTTGATGGCCATGTTGAGCTCATCGTATTCTTGTTCCACAGCCATCATGAAAATCATTCCGATATTGGCGCCTACGGAGAAATTGGCTGCTTGGTTCCCGATGACCAATCCTTCAAAATCCTTTTCGGCAATGTCTACGGCCTTGTTCAAACCAGCGAGCACGTCGCCACCGATGGTGTTCATTTTGGACTGGAATTCACAGTTTAGGATACCATCGCCCAAATCTTCGATAACCACACCACTGTTTTTAAAGACCTCCTTGGTTTTTCGGATATTATCCAAAATAATGAAGGCATCCTGCCCTGGAACTTTCTCCATGGTTTTTTTAGGAATGTCGTAGAAGTAGGTGTTGCCTTCTTTTACGGTGTAGAAGGAATCCATTCCCGCTGCTTTCATCTCCGCTACCCAAGGGGCAGCTTCCAAACCTTCTGCCTTAATGAGTTCCAAACCTTTGTCGAGTCCTACGGCATCCCAAATTTGGAATGGCCCGTGTTCCCAACCAAAGCCGGCTTTCATGGCGTCGTCTATTTTGTATAATTCATCTGTAATTTCTGGAATACGGTGGGTAACGTAGGCGAATAGGGCTCCAAAGCTCTTGCGATAGAATTCTCCGGCCTTGTCCTTACCATCCACCAGTACAGGAAAGCGGTCAATGACTTTATCAATGGTCTTGGTGAGCTCCAAAGTGGCAAATTTCGCACTCTTTTTGGAACGGTAGTCCATGGTATCCAAATCCAGCGTCAGAATTTCACTCTTGCCATCATCTCCTTTTACCTTTTTATAGAACCCTTGTCCAGATTTGCTGCCCAACCATTTGTTGTCCATCATGGTTTGGATAAAATCTGGAAGCTGGAACAGTTCGTGACGTTCATCGTCCTTGCAGTTTTCACTGATACCATTTGCCACGTGCACAAGAGTGTCGAGCCCAACCACATCCACCGTACGGAAGGTTGCGGATTTGGGTCTTCCGATGACAGGACCTGTCAATTTATCAACTTCCTCCACCGTCATGCCCATTTCCTTAACGGCATGGAACAGACTTTGGATACTAAATATTCCGATTCTGTTACCGATAAATGCTGGGGTGTCTTTGGCGACCACTGAGGTTTTGCCCAAGAATTGTTCCCCATACCCATTTAAGAACTCCAATACATCTTCGGATGTCTTTGGTCCTGGGATGATTTCAAAAAGTTTTAGATAACGTGCGGGATTGAAAAAGTGGGTGCCGCAGAAGTGCTTCTGGAAATCCTCGCTTCTTCCTTCGCTCATGAATCGGATTGGGATTCCCGAAGTGTTCGAAGTGATCAAGGTACCTAGGGTACGGTGCTTATCTAAGGTTTCGAATACTTGTTTTTTAATATCCAACCGCTCCACGACCACTTCAATGATCCAATCCACATCGGCAACTTTGGAAATATCGTCTTCCAAATTTCCAGTGCTGATGCGGTCTGCAAATTTTTTATGGTAAATAGGGGAGGGTTTGGATTTGAGTGCAGAAGCCAATGAGTCGTTTACCAATCGATTTCGAACCACCTTGTCTTCCAAGGTAAGTCCTTTGGCCTTTTCTTGGCCGTTGAGTTCACGGGGAACAATGTCCAAGAGCAATACCTCGACCCCGATGTTCGCAAAATGGCAGGCAATGCCACTTCCCATAATTCCGGAACCGATTACGGCAACTTTGTTTATATGCCTTTTCATGTGCGCGTTTGAAATTTAATTAGTAGTTGTTTTTAGATAGATTTTCTTGTCTGAAATAAGTTTATTGATGGTTTCGATGACTTTAAAGAAACCCGATAGATCCTCTTGCGAGGTATGTTCTTTCACAACCTTGTTGAAACGTAACACCACTTCTTTGGATTCCTCCCGCTTTTCCAGTCCCAATGGGGTTAGAAAAATAAGGACCCCACGTCCATCATTGGGGTTACGTTTTCGCAGTATGTATCCTTTCTCTTCAATATTTTTTAAGATCCTGGACAAACTAGTAGCTTCCATCCCCATTTTTGGGCCTAAAGTGGTACTTGGTGTGCCCCCTTTGGGGTCAATGCTCAACAGTGTAAAGCCTATGGCCATGGTAAGTTCGTAGTTTTTGGCCTCTTCATTGTACATTTTACTGACGGCTTGCCAAGTAGCCCTAAGCGCGTAATCAATGGTCAAATCTTTCATGGAACTAGTTTGGTGTTCTCAAATATATAAAAATTTATTATGCATGCATAATAAATTTAGGTTAAGTATAAATGATTTTTTCTCTGAATAGATGGATTGTCAGTCAGATAAAAATTTCGTAATTCTCTGATTGGTGTAATCGTTCTGGAAATGGTAAACGAATCGATGCTTCATCACTCGTTCAATTTTGTTCAACATCCCAACCTAAGTTGGTCAGTTGTGTCGTCCGAAGCATTTCATTCAAACTAAAAAACCAACGGATTTCCGTTGGTTTTTTTATTTCTAATTTTTAAAGATCCTTATTTTAGTGTCCGTAGATATCGTTGTAAAGTTCTAGATACATTTCCTTAACCGGTTTACGCTTGAGTTTCATGGTAGGGGTCAACTGTCCGTCTTCCACGGTCCAAACATCGGGGGTGAGCCTAAACTGCTTCACTTTTTCCCATTTGGCAAACTCTTGGTTGGCCCAATCCACTTCTTCTTGGAAACGAGCGATCACCTTTTCATTTTTCACAATATCGGCATTGGAACCCAGTTCCAAATTATGGCGCTTGGCCCATTCCCTGACAAAGTCAAAATTGGGTTGGATGAGGGCAGCAGGCATTTTTTCACCTTCCCCTACCACCATAATTTGCTCTATAAAACGGGATTGCTTAAATCGATTCTCTAACAACTGCGGAGCTACATATTTACCGCCAGAGGTTTTAAACATCTCTTTTTTACGGTCCGTGATGCGCAAGAAGCCCTCGGTGTCAATCTCACCGATATCACCGGTATGGAAGTATTCTCCGGTCATTACCTCGGCTGTTTTTTCAGGATCTTTGTAGTAGCCCATCATCACATTGGGGCCTTTGCATAGTATTTCACCATCTTCGGCGATTTTCACTTCTACGCCATCTATAACTTTACCTACGGAACCTATTTTCCACCCTTTGTTTCGCTGATCATTCACTGTAATTACGGGCGATGTCTCCGTGAGACCGTATCCTTCCATGACGGGCATGTCCGCAGCGGCAAAAACCCTCGCTAGACGTGCTTGTAGGGCAGCACTGCCCGATACCATTACGGAAAGGTTGCCTCCCAATCCTTCTTTCCATTTGCTGAAAATAAGTTTGCGTGCGAGTCCCAGTTTCTTCTCGTACCACCAACCATTGGCTCCATAAGGTTCAAACTTGAGCCCTGTCTCCACAGCCCAGAAAAATAATTTCTTTTTGATTCCGGTAAGTGCGGCTCCCTTGGCAATAATGGCGTCGTAGACCTTTTCCAAAAGTCGGGGTACCACCGTCATTACGTCCGGTTTTACTTCTTTTACGTTGTCACTGATCTTATCCAGACCCTCGGCAAAGTGAATCTCAATACCGCAATATTGGTATAAGTAAAGAATCATACGTTCAAAGATGTGGCAAACCGGCAAAAAGCTCAATGCAGTACCTCCAGTCTCAAAAGGCACCCTCACTTCGCTGGAAACAACGTTGGATACAATATTGTTATGGGAAAGCATTACGCCCTTGGGTCTTCCCGTAGTTCCCGAAGTGTAGATCAAGGTGGCCAAATCTTCTGGCTTAACAGCGTCCTTTAAGGTTTCTACTTCATCCTGATTAGAGGTATCGCTTCCTAATTCAAGGACTTCCTTCCAATTTTTGCAATGGTTGAGTTCGTCAAATGAAAAAACCTCCTTTAAACCCTTCACCTTGGATTGAATAGTCTTGACCTTTTCAAAAACCTCTTCGCAGGAAACAAAACACAACTTGGCCTCCGAATGATTCAAAATATATTCATAATCATCCTCAGAAATGGTGGGATAAATTGGTACGTTTTGGGCCCCGATTTGAAGAACACCAATATCAACAATATTCCATTCTGTTCGATTGGTCATGGAGATTATCGCAACCTTATCGTTGGGCTTGATGCCCATGCGAAGTAGAGCTCGACTTATTGCGTTGGCCTTGTCCACATATTCCTGGGTGGAGGTCGCTATCCATTTACCGTCACTTTTGGTGACCAATGATTTTGCTAGGGGATACTTCTCAAGTTGATAGTATGGGAAATCAAATAATCGGGTAACAGTTTGCATAGTAAGTTTGTGTAAAGTGTTTGCAAAATAGCAAATCAGACTTTAAGAATGAAACAGATTTAACAATTACCTAAGGTAAATTTTACCAATTTCCCAATTTACGGCCGAAAGTAGCCCGGTAGGTTCCTAATCTTCCAAGTTCTCCAACCAAACTCTCGCATTCACAAAAGCTTGAAGCCAAGGCGACACCTCATCTGCTCTATCCTTTGGATAGTGGGCCCAGTTCCAAGGGAAGGTAGACCTTTCAATATGGGGCATGGTCACCAAGTGCCTCCCTGATTTGTCGCAAAGCATGGCCGTGTTGTAATCACTTCCGTTTGGATTGGCCGGGTAGCCCTCGTAACCATATTTGGCCACAATATGATATTGATCCTCTGTGTGTGGTAAGCTAAACTTGCCCTCACCGTGACTTATCCAGACACCCAGTGTAGTACCCGCCAAATTGGACAGCATCACCGAATTGTTTTCTTGGATTTTGACAGAGGTGAAGTTGCTTTCGTGTTTATGCGAATCATTGTAGGTCATTCTACCATGGGTTCCGTGTTCCGGGTTGATGAGGTCCAGCTCCATGAACAATTGGCAACCATTGCAGATTCCTACCGATAGCGTATCAGGTCTCGCAAAGAAATCTTTAAGGGCTTTGTTGGCCTTTTCATTGTATTTGAAGGCACCTGCCCATCCTTTGGCGCTCCCCAATACATCGGAGTTGGAAAAACCGCCCACGGCACCGATAAATTGGATATCCTCCAAAGTTTCCCTCCCCGTGATAAGGTCGGTCATGTGCACATCCTTCACATCAAAGCCGGCCAAGTACATAGCGTTGGCCATTTCGCGCTCGGAATTGCTTCCTTTTTCCCTAAGGATGGCCGCTTTGGGCTTGTCGGCACCTCTCGACTGCGCTCGAGATGACAGCTTACCATCAAAATCTTTTGGAAAAACATATTGGAGCGGCTGTTCCTTATAATTGTCGTAGCGCTCTTTGGCCAAACCATTGGCGGTTTGTTTATTATCCAGAAGATAGGACGTTTTGAACCAGGTATCCCGCAAAGAGGCAATGTTCAGTCCTATTTCAACACCATTATTTTTGATGTTCAAGGTGTTTTGTGATGTTGGTGTACCGATTTTGGCAAATGCAATCCCTGCAGCTTTCAATTCATTTTCCACCGAAGCATCTTTGGCTTGGAACACCACACCACTGTTTTCTGAGAACAGAAGTTTGATGCTATCTGGTTCGCCCAAGCTGGACAAATCCAAATCAGCACCCAAGTCATTATCTGCAAAGCAGAGTTCCAATAGGGTTGTAATCAAACCACCTGAGGCCACATCGTGACCAGCCAAAATCTGATTGTTTTTGATGAGCTTCTGCAAGGTGTTGAATGCACTTTTAAAATAGTCGGCATCCAAAACAGAAGGTGCTTCATCACCAATAGCGTTCAAAATTTGCGCAAACGAAGAACCGCCTAATTTATGACCATCCTTGGATAGGTTAATGTAATAAATGTCACCGCCATTCTTTTGCAACACAGGCTCCACCACTTGGTTGATATTGTTGCAATGGGCCGCAGCTGAGATAATAACGGTGCCTGGGGACAATACTTCCCCATCCTTATATTTTTGTTTCATGGAAAGTGAATCCTTTCCTGTGGGCACATTGATGCCCAAATCGATGGCAAATTGCGACAAGGATTCCACCGCAGCATACAAACGGGCATCTTCGCCTTCGTTTCTACAGGGCCACATCCAGTTTGCGGATAACGATACGGATTTAAGCCCATCCTTTAAGGGTGCCCAAACAATATTGGTCAATGATTCCGCTACGCTGTTTCTACTTCCAGCCACCGGGTCGATCAATGCAGAAATAGGGGAGTGACCAATACTGGTGGCAATACCTTCCTTTCCTTTAAAATCGAGTGCCATTACGCCGCAGTTGTTCAATGGCAACTGCAATGGTCCCGCACACTGTTGCTTTGCAACACGCCCTCCTACACAGCGGTCAACCTTGTTGGTCAACCAATCCTTACTGGCCACAGCCTCCAGTTGCAACACCTGCTCCAAATACTCGTGGAAGTGCTCCAAGGAGTAGGCAAGAGCCGGATATTTCTGTTGGGACGTCTTGTCCGCCATAATGGTTTTGGGAGAGCTTCCGAACATATCGGAAAGTTCCAAATTCATAGGCGTTTCACCTGTGGTCCCCGAGGTGAATTTAAAGGTATGGTCGCCCGTGACCTCACCGACATTGTACATTGGGGAGCGTTCCCGAGCCGAAATTCGGTGCAAAAGGTCCAAGTCCTTTTCGCCGATGACCAAGCCCATACGCTCTTGGGATTCATTGCCGATGAGTTCCTTTTTGGAAAGGGTAGGGTCGCCGACAGGCAGTTTGTCGGTATCGATGGTACCTCCAGTTTCCTCTACCAATTCGGAGAGACAGTTCAAATGTCCGCCTGCACCATGATCGTGAATGGAAACAATGGGATTATCGTGACTTTCAAACAATCCACGGACAGCGTTTGAGGCTCTTTTTTGCATTTCAGGGTTGGAACGTTGCACCGCGTTCAATTCAATGGCGGAGCTGAATTCCCCTGTATCTGCGCTGGATACGGCGGCGCCACCCATCCCGATTCGGTAGTTGTCCCCACCTAGAACGACTATTCTGTCTCCTTTGCTTGGGGTGTCTTTCAAGGCTTGGTCCGTTTTTCCATAACCGATACCCCCCGCCATCATAATTACTTTGTCAAATCCCAGCTTTCGGGGTGTCATATCGAGCGCAGGCGAGATATCTTTCGACTCATCATGCTCAAATGTCAAAACTGAACCTGCAATCAATGGTTGACCGAACTTGTTACCAAAATCGGATGCACCGTTGGAGGCTTTGATCAAAATATCCATCGGAGTTTGATATAGCCAATCCCGCTCTTTCATTCCCTTTTCCCACGGCCTGCCCTGAGCGGAGTCGAACGGGTCTTCCAATCTGGAATAGGAGGTCATATAAACCGCAGTTCCTGCCAATGGCAATGACCCTTTTCCGCCTGCCAAACGGTCCCTGATTTCCCCTCCTGAACCTGTCGCAGCACCATTGAATGGCTCTACAGTGGTCGGGAAGTTGTGGGTTTCGGCTTTTAGGGATAAAACGGAATCAAATTCTTTTTCTTCGTAAAAGTCAGGTTTGTCCGCACTTTTTGGTGCAAACTGAATAGCTTTGGGTCCTTTGATAAAGGCCACGTTGTCTTTGTAGGCCGAAACAATATCGTTGGGGTTGGCTTCGGATGTTTTTTTGATCAATTTGAATAGTGAGGAAGGCTTTTCAACACCATCGATCACAAAAGTGCCATTGAAAATCTTGTGGCGGCAGTGCTCGGAATTCACCTGACTGAAGCCAAAGACCTCTGAATCCGTCAACTTGCGTCCTAATTTCTTCGCTAGTCCTTCCAGATAGGCCACCTCTTCCTCGCTGAGCGCCAATCCTTCTTTCTCGTTATAAGCCGCAATATCATCAATTTCCATAATCGGCTCAGGAACGATGTTAATGGTAAAAATATCCTGGCCCAAACTGGTGTACTTTTGGGAGAGCATCGGGTCAAAATCGGTGTAATCTGACGCAACAGCATGGAACTCCTCGATACGGATAATACCTGAAATACCCATGTTTTGAGTGATTTCGGTGGCGTTGGTACTCCATGGCGTTACCATGGCGGCACGTGGACCAACAAAAAAGGCGTCGAGTGACGCCGCTTCAATCTTAGGCTGGTTGCCAAACAACCATGTCAGTTTGTTAGTGTCTTCCTGAGTGATTTCCTGAGCGGTTTGGACGGCAAAAACCTTGGTCGCCTTGTCCCCAAAAAAATGGATCATACAATCTTTGCGTTGAACGGTTTAAGAAAGTGCAAAAATACGATTTTACGACGTAATTCGTGATACCGAAGGCGGGTTTTGTTAACGAACCACTGTTGATAGCGCATCCGTCAGATCAAAAGGGGTATCCGTCAATTCATCTACCCATAAAACCATTCATTTTCCTACGTTTGGTTTTGGTTAAACGAAATCGACATGGAACCTATCAAAAAAACAAAGTTTTCGGACAGGCTCATTGCGGGCATCATTGTATTGGTAGTAGGAGGTATTCTTTTGATACTTTTGGATGACGACCCCAATTGGGTTAATTTTTTCAGGCACTTGATCAAAAATATCCTTCGGAGTGTATTCTGATATGCCGTAAGAAGGTAAAGATTAAAGTTGTTTCACTATCTTAGAGGCATTACAGCTAACTCAAAACCAACCTTATGAAAACGACCAACATCCTATTGTGCGGGATACTTCTTTTCGCAGGCACAATGTCTGCAAGTGCACAAAAAAAATACTCAAAAAGTCAAATTAAAAAATTGAAGGCCGAAGTGGAAGCCCTTGTGGAAGCCAACCACAAGCAAACACAGGTCATGGTGGACAAAATCTTCAGTTTTGCGGAGCTCGGTTTCCAAGAAGAGGAAAGCTCCAAATATCTCACAGGTATCTTGGAAGAAAATGGCTTTGTCATTGAACGTTCCATTTCCAATATTCCCACGGCATGGTTTGCTACATGGAGTAATGGCGAAGGCCCTGTGATTGCTTTGGGAAGTGACGTAGACTGTATCCCAAAAGCCTCACAATACCCTGGGGTGGCCTATCATAAACCCATTGTGGAGGGAGCTCCCGGACATGGAGAGGGCCACAATGCCGGTATACCGTTGAATATTACCTCCGCCTTGGCCGTTAAGGAAGTGATGGAGCGGGAAGGTATAGGTGGAACCTTGGTGGTTTGGCCCGGTATCGCCGAGGAATTGGTCGCTGCCAAGGCTTGGTACGTTCGCGATGGTCTTTTTGATGATATCGATATGTGCATTTTTACCCACGTGAGCAGCAATTTGTCCGTTTCATGGGGACCTACCCGTGGTACGGGCCTAATCTCAGTGGAATATTTGTTTGAAGGCGAAGCAGCACATTCCGCAGGAGCTCCATGGCGAGGTCGTAGTGCTCTGGATGCGGCGGAGTTGATGAATATTGGATGGAACTACAAAAGGGAACATTTGCACCCATTGAAGCGTTCCCATTCCATTTTTACCGATGCAGGCGACCAACCCAATGTGGTACCCTCAAAAGCGGCAATTTGGTTCTATTTTAGGGACGTTACCTACGAGGGCATTATGGAAATGTATGCCGAGGCCAACGATATCGCCAAAGGCGCAGCCCTGATGACAGGTACAACCATGACCTCCCGCGTTTTGGGAACCGCTTGGCCAAGACACTTTAATAAGGTTATCGCAGAGACCATGTATGAGAATATTAAACAAGTAGGGCTCCCTAAATGGTCTGAAGCCGATCAAAAACTGGCCAAAGCCGTTCAAACCGAAATGAAGTCCAAAAAGATCGAGGGCTTGCCCACCGAATTATCTGAAATTGGGCTACCAGTCTTAGAGCCCGTGAGTGGAGGTTCCGACGATATTGGTGACATTTCTTGGAAAGTCCCCACGGTTACCATGCGTTTTCCTTCCAATATTCCTGGACTGCCAGGTCACCATTGGGCCAATGCCATTGCCATGGCAACCCCCATTGCGCACAAGGGGGTAACTGCTGGCGCCAAAGCTGAGGCCATGACCGTGATGGATTTTCTGTTGAAACCGGAATTGCTTACCCAAGCTTGGGACTATTTCAATAATGAACAGACCAAGGAAACCAAATACGAGCCCATGATCGCTGTGGATGATATGCCGCCTACCTATCTGAACAAAGATAAGCAGGACATGTTTAGGCCCGCTTTGGAGGAATTCTACTATGATGAAACCAAATACGATACATATTTGGAGCAGTTGGGCGTGGAATACCCTACGGTGAAACAATAATAGAATCATCTGTCACACCGAACGTAGTCGAGATGTTCAAAAGCGTTCTCGACTGCGCTCGAACTGACAAACTTGGTGTAAAGTGTTATGCTGAACTGGTTTCAGCATCTCATCCAAATTAAGTATTCTTCCCAACTGGTTTGGATTCCGCATCAGGTGCGGAAAGACAGCTTGGTGGTATGGGCTAATGTCATTCCTGCGGAAGCAGGAATCCATCTTTTGGTAGATACGAACGGCAAGAATTTTAACGAATGAAAAATAAACATTTCTACTACTTGCCAGTCCGGCGGGCGGCCGCTCGATGTGACAAATTAAATGTTTAGCGTAATGCTGAACTGGTTTCAGCATCCCATCCTTTTCAGCCTTACATCATGCCTTTTTCTTCAACAAAGCCATGTAAAACCCATCAAACCCGGTTTCCGAAGAATAGATGTTTTGCTCTTTCACAAACTCGAAATCCTTTCCATTTTCGGATTCTAAAAAGGTTTTGACTTGTTCGGAATTTTCTTGGGGAAGAATGGAGCAGGTGGCATAGACCATTTGTCCGCCTTTTTTGACCATTTTGCTGTAATTCTGGAGGATGTCTTGTTGAACACCCATAATACGTTCCACAAATTCCGGTTCCAATTTCCATTTGGAGTCTGGGTTTCTCTTGATGACTCCCAATCCTGAACAGGGCGCATCCAGTAGCAATCGGTCCGCGCTATTGTGTAATTTTTTGATAACTTTATTGGAATCGATGACCCGGGTTTCCATATTGTGCACCCCATTGCGACGTGCTCTTTTCTTCAGCTTTTTCAATTTACTTTCATAAATGTCCAAAGCGATCAATTGCCCTTTGTTCTGCATTTGGGCGGCGAGGTGAAGGGTTTTTCCGCCTGCTCCGGCGCAGGCATCCACAACTCGCTGGCCCGGTTCTACCTCCAGAAAAGGGGCAACCAACTGGGAAGAAGCGTCTTGGACCTCAAACAATCCATCCTTGAAGGCTTGGGTCACGAACACATTTTGGCGCTCAACGAGTTTTAAAGCATCGGGATAACCTTCAATAAATTCAGTGGAAATATCCTCCTTGGCCAAAAAAGATTTTAATTGAGGCTTTGGAACTTTCAGGGTATTGGTGCGGAGAATGACATCGGCTTGCTGATTTTGTGCGGCGATTTCTTTGGTCCATAGCTCGCTGCCCAAAGATTTCTCTCCCAATTCATCCATCCAATCCGGGACGGATTCCCTAAATTTTCGGATTTTGGACAATTCATCAAACCGGCCTTTTATGCGACGCTCAGGCGTGCCTTCCAATTGTTTCCAATCGGGGAGGCGGATGCCGCGAAGCACACACCAGACCCCGAACAAACGGAACAGATGCTCCCTGCTATACGGTTCGTGCACTTCGGCGATTTCAGAATACAGGCGTTTCCATCGAACAATCTCATAGGTGGTCTCTGCGATAAAGCCACGGTCTCGAGAGCCCCAGCGTTTATCGTAGCGCAATACTTTTTCGATCACCTTATCGGCATATTCCCCTTCATTAAAAATCATGTGAAGGGCATCAATTACGGCAAATACCAAGTTTCTGTGTAAACGCATCATCTTAAATAAGGTTGCAAAGGTATGATTTCTGCTTACTTTTGAAGAAAATAAATACCATGAGAGCCCTTCTTTCCCTTTTAGTAGCCCTAATTTTTGTTTCCTGCACCGAAGAACCTAAAAAACAACCCTTTCAATCGGTAACGGTAACTCCAGTTTTCGAGGACTCCATGAGTATTAGGGCCATCACCTTTCTGGATGGTAGAACCTTGGCCTTTGCTGGTAGCAATGGGGTGTATGGCACGGTGGACGTGAATTCCAATAAGGTGCGGACAAGTACGCAATATTATGATTCCATTACCCCAAATTTTAGAGCGGTTGGCGGTACGTCGGAAGATTTTTTTATGCTATCGGTAGAAAGCCCGGCATTGCTGTACAAAACCGGGGAACAGGGCAAAATGGAATTGGTGTACACCGAAGAGGGCGATGGTGTATTTTATGACAGCATGGCTTTTTGGAACGATGTGGAAGGCATTGCCGTGGGCGATAGTGTAGGTGGATGCCTTTCCATCATTATCACCAGGGACGGTGGTAAAACTTGGACCAAATTAAACTGTTCTGATTTGCCAGAAGGTGTTGATGGCGAAGGTGCCTTCGCTGCCAGCAACAGTAACATTGTGACGAAAGGCGACAAGGTTTGGATAGGAACCACAGCGGGAAGAGTGTATTTCTCCGGAGATAAGGGTATGACCTGGGAGATACAGCAAACCCCTATCATTTCAGATGAATCAACCCAAGGTATCTATTCCATGGACTTTTTTGACGAACAAGTTGGATTTGCTATTGGCGGGGATTACACCCAACCTGAATCTAACATTGCCAATAAGATAAAGACCACGGATGGTGGGCAAACATGGCAGTTGATAGCTGACGGTCAAGAGCCAGGCTACAAGAGTTGTGTGCAGTTTGTACCCAATTCCGAAGATCAGGGCCTTGTGGCCATTGGGTTTACTGGAATTTCATATTCCTCCAATGGAGGTGAGACATGGATGGCATTGAGCGAGGAACCTTTTTTTACGATACGCTTTTTAAACGATTCCACAGCTTACGCTGCAGGAAGTAAAAGAATTGCCCGATTGGATTTTAAATAGCCGTAAAAAGCATTTTATCCACCGCCACGCCGCTTTCGGAATTCTTGGATCATTTGCCGCTTAAAGTCTTCTTCGGCCTTGACCAATAGGAGAACCTTTTTGGCGGGAATCACGGTTCTTAGTTTGGATAAAAACTCTTGGTCTACCTTTTGTTTTTCAAATTGTAGTTCGAGCAATCTATCCAATAATCGTTCAGATTCATTGTTGGAAAGGTCTTGTGCACGGGCCATATTGCCCTCTAATTCAGCACGTTCTTTACGTCGGATTTCTTCCAAGGTATCCTCGTGCTCATTGTAAATGGGCCAAAATTGCTGCGCTTCTTCGCTGGTCAACCCAACGCGCTCTGTAATAAATGCCACTTTTAGGGTCTTAATGCGATCTCGCACAGGTCCTTGGGCATGCATCAAAAAAGAGACAAGCAATAGGGTACAGCTTATGAGTGTTCGTTTTGTCATCATGGGGTCGCTTCTAAATTTAATTCTTCAATATCGTCCACATTTTCATCCAAATAATCCATGAGGATGTCATCTTCCAAATCATCGGTCAACACATCGTTGAGTTGAATATCCGTTACGGAAACCACTTCGGCTATTTCATAGGAACTCATGTCGAGGTCGGTCTGTTCAAAATAGGCCTCTATTTCTGCATTGGCCAAATTATCAAAACTGATGGGCTCTGTATTCGGATTCCAGTTGATGCCAAAGAAAAGTACTAATAAGGCAGCAACGGCTGCGGCTCCGTAATAAAAATTACGGTTAGGCTTGAACGAAATCACTTTTGGCTCCTTCTCCTCGGACTTGGACAAAATAGTTGGGGTAAGCCCATCCAAATAGCCATCGGGAACCACAAAACCATCGGTTTTGGGAATACGGCTTTCCGCTTCTTTCAATTCTTCGTCGTGGATTCTATCCATCAAACGGTCGTTGAAGCTTTCGAAGTAACCCTCAGGGGTATGGAAACTATTTTTTTTGTCCTTTTTCATAGTATTGTTTTGACTGCTGAATGTGCCAAAGGTTTAATTTTCCTTAAGATACGTTTCTATTTTTTTAACCGCCAAATGGTAGGAGGTCTTCAATGCGCCCACCGAGGTTTCCAAGGCTTCCGAAATATCGGTGTACTTCATTTCCTGAAAATACTTCATGGTGAACACCAATTTTTGCTTATCGGGCAAAGTAGAAAGTGCTTTTTGCAGTTTCAACTGTATCTCATCTCCCTCAAAATACACATCCGCCTGAAGGTTTTCCACCATTCTGTTCTTCAATTCTTGGTCGCTGATTCCCATTTTCTTCGACCGTTGCTTTAAAAAGGTCAAGGATTCATTGGTCGCGATACGATACATCCACGAATATAGCTTGCTGTCTCCCTTGAACTGGTCAATGTTCCGGTAGACCTTGATAAAAGTGTTCTGGAGCACATCGTCCGTATCATCATGATTGAGGACAATCCTTCGGATATGCCAATACAAACGTTCTTTGTAAGTGTTTACCAACACCTCAAAGGCTTTTGCACGGCTGGCTTCCTGTTGGAGCTCTTGAACCAAAGTTTCCTCGGCAATCAATATTCTTTTCGTTTGATGCTTAGACTAAGGTACAAGGAAAAGGTTTAATTCTTCAATGAACAATTTTCAATAATCAATCTGCAATGGTTAAGGGGTAAAGGGTTCAAAGGTGGGGCAATTGTCATTTCGAGCCTGCCTTTGTCGGCAGACAGGCGCAGTCGAGAAATTTTTTGTTTGGGAGACAGGATAAAAGGTTCCGGGTATTTAGGAATACAGGAACTCCCTTTTTGACCTTAATTTCATGAATTATTACGAATAAACACCTCTCGGTATTAGATCTAACAGGAGTCATTCTGACCGAAAGGACGTTAAGAGTCAGAAATCTAAAAATTCAATCATCCAACTATCTAGGAAGCAAATGATTGCATCTCTACCAACTTTTTATAGCTTTTCGCCGATTTCATCAGCTCTTCGTGGGTGCCTTGTTCCACAATTTCGCCTTTGCTCATCACCACAATGGTATCCGCATTTTGTATGGTGGAGAGTCGATGCGCAATAACGATAGAGGTTCGATTTTTCATCATTTTTTCCAGAGCATCCTGCACCAATCGCTCACTTTCGGTATCCAAGGCCGATGTAGCTTCGTCCAAAATCATAATAGGCGGATTTTTGAGTACCGCACGTGCAATGGACAAGCGTTGCTTTTGACCACCGCTCAATTTGTTCCCGCTATCGCCAATATTGGTATCGTATCCATTGGGCAGGTCCATGATAAAATCATGTGCATTGGCCACTTTTGCGGCTTCCATAATTTCGTCCATGGTGGCATTTTCCTTGCCCAAGGCGATATTGTTCTTTACCGAATCGTTAAAAAGGATGGAATCCTGCGTTACCAACCCCATTAAGCCGCGTAGCGATTTTTTAGTGATGTTTTTGATGTTGGTTCCATCAATCAATATGTCACCTTGGTTCACGTCGTAAAAGCGTGTCACCAAATTGGCCACGGTGCTTTTTCCGCTTCCGGATTGCCCTACCAAGGCTACGGTTTTTCCTTTATCGACCTTTAGGTTGAAGTTTTTGAGGACGTAATCATCCTCGTATTTGAACTTCACGCCTTTCAATTCAATTCCAGAAGTGAAGGATGATTTTTCTTCGGCTCCTTCCAAATCCTTGATGGGATTGTCGGACTCGAGGATTTCCAGGACACGCTCTGCCGCAGCATTTCCTTTTTTGACCCCGTAGGAAGCTTTACTAATGGCCTTGGCCGGGGTTAAAATATTATAGGCCAGCCCCATGTAGGCGATAAACGAGGAGGCATCCAAGGTTTTGTCCACCAAAACCATTTTACCGCCAAACCACAACAACACGCCAATAACCAAAATACCTAGAAATTCTCCAGTGGGGGAGGCAAGGTTCTGCCGATTGAGCAGTGAATTGGAAAAATGAAAAAAGCGGGTGGTCGATTTTTTAAAGGTTTGATAAAATCGGTTCTCTGAATTGAAGGCCTTGATTACCCGAAGTCCCCCCAAGGTTTCCTCCACAATGGAAAGGAATTCGCCTTGTTCTTTCTGTACGCGATCGGATTTTTTCTTCAAGGATTTACCGATTCGGGATATGATCATTCCCGCTACGGGGATAAAAACAAAAACAAAAATGGTCAGTTTTGTACTGATACCGAACATTACCAAAATCGTAAAGAAAATGGTAAGCGGTTCACGCACGATCAATTCCAAAATGGACAGAAAGGAATGTTGTATCTCCAAAACATCCGAAGTGATCCTGGCGATTACATCTCCCTTTCGCTTTTCGGAAAAGTAAGATATGGGCAGGTCCACGATTTTTTGGTACATCTTGTTTCGGATATCCTTGAGCACCCCATTCCGAAGAAAGGTGATGAAGTACATCGCCAAATAGTTGAAGGCATTTTTTAAAAGGAAAAGTACAAGGACCAATCCAATCACTAAGACTAGTCCTTTCATTTCATCGTCACCAGAATAGGCGGTAACGCGATAGTTGATATAGTCCTGCAAATAATCCTTCAGGGAAGAAAAACCTTGATAAACGGGTTCGGTATATACTTTCTGTTCTGGTTTGAAAAGGACATCCAACATGGGAATCAGGGCCGCAAAGGACAGGGCACTAAACAGCGCGTACAGAATATTGAAAAAAATATTCAAGGCTCCGTATCTGCGGTAAGGTTCCGCAAACCGAAGAATCTTTTTAAAGTAGTTCATTCACTTATAAATTCAGCTCAGAGAGGATACCTTCTATTTTGGTTTCCAGCTGCGAATTTACGGATTTATAATCTGCTGCCTTGTCCAATTTTGCATTTGTACTGATGTAAAACTTCACTTTGGGCTCGGTTCCACTGGGTCGCGCCGCAATCCGGGTACCATCCTCCGTTTCGTAAATGAGTACATTGGATTTGGGCAAGTGAAGGGTGTACTCTTCTCCCGTCTGAACATTTTTCACGATGGAAGTGTTGTAATCTTCAATATAGAGCAATTTGGAACCTTGAACGCTGTCCACAGGATTTTCCTTGAAATCCTTCAACATTTGTTTGATTTCTTCCGCACCGCTCATTCCTTTTTTGGTGAGGGAAATCAGTTTTTCCTTGTAGAACCCAAATTCCACGTAGGCATCTATCAAATCTTGATAAAAGGAGCTACCGTTGGCTTTGGCGTTGGCAGCAATCTCACAGGCCAATAGGGTAGAGGTTACGGCATCCTTATCGCGGACAAAGTCGCCCACCATATAACCAAAGCTTTCTTCGCCCCCGCCAATAAATTGGGAATTGGGGAAGTCCTTGATCATTTTACCGATCCATTTAAATCCGGTCAGCGCTGTTTTGAACTCAACGCCATAGGCTTTTGCCATTTGCTGCATCATGGGGGTGGACACAATGGTCGTAGCGATGAACTCATTGCCCTTGAATCCTTTGGCCTTGTATTGGTCCAAAAGGAACTTGGTCATGAGTACCATGGTCTGGTTCCCATTCAGCAGTTCTATTTTCCCTTCGAGGTTGCGTACGGCGATGCCCAAACGGTCGCTGTCCGGGTCGGTACCCACCACCATGTCAGCTCCGATTTCTTCGGCTTTGGCAATGGCCATGGAAAGTGCCTCCGGCTCTTCTGGGTTGGGTGATTCCACAGTTGGAAAGTCGCCATCAGGCTTTGCCTGTTCTTCAATAATGGTAACGTTGGTATATCCGGCACGTTTTAATACTTCTGGAATGGCGGTGATAGAGGTGCCATGTAGCGAGGTAAACACGATTTTAAAATCGTCTTTTCCTTTGGCGCCGAAGCTTCCGCTCTTTACAGATGCTTCAAAAAAGGCCTCGTCCACATCTTCATCGATGTGGTGAATTAGTTTTTCGTTTTTGTCAAATTTGATGTCCTCAAAGGAAAGTGCATTGATTTCCGCAATAATTTCCCCGTCCTGAGGCGGTACAATCTGGCCACCGTCTGCCCAATATACTTTGTATCCGTTGTATTCTGGTGGGTTGTGGGAGGCCGTAAGCACAATTCCGGCATGACAACCCAAATACTTTACGGCAAAAGACAGTTCGGGCGTGGTCCGTAAATCAGAAAACAAATGCACTCGAATCCCGTTGGCTGAAAACACATCGGCCACGGTTTTGGCCAAGGATTTGGAATTATGTCGGCAGTCGTAGGCAATCACCACTTTTAAATCATCGTCGGTATAGGATTTTTTAAGGTAGTTGCTAAGTCCTTGGGTGTTTTTCCCCAAGGTATATTTATTGATCCTGTTGGTTCCCACACCCATTACGCCGCGCATTCCACCGGTACCAAACTCTAGATCCTTATAAAAACGTTCCTTCAGTTCTTCGGGGTCGTTGTCCATAAGGTGTTTGATTTCCTTCTTCGTGTCTTCGTCAAAAAAATCGGTTAACCAAGATTGCGCTGTTGCTGTAATGGAATCCATAGTTGTTTATCGTTGTTTAGATTTCTAAAATACAAAGTTTAGAGGGTTTGGAAACACCTTAAAGGTTAATTTTATCCGAGATATTGTATCGCGTATCGTTTTTTCGGGAACGAACCATAATCTCGCCCAAAAACCCAGCCAGAAACAGTTGCGTACCAATGATCATGGCGGTCAAAGCGATATAAAATTGGGGGCGTTGCGTAATCAGTCGCCCCATGGGGTTCAAAAAGAGCTTGTCAACCCCCAGATAGAGTGCAAATCCAAAACCTACAAAAAACATCAATACGCCCCAAGCCCCGAAGAGGTGCATAGGCCTACGGCCAAACTTGGATACAAACCAAATGGTGATCAAATCCAAAAAACCGTTGATGAAGCGTTCCGCACCAAACTTGGTGGAACCATATTTTCTGGCCTGGTGCTGCACTACTTTTTCCGCGATATCGGAAAACCCTGCGTTTTTGGCCAAAACTGGAATGTAGCGGTGCATTTCCCCAGAAACTTCAATGGTTTTGACCACTTTGTGGTTGAAGGCTTTGAGACCGCAGTTAAAATCGTGGAGCTTTACGCCCGATGTTTTCCGGGCGGCCCAGTTGAAGAGTTTGGAGGGTATGTTTTTGGTAATGACGGAATCGTACCGTTTCTTTTTCCAGCCCGAGACCACATGATGCCCATCTTGGGTGATCATGGCATACAGTCCGGGGATTTCTTCGGGATTATCCTGCAAATCAGCATCCATGGTGATTACGACTTCGCCTTCGGCTGCCTTAAAACCGGCATGAAGGGCTTGCGATTTGCCGTAATTCTTTAAAAATTGGATGCCCTTGACATTTTCATTGCTTTGGGAAAGTTCGGAAATGGTCTCCCATGACCCGTCGCTACTGCCGTCATCAATAAAAATGATTTCGTAAGAAAAATGATTGGATTGCATCACTTGTACAATCCAATCATGTAGTTCTTTTAGCGATTCTTGCTCGTTAAGTAAGGGAATTACAATGGAAATCTGCATTGTTCGATTCTGGAATTCCCTTCAAAAGTAGCATTTTTTTGGATTAATATTCGGGTTGGGACTTTTTCAAGATGAGTCCACTGATCAGACCCAAGATCAATCCCAATACGGCGTTCATAATCAAAAGCACGGGATATTGGATCCAAGCAAAGCTTTTTTGCATTTCCACCCCTTGTTCCCATTGCTCTTCCGTCATATTCGGGTTTTGCGCCATCGCTTTGGGTTTGGCTATTTCCATGACCTTGTCCATAAAATCGGGTTCAATAACGTTGGTCAAAACAAATTGATAGATCAAAGAAATGATAGCGCTCACCAAGGCTACGCCTACGCCTACCTTTAAGGCCTCGGTAATGGTCAAATAGCCGCCATTGGCCTTTTTATAGGCATTGATCGCAAAGAAAACGATCGCCGCCAGAATGACGATGGAGATGATGATAATCGGCGTGCTCGTTTCATAATGCATTTTTTGGGTGTACAGCATTACGCCGAATACCACAGCGACCAACCCAGACAATAGTCCGTAGTTGAGCGCAAATTTTCCAGTTTTAGCTTGTTGTTCTTCCATTGTTTAAAAATTAGTGTTGCTTACAGAGGTTAGTTATCGAATGCTTACATTTGTTACAGATAAATTTACTTTTATTTTTTTAGTGATTTTAAGTTGGAGGTCTCAAAGAAATCATTAAATTTGCACCCTGAAAATTCTGAGATTAAGCATTTAAGACGATGAGAAAAGGTATACACCCAGAAAACTATAGATTGGTTGCTTTTAAAGACATGTCCAACGACGACGTGTTCATTACAAAGTCCACTGCTGAAGCGAAAGAGACCATCACTGTGGATGGTGTTGAATACCCTTTGGTAAAATTGGAAATTTCAAGAACTTCGCATCCTTACTACACTGGTAAGACCAAATTGGTGGATACCGCTGGTAGGATCGATAAGTTCAAAAACAAGTACAAGAAATTCAAGAAAGAAGAGGAAGAGACCGAATAGGTCACACTTTTCAACGAAATATAGCAACGCCCTCGATACTATTCGGGGGCGTTTTTTATTTTTGGTATTCAAAGCTACGCTATGAACTATATCCTATCCGACGGTTACCACCGCGAAGACCTGTATCCATTTACCTTTACCCGCCCCGTAGCCGACATTCGGGTGGGGATTCTCACCATTCGCGAGAAGTGGGAAAAATGGCTGGATGCATCCGTGAGCTTCCAAACAGAGGAATATCTATCCCAAAAGTTTCCTTTGACAACCGCAGCCGAAAATACGGTGATCAATGGCAGCTATCTGCCCAACAAAGCGTTGGTGGAGGCCATTCGTAACCTCAATATGGGCGAAGCGTTGATAGGGGATGAGGGCTATATCGCCTATGTGACCGAGAACTTGGAAACCGGCTTCGAGGAATCGGGATATACCGCTATTCTTTTTGAGGACGAGGTATTGACCATCAAAAACACTTGGGATATCTTTTCCAAGAACGCTGAAGCCCTTCAAGCGGATTTTGATTTGGTGACCCAAGGAAGGACAAGTCAGCCGATACCCGATACCAACCAAGTCAAGAGTCCTGAACATATTTTTATCGAGGAAGGCGCTACGGTGGATTTTTGTATTTTGAATGCCTCCACAGGGCCCATCTATATTGGTAAGAATGCCTTGATGATGGAAGGCTGTACCGTGCGTGGAGGATTGGCGCTTTGCGAAGGAGCCATTTTAAAAATGGGCGCCAAGATTTACGGGGCCGTTACGGCGGGCCCGGGTTGTAAATTGGGTGGCGAAGTGAACAATGCGGTGCTCTTTGCCAATTCCAATAAAGGGCACGATGGCTTTTTGGGCAATTCCGTCTTAGGAGAGTGGTGCAATATCGGGGCAGACACCAATACGTCCAACTTGAAGAACAATTATGCCCCTGTACGGCTTTGGAACTACAAAACCGGAGGTTTTGCCAAAACAGGCTTGCAGTTTTGTGGACTGATGATGGGCGACCATAGCAAGTGTGGCATCAATGTGATGTTCAATACAGGGACCGTGGTAGGGGTGAGCGCTAATATTTTTGGCAGTGGCTTCCCGCGAAACTTTATTCCCAGTTTCAGTTGGGGTGGTGCCACGGCAGGCTATACTGCGTTTAAGACGAACAAGGCCTTTGAGGTGGCCGAAGCCATCATGAAGCGTCGTAATATGGAATTTAACGAGACCGAAGCCCAAATTTTACAGCACGTCTTCGAGTTGACGCAGCAGTGGCGGAATTTTTAGGCAGTGCGCCTAATTTTTTGCGAATAAAATCAAAGGTTCTATGTTTCCTCTATCGGCTTCCCTTAAAGCTTGGATGTATTTTTTTCGGGTGGCATCCGGCTTCACCATATTCGATTGATGCCAACTAAATATATCCTTGCCAAAAACGAATTCCATGATGGTGTCCGCCATGATTCTGGAATGCCTTCCATTCCCATTCGGGAAACAGTGGATGGAAACCAATCGATGTTTGAATCTAATGGCGGTTTCCTCTGGAGAATAGGTGTTATGGGCTACCCAGTAGGTGGTGTCGTCCAACAAATTTTTTAGCTCCATGGGGATTTGGTGCCATGCAATTCCAATATTTTTTTCTGACTTTCTAAATTCGCCTGCCCATTTCCAAACATCACCATACATTTTTTGGTGTAAAGCCTTGATAAACTTTTCGGTGAGTATGTTTTCCGCCTTTAGCTTGGTTCGAATGGTCCATAAAATAGCTTTCTCGATATTCAATTGTTCAAATTCATCGAGTTCCTTTTGGGTAGATATCGATTTTATTTTTAAGCCTTCCCTTTCTTCCTCATCCAAAGGGGTTTGTCCATAGCCATATGACAGTTCTAATCCCATAAAGATTTACCCATGTCCCTTTTTAGTTCATCCGAGAGGTCTTGTATGGTCTTATTTAGCTTGTCGTCCCCAATGCTTTGGTTTTCCAATTTCATGTTTTGGTTGGTCCGCAACACAATTTTTTGGGCCAGTTTTTCGGCTTTTTCGGTGATGAGGTCGTCGATACTTTCTTGTTTTGGAACTATGGCATACACCAATTGCATATCAAGTGCATGGGCAACGTCCTTCAAGGAATTTAGGGTCAGCGTACCATTGGCCTCGCTGTCCTCCATTTTTTTGATGCCTTGCCGAGTAATGTTCAGTTTGTTCCCAAGTTGGGCCATGGTCATGTTGAGGGTGGTCCGAATGGTATGAATCCATCCCTTTTCAGGAACTATTATGGTTTTGGCCTGATGGAAGGGGCGGAGTTTTTCATCCAGTTGTTCTATTAAAAGTCGTTGCTTGTTTCTTGCCATTTGTTGCTTTTTGGGTTGATAAAACGGTTAATAAGTAAACCTATGTGTTTACAAATATATTAAAAAGTAAACGAATAAGTTGACTTTTTAGTGTAACCGACCATGGGGAAGGATTTTGACAAGGACTAAGCAAGAACAAATTAGGCATGGCCCGGCCCTAATTTTTGGGCAACTATTCGAGTTGACGCAGCAGTGGCGGAATTTTTAATCCCTATTCCAACTTCCCGATCAATCCCCAACCGTTGGCCTTGTCGATGACCACACAGTGCAAGGTGTTGCTGCCTTTTTTGAGATGTAATAGGATTTTGTTCGCGCCAAGGCCCAAATGCCCCTGAAATTGATTGTTCTTGGACCGAAATGCATTGTTTCCGTAAAAAATGGGTGCTCCATTCAGATATAGGATAATCTTATCGCTATAATCGAACGAAAACCATTGGGTAAGTGCTTGATTGGTGCTAATGGTGGTCGATGCCACGGAATACACCTCTGGGTTGCCCTCAAAATTGCCCGAACTGGGTTTGGGCACATATTTGGAAATGGGCAATAGGCCCGAAGTTTCTGTTCGTACCCTTTGGGTGGGCATTTGTGCAAATTGGGCCGGGTTGATACTGCCTTCTTTGTACAGTTTTGCCTCAGTGAGTTCCCATTCGGTAATCATTCCTACAGGAGGGGTTTGGATAGGGTAGGGCTCTTTGGCAACCGCCTCGCCTGTGGGGGTGACCTTGATATTGGCAAACCGATTTCCGAACAACGCCCATATACCAACGCCACCAGAGAGGTTCCCCGATTTGAGATGGTCTACTTGCAGTACTTGCGCACCGTTCACAA
The DNA here is from genome assembly GCF_003992675.1 of Flagellimonas marinaquae. Classification (GTDB taxonomy): domain Bacteria; phylum Bacteroidota; class Bacteroidia; order Flavobacteriales; family Flavobacteriaceae; genus Flagellimonas; species Flagellimonas marinaquae. The sequence continues at coordinate 407,908 of NZ_RZMZ01000015.1, forward strand.
AAACAGTGGCGCTAAGGTCTTGCACTTCTACGCGCAACTGGTTCCAACCTTCAGCGAGAAAGGCGACCTGAGCCTGATGTTCGGGGTAAAGCTGCCAATTGCTCTCCCCATGGTAGGTAGGCGTGTACTGTACGGCGTCCACCTGTCGGGATTTATGCATACGCATGTAGATCTCCTCAAAGTTTCGCTCTTTTTTGCGGAACAGAAAGCCGGCAAAGCTGCGCTTTTGGTTGGCGTATACCTCCAGTTCCAGCACGCCGTTGGAGAAGTCGATTTCATTGGCAAAGGCCTTACCGTTCAGTAGCAGGGTAGGACGACCATCAAAGGTTTCGAAGGTAAGCTCACTGCCCGGTTCGGCGGTCCAAGCGCTAGGTTGTAGGGGAATGTTTTGTGTGGTTTGGCCGTGGAGCAAGTGGGCAGCTACCAGCATACCCACCCAAAGGGTGTTGCGTAAAAGTGTCATGTGTTCGTTTTTTGATAATTAATTGGTCGGAGGGAATTGGGTTTCCTGACGTAGGTATAAACAAAAAAGAATTTTGGGAGTTTAATTACCGGCTTGTAATATGCTTAGTGGCTGGCAGCACAAAACTTTATGAATACACCGTAAACTTGGTATTCTATAAGGATTTTAAGCGGTAAAGAAAAATAGGCAATATAGTTTTCGAACTTGGTTCTTCTTTTTAGCGCTACTCTTTCAATTGCAGAAATTGTACAGCATTTTCATAGAAAATTTTTCTTTTGTCGCTTTCGGTCAGAAAATCGTAGCTATTCAGTTGGTCGATACTTTTTTTAATGGCATGGGGCCAAACCATTTGATCGGAGCCGAACATTACCCTATCCAGGATGCCATATTTTTTTGCTTTTCGTATAAATTGCTCCGCATAGTCCTTGGGTTGCTCGTCCACCCATAAGATTACCCCCAAATCCGTATAAAGTTGTGGGTATTGGAGCAACATGCGAAGGGTATTTTCATAAAACACTTCGCCGGCATGCATTATATAAACTCTTAGTTTGGGATGTTTGGCGAGCACATCCTCCAAGGTGTAAGGGTCTCCGAGCTTAATTCTAAAATTGGGACAACATCGGTAGGTGATGCCCGGCGGACCGCCACCGGTATGTACGGCCACCGGAATGTTATAGCGCTCACAGATTTTTAAATAGGGTTCAAATTCGGGGTCGGACAAAGTATACCCATCGTATACGGCTCCTATTTCACCAAAGACCTTAAGTTTTCCAGAATTGATCAAGGCTTTGAATGCCGTTGTATCAGTAGGTGGGGAGTTGGTGTAGTATCCAGGGATAAAAACACCTTCTTTATCCAAGGTGTTTTTTCCTCCAATGGTGCTAACCACAGCTTTTTCAATATTATTTTCTTGGAGTGCTCTTAGCAGTTCCTCTTTATAGGTTTTATAATCTTTTGGAGAAACAACTCCATCTGGCGCTGGAGCTACGTAATAGCTCGCTTCGGTATAATCATGCAGGTGCATATCGATTATGGGTTGGTCAGAGGTTTGGGAGTTCCCTAGCAGTGGCAGTAACAATACCAATATAAATCTTTTCATTTTTGAGATTAAATTTTAATCAATAACGCTACGATGGACACATCGCAGGTTTCTTTACGCAGGGGAAGTGGATGTAAGTAACAAAAAATAAATGAAAGCTGCACTCATCCAGCCTGTTAGATAATTCTGAAGTACAATTCAATAAAAAAGCCAGCAGCAACATGCTACTGGCTTTCCATAAATCATATTATAAGCTTTTAGTTCTTTACCTCAGGTTTTTCTGTAAAGGGAGTAATGCCAAAGGCAGGGTATACCTCGGATGGGTAGTAAAAAGTCCCTCCACGAGATACCAAGGATATGGTTTTTATCGCCTTGATATCGTCTACCGGGTTGCCGGGCACCAAAAAGAAATCGGCCCACTTTCCGGGTTCAATGCTGCCCAAGTTATCGTGTCCCAAGTACTGCGCCATATCGTAACTGGCGAGTTTGAGCACTTCGGCAGGAGTGTAACCCAGTTGTTCGGTGTACAGTTCCAGTTCGCGGTGCAGGTTAAAGGCGCCGCCCAAATCGGTTCCCGCTACGATCAGAATCCCTTTGTCCTTCATCATTCGCAGGGTTTCCACGATTTTATCATAAGCTTCGCGATAGGCTTTGTCCTCCTCCTTGTCGGCAATTTGGGCCAAGGCCACTTTGAGGCTACGCTGCTCGTTCGGCGGCATATTGTCTACATAATCCAAGGCACCGGGAGTCACTTCTCCGTTTCGGGAGAGCATCAATCGCTCATGTATGGCCAAGGTAGGGTCCATTGCTGTTTTGTTGGCCAAAAAAAGGTCCATGGTCTCTTGCACTTTGTCGCTGTTGAGATCGAGTTCGGGAAAACGTTTCATGGCGGTGAGGCGTAACAGGGTGCGGGTGTCCTCTTCGGGTTCCAGTACCCATCCGAGCATAGTCTGGTTAATGTGGGTCATTTCGTCGTACCCAGCGCGAAGCATGGCATTGGCGTTGGAGAACGCGGGCACATGCCCTGTAACGAACAGCCCTTGGTCGTGCGCTTTTTTTACGATGGCCGGGGCCCAATCGCCGTTCATGCTGTTGTACAGTTTGATGCCGTAAAACCCAAGGCTATCGTAGGTGTCCACAGCGGCTAGGGCTTCTTCTTGGGATTCCACTAGAATCCCATTATTGCTACTGTACGGACTTTTTCCCTCGATAAATCCAAGTCGGGTCACACGGGGCCCTGCCAATACTCCAGAATTGATTTTTTCGATGAGGTTGCTGAGCACTTCGGTGTTGTTGCCCATGTCTCGGAAAGAGGTTACCCCGGCCAAAACGTTTAGCAATGCACCGTTGTCGCCAGTATGGGCATGCATTTCGTAGAGTCCTGGCACCAAAGTGCCACCGTTCCCTTGAATCACCACTTCGTTGTCACCAGTAGCATCGGCTGCCTCGATTGCAGAAATCTTTTCACCTTCCACCACCACAGAAACGGGCTCGGTAAGGGATAGCGTTTTGGGGTCGAACACTTTTACATTGGCAATGCGCACTTTTTTGTCGTAGTTGTGGGCATATTCCTTTTGCAGTTTTTCATAGCGTTCGGCGGAATAGTTTTCAGCCAATTGGCGCAGTTCTTTCTCTTCGGTCTCATAGCCATCACGAATCACAATGTAGCGGGGGGAGATAAAGGCAAAAAAGCGGTTACTATCATCCATGATAAAGTAGGAGGGGTTCATCTCCGCACCGGAGAGCGCATATGTTGTTAGAGGCAATTCCCCTTCGCCAGAGGCATGGGGTACGGTCAAATCCTCCATTTTGGTCAGCGTCAGGTTTCCCGCAGGCAAAACGGGCAGGGTGTTGTCCGGGGCGTCCATCAGCAAGCGCGCGGCCAAAACTACGGAGTATGGGCTGCCAAATTGGTTTACGTAGAGCTGAGGCGTATCCACAGAAGTACTTCCAGAGCCTGTGGCATCGGTCCAGGAAGCTTCGCCATCTGATTGGGTGAACTGCTCGTCCACGGCATTACCAAAGGTAGTGTTTCCAGTGACGTGCCAGCTTAGGGGATACCCTTCGGCGTTCAGCACAATGGTCTCTTTCATGGTCGGGCCACGGCCATTGTTCTTATAATCGTAATCGATTTGAATGGTGTCGCCAACGGTATTGGCTTTCATATAGCCGACCTTGGTCTCGCTTATGATTACGGAATAGTTTTCCTCACCTTGGTAGTCGGCCAAGGAGGAAGTGGGTTCTGTTTTGCAGGAATAACCCGCCATTAGGACAAGGCCAATCAGGAATAATCGAAGTTTCATAGAGTTGGTTTAAAATTGGTATAAGATAACCATTTTAAACCAACGCTTAGGCATGAAAAGCGACCAAACCGATTATAGCTTTTCAACCAAGGTGGAGTCGTTGTGCTTTTGAAATTGAACGAGCTCCGAATTGTAATCAATTTTAATCTTAAAATGCTTCAGTAGGGACCCACCAATGGCACCTTTTGCGACTTTGTCCATGGATTGGGCCATCATTTCGGACCAAACACGGTCCGGTCTTCGGGAAAACTGCACGGGGCCTACTTCGTATCCTGCGACCTTTACCAAAGGAACTTCAATGATTCCTTGGTTTCCATCTGATTCGGGATAATACTTCCAGTCCGGATGATCAGTTCTCCATTGGTCGAAAATACTGGCTGCGATAAAGGACCCGGCCAAGGTGTTTTTTTCGGTGTTGAAGTACTCTTTTCCCTTGTCGGACAACACGAAACTGGCCCCGGTGTCGAAAAGGACATCGATTTTTGCACCATCGATTTCTATGCTCATGCTAGGATGCCCATACACGGCAACTCCATGGCTATTTTTCTTGAATCCTAACGGCAGCACATTGGGTTTGATGCTATCCGCTGATTTTATAGGGGTGTTGACCCATACTTCTTGTTTGGGATAATCAAATGTCCATGCGTTCCCCATAAAAAATCCTTGTCCTAAAAAAGCATCCAACCTGGGCATTTTATCGATTTTTTGCTGAAGTGCCTCATTTAGACTGGGTATAACCAGATAGGGTTCTTTTACCATTGAAAATGGTTTTCTCAAGATAAAGTTGGGTGTGGTGGTAGGTTGGGGAAATTCCTTGTTGCCCAAAAGGTTGGGTAAAAGCACATAATCTATGGGCATCAAACCTTTAACCAATCCTTTTTTTACCATTGGAGCGATTTCTGGATGATCTTTAAGCGAAGGCATTAACATACTTATGCCGCCCCCAGTATCGCAATATGCCAAAAGGGTATCCTTGGATGGCAAAGGCAATTTGACCATAAATCGGGCACCGTCCAAAAACGTAGAGGGCAATTTAAACGGTTTTTGATTCGTGGTTTTTAAACCTATTTCTTGCGATTCTTCGAAATTACGGTCCAGTTTTCGGATTATAAAAAACTGACTGGCGATGAGAATGATGATTGCCCCAATGGAAATCAACACATACTTAATGATTTTTTTCATTCTTACGATAACGGTTTTAAAAGTGTAACGGGGTTATGCGCGACCAGCGGGGCTACTGGAATTTGTCAATCTGACGCTAATTTAGGGAAAACTTTGTTCTTTTTTGTTTTTAAAAGTATTGAACAATCGCTGTGAACCAAAGACGGCTTGCGATAACTCCCAACAAATCACTATCTTTGCGCCCCTAAAACACTAGGCAGGTATATGAACAAAAAGGTCGCATTCTATACACTGGGCTGCAAGCTCAATTTCTCTGAAACCTCTACCATAGCTAGGGGTTTTGAAAAAGAGGAGTTTGAGCGTGTAGACTTTTCGGAAGAAGCGGATGTATATGTGATCAATACCTGTTCGGTCACGGAAAATGCCGATAAGCGATTTAAGACCATTGTAAGGCAGGCCCAAAAAGCCAATCCCGATGCTTTTGTAGCTGCAGTAGGTTGCTATGCGCAGCTAAAACCGGATGAGTTGGCCGCAGTGGATGGGGTGGATTTGGTGTTGGGTGCTACGGAAAAGTTCAAAATCACCGATTATCTCAACGACCTCACCAAAAATGATAAGGGAGAAGTGCACTCCTGCGAAATCGAGGACGCCGATTTTTATGTAGGCAGTTATGCGATTGGCGACCGTACCCGTGCCTTTTTAAAGGTGCAGGATGGTTGTGATTACAAGTGCACCTATTGTACCATTCCTCTGGCTCGCGGGATTTCACGAAGTGATACCTTGCAGAACGTACTCAAAAATGCCAAGGAAATCGCCTCGCAGGACATTAAGGAGATTGTGCTGACGGGCGTGAATATCGGCGACTACGGGAAAGGGGAGTTTGGCAACAAAAAACACGAGCACACCTTTTTGGATCTGGTAAAGGCCTTGGACACCATAGATGGGATTCACCGCCTGCGCATTTCCTCCATTGAACCCAACTTGCTCAAAAACGAGACTATCGATTTTGTAGCGCAAAGCAATTCCTTTGTGCCCCATTTTCATGTGCCCTTGCAGAGCGGGAGCGACGATATCCTAAAAAAAATGCGACGTCGGTATTTGTCCAATCTATATGTGGATAGGGTGAAACGTATCAAAGAAGCCATGCCGCATGCCTGTATTGGGGTAGATGTTATCGTAGGCTTTCCCGGGGAAACGGACGAACATTTTTTGGAAACCTATCATTTTTTGAACGAGTTGGACATATCCTATCTGCATGTGTTCACCTATTCAGAAAGGGACAATACCGTGGCTGCCGAAATGGACGAAGTGGTACCCAAAAAAGTGCGTAACAAACGAAGCAAAATGTTGCGCGGATTGTCGGCCAAAAAACGCAGGGCCTTCTATGAAAGCCAATTGGGAAGCGTTCGAACGGTATTGTTCGAAGGGGAAAACAAAAAAGGCTACATTCACGGATTCACTGAAAACTATGTGAAGGTAAAAGCACCATGGGACCCAGCTTTGGTGAATACTTTGCACCTAGTGGAGCTCTTGGACATTGATGCCGATGGACTCGTTCGGTTTGAGTTTGTTTCCAAGGCCATAACGGCATAAAAAAACCTCCTGGTCTAGGAGGTTTCAATACTTTTCTGATGATTGGTTAGATCAGATGCGGATACCAACGGGTAACATTTCCTTGTATTGCCTGTTTTTTCTCAAAAATCCTGCAATTTGGGGGCTTGTTGGGACAACTCTTAGGTTGTTCTCTTGAATTTCATTTAAAACCGCTTTGATGAAATCCTCTTTAAAACCCTCTTGTGTAATTTCTTCAGGAATAACCAGTTTGGTCAAAAATACTTTACGCTCTTGAGAAGAGTACTCAATCTTGGCTAAATGCCCATTGACCCTAGTTTCAAATTGACGTAAGAAACTATTGTCAGTGATTTCCATTGTTGTCATATAGTACTTGTTTTTTTCATGACTTAGCGGAACTACCTGAAAATGGCATTTCCATTACCCCATAAGATTAAAAATATGCATTCAGTAAGCGGGGTAAGCTGCAAAAGGGATACAAAATTAGTCAAAATATTGTTAATTTCCTAGTCCTTATCGATATTTGGTGTCATATGTCCGATAATAGAATCCATGTCTATCTTATGCCGGGAATGGCTGCCAACCCATCCATTTTTGAAAACATCAAACTTCCAGACGAGCAGTTTGTGACACATACCTTGGAATGGTTTGTACCCGAGAAAGGGATGAGCCTGAAGGATTATGCCGAAAAAATGTGCACACTGATCAAAGAGCCCGATCCTGTGCTGCTAGGTGTGTCCTTCGGCGGTATGCTGGTGCAGGAAATGGCCAAAATCATTCCTGTTCAAAAAATACTTGTGGTCTCATCCGTGAAGAGTAAGCACGAATTGCCCAAACGAATGCTTTTTGCCAAATACACCAAGGTACACAAGCTGCTGCCCACCGGTCTGGTGAACAATGTGGAACTTTTGGCCAAATATGCCTTTGGCGAAACCGTGACCAAACGACTGCATCTTTACGAAAAATATCTATCCATTCGCGAAAAATATTATATTGATTGGTCCATCGATCAAATTGTGAATTGGGACCAAGAAGTTCCACCTAATAACGTGGTCCACATTCAAGGGGAAAAGGATGCTGTTTTTCCCATGACCAACATCAAAGATTGTATTTCCGTTAAAAATGGCACCCACACCATGATCATTCATCGGGCCAAATGGTTTAATGAGCACCTCCCCACAATTATTTTGAAATAAATTCGTCTTTATAATAGTATCTTTACGTAACATTTTAAAAGGGAAGACATGAAACACCTCAAAAATATATTGGCATTTATCGGATTGATAGCTGTGGTAAGCACCTTGATTTTTGCTGTTCAGTCGAATGAAATGGAAGACAAAAGCATTGAAAAGGTAACGGAACCGGAAACCACGGATAAAAGTGTGGCGGACACCTACCAAATCAGTGCGATTGAAATACCCCAAGATTTGAATTTTGCGGGCGAACCGGTGCCCCAAGACGACCCCGAGATTATGGAGCGGGTAGACCGTGAGTTTTTGGTGAATACCTATTGGCAATCGAACGCCCTTTTATTGATGAAGCGGGCCAACAAATACTTCCCGATCATTGAGCCCATTCTTAAAAAGAATGGCATTCCTGACGATTTCAAATACTTGGCCGTAGCCGAAAGCGGTCTTGAGAATGTAGTTTCCCCTGCAGGCGCCACTGGTTTTTGGCAGATTATGAAAGGTACGGGACGAGAATATGGTCTTGAAGTGAACGATAACGTAGATGAGCGTTACCATATAGAAAAGGCAACCCAGGTAGCCTGCGATTACCTCAACAAATGGAAAGAGCGTTTTGGAAGCTGGACGTTGACCGCTGCTGCCTATAATGCAGGCCCCGCAGGCATTCAAAAATACATGGACATTCAGCAAGTGGAGGATTATTACGATTTGTTGCTGGGACAGGAGACCGGACGCTATGTGTTCCGTATTCTGGCTATTAAGGAGATTTTATCCAACCGTGACAAGTATGGTTTTCAGTTGGAAGAGGACGATATGTACACAAAAGTGCCCACCTTTACGGTTGAAGTGGATTCGGCAGTAAACAACTGGGCCGATTTTGCCGAGCTTTACGAAATCAATTACAAGGTTTTGAAGCGTCACAACCCATGGCTGCGCGAACCCCATTTGAACAATGCATCACGAAAAAAGTACACCATCGAAATTCCGAACAAGGGATACTACCGGGTGGGGAGTACTGGAAAATAGTTTGTTGCTTTAGTACTTGAACAGAAAGTAAGGAGACGGAAAAAGCGTTTCTACTTTAGGTAGTAGTGCAGGTGAAATATAACCCCACTCCATAAGACCCTCGTCAATCGCTTTTTGGGTAAGAATCTGAAGATGCACGTGGCAAAACCAACCTCCGCTATCACTTTCTTGTCCAATATGGGCAAACTTTTGACCAGCCTTTATTTTTTCTCCAACATGTACCAAGTGAGGGGTTTTTAAGTGTCCATAGAGTGAGTAAAAGACCACTCCGTCCATATCATGTTTTAGGATGATGTAGCCCCCGTAATTACCGAGGACAGTTTCTTTTCCGGTTTTGTAGACTTCGGCATCCAAAGGGGAAAACATTGGTATGTTGTAGGGCACGATGATATCCAGACCCAGATGATAATACCGTTCCTCTTCGATGATGTTGGAATAGTCGCGAAGGAGGCTTTTCCGTTCTTCCAGATACTTGCCAATGCCCCAGCTTCGGGATGCATCCTTTAATTCATCAAAAATCATTTGGTTAAACTGATGGAAGTCCGTCAGCGGGTAGTCCAATGTTTTCGGGTTATTGGATGAAAAATCAAAGATGAACGGCCTTCCTTTTAGGAAACTACCGAATAAGGGGTGGACATCGACGCCATTGAGGCATAGTGGGTAGTACATGGGTAAACTGTTCGTAAAATCAAACAAATGTAACCATAGAATGATTACGAAAGCCTTTTCTCCAAAACAACCATATGTTTGCATTGAATGCCATCTTCAAAAATGGGTTCGGCATAGTGGTCCACGAAATGGTTTTTTATAACATGGTCGATTTCAAAACCTGATTTTTGGTAAAACGCAAGTTGTCCAATACTGGAATTGCCCGTACCTACAATTAATTTGTTATAACCTGAATCCCTACAGGTTTTGATGGCGTATTCCAAAAGTACTTTTCCATAACCCCTCCCTTGTTGTGAGGGTGAGACTGCAATATTTTTAAGTTCCATGGTTGTACCGTCCAACTCCTGCAAGACCATTGCCCCGATGGTTTCGTCCCCAATCTTGGCCAGATAACAGGTCCCGTTTGTAAGATAGGCTTCAATATGGGTTTTTGATGGATCGGCTAGTTGCAATAGGTCAAACAGTACTGATTTGTTATTGAGCAACCGAGTAATACGCATTTTCTAGAGAATGATTGTCTTGTATTTTAGGACTAAGAGAATTCTTTAACATGGTAGAGCTTTTTCATTTGTTCATTAATTTTATGCTCCGGGGTCAAACGTATTATGCTCTTTAAAATGAACTGACCTACTAGACTATGGGCCATTTTACCAAATCTCCAAGAATTGGAGACAACGTACTCTACTTTTTCTCTTCTGGATGATTCAAATTCATTCAATGCTACCCTTAGGTTACCATTGTGCTTTTTTAAAGTGTTTGCTAGATAGTACGCATCTTCAATGCCTTGACATGCACCCTGACCCATATTCGGTGTTGTGGCATGGGCTGCGTCACCGAGCAATAGTACATTTTCCTTGTGCCATGATTTTAATCGTTTTAAATCGGAGATATCGCTTCGAATGATTTTTTCTTCGGCTGTATGATCTAGGATTTTGTGAATCACTTCATGAAAATCTTTGTAAAGTATTGATAATTTAGGTTTTATTGATCCCAATTCATCAATCTCGCCCTGCTTTGCATTGATTACCGCAAACCAGTACACCTTATTGCGGCCTATTTGTGAAAATCCGAACCTTATTTTTCTGCCCCAGACTTCTATTCCTGAACTTTCAAATTCGCTGGGAAGGTTAAAATCGGCTACACCTCTCCAGCAGGTTTGTCCTGAAAATCTTTTAACGGTGTTCTCAAATGTTTCGGTTCTTACTTTAGAGTGGATTCCATCAGCACCAATTAACAAATCACAAGAAACCTGTTTATTGCCAATTAAAACATTTATTTCATTGCTTTCATATTGGTAAGACTTAAAGTCTTGTCCAAGATGTACGAGTTGCTCTGGTAGCGCATCGAACAATATTTTCTGCAAATCGGCCCTAAGTATGGCCACTATTTTATTACCATGATCATCTTGTACCGCTTCTTTGGTAGTTTTCTTAAATGGAACCAATTGGGGATTTGTTATATCTACTTGGTTTAAAATGGTACCCTTATCCCTTATCAATTGGCCGAGGTTTAGCCAATCCAAGATTTTTAAGGCGTTGGGTTGAACCCAAATTCCTGCACCGACTTCGTTTATTTCTCTCGCTTTTTCAAAAACCTCGCATTGAAAACCAACTTTCTTTAAGGCAAGGGCAGTGGTTAATCCTGTAATTCCTCCGCCAATAATTGTTATTCTCATCAATAGGCAAAATTTGAATTGTAAATTAAATAAAGGGTGGAACAAAATTCCACTTCGAAGCGTGAAGGTAAGGGATTGACGATTTTTAATAGCACACAAATTGACGGATACCCCTTTTCAATTGATGGATGGTGCGTCTGAATCAACGAATGCGATTTTGTGTCCATAATCAAAATGGACTATCAAGTAGGAAGATGAATTTTTTTGATGGTTGAAGTTTATGCTTAAATCTTCTTCATCTGCTGCTGCATCATTTTGATTTGTTCCGTAAGCATGTTGTTTTTGTCCAATTTCTTGGCTTCCTGCAATAAAGTAGTTGCTTCACGTTTTCTTCGCTTCTGCATGGCAATGCCCGCCAAGCTCAATTTGGCCATGGCCACATCATAATCCATGGTCAGACCAAATTTTAAGGCCTTTTTAAAGTATTTCTCGGCCTGAGTTAGGTTTTTTTGAGAGTAGATGATACCATGGAGATAGTTATAGTATCCCTGTTGTTTTTTGATCAAGGCCGCTTGAGGGTTTTTGATTTTGGCCAACCACCTTTGCGTACCCTCTAAGTCCTGCTTTCTCATTTTAAGAAAGGCCAAAAGGATAAACTCATTACGAAAGTATAGAAAAATGAACACGAGGGATAGCAAGATCAATGCAATTCCGTTGCCAATATTGCCTTCTATAAACTGGTATACGGCATAAGCAATGATGAGGACGGCAATGACGAGCTTTATATTTTTGTTGAACATACAGTCTTGAGTTTTTACCTTTAATTAAGTGCCCGCAAAAGTACTAAAAACTAATTTAAATATTTTAGGTTTGGACTTGCCAAAGTAAAAAGTCTTCGTATATTTGCGCCCAGAATTTTTAGGGGAGATTACTTCCCATCAACAAATCCATAAAACAGTTCGGAAATGAAAAGAACGTATCAACCATCCAAAAGGAAGAGAAGAAACAAGCATGGTTTTAGGGAGCGCATGGCGACTGCCAATGGTAGAAAAGTTCTTGCGAGAAGAAGAGCCAAAGGAAGAAAAAGATTAACTGTTTCCTCTGAGCCAAGACATAAAAAATAATGATAGTATTTATTATTTAAATTAAAGGTGTTACTTTTCTAGGTAACACCTTTTTTTTGACATATAAGCAAATAACCGAGAAACCCCTATAGAAAATGCCCAAAAGAAAAGATTTAAATTCCATTCTGATTATTGGTTCTGGTCCTATCATCATTGGCCAGGCATGTGAGTTCGACTATTCCGGTTCCCAGGCCCTTCGCTCCCTTCGGGAAGATGGGATTGAAACTATTTTGATCAACAGTAATCCAGCCACGATTATGACCGACCCTACCATGGCGGACCATGTGTACCTGAAGCCGTTGAACACAAAATCCATCATAGAAATCCTTAAAAAACACCCAAATATCGATGCCGTATTGCCAACCATGGGCGGGCAAACCGCATTGAACCTTTGTATTGAGGCCGATGAAAAAGGGATTTGGGAAGATTTTGGAGTGGAGATCATAGGGGTGGACATCGATGCTATCAACATTACAGAAGACCGTGAAAAGTTTAGGGAGTTGATGCTGAAAATTGGCATTGGTATGCCGCCACAGGCATCCGCAACATCCTTCCTAAAAGGAAAAGAGATTGCCCAGGAATTCGGTTTTCCATTGGTTATTAGGGCTTCCTTTACCTTGGGAGGAGCAGGTGCGGGCATTGTTTATGATCCAGAGCATTTTGATGACATGCTAAGCCATGGATTGGAAGTATCCCCCATCCATGAGGTGATGATCGATAAGGCCTTGATGGGCTGGAAAGAATATGAGTTGGAGCTGCTACGTGACAAAAACGACAATGTGGTCATTATTTGTACCATCGAGAATATGGACCCCATGGGTATCCATACCGGGGATTCTATCACCGTTGCGCCGGCTATGACCTTGTCCGATAGAACATTCCAGCGCATGCGGGACATGGCCATCCACATGATGCGAAGTATAGGGGACTTCGCAGGAGGGTGTAATGTACAGTTCGCCGTAAGCCCGGACGAAAAAGAGGATATCATTGCTATCGAGATCAATCCAAGGGTTTCCCGATCTTCCGCTTTGGCTTCCAAGGCAACAGGGTACCCGATTGCAAAAATTGCGGCAAAACTGGCGATAGGCTACACGTTGGATGAGTTGGACAACCAAATTACACAATCCACGTCAGCTTTGTTTGAGCCGACCTTGGACTATGTCATCGTAAAAATACCAAGGTGGAATTTCGATAAGTTCGAAGGTTCCGATAGGACTTTGGGCCTTCAAATGAAATCTGTTGGCGAGGTGATGGGTATTGGGCGATCGTTCCAAGAAGCCCTTCACAAAGCTACCCAGTCCCTCGAAATCAAACGAAACGGCTTGGGTGCAGACGGTAAAGGATACAAGGATTACGAAACCATCATCGAGAAATTACGTGTGCCCAGTTGGGACAGGGTGTTTGTCATCTATGATGCCATTCAACTTGGAATTCCATTAAAACGAATCCATGACATCACCAAAATAGATATGTGGTTCCTAAAACAATACGAGGAATTGCACTTCTTGGAGATGGAAATATCAAAATATACCATAGAGAGCTTGCCAAAAGCCCTATTGCTAGAGGCGAAACAAAAAGGTTTTGCGGACAGACAGATTGCCCACATGTTGGATTGTTGGGAGAGTGAGGTACACAGCAAGCGAATGGATTTGAACATCAACCGGGTGTATAAATTGGTGGATACCTGTGCCGCTGAGTTTAAGGCGGTGACACCGTACTACTATTCCACATTTGAGGAAGAAATCGAGACCCCAAGTGGAGAGCGTTACGTGGCCAACGATAGCGAGGTGACCGATAAGAAAAAGGTGGTAGTACTCGGTTCTGGACCTAACCGGATTGGGCAAGGTATCGAGTTTGATTACTGCTGCGTGCACGGTGTTTTGGCCGCTGCCGAATGCGGTTATGAGACCATTATGATCAACTGTAACCCAGAAACCGTCTCCACGGACTTTGATACGGCCGATAAATTATACTTTGAACCTGTTTTCTGGGAACATATCTACGATATTATCCTTCATGAAAAACCAGAGGGTGTCATCGTACAGTTGGGCGGACAGACAGCATTGAAGCTTGCCGAGAAGCTCGACAAGTATGGCATCAACATTATTGGGACAAGTTTCCAATCGCTGGATTTGGCAGAAGATAGGGGAAGTTTCTCTACGCTATTGAAAGAAAATGATATTCCTTACCCACGATTCGGGGTTGCTGAAACTGCAGATGAAGCCTTGGACTTGGCCGAAGAGCTGAACTTTCCATTATTGGTAAGGCCATCTTACGTTTTGGGGGGGCAGGGTATGAAAATTGTGATCAACAAAGAAGAACTGGAAGCCCATGTGGTGGATTTGTTACGAAAAATACCCAACAACAAGCTGCTTTTGGACCACTACTTGGATGGAGCCATTGAAGCTGAGGCAGATGCCATCTGTGATGGTGAAGATGTGTACATCATCGGAATCATGGAGCACATTGAGCCCTGTGGAATCCACTCTGGGGATTCCAATGCTACCTTGCCCCCATTTAACTTGGGCGAGTTTGTGTTGCAGCAAATAAAAGATCATACCAAAAAAATCGCGTTGGCTCTGAACACGGTGGGCTTGATCAATATCCAGTTTGCGGTGAAAGACGATATTGTGTATATCATCGAAGCCAACCCAAGGGCATCGCGTACGGTTCCGTTTATTGCGAAGGCATACAAAGAACCCTATGTGAATTATGCCACCAAGGTAATGTTGGGCGAGAAAAAAGTAAAGGACTTCACCTTTAACCCGCAATTGGAAGGTTATGCCATTAAACAGCCGGTGTTCTCTTTTAACAAGTTCCCTAACGTAAACAAAAATCTGGGACCTGAAATGAAGAGTACTGGCGAGAGTATCCTGTTTATTGACAATTTAAAGGATGATGAGTTTTACAATCTCTACGCTAGGAGAAAAATGTACTTGAGCAAGTAGTAAACCATCTCTTTATCCATACAGACCTTTAAAGCGGTTGGCTAATCTATTAATTGAAAAGATTCGGCAATCGTTTTAAAGGTTTTTTTATGCTCCATTTTCTTGTCCTTCAAGGTCCAGGCCATAATCATGTAAACGTTTTCATGGCCTTCAACAAAGGTCAAAAAATAAGAGATTTCTTGATCCATTCCGTTCACCTTGGCATCGAGCTCCAAGGATTCTGCATCCAGGCCATATATCAATCGTGATGTAAAGGGAGATTTATGGGTGATTTGGGTGGTACGGGATAAAATTTGTAGCCGGGCATCCCTGTAATTTTGTATGACAGAAAGCGAATCGTCATACTGCTCCAAGTCCCTGAACACTTCTTCAAACCTGGACTTTTGCTCATCCATAACAATGAGATAGGCTTCTTTTCTTAGACTCTGAAATTGTAGCGAGGCCTCTTCGTTCAATCCTGTGGTTCCCGTCATAAACAAGGGCACGTCAATACGGTATTCATTGTTCACGGAAATGGTATGAAAACCATCGGAATCCTCTTTTTGATTCTTGGAATCCTTGCACGAAACCAAAGAGAGAACAAGTACAATTATAGGAACAAGCAAACGGTAACGCATATAGAAACCTTTGTTTTTCAGGTACACCTAAGATAGGGTTTTAATGCTTTTATGCCAATTTGGGTAATTTTTGAAAAGTCAATTTTATATTTATTTGATTTTTTAGCTGTCTTTAGAAATTTTTCATCAAAAAAAATAGCGAATAAATCGATTTTAACCATAATTAACAACTACCATTTGTTCGAGAAGTTTGAGTAACATAGCTTTGTTCCTCGAAATGAAAAAGGCATTCATAAAATATCTGTTTCCACTCCTTACCTTATGGTTATGTGGATTCGTTAATTTCCATACAAATCCGCAAGAGAAACCAATTGCGGAAAATGCCTGTTATCTCCAGAATTTAGAGAGTCAACATTCCTCAGAAATATTTCAATCCCTTGAACTGGGATTGGAAAAAAGACATTTCGTAGAAATTGACCTTGAAGAACAAGAAGAACGTGAAGAGGAAGTAGCATCACATAGTTTTTCGCTAAAAAATGGTAATTTCTCGACCGCTTATGAATTTCCCGCCTCTTGGGGGCAACTCTTTTTGGAATCCAACACCAATTTTGGGTTATCTCGACCCAAGTCAGCTTCAACCATAAAGAAGCATGTGAGGTTCCAAGTATTCCGAATTTAGAATTTACATCTAGCAAAGCTACTCCTGTGCTTTGCGACCAACTGCATCCCTTTGGGTAAGAATCAATAACCAAGGGTAGGTCCCTTTATGTGGATTCGGACTTCCCTTGACCATTTCAAAATATTTTTTAAACCAGTAAAACTATGAGGAGATTTTCCATCTTCATCGGCTTGCTTGTAGCCATGTGCTATGCGAGCTGCGAATCCAATAAGCACGAAAACAAGGAAGAGACCAAGTACCTTGTATCAAGTCCAATCCAAATGGACACTTCTATCACTAAAGATTACGTTTGCCAAATTCATTCCATACGCCATATTGAACTTAGGGCTTTGGAAAAAGGCTACCTACAACATATTTATGTAGATGAAGGGCAGCATGTAAAAAAAGGACAGCGCATGTTTCATATTATGCCCAATGTTTACCAAGCCGACCTGCAAAAGGCAAAGGCTGAGGCCGAAGTGGCTGAAATTGAATATAAAAACACCAAATTATTGGCAGACGGGAACGTTGTTTCAGCCAATGAGTTGGCCATGGCCAAAGCAGAATTGGATAGGGCCAAAGCAGAGGTTAGTCTGGCGGAAACCCATTTGGGCTTTACGGACATCCGAGCCCCTTTCGATGGTATAATGGACCATCTCGAAGTTAGGGAGGGAAGTCTTTTGGATGAAGGAGAACTGCTGACCAAACTCTCCGACAACTCTAAAATGTGGGTGTATTTCAATGTGCCCGAAGCAGAGTACCTGGATTACATTACCACTACCAAAAAAAGTGAAAAACAACAGGTGGAACTGCTGATGGCCAACAACAAAAAGTTCAACCAGGCGGGAATTGTGGAGACCATTGAAGGAGAGTTCAACCACGAAACCGGAAACATTGCCTTTAGGGCAACGTTCCCCAATCCCGAAGGTATTTTAAGGCATGGGGAAACCGGAAGCATTTTGATGAAGGTACCGTTGGATAAAGCGATGCTTATTCCACAAAAGGCCACTTTTGAAGTGTTGGACAAAAAATTTGTCTTTGTCCTAGATGAGAACGGAACAGTGCAACAACGCGAAATTGTTGTAGGTGCCGAGCTACCGCACCTTTTTGTAGTGGAAAAAGGACTTTCATTAAACGATAAAGTACTCTTGGAAGGTATCCGTATGGTTCGGAACGGGGAAAAGATTCATTACGAATTCGAAAAACCTGAATCCGTATTGTCACACCTAGAGTTGTATGCTGAGTAACAATCCCATAATCATAAGCAATGTTTAAAAAATTTATACACAGGCCGGTATTGGCCATTGTGATTTCGGTCATAATCGTGTTTACGGGACTGTTGGCCATAAAACAACTGCCTATTTCGCAGTTCCCGCAAATTGCCCCAACTACGGTAAATATATTTATAGCTTATCCAGGTTCGAGCGCTGATGTTCTGGTAAAATCAACCCTTATACCTCTGGAAACATCCATCAATGGGGTACAGGGCATGCGCTACATAGCGTCGGACGCCACTAGTGCCGGTGAAGGAACCCTGAGGGTGATTTTTGAACCGGGAACCGACCCCAATCAAGCTGTGGTTCGGGTAAAGACGCGGGTAGACCAAGTAATGCCGTTATTGCCAGAGTTGGTGCAACGTGAAGGGGTGATCATTACCCCTGTACAGCCCAGTATGCTGATGTATGTGAATTTGTACAGTGATGCCAAGAACAATGACGAAAAGTTCCTGTACAATTATGCATACACCAAAATTATTCCCGAAATACAGCGTATCAATGGTATCGCCAGTGCCCAAATTCTGGGTAGCCGCAAGTTTGCCATGCGTGTTTGGTTGAAACCCGATAGAATGCGAGCATACGATGTTTCCGCAGAAGAAATCCTGAAAGCGATGGAAGAGCAAAGTATTCTGGCTCGGCCGGGTCGATTAGGACGAAGTTCGGGGAAACGGGCACAGTCACTCGAATATGTATTGGTATATCAAGACCGATACAATGAGCCTGAACAGTACAAGGATATCATTATTAAAGCCAATGGAGAAGGAGAGTTGTTAAAGTTAGGCGATGTGGCCGATGTGGAATTGGGAAGCGAGTTCTTCGATATCTATTCCAATCTCGATGGAAAACCATCGGCATCAATTGTATTAAAACAGACTTTTGGAAGTAATGGTAGTGATGTTATAGATGCCGTAAAGGACAAGCTCTCCGAGTTGGAAGAAGAATTGCCCCCTGGAATTGATTACAAGATCAGTTATGACGTTTCCAACTTTTTGGATGCATCGATTGAACAAGTATTGCACACGTTGCGTGATGCATTTATTCTGGTGGCCGTAGTAGTATTCCTTTTCTTGGGCGATTGGCGTTCGACTTTGATTCCAATCATTGCGGTACCGGTATCGCTCATCGGGGCATTCTTTGTAATGCAGCTGTTTGGACTTTCCATTAACCTGATTACATTGTTTGCCTTGGTTTTGGCCATCGGTATTGTGGTGGATGATGCCATTGTTGTGGTAGAGGCCGTCCACATGAAGATGGAAAAGGAAAACTTGACACCGTATAAAGCATCTTACGAAGTGTTGGGAGAAATTGGTGGAGCCATTATTGCCATTACCATGGTGATGGTGTCCGTATTCATTCCCATTTCCTTTATGACGGGACCCGTTGGGGTATTTTATAGACAGTTTTCCATTACCATGGCGGGGTCTATTATTATTTCCGCTTTGGTCGCACTTACCCTTACACCAGTGCTATGTGCCATGATGCTGAAGAACAATCATGGGAAGCCCAGAAGAAAATCACCTGTAAATCGGTTTATAGATTGGTTCAACAGGAGGTTTGAAAAACTTACAGGTAGGTATATAGGTATTTTGAGCAAGATTGTAAACCGAAGAGTGGTCACTTTTGGTGTGTTGATCGTTTTCTGTGCCGGAATATTCTTTACCAATCAGACACTTCCTGCAGGATTTATCCCCAATGAAGATCAAGGAATGATCTATGCGATCATCCAGACGCCTCCTGGCGCCACTTTGGAACGGACCAACGATGTTGCCAGAAAGCTTCAGGCCATTTGCGAGGAAACCGAAGGTGTGGAATCTGTTTCATCTTTGGCGGGATATGAAATCATGACCGAAGGACGGGGCTCCAACGCCGGAACTTGTCTCATCAACTTAAAGCCATGGTCGCAGCGGGAACATTCCGTGCACGAAATAATGGAAGAATTGGAGGAAGAGACCAAAGACCTGGGAGCGGTCATCGAATACTTTGAGCCACCAGCAGTACCCGGCTTTGGTTCATCAGGTGGTTTTGCGATGCGTCTATTGGACAAGACCAACGGTACAGATTATCATGAGTTTGAAAGAATCAACAATGATTTTATGGATGCCTTGCGTGAACGTAAGGAACTCGCTGGTTTGTTTACGTTCTATGCGGCCAATTATCCGCAATATGAGCTGAAAATCAATAATAAAGCAGCAATGCAAAAAGGAGTTTCCATAGGAAAAGCCATGGAAAACCTGAACATTCTCATTGGTAGTACCTACGAGCAAGGGTTTATCCGTTTCGGTCGTTTCTTTAAGGTGTATACCCAAGCTGCTCCAGAATATCGCAGTATGCCATCCGACTTGGAAAAACTCTTCGTCAAGAACGAAGAAGGGGAAATGGTGCCCTATTCTGCGTTTATGACCATGGAAAAAAGATTGGGCCCCAACGAAATTACCCGATATAATCTATACAACTCGGCTGCTATTCGTGGTTTGCCAGCTTCAGGTTTTACAAGTGGTGACGCCATAAAGGCTATTGAGGAGGTTGCAGAACAAACCTTGCCAAGAGGCTACGACATTGCCTGGGAAGGGCTTAGCTACGATGAAGCGCAGCGTGGAAATGAATCTCTCTACATTTTTATAGTAGTGCTCATCTTCGTGTACTTGGTGCTTGCTGCACAATATGAGAGCTTCTTGCTACCCTTGGCGGTGATCTTATCACTTCCGGTTGGTATTTTCGGTTCTTTTTTCCTTTTGAAAGCCATGGGACTAGCCAACGATGTGTATGCCCAGATCGGTATTATCATGCTGGTGGGGCTGCTGGGTAAAAATGCGGTTCTGATTGTAGAATTTGCCGTTCAAAAACGTCGCGAAGGCTCCACCATTCGGGATGCGGCCATAGAAGGAGCCAGACAACGTTTCCGACCTATTTTGATGACTTCCTTTGCCTTTATCGCAGGGTTGATTCCGTTGGTCATTGCCACAGGTGCCGGTGCCATTGGAAATAAGACTATTGGCGGTTCGGCGATGGGCGGTATGATTGTCGGAACCATTTTCGGAGTCCTGTTGATTCCTGGCCTATATTACGTATTTGCAAAAATGGCGGATGGAAAAAGTTTGATCAAGGATCAGCACGACGAACCGATGTCGGAGGAGTTTTTCCATCGAAATGACACGGTGTTCAAATTGAAGGCCCGTCTGCGCTTGATGAATCAACGTTTGAAAAAAATGACGACTGCAAAAAATGGAAATAAGAATAAAAAAGGCGATCAGGATGAATCATAGAAAAACACTTTTAATTGGAATGATAGGGATGATTGTCCTTTATTCCTGTGTGCCCACTAGAGAAATCAGGAACGAGGACGTAGCGGTCCCAAAAAACTACCAAAATTTGTCAACCGATACCGTAAACACAGGATTGGTGGAATGGAAGCAGTTTTTTAAGGACTCAAATCTGGTTGCATTGATCGATACCGCCTTGGTAAAAAACCAAGAGCTGAACATTATGTTGCAGCAAGTGGATATGGCCCAAAATAGGATTCAAGCCAAAAAAGGGGAGTATTTGCCTTTTGTCAATATCCAGGCGGGAGCTGAGGTCGACAAAGTAGGCGAATACACCCGAAATGGCGCCGTTGAAAAAAACCTCGAGGTAAAAGAAGGCGAAGAGTTCCCCGAGCCCCTGACCAATTATATGGTCGGGGCCTTCGCCACTTGGGAACTCGACGTATGGAAGAAGCTCCGTAATGAGAAAAAGGCTGCGGTTTATGAATACCTTTCCAGCGTAGAGGGCAAAAACTTTATGGTGACCAACTTGGTCGCGGAAATTGCCGATTCGTATTATGAATTAATGGCGCTGGACAATCAAATGGCCATCATAGACCAAAACCTGGAGATACAGCAAAATGCCCTGCACATGGTGAAACTGCAAAAGCAGGCCGCGCGAGCCACGGAATTGGCTGTGAAGCGTTTTCAGGCCGAGGTGATGAAAAACCAGAGCCATAAATATGAGATTCAACAGCAAATCGTGGAAGTGGAAAACCGATTGAATTTTTTGATTGGACGCTCACCTCAGCACATTCAAAGGGCATCCGATAATTTTATTGATGCACCTATTGATACCATTTACGCTGGAATACCTTCCCAATTATTGCAGAATCGGCCCGATGTCCGTAGAGCCGAATATGAATTGGCTGCGGCTAAATTGGACACCAAAGCGTCCAAGGCCAATTTTTATCCTCAGTTTACCATAAAGGCAGGTCTAGGGCTGGAAGCCTTTGATACGAAATACCTGACCACTACTCCAGAATCCGTTCTATATTCGGCTATTGGTGATATGGTAGCGCCTTTGATCAACAGAAATGCAATAAAGGCTCAGTACAAAAATGCTACGGACCGTCAGCTGCAAGCAGTTTTTGAATATGAAAAGGCCATTTTGAATGCCTATATCGAGGTGGCCAACCAGTTGTCCAACATCGATAACTTAAAAAAGAGCTATGAATTAAAGGATGGTCAAGTACAGGCCCTAACGGAATCCATAGACCTCTCCACGCGTTTGTTCCAATCTGCAAGGGTGGAATATATCGAGGTGCTTTTGGCACAGCGTGAGGCTTTGGAGTCCCGTATGGAGCTTGTAGAGACCAAAAAAGACCAGTTGCTGGCCCAGGTAAATATGTACCGCGCCTTGGGAGGTGGCTGGAATTAAGTGTCCCAAATCGATAGTTTCACCTACTGCCTTGGCTATTGATTTACCCAAAAGGAAGCCCGGTTTACAATTGTAAATCGGGCTTCTGATTTTATGATGAATTATTTCGTGGCGATATCGCTTAAAGCTTGATAAAGTTCAAATAGTACCGGGTTTTTAAATTCATTGTTCCAAAGCACAACAATACGGTCGTTGTCAATAAAACGAAGTGCATAGCTGGAAGTTCCGGCCGAAGCTCCACCATGACTGACTGTTGCGGCAAACTGATTTTCCATATAAGGGAAATCGATCAGGCTAAACCCATACCCGTATGGACTTTGGTGTGGTCCCCATTCACTTTTTGCTTCTTCGGGCAGGGAGTGAGGTTGAAACGCAAGCGTCCAGGACTGTTTTGAGAGCAATTTGTCCGTTCCCACGGCCAACATGAATTTGTGTAAATCCTGCAAGGTTGTTTTTTCCCCACCAGGCCCTGTAAAATCAAGTTTCTCTGCCGGTAGAAGCGGGTTTCCGTGTTCAAGGTAATACACGGGCATGCTTGGTCCATAAATGGGCGCAGACCAATAGGTGTCCTCCATGTGCAAGGGTTTGAAAATTTTTTCCTGTAAAATGAGATTGTAATCATTTCCTAAATGTGCCATAATGATTTCAGAAAGAATGACGTATCCCGTATTGCTGTATAAAAAAGCTGTACCTGGCTTGAAGGCCAACGTTATTTTGGCAATTTTTTCCTCAAGAATACTCCTCTGACTTTTCTGGTCGTGTTCAGCTTTTTCTCTTTCCTCATAAACTTTGCTCAAGAACCCGGAACGATGACTTAAAAGATGGTGAATGGTAATATGATTCGCCTCACGGTGTTTGAACCATGGAAGATGTTTGGAGATGGGATCTTCCAGAGAAACCTTACCTTCTTCAACCAGTTGTAAAATTAGTACAGCTGTAAACATTTTACCTATGCTCGCATCCCAAAAGCGCATTTTTGGAGCATTGGGTATTTTCAGGCTACGGTCGGCAAGTCCGAACGCCCCTTCATAAATTATGGTTTCCCCCTCGGCAACCAAAAGGGCACCGTGTATTTTTCCTTCATCAAATAGCTTCTTGGCCACTCCCTCAATTTGGGGTGCATCCTTTTTTGTAAGTTGACCAAAGGTCAAAGACCATATAAAAAGGCAGCAAACAAATGGTAAATTTTTGGTTTTCATGCTTCCGGATATCATTCAGTATGGGTTCTTATGACTGTCAATTTGAGTTTGGGATAGCCCCAAAAACTCAGCGGCATTATCATAGAATATATCCTCTTTCTGTTCCATGGTCAAAAAATCAGCGGAGTTGATGGCATCTACAGCGATATCAATGGTCTCGGGCCAAACCATCTGATCGGTACCGAACATAATTCTTTTCCCGAAACCGGCATCTATCAATCCTTTGATGAAGTTATGGAACTCTGCCTTGGGCAAAACCCAGTCAATCGCAGCCACATCCAAGTATAATTGCGGATGCATGTAGAGCATGGCCTTCATATCTTCCAAATAAGGCCAGCCTCCGTGCATTACAAATACCTTTAGATTGGGGTGGCTTACCAATACTTCTTCCAACTGTTTGGGATTGGCATTCTTTACTCGGATTTGATTCATCCCCATATGATAAAGTCCGCCAGGAGGTCCACCGGGCATAACATGAAAACCAACAGGAATACCCAGTTCCTCAGCGAGGTCAAAAAAAGGTTTTTGTGAAGGGTCGTCCGCAGTAATTCCGCCATAAAATGGATTGAGTTCGCCAATAGCCGCCAATTCTCCTTTTAATGCCATCTCTTTTAATTGGTCCAATGGCATATTTCGTCCGCTTACCAATATGCGTTCAGGATTGTCGACTTTCCATAATTGACCATCGGAAGTGAGCGCCAGCACAATGTTGTGTTTGTCCATTTTTTTAAAGGTCTCCTTTTTCTGTTCTTCTGGCGTTTTTACCCCTTTGTACGTTTCGTTTTTGAGCGGATTTGGGTGGTCCATACCAAACATCATGCCTCCAAGTTCCTGATTGTATGCATGCACGTGCATATCGATAATAGGTCCAGAGTAGCGTTGGGCATAAAGGGTTCCCAAAATAGATATGAATAACAATCCGGTAAATATGTTTTTCATGTTTCGATAATTTAGTGGATGAGGTCAACTAAGGTATCCAACTTTGTAATCCGGTAATTGTAAAAATCCGAACCTTTAGCTTTGTACCGTAAAAATTCAGAAGGAGAGACACCACCGAACTCCCTAAAATCCTTGATGAAGTGGGCTTGGTCAAAATAACCACAGGCATAGGAAATCTGTGTAAGTGAATTCTCGGAATTGTTCGAAAGTAACTGGACCGTTTTATTGAAACGAATGATTTTGCGATAGTAGGCCGGACTCATGCCAATATGTTTTTTGAACAACTTTTGTAACCCTCTGTTTGAAATACAAAGGGATTGGCTCAATGCATCAATGGAAATGGAGTGTTCGGAATTCAAAAACTGTAAGGCGTAGGGGAGCCTGGGGTCCACTTCAGGTAATCCTATTTTCTTACTAATAAACATCTCCAAAATGGCAAACTTATCTGTAATGGATTTGCTTTCCTTTAATCGTGTTGAGATACAATCAATCTCGCTTGCAGAAAAAATCAAATCTAGATGGCTCAGCGTATCCAAAAGTTCATGGGCCGGGATTTTTTTTAGATATGAAAGCCCATAACTACTAAATTGAATGGTCATGAACTTCATGCCCACGTAAGGTTTAAAAAACACGGTTGAACGGCAAGAGGTATAAACAGAATTAACCGTTGAGGTTCGATTGACGAGTATGTCGTCATCCAAACTAAACATCATATTGGTAGTAGCGTTTGGGAAGATGGCTGTCCATCCGTCCACGATGTCCTCTTTGGTCAACTCCGCATAGGTCATAAAATTCACCACTTGTGAAAGAGCTGGGTTTGAGGGTATGTGGAGTTGTTGAATCATTTGTGGGTTGTATTTATTCTACCATCGTTGTGTCCATAGGCTGACTAGGCAACGGCAGCTCGGTAACGGGAGCATCCCAGAGCACTTTCCAATCCCCATCCATTTTTTCCCAGAGCACCAAATAGTTGCCTTTATCTTCCATTGCGGGAATGGGTGAGGTTTCATTGGGTGTAAATGTTAAGCTGTATTTGCCGTACTCTGTTGCCAAATCGCCACTGGCTTTCACTTCTTGGGTATTGAGGTCTAACTGCCATTTTCCAAACTGGATATTTTGTTTCCAGGCAGCCTTATAATTTTCCAATCCAACGATGGCTGGCTGGTTGGGCATAAATTGAATACAATTATCCGCAAAGTGCACAGCGGCGGAGTCAATCATGCCCGAAGCGTAAAATCCCTGGATTTTTTCATTTTTTGCTTCAATGATTTTTTGGATTTCGGCGGAATAGGCTTCTCCTGACATCGGTTCAGGTGTGGTTTGCTCACAACTTGTAGCAAACAGAACTAACAGCAATGCTGAAA
This sequence comes from Flagellimonas marinaquae, assembly GCF_003992675.1. GTDB lineage: Bacteria > Bacteroidota > Bacteroidia > Flavobacteriales > Flavobacteriaceae > Flagellimonas > Flagellimonas marinaquae. The sequence goes on from NZ_RZMZ01000015.1 coordinate 433,650, forward strand.
GAATACATACGAATTGATTTTTCATAATGATATAGTTAATGGGTTAATAAATACACTGTTTTGTGCGGGGGAACTATATCAAATATGTTTTAAAAGCTATTTCACCATCACTTTGTCCTGTTTTTCTCCACAGGATATAAGGGTCCAAACTAAAAGAAGAACTATTACATCTCTCATCTTCCTTGAATTTATTTGTCTCCCTTGTACTTATCAAACCATGCTAGCACACTCGCAATTTTGGCAATCAGATTGCTGGGTTTGTTCGCGATACCGTGCGAAGCACCGGGAATCCGCACCATGGCAGTTTCCACGTTTTCCAATTTTAATGCGGCATAAAATTGTTCCGATTCTGCAATTGGGGTTCTGTAGTCTTCTTCACCCGTCAACAGCATGGTTGGAGTGGTCACATTGGCCACATAAGTGAGGGGAGAGCGTCTTAAATAGTTTTCGGGGTCTTCCCATGGTTTTTTGCCGAACCAATATTTGGAAAAGAACTGGGCACCATCGGCATAGAGCACAAAACTGGTCCAGTTGATTACAGGTTTGGCCACTACGGCCGCTTTAAAACGGTCTGTTTTACCCACAATCCAAGCGGTGAGCACACCACCTCCTGAACCTCCGGTTACAAATAAGTTGTTTTTATCCACGTAGCCTTTTTCCAAAAGTGCATCCACACCCGACATTAAATCCTCATAATCGTGGTTGGGATAATCGTGGTGTATCAGGTTTCCGAATTCTTCTCCGTAACTCGTGCTTCCGCGTGGATTGGTATAGAGCACCACATAACCGGCTGCGGCATAGGCCTGTATTTCGGCAGAGTAAACCGCTCCATAACTCTGAAATGGACCACCGTGTATCTCAAGAATCATTGGATATTTTTTGGATGGGTCAAAATCGGGAGGGGTAACCACCCAACCATGAATTTTTCTTTGGTCATAGGAAGACTCCCACCACATTTCTTCGACCTTGCCCAATTTTTTAAAGGAGAAAAGGTCATCGTTCACTGCGGTTAAACGTTTGGTACTTTTGGTATCCGTAACCCCCAAATCCGAAGGATGGTCTGCACGTCCTAAGGTATAGGCGAATCGATTATTGGAAGAGGCCGAAAAACTTGCAGCATTGTATGGTCTTCCCAATGAAAGTCCACCCAAGCCATCCGTAATATCGTTTACCTTGCCTGATAAACTCATCGATGCCAATTTTCCCAAGCCTTGGTCGGTGTAGCTAAAATAGAATCCATTGCCTTTACTGTTCCAGACCATATCTTCCACATCTCGGTCAAAATCACCAGAGATTAACTGAGAACCAGTTCCGTCTGTATTCATTACATACAATTGAGTAAGTTGATAACCTTGTAGGCGGTCATCGTATCCCAAGTAAGCGATTTTGGAGCCATCAGGCGACAGCACGGGGTTTCCATCAGGGCCATAGCGGTCGGTTAGCGGAGTAGTTTGCCCAGTGTTAAAATTGATGGAGTAAATCTCACTGTCCGCAGGTTCCATTTCTTCCTCTTTATGGAAGTTGGCACTAAAAAACAGATGGGTGTTGTCTTTGGACCAGATAGGGCTGCCATGGTCAAATTCTGAAAAAGTCAGTTGTTTTGGCGTGCCACCGCTGATGGGCAAAGTGAATAATTGCGAGTTACCGCCTTTGTAGTATCCGGCACCATCGCCACGATAGTTCATTTTATCAATGTACTTGGGCGGGTCGTTCCATTTGGCACCTTCCGGCTTACCGGGCATTTTAACAATGGATTTATTGGTTTCGGGAACAAACATGTTAAATGCCAAGTATTTGTCATCATGAGACCACGAAACCGACCCTGGCGACTGCGGCGTATTGGTCAAGGCCATGGTTTCCTTGGTATCCAACCACATTAAGTAGAGCTTCATTTTGTCATCCGCCATATTGGATTTGAAAACGATCTTTTCCCCATCGTGTGACCATTTGGGGGCAAAATCATTGTGGTTTCCAGTGGTCAATGGCCGATTGTTGGAACCATCAAAATTGATGACCCAAAGATTGGAAAGGTTTCTATCCGTCATCACATCCTTAAAATTTCTAACATAGATGATTTTGGAACCATCTGGAGAAATCTGTGGGTCAGAAACATATTCCATATTGAAGATGTCCAACAGCTCCAAATTGGATTGTACTTGACCAAAGGTGACAGGAGTGGTAGCCACTAACAGTAGCAGTGCGACGAGTAACTTTTTCATGAGGGTGGTTATTTAGTTCCCTAAAAATAAGGAAATTATCCCTTGTTGGAACATACCTCTGAAAAAGTAGTGCAATTAATAGGTTGTGGTCATGTTTTGGTCCACACAGATAATGAAATCAGCCAAATTCTTATTTTCTTCTTCCAGTTTGTGAACATTTTCCTGTGTTACGGTGGAAATGGTTCCGTATTTTAAATTGGGCCGTTCCAATTGCAAATACCACAGAATACCCTCATAATTATTGGAGTGATAGGCCCCGTTATAATGCAAAAACAGGGAGCCTTCCTTATAATTTTGAAGGATAAAGTGGGCCATGGTGGCATCTTTAATGGCTTGTGCCATCACCAAGGTAGCGCTGCCATGGTCGCCCATCATTTCGAGGATGTTTTTGTATCCGGGCAATTCAGGGTCGTAAGCAATGGGCAAAGGAGCAATCCATTCCTTTTCTTGGGCTGGGAGTGAATCCAAGGCTTCAAAACCACCCTTATACACCATGCTGGCGTAGCGCCTTGGCACATTGGAGGCCACAAAAACCAAACTACTGTCCTTGGCAAAGTCCACCAAGGGGGCATAATCCGTCTTGTGGTTGTTCCAGAGTCTTGCTGTGGAGTCCAGTGCTTTGTAATCGATGTTTCCCGATAGGTAATCGTTGAGTTCATCTTGGTTATCGGCCTCAATCATTTCGGCGCCCAAAATAAGCGGTCGCTTGGAATGTAGGTCCACCGTAAGCTCATATTGCAACCAATGGGCAATGGGATTGTTGTGCAGCTCCCCAAAGAGCACCATATCCTTATCCTCAAGGGTTTTGAGCATTTTTTTATAGGAAACCTTTTTTCCTTTGGCGTTGTAAATAATGTAGGGTGCTTTTTGAGCGGATATGGTCAAAAGGGATAGGGTGAAAGCTAAAAGGAGAAGTGTTTTTTTCATGGTCATTTTTTATTTCCCCCACTCCGTATGAAAAATGCCTTCACGATCCAATCGCTCGTAGGTGTGGGAGCCAAAATAATCGCGTTGCGCCTGAATCAAGTTCAATGGCAAACGGCTGCTGGAGTAGGCGTCAAAATAAGTGAGTGCATTGGACAATCCCGGTAACGGAATGCCGTTGGCTGCTCCATAACTGACCAATTCCCTTGCGGCATCTACCGTACTTTGTACTTTTTCCACAAAAGAAGGGGAGAGCAAGAGGTTTTGCAGATCCTTATCGGCTTGGTAGGCTTCGGTAATATCGGCCAATAAGGCTGCCCGAATAATACAGCCCGCGCGCCATATTTTGGCAATTTCGCCCAGTTCCAGTTCGTACCCGTATTCTTTGGAGGCATCGGCCAACTGATGCATGCCTTGCGCATAGGTAATGATAAAGGCAAAGTAGAGTGCCTGCTCCGCTTTTGCGGTAAAATCAGCCTTGTCCACCGCTTTTGGGGTGGGGCGGCCGTACAACTCATCTGCTTTGATACGTTCGTCTTTCAATGCGGATATTTCCCGCATGCTCACCGCAATATCGATGGTCGGTACTGGAATGCCCAAATCCATGGCGTTTTGAGAGGTCCATTTTCCCGTTCCTTTTTGCTTAGCCTTGTCCAAAATCATATCCACGAGGTCGTTGTCGGTCAAATCATCTTTTTGATCAAAGATTTCAGATGTGATTTCTACCAAAAACGATTGCAAACGTCCTTCATTCCATTCCGAATAGGTCTTATGAAGTTCATCGTTGGTGAGTCCGCCCGCTTTTTTGAGCAGATCATAAATTTCGGAAGTCAACTGCATCAAACCGTATTCGATGCCGTTATGTACCATTTTCACATAGTTTCCGGCAGATTTTGGTCCCAAATAAGCCACGCAGGGTTCCCCGTTGTATTTAGCGGAAACCGCTTCAAAAATAGGCTTTACGTGTTGATAGGCCTCTTTGGAACCACCGGGCATGATGCTCGGTCCTTTTCGGGCACCTTCGGCACCTCCGGAAACCCCGGCGCCAAAAAAGTTGATTCCCTTTTCCTTTAAATAGGCATCCCTACGGTCGGTATCGGTGTAAAAGGAGTTCCCACCATCAATTATGATGTCTCCTTTATCTAAATGGGGCAGCAATCCTTCGATAACGCTATCCACAATCTTTCCCGCGGGCACCAACAACATGATTTTTCTCGGAGTTGACAACGACTGTACAAAGGTTTTCACATCGGAAGTGGCATTTACCTTGGCAGGGTCACCGCCTTCTTTGATCAAAGCGCTTACTTTTTCTTCATCCAAATCGTTTCCAAATGCGGTGAATCCGTTATCGGCCACATTCAAAATAAAATTACGTCCCATTACCCCAAGGCCCACAAGGCCAAAATCATACGTATCCGCCATTATATATTTTCTCTTTTTTTGATGTTAAGACAACCCAAAGGTTGTGCTTTCTTAAATTAAGAACCTAAAATAAACCTTATATTCGTGATGCTCAAAAATAATGACACCTTTTGAAAGAGCGGTGTTCACGGAGCATAATCTGCCAGAAACCAAAAAAGACTATGAAGAAGACCGATAATCAAATGCTCGTAATTTTTGGGGCATCGGGTGATTTAACCGCTAGAAAGCTGATACCTTCTCTATTTAACCTATATATGGCCAAGCAACTACCGGAAAATTTTGTCGTGCTTGGCGTAAGCCGTAGTGATTTGTCGGATGATGCTTTCCGCGACCGCGTGGTTTACGAAAGCAAGTATTTGGCGGCAAAGATCGAAAACCTGGACAAAGACAAGGTAAAAGCTTTTGCGGACAAGCTGTTTTATGAAGATCTGGGCAAGAGTTATGATACGGATTACGGTACGCTCCGCAAACGGGTGGAGGCGCTCAAGGAAAAGTACAATACTTCTGGCAATATTATTTATTATTTGTCCACACCGCCCACGCTTTACGAAACCATTTCCCACAACCTTTCCGATGCTGGCATGAACACGCAGAACAACGGTTGGAAACGTTTGATTGTGGAGAAGCCTTTTGGTTATAGTTTGGAGACGGCCCAGAAATTGAACAAAGGACTTCACAAATATTTTAGGGAGCACCAGATCTACAGAATTGACCATTATCTGGGGAAGGAAACGGTACAAAACTTACTGGTGACCCGTTTTTCCAACAGTATTTTTGAGCCTTTGTGGAACCGAAACTATATCCAACGGGTGGAAATCACCAATGCCGAAAGTGTTGGCGTAGAAAAACGTGGTGGTTACTATGATAAATCAGGTGCCCTTCGGGATATGTTCCAAAATCACTTATTACAGATTGTTTCCTTGGTGGTGATGGAGCCCCCCATTGGTGCGGATGCCGAAGAAATCAGGAATGAAAAAGTAAAGGCGTTGAAGTCGCTCCGTATTATGACGGACGAAAAAGAACTTTTTGAGAATACCATTCGAGCTCAATACGTGGCTTCCAAAGTGGATGGAAAAGATGTAAAAGGTTATCGGGAGGAAGATGGAGTAGACCCTAATTCCACCACAGAAACCTACGCAGCTATTAAATTCTATGTGGACAACTGGCGTTGGCACGGGGTTCCCTTTTATGTGAGGACTGCCAAACGAATGCCCACCAAGGTAACGGAGATAGTGATTCACTTTAAAAAGCCGCACCATCAAATATTCAAAGGCTCCGAAATGCAGGAGATGGACAATAAATTGATTATCCGTATCCAACCCGATGAGGGGATTCTTATCAAGTTTGGTGTGAAGGTTCCGGGACAAGGATTTAAGGTAGAGCGCGCCAATTTGGATTTTTACTACGCCAATTTGGCCGAAACCTATGTGATGGAAGCCTACGAACGCTTGTTGTTGGATGCCATGCAAGGTGACGCTACGCTTTATGCCCGTGCCGATGAGGTGGAGGCGGCATGGGAATTTGTAGATCCTATTTTGAATTATTGGAGCAGTGGCAAGGATGTTCGCATGTACGGGTATGCCGCTGGTGCCTGGGGACCAGAAAATGCGGATGACTTGATTGAAGATGACGGGTATTGGCGAAATCCTAGTGAAAACTTGGCCGATGATCCAGGGTATTGTGTAATCTGCTAGATACGATTATCAATAAGCAATAGACAATGAACAGTTTTCTGTTCGAGATGTCATCCTGAGCACAGTCGAAGGAAAAGTCGAGAACCAAAATTAATTCGAAATGGATTTAAAAATATATAGCAATAAACAAGAGGTAGCCGAGCAGTTTTCCAGCTATTTTGTGGATCAAGTGAAAGACAAGGGCACGTTTCATGTAGCCCTCTCTGGAGGAAGCACTCCTAAAATAGTATTTGATGTACTGGCCGAAAGCTTTTCGGATAAGGTGGATTGGAAGAAGATACATTTTTATTGGGGAGACGAACGTTGTGTGCCTCCTTCAGACGATGAGAGCAACTATAAAATGACAGTGGAGCACCTGTTTTCCAAAATTGAGGTGCCCAAGGAGAACATTCACCGGATATTGGGAGAAAATGACCCTAAGGGCGAAGCCTTGCGCTATGCCAATCTGCTCGAAATCAATTTGGATAGGGTAGAAGGTGTACCCCAATTCGATTTGATCATTTTGGGCATGGGAGACGACGGGCATACGGCCTCCATTTTCCCACATGAAATTGAGCTGTGGGATGCCGAGGACCATTGCGTAGTGGCCACGCACCCTGATTCGGGACAAAAGCGGGTGTCCATCAACGGAAAAGTCATCAATATGGCCAAAGAAGTAGCTTTTTTGGTCACAGGGGCATCAAAGGCGGAGAAAGTGAAGGCTGTGGTAGATAAAACCGAAGGCTCTGATGCTTATCCAGCGTCTTTGGTCAATCCGTCATCTGGTAATTTAGTATGGTTTTTGGATGAGGAGGCTGCTGCAGAGCTCAATCAAAATCCATCTTAACGTTTTCGCCCTGTAAAAACTCCAAGTATTCGTTCACTTTAAAGTTGTTGGATTCGTATTTGCTATCGCGCTGAAAGGCAGATTGCTTACGCTCCTTGCTGCGGGCAAAACGTCGAATATCTTGCTTTGTTTTTAAAATCAGCCCGGGAACTGTTTTGTTTTTTCCATCCTTTCCCTTGGCTACCATGGTAAAGTAAGAGGAATTACAATGTTTGACCATTCCTGTGGTCACATTTTCCGATTCTACACGGACCCCGACCACCATGGAAGTCTTTCCTGTGTAGTTGATGGATGCTTTTAAAGTCACCAGTTCACCCACATCAATGGGATTCAAAAAATCCACGCGGTTTACCGAAGCCGTTACACAATAACTTTGCGAATGTTTGGAGGCACAGGCAAACGCTATTTGATCCATAAGATTTAGGATATGTCCCCCGTGTACCTTCCCACCAAAATTGGAGTGGGAGGGCAGCATAAGTTCTGTGATGGATACCCTGCTTTCTCGGGATGACTTGAATTTTTTCATATTTTGGTGGGGTTTTTAATAGAATCCTTTTTCTCGGGGGAATAGCTATGATGCATTATGATAATCAAATATAACCCAAAGCTCAAGGAACTCGCAAGGTTACTCAGAAGGAATGCCACCAAATCTGAAATTAGATTATGGCAAAAGCTAAAGCGTGACCAAATGCACGGATATGATTTTCATAGACAAAAACCGATTGACGATTATATTGTTGATTTTTTCTGTAATAAATTGAGGTTGGCGATAGAGTTGGATGGCTATTCTCATCAATTGGAAGGGACTTGGAAGAAGGATGTTGTTAAGACAAAAAGGTTGAATGAGCTTGGTATTCAAGTGTTACGATTTTCCGATACCCAAGTATTGTGCGATATGGATAATGTTTTGAGGGCGATAGAGGAATATATTTTTCAATTTGAAGCGAATGGAAATACACCTCCCTCAATCCCTCCTTTCTAGGAGGGACGCAACGTTCCCCTCTAAAAAGAGGGGTTAGGGGCGTGTCTAATTCCTAAAAATCGGGGATTTCTCTGAGTTCACCTCGGTGATGAAGTATTTGGTATCGCCCAACCAGAAAAAGGTAGCATAGCGTTCCTTGTACGTAACTTTGATATACTGCCCTTGATACTCCTTCATTTTTTCAATGATTTCCTTTTCACCATCCTCCACGGAAAACGAAAATACATTGGTTCCAGATAACCCTTGGCTGATTTGCCCTTCCCAGGTTTTCACCACGACTCCCTTTCTACTGAACTTGATCAATTCCCCGGAACGGTAGCCCTCACTGTATGGTACGTAATATACAAAAGCAAAATATCCTGTAACGCCAATTACAATGGCAGTAATAAGAATGGTTACAATTTTTTTCATGGTCAGTGTTTAAATGTATGTTATGAATCCAACTCTTCCAAATCGTCTTCATGGGCCCTTTTTAAAATAGGTTCAGGAAGGGATTTTTTGGCCTTGGCCCCCATTTTCTTCAACTTTTCTATGGTGGTTACGATATTGCCGCGCCCTTCGACCAATTTGTTCATGGCGCCGCGATATTCACTTTTCGCCTCATCCATCTTTTTTCCAACTTTGGTCAAATCGCTTACAAATCCTTCAAATTTATCGTATAGCGCACCAGCTTGTCGTGCAATCTCAATGGCGTTGCGTTGTTGCTTTTCATTGCTCCACATCGAATCTATCGTTCGCAGCGTAGCCAATAGGGTCGATGGTGTAACGATAACAATATTTTGTTCGAACGCTTTGTTGTATAGGGAGTTGTCTTCGTTGATGGCAATGGCAAAAGCAGGCTCTATAGGTACAAACATCAGCACAAAATCAGGACTCTCCATTTCGTATAGGTCTTCGTACTTTTTTGAGGAGAGTTGTTCCACATGCCTTCGTAAGGAGTTGATGTGGTCTTTCAAAAACTTTGGTCTGTCTTCTTCTTCCGCGTTGGTGAATCGTTCGTAATCCGTTAACGAAACCTTGGAATCCACCACCATTTTTTTACCATCGGGCAGGTGGATGATTACGTCGGGCATCACCCGACTCCCATCTTCGCGTTGGAAGCTTTGCTGAACGCTGTACTCCCTGTCTTTTTCCAATCCAGATTTTTCCAAAACCCGTTCCAAGACCAATTCGCCCCAGTTCCCTTGCATTTTGCTATCGCCCTTCAGAGCTTTGGTCAAGTTTTCAGCTTCTTGGGTGATTTTTAGGTTTTGTTGTTGCAGGCTTTCCAACTGTTGTTTCAGCGAAGAGTTGATGCTGATATTTTCCTTTTGCGATTTTTCAACTTTTTCCTCGAACTCCTTAATTTTTTTATTGAGGGGCGTCAGGATGTTTTCAATATTCTCTTTGTTGCTTTTGGTAAATTTTTCGCTTTTCTCGTCGAGAATCTTGTTGGCCAGGTTTTCAAACTCCTTGGTGAACTTTTCCTGTAGTTTTTCTAGTTCTTGTTTTTGTTCGAACAGTTTTTCTTCCAGATGTCCTGATTTAGACTCTTCTTTGGCCAAAGCAATCTCAAGCTCAGATTTTTTGGTTTGAATCTTCTCTATCTCCTCTTTTAAAGAAAATTCTACTTTCTTAAATTCTCTTTCCTTGCTTTCCCAAAAAGTTTCATTCGCTTTGGTTTTTAACTTTCGAATATGCCATCCGATAATTAATCCAATGGCCAATGTAATGATGAAGCCTAAAATGATATAGATAAGTTCTGCACCCATTAAAAAAATTCTGAAGGATAAAGATAACAGATTACAAAGATAATATGTCATTCTGCGAAAGCAGAAATCCATAAAATGAATGTTGAAATTTGTCAGTTCGAGTGTTTTTGGAAAAAACGTATCGAGAACTTAAATTTCAAATCCAAAAACTAATTCTCGATACAAAATTCCCTTGGAATTTCACTCGAATTGACAGTTTTTGATAAAATGAACTTTTTAGACATAACAACTATTGGCAATCTCTATTTTGAAACCTTAAACGAACCCGTTTTAGCATCAAACTGTACCATTTCCGAAGGAAACAATCGATCAAAGTGTTTTTGCTCGATAAGTTCGCACGGGTCTCCGAAGGGATGCTCCTTTCCGTCCAAAATTAGGATTCGGTCACATAGCTGTATGGCCAGGTCGATTTCGTGGGTGGTAAACAGAATGGTTTTTTGACGTTCATGTGCCAATCGTTGCAGCATTTTTAAGATCTGTACCTTGTGATAAAGGTCCAGATGTGTAGTGGGTTCATCCAACAAGATTAAAGAAGTATCCTGTGCCATGGCCCTTGCCACCAATACTCGCTGTAGTTGACCATCACTAAGTTCGTGGCATTTACTGTTCCGAAGTTCGTTCAACAAAAAAGCATCCAAACTAGCCTCTATCTGTTGTTTGTCGGTTTGCGTCAATGTTCCCAACCAATTGGTGTAGGGTTGTCTTCCCAAAGCAATCAATTCCTGTACCGTAAGGTTTTTGGAAGCAGGTTGTTCCGTCAGCACCACGCTAAGTACTTTGGATAGCGCGTTGGAGCCATATTTTTCCAAGGATTGGCCATTCAACGAAATAGCTCCACCAAGTTTGGGTTGAAACCTCCCCAAGGTGCGTAGCAATGTTGATTTTCCGATGCCATTGATGCCGACAACTCCACACAACATTCCAGCTTCCAAATCGAAATCGATATTATTGGCCACACTTTTGTTCCCGTACCCGATGGACAGGTTGGCAATGGACAGTATGTTTTTCTCCGTTTTTGCCATCAGAACATCATTTTACGTTTACGTACCAATAGCCATATAACGACGGGAGCCCCGACCAAGGAGGTAATGGCATTGATGGGCAACACGCTGGCGGAATTGGGCAGTTGGGCCAGCGTATCGCAAAGCAGCATTAAAATTGCACCATATAGCATCACAGCGGGAATCAACACTTTGTGTTCCATGGTATCAAAGATTTGACGGGTAAGATGGGGCACCGCCAAACCCACAAAAGCAATGGGTCCGGCAAAGGCGGTAATGCCACCTGCCAATACTCCCGTGGCAATGATGATGATCAATCGGGATTTCTTCAAGGACACGCCCAGACTTTGTGCGTAATGCTCGCCCAGAAGAAAGGCATTCAATGATTTTATGGAAGTGATGCTCAGCAAAACACCCAAAAGGACAATGCCCCCCAATAACAGCAGTTGATTTATCGATAGATTGCCTACACTTCCAAACGACCAAAATATGAAGCGCTGTAGGTTTTCGGCACTTGAAAAATAGGCCAATACGCTTACAATGGCCGAGGTAATGCTGCCGAACATCAAACCGATGATCAATAACGCCATGGTGTCCTTTACGCGCTGTGCCACAACCATCACCACTAAAAGCACCAAAAAACTACCGATACTTGCTGCAATGGCCAAGGTAACATCGCCCAAAAATCCAAAAGCGGTGTAGCCAGCCAACAAAGAGGTGCCCATCAGCAACAAAGCTGCGCCCAAACTGGCCCCTGAACTGATTCCCAAGACAAAAGGCCCTGCCAACGGATTTCTGAACAAGGTCTGCATCAAAAGTCCGCTCAACGACAGTCCCGCACCAACAAAGATGGAGGTAAAGGCCTTTGGTACGCGATATTCCCAAACAATATAGCCCCAAGAAGCAATCTCAGGTGTTGTACCTCCTAAAAGGGAAAGCACATCGGAAAACGGAATGCTCACCGAACCCGAACTGATGTTCAATAGCAAAGAGCACAGCAACGCCAAGACCAAAAGCACAAAGGATAACCGATATGTTCGGGAGGCTAGCATTTAGCGTAAGGGTTTGATGAATTTTAGTTGATGCCCCGGCAATAGCTCTGGATGCAATATTTTGATAAGGTCTTTGAGTACGATATCAGGGTGTTGTGGAGCGGTTTCATAAAAAATGAGCCCACCTTTTTCTCCTTTGTCAATGGCATTGGAATACACCTTTTTGTTTGTAAACGCCTCAAATTCCCGATGATGGGTATTGGCTTGGGCCAATTCGGTATATGTGGTCTGTGCGGAAGGATTGAACCAAAATTCTGCATTCTGTGCCTTGGCCAAAACAGTTTCTAGGCTCAGCCCAATGCTTCCTGTTTCAGGGGTGTTGGCCCACAAATAATCGGCATTGGCATCTTCCAGAAATTGTGCCATCCAACTTTTTCCACCTGCTACGTACCACACATCTTTGTATAATCCGCCCGTTAACACCGTGGGTTTTGAGGTGGCTTTTTGTGCAAGGTTCTTTGCTTGGTCGTAGGAAGCTTCAATTTTTGTAAAAATACTATCTCCCAAAGCTTCTTTTTGAAAGAAGGGGGCAAAGAATTTTATCCATTCTGCTTTGCCCAACGGACTGTGTTCTACCCAATCTCCATTGTACACTACTGGAATACCCGCCCGGCGCATCATATCGTAGGCATTGTTATCCTCATTGATGCTAAAACCAACAATAAGCTCGGGATTCAGTTCGAGCACCATTTCGGTATTGAGCCGATCATTCATTCCCAAATCCTTGATTGCTCCCTTTTGCACGAGTTCCCTCGCTGCTGGGGACGAAATGTAATCGGTGTTTGGAAAGCCCACAATGGAATTTAGCTCTCCCAGTTGGATGATGGGTTCCACATGCGTGGTGGAGGTCAGCACTATATTTTCAACAGGCGTTCCAATGATGGCATCGTAGGCATCACGAGGAAAAGTCATTACCGCGAGTTTTTCCTTTGGAACTAAAGCGTAGGTAAAACTTTTTGCCCCAGGCCATGCTGCACTAACTTCAATCAGTGTGATGTCTCCCTCTTTGGTAACGGTAAAACCTTTGGCGTGGCTTATGGATGATGGCACTGTTTCAATTTGATGGAGCTGTGCTTTTTCTTTCTGTTTGCACCCTATCAATACCAACAATACGAATCCCAAGACTGGAAGTGACCACTGTTTTTTTGCCATGGGTCAAAAGTAAGATTATTTGCGTATTTCTTGAGTGGGTCGCAAGTAATGATTCGTTTCAAATTTGTCATTTCGAGCGCAGTCGAGACATTTCATCTCGTTTATAGCCATCTCTATTAACAGGAATTACACGGATTTCCTCAAAGATATGCGGTAACAGGTGTGTCCATCAGATACTTCTACTGCGGGGGAATAACAACATATGCCAGGCGGTAAAAATCATTGTAAAGATTTTGATAAAAGATTAAACGGAATGACTAGCTTTGGTCTTGAATTTTGGTTCGCACGGATGTTTCCGTGGGATTAAAAGGGAATCCGGTGCAAAACCGGAGCTGTTCCCGCAACTGTAAGCTGTACCGAATCGGCACTGATGTTTTTGAGCATCAGTACGTAGTAGGTGATTGTCTCAACTTCAAAGCCACTGCCCGACTGGGTGGGAAGGTAGACGACAATACGCAAGCCAGGAGACCTGCCAAATTCAAACAAACAATGTTAAACTTTCGGGATAAAAGTTTACGTATGCATCACATACTATTCTCCCGTTTATTCAATTAAACGAAATGAAAAAAAATCATTTATGGTTGATTACCGCCTTGTTGGCGGGTAAGGGGGTCTTTGCGCAAAATGTGCCGCAAGATTCACTTAAAGTGCAGGAACTGGACGAGGTTGTTGTCAGCGATTCAAAATTTGAGCTGAAACGAGAAAACTCTGGTAAAACGGTGATTAAGATTACCACAGAGGAACTGCAACGGAACCAAGGCAGGACCGTAGCGGAAATCATCAACACCAAAAGCGGTATCGAAATTGCGGGCAGCCGTGGTAGGGATGGTGTCGTGCTTGGGGCGTTTGCCCGTGGCGGACGTGGCCGCCAAGTACTGATTGTTATTGATGGGGTTCGGGTGTCGGACCCTTCCACATTTTCGGCAGAGTACGACCTTCGTTTGCTTTCGCCTAACACCATTGAGTCCATCGAAATTATTAAAGGGGCGGCCAGTACACTTTATGGAACCAACGCCGCAACAGCCGTTATCAACATTACGACAAAGAAGAGTTCCGAGAGGGAAGTGGCTGGTAATTTTGAAACCAGTATTGGGACCAATCAAACTGCCGATGACCAGAGTTACGACTTGGGAAGCATCCAAAATTCGGCCAGTGTAAACGGTACGTTGGGCAAGTTTAATTACGGGGTCGATTTTTCCAACAGGTACAAAAGCGGAATGTCCGCAGCGGTCACCCCACAGAACGAAGAGGATATTTTTTCCCATTTCAGCACCAATGTGCGGTTAGGATATCAGTTTTCGGAACAATTTGAGCTTCAGGTGTATGGAAACCAGACCAAGTTTAAAAATGAATATGACGCCAGCATGATGGATGCCCCAAATTTGGGCGAGAACGAACAACAACGGGTTGGACTATCCTCGGAATATAGCTATGGCAAAGGTTCTGTACACCTAAATGCGGCCTACTCGGATTATGAATCCATAGCCAACGACACCTTTGGTGAGAGTACCACGGAGGGCAATAACTGGGTGCTTGATCTGTACCATAGATATGTGTTCGGGGAGCAATTCCATACCATTTTAGGGGTGAACTACATCAAGGATGAGGCAAGGTTCACGCAGGAGGTTGATTTTACCATTGTGGACCCTTACGCCAATGTTGTGTATGTTTCGGATTTTGGTCTGAATTTGAATGCGGGTGCTCGGCTCAATAATCATTCGGAATACGGAAACCACTTTGTATATAATGTGAATCCTTCGTTCGTTTTTGATACTGAAAATGGCTATGTGAAATTATTGGGTTCATATGCCACCTCTTATATCACGCCTAATTTAACCCAATTGTTCGGCGCCTTTGGCGGAAATCCCAATTTGGAACCTGAAGAAAACACCACCATTGAGGGTGGAGTGGAGTTGAAATTGGACAACACGTTCAGAATCAGCACCCTTTATTTTGATAGGAATGAAACCAATGCGATTGGTTTTGATGCTAATTTCACAAGCATTAATGTGGCGGATGAGATCGATGCCAATGGAGTAGAGGTAGAAGCCACATGGTTGCCATGGAACAATGTTAGCGTCAATGCGAATTATACGTTCACGGAACGCAAAGGCGATAACGCCATCCGTATCCCGAAACACAAGGCGAACCTATCGCTTTGGTACCAGTTTTCCGAAAGTACCAACGCATCATTGGATTATGCTTATACCGGCGAACGTTTTGACACCGATTTTAATACCTTTTCGGATATCGCTTTGGAACCATTTTCCTTGCTAAACTTTGCCATCCGGCATGAGTTGATCAAAAACAAGTTAAACGTATTCCTGAATGCGGATAATTTGCTGAACGAGGATTATAGGGAATTGCTAGGATTTACCACAAGGGGACGCAACTTTAGATTGGGCTTCAGTCTCAACCTTTAAAAAAGAAAGCGGCCAGATGGCCGCTTTTTTTATTTGTTCAATTGCAAAGGTTTTTCCAAGTACATATGGTCCCTTACAGGTGTATGGATTCTTGAGGTGGTAAAGGCATCCGCAGGCATCTCCACTGTGAAGTCCATTTTGGTAATCCCTGGAGCAATCTCTTCCAGCGCACGAGCAAGCAATGGCTCGGATACTTCACCCAAGGTCCCAAGATTGGTCAAATCTTCACTGATGGCAATATCGGGAACCAAACCGCTGGTGTAATCGGAAAAGCCAGCTGCATTTTCATTTCTACCCACCAAAGGCTGTAATCCCCAGCTGTTTTGAGGATTGATATTACCTTCTCGATCACTGTTGTAGACAAAGGAATTACCAGGGTCGTCCACCAAGGTAATGGAAAATTCATTTTTTCCACTAGTGGTCTCACCAATATGGATGACATCTATATAAGGTGCAAGTCCATTCATCACCAATTCACTGGCAGAGGCAGAACTCTCGGTAGCTATGACAAAAACTCTACTTAAATTCAAAGAATTAATAGGGCTGCTTCCTGTGGAATTGGCGAAGTAGTCGGTTAGAAAGTCATCCGACAACTGCGCCTGTATCTTATCGTTCCAACGTTGTCTAATGTACACGTCGCTGGTATTGGTACCATAAATCATACTTGCCAATAGGCGAGAAGTATTCACGGAGCCTCCTGGATTATACCTTACGTCCAACACCAGTTCTGTGGCACCCTCGGCCTTAAAGGTGGCAAACGCATCGTTCAAATCCTCATTAAAACTGCCCAAAAAGCGATTGTACATCAAATAGGCCACTTTGGTGCCGTTTACATCCAAAGTTTTGGCCACAAGAATGGGGTCTTCCACTTGGTTTTCGATTTTGGTCAAGGTCACCTCTTTGGCACTATCGGATATGGCCCCATTGGAAACCGTGGCCATACCGAGAGTATAGGTGCTGTTGTCCCCAAATAAGAGTTCTCTGTAATTTCCTGTCGTAAGTTGTACTCCATCCACACGGGTAAAGAACTCCCCTCGTGAAATATTTTTGGTAGATGCATCAGAATCGGGCCAAATATATTGTACAAAACCAAAAACATTATTGGTGTCACCGATAAGTCCCAATCCAAATTCCACCCCATTACTTTGAGAGATACCAGAAAGGCTGCTCACCAACTCTTCGTAATTTTCATTCTCAAAGCTGAATCGGTCTTCTTCAAAAAGCAATGTCTCTAAAAAGAAGCTTTCAGGGTCGGTAAACGATTCCAAAAAAGCCGTGTACTCTGCATCGGTAGCAAATCGGTCATCGGCGAGGTCGGCGACATCGCCCTGCCAAAAATACCAGAGGTTCATGGCTTGCCACATAAAATCTTGTGCAATTACATTCGCACTGGGGTCGGGATTTGGGGTAGGACCGTTTTGGATACCATCATCATCACTGTTACAGGATAAAAAAAACAAAGACACCCCTAAAAACAGGAAGAAATACTTTTTCATAATTCAATTTTTAGTGAATTTACTCAAATTTTGTTCCAAATCTATCAGATGTAAAGGTTGATTTGAGTAAAATTACATGGTCTACCATGTAGAATTTCCCTGCAAAATAGGCTTATAACGGCATATTTCAAATTTTTTGTAACAAATTTCGATATGTGTCGTCGTGATAGTGTAGGTCGATAAGAAAGACATAAAAACAACGAAGACAACCAAATGAAACAAACAGAATTTTTAAATGTGGTTTTACCTTTTCAGGATAAACTGTACAGGCTCGCCAAGAGACTGTTGGTTTCCCGGGAAGAAGCAGAAGATGCCACTCAGGAAATTTTGTTGAAGCTATGGTCAAAGAACGAGTCCATGTCAGAGTACAAAAATGTTGAGGCCTTTGCCATGACGATGACCAAAAACTTTTGTTTGGACCGCTTAAAGTCCAAACAAGCAGGGAACCTAAAACTGGTCCACAGCAATTACAGCGACGACAACACCTCCCTACAGAAACAATTGGAGGCCGAAGACAGTGTGAGTTGGATGGAACGGATCATGGAAGAACTGCCAGAACAACAAAAAATGATATTGCAGCTACGGGATGTGGAGCAATATGAGTTCGACGAGATATGCGAGCTCTTGGACATGAAACCCACTGCAGTGCGCGTAGCGCTGTCGAGGGCTAGAAAAACAGTACGAGAAGAATTAATAAAAAAACACAACTATGGAATTGGGTAACATAGAGAAAATATTGGAAAAGTACTTCGAGGCCACTGCCACAGTGGACGAAGAAAGAACACTTAGGGCGTATTTTGCACAAGATGAGGTTGCACCTCACTTGGAACAGTACAAACCCATGTTCAACTACTTTTCCAAAGCCAAGGAAGAAAAGTACACCAAGCAGGTACCATTAAAACCTAGAGTAAACTATTACAAGTGGCTATCCGTAGCAGCGGCCGTAGTTCTCGCCTTTGGCATTTATTTTGGCAATCAGTACCAAGAAACAAAACGCTTGGAACAGCAAAAGGCGGAGTACGCCTATCAGGAAACCAAAAAAGCTTTTGAGCTCCTCGCAGAAAACTTTAGTCGGGGAACAGAAAAAGTGGCCTACCTGAACGAGTTTGAAGAAGCAAAACAAAAAATTTACAGTAACAATTAAAAAACGTAACAAAATGAAAAAGTATATTTTAATCGCAGTAATGACCGTGTTGCCTTTGGCAGGATTTTCACAATCAGTTTTTGACAAGTTCGAAGATCTGGATGATGTAACTACGGTAATCGTGAACAAGAGCATGTTCAACCTGTTGGCCAAAATGGATATCGAAACAGATGATCCAGAAGCAAAAGAATTCATTAACATAGTGAATAGTCTAAAAAGCTTGAAGGTGTTCACCACTGAAAACAAGAAGATAGGTGACGATATGAAATCTTCGGTGGACAGCTATCTGAGTTCATCCAAAATGGAAGAGTTAATGCGAATTAAGGACAAAGATGCCAACGTGAAGTTCTACATTAAGGAAGGTAAGGATGCCGACCATGTAAGCGAACTATTGATGTTTGTAACGGGTATGAAAGATGTGGAGGCCAACGGGCATAAATTTGAAACAGTAATTTTATCACTAACCGGTGATATAGATTTGAACAACATTAGCTCTTTGACCAAAAAGATGAACTTGCCTGAAGAATTGAACGAAGCAAGTAAAAAGAACTAAATAAACCTATCGGTTGACAGTAATCGGGTGCGACTTGTAACAAAACACAAGAAACAACAACTCATTACTGTCAACCAATTTTAAGGTATTCTATCAATCAAAAAATGAAACAGATGAAACATATTGTAAAAACACTAGTATTGGCCGGAGCAGTGCTTCTGGCTTCCTGTGCTTCGCAGCCTAGCCTGCAAGAATATTACGTGGACAATTCGGAGAACCCCAACTTTTTGTCCATTGACGTACCCGCAAGCATCCTAAAATTGAATGAAGAGGATTTGAACCCGACCCAAAAGGAGGCCATCGAATCCCTGCGTAAGTTCAACCTGCTGGCCTTCAAAAAGAATGCTGACAACGCAGCAGAATATGAAATCGAGAAGAAGAAAGTACGCGAAATCCTTAAAGGCGACGATTTTGTAGAGCTGATGAAAATCAATTCCAAATATGGAAAGGGCGTGATCAAATATTTGGGCGACGAAGACGCCATCGATGAAGTCATTATTTATGGGGATAGCGAAGATAAGGGATTTGCCCTGGTACGTGTACTGGGCAAGGACATGAACCCCGCCCACATTATCCAATTAATGCAGGCCATTCAAAAATCCGACTACAAAGGTGAAGGCCTTGGCGAAATTGGAGACTTTTTAAAAGGCTAAGACCAATCATTATATGCATCAAATCTGGGCGACTTTTGTCGCCCTTTTTTTATGTTCAATGAAACTCCATTCCTTAAACTGTGACTTGGTTTAGTATCTTAGTGTCTCATAACAAGCACACTAACAAAAATTCAACCTTATGGAAAAAGCGCAGGAATGGTTCGATTACGGTATTGAACTTAGTAAGGAATTTGGTCCCAAATTACTAACAGCCCTCATCATCTATATCTTGGGGATGTGGGTGGTAAAGAAAATCATCAAAGGGACCCGCTCAGTAATGTCCAAAAGCAAATACGATGAATCCCTCCAAAAGTTTTTGCTGAATCTTTTCGCTTGGGCACTCAAAATATTTTTGATCATTATTGTGATTTCCCGTTTAGGGGTCGACGTCACTACCTTTGCCGCAGTTATCGCTGCTGCAGGTTTGGCCGTAGGATTGGCCTTGCAGGGGTCACTCTCCAATTTTGCTGGTGGGGTACTTATTATGATTTTTAAGCCATACAAAATTGGTGATCTTATCGAGGCCCAAGGTGTTTTGGGAAAGGTAAAGGGCATTGAAATCTTTACCACTAAATTGGTAACGCCCCAAAGCAGATTGGCCATTGTGCCCAACGGAGCCATGGCCAATGGGAACATCATCAACTACACTGCCGAAGGCAAAGTTCGGGTAGACACCGTAATCGGGGTCGGTTATGGGGAGGATATCAAAAAAACCAAGGAGGTGTTGATGAAGGTGCTTACTTCCAATCCCAAGGTTTTGAAAGACCCAGCTCCCTCCGTAAATGTACTGGAGCTGGCGGATAGTTCCGTGAATTTTGCCGTCCGTCCCTTTTGTGAGCCGGATGATTACTGGGATGTGTACTTTGATACTTACGAAAACAGTAAACTGGCCTTGGATGAAGCCGGCATCGAAATACCATATCCGCATAGGGTCAACATCGAGAAAAAGGAATAGAAAACTTCTTTCCTTTTAGTGATGGTTTAAGCCATCAATTTTTTGTATTGGCCTCCGTCAATAACAAGCCTAAACCCCGGTATAACTTGCTGGGGTGATTTGTTTCAACTCCGCCTTAATACCATCCGACACCTCCAAGGTTTCAATGAAATCTGCAATGGATTTCTGGTTGATTTTGGCATTCGTACGCGTTAACCCTTTGAGCGCTTCATAAGGATTGGGATAGCCTTCCCTGCGTAAGATGGTTTGGATGGCCTCTGCCACCACGGCCCAGTTATCCTCCAAATCCTGTTCAAATTTAGTGGGGTTCAAGACCAATTTGTTCAACCCCTTTAAAGTGGATTGAAATCCAACCAAGGTGTGTGCAAAAGGCACACCTACGTTCCTCAGAACGGTGCTGTCCGTAAGGTCTCGCTGCAATCGGGAAATAGGCAGTTTGGCGGACAAATGCTCAAAAACCGCATTGGCCAAGCCCAAATTTCCTTCGGAATTCTCAAAATCGATAGGGTTTACCTTGTGCGGCATGGCCGATGAGCCCACTTCCCCTTTTTTGATTTTTTGCTTAAAGTAATCCATAGAGATGTAGGTCCACATATCGCGGTCCAAGTCAATCAAAATGGTATTGATGCGCTTTAGGCAATCGAACAAAGCGGCCATGTGGTCGTAATGCTCAATTTGGGTAGTAGGGAAGGAGTGGTGCAAACCTAATTTCTCCTGCACAAACTGCTTTCCAAAAGTCCTCCAATCGTTGTTTGGGTAGGCTACTTTATGGGCGTTGTAATTTCCCGTTGCTCCGCCAAACTTTGCGGCACTTGGAATGTCGTTCAATAGATTGAACTGCTCTTTAAAGCGTTCCACAAAAACATCAATTTCTTTCCCCAATCGCGTCGGGGAGGCCGGTTGCCCATGCGTTCGTGCCAACATGGGGATGTTTTCCCATTCCTTTGCCAATTCCTTCAATTTTTCAAAAACCTCCATGTAAGATGGCACATATACATCGTTAATGGCTTCCTTGATAGAAAGTGGAATGGCGGTATTGTTGATGTCCTGGGATGTCAATCCAAAATGGATGAATTCCTTATATTTTTGAAGGTTGAGTTCATCAAACTTTTGTTTGATAAAGTATTCCACCGCCTTTACATCGTGATTGGTAGTTTTTTCAATATCCTTGATGATTTGCGCATCTTCGGTGGTGAAATCTTGATAAATCTTCTGTAGCTCAGGGAATAGTCCTTTGTCAAAATCTGCCAACTGGGGCAAGGGAATCTCGCAAAGCGCTATAAAATATTCAATTTCAACAAGAACCCTGTATTTAATCAGGGCCTCTTCCGAAAAATAGTCTTTAAGGGCCTTGGTCTTGTTTCGATACCTACCGTCAATGGGTGAAATGGCATTTAGTTGGGTCAACGACATGTTCCAGAAAATTTTGAAAGCTCCAAAGATACTTAAAGTCTACAGTTTAGACGCCCAATTGGGCCAACTTATCCAGAGTTTTTTTGGCTCTGTTTCGGTAACCACTGGTCCCGATAGGGTAATTGTCCTCCAGAACCTGTTTCAACTCGGGGTGCACCCAATCAAATTTGAAACCTAGGTAATACAAGCTGCTCATGGCGAATACCTTGGGCGCAATGTTCATGGGTCCGATGAGCCAATCAAAGCAGGCTGTCATTATTTTTTCCAACTGGTCGTTGGTAACCTTTTTTACAAAGGCAGGGTCTTTTTTCTTGAAGTAGGCTTCGCATACCATTTCACAAACGTGGGCTATGGGCCGAATACAGGATTCTGATTGTAGTTGCGAAAGCCTATCGGTAAAGGTTTCCATAAAGGGCAGCAGATAGTGAAGCTGTTTTCGCATCAAATGGTCAAAAGTCCAGCTTGCATTAAAGGTACCTTCTTTGTCTTCTTGCAAAACGTATTGGAAAAGTGCTTCGGCCAATGCTGGCTCTTTCTCCAGTTGCCCTACCAAAACATCAATTTGGGCTTTTGGGACCCTACCAGAAGAAAGTGCGAGATGGAGCTGTTTCGCGGTCATGAAAATTCAATATATTTACCAAAATACTTATCCAATGAAAATAGCAAAAAAAATCGCAATAGTACTTTTGGTGGTGCTTGTTGGTATGCAGTTTTACCGTCCTGAAAAAAATGTGGCAACAGGTGATTATGTAGCCGCTTTTGAAACTGAGACCAACCCTACGCCAGAGGTTAAAGCCATTTTGAAAACCGCTTGTTATGATTGCCATAGTGCCAATACCGAGTATCCTTGGTACAACAACATCGCCCCTGTTTCGTATTGGTTGGCGGACCATATTGAGGATGGGAAGAAACATTTGAACTTTTCTGATTGGGAGAATTATGATGCCAAAAAGAAGGACCATAAATTGGAAGAACTTATCGAGGAGGTAAAAGAGGGCGAAATGCCCTTAAAGGAATACACTTGGACCCACGGGGATGCTAAACTTACCCAAGAGCAGATCAACGCCTTGGTGTCTTGGGCAAAAGATGCTAGAGCCAATTATTAAGAAGTTCCTCTACTAAATCTGGAACGCCTTGGGCCGCGGTTTTGGGAATCACTGTAAGATTTTCAAAATCTGAGGAACGGATGTTCGGGCGAGGGTCAATGAAATAGATAGGAATTTGACCTGGCGCGTAATGAATCAGACTTGCGGCGGGATACACCTGCATGGATGTGCCCACGATAATCAATATTTCTGCCTGATGGGTTATTTGGGCTGCGATTTCCAACATCGGCACCATTTCACCAAACCAAACGATATGGGGCCGTAATTGATGTCCATTCGGGTCAGTATCTCCCAAAACGAGATCTGTTTCCCAATCCAGCACATGGTTTTCATCCATGGTACTGCGAACTTTCAACAATTCTCCGTGCAAATGAATCACATGGGAACTTCCGGCCTGTTCGTGCAGATTGTCCACATTTTGCGTCACAATGCTCACATCAAAAGCTTGTTCCAGTTGGGCCAAAGCAATGTGTCCGGGGTTCGGGGCCACCTCCAATAGTTGCTTTCTGCGCTGGTTGTAAAATTCCAGCACCAATTGAGGGTTTCGGGCAAACCCTTGGGGCGAAGCCACTTCCATCACATCGTGACCTTCCCAAAGTCCATTTTCGTCCCTAAAGGTTTTCAACCCGCTTTCGGCACTCATCCCTGCTCCCGTGAGCACTACAATTTTCGGTTTGGACATATGCTTCAATTTATTTTTTAAAGCAGCCTATTAATGGTCATAACAATTTTTCGATGTCCTTTTCCAAATCCTTGGGTATGGTGGTTGGACCGAATCGCTTTTTAGGAACCCCTTTGTTATTGATCAAGAATTTGGTGAAGTTCCATTTGATCTTGCTGCCAAAAATACCGCCGCCCAGTTTGGACTTTAAAAACTTAAAAATGGGATGTGCGTTTCTGCCATTCACCTTGATTTTTTCGAACATAGGAAAACTAACGCCATAGTTGAGCTGGCAAAACTCTTGTATTTCCTCTGCGGACCCACTTTCTTGATTGCCAAATTGGTTGCAGGGAAAGCCCAAAACCACCAATCCTTTATCCTTGTACTTTTGGTACAATTTCTCCAAGCCTTTGTATTGTGGGGTCAATCCACATGCACTTGCGGTGTTAACGACGAGAATGGTCTTGCCCTTAAATTGCTCCATGGCTATTTTTTCGCCATTTAGGCTATTGGCTTCAAAATCATAAAAAGATGCGTTCATATTATTCTTTTGATTTGTTCATCAAATGTTTTAATGCTCCTGTAGACCATAGCGCCCAAAGTATCAATACGGGTTGAAAGAACAACCGAATGAACCTTTTCCTGTCCGTGTCCAGCCCAAAGGCATCGATTCCATTGGTATATTGGGAAATGTTTCCAGGAAATATGAGTACATAAAAAATGGCCAATACGATTCCCACTTTAATTTGGTGTTTCCAAAGAAAAATCATGGCCAAGCCAAGACCAATCTCCACTACGCCCGAAGCAACGACCAAAAAATCCATGAATTCGGGACTGCTGGGTAGCCATCGTGGAACCTGTGCCTGAAATTCTTCCCTTTGAAAGGTCAGATGGCCAATACCTGCCAGCACCATTAAACCTCCCAAGATGATCCGCATTGATTTTTGAAGTACACTTGTTTTCATATGTCACAAAATATGGAACCTTGTTCTTTAAAAAGATAGGGAGTTTTCCTCAAAAAGAAAACCATAATTTTTTAAGAGTTGATGTTGCGGCTAAAGTCAAGGAATAAACTTGTATCCCAAAAAGGAAATTTGATTGAAAAGCTCCATGCGTATGGTTTTCCATCAAGCGAATGTACATTAAAAAAAACCATTTTTTTATCTTGGTTATATGATTGACCATAATTTGTTGACATACTTGGAGACCTACCTTACAGCAGAGCGAAAACAGCGATTTTTGAGCGTGCTCCAAAAAAGGACCAAACATATCACAGTGGCCGTCGAGGACGTTTATCAGTTGCACAATACCAGTGCTATATTGCGTAGTTGCGATGTGTTCGGGGTACAGGAGCTTCATGTTATCGAACAGCGATTTGGGAAACGATTGGACAAGAACATCGCTGTGGGCGCGGAGCAATGGGTGGACGTGCATCGGTACCGTAGCACCGCAGATTGCATCTCCCGTTTGAAGGATAAAGGGTATCGGATTATTGCAACAACGCCCCATAATGATTCATGTATGCTGCCCGATTTTTTTCCAGAAAAAAAATCAGCCATATTCTTCGGTACTGAAAAAGAGGGTCTTTCCGAAACTGTAATGCGGCAGGCCGATGGTTTCCTTAAAATACCAATGGTCGGTTTTTCGGAAAGTCTCAACGTTTCTGTTTCGGCGGCTATTATCATTCAGCAATTGGCGCAAAAAGTCCGGGATTCCGACCTCGACTGGCGTTTAACGGAGGAAGAAATACTAGAGAAACGCCTGGAGTGGACCAGAAAATCCATCAAGCATGTTGAAGGAATAATCAAAAGGTACTTATCTGACTGATTTTTTTGTACTTTTAGTTGACAACCAATGAATTACAGGCATGATAGTACTTTATATCCTTGCGGCCATATTGGCCCTTATAATTTTGTTGGCGGTCATTGCGCCCAAGAGCTATAATGTTTCACGATCTATAGAGGTCAACCGTCCCAAGAGTGTTGTTTTCCACTATCTCAAATCTCTCAAAAATCAGGATGAATGGTCGCCTTGGGGCAAGCGAGACCCTAACATGGTAAAAAGCTTTGTAGGTACCGATGGCGAAGTAGGCGCTGTTAGCAGTTGGAAAGGCAACAAGGATGTTGGGGAAGGAGAGCAGGAGTTAACCCGAATAGTGGATGGTGAACGTATCGAATCCGAGCTTCGGTTTCTCAAGCCTTTTAAATCTACCTCCGACGCCTATATGGAGACCAAAACGGTGGATGCCGATACAACTCAGGTAATGTGGGGCTTTTCCGGAAAAATAAATTTCCCATGAGCATTATGATGCTTTTTATGAGCATGGATAAAATGGTAGGAAGAGATTTTGAAGAGGGACTTACAAGTTTGAAGGAAATTCTAGAAAACCAATAATTATGACACGAAATATGGTAGGCTGGTTCGAGATTCCCGTAACGGATATGGAACGGGCCAAAACATTTTACGAAACGGTTTTTCAAGTGAAGATCGAACTGCAGGATTTTGGTGGCACCAAAATGGGCTGGTTTCCATCGGATATGGACAAACCCGGAGCTGCGGGTTCACTGATCCAAAATAAAGATTGGTATAAGCCCAGTGATAGTCAAGGAGTTCTGGTCTATTTTAATAGCTTGGATGTGCAGAACGAATTGGACCGAATCGAGTCCAACGGAGGAAAAATTGTGCAGTCCAAGACCCAGATAAGCCCTGAAATCGGTTTTATGGCCGTGTTTTTGGATACGGAGGGCAACCGGATTGCTTTGCACTCCAGACAGTAACGGAACTACTCCACTAATTCCAATAGGGCAATATCATAATCGTTGTCCAATAGCACCTTTCCATTGGCGACAGTAACCTCTGTTTCGGAATAGGTGTCGTACAGGACTGTGCCATCACCGAAAAAACCTTTGATCCAAAGCGATTTTTTACCTTTAGGTAAATCCAATCCTACTACCACTTTGTCCCGGTAATCTCCACTGACGTATGTTCTGGAGAAAACATATGGTGATTTGGCCAAACGCTTATGTTTTCCCGCTCCAATCGCTGGATGGTTGGCCCTAAATTGTCCCAACTTTTGCCAGTGTTTGTGCACTTTTTGTACCTCAGGAAGACTGTCCAAATCTTCCCAGTTCATGAACGACCGCAATGTGGCATCTCCTACGGTTCCTTCAATAACTAAACTGCGGGAGGTTTCGTCTCCGTAATACACTTGCGAGGCCCCAGGGGTCAAGAGGAGCACATTGGCTGCGCGATAGGGTTTTTTCCGCTCTTTGTCATAAGGAGCGCCATCATCATGTGAAGTGAGGTAGTTGAGTACGCTTTTGTCCTTTAATTTGGTCTGGAGCAGTTTGTTGTATTTTGAAAAAATCGTCTCATAGCTTTTGTCCGCATCGGTTTTCAGTTCAAAATTGATAAGGCTTTTAAAACCATAATCAAAGAAATCTACCTTTTTATCCCCAAAATCAAACTCCCGTCCGCCCGAAATTCCGTAGTTGTATACTTCACCTACCATGTAAAACGGGTTGTCGTCCAAAATTTGATTTGGGTGCTTCTTCTTCCACATTTCAAAGGCATAAGTAGCTTCTTTGTGCAGGTCGGACCAAGCGTTTTCATTGACGTGCTTTACGGTGTCCACGCGGAAACCGTCCACCCCTAAATCATTGATGTAATCCGTAAGCCATTTGATAATGTAATAGCGTGGTGCCCTTGGATATCCTGTACGTTCAAAAAAGAGTTGCAGTTCGTCGAGTTCTTTGCTCAGTCGTCCTTCCTGTTTCCATTTGGCCAAAAGGGCATCGGGCAGTTCCACCGCCTCGTCGGATTCGGTTAGGATGTCGGGTAAGTTGTCAACTAAGGTACAGGCTGTTGTATTGTCGTAGGTAGTAAACTCGCATGTTGGACCGGTACGCACCCAATCATCTGGCCATACAGGGTCTTTTTCCGTAACGGGACCAGTATGGTTAAGCACTACATCCAACAAGATGCGGATACCGTTGTCGTGCGCTGTTTTTACCAGCTCTTCCAAATCCTTTTTGGTCCCGAAGTTAGGGTCTATGGACGTCCAATCCTTGGCCCAATAACCGTGATAGCCATAAGTTTTTCCAGTTCCTTCGTCCGTTGCACCATGGATTTGTTCCACTATCGGAGTGAACCAAATGGCATTGATGCCCAAATCGGTAAAGTAACCTTCCTTGATTTTTTGTGTGATACCTTGGATGTCACCACCTTCAAAACCACGTAAAACACCGGTTTCCTCGGTGCGATCAAAATTTATGTCATTGTTTGGATTGCCATTGTTGAAGCGGTCCGTGAGCAGGAAATAAACATTCGCTCCTTCCCAGACAAAAGGCACCTCTTTTTTAGGGGTTTCCTGTTCAACTACCTGTGTTGCGACTTCAGGGTCTTTTTTAACTTTCTTGCAGCCAATAAAAAGGGGTATAGAAAACAAAACAACAAGCAGTTTTTTCATGAAATGGGATTTTGTCTAAAGCTATAAAATGCAAGCGTAATTAGAAAATTTATTTACGCCGTCCTTAGACTTGCCCAATCGGTTGATAACGTAATCGGTTATTGGTTTCGGTTCAGCACTTTGTACTCTTCGTAGCAGCTGGAAATGGCATCCAAAATTTGAAGGTCGTTTGCCGTTTTGATAAAGGATTTGGAATAGTTGCAATTGTTGAGGATGTCCTCGATGTCCACTTTTTCAAGTTGCAAAAGTTCGGTCAGTGTTTCCCGATCAAATTTAGAGGCCAATAGGTCCCTGATATTGTCATCTTCTTTTATTTGCCGCAGCTTGCGCATCTGGCGTGGTTTTTTGCCAAAAAGGTTCCGCAACAGGTCAGCCGGGTTCAGGATGGCCCCCAATACCTTGGTTACGGCACTGGGGCTCTTGTTTCCAGCCTCATAGCTAGCATTTAGTCCCGAGATGCTGTATTGATAGGCATTGTTCACCGGAAGATTCTTTACATCAATTTCCAAATATCCTGTTAGCTGATAGGGTCTCACCACCACCTCTTCCAAGGCGTAAGCCAACTCGGTGAGGGCGATTTCCGTATTGCCAAAGCGCAACATATCGTTGGTCACCCTTACCTTTTGTGTCTTAAAACCCAAATATGAGAAATACAGGGTATCATTTACCGCTGCGGGAATGGTAAATTTTCCATCGGGATTGGTGATGGTACCCTTAACTTGGTTCAGGTTCACGACGTGCACGCTTTCCAAGGGAAATTCCGTTTGGGCATTGATCACCGTCGCGGTAAACTCTTGGATTTCTTGGGCGGCATCGCCTTCAACTTGTGATAGACCGAGCAGCGGGATTAGGGAACATAGTATAAGTAGTACTCTTTTCATGCAATTTATGGAATGATAAAAATACTAAACAAAGGAAAATAAACAGCAGCGACCTACCTTTTAATATAGAATTAACTAATAAAAGCCTTGTCTTTTCTTGCCTCCTTTTTTGCTGTATCCTCCTTTTTTCCCTCCTTTAAAAGACTTGTTGCCTCCCTTTCTGTGGCCACCACTGCCTCCTTTTCGGCCACGACGCTTTTTACCGCCTTTGCCACCGCCTCCGCCTGGGCTTATGGAGACCTCTACATTGATAAAACGGCCGTCTATCTTAAACTCAGTAAAGGTTTGAAGAATCAACTCTGTAAGTTGGGCATCCGAATTAAAGAATGAAAAGGAATCTTTGGTATCCACATTGAAGATGTCCTCTTTTTCTACGTTTAAGGTATCACGGAGAAAATCTTTCAAGCTCATCCAGTCGTAGCCATCGCGTTCCCCAACATTGATAAAGTAACGCACGGAGCCTTCCGATGGAATATCTCCCTTGTCACTGCCTCCATCCCTACCGGAATCTTGGCTGTTGAGGTCCTTGGTTTTACTGTAATAGTTGTAAAACTGGGTAAACTCTACGGAAACAATTTTTTTGATGAGCTCATCACGATCAATACCTTCCAGAACATCGTTGATGGCAGGTAAGTAGCTATCGATCTCTTTGTTTATTTTGGTTTCCTTGATTTTGTTCGCCAAATGATAAAGCTGGATTTCGCAGATTTCAATTCCATCAGGAATCTTTTTGGCGACGAAGTCTTGCTGTATTTTTTTCTCGATAGCCTTTATTTTCCGAAGCTCAGAACGGGTAATGATGACCATGGAAATACCGGATTTGCCGGCACGACCTGTACGTCCGCTACGGTGCGTATAGGTTTCGATCTCATCAGGTAATTGATAGTTGATCACGTGTGTCACATCATCCACATCGATACCTCGGGCAGCAACATCGGTGGCCACCAACATTTGCACTTGCTTTTTCCGAAAAGAGTTCATTACCAAATCGCGTTGGTTTTGGCTCAAATCGCCATGCAAAGCTCCGGCATTGTAACCATCTTCGATCAATTTTTCGGCCACTCGCTGGGTATCTCTTTTGGTTCTACAAAAAACCACGGAGAAGATGCCCGGATTGGCATCTGCCAAACGTTTTAGGGCCGCATAACGGTCGCGCCCACCCACTACATAATATTCATGCTGTACGGTAGAGGCGCCTGCATTTTTGGAACCAACGGTAATTTCTACCGGCTGGTGCATGAACTTTTTGGCAATCGTAGCCACTTCTTTGGGCATGGTTGCCGAAAATAGCCATGTAAGCTTTTCCTTTGGGGTGTTCGATAAGATGTCCTTGATGTCTTCATAAAAGCCCATGTTCAGCATTTCATCGGCCTCATCAAGCACACAGTAATCGATTTTGGAGATATCGACCATGTTTCGGCCGATCATATCCTTCATACGGCCGGGAGTGGCCACAACGATTTGCGCACCTCTCTTAATTTGTTTGGCCTGTTCTGTAATGCTGGCACCACCATAAATGGCAACCACATTCAGTCCTTTGATGTATTTGGAGTAGAGCTTTAATTCGTTGGTGATCTGCAAGCATAGCTCACGAGTAGGCGATAGTATCAATCCCTGCGTAGTTCTGCTTTCTGCTTGGATCTTTTGGATCATCGGAAATCCAAAAGCAGCGGTTTTTCCAGTTCCTGTTTGTGCCAGGGCCACCAAATCGGTGTCTTGCTCCAATAAAACTGGGATTGATTTTTCTTGTACTTCAGAGGGGGATTCAAATCCAAGATCGGAAATAGCATCCAATAGGGGTTGGTTTAACCCCAAGTTTTCAAACTTTGTCATAACGGTGTTTATACCTTAAATCGCAAATATGTTGTGTTGCATAGAGCGATTTTGTATATAACCCGTTCAAGCCCATCGCAACACCTTGCCCATACCGGCGGCGTTAATAAAGCGGCAAAGGTACACTTATTTTGATCGGTGCAAGCTACTACGTCCTCTTTTTTAAAAATTCCACCAATTTTTCAATCGCCCGCCCCCGGTGGCTTATGGCATTTTTGACAGCGGAAGTCAACTCCCCAAAGGTGTGGTCGTATCCATTGGGCTTAAAAATGGGGTCGTAGCCAAAACCGCCCTTTCCGTGCTTTTCCGAGGTAATTTGTCCTTCTACAATGCCATCAAACGTATAACTCTCTCCTTTAAGGTTGAGATGGACCACGGTTTTAAAGTGCGCCGAGCGATCAGTGTCACCTTTTAATTCGGACAACAACTTTTCCATATTGTCCAAAGCATTTTTTTGCTCCCCAGCGTAGCGTGCGGAATACACACCCGGTGCTCCGTTCAATGCGTTGACCAACAATCCGGTATCATCGGAAAAACAGTCCAAACCAAAGGTTTGGGTCACATAATCCGCCTTTATTTGGGCGTTTTCCTCCAAAGTATCGCCCGTTTCAGGGATTTCCTCCA
Organism: Flagellimonas marinaquae; assembly: GCF_003992675.1. Classification (GTDB taxonomy): domain Bacteria; phylum Bacteroidota; class Bacteroidia; order Flavobacteriales; family Flavobacteriaceae; genus Flagellimonas; species Flagellimonas marinaquae. The sequence continues at coordinate 464,883 of NZ_RZMZ01000015.1, forward strand.
AACAATTGATGTCCTTTAACGACAACAATTCTATATGGTCAGGCAAAAGTTGCTGTACTTCCTTTAATTTGTGATCGTTGTGGGTGGCGAATACTAGTTTCAATATAAAAGGGTTCTGTGTGAGTTTCAAAAGTAGTAATTTCGGGCTTTAACCCAGTTATGATGAAATTGAAAGTACCACCGGCTTTGGTGATGTTGATTTTTGGAGGCTTGATGTATGTTTCGGACCTATTGTTGCCCGTAGGAGAGTTTGATTTTTTCGGCAAACGCTTGCTGATGTTGTTTTTGTTTGGTCTTGGACTAGTGGTGATCTTGATTTCCGTCATTCAGTTTTTCATCAACAAGACGACAACAGACCCATTGCACCTCCATAAAAGTAGCAAACTGGTTACCAATGGCATCTATAACTTTACCCGAAATCCGATGTACTTGGGAATGTTGTTGTTTTTATTGGCCTTTGGCCTAAAGCTGGGTAATGCCTTCAACACCTTGTTGGCCGCGGGCTTTGTCTCCTACATGAACCATTTTCAAATAAAACCCGAGGAGGAAGCCCTCAAAAAACAGTTTGGTCAGGAATATTCAATTTATTGCAAGCTGACACGACGGTGGTTTTAATCAACTCTACGGGACAGGGGATAGTAAATAGGAGGCATTTGACAGGACATAAGTTCTAAAATCTAGGCGTCCAACCATCCGTTTTTACTAAATTAATTCGTGAGCATTAGTGCAATTCCTTTAATTATTGAATTGGAAAAAGGCCTTTCACTTGAACTTGCACTTGCCCTTGAGCTTTATTCCTTTACGGTACCAACTTGCAAAAAGGTAGGATTTGGGTGCCATTTCGAACAAATCGTAGTGGTTTTTTGATTTATCCGTAAATGTGTAAGGTTTTTGATAAGTTCCGATTATAAGGATGGAATTAATGTTTAATTTTACCCTTTAATTTTTTTGAACCCACCCCATGGTACACACTGGACGCAAATATGTGTTCGATTTTGATAGCACGCTCACACGTGTTGAGGCGTTGGATGTTTTGGCGGAAATGACCCTGCAAGGCAATCCGAAAAGGGAGGAAATTGTATCGGAAATCCAAAAAATCACCAATTTGGGGATTGATGGCGATATTTCTTTCACGGAGTCGCTGGAGCGAAGAATCCGTTTGCTGAGTGCCAATAAGAGCGACTTGGAGGATTTGGTAAAGGAACTCCGTCAGAAAATATCCAAATCGATTGAAGCCAATAAACAGTTTTTTCATGAGTTCTCGGACGATATTTATGTGATATCCTGTGGCTTCAAGGAATTTATCGATCCCATTGTGGAAGAATATAATATTCCATCGGAAAGGGTCTATGCCAATACCTTTAAGTTTGATACGGAGGGGAACATTATCGGTTTTGATGAGACCAATGTTCTGGCCGCCCATAATGGAAAAATAGAATGTTTGAAGAATCTGGATTTGGATGGCGAGGTCCAGGTGATTGGCGACGGTTACAGCGATTATGTGATGCGCGAGGCCGGAATAGCCCATAAATTTTTCGCCTACACTGAAAATGTGCATCGGGAAAAGGCGGCAAACAATGCCGACCACGTTGCACCGAACCTAGATGAATTTTTATTTGTGAACGATTTGCCAAGAAACTTATCATACCCCAAGAACAGAATTAAGATCCTTTTGTTGGAAAATGTGCACCCCGCTGCCTTTGAAAATCTCTCGGAGGAAGGCTTTTCCGTAGAGTTGATCAAGACCAGCCTTTCCGAGGATGAACTCATTGAACGAATCAAGGGAGTCCATGTACTGGGCATCCGTTCCAAAACGCAGGTGACCCAAAAAGTGTTGGACGCTGCCGATAAATTATTGGTTGTTGGAGCCTTTTGTATCGGCACCACCCAAATCGATTTGGAATACAGTAAAAAGAAAGGCGTTGTGGTGTTCAATGCACCTTACAGCAACACACGTTCGGTTGTGGAATTGGCCGTGGGACAAACCATTATGCTCATGCGAAGCATTTTTCCACGTAGTACCGAAATCCATAACGGCGAATGGAACAAGACCGCCGCTGGTTCGCAAGAAGTACGTGGAAAGAATCTCGGAATCGTTGGCTACGGAAATATAGGCAAGCAAATGTCCGTTTTGGCCGAAGCTATGGGGATGAAAGTATATTATTACGATGTAAATGACCAATTGGCTTTGGGGAATGCCGTAAAATGCGACACCTTGGAAGACTTGTTGAGCGTTTCCGATGTGGTGACCTTGCATGTGGACGATAATAAAGCCAACAAAAACTTCATAGGGGAACGCGAAATCAACCAAATGAGGGATGGCGCCAAGCTCATTAATCTATCTAGGGGATTTGTGGTGGATATTGACGCTTTGACCAATGCTTTGAAAAGTGGGAAGTTAGGTGGAGCGGCCATCGATGTATATCCATCGGAGCCCAAGAGCAATGGACCCTTTGAAACTCCGTTGCAAGGACTGCCCAACGTGATTTTAACCCCCCATATTGGAGGAAGTACCGAGGAGGCACAGCGTGACATTGCCGAATTTGTACCAAACAAAATCATGGATTACATCAACACGGGAAACACCGTGGACTCCGTGAATTTCCCCAATATTCGATTGCCCAAACAGAATAAGGCGCATCGATTTTTACATATTCACCGAAACGTACCGGGCATTATGGCCAAAATCAACGAGATATTGGCGCAGTATGGTCTCAATATTTCAGGTCAATACCTATCGACCGACAGCGAGGTGGGCTATGTGATTACCGATTTGGACAAGGAGTACGACAAAGACGTGATCAAGGCGTTGAAGAAAATCGAGAACACCATTAAGTTTAGGGTGCTTTATTAAAAGAAGAAAGACCGCTGCGCTTCAAGAAACAGGAACAAGGACTGTTTTGGTCTTGGTTCTTGGCTCTTGCCTCCAAATTATCTCATTGATGGTGATAAGGTTCGTTTCGTAAAATCGTGAATCCTCTGTAAATCTGCTCCACTAGGAACAAGCGCACCATTTGGTGGGAAAAGGTCATTTTGGAAAGGCTAATTTTGCCCGAACTATGGGCATAAACAGCGTCACTGAATCCGTAAGGACCTCCAATGGCCAAAACCAGATTTTTGATACCACTATTCATCTTTTTTTGAAGGAACTGGGCAAAATCCACAGAGCTGTATTGCTTTCCTTTCTCGTCCAGCAGTACCAAAGCATCAGTGGGCTGTAGTTGCGCCAAGATCAATTCCCCTTCCTTTTCCTTTTGTTGGGCTTCCGAAAGGTTCTTCCGGTTTTTGATATCGGGAATGATTTCCATTTGAAACTTGATGTAATGCTTCAACCGTTTTTCGTAAACGGTTATAAGTGACTCAAGTTCAGCTTTATCTGTTTTGCCAATGGCCATTAAGGTAATCTGCATGCCCAAAAATAAACGTTTCCCCTTAAATTATGCATGTCAAAGTCGTGGACATAGAACAATGTTTTTACTATTTTCGTGAAAACCCCATTTGGATGATTTCCGAAGCACAATTTCAACACGAACTGGATCTGATCATTGCCAACGCCGTACGGGAAGATGTTGGCGATGGCGACCACAGTTCCTTGGCCTGTATTCCTGCATCGGCGCAGGGGAAGGCAAAACTTTTGGTCAAGGATGAGGGCATTATTGCCGGCGTGGCCTTTGCCCAACAGGTCTTCCACTGCGTCGACCCACAACTTAAGATGGAGATTTTGATGGAGGATGGTTCCCCCGTCAAATACGGGGATGTGGTATTTTATGTGGAAGGCAGTTCGCAAAGCATTTTAAAGGCTGAGCGTTTAGTGCTCAATGCCATGCAGCGCATGAGTGCCATCGCCACCAAGACCCAGGATTTTGTCTCTCTTTTGGACGGTACGGACACCAAAATTTTAGACACCCGTAAAACCACGCCTGGGATTCGTGCCCTCGAAAAATGGGCCGTTAACATTGGAGGAGGGGAGAACCATCGGTTTGCCCTTTACGATATGATCATGCTCAAGGACAATCATATCGATTTTGCGGGGGGCATTACCAAGGCCATCCAAAAAACAAAGGATTATCTGAAGGAACATGGAAAGGACCTCAAAATTATCGTAGAGGCCCGAAATTTGGATGAGGTGGACGAAATCCTCCGATCGGATGGGGTCTATCGCATTCTCTTGGATAATTTTGATTATGATGATACCCGTGAAGCCGTCAAACGGATAGGGGACCGGTGCCTTACCGAATCCTCTGGGGGCATTACCGAAGAAACCATTAGAACCTATGCCGAATGTGGCGTGAACTATATTTCCTCCGGAGCGCTCACCCATTCCGTGTACAATATGGACCTAAGCCTAAAAGCCGTTTAAATGTCAGCAGCCATCGAAGAGCAGTTGGAAAAGATACCCGTGATCAATTGGATGGTACGGGTATTGAAAAGGATAAAGCTCAACGCTTTTGAGGGACTCTCTTTGTATGACTTGATCGAGATGTATTTGGTGGGTATTGTTAAAGGAACCTTGTCCTCCAGGGCCAGCTCCATTGCGTTCAGTATTTTTTTGGCGCTGTTTCCGCTGCTTATTTTCTTGCTGACCTTGGTTCCCTTTATCATTCCCTACGTAAGTGTGGGCAATGAGAACTTTGATGCCCAATTTTTGGATTTTTTGGAATCCTTTTTGCCTTCTGCCACCAGTGATTACTTCGGCGAAATTTATCAGCAGATCAAGGACCAAAAGCAAGGCGGGTTGCTGTCCTCTGCCTTTATTCTGTCCATTTTTCTGATGGCCAATGGTGTAAGTGCCATTTTTGGGGGCTTTGAAAATTCCTATCATGTGGAACTGACCCGAAATTTTTTCCGTCAGTATGCCTATGCGCTCTTGGTAGGGATCATTCTTTCCATACTGTTGATCGTTGGTGCAGTGGCCTTCGTATATTTTGAATTTTATATTGTGGAATACACCAGTGAATATTTGGGCAAAACCTTAGGCTATGATGTGGAAAAGGGAGATACCATAGGCATACAGATCGCCAAGGTGCTCTTTTTCCTGTTCCTATCCTATATCACCACGGCCATACTGTACTATTTTGGAACGGCAGAGGGGCGAAAGGCCCGTTTTTTCTCCGCCGGAGCGTTAATGACGACCCTTTTGTTCTTGCTTACTTCCTATCTTTTTGGTATCTACGTGGACGAATTTGCCCGATACAATGAACTTTATGGCGCTTTGGGAGGATTATTGATCCTTATGGTGTTTATTTGGTTAAATTCAAACATTTTATTGTTGGGCTTTGAGCTCAATGCAACCCTAAATTCCCTTAAAAAAAGACATGAAAGGCAGAAAAATGACGCATAAATGGATTTTCGCACTATGTTTTCTGATGGGTCAGATAACATTTTCACAGACCGTTTTTGGAAAGTGGAAAACCATTGACGACCGTGATGGGGTGGAAAAAGCAATCATTGAAATTTATAAGGACGATGGATTGTTACATGCTAAGGTGGTGAAAATTTTACAGGAAGGAAAAAAAGATGCGGTATGCACCAAATGTGAGGGAGAGCGTAAGAACAAACCCATTCTTGGCATGAAGATCATGGAGGATTTCGAGGAAAAAAAGGATGGTGTATACAAAGGTGACAAACTCTTCGACCCCGAACAGGCCATGACCTTTAGGGGTAGGGTATGGTTGGATGAGGACAATGCCAATCGATTAAAAGTACGTGGTTATTTGGCCTTTTTGTACCGAACCCAAACATGGCACCGGGTGATAGAGCATTAGGTTATGGACTATTTTTTGGAAGTTGTTTTGCCCATTCCTCTGGAGAAACTCTTCACGTATAAAATTTCAAAGGCTGAAGCGGATTTTTTACAGGAGGGCATGCGCGTGGCCGTTCCCTTCGGGAAATCCAAGATTTATACGGCTTTGGCCTACCGCATCCACCAAAATGCCCCGGAAGCCTACGAACCCAAGGAGATTTATCAGATTTTGGATGAACGTCCGGTAGTTAACCAAGTGCAACTTAAGCATTGGGAATGGGTGGCGAAGTACTACATGTGCACTTTGGGAGAGGTGATTCGAAGTGCCTTGCCCAGTGCCTTTATGCTGGAGAGCGAAACTCTGATTCTGCCCAACAAAAACGCCGAAGTGGACGAACAGGAACTCAGCGATGATGAGTTTTTGGTGTACGAGGCACTGCAGCATCAAACAGCTTTAAAAATTTCCGAAGTCAGTGATATTGTGGACAAGAAACATGTGTTGAAGCTCATCAATACCTTGGTCCATAAAGGCGTGGTGGTTCAAAAAGAGGAATTGTACGAGCAATACAAGCCTAAATTGGTCCGCTACGTGAAGCTTTCGGAACAGTATGATGATGAAGGGCAGTTGGCGGAATTGTTAAATGAGCTTACCAGGGCCCCTAAGCAGAGCCAAGTTGTACTTTCCTTGTTCCAACTAAAGGCGAAAAGCTCCAAACCCATACCCGTTGCCGAACTCGAAAAGGAAAGTAGGGCGTCCCGAACCGTAATCAAGGCTCTTGTGGACAAACAGGTTTTGGAAGAGTACCACATCCGAAAAGATCGGGTGGAGTTTGATGAGCATTCCGAATCTTCAGCTAATGTCAATTTAAATGCATACCAACAGCAGGCTTTGGAGGATATCCATCAAGGCTTTCAAGAGCATAAACCAGTACTGCTTCACGGAGTTACCTCCTCCGGAAAGACCGAGGTATACATCAAATTGATTCAAAAATGTCTGGAAGAGGGGAAACAAGCCTTATATCTGCTTCCAGAAATTGCTTTGACCTCCCAATTGATCCACAGGTTGCAACGCTATTTTGGACATCAAGTCTCAGTTTATCACTCCAAATACAGCATTCACGAAAGGGTAGAGGTGTGGAACAATGTGCTGAAGAATGCCGAGAAGGCCCAAATTGTCATTGGTGCACGTTCGTCACTGTTCCTCCCCTTTACCAATTTGGGATTGGTGGTGGTGGATGAAGAGCATGAAAATTCTTTTAAACAATTTGACCCGGCTCCACGTTATCATGCCCGGGATGCTGCGGTGGTTTTGGCTTCCATGCACAATGCCCATATTGTTTTGGGTTCCGCTACGCCGAGCATTGAGAGTATGTACAACGCCAGGACTAAAAAATATGGCTATGCTTCCATTGCCCATCGGTTTGGGGAGGTGCTGATGCCAGAGATCAATTTGGTGGACATCAAGGAAGCTACACGAAAACGCCGTATGAAGGGCCATTTTTCCGAAATTTTGATCAAGGCGATAACAGAAGCTTTGGAGGAGGGGGAGCAGATCATTCTTTTTCAAAACAGAAGGGGCTTTGCCCCTGTGGTGGAGTGTACCACTTGCGGTCATGTGGCCCAATGTCCCAATTGCGATGTAAGTCTGACCTATCACCAGCATAGAAATCAATTGCGTTGCCATTATTGTGGCTACCATATGGCATTGCAACAGGCGTGTTTAGCTTGTGGCAGTCACACCTTGGATAATAAAGGTTTTGGAACGGAACAGATTCAGCAGGAATTGGGACAACTGTTCCCTGATGTTGCCGTGGGGCGAATGGATTTGGACACTACGAGGGGAAAGTATGCCTACGAAAAAATCATTTCATCTTTTGAAAATCAGGAAATGGATATTCTGGTAGGTACCCAAATGGTGACCAAGGGACTGGATTTCAGAAACGTGAGCCTGGTGGGCATCATGAATGCGGATTCCATGCTCAATTTTCCCGATTACAGGGCGCATGAACGCAGTTTTCAAATGCTCACACAGGTGGCGGGTAGGGCAGGGCGCACCCAAAAGCGCGGCAAAGTGCTCATTCAGACCTACAATCCGTACCATCAAATATTGCAACAGGTGACCACGAACAGTTACGATAGTATGTTCAAAGAGCAATTTTATGAAAGGGAGCAGTTCAAGTATCCACCCTTGGTCCGATTGATTAAAATAACGCTCAAGGATAAGGATTTCAATAAATTGAACGAGGCAGCAGACTGGATGGCGGGATCATTGCGCAATGTGCTGGGTGCCCATATTCTTGGGCCCGAATATCCGCCCGTAGCGAGAATCCGAAGGGACTATCTCAAAAACATTTTGATCAAGGTTCCAAGAAAACAGCCATTGGCCCCAACAAAAAATAGCATTAAAAGAATTGAAAAATCCTTTAATGCTATTTCCAAGTATAAAAGTGTACGACTGGTCTACAATGTGGACCACATCTGATTATACATTGGCCAGCGCTTCGGCTAGTTCTGTTTTTTTGTTTCTGCTCAAAGGAATCTGTCTGCCCCCTACTTCAACATTTTTACTGTTGAATTTTTCAATCTTCTCCAGATTCACAATATAAGACTTATGGATACGTAGAAATTTTTCGGCAGGCAGTTGCTTTTCGAAAGATTTCATGGTGGATAGGATTACGATATTGGCTTCGTCGGTCACCAATTTGATGTAATCTCCCAGAGCCTCTATCCATTTAATGTCGTTTAGGATAACCTTACGCTTTTTAAGGTTGCTCTTTACAAAGATGTGCTCTTCGTCCTCATCTACCCGGTTCATTTGCTCGTATTTGGCAACAGCTCTTTTTACGGAGGCTTCAAAACGGGCCAGGGTGATGGGTTTGTGAAGGTAATCGGTCACATCGTAATCAAATGCCTTTAGGGCATAATCAGGTTTTCCTGTGATAAGGATCACCTGTGGTGGGTTCTCTAAGGCCTCTAAAAGGTCAAAACCGCTGATGATTGGCATTTCAACATCTAAAAAGATAAGGTCGATTTCGTGGTTTTTTAGGCCATTTTTGGCTTCAATGGCGTTGCTGTACTCAGCAACCAAAGCGAGGTGTGGATGATTGTTGACCAACTTTGCAACGGCCATGCGCTGCATCGAGGAATCGTCTACAATTATACTTTTTAATTTCATAGAATGGGGTGATTTGTAGGGTTTTAAATCATGGGAAAATTACATAAAAAAGCCGCTTACGGACAACAAAAGATGTAAACATGGTCTATTTTGTTGTGTAAATTGCCATATGTGTTATTTAGGTTTATTGGGTTTTTAACTGTTGATAACTCTTGAACTTTAACGAAGTTTTTTTACTTTTCTTGCAGGGTGAAGGAATTATTATTAATTTTGCGCTCCTTTAAAAATATATTATCATGAACCATTACGAAACTGTTTTCATTTTGAATCCCGTTCTATCTGAGACCCAGATAGAGGAAACAGTCAAGAAATTTGAAGATTTCTTGATTAAGAATGGTGCCAAAATGGTCTCCAAAGAAGATTGGGGACTTAAAAAGTTGGCCTATCCCATTCAGCACAAGAAAAGTGGATTTTACCACTTGTTCGAATTCCAAGCTCCAGGAGAGGCTATTGGCCCATATGAGCTAGAGTTTAGAAGAGACGAGCGCATCATGCGTTTTTTGACCGTTAAATTGGACAAGCATGCAATTGCTTGGGCGGAAAAAAGAAGAAACAAACTAAAAGCAAAGGCATAAGGGTATGGCATCTATCGAGCAACAAGCAAAATCGAAAAAAGACGGGGAAATCAGATATTTGACCCCGCTTAACATTGAGACCAGCAAGCAAAAGAAGTATTGCAGGTTCAAGAAATCAGGTATCAAGTATATCGATTACAAAGACCCGGATTTCTTGATGAAGTTGGTAAACGAGCAAGGAAAACTGCTTCCTAGAAGACTTACCGGTACTTCCCTGAAATACCAAAGAAAAGTGGCGCAGGCCGTAAAACGTGCCCGTCACCTAGCGTTAATGCCGTACGTTGGCGATATGTTGAAATAAAAAACACCAGAGAATGGAACTTATTCTAAAAGAAGATGTACAGGATTTGGGATTTAAGGATGATATCGTTACCGTAAAGAACGGTTACGGCAGAAATTTCCTTATCCCACAAGGTTTGGCTGATTTGGCCACTCCTTCTGCCAAAAAAGTTTTGGCCGAAAACCTTAAGCAAAGAGCTCACAAGGAGAAGAAGATTATTGACGAGGCCCAAAAAGTGGCCGATGCGTTGAAACAATTGGAAATCCGTATTACTGCCAAGGCAGGTGCCGGAGATAAATTGTTCGGTTCTGTAACCAATATCGACCTTGCCGCTGCTTTGGACAAAGAGGGACACCAGATTGATAGAAAATTCATCAACATTAAAGGTGGAGCTATCAAAAGAACTGGTCCTTATGAGGCTATTATCAGATTACACAGGGAAGTTGTTGTAGAATTCCCTTTTGAAGTGGTTGCGGAAGCAAAGTAATCCACTTCATATCATACAAAAAAAGCCCTTTGAATTTTCAAAGGGCTTTTTTACATACTTATTCTTAAATAACATTAAGCCTTTTGTTCCAAAGCGGCTCGTAATCTACCTTGTAAATCGGCATCCGTTTGTAGTGCCATAGCTATTTGTTCGTAACGTTCCATGCTCAAGCCTTCATTGCTGATGATTTCTTGGATTTGTTTCATGAAACCCGTTTGCATTTGCTGAATTTTACCCATCACCTCACCAAAGCGTTGTTTCTCCTCATCGCTGGCATCCACTGTTTTTTCTTCGGAAGCGGACGCTTGGTACATCTCGTTGAAACGATTTGGGTCAAAACCGCTTTCCTTTACCGTTTCCATAACCTGTTGTTGGGCCTCCATGTTCACCTTTTGGATATCTTGGAATGCAGCGGCAATTTTATGTAGTTCTGCATCGCTTACCTCTACCTGTTCCTGTGCTGTAATTTGTGAAAAGGCACTTGCCCCCAAAATGACCATACCTACCACTAGCGTTTTCATTGATTTCAAAAATGTCATGCTGTCTTCTTTTTATTACATGTGAATTTCCGAAACTACAATAATTAAAAGGGCTTGCCAAACCTCATAGGTTAAGGTAAACTTAAAGAACTCCCGTATAAACTGCTTTTTGACCGTATTCTTGGGGCAAAAACAGGGTGGTTCTGCCTAGCCTTTTATATTTTTGCGGCATGAAGTACAGAAGATTGACCAAGGAGCAATTGGAAGAGCTCCACCCCGAATTCATCAACTTTTTGGCGACACAGTCCATCACAGCAGAAGAGTGGGATACGCTTAAAAAGAAAAAACCCGAAGTGGCCGAGGAGGAAATCGATGTGTTTAGCGATTTGATTTGGGAAGGTGTGCTGAACAGGGTGGAATACTTGGAGAATATTTCTGAAAGGCACATGCACCTATTTCATTTGACAGAAAAGGAAATGAAATTACTTTCCGTTAAAATCCTCAACCCCGAAATCGACCTGAGGACCGAGGTAGGCTTTGGTTGGTTCAAACGAAACTATCAATCGGATTTTGTGGAATACCTATCCGCTTCCAAGGCCTATGGTGAGGACAAGAATGTCGATAAATTTGAACTTATCAAACAAGGGGCTGTTATCACCAAAGGGGAGCTGTACCAATGGTTTGAGCAGATTATAGAGCACTGAATTAGAATTAAGGAGCAAGAAATGAAGGGATTTGCTCTTTTGTCAACCTTCAAGCGCATGGTAAGCGAAGAATCTTTGATCTTTAGCTTTCCACCATTCTACCATCAACCGTATATTTGCACGAGAATCTAAGATCACATGGCAAAAAAACCATCCATACCTAAAGGAACCCGAGATTTTTCACCCGCTGAGGTGGCCAAGCGCAACTATATCATCCAAAGCATCAAAAAGCATTTTGAAACCTTTGGTTTTCAACCCATCGAGACCCCGTCTTTTGAGAATTCGGAGACACTTATGGGAAAATATGGTGATGAAGGCGACCGCTTGATTTTTAAAATCCTGAATTCGGGGGATTTTATCTCCAAGGTGGACGATGTGACCTATAGTTCCAAAGATTCAGCTTCCTTAACGCCAAAAATTTCCGAAAAAGCCCTGCGCTACGACCTTACCGTGCCTTTCGCCCGCTACGTAGTGATGCATCAGAACGATATCGATTTTCCGTTCAAACGGTACCAAATTCAGCCGGTATGGCGTGCCGACCGACCCCAAAAGGGCCGTTTTCGTGAGTTTTACCAATGCGATGCCGATGTGGTCGGGGCAAATTCCTTGCTGCAGGAAGTGGAATTTGTGCAGCTCTATGATGCTGTTTTTACCGATTTGGGTCTGAAAGGGGCAACCATCAAAATCAACAACCGTAAAATTCTATCGGGTATCGCCGAGGTCATTGGAGCGCAACAATTGCTGGTGGATTTTACCGTGGCTTTGGACAAGTTGGACAAGATAGGAGAGGAGAAGGTAAAAGCCGAGATGATGGAAAAAGGCATCTCCGAGGCAGCCATTGCCAAGGCACAACCTTTGTTCGAGATGACGGGAACGGTATCCGAGCAGCTGGAACAACTCAGAACCATCCTAGCGGACTCCGAAGTGGGTATGTTGGGAGTTTCCGAATTGGAAGAAATCATCGCTACGGTTGATATGTTAGGTCTGCAATCGGCCACACTTCAATTGGATGTGACACTTGCCCGCGGACTCAACTACTATACCGGAGCCATTTTTGAGGTGGCTGCGCCAGAAGGTGTCCAAATGGGGTCGATTGGAGGGGGAGGCCGTTATGACGATCTCACCGGGATTTTCGGACTTAAAGATGTGAGCGGTGTTGGGATTTCCTTCGGATTGGACCGTATTTATTTGGTTCTGGAAGAATTGAACCTGTTCCCTGACAGTTTGGATACGTCATTAGATGTGCTTTGCCTCAATTTTGGACAAAAAGAGGGAAGAGCAGCCTTGCAGTTGGTGTCGGGATTGCGCAAACACGGGCTCAGGGCTGATTTGTACCCCACGGATACCAAAGTGCAGAAACAGTTCAAATATGCCGATAAAAGGGGAGTACCCTATGCCATTCTTCTAGGAGACCAAGAATTGACCGATGGCAAGTTTGTGGTCAAAAATATGAAGACCGGCGACCAAAAGTCGTATGCGTTGGATAGCGTAGAGGCTTTTGTGGAGCAGCTCAGGTCCGAGCTTTAATGGCCTTGATGATCTTTTTGTAATAGGTAGGGCCGTGCGGCACGTATTTGCCCGTGTTGGCCAAGCCCCAGGTTTCTTCGGCAAATCTGAAAAGCGGGATCAAATCCAGTGCTTCCACTTCGCTTTCCTGTTTGATAAGATTTTTGAAAGGGGTCTCGAGTTCGCACAAAAAAATATGATGGAGTTCCGCATCGATAAAATCCTCTGCAATCTTATGAATGGCCTTAAAAGTACCGATGGATTCCAAATCCTCTTCCGTAATTTGATAGCCTACTTCTTCTTTGACCTCACGTATTGCCGCAGTAACGATTGGTTCCCCGGATGATACATGCCCCGCCACCGAAACGTCCCAAAGCAGAGGGTGCGTAGCCTTATTTTTGCCACGTTGTTGTATCAAAACCCGACCATCGGAGGTATATAACCAAACATGGACTGTAGGGTGCAACAATCCCTTGCGGTGCGCTTCCGATTTTAAACAGGATTTGCCCGTTGGTTTTCCCTTACTATCCAATATGTCCACAAGTTCGTCCATGGTACATAAAGATAAAAAAAAGTCACCCCGAAGCTGCTTCGGGATGACTTAATTTAATAGGTTTTATTGAGAAACTTGCTCGGTTAATCAAAATAACTGAACGTTTCTCCTTCCTCGATGTTCAACAAGGTTTCGTAAATCAACCGGATCACATTCTCTACATCATCCTTATGAACTGTTTCTACCGTGGTGTGCATATAGCGTAACGGCAACGAAATCAAAGCTGACGCAACACCGCCATTACTGTAGGCGAACGCATCGGTGTCGGTTCCCGTGAATCGGGAGGATGCATTGCGCTGGAACGGAATCTTATGGGCTTCCGCAGTTTCCAAAATACGCTCGCGTAATTTATTCTGTACCGCAGGCGCATAGGCAATTACCGGACCGTCACCAATCTTGGTCTCGCCTTCCGTCTTTTTATCGATCATTGGGGTGGTGGTATCGTGGCATACATCCGTTACAATGGCCACGTTCGGTTTTATGGTCTGTGTGATCATTTCCGCACCGCGTAGCCCAATCTCCTCTTGTACCGAATTGGTGATGTACAAGCCAAAGGGAAGTTCTTTTTTGTTCTCTTTGAGCAAGCGGGCCACCTCTGCGATCATATAACCGCCCATCCGGTTGTCCAGTGCCCTGCAAACAAACTTGTCCTTGTTCAAAATTTCGAACTGATCGGGATAGGTGATCACGCATCCTACATGAACGCCCATCTTCTCCACTTCCTTCTTGTCCTTGGCACCTATATCGATGAAAATGTTGTCCAACTTTGGTGGTTCCTCTTTCTCTTTGTTTCTAGTGTGGATAGCAGGCCACCCGAAAACTCCTTTTACGATACCATTTTTGGTATGGATATTCACCCATTTGGATGGCGCGATTTGGTGGTCGCTACCTCCGTTTCGGATAACGTAGAGCAATCCTTCATCTGTGATATAGTTGACGTACCAGGAAATTTCATCGGAGTGGCCTTCGATGACCACGCGATATTTGGCATTTGGATTGATGACGCCTACCGCCGTTCCATAAGTATCTGTAATAAACTCATCCACATAGGGCCTCACATAGTCCATCCAGATTTTTTGCCCGGCTAGTTCATAGCCTGTGGGAGAGGCATTGTTCAAATATCTTTCTAAAAATTCAAGGGATTTTTCGTTGATGATTTTCTCTTTTGCCATGTATCTGATTTAGTACACAAACATACTAATATTCACTTTTATTTAATAGCCAAATCATACCTTTATCCTTACTTTTGGCTGGACTATTGAGAAAGAATTGTGATGTTACGTAACGCTTTTCTTGTTGTATTTCTGGCGATTGCTGCCTACGGGTTTGCTCAGGAACCGCAAAAGGATTCGCTGACTTACCCAAAGGATTCCATTGCCAATGATTCCATTGAGGACTATTATGTGAGGTTTGAGGGGGATTCCATTTTAATGAGCTCCATTGAACTGGACGAAGTCTATCTTTTCGGGCAATTGGACTTTGCCAGTCAAGAAGATAAACTTCGATATTACATTTTGCGCAGAAAAACCTTAAAGGTATATCCTTACGCCAAATTGGCCGCAGAACGCTTGGTGGAGCTGAACGATAGCCTTGATCTCATCAAAAAAAGAAGGCACCAAAGGCGATATACCCGGAAGGTGCAAAAGTATATTGAAGGTGAGTTTTCCGAAGAATTGAAAAAATTGACCCGTACCGAAGGGCAGATTTTGGTCAAATTGATCCATAGGCAAACGGGCACGACGGCTTTCGATTTGGTCAAAGATCTTCGTAGCGGATGGCGTGCATTTTGGTACAATACCACGGCCAGCCTGTTCAAGATAAGCTTAAAGGAGGAGTTTAGGCCCGAAGAGGTCCATGAGGATTATTTGATAGAGGATATTTTGCAGCGAGCCTTTGCTGCGAGTCGATTGGAGCGTCAAAAATCGGTATTGGACTACGATTATGCCCAACTGACCAATAAGTGGAAAAGTACCCCACAAAAGACCAATAACTAATCCTTGGTCTTTTCGCCAAAAATGGCATCCATGACAATCTTTACGGAGCGAAAGCCCAAATAGATGGCTAAAATAGCACATGCAATGCCCAAGACGAGTACGGGCCAATAAAAAGGATGTCCCTCATTTTTAAAAGCTTGGTAAATCAGAAATGGCCCCATAAACATGGAGAGGACCGTAAACCCGAATGACTTGATACCTTTTACCAGAAGTTCCTTGTTCGTATGCCTCATGGGACCAAAGTAGGAATATTAGCTTATATTTAGTGGGTATTGCATTAAAAATCAATCATGGAAATGCTAGTTCTTGGGGTTGTGGTCCTTTTTATTATTGTAGCCACCGTAAAATTTAAGATGCACCCCATCTTTTCGTTGACCATTGCAGCCGTGGCCTCAGGTTTTTTGCTGGGTCTTGCGCCGGTAAATATTATGTCCACCATGGCAGAAGGTTTCGGAAACACGCTTTCGGGCATAGGTCTGGTCATCGCTTTTGGAACGGTCATCGGGATTTATCTGGAAAAAACGGGAAGTACTCAAGTTCTGGCCAATAGTATCTTAAAAGTAATTGGATTAAAGCGTTCTCCTTTGGCCATCAATTTGGCTGGATTCGTTATTTCCATTCCGGTATATTGTGATTCGGGCTACATCATACTTTCTTCCTTGAATAAGGCCATCAGTAAAAAAACGGGCATACCTGCCTTAGTGTTTGCCATCGCCTTGGCCACAGGCTTGTATTCCGCTCATGTATTTGTACCACCCACTCCGGGGCCTTTGGCCGCAGCGGCCATTTTGGAAGCTGATTTGGGCATGGTGCTCATTTTTGGACTTTTGGTGGCCATACCTGTATCGATATCAGGTTATTTTTGGGCGCGGTTTATCGGGAAATCGTTACAGGAAGAAGAGCGTGCCGAAGATATGGAGCAGAAGGAAGAAGTGTTGTCCACCGTAAAGCCCTACCAGGCTTTTTTGCCATTGTTGGTGCCGATTATCTTGATAGCCATGAAATCCATCGTGGATTATCCAACCCATCCTTTGGGTGAAGGATGGTTGTTCCAAATGTTCAACTTTTTGGGCAGTCCCGTAATTGCGTTGTTGATTGGTGTCTTTTTTGCTTTTGCATTGGGTAGAAAGGTGCCACAGGAAGAGAAAAAAGGCTGGGTACCCGAAGCGTTCATGCAAGCTGGTGCCATCGTTTTGATCACAGGGGCAGGAGGGGCTTTCGGGGCCATTTTGCGAACCATGGATATTGCTTCCATCATCCATTTGGAATCCAGCACAGGAGTTGGTGGACTTTTGATTGCTTTCCTAATTGCAGCGGTGCTCAAGACCGCCCAAGGTTCCTCAACAGTAGCCATCATCACCACTTCGGCCATTATTGCGCCCTTATTGGAAACTTTTGGTTTGATTTCGATTATGGATAAGGCTTTGGCCGTTTTGGCCATTGGTGCGGGCGCCATGACCGTTTCGCACATCAACGACAGTTATTTTTGGGTGGTCTCCCAATTTTCCCATATGAAAGTCAAGACCGCGTTGAAGGGTCATACTTTGGGTACATTGATTCAAGGGATGGTCGGTTTGGCAATGATTTTATTACTGTATGCCTTACTTTAAAAGGGATTACTCAATAGTAATAGTTTGGGTAAATTCTTGTACGACGCCAAAATACCCAAGTGCATAATCGTTGGGACGCTCTACATTGTCCAAAATAGTGATATTGTCAAGCCCGGTAATGTCGAATACATTCCCTCGCACCGTGGCTACGGGCGTTTGGAATACCCCACCATTGTTTTCTGTCTGCTCCAAGACCAAATCCATATAATTGTAGAATTCCTCCGTAGCTCCCAATATACTTACCGTTACGGTTTCGCCAGCGGTAATTTCATTATCATAGAAATAGGAAAAGGAGAATTGCTGTCCTTGAAAGAATTCATCTTCCACCACCAAAAATTCACTGTTCATAAAATCAAAGACATAAAAGTTGTCCTCATCCCCATTATCGGTAAAGGTGACGATAATTTCGGTCTCTTCCTCATCAAAGAGGGTGTCGGTTCCCTGTTCCAGATTGTCTATGGGAACGGTTGGGGTATATTCGGTCTGCGCAAAATACCTTCGACCCTTATGCGTGACCTGCAACACAAACACTACTCCAGGTTCCGCAGCGGCTGCACGTATGCGCTGGTCCGTCATAAACGTGGGGTCCGGCACGTATATCCCGGAGCCCGGTGTCTCCTCAGTAAGATTGCTGAAAGAGATGGTCTCAAAGTTACCATTGTCCAGCACGCCATAATAAATGAGGGCACTCTCGACCTGGGCCGGAGGATTATCCTCAAAAAAATTGCTGCTTTCCCGCATTTGTATGCGAACATCTATGAATTCCTGACTTTTATCCACACGTAACAGCCCATCCACCACGAGTCTGGTTTCTACCTCGGGCAAATCCACCTCGATGACGTCCTCGCAAGATGCCATGGCCAAAGCGATAACCATAAGAGCAATAAGTTTCTTCATCTCACTAGAATTTAAAGTTATAGGTTACTGAGGGTACAATACCAAAAATGGCCGTTCGGACGGCTTCATTTCGTCCCGTATCTTCATTTTCCCTAAAATTTATGGAGGCTGCATTCATCCGATTGTAGGCATTATAAATACTGAATACCCATTCGGATTGCACTTTCCTCCCTTTATTCTTTCTTGGGGTTAAAATGGCCGATATATCCAAACGATGATAATCTGGCAACCTTTCCTTGTTCCGTAAACCGTAGTAGGGTACGCTCAAACCTTCAAACTCAAATTGACCTATGGGGTAGTTGGTAGGTTGCCCTGTTTGATAGACAAAATTGGCATTAAAACTCCATTTGTCATTCAACTCAAAACTGCCGTATAGGGATAAATCGTGTGTTTTGTCAAAAGGTGTACTGTACCAATCGCCAAAATTGATTCCTGTTTCCAAGTTGGAGCGTCCCGTGTCAAAATTCAGTGTCCGGCCGGGAGTCCGTTGTTCGGACCGAGATAGTGTATAAGCGAGCCATCCCTTAAACTGGCCTTCGTTCTTTCGGAAAAGGATTTCCAGACCGTAGGCCCTTGCCTGTCCGTTGAGGATTACCTGTTCAATCGCATTGTTGGCGATTAGGTTGGCCCCATCAATGTAATCAATACGATTTTGTATGTCCTTGTAGAATACTTCGGTTTCCAAGGTATAGGCCCCACTTTTTATGTTTCTAAAATAGCCCATCGCATACTGGTCCAGTAGTTGAGGTTCCACGAACGGTCCGCTGGGCGTCCACACATCCAAAGGAGTAGGGGAGCTGGTATTGGACAACAAATGAAGGTACTGTGCCAATCGGGTATAGCTTGCCTTTATGGAATTGTTCTCTTTAAAGGTGTAGGACATGGAAACCCTAGGCTCCAAATTAAAAAATGACTTTAAGGTTCCACCTCGGCCGGGGCTAATGGTATCAATGGGATTTGCTTCCCGATACGTAAGGGTAAAGGGGTCAAATTCAACAGGGTTGTTGTTCTGGTAAACAAAGAACTCGTCCTGCCCAAAACGGTTGAACTGGCTAGCCCTAAGACCATATTCAACACTAAGATTCTCACTTATTTGGTGTTCAATATCCACATAGACCGCATTTTCGTTGGCGTACTTTTTGGTCAACTGCTCTTCAATAATACCGGAATCGGGACTGTTGGGTACAATTTTACCTGGATTGAATACGTAGTAGATACTGTTCAGACCATAATTCATCTGTAGTTTATCGCTTAGGTAATGTTTTAAGTCGTACTTGACGTTAAAGTTCTGAATGCCGGAATTCCATTCAAACCCGACAAAATCAAGTTCAAGACCGTAGTAATAATCAGAATAGATGAGGGAGAGGTTGGAAAAAAGCTTATCGGAAAACAAATGGTTCCATCTGAGATTCCCAACGGCATTGCCGTAAATGTTCACAAAGCGTTCGCTCACGTTAAATAAGTCCCGTCCAAAATAACCCGAAAGGAAAACACTGTTATTGTCATTGATTTTATGGTTGATTTTGGTGTTCAGGTCGTAGAAATAGGCCTTGCTATTTACGTCGAACAGGGGCAGGAACAAATGGGCGTATGAGGCACGACCACCAATCAAAAATGCCGTGCGGTCTTTTTGAATAGGTCCTTCCACCAACAATCTACTGGCTACCGCCCCAATCCCACCATTGACCTTAAATTCTTTGCTATTTCCTTCTTTTTGAAAGATTTCCAACACAGAGGATACCCTTCCGCCATAGCGAGCAGGAATACCGCCCTTGAACAGTTTTACATCCTTAATGGCGTCTGGGTTAAACACCGAAAAGAAACCGAATAGGTGGGAAGAATTGAAAACTATGGCCTCATCCAACAAAATAAGATTTTGGTCTACCGCGCCACCACGAACATTAAAGCCAGAGGAAGCCTCCCCGGCATTGGTGATTCCAGGCAGTAATACCAAGGATTTGATGACATCGGCTTCACCCAGGACCACCGGAACCTGCTTTATGGTATTGGAGGAAAGGGAAGTAACGCTCATTTGAGGTTTTCTGATGTCCAGTTTTTCCACATCATCGGTAACGACCACCTCGGCGAGCTCTTCTGCTTTTTCTTCCAGTTTAAAATCCAGCTTTTGGTTTTGGTTTAAATTGATGGTGCGCACTACTTCTTGAAAACCTAAATAGCTCACGATGACCTGGTATTCGCCTTCGGGCAGGGTGATGGAGTAGAAACCGTATTCGTTGGTGGTTGTTCCTGTTCGTAGCTCGGATATGGCAACCGTTACCCCAATAAGGGTCTCATTACTGGAAGCTTCCGAAATGGTGCCGCTTAGGGTGTAGCGTTCTTGGGCATGTATCACAAAAAAATGCCCAAACAGGGCTAGCAACAAAGCGAGATAATGTCTGGGCATTCGATTGATTTTTTTAAAAATAAGCATTTACGGAAGAGTGGAGAAAAGAAAATGGGAAACCAACGATATTTTAACATTTTGGTCCAGGAACAACAATAGGCCATCTAAAAAGCGGTAATATTTGAACTTTGTCAGGTTGAGCGCAGTCGAAACCCATTGATTTTCAAAATGTCCTAAGTTCTCGACTGCGCTCGAACCGACAGGCAAACTGCTTTTTAGACGACCTAAAGAATTGTAGTTATGTTATTTTACCTACCCAATCGAGCTCAAAATCTGGTTCAAAGTTGCACTGGGACGCATGGCATTCGCTGCTTTTTCTGGGTTTGGAAGGTAATACCCTCCGATATCCACGGGCGAACCTTGGGCATTGATCAGTTCTTGGGCGATTTTCTGCTCGTTGGTGGACATGGCTTTGTACACCTTGGAGAATATCGCTTTTAATTCTTGATCTTTGTCTTGTTTGGCCAATTGTTCTGCCCAATACAAAGCAAGATAAAAATGGCTTCCTCGGGTATCTAGCTCATTCACTTTTCGTGATGGCGATTTATCTTGGTTCAGGAATTCCTCGGTAGCTTTATCCAAGGCTTCTGATAATACCAATGCTTTGTTGTTATTGTTCTTTTCCCCAAAAAATTCCAAGGAAACGGCCAACGCCAAGAACTCTCCCAAAGAATCCCATCGCAAATGACCTTCTTCCAAAAATTGTTCTACGTGTTTTGGGGCAGAACCTCCAGCACCGGTCTCAAACAATCCACCACCATTCATCAATGGAACAATGGACAACATTTTGGCACTGGTTCCCACTTCCAAAATAGGGAAAAGATCGGTCAAATAATCCCGCAATACGTTGCCGGAAACGGAAATGGTGTCTTTTCCTTCTTTCATGCGCTTCAAAGTGAACTTGGTCGCTTCGATAGGGGATAGAATTCGGATATCCAATCCATCGGTATCATGATCTTTTAGATATTGGTTCACCTTTTTGATCAATTCAGCATCGTGGGCCCTTTCTGCATCCAGCCAAAACACAGCAGGAACGTTGGTGGCCCTAGCTCGGGAAACGGCCAATTTCACCCAATCCTGAACGGGCGCATCCTTCACTTGGCACATTCTCCATATATCGCCTGCTTCCACCTTGTGCTCAATCAAGGTTTTTCCAGTTGCATCTACCACTCTTGCGGTTCCGGCGGTCTGGATTTCAAAGGTTTTGTCATGCGAACCATATTCTTCGGCCTTTTGGGCCATCAAACCTACGTTGGGCACTGTCCCCATGGTAGTGGGGTCGAAGGCACCGTGCTCCTTGCAGAAATCAATGGTCGCTTGGTAAACGCCAGAGTAGCTGCTATCAGGAATGATTGCCTTGGTATCTTGAAGTTCTCCATTTTTGTCCCACATTTTACCTGAATTTCGAATCATGGCGGGCATGGAAGCGTCAATGATTACATCGCTTGGTACGTGAAGATTGGTAATTCCCTTGTCAGAATTCACCATGGCCAAATCAGGTCCATTTTCGATACTGGCTTTAATGGCTGCTTCAATTTCTTTGTGCTGGTCTTCGGGCAGTTCCCCAATTTTGTCCAGTAAAGTTTCCAATCCATTATTTGGGTTGATGCCCAACTTTTGGAAGGTATCTCCATAGGTTTTGAACAATTCGGAGAAGTATACCTCCAAAGCATGACCAAAAATGATGGGGTCGGAGACCTTCATCATAGTGGCTTTAAAGTGGAGTGATAACAATAGGTTGTTTTCCCTTGCATCTGCGATTTCCTTGGTCAAGAAGTCTACCAATGCTTTTTTGCTCATCACAGTGGCATCGATGACTTCACCTTTTAGAAGGGAAATTTTGTCCTTGAGTATGGTAGTGTTTCCTTGGTTATCCACCAACTCAATGCGAACATCCCCGGCGCTTTCCATGGTCAATGACTTTTCATTGGATTTAAAGTCTCCATGTGACATGGTAGCGACATGGGTCTTGGAATCGGATGACCATTTGCCCATGGTATGTGGATGTGCCTTGGCGTAATTTTTTACGGCTTTCGGTGCCCTACGGTCCGAGTTTCCTTCTCGCAGTACTGGGTTTACGGCACTACCTTTAACTTTGTCGTATTTAGTTTTGATGGCCTTTTCCTCATCCGTTTTGGGTTCGTCTGGGTAGTCGGGTAGCGGGTAGCCTTTGGCTTGTAGTTCTTCGATGGCTTCCTTCAACTGAGGGATGGAGGCGCTAATATTGGGCAGTTTGATAATATTGGCCTCTGGGGTCTTGGCAAGTTCTCCCAAAATGGACAAATCGTCCGGAACTTGTTGTTCCTCGGTCAATAATTCCGGAAACATGGCTGCAATTCTACCGGCCAAAGAGATGTCCTTGGTCTCCACGGAAATAGCAGCAGTTTCGGTAAAGGATTTTACAATGGGTAAGAAGGATAATGTCGCTAAGGCAGGAGCCTCATCTGTTTTGGTATAATAAAGTTTAGCCATTTATATGTATTTGTTTGAGCGGTTGCAAATATACAATTTATGGACGGTGAAGGAAGAATGGAAGTGATTAAAAGTGTGGGCTTTTGCTGCGAATTTGTTAAAAAACAAAAGCCATTTCCTTGTTTTTACCAAGGAGATGGCTTTCAGATAGGACTCAGGAAATGTTTGGTGGTACCAAACTACAATCATTTCGAATGCACCTTTGCCCTTTCGACGTTTGCTTTGCTATGCTCTTAATTTTTCAACTAATCTACATTCTGCAAAGTAGTATACTGTGATTTCCTAGACTTTATCAAAATGGAAAATTGCTCTTCCATTCGCACATAAAATTCTATTTCTCATTAGTGTTCGCCAAAGCGTTTCCTAAATCGAAAATCCTTTGTGTGATCAGTAGTGTTACCAATTCAAAGGATATCCACAGTTTTAAAGAACGTCAACTTTAAATCGATATAATAATGAGGGTATCAGTATTATATCTTTTACTAAAGTAGTTTGGAAAATTGATTCTGGCAATTTTTTAAGCCATTAAAAATCAACACGATATGAACCGATGTTATTAACAATTGTTCATAAAAAAAGCACCCGGTTTCGGGTGCTTTTTCTTGTAATGTGGGATGAAACTATCCCTTAACTTCTTTAATACGGGCCTTTTTACCGGTAAGACCTCTAAAGTAGAAGATTCTTGATCTACGTACTTTACCTTTTTTGTTTACTTCAATTCTTTGCAAAGCAGGCATGTTTAAAGGGAAAATTCTTTCCACTCCAACGGTACCGGACATTTTGCGAATGGTGAAAGTCTCGGTGGCACCGCTACCTCTTCTTTGTATTACCACGCCCTTGAAGAACTGGGTACGTGTTTTTTCACCTTCCTTGATTTCGTAATAAACAGTGATGGTATCACCAGCTGAAAATTTTGGAAATTCTTTTTTTGGAACAAATTCGTCTTCAACAAATTTTACTAAGGATTCCATTTTTGTCTTTTTAATTGTTTGTGTCAAGATCAACTTTCACGGATTTCGTCAGAGGTTGATTTTGAGATTGCAAAAGTAATGCAATATTTAGAAATAGCAAGTGGTTTTTTTACTTTTCAGTCGCCCTCATTTTCCAATAAGTCGGGCCTTCTTTCACGGGTACGCTCCAAGGCCTGCTGTTCGCGCCATTTTTCGATTTTGGGAAAGTTGCCGCTCAACAATATTTGGGGCACTTCCCTTCCCTTATACTCTGCTGGACGTGTGTATACTGGAGGTGCCAATAAATTGTCCTGAAACGTATCGGTCAGGGCAGAGGTTTCATCGTTCAACACACCCGGAAGCAAACGGATGACGGCATCGCACAGGATGGCCGCAGCCAATTCTCCTCCAGATAGCACATAATCACCAATCGAAATCTCTCGGGTTACAAACATATCCCTCACCCGCTGGTCCACTCCCTTGTAATGTCCGCAAAGCACAATAATATTTCCTTTCATGGAAATCTCATTGGCCATGCCTTGGTTTAGGGTCTTTCCATCAGGGGTCATATAAATGACTTCGTCATAGTCCCGCTGTGCTTTGAGTTCGGAAATGCACTTGTCGATAGGTTCCACCATCATTACCATACCGGCCCCGCCTCCAAATGGGTAGTCGTCCACTTGCTTGTAGTTTCCCGAGGCATAGTCCCTCAAATTATGAAGATGCACCTCTACCAATCCTTTTTCAATGGCCCGCTTTAGTATGGAGGCTTCAAAAGGACTTTGTAAAAGTTCGGGAAGTACAGTGATGATGTCAATCCGCATGGATCTTGTTGATGAATGTTATTGTGCCGCAAAAGTAATCAAACCTATTGTAAAAAAGGCCAAAAAGGAAAAGGCTCCCATTTGGGAGCCTTTTTACCTATTTTTTCTGCTTGTTCAGCTCATCCTGCAGCTGTCTGCTGATTTTCTGTTCGCGCTCCAAGGCCCGTCGCCTATGGTTCTGATATTCCTCCTCCAAGTCGGCAAGGGCAGATTTGGCCTGCTGCGTCAAGAAATTACTGTTCCTGAACCGGTAGATAAAGAACAACAGAAGCAACAACAGCCCAAAAATGATGGACCACAGTATAAAGTTGTATGTTCCTTTGCTGACCATGGCTCCAAAAAATGAAATACTGTCCTTTTCTTCGGTGACGGCATTCAATTTATTGGTGGTTTCCTGCAACTTGGCATTCAAATCTTCGATTTCTGCATCATTGGCTGTAATGGTAGCCGATAAGTCCTTGATGGTTTTATTGGCCGTTTCTATGGAATCAAAGATGTTGTTCTTTGTTTTATAGAGGTCGGATAGCTTAATGACTTCGTACTGGATACCGTTGGCACGATAGTTTCCTGACTTACTTTCCAATTCCTCAAATTGTCCTCGTAAGGTATTGTCCTGCGCTGCATCTTCTTCCTGTGCCTGTATGGACAAGGCGGGAATAAATATGAGTAGGGCGAATAAAATGCGTAAATGCTTCATGTTCAATTATGTTCTCGTGTTAAATTTAGATTAAGGGCGGGACGAAATTACGTCAATAAACCAAATTTAAAAAACTGAAAGCCGGTTCTTTGAACAATTCGTACCTTCTTAATAGTAGGTATAACGCCTAACTTTGGCGATATATTTCGCCAATCGGATAACTTGATGGGAATATCCGTACTCATTGTCATACCAAATGTAAAGTACGATATTTTTCCCATCGGGCGCCACAATGGTCGCCTTGCTATCATAAATGGATGGCGCTGTGGTTCCTACAATGTCCGAAGATACCAGTTCATTGCTCAACGCATATTTGATCTGTTCCACCAAATCACCTTCGAGTGCATATTTTTTTAAAATGGTGTCCACGCCTTCTTTGGAGGTTTTGTTTTTCACCTCTAGGTTAAGAATGGCCAACGATCCATTGGGTACGGGAACCCGAATCGCATTGGAAGTCAATTTTCCCTTTAGGGAAGGGAGTGCTTTGGCTACTGCCGTGCCCGCACCAGTTTCTGTAATGACCATGTTGAGCGCGGCCGCACGGCCCCTGCGGTATTTGCTGTGCATATTGTCCACCAGATTTTGGTCGTTGGTGTAGGCATGGATGGTCTCCAAATGTCCCTTTTTGATACCCAAGGAATCCTCAATTACCTTGAGGATCGGTGTAATGGCATTGGTAGTGCAGGAGGCTGCCGAATAAATATTCGTCTTGTCAGGGTCAAAATCTTTGTGATTTACCCCGTGCACAATATTGGGGACCTCTTTACCGGGAGCTGTTAGCAATACTTTGTTTGCCCCTTTGGATTTTAAATGACGGGAAAGGGCTGTTTTGTCCCTAAAGGCACCGGTATTGTCAATGATCAATGCATTGCTGATGCCATGTTTGGTGTAATCGATATCTTCGGGTTGATTGGCGCTGATGATTTTCACCGTAGTACCATTGATGATCAATGCCTGTTTATTTTCGTCCACATCCACGGTTCCAGTAAAGGGGCCGTGCACAGAATCGGTTTTGAGGAGTGCTGCCCGTTTTTCCAGCATTTCCCTGTTCAGCTCGCCGCGGACCACAATGGCCCGTAAGCGTAACTGGCTGCCGCGTCCGGTTTTGGCCATAAGTTCACGTGCCACCAATCGGCCAATACGCCCAAATCCGTAGAGTACCACATCTTTGGGTTTTATGGCCTTGGAGGATTGCGCATCCTTCAGCTTATCGATTACAAAAGCCTTTACATTGAGGTGGGCATTCTGGCTGGAGTTGTACTCATAGGTCAATTTGCCAATATCCAGCTTGGCAGGAGGGAGGTTAAGGTCGTTAATGGCCCTTAATATTTCTACAGAATCAAAAATGGACATCGGTTTTTGAACAAATTCACCGGCATATTCGTGCAGGTTGATGATGTCGCTTACATTTTTATCGATAATCTGATTTTTGAACAATACCACTTCAATAGCCTTGTCGTACCACAGGTCGCTAATGATTTTGATGAATTCAGTGGTTGCTTTTCGCCTATCTGCTTGAAAGGCTAGTTCTTTTTCGTAGGAAGAAATGTCACTCATGGAAAATGGTTGCGGTTGTACTGTTTGTGTATTTTCGGCAAAAATAGATATTTCAAACGTTTTCGTAAAAGCATTAGACATAAAAAAAGCGTCCTTTTAAAAAGACGCTTTTAAGTGTTTTATTGGCACTTTATTGAAGGATCATGTGTTCCTTTTCACCATTCTGGTTGATCATGGTGAAACTGGTGCGTCCATATCGGGAAATCTCTCCAAAATATTTTTTGGCATCCTCAATATCGTTGACCTTGTTTCCATCAACCTCTACAATGATTTTATCTTTTAAGTCATACCTTTCATAACCTTGTGGAACATCGGTAATCTTTACACCTTTGGACACCCCGAATTTTTTGATGTCTTCCTTGCTCAAGTTTTTTACCCTAAAGGCGGTAGCTGGAAGAATAACGCTGTTTTGTTTTTTCAGCGTCACATTTTTGACCAAACTCTTGCCATCTCGGTCCAAAGTGACCTGCACTACGTCCCCAGGCCTTTTGGCGGAAAGATACCCGGTAAGTTCGGAGAATTTTTGGATTTCGATATTATCTATCTTTTTGATGACATCGCCTTCCATCAAACCGGCATCTGCGGCACCGGATTCTTCCTCCACGCCGGCAATGTAAACTCCTTCCAATTGGTCAAGGCCCATTTCAATGGCGGCAGGTGAATTCGTATTGGCGGCAGAAATACCCAGAAGTCCTTTTTGTACATTTCCAAATTCCATAATGTCTTCTACCACTTTCTTCGCAATATTGCTGGGTACTGCAAAGGCATAGCCAACATATGAACCAGTTTGGGATGTAATGGCCGTATTGATTCCGATAAGGTCACCATTGGTGTTCACCAAGGCACCGCCACTGTTTCCGGGATTCACTGCAGCATCTGTTTGGATAAAAGACTGGGTTCGTCTTGGTGAGAGCGATCTGGCTTTGGCGCTAACGATACCAGCAGTTACGGTAGATGTCAAATTAAAAGGGTTACCTACAGCTAATACCCATTCCCCAATTTTGGTATTGTCGGAATCTCCAAAGGCCAAATACGGGAGTGCATCTTCCGCATCGATTTTTAAGAGGGCAATATCGGAATCAGCATCTGTTCCTATCACCTCTGCCTCATACGTTTTGTTATTGTTCAAGGTGACTTCCAACTGACTTGAGTTGGCAATCACGTGGTTGTTGGTCACGATATATCCATCCGGTGAAATGATAACACCTGAACCTGTACCCACTTGCGGGGTTTGTTGGCGTTCATATCCATAAAAGAACTCTGCAATACTGGAAGGTCCTCTACTTAGGGTCATATTTTTAACGTGTACCACAGAATTCACAGTTTTCTCGGCCGCTAACGTAAAATCAACCTCATTAATTCCAGCTCCCCTGGCCGAGGTATCCAAATTACTGGTGGTTACCAATGGTGTTTCCTGTTCCGAAGTGACCCATTTGTAGCTTTCCTTCTCAAAAAATAATTTGTAAGCTCCCAGTGTAATGGCTCCCGCAAATACGGAGACTAGGAATAAACTCGCTATTTTCTTCATAATTCAATAATTATTTAACATTTAGCTCAATCAAAATTAAAAGTTTTCAATTCTCGGTCAGGTTGGTTTAACGCTGTTTTAACTACAAAAAAAACCTTAAAGAATCCCATATATTTGTTCCTTTGTAGCTGCTTATGGAACTATCCTTTTTTAAATACCAAGGAACTGGGAACGATTTTGTAATTATTGACAATCGTCAATCTGTATTCGACAAAAACAATACCAAGCTTGTGGCGGCGCTTTGCGACCGAAGATTTGGCATAGGTGCGGATGGTTTGATCCTGTTGGAAAATGACAAGATGTCGGATTTCAAGATGGTTTATTACAACTCAGACGGCGCGGAAAGTAGTATGTGTGGCAATGGAGGCCGTTGTTTGGTCGCTTTTGCCTATTTTTTGGGCGTTATCGACAAAGAAACCACTTTCAATGCGGTGGATGGTTTGCACTATGCAACCATTGAAGGGGATATTGTGAACTTAAAAATGATGGATGTGGACAAAATCCACGAAAAACCAAACCACAGTTTTCTGGATACCGGTTCCCCGCACCATGTGCAATTGGTGACAGCGTTGGACAAGTTCGATGTACAAAAAGAGGGCAAAAAACTCCGCTACGGCATTTATGGTGAGTCCGGAAGCAATATCAACTTTGTGGAACAGACCAAAGACAATGCTTTTGATGTAAGGACCTATGAAAGAGGAGTGGAAGGGGAGACCTTTTCCTGTGGAACCGGTGTAACTGCGGTGGCCTTGGCCATGCACGAATCGGGTAAGACGGCGGCCAACGAAGTGCACATTCATACCATTGGAGGCGATTTAACCATTTCCTTTGAGAAAAAGGACGGTAAGTACAGGAATATTTTTTTAAAAGGACCCGCCATTCAGGTGTTTAAAGGAACCATAGAATGCTCAATCTAAAAGGAAAACAAGTTTATTTGAGGGCGCTGGAATCCACGGACCTCGATTTCCTGTACCAATTGGAAAACGACACCTCCGTTTGGGAGTTGAGCGGTACCCTAAAGCCCTATTCCAAAAAGGTATTGCAGTTGTATTTGGACAATGCGCATAGGGATATTTACGAAGTAAAGCAATTGCGCCTGTGCATCAGTAATCTTCAAGATCAGTGTATAGGGTTGATTGATTTGTTCGATTTTGACCCTAAACATCGTCGTGCAGGTATAGGAATTATCATTGTGGAACCTGGGGACCGAAATAAAGGTGCCGGGGCCGAAGCCTTATCGCTTTTGTGCAGCTATGCCTTTTCCACTTTGGATTTACATCAACTGTATGCCAATATTTTGGAGGATAATGCGGCGAGTCTTCACCTATTCGAAAAAATGGGTTTTGAGAAGATAGGAATCAAAAAAGAATGGATCAGGACCAGTGAAGGGTTCAAGAACGAAATAATGTATCAAAAGATCAATAGGAATGAATCTTAAAAAAGTACTTTGGGCCACGGCCATTCTTGGGTTGTTGATATGTGGTTTTATCGCTTATCAGATTTACAACGCCATTTTCAGCCCCAACACCCAATTCAATAACGAAGAAGCGTATGTGTATATCGCTTCCGACGCTACCTTTCCCGAAGTCAAATCATCATTGGAGCCCTTGTTGAAGGATTTGTCCACTTTTGAAGCTGTTGCCAAGCGCAAAGGGTACACGGCAAACATTAAGGCGGGAAAGTATGCCATTCAAAAAGGGATGAACAACAACGAAATCATCAATACGCTGCGGAGCAGAAACCTTCCGGTGCAGGTATCGTTCAACAACCAAGAGTCACTCGCATCTTTGGCAGGAAGGATTGCCGAACAGATCGAGGCAGATAGCCTTTCCTTGCTCCAAACGCTTAATGACCCTGATTTTTTGGCATCGACCAAGTTTGATGAGGACACCAAACTGGCCATGTACATTCCCAACACCTATGAATTCTTTTGGAATACCAAGGCAAATGGTTTTAGGGACCGGATGAAAGCCGAATACGACCGTTTTTGGAACGAAGAACGTTTACAAAAAGCAAAAAAACTGGGTCTGACTCCAAATGAGGTGACCTCTTTGGCCGCCATTGTGCAAAAGGAAACGGCCAAAGTGGATGAGCGACCAAGAGTGGCAGGGGTTTACCTTAATAGAATACGAAGGGGAATGCTGCTTCAGGCCGACCCAACGGTGATTTATGCCATCAAAAAGGAAACAGGAAATTACGACACCATTATAAAAAGAGTGCTGTTCCGCGATTTGGAAATGGATTCTCCCTACAATACCTATAAATACGCAGGGATTCCACCAGGGCCGATTACCATGCCGGACATTAGCTCCATTGATGCAGTTTTGAACCCAGAAAAGCACGATTACCTCTATTTTGTAGCCGACGTTTCCAACTTTGGATACCACCTATTTGCCAAAACTTTGGCGCAACACAACCGAAATAAGGTGCAATACACCCGATGGCTCAACCAACAAAAGGTGATGCGATAGTGCTCTTTACCGTTGATTTTCATCACTTTAACGGATTTTAGGGTCGATTTAAGAAATCTTTATGAGCTTTAGGGTACCCATTAACTTATACCAACCTATCTTTGCCGGCCAAATTGATTTTTGATACGTATATAGTATTGAGATCACAAATATGAAAATTATGAAAAGATGGATAGGTTTTGTTCTACATCTTGCCATGATCGTAGTTTTGACAAGTTTTGGTTCTTACACTGTAATGAAAAAAGGGGATGTTGAAGTTCCCGACTCATTAAAAGTAACGACCAATTTGGAATTTTTTGCACCGCAAGATTCCATCACACTTCTTGACGAGGACGAGGTAACCCCTCCTTTTCTGGGTAAAGCTTTTAATGGCTTTAAGGAAGCACTAGCTTTTAAAGAATCCCAGGGCAAATATCATAGCGTAAACACATTGGGTTATTTGGGAAAATACCAGTTTGGTAGCAGCACCCTGAATTTGATGGGAGTTTATGATATGGATGAGTTCCTGGGCAACGCAGAGCTTCAGGAAAGGGCTTTTGCCGCCAATATTGCCCGTAACAAATGGATTTTGAGACGAGATATTAAACGCTTTAATGGAAAAACCATTGGTGGTATCAAGGTCACGGAATCTGGGATTTTGGCAGCGGCTCATTTGGCCGGGGCAGGCAACGTCAAAAAGTATCTACGATCGTATGGACAGAATGATGTAACTGATGCTTACGGAAGTAGTATCTCGTATTATTTGAAGAAATTTGCAGGATACGATATTTCCAACATCAAGCAACAGAAAAATGCCAAAGTATAATCGGCAATGTAAAACAACTAAAGAGGCCTCGAAATTCGGGGCCTTTTTTTATGCCTGAATAATATAGATGGTGGGTCTTTTGTCCAAATCCAGCTCTATTTCGCTCCACTCGTGCACACTCTTGGTAGAAATGAACTCTTTAGGCAGTGTAATATCTGAAGCAATGCACAACCGTGTCGATTTTTGTAAAGTACGCAAAAGCTCCTTGAGCAATTTGTTGTTGCGGTAAGGGGTTTCCATAAAAATTTGGGATTGCCCTTGGTCACGGGACACACGTTCCAAATTTTTCACCATTTTTTTACGTTCGGTGTTGTCGATGGGCAAATACCCATTAAAAGCAAAGTTCTGACCGTTCATGCCGCTGCTCATCATCGCCATTAAAATGGACGAAGGACCCACTAAGGGTACTACCTTAATTCGTCTTTCATGGGCTATCCGAATCACATCGGCACCAGGATCGGCTATGCCAGGGCATCCAGCTTCTGAAATGATGCCCACATCAAATCCATGGATGCAAGGGTCTAGGAACGAGGGAATCTCTTCGGGATTGGTGTACTTGTTCAACGATTGCAGGTGAAGCTCTGGTTGGGATTTACTCGGACTTACACGCTTGATGAAACGTCTGGCCGTCTTTTCGTTCTCCACAATATAATGGTCAATCCGCTCGATGGTTCCCTTGACCGATATGGGCAACACCTCCAAAGGGGCATTATCGCCCAAGGTTGTGGGTATCAAATAGACTTTGCCCATGACCAAACCTGGTTTTTCTGCTTCCATAGGTTTAATTTAGTTTTTTCGCAATTGCCTCACAAGCTTGATCGACCATTTGGTAGACATTTTCAAAGCCATCATCGCCGCCATAGTAGGGGTCGGGCACTTCTTGCAAACCCAAATCCACCTCGCTCAGCAAGAGTTTTACCTTTTGGGCTTCTTGCGCATTGTTGGCTAAGTTGGCCACATCCGAGAAATTGCTTCGGTCCATCACATAAATAAGGTCGAATTCCAAAAAATCCAATCTGGAAAACTTTCTACAACGTTGATTGCTGATGTCCAAACCATATTTTCGGGCAACAGCAATGGAGCGTTTATCTGGGGGATTGCCAATATGGTACCCTGCTGTTCCTGCAGAATCCACAACTACTTTGTCCGAATCCACCTTGGAACGTAAAATACCTTCAGCCAATGGTGACCTGCAAATGTTTCCTAAGCAGACCATCAAGACTTTGGTTTTCATAAACTAGGGTTGTAAAAATTCTAGGAGAACTTTTTGTTCAAATCGTCGATGTACTTTCTGAACTGTTTGTCGGTTTCGGCAAGATTGTCCACCGTTTTGCAGGCGTGGAGCACGGTGGCATGGTCACGCTTCCCGATTTGGGAGCCAATACTGGCCAGTGAGGCTTTGGTAAACTTTTTGGCGAAGAACATGGCCAATTGTCTGGCCTGTACTATATGACGCTTTCGGGTTTTGGACTGCAGCGTCTCCACATCCATTTCAAAGTAATCGGAAACCACTTTTTGGATATAGTCGATGGACACTTCACGTTTGGTATTCTTTACGAATTTCTCTACCACTTGTTGTGCCAATTCCAAAGTCACCTCGCGCTTGTTAAAAGAGGATTGGGCGATCAAGGAAATGATGGCTCCCTCAAGCTCACGGATATTGGTCTTGATGTTTTTGGCCACGTGATCGATGATATCGTCCGGCATTTCCACACCATCCCTGTATAATTTGTTCTTCAGGATAGATACCCGGGTCTCATAATCCGGGCTTTGCAATTCTGCCGATAACCCCCATTTGAAACGGGACAACAAACGCTGTTCTATGTCCTGCATGTCCACAGGTGCCTTGTCCGATGTCAAAATGACCTGTTTGCCATTTTGGTGCAAGTGATTGAAAATATGAAAGAACACATCTTGGGTTCCTGATTTACCGGACAGAAATTGTACATCATCGATGATAAGTACATCAATCAACTGGTAAAAATGGATAAAATCGTTTCGAGTGTTCTTTTTTACAGACTCTATATATTGTTGGGTGAATTTCTCCGCCGAAATATAGAGTACTGTCTTTTCTGGGTATTTATCCTTGATTTCCACCCCAATGGCATGCGCCAAGTGGGTCTTTCCCAAACCTACGCCACCAAAAACCAATAAAGGGTTAAAGGATGTTCCTCCAGGTTTATTGGCCACGGCCATACCTGCCGACCGTGCCAAGCGATTGGAATCACCTTCCAGGAAATTGTCAAAATTGTAGTTGGGATTTAATTGGGACTCTATTTTAATGTTTCGAATCCCTGGTATCACAAATGGATTTTTAAGCTCTGGACTTTTCGAGGTAATCGGTACGTCCAATTCCTGGGGTCCCACTGCGGTACGGTTGGAACTCGGAATTTGTTCCGTAAAAGGTTCCTTGTTGCCGTACTTGTTTTCCATTTTTATAACGTAGATAAGCTTTGCGTTGGACCCCAATTCACGGGTGAGGGCCACTTTCAACAGCTTTACATAATGTTCTTCGAGCCATTCGTAGAAAAACTTACTGGGTACTTGAATACTGAGCGCCTTATCGGTCAGCTTCATCGGTTTGATAGGCTCAAACCATGTTTTGAATGCCTGCGGTTGGATGTTATCTTGGATAAAAGCCAAACAGTTGTTCCATACGGAATTAGCAGTAGCACTCATAGAAGTTTTTCCTTGTTTTAATGGTTAGCTTTAATACTTAAGAGCAAGCACCTAAAGGATTGCAAGATGCTCATTGGATGCGACAAATATGTGAACAAATCTTTTAAAAAAAAAATCAAATTGTCATTGAATGTATTGTTTTTTTTTCGCATGTTACCCTCAAAATAAGCAAGCCTCTAAATATATAATTTTTAAGCTAAAAATGGGTCTAAATTCATATTCTTTTCGGGTTCGATATGCGGAAACCGACCAAATGGGGGTTGTTTATCATGGTAACTACGCACAGTATTTTGAACTGGGCCGAGTAGAGTGGTTAAGAGCCATGGGAATCACTTACAAAAGCATGGAAGATAACGGTATTATGTTGCCCGTAATTTCTTTACATATTGACTACAAGAAATCTGCGCTCTACGATGACCTATTAACGGTGCGAACCCAACTTAATTCCAAGCCCCTGGTGAAAATAGCATTCGATTATGAGCTTGTGAACGAGGCAGGGGAATTATTGGCCACTGCTCATACAGTTTTGGCCTTTATGGATAAAAACACGGGCAGGCCCGTTAAATGTCCTGATTATATTCTTGAAAAGTTGGAGGATTGATTTTTTTTGGAGACAGGAGACTTTTTCTTATATCTTTTAAAGAAGCGATTCTGAATCTAACAGCGGAGCGATCTTGAATCAATCAAACCAGCATTTGTACACTTACCCCATGCATTTCATCGAAAACTTGTAACGTTTCCTCTGATTCGCTCAAACGAACAGAAACCGTAAGCTCACAATCCAGCTCCATTTTTTGTGATACAATATCCAAATCTTTCTGTTTAATGGTACGCATTACTAGATCCATTACAGGATATCCAAATTGTAAGCGCAATTGCACTTTTACGGTCCTTTTCACGATTTGGGCACTTTCCAAAGCCATTTGCGCTGCGGTTTTGTAGGCTTGTATCAACCCACCGACCCCAAGTTTGGTGCCGCCGAAAATCCGGGTTACAGTAATCAATACGTTGGTGACGTTAAAGGATTGGATTTGCCCATAAATGGGCATTCCCGCTGAATTGTTGGGTTCACCATCATCATTGGCCCTATAATTAGGATGGTCTATCCCCAATTGCCAAGCATAGCAAACGTGATTTGCTGTATGGTGTTTCTTGCGAAGTTCCTCAACAATCGGCTTAACGTCCTCCTCCGAAGCAATGGGATAAACCGCAGCATAGAATTTGCTCTTTCGGTCCTTATATAATATCTCAGGGGAAGGTTGGGTAACGGTCTTGTAAACATCCTCTTTTTTCTCCATCAGAACAAAGCTACCAATATTATGCTCATAATGGCCAAGGCCACGCCACTCCAATTTTTCATACTTAGTCTTTCCTTAAAAAGCAAAATACCAAATAGGGTGGAGCACATTACAATAGCAACATTGTTTAAGGTGAAAATGGCCGCGCTGCTCAGTATGTCGGCTCGCAGGGCGCGAATCAAAAAATAGATGGAGAAATAATTGGGTATGCCCAGCGCAATACCGCCCACTAGATTTTTAAGGTTCATTTTCAACGGGGTCTTTGCCGATTTTATCCCAATAAACAGGAATCCCGTTAAAGCGGCAAAACCAAAGATCATGGAGGAGAAAACAGGAATCTCTTGGTCGGTCAAATGGATTTCTTCAAAATATTGAATGCTGGTATCGATGATTCCCGACCCTAAAAACACCAAAAGTGGTAGCACAAGAGCTTTACGTTCGATTCGGATATGTTTTTCCTTAATTGAAGCCAAATACACAGCGACTAGCGCAAGTGCAATCCCAATAATTTGAAATGCGCTCAATCGTTCGCCGTACAAGAGCATCCCCATCACCACCGGAATGGCCAACGACATTTTGGTGGCCACTGATGCCACGGAAACACCTGAGACCTGTGCCGTTCGGGCCATCAAGTTGAAGATGACAATGAAGAGAACTCCCAATACTATAGGACCGATAAGCCACGATTTATTGGTAAGGTCACTTACGCCAACAGGGCCATCATATAGAAAAAAACCTACGGTACAGGCCACTACATAATTGGTAATAATGGCATACAGCGTTTGGATTTTGTAAACGTCGAACAGTTTAAAGACCACAAAAATCAGGGTGGAGCTGAGCACGCTCAGAATCAGGTATATCATTTACAATTTTGATTTTAGTTGTGTGATGTCCTCTTTGCCCACCTGCAAGTTCCAGACATTGATTCCCAATTCCGCTGCAGCATCGGTATTTTCTTTCACGTCATCCACAAAAAAGGTCTCATGGGGCAAGAGTTCGTTTTCTTGCAGGACAAAGTCAAAAATCTCGGCATCCGGTTTACGCATCCCTATTTCATAGCTTAGGTAAAATACATCAAACGCATTTTGAAACCTAAGGAAACGCTCCATTCCCATCCGGGCCTTTACACGTTCCATATGCAGGTCGTTGGTATTGCTCAACAAAATCATTTTATATTGATTTTCCATTGCCAGTTGTTCAATAAACTCCAGTCGGTGTTCCGGAAAATCCAAAAGAATTGAATTCCAAGCTTCGATAAGATAATCTTGATTTGCGTTGGGAAAATACGAAGCGACCTCGTCCAAAAAATCCGAAGAGCTCAAAAAACCTTTCTCGTAGTCTTGGAACAATACTTCCAGCGCTGGTGTAATCTCGGTGAACCCATGTTGTACCATGGCTTTGGCCGTTGCCGGTTTGTCCAGGTTGATGAGCACATCGCCAAAATCGAGGATAATATTTTTAATCATTGCGATAAATAGATAAGGTATCGGTCAGTATTTGTTCTTGATGCTGCAAAGTTCCTTGTAATCGTGGAGCTGGCAACCCTTTTTTAAAATCAATAATACCTTTAAATACACGGGCTTCATCCCACATGTGGGCATTAATAAAGGTTTGAAGCATTTGGGCACCACCTTCAACAATAACACTGGTAATGTCGTGCTGATGAAGCACCTCACAAATTTGTTGGGCCAAGGACTGTGAAAAATCGATCACTTCATAATTTACGCCCTCAACATATTTTGATGCATCATCGACCGAAGTTAAAACTATTGTCTGTTCGGACTTGTCCAAAACATGATGGTCAGCATCTATTTTTAAATCCCTGTCCAGAACCACACGAACAGGGTTTTTGCCCGACCATTCGCGGGTGGTCAGCTTGGGATTGTCCTCCAATACGGTCCGGGTACCCACCAAAATAGCCTGTTCTTGGCTTCGCCATTGATGCACCAATTGCTTAGAATAGGGATTGGAAATCCAAAAAGGTTCAGGATTGCTATTTCGCAACGACTTTTCCGGTGCTAAAAAGCCATCATTAGACTCCGCCCATTTTAGAATGATATAGGGCCGCTTTTTCTCCTGAAAGGTCAAAAATCGTTTGTGATGTTCCCTGCATTGCTCTTTCAAAATACCCACCGTGACCTTGCAGCCTGCCTCTTTCAATTTTTGGATACCCTTGCCAGCAACCTTGTCGTGCGGGTCCTGCAAGCCTATAAAAACCTCTTTGAGTCGGTATTTGGCAATCAAATCTGCACAGGGAGGAGTTTTCCCATAATGGGAGCAAGGTTCCAAGGTCACATACAATGAAGCTTCTTTCAGCAGTTCCTTGTCCGCCACCGAGTTGATGGCGTTCACCTCGGCATGGGAACCTCCATAGGGGTCGGTAAAGCCCTCTCCGATAATTGTATTTTGATGAACGATCACACATCCCACCATGGGATTTGGAGCCGTGGTCCCAAGTCCCTTTTTGGCCAGTTCAATGCAGCGAAGGATGTATTTTTGATGTATATTCACCCCGCAAAAATAGAACAATAAAAACACAAAGATGGGAGATATGGTCATTCGTGAAATAACCCCCGAAGACAATGCACAGGTGGCCCAAGTGATACGAAAGGTTTTTGAGGATATGGGCATTCCCAAAGTGGGCACGGCTTATGCCGACAAAGCTTTGGATGACATGTACTCAAACTATAATGTACCCAAAGCAGCTTACTTTGTAATAGAGCATGAAGGAAGGATTATAGGCTGTGCAGGTGTGGCGAAGTTGGACAATTATGACGGAAATGTCTGTGAGCTTCAAAAAATGTATTTTTTGGAAGAAGCTAGGGGCAAAGGTCTTGGTGCAAAAATGATTGCCGCTTGTTTGGACAAGGCCAAAGAGTTTGGTTTTGAGGCATGTTACCTTGAAACGATGCCCTACATGGAAGCTGCCCAAAAACTGTACAAAAAGAACGGTTTTGACTATATCGACGCCCCAATGGGCAACACAGGGCATTATTCCTGCCCGGTATGGATGCTTAAAAAGTTGTAATGCTCCTTAAAGAAATCAAAGATATTTTCCATAAAGAACTGGGCGAAGTATATCCCAAAGAAGAAATAGATTCCTTTTTCTACTCCTGCATTGAGCATTACCTAAAAATGGAACGTTTCATTTTGGCCATTCAGCCCGGAATTGCTCTGACCAAGGATGAGGAGCAGCCCCTTTTTGAGGCCTTATCGGAATTGAAGATCGAAAAACCCCTGCAACATATATTGGGAACTGCCCATTTTATGGATTTGGAGCTTCAGGTCAACGAGAATGTACTGATTCCACGACCCGAGACCGAAGAATTGGTACAATGGATTTTGGATGATTGTCAAGTCGAGCGCAGTCGAGACTTCAAATTGCTTGATATAGGAACCGGCAGCGGATGCATAGCCATTGCTCTGGCCAAACAATTGACCGATGCTGACGTCTATGCCTTGGATGTTTCTGAAGGTGCATTGACGGTAGCTCGGAAAAACGCTGAAACCAATGAAGTGGACATCACGTTTTTGCACCAGGACATTCTTAATCCTGAACTTAAACTTGAACCTGAACTTGTTTTTGACATCATCGTATCCAATCCGCCCTACGTCAGGGAGTTGGAAAAGGATGAAATTCGAAAGAACGTAAAGGATTTTGAGCCCGACACAGCTCTTTTTGTGAAGGATGAAGACCCGTTGCTTTTTTACAAGGCCATCATCAATTTTGCGGAAGACCATTTATCCGCAATGGGAAACTTGTACCTCGAAATCAATCAATATCTGGGAGCAGAGACCAAAGCACTTTTTCAAGCCCATAATTTTTCGGAAATTGAACTCCGAAAAGATTTATTTGGCAACGATAGGATGCTAAAAGCAACAAAAAAATGAACACCCAAGACAAAATAAATGCCCTGCGGGAAGAGCTACGGGAGCACAATTACAAATATTACGTACTTGATGAGCCCTCGATTTCGGATTATGAGTTTGATATGAAGCTCAAAGAGCTTCAAAAACTGGAGGCAGAGCACCCCGAATTTCAGGACCCGACTTCACCCACCTTGAGGGTCGGCGGCATGGTCACCAAACATTTTGAAACGGTCTTCCATCAGCATCGGATGTATTCGTTGGACAATTCTTACTCTAAGGAGGATTTGGAAGATTGGGAAAAGCGCATCCAACGAATTTTGGGCGATGCAGCGGTGGAGTTTACGTGTGAATTGAAGTATGATGGCGCTTCCATTAGCCTAACTTACGAAGAAGGCCAATTGGTAAGGGCCGTTACTCGTGGGGATGGTTTTCAGGGGGATGATGTGACCAACAACATCAAAACCATAAAATCCGTTCCCTTGCAATTGAAGGGCGACTACCCCAAAAAATTCGATATCAGGGGAGAAATCATTCTAACCCTCGAAGGCTTCGCCAAAATGAACGCCGAGCGCGTGGAAGCAGGGGAAGACCCCTACATGAACCCTAGAAATACGGCATCGGGCAGTTTAAAGTTGCAAGATAGTGCCCTTGTGGCCCAACGCCCATTGGAATGTTTGTTATACAGCATAGCTGGCGAAAATTTGGGTATCAGCTCCCAATTTGAAGTCTTGGAAAAAGCACGCTCTTGGGGATTCAAGGTGCCTACCGTGGCCAAATTGTGCAGGTCTACAGAAGAAGTCATGCAATTTGCAGACTATTGGGAAGTGCACCGACACGATTTGCCCTATGAAACCGATGGAGTGGTGGTCAAGGTCAACAACATTCAGCAACAAGAGGAATTGGGATACACCGCCAAATCCCCACGCTGGGCCATGGCCTACAAATTCAAGGCGGAGCAGGCCACGACCGTATTGAACAAAATTACCTATCAAGTGGGGCGGACAGGTGCCATAACCCCAGTGGCTAATTTGGAACCTGTTTTACTGGCAGGAACCACCGTGAAAAGGGCCTCATTGCACAATGCCGACCAAATCGCCAAGTTGGATGTGCGCGAAGGGGATACCGTTTTTGTGGAAAAAGGAGGAGAAATCATCCCAAAAATCACCAAGGTTGATTTTACCAAACGCGACAAGGACTCCCAACCTACACAATACATTGAAAACTGCCCTGAATGCGGCACGGAATTGATTCGAAAGGAAGGCGAAGCACAACATTTTTGCCCCAATGATATCGGTTGCCCGCCACAGATTACGGGTCGTATTCAGCACTTTATTTCCAGAAAGGCGATGGATATTGAAGGATTGGGCGGTGAAACCGTAGAGCTGTTGTTCAAGGAAGGGCTCATTGCCAACTATGCCGACCTGTACACCTTGACCAAGGAGCAAATTCTGCCCTTGGAACGAATGGCTGACAAATCCGCTGAAAACTTGGTGAACGGAGTGCAGGCCTCCAAAACCATTCCGTTTGAACGCGTTCTTTTTGCCTTGGGGATTCGCTATGTTGGAGAAACGGTGGCCAAAAAACTGGCCAAAGCTTTCAAGAATATTGATACATTGATGTCCACCACGCAGGAGCAATTGGTGGCTGTGGATGAGATAGGGGAACGCATCGCCGAAAGTGTGGTCAGCTTTTTCTCGGAGCCAGCAAACATGGAATTGATAAGCCGATTAAAGTCCTATGGATTACAATTTTCCCTTTCTGAAGCGCAATTGGAAAACCAGACTGAATTGCTCAAGGGTCAGACCTTTGTGGTATCGGGAGTGTTTGAAACCATCAGCCGTAATGACCTAAAGAAACTGATTGAGGACAATGGTGGAAAAGTGGCTTCATCCATATCCTCAAAAACTACTTTTTTGGTGGCGGGTGACAATATGGGACCCAGTAAAAAGACCAAAGCGGAGACCTTGGGTGTGCCCATCATTTCCGAGCAGGAATTTTTACAAAAACTGGACGCATGATCCCGAATGATTACGAAGCATTTGAATCTACCCTTGACCTGACCGCACCTCCCAAGGAATGGCCGGAGGCCCTACAATCGCTTTGGTTTGACGCCCAAGGGGATTGGGAGTCGTCCCACAACATTGCACAAGACCTTCATTCGACCATGGGCAGTTGGATTCATGCCTATTTACATCGAAAAGAGGGGGATGAATGGAATGCACGATATTGGTATGATAGGGCAGGACAACCATTCCCAAATTATGGTCTGGAGGAAGAACTGAAGGTTTTGGTAGAGGCCAATCTTTAGGAAGTTGAGAGTCAAACCCAAATTCAAATTCAAGTTTCAAGTTTCAAGTTCACAAAACTGCCTTCTTGGTTCTTGATTCCTGATTCTTGGCTCCCCACTGGAAAAAGTTCTCGATGCATTTTTTGTCTCTTTTTTTACAAAAACCGCCAAAAAACACTCGAACTGACAAACTTTCTCACAAAACCAACAATTTCCACTGCCTACTGAAAACTGCACACTGACTCCCAACTCCAAACTCATAACCCCTAACTTCCGACTTCGGGCTTCCGACTGCCCATCAAACCAAGTCTATTTTCTATGATCTTTTCTCTCCTGAATCTTGATTCCTATTTCTTGGTTCCTATACAGATTTCTCGACTGCCCTTCGACTCATTTCGACTTCGCTCAATGACCATCGCTCGGGATGACAGCTCGAAATGACATCCTAACTCCTAACTTCCGACTTCGGGCTTCGGACTTCCGAAAAACTACACCGAAATACTTACCCCTTTCGCCGAGGCTTTTTTATCTGTATCAAAAAAGAAATCGATACGGCCTACATTGATACCGTAGCAACCTACTTGGTTCACCAGCACCGAATTCCCGCTTTGGTTAATGCGTACATCGGGTTTATCCAAAAAGGTATGGGTATGCCCGCCAATGATGAGGTCGGTATGGTAAGTCTGTTGTGCCAATCGCGTATCGCAGGGTCTATTGGGTTCTTTGTAATCATAACCCAAATGGGAAAGGCAGATGATCAAATCACATTGTTCTTCCTCTTTGAGTTTTCGCTCCATATCTATGGCTATCTCATAGGGGTTCAGGTATTGGGTCTCTTTGTACAATTTTTTGGTCACCAGTCCGTCCAGTTCAATACCAAGTCCGTACACCCCGATTTTAATCCCATCAACGTTATATATGTTGTATGGCTTCACGTAACCGTCCATTACTGTGTTGGAAAAATCGTAGTTGGCAGAAAGCAGCTCAAAGGAGGCATGTGGCATTTGTGCCAAAAGTCCGTCGATACCGTTGTCAAAGTCGTGGTTTCCAATGGTGGCGGCATCGTATTTCAGCTTGCTCATTAGCGTAAACTCCAATTCCCCACCATAAAAATTGAAATAAGGCGTACCCTGAAAAATATCCCCGGCATCAAATAAAAGCGTGTTTGGGTTTTCGTTGCGAATCTGCTCTACCAAGGTGGCCCTTCGGGCAACACCGCCCATATTGGGGTGTCTGGAGTGGGTGGCTGGAAAGGCGTCGATATGGCTGTGCACATCGTTGGTATGCAGAATGGTAATCTGTTTTCTTCCCAACGAGGAGCAAGAACTCAAACTAAGTCCGCCCAAGCCAATCAAGGCAGAGGCCGCGGAGGTATGGGTGATAAAATCCCTTCTTTTCATGTCTTACTTCAATTGTTTGATTCGGTCATCGGCCACTGCTTCCAAGGTATCCACCTTGTTCAAGTAGTCGATAATGGCA
This sequence comes from Flagellimonas marinaquae, assembly GCF_003992675.1. Classification (GTDB taxonomy): domain Bacteria; phylum Bacteroidota; class Bacteroidia; order Flavobacteriales; family Flavobacteriaceae; genus Flagellimonas; species Flagellimonas marinaquae. The sequence goes on from NZ_RZMZ01000015.1 coordinate 508,207, forward strand.
TTGCGCAATAAATAATCGGTAGGCGTTCTGGATTCAAATTCCTTGAAAAAGCCAACGCTAGGGCCTCCATTGATCAAGTAATCGGTAGAGGCCACATAGTAATTCCGTCCTTCATCAAAAGGTTGTCCGCCAATGTTCACGGACTCTAGGGAGCCGTCGGCATTCGTTACGATTTCAATCCCCGCCACGGGATGTCGCCGGGAGGCTTTGGCCACAAAGTTGATGAGTTCCCGGGTAGCCGACCCACTGAGTTCCACCACATCAATATAATTTTCAAAAGGCATGACCTCATAGGCATTTCTTGCGGATACATTTCCTTCGGAAATAATGGAGCGAACCCCGCCAGCGTTCAGGACCACAAAGTCCAAGGTTTTACCGCTTCGAGAGTTGAAAATTGGTGCAGCCTGTTCCAGGACAATATCTGCCATTAGGTTGCCCATCGAAGAGGTGCGTTCCCCGTCGTTGAGTAACAGCGGTTTTGGAGCATAGGCCAAGGTGCTGTCCAATACTTGGTCAATCCGTTTTTTGTAAGGAGCTATGTAGTCGGCAATGGAATCGGTGATTGCCAACGTGGTGTCGATTGGGACTTGTCGGCCTTGGATTTCGGTCAGGGTGGCGTTTTCCTTTTTACAGGCCATCAAAAAACAAAAAGTTAGGAATATAACAAATTGTTTTAATTTAAAATTGTTCACAGGCGTATCTTTGTTAAGTCGTCTTGGTAGAATATTTACCTTTGTAAAAATTGTCAAAAATATGTTTTTGAAAGGACTCCAAGACAAATTTAAGGTTAAATCGGGGCTAAAATATTTAAAGGAGGAAATGGAAAAGCCTCCAAGGTCCGTGACCAGGGAGAAGGGGATTACCAGCATTGGATGTATTGTGGATGTTGATAATTTTCCAAAAGCTGAGGCCTTTTATGAACTGATTGATGAGTTTGAACTGAGGCCGAATGCCATCAAGATCATTGGGTACAAACGGGAATATGATAAAAATTCCCCTTACGCCATACAAATGTATTCGGACAAGGATCTCGGTTGGAAAGGTGAAATAGCCAACGGCTACGTTCTTGAGTTTTTGGGCAGGGAATACGATATGTTGATCAATTATTATGAAGTCGATAATTTAATGATGAAGCTGTTATCGGTAAAGACCCCCGCCCGATTGAAAGTTGGGCTGGCTGCCCAAGACCCCAAGGTGAACGATTTGATTTTAAACACCCCCTTGAACGATTTTAAATTGTTCAAGAGCGAGTTGAAAAAATATTTAAAGATATTAAACGAAATTTGAGCAAATGGAACAATTGATCGGAACAGGAGTGGCATTGGTAACTCCGTTCAGAGCAGATTTATCGGTTGATGTGCAAGCGTTGGAACGCGTAGTGGAACACAACATACAAGGTGGTGTAGACTATTTGGTAGTCTTGGGAACCACCGCCGAATCGGCTACCCTATCCCAAGCGGAAAAGCAGTTGGTGGTAGATGTTGTGGTGAGGACGAATGCAGGAAGACTGCCATTGGTACTCGGCGTTGGTGGCAACAACACTATGGCTGTGGCGCATGAGTTAAAAACACTAGATCTTTCCGATTTTGATGCCATCCTATCTGTTTCACCTTATTACAACAAACCAACACAGGAAGGAATCTATCAACATTTTAAAATGTTGGCAGAGGCCTCTCCGCTTCCTATCATACTTTATAACGTACCTTCCCGAACAGGAAGTAATATGTTGCCAGAGACCACTTTGCGATTGGCCTATGAATTTTCAAACGTTGTGGGCATCAAAGAAGCTTGTGGGGATATGGTACAAATTGACAATATCATCAAGAACAAGCCGGAAGAATTTATGGTCATTTCCGGGGATGATGCCACGGCATTGCCCACGGTATTGGCCGGTGGGGCAGGGGTGATCTCTGTTTTGGGACAGGGCTTGCCCGGACTTTTTTCCGATATGATCCGATGGGGATTGGAGGGCCAGGTCAAGGAAGCCTATGCGATACATCACAAACTTTCCTCATTGATGCAACTTATTTTTGAAGAAGGCAATCCAGCGGGAATCAAAAGTATTTTTGAAAGTTTGGGCGTATCCACTGCGGCAGTTCGCCTACCCCTAGTGGAAGCTAGCCCTTCCTTAAAGGAAAAAATCAGTGTCTGGCTGAAGTCACTGGACAAGGCTCAGGTATAGAATTCGTTAAATCTTGCCCAAATTCTTGGGGATTGGCCCTTGCACCCGTTACATTTGAGTGATAAAAAATCTTTTTTATATCCATTCAATATCACTAATTTTGCAAAATGTTTTTGAAAATGAGGTCCATACTCCTAGTTTGTTGTGCATTAGCGCTGTTCGTTTCCTGTAGCGAGTACCAAAAGGTACTTAAGGAGGCTGACGTAAAGGCCAAATACGAAATGGCCGAGAAGCTATACAACGAAGGGGATTATAAAAGAGCGATTCGGCTCTTTGAGCAAATAGCACCTGCTTATGTAGGAAAACCTCAAGGGGAGCGGGTTATGTTCTTCTTTGCGGATAGTTATTTCAAAAATGGAGATTATTATCTTTCAGGGTATCAGTTTGAACGATTTGTGAAATCATACCCAAGAAGTGACAAAATCCAAGAAGCCAGTTTCTTGGGGGCAAAAAGTTATTACCATCTATCCCCAAGGTATTCGTTGGACCAAACGGAGACCGACAAGGCACTGTTAAAGCTTCAAACCTTTATCAACAATTATTCGGAATCTGAATATTTTGAGGAAGCCAATGCCATGGCGCGTGAGCTTACAACAAAAAAAGAAAAGAAAGAGATCGAAATCGCGAAGCAGTTCAACAAGTTGGGAGAGTTCAATCTTCCCGTGTTGATTTCGGCCATTACGGCCTTCGATAATTTCATTACCGATAACCCTGGTTCGGTATATAGGGAAGAAGCCCTATATTATCGAATTGAAGCGGCTACAAGATTAGCTGTCAACAGTACAGAGGACAAGAAGAAAGAGCGATTGGAAGAAGCTCTTGATTCCTATAACAATTTAATGCGTTATTTCCCTGAAACGAAGTTTAAGCAAGAAGCAGACAAACTTGCCGAGACCATCCGGCAGGAATTGGGCGCATTCACGACTTCCTTATCCAAATAAAAAAGTTTTTAAACCACTCACATGCAAGATTTGAAAAACACCAAGGCGCCGGTATCCACAGTTACACTAAACAGAAACGAGTTTGACGAAAAGACCGGAAACATTTACGAAGCCATTTCCATAGCGGCCAAGAGAGCTATCCAAATCAACTCCGAAATCAAAAAGGAATTGTTGGAAAAGTTGGAAGAGTTCGCTACCTATAGCGATAGCTTGGAAGAGGTTTTTGAGAACAAGGAGCAGATTGAAGTATCCAAGTTCTACGAAAAGTTACCAAAACCACATGCCCTTGCGGTACAAGAGTGGTTGGAAGATAAAATCTACTACAGAAATACAGAGAAAGACTCCTAGGAAATGCTGGGCGGTAAAAATATTCTTTTGGGAATTTCCGGGGGAATTGCCGCGTACAAGACCACTTTCCTAGTACGGTTACTGATTAAAGCTGGCGCACAGGTCAAAGTAGTTATGACCCAGAGCGCCAGCTCTTTTGTTTCTCCGCTCACCCTTTCCACACTCTCCAAAAATCCAGTGTTAATGGATTTTGTGAACGAAGAGGACGGAAGTCTATCATGGAACAATCATGTGGAATTGGGGCTGTGGGCAGACCTTATGCTGATTGCTCCGGCAACAGCGAATACCTTGTCCAAAATGGCCAATGGAACCTGCGACAATTTGCTGCTGGCGACTTATTTGTCCGCCAAATGCCCTGTATACGTGGCTCCTGCCATGGACCTGGACATGTACAAGCATCCGTCCACCAAAGCGTCTTTGGAAAAGGTGGAGTCCTTCGGAAACCGAATAGTTCCCGCCGAATCCGGTGAACTCGCAAGTGGCTTGCATGGAGAAGGGCGTATGGCAGAACCTGAAAACATCGTTCATTATATTGAATCCGATTTGGCGAAGGGTTTGCCGTTAACAGGTAAAAGAGTGCTCATTACCGCTGGCCCAACGCATGAAGCCATTGACCCTGTCCGTTTTCTTGGCAATAAATCAACCGGCACCATGGGTTTTGAACTGGCCAAACACGCCGCCAACTTGGGAGCGAAAGTGGTACTGGTTTCCGGTCCAACGCACTTGAACGTGGATCATGCTTTTATTGATCTGGTTCGAGTTACCTCGGCCCAAGAAATGTACGAGGCCTGCCATAAGAGTTATGCCGATGTAGATGTGGCCATTTGTGCCGCTGCCGTAGCCGATTACCGACCAGCTACCGTTGCCAAGGAAAAAATCAAAAAGCAGGAAGGGAAGATGTCGATTAAACTGGAGCGCACTCCGGACATTCTAAAATCCTTGGGAGAGGTAAAAAAAGACCAGTTTTTGGTCGGTTTTGCCCTAGAAACGGAGAATGAGCTTGAAAATGCCAAAGACAAGCTCAAAAGAAAAAACTTGAATGGCATTGTGCTCAACTCTCTAAAAGATGATGGAGCGGGTTTTGGTGGAAGCACGAATAAAATAACCTTCATAGATAAGAATTTGGAGATAAAAACGTTTGATTTGAAAACGAAGTCTGAGGTAGCCTCGGACATTTGGGAAGAAATCATCTCCAGGATCCATGCGTAGCATACTTTTTTTCATTGCCTTACTCATTACGACCTTTGCTGGTAACGCACAGGAACTCAACTGTCAGGTTACCGTAAACTCTGATCAGGTAGGGCAGACCAATCAACAGATTTTTAGGACTTTGGAGCGGTCACTTAATGATTTTGTGAACAAGACCAAATGGACCAACCGTGTTTATCGGGAGAATGAAAGGGTGAGTGCCCGGATGTTCATTACAGTGACCCAATATGAGTCAGACCGGTTTGAAGCGAACATCCAAATACAGTCCACACGGCCCGTTTTTGGTACGAGCTACGAAAGCCCAGTGTTCAATTACAAAGACAACGCTTTCAATTTTCAATACCAGGAATTTGAACCTTTGGTGTACAATCCCAATTCGTTCGATTCCAATTTGGTCGGTGTTATTTCGTACTATGTGTACATGATCTTGGGATTGGACGCCGATACCTTTTCCTTGGAAGGCGGAAACGATTATTATCGTTTGGCACAGAACATCGTTACCCAGGCCCAAAGCTCCAGTTTTAGTGGTTGGAGTCAAGAGACAGGCGACCGCAGCCGCTTTGAGTTGGTAGACAATTTGCTGAACAACGCGTTCCGGGAGTATCGTATTGCCATGTACAATTACCACAGAAAAGGACTCGATATTTTGGCAGACAACAACAGCACGGGCAAACAGATAATTGCAGGGAGCCTTCGGTTGTTCGAGACCCTCATCAGCAGACGGCCCAATGCCTTTTTGATCCAGACTTTTTTTGATGCCAAAGCTGAGGAAATCCAGAATATTTTTTCCGATGGACCCAAAGTGGATATCGTAAAACTCAAGGAAACCCTGAACAAGGTGGCTCCATTCTATTCCGGTACTTGGAATGAAATAAATTACTAGTGCAGTTCTCCAAAGAGGTTTATCTTTACGGGTAAAATCTACAGTATTGCTAGTAAATCTATCCATTCAAAACTATGCATTGATTGATGACGTCCGTGTGGCGTTCCCCAAAGGTTTTACTACCATAACGGGAGAAACCGGTGCGGGAAAATCCATTTTATTGGGAGGACTTTCTTTGGTACTGGGCAAACGCGCCGACCTATCATCTCTAAAAAACACGGAGCAGAAATGTGTCATAGAGGCAGAGTTCGAGATTTCCAACTATCAACTTCAATCCTTTTTTGAGGAGAATGATTTGGATTATGAGGCTGTGACTATCCTCCGCAGGGAAATCCTTCCCAGTGGCAAGTCTAGAGCTTTTGTAAATGATTCCCCTGTCACTTTGGATGTGATGCGGGCCTTGGGCGACCAGTTGGTGGATGTGCACTCCCAGCATCAGACCATGCAGCTTGCCGACAACGATTTCCAGATGAAAGTGTTGGATGCCTTGGCGGAGAATGAAGGGAATCTTTCAGGCTACGCAGAGGCGCTTCAAAAGCTGAGAAACGTTTCCAAGGAGCTTCAAAAATTGGAAGATTTTCAGGCGAATGCGGACAAGGAGCACGACTACAATAGTTTTTTGCTCGAAGAACTCGAAGCAGCCAAGCTCAAGGAAGGGATGCAAGAGGCTTTGGAAGAGGAATACGAGCAGTTGAGCAACGTGGAGCAGATTATGGAAAACTTATCTGCAGGACACCAATTACTGAACGATGAACGATTGGGCGTTGTGGGAAGGCTTACAGAACTTAAGCGAGCGTTCCAGAATCTTTCCGATTTTGGCTCCGATTATAAAGCCTTGAATGACAGGATTCAATCTGTGTTGATAGAAACAGATGATATTGCCACGGAACTGGAGCGTTTAAAAGATACGGTCGAAGCCAATCCGGAACGTTTGGAAGTGGTGAACGGCCAATTACAACAATTGTACGATCTTCAAAAGAAACATCATACCGATTCCGTATCCGAATTGATTTCCATTCGGGAAGAATTGGCCCAAAAAGTGGATGCCGTGGCCAATATTGAGTCCAAAATCAAGGCCAAAAAGAACGAAGTGGCATCCATCACGGAGACAGTAGATGCATGGGCCAAAAAAATAAGCGAAGGCAGAAAAGCGGTCATTCCTAAATTGAAAGAACGGTTACAAATCAACTTGGTTTCTTTAGGGATGCCTTCGGCCACCTTCAAAATAGAATTGAATCCGTCCAGTACCTTTAAACCCAACGGAAAGGACGATTTGGTCTTCCTGTTCTCCGCGAACAAAGGGTCCAACTACGGCGAGCTAAAGAAAGTGGCCTCTGGTGGGGAACTTTCACGGATTATGTTGACCATCAAATCTATTTTGGCAGAATATGAAAACCTTCCTACCATGATGTTCGATGAAATTGACACCGGAGTTTCGGGTGAAATTTCCAATCGAATGGGTGAGATTATGCAGCAGATGAGCAACACCATGCAGGTATTTTCCATAACCCATTTGCCGCAAGTGGCATCCAAAGGGCAGCATCAGTTTAAAGTGTACAAAGAGGAGGCACAAGGAGGCACCAGCACCCATATCAAACAATTGAACAAGGAAGAAAGGATAAAGGAACTGGCGGAGATGCTGGGAGGAAAGAATTTGTCGGAATCTGCTTTGGCGCATGCCAAGGAGCTGCTGCAATAAAACCTATAGGTGCTTCCCAAACTTCAATTAGTTTAAATATCTTTGCCTTACAATCAACAATTGCAAGAAATTATGGCATACAATCTTTTAAAAGGTAAAAAAGGAATCATTTTTGGCGCGTTGGACCCGAACTCCATCGCTTGGAAAACCGCAGAACGTGTTCATGAAGAAGGAGGCACTTTTGTGCTTACCAATGCCCCCATCGCCATGCGCATGGGAAAAATCAACGAACTGGCGGAAAAGACCAACTCAGAAATTATTCCTGCGGATGCCACTAGTGAAGAGGATTTGAAAAACTTGGTGGAGAAGTCCATGGAAATTTTGGGCGGAAAGTTGGATTTTGTGCTTCACTCCATTGGAATGTCCGTCAATGTGAGGAAAGGAAGAGCCTACACGGATGAAAACTATGATTTCACGGCCAAAGGATGGGATGTGTCCGCACTTTCGTTTCATAAAGTAATGCAGTCCTTGTACAAAGCTGAGGCCATGAACGAGTGGGGCAGTATCGTTGCCTTGACCTATATGGCAGCACAGCGAACCTTCCCCGATTACAATGATATGGCCGACAATAAGGCTTATTTGGAGTCTGTAGCAAGAAGTTTTGGCTATTTCTTTGGAAAAGAACACAAGGTTCGGGTAAATACCATCTCCCAGTCTCCGACTCCAACCACAGCAGGACAAGGTGTGAAAGGTTTTGACGGCTTTATCAACTATGCGGAAAAAATGTCGCCTCTGGGCAACGCCACCGCAGATGATTGCGCCAACTATACCGTATCACTTTTCTCCGATTTGACCAAAAAGGTGACCATGCAGAACCTTTTTCACGATGGCGGTTTCTCCAGCACAGGGGTGAGCCAAGAAATCATCGATGAGTTTTCGGAATAAACCGTTAAAAAATAGAAGGGATAGAGCCGTACGAAATGCGGCAATATTTTGACTTTGTCAGGTTGAGCGCAGTCGAAACCTATTGATTATCAATACATTTTAAGTTCTCGACTGCGCTCGAACTGACAGAAAACCAGCTTTTTATAAAGCCTCTTTCTATTTCAAATGAATATTCTTTTCTCCATAGTAGTTCCGGTTTTCAATAGGCCCCAAGAAGTTCGTGAATTGTTGGAAAGTCTTCAAAAGCAAGATTTTCAGGATGATTTTGAAGTGGTTATCGTAGAAGATGGGTCCACAGAGCGTTCGGAGGCGGTTGTTGAACAATTCCGTGAGCACCTTCAGATTTCCTATTACTATAAGGAGAATTCCGGGCCGGGCGATTCCCGAAACTTTGGGATGCAAAAGGCCAAGGGGAATTATTTTATCATTTTGGACTCCGATTGTATGCTGCCTCAACAGTACCTATCCGAAGTGGACAGGGAACTCAACGCGGATTTTGTTCATTGCTTTGGTGGGCCAGATGCTGCCGACACCTCGTTTACCGTAGTTCAAAAGGCCATCAACTATGTGATGACTTCTTTTCTGACCACGGGAGGAATCCGTGGTGGGAAAAAGACCGTAGGAAAATTTCAACCCCGCAGTTTTAATATGGGTATTTCCAAAACTGCATTCGAAAAGACGGGTGGTTTTGGTCAAATCCATCCTGGGGAAGACCCCGATTTGACCTTCCGGATTTGGAAGACGGGATTTAGCAGCAGATTGTTCCCAAAAGCCTTTGTATATCATAAAAGACGCATCGATTGGAATAAGTTTTACACCCAGGTGAACAAATTTGGTATGGTGCGCCCTATCTTGAACAAATGGCATCCCGGAACGGCAAAACCTACCTACTGGTTTCCTACCTTGTTTATATTGGGACTTGGTGTTGCCATTTTGGCGGCTTTTTTAGGACTTTGGTTGCCCTTGTTTCTCTACGCCTCATATTTTTTGGTATTGTTCTTGGACGCTTGGATCAAGACAAGGAGCATAAGTGTGGCCCTTTTGTCAATTTATGCGGTATTTGTTCAATTTATAGGTTATGGAATTGGTTTTATCAAGTCCACAATGTTGCTTAACTTTAGTAATAAGAATCCAGAGGAACTATTTCCCAAACTATTTTTCAAGAAGAAATAAAAGTGTTCAAAAAGGTATTGCACGGCCTCAATCAAAAGAAAGTGAAAGTATTTTCACTGTTTTTGCTATGCTCCTTTATGGCCTGGTTTATCAGCAATCTGTCCGAAACCTACGAGTCTAGATCTTATTTTGTCCTCAATTATCGGAATTTGCCCGACTCGCTTTTGTTGGGCGATAATTCGAGTAAACAAATCGAGGCCAAGCTGCGGACCAGCGGTTTCCAGTTCTTATACTATAAAATTTTTAAGGGAAGAATGGATATTGATGTTTCCCAAGTGGCGTATCAAAACGGAAAATATGTGCTGGGCCAAGAGGCATTGCGACGACAGATGGACCAACAATTATCCCAAAATGTTTCCCTATTGGAGCTGGACCTGAAGGCTTTGGAGGTTGACCTCTATCAAGTGGAAACCAAGAAAATACCTGTTCAACCCAAAATGAACCTTCAGTTGGAGCAGAATTTTATTTTGGAAGGGAAGGTGGAGGTAAAACCCGATTCCATAGAGGTAAAGGGGCCAAAAAACGAAATCGATACCATTGAATCCATTGCAACGGCGCCATTGCAACTTACCAACGTAAAGAGCGATTTTACAAAAGAGATCAATTTGATTTTCCCCAAAGGCTTGGGTAATACGATATTTTCCACTAGCCGTGCCACAGTCACGGGAAAGGTGTCCAAGTTTTCCGAAAGGGTGTTTGAGGTGCCCATTCAAGTAATCAATATTCCCGATGGGTACCAAGTTAAGACGTTTCCAGATTCGGTCACTCTGCTTTGCAAAGCATCGATAGAAAGATTAAAGGAATTATCGGCCACAGATTTTGAAGTGGTAGCAGATTATGGCCAATTGATAGGTTCGGAGAGCCGGACCTTGTTCTTGGAGCTGACACAAAGTCCACAAAAGGTGTATGATGTGAAATTGGGAGAGAATGCGGTTAACTTTGTACTGGAACAACAATGATGATAGTAGGGCTTACAGGCGGGATTGGCAGCGGCAAAACCACGGTTGCCCAAATGTTCAGGGAGCTGGGAGTTCCTGTGTACGATTCGGATAAGGAGGCCAAACGACTCATGGTTACATCCGAAGAAGTGAAAGGGAGCATTATTGACCTTTTTGGAAAGCAAGCTTATACGGTGGATGGATTAAATCGAACGTTCATAGCGGAAAAGGTGTTCAAAGACCGTGAGTTGTTGGAAAAGCTGAACGGAATAGTGCATCCGGCGGTACGAAAACATTTTTTGGATTGGGCCCAGCGTCAGGAATCCCCTTACGTTATTCAGGAGACCGCCCTAATTTTTGAAAATGGGGCAGCGGATAAATATAATTACACGATTTTGATTACTGCTCCCAAGCAAACCCGTATACAAAGGGTCGTAGAACGTGATGAGGTGGGAAAGGAATCGGTAAGGGATAGGATACAGCACCAATGGGAAGATGATAAAAAAGCAGGGTTGGCCGATTTTACCATAGAAAACCTCGATTTAAAAAAAACCAAGGAAAAGGTTAACCTACTACACCTCAAACTTTTAAGCTTGGCATCCAAATTTTAACATTTATGTTAAGTTTTGGTTAAACGCTCAAAGTGCTAAATGTTAAATTTTTAATTTTACAACAATGAACAAGAAGCTATTTGTTCTTCTGGTTGTTCTTATGAGCTTGTCCCTGTTAGGGATAATTTTTGTGCAGGTGTATTGGATTCAAACCTCCATAAACGATAAGGAAGAACAATTTTCAAGAACGGTTACGGACATTCTGGACAAAGTGGCGAGTAGGGTGGAGAAGCGCGAGATGAAAGAATACTCAGACCGTTTGGCCTCCCTAGCCGATAGCATTGGTGAGCCCAAAAGCACACAGTATAAGAATTTTTTGTTCGTGGATCGGGATTTGAACTCCGACGAAATTCTTTTTTATTCCCATGGAATTTTGGAAGAAGATTACAATATAACCTCTGCGTTCTTTGATATTGATACCGATGGAAGTGAAGATACTACGACCATCAGAAATTTTACCAGCAAGCGTACCAAGGCAATTTTTAAGGAAGAGTACGGGTTGGACGGCAAAAGTTACAGCCTCACCCCCATACAGCGAGCTGAAAAAATAGGCGGTTTAAGTAGTATTGATAAAGCGGCCTGGGAAGACGTGTTTATGGAAGCGGCCAAAACGCGCCCCATTCATAAACGGGTGACCAAGCAGGAATTGGAGCTGTTGTTGAGTCAAGAACTAAGCAACCGGAATATAAACATCGATTATGAATACGGGGTGTACAGTCAAGGGTATCCCACCAAGATAAGGTCGAGAAAGTTCAAGTTTTCCGGTTCCAAAATGTACAAGGCGCCCATTTTTAAGGATAGCGAAGGGATTTCCAACTTTTCTTTGTTGCTCACTTTTCCGAGCATGAAGCGGTTCATTTTTGGCTCCATTATGAAAATGGCGTTGTTATCCTTGGTATTTACCTTGGTCATAGTTCTGGCTTATTCGAGTGCGATATACCAGCTGATCAAACAAAAACGGATTTCTGAGATCAAATCTGATTTCATCAATAATATGACCCACGAGTTCAAAACGCCCATTGCCACCATCAATTTGGCGGTGGAGGCGATAAGAAATCCAAAGTCGATTGAGGATAAGGAAAAGGTATTGCGTTATCTAGGCATGATTCGTGATGAAAATAAACGTATGCATGCACAGGTAGAAAACGTTCTCAGGATATCCAAACTGGAAAAAAACCAGCTGGACATCACCAAGGATAGGGTGAACATGCATGATATCATAACGGATGCCATTGCTCACGTGGAATTGATCGTTCAGGATCGGGGGGGCTATGTAAACGCCCATTTGGATGCCGAACGATCTGAGGTATTGGCCAACGATATGCACATGACCAATGTCGTGGTGAACATTTTGGACAATGCGGTAAAGTATTCTCCAGAAACGCCAAAAATAGATGTGTACACGGAAGTCGTGAAAAGCAGCATCATCATCAAAGTCCAAGATCAAGGGGCTGGCATGAGCAAGGCAGTGTTAAAAAAGGTATTTGAAAAGTTTTACCGGGAACATACCGGCGACATACATAACGTTAAAGGCCACGGATTAGGATTGGCCTACGTAAAACGAATTATAGACGATCATCAAGGAGAGGTTTATGCAGAAAGTGAAAAAGGAAAAGGAAGCACCTTCTTTATAAAACTCCCATTAATTTAAAAACGAACAATGGAAACAGAAAAAAAGAAGATACTACTGGTAGAGGACGATCCGAATTTTGGAATCGTGCTAAAGGATTATTTGACCATGAACGACTTTGAGGTGGTTTTGGCCAAAAATGGAATGGAAGGTTTTGAAAAATTCAAAAAGGACAACTATGACGTCTGTATCTTGGATGTGATGATGCCCTATAAGGATGGTTTTACCCTTGCCAAGGAAATCCGAGAAAAGAATGAAAATGTACCCATTATATTTTTGACGGCCAAGACTATGAAAGAGGATGTGCTGAAAGGGTACAAGGCAGGAGCCGATGACTATTTGAACAAACCGTTCGACTCTGAGGTCCTGTTGATGAAATTGAAGGCCATTCTGCAGCGGAAGGCCTCCAGCTCTCTGGCCGATAGCAAACAATTTGAATTTGAAATCGGAAACTTCCACCTCAATTCAAAACTTCGTTTCTTGAAATATAAAGAGGAAGAACCCATCAAATTATCGCCAAAAGAAAATGAATTGTTGCGTTTGTTGGCTCTGCATGAAAATGATTTGATGCCCCGAGAATTGGCATTGACCAAAATCTGGAGGGATGACAATTATTTTACCTCAAGGAGTATGGACGTGTACATCGCCAAATTAAGAAAGTACCTAAAAAAGGACGATTTGGTAGAAATCCTGAACATTCACGGAGAAGGATTCCGACTTGTGGTAAAAGCCGAGAACGAGCAATAACCGTAAGAATTAAAATAGATCAGCCACCCTTGGGTGGCTTTTTTTATGCGAAAACATAGACTAAGGAAACGGTAATCATACCAACAAAGGCCAAAATAGTAGTCATTACCGTCCAAGATCGGAAAGTTTGTCTTTCGGTAATGCCCAAATATTGTCCTACCAGCCAAAAACCACTGTCATTCACATGGGAAAAAATACTTGCTCCCGATGCAATGGCAATCACCATACAAGCCAGTTGCATGGGTTTCATTTCGGCATTGGCCAAAAGTGGCGAAACCAAACCGGCAGCTGTAATCATGGCTACCGTAGACGAACCTTGGACGATTCGCACAATGGCGGCACTGATAAAAGCAAAGGCCAAAACGGGTATTCCAGCATTGCTAAGCGAATTGGCCAAAAGCTCACCAGCTCCTGTATCGGTAAGTACCTGCTTAAAAACACCTCCCGCTCCTGTTAGCAGGATAATGGTACCTGCGGGTGCTAGCGATTTGGTGGATATTTTAAGGAGTTGGTCTTTGGTGAACCCCTTTTTTAGTCCAAAAAAGTACCAAGCCAGTAAATTGGCAATGATCAAAGCAGAGAATGGATGCCCCACCAAGGAGATTAGTTGTAGTATGGTTGTGCTCGTAATTCCGAATGTACCCGCCGTCACCATCGTATCTAGTAGTATCAAAATAATGGGTAGGCCAATGATCATTAGGGTTTGACCAATAGGTGGAAGGTTTGGTGTGGTACCATCTTCTATTTCCTCGGGCGCAGCCACAAATATTTTTTTTGAGATGTGACGTCCAAACCAAAGACCTGCAATCAAAGCGGTGGGGATTCCGGCGATGAATCCCATGAGGATGACCCACCCCAAATCTACATCGATGATGTCAGCCACGGCTATAGGCCCTGGCGTTGGTGGAATAAAAGCATGGGTTATAGCTAGTCCCGCCAATAACGGAATGGCATAAAGAAGCAAAGATTTTCCCGTTCTTCGCTGCAGGGCATACATCATGGGCACTAAAATTATAAAGGCTACATCAAAAAAAACGGGAATGGCAATCAAAAAACCGGAGACTACCATTGCGGCAGGAGCTTTTTTCAGCCCAAACTTGGAAACCATAAAATCAGCGATGGCTTTTGCACCACCTGATGCTTCCAAGATTCCCCCAAATATGGCACCCAACCCCACGACGGTAGCCACAAAACCCAAGGTACCACCCATCCCTTTTTGTATGGTAGATATAATTTGATTTGCATCGAGTCCTGCAATAAGCCCTACAACGATACTGCCAATAAGCAGCGCAACAAAAGCATGGATGCGAAGCTTTAAGATCAAAAACAATAGGATGGCAATGCCGATGACAACGGCCAAAAAAAGCTGAACTTCCATGAGTTAAAGTTGTTTGATGATTTTTTTAACGATGTTCGCTGGGGTTTCCTCAATGGAAACGGTAATCGCTTTGGATGGAGGCTCCAAGGTATCGAATTGTGATTTGAGAAGGGCGGAGGACATAAAATGATGTTTTCTGGAGTCCAACCGGGATTTGATCAAGTCAAATGATCCCTCTAAATACACAAAGACCATACCATCGCCCATACCAGCCCGCAATAAGCTCCGGTAGTTCTTTTTTAGGGCAGAACAGGCTATAATGGCCCCTTTTTCACGGTTTTCCAGAGCCAGTTTGTTGAGTTGAACAAGCCATCCTTTTCGGTCTGCATCGTTTAGGGGCTGCCCTGAGCTCATTTTCTTGATATTTTCTTCGGGATGAAAGTCATCACCATCATAAAAGGGAATGGATAGTTTCTTTGCGAGCAGTTTCCCTATTTTGGTCTTTCCGGAACCACTGACTCCCATCACCACTATCACAGTCTTACCGTTAGGCATAGAGGTTGGTTTTAAGTCGGTCTTTAATCATCTGCAGTACCTTTTCAGGTTTTCCGTCGTAGGGTACCCACAGGATATCATTGTTTTTTCGCAACCATGTCAGCTGTCGTTTTGCAAATCGTCTGGTGTTTTTTTTGATTTCCGAAACAGCGGATTCCAAGGTGCAATGCCCATCAAGATATTCAAAAAGTTCTTTGTAACCAACTGTTTGTAAGGCGTTGAGTTTTTGGTTCGGATAAAGTTGCTGTGCTTCGTCCAGTAGGCCCTTTTCCATCATAAGGTCTACCCTTTGGTTGATTCGTTCATAAATGACCTCTCGTGGGGCCTCCAGACCAACATAAAGGGTTTTAAAGGGGCGTTTTGGTCTGGGTTGATTCAAGAACGAGGAATAGGGTTTGCCGGAGGCTCTGCACACTTCCAAGGCACGTATGAGACGGTGCGGGTTCTCCAAATCAACAATTTTATAATACGATGGGTCCTTACGCTTCAATTCTTCTTGAAGACTGCCGAGGCCATTTTTTTCCAGTTCTTGGTTCAATTCTGCCCGAATACCAGGGTCCACCTCAGGAAATTCATCCAGTCCGTTGACCACTGCATCCACGTAAAGACCACTGCCACCGACCATGACTACCTTATCTTTTTGGTGGAACAGTCCCTCCAAAAGAGCCATGGCTTCTTTTTCAAAATCCCCTACGGAATAAGGCTCAAAAATATTTTTATGCTGAATAAAATGATGTGGCACTTGTGCCAGCTCCTCTTGGGTAGGAACTGCGGTACCAATCTCCATTTCCTTGAAAAATTGGCGGGAGTCTGCCGAAAGTATTTCGGTATCAAAATGTTTGGCCAATTGAATGCCCAAAGCGGTCTTTCCAATGGCGGTAGGACCTACCACTGCCAGCAGTACCTTTTTTTTCATAATGGATGTCCACAATTATAGCAATGGGATGCGTCATCGCGATGTCCTTCTGCGGAACAGTTTGAACAGGCTTGGGTGTTCACATGGACTGTAAAACCATTGTTATCCCCTTTATCGCCAGGTTTATTGTTGCGGGCAATTTCTGCGGTAACAATCCCAGTGGGCACAGCAATGATACCATAACCCAAAATCATGATCACCGTGGCCAAAAACTGTCCGAGATTGGTTTGGGGCGCAATATCCCCATAACCTACGGTGGTCAATGTTACAATGGTCCAATAAATACTTTTGGGTATGCTGGTGAAACCGGAATCTTCTCCTTCAACAATATACATCAAAGTGCCCATGATTACCGATAAAATCAACACGACATAAATAAACACGGCTATCTTGGCACGGCTTGCTTTTAGGGCCGATTGCAACTGGGAAGCTTCACCCATGAACTTGACGAGCTTCAATATTCTAAAAATTCGGAGTAAGCGAAACGCCCTTACCGCCAGTAGTACTTGGGATCCTGCCAAAATATAGGAAAGATAAAGTGGTATGGTCGACAGGAAGTCAATGATGCCGTAAAAACTAAAGACGTACTTTAAAGGTTTTTTGATGCTGATCAGTCGCGCAATATACTCAATGGTGAAAAAAATCGTCACTACCCATTCCAAAGTCAAAAGGGTACGGTGGTTACGGGCATCAAAATCGTCTATACTTTCCAGCATCACCAAAATAACACTGATGATGATCAAGATGAAGAGAAGAATATCAAACAACTTGCCCGATGGAGTGTCCGCCTCATAAATAACTTCATGAAGTTTATTCTTCCATTTGGCCTGTGGTTTGTAGTCTTTCAATGATCAGTGGGTTAGGGGTATGGTCTTTAATCGGTTGTTCTTTCTTAAATAGGCCTCTACGATAAAAGTGGTGTTTTCATCACTTTTCATTGGGGTCATTATCGATTCTAAGATATGAATATTATTGACTTGGTGGTTGAGTTCCACAAATCCAAACCCTTGAAGCCTGCCGTTTTTTATGAGAATGAAACTGCGTTCCCCGGTTTGCCTACCACGGTCTGTCAATGCAATGTCCTTATTTTGGATGCTATATTTCTCAAAAACGGCATGGACTTTTTCATTGCAGTTCATTACGGTACCTTTATTTTGCTGTGGCATGCAGCCTTCCTTACCCAAAGAGGAGGGGCAAAGCTCAAATTCATCCGATATTTTACTCAGAAAGCTCTTGGCAGCATCCGTTCCATTGAACGCCATCTTTTTGTGCTCCAAGGAGCTGTTTTTTTCTACATCAAGTATAATGTGTTCTGTCCCATTTTGACTAAAATCTATGGTATGGGTAAAAAGCTTTTTCGTGGAAACATGGTTGTACCGGGGTCGGTTCTTTTTCTGCTCCCAATAAGCCTTTAAAATGGCAATCAATTCACTGCCAGTTTTTTCGTAAGTTACTTTTTTGGTCTCTTTTTGAAGTTTGCGGGCAATTTTACCCACATTGGTGAAATGTTGGTTCACCCGTTTCTTGATATCATTGGTTTTCCCAATAAAGATGATTTCTCCATCCTTGTCGTGCATATAATAAACACCTGTTTCGGAGGGTAGCCCAAACACCATGTCCAGCTGATTTGGGGAAAGCTCCCCGTGGGTTTCTTCGCGAATGACCTCGGTGATGATTTTTTTGTCAGAATCCTTATCCAACAACAACTTAAAAAGCTTCAAGGTCGCCAGGGCATCACCGTTGGCACGGTGCCTATCGCTCATGGGAATACCGAGAGAGCGTGCCAATTTGCCCAGGCTGTGGGATTCAGCCTCTGGGATGAGCTGTTTGGAAAGGTCTACCGTACAGAGCGTCTTTCGCTGAAAATCGTACCCTAAACGCCTAAACTCGGTACGTAGGATGCGATAATCGAACTGTGCATTATGAGCGACCAAAACTGTTCCTTCAGTAATTTCTACGATGCGTTTGGCCACTTCGTGGAATTTGGGCGCTGAGCGAAGCATTTTATTGTTGATACCGGTCAATTTGGCCACGAATGGCTGTATTTCCCGTTCCGGATTGATCAAACAGATGAATTTGTCCACGACCTTATGCCCGTCAAACTTGTGGATGGCAATTTCGGTAATGCCTTCCTCATTGTATTTTCCTCCCGTGCTTTCAATGTCGAGTATGGCGTACATGGAAAAATTTCTGCTTATGCGTAGTTTCTAGCCCCAAATATACTGCTTCCTATCCGCACCATGGTACTTCCTTCCTCAATGGCAACCGTGTAATCACCGCTCATGCCCATGGAAAGGATGTTGATGTCGGTCAATTTGATCTTAAGGTCATCGTACATGGATTTGAGTTGGGCAAACTCCCTGCGTACTTGGTTCATGTCATCCGTAAAGGTCGCCATACCCATCAAACCAACAATTTTGATATGCTCTAGGGCTTTAAATTCCTCAGAATCGATAAGCTCGTGCAACTCTGCCTTGTCCAGGCCAAATTTGGTATCCTCTTCTGCGATGTGAATTTGCAGCAAGCAGGGGATTACGCGGTCGTGCTTTTTTGCCTGTTTGTTGATTTCCTTCAATAGGCGCGGGCTATCGACCCCGTGAATAAGAGAGACGAACTCGGCCATATACTTTACTTTGTTGCGCTGCACGTGGCCAATCATGTGCCATTCGATGTCCTTGGGCAAGTCTTCCCACTTTTGGACCATCTCTTGCACTTTGTTTTCTCCAAAAACACGTTGTCCAGCTTCGTAAGCCTCCATGATGTCCTCATTGGGCTTGGTTTTGGAAACGGCGACCAAGGTCACGCCTTCGGGCAGTTCAGATTTTATATTTGTAAGGTTATCTTTTACGGACATAGTTTAATTAATGTCATTCCGCACGTGGTACGGAATCTTTTAGATTTATGGATTCCCGCTTTCGCAGGAATGACAGTTTTACAATTCATAAATAGCCAGCCCACTGCGGAGCTTAGGCTCAATATACGTGCTTTTTGGGGGCATTACCAAACCTGCATCGGCAATAGCCTTGATTTCCTGCACGGTTGTGGGAACCAAGCTAAAACCTACGGCAAAATTGCCAGAATCCACCAAATCCTTCATTTGGATGAGGTTGTTTTTACCATAACCGTAGCAAATCCGTTTATCGTTTCTCAAATCGGTGATACCTAAAATGGGCTCCAAAACCGTTTTGTACAGGATTTGGGTGTCCAAACGGCTCAGCGCATCGGTAAATTCATGATTCGTTTGCCGAAAATGCAGCGTATAGAACTCGCCTTCCAAATACATGCTGAATTCATGTTTTTTGGACGGTTTGCACAGCCCATTCTCCCGTTTCTCTATGCGAAAATGCTCATCCAACTGAATCAGGAACTCCTTTTTAGAGTAGCCGTTCAAATCCTTTACCATGCGGTTGAATTCTGAAATACGCATCTGCGATTCGGGAATCAGGTAGGCCATGAAATAGTTGTAGGCTTCCTCCCCTGAATGATTAGGGTTTTCCGATTTTTTCAGGTCGGCCAACAGACTGGATGATGCGCTTCTATGGTGCCCATCGGCAATGTAAAGTGCATCGAGACCCCCAAAGGCCTTTTCCAGTTTCTCAATCCCCTCGGGATACGAGATTTTCCATAGTTTATGGTTCACCCGGTCCGTTGTGGTAAAATCGTACTCGGGTTTTCGTTCGATTTTGCGTTGAAAGATCTCATCCACGGTTTCATTGTCCTCGTAGGTCATCAAAACGGGTTCTGCGTTAAAGCCTACGGTATGCAAATAATCGGCAAAGAGCTCCTCTCGGTCTTGTATGGTATCCTCGTGCTTTTTGATGACATTGTTACGGTAGTCGTCCACACTGCAAGCACAGAAAAAACCAAGACTTTTAAAATCGTTTTTTGTGATTTGATATAAATAAAAACTGGGCTCCTCGTCCTTTTGGAAGACATTTTCCTCCAAAAATTCCAAATACCGATTGTGCACCAAGCCAAACCGTTCTTTTCCCTTGATGTTCTTTTCAAATTTGAACCCAGGGTTGATGATGTGCAAAAACGAGAACGGGTTGTACTGCAATATCGCTTTCAGCTCCTCTTTGGAATATTCTTCGTAGGAGCGCGATGCCACAAAAAAAGCTTTGTCCTTTGTAGGGCGGATGGCCTTAAAAGGTTTTACAAGTGCCATACATTCTTATTTGAATTGCGCAGAAACGGTTTCGGCCTTTTTGGATTCGGAATAATCGTAAAAGCCTTCGCCCGATTTCACCCCCAGTTTGCCTGCCATCACCATGTTAACAAGTAGCGGACAAGGGGCGTATTTTGGGTTTTTGAATCCATCGTACATGACGTTCAGAATAGAGAGGCATACATCCAATCCAATAAAATCCGCCAGTTGCAAAGGACCCATGGGGTGTGCCATGCCCAATTTCATCACAGTATCGATTTCTTCCACACCAGCCACGCCGTTGTACAAGGTCTCTATGGATTCATTGATCATGGGCATCAAAATACGATTGGCCACAAACCCGGGGTAATCGTTTACCTCGGTAGGGGTTTTACCCAGTTTTTTGGAAAGTTCCATAATGGTTTCCGTAACCTCATCCGAAGTGCTGTACCCACGGATGATTTCCACCAACCTCATAATGGGAACTGGATTCATAAAGTGCATGCCGATCACTTTTTCGGGACGATTCGTAGCCGCACCGATTTGGGTGATGGAAATGGAAGACGTATTGGTGGCCAAAATGGTCTTTGACTGACATACCTCATCCAAATCCTTGAAAATCCGAAGTTTAATATCCAAGTTCTCCGTTGCTGCTTCAACCACCAAATCCGTGTTCGAAACCCCTTCTTTCAGGTTGGTATAGGTGATAATGTTGCCAAGTGTAGCTTCTTTTTTGGATGCATCGATGACCTCTTTGGTCATCATCCGGTCCAAGTTTTTGGTAATGGTGGCCAACCCTTTGTCCAAGGAAGCTTGGGAAATATCCACCAAATTGACTTTGTATCCGTTCTGTGCAAAAACATGGGCGATTCCGTTTCCCATTGTTCCTGCTCCAATAACCGCTATTTGTTTCATAAATCCGTATTTAAAATTGTGGTCTATCCGAAGGTATTCCGGAATGACGACGATTAATTATCAAATGATGCAATGATTTGAAGGGCCACACGCAGGGCATTGGTGCCTTGTTCCAAACTGACAACGGGTTCTGTGTCGTTGTTAATAGCATCAGCAAAGGTCTCCAATTCGTCCAAAATGGCATTGTTTACATCTATTTCGGGGTTTTCAAAATAGATTTGCTTCTTTTCACCTTCGGCGTTTTGTAGGATCATATCAAAATCGCCGGGATTTTCGGGAGCGTCCTTCATTTTGACGACTTCCACTTTTTTCTCCAAGAAATCAACCGAAATATAGGCATCGCGCTGAAAGAAACGTGACTTTCGCATATTCTTCAGCGAAATACGGCTCGAGGTAAGGTTGGCCACGCAGCCGTTTTTGAACTGGATGCGTGCATTGGCAATATCGGGTGATTGGCTGATGACAGAAACACCACTTGCATTGATTTTTTCCACTTCGGAAGGCACCACGCTCAAAATCGCATCAATATCGTGGATCATCAAATCCAGCACTACGGGAACATCCGTTCCACGCGGATTGAATTCCGCCAAACGATGCGTTTCGATAAACATCGGGTTCTCGATTTTGTCCTTCACGGCCAAAAAAGCAGGATTAAATCGCTCCACATGGCCAACTTGGCCCTTAACACCGTGTTTTTTGGAAAGTTCGAGCAATTGTTCTGCTTCTTCCAAAGTGTTGGTAATTGGCTTCTCAATAAAGATATGCCTACCTTTTTCAATGGCCTTTTTGGCACAATCAAAATGGGAAAGGGTGGGTGTCACTATATCGACCACATCAACGGCGTCAATCAAATTGTTGATATTGTCGTAATGGGTGTATCCAAATTCGGCAGCTACCTTTTTGGCATTGATCTCATCGGGATCATAAAACCCAACAAGTTCATATTTATCCGATTGGTTTAAGAGCCTGAGGTGAATTTTTCCTAAATGTCCCGCACCGAGGACACCAACTTTTAGCATATGACCTGTTTTCGTCAAAAATACGGATATGATGGCAGTTTCCACAAATTTTTGAACGGAACTAAGGGGATATTTTTAGGGAACTTTTTAACTTCGCCCCACCAGACCAGATAGCATGAAGGATACGCTCAAACATAGGGGAATGCGCAAGAACTTGGCGGATGTTGTTGCCGCTAAAGGGATTACGGACAAAAAGGTGTTGGAGGCGATACGAACGGTTCCCAGGCATTTGTTTTTGGATAGTGGTTTCGAAGATCATGCGTATCAGGATAAAGCTTTTCCCATCGGGGCCGACCAAACCATTTCTCAGCCTTATACGGTGGCATTCCAGACCGAATTATTAGAGGTGAAGCCCAACGATAAGATTTTGGAAATAGGCACGGGTAGCGGTTACCAAACGGCTGTTTTGATGCATTTACGGGCCAAGGTCTATACCATTGAACGTCAATTGGAACTGTTTAAGACCACCAAATTGTTCTTCAATAAAATGCATTACCGCCCTAAAAAAATGATTTTCGGGGATGGCTACAAGGGATTGCCAGAAGAAGCACCGTACGATGGTATTATTGTCACTGCCGGCGCACCAGAAGTTCCAAAACCCCTACTGTCACAGTTGAAAGTAGGGGGTAGGCTGGTAATCCCAGTAGGGGTTAACGAACAAATCATGACCTTGTTTGTTCGCAAGTCAGAAAAGGAATTCGAAAAGAAAGAATTCGGTTCGTTCCGGTTCGTTCCCTTGTTGGAGGATAAAAACTAATTATTGAAACTCTTTTTGATTCGGGACAAATTGCGTTTGTTGTCCCTGTCTTTGATGGTTTCCCGCTTGTCGTACAATTTTTTACCCTTGGCCAGGCCGATGTTCATTTTAGCCAAACCCCTGTCATTGATAAAGACTTTGAGCGGAACAATGGTGAGTCCAGTGGTGGCCACCTCCTTTTGGAGTTTTTTGAGCTCCCTTTTGTTGAGCAACAATTTACGGACGGCCTTCGGGGCGTGATTAAAATGGCTGGCGTGGGTATATTCATCGATCTGCATATTCACGACAAACAGTTCGCCTTTGTCATTGAACTCGCAAAAGCTTTGCGAAATGGAAGCCTTGCCCAAACGAAGCGATTTAATTTCGGTACCCCCCAAGACGATACCCGCCGTGTAGGTGTCCAAAATTTCATAATCAAATCGGGCTCTTCTATTTTTTATGTTGATATTTTGCTGCATCTGACACAAAAATATAAACTCTTTGCCAAGAAAATTGTAATGTTACGCTAGATTTTACGAATAAGTACCCAAACAACCTTATGAAACGACTTTTAATTCTTCTAGTACTTGTTTTTGCTATTGGATGCAAACCAGAAGCCAAAGAACAACCAACTGCCCAGGAAATCGTAGATAATTCCATAGCCGATAGTGGAGGAAAACTGTTTGACGACCATACGGTGACTTTTGATTTTAGGGATAAACGTTATGTTTCCGAAAATGTGGATGGCCAAAGGGTCTTTAAACGGATTTCGGATTTGGATACAACCACCATCACCGATATCAAAAGAGGTGATGATTTTGAACGCTACGTGAACGATTCCTTGGTGAAGGTGCACGATACCATGGCGGTGAAGTATGCCAATTCCATCAACTCGGTGCATTATTTTGTACGGTTGCCCTATGGTTTAAACGATGCCGCTGTCAACATGAAGTTTTTAGGAGAGGAGACGATCGGCAACAAACCTTATTACAAAGTAATAATCACTTTTGACCAGCAGGGAGGAGGCGAAGACTTTGAGGACACATATTTATATTGGTTTGATAAAGAAACGTTTAAGCCCGATTATCTTGCCTATGACTTTCATACAAACGGGGGTGGTCAGCGGTTTAGGAAAGCCTATAACGAACGCTATGTGAATGGTATCCGTTTTGTGGACTACGAGAACTATAAGCCTAAAAATAAGGGAACTGACATACTGGAAATTGGTCAATGGTTCGATAAAGGAGCACTTGAACTCCTGAGCAAGATCGAGTTGGAAAATATCAGAGTAGAGTAGACCTAATCCATTTTTAATCGGATATCTGTAGGAATTCCATCGATTATGCGGACAATAAATAAACTGCTGTTGTCCGAATCATCCATTGCGTCATATTTCTCCATACCGATCATTTTATTCACCAGCATAGGCGTGGTATTGCTATGGCCTACCACAAGCACATTTTTCCCTTCGTTCTCCAGTTTGAAGACTTCAATATCCATCTCGCGCGGGTCGTAGTATTTAATATCGATATCTTTTTTGATGGAAGTAGGTGCAGCCGTCATCGAAGTACGCTCATAATTGGTGGAATACACCATGTCCAAAGGTATGGGGTCGAAGACTTCGGCCCAACGTATCGCCCTGTCCAATCCATCCTGATTTAGCTCTGGGTCTGGGTTTTCAGGGTCTGTTCTGTCTTTTTCGGCGTGTCTTATAAAATAGAAGGTAGAAATTACAGGATCTTCTGCAATTTTCGTATCTTTTTTGCAGCTGATACTTCCAACGAGTATAATTGCAAGGGCAATTAGAGGTTTGATGGTTCGCATAGTTCTATTCAAAGTTCCCGTATGTTTTTGTTAATTCGTTTTAAAAGTAACGTTTAATTTTCATTTTCTGGTATGCGCAAGTTTGTGGTTTGTTTCTTCGCCATTGCAATTTGTTCCCTTGTTTGGGGGCAAGAGCCTGATTTGCCATCCGATTTTAGACAACATTCCCTTACACAGTTCAATGCGAGTTTGTTAAATCCCACTTATGCTTTGGACTGGAACAACCCGAACTCACTATCCGTATGGACCCGATGGCAATGGCAAAGTATTGACGGGGACCCTTCCACCATTTTCGCCAATTATACACATCAATTTAACCCAGTTTCCGTGGCTTCGGCCGGTTTTTTACAGCATAATACTGGTGTCTTTTTGTACACGGGCGGTAATCTAACTTTCGCACAGACTTTTCAATTGGATGACCAAGTTCAGCTTATGGCCGGACTCAACGTATTTGCCTTTCAACAAACGATCGCCGATGAACAATTTGTGGAAGGTGATGGATTGGACCCTGTTGCCTTGGAGGATTTTGAAGGTTTTAAAGTACAATTTACCCCAGGCCTACGGTTGATGGTCAATCGGTTCAGTTTGGGCTTGGCCTTGGAGAACGCTGTGGGTTTCAATGTATCAGGTTCCAATGGGCAAAATATGGATAGCTTTCAGAGTGTTACGGGGACGGTTGCCCATGATTTCCCCTTGATGATTTCGAATGGCTTGGGGGACAGTTTTGTCCGTCCCGTCCTTTACGTGAAATCCGTACCCAATGGCGACACCCAATTCGGTTTGAATGGGTTGTTCAGCACCTCTAAATTTTGGGTGCAGGGCGGCTACAATAGTTTTTACGGAGCATCCGGCGGTTTGGGGATTACATTGGCAAGATCATTTTCTTTGGGTGGATTGCTGGAATTTGCTACCGACAATGCCCTGAGTGAAGAGGATACTACTTTTGAAATCGTTGCTTCTTATCACTTTGGAAAAACTAAATCAAAGGAGATCCAGCCACAAGAGCCGCAAGAAACCTTGCCTGAAGAGACATTGGAAGAGGAGTCAGATTCACTGGAGGAAGAAATCGAGCAACAACGATTGGAGCAGGAGCAACGTGAACTAGAGGCCAGAAGACAACTGGAACGTGAAAAGGACTCCCTGGCAGAAGTACAACGCTTGTGGGAACAACAGGAATTACAGCGTAAAAAGGACAGCTTGGAACAATTACAAAGGCAGCAGGTGGAGGTTCGCCCGAACGAACGCTACGAGGAGGTGGAAAACGAAGAAGGGCTCGAACCCGGTTTCTATTTGATTGCCAACGTATATGGTACCCAACGGTATTTTGAAAACTTCATGAAAACACTCCGGGGCAAAGGTTTGGAACCCAAATCGTTCTATCGAAGTGTCAACAAGTACAATTATGTGTATTTGGAGCGCTATAACACCATGGATGAGGCCAGAAAGGCCCGTGATAGTAAGTTTTTTGGTAAGTATGCAGAAAAAACCTGGATATTCCGCGTGAAGGGAAACTGATTTTAGAATGGAAGCTCATTTCGAACAAAGTTAGAAATCCTTTTCCAAATTCAATATTGTGGGATTCATCGTCGTTTTGCTTGTTGGAATAACATGCGCTTCAATAAACAAGAAGGTGGGCTTTACTTTTTGAGTTCTTGCTTCACCAAAAATTCCAAATAGGTAATGGTGTTGACCAAGTATTTTCGGTCTTGCATCATGGTGCTCATGGCTACCGCCCCTTGAATCATCGTGAACAACTGCTTGGCAAATTGTAAAGGTGGAACCGGGAGCTTGATTTCGTTTCGGTTCGCTCCATTTTCAAGAATAAGAGCCATTTTTCCCTCAATATCTTTGATGGTTTCCTTTACTGCTGCAGCGAGGAGCTTGTTGTTGCCTTGAGCATCCACGCCAACATTGAGGATAGGGCACCCACCCATGGGTAGGGTGAAAGCATCATACTGCTTATAAAAGTTCAGCAGGGAGTAGATATTGGCCAAGGCCTCGTTACCTGTTTCCAAAGCGTTGTCAATTGCTTGCAACAGCATGTTTCGGTTATGCTCAAAAGCTGAAAGCGCCAAGGCTTCCTTGTTTTCAAAATTTCCGTAAATGGCACCTTTGGTGAGGCCCGTGGCCTCGGTAAGGTCGCTCATACTGGTGCCTATGTAGCCGTGCTTGTTGAAAATGGGCGCTACGGTCTCAATAATGTAAGCGGTGGTTCGTTCTGCCTTCTTGGTCATTTTGTTGGTTGCTGTTGGTCGTAACTAAGATATAAAAAATCAAATACTGTACGGTATTTTATAAAATAAAAGCCCTCACTTTAACAAAGTTAGGGCTTTACCTATTGAGGATTTGGTATTATTCTACCAACTCATTTTGATTTCTAAACACCAATTGATCATCGAAGGAATCCAAGAGTACGATGCTATCTGATGTTATTCTGCCCGATAGCAACTCTTTGGACAGGTTGTTCAGCACCTCTTTCTGAATCAATCGTTTTACGGGGCGTGCACCGTATTGTGGGTTAAAACCTTTGGCGGCCAAATAATCGACAGCTTCCTCGGTTGCATCCAAGGTGATGTTCTGTTTGGTCAACATTTTCTTCAAGTTGGCCAATTGCAGTCCCACAATTGCTCTAATGTCAGCTTTGCTCAATGGGGTAAACATGATAATGTCATCGATTCGGTTGAGGAACTCAGGCCGTATGGTTTTGCGCAGCAATCCCATTACCTCAATTCTCGCCGCCTCCGATGCGCTTTCTATATCCTTGGCATCCTCAAATTTTTCTTGGATAATGTGACTTCCCATATTACTGGTCATGATGATGATGGAGTTTTTAAAATCCGCCACACGACCCTTGTTATCTGTTAGCCTTCCTTCATCCAACACCTGCAATAGAATATTGAAGGTGTCGGGATGTGCTTTTTCAATCTCATCAAGCAATATCACCGAATAGGGTTTTCTTCGCACCGCTTCGGTCAACTGTCCGCCCTCATCGTAGCCTACGTATCCCGGAGGTGCACCTACCAATCGGCTCACGGAGTGGCGTTCTTGGTATTCGCTCATATCTATTCGGGTAATGGCGTTTTCATCATCGAACAGGTAAGCGGCCAAGGTCTTGGCCAACTCGGTCTTACCTACACCAGTGGTACCCAAGAATAAGAACGAACCGATAGGTTTTTTGGCATCCTGTAGTCCGGCCCTACTTCTGCGTATGGCGTCAGATACGGCAACAATAGCCTCATCTTGTCCCACCACGCGTTTGTGTAGCACGTCTTCCAGTTGCAATAGCTTTTCGCGCTCGCTCTGCATCATTTTGTTCACGGGAATCCCTGTCCATTTGGCCACTACCTCTGCAATGTCCTCATAAGTAACTTCCTCTTTGATCAAAGTACCTGCGGATTGTTGTTCCGCCAGTTCCTCTTGCAATTTGTCCAATCGTTCCTGAGCCTCTTTGATTTTGCCGTAGCGCAGCTCCGCTACTTTACCGTAGTCACCGTTCCTTTCGGCACGTTCGGCTTCCACCTTGTAGTTTTCGATATCCTCTTTGGTTTTTTGGATGTTGTCCACCACCGTTTTTTCGCTCTCCCATTTAGCAAAGATTTCATTTCGTTCTTCTTTTAGATTGGCCAACTCCAAATTCAAAGATTTCAATTTAGTCGTGTCGTCTTCTCGTTTAATGGCCTCTATCTCAATCTCCAACTGCATTATTTTACGGTCGAGCACATCCAGTTCTTCGGGTTTGGAGTTGATTTCCATTCGAAGTTTGGAAGCGGCTTCGTCCATAAGGTCGATGGCCTTATCTGGCAAAAACCGGTTGGTAATGTACCGTTGTGATAACTCTACGGCACCGATTACGGCATCATCCTTAATACGGACTTTGTGGTGTGCCTCGTACTTTTCCTTGATACCCCGAAGGATGGAAATGGCACTTTCGGTATCGGGCTCGTCAACCATTACCTTTTGGAATCTACGCTCCAAGGCCTTGTCCTTCTCAAAATATTTTTGATACTCATCCAAAGTGGTTGCCCCAATGGCCCTAAGTTCACCACGGGCCAAGGCTGGTTTTAGGATATTTGCGGCATCCATGGCACCCTGTCCGCCACCAGCACCCACCAAGGTGTGGATTTCGTCGATAAAGAGCACAATGTTCCCATCGGACGAGGTCACCTCTTTAATGACCGCCTTTAGGCGTTCCTCAAACTCGCCCTTATATTTGGCGCCTGCGATCAGGGCACCCATATCCAAAGAGTAGATGATCTTATCCTTCAAGTTTTCCGGTACGTCCCCTTGGACAATTCGGTGTGCCAATCCTTCAGCGATGGCCGTTTTACCCACCCCAGGCTCACCCACGAGCATGGGGTTGTTTTTGGTACGTCTGGACAAAATCTGCAATACCCTGCGGATTTCCTCGTCCCTTCCGATAACAGGGTCCAGCTTACCGCTATCGGCCATTTGGTTGAGGTTGTTTGCATATTTGTCTAAGGAATTGTAGGTTTCCTCTGCGCTTTGCGAGGTCACCTTTCCACCTTTCCGTAACTCTTGAATGGCGGCCTTTAAATCCTTTTCGGTAACGCCTTGGTCCTTTAGGATTTGTGCAATCTTGCTTTTGGATTTAAAAATGGCCAATAGTAAGTGTTCCACGGAAACATATTCATCGCCCATATTTTTGGCGACAATATTGGCTTCGTTGACGGTTTTCCCTGCTTCACGCGAAAGCATGATTTCTCCTCCGGTCACTTTGGAAAAGCTTTGGAGTTCCTTGTCCAAAATTTGGCTGATGAGGTTGGTGTTCACGTTCAATTTCTTCAAAATAAACGGGAGCACGTTTTCATCCACCTCGCCAATGGCTTTGAACAGGTGTTCGTTTTCTATTTGTTGATGCCCAAATTCTTGGGCCAATTGTTGGGCCCTTTGAATGGCTTCCTGAGATTTTATGGTAAAATTGTTAAAATTCATTGTTTTCGTTTTAACCTAGTAAGTCAACAACCTTACCAACACGGGCTTACCGTCAAAATGTCCGATAAAACCAGTGATAGCAAGACATTTAGTCAGTTGTAAGCTTTTTGCTCCCTACCGACTTATCCTATAAATTTGCAGTATGGGAATATTTGACAGCGTCTTTGGAAAAAAGGAGAACACGACAACGAAACAGGAAAAACTACCTTGGATTCCATTGGAGTCGATGGACCAATTGGAGGCTATAGCGGAAAAGTCCAACAACCGCCCCCAAGTAATCTTTAAACATTCAAATACCTGTGGTATTAGCCGTATGGTCTTAAATATGTTTGAGGGGTCTTACAATCAAGAATTGGATATTGACCTCTATTTTTTGACCATTCAGAGTCATCGGGAAATTTCCAATAGGATTGCGGAAAAATTTGGGATAAGGCACGAGTCTCCCCAATTATTGGTGGTCAAGGACGGAGATGTCACCTTTCACACTTCGCACGGTGCCATTTCGGATATGGATTTTACGAAGTGCCTATAAACGGGAGAATTCTATGTCTTTTCGAGCACCTGCCGGACGTGCAGGCGCTCGATGTGACACAAAACCTTTTAATTGAACTGGTGTCTGGAGACAATGCTCTTTAAGCGTGCCTTTAGGTCTTCACCGGCATCGTATACCATTTGCTCATTGGAAGGGAAAGGTACCTCTCTTGCATTCAGGTACAATAGCAAATCGTCTTCCAACGCCCTCTTGTCGCCTTGGAAATTGGCAAATATATGCTCAAAGATAAATTCGCTCGACAGGGGATAGGAGTTGATCACTTGCCCATCCCGTAGGTTCGTAAAACTCACTTTGGCGCCTATTTGGGCACTTTTAAATTGGGTAAATTGGAACAACTTACAAGTAACGGTGCGCATTTTGTCCACTTTGATTTTGTTGCCCAAACTATCCTTTACTACATTTCCGTCGCGGTCCAAGAGGTATTCCCAACCATCTTTGATCTGCCTTTCCTTGATCACTTGGGTCTCGTTGATACGTTCAGGGGATATATTGATTTCCATAAAATCCAGATTCATGGCGTAATCATAGTTGATATTTTGCAAGGGTCGGGTGTGGTATTGTAGCCAAAAGTTATCGATGCCAAAGGCATTGAAGTCCAAAAGTTCGGCTTCCAATCGCTCTGGGATGATTTGTTGGGTCTGGTTGGCAATTTCCACACGCACAAACTCTAGGCCTTTGTTGTAGGCTTCGTCCATTTTGGCAAAGGTTTCCCGATATCCCGGATTGATTTCCTGTAAATACTTCAAGTCATCATACGCAGCGCGATAATCGGATTTGTATTTGGCCGAGCCCAAAAGGTTCAGCGCATTCTGGTACAGATGCTCGGAAAGGTCATCCTTGGTGTTCAAAATCTGGTTATCGTAGTTTACAAACCTGAACTCTGCATTTCTGCCTTCATCAATAATATAAAGGGGCAGTAGCGGACGTATCTGTTGCTGTATCTGCTTCAACTGCAAATATTTGTTGTAAATGGCCTCCAGATTTGCCGGATTGCCATCATTTTGAAGAAAAGCAATTTCCTGCTGTTCCCTTGCGGTGTTTTTGGCAAAGGCTTCTTCTAGCAAAACAATGAACTGTTGATGCCCTTTTTTGGTCTTGTTATCGGCCAAATTTTTAATGGCCTTGTTCATTGCCGTCGTGTAATTTCCGGTATTCAGGGCCTCTTGGGTTTTTTTAACGCCGCTACAGGCGCCAAGTACCATAATCGTGAGTAAGAGTAAAAGTTTTTTCATAGTGGTCAACTTTGTGGTTTGGTATGGGGAATCCAATAGCTGTGCCAAAAATCCCCAATCTATAAACGAAAAAGGATGAACGGTAGTATATCTTGGATAAAAAGGTTGTTAGCAAGCGGTTTTCGGAAGTTTCGTAAACGCACGAAATTGTTAATTGCCGTTTGATAAAATTACCCCTCAATAGCTTTTTTATGCGGATAAATCCCCTTTCAATTCGTAATTTTACGCCCTTAATTAAACTATGGGCAACATGCAAAGAGACCAAAAGATTTTTGAACTGATAGCGCAAGAAAAGGAAAGGCAATTGGAAGGTATTGAATTGATAGCTTCTGAAAACTTTGTAAGTCCACAAGTAATGGAGGCCGCAGGTTCCGTACTTACCAATAAATATGCGGAAGGCTACCCAGGCAAGCGTTATTATGGCGGTTGTGAAATTGTTGACCAAGTAGAGCAGTTGGCCATCGATCGTGCAAAGGAGTTGTTCGGTGCAGCTTATGCAAACGTGCAGCCCCATTCCGGTTCGCAGGCCAATGCTTCGGTTTACCATGCGTGCCTTAATGCTGGCGATACTATTTTAGGATTTGATCTTTCCCATGGAGGGCACTTGACCCATGGTTCCCCTGTAAATTTTTCCGGTAAGTTGTACAATCCTGTTTTTTACGGGGTGGATGAGGAAACCGGACTTTTGAACTACGACAAGATCCAAGAAATTGCAGAAAAGGAGCAACCTAAATTAATCATTGCAGGTGCTTCTGCTTACTCCAGGGATATGGACTTTAAACGTTTCCGGGAGATTGCCGATAGTGTAGGAGCCATCCTATTGGCGGATATATCGCATCCTTCTGGATTGATAGCCAAAGGCATTTTGAACGACCCCATTCCACATTGCCATATTGTGACCACCACAACCCACAAAACGCTACGCGGTCCACGTGGAGGACTTATTTTGATGGGTGAGGATTTTGACAACCCATTTGGCATCAAGCTGAAAAATGGAAATCTAAGAAAAATGTCGGCACTACTGGATTTGGCCGTATTCCCAGGTAACCAAGGCGGACCGTTGGAACACGTAATCGCGGCTAAGGCCGTTGCGTTTGGGGAAGCTCTATCCGACGAGTTCCTGCATTATATGGTCCAAGTGAAAAAGAATGCCGCGGCCATGGCCAAGGCCTTTATGGATAGGGATTACAAAGTAATTTCCGGCGGAACCGACAATCACATGATGTTGATCGATCTCCGAAACAAAAACATTACCGGTAAAGATGCCGAAAAGGTATTGGAGCATGCAGACATTACGGCCAACAAGAACATGGTGCCTTTTGATGATAAATCACCTTTTGTAACTTCTGGAATCCGTTTTGGAACCTCTGCGATTACCACTAGGGGATTAAAAGAAGCCGATATGGAGACCATTGTGGGCTTTATCGACGAAATTCTTACCGACCCGGAAAACGAAACCAAAGTGGCTGCCATAAAACAAAAGGTCAACGATTTGATGAAATCGCGACCTTTGTTCAGTGCTTAGTAATTGCTAATGGAGTAGTTATTCGAAGAGAAAAATGCTCTCTTCGTATAATTTTTTGCGGTTCAGGTAATAGATGAGGGCTTCATGCTGTTGCCCTTTGTCATAGTACAATCCCCAGTAATCGAAATACCCATTTTTTGGTTTGGATTCAGCGTTGTTCTTTATAGAACTATCCTCAAAAACGGGAACGAAAATCTCATAGGGCATCTCCGTCAATCCTTTGGTAAAATAAATAAAATGTTTACCTATTGCGGTGAGGATGTTGCTTGCCTGTTGCGGTATGCTGTGCTCATACAATCTTGAGATAATGATGGACGTATCCTCAAAATGTAATGAGAGCTCCAAGATATCCGTAGGATACGTGCTCTCACGATTGAGCATGGCCAATGCTTTTTGTAAGGATGAGGAAATGTTGGACCTGCACTCTTCGGCAAAATTATAGGCCCCCCAATCACCATCGTTAAAATGGCGAAGGCATTCCGCAATCCCAAAATTATGGTGAAGGTGTATCACCAAATCCATTTGATTGTTTTTGGAATCTTGCTTGCACTGCACTTTGGCCGTTGCAAAAAAATATTTTTCCAGAACCTTTAAAAAGTCGTCCAGTCCGTCGGTGGCCACATAGGTTCTTGGAGCTCTATATCTGTTATTATGTTTGTTAGGGGAAGACATATACTTGCAGATTGAATTCTACTATTCTTTCTACATAAAATTAGGATGAATCTTTTATTTTGGATTGCAGATAATCCTTAAAAATTCTATGGATTTCCCCCAGTTTGTAGGATTTTTAAGGATTTTTAGCACAAAATCCTACCACAAAATAAAAAGTAAGGCTGCTTCTAGCTCATTGATGGTCAAATAAAGCCTTTATTTTTTGCCGCCAAGATCAACGCCAAATCGTTCTCATTTTCCGTACCGAACAAGGTTCTTAAATGGCGTTTCCTGTTTTCGATGGAGGAAGGGGAAAGCCTGATAAATTTCTCAAGATCCTTGGTTTTGGTTCCTTTGGATAAATGGTAGAGTATCTGCTTGTCCTTTTCGTCAAGTTCAATATTGTTGGCCATCTTTTTTCTGATGGCGCCGAGTGCTTTGGAAGAGTAATAGGGCGGGTCCAGCATAATGGTCCGTACCGCATCTTCCAATGTTTTGGGGTCAATGTCGGTTTTGACCAGGTAGCCATCCGGGTCTACGGATTTAAGGATACTGTTGATCCTAAAGTTATCACTAAAGGAGGACATGAAAACAATTTTGCTTTCCGGTACGATCTTTCTGGCCAAGATACCTAAATCCTCCCCTGAGTAGGGTTGGTCTTCGTTCGGGGCGAACAATTGCACGTCCAAAAACAAAATATCGTACTTAAAGGTTTTGGCGGATTCTTCGATCAGTTGCTTGCCTGCTTCATAGGAAGTTGCGGTGTCCACAATTATCTTGTGGCCATCAAAATCGATTCCTTCGAGTATGAATTTATACCCGAGCATGGTCATTTCATGATCATCGATGGCTAGTATTCTCAGTGTTTTCATGGTAGGTATTGCGATTAATTTGGGGGGAATGTTTATGCGTTTACCGCTGTTGTTTTTTGTGGAACGGTATATTCCACATAGGCAGCGGGAATCTGTATTTTTATGATGGTTCCATGACCAGGCTTACTGTCAAAATTCACCTTTCCTTTAATTTTTTTGACTCTGGATATAATGTTCTTCAGGCCAATACCCTTTTTCGCGCGGTTGGGGTCAAAACCAACACCATCGTCCGAGATGGTGAGTTTTAAGCTATCATCCACCAAATAAAAGGAAATGGACACGTTTTCACTTTTTGCGTGCTTCACACAGTTTTTAAGCGCCTCTTGGACTATCCTGAAGGCATTGATCTTGATATCGCCCAGCAAATTGTCCCATGGCACTTTTTTGTCGTAATCGAAAGTACAGGAAATACCAGAGGACTTTTCTATACCGCTGATCATGTCTTTCAACGACACGATAAAATTATGAAATTTTTTGTAGGCTTCATTGTTCAGCTCATGGGAAATGGTACGGATTTCTTCCTCCACCGCCTTGAGTTTTTCAATGAACATCGCCCTTTGCTCCATGGAGGCCTGGTCCTCACGATCGTTAAGGCCACTCAGCATCAATCGTATACCCAACATTTCGCCCAAAATGCCATCGTGGAGTTCTTCCGAAATGCGTTTTTGGGCCAGTTGCTTGCCCTCTTGCAGTTTTCCTTGTTGGGAAAGCATCAAGTTATATATTTCTTGGTTGCTTTCCTGT
This sequence comes from Flagellimonas marinaquae, assembly GCF_003992675.1. Taxonomy (GTDB): domain Bacteria; phylum Bacteroidota; class Bacteroidia; order Flavobacteriales; family Flavobacteriaceae; genus Flagellimonas; species Flagellimonas marinaquae. The sequence goes on from NZ_RZMZ01000015.1 coordinate 543,413, forward strand.
TGTCGCTGTTTGAACTTCAAACGGTTGTTGCTCACATAGAGCGAAACAATGATCATGGCAGTGACACCAAACAACAGCAAGAGCATGGACGATAATGCCCAAATTTGCTTTTCCTGTGTCAGGATTTCATTTTCTTCGATAATGTCGTCCGTTTCCATGCGGATTCGCCCAAATTTATCCCGTTTGGTGCGTTCCTCCACCTGTATAATGTCGTTGAGTTGATAGTACGCCTCGGCATAGGAGGCCGCATGTACCGTATCCAATCGGGTAAGCAACCGGAGAGCGTCCAAGGCCCGGTCGTTGTTGTAGGTTTCCTTGGCAATATTGTAGGATTCGTTGGCATTGGCAATGGCATTGAGGGTGTCTCCCTTGGCGGCCAAAACCTCGGAATAGTAATAATGTAGCCTGGCCCGGTCGTAGAGGTCGCCAGTTGCGGCGTTAACTGTAAAGGCCTCATTTAAAAATTCCTCGGCCTTTTCAGTGTTCTTCTCGGTTTTGAGGACTGAAAAAGCGTAGCTTCCCAAGGCTTTTTCATACAGGTCGGGAATCTCTTGTTTTAGATTTGTATTAAAAAGCAGTTCTTGGTAAACATTTTTTGCTTGGGTGAAATTTTCTTCGTTTAGATAGGCACCAGCGATATTATTTTGCAGTTTCCAAATCAACTGATTTTTATTTACCCTATCAGAGTTCTCGATATATTCGCGTGCTGTTTTATAGGACTCAATCGCTTTTTCGCTATTGCCCAAGCCGTTGGCCAAAATGCCCAACATATTATAGGAATTATATAAGCGATAATCGTCGTCCAGTTCATCAAAAATCTCTATGGCAGCTGCGGCACTGGTTTCGCCGCCCAAATAATCCTTGTAGGCATCCTGCACCCTTGCCATATTATATAACATCCTGGCTTTTAAGGATTTAGATGTGGAATCTTTCGGCAATCGATCAAAACTTTCCAAGGCTTTCCGGTAATGGTAAAAAGCACTGTCCATCGCTCCATAGGTTTCAAAAAAACCCCCTAAATCCCAATTGGAATACCCTAATATTTTGCTGGCATCGGCTTCTTCGGATAATTTCAACAGTTTGGCGTTGGATTGTCGGAATCCCATAGAATCTTTCAATTTCAAATATGCAAGAGATACCTGGGAGAGTTGTTCCAATCGGGTGGAATCCTTGGAAAGGGTCAAGGCCTGTACCTCTGCATCTTGAATATACGCTCTGCGTTCATCTGATGATAATTCTTTGGCGGTCTTGGCAATAGTCAGCAGTTGTTGGATGGAGTCGACCTTGGGGTTTCGCACAGTTTCATCCTTGGATGCTTGCTGTTTACAGCCCAAAACTAGCAGTAGTACTAAAATGAATACTCCTTTTTTCAAATTTTCCAAGTGGTTTCTAGTTCCAAGGTAACGAAAAAGCCCCAAAACAGTAAAGGTTTGGGGCTGGGTGTTATGTTAAATGTTCCTTACAGTTGTCGGCTGTCGTTTGCGCTCTGCTGCAATCGTCTTTTGCTCTGTTTTGAGAATCCGAGGCGTACTCGGTATTCATGGGATCCCTTCTGATATTCTACTGAAAGCTTTTCTTTTTTTCCCAAAGAATTGTTATCGACTACTTGGGACTCATCCCTGCAATAAAATAATGCCACCAATAGGATAATAATCAGTGTAATGCTTTTGTGTAAGTTGGTTAAGATAGAAAACATTATGAATTAGTCATCACCTCTTCCGTCCTTTTCTGCCGTTTCAGTATCAGTTGCATTCTGATCAAGGGTCAGTTGTTCAAACATGGCTTCCGTATCCTGTACGTCGGTTTCCGTTTCGCAAGCGTAAAATCCGGTGGTCAATAGTGCAAGGGCCAAAATGCTAAATACTTTTTTCATAATTATAGGTTTTGTTTTTAGGTATAACAATTAGGTTTATACCGCTAAAGTATTTGGCAATAGGGATGGGGACGCTCTATTTAAAAAGGACGTAGTATTCTGCGGTAATCTGTTAGAATTTTACCACAATCTGCAAGAATTTTGCTAATTAAGGGCCTTTGCGGAGGTTTTGGAGAGCATGTTCTTAAGGCTGTCCACTTTGTCCTTATAGGTTTTGGAGAAGGGGAGTTCCTGTTCTTCGCCGCACCTTAAACTACAGATGGATTTCCCATAGTTGATGCGGGAAACATATACACTATTGATGATGTAGCTTTGGTGGACACGGATAAAATTCTTGGGCAGTTTTTCCTCGAAGGACTTTAAGGTCTTGAATGCACTGATGATACTGCCGTCCTTCATAAAAAAGTCCGTGGTGTTGTTGTCCGATTTGAGATAAAGGATGTTTTTGGTGTCCAAATAGCGGTAGTCCTTATAGGATTTAAGGCAAATGGTGGATGGCGTATCGTGCTTTGGGTGCAATTTGCGCAGTCGCAAAATGGTCTTACGGATATCGAATTCGTTGTGCGGCAGAATCCAGTAATCAAAAAAACCACTTTTAATGGCGTTGTAGGCAAATTTTTTGGTTTTGGCGTATCCTATAATAATAGGAAGGGACTGCATGTACTGATTGAGTTCCGTTACCATTTGAAAGTAACTTAGCCCGTCCTCGCCCAAATTGACAAGCACTACGTCCGGATTGTATTTTAGGATGGAATTGAGACCCGCCGAAGCAGTAGTGTCCTCGCTGGCACAAACAAGATCATCGTACTCCTCCAAATACAATTGCAATTGCAATTTGGATGAGGCATCCGAATCGATAATGTTGTAGGTGTATTCCATGTGCAAATTCCTGATTGCAAGTTACTAAGGCACAAAAAAAACTCACTACAGTTTTCCCTTAAAAAAACTAGGGGTTTCATCTTAAATTGGGTGTTTTTCTTACATTTTTCCCTAAAAATTCGTTAAATCGAAAAGGGGTGTAACAAAACACCCATTTTTTAAGGATTGGTTTTTGAATGCGAAACACCCATTTGAAGGTTTACTTTCTTTGGGGTTCCATCAAGATGAAAATGAGATGTAAATTGGGGGTTTTTCGTGCTCAGTTAGTTCAGAATATAGGTTTAGTCCGGTTTTTAGGTTACTCTATATTACAATTTGTTGGGTAAGCATCAAAATTTAGGGAATTGCATTTAAGGAGATTGGGCGAAAATTCGATGAAATACAGCCATTTAATTCAGGAGTCGTAGGTTTTGGTACCAAAATGGATAAGTTTTATGGGATAAAAAGGGATTGTATTTCCTCCGGCACCCGTTTGGGCCGAAAGGTTTTGGCATCCAACAGGCACCATTCCGTAACCGCTTTCACCAGTAGCTCGTCCGTTTTTTTGTTTTTGATTTCCACCACTCTGGTGGAAATGGGCCCCTGATTGCTCTCTATGTAGGTGTTGATAAGTATGGTATCACCCAATAGCGCCGATTTATGATAGGTAATATTATGGTTGCGGACCACCCAAATCAAGGACTTTTGAATAATCCCGTCCGTAACATGGATCCAATGCTTTTTGGAAATATCCTGAATCCACTCCACATAGCGGATGTTGTTCACATGGTTTAAGTCGTCCAGGTCGCTAGGTACTACATCAAAAACTTCCGAATAGGTTTTCATTCGCCTTTTTTAAGGATGTTTACCTCGAACAGCTTGTCCCAGTTCTTGCCCGTTACAAAAAAGGTTTGTCGCTCCGGGTGGTAGGCCACGCCGTTCAGAACCGAATTGCCTTCGTCCCATTCGGGACCTCTTTTTACTCTGCTCTGAAGTCCACCAAAGTTAATGACCCCCTCAATGGCACCGGATGTCGCGTCTATGATCATCATACTCTGCTTTTGGTACACGTTGGCATAGATCTTTCCGTCCACATATTCCAGTTCGTTGGCGCGGTTAAAAATGGATTTGTTCGTCACGGTTTCTATATATCCAGTCTCTTCCAAGGTCTCTGGGTCCAAAAACCAGATTTTTTCGGTGCCATCACTTTTATAGAGTTTCTCACCATCATTGCACAGACCCCATCCCTCACGGCTTTTACCATAGGTAAAGTTTTTGATTTTCTCCAGGTTTTCAATGTTGTACACGTACCCCATGCCGCTTTGCCACGTCAATTGGTATAGCTTGCCATCCATAATGGTGATGCCCTCCCCGAAGACAGAAGCATCCATGTCGATTTTTTGCACTACTTCGCCAGTCTCAAAATTGACCTTTCGAAGGGTGGAAAACCCTGTTTTCCCTGTGCCTTCGTACAAAATGCCATTGTGGAACTCCAGTCCTTGGGTGTAGGCACCGGTATCGTGCGGATAGGTGTTTAGGATTTCGTAGGTGTATACTTCTGGGGCCGAGGCGGCCAATAACCTGAACTCTTTTTCTACGGACACCTTTTGGTCTTCAATATTGAACTTTGCTATCAATGTTTTGTTGCCCAAAGTAGGAAGGTCCAAGGTCAGTTTGCCGTTTTCAACAGGCATTTCCTTTCCATCAATATAGTAACGAAGGTCCGATACTTCGATGTCCTTTTTGTTCTTGAGGGCAACACCCAGCTGCTGGTTCTGCTGTATGGCCTTGTTTTCCAGTTGGATGGAAAAATGCTTGGCTGGATCGGCACTGCCGCCGCAGGCCAAAAAGAGGAGCAAGGCCCCGGTTGCGAAAAAAAGTTTGCCCATGTTTCTTATTGCTTGTATCATAAATTGTTACTCCTGAATCTTCGAAATTAAGAATGAATTGGGATTGCCACAAATTTAAAAGGTCGTATATTTGCAGCCGGGCAAGTCCTACACGACCAGCTCCTGCAGAATCCCCCAGGGCGGGAACGCAGCAAGGGTATGTGGTCGTAGCGGTGCGATGTAGGTAGCTTGCCTTTTTTTGTACCCAAAAATCAGATGATCATGGATAAAAAAGTTGTACTGATCACGGGTGGTTCTTCAGGTATTGGTAAATCCATCGGGACCTATTTGGTCCAAAAAGGGTTTACGGTTTACGGTACTACGCGCAATCCAAAAAACTATCCCGATTTTAAGGCGTTTGAACTGGTGCAATTGGATGTGGTGAATGTAGAGAGCATCCAAAAGGCCGTTTCCTATATCATTTCCAAAGAAAATCGATTGGACGTATTGATCAACAATGCCGGGGTTGGCATTACGGGTCCTATCGAAGAAACGCCCCATGCAGAGATCCTTCGTGTATTCGATACCAATTTTCATGGCCCTGTGCATGTGATGAAGGCCGTTTTGCCGCAAATGCGCAAGCAGGGCGGGGGAGCCATCATCAATATCACCTCCATTGCGGGATACATGGGTTTGCCTTATCGAGGATTCTACTCCGCCACCAAAGGTGCTTTGGGCATCCTTACCGAGGCCTTGCGCATGGAAACCAAGGATTTTGGCGTCACCATTACCAATGTGGCACCGGGTGATTTTGCCACCAATATTGCTTCGGGTAGATATCACGCCCCTGTTATAGAAGGTTCTGCCTATCAGGAAAAATACCAGCAGACCTTGAACACCATCAATGAGGATGTGGACAGTGGGGGAGACCCCGTACAGGTAGCGGAGGCCGTTTACAAGATCATCAACCAGAAAAAACCGAAGATACATAACCCTGTGGGTGCATTTTTACAAAAATTTTCCCTTAGGTTAAAAAAGATTTTACCCGACAAAGTCTACGAAAAATTGCTCCTCGACCATTATAAGTTGTAATTTTAGGGGATTAGTAAACCAATTATAAATATTGAGAAATGAAGTTTTTTATTGATACTGCCAATCTTGACCAAATCAAGGAAGCCCAAGAACTCGGTGTGCTGGACGGTGTAACCACCAACCCTTCCCTAATGGCGAAGGAAGGCATTACCGGAAAGGATAATATTTTGAAACATTATGTAGATATCTGCAATATTGTGGATGGCGATGTTTCTGCCGAAGTAGTGGCCACAGAGTTTAAGGAAATCATAAAGGAAGGAGAGGAATTGGCCGAGCTTCACGAACAGATTGTAGTGAAAGTGCCCATGATAAAGGATGGGGTAAAGGCATTAAAATATTTTTCGGATAAAGGTATCCGTACCAATTGTACCTTGGTATTCTCACCAGGGCAGGCGTTACTGGCCGCCAAAGCTGGGGCGACCTATGTATCCCCTTTCTTGGGACGATTGGACGATATTTCCACCGATGGTCTTAATTTGATTGCGGAAATCCGCTTGATCTATGACAACTACGGGTTTGAGACCCAAATTTTGGCTGCCTCCATCCGACACACCATGCACGTCATCGATTGTGCAAAGCTTGGTGCCGATGTAATGACAGGCCCTTTATCCTCTATCGACGGATTATTGAAACACCCATTGACCGATATTGGTTTGGCCAAATTCTTGGAAGATTACAAGAAGGGAAACTCCTAATCAGCTGATCACAGCAAAAAATAAATAGGCCCTGAATGAGAATTCGGGGCTTTTTTAGTTAAAGGGAAGTGTAGAGATTGGCAAAACCGTCTACTACTAAGGTGTCCTTGGCAATAACACATTTATTGAGGCCATCAATAATCATGGCCATCTGCAGATCCTTAAAATTGTCACCATGGAAATGCTTGTCCGTGTCGAGTTTGTTCTCTTCAATAAGCTGCTTCCACTGGTCGAAGTTGGTCCTTAGGTTGATGCCAACAAAGTTATAATGAGGATATTTCGTCTCAAGCGTTGCGATATGCGTATTCACATTGATAAAATGCTTTTTTTGTTCGGCTGTCCAAAAATAGAATACGGTATTTTTTTTGTCGTTGGCCAAGGATTTTAATGAGATCGATTGGTTGTTGATGTCCTTTACTGCAATATCTGGAACCGTAGTGTTGGGTTGCAGGTTCTTGATGCCAGTGTACAACAGGTCTATTTCTTCCTGATGCTCGTTGTTGGTAGAAAGGGACTTGAACTTTTCAATGAAAGCAGTGGCCTCTTCGCTGGGTTTGTGCTCACGCAACAGGAAGTCCATGGCAATGTTTCTGAAGAGTATATCCCGTAACTCCGGCTGCTTTACAATACTGTCTACCAAACCCAGTTTATGTTTATTAAAGTGCAAACGGTCAATCTTCGATTTTTCATTAGTGGAGCATTGGTCCATACAAGTCATGTAAGCTACATTGCCAAAGTGCCACTTCATAAAATCAAAATAAGGCCTAAAGTAGGTGAGGTCCTTATTGTCCAGTTCAATGTTTTTGCGGTAGTCGTAGAACGCTTCCGGTAGTTCGTGAATGGTTTCCTCGCCAGTTTCCTTCTTGTGATAAAACGGATATTTTTCCTTATGGATGTACATATTGTAATCGATGGAAGCTTCCGCCATGGCCAAAGCCCTTGGGGTAAGTTCGTTATCCGAATTCAACTCTTCCAGCAAGGCCATCTTGGCCGCATGCATGGAGTCGATTTTTTCACTGAACGCTTCGGGATCTAGATTAAAATAGTCATTCATCAAAGGCTCCTCTTCCTCATGGGTGAGGAAAATTTCAATCAAAAAGTTGTTGATCACACTCCCTGTACCCGAATAAACTAAGGATTCATCAAACTCAACCGTGTTCAAACGAGCCAAAAGGCTATCTCCTTTGGAAAGGTATACATATTGTAGTTCTGGGCTATGGTCAAAATGGTAAAGTCCCTCCTCAATGCTATCCAACTGAAATAAAAAATGGTTTTCGTGGTCGAGTTGTACCGAGTCTATGTAGGCGTCGTTGTGGTACAGTACCACATATTTGCTGGTCGGATTAACGATTTCGCCACCAAAGAAGACCGTAGAGCCGTTCTCCGGAGTACTGGAACACGATAATATAGAAAAGACGAAGGTGAGGCTGAGTAAAAATCTTACCATATAAAGGGAACCATTCTATTGACTTTCAAATGTAAGCAACCCGAGAAGCTAAACTTGTTAAGGGGTCGTTAAATGTTGTTAAACGGTATTTTTCCATCGTTCAAATATGCGCGCTTAAATTAGAATGTGGAATCGTATTTAGCTATTTTTGCAAAAAAATAAAGATAGTTGCATGTTATCAGTATCGAATTTATCCGTACAGTTTGGCAAAAGAGTATTGTTCGATGAAGTCAATGTAACCTTTGCCCAAGGGAATTGTTACGGTATTATCGGTGCCAATGGTGCCGGTAAATCCACCTTTCTTAAAATTTTGTCGGGCCAAATAGATCCTACCTCGGGCCATGTGCATTTGGAACCAGGAAAGCGGATGTCTATTTTGGAGCAGAACCACAATGCTTACGATGAATATACCGTATTGGAAGCCGTGGTGATGGGAAACAAGCCCCTGTACAAAATCAAGAAGGAAATCGATGCCCTTTATGCGGACTACACCGATGAAAACGCGGAAAAGATTGGTGAACTCCAGGTCGAATTTGAGGAAATGAACGGATGGAACGCCGATAGCGATGCCGCGGCACTCTTATCCAACCTTGGAATTACCGAAGACCTGCACTATACCAATATGGCCGATTTGGATTCCAAGTTAAAGGTAAGGGTTCTCTTGGCTCAGGCTTTATTCGGAAATCCGGATGTGCTCATCATGGACGAGCCTACCAACGACTTGGATTACGAAACCATCAATTGGTTGGAAAATTTCTTGGCCAATTACGACAATACCGTAATCGTAGTGTCTCACGATAGGCACTTTTTGGATGCCGTTTGTACCACCATTGCGGATATCGACTTTGGAAAGATCAATCTGTTTTCCGGAAATTATACGTTCTGGTACGAGAGTAGCCAATTGGCAGCCAGACAAAGGGCGCAGCAGAACAAAAAGGCCGAAGAGAAGGCCAAGGAACTACAAGAGTTTATACAGCGATTCAGCGCCAACGTAGCGAAGAGCAAACAGGCAACTTCACGTAAGAAGATGTTGGACAAGCTGAAGGTAGAAGACATTAAGCCATCCAGCAGAAGATATCCTGCCATTATCTTTGACCGTGAGCGGGAAGCTGGCGACCAAATCCTAAATGTAGAAAAATTGACCGCTACTTCGGAGGACGGAGATTTATTGTTCAAAGATGTGAACATCAACCTGGCCAAGGGAGACAAAGTGGCCATCCTATCCAAAGACTCCCGTGCTACCACTGCTTTTTACGATATCGTTGCAGGAAAAACAACGGCCAACAGCGGAAAATATCAATGGGGGGTTACCACCACACAGTCCTATTTGCCTGCTGATAACTCGGAATTCTTCCAAGATAATGTGAATTTGGTAGATTGGCTCCGTCAATGGGCCAAGACCGAAGAAGAACGGGAAGAGGTATACTTAAGGGGATTCCTTGGAAAAATGCTTTTCAGCGGTGAGGAAGCGTTGAAAAAATGCACGGTGCTCTCCGGAGGTGAAAAGGTACGTTGTATGCTCAGTAGAATGATGATGCTCCGCGCCAATGTGTTGATGTTGGACGAACCCACCAACCACTTGGACCTGGAAAGTATCACCGCGTTCAACAACTCCCTGAAGAACTTTAAAGGAACAATTCTGCTCACCACGCACGACCACGAATTTGTGAACACCGTGGCGAACAGAATCATTGAATTGACGCCCAATGGCGCCATTGATCGCTACTTAACCTTTGACGACTATATGTCGGACAAATCCATCAAAGAGCAGCGTGAAAAAATGTACGCCGTAACTGCCTAAGCGTTAAAATATTTACTTTTCCAGATGGCTGGATTAAAGTTTTTCCCAAGGGCAAAACCGTAGAATATGACCACGGAGGCAATACTTTTGAACATAAAAAAGTAAATGATCCAAAATTCGGCTGTGGAGCTTTTCTTGGAAAACAGTCCTTCCGGTACCATAAGGGTAACGAGATAGCTGAGCAAAACCACCACAAGTATAAGATTGGCAATGTTCTTAAATGGCCAAGCGAACAATTTTCGCAAGGGATGAAGGTCGTTGCCCCATTTGTGGATCAAATAAAAATAATCGTTACCGATAGGGGCAAACAGCAACGGATCATCCTTGTCCTCCAGACGGAACAGTTTGGAGGGCGCCATAATCTTAAATCCTTTGATATCGGTGTTGTGCGCTGCCTCCAAATGTTTGATTTTGGAGATGGCAGCTTGAGGAATCTTCCCCTTAAAATATGAACTGTCCAAGAAGCGCAGACGGTAGTCGATGCAAATCTCCCTAATCTGGTCAATATGGAAAATTTTATCCGTTTCCAATAGATCAAAATCAAAGTCGTTGGAATAAGAGCTATTCTTGGAGCTCAATTGTTGGGCTATTTGCTCTTCTTTCCGAGTATCATTGCTTAAAATTTGTCTGACCTCGGCCAAAATGTGTTCGCCGTTTCCGTTTTTTTCCCTGCTTTTTCGAAGCTTTTGGGCAATGTTGGTTCCTTTCAAAATCATGCAGCTTTTTTTTAGTAATCTACTCAAATTTAAGGAATTGAATTTTCGATACTGACATTTGTCATAAAAAGCCGATGTTAAGTTTTTGTTAAATGGAATTTAGGGCCTACAAAAACCCGCAGATGTCAGCGAAAAAGATGTAACTTATCGAAGTTTTTGGCAGTTAATCGTAAAAACGTACTAAATTAGTCGAGCCCTAAAATTTTAACCAACCTCATGAGTACCCCCGCAACGAAGATTCTTTGTATAGTCTGTTTTGTGTTTTCCTTAAGTGCTTCAGCCCAAAGCACTTCCAATGCACTTTCGTTTGCCAGTAGGTTAGGTAACCATACTATTTTGCTCAGCGCGGTGAATGCCACAGAACTTGGAAGCCTGCTCCAAAAGTCAGGACCTTTCACCATATTTGCACCTTCTGATGCAGCTTTTGAGAAGTTCTCAAGTCAAAAAATGTCGGAAATGATCAATGCAGAGGATAAAAGAGCATTAAAATCTTTGCTGTCCTATCATATCGTGGCAGGTCAGTTGACTGCTTCACGGATGTTACGGGCCATCGGTAGAGGAAATGGTGTAGCCACCTTTACTACCGTACAAGGAAAAAAATTGACTGCACATTTGGATGGATATGACATTGTGCTCACAGACCCTGTAGGCAATACGGCTAGAATCACTGCGGCCGACCTTAATTTGGAAAACGAGGGTGTGGTTCACGAAATTGACAGCGTGATTTTACCTGCCCAGATGTAATCAGCGAAGTTCCGCTCCCAATTCCTTTTGATACTGGGCCAATAGTTTGCCCATAATCTTATCGATTTGCTTGTCTGTCAACGTCTTTTTCTCATCCATGAGGGTAAAGCTTACAGCATAGGATTTTTTCCCTTCTGGTAGCTTGTTCCCGGTGTATACATCAAAAAGGTTGACCTTTTTAAGTAACTTTCTTTCGGTATTCCAAGCAATATCATACACTTTTTGGAAGGAAACCGATTCATCCAACAACAGCGCAAAATCGCGGGTTACCTCTGGGAATCTTGGAATTTCCTTAAAAGCCACGTTTTGGGTACTTACCAACTTTAACAAGGCATCCCAGTTCAAATCAGCATAGAACACTTCCTGTTTAATGTCAAATTGTTTCAATGCCGCTTTGCTAACCAATCCAAGGGAAACCAAGACAGTATCGTTTTTCGTGTAGGATATTCCTTCCGAACAGCCTGGATTTGACAAAGGTTGGGTATCCAAGTCCCTAATGCCCAAACGTTCAAAAACATTTTCCACGATACCCTTTAAATAGAAAAATTCTGATTTTTTTGTGGCTACCGCCCAACTACTTTGCGTGCGATCTCCAGAAACGAAAATGGCCAAGTGTTGGTTTTCTTGATAAGCACCATCCACTTTGTGGTAGGTCTTTCCGAACTCGAACAATTTGAGGTCGGTTTTTTGACGGTTATGGTTATAGCTCACCGTTTGAAGCCCGGAATGAAGCATGGACGTACGCAGCACCGATAAATCGGAACTTAAAGGGTTCAGCATTTGAACGGCACCATCTTCTTCCGAACTCATGGTGTTCGCAACCAAACTATTGGTCATAATTTCATAGAAACCTTTGGAGGCCAGTAAGTTTCCGACTATGTCTTGGATACGATAATTTTCAAAACGGGAGGTTTTGGCAATGCTCGCATTTAGTTTTTCCTTAAAATCGATGTTGTTGTACCCATACACACGCAAGATTTCCTCGATCACATCAACTTCGCGGGTAACGTCCACCCGGTACATGGGAATGGTTAGCCCAAGTCCTGATTCGGTCACGTTATTGATTTTAATCTCCAAAGAGGAGAGTATGGACTTTATGGTATCCCTCGGGATTTCCTGTCCAATTAAGGAGTTGATTTTATTGAAGGTCAGGAAAACTTGTCTTTCCTGAGGTTTTTTAGGAAACAGGTCAACAATTTCGGAGGTGATGTAACCACCGGCAATCTCCCTGATCAGAAATGCGGCTCTTTTGAGGGCGTATTTGGTCAAATTGATATCGATTCCACGCTCAAACCGGAAAGACGCATCGGTATTCAACCCATGTCTTTTTGCTGTTTTTCTAATGGAAACTGGGTCAAAATAGGCACTTTCCAAGAAAATGGACGTCGTGTGCTCGGTGACCCCGGAGTGAATGCCACCAAAAACTCCAGCAATGCACATGGGTTTTTCAGCGTCGCATATCATAAGATCGTCTTCATGAAGCTCGCGCTCCACTTCGTCCAACGTAGTGAATTTGGTGCCCGAAGGCAATGTTTTTACCTCTACCTTGTTGCCTTTTATTTTGGATGCGTCAAAAGCATGCAGGGGCTGCCCCAGTTCGTGTAGCACATAGTTGGTTACGTCCACCACATTGTTTATCGGGGCCAAACCAATGGCTTTCAATCTGTTTTTTAACCAATCGGGAGAATCCTGGACCACGAGATTGTTTATGGTAACCCCACAATATCTAGGGGCCAGCTCGCTTTCCATAACTTCCACATCCACTTTTAAGGAACGGTTGTCAATGGAGAAATTGCTCACCGATGGGGTAACCAATTCTTTTTGGATTTCTTGCTGCTCCAGTCCAGCTTTTAAGTCCCGGGCCACTCCAAAATGGCTCATCGCATCGGCACGGTTGGGAGTGAGGCCAATTTCAAAGACCTCATCATTTTCAATATCGAAAACTTTGGCGCAAGGTGTACCAGGGACCAATTCCTCATTCAGCACCATAATTCCGTCATGGCTATCACCCAGACCGATTTCATCTTCGGCACAGATCATCCCTTGGCTCACTTCTCCTCGGATTTTTCCTTTTTTAATGACCCAAGCCTCGCCTTCTTTGGTGAATAGAGTGGTGCCAACCGTTGCTACGGGAACTTTTTGTCCGGCAGCTACGTTGGGTGCCCCACAAACAATCTGTACAGGGGCTTCTTGCCCAATATCCACCGTGGTCAACTTGAGCCTATCGGCATTCGGATGGGGTTCGCAAGTAAGCACGTGACCCACCACAATTCCTTTTAATCCGCCTTTAACTGATTCAAATGGTGTGATGCCCTCAACTTCCAGACCAAGATCTGTTAATAGTTCACCTGTTTTTTGAGCGTCCCAATCAATTTGCAAAAATTGCTTCAACCAGTTATAAGAAATCTTCATACCCCATTTTTAGAGGGCACAAATATATAACAATAGGGGAACAGATTCAACGATAATACTAACCATAAAACGTAGGAAGTGGTAAGTTTTAAATTGTATTTCCTACATTTAGGTAAAATCTTTCACTTTATGAACAGAATGAGGATAGCGTTACTAGGGCTTTTGATTTTATGCGCTTCATGCAAAAAGGAAGAGAAGCCCAAATTGGCAACCGGTGATTGGTTGGCGAAAATCGAGGTGTCAGAATCACAAAAGTTGCCGTTTGAGTTTACGCTTTCCCAAAATGAAGATGGAAACTACGTTATGAAAGCGTTCAATGCCGAAGAGGTAGTGACCATTGACGAGTTTACCTTCAATGGGGATTCCATCAATATTCGAATGCCCGTTTTTGAAGGACACATTGCTGGCACCTATACCGCCAAGCAAATTACGGGTGAATTTATTGAGGAAAGCAAGGAAAGAAGGGTTCCTTTCGTGGCCACCCATGGCAAGCAAGACCGTTTTGAGGTCAATGAAGAAGCTGCCGTAAACCTTTCTGGAATTTGGGAAACGTATTTTGATGTAAACACGGAGGACGAATATGCCGCCAAGGGGATTTTTATGCAGAACGGCAACCGATTAAAAGGAACTTTTAGAACAAAGACAGGGGATTACCGCTATTTGGATGGAGTGGTGACAGGCGATAGCATGAAACTTTCGGCTTTTGATGGTTCCCATGTCTTCCTTTTTCTTGCCGAGGTCACAGATAGTACGCTAAGCGGGAAGTTTTACTCCGGTAATCATTCCGTAGAAGAATTTATGGCCGCCAGAAATGAGGCTTTCGAGCTTCCGGATTCAAACGAGCTCACCTATTTTAGGGAAGGTTACGATAAATTCGATTTTACCTTTCCAAACTCGGACGGGGAAATGGTAGGTCTGGACGACCCTATGTTCAGAGATAAGGTCGTTTTGGTGCAGATTATGGGAACCTGGTGTACCAATTGTTTGGACGAGACCCGTTTTTACGTGGATTTCGTCAAAAATAACCCCGACCTGGACCTACAAATTGTTGGTCTTGCCTTTGAATATGCAAAAACGGAAGAAAAGGCTTTTGAGGGTATCCAAAGGTTAAAGGAACGGGAAGGTGTGCCTTATCCTATATTATTGGCGCAATATGGTACCTCCAACAAACAAAAGGCCAATGAAAAGCTTCCCATGTTGAACCATATTTTGTCGTATCCCACCACTATTTATATGGACAAAAATGGGCAGGTCAGAAAGATCCACACTGGTTTCAACGGACCTGCAACGGGTGAGAAGTTTGTTGAGTTTAAAGATGAATTCAATAAAACCATTCAGGAACTTACTTCGGATAAGGGTTAAAAGGCTGCCGAGACTAAATAATGGTGGATTTTCCTAAATCGATGTTCTCATCGTTCATTAAGGTATCATCTTCGATATCCACAATGTTATGTGCGATAAAATCCCCAACTTGATTGGTTCCGTACTGACTATTCTCATTCAGGTCGGGTGTAACGATTCCCTTTTTAAGTGACTTGTCCACTGCCTTTTTTACGGCCCAAGCCTCCTCGGTAAGCCCCAGATGTTCCAAAAGCATCGCTGCGGATAGGATGGAAGCAATCGGATTGGCAATATCCTTGCCCTTAGCTTGCGGATAAGAACCGTGGATGGGTTCAAAAAGGGCGCTTTCCTCTCCAATCGAAGCCGAAGCCAACAATCCAATCGAGCCGCCTATCACACTTCCCTCATCGGAAATAATATCCCCGAACATATTCTCGGTCAAAATAACATCAAATTGTTTGGGGTTGAGAATGATTTGCATAGCGGCATTGTCTACAAACAAAAAGTCCAACGCCACTTCGGGATAACTTTCCCCAATTTTGGTGACCACTTTGCGCCAAAGTCTGGAAGATTCCAGCACATTTGCCTTGTCCACAAGAGTCAATTTCTTTTTGCGCCCCTTGGCGGCCTTAAAGGCCAAATGGGCGATTCGGCTAATTTCCTCTTCTGTATATTCGCAAAGGTCCGAGGCTTTGGTTCCTTCTGGATTCAATTTTTTCTCGCCAAAATAGATACCACCCGTTAGCTCGCGATAGATAACAAAATCGGTACCATCGATGATGTTCTTTTTTAAAGGAGACTTGTCCAATAAGGTTGGATGGGAAATCACGGGACGTATATTCGCAAAAAGCCCCAATTCCTTCCTCAGTTGCAGCAAACCTTGTTCAGGCCGAAACTTGGCATCGGGATTATTGTCGTATTTAGGGTCTCCAATGGCACCAAAGAGCACCGCATCCGATTCCCTACATAACTGAAGGGTAGCATCAGGTAGGGGAACTCCTTTCTTATCAATGGCGATAGCACCCACTGGAGCTTCCTTAAAGATAAAATGCTGATTGAAGGTTTCCTCAACGGCATGCAAACATTTTACGGCCTGGGCCAAGACTTCGGGTCCTACACCGTCACCAGGAAGCAATACAATTTTAAATGTCATAAAATATATGCTGTTTAGGCAAGGCTTTTCATCCCTATATTACTGGTCTCCACAATTTCGTGGATATCCTCGTCGACAATTTCTTTCTTGACGTCGGCGTATTTTAAAAAGTTTTCATACACCGTGTCCAATTGGAGTTTGGTGAGTTCATAACCCACTTTTTTGGCTCGGTAGGCCAAGGCGGCGCGACCACTTCTAGCGGTCAGCACAATGGAGGATTCACTTACCCCAACATCTTTAGGGTCGATGATCTCATAGGTTTCCCTACGTTTGATTACACCGTCCTGGTGAATTCCCGAGCTGTGCGCAAAGGCATTGGAGCCTACAATGGCTTTGTTGGGCTGTACGGGCATTCCCATTTTTTGGGAAACCATAGTACTGGTGTCCCAAAGCAATCTGCTGTTGATGTCGGTATCCAGGTTCAAGTGTGGATGTTGTCTCATTACCATCACTACTTCTTCGAGGGAAGTGTTTCCGGCGCGTTCACCGATACCGTTGATGGTACATTCAATTTGTCGGGCCCCGTTGATTACTCCAGCAATGGAGTTGGCGGTGGCCAAACCTAAATCGTTGTGACAATGGCAGGACAGGATAGCTTTATCGATACCCTTTACATTCTCCTTCAAATATTTCATTTTGGCACCGTATTCTTCGGGCAGGCAATAACCAGTGGTATCGGGGATATTTAAAACAGTGGCACCGGCCTTAATGGCAGCTTCACAGATTCGGGCCAAGAACTCGTTATCGGTACGGCCTGCGTCTTCTGCATAAAATTCCACATCTTCCACAAAGGTTTTGGCGTAGGCCACAGCTTCAACCGCTCTTTCGATAATCTTGTCCTGTGTGGAGTTGAATTTATATTTGATGTGTGATTCGGAGGTTCCGATTCCGGTATGGATTCTGGGTCTTCTGGCATCTTTGATGGCCTCTGCAGCCACTTCGATGTCCTTTTTCACCGCGCGGGTAAGTCCACACACCCTTGCATTTTTGACCAACTTTGCAATTTCGTTCACCGATTTGAAATCACCGGGACTGGAAATGGGAAAACCTGCTTCGATCACATCAACCCCTAGTTCGTCCAGTCGTTCGGCAATGATCAATTTTTGTTCGGTATCCAGTTTACAGCCAGGCACCTGTTCGCCATCCCTTAGTGTTGTGTCAAAAATTTCTACCTTATCTTTACCCATGTTATCAACCTGATTTTTTCTATGACTAACGAAAGTAGTAAAGCAAGGAAGAAGACGAAAAGCAGCTAGGTACGTGTTACAATGTTAAACGGCTTCTGCACTCAACTAAATAACTGAAAAACAATTGCTTAAACAATATTTTTTACGATGACAAATGCCCATAAGGATGCTTTGTTTGTACTGGTAAAATCGCTTTCCAAGTCCGAAAAACGCCAATTTAAGCTGTATGTAGGCCGATTGGGTGTAAATACGGATGCCAAGTTTTTGGCCCTCTTCAATCTATTGGATAAAATGCGAAAATATGATGAGCGACAAATATTGGATAGTGGGATTGTGAAAAAATCACAGCTTTCCAACCTCAAGGCGCATTTGTACAAACAGATTTTGGTGAGTCTACGTTTGAATCCGGTCAACCAGAATGTGCGTATTCAGATTCGGGAACAATTGGACTTTGCCACCATCTTGTATCAAAAGGGACTCTACAAGCAAAGCTTGAAAATTTTGGAGAAGGCCAAAAGCTTCGCCATAGAGAACGAGGAAAAGAACGTGGCTTACGAAATTGTGGAGTTGGAGAAAATCATCGAAACACAATACATTACACGTAGTATTCCAGATAGGGCGGACGAGTTAGCGAGGGAGGCCAAGCATTTGAGCGCACAAAACGTAATGACGAGCAAACTTTCCAATCTTTCCCTACAATTGTACGGAATGATGCTAAAAGTGGGTTACGTGCGCAGCGATGAGGATTTGCAAAAAGTAAAAACCTATTTTGACGAGCATTTGCCTAAATACAATATTGAAGACTTAGGTTTTCGTGAAAAATTATGGTTATACAAAGCGCATTTATGGTATAGTCTTTTGATTCAGGACTTTTTGTCAGCCTATAAATATGCCAGTAAATGGGTAGATCTTTTCTACGAAAATGACCATATGATTCCTTTGAATCCGGTTTTCTTCTTGAAGGGTAACCACTACCTGTTGGAATCACTGTTTTTTGTGAAATATGCCTCCCAGTTTAGGGAAACCTTGGAACGACTGGAAGCACAGGTAAACGACGACAGGTTCCCTAAAAATGATAACATAAGCTCGTTGGCCTTTTTGTACATTAACACCAACAATTTGAACCTTCATTTTTTGGAAGGTACTTTTGACAAGGGGATTTATTTGGTGAACATCATTGAGTACGGCATCAAAAAACACCGGCAACAGATTGATGAGCACCACGTGATGCTCCTTTATTACAAAATTGCCTGTTTGTATTTTGGCAATGGGGACAACAAAAATTGTATAGCCTATCTCAAAAAGATCATTTCCAACAAGAAGTTGAAAATGCGCGAAGACCTCATGTGCTTTGCCAGGGTATTGAGCCTTGTAGCACATTATGAAGCGGGTATGGACTACCATTTGGAAGTACAGTTGAAGAGTACCTACAAGTTCCTGTTGAAAATGAACGACTTGCACGAGGTGCAGAAAGAAATGATCAAGTTTTTACGAAATCTTGGCGATATCTACCCCACCGATCTAAAGGGGGAGTTCCAGAAACTATACAACGAGCTTAAGAAATACGAAAACCATCCGTACGAAAAGCGGACATTCCTGTATTTGGATATTCTTTCATGGCTGGAAAGCCATTTGCAGAACAAACCGGTTTCCGAAATCATCAGGGAAAAGGCTTTGGCGCTTACTCGCTAAGACAGGCCTTCCAAACCGGGTCTTCTGGTGGAGGCGCCACAAACGCTATGGGCTCTTTTTGTACTGGATGAAGGATGACCAAGCTCCGTGCATGCAGATGAATCCCACCATCCTTGTTACTGCGGTCCGCACCATATTTTAAATCTCCTTTGATAAAGCAGCCAATGGCGGCCAATTGCGCCCTTATTTGATGGTGCCTGCCCGTTTTCAGGTCGATTTCCAACAGATAGTAGCTATCCAGCTTTTTAATTAGCTTGTAGTCCAAAACCGCTTTTTTGCTATTGGGAACCTCGTTGTTATGCGCATAGGATTTATTCTGTTTTGGATTGCGGACCAACCAATGTGTTAAGGTGTCGCTTTCTTTGGGAGGTGGGTTTTTGACCACGGCCCAATACATTTTTTTAGTATCCCCTTCGGCGAACATCTTGTTGAGCCTTGGTAGGGCTTTGGAAGTTTTGGCAAAGAGCACAATGCCCGATGTAGGTCGGTCCAAACGATGCACCACACCCAAATACACATTGCCAGGTTTGTTGTATTTATCCTTGAGATACTGTTTTACCACCTCGCTCAAAGGATCATCACCTGTTTTGTCCCCCTGAACAATATCGCCCACTCGTTTATTGACCACAATCAAGTGGTTGTCTTCAAAGAGCACTTGAAGGTTAGAGGGGGTGGAATGTTGATTGTTGTTACTTGACAATTGCTGATTGAAGTTTAGTATGATTCTTCCTCACTTGGGAAATCCTGACTTTTCACATCCTGCACGTATTGAGAAACGGCTTGGGTCATTTCATCATATAGATTGAGATACCTCCTCAAAAATCTTGGGTGAAACTCATGTGTCATGCCCAGCATATCGTGGACCACCAGCACTTGTCCGTCCACATGGTTGCCCGCCCCGATACCAATGATAGGGATAGAAACACTTTCCGCGACCTCTTTGGCCAATTTGGCCGGAATTTTTTCCAAAACAATGGCAAAACAGCCCAATTCTTCCAACAATTTGGCATCGGACTTTAGCTTTTCGGCCTCTTCCTCTTCTTTTGCGCGGACCGTGTAAGTCCCAAACTTATAAATAGACTGTGGGGTGAGTCCCAAGTGGCCCATTACAGGGATTCCCGCTTCCAAAATACGGCTGATGGACACTTTTATTTCCTCGCCTCCTTCCACTTTTACAGCATGTGCGCCACTTTCCTTCATAATTCGGATGGCGGAGCGCAAAGCTTCCTTGGAATCACCTTGATAGCTGCCAAAAGGAATATCGACCACAACGAGCGCTCTTTTCGCAGCCCTTACTACAGAGGTGGCATGATAGATCATTTGGTCGAGGGTGATGGGCAGGGTGGTTTCATGGCCGGCCATGACATTACTGGCGGAATCACCCACCAAAATGGCGTCCACGAGGGCACCATCCACAATTTTCGCCATGGAATAATCGTAGGAGGTAAGCATGCTGATTTTTTCCCCACGCTTTTTCATATCCACCAACGATTTTACCGTTACCCTTTTATATTCTTTTTTAGCTGTAGACATTGTAATTCTGTTTGATGGCTAAAAGTAAGCAGATTTGTTTAATTTAGACATCAATCAAAAAACTAATCAAATGAGAAAACTGTTCAGTTCCGTAGTATTGATGGCCATCTTTGCCTTTGGGTATGCCCAGGGACCAAAGCCGTCCAGCGAAGAAGATAAAAATCAGGTAAAACAAGTCATCGAGACTTTTTTTGATGGCTTCCACAAGCAAGATTCCACCATCATTAAAAGTACCGTGGCCGATGGGATTGTATTGCAGACCACGGGAAGAAACGCCGAGGGTAAGACCCAATTTAGAACCGAGGAATTTTCTAAATTTCTGAAATCGATTGTCGGCATTCCTGAAACGACCCAATTTGAGGAAAAACTGACGTCCTTCTCCATTCAGGTGGATAGGACCATGGCCAATGCTTGGGTAGGTTATGAGTTCTGGTTGAACGGTGAGTTTAGCCATTGTGGCATCAATTCCTTCCAACTGATCAATTTTGATGGTGAATGGAAAATCATCTACCTGATCGATACCCGGGGCAAGGAAGGGTGTATGGATTAACAATCACTGAGGAATACGCCCACAGCCAATCCTCCTTCGGAGGTTTCCTTGTATTTGGAGCTCATATCCTTTGCTGTTTCCCACATGGTATTCACGACCTTGTCCAGAGGTACCTTGCACTCTTTTGGGTCGGTGTCCAACGCCAATTCTGCAGCATTGATGGCCTTTATGGCTCCCATGGCATTACGTTCTATGCAAGGGACCTGCACCAAGCCTCCGATGGGATCGCAGGTGAGTCCTAGATGATGTTCCATGGCAATTTCGGCGGCGATAAGCACTTGTTCGGGAGAACCGCCCATCAACTCCGTTAAACCGGCAGCGGCCATGGCAGAGGAAACTCCAATTTCTGCTTGGCAACCACCCATGGCAGCAGAAATGGTGGCGCCTTTTTTAAAGATGCTTCCAACCTCGCTGGCCACTAATAAAAACTGCTTTACATCGTCAAAATTGGCATCGTGGTTTTCGATGACCATGTAATACATCAACACGGCAGGGATAACCCCGGCACTTCCGTTGGTGGGTGCGGTGACCACTCTGCCCAAAGAGGCATTCACTTCGTTAACGCTGAGCGCAAAGCAACTTACCCATTTGATGATCTGGCGAAATTTCACCTCGGTATCCCGAATACTTTCCAGCCATTCCTGTGGATTGGAGTAGGGGACTTCCCCTTTGAGTTTTTGATGAATCTCAAAGGCACGCCGTTTTACATTTAAGCCTCCGGGAAGTTTCCCTTCGGTATGGCAACCAGTGTACATGGACTCCAGCATGGTATTCCAAATTTTGGCAATGCCTTCGTTTATTTCTTCCTCCGTTCGTAGGGATAGTTCGTTTTCCATCACAATCTGGGAGATGGATTTGTTGTGGGCATTGCAGTGTTGGAGCAGTTCGTCGCCTGTGCGGACAGGGTGCGGGAAGGTTTTAAAGGTTTCCTTGTTTTCCTTGGCATGGATTCGTTCCTCCTTTACCACAAAACCGCCACCAATGGAGTAATAGGTTTCGCTGATGGTTTGGCCATCATTAAGTTTTGCTTCAAACCGCATACCATTGGCGTGGAAGGGCAAAAATTCCCGAATAAATACGATATCTTCTTGAAAACTGAAGGGAATCCATTTCTTTCCACCAAAATTCAGTTTTTTCTCTGCCTTGATATTGTCAATACTACCTGAAATACTGTCAATGTCCACTGTTACGGGATCTGTGCCCAAAAGCCCCATGACCACGGCAATGTCCGTAGCATGTCCTTTTCCAGTAAGGCAAAGGGAACCATATAAATAGGCTTTAATGGACTGCACATGTTCAAAGAAGCCATCTTCTTCAAGTTCCGCAATCCATCGTTCGGCAGCACGCCAAGGCCCTAAGGTGTGGGAGCTGGACGGTCCCACGCCGACTTTTAGCATATCAAACACACTGATGCACTCCATAGACTGAATTTACTAGTTCAAATATAGGAAGCTAAACGGGATAAAATTGCGAATATTTAAATATCTGCAGTACTATTCGACCTAAAATTGCAGCACTCTCAATTTAGGCCTTCATTTGTGGGGTTTTAGCAATTGTATGACAGCTTGTCATATTCTGTGGCATGGCATAATCATTGACATTTAAAGAACGAAACAAAAAGGAATTTTAAACAGATATAACTTTTAGATACGATGAGCAAGATTATAGGTATAGACTTAGGTACGACCAACTCCTGCGTCTCTGTAATGGAAGGTAACGAACCCGTGGTAATTCCAAATGCCGAGGGAAAACGAACTACTCCATCCATGATCGCCTTTGTGGAAGGCGGGGAGATCAAGGTCGGTGACCCTGCAAAAAGACAAGCGGTGACCAACCCGCACAAAACGATTTATTCCATCAAGCGATTTATGGGTAATAAATACTCAGAATCGAGCAAGGAAGCCAAACGGGTACCTTACAAAGTAACCAAAGGTGACAACGATACTCCTAGAGTGGATATCGATGGTCGTTTGTACACTCCACAAGAATTGTCTGCCATGATTCTTCAGAAAATGAAGAAGACTGCGGAGGATTATTTAGGGCAAGATGTAACCAGAGCGGTAATCACCGTTCCGGCCTACTTTAATGATTCACAAAGACAGGCTACCAAGGAAGCCGGTGAGATCGCAGGTCTTACCGTGGAGCGTATTATCAACGAGCCCACAGCTGCATCTTTGGCATACGGACTTGATAAGAAAGACACTGATCAAAAAATAGTGGTGTTTGACTTTGGTGGAGGTACGCACGACGTTTCCATTTTGGAACTGGGTGACGGGGTGTTTGAAGTATTGGCCACTGATGGTGATACCCACTTGGGCGGTGACGATGTGGACCAAAAGATTATCGATTGGTTGGCCGAAGAGTTTAAGAAAGATGAGGATATGGACCTTCGTGAAGACCCCATGGCACTACAGCGCTTGAGGGAAGCCGCGGAGAAAGCCAAAATCGAGTTGTCTTCTTCTGCACAGACAGAAATCAACTTGCCTTACGTTACTGCAACGTCCTCGGGACCCAAGCACTTGGTACGAACATTGTCCAGAGCCAAATTTGAGCAGCTGATTGCCGATTTGGTCAAAAGAACAATCGAACCTTGCGAGAAGGCATTAAAGTCCGCCGGACTTTCAAAAAGCGATATTGACGAAATCATCTTGGTAGGTGGTTCCACTCGTATCCCTGCGGTACAAGAAGCCGTTGAAAAGTTCTTTGGCAAAAAACCATCCAAAGGGGTAAACCCAGATGAGGTTGTGGCCATTGGTGCCGCTATCCAGGGTGGTGTATTGACAGGGGACGTTAAAGATGTACTCTTGTTGGATGTTACCCCACTTTCTTTGGGTATTGAAACCATGGGCGGTGTGTTCACCAAATTGATTGAAGCGAACACGACCATTCCGACCAAGAAATCACAGGTATTCTCTACGGCGGCGGATAACCAACCTTCGGTTGAAATCCACGTATTGCAAGGGGAGCGTCCGATGGCGGCAGATAACAAGACCATTGGTAGGTTCCACTTGGATGGAATTCCACCAGCGCCAAGAGGTACACCTCAAATTGAAGTGACCTTCGATATTGATGCCAACGGTATTATCAAGGTTTCTGCAACCGACAAGGCCACCGGTAAGTCACAAGACATCCGAATCGAGGCTTCTTCAGGATTGACCGAGGAGGAAATCAAAAAGATGAAAGCAGAAGCGGAAGCCAATGCCGAAGCCGATAAGAAAGCCAAGGAGACTGCTGATAAATTGAACGAGGCCGACGCCATGATTTTCCAAACCGAAAAGCAATTGAGCGAGTTTGGCGATAAATTGTCCGATGACAAGAAAAAGCCAATCGAAGAAGCTTTGGAAGAATTGAAAAAGGCTTACGAAGGCAAAGACCTAGCGGTGATTACGCCAGCTTTGGAGAAAATCAACGAAGCATGGAAAGTAGCTTCCGAAGAAATGTACAAAGCACAGGCTGAAGCCCAAGGCGGTGGAGCAGGAGCTTCATCTGCTGGCGCCGATGATACGGCCGGTAGTGGCGGAGCATCGGAAGGAGACAACGTTGAGGACGTAGACTTCGAAGAAGTCAAGTAGCCCGTCCTGAGCAAAGTCGAAGGATAGACTTCGAAGAAGTGAAGTAATTCAATTGTGGTATAAATAGAAAAACCCTGACGATTTCGTCAGGGTTTTTTTTGTTGGGTATTTCCAGACCTAATCCAAGTAGGGTATTACTGACACGATTTTTTTGTATTTTTAGAATGGTGGATATGGAACAGATGGGACCTTTACGCTATCTGAGGTGGGTTCCACCAATCAAAAAATCACTTTTCTCTGCTATGGAAAATAAGATAAGGGCATCATTTATAATCCTGTTTTTGCTTGGCTTAGCCGTGGTATCGGCACAAAGTTCACAATCGGACTTCACAAAAGAAACTTGGAAGGATCTAAAGCTCGATTTTCAAGCCAGTTTTGAAGATTCACTGGCAGTACGAAAAGAGCGCGTGATACTTCAAATCGCCAACAATCAACTACATCCTGACGAACCTCTTTTTTTTAAAGGATATCTCACCACAGAAAGCCAATTTGGAAGGTACAGCAAGAGTGGAGTTCTGAAGGTGGAGTTATTGGACAGCAGTGGAACGCTAATAAAACGACAGTACCATAAAATTGAGGACGCAATGGTTGAAGGCCAGTTGAACTTGCCCAATGAAATAGAACCGGGCAATTATACGCTAAAGGCTTATACCCGTTGGTCCCAAAACTATGGTGTTGATTTTGCAGCAAAAGAGCAAATACGAATAGGGGAGCTTTTGGACAAAGAGAAAAAGGCAAATGAAGCTAATGTTTCAATCATCCCTGAAGGGGGTACATTTTTAAGCGGACAAAAGAACAGGATAGTTGTAAAAGTTCCATCGGATGTCACCAACAAAGTGAGGCACGGAAGAATTTATGATAAAAATGGACAAGAAGTAACCAAAGTCTCCTTTTACACCTCTGGCTTGGGCACGGCCCTACTAACTCCAAAAGAGAACGAAACATATACCTTGGAATTGGAAAATGGAAAACGTTTCCCACTTCCAAAGGTAACAACAGATGGTTTTCTATTGCACGTGAACAATCTGGATAAGGACAATGCCATAGTACGCATAACTCCCTCCGATCTGCGTGCTGGCGAAGAAGTAGAACTCATCGGAACATCAGGAGGGATAACCTATTTTAAAAAAAGCTTGAATTTCGCTAATGGAAATAGTTTGGATGTAGAACTCTTCAAACCTAACTTGCCAGAAGGCATCATCAATTTAAAGTTGGTAGACCAGCTTGGCTCCGAATTGGCTTCCAGACCTATTTGGATAGCCAGGGAAAAGCTTCGAATTGCAATTGACACCCTTTGGCAAGATAGCCCTAGCGATTTGAAAACCATCAAAATCCGAGTAACTGACAATCAAAACAGGCCTGTAAAATCACAATTGACCCTCAGCGTTAATCGAACTGAATCAAACAACCAAAGCAATACTCCTTTTACCTTCTCGGATGTTTTGGCGGGGCAGGAAGTATCCTTTTACAGGAAAGAGGCTTTTCTCAAAGACCTTGAGGTGTTGTCTTCCGCAGGAGAGGTCAAGAAAGATGTTGTGAACGAAGGTGAAAGCACAATTGGCAATAAAAAATTCCCATATCAACAAGGATTGGAAATCATGGGCCACGCCTACGACTTGAACAATAACCTATTGACCAATACCAAAATTCAATTGGTGGCGACAAGCGAAGAAGATGTTTGGGCTGGGGAGGCACAAACTGATGCTCAAGGCATACTTAAACTGGAGCAGATTCACATAGAGGGAACAGCAACATTGGTTGCTAGGACGGAGGGGGAGGACGTGAAATCCAGATTGGTAAAGATCGTACCCTTCAACGGGACATTCAAGAATAGGAAAACCGAAACGAAATCTGTCAGTGGCAATACCACCAATGAGGAGTTATTTAGCGATGAGGATTCGGAAAGGACCATTGAACTGGTAGAAGTGGAAGTGGTAGAGAAGGGCAAGGAAAAGATAAAACATACCCCTGCCAAATACGGGGTGGATGTTCCTTCACATCGCATCAACCATCAAGATTTTGAAAGACCTAAAACCCTACCGCAGTTGCTTGCAGAACTTCCAGGGGTTATTGTGAGCGGAGCTGAGACCTTGAACCCATTCGTGAAGGTCATGGGTGGTTCGGGCACTATTTTATGGGTTGTGGATGGTTTCCCTTTGGCTCAAGAAGGAAGTGCTGCCCAAGTGGGTACAGCCGCTACGAGTCCTTTGGATGATGTAATGGATTTGGTCAGTGATAGGGATATTGAAAGGGTAGAGCTATTGAAGGGTCCAGAGGCCTCTATGTACGGCAGCAGGGCCTCTGCTGGTGTTTTTGTCATTTACACGAGAATGGGCAATGAGTTGGAGCATGTTTCCAGAAGTCAAAGTGCGCTGCGTTTTGAAGGGTATACGCCCGCCATTGATTTTCAAGAGTACCACAAACGCCTTTCAAAAAGAAAGAAGGAAAAAAATAAATTGCTGTATTGGAACCCAAGGCTGGAAACCGATGCAAATGGGGAAATCCGAATTACTCTCCCTGTTATGAAGGATATATCAGCTATTGATATCGAGGTCAGTGCCAAATCTGAAGATGGAAAAATAGGCTTTTCCAACATTACGCTTTAGTCGGGCATGGAACAATAAAAAAAGGCTGTCTAAAAAAGCAGTTTACCTGTCAGTTCGAGCGCACGCCTGCAGCAGGCAGGCGATATAATACGCATTCATAATCAATAGGTTTTGACTTTGATCAACCTGACAAATGCCAAATATTACCGCTTTTTAGACAGCCTCTTCTTTTCTATTACTACATGGATTATGCAGCGTTCAACTGCTGGATTTCCATTTCCTTAAGCTTCCGAAGGGCTTCGGATTTAGAGTTCACATTGAGTTTCACATAAATGTTTTGGATGTGAAAATTAACGGCACTGGGGGTTACAAAGAGCTTGTCGGCAATCATTTTATAGGTGAAACCCTGTGTGAGCAATTCCACAATTTCGTTCTCTTTTTTGGAGAACATTTCGAAGGATTTGGTCTGGAACGAATCAATGATTTTTTTCGCCACATCAAGCTCCAAGGCTACACCATGTTGCCCAAGCGCATCCAGCGCATTAAAGAGCCTGTCTTTGGTAATAGGTTTGATGAGGTAGCCACTGGCCCCTTTAGTAAAAGCCTCCTTAATGAGCTTAAAATCGTTTTTTTGGCTCATCATCAGCACTTTTAAATTTTCGTTCTTTCGGTAAAAGTACTCCAGACCATCAATTCCTGATATTCCGTTGAGCATGGCTTCACAGATAATAATATCCGGATGGGACCGTCCAAAATTGGACAAAAGCGTGTGTACGGAGGGGTAGATTCCATGCAGCTCGTACTGCTCATTGTCTTGAAAATACTGGGTGTAAATGCCGCCAAGCATATCATCGTTATCGATGATGGCAATTTTTAATGAATTTGTTTTCATGATAAGAAAGATTTGGGGGATTCATACTGTTACATCATGTGTATTGTAGGTTAAGATTTGGACAATAGTGTCCATTCTCCCGCTTTTGAAGTTGGGATAAACCTCAGCAAATCGGATAGTATGCCAGCAAAGGGCATCCTCCGGAAAGCCAAATTGGTTTTCTTCAAAAATGGGTATGACCCAAATAGGACCAAGCGCTAAAAAAATGTTTAGTTGAGGTTTGTCTCGCTAAAAAAGTAGATGGAAAAGAGGTTTTGGGACTCCTTTTTTCAGTGTGTTGTAATTTCTGTTCATGACTTAATAGATTTGGGATTGTATTATTTCAATAGTGAATTTAGAATTTTTTAACTACCAAAAGGAATTTTTGTAGTGATTTTCGTTCAAATGCATATTTTGAATAAGCTCTCAAGGGCGGATGGATGAATGAAGGGGAGTGTAGTATATATGCAAAACATTGATTTTCAAATTATTGCATAAAAAAAATAGGATGCCGTCCCATCAGCATCCTATTCTTGAAGTAAATCGGTCAGATTGAAATAATACAACCCGTTTTCTAATGATAGTCTGTCAGTTTCCCCCTGTCTTTCTTATCATCGTCATGAGTGTTTCTGAATTTCGGCTATGAAACAACATCATAAGACACAATCAGGTTTATTGACCGATTCAATAAAGTCGTTGGCAATCAATTATTAGTCTTCGTCCTGGAATGAGGTGTCCACATAGTCGTAGGCATTCCCATTCATAGCAGTTTGGAGTCCTGTACCTCCATCAGCAACATCATTGTACTGATCCCGCTTACTTGAACGTCCGTAGGCCACTGTATATTGTGATACAGTATTGTTGAAACCTCTATTGGAGACCACAAAACCCATTTTTTTCTCAGGGCTCAACTGAATGGCATACTCATCGCTGTTGGTGTTGATGTGGGCACCTAGGTTTACTGATGTGGTCAAGGTGTTCTTTACCACTTGGGAGGCATAAAGGTCCAATCCGCCAAAGCCATCCCTTCCTTCGGAAGCAAAGAACAGCAAGGTTTCATTGTAGATGCTGGGGTACAGTTCATCCTCTTTGGTGTTCACCTTTGGGCCAAGGTTTTTGGATACGCCCACGGAGCCATCCGCAGCAATATCGGCCACATAAATATCGTATTTGCCAAAGGTTCCTTTCATGTTGGAGGCAAAGAACAGGCGTGTTCCATCCCCGGTTACGGTTGGGTGCTTGGCAGAGTAGTGTTTGGGACAAACCTCCAATTGGGTGATGTTCGTCCATTCGCCATTGATATTTTCTGCACGGTAAATATGGTACACCAATTCTTTCTTGGAGAATACACCGTAAAGTGGCTTTTCATAGGTTCCCTTGCTGAAATAGGCAGTTTTTCCATCTTTGGTGATGGACATGGAAGGTACGTAACCATCAACTGTGGACACACTTCCTTCCATAGTGTCATTAATTTGGTCTGATTGCGCTGTACTGTTTTGACTGACTAGAAACATTCCTGAAACAAGTAGGCTGTAAATTGTAGATCGTGTCATGATGTATAGATTTGGGGGTTAATACATCACAAAGATCAAAAACATTCCGCCGGAATACTTATGAATTTTTCATAGGTTTTCACTTTTAACGGATAAAAAGTGCATTTCAACGAATATTTTTTCGGTATTTAACAGTTGCCAAAGCTTTAAATCGCATTTAATCGGACTTTTAGTGTCATTTGTCCCATAACTTACCAATGGGGATTTGCTTTCGGTTAATCCAAACCAGTGCCATACAGAAAATTAAAGTGACCAAGGCCAATATAAATAAAGTGCCGCCATCATTTTGAACAACAACTCCCAACTTCGTCACATGGGAGAATAGGGCCCCTGCCATAATGCCCATACCCAATAGGGCCCCTAGCCAAGTAGTTTTTGGTACCATAATAAGAATGGCAATGATCAATTCGGCCACGCCCAGACCAATTCTTCCCCAAGGCTCCAAGCCCAATTGTTCAAAAATGAAGACAGATTCCGGTGCAGCGGAAAACTTAAAATAAAGGGTCTGCAGTAAAATAATGGCGGGGACAAGTCGCAGTATCAAGCTCAAAATGGATTTTGTTGTCATTTGTTTATTCGATTTTGTTGAATGCTAACTTGGTCGTAATTAGACTCTTCAAATAACTCATGGCTTATAAACTTGCCATCTGCGTGTTACCTGTTACTTTGTGATGGATGTATGTATCAGCTGACAAATGGAGAAATAGTTATTTTTATCGGCATGAAAAAAGTATTGATACCCGCCCTCATCTTTTTATTGTTGATGCAATCTTGTTCCAAGGAAGCATGGTTATCGGGAAACCTGAAGATATCCAATCCGAAAGATTGGAATCCCACAATTTACTTGGTACAGCCCGAAAAGTTCAGTGATGCCGCCCAAAGTTTTGTGGGACAAGTGCTGGACTCTGCCGCAGTGGCCGAAGATGGTAGTTTCGCGTTTTCGGAATCCTTAGCAATGGAGGATGCCACCTTACTACTGCTCGTAGTGCAGCGGAAGGGGGAGCGGTATGCCAGCCGATTGATCAATGAGAACCCAGCTACGGATAATTATTTTCCGTTGGTGTATGAGTCCGGCACCCCTTTGCGAATTGATGCTGACATAGCACATATGCAATCGAGTTTGTCGATTGTAGAGCCATCACCTGTGAATGAGACAATGCTGAAACTAAGGGATTTGCGTATGGAGGCATTTAAATACCATTTTGGAACGGAAAATAGCCTAAATGAAACAGATGAAGGACTATTAGAGCGGGAGAAAAATTTGAAAGCATATCAGGAAAAGTTGATTGATTTCGCTGATGCTACCGAGCACCTAGTGCCTGCACTTATGGCCCTTCGATGGGCTAGTCCGGAAGGGAACTACGAGCGAATCGCCGAACGGATACATGCCCAATCCAAAAAATGGAACGAAGTATATCCTAACCATCCTTGGGTCAGCGAATTGAAAACGATAGCTGATAAAAAAAAGCTGCCCGTTCTCTTGGGTGATACCCTGCCGGATTTGCTTTTGCCTTTGCAAACAGGGGAAACCCTTTCCATTTTGGAACTGGGAAAGGGGAAAGAGCTGGTGCTATTGGATATTTGGGCGTCTTGGTGTGCCCCATGTCGGGTGGAGAATAGGAATATACTTGTTCCGCTATGGGAACAATATCATGATGAAGGCTTCCAGATTGTCGCATATGGGCTGGAGAGCAGCAGGACTGCTTGGCAGAATGCCATAGAACGAGACGGTGCCCATCGATGGCTTCATGCATCACACTTGGAGGGAGATCAAAACCCGGTAATGGATACGCTAAGGCTACGTACAATTCCAGCCAACTTTTTAATGGATAAAGAAGGTAAGGTGTTGGCCAAAAACTTGCATGGTCAGGACTTGGTTGATTTTGTTGGGAAGTATTTGGGCAAGAAGTAAGGTATCTACAAAAATTGATAAAAATAATTAAAGGAAAGCTCAATGATTACTCCCAAGGCAAAACTTCCGATGACCTCCAATAAGGAAATTCGTCCAAGATTGAAAGTATTGGAAAATGCCAGATACAACGACCAAATAGAACAAACTATAAAAACAATGGTTGCATAAATAGGAGCGTTGGAACCAAAAAGTCCTGCCAAATTGAATATTGGGTCCAATAAGGAGGTGAAAGCGAAAAGGGCAAGAGCGAAATTGCTTTTTTTATCGCCTTTTTAGAGATAAAAACCTGCTATAAATAACTCAATACATATGGCAATAGGGCCAAATTGACCGTAATATTTGGGCTTAAAATAGGCGCCTAGATTTTGAGGAAAGACACTATTTGAGTAAAAAATAATTGCAAACACCAGAGCTATAGTCATAAAAATGACAGCATTTAATTTTCTTTTTTTCATGACTTGGCTGAGCTTATATAAAATTGTGCGAAAAGTATTCCGCCTTATTCCCCAGATTTCCAAATAAAATTCGGAGCCTGTTGATAGGTAAAGGTATCATCGGTCAAAATCTTTAACTCTTTGGTTTCCCAGTTCATCAACCCAATATGGAATTGGGATTGTTTATCATCAAAAAGCTCAATGGCCAACCATTTCCCATCCGGACTCCAATCATGCCACCCTTCATTTTGGGGGTTGTCGGTCAGTTTCCAGGTTTTGCTACCGTCCAAGCTTACGGCGTACAAACTGTACTTACCGTTCTGCATACTTTGGTAGGTAACAAAGTTTTCCGTAGGGTGCAGCTTTGGTGCACCGGCCCGATACCCATATTTTCCTGCCGTGGAGTCTTTTTCCGGGTAGTGGGTCAATTGTTTTAAGTTGTTGCCGTCGGTGTCGATAATGTATAGTTCTTCGTTAAAACCATCGATGTTCTTGCTCACCGTTTTACCACCCCTAAAAACTACCTGCTCACCATCGTTTACAAACAAAGGGTCCGCGGCAAAGCCCAATCCAGTATCCAGCCGATTTATAATGTTCCCATTTTTTTCTAGAATGTAAAAGGTGTTTTTCATGATGAGTTTGGGCTTCACGATGAGTTCCGTACCATCGTTTCTGCTGCTCATCCAACTGTCGGCCAACTCCAGTTCCGATACTTTTTGGACGTTTTCGCCCTTAAAATTGCTCTTGTACAAATAATAGCAACGTTTGCAGGCGTCTCTATCTGAAATGAAATACAAATCATCTTCAAAGGAATAGTAGGTCCATTCCACATTGGGGAAATCGGTGATGTTTGTTTTGTTGGAACCATCCAGATTCATCGCGTACACTTCGTAGTTGTCGATGTCTGGGTCTCTCAAAACATTGTAGACCAATCCCAGTTCAGCCTCGTCATTTTTTGAGTTGCACGATACCAGCAAAATCAAAAGTCCAAGAATAGTAACTCCTTTACCCATGATGTGTTTAGTTTGTTTAAGTTTTTATGGGTTTGAAGTTACTAAACTCCCATAATTTTCAAAAAGTTCTTTCTAAGCCTGAGCTTCCGAGATTTTAAAAAATCTTTTTCGGAACCAAAAAGACACTTTTACAAGTAATATGAGTGCGGGAACTTCCACCAAGGGCCCAATAACACCAGTGAAGGCTTGTCCGGAGTTTAAACCAAATACGGCAATGGCCACAGCAATGGCCAATTCGAAATTATTACCAGCAGCAGTGAATGCAACCGAAGCTGTTTTATCGTATTCGGCACCCATGGCCTTTGTCGTGAAAAAACCGATAATGAACATCAAAACAAAGTATATCAGCAAAGGAACCGCTATGATTACCACATCCATGGGTATCTCAATAATCAATTCTCCTTTCAATGAAAACATCACAACAATGGTGAAGAGCAGCGCTATCAAGGTTATGGGAGAAATAGCGGGAATAAATTTTTCGGTATACCATTCTTCGCCTTTTAATTTCACCAAGATTTGACGGCTCAAAATGCCCATTAAAAAAGGAATACCCAAATAAATGGCTACGCTTTCGGCAATGGTACCAATGGAAATATCAACTATGGCCCCTTCAAAACCAAAATAAGGTGGGAGTACGGTGATGAATATCCAGGCATAAAAGCTGTATGCAAAAACCTGAAAAATACTATTCAAGGCCACAAGCCCAGCACCATATTCGCTGCTACCCTCTGCCAAATCGTTCCAAACCAAGACCATTGCAATGCATATTGCCAACCCTATCAAAATAACGCCAACCATATATTCTGGGTAGTCCTTCAGAAAAATGAGGGCAAGCGCAAACATTAAAACAGGGCCTATAATCCAGTTCAATACAAGGGATATGGATAAAATTTTAGTGTTTTTGAACACTTTGGGCAATAAGGAATACTTCACCTTTGCCAACGGTGGGTACATCATCAAAATTAATCCTATTGCGATGGGGATATTTGTACTTCCGCTGCTGAAAGAATTGACGAAACTTGGAAAATTGGGAACAAAGTAACCTATTCCGACCCCAATGATCATTGCTGCAAAAATCCAGAGGGTCAGGTTTTTATCTAAAAAGCTTAATTTCTTTGCGGACATTAGTTCTGAATTTGGGAAAAGACGTAAAACAATTCGGTGGCAATCTGTTTGCTACGCTCACTATATTTTTCAGCCTGTTGCGGGCTGTTGTCAAACGCTTTCGGGTCATCATAAGTGATTGGAATCCGTTTTTCGGCCCCTGGTACAAAAGGACAGCCTTCATCCGCCTGCGAACAGGTCATAATAGCTGCAAAGTCTGACTTCGGATTGAAATCATCATCCATTTTTTTGGAAAAGCAGATAATGGATTGCTCATTTTCCGAAAACTTGATGGCGTAGACCGGGTTTTTTCCTTCCGAAAGCGGCTGAATATTAAAACCGGTATCCTCCAAGGTTTTGGCGACCATCGGAAATAGGGCGGTGGCCTCGGTTCCTCCCGAATAACAGCTCAGGTTCGGAACCTTAAAATAATTTCCAATAGTCTGGGCCCAAACTTGGGACATATGGCTCCGTCTGGAGTTATGGGTGCAGATAAAATTGAGTCGAATCGGGGCTTGTTTGTCCACCTTTTCCTGAATATATGCGGTGAGTTGGTCGAGTGCTTCCTTTCTTTCCTGTGAAATGGAATCCGTTGTTAAGCCAGAAACAAAATTGTGCAATGCTTTGTTAAGTACCATGTTGAAGGATTGAAGTTAGCAGCATCCGCTACCGGGAGCGCAGCCCGTTTGTTGAAGCTCGGAAAGTTTTACTCTGGGTTTTTCAGTAGGTATGCCACATTGGTCCTTGGCCAGGCAATCCGTTTGCTTGGTGGTCAGCAAAAAGTGGGTTCCGTCAAAATCCAAGCTAAACTTCTCAATGGTCTGTCCTTGATATTCCACTTCTACCTCCAAATTGCCTATGTCCAGCGTTTTTTGGGACAATTCTATGATGTTGACCAATTTTTCGGGGTGCAACCTGTGATCGTAATCATTCGCGTTCCAAAGTTGAAAATTGACCACTTCCTCATGGCGGACAGTGCCTCCACAATCAATAAAATGCTTGGTGACTTTGCCTACTTCGGTCACATGAAAATGGTTGGGGACCAATGTCCCGTTGGGCAATTGAAAGGCAATGGTGTCCAATTGGACCAATGCTGATTTTACTTCCTCTAACTTCATGACTTTATTTATTGTAATATTGCGATTAATCTGTTCAAATTTTTTTAGCAACAATCGTTTTGGTTAAGATCTTGGTTCAGAAATTCCGACATCACCTCTTTCATTCTTTTCCAATTGTCAGCATCGATGCAATAACACACACTGGTTCCCTCCACGTTGCCTTTGATCAGCCCCAATTGCTTTAATTCTTTTAAATGTTGGGAAATTGTGGGCTGTGCCAAACCGATTTCATCGACCAAATCACCACAAACACAGGCGTTCAACTTATACAAATACTGAAGAATGGCTACCCGGGCCGGATGACCAAAAACCTTGGCATATTGCGCAATTTGGTTTTGTTTGTCCGTGAAAATCTCTGTTTTGCTGAGTCCCATAACACATTTATTCATTGCAATATTACGATTAACTTCATACATGACAAAGATTTCATTGTTTTTATTGTGGAATGGTTTGAAAAATTTGAGGGAATCGATGTTATTCTTCTTAAATTGCGATATGCATGCCTGTACATAACGTAAATGTTTTGAAACCAAAGGAAAAAATATATCTGGATTATAATGCCACCACACCCACTGATTCCAAAGTGGTAAGGGTAATGCTGCCTTATTTTACAGTGCACTTTGGAAACGCCAGCAGTGACCATTCCTTTGGTTGGCAGGCCGATGATGCCGTTGAAACTGCTCGCGGACAAGTAGGAAGGCTTGTAAATTGTCGGACCACAGAACTTACGTTCACCTCCGGCGCCACCGAAGCGGCCAATTTGGCCCTGTTCGGATTCTGTAAAAGGAATCGAAGTAAGGGAAACCATATCATTTCCTGCAAAACGGAACACAAAGCGGTATTGGATACCCTGAAAGCCTTGGAGGCCGATGGATTTGAGGTGACTTATCTGAATGTGGACAGTCAAGGAAATATTGACCTTGAAACGTTGGAAGATAGTATCCAGGCATCAACGATTTTGGTTTGCCTCATGCTCGCCAACAATGAAACCGGCCTGATACATCCCGTAAAAAGTATAGTGGAGTTCACACACTCCAAAGGAGTGCCCGTAATGTCTGATATTACACAGGCTGTTGGTAAATTATCTGTTGACCTACAGGATTTGGGAATCGATATGGCTATTTTTTCCTCCCATAAACTCTATGGACCCAAAGGCGTTGGCGCACTTTATCTCAATAAGAATAATGTGATCTCCATCGACAAATATGTTTTCGGAGGAAACCATGAGAAGGGCATCCGTCCGGGAACGTTGAATGTTCCCGGTATTGTGGGTTTTGGGGAGGCCTGTAGCATTGCCCAAGACTGTATGGAAGCAAATCATCAACATTACAAAGGTCTTCAGCATCAACTCGAAGAAGGGCTCTCCACTATCGAAGGGACAAGCATCAATTGCCAGTATGAAAACCGTTTGCCCAACACCACAAATGTATCCTTCAAGGGAGTGGATGGCACCAAACTACTCCGGTATTTGAACAGCTTGGCCGTGTCTAGAGGTTCTGCTTGTACCTCCAACCAAGTGAATCCGTCCCATGTATTAAAAGCGATGGGTGTTGATGATGCTACAGCTTTGGCCAGTTTACGGATCAGCACAGGTAGAAACACTTCTTCGGATGATATTGAAAAAGCAGTTTTTGAAATAAAAAAAGCGGTTAACCAACTTAAAACCATAAACGTATGAGGGAGTTGGATGTGATCATAGCAAAGTATCAAGAGCTCAGAGTACAGGAAATCCGTTGTATTTTGGCTACCGTAGTGCATGTTGAAGGTTCTTCCTATCGCAGGGCAGGAGCCCGAATGTTGGTGGATGAATATGGGAATATCACAGGGGCCATCAGCGGAGGTTGCCTCGAGGGAGATGCGCTCCGAAAGGCTCTTTATGCATTGGACAGACAAGAAAATAAACTGGTCACTTACGATACCAGCGATGAAGATGATGCCATCATTGGTGCCCAGTTGGGGTGCAACGGCATTATTCAAGTACTGTTTGAGCCTATCGATTATACCAATAGGCATAATCCCTGTGCGTTGTTACAGGCCGCTGCGGAACAAGAAGTTTCCTTGGCAATTTCGGTGGTTTTTGATTTGAACAAAACCCAAAACCAATTGGGGACTTGTTTGATTGCCAACGAAAACCAAGCGGTTTTGGGAAAACAAATCCAAGGGAATCTCCATAAAGTCCTGCTGGCAAAAAGTAAGGAAGTCATCAAAGGAGGCAGCTCATGTTTTGGAAAGATTGAAGCAGATGAAAACACACATTTTGTGTTTATCCAACAACATCAGCCCCCGGTAAAATTGATTTTGGTGGGAGCAGGGAACGATGCGCGCATTTTGGCCCAACAAGCCGATATACTGGGCTGGAGGGTAACCGTAATGGACGGGCGCCCCACCCATGCCAAAAAAGAACGCTTTGTGGGAAGTTGCCAAGTAATTCTGGCCAAACCCGAAGAAACACTGCAAAACATCCAGATGGACGAACGCACCTGCTTTGTGTTGATGAGCCACAATTACAATTACGACCTATCGGTACTCAAGTTGCTATTGGGAAATAGGGCAATACCCTACATCGGGATTTTGGGACCGTTGAAAAAATACGAACGCATGCTCAATGAGTTGGCGGACGGAGGCATTGAAGTGTCCAAAGAAGATTTGAAAAAAATTCATGCACCTGTGGGCTTGGAAATAGGAGCAGAGACGCCAGCCGAAATTGGATTGTCCATTTTGGCGGAAATCCAGAGTGTATTGAACCACAAAGAGCCCCGACCTTTAAAGCAGAAAAACGAGCCGATTCACGATACCAAAACAAATCAATTTCAAAAAATAACCCTTTGAGCACAGAAGCGAACATAGCGGTAGTGGTATTGGCAGCAGGTGGGTCAACTCGTTTGGGCCATCCAAAACAGTTGGTGGAATTCAAAGGAAAAACACTTTTGGAACACACCTTGGGCCAAGTTGGTATGCTCGGTTTTCAGCACAGGGTTTTGGTATTGGGTTCTCGTCACGAAGAGATTCAGGGAAAAATCGATACAAGTGGATTCAAAGTGGTTATAAATGGTGACTGGGAGCAGGGAATGGCATCCAGTATCAAATTGGGCCTCAAGGCTGCGATGGCGGAGGAAGCATTGGACCATGCACTGTTTCTGGTATCGGACCAACCTTTTTTGGAGCGAGTCAATTTAATCAAACTGGTGCACACCCAATTAACGAAAAAGCCAAATGCTACCTACTCTAAATATGGGGATCATATTGGCGTTCCAGCTATTTTTGGAAAAGCCGCATTTCCGCTGTTGTTGCAATTGGATGGTGACGAAGGAGCCAAAAAGTTGATTCATTCAAAGGATTTCGACTACTGTACCGAGGCATTCCAAAAAGGAGGGTTCGATGTAGATACCGAAGAAGACCTTAGGCAATTAAAGACAATGGAACTATGAAAGTGACCGTAAAATACTTTGGTTTGGTGGCCGAAGCCGCCGAAAAGTCAGAAGAAGTGATGGAATTCGATGGAACGCTTACCGCTTCGGAGTTAAAAGCGAAGTGTCTGAACGGTCTTTCCATTACGGATAAGGAATCGATTCAAATTGCGGTAAATCAAAATTTGGATGATAAAACAACCCTAAAAGATGGGGACGAAGTGGCCTTGTTGCCACCGTTCGCGGGAGGATGAGTAGATACGACAGACAAATAAAACTCAAGGAAGTTGGGCCAGAGGGCCAGGAAAAACTTCGCAATGCCAAAGTGTTGATTGTTGGTGTTGGAGGATTGGGCTGTCCTGCCGCGATGTATCTGGTTGGTGCAGGAGTGGGTACCATTGGTTTGATGGATCACGATAGGGTCGATAAGTCCAACCTGCATAGGCAAATCCTTTTTCAAGAGTTGGATATTGGGAAACCCAAAGCAATGGTTGCCAAGAAACGTTTGGAAAAACAAAATAGCGAAGTACAGTTTAAGGTGTATGAAGAGCCGTTGACGATGGAAAACGCCAAGAAAA
This sequence comes from Flagellimonas marinaquae, assembly GCF_003992675.1. Lineage (GTDB taxonomy): Bacteria > Bacteroidota > Bacteroidia > Flavobacteriales > Flavobacteriaceae > Flagellimonas > Flagellimonas marinaquae. Next base: position 582,444 of record NZ_RZMZ01000015.1, read on the forward strand.
TCATCCAACAATACGATGTGGTGTTGGACGGGACAGACAACTTTGAAACCAAGTACCTTATCAATGATGCTTGTATTTTGGCCAATAAACCTTGGGTTTTTGCATCCATTTATAAGAATGAAGGACAATTATCGGTCTTCAATTACCAAAATGGACCCACCTATCGCTGTGTGTTTCCGAAAAGCACGCGAGAGAACATCAGTTGTGAGGCTACTGGTGTGTTGGGAGTATTACCGGGTATTCTGGGAACCCTTCAGGCTGCTGAAGTCCTTAAAATAATCTTAGGCACGGGAGAAGTATTGTCAGGCAAGCTGAAGTTGATAAATATGATGCGTGGCAGCGAGCAGATCATCAAAATAAACAAGCGTCCCGATGAAGTGGAAAAAATTCGCGAGAACGGAATAGCGCCCGTTTATATTGATTGCGATTTGAAAAATGCAGAACACTGGTACCTCGATGTGCGGGAAGTATTCGAGCAGCCCAAACCAAAAGGGAAAAAAGTATTGAACATTCCTTTGAGCGATTTAACATTGCGATATAGGGAAATACCGAACAATCAGGAAGTTTTTGTATTCTGCCAGTCAGGAAAGCGAAGCAAGAACGCCATAGAGATACTCAAAAATGAATTTGGCTTTCACAACTTGAAAAATGTGGAAGGCGGCATAGAAACCATAATTGATGCATAAGAAGAAACCAAAAAAAGTATTTGTACAAGGAGCGATTCCACCCGAAAAAATAGCCCATTCGGTGGCCAATCACCAAAGCAAGACCAGCATTGGAGCCCACAGTATTTTTCTGGGACAGGTGAGGGCCGACGAAGTGGACGGTAAAACCGTAACCGCTATCGATTATACGGCCTATGAGGAAATGGCGGAAAAAGTGTTCCACGACATACGCGAGGCGGCTTTTTCCAAGTTTGACATTACCTGTGCCCATATTTACCATAGTTTGGGTAAGGTGAAGGTTGGGGAATTGTGTTTGTTTGTGTTCACATCGTCGGCACATCGAAAAATTACTATTGAGGCGACAAACTTTTTTGTGGAAGAAATCAAGGCGAAAGTACCCGTATTCGGTAAAGAGATTTTTGAGGACGAAACCCATCAATGGAAAGTAAACAAGTAAATGGTAGACATTACTCATAAACAAACTACTTTGCGGGAAGCCACCGCAGAAGCTATCGTAAAAACGAGCAGTCAGGCTACGATTGATGCCATACAAAATAACGACGTTCCCAAAGGGAATGTGTTTGAAATGGCGAAGGCCGCCGGGTTGTTGGGCGTCAAAAAAACGCCGGACCTGTTGCCAGATTGCCATCCGTTGCCCATTGAATTCACTGGAATTGATTATAAAATCGATGGTTTGGACATCATCATTTCGATGACGGTAAAGACGATTTACAAAACAGGGGTAGAGGTGGAGGCAATGCACGGTGCCAGCGTTGTGGCCCTCACCATGTACGATATGCTCAAACCGATTGATAAGAATGTTGAAATCAGCACCATTCGTCTCAAATCGAAAAAAGGAGGAAAATCCTCTTTCAAAATCAACTCAGAAGGACTGACTGCCGATGTAGTCGTTTGTTCCGACACCATTTCCAAAGGAAAAGGAGAAGACAGGGCAGGGGAGGCTATCATCGAGAAATTGAAGGCTTTGGGAGTAACAGCTCAAAAAAGCATTATTCCCGATGAAGCTGAGGAAATCATCAAAAAAGTGGAACATACTACTGCGGACTTATTGATTTTCACGGGAGGAACGGGCGTGGGACCCCGAGATGTCACCCCACAGACCTTGGAACCTATGTTGGACATCAAACTAAAAGGAGTAGAAGAACAAATGCGTAGCTACGGGCAAAACCGTATGCCGTATGCGATGTTCTCGCGTTCCATCGCGGGCATCAGGGACGGTAAACTCATTCTGGCACTGCCGGGTTCCACCAAAGGTGCAGCAGAATCGATGGATGCGATTTTCCCCCATGTGCTGCACGCATTTAAAGTGATAGAAGGAAAAAGACATGATTGACAAAAAACCACAAATAATCGACAATTTTGGTAGGCCACATACCTATCTGCGCATTTCGTTGACGGATAGATGCAACCTGCGATGCTTTTACTGTATGCCGGAAGAAGGGATCGAGCTGATGGAAAAACCTAGCATTATGACGCTGGAGGAAATCATCGAAATGACTCGTACATTCCGGGATTTGGGGGTGGATACGGTGCGTTTAACGGGCGGCGAACCTTTGGTTCGGAAGAATTTTGGCTATTTGGTCGAAGAGCTGGCCAAACTGGGCGTTACCTTAAAATTGACCACCAACGGCATCGTGCTTGACAAATACTTGGAGCTCTTCCAGAAAATTGGGCTGCGTAAAATCAACTTTAGTTTGGATACCCTGGACAAGGCCAAATCCGTTTTCATCACCAAGCGGGATTATTACGAACGCATCATGCGGAACCTAAATATGGCGTTGGACATGGATATGGACCTCAAAATCAATATTGTTCTGATCAAAGGGGTGAACGACAATGAAATCAATGATTTTATCGCTTTAACCAAGGATAAAAAAATTACGCCCAAGTTCATCGAGTTTATGCCTTTTAAGGGCAACAAATGGGATTGGAGCAAGGGCGTGTCCAAGGAAGAAATCTTAAAGACCGTTGGCGGCAAGTTCGGTGAAATAGAAACCCTCGATAATCCAAAACACAGTACTTCCACCAACTTTAGGGTAAAAGGCCACAAAGGCAGTTTTGGTATTGTGAGCACGATTACCAATCCGTTTTGCGATGAGTGCAACCGTATTCGTTTGACGGCAGATGGGAAAATGAAAAATTGCCTCTTTGCCACCTCCGAAACCGACTTGCTGACCCCTTTTCGAAATGGAGAGCCCATTGAAAACATCATTTTGGAAGCCATTAAATCCAAAAAACATTCCAGGGATGGCATGGATGTGAAAATGGATGCCGACCATTATGAGCAAAACCGTTCCATGATTTCAATAGGAGGCTAATGGTTACGATTGAAGAAGCACTTCGCATTATTGAAGACCAAAAGATCACTTTACAAAGGGAAACAAAGCCACTCGAAGAATCACTTGGCTATGCCCTTGCCACAAATACGGCATCCCCTTTTGATGTACCCGAGTTTGACAATTCCGCGATGGATGGATATGCACTTTGCGGGCTTTATCAAGAGTATCAACTGGTAGGAGAAGTGGCTGCTGGCGATTCCAAGGATATTTCTTTAAAAGATGGCGAGGCCGTTCGCATTTTTACGGGCGCCAAGGTGCCCCAAAACACTACGGCGGTCATGATGCAGGAGAAAACTTCGGTGAAAGAGCGCACGTTGTTTCTTGATGAGATGCCCAAAGCAGGACAAAACATCCGTAAAAAAGGTGGTCAATTGAAAGAGGGACAGGCCGTATTTGAAAAAGGCCATGTGCTAAGTCCACCCTCCTTGGCCTTGATGGGCAGTTTGGGATGGTCCGAGCTGGATGTTTTTTCCAAACCACGGGTGAATATCATCACAACGGGAAACGAATTGGTAAAACCGGGCAACCCCAAAACCGAGGGACAGATTTACGAATCCAATAGCTATGCAATTGCGGGAGCACTGCAGCAATTTGGGTTTCAGCACCATCAAAAAATACAGCTTCAAGATGATTTTGAGGCCACAAAGGCTGGGATTAAAACGGCGTTGGAGTCTTGCGATGTGCTGATTGTCTCTGGAGGAATATCCGTGGGCGATTATGATTTTGTAAAACAATCCCTCGAAGAAAATGGAGTCAACGAGTTGTTTTACAAGGTGTTTCAGAAGCCTGGGAAACCTCTTTATTTTGGGCGAAAGCAAAATCAGTTTGTATTTGCACTTCCTGGGAATCCAGCTTCGTCATTGACCTGTTTTTATGTGTACGTGCTTCCGCTGCTTCAAAAATTATCAGGGTACTCCAAAACCGGTTTACCGACCTATCAGTTCCCGATAAAGCATGCTTTTGAAAATCGTTTTGGACGTCCTTCTTTTCTTAAAGCACAGGTGCTTGACGGTAAGGTTGAGGTTTTGGATGGTCAAGGCTCTTCCATGATTCAATCCATGGCCCAAGGCAATGCACTTGCTTTTGTGGAAGATGGCGAAGTGTTGAAAAAGGGTGATTTGATGAAGTGTAAGCTAATTTCCTAATCGATGAGCGTTGAATACTTACCCATCGTTTTTTTTCTGATTGCGCTCTTTTATAGCTCCGTAGGATTTGGAGGTGGGTCGAGTTATTTGGCTATTTTAAGCCTTTTTCTCACCGATTTTTATGAAATCCGCTCTATTGCCCTCATTTTAAACATCTGTGTGGTCGCCATCGGGACCCTGGTTTTTATTCGTAATCGGGTTTTTGATCTCAAGTTGTTCTGGCCCTTTTTGGCCATGAGCATTCCTTTTGCTTATCTCGGTGCTCAAATACGTTTGTCCCAAACTACGTTCTTCTTGATTTTGGGCGCAGCCTTGGTGATGGCCGGATTCTTCATGTTACTTCGCTTTGCAAAGAAAAAACTGGATTCAAGGAAGTTTTCTAATCCAAAGAAGTTGGCGCTTGGTGGTGGCATTGGCTTACTTTCCGGAATATCTGGTATAGGTGGCGGTATTTTTTTATCGCCAGTGCTCAACCTGCTCAAATGGGAAAACCCTAGAGTGGTCGCTTCGCTGGCATCCGTGTTCATCTTAGTGAACTCCATTGCTGGTTTGATTGGCCTGAATATGGCGGGAACCTTCCAACTGAACAACGATTTGCTGCTACAATTGATTGTTGCCGTTGTGATTGGTGGAAGTATCGGTTCTTATTTGTCCAATAAACGGTTCAATCTGAAGTTTTTAGGCGTGCTAACGGCTATTTTGGTACTGTATGTGGGTTTTCGGTTGATTCTACTTCACGGATTCGGTATCAAGATCTAAATCAGCCCCAACATTTCTTCAGTGTGTTGTTCCAAGGTTGCTTGAATCTTGTCGCTCATGTTTTGAAAGGCAGCAAGTACTTTTTTCCCCCTTTCCGTCAATTCGGCACCGCCGCCTTGCGTACCGCCCTTGTGCAGTTCCACGTAGGGTTGTTGGCCTCTTTGGTTCATATCTTCCACCATGGACCAGGCTTTGCGGTAGGACATGCCCATTTCCTTGGCCGCTTTGGACAGTGAACCGTTTTTATCGATCATCACCAACAATTGCGCCCGTCCCGGACCAAAAAACTTTTTTCCATCAATATCTATCCAGCAGCGGTTGCGCAGTTCTTTTTTAGTTTCCATACAGCTGAGGCTCTGTAATGCCCTTGTCCAAAAATAATTGTTTGTTCATTTCGAAGTGCATTTCGGTCATTTGGTTATAGTATTCGATAAAATCGGGCATGGAGTGCGCTTTGCGCAAACTGTCGACGGCAGTGGAATCCACCAGTCCGTTTTTTGGAATGGCCTGCCCCAAATCGTTGTAGGTAAACTGACTTCCAAAACGTTGCGGTTTGTTGAGGTTGACATTGATTCTATCTTCCAACATCGCATAGTGGTATTTATCCTTGCTACCCTTTGCGATTTCCGTTTCCATGGCTTTCAACATTTCCTGTTGAAATGGGATGTCATTATCTGCATGTTGGATTACCACCCAAAAATCGGTAGCGGCGTCTTCCCCAACTTTTTGCTCCCCCAAGTACCCGTATTTACTGTACAATTCCTTTATTCTATTTTTATTGAGCAGTCCGATACTGTCCCGTTGCTTTTTAAAAATTTCCCAAGCCTTCTGATTGCCGTGTTTTTCCCGAAGCTCATTGGATGCAATCCCAGCATATTTCTGGTCGAGTTCCATGATTTCGTTCAATGCGTCCACAACCTGGGACTTTTCTTCTTCGGAAATGGTTTTGTTGCCATTACAGCTCAATAGAAGGAGTCCGACAAATGACCATAAAATGAGTTGTTTCATATGCTCTAGTTTCATCGCGGGCCTTGCGCCGCTACCTTTGGATTTTTGGATTTGGCTTTTCATTGCGTATTGATAAAGGTGTCTTCGAATGTTTTTATCCATTTTCCGTTGACCAGTTGTTCGCCATATTCCCGAAAGCCACCGTTGGGAGTGCTGCCGAAGAAAAATCGGGTGGTATCGTTCTTCCATACAATGAGCTGACCCTCCTTAAATTCTGCGGGATAAATGGCCGCCCCATCTTTGGAAAATCGGTGATAGTAATATTTTTGGTCTTTTTCGTCGTACAGGACAATCGTATGGAGTTGTAGAAACTCAGTGTTCAGCTCAATGACCAGAATATGCTTTTCCAAGTCATAGGAAATATGCTCGTAGGCTGCCCCTTCCTTGGTCAAAACTCCGTTTTCATAGATTTTTGAAGTGCCCACCCATTCCCCGACCAAAAATTGGAGCTGTTCCATCTTTTCTTGCTTTAGACCTTGCGCGACTAGGACATTTGACAGGAATAGCAGTAGGTAAAAAAAGGGTTTGATGTGTTTCATGCGTATCTGTTTTATGGTGGGCAAAAGTGAATGCAGATGATTTGTGTTTTACGGTTCGAAGAACATTTCGGTTACCAGTATTTTAATTTAAAGGTAGTGATTTTAAAGAATGCTCCTTTGGAGCACGGGACATTCCTGCTATTCATGAACTTTCATTGGGAACTCAAGTTAACGACCGATATATCACCATGATCAGTGCTATCACAAAAATGGATGTGAAGATAAGTTTGTTATGCTTTGCCAGCCAGTTGGGTAAGAAAATGTCAAAGTTGTCTTTTTGGGATTGCGAGTAGTTTCGCGCGATGACGGTGAGGGGGCAGGACATTTTGAACAGTAAGAGAATTAACCCTTCCCCAATAATCAATCCGATACCCATCCAGGTATACAATGTTAGGTTGTCCGTTAGCCCGGAATACAGGATGTAAATAATTATTGAAACAAAAAATACCCAAATTAAAGTATGAATTGATTTGATAATGAAAAGTTTACTTTCGTTATCCATACTTCTGTTTTGTGTTGTGGCATTAACGGTTTTGTTTATGCGACAGTAACGAAAAAGTGCGTGAGTACTTTACGCTGACGCAACTATTTTAATAAAAAGGCTTGAAATTCCGATTAGAAAATTCAGATGTTATTGTGCTTACACGCTGTTAGGAAACGTATTTTATTAAATTCTTCTATATTTCGCATATCTCGCTTTCATTTCCTGTTCTATTCCAGTGCTATCTCCAAATCCACGTATTTTTTTCAATGTTTCAATCCATTGAGGGTGTAACCCACCTTCACAAACAATTTTTGGAATTTCATTCTCAAATATTAGAACTCCTCTTTGATAAATATGTACTATTAGGGCCTCAATTGGAAAAGGTTCAATTGCATTTTTTCTCCGAACATAATTGTAACCCATAATTCGCTCGTTTGGGAATCCATAATTTTCGGTCAGAGTTTTAAATTCTTCAAGTATTTCATTCGCTCCATTGATTAGCTCTTGTAAAGTCAGTTCAGTTTCTCGTGTTCTCCATTCGTGGTATTTACTATTGAATTCTCTGTCTTTTTCAAGCAAGGATAACAATTTATCCTTTAAAACGAGGTTTAAACTGTCTTTGTAGTATGTTGAGTAATTTTCAAATTCAGAACTGAATTTTTTATACCATTTTTCTTTTTGGTATTTTCCGAAATATCGCAAAGGAATTCCTCCTTTAGCCAGACTTTCTGCAATTGATCCTGCCCAATAATCGTCTTTTGACTTAATTGCTGATATCAAGGCGTAGCTTAAATCGTGTCCGAGTGGAAAGTCAGTTTTTGAAAAAGCAAGTTTAAATTTTTGGTTTGCTTCTTTAAAATCTTGCTTTGAATAATCTTTTTTGGCGGAATCCACAATTCGATAATATTCAACATATTCACATTCTTGAGCCGACATAAATATTGTCATTAGAAAAAATGTAAATAAATGTAGAATGCGTTTTTTCATAGGGTGCTTAAACTTGCTTACAGAAACGTAAAATACACTTCTATATCCCCAAAATAGGCATAAAACCAATACGCCGCATCATTTTTAACTGACAGGCCAAGCATTTCCAACCAAAGGTTGGAAGCAGGATTTAACCTCAAGGGATATAAGTTATGTACAGGTAGTGGTTCATCAGAATTAGGACGCTATTGTGTCCGTGTATCCGATAAGTAACAACTGGGGAGGGAATGGGGGAGAGTGGACCTTAATCCAACTGTTCTATTTTTTTCATGATTTCTTCCGCCTCAAAGACTTTTTCATCGCTGAGCTTTCGGTTGGTGGTGGATAGCGCATGGGCTTCTTTCAACAACTTGGCGTATTTTTCTTGTAGTTTTTCTTTTTCAGTTTTCTTCTTGAACAATCCGAACATGAGGCCTCTAGATTTAAGGATTAACAGTCTTTTTTTTAACAGCAATTTTGCGAAAGATACAAAATGTTTAACTATCTTAGGTTAAAATTAAACAAAACAATAAAAAACCTAAAGGATGAAGATTTCTGCGATGGACTGGCTGGGTTTGACAACCCTTGTTTTGGTAACGGTGACACTATTCGCTGCAATGGACTTGGCTTTTAACTGGGTGTTTTACCTCACTGTTTTGGGGCAAGTAGCGCTCATTATTACCGTCTACAAGGTGCTGAGGGACGATTACACCACAGAAAAGACGTTCAAGGACTTCTACGAGGACCGCCCCATGCCCGAAAATGACTGATGGTTACCATCCACTTGCCAGAGGAACACTAACGAAAATGTATTTGAAGCGAGCTTCTTAGAAGCGGTAATATTTAAACTTTGTAAAGTTGAGTGCCTAGCTGCGGCAGACAGGTAGGCTAAAGCTATTTTATCAGTATGCCTTAAGTTCTCGACTGCGCTCGAACTGACACGTAAACCGCTTTTTAGACAGCCTTTCCTTTTTTTTGCCCAACAATATCATCTTTTCAATAAGTGACCCGCCTATTTTTCTTCACATAATTTTAACACTTTTAACCAAACCGCTTTGCATATACCTCGTAAGTAAGGTTGTATTAATCATTTAAACAATTAGCCTTATGGAAAAAAGTATAGTCAAAGTGAAACCTGTAAAAAAGGCCACTAACCGCCGACAGTTCATCAAATTGGGCGGTATGGGAGTTGTAGGGGCCAGCCTATTGGTGGCTTGTAGCAACGATGACAACGGAATGGCAATGATGCCCGACCCGGACCCCAACCCAAATCCCGATATCTTCGACCTTGGTCAAGGCGACTTGGGCGTTCTCAACTATGCCTACGCCTTAGAGCAATTGGAGGCTGATTTCTACACCAAAGTGGTAAACTCCTTTTATGGTAACATCACCGATGAGGAGCGCCAAGTATTGACCGACCTCTACTATCATGAGGTAAACCATAGGGACTTTTTCAAAACCGCCATTACGGCTGCCGTGGATGGAAACACGGACTTGGTCCTTCCCACACTGGAATTTGACTACGGTGACCTCGATTTTGGTAATCGCGAACAGGTGCTGACCACCGCAAGCGTATTGGAAGATACGGGAGTGGCCGCCTACAATGGTGCCGGCCGCTTGATCAGCGACCCCGGTTATTTGCTGTTGGCGGGTAAGATTGTTTCGGTTGAGGCAAGGCATGCCTCCGCAATCCGAACACTCCTCAATCCAGGTTCGGCTGATTTTGCGGGAGACGATTATGTAACCACCGACAACGGTTTGGCAGCTGCCTTGGACCCCTCTGCTATTCTTGCTGCTGTCGGGGATACTGGCTTTATCACCACTCCTTTCACAGCAAACAATTTACCTTAAACCTTAAAAAAGAGATACAAAATGGATATTATAAAATTTTTGGACGGATTTACAAACGAAGCACTTTTGGAGGGAAAACCTTCGCGTCGTGCCATGTTCGGCACCTTGGGCTCCCTTGGCAAAAAAGCGGTACTCGGGGCCATTCCCTTTGGGTTGGCCACCATGCCCAACAAGACCTTTGCCCAAGATTCCGGAACCGACCCGGTAGGTGCATTGCAATTGGCCCTGACCTTGGAGTATTTGGAGGACGAGTTCTACGACTTGGCATTACAATCTGGCGTATTGCCAAGCGGTAGGCCCGAAACGGTGTATATGCAGATTTCCAAGCACGAGCAGGCCCATGTCGATTTTCTGATTGCAGGTCTTGAAGGAGCAGGAGTTACTCCCGTGGAGAAACCCACTTTTGATTTTACGGCTGGAGGTGCCTTTGACCCATTTAACGAAAACGGAGTGGGGCAGGAGACCGCCTACGCCCAGTTATTGGCCTTGGCACAAGCGTTTGAAGATACGGGAGTGCGAGCGTACAAGGGGCAAGCCGGAAATTTGCTGGGGTCCGACTTTTTGACCCCGGCCCTACAGATACACGCTGTTGAGGCCATGCACGCCTCCGAGGTACGGAGATTGAGAGGCTTAAAAGGATGGATCACCAACAACGAGCGTGGTGCTGGAATGCCAGAAGCTACGCAAGCCGTGTACAATGGTGAGGAGAATGTGATTCAAGGTGGCGTGGATGTCACCACATTGGGCAACGACGCCCCATTTGGCATGGAAGCATCTACCGAGGCTTACGACGAGCCCCTGTCGGGTGACGATGCCGTTGCCATCGCAAGTCTATTTATCGTTTCCGAATAGTATAACATTGTTTTCTTGCTATAGAATATGAATAACCCTTTTGCCATTGGTGAAAGGGTTTTTTTCAACCTCCCTCTTACGATTTTGCAAATGCCTAAACCCTTAAAATAAAAAAACCGCAGAGTCAACTCTGCGGTTTTTTATTTTCAAGCTTTGCGCCTGGTTGCGGAGGAAGAGGGATTCGAACCCCCGGAGGTGTGACCCTCAACAGTTTTCAAGACTGCCGCATTCGACCACTCTGCCATTCCTCCTAAGCGGGTGCAAATATATAAAGCTTTTTCTTATCCCAAAAGACCTTTTTGCATTATTGTGTAATTCATGAGCATATTATTTGCAACCTTAAACCCAGTCAAAGTTTACGTAAATCAGTATGCCGATTTAAACAATGGTTATACCTTTGCCGCTATGCTCGAATGGTACCACTATTTACTATTGATTGCTGTAGGTTTTGCGGTCGGATTTATAAATACGGTAGCAGGAGGTGGGTCGCTGTTATCATTGCCCACGCTCATCTTTTTGGGATTGCCGCCCGCTGTGGCCAATGGTACCAACAGGGTAGCCATTGTGGTGCAAACCGCGCTTGGTACGGCCGGTTTTCGCAGTAAGGGTGTTTCCACCTTTCCGTTCAATCTGTATTTGGGCATTGCCGCCTTCATGGGGTCCATCATCGGGGCCTATATTGCTGTGGATATTGATGGGGAAACCTTTAATCGGATTTTGGCCATCGTCATGATTGCCGTGGTACTCATCATTATTTTCAAGCCAAAGATGCGGTTGGAGGAGATGCAGGAACGGCTTACGGGCAAATACCTTTGGGTGGCATTGATCGTCTTTTTCTTTTTCGGGATTTATGGCGGTTTTATCAATGCGGGGCTAGGATTTTTAATGATGCTTTTTTTGCATTACTTTAATCGCATGAACCTCGTAAGGTCCAACGCCACCAAGGTCGCGGTCGTGTTTGTATATATGTTGGCGGCATTGGCCGTTTTTGCGTTCAACGATAAGATAGACTGGAAATTGGGCTTTATCCTCGCCATTGGGAACGGCTCTGGCGCATGGTTCGCCAGCAGGTTTTCTGTAAAAAAAGGGGACGGGTTCATCAAAACATTTTTGGTCATAGCTGTCTTGGCAATGGCCATCAAACTATGGTTTTTTTAATATAAAATAGAGTTATGCCTGGATTTGAACTTTTTGGAGACAAGGAAAGAGCCGAAGTACAAAACGTACTGGACTCCGGAGTGCTGATGCGCTATGGTTTTGATGCGATGCGCAACGGACATTGGAAAGCCCTGGAGCTCGAAAAAGGCTTGGCCCATCGTATGCAGACCCAATACGCCCATGCGGTGAGCAGTGGAACCGCAGCGTTAACCGTGGCCTTGGCCAGTGCAGGAATTGGAGCGGGGGACGAAGTGATCATGCCCACCTTTACCTTTGTGGCCAGTTTTGAGTCCATTTTGGCTTTGGGGGCCGTCCCGGTACTGGTTGATATCGACGACACCCTAACCTTAAAGCCCCAAGCAGTGGAGAAAGCAATCTCCCCAAAAACCAAAGTGGTGATGCCCGTGCACATGTGCGGCTCCATGGCCAATTTGGATGCTTTAAAAACTATTTGTGACAAACATGGGCTATTGTTGCTCGAAGACGCCTGTCAAGCTATTGGAGGAACTTACCATGGAAAGCCCTTGGGCAGTGTAGGTGATTTGGGCTGTTTCTCGTTCGACTATGTAAAAACCATTACCTGTGGGGAGGGTGGAGCATTGATCACCAATAACGAGGCCTATTATGAAAATGCCCATAAATACTCCGATCACGGTCATGACCACATTGGAAACAATAGGGGAGCGGAGGAACACCCTTTTTTAGGGTACAACTTCCGTATCTCCGAGATGAACGCAGCCGTTGGGGTGGCCCAATTGGCCCGATTGGATGAGTTTTTGAACATTCAAAAGCGGAACTATACCATTTTGCGGGAAGCCCTGTCCGATATCCCAGAGATGGTGTTTAGAACCGTACCCGAAGGGGGAGAGGAAAACTACTCCTTTCTGAATTTCTTTATGCCTTCAGGGGAATTGGCGCAAATAGCGCATCAAGAGCTGATTGAAGCTGGGGTGGATGGTTGCTTTTATTGGTTTGACAATAACTGGCACTACTACAAAAAATGGGGGCACTTGACCGAACTGAAGTCGCTGGGCAAACTACCCAAAGACGTTGTAGAGTCCCTGCCCGATTACAGCAAAGCCGATTTTTCCGAATCAGACCAATGGATGTCCCGGAACATTTCGTGTTTGATCAAATTGGGATGGACGGAACCTGAGGTCAAAGCAAGGGCAAAACAAATGGCCGAGGCGATTAGGGCGGTTTTATAATGACCATTCTAACTGGAACTAGCGGGCATCAATGGCAATCAAAGTATGTTTTTACAAGAGCTGAAAAGTTGCAAGTCCGGATAGAGATGTCAAAAAGGGGAACCAACCGACCTAAATGTGTACCGACGGGCTGTTCTTTACCTCATTGATGACAAAAGAGCTTTGGGTGTTTCCAATATTCGCAATGGCCGTGAGTTTGGTCAACATAAATTCCCGATAGCTTTTCATGTCCTTCACATAAATCTTGAGCACATAATCGTAATCGCCGCCTACGTGAAAACATTCGGAGACCTCTTTGAGCTGCAAGACCTCTCGTTCAAATAGCATCACGTTTTCCTTGGTATGTTGTACCAAACGAATCTGACAGAGCACCATAAAATCACGTCCTACCTTAACCTTGTCCACCAAGGCGGTGTATTGGGTGACCACACCATTCCTTTCCAGACGACGAATACGTTCGTAGACTGCGGTTTTTGATAAATGGAGCAAATCGGCATATTGTTGGGTTGTTTTTTTACTATCGTTTTGGAGTAGACGTATCAACTCAATGTCTATTTTGTCCAGTTTCATCCTGATAATTTTTCTGGTGAATATGGCTAAAATGATTCATATTTGAATATTATCCTAATATTTTATCATAAAAAGACTTAAATTCTATAATTCATAATAGGTGTTGACAATGGGTCGGTTTATTTCTAATTTTATCAAAAACAGTACATTATGGACTACAAAGCATCAGAACATATTCAGGACCTTCAATATTTTGGTGAATTCGGAGGCGTAAATCCTTCTATTTCAGACTCATCAACCTATACTTTTCTATCAGCGAAGACCATGTTCGACACTTTTGAGGGCAACACCGAAGGTTGTTACCTGTACAGTCGTCATTCTTCCCCCTCCAACCTATATTTAGGAGAGGCCATGGCACAATTGGAGGGAACGGAATCGGCCAATGTGTATGCCAGTGGCATGGGTGCAATTACCGCAGTGCTTTTACAGCTTTGTGATTCGAATGACCATATTGTTTGTAGTCGAACCATTTACGGGGGAACCTACGCCTTCCTGAAGAATTTCGTCAAAAAATTCAACATTAAAGTGTCCTTTGTGGACATTACCGATTTGGAAACGGTGGAAAAATCCATCACCCCCAAAACCAAATTAATTTACTGTGAAGCTGTTAGCAATCCACTGTTGGAAATTGCCGATATCCCTTCCCTTTCCAAAATCGCTAAGAAAAGCGACATGCCCCTGGTGGTGGACAACACCTTTTCTCCCCTGACCATCAATGCTGCGCAGCTAGGAGCGGATATTGTAGTGCACAGTCTCACTAAGTTCATCAATGGGAGTAGCGATTGTGTTGCGGGCGCCGTTTGTGCTTCGACCGATTTCTGTTTGAGCCTGAAAGACGTAAATAATGGGGCAGGCATGCTCTTGGGAAGTACCTTGGATAGTTTGAGGGCCGCTTCCATTTTGAAAAATATGCGTACCCTACACATCCGAATCAAAAAACACAGTGAAAATGCCCATTATTTGGCCCAACAGTTTGAAAAGGATGGTCTTAAAGTGGTATATCCCGGATTGGAAAGTCACCCAGGCCACCAATTGATGAAATCCCAAATGAACCACGAGTACGGTTTTGGAGGCATGCTAACGTTGGATGTGGGCTCTGTAGAGCGCGCCAATGCCCTCATGGAACTGATGCAACAAGAAAAACTGGGCTATTTGGCCGTAAGCCTCGGTTTCTACAAAACACTGTTCAGCGCTTCGGGTACATCCACCTCTTCCGAAATACCCGAAGAAGAGCAAAAAGCACTGGGACTTTCCCAAGGACTCATCCGTTTTTCCATTGGTTTGGACAATGATATCCGCAAAACCTACACTACCATGCGCAATTGCATGGAAAAACTGGATATTTTGTCAACCGACAAGAGTTTGGTCTGAGGGTAGCCGATAGCGGGTTTGCACAACAAGGTGCAAAATCGTAATATTACCTTGTAACAAACTCAGACCAAAAATGCCAAACAAAAAGGAAGAACCAAAGTTTAGGGAGGACGAACACATTGTAGAAAACAAAGAACTCAGCATTACAGAAGCATTGATACCCGTTTTTGCCTTGGTGGCGATGCTGGCCTATAATGTTTTTGTTTTTGGTGACGACGCCCTGAGCGGTTCCAACCAATTCATCCTTTTGATGGGCGGCGCCGTAGCCGCGATAGTTGGTATTTTCAACAAGGTGTCTTACGAGCAGATGATTGCGGAGGTAGCCGAGAACGTTAGATCTACCACAGGTGCCTTGCTCATCCTTTTGATGGTGGGTGCCCTATCCGGAACATGGTTGGTAAGCGGCATTATTCCCGCCATGATCTATTATGGGCTACAGATTCTCAATCCTACCATATTTTTAGCGGCAAGCGTTATTATTTGTGCGATTATTTCCATTGCAACGGGCAGTAGCTGGACGACTGCGGCCACTGTAGGCATAGCATTGATTGGTATTGGTGACGCTCTGGGTATTTCTTTGGGAATGACGGCAGGTGCGGTGCTTTCCGGAGCCTATTTTGGAGATAAAATGTCACCCTTAAGTGATACGACCAACTTGGCGCCCGCCATGGCAGGTGGAGATTTGTTCTCCCATATTCGCTACATGACGTATACCACTGTTCCCACTATTGTGATTACCTTGATTGTCTTTATCATTATAGGATTCACCATCGACACCTCGGGCGAAGCGGATACCAGCTCCTTGTTGGCAAATATCGGCTCGACCTTCAATATTAATGGATGGTTGTTCATTGTACCCTTGGCCGTCATTGGAATGATTGTTAAAAAAGCACCACCTCTAATGGCGCTATTGGTTGGGACTTTGCTGGGCGGCGTCTTCGCCCTTATTTTTCAACCGGATATTGTGGCCAACATTGGCGGAGGAACCGCACTAAACTTTGAAACGGGGTACAAAGGTATCTTGAATGCGATAACCGTTGATACCGAAATTGCCACCAACGATCCGGCATTGAACGATTTGTTTTCTTCAGGTGGAATGTCCGGTATGCTCGGCACTATTTGGTTGATAGTGTGCGCCATGGTATTCGGCGGTATTATGGATGGTATTGGGGCTTTGGAGCGTATTACCGAATCCCTTCTCAAATTGGCTAAGACTACGTTCGGATTGTTTGCGAGTACCGTGGGTAGCTGTTTGGCATTGAATGTTACCGCTTCCGACCAGTATCTGGCCATTGTAGTACCGGGAAAAATGTTTGCCAAAGCATATGAAGAGCGTGGGCTGGCCCCAGAAAACCTAAGTCGTTCGTTGGAAGATTCCGGAACTGTAACTTCCGTTTTGGTGCCTTGGAATACCTGTGGCGCCTATCACAGTGGTGTTTTGGGAGTCGGTGTCGGCGAATATGCCCTCTATGCGATTTTTAACTGGTTAAGTCCGTTTATGACCTTGTTGTTTGCGGCTTTCCGAATCAAGATCAAGCAACTGGCTGACAGTACTTCGGCGTAAATGCCATCAAAAATGTCAATCATTTGAATGTTTGGCACTTAAAAATCAGATATATTCAATTTATTTAGGTATCAAGAAATAAATTAATTGCCCTAAAATAAGCAACTTTTCATTCCCAGATTGTGGAAGGTTTTTTAGTATTTTTGGTTCCAAATCAAAACTGTGATTATGGCAACTGTTACATTAAAAGGAAACGAAATACACACATTGGGCAACCTTCCCGAAAACGGGACCCAAGCCCCCAACTTCAAACTTGTCAAAAACGATCTGTCCACCGTTGAATTGTCCGACTTTAAAGGACAAAAAGTGGTATTGAACATATTTCCCAGTATAGATACGGGAACCTGCGCGCAATCCGTGCGTCAATTCAACCAAGAAGCGGCAGAGTTGAGTAATACCAAAGTGCTTTGCATCTCAAAGGACTTACCTTTTGCCCAAGCACGTTTTTGTGGTGCAGAGGGTATCGATAAAGTTGATACACTCTCCGATTTTAGAGACGGAAACTTTGGAAAAGCCTACAATGTTGAATTTACCGATGGACCATTACAAGGCCTGCTATCCCGTTCAGTGGTGGTCGTTAATGAGAATGGTGAGGTAATCTATACCGAGCAGGTCTCCGAGACCGTGGACGAGCCCAATTACAAGGCGGCCCTTGAAGCGTTGATGGATGCCTAAAGAATCTTTTTTTAAAAACCGTATCAAAAGCGTGGGATATGCCCTAAAGGGCATGTTCCTGTTGCTGCGGACCGAGTCCAGCATCCAAATCCAATTTGTTATCGCGCTCGTGGTAACCGCTTTCGGTTTTTATTTTGAGATTTCCCAAACGGAATGGACCATACAGTTACTGGCCATTGGCCTGGTCATGGGTGTGGAAGGTATCAATACGGCCGTTGAGAAAATCTGTGACTACATCCAACCGAATCTGGACCCCAAAATCGGTTTGATAAAAGATATTTCCGCTGGCGCCGTTATGATAGTGTCGATTATAGCCAGTATTGTAGGCTTGATCATCTACGTGCCCAAAATCTTTTAGCAAAATCCAACACAAGGAGTAGCAACGTAAATTTGTAACTTAGCCCCGCTTAAACACTATTGATGGCCAAAAAAAGGACAAAATCAAAAACCAAAAAAACTACCGATACCGCTAAAAAGGTCTCGTTCAAGCTTTCCAAGCAGAACAAGATCATCTTTGGTAGTCTTTTGATCGTTCTGAGCATTGCACTTTTCTTCTCCTTCATGTCATTTTACTTCACATGGCAAGAAGACCAGAGCATGTTGTCCCAATTTGCTGATCGTAATGCCCAGGCAAGTAATCTACTAAATAAGTTTGGTGCCAATGTGAGTCACTTTTTTATGTACAAGGGCTTTGGATTGGCCTCCTTTGTTTTCCCATTTCTATTGGCCGTAACCGGGCTTTATTTATTTCTGGGATTGGAGCTTAAAGGTTTGATATCCAAATGGATTTGGGGATTGGTAGGCGTTATTTGGGGCTCGATTGCCCTAGGGTTCTTTGCTGCTGATTTTCCGTTGTTGGGTGGTCTTGTGGGTTACGAAATGAATGATTTCCTTCAAGATTATACCGGTAAAATCGGGGTATTCCTGATTTTAATATTCATTTTGATGGTAATTCTGGTGCGCTTGTTCAATTTTACCCCAGAAGGTTTTGCCAACTTCTTTCGCAGACAAAAACGGCAGATCAAATCGGAACTCAAAGGTGATGAAATTTCGAATCCGTCAATGGATTCCTCCATGGAGGACGATGAAGATCAGATTCCCCTGACCACAGAAGATACCGTACCGGAAAAAATAGATACGTATACCCATAAAAAGGATATCCCTCCTTTGGATGAAGCAGGGCTCGATGTCAATATTCCCGAGGAAGAAGAATCCGACATCGACCTAAAAGTGGAGACAACCCCAGTTGAAGAAGAGGAAGAAACTGATGCCAAAGCCGCCAAATTGGTAGAGGATTTCGGTGAATTTGATCCTAAATTGGAATTGGGCAATTACAAATTCCCTCAATTGGAGCTTTTGGATGCCCATGGTGCATCGGGTGGCATTACCATCAACCAAGAAGAGCTGGAGGAAAACAAGAATCGGATTGTAAGCACGCTCAAAAATTACAAGATCGGGATTGCCCAGATCAAGGCGACCATTGGACCAACGGTGACACTTTACGAGATTGTTCCTGAAGCGGGTATCCGGATTTCCAAGATCAAAAACTTGGAGGATGATATTGCGCTTTCGCTGGCAGCCTTGGGAATCCGTATCATTGCTCCCATTCCCGGCAAGGGAACCGTGGGTATTGAAGTGCCGAATAAAAATGCAACGGTCGTTTCCATGCGTTCGGTCATCGCATCGAACAAGTTTCAAAAAGCGGAAATGGAGCTGCCCATTGCCTTTGGAAAAACCATTAGCAACGAAACCTTTGTGGTAGACTTGGCAAAGATGCCACACTTGCTCATGGCGGGTGCTACTGGTCAAGGTAAATCGGTGGGATTGAACGCCGTAATCACTTCCCTTCTTTATAAAAAGCATCCCGCCGAGGTGAAATTCATCTTTGTGGATCCCAAGAAGGTGGAGTTGACCCTTTACAATAAAATTGAACGTCACTTTTTGGCCAAGTTGCCCGATTCCGATGAAGCTATCATTACGGACAACACCAAAGTGATCAACACCTTGAACTCGCTCTGTATTGAAATGGATAACCGCTACGAGTTGCTCAAGACAGCCATGGTGCGAAACATCAAGGAATACAATGCCAAGTTCAAGGCGAGAAAGCTCAACCCGAACGATGGACATAAGTTCCTTCCTTACATTGTTTTGGTGATAGATGAGTTTGCAGATTTGATCATGACCGCGGGGAAAGAAGTGGAAACCCCGATTGCCAGATTGGCACAATTGGCACGCGCCATTGGGATTCACTTGATCATTGCTACGCAGCGGCCATCGGTAAACGTGATCACAGGGATCATTAAAGCCAACTTCCCCGCAAGAATAGCGTTTAGGGTGACCTCAAAAATCGACTCCAGGACCATCTTGGATGCACAGGGCGCCGACCAGCTCATCGGTCGTGGGGATATGCTCTACACCCAAGGAAATGACGTAACCAGGCTTCAATGTGCCTTTGTGGACACCCCAGAGGTGGCCAAGATTACGGATTATATTGGATCGCAACGGGCCTACCCCGAAGCACACCTGCTGCCAGAATATGTAGGGGAAGAATCTGGCACAAGTCTTGATAATGATATCGAGGACAGGGATGCCATGTTCCGCGAAGCTGCCGAGGTCATTGTGACCGCACAGCAAGGTTCGGCCTCCTTGATCCAACGAAAACTTAAATTGGGGTACAATCGGGCCGGTAGGATTATCGACCAACTCGAAGCCGCTGGTATTGTAGGGCCTTTTGAAGGCAGCAAAGCAAGACAGGTTTTGATTCCCGACATGTATTCCTTGGAACAACTATTGGAAAATGAAGCAAAGTAACACCATGAAGAAAAAAAGCATCCTATTTTTAGCCTTGTTTGCCGCTGGAATCTTTTCCTACGGCCAAAACTCTGATAAGGCCAAAGCACTATTGGACGAGGTATATAACAAAGTGCAGAGCTACGATAACATCTATATTGATTTTCAATCTGTTTTGGAGAACACGGAAGCCGATTTGAAGCAGGAAACCAACGGAAATGTTACCCTACAAGGTGAAAAGTACCTGCTCAATTATTTTGGCGCCAAACAACTGTATGATGGCAACAAAGTGTACACGGTTGTTCCCGAGAACGAGGAAGTCACGATCGAGGATGTAAATGAAGACAACGATAATGTGAGTCCTTCCAAAATGTTGACGTTTTATAAGACCGGACACAACTACCAGTGGGATATTCTCCAAAATGTCGGGGGCCGAAAAATCCAATATGTCAAGTTGATTCCCATTGATTCCAACACGGAGATCAAATCGATACTATTGGGCATAGATGCGCAGACCAAGCATATCTATAAGCTGAATCAGACTGGGAACAATGGTACTAAAACCACCATTACCGTTAATTCTTTCAAAACCAATCAGCCCATATCGAGTACGCTTTTTACCTTTGACGAGCAAAAATACGAGGACAAAGGGTACTACATTATAAGAAACTAGGCATTGAAAATACTTGACCAGTATATACTAAGAAGATTTTTATACAACTTCTTCAGTTCTTTTTTCATCCTGATTGTCATATTCATTTTTCAAGGAATATGGCTGTTCATCGATGACTTGGCGGGAAAAGGGCTGGGCATGGTCATTATTGGTAAGTTTATTTTCTACTTTATCCCAACACTGGTAGATAAGGTTTTGCCCCTTACAGTACTTCTGTCTTCTATCCTTACCTTTGGTACCTTTGCGGAAAACTATGAGTTTGCTGCCATGAAAGCGTCCGGCATATCACTGCAGCGTGGCATGCGTAGCTTGATTGTTTTTGTGCTTTTCCTCGGATTGGTAACCTTCTTTTTTGCCAATGATGTTATTCCAAAATCCGAACAAAAAATGTTCAACCTAAGGCGGAACATTGCCAAGGTAAAGCCTGCGGCCGCTATTACAGAAGGTGTTTTCAGTGATTTTGAGGGCACCGCCCAAGGTATGAACATCAAAGTGGACAAGAAATATGGCGAGCAGGACCGTTTTCTGGACAATGTTATCATCCACAAAAAAACGAATCAAAACATCAACAATACTGTAATCAAGGCAAAAACAGGGGAGTTGATCAGTAGTGAGGAGTCGGATATCATCCAATTAGTCCTCAAAGATGGGAATTATTATGAAGAGGTGATTCCCCAAAAGGCAGCGGAACGCCGAAAGCATCCGTTTGCCAAGTCCAATTTCGAGACCTATACCATTAACATCGACATCTCAGAATTGAACGATCAGGATTTGGAAGAAGACCAGAATATCACTACCAACAAAATGAAGAACGTGGGACGCCTGATCAAGGATATTGACTCCCTCCGGGAAAACAATCTCGAAAAAGTGACGGCTTTCTCGAAAAATGTGGTTAATCGCATGGGAGCCTTCCCCGTGGAACCCAAGGTAGATTCCTTGGAACTCATTGTCCCAGAAAAGAAAACGGAAACCAAAAAAGATACCATCCGCGACATTGATGTGTTTATTTCGAGTCTACAGCAATGGGAACAACTCCAAGTGGTTAAAAAGGCACAGAACGAGGTAACCAGTATTCTGAGTACGGTAAACGCCAAAAAAGATGAGTTGCAAAGCCGCTACAAGTTTTACAACAGCCATATTTTATCGCTGCATCAAAAGTATGCACTTGCCCTATCCTGCATTATCCTATTTTTTGTAGGCGCACCTTTGGGGGCCATCATCCGTAAAGGAGGACTTGGACTGCCCATGGTAGTGGCCATTATCTTGTTCTTGGCGTATTATTTTATCGGGGTGTTTGCCGGAAACTATGCCAAGGAAGGAAATATTCACCCGGCCATTGGTGCCTGGCTGCCCACCATGATCATGTTGCCGCTGGGCATATCGCTCACCCGAAGGGCGACCGCAGATAAGGGATTGATAGGCTTTGGTCATTTTATCGACCGTATAAAAGCATTGTTTAAAAAGAAGAAAAAAGAAGCAGAGGACGAATGATCTCCAACGAAAACAACATACAACTAAACACCATTGAAGAAGCCATTGCCGACATTAGGCGAGGCAAAGTGATCATTGTGGTGGATGATGAGAACCGTGAGAACGAAGGTGATTTTTTGGCCGCTGCCGAACTGATAAGCCCAGAAACCATCAATTTTATGGCCAAACATGGCCGTGGTCTCATCTGCGTTCCCTTGACCGAGGGGAGGTGCAAAGATTTGGGGCTCCATAAAATGGTCAGCCATAATACCGACCCATTGGAAACTGCCTTTACGGTGTCCGTAGATTTGCGCGGCAATGGGGTTACCACAGGTATTTCTGCTGGTGATAGGGCCAAAACGGTACTTGCACTCACCGACCCCTCCACCAAACCCCACGAATTGGCCAGACCTGGACATATATTTCCATTGATTGCCAAGGAGGGTGGTGTTCTTCGGCGAACTGGACACACAGAAGCGGCCATTGATTTTGCCCGTCTTGCCGGTCTGCAACCTGCAGGGGTAATTGTGGAAATCATGAATGAAGACGGTTCCATGGCGCGTTTGCCACAGTTGATGGAAGTGGCCAAAAAGTTTGACCTTAAAATCGTGTCCATCGAGGATTTGATTGCCTACCGTATGGAACACGATAGTTTGATAGAGCTGAAGGAAGCTTTTACCATCAACACCCGATTTGGTGAGTTTCGGCTCAGGGCCTATCAACAGACCACCAACGACCAAGTCCACATTGCCCTGCTGAAAGGTGATTGGCGGAGTGGTGAGCCCGTGCTGACGCGAATCAATTCCACCTTGGTGAACAACGATATGCTGGGGACCTTGACCAATAATCCAGATGAGGCATTGCAACGGATGTTCGATGCACTGAGCAAAGAGGAGAAAAGTGCCATGGTTTTTATAAGCCAAGAAAATCAATCCACGAACCTCTTGAACCGATTGTCAGAATTTAAAAAACTGCAGGGCGAAGGGGTTACCAAAGCCCCCAAAGTGGAAATGGACAATAAGGATTTTGGTATCGGCGCGCAGATTTTGCACGACATCAACATTTCCAAAATACGCCTGCTCACCAATTCTGCCCAAACGCGACGTGTGGGTATGGTGGGCTACGGATTGGAAATTGTGGAGTACGTGAAGTATTGAAAACAGGCTTTTGTACAAAATCATGAACTACCTTAATACTTATTTTAGGGCACAAAGAGCATAACGTACCGTCTTTAAAATAATAACACCACGAACATTCAAGGGATAGGTGTTCTCTTTTGTTTTAAAATCTGATTTATATAGATTCGGTGTTTTCGATTCTTTTTTTATGAATCGTTATACAGCCCATAGACTTTTGCTCCCTTTTTCTTGATTCCTGACTCTTGTCTCTTTCCTTTCATCTAAATTACCCAAATCCCACCCAAAAAACCGATATCCCAAAAACGCATCCGTCAGATCAGAAGGGGCATCCGTCAGATCAGAAGGGGCATCCGTCAATTGGCACCCGAAAAATTCAATGGCATTGTAGACCTTAGCCTTCAAAATATATAAGTATGAAAGCTAGATTTTTATTTCTGATCATGGTTTCGTTCGTGGTTTTGTGGTCTTGCGAGCCCAACGAACCCGATTCCGTTTTGATCAACAATGCGCCCGTTCTGCCCAGCCAAACCTTTACCGTGCCAGAGAATTTTCCTGACGGTCAATTGATAGGTAAGATACAGGCAACGGATAAAGACAAGGATGCTTTGGAATTTTCCTTGATTCAGGAGTCCAGTGGACTGTTTGAAGTAGCCAAAAATGGCAACCTGTTCTTGGCAGCAGGTAAAACCTTAAGTTATGCGGTTCAAGAAGAACATGTTCTGGATGTATATGTTCATGATGGTGTTGTAGGAAGGAAGGGGACTCTAACTATTAAGGTAATCCAAGAAGACCCAGAAAATCAGCCACCTTTGGCCGAAAACCAAGAATTTGAGGTCAATGAGGATATTGCTGATGACGAAGTGATAGGTACCGTAGTGGCCACGGACCCTGAAGAGGATGACCTCACGTTTCTCATCACTGAGAACGACGATGACCTTTTCATCTTGTCTGATACTGGAGAGCTTACCTTGGTAGAAGGAGCGGTATTGGATTTTGAGACCAAGGAGGACTATACCCTTACCATAACGGTAGGTGATGGTGTCAATGTGCCGGTAGAGATAACTTTAAGCATTAATGTTCTTGATGTTAACGAGGCGCCCATAGCCGAGGATAGGGTTTTTGATGACATTATTGAAACGCTTCCTGAAGGCGAGCTCATTGGCAACCTTGAAGCAACTGATCCCGAAGGAGAACCATTGACCTATGAAATTGTAGAGGATGAAGACGGCTTGTTTGCGGTGACCGGTAATGGAGAAGTCGTTTTGGCAGAAGGACAAAGTTTGGATTTTGAGACTGCTGAGCAGCACACCATTGTGGTAAGCATCAGCGATGGAGTTAATGAGGTCCAAATTACCGTAACCATAAATGTTCTGGACGACGGGGATATTTTCGACGATCCAGCATCTTTCATCACCACTTGGAATGTGGAAACCGATGGACAGGAATTGATCATTGGTACCAATCCAGATTTTAGCTACGACTATACCATCGATTGGGGAGACGGTACCATAGAACAGCGTACGGACCAAAATCCTTCACATGTCTATGAAAACGCTGACACCTACACAGTGGCCATTAATGGGCAGTTCCCTGCAATAATGATGAACCAATCCAATTTGTTGAGTCAAGGTGCTTTGATTGATGTGGTACAATGGGGAACGCAGCAATGGCAATCCATGGAATACGCATTCATACAATGTGTTAATTTGGAAAATTTTGGTGATAACAAATCTCCGGACTTGTCACAAGTCAAGTCTATGGAGGGCATGTTCGCATTTGCAAGTACATTTAATGGTGACATTTCACAGTGGGATGTTTCCAATGTAACCAATATGAAAAATGTGTTTTTACAAGCTTCCAGCTTCAATGGTGATTTGAGTGGTTGGAATGTGGGCAATGTAACAAACATGGTCTCCATGTTTGATGGCGCAATTAATTTTAACTCCAATATTGGTGGTTGGGTCGTAACTAATGTTACCAATATGGTTGGTATGTTTAATGGTGCGGATTCTTTCAATCAAGACATTGGTGGATGGGTAGTAGGCAACGTAGAAAACATGTCTGGGATGTTTAATGGGGCTGCTAGTTTCAATCAAGATATCAGCGGATGGGATGTACGTGAGGTTACTGACATGTTTGTGATGTTCGCAGGCGCAGTCAATTTCAACCAAAATCTTGGTGTTTGGGAAATTTTTAGTATGCAAAACATGGTTAATATGTTTAATAACAGCGGCATGAGTACCTTAAACTATAGTGCTACGCTACGTGGTTGGGCCAGTTTGGGTAATGAAAATATCCCGGATGGTGTAAACCTGGGGGCTAGTGAGATTCCTTATTGTAATGATTTTGAGACCATTTCTGCAAGGGAAAGTATTTTGGCAAACAATAACGGTTGGAATATTACGGATGGAGGTTCAGCACCTTGCTTTTAACAGTGTATGCACTTACAGCAATCCAAAATTCAAGAATAAAACTTAAAAAAAGAACTTATGAATATCAAAAACATAATACTGTCCTTCATGGCACTGGGCCTTTTCTGGTCCTGTGCCGAGGACGATGCGGGGTATCCCATTGCCACCAATCGAGGCCCTGTTATGGTAGCGCAAAGTTTTAACCCTTCCGAGGATATTTCCGATAGTGACATCATCGGACTTGTGAAAGCCTTTGATGCGGATGGGAACGCACTTAGCTTTAGTTTAACAGCAAATGATGGTGATCTGTTCGAGTTGACCAGTGATGGCCAGTTGAGCCTTGCCACCGGAAAGAACCTCGATTTTGAGACCAAACCACAGCATAGCATCACGGTAACTGTGACCGATGGAATCACCAATCCGATTAGCAATAGCATTACCATTGAAGTGGCAAACGTCATCGAGACCCTTTTTGAAGATCCCGCGGCCTTTATTACTGAATGGGAGGTGGTCGATGAACAAACGCTGACCATAGGTACCAACATGGACTATGACTATGATTTTACCGTAGACTGGGGCGACGGTTCGGGTCTGGAAGTGGTAACGCAACAAAATCCTACGCACGAATACAGTACTGGCGGAAACTATAAGGTAGCGATCAAGGGGCAGTTCCCGGCCCTTCATATGTTCAGCGCAGATGGTCCAAGCAAGGAATCCCTACTGAACGTGGTGCAATGGGGTTCCCAGAAATGGCAGACGATGGAGAGGTCTTTTATTGACTGTTCTAAGTTGACTGGATTCACTGCCACGGATACACCCGACCTTTCCGAAGTCACCTCAATGAGATCCATGTACTCAAATGCATCTTCATTCAATGGAGCCATGGGAAGCTGGAACACCGGTAATGTCACTACTATGCAGACTATGTTCGCGGGAGCTTCATCATTTAATCAAAGTATTGGTAGCTGGGACACGAGCAATGTTATGAACATGAGAGGGATGTTTCAAGATGCAGTTTCGTTCAATCAGAATATTGGGGATTGGAATACCGGCAATGTATTGGCGATGAGTACCATGTTCCTGGGAGCAACTTCCTTTAACCAAAACATTGGCAGTTGGGATATGGCACAGGTCACAGACGTTGAGAATATGTTTGACGGTGCTACCGCTTTTGACCAGAATTTGGGCGGATGGGACGTCGGAAGTGTCTTCACCATGGAATTTATGTTGGACAATAGCGGTATGTCTGCCGCGAACCTTAATGCTACATTGATTGGCTGGAGCGAGTATGTGGATGAGAATGAGGGCCCAAAGAACATCACCGTAGGTGTTGATGGACTTTCCATTTGCGGACCAGAGGTGGTGGAAGCCATTCAAAGCCTTACCATAAACCATAATTGGGCCTTGACTGGGGAATTGCAAGCAGAAGCTGACTGTCCAGAAGAAGAGGAAGAAGAAGCGACAGAATAAAAAATTATACTGACAAGTCTTACGTTGGGTTATTTTTCCACCGGGCGACCTTCGGGTCCTCGGTGGTTTTTTTTGTTTCATAGTGCCATACCAATTAGTGCGTTATGGAATCTCATATATCAGGAAAAATTCAATTTCAAGTTCAAGTTCAAAACAAGACTAAACTCGTAATATCAAACCCCGCAACTCTAAACTAATAACCCATAAATCCCGACTTCATACTACAAACTGAAAAATGCCCACTGCTGAATAAAAACAACACTATCGACTTCCGTACATATTTTAGGAAACAGTCTATTGATGCCGTCCCAAAAAACATTTGTATTTTTACAATCGTTTTGTAACATACAAATCTGATTAGCAATTATCCTTTCAAAAAATAGAATATGAATCAATATGATGTAGCCATCATCGGCTCTGGACCAGGAGGCTATGTGGCGGCCATTCGTTGTGCCCAATTGGGAATGAAAACGGCCATAATAGAGAAATATGCAACCTTGGGCGGCACCTGTCTTAACGTTGGATGTATCCCTTCCAAGGCGCTCTTGGACTCTTCGCACCATTATGAAGATGCCGTAAAGCATTTTGAGGAGCATGGAATAGAAATTCCGGGAGAGGTTAAGGTCAACTTGGAACAAATGATAGCCCGCAAACAGGGTGTTGTGGACCAAACTACCAAAGGCATCGAGTTTTTGATGGACAAAAACAAGATTGATGTTTACCATGGGGTAGGGAGCTTTAAGGATGCCACCCATGTGAAAATCGCCAAAGAGGATGGAGAGGAAACCATCGAGGCCAAAAACATCATTATTGCGACAGGCTCCAAACCTGCTTCATTGCCTTTTATCGAAATTGATAAAGAACGTATCATCACTTCCACCGAGGCATTAAAACTCAAAGAAATCCCAAAGCACATGATCGTGATTGGCGGTGGGGTTATTGGTCTGGAATTGGGCCAAGTATATAAAAGGTTGGGTGCAGAGGTAACCGTTGTGGAGTACATGGATAGGATCATCCCCGGTATGGATGGAGCTTTGTCCAAGGAACTCACCAAGGTCATGAAAAAGCAAAAGGTAAAGTTCAACCTATCCCACAAGGTAAAATCCGTGGAGCGCAAAGGTGACGAGGTCATTGTAAAAGCTGACGATAAAAAAGGTGAGGAAGTCACCCTTACGGGCGATTACTGCCTGGTAAGTGTGGGGCGTAAACCTTACACGGACGGATTAAATGCAGAAGCAGCCGGTGTGAAATTGGACGATAGGGGCCGTGTTGAAGTAAACGATCACCTACAAACCAACGTTTCCAACATTTATGCCATTGGTGATGTGGTGAAAGGTGCCATGTTGGCCCACAAAGCAGAGGAAGAAGGAACCATGGTGGCTGAATTGTTGGCCGGACAAAAGCCCCATATCGATTATAATTTGATTCCAGGGGTTGTGTATACTTGGCCAGAAGTTGCTGCAGTCGGGAAAACCGAGGAGCAATTGAAGGAAGAAGGCATCGAATATAAATCAGGGCAGTTTCCCATGCGCGCATTGGGTAGGGCTAGAGCCAGTATGGATATTGATGGGTTTGTAAAAATCCTAGCCGACAAGAAGACGGATGAGGTACTGGGTATTCATATGATTGGAGCACGTTGTGCCGATTTGATTGCCGAAGGAGTTACCGCCATGGAGTTCAGGGCTTCCGCTGAGGATATTTCACGAATGAGCCATGCGCACCCCACTTTTGCCGAAGCCGTTAAGGAAGCTGCCTTGGCAGCCACAGATGATAGAGCATTGCATGTGTAACTAAAAAGTCGAATTGGCAGGTATTCATTTTGTTGAATACTTGTCATTTGGAGTGTTTTTTTGAACTCAGGCAAAAAAAAATGTATCGAGAAAGGTTTGGTTGAAATATAATCATACCAATCAAAAGCATTCAATCTTAGGATTGGATGCTTTTTTTAGCTTCGGACCGTACGTAAAACACGCTTTAGGAAAAGATGAAGGCGGCCAACGAGCTCTTTCAATAGGGGCAAGGTCAACTCCTTAACTTCTACAACTTGCAATTTGGCAAAGGAAATTCCCCAAGAAATCTGGGATTTGATATGCGCCTCGTGCCTGTTGTATTGTAAGGCTAAAAACGTGCAGACTATCATAAATAGGAGTGCTCCGGGAACCACAATTTCAGGCGCAAGGGAGTTATTGAAAAATCGGTACAGTCCCAAACCTGTCAAACTTCCGTAAAGAATTACAAAGTGAATCACATAAATGGACAAGGTGCTTGCCCCGATATTCAAAACGGTTTTGTTGGTCATTAATTTACGCAGTATCATAAACACGGCAAATACCACAAATACATCCCCTAGACGGATAAAAAGGTAGTTATTGGTCAACAATAATTTTAGGAAGCCCAATCCTGTCAATTCATACACGGCCGTAAAAAAGGGAGTGGATTGATAAATAAACAAATAGCCAATCGATAAGGCGATGGAAATGGCAGCTGGATACAAATATCTGTGATTTTTGAATTGCGTGAACAGCACAGAAATAAATGCACCTATGGTGGCGTAGCCAAACCAAGGAATGATGGTAAACACCGACCCATTCGCCTTTGTAAAGTAATTCGCGAGAAAATCTGGCAAAAAGAAGAACGACCATTCTTTATACGTCCTTTCGAACAAAAAGAGAAGTACGGTAGTCGATACCAAAACCAGCGGGAAAACGTATTTTTTCTTTTGGGCCGTGAGCAAGTAAATTCCAATGAGACCCAAGATGGAAAGTCCGATGCAGTGAAGCACATCCACCAAATAAAAAGAGCTATAGACCTCTCCTTTGAGCAGCCCGCCAAGATTGAGTCGCAACAAATATCCGATCAGCAATAATTGTAATCCTCGGCGTATACCTTTCGCAACCCTTGGATTGTCCATGCCATTTTTTGGAGATCGAATTAAAAGATAGGTAAAAATAAAACCGGAAACCGTAAAGAAAACTGGCGCTGTGATGCCTCTAAAGTATAGCCAGACCGCATATACAGGATTGTTGGGGTCCCTGAAAACAGGATCCAAAAGACCATCGATAAAATGCCCTTGCAGCATCATTAAAATGGCCCAGGCACGCATGGCATCAATAAAAAACAATCTGTTTTCGTTGGCTGTCATCAAATTCAACTTCACCCTATATACTTAACTAGCAAGCAGTTTGGATGTTTCTGGCCCCAAAAATATGGAAAATAGTTACATCTCTGTATCAATTGCGGTATTTTAGCGAAACAATCAACGATATTGGGCTATGGCTGCAATTTTGGCATTTGCCGGGAGCAATTCTTCAACTTCCATTAATTTTAAATTGGTAAAACTAACGGCCACTATGGTGGAAAATCATGATGTACAGACCTTGGACCTAGCAGAACACCCTTTTCCAATGTACAGTGAAGACCTCGAAAAGGAAAAAGGGTACTCCGATGCACTTACCCAATTTAAGAGGCATATAGCCCAAGCTGATGGTATCATCTTATCGGTAAATGAGCATAACGGGAATCCATCTGCTTACTTTAAAAACCTTTTGGATTGGTTGTCCCGAATGGAACGGAATTTCTTGGAAGGCACCAAGGTGCTTCTGATGTCCACATCGGGCGGTAAACGGGGGGCAAAAGGTTCACTGGGGGTGATTGAGGGTATGTTGCCACGCTTTGGAGCCGAGGTAGTGGCCACATTTTCATTGCCCTCCTTTTACGATAATTTTAGCGAGGATGGCATTTTGGATAAAGACCTTAAGGCCGAGCACCAGAGTGCAGTACAATCGTTCTTGGATTCACTAAACTAAAAGCCCTTGCGGACGACTAGGTCATTTAACATAAGCTCGGTACCTCGGTGCAAAGAATCCTTGCTCCAGTGGTCCAAAAAACAGGAGCATGTGGTTTGGCTGGACAGTAACTCTCACCACGAGCCTTATTCCAGTTTCGAGGCCTGCCTCGCCGTTGGGGCATCAACATTTTGCAACGACTTACAAGAAATCGAATCATTTTTAAAGCAAACACCAGATTGGCTCTTTGGCTATTTTTCTTATGATTTGAAGAATACATTGGAAGACTTGACCTCATCTCACATCGATGGTGTGGATTTTCCAATGATACAATTCTTTCAACCCCAAAAATTAATAGTGTTGAAGGATGGACAGCTCCATTTTAAGTATTTGGATGCTATTGGGCATGAAATAGAATCGGATTTTGCCGAAATCCATGACACAAAAAGCAAGGGTGACGCTTTGAAGCCTCGTGAAACCATCAAAATAAAGATGCGAATCCATAAGGATGCCTACTTCGAAAAGGCACACCAATTCTTGGAGCACATGCATAGGGGAGATATTTACGAGGCCAATTTTTGTCAAGAATTTTATGCCGAGGAGTTTCAATTGGATCCTTGGGCAACCTATCAAAAACTGAATCGTATTTCGGAACCTCCTTTTGCCGTATTCGCCCGTTTTTCGGACAAGTATTTGATGTGCGCTTCTCCAGAGCGCTATCTTAAAAGGATAGGCACAAAGGTGATTTCACAGCCCATTAAAGGCACTGCTCGAAGAGGTGAGGACAAGCTGGAAGATGAGCAGATCAAAGAATCCCTTAGCTTGGATAAAAAAGAACGTTCGGAGAACATCATGATTACAGATTTGGTGCGCAACGATCTTTCTAAAAGTGCGGTCAAGGGATCCGTTCAGGTTGAAGAACTCTGCAAACCTTATACTTTTAAGCAAGTACATCAGTTGATTTCTACCATAGTGGCCCAGGTTCCGGAAAACAAGTCATCTATTGACCTCATTAGGGAAACTTTCCCTATGGGAAGTATGACGGGCGCCCCGAAAATATCGGCCATGAAAATCATTGAAGATTTGGAAGAGACCAAACGGGGACTATACAGTGGTACCGTGGGCTATTTTGATCCCCATGGGAATTTTGATTTCAATGTGGTTATCCGAAGTATTTTGTACAATGCCTCCAAAAAATATGTTTCGTATTCGGTAGGGAGTGCCATCACTGCACAATCGGACCCTGAAAAGGAATATCAAGAGTGTCTGCTCAAAGCTAAAGCCATGCGCATGGTTTTGGAAGAGGGATAATGTTTATTCGTAAATTTGCGAAATGCTCCAGAAGTTCAACCAACACATCAACGAAAATTTTTCTTTTCTAAAAGAAAAGAAACTGTTGGTTGCTTGTAGTGGTGGAGTGGACAGCGTGGTATTGGCACATTTGTGTAAAGCTACCAAATTGCATATTGCTATGGCACACTGCAACTTTGGGCTTAGGGGAAAAGAGAGTGATGGTGATGCGGATTTTGTGAACAATTGGGCATCGAACATGGGAACTCATTGTTTTGTGAAACAGTTTGATTTAGAAAGCCACATGAAAAATCATGGCGGCTCCGTTCAGATGGCGGCACGCGAGCTTCGCTACCACTGGTTTGCCGAGCTTTTGGAGACTGATGGATTTGATTACGTACTGACAGCGCACCATGCCGATGATAATTTGGAAACCTTTCTGATTAACTTATCTCGCGGCACTGGGATTTCGGGACTTACGGGCATCCCTGAAAGGAACGATAAAATCATAAGGCCGCTGCTCCCTTTCTCACAGGATGAAATTCGGGAATACGCCCAATCCGCTGGTCTTGCATGGCGTGAGGATAGCAGCAATGCAAGTAGCAAATACCTCAGAAACAAGATTCGTCATCAAATTGTACCCGTGCTCAAGGAGCTGCACCCAACTTTTTTGCAAAATTTCCGGTCCACGCAAAAGCATCTGGGTCAAACCAACGACTTGATCAGTCACTATATCAAGTCATTGAAATCTCAATTCTTCAAGTCAGAAGATGAAATCATCAGAATCAGCATATCGGAACTGAAACAATTGAAACCCTTGGAAGCCCATCTATATTATCTGTTTCGGGAGTATGGATTTTCTGAATGGGAAGATGTGCAAGGACTGCTTTCAGCAATGAGTGGGAAGCAAGTGGTCTCAAAAACTCATATATTGTTGAAGGATAGAAATTGTTTGTTGCTAACGCCAAAAGAAAATAGGGTAAATGAATCATATCCTGTCTATTTGGACGGAACCCCATGTGAATTGCCGATATCGATAAAAATTGAATCGGTTGAAAAGTTGGAGAAAGCAGGGAAGAATGTGGTTTATTTGGATAAGGAAAAGTTAAACCCACCCTTATTGTTAAGATATTGGGAAAAAGGCGACTATTTTTACCCTTTTGGGATGCAGGGCAAAAAGAAATTGTCCAAGTTTTTCAAGGATGAAAAAATGGATGTTGTTTCCAAAGGAAAACAATGGTTGCTCTGTTCCGCGGATGATATTGTTTGGGTCGTTGGCAAAAGGGCGGATGAACGCTTCAAAGTGGAGGAATCGACCCGCGAAATAATTAAGATTACACAGTTGCTATGAGATTATTGGTACTCTTTTTTGGACTATTGTTTATTGGCACAGGCGTTGCTCTGGCCCAAACGGATGAAAATCCTGCGGTGTGGAGCCACGAGGTTCGCCAGCTATCGGATACCGAATATGAATTGGTGTTCAAGGGAAAAATTATGGAGGGATGGCACGTATACTCCCAGCATACGGCCGAAGGTGGCGCCCTGCCCAGTGAGTTTACTTTTGAAAAGGTAGGTGAAGCCTATGAATTGGTCGGGGTCACAGAGGAGAGTGAGACCATCACCGAATACAGTGATATTTTTGAAGTTGATGAGACCTTTTTTAAGGAAGAGGCCATTTTTACCCAAAAAATTAAACTCCTCGACCCGGAGGTAAATCAAATTTCTGTAAACCTCTTTTATCAGATTTGTAAAGAGGTGTGTCTCCCAGTAGATGAATTCTTCCAAATTTCGTTGGATGGAAGTGGATTTGTGGCAGAAGAGACCTCCTTGGATGAACGGAGTGTGGCTCTTGGTGAATCGCTAAAGGTCGATTTAAAGAATAAGGAACTCCTCCAACAAGATGGGGTGACCGATTCAGAAGGTAAATCCAACCTTTGGGTAATCTTTGGGCTTGGTTTTATCGGAGGACTTATAGCCTTGTTGACGCCCTGTGTTTTCCCCATGATTCCGCTAACAGTTTCGTTTTTCACCAAACAGACCAAGCAGAAATCCAAGGGTATTGCGAATGCTTTGCTCTATGGTTTTTTCATCGTTTTGATTTATTTCTTGCTTAGTCTACCGTTCCATTTGTTCAATTCGGTGGACTCTCAAATATTGAATACCATCGCCACCAATATCTGGCTCAATGTGTTTTTCTTTGTCATTTTTGTGTTCTTTGCCTTTTCTTTCTTTGGTTACTACGAGCTGACCTTACCGAGTTCCTGGGCCAATAAGATGGACTCGGCATCCTCCAAAGTAGGAGGGGGACTGGGTATCTTTTTTATGGCCTTGACCTTGGCCATCGTTTCATTTTCCTGTACGGGACCAATTTTGGGTGGACTCTTGGGCAGTACCACCTTGGCAGAAGGAAATGTAGCTACCAATTTAACTTCAGGGATGGTCGGTTTTGGTTTGGCCTTGGCCTTGCCCTTTGCCTTGTTTGCCATGTTCCCGGCTTGGTTGAATTCACTACCTAAATCAGGGGGATGGATGACCACGGTGAAAGTGGTGTTGGGCTTTTTGGAACTGGCCTTAGCTTTTAAATTCTTATCCAATGCGGATTTGGTAGGGAATTGGGGCATTTTGAAACGGGAAATATTTGTAGGTATTTGGGTGGTCTTGTTTGTATTGATGACCCTTTATCTCTTTGGATTGTTCAGGTTTCCCCACGATGGGCCTAAAAAAAACCTATCACCTGCAAGAAAAATCTTTGGATTGATAAGCTTTGCTTTTACTGTGTATTTGGCGCTTGGCCTGTTCAACATCAATGCATTGAAATTGTTGAGTGGATTTCCGCCTCCCGGTTTTTACAGTGTGGTAGAAACCGAAAGTGATTGTCCACTAGGCTTGGACTGTTTTAAGGACTTTGAGGAAGGCGTTGCCTATGCACAGGAAGTGAACAAACCCATTTTGCTTGATTTTACGGGATGGGCCTGTGTGAATTGCAGAAAAATGGAAGAAAATGTATGGAGCGATTCAAGCGTGTACCCTTTATTGAAGGACGAGTATGTGCTTATTTCACTTTATGTGGATGATAGGAAGGAGTTGCCGGATTCGGAAAAGTTTGATTTTAAATACGATTCAGGACGGGTAAAAGCCATTGAAACCATTGGCCAAAAGTGGGGCACGTTCCAAACCATCAACTTTAATGCGGCATCGCAACCTTATTATGTGCTGTTGTCACCCGATTTGGAAATATTGAACGAAGCCGTCCAATATGTGGATGTGGAGACCTATGAAGCATGGTTAAAATCCGGTTTGGAAAAACATCAGCTGTCCATGAATAAATAATTGACATTTGTCAATCAATTTTGTTCAACATCTAAAAAAATAATTATACATTAGGTCTACTAATCGACTTAACCCATCTTCGTGAAAACGTACAAAAAGATTCTTCTTGTTCTAGCAGGATTACTTCTACTTGTCATTATTGGCGTAGCCCTATTTATCAACAGTCTCAAACCAGATTATGAAGGGGAAAAATCCCTTCCAGGCCTTTCCGGTGAGGTAAATACTTATTTCGACCCCTACGGAATCCCCCATATTTATGCCGAGAATGAGGCAGATGCCCTTAAGGCTTTGGGATATGTGCATGCCCAAGATCGTTTGTGGCAAATGGAGCTCTTGCGAAGGGTGGCCAAAGGAAGACTTTCCGAGGTGTTTGGGAAGGATATGGTGAAGACCGATAAGTTTTTTCTCTCCCTTGGAATTGATGAGCATACCAGGGAAACATTGGAAGGATTGGACAAAAGCAGTGAGCCTATCGTGCTTTCACAAGCCTATTTGGATGGGATCAATGCTTTCATAGAAGAAGGTCCCACGCCCATAGAGTTTTACTTGACCGGGATAGATAAAGAACCCTTTACCATTGAAGATGTGTACAATGCGGTGGGATATATGGCCTTTAGTTTTGCCATGGCCCATAAAACGGACCCATTCCTTACTAGTTTACGGAATAAATTGGGTGACGATTACATGAAGGACATGGCCATTGATTCCGATTCTTCTACCGTATGGATAAAAAATTACAAAGGAGAGTCGGTCGACACCTTGGGAACCCAAATTACCGCAAGTGTGGATGAGGCATTGAAAAAATTGCCCATACCTCAATTTGAAGGCAGTAATAGTTGGGTGATAGCCCCGCAAAAAACCAAAAACGGCAAGGTGATTTTGGCAAACGACCCGCATATCGGTTTTGCACAGCCCTCGGTTTGGTATGAGGCCCACGTGAGCACTCCTACCTATGAAAAATATGGTTATCATTTGGCAGGTGTTCCGTTTCCGTTATTGGGTCACGACCGAAAAATAGCCTATGGACTTACGATGTTCGAAAATGATGACATCGATTTTTATTATGAGGAAACCAATCCATCGGACAGTACACAGTATAAAACAGCCGAAGGCTGGAAGTCCTATCAATGGGTTGACAAAACCATTAAGGTAAAAGATGGGGAGGATGTGGCCTTCTCCTACAAAAAAACACATCACGGTCCGGTGCTAAACAACATTGCCGACCAAATATCCGGGGAGCGGCCCATAAGCATGTCTTGGATATATACGAAACCCAAGAATATGGTGATGCATGCGCTATATGGGCTTAGCCACGCTAAAAACATGGAAGAATTTAAAAGTGCCTTGCCCAATATTCATGCGCCCGGACTTAACGTAATGTACGGTGATGCTGATGGCAATGTAGCTTGGTGGGCCACAGCCAAACTTTATCAAATGCCCGATAGTTTGTCCACCAAGTTTGTGTTGGACGGGACATCTGGAAAAGAGGAGCCTTTGAGATATCTGGATTTTTCGGAGAATCCAATGGCCGAAAACCCATCATGGAATTACGTTTACTCTGCCAACAATCAACCCGATTCCATTGCAGGTATGCTATATCCCGGCTATTATTTGCCCGAAAATCGCGCCAAGCGCATAGTACAGTTATTGGATGCGAAAAACGACTGGGACAAAGAATCCGTTTCTGAAATGATATTGGATGTCACCTCACCCGTAAATACGGAAGTGGTCACAGAACTCATCAAATTGTTTGATGTGACCAAAATGACCGAGGAACAATTGGTGATGGTAGATTCGCTGAGGAATTGGGATGGGAAGTATTCCTTGACCAGTACCAGTCCGGCCTTGTACCATCGGAGTCTCTATTTTATGGTCAAAAATACGGTGGAGGATGAAATGGGTACGGAAATGTTCAAACAGTTTTTGTCCACCCACTTGTTCAAAAGGCAGATTGCTTGGGGTGCTTCCATTGAGAGCTCCAAATGGTGGGATAACATCAATACTCCGGATGTGGTGGAAACCAGACAGGACATGGTGATGAAGTCTTTTTCGGATGCTTGGAATTCTTTAGTGGAAGATTTGGGCCCCGACCCAAGCCAATGGACCTGGGATAAACTGCACACCCTTGAGCATCCACACCCATTTGGGCAAGTGGAGTCCTTACGAAGCTATTTCAACGTAGGTCCGTTTCCTGTGGAAGGAACTCGAGAAGTGATCAATAATCTTGCTTTTCCATATGACAGTACAGGTTTTTATAAAGTAAACTCAGGCCCATCCACTCGAAGAATCATCGATTTTTCCGATGTGGAGAACAGCATCAGCATCTTGCCTACCGGCCAGTCGGGAAATCCGTTCAGCGAGCATTATCAGGATCAAGCCCAAATGTACGTGAATGGGGAGTTCCGTAAAATGATGATGAACAAGCAAGAAATTGAAGAAACCGCGTCGTCCATTTTGACCTTTCGTTAACCCAGCAGGGGCATTCGTCAATTCAAAAGGGGCATCCGTCAATTGAGCACCATTTCTTGAACATAGATTGTTTACATTTTCAGTCTTTTTCAATTAGAAACAGTTTATGCTCACAAAAGTTTACGGAAGTGCCGTTTTCGGCATAGAGGCCACCACCATCGTTGTGGAGGTCAATATCGACAAAGGAATTGGGTATCATTTGGTGGGATTACCGGATAACGCCATCAAGGAAAGCAATTTTCGGATTGCGGCTGCCCTTCAGAACAACGATTACCGAATTCCCGGTAAAAAAATCACCATCAACATGGCTCCGGCCGATATGCGCAAAGAAGGTTCGGCCTACGATTTAACGCTGGCTATAGGAATTTTGGCAGCATCTGGACAGATTCGTTCTGAAAACATTGAAAACTACTTGATTATGGGAGAGCTTTCTTTGGATGGAAGCCTACAACCCATAAAAGGTGCCCTTCCCATTGCCATAAAGGCCCAGCAAGAAGGTTTTGAAGGCTTTATCCTACCCAAGGAAAATGCCTACGAAGCAGCTGTGGTCTATGGACTGAAAGTATATGGCGTGGAAAGCATTAAGCAGGTTATCGATTTCTTTGATGCCGACCTTCCTCTGGAACAAACCGTGGTGGATACCCGCAAAACGTTTTACGAGCAACAGTACCTGCCAGAATTTGACTTTGCCGATGTAAAAGGTCAGGAAAGCATAAAGCGGTGTATGGAGATTGCGGCTGCCGGGGGACATAATATTATTTTGATTGGTCCGCCAGGAGCAGGGAAAACCATGTTGGCCAAGCGTTTGCCGTCCATTTTGCCGCCCATGACCTTGCACGAGGCCTTGGAGACCACCAAAATACACAGTGTGGTGGGCAAGGTAAAAAACAAAGGCTTAATGAGCCAACGGCCTTTCCGTAACCCGCACCATACCATTAGCAGTGCTGCTTTGGTAGGCGGGGGCAGTTATCCACAGCCAGGTGAAATTTCCTTGGCACATAATGGTGTTCTCTTTTTGGATGAACTCCCCGAATTTGAACGACGTGTGTTGGAAGTGATGCGACAACCCATGGAGGATAGGGAAGTCACGATAGCGAGGGCCCAATTTACGGTAACCTATCCCAGTAGTTTTATGCTGGTGGCGAGCATGAATCCCAGTCCTGGAGGGTATTTTAACGACCCTGATGCCCCCGTTACATCATCACCAGCAGAAATGCAACGGTATCTAGGTAAAATATCGGGCCCTTTATTGGACAGGATAGATATTCATATCGAAGTTACTCCCGTTCCTTTTGACAAATTGTCGGAAGAAAGAAGAGGGGAAAGCAGTGTGGTCATCCGGAAAAGAGTGGAAGCCGCAAGAGACCTCCAGACCCAAAGGTTTGGCGATGTTGAAGGTATTCATTACAATGCCCAAATGGGAACCAAGCATATTCGGGAATTTTGTAAACTGAACGATTCATCCAAGAATCTTTTGAAGGAAGCCATGCAACGATTGAATCTGTCGGCTAGGGCCTACGACAGGATCTTAAAGGTTTCTCGTACCATTGCCGACTTGGAAGGGTCCCAGGATGTGGTGGAAAACCATATTTCGGAAGCAATTCAATATAGAAGTTTGGATAGAGAAGGGTGGTTGGGCTGATTTACACCGTGTATTAAAGGACAACCTGCAATCCGAAAATGAAAAATATACTATGGGTTTATCATCAAATCCATAGTTTAAGGTCCTTTCAAGAAAAGATATGCAGCGATTACGTTAAATATAGCTAAAACCCCTGTTGGCAAGACTTTTAAATGCTAATTTCGCTCCGTTTTTGAAAAAAATAAGGGAACATGCAGTTTGTAGAGTTGAACCCCATGGGAAATTTTGACCCTTGGGAGCTGGAGAAGATAGATGAGTTGCTACATCAGGAAATCAAAGAATCGCTAAGCAATCGATTGGTCTTTGAAAATGAAGAGGTAAAACTTTGGGATTTATGCCTAATGCCCGGAGAACGCCTTAATTTTAGAAAGCACAACACCAATTACGGTTGGGTCTGCACCACAGGCGGCTTGATGATTACACGGTACGGGAATGGTAAAATCGATATGATCAAGTTAAACCCGGGGGACACTGAGTATTTTGAAAATCGCGGTAAAAACTACGTCAACGATTTGGAAAATATCGGCGAAGCCACAGTGGTCATCAACATCTTGGAATACAAGGAAAGCAAAAAGGAGAACAGTCTTCAGTTTTCCAACTAAATGGCCTTTATATTCGCTTTTAGTCCTTCTACAATTCCTATGATATTCTCCACGGTTTCGTCCAAATAGTACTTAATGGCCAAATGGGGAATCCTAACAGTGGTAAAACCATTCTTAAACGAGTGCATGGCATCTTCCAAGTCGTTTATGGCCTGTTCGTGGGTAATCATGTTGTAGTTTTGGTCGATTTCAATATTCAGTTTCACTCTGGAAATTGCGATATCCACCGATTTTTTTCCGTCCCACCATTCCAACATCGGATGTAAACCGGCTTCTTTGAGGGCATAGAATAAATGAATGGCTTCAATAGGGGTGTTATTGTTCAATATCACTCTTTTGATAAGCTTTGTATGTCTTTCACAGAGTGTAACACCCAAAGATTCCTTGGAAACTTTATATTGATGGGGGTCAAGGCCTTTGCCACAATCCTTACATATCATAGGTATTAGTCAAGTTTAGGTCTCAATAAGATTTGGTATTACCATAACTTTCAGTTTTTCGAAATCGTATAAAAAATCGATGTACGGCATCCCACTTTTAGACGAATGGCACTTTTTCGGATGAAATGCAGGTTTTGTCCTTTTATCCTTTTAATTTAAGCCCTCCAAAACCAAAGCATCCATGTTTAAAAAAATAGGACCGGGAGTTCTAGTGGCAGCAGCCTTTGTTGGACCGGGAACCATAACCATGTGCACTCTAGCAGGAGCAAGCTTTGGGTATGCTTTGCTGTGGGCCCTGTTAGTGTCTGTAATTGCTACGATTGTATTGCAGGGAATGGCAGGAAGGATTGGTCTTGTATCCCAAAGTGGACTGGTGGATGTGGTCCGCGAAGAACTGCAAACACCATGGGTCAGAAACAGTGTAATCGCCATTGTACTTGGTGCTATCTTGGTAGGCAATGCCGCCTATGAAGCAGGGAATATTGGTGGGGCCACTTTAGGATTGGAGCAGTTGTTGCCTCATCCCCAAGTAAAATCCTTTTTGCCCGCAATAATGGGTGGGATTATTTTTCTACTGTTGTGGTTTAGCAATTATAAGGCTTTGGAAAAAATATTTGTGGCTCTGGTCGGTATTATGGGCGTTAGTTTTGTCGTTTGTGCCATCATCACCCAACCATCAATTGGGGAAATAGTAAAGGGAATGTTTGTTCCCAAACTACCGGAGAACGGATTACTTACGGTAATTGCCTTGGTAGGGACCACAGTGGTTCCATATAACCTTTTTTTACATGCCTCCTTGGTCAAGGAAAAATGGAAATCCAAAAGCGATCTGAAAGCAGTGAACTGGGACACCCTTATTTCCATTGGGTTGGGCGGATTGGTTTCCATGGCCATCTTGGTTACCGCTGCGGCCGCTCCCATTTCCGAAATCGACGATGCTTTGGATATGGCCAAGGCCTTGGAGCCTTTATTTGGCGAAATGGCATTTCTATTCATGTCAATGGGGTTGCTGGCGGCCGGAATAACCTCCGCGATAACGGCACCCTTGGCTGCGGCTTACGTGGCAGCTAGTTGTTTTGGTTGGGAGGGAGGCATGCAACACAAAAAGTTTAAGGCAGTTTGGGCCACGGTCCTCCTTTGTGGGGTTGTTTTTCTCTCTTTTGATATAAAACCCATCGAAGTCATTCAAT
The DNA here is from genome assembly GCF_003992675.1 of Flagellimonas marinaquae. GTDB lineage: Bacteria > Bacteroidota > Bacteroidia > Flavobacteriales > Flavobacteriaceae > Flagellimonas > Flagellimonas marinaquae. The sequence continues at coordinate 624,320 of NZ_RZMZ01000015.1, forward strand.
TTGCACAAGTGGCCAACGGAGTTTTACTTCCCGTAATGGCCATTTTGCTCCTATGGGTTGTAAACAAAAAATCGGTGATGGGCGAACATCGAAATTCTGTGGTTCAGAATGTATTTGGTGCGGCAATCGTCCTTTTTTCCATATTTCTTGGGGCAAAAAGTATATTTAAGGTGATAGGCTTGTTTTAAATGATACAGTATACGGTAGATATCAATTGTGATGTAGGTGAAGGTGTTGGCAATGAGGCTGATATTTTCCCATATATCAGTTCGTGCAACATTGCATGCGGCGGACATGCAGGGGATACTGAAATGATGTACAGGGTAGTTTCTTTGGCCAAGCGGCATCGGCTCAAGGTAGGAGCGCATCCATCATACCCGGATAAAACCAATTTTGGCCGGGAGGTAATGGATATTTCCAATGAGGATTTAGTGCAAAGTATTCAAAAACAATTGTCCGATTTTGATGCAGTGTTACAGCAAGAAGAAGTAACACTACATCATATTAAGGCCCATGGAGCGCTGTACAATCAAACTGCAAAGGATAAGGAGTTGGCAAAAGTATATTTGAATGCCATTAAAGATTATAAAGAGAAAGCGGTTTTATTTGTTCCTTTTGGTTCGGAAATCTCAATGGTAGCTCAAAAGGAGGGGTTTGAGGTTCGGTTTGAGGCCTTTGCGGACAGAAATTACAATCCAGATTTATCGCTTGTTTCCAGAAAAGAATCCAATGCATTGATTGAAGAACCCGAAGCGGTTTTACAGCATATATTGCCCATTATAAAAAAGGGTAAAGTGTTGGCCATGAATGGTGAACCCTGTCGAATTCAGGCAGACACATTTTGTATCCATGGCGATACGGTTTCGGCATTGAAAATATTAATGTATCTTTCTAAAGAATTACCCCGAAACCAGGTGCAATTAGCAAAGTGAAAAGTTACCCCATCAGTATTAAGCCCTATGGAGAAAGAGCTGTTCTAGTTGAATGGCCCAAAGAGGTGAGTGAATCCATTTTGGCGGACATTCTCGATTTTATGGACGCTTTTAAGGAGCTGAAAACCCCAGGTTGGGAAATGTCTGTGGCCTATAATACCTTGACCATGGTCTATAACCAAGACCATATCGATTTTGAGGATACCAAGAATATGATCTTGGAGTGCCATGAAAAACAGGCTAAATCCAAAACAGAACGGATACAGCATTTATGGACACTGCCTGTTTGCTATGATCTGGAATTTGGAATGGACCTGGAGGAGGCTTCAAAAGTGTTGGGGTTATCTCCAGAAGCACTTATTGAACAGCATACCTCGTACCAGTATGTCGTTTACGGCATAGGCTTTTTGCCGGGCTTTATGTATTTAGGCGGACTCCCTTCCCATTTGGAAATTCCCCGTCGTGCAGAGCCAAGATTAAAGGTTCCGAAGGGCTCTGTAGGACTTGCCAGCAAGCAAACCGGAATTTATCCACAAGATTCTCCGGGTGGATGGAACATTATCGGTAACTGTCCAGTGGATTTGTTCGACCCTAAAAAGGAGGACCCTTGCTTTGTTAAGGTGGGAGACAAGATACAGTTTGAACGTATTTCCAAAGCCGAGTACAAGCTTCACAAAATTGAGGGCGAAGTAGGCATCTATGAACCTGAAAAAGTCGTTTTAAATGCTTAAAGTGTTGAAACCGGGACTTTACTTGACCATACAAGACCTTGGAAGGTATGGGCATAGGGATATTGGTGTTCCCATAGCTGGGGCCATGGATGTGGAATCGGTAAAAAAAGCCAATCTGTTGTTGGAGAATGATGAGAACGATGCAGTATTGGAAATCACAATGACAGGTCCTACGCTCCAATTTGATACCGATACGTATATAAGTTTGTCAGGGGCGCATATAGCCGCCACCTTGAACAATGAACCCATTGATAATTATACCGTAATCCAAGTACACAAAGGGGATATATTGTCCTATGGCCGCCTAGAGAAAGGTTTTAGGGGATATTTGGCCGTAAAAGGGGGTTTTCAATCGGAAAAATTGCTCAACAGTCGTTCACAGTTTTACCCGGTTACCAAATCGGCACGACTTAAGGACGGTGACGAGGTTCCATATGAAGAGACCAAGTCTTATGAGCCCAAGATATCAGAAGTAAAGATTGAGGAACATTTTGAAAACAGTACACTAAAAGTTTATAAGGGACCAGAATTTTCATTGTTGTCTGATGAACAGTTGACAGCGATATTCACCAAAACCTACCACGTTTCCAAAGAAAACAATCGGATGGCCTATCAAATTTCGGAGCTCATCGCAGAGCATTCACACACCATGCTTACCTCAGGGACCTTACCAGGCACCATTCAGCTCACTCCTGCCGGGCGTATGATCATTCTGATGAAAGACGGGCAAACTACCGGCGGTTATCCCAGAATATTGCAACTTTCGGAAGCATCCATCTCCATTTTGGCCCAAAAAAAATACGGTGATGAATTGCGGTTCAAACTGATTTAGAAAAACTCCAAAAGCATCCAGAAGAATACAATTATTTTTTGTACCATTGACTTATGAGAAGAAGTAACCAAGTCATCGTAGCTGTCATAATTGTCCCAAAAACGGGGTGATACAGACTTGCTATTGACTTAAAAGGCCTGTATCCCACACGATACAGGCCTTTTTTATTTCAGAGAAAATTAATTGAATGTTGGATTTTTAAACCATCTAAAAGTTTGAAAAACAGTAATTTATGTATATTATGTTTCCAGTGAATTTAAACAGGGAACAACTGTTAAAAATCTAGGGCTTTTTAAACATATATCTTTGAATTACTGCATTTCTTAAAAGAAAACGCAATTTGAATGAATTTTAACAATGGAATTGAACAAGTTTAGTAAAACAGTAACACAAGACCCAACGCTGCCAGCGGCTCAGGCCATGCTGCATGCGATTGGATTGACAGACGAAGATTTACAAAAGCCCTTGATAGGAATTGCGAGTACGGGATACGAAGGTAATCCGTGCAACATGCATTTGAATGATTTAGCACTTGACGTAAAAAAGGGGGTAGAGTCATCCAATTTAGTTGGTCTGATTTTCAATACCATTGGGGTGAGCGATGGCATTTCGAACGGAACCCCGGGAATGCGTTATTCCCTTCCTTCAAGGGATATTATCGCGGATTCCATCGAAACCGTGATGCATGCCATGAGTTATGATGGCCTTGTTACCGTGGTTGGATGCGATAAAAACATGCCAGGTGCTTTGATGGCCCAATTGCGATTGAACCGTCCATCCATTTTGGTGTATGGCGGAACCATTGCACCAGGATGCCATAACAATAAAAAACTGGACATCATCTCGGCTTTTGAGGCTTACGGACAAAAAGTGGCCGGTGCCATAGACGAAAAGGAATATAAGGAGGTCATTCACAAGGCATGTCCAGGAGCCGGTGCATGCGGTGGAATGTACACTGCCAATACCATGGCATCCGCAATTGAGGCCATGGGAATGTCCATGCCGTTCAATTCATCAATCCCTGCCGTTAATGACAAGAAGCAAGCAGATTGCGAAGCAGCTGGTGCGGCACTCTACCATTTATTGAAAGAAGACATCAAACCAAGGGATATCGTAACCAAAAAAGCATTGGAAAATGCCTTTAGGTTGGTGACGGTACTCGGAGGTTCTACCAATGCCGTACTTCACTTTATGGCGATAGCACATGCAGCAGAGGTGGATTTCTCCTTGGAAGACATTACAAGAATCAGTGATTCTACGCCTTTACTAGCTGATTTAAAGCCAAGTGGAAAGTATTTGATGGAAGACCTGCACAATGTAGGGGGTGTACCTGCAGTACTCAAGTATATGTTGAAAGAGGGCATGCTTCATGGGGATTGTATGACCGTTACAGGAAAAACCTTGGCCGAAAACCTATTGGATGTTCCCGATTTGGCCGAAGGGCAGGACATTATCAGAAAAAAAGAAGCCCCTATCAAAGAAACCGGACATATTCGGGTTTTGACGGGTAACATTGCTACCGAAGGCGCCGTAGCAAAGATTACCGGGAAGGAAGGACTTGAGTTCACGGGTACCGCCCGTGTATTTGACAGTGAGGTGGCCGTTAATGAAGGTATCCACAACGGAAAAGTACAGAAAGGTGACGTGGTAGTCATTCGTTATGAAGGGCCAAAAGGCGCACCGGGAATGCCCGAAATGTTGAAACCAACATCCGCCATTATGGGAGCGGGACTTGGAAAGGACGTAGCGCTGATAACCGATGGTCGATTCTCTGGAGGTTCCCACGGATTTGTGGTGGGGCATGTTTCGCCCGAAGCCCAGGTAGGCGGTGGTATTGCCTTGGTAAAAGATGGTGATGAAATTACCATCGATGCGGTTAAGAACACCATTAACGTGAATATTTCCGACGAAGAGTTGGAAAAAAGAAGAAAAGAATGGAAGCAACCTGAATTAAAGGTAAAATCAGGGAGCTTGTACAAATATGCCAAAACGGTATCATCTGCAGCAAAGGGCTGTGTTACCGATTTGTTCTAACAATTACGAAAGGGATATCTCCCTAAATTCAGGCTTATGGAGACATTGAAAGCACAAAAAAAAGATAGTACAACACAGAAGACCATTCGGATAACGGGAGCAGAGGCCATCATCCACTGTTTGCTTGCCGAAGGAGTCGATTTAATCTACGGTTACCCCGGAGGAGCCATTATGCCCGTTTATGACGAGCTGTATAAGTTTCAAGATAGGTTGACCCATATTTTGACCCGTCATGAGCAGGGGGCAACCCATGCCGCACAGGGCTATGCACGGGTAACCGGAAGGGTAGGTGTGGCCATGGCTACATCAGGACCCGGTGCTACCAACTTGGTGACTGGTTTGGCCGATGCACAGATTGATTCAACCCCCATGGTTTGCATTACCGGGCAGGTAACACGAAGCCTTTTAGGTTCCGATGCCTTCCAAGAAACCGATATTGTGGGGATTTCAACTCCGGTGACCAAATGGAACTATCAAATCACCCGTGTAGAAGAAATACCTGAGATTATGGCGAAAGCTTTTTACATCGCCAAATCTGGACGGCCTGGACCCGTTTTGGTCGACATCACCAAGAATGCTCAGTTTGATGAGCTTGATTTTGTGTATGAAAAATGTACAAAGGTCAGAAGCTACAAACCAGTTCCCAAGCCAGAAGCCGGGAGCTTAGAGAAGGCGGCGGAACTCATTAACAGCGCTAAAAAGCCGTTTATTGTATTTGGACAAGGAGTCATTTTGGGCGAAGCCGAAGCGGAGCTAAAAGCCTTTGTGGAAAAAACAGGAATTCCTGCGGCATGGACGATATTAGGTCTCTCGGCCATGGATACCGACCACCCGTTGAATGTGGGCATGGTGGGAATGCACGGCAATTATGGCCCCAACCTGCTCACCAATGAATGCGATGTATTGATTGCTATTGGAATGCGCTTTGATGACCGGGTCACCGGTAATCTGGACACCTATGCCAAACAGGCCAAAGTCATTCATTTTGAGATTGACCCAGCAGAAGTGGACAAAAACGTAAAGGTGGATGTAGCGGTTTTGGGGAACTCCAAAGAAACTTTGCGTGATATTCTTCCCTTGGTGGATAAAAAAGAACACAACGCATGGAAGGCGGAGTTTGATAAAATGTACCAAATCGAATATGACGCCCTGATAAATAAGGACATTCATCCAACCAAGGACGGATTGACCATGGGCGAGGTCATTGAGCAAATCAATTTGGCGTCCGACCACAAAGCGGTGATTGTCTCCGATGTTGGTCAGCATCAAATGATAGCCTGTCGATATGCCAAGTTTAAACAGTCCAAGAGCAATATCACTTCTGGTGGTCTGGGAACCATGGGATTTGGGCTTCCAGCGGCCATTGGGGCCAAAATGGGTGCTATGGACCGTGAAGTGGTGGCCATTATCGGTGATGGAGGTTATCAAATGACCATTCAGGAGCTTGGGGTTATTTTTCAACATAATGTGCCCGTTAAAATAGTGGTCCTGAACAATGATCACTTGGGAATGGTTCGCCAATGGCAAGAACTTTTCTTTGATAGGCGCTATGCTTCCACGGTAATGACCAACCCAGATTTTGTGAAAATTGCGGAAGGCTATCATATTCAAGCCAGAAGGGTTACCGAAAGGGGAGACCTTCAGGAAGCAGTACAAGAAATGATGGCATCCAAAAATCCATACTTTTTGGAGGTGAAAGTAGAAAAAGAGGACAATGTGTTCCCAATGATTCCATCAGGGGCGTCTGTTTCGGACATCAGATTGAAATAAAAATGAGTAGAAAAGGAACCTTGTAGGGTGAAGATTTGTCAAACCCAACAAGTCACAAAGCATATCAAAACACTATGGAAAAACAATGGTATACCATCTCGGCATATTCCGAAAATCATGTCGGATTGCTCAATAGGATATCAGGAATATTCTTAAAGCGACATATTAATATAGAGAGTCTAAATGTCTCTAAATCAGAAATAGAAGGTGTTTCTAAATTCACCATTGTGGTTTTTACCACAGAAGATTGGACCCGAAAGATTGTGGGGCAGATAGAAAAGCAGGTGGAGGTCATAAAGGCCTACTATCATACGGATGATGAGACCATTTATCAGGAATCGGCACTGTTCAAAATTGCTTCACATTTATTGTTCGACGAACGACAGATTCAAAACATCATCAAGGAAAGCCATTCGCAGATTGTCACCGTAAATCGGGAGTTTTTTGCCTTGGCCAAAACAGGGCGTCGGCACGAAATAGATGAAATGCACGAAGCATTGGAGCCTTATGGCATCCTTCAGTTTGTTCGTTCCGGTCGAATTGCGGTCACCAAGGCCACGATGCCCATCAGCGAGATGTTGCAAGAATTTCAAGAAAACTAAATAGCGTAAAATCAAATATTTAAAATGGCAAATTACTTTAACACACTATCACTTCGCGAACAACTGACACAGTTGGGAAAATGTAGATTTATGGATTCCAGCGAGTTCGCGGATGGTGTTACCGCATTAAAAGGAAAGAAAATTGTAATTGTAGGTTGTGGCGCCCAAGGGTTAAACCAGGGGTTGAACATGCGTGATTCCGGATTGGACATCTCCTACGCATTGCGTCCAGCAGCTATCAAGGAACAACGTCAATCCTACAAAAACGCAAAGGAAAACAACTTTACGGTGGGAACCTATGAGGAATTGATTCCGACTGCTGATTTGGTCATCAACCTGACGCCGGATAAACAACACACCAATGTGGTAAGTACAGTAATGCCTTTGATGAAGAAAGGAGCAACATTGTCCTATTCGCATGGTTTTAATATCGTGGAAGAAGGAATGCAAGTTCGTGAGGACCTTACCGTAATCATGGTAGCGCCCAAAAGTCCAGGTTCCGAGGTGCGTGAAGAGTACAAAAGAGGATTTGGCGTACCTACCTTGATTGCCGTTCACCCGGAAAACGACCCAGAAGGGAAAGGTTTGGAACAAGCCAAGGCCTATGCTGCGGCAACCGGCGGTGACAAAGCCGGTGTATTGGAATCATCATTCGTGGCGGAAGTAAAGTCAGATTTGATGGGGGAGCAGACCATTCTTTGTGGTTTGTTGCAAACAGGTTCTATTCTTTCGTTCAACAAAATGGTAGAAAAAGGAGTGGACGAAGCCTATGCCTCCAAATTGATTCAATATGGTTGGGAAACCATCACCGAAGGATTGAAGCAGGGTGGAATCACCAACATGATGGACCGTTTGTCGAATCCCGCCAAGATCAAGGCATTTGATTTGGCCGAAGAATTGAAGGAAATTATGCGCCCCTTGTTCCAAAAGCATATGGACGATATTATGAGCGGGCATTTCTCCAAAACCATGATGGAAGACTGGGACAATGGCGATAAAAACCTATTGGATTGGAGAGCCGCTACGGGAGAGACCGCTTTTGAAAAAACCCCTGCTGGCGACATGAATATTTCTGAGCAGGAATATTATGACAATGGGGTGTTGATGGTCGCTTTTGTAAAGTCTGGAGTGGAATTGGCCTATGAGACCATGACCGAATCAGGAATCATCGGTGAATCGGCCTACTACGAATCGTTGCACGAAACACCACTGATCGCAAACACCATTGCTAGAAAGAAATTGTTCGAGATGAACCGTGTTATTTCAGATACGGCAGAATACGGATGTTATTTGTTTGACCATGCGTGTAAGCCCTTATTGACTGATTTTATGAAGAAAGTGGACACCGATATCATTGGCAAGCACTTTGGCGAAGGAAAGGATACGGGTGTGGACAACGTTCGACTGATTGCAGTGAACAAAGCCATCCGTGAGCATGATGTGGAAGTAGTTGGCGCCAGATTGCGCGCTTCCATGACGGCCATGAAGCCCATAGGATAACAAAACGATTGGCCCCATGAGCGAAACGGTGGAAACATACTTTCCGCAAATAGCGGATATTTATCAAGCCGCAAAGACCATTGCCCAAGTGGCAGAGGTGACCCCTTTGCAGCAAAGTATCCGCTATTCCAAATCCCTTGGGGCCAAAATTCTTCTCAAGCGGGAAGACCTTCACAGGGTGCGTAGCTACAAAATCCGTGGTGCGTACAACAAGATCAGTTCGCTCAGTAAACAGCAACTGGACAGTGGAGTGGTCTGTGCCAGTGCAGGGAATCATGCGCAAGGCGTTGCATTTGCCTGTAGCCATTTGAAGGTGAAGGGAACCATTTACATGCCGGTTGTAACTCCAAAACAGAAAATAGACCAGACCAAGATGTTTGGAGGGGAATGGGTGGATGTGGTACTGAAAGGGGACACTTTTGACGACTCCAAAAAAGCCGCTGAATCATTCAGTCAACAAGAAGGCAAAACCTTTGTGCATCCCTTTGATGACGAAAAAACGATAGAAGGGCAAGCAACTGTAGGGTTGGAGATGCTGCAACAGACTGATAACCCCATCGATTATGTTTTTGTTGCTGTTGGGGGTGGGGGATTGGCATCTGGACTTTGCGGAACGTTCCAGGCCTTATCGCCAAATACCAAAATTATAGGGGTGGAACCTGAAGGAGCCCCTTCCATGCTAAAATCCATGGAACAAGGGGAATTGGTGGAGCTGGAAAACATCGATAAGTTTATCGATGGAGCGGCGGTCCAAAAAGTTGGTTCGTTGACCTATCCCATTTGCAAGGACCATCTGTACAAAATGGTAACCATTCCCGAAGGGAAAGTGTGCCAGACCATATTAGATCTCTACAACAGTGATGCCATTGTAGTGGAGCCTGCTGGAGCACTTACCATTGCTGCCTTGGATGATTTTAAGGAAGAAATTAAGGGAAAGAACGTGGTGTGCGTGGTAAGCGGAAGCAACAACGATATTACCCGTACAGCCGAAATCAAGGAAAGGGCCTTGCTCTACGCTCAATTAAAGCATTATTTTATTGTGAGATTCCCTCAGCGTCCCGGCGCATTGAAGGAATTTGTGGCAGATATTTTGGGGCCCAACGATGATATCACACATTTTGAGTACTCGAAGAAATCGAGCAGGGAAAATGCTCCTGCCATTGTAGGGGTAGAGCTAAAATCCCCGGAAGATCTTGAACCCTTAATGCAGCGGATGAAAGACAATAACTTCTTTGGGGATTATCTTAACAATAAGCCTGATCTTTTTCAGTATTTGGTGTGATATCACCAACATTTTCAGGCATCATTATGATAAAGTTTGGTTTCCTGTCCAAGACTAAGCGTTTCCACAGAATCAACATGATTTTCAATGGTTTTTGTGTTAGCTTTGTGTGGTATGGGTGACCATATAAGAACACTAATCGCTTAAAAAATAATTACTCATGGCGAAAACTAAACCAGCAATACCAGAAGCTTTTCAAATTACCGAAGAGATACACCAAAAAACATATTTAGTAAACGGGGAACTCCGTCAATGGCAAGGAGCTACCAGTCCTGTGGTTTCTACCATTTCCTCAACGGATGAATACGCCCCGACCCCACTGGGAAGCATACCCGATATGGGCGAAGAGGAGGCCATGCAGGCGTTGGATGCTGCTTTGGCGGCCTACGACAAAGGTCAAGGACTTTGGCCCACCATGAAGGTAAAGGACCGAATCGAGTGCATGGAAACCTTCGTAAAGAAAATGGAGCAAAAGCGCGAACAGGTCGTAAAGCTGTTGATGTGGGAGATTGGGAAGTCCAAACCGGATTCCTACAAAGAGTTTGACCGTACCGTGGAGTATATTTATGATACTATTGAGGATTACAAGCAATTGGACCGTGATTGTGCCAAATTCCAAAAGCATGATGGGGTTTACGCCCATATACGTCGTGGACCGCTAGGGGTTGTGCTGTGCCTTGGTCCGTACAACTATCCGTTGAATGAGACGTTTGCCTTGTTGATTCCTGCCATTATTATGGGGAATACTACCATTTTTAAGCCGGCAAAGCACGGTGTTCTCTTGATCACACCCCTTTTGGAGGCTTTTCAGAGCAGTTTCCCTAAAGGAGTGGTAAATATACTTTTTGGTCGTGGAAGAGCTGTTGCGGCGCCTATAATGAAAACGGGTAAGGTGGATGTATTGGCGTTGATAGGCAACAGTAAATCAGCCAATGCATTGCAGGACCAGCATCCGAAAAGTAACCGATTGCGGTTGGTCTTGGGCTTGGAAGCCAAGAATCCTGCCATTGTGCTTCCCGATGCCGAGTTGGATTTGACCATTAATGAGTGTATTTCCGGAACCTTGTCTTTTAACGGTCAGCGTTGCACCGCCTTGAAGGTGGTTTACGTTCATGACGAAGTAAAAGATGAGTTCTTAAAGCGCTTTTCGGAAAAAGTGGATGGATTAAAATTCGGAAATCCTTGGGATGATGGCGTACAGTTGACACCGCTACCTGAACCTGACAAACCAGCTTACATCCAAGAGCTCTTGGATGATGCTTTGGCAAAAGGAGCGAAAATCATCAATAAAAAAGGAGGGAAGCATTTCGACAACTATATTTGGCCAGCGGTGCTGTATCCTGTTACCAAGGATATGCGAGTCTATCAAGAGGAACAGTTTGGCCCCATTATACCAGTGCTTTCCTTTCAGGATATTGAGGAACCTTTGGATGATATGGCAGAATCCAACTACGGACAGCAAGTGAGCTTGTTCGGAAAGGATGTATATAGTCTGTCGCCGCTGATTGATACTTTAGCGAACTTGGTATGCCGTGTGAACCTGAACAGCTCTTGTCAGCGTGGGCCGGATGTGTATCCGTTCACGGGTAGAAAGGACTCCGCCCAGTCAACTTTGAGCGTGCACGATGCATTGCGTTCCTTCTCTATCCGAACCTTTGTGGCATTCAAGGACAACAACTTGAACGTTCAGACGGTGGAGCAACTATTGGAAGCTAAGGTGAGCAACTTCTTGAGCACGGACTACATTTTGTAAAAAAGTGTCAGTTCGAGTTTTTTCCAAAGGAAAAAGTATCGAGAACGGTAAAAAGTTTTAAGCAAAATAGCATTCTGGTCAACCTGAACTTGCCTGCCTGCCGGCAAAGGCAGGTTTCAGGTTCTCATTAAGATTGGAATACTAAAATGATGAGATTCTGAAATAAATTCAGAATGACGCATCGATATTTTAGTGTGGTAAAGAAATAGTTGAAGTTTATTTTTATAACGAATTAAAATGCCCCGAATTTCGGGGCTTTCTTATTGGTTTTTTGTGGGTTGATTAAATATTTTCAGCCAACCAGTCCCCAACTTCACTGGTCTTGTAGGCTTTCCCACCATCGGCAAGATCTTCGGTAACCACTCCTTCGGCCAATGATTTGTTGACCACCTCACGAATGGCTTCTGCTTCATCTTTAAGCCCAAATGCCGTTTCGAACATCATGGCTGCGGATAAAACTGTTGCCAACGGGTTGGCAATATCTTTTCCAGCCGCTTGCGGATATGAACCGTGGATAGGCTCAAACAAAGAGGTCTTTTCTCCCAAGGAGGCGGAGGGCATCAACCCCATAGATCCTGAAATCACAGAGGCTTCATCGGTTAGGATATCCCCGAACAAATTTTCGGTGATCAAAACATCGTAGGCACTCGGCCACTGCACCAATCGCATGGCCACGGCATCCACAAATTCATAGGACACTTCCACCTCGGGATAGTCTTTTTCTAACTTTTGAACGGTTTCCCTCCACAAGCGGGATGTTTCCAAAACGTTTGCTTTGTCCACACAACAGAGTTTTTTGGAACGCTGCATTGCCATTTCAAAACCTTTTTTGGCCAAACGCTCCACTTCTGCACGGGTGTAGGTGCAGGTATCGTAAGCGGTATTGTCGTTGTCTTCACGGCCTCTTTTTCCAAAATAGATGCCTCCTGTCAGTTCACGCAAGAAAACCAGATCGGTCCCTTCAATACGCTCTCTTTTCAACGGCGACTTCTCAATAAGGGAAGGAAATGTAAAAGTTGGCCGCACATTGGCAAAGAGCCCCAATTTCTGGCGCATTTTCAATAGGCCTTGTTCGGGACGCACTTTGGCAGAAGGGTCATTGTCAAATCGTGGATGGCCAATGGCTCCAAACAGAACGGCGTCGGCGGCCACGCATATCTCATGGGTTTCATCGGGGTAGGGCTCTCCAACGGCGTCAATGGCCGCAGCGCCAGTTAGGGCAGGGGTCCAACTGATTTCATGACCGAACTTTGCAGCTACGGCATCGGATACTTTTACGGCTTGATCTATTACTTCGGGGCCAATACCATCTCCGGCCAAGAGCGCTATGTTTAATTTCATTTCTTCAATTATCAGTTATCTAAAAACAATTCTCAAAGTTCATTATACGAGATTCAGCATTTTTTCCGTGGCTTTTATAGCGGATACCGTCTGGTCTGAATCCAAACCTCGTGTAGTAAAGTCTTTTTCTTTGGTTTGCCAAGTAATAACCGTCTCGCAAAGTGCGTCAGAGGTACTGCCTGGCGGTATCCGAACGGCATAATCTACCAGTTTGGGCAATTCGCGGCCTTCTTTTTTGTACACTTTTTTCAAAGCGTTGATGAAGGCGTCGAACTGACCGTCGCCTTGTGCATTTTCTTCATACGTTTTCCCCTCGATTTCTATGGAAAGGGTAGTGGAGGGCTTCAAACCTTTGGAATGTGTCAACACATAAGATTTGACGAAGACCTTTTGCTGATGTAGATTGTTGTCCAGTACATCGGAGATAATGTAGGGCAGGTCATCCTTTGTAACGCGCTCCTTTTTATCCCCAAGCTCAATAATGCGTTCGGTAACCTTTTTCAGTTCGTCATCGTTCAAGGTCAATCCCAATTCCTGAAGATTCTTTTGGATGTTCGCCTTGCCTGATGTTTTTCCCAAGGCATATTTGCGTTTTCTTCCAAATCGTTCGGGTAAAAGGTCATTAAAGTAAAGATTCTTCTTACTATCTCCATCTGCATGTATGCCAGCAGTTTGGGTAAACACATTATCACCGACAATCGGTTTATTGTCAGGGATGCTAACCCCTGTAAAGGCAGACACCAGTTTACTTACTTTGTAAAGGGAGGATTCCTTGACGCCAATTTTAATTTCTGGTAAAAAATCATTGATAACTGCCACAGTACTTGCCAAAGGTGCGTTCCCTGCGCGTTCTCCCATGCCGTTTACGGTGAGGTGTAAACCATGAACCCCAGCTTTTAGTGCTTCCATGACGTTGGCCACACTAAGGTCATAGTCGTTATGGCCATGGAAATCAAAATGGGTGTTCGGATATCGTTCGATGATTTCCTTAAAAAACAAACCTGTCTCTGTGTGAGTGAGCACGCCCAAAGTGTCGGGAAGCAAAATGCGTTTGATGGGTTGTTGCGTCAAAAAGTCCAAAAACTGAAAAACATACTCCTTGGAATTTCGCATGCCATTGCTCCAATCCTCCAAATATACATTGGTGTCAATCCCAAGTTGATTGGCTTCGGAAATGACTTTTTCAATTTCTGTAAAATGCTGTTCTGGAGTCTTTTTGAGTTGATGGGTTAAATGATTTAATGAGCCCTTGGTCAATAGGTTTTGGACTTTGGCTCCCGCGTCCTGCATCCATTTTAAGGAAATACCGTTATCCACAAAGGTCAATACTTCTACTTTGGATAAATACCCTTCTGCGGCGGCCCACTCCGTAATATTCTTTACGGCTTGAAGCTCCCCATCCGAAACGCGTGCGGATGCCACTTCGATGCGGTCTACCTTAAGTTCCTCCAACAACAGTTTCGCCAGGGTGAGCTTTTCCGAAGCGGAAAAGGAAACCCCAGAGGTTTGTTCACCATCCCGAAGGGTGGTGTCCATAATTTCTATGGTACGTTTTTTCATTTTTGTGCCGTAGTGTTCCGAGCAGTGACCTAAAGTGGCGTGTTTTCGGCGTATTTCTCAATATCGTCCTGAATGTTCAATAGGTAGTCGATATCATCAAAACCATTGAGCATGTTATCTTTTTTATACCCGTTGATCTCAAAACCTTCGCTTTCGCCCGTGGCCAAAATGGTGATTTTTTCTTCGGGCAGGTTGACTTCAAACTCTGCTTTTGGGTCAGCTTCAATGGCCTTAAAAATTTTGTCCAAAAACTCGGGGCTTACCTGAACGGGCAAAACTCCGATGTTCAAACAGTTATTTCTGAAAATATCAGCAAAAAAACTGGATACCACACATCGAAAGCCGTAATCGTACACGGCCCATGCTGCGTGTTCCCGGGAAGAACCCGAACCAAAGTTTTTGCCACCCACCAATATTTTTCCGGAGTAGATGGGATTGTTCAGTACAAATTGTTCCTTTGGCGTTCCATCTGGATGATAGCGCCAATCACGGAACAGGTTGTCTCCAAACCCTTTACGCTCGGTCGCTTTAAGGAATCGGGCCGGGATGATTTGGTCGGTATCCACATTTTCGATAGGTAGGGGTACCGCTGAACTGGTTAGTATGTTGAATTTATCGTAAGCCATCTTGTTTTCAATTTTCAGTTATCAATGTTCAATTAACAATGAATTGCTAATTGCTTATTGTGCATTGTTTATTGTTAAGCTAAAACTTCTTCTTGCATCAGTTCCCTTGGGTCGGTCACTTTTCCAGTAACGGCAGCCGCAGCGGCCACTAATGGACTTGCCAATAGCGTGCGCGCCCCTGGTCCTTGACGTCCTTCAAAATTTCTATTGGACGTACTCACCGCATATTTGCCTGCAGGAATTTTATCATCGTTCATGGCCAAGCAAGCGGAGCAGCCTGGTTCTCTCAATTCAAATCCGGCCTCTGTCAAAACATTCAAAATGCCTTCATTTTTAATGGCTTCTTCCACCTTGTGCGAACCGGGTACCAACCAAGCGGTTACGTTATCCGCCTTTTTTCTTCCTTTGATAATGGAAGCAAAAGCCCTAAAGTCCTCGATTCGACCATTGGTGCAACTTCCCAAGAATACAAAATCTACAGGTTTGCCCACCATGGCCTCGCCTTCATTGTAATCCATATATTCCAAGGATTTTTTATAAGTAGCAGGAGAACCATCGATGGTTTCTGCCAACGGAATATCCTTGCTGATTCCGATGCCCATTCCCGGGTTGGTACCAAAAGTGATCATGGGTTCGATCTCGTTGGCATCAAAAGTCACTTCTTTATCAAAAACGGCATCTTCATCAGAATAGAGGGTTTTCCAGTACTCCATGGCCGCATCCCAATCCTTGCCTTTTGGGGTATATTCCCTTCCTTTAATGTATTCGAAGGTTTTCTCGTCCGGGGCAATCATTCCGCCACGGGCCCCCATTTCAATACTGAGGTTGCAGACCGTCATTCGGCCTTCCATGGACATATTTTTAAATACTTCTCCGGCGTATTCCACAAAGTAGCCTGTGGCACCGGAGGTGGATAGTTTTGAAATGATGAACAAGGCCACATCTTTTGGTGTTACCGCCTTGTTCAATTCGCCGTTTACGTTGATGCGCAAGCGTTTTGGCTTGGGCTGCATTATACATTGGGTGGATAGCACCATTTCTACCTCGCTGGTTCCGATGCCAAAAGCAATGGCACCAAAGGCACCGTGGGTAGAGGTATGGGAATCGCCACAAACGATGGTGGCCCCAGGCACGGTGATTCCGTTTTCTGGACCAATAACGTGCACAATCCCATTTTTCTCATGGCCAAGCCCCCAATAAGGTATGTTGTGTGCATTGGCGTTTTCTTCCAAAGCCCTTAATTGATTGGCGGACAAGGGGTCCTTAACGGGCAAGTGTTGGTTTCGTGTAGGGGTATTGTGGTCCGCGGTCGCAAAGGTGCGCTCTGGGTACAATACCTTGATGCCTCTGTTCTTCAATCCCAAAAAAGCTACGGGACTCGTGACTTCGTGTACCAAATGCCTATCGATGAAGAGTACATCCGGACCATTGTCGATATGCTTTACTACGTGGGAATCCCAAACTTTATCAAATAGTGTCTTGCTCATTGTATCTTCCATAATTTGTAAGCCTACGAAGTTAAAAATTGTATGTCAAACCGATTTTCGGTCCTTTATAAAATTACGATGTTCAACGGCAATTTCAAGCACTTGTTTTGAAAAGAAAGTAGTGGTAAGTGTTGATTGTCAATCAGTAATGAAGTATTTTTAGATAAGGGTGTATGCTACCAATTACAAACCTTATCGGCATCAACTGATATAATTCCAAATGGTAGTATTGGCCATCATTTTGGAATAGGCGCTTAAAATGGGTGCGTTTTCTGCTTTTTCCAAGCGAGGGTCATCTTTCAGCAATTGAATGGCGTAGTAGCGAGCCGTTTTCAAGATTTGATTATCCTTTACAATATCCGCTATTTTAAGGTTGAGCATACCGCTTTGTTGTGTGCCCATAAGGTCACCTGGACCCCGAAGTTTCAGGTCCACTTCGGCAATTTCAAAACCATCGTTGGTGCGTACCATGGTCTGCAATCGGGTTTTGGCATCTTCGGACAGTTTATGGCTCGTCATGAGGATACAAAAACTTTGTTCAGCACCTCGGCCCACACGTCCACGAAGCTGGTGCAATTGGGACAGCCCAAACCGCTCGGCACTTTCAATGATCATTACCGAGGCATTGGGGACGTTTACGCCCACCTCGATGACCGTGGTGGCAATCATAATTTGGGTCTCGCCTTTTACAAAACGTTCCATTTCGTAATCCTTATCGACTGGCTTCATTTTTCCGTGTACAATCGAAATCTGATACTCGGGCTGTGGAAAGTCGCGCACAATACTTTCATAGCCATCCATCAGGTCTTTATAGTCCAATGCTTCCGATTCTTGTATGAGCGGATATACTATATAGATTTGCCTTCCCCTTTTGATTTCATCTTTGATGAACCGAAACACTTTCAAACGGTTACTATCGTATCGATGCACGGTTTTAACAGGTTTTCTGCCTGGTGGGAGCTCATCGATGACCGAAACATCCAAGTCTCCGTAAAGGCTCATGGCGAGGGTTCTCGGAATAGGGGTGGCCGTCATCACCAAAACATGGGGGGGTACGGCCCCTCCATCCTCCCCAACGGGGAGACTATTGAGCACTTCCTCTATTCTTTTCACGACGGAATCTAGGGCTCCGATGACTTCTTCATTTTTAAAGCGAATTACCTTGTACCCAAAATCGTTCAGTATAGCCGTGCGCATGGCATCGGCTTCCTTTTGCATTGGGTCATTGTGGTATCCGCCATCAACTTCTACAATCAGTTTTTTGTATAAGCAGACAAAATCGACAATAAAGTCGTCAATAACATGCTGTCTTCTGAATTTTGAACCTAGTTTTTTGGTTCTCAATTGCTCCCACAGAATGTGTTCCGCTTGCGTACTATTCTTTTTTCCCTGCTGTTGATATTCTTTTAAGATTTTGTAGGTCGTAGGATTTGCAGTTTGATATTTATATCTGATTTCTTGGACCCTCCCTTTGGGAGGGAGCTCGGGAGGGCTTCCTTTATGCCATAACTTTGACCGCTGTGCCACA
Organism: Flagellimonas marinaquae; assembly: GCF_003992675.1. Classification (GTDB taxonomy): domain Bacteria; phylum Bacteroidota; class Bacteroidia; order Flavobacteriales; family Flavobacteriaceae; genus Flagellimonas; species Flagellimonas marinaquae. The sequence continues at coordinate 642,298 of NZ_RZMZ01000015.1, forward strand.
CCAAACCGATGTTGCTCGTCCACAATGGCTAAACCTAGATTCTGAAACTGGACTTTATCTTCCAAAAGGGCATGGGTACCTACCAGAATGTTCAAATTTCCATTCTCCAGTTGATTGTGGAGGAGGGTCCGTTCGGACTTTTTCGTGGAACCCGTCAATAGGGCAATCTTTACATCCATGTTTACCAACAGCTCTTTGAGCCCATTGTAGTGCTGGGTGGCCAAAATTTCCGTCGGTGCCATCAAACAGGCTTGAAACCCGTTGTCAATCGCCAACAACATGCACATCAAGGCCACGATGGTCTTCCCGGAACCCACATCACCCTGCAACAACCGGTTCATTTGGGCATTGCTGCCCAAATCGTTCCGGATTTCCTTAATAACCCGTTTTTGTGCTTCGGTGAGTTCAAAAGGCAAGTGGTTTTCGAAGAATTCGGTAAATTTTTCGCCCACAGCCTCAAAGGGCATTCCCTTGATCTTTTGTTTACGCCGTAAATTTTGGGATATGAGTCGCAATTGCACAAAAAACAATTCCTCAAACTTTAATCGAAACTGTGCTTTTGCCAATAATTCCTGATTCTTCGGAAAATGGATGTTGAAGAGTGCAGAACTTTTCGAAATCAACCGTAACTCCTCCAAAATGGCTGGTGAGAGGGATTCTGGAAACTTCCCGTTGCACTCCAAAAACAACTGATGCATCATTTTACCGATGACCCGATTGGTAATGCCCTTGTTGCTCAATTTTTCGGTAGACGGATAAATGGGCTGCATTACCATTGTTACCCCTTGCTGATGCTTTTGCAAAGTTTCCATTTCGGGATGAGGCATGGAGAAGGAACTTCCATATTTGTTCACCCTACCAAACACCACATAGGGTTCGTTCAATTTTAAACTTTCCTTGATCCACTTGTGGCCTCTAAACCAAACAAGATCCATTTGTCCTGTTTCATCCACAAACGTCGCCACCAAACGCTTGCCCCTTTTCTGTTCTACCATTTTTATGTGAATGACTTTTCCTATCACCTGCACATCGGCACCACTGGGCTGAAGTTGGTTGATCTTATAATAGCTTGTCCGGTCCAGATAGCGATTGGGGAAAAGGTGCAGCAGGTCCCTAAAGGTCTCAATGCCCAGTTCTGCCTTGAGCACATCCGCCCTATTGGGGCCAACGCCTTTCAAATACGCTATGGGAGTTTGTAGAAAATTGGGATTCATCGAACTAAAATATGTAATTTGGAAGGACTTTTGATAAGATGATGGTATGAAGCTGAGCCCCATAATTATTTTTTTGCTACTTGTGCAGTTGTTATCCGGCCAAATTCAAGATAAGGTGGACTTTCTGCATGCCCAAGTTTTGATTGAACCCAAACCTGTCGAAAATCGTATTCACGGTAATGTTACCTATCAGTTTGAAGTGATCAAGGATGTAGATTCCGTATATCTGGATGCGGTAAACATGGATTTTTCTGCAGTTTATTTTGATGGCCAAAACGTGGACTTCGTGTATGATGAAAAAAAAATCACCATCAAAAAGGAACTGAAACAAGGAGAGTTGCATGAGTTGTCCCTGGAGTATGTGGCAAAACCAAAACAAACGGTATATTTTTTAGGCTGGGACGACGCTGTTTGGAACAACGAGCAGGTATGGACCCAAGGACAGGGAAAATACACCAGTCACTGGTTGCCCAGTTTTGACGACATGACGGAAAAGGTGGAGTTTGACCTTGAAATAACGCTGGAACAAGAGTATGCCGTAATTGCCAATGGAAAACTTATGAAAAAGGAGCCTTTGCCCGACTCCAAAGGATATGCTTGGCAATTTGATATGGAAAAACCGATGAGCAGTTATTTGGTGGGCTTCGCAATTGGCAACTATAACAAAAAAACAGTCGAGTCAGCTTCAAACATACCTATTGAACTCTATTACGAGCCTACCGATGTTGCAAAGGTGGAGCCTACCTACCGGTATACAGAAACTATTTTCGATTTTCTGGAAAACGAAATCGGGATACCGTACCCTTGGCAAAACTATAAACAAGTACCTGTGCAGGATTTTTTATATGCAGGGATGGAGAACACCAGCTGTACCATTTTTTCGAATCAGTATGTCGTGGACTCCACTGCTTTTGTGGACAAAAACTATGTGAACATCAACGCTCACGAACTCGCGCACCAATGGTTTGGCAATCTGGTCACCGAAACCAGCAGCGAGCACCACTGGCTGCACGAGGGCTTCGCTACCTTTTATGCCTATTTGGCGGAAAAGGACATTTTTGGAGAGGATTATTTTTATTGGAGGTTATTGGAAACGGCCAATGCTTTGGAACGCTTTTCGGGTGAAGATAATGGAGAAGCATTACGCAATCCCAATGCAGGTAGTTTAACGTTTTATGAAAAAGGAGCTTGGGCCTTGGTGATGCTCAAGGATAGGATAGGGGAGGAAGCCTTTCAAAAAGGGATTCAGAATTATTTGAACACTTATGCCTTTAAAAATGTAACCATCCCCAATTTTATGCATGAAATAGAAAAGGTTTCCAACAACTCTCTTGGCGATTTTGAAACACTATGGTTGGAAAACACCGACTTTCCCTTCGAAGAGGTCATTACCTTTTTGAAGGAGAAAAACAGCTCCATCAATACTTATTTTGAACTAAAGGACAAGATTGAGGAGAAACCAGAGGAAGCAGCGTCCATTGTGAAGCGTGCCTGGAAAAAAATAAGGTCCAGCAAATTAAAAGAGCATCTTATTTTGGATTATGGGGCCAAGTTATCGCCCGAATTTTTAAGTTCCGTTCTGGAGTCAGGTGATTTGAAAGTTCGGCAAGCCGTTATTCTTTCCCAACCTAAAATTTCAGCTGAGCTAAGATTGCAAATGGAAAGCTTGTTGAAGGATGACAGTTATACGACCATCGAAGCAGCCCTCTACAGGTTATGGTCAGATTTCCCTCAAAATAGGAGCAAATACCTCAATGAAACGGATAAAATCACAGGGTTTCCCAACAAAAACATTCGATTACTTTGGTTGACATTGGCTTTGGTGACACCTGAGTACAATCCCGATTTCAAAGCTTCGTATTTTGATGAATTGAGCGGTTACACCAGCCCGGAACATCATTTTGAAACCCGATTGCTTGCATTTGAATACCTCAAAAATATCGGTGGCTTTACGGATACTACCTTAAAAAATTTAGTAGAAGCTTGTAGCCATCACGTTTGGCATTTTAAAAAGTCTGCCCGGGAAATATTGAATGGCTTTTTGCAATCCGAAGGGAACACAGCCCGGATTAGGGGACTTTACCCTTTGTTAAGTCAGGAAGAAAAACAATATTTGGAGAAAACTTTAGGTGAATGAGGGCATTGGTCATTTCGGGAGGAGGTAGCAAGGGTGCCTTTGCGGGCGGCGTTGCCCAATTTTTGATACAAGAAGCCAAACGGGACTACGATTTGTTTGTGGGAACTTCCACAGGTAGTCTTTTGATTTCCCACTTGGCCCTGAATAAATTGGACAAGATCAAGGATATTTACTCCAATGTGAATCAGGATAGTATTTTCAATAATTGTCCTTTCATCATCAAAAGAAAGCACGGTGTTGAAACCATTGCCATCAACCACTGGAACGTGCTCCGAAACTTTTTGAAAGGGAAAAAGACCTTTGGGGAGAGCGAAAACCTCCGAAAACTCATTCGAAACTCTATCACTGTTGAGGAATTCAACGAACTTAAATCCAGCCATATGGATGTGGTGGTTACAGTCTCCAACCTCTCCTTGAACCAAGTGGAATACAAATCCATCAACGATTGTACCTATGACGAGTTTTGCGATTGGATTTGGATTTCTTCCAATTACACTCCCTTTATGAGCTTGGTCAAAAAGAACGGATGTGAATATGCCGATGGTGGTTTGGGAACTTTGGTGCCCATCGAGGAAGCACTCCTACGTGGGGCCACCGAAGTAGATGTAGTAGTGCTGCATACCGAAGTCAACCACCTCAACCGCCTTTCCTCCAAAAACCCATTTGATTTGATCACTACCATATTTGGTTTTATGCTGGACCGAATCGAAAATCAAAATATCCGAATCGGAAAATTGGTGGCCAACCAAAAGGATGCACTGATCAACTTTTACTACACCCCTACGGTGCTCACGACCAATTCCCTTATTTTTAATAAAGAACGCATGACGCTATGGTGGAAGCGGGGCTATTTGTACGCCAAGAATAAAAACGAGGAAACAAGCCCCATAGAGCCCGATAAGCAGGAATAGCTGCTTATTTCCAGAGTTCGCTCACTTCTTTTTTAACATAGGCTAGTGCCGCACTCGAAGGCGATTCTTTCTCCATGGTCTGGTTTAGGATGTCCTCTCGTAGTTTATCGGGAGAATCCGTTTCGCTCATGCCGGCTGAACGAATAATCTGTATGGTCGCATTTTTGGCTGTTTTGATGATGCTCCAGCAAGCATCGGACATGTAGATTTGTTGGGAGAGATTATGCTCAAATTCCGTTTCAATCTGCTTGATCAGCAAGTTTTCGTAATCACTTTTGTTTTTACTGGTGGGTGCCACACGCACCACAAGGTTGTTCAGGGTAATACGTTCCAAGAATAGGGCCATGCGCTCGTATGCCTGCAAACGAATGGGCAGGGTTTCCTTTTGGGAATCCTTGTGCAATTGAAAACGTCTGCGGCCATCTTCGTTTCGGGTATGCAGTCTGAAAAAATAGAAGGCCACTGCTCCGGTAACAACGGCAGGCAATAAAAAGGCAAATAGCTGAAGGATTTGATCTCCACTCATAAGGTAGTCTGGTTTTTTTGTTGATTTTACACTACCAAGAACGCATCAAAGCAGCAAAAAGTATAAAGGTGTTTCGGTTATTGGGCTGACTTGGCACTTTCTTTGGCCTGGGCATAAAAACCTTTGTAATCGGGCTGCAATCTAATGTTTACGCCCTCTTTAAAGTTGCCGTCCTTGGCCGAAACGGCAATGCGCTCCGCAGGAATTTCCAAGTTTGTGACCAATTCGGATGCTACGGAAGCTACTTGATTGAATGTAGGACCAAATTCACCGGTGATGTTCAAACCTTGGATTTCGGTCTTAAAATTTGGATTCCCCTTGATTACATTTGCTACCCCTGCCAGCCAAGTCTTGCCTTCCTCAGTGAGTTCAGTAGATGTATCCGAACCAAAAAGTCCGTTCAAACTATTGCTGATAACGATTACACCACCTTCGACAGCGACCTTGGCATTCTCTCCCAAGGTCTGTTTAATGCGCGTTAAGGATACAATGGCAGTGGAATCGTTGGCCGAAATCATGTCGTTGATTCCGCTCAGTTGCTTTTCTTTTCGAGCCAGTGCGGCCATGGCCTTGTTGACGTTTTCCGAATTCTGTTTGGATAATTCCGAGAAGTTGCTCAAGTTGCCCAGAAGCGTGGCGTTGGCATCCCGCAAACTTACATTTTCTGCTCTTAGGGCTTCTGCCTCCGCACTGCTTGAGGATATTTCACGCTTGGCCTTGGCCAATTCTTGCTCCACTTGGGAAATTCTGGATTTCAAGGTGTCTATTTCAGCAAAAAGCTCACTTTTTCGTTGTGCAAAAGCACCTGTGGCTACTATTAAAAACAGGATGATGGGTAAATTTCTTTTCATAAGTAGTACAATTACTTGTTTGATTATTTGGGTCTCAATTCTATTGTTTTCTCACAATTTTGTTCCAATCCGGCATGAAAAATAGATGGTGTGAAACCATCTTTCTTTGATGAACATATCGGATTTTAGGAGCTGCTAAGATAATGATGATAGACATTTACCCATACATCAACCTTATAAAATTATGAAGTCTTGGATTTTGCAAAGGGTATGATGCGAAAAATTCATTTACATGGATTCCTAAAAAAATCAAATAGCAAGCCCCGATATCCTCCACAATTTGAATTTTGGATATAGGGGCTTATAATTCAGCGTAAGATTGGTCTATTTGCTTCTATCCAAATAATCCAATGCAATCTCTGTCATGGCTTTTACACCCAACTCCAAGCCACTATCATCAATTTTGAAATCTGGGGTATGGTGCGGAAAATGGTCGTCAGGTCCAGCATTGGGGTCCTTTCCTCCCAAAATGTAGAAGAAGCCTGGAATTTTTTCCTGATAGAACGAAAAATCTTCTGCTCCTGTGATGGCCTTGATTAGATGGACGTTTTCCGTGCCAGCCACTTCCTGCAAGCTGGATAGGGAAGTGGCCGTTAGGTCAGGATCATTGTAAGTAATAGGTACCCCTTTATCAATTTCTACTATCGCCTCGGCACGGTAAGCCTTGGCAATGGTGGATGCCATTTCCTTCATTCGTTCGTTTACCTGCTTTTGCATGTCGTAATCCAAGGTTCGAATAGTTCCAATGAGTTCGGCACTTTCGGGAATGATATTGTTCCGGACCCCACCGCTAATTTTTCCAACGGTGATTACTGCGGCCTCCTTGGTGAGCTCCAATTCACGGCTAATAATGGACTGGAATCCATCCACAATTTTAGAAGCTACGTAAATTGGGTCAACACCGCCCCAAGGTTGGGAACCGTGCGACTGCTTTCCTTTGATTTTTACCACAAAACGCTGGGCGGCTGCCAAGGCGCCCCCTGGTTTGTAGGCAATGTGCCCCACTGGAAGGTAGGAACCGATGTGAAGTCCATAAATGGCATCCACTTTTGGATTTTCAAGCACTCCTTCCTTGACCATAAGTGCTGCACCTCCCTCTTCTCCAGGAGGGGCTCCCTCTTCGGCAGGTTGGAAAATAAATTTAATGGTCCCATAGATTTTGTCCGTGTTCTTGGCCAAGACTTCGGCGGTACCCATCAAAATGGCAATATGGGTATCGTGACCGCAAGCGTGCATAACGCCCACCTCTTCGCCCAAGTATTCGGATTTCACCTCCGACTTGTAGGGAAGGTCGTTGCGTTCGGTAACGGGTAAAGCGTCGATGTCAGCCCTAAGCGCAACCACTTTTCCAGGATGGTCGCCCTTAAGTAGCCCTACCACCCCTGTGTGCGCAACGCCTGTTTGTACTTCCATGCCTAGGGATTCAAGGTGCGCAGCAATTTTTTCAGCGGTCTTAAACTCACGGTTACTGAGTTCGGGATATTGGTGGATATCTCGTCGCCATTCTATGACTTTGGACTCAACTGCGGCAATATCATTTTCAAGTCCATGGTCCTGGGCATATAGGCCCATACTCGCGGTACATAAGGCAAGTGCTAAAATTTTCTTCATAATTGTGTTGGTTTAAAGATTAATTGGTCGGTATCCTTGGTTTTGTAATTGAATATTGGCGGTCATGGCAGACAGGGCCATTTTTACACCTGGAATCAATTCTTCTTTTGGAAGGTCCCTGGTTTTTGAGGATTGCCCGCACATGATCACGTTCACGTTGGCTTCCATTAATTGTTCCAAAAGCTTACGGTTCGGATTGCCGACACCGTAACGTTCTTGATGGCCTTCGTCCGCCAACAAATTCCTGGCAGCCGTTCCATGCACGATGAGCGCTACCTTCAATTGGGAAGCTGGCACACCATGTTGTGCATGCATATTCAAAAAACGGGCTACTGTGTTCAGGTTTTGATTGACTTCGGTATCTGATTCTGGTCCATCCTTTACGTCAAAAACCACTTTGAACTCCAATGATTTGTCCGTTGCAAAATCAGGATTTTCAATTTCCCAAACAGCACCATAATCTTCGATGACGGGACCTGTTTTGGTCTGTTGTGAAAACGAGTACAATCCGACAAAAAGTAAAAGGGATAGAGATAAGTGTTGAAATTTCATTGGTTATTTTAGTTGAGATTCTAAATATATTTAAAAAAGCAGCTAATTCCGAGTTTGGTGTTTATAAATATTGAAAGCTAGATTTTAGCAAAAGAGCAATAATGGCTAATTTCACACCTACTTTTAAAGCTTCAAGCCCTTGAGTAATTTTTTGGAAGAATTGAATGATGCGCAGCGTGCTCCCGTGCTGCATAAGGATGGACCTCTGATGGTGATTGCCGGAGCAGGCTCTGGAAAGACCCGTGTTTTGACCTACAGGATTGCCCATTTGATGGAGCAGGGGGTGGATTCCTTTAATATTTTGGCCCTTACGTTTACCAATAAGGCAGCCCGCGAGATGAAAAAGCGTATTGCCACCATTGTTGGGAATTCCGAAGCGAAAAACCTTTGGATGGGAACGTTCCACTCCGTTTTTGCCAAATTACTCCGTTTTGATGGCGATAAACTAGGGTTCCCCAGCAACTTTACAATTTACGACACCCAAGATTCGCAACGCTTGATTGCTTCCATTATCAAAGAAATGGGGTTGGATAAGGATGTGTACAAATACAAACAGGTCCAGAACAGGATTTCCTCCTATAAAAACAGCTTGATTACCGTTAAGGCATATTTTCAAAATCCGGAATTGATGGAGGCTGATGCCATGGCCAAAAGACCAAGGTTGGGCGAAATCTATCAAAACTATGTGGACCGCTGCTTTAAGGCGGGCGCCATGGATTTTGATGACCTTTTGTTACGAACCAATGAGCTTTTGACACGATTCCCTGAGGTGTTGATGAAATATCAGGACCGTTTCCGATATATTTTGGTAGATGAGTACCAGGATACCAATCACTCCCAGTATTTGATCGTAAAGGCCTTGTCCGACCGATACCAAAACATTTGTGTGGTGGGTGACGATGCCCAGAGTATCTATTCCTTCCGAGGGGCGAACATCAGCAATATCCTAAATTTTCAACGGGATTATGATGATGTGGCCGTTTACCGTTTGGAACAGAATTATCGTTCTACAAAAAATATTGTAAATGCTGCCAATTCCATCATCGCCAACAACAAGAATCAGCTGGAGAAGAATGTTTGGACCTCCAATGACGATGGTGGACTCCTAAAAATACATCGAAGTGTGACGGATGCCGAGGAAGGGCGATATGTGGCAGGTTCTATTTTTGAAAACAAAATGCAACATCAGATGCAAAACGGGGATTTCGCCGTTCTGTACCGCACCAACTCACAGTCCAGAGCCATTGAGGATGCCTTGCGCAAGCGTGATATTCCGTATAGGATTTATGGTGGACTTTCCTTTTACCAACGAAAGGAGATTAAAGATGTGTTGGCCTATTTGCGTTTGATTGTCAACCCGAAAGATGAAGAGGCGCTAAAGCGGGTCATCAACTTCCCTACAAGGGGCATTGGTCAGACTACCATTGATAGGCTAGTGGTGGCAGCGAACCATTATGGACGGTCCATTTATGAGGTAATGGACAATCTGGACAAGCTCAATTTGAACATTAACGCAGGAACCAAACGTAAATTAGCGGACTTCGTTACCATGATCAAGAGTTTTCAGATCATGAACGAGGGCGCTGATGCATTTACCTTGGCTGAACACGTAGCCAAGAAAACCGGTCTTTTGTTGGAGTTTAAAAAAGACGGTACTCCAGAAGGCATAGCCCGTATGGAGAATATTGAAGAGCTCTTGAACGGTATCAAGGACTTTGTGGAGGGGCAGAAGGAAGTTGCCGATGCCACGGGGAGTTTGACCGAATTTTTGGAAGATGTGGCACTGGCTACGGATTTGGATAAAGATGTTGGTGATGATGATAGGGTTGCCTTGATGACCATCCACTTGGCCAAGGGCCTTGAGTTTCCCTACGTGTACATTGTAGGCATGGAAGAGGATTTGTTTCCTTCGGCCATGAGCATGAATACCCGAAGCGAATTGGAGGAGGAACGCAGATTGTTTTATGTTGCGCTTACCCGGGCTGAAAAACAGGCATTTCTCACCTACACCCAAAACAGGTATCGTTGGGGAAAATTGATTGATGCTGAACCCAGTAGGTTTTTAGAGGAAATCGAAGAAAAATATGTGGAAAACCTTACGCCAGTAAACGATGGCTACCGCTATAAGTCCATGATCGACAAAAATATTTTTGGAGAAGTGGACAAGAGCAAGCTCAGACAGGTAAAACCTCGAAATGGAACGCCTCCAAGTGTACAAAAACCTAACGAAAACCAATTGCGGAAGTTACGTAAACTCAAGCCCGAAATTTCTTCGCCAGGCCAACACGCGGATCTTAATCCTGGCCTGACCGTGGGGGCGAGAGTAAACCACACTCGTTTCGGAAGAGGTGAAATCCTCAATATTGAAGGGGTGGGCAACGATAAAAAGGCAGAGATTCATTTTGACCAAGGTGGTATAAAAAAATTGTTATTACGTTTCGCCAAGCTGGAGGTTTTGGACAATGCCTAGGAATTATTTTTCAGTTTCCAATAATAAAACCAAATAGTTTTAAAGACTCACCAAATAATCGGGGCAAGTCGGTATGGGTAGACAAAATTGTTTAAATTCAAAGCTGTATTTTGAATTTTTGACCAAACCAACCTCCCTTTATGAAAAAACTACTGTTTCAACCCGTATTTCTTGCCGTTGCCATACTTGTGATCATTTTATTTGGTGTAGCTGGGTATCATTACGCCATTGGTTACCCAGCATGGATGACTATGTTGGCCGGAATCTTGGCGGGCATTCTTTTGCTCATTGCGCTTAAGTTGCTGCTCACTTGGCTTCTTCCTTTTATCAAAAAAGTTCCGCTCCCACTGATTACTACACTCTTGGGAGGTCTTATTTCGTTCTATTTGCTTAGGGAATTTGCCTTTAGGTGGCCTTCACAGCTGTTTTATGCATTGGTGGTATTCGGATTTGTTTGCACGGCTTTGTTTGTGTTTGGTATTTGGAACATCTTTCAAAACAAAAGAAAACCATTGGGCATTGTCCTCGCTGCTGGGGGTGTTTTGTTTGCAGTTTTGGGTTTTTATGGTTTTAACGGTCTCGATGGTGACCCTTATGCAGATGATGTATCACAATTGAAAAACCTAGATGTGACCACTCTTGCGGACATGGGTATTCAAGATCCATCAAACAAAGGCAATTTTGAAGTGGAAGTATTTACCTACGGTAGCGGAACTGATAAAAAGCGTCCTGAATATGCCACAGCTGTCAAATTAAAAACTCCCACCGTAGATGCATCGAGATTGCTTCCGGAGTGGAAGGGCAAAAAGAAAAAATGGCGCGAAAAGTATTGGGGTTTTGGAGTGGATAGCTTTCCATTGAATGCGCGTGTGTACATGCCAAAAGGTAAGGGACCCTTCCCAATGGTGATGATGGTGCACGGAAATCATAGCATGCTCGATTATTCCGATGGTGGTTATGCCTATTTAGGGGAGCTTCTAGCTAGCAGGGGAATTATTGGGGTTTCGGTTGATGAAAACTTTATCAATGGACACTGGTCTGGCGATTTTATGGGAAAGGAAATGCCAACACGGGGGTGGTTGTTGTTGAAACATTTGGAACAATGGAGGAAATGGAATACGGGAGATGATTCCGACATGAAGGGGAAGGTAGATTTGGACAATGTTGTGTTGGTGGGACATTCAAGAGGGGGTGAGGCCGTATCCATTGCGGCGGCCTTTAACAAACTGGATAGGTTTCCCGATAATGGTAACGAAACCTTTGATTTTGGCTTTGGCATTAAGGGTATTGTGACCATCGCGCCAACGGATTATCGATATAATCGTGAAATGAGCCTTAAAGATATCAGTTATTTGTCCATTCAAGGCGCATACGATTCGGATGAAACCAGTTTTTGGGGAATGCGGCCATACCATCGCTTAGCCTTTTCCAAGGATTTTGATGGTTTCAAGGCGGGTCTTTACATGAACCATGCAAACCATGGACAGTTTAACTCTACTTGGGGACGATCGGACTTTGGGGCTCCCATGAAATGGCTGCTCAATCTTGAACCTTTGGTCTCCGGTGAGGAACAGCGTCAAGTGGCAAAGGTGTATGTAAGTGCTTTCGCAGAGGATGTGCTTAAAGGGAATAGGGATTACCGACCTATGCTCAAGAATGTAGATTTGGTGAATAACTGGCTGCCACAAGAAACCTATCGGAGTCAATACGCAGACAACCATAAAGATGTATTGGTCAATTTTGAAGGCGATATCGATATCACCAAAACATCGAGTGGCATCGCTTTGGGTGCCAAGAACTTTAAAGTTTGGCGAGAAGCCGAATTGAAGTCTAGGGACGGAGGGAGCCAGCAGAACAATGCTTTGGTATTGGGATGGAGGTATCAATCCGGTAACATGGATTCCATTCCTGTTTACCGAATAACGCTATCGGACTCCTTAAAGAATTTTAGCGAAGCAGACACCTTGGCCCTTTCGATGGCCATGGGTGATATTTCTGAATTAAAGTCCAATGATGAGGATGAGGAGCTGGAATCGCCAGATGTTGGATTCAATTTTAGTATTATGCTCACGGATAGCCTTGGTAATTCGACTTCAGTTGCCTTGGATGATACGAATAGACTCCCTAGTATGATAAAAACAAAGTTCACCAAGTTTGAGTTTTTGGATAAAGATATGATTGGCGAACCCTCTGAAGTACAGCTCAAGAGTTGTTACGTGCCTGTTTCGTCCTTTATGTCCGTTAATGACAGCCTAAAACTGGAGAAATTGAAAAGTATCAATTTGATTTTTGACAGAGATACCTTGGGAGTTGTTATATTGGATGACATCGGGTTTTATACCAAAGCAAATATCGCTCGGGAATAGTTTTACTCGTCCTCAAAAGGTTCGTTTTTTACATAAGATGCTTCTTTTGGCCCTAGTTGGATTTCTTCCAAATATCCATTGGAAATGGAATAGCCTGTAATTAAGGTATCGGCATAAAGAATATAGCGCCCTTTTTTAAATGGGCTGCCGCCCACCTTATGGTATATTCTAGGAGTGCCGTAGAGGGAAGAGGCCAATAAACCCTTATCTGTTTTATAAAGGGCAATATTTTTGATTTGATTGCCTAGGCAATCCATTTTGGTCCGCCATGAAAAAACTCCGAATGCCATATCCTCTGAAACCGTAAATTTCACATTGGAATGTTGGGTTTTGTAGGTTTTCGCCAATTTATCAAAACTTTCGGCGGAACGAATATTTTCTACAATTGTCCGCATTTTTTCGTTGATGCTCACGATTTCGTCCAAATTGGCACAGTCAGTTGTATCCAATTCATTCAATTGAGTCAGTAGCACTTCCAGTTGGTTCAATGTATTGGAGGGATTAAAGGCATGCTCCTTGGATTTTCCGGAAAAATCACAACTGGACATCATAATCAAAAGAATCAAACCAATAGGAAAGAAGGTATACGTTATGGATTTCATTACTATTCAATTTTGATCTAAAGGTGTGACAATTCCATCAATATTTTGGGTGCCAATTGATCAATGCCCCTTCTGAGTTGACGAATGCCCCTTTTCAATTGATGGATGCATAAAATGCCTTAGGGTTGTGCATCTTTTTAAAGGTTCAACAGGGAGTTTTATGGCAAGGATTTAGCTAAAAGATGTAGTATCTTTGTAATCAACCCTTTGGACATTTAAGACGACTTATGGCGGAATTGATCAAACTTTATGAGGAAAACCCCAACCCGAAGCAGGTTGAAAAGGTCGTAAATGTGCTAAGGCAGGGCGGCTTGGTCATTTATCCAACAGATACCGTATATGGATTGGGTTGCGATATTACAAACTCCAAGGCATTGCAGCGTATCGCTCGGATAAAAGGAGTAAAATTAGATAAGGCAAATTGGTCCTTTATCTGTGCTGACTTGAGCAATCTTTCCGACTATGTGCGGCAAATAGATAGTGCCACTTTTAAGATTCTGAAACGGACATTACCGGGACCGTACACCTTTATTCTTCCAGGCAACAATAATCTTCCTAAAGATTTCAAGAAAAAGAAGACAGTGGGTATCCGGGTTCCGGACAATGCCATTGCAAGGGCCTTGGTCATTGGTTTGGGGCACCCCATTGTTTCTACCTCCATCCGCGATGATGATGATATTTTGGAATACACTACAGATCCAGAGCTTATTTTTGAAAAATGGCAAAACCTTGTCGATGTTGTGATCGATGGGGGATATGGTGACAATGTGGCCTCGACGGTAATTGATTTGTCCGGTGATGCGCCTGAAGTGATTCGGGAAGGCAAGGGAAGTCTGGAAATCTACTGATGAATAAATGAAAAAAGCGGCCTTTTGGGCCGCTTTTCTTTTTAGCTATTTTGCTATAATTTATTTACCGGTGCCTCCGATAGCAGGATCTTTCATTCCTTCTTCAATCATGTTGTAGAACTGATCGATTTTTGGAAGTACAACGATTCTTGTTCTTCTGTTTTTGGCCCTATTGGCGGAAGTATCGTTACCTACCAATGGCACGTAGTAGCTACGTCCGGCAGCAGTCATTCTAGCAGGGTCAACACCAAAATCGTTTTGTAGGATACGAACAACTGAAGTGGCTCTTTTGGCACTCAAATCCCAGTTGTCCAACAAAACTCCGCTTCTGTAAGGTACGTTGTCGGTATGACCTTCTACCATAAACTCAAAGTCAGGCTTGTTGTTTACTACTTTGGCTACTTTACCGAGTACTTCTTTTGCAGCACTGGTTACGTTGTAGCTTCCGCTTCTAAACAATAATTTATCGGAAATGGAAACGAATACCACACCTTTTTCAACACTGATTTCGATGTCTTCATCATCCAAGTTGCCCAAAACACCTTTTAAACTCTGTACCAAAGAAAGGTTTACGGAGTCCCTTCGTGTAACCGCATCTTGCAGTTTTCTGATGGTAAGGTCTTTTTCCTTAAGGCTTTCCAAAGACTTTTCAAGGTTTTCGGCACCTTTTGTAGTCAAAGTAGTCAAGTTGCCCATATTGTTGATGAGCTCTTGGTTATTTGCTTTTAGGAATGCATTCTGGTCTTCGAGGGTTTTCAACCTGGAATCTGCTGTTGCTTTTTCTTCCAAGCAATCGTTCAATTTAACGGTTGCAGAGTTCAGTAGGTCTTGAGTTTCTTTGTGTTTGGCTTCCAGTTCAGCATATTTCTTCTGCGAAACGCAAGAGGATAATAGAACGGTCAGCGCCAATGTTCCTAGAAAGATTTTTTTCATAGTTCAGAATATAATTTAAGGATTGTTAGATATATCAAATTTGAAAAACTCAACCAAAATTAGATAAAAAGCAAGGCTCCCATATTTCGGTATCGTTAATCTTTTACTAAAATGTTAAAATTCTCTATTTGATGTACGAAATAGGACCATACTATGGACGTCGTCACATGGTATTTTAATATAAAATTAGCTTTTTCCCGCTTTTTGTACATTTTTATAAAGTTAGCATAAAAACTGAAATGTGCCCTTAAGATGGCAAAGCAGTGGTCGAATTTTAATTGAAAGATAAAACGTAGGGCGGCTACGGCATCCAGCAGCAAACGGATAAACACAATGGGCCATGCCTGCCTTCTGGGTAAGTTTTTGGTGATTGAATAAAGGGAGTTCCTAAAATTGAGAAAGGTTTTTTTGGGATTCATGTTGGACAAGGTGCTGCCTCCTAAATGGTATACGTTGCTGTGGCCCACATAATATACTTTATGACCGGCATTCTGGGCTCGCCAGCAAAGGTCGATTTCTTCTTGGTGGGCAAAGTAATCCTCATCAAAACCGCCCAGGGACCAAAACACATCGCTCTTGATGAACATACATGCACCAGTGGCCCAGAACACCTCTCGGATATCATCGTATTGACCTTCATCCTTTTCGATGGTCTGAAAAATGCGTCCCCTGCAGAATGGATACCCAAATTTATCAAGGAAACCACCCGCTGCTCCAGCATATTCAAAGTGGTCCTTTCGCATTAAATCCAATATTTTGGGTTGGATAATTGCTGCTTCTGGTTGGGAACTAAAAGTGTTTTTGATGGGTTCCAGCCAATCGGGCGTAACTTCAACGTCGGAATTCAGCAGACAATATACATCAGCTTCGATGTGTTTGAGACCTTCATTATATCCTTTGGCAAAACCACCATTAGTGCTGTTCTGAACAATTTTGATCGTTGGGTAATGTACTATCAGAAAATCCACGGAGCCATCGGTACTGGCATTGTCCACCACATAAATATCCGTGCCTTCGGAATATGCCACGACAGAGGGCAAGAACCTCTCGAGCAAGGCCTCTCCATTCCAGTTGAGTATGACTACGGCAATTTTCAAAACGGAGGCAAATTAACGGCTAAAATCAGGAATATCCTCTAAAAACCTATACTTTTCATTGGTATGGTCCATTTCGCAGTAGTAATGGTCCAGGCCATTGGTAACCATAAGATGCTTAGCCTTCAATTGGTAATTGTATCGCGCTATTTGATCAAAGGTAGCTTGGGTAATCTTTACTTCTGGGGCCTTGCATTCGATCAACAAAAAAATGGAACCGTCAGAGTTAAAGACAACCACATCATACCGCTTTCTTAACTCGTTTACCGTCAGTTGCTTTTCCACGTTGATAAGGCTCTTGGGGTAGTTTTTTGTAAATACCAGATAACGCAAAACATGCTGCCTTACCCATTCTTCGGGTTGGAGGACCACAAACTTTTTACGGATACCGTCAAAAATGTACTGTCTATTTTGGCTATTTTTGATTCGAAATGAATAAGGTGGAAAGTTAAGGTCTTGCATTGGACAAAACTGGTGAAATATTTTGAATGGACAAAGTAAAGGAAATCGTATCGGAAATTAAACGGGGAAATCCCAAACCCATTTATTTTTTAATGGGGGAGGAGCCCTATTATATTGATCGTATTTCACAGTACATAGCAGAAAACGTGCTAACAGAGGATGAGCGTGGGTTTAACCAGATGGTACTTTACGGAAAGGACACCTCGGTCGATGAAGTGGTGTCCAATGCCAAACGGTTCCCTATGATGGCCCAGTATCAGGTGGTGATCGTTAAAGAGGCCCAGCACCTATCCCGAAACATTGAGCAGTTGGTGCACTATGCAGAGAACCCCCAGCAGACCACTATTTTGGTGCTTTGCTACAAATACAAAAAACTGGACAAACGCAAAAAGCTCTATAAGGCCATTCAGAAAAAGGGAGAACTATTTGAAAGTAAAAAGTTGTACGAGAATCAGGTGGCTGACTGGATTCGAAGGACATTGGCCAGTAAAAAGTACAAGATTTCCCCCAAGTCCTGCATTATGCTTGTCGAGTTTCTGGGAACCGATTTGAGCAAAATCAGCAATGAGTTGGATAAATTGACCTTGATTGTACCCCCGACCACTGAGATTACTCCAGAACTCATTGAGGAGCACATTGGCATCAGTAAAGATTTCAACAACTTTGAGTTGAAAAAGGCCATTGGTGAGCGCGATGTGAAAAAGGCTTCCCGTATTATCGATTATTTTGCGCAGAACCCAAAGGATAATCCGTTTGTGGTAACCGTTACCTTGCTGAACACCTTTTTTACGCAATTACTGCAATATCATGGTCTCCAAGATCATTCTCCCGGAAACGTGGCCAGAGTCCTAGGTGTGAGTCCTTACTTTGTAAATGAGTATGTGGTGGCCGCCCGAAATTACCCCATGAAAAGGGTAAGTGGAGTCATCTCCAGCCTTAGAAAGTTGGATTTAAAAGGCAAAGGGGTAGGAGCCAGCAATATGACCCAAGCCGATTTGCTGAAAGAGCTCTTGTCCGAAATACTATAAACTTATTTTTTATCCACGCTGTACTTACCGGGCCCCAGCAACATAATTACCACAAAAATGGTAAGGTAGAGCAATGCCATTTCTTTTTTGCCAAAGGGGTCGGCCCCATGAATCATAAACCCGGCAACGAACATTGTAATTGCTGTTGGAATTGCCGCCCATCTGGTTTTAAATCCGATAATGATAAGTAGGGGGCATACAAATTCGGCTATGACGGTCAAAAAAAGCGAAGGAGCCTGACCAATACCAAAAGGATTGGCGAATTCAGTGTTTCCATTGATGAGATTCATTAGTTTAGGATACCCATGGGTTAGCATGAAGGCAGATGGAACAATTCGAAGAATAGCCAGCCCAAGGTGAATCAAAGTGTTGTTTTTCATGTGGGGAAATTTAGTGCACGTGAAAATATAAATTATGTTTTAAAAAAAGCAACATAATTTAACGAAAAGCGATTTTGAATTGATCCACATGAAAAATCAGCGTAGCTCGGGAAACGACTTTGGGTCCACTTCGTGCATAATTTGGTACACTTTTTCAAAAATATCCTCTGCATTCGGTTTTGAAAAATAATCTCCATCCGAAGCGTAGGCCGGTCTATGTGCTTTTGCAGAAAGGGTCTGTGGTGCACTGTCCAAGTAGCGGTAACCTCCTTGTTTTTCCAACACTTCTTGAAGCAGATATGCTGAGCATCCACCAGGCACATCTTCGTCGATGACCAACAGCCTGTTGGTTTTTTGGAGACTTTTTACCACATCGTGCTCCAAATCAAAAGGCAACAGGGATTGGGCGTCAATGACTTCGGCATCAATTCCCACCTCCAACAAGTCTTGTGCTACCTTTTCTACGATTCTTAGTGTGGAACCATAGGACAACAAAGTAATATCATTTCCTTCCTTCAAGGTTTCCACCTTTCCGATAGGGGTGCAGAACTCTCCTAAATTGGAAGGTTTCTTTTCTTTGAGGCGATAACCGTTCAAACTTTCAATCACAAGGGCAGGTTCGTCACTCTTCATCAAGGTGTTGTAGAAACCCGCAGCTTGTGTCATGTTACGAGGGGTCAAAATATACATGCCCCGTAGTAAATGAATCAGTCCGCCCATAGGTGAACCTGAATGCCAAATTCCTTCCAAACGATGACCTCTTGTACGAACAATAAGAGGGGCTTTTTGCTTGCCCACTGTACGGTACATCAATGTCGCTAGGTCGTCACTTAAGGTTTGAACGGCATAAAGGATGTAATCCAAATATTGTATTTCGGCAATAGGTCGGAGTCCACGCATGGCCATTCCAATCCCTTGACCAATAATGGTGGTTTCGCGGATTCCGGTATCGGCGATTCGCAGTTCACCGTATTTTTTTTGAAGTCCTTCAAGCCCTTGGTTAACATCTCCAATATTCCCAGTATCTTCACCAAAAATCAATGCTTCGGGGTATTTGGAGAACAAGCGGTCAAAGTTGTCCCTTAAAATGATTCTGCCATCCACTTCTGCGGTTTCATCAGTGTATGATGGAGGAACAGGGGCAATGCTGGTAGCCTTATTGCCAACTTCGTTGTACAAATGAGAACTGTATTGTGGTTCGTTGGTAGCTAAAAATTGATTGACCCACTGCTGAAGCTGTTTTTTCTCTGCAGAAGATTCACCCAAAAGGTAGCGGAATGCCTGCCTGGATTTGGAGGCCAAATCTTTCTTTAGAGGTTCCTCAATTGCAATCAAGTCATTTTTCAATTTGTTGATAAAGGTCCTATTGGCACTCTGACCGGCTACTTTTTCCAATAGCTGTACCAATTCCTTTTTGGCAACAAGCTGAGGCTTTAAAAACTCGGACCATGCTTCTTTTTTCGCGGCACGGACTTTATGTTTGATTTCTCGCTCAAGTTTCTTTAGATCCTCCTCGGTACTGATTCCATTTTCCAGAATCCACTCTCTAAATCGTTTATTGCAATCGTTTTCCCGTTCCCATTCCAAACGCTCTGCGGACTTATACCTTTCGTGGGAACCGGAGGTAGAGTGTCCCTGCGGTTGTGTGAGTTCGGTAACGTGAATAAGCACGGGCACATGGTTTTCCCGTGCAATATCCGATGCATTCTCGAAGGTGTGGATAAGGGCAGTATAGTCCCATCCTTTGACCTTTAGGATTTCATAGCCGTTATTCTCCTCGTCCCGTTGCAGTCCGCTCAATGCTTCGGATATATCACCTTTGGTGGTGTGGAATTCAGAGGGTACGGAAATTCCGTAATCATCGTCCCAAACACTAATCACCATGGGAACCTGCATAACCCCCGCGGCATTGATTGTCTCAAAAAAGTGACCTTCGCTGGTACTGGCGTTTCCTATGGTTCCCCAGGCCACTTCATTTCCATTTTTGGAGAAGTTGGTCTGGTCTATGCCATCTACGTGGCGATATATTTTGGAGGCTTGGGCCAGTCCCAATAACCGTGGCATTTGCCCAGCGGTACAAGAAATGTCGGCACTACTGTTTTTTTGTTCGGTAAGGTTTTTCCAAGTTCCGTCCTCGTTCAAGCTGTGCGTCACAAAGTGACCGCCCATCTGCCTACCGGCACTCATGGGTTCCTTTTCAAGGTCGGTGGTGGCATATAATCCATGAAAGAATGCTTTGGGACTCAAGTGCCCCAACGCCATCATAAAGGTTTGGTCGCGGTAGTAACCGCTCCTAAAATCACCATCTTGAAAAGCCCTTGCCATTGCAAGCTGAGGGAGCTCTTTTCCGTCCCCGAAAATCCCAAATTTGGCTTTACCAGAGAGCACTTCCCTTCGTCCCAGCACGCTGCATTCCCTACTGGTGACGGCTGTCTCATAATCTTGAAGAATCTGTGACTTAAAATCGTCGAAAGAAATATCGTTGCTTGTACTAGGATTAGGTTTCATGGACTGATTAAGATTTCTGCGAAATTACTAAAAATCCGTCTAAATTGCAATACAGGACACTGTTAATAAAATCAATTACCATCAATAATTTATCACAATAAATGATGATATTTCAAAAAATCACACAAAATAAGCTATTGGATTATCAAATTGATAATCAAAACCACTTTCGGGTAAACAGACCGGTAAGCGTTCTAGGACTTAAGGTAACAATAAATCGGATACGTTGACCATAGTCATTTTGTGCAATTTCCCAACCTCTGTTGGAATACACGGGAAAGTAAAGTTCAAAGTAATCTGTCACCAAGTTGAGGCGGATACCGGAGTCGTACACAAAACGGGTATTCTCTCCTTTGTTTTTGATGAAACCAAGATCGCCATACGCCTCTATCCACCTCCAAATGTTCGCGCTTGCATTGGTGGTGGCTATCCAATCGTTCGCAAATGGATTCTCTAGCTTTGATTTGAATCCCCCTTCGGCAATGATGACTTGTTGGCTGTAAATACCGGAATCTTCCGATCGTCCCAAATAGGCAAGATCGAACATGTAATCTGTCGGACGGTCCAGCGCAAAGCTGAAAAAATTGGAATTGGTGGTGTTGCGCAAAAACTTACCAGCATAAAAACGAAGGTTCAATTGCCTGTTGCTCTGGAACAGTTTCCGATACTCCCACTCAAAGGCAAGTTTACTGAATTCGCTAGAGTGCTGGGCATCAATGGACCACGAAGAGTAGTTGATTATGCTGTTGTCCACATCGGTAAATCGGGCGTTCAGGACCCCATAATCCGGGTCGGTCTCCAATTCACCCTGCAAACTTTCGTCAATACTCCTAAAAACGTTTCGGTAACGCAATAACAAATATTGCCTTCGGTTGGATAGCAAATCGTTGGGTCGCCAACCAAAGGTGACGGCCGGTGTCACCGTAGAAAACCTTGAATTTTGTTCGAAGTGCGATGTGGAGGCCGAAAACGAATAATTGGTTACAAATAACCCTGTTTTGTTATGATACTTTCGATACCGGAATCCTACTTTGCCCACCATGGTGCGCTCCAAAAAGGAGTAGGTGGGGGCAATGTCATATTCAAACGGGCGCTCCAAGAACGTTTTGTTGTACAGGCGCAACCCTGGGGTTACACCATCATAGAGGTTAAAGTTCATGATGGGCACGTAAAACACCTGGTTGTAATAAGGGTCCTCGGTGTCCTTAAAAAATTGAAACTTTAGTTTTTTATTACTGGAAAACCAACCATTCAAGGTTTTCCAATTATCTCGCTGGTTGAATTCCGGGATTTTTTGATCGTAGTTCAATACCAGACGATCTTCACTTCCCCGGGGTATTGTAAAACTCTTGGTGGAATCAATATTGCTAAACCAGTATTGGGAGACCACAGAGTCCTTTTCCAGTCCAAAAAGGGATATGGGGACATTGGTGCCCCGTTTGTTCTTGAGCAAAAATGTGATGGAATCCTCAGTTTTTTCCAGACTCTTGATCTTGAAATCGATTTTTTTGTCCGATGCTACATATTCTTCAAAAAACCAGTTGACGTCCTTGTTCGCATACCTTTCAATAGTCTCCCTAAAGTTTGAAGCACTTACCCTTTGTTGCTGTTTGTAATTTTTGTAAAAATCCAAAATGGTGCTATCTATCTTTTTTTCACCCAAATAGGCGGAAAGATAGGACATGCCCAATCCAGCTTTATACCCATTGGCAATCCTTTCGTTGAATTTAATCAGGGAATCGTTGGAGGTGGTCAAGGCCTGGTCGATGTTCTTACGGGCCGAGAGCATGCTGAAAAGTGCATATTGCTCATTGAAATCCATTTTTGCCAAGTGAAAGCTGCGTACGCCCCAAATTTTGGAAAGTTTTCCTATCAGTTTTTGGTCTGGATAGAACGCTTCCACATACTTGATCATCAAGTAGTACCCTATGGCATCGTTCACCCAGCGTTCCTTTCTAGGATTCAAATAAAGTGATTCTTTCAAGTAGCTTCGTATAGCCGTTTTGAGAAACTTCATCTCGAACTGGAACTGTTCTTCGTAGGGTCTTATAAATGATGGCAACTGATTGATGCCGTAGAGCGGCGAGCGGTTATAGTCAAATTCCGAAACCAATAGGTGCCCGTGTGGAAAAGAACCCAAATTTTCCTGAAGGAACTGGGCAATCTTTAAAATGGAGATACCCTGTGAAATCTCCTCGTATTTGTTCGATTCGATATCGGTAGAGATAGTAACATAATCCGTTACGTGTTTGGTGAACCGGTCATCCCTGTTTAGAATGATTTCACAATTCTTTCTATTGTCTCCGATTAACTGTGTATGTTGCCCTCCAGGAAAAGTGGACACGCTGGATTTTCTATAATTGGACACCAAAAACAGGTTTTCCGGAAAGGTGAAATTGATTCGGGTATTGGCAACATCGGTATAAATATCGTTAAGGTTGATATTGTTGTACAAATGCCATTCCCCATCAAAAACAGCTGGGGTAAAATACCAGTCCTTTAAATGAAAACCTCCATCATCTCGATGCCCATATCCAGTAAATTTAGCACTTGGAAGCTTGATGGTATAGGTAAAAAATAGCTGTATGGATTCACCGGGCTTAAGGACCTCGTTCAAGTTTACCGTGATGATATCCGCATTGCCCTCCCTTTTCCAATCCAGTCCAGCATAATTGTTGTCCACAATGGTCTTAATGGTGGTATAGCCTCTTTCCCTGTCTTTTGCCAAGTGCAGGCTTCTATTGAACTCTTCCCCAAAACGTTTGGCAAGGGCGGTGTTCTTGTTGGAATAAGCATGATTCCAGTCATTGAAATACAGGGTGGAAAGCCCCTTGTCCGATTGGTTGTGATAGGTGAAGTGTTGCCGAATGCGTATTTGGTCTGTTGGCCCGTCCAAAGTGGCCACAATCTCATTGGTGTGCTGACCCCAAAGTTGGGGGCACGCTATTGAAATCAGAAATAGGATTCGGAAAAACGTTTTAAAATTCACCAATACGAAACCAGATTAAAAGTTGGGACTCAAGGTTCGGCCTTTGTAAAAGGCATCAATGATTTCGATTACTTCATCCTCGGTATCCACCAATTTGATCAAGTCCAAATCTTTAGGGCTGATATTGCCCTCTTTTACCAATGTACTTTTGATCCAATCCATCAACCCCTTCCAAAATTCGGTTCCGACCAAAATAATGGGGAAGGTATGTATTTTGTGCGTTTGGATAAGGGTGAGAGCCTCAAAGAACTCATCCAATGTTCCGAAACCTCCCGGCATTACCACAAAACCTTGCGAATATTTCACAAACATCACCTTGCGGACAAAAAAGTAATCAAAATCCAGACTTTTATCACTATCGATGTATGGATTGTCATGTTGCTCAAAAGGTAGGTCTATGTTCAGTCCAACCGAGGTGCCACCCGCTAAATTGGCTCCCTTGTTCCCTGCTTCCATAATTCCAGGACCACCACCCGTAATGACCCCGTAGCCCGCCTCGGCAATACGCTTTGCGATTTTTACGGCCAAATCATAATAGGGGTGCCCTTCACGAACCCTGGCAGATCCAAAAATGGATACACAGGGGCCAATTACGCTCATTTTTTCAAATCCATTGACAAACTCGCCCATAATCTTGAATATGGCCCATGAATCGTTTGTCTTTATCTCATTCCATCCCTTGGAATGTTGTTCCTTTCGCATTTGCATAGTAATTCTATTGTTTAGACTGCGCTTTTTATTTTCTGTTTGGTGCTCTCCAATTCTTTCTTCAAAAACCGAGCCGTGTAACTTGTCTTGTCCTTGGCCACCTCTTCGGGCGTACCGGTTGCGACCACTTCGCCACCACCTTTTCCACCTTCATAACCAATATCGATAATATGGTCCATCATCTTTATAACGTCCATGTTATGTTCTATCACCAGAATGGTGTTGCCTTTGTCCACCAATCGGTCGAGCACTTCCATAAGTACCCTAATGTCTTCAAAGTGCAAGCCGGTAGTAGGTTCGTCGAGGATGTAAAACGTGTTACCGGTATCCCGTTTGGAAAGCTCCGTGGCCAATTTGACCCGTTGCGCTTCACCTCCGGAAAGGGTTGTAGACTGTTGCCCCAATGATATATAACCCAAACCTACATCTTTTATTGTTTTGAGTTTGCGATGAATTTTGGGTATGTTCTCAAAAAAATCCACCGCTTCGTTGATGGTCATTTCCAGGACATCGGCTATGGACTTCCCTTTGTAGCGTATTTCCAAGGTTTCCCGGTTGAATCTTTTACCATTGCAGGTCTCGCATTCCACATATACATCGGGCAAAAAGTTCATTTCGATGACTTTAAGACCTCCTCCTTGACAGGTTTCGCACCTTCCACCAGCCACATTAAAACTAAAACGTCCAGGTTTGTAGCCTCTGATAGTTGCTTCGGTGGTCTTGGCAAATAGGGAGCGTATTTCACTGAAAACGCCTGTGTATGTCGCAGGGTTGGACCTTGGGGTTCGCCCAATAGGGGATTGATTGATATCGATTACCTTATCGATATGTTCCAACCCGGTAATTTTTTTATAAGGCATCGGTTTTTTGACGCCGTTAAAATAATGGGCATTCATGATAGGGTAGAGGGTTTCGTTGACCAAAGTAGACTTTCCACTTCCCGAAACGCCCGTGACCCCGATTAGTTTTCCCAAAGGGAAATCTACGGTCACATTCTTAAGATTGTTCCCCGTACATCCGGAGAGGGTAATTTTCTTTCCTGTTCCTTTCCGTCTTTTTTCCGGAACTGGAATCTCCAATTCCCCTGTGATATATTGTGCAGTAAGGGTATGCTGGTCAATCAATTCCTTAGGATTCCCTTGTGATATGATTTCACCGCCATGCTTTCCCGCTTTGGGGCCAATATCGATGACGTGATCGGCACTTTCGATCATGTCACGGTCGTGTTCCACTACGATAACGGAGTTTCCAATGTCCCGTAGCGATTCCAGCGAACGAATCAACCGTTCGTTGTCCCGTTGATGCAGACCAATGCTCGGCTCGTCCAAAATATAGAGCACCCCGACCAATTGGGAACCAATTTGAGTAGCTAACCGAATGCGCTGCGCTTCACCGCCCGAAAGGGATTTTGAACTGCGGTTGAGGGACAAGTAATCCAACCCAACATCCAATAAAAAGCCTACTCGTGCCTTGATTTCCTTAATGATTTCTTCCGCAATTATTTTTTGGTTGCCCTCCAAGGTATCTTCCAAATGCTGGAAGAAACTAGCTAGTTCGGCAATGTCCATCTGTGCCAACTCGGCGATGTTCTTGCCATCAACTTTAAAGTAAAGCGACTCCTTGCGTAGACGGGAACCTTCACATGATGGGCACTTAACTTTGTCCATGTAGTCTTTGGCCAATCGTTTTATGGAAGAGGAGTTGGCCTCTTCATACTGGGTTTTGATAAAATTCGAGATTCCTTCGTAATCGATTTTGTACTGCCGTTTGACGCCCAAACTTTTGGAGTCGACCTCAAAACTTTCCTTGCCGCCGTTCAGAATAACATCCATGGCTTCTTGCGGAATCTTTTCAATGGCATCCGATAGATCAAAATTGTAGCGTTGGGCTATGGTTTCCAACTGCTTAAAGGCCCAAGACTTTTTATATTCCCCGAGCGGAGCAAGTCCGCCAGATTTGATGGAAACTTTTTTGTTCGGGATAATTTTGCTCTCATTTACCTGATACACATGGCCCAATCCGCTGCATTCGGGGCACATTCCCTTGGGCGAATTGAACGAAAACGTGTTGGGCTCTGGTGTAGGGTAAGAGATGCCCGAGGAAGGACACATTAAATCCCTACTGAAATATCTGGGCACCTTTTCTCCCTCTTCCAGCACCATAAGCACATTATCGCCACTATACATTGCGGTGTTGATGGTTTCACTCAATCGCTTGTGAAAATCCTCACTGTCGCCGACTTTCAATCGGTCGATGACAATCTCGATATCGTGAGTTTTATAACGGTCGACCTTCATGCCCTTGGTGATGTCGACTATTTCGCCATCGACCCTTACCTTAACGAACCCTTGCTTTGCAATCTGTTCAAAAAGTTCTCGGTAATGTCCTTTTCTGGATTTGATGACTGGAGCAAGCACATTGATTTTTTTGTCCTTATAGGTTTCAATGATCAGATCCTTGATTTGCTCATCGCTGTAGCTTACCATTTTTTCGCCCGTATTGTAACTGTAGGCATCCCCGGCACGCGCAAAGAGCAGCCTTAGGAAATCATATACTTCGGTGATGGTGCCGACGGTGGAGCGTGGGGATTTGGAGGTAGTCTTCTGCTCAATGGCAATAACAGGTGATAGCCCATCGATTTTATCCACATCCGGACGCTCCAATCCACCCAAGAACTGGCGGGCGTAAGCTGAAAAGGTTTCAATATATCTGCGTTGTCCCTCCGCATAAATGGTATCGAAGGCAAGCGAAGACTTACCGCTTCCCGAAAGCCCCGTAATCACAACCAATTTTTCGCGTGGAATGGTGACATCTATATTTTTGAGATTATGGACCCGAGCGCCCTTTACCTCAATATGTTCTTCGTAATTGATCATAAATCATAGCAAACCTCAAATGTAGCGATTTGAGATCTAAAAAGGAAGCCAAAGCCCGTTACCATTTTGATAAAATAAGCAGTAAGTTTAGGGATTAAATTTCCAAAAAAATGAATTCTAAACTTTTGTTGCACCGCATTTTCACCCTTATGTTAATTTTTGGTGGTTTCGCCTTTGGTTTAGGACAAACCCGACAAGTGATCGTGGATGCCGATACCGGCAACGAGGTAGACGATTTTTACGCGCTTGTACGTGTTTTGGTGGATACCACGGTACACATTACCGCTTTGAATGCGGCACATTGGCAAACCAGTCATTGGGCCGAGGATAGGACCATGGAAAATAGCCACCGTCTCAACCAGCAGCTCTTGGGAGAAATGGATCTACAGATTAGGACTTTGCGTGGAGCGCCGGCCCGTATGTACGATTGGGGCGACAGGGCACAACATTCGGCCGCAGCCTATGAAATTATAGCCCAAGCGGAGCAAAAGGACAGGATAACTATTTTGGTATTGGGCGGATTGACCAATGTAGCCTCCGCCGTGTTCATTAGACCAGAAATTGCTGAAAAACTTGAGGTCTATTGGTTAGGAACAACCATGGATTTTGAAACGGGAACTCTAAAACGAAACGATTTCAACGCACTGATGGACCCTTTTGCGTTGGATTATCTGCTAGATTCCAATGTTACCATGAATATTATGCCTATTAATGTAGCTGTGGCTATGGAAATTGGTTATAAAGAGCTCTCGGATGCCATTGGAAATGGTTCGTTGGGCCGTTTTTTGCTGAAGCGATGGGACGACCATTTGGATGGTGCTCGCCAGAGCAGGGTGCTTTGGGACTTGGCGTTAACGGCTGCTTTCCTAAGGCCAGAATTGGGTAAAACTACTGTTGTGAGAACATCCCACGACAGCGGGAATAGGGAAATTAATTTTTACACAAGCGTAAACGCTGAGGCGATTTATCAAGATTTTTACAAGGTATTGGCAGATTTTGAAAGCCGACCAAAGGATGATAAAAAACATTCAACTGAAAGTCCGGTCAAATCAAATAATTAATCTGACGCCGCCAAGATCTTGTAATGGATAGGGGAATTTGTCCCCGGGACTCCCAATAAACATAAAATTTATAGGGATATTCCAACGGTTGGAGAGTTCCTTTATTAATTCGGGAGTAAACTCCCCATTCAGCTGGATGTATTCGATTTTAATTTCAGGATATTCCCTGTCCAATACATTTAAATCAGAAACAAAACTGTCTGCGGCCTTCTCTCCTTCTGGAAAAACAGAGACAATCTTCAATTTACGGGTGTGCTCGTTATTTCGGATGTATAGCAAAACTTTGTTCAAGGCAGAAACATCATCCTTCTTCGTGAAGTACACGAACTCCTGATCGTTGATACGGTCTATTACTCGATTGATACTATGATAAGATTTTACCATAAAGCGATTGATGGGATCCAAAAAATATCGAATAAGGCGCAAAAGAAGTTTTAGTAAAGCGGTTCGGTTCAGCATCACCAAGACTAAGGCTATGGTAGGAATAAAATATTCCATGAAAACCGCCAGGTAATCTGGGTTCAGTATAATGTTCCCTACCAGTGCAGTAATAACGGCCAGTATGGCAATCAACAACGAAAGCCATCCAGAACGTTCTGGGCGTGGCAGGTTCTTACGCCTTACTTTCAATAAAATATTCCCAATTCCAAAAAGGGCCATTACAGATAAAAAAGCTATGGTGTACACTCCAGCCAAGGCTTCCAGATTTCCTTCGGTAATCAACAATATGGAAACACAGAGCATAAAAAATACGATAGCAATACGATAGGTACTGCCGTTGCTGTTCCGCTTCAACAAAAAAGGAGGAAGGATTCTATCCAAAGTGATGCGTTCCACTAAACCGGAGACTCCGACGAAAGAAGTGAGCACCGCACCGCTCAGAACCAATACTGCATCCAGTGATACCAAAAACGAGAGCCAACCTCCACTAACTTGGTTTCCCATAATGGATAATAACGCCTCGCTATTGGACTCTATTTCAGAAATGGGCAAAACGGCCAGAGCTAAAAACGCAATCAATGGATTGAAAATGGTAACCACGACCCACATATTGCGCAAAGTTTTTGGAAAGACCCCTTTTTTTTGTTCTTCCACAAAGTTGGCAGAGCTTTCGAAACCACTAATACCGAGCATGGCTGCAGAAAAACCAAAAAACAGAGCCATGGGCAACGCCCCGTGCTTTATGGGTTGGGCGTTATTATCGCTAAAGACCTCCCAGCCATGTTCAAAAAGATATATTCCAGCAAAAGAAGACAGCAGTACCAGTGAAGAAAGATGAAAGATAAAAATAGCAATCGCGACTTTTGAAGATTCACCAATACCAATAATGACCAAGCCCATAAAAATGGCCAAAAGACCAATTGTTGCCAAAATAACGGGTAATTGCGGGACAATATTTCTGAGATAGGCCATGGCTTCATTGGCCGAAATGACAGCTGTGGCCATGTAAGACAATAAGGTCAGGGAGGCAGCCAAAGATGCCATTCCCTTGCTGGTCGTGTTCAGTAATGCGTTGTAGGCACCGCCATTCATCGGTAGTGCTCCTACGACTTCACCATAAATTTTTCGGAACAAAAAAAGAACGACACCAACAATCAATAAAGAAATCCAAGCATATTGACCCGCATGCAAAACCGCCAAAGCGGATACGTACAGGCATGATGAACTGATATCGTTACCACTGATGGAAGTTGAGGCCAACTCCCCGAGCTTTGCCCTTATTTTTTGTGGTTCCATGAAAGTTGGTTTATAAAACCATCTTCGAAGTTAGGGCAAACAATCAAAAATTCTAAATTTGAACGTACAAAATAATGGCAATTATGAAAATTTTAGGCATTGGCTCAAGAATCGAGCATCCCGAATATGGTAAAGGTGTAGTGACCAACGTTTCATCCAAACATTATTGGGTTACTTTTATGGAAAATGGATTGGAAACCATCGATTTGGATGTAGATATTGAAGTGATTGAAGGTGTGGAAGACGAAGTGGACAGCGTCAGTTTTTTTGATGTGGAGCGCTCCTTGGTCAAGATTTTGGAAAAATGGAGTGATACCCACGAAAAAGTACCGATGGCGGATAAATGGAAAGGAGGCAATCTTATTTTGGAGCCGGGGGACGGCACGGCAAATAAGGAAATGCCCATTGACACTTTTTTTCATAAGATTGTAATGGTGCGCGATCGCATCCGGGTGATGGAGCAGAAAATCAATAGTAGCAAAAACTTGGACGACCAAGAAAAAGTGGACCTACAACAGTATATAACTCGTATTTATGGCAGTTTGACCAGTTTTAATGTGCTCTTCAAGGCCAAAAGCGACCATTTTGTGGGGGAGAAGGGGAAGGGCTGATTAAACTGCCTCTTTCTTCTCACTTAAATACTTCCAATACCGCTTGGGCACATGTTGCACATGCAATTTAGGATTGATGCGTGACGCAATATTGGTACTTCTAAAATAATCGTTCCAAAGGGTCTGGTATTCGTATTCCACATTGGCAAAGGCATCGCTTTTAACCGTTCTGTTGTGATGGATGTCCTTTAGGTTTAAGGATACCATTTCCACATGGTCTAGGTCATAATAGATACCGTATTTGCGCTTCACATCATAAATCAACCATTTTTGGTCTGCATAGCGGTTTCGAAAATGCTTGGAGATGAGCGGCAATACATCAAAGTCCGGTTCAATATTGGCAAAATAGATACCGTCCTTGGTCAACTGAAACCGAACAAAGGCTTCCATACGGTGTTTTTCACGCCCTACTTTTTTGGCCAATTGGGCAATGTGCAACACCGTGGAATCAGAGTAATCCAAGTACTTTCCGTTTTTGTCGCGCATTAATTTTTGAATGTAATTGTACAACATAAGCTCTATCCCTTCGGTTTCGCTCAAAAAGGCAAAATACACATGGGAAATGGCATTGTGACTCTTGTTTCGGATACCGTTCCAGACGCGTTTCGCCTTTTCCACATGGGTAAAGACCGTCTCGGTCTCCGAAAACAGCCCGCTTTGGGTTTGATTATTCTTTTGAATATCGGCCACATTGATTTTTTCATCAAAGGCGACAAAGACGGCGGTCAAAAATCCGTTAAAACTGCCATCATAGACTAAGGTTGTTGAAGCATTCATAACACATACTTTTTTGTTTTTTGATGTCATTTTGAACTTGCTTTCCAAATGACCTATTTGTCAATTGCCCATTTTTAGTTGAACAAAGACAATTGTGTACTGTATTGGTCTCGAAATTTCCCGGTGGAATTTTGCAGAATCATACCTTTTATCTTATCCGCATCCAAATCACGGCGTTCCCAGTAGCGGGAGTCGCACACCATAAAATATTGGGCACGGTTGAGGGCCACTCCCATTTTTTTGAGATGGTCCCAGTTCAGTTTTCGGAACTTTCTAGCTTTTATAATTTTGTCTACGGACCGCAATCCAATTCCCGGAATCCGTGCAAGCAATCGTTTGTCTGCCGTATTCACATCCACAGGAAAGTGGTGCAGGTTGCGCAAGGCCCATGAAAGCTTTGGGTCCACGTCCATATCCAGATTAGGATGCTGCTTGTTCAGTAATTCCTTTACCGAAAAACCATAAAACCGCAATAGCCAATCGGTTTGGTACAACCGGTTCTCACGTAACATGGGCACTTGGGTCCCAATGGCAGGCAAACGCGAATCGTGGGTTACGGGCACATAACCTGAATAATAGACCCGTTTCATATGGTACATTTTATAATAGTAGGTGGCTGAATACATGATGTCCTTATCGGATTCACCAGAGGCGCCAACAATCATTTGGGTGCTTTGTCCAGCAGGGGCATACTTTGGTGTGCTTTTTATGATTTTACGTTCCGAAGTGTATCGAACGATTTCATTTTTCACCTTTTCCATGGGTTTGGTAAAATCCTCGTGTTTTTTGTCCGGCGCCAGCAATTTAAGCCCCGATACGGTGGGCACCTCAATATTCACCGAAAGTCTATCCGCGTATAACCCCGCTTCGTACATCAACTCGTCACTTGCCCCAGGGATGGACTTTAAATGAATGTAACCGTTGAAATTCTCTTCTTCGCGGAGCTTTTTGGCCACCGCAATCAGGCGTTCCATGGTATGATCGGGACTTTTAAATATCCCGGAACTCAAAAAGAGCCCTTCGATATAGTTTCTTCTATAAAAATTGATAGTTAGGTCAACTACCTCCTGTACCTTGAAGGCTGCCCTTGGAACATCATTGCTTTTCCGTGTTACACAATAGGCACAATCAAAAATGCAATGGTTGGTGAGCAGAATCTTTAAAAGCGACACGCAACGCCCATCCGCAGTATAGCTGTGGCAAATTCCCATTTTGGAAGCATTACCCAACCCCTTGTTTGCGTTGGTCCTATTACTTCCACTACTGGCACAGGACACATCGTATTTAGCAGCGTCTGCCAAAATGTTCAGTTTTTCGCGTATTCGGTCGAAATTCATAACTTGGAAATATTCCAATCAAAAATATGGAAAAAATCCAAATATTGGAAATAATCCATAAAAAGTTTTGGAAATAATCCAAATACCCTATATTTGAGAATAGATTGTCTTTATCATTGCTTTCGAGATTAAAATACTGCATAATGTCTCGACTGCGCTCGACAGGACATTATTGACTAGATGATGGAAAATGAAATAACCCTAAAACGATTTACTGATATCCGAAGGGAACTCGGATACACCCAAACGGAGTTCGCCCAATTGTTGGGCGTGAAAAATACAACTGCCGATATCGAGCGGGGGAGGACCAAGTTATCGGGCAAGGTGGTTACTGAGCTTTTGAAGCAGTTCAAAATCAACCCATTGTGGTTATTTGGTGAAAGCGACCAAAAGCATTTGGACACTTCAAAAACCAGTGTCATTCCCAAGGTCGTCACCGTGGATAATTCCGATAACGACAACATGGTGATGGTGAATGCCAAGGCTGCAGCAGGGTATCCTCAGAATATTTCCGATACAAGCTGGTACCGACAGTTACCTGCCTTTGATATGCCCATTCCCGAATTTCGCAATGCGACCTATCGGGGTTTTCAGGTGGAAGGTGATAGTATGCTCCCCAATTTGAGGCCCAATGATTGGGTTTTGGCACGGGCCATTGAGCACATCGACCATGTGAGTCCCAATAAAATGTACGTGGTAGTGCTTCAAGATTCCGTGATGGTGAAGAAAATTGAGCGAAAGCCAAATTCAAATAATATTACCTTGGTTTCCCTGAACGAGACCTATCCGCCTTACGAAATCAAACCGTTCCAAATCCAAGAAATTTGGGAGGTAAGCAGCAAGTTGACCTTTAATGTGGATGCCACAACGGAAACGGGCTTGTTGAAACAGCTACAACAATCCATGGAAGAGCTGAAAAAACAGATTGCCAAATAGCCTTTAGAATCCTAAGCCTGTTGTTTTTGTTTGAATTCTCATCAAGTAAGAATGGGCGGTCATGTAGAGGGTCGAACCATCGTCGCCCCAAGCACAGTTGGCCGTACGCTGTCCTGTGGCGATACGCCCCAAAAGTTGTCCACCTGGAGTTAAAACCAATACCCCTCCAGGACCAGTGGAAAAAATAGTCCCATCTATGGCCACCTTTAACCCATCCAAGGAACCCATCAACCCTTCTTCCAATAATGACGATGCATCAAAAAAGATACGCCCTTTGGCCAGTGAACCATCTGGTTGAACGGGGTAGGCCATAATATATGGTGCATTACTGTCGGATTGATTGACATACAGGATTTTTTCGTCAGGCGAGAGGGCAACCCCATTGGGACGGGAAAGCGAATCGATGACCATATTCACTTGACCGTTTTGGTCGATTTTATACACCCCAAAGGCATCAATTTCACGGGTATTTGAATTTTGTTGCTCGGGAAGCCCGTAAGGAGGGTCGGTAAAATAATAGGTGCCATTGGAGGTTTGTACAATATCGTTGGGGCTGTTGAACCGTTTGCCCTCCCAATGGTCTGCAATGGTAATCTTCCCTCCATTTGACAAGGGCATTCGTGAAACTCTACGGTCGCCATGTTCGCAGGCTACCAGCTCGCCTTTATTGTTTATGATGAGTCCGTTGCTACCGGGTTCGTTACTGTAGGGCAGAATTCCGGTATATCCTGAAGGTTTTAAAAATTCAGAAATCCCTTCATTCTCCTTCCACTTGAAAATGGTGTTCTGCGGAACATCCGAAAACAGCAAAAAATCACCTTCTTTGACCCAAACGGGGCCTTCGGACCAAATAAACCCGTCGGCGAGCACCTCTATTGTTGCATTTTTATCCAAGTAATCATAAAAAGCGTGGTCTAGGGCCACCAGTTCACCTGTCGTTTGCTTTTGGGCCATACCAGTAAAGGCCATAACTATGAATAAGTATCTTATTTCTTTCATTTTGAGATAGGGTATCAACGCATGTGGGCTAGTGGGGTTTCTGACTTAAACTTCTTGGGTCAAACAGCTATTTTTTATCGCTTTCGCCAATAGGTCTGCAGCTTCAGGTTTTAAACGAAACCATAGTTCGGGTTCAAAAATTTCCAGCTCGGCCAAGGCCAAATTCCCCTCATTGTCCTTAAAAGTATCCACTCGCGCATACATGGGTAATTGTGGGGCCGCATGTACTACAGTTTGCGCAAATGCAATCTGCTCATCGGTTGGGTGGTAGTCATGCACGGTTCCCCCATAATCATCCTGGACCCTAAAATCCCCGGCTTTGGCAATTTTTAATACGGCATGGGTGAAGGCTCCGTGGAATAGCATCATGGAGATTTCCCCTTCAGAAACAATGTGGTGCTGAAATTCCTGCAGCATTAGAGCCTCTTCAGCTATCAGTTCCTGAAAAATGGATTCATATTTGCCTATTTCTTCCCTCTCCATTTTATAGGTATGGCGGGCCGCTCCTGATACACAGGGCTTTAGAATAAAAGTATCTGTCGATAATCCACATTCCAGACTTGCTCTGGCAATAGCTTCGGAAAGTGTCATCTTTGAGCCTTTTTCAATGAAAAGCGTTTTGGGGATGGTCACTCCCGCCATGGCTAAATCTTGCAAATAGTGTTTATCAATATTCCAATAGATGAGTTCCTTGGAGTTGATAAACTGTGTTTTTTGCGATGCCGTCTCTAACCATTTTGAAAATTCGGCAAAGCGATCAAAATAGTCCCAAGTGGTGCGAAATAGCGCAAATCGGGTAGTGGACCAGTCAAAATTGGGGTCGTCCCACGCTTTTCGGCTTACGGTCAACCCTTGGTTTCGCAATGCATCCACGACCAGTTGGTCTTCTCGCAATACATTTTCAATATAGGCTGTCTTTTTTGTTGGGGACACATATCTATGGTCCGTCAATACCACAACATCAAATTGCATAAGGCTGAAATTTAGAATCCAACGGCGGTATCGTCTCCACGTTTGTCCGCTCCGCCTTCCAATCTTCCATCGGGAAGCACACGGATGGCATCTACTTTACCTATTATTGGGGTGCGTTCCTCGTTGATGATGTATCCTTTTGACTTTAGTTGTTCCTTGAGTTCATCCGAAAAACCTTCGGGTTCAAAAATCACCATGTCCGGCAGCCATTGGTGGTGGAAACGAGGCGCATTTACGGCCTCTTGCATGCTTAGGTTGAACTCATACACGTTTAAAATCGTTTGTGCGACTGCAGTGATAATCGTAGAACCTCCGGGCGTCCCTACTACCATATATAATTTGCCATCCTTTTCCACAATGGTTGGCGTCATGCTACTGAGCATGCGCTTTTCGGGTTGAATACTGTTCGCTTCTGCACCGATAAGCCCAAACATATTGGGAACACCTGGTTTGGCGCTAAAATCGTCCATTTCGTTATTCAGAAAGAAACCAAGTTCTTCACAATACAGCTTGGAACCATAGCCCCCATTTAAGGTGGATGTGACCGAGACCGCATTACCTTCACTATCCACGATGGAAAAATGGGTGGTCTGCGCGCTCTCTACAATCTCGACCTCGCCACGGCTCACCTCAGAGGACAAGGTAGCCTTGTCAAAAGAGAAATTGGCCATCCGCTCCTGAATGTAGTCATCGTTCAATAGCATATCGTATGGGATATCCACAAAATCGGGGTCGCCCAGATAGTAATTGCGATCGGCGTAGGCTCTTCGTGAGGCCTCGGTAAACAATTGGATGGTCTTTGCGGAGTTATGTCCATAGTCGGCCACCTCGTAAGGTTCCATCATTTTGAATATTTGATTGATGGTGACGCCTCCGCTGCTCGGTGGACTCATGGAGATCACCTTAATGTCCTTGTAGTTAAAAACGATGGGGTCTCGCCAAACGGCTTCGTACTTTTCCAAATCTTCCACGGTAATCAAACCGCCATTTTCTTGGACAAAATTGGCCAGCTTCTCGGCTACTTCTCCTTTGTAAAAACCGTCACGCCCTTCTTCCATGATTTTTTGAAGTGTTTTGGCGTAGGTCGGATATTTGATGGTGTCGCCTGCGGTAAAAGGTCCCGCAAATTTGGTACTATCGCTATTCGCCTTGATGAAATCCTCCCGATATCCGGCTAATCGTTCCGCTTGTTTCTCGGTGACCACAACGCCTTTATTGGCCAATGCGATGATAGGTTCAATGATTTCCTTTAGCGGTAATTTTCCAAATTTTCTATGGACTTCCAACACACCTGCAACGGTTCCCGGTACGCCTACGGCTGTCCCGCCCGAAGTACTTAAGCCGGGGATAACGTTGCCCAAGGAATCCAAATACATATCCTTGTGGGCGGCGAGGGGTGCTTTTTCCCGATAATCGATACCGCCGACTTCGCCATTGCTTTTGCGATAGACCATAAAACCACCTCCGCCAACACTACCGGCGAAAGGGTAGGCTATGACCAAGCTAAGTTCGGTGGCTACCATGGCATCAAAGGCATTTCCTCCTTTTTTCATGATGTCCGAAGCCAATTGGGAAGCTTCTTCACGCGCGGAGACCACCATGGCTTTTTCAGTGACAAGTCCGGTCGGTGTTGCGGGCTGTTGTTTACAGTTGATGAATAGGAGCAGGGGCAAAAAGAGTATCAGTCTTCGCATAGGGCAATAAATTTTTGGTTGGAAAAGGTAATCAATTCTTTAAAAAAGTTGGTGAACTCGTTTTCAAATTCCTCGTAATGTTCCTCCAGGTCCAAAATGGCAAAATTCATTCGGGATTTGTTCTTGGTCCTTCGGTTCATTCCGTTGAGTACGCTTTGGATTCCCGCTAGATTGGCATAGTTGAGTAGCCAGTTATCGGCAATCATGTAGGGCATCATCCGTTTGGTGGCCATAGGCAGGATATCGTAGTTGTCTTCCAGTAAATCATAGAAGTTTTCCACGTAATCGGCCAAGGGAACATTCGAATAATCCGTCCAGTTCTTGGCCAAAAAATGATCGTAATAAATATCGACGATCACACGACTGTAATGGCTGTAGTTTTTATGGAGGCGCTTGCTGCTTTGTCTTGCGATAGGATGTGCATCGGTAAAGGTATCTATCTCCCGATGCAGCAGGATGCCTTTTTGAATTCTATCGGGAAAATGCTTGTACTTGTTCCCACGGATATGGTCCGCAAAAAAATTGCCCAGAGTGATTTCCTTATCATCGAACGATAAATAAATATGCGCTAAGAAGTTCATCAGGGCAAATTGCTTTTCCAACGAAATTTACAAATTCAAAACATGGAATCGATGTTACCCCATTATATTTGCAAAAACTTTTTTAACAATTATGACACTCATCAAATCCATTTCCGGCATACGAGGCACCATTGGAGGGCGCACAAACGATAACTTAACCCCCGTTGATGCGGTGAAATTCGCTGCTGCTTACGGTACATGGTTGCAATCGTACGCCGCGAAGGATAGGTTGAAAGTAGTCATTGGTCGGGATGCCCGTCTGTCAGGAGAAATGATTCAGAATTTGGTGGTCTCCACCTTAGTGGGATTGGGAATTGATGTTATCGATTTGGGATTGTCCACTACGCCCACGGTAGAGATTGCGGTTCCTTTGGAAAAAGCGGATGGCGGCATTATTTTAACGGCCAGCCATAACCCAAAACAGTGGAACGCCCTCAAATTGTTGAACGAAAAAGGCGAGTTTTTGGATGCGGAGCAGGGGGCTAAGATTCTGTCCCTGGCCGAGAAGGAAGATTTTGAATTTGCAGAGGTCGATGATTTGGGTGAAATCACAAAGAACGATTCCTACATCGATATCCATATAGATGAAGTGCTGGAACTACCGTTGATAGATGCCGAGACCATTAAAAAAGCGAATTTTAAGGTAGTGGTTGATGGCGTCAACTCGACAGGGGGGATTGCCATTCCCAAATTACTGGAAGAATTGGGGGTTGAAGTCGTGAAGTTATACTGCGACCCTACAGGACACTTTCCACACAACCCAGAACCCTTGAAGGAACATTTGGGGGACATTTGCAGGAAAGTAGTGGAGGAAAAGGCCGATTTTGGTATTGTAGTGGACCCAGATGTGGACCGTTTGGCATTTATTAGCAATGATGGGGAAATGTTCGGTGAAGAATACACGCTGGTGGCCTGTGCCGATTATGTGCTATCCAAAACCAAAGGAAATACGGTATCCAACCTTTCCTCTTCCCGTGCTTTGCGCGATATCACGGAAAAACATGGGGGCACTTACGAAGCTGCGGCAGTGGGAGAGGTGAACGTAGTGACCAAGATGAAGGCCAACAATGCCATTATTGGTGGAGAGGGCAATGGTGGAATCATTTATCCTGAAAGTCATTACGGACGGGACGCCTTGGTCGGGACAGCTTTGTTCCTAATGCTGATGGCCGAACGTGGCGGAACGGTTGCCGAACTTCGTGCTAGTTACCCCAGCTATTTTATGAGCAAAAAGAAAATTGAATTGACGCCAGACTTGGATGTTGATGCGCTGTTGGAGGCCATGCACCTCAAATACAAGGATGAGGAGGTATCGACCATTGATGGGGTGAAGATTGATTTTCCAGAGAATTGGGTGCATTTAAGGAAATCAAATACAGAACCCATTATCCGAATTTATACCGAAGCCAAGTCCCAAGCCGAAGCCGATGGATTGGCGGATAGGATAATTGCCGAAATCAAGGAAGTGGCTGGAATCTAGGAATTGACCGTTTTTAATGGTTGTTTTTGAAATTCCGCGGGCACTTTGTCCTTGTGTTTCCAACGTTTATGCGTCCAGAAGTAATATTCGGGCGCTTCCCGGATGGACTTTTCGGTCTCCCGTAAAAATGCATCGGTGATTTTGTAATCTGCTACCTCTGTCGGGTTTTCAGAAAGTACTTTGACCGTAGCTTCATAATAGCCCCTTCCAATTTTACGTGTCTTGAGATAAACCGGGACAATATCGTTGGCTTTACAAATTTCCTCGCCGCCTACATGGACAGGCACCACTATTCCCATGAAATCCGTCCAGTATTTGGCCTTGATAACCATGGGCGACTGGTCGCTAATAATACCTACCATGAGCAACTCCTTACTTTCCTTGGCCGCTTTCAATATTTTTCTGGATTCCCTGGTGGAAATGAGTTGGGTATTGAATCTGCCCCTTAGATTTCTTACGAGTTGATCAAAGTATTTGTTCTGTACTTTTTGGTAGATACCGTAGCCTTTGGACTTTATTTGGAGGTTCAAGGAAACCACCCACTCCCAACTGGCATAATGCGGCAGCATGATCATGGTGTTTATGCCTCTTGCTTCAAGCTCGTGAAGCACTTCCATATTGGTTACGGTGAAGCGCTCCTGAACTTCTTTATTACTAATGCCCAAGGTTTTGATCATCTCCAGAAAGATGTCGCACATATGCCGAAAGAACTTTTTCTCTATCAGCAATCGCTCCTTTTCCGATTTTTCAGGGAAAACAAGGGCCAAATTATGGCGAACCACTTTTTTGCGATACCCGATAAAGTAGTATAGGAGTATATAGACCCCATCGGAGATAAAATAAATGATTTTGAAGGGAAGTCTGGAAATCAACCAGAGCAAAGGATAAACAAGGATATAAACTACCAGCTGCATAGACTATTCTTGTGTGCAAATATAGCTATATTTGAACCCAAACCTTTATTTACATGCTCAATTTACATATCGCTACGATAGCCATCATGGCTGCCAATGTGCTGGTTTCACTACGTGGTTTCAATAATATGGCTTTTTTTGACCGATACAAGTTCAGTATCAGCGCCATACAAGCAGGCCAACGGGAACGGATGGCCACCTCTGGCTTTTTGCACGTGGATTTCTCCCATTTGTTCCTGAACATGTTTACACTTTATTTTTTTGCTCCCGTGGTGATCGGTTGGTTTGGCTCCATCAAATTTTTGATCATCTATTTTGTGAGTTTACTGGCAGGAAGCCTCTTGGCCTTGGTTTTTCATAAAGATGAACCCTTTTACAGTGCCGTAGGCGCCAGTGGTGCGGTTATGGGGGTATTGTACGCAGCGATACTGCTCAACCCTGACATGCAATTGGGCATTATGTTCATTCCCATTCCTTTACCCGCCTATGTTTTGGGTATTGCCTACTTGTTGTATTCCATTTGGGGCATGAAGAGCCGAATGGGCAATATTGGACACACCGCGCACTTTGGAGGTGCCATAGGAGGTTATGCGACCACTTTATTGTTCAAACCGGAGCTTTTTGTTACCGATACTCTGATTGTGGTGCTCTTGGCCATTCCCATCATCATCCTTTTTGTTCTCGATAAGATGGGCAAGATTTAGCTTGAGTTGGTAAGCTAAAATGCAACGGGTAACTCCTTGGGGACATGGTTTTCTATGCGAATGGATTCCGTGTCAAGCACGGAATGACAGTCGCTCTATTGGGGTGGGCTCTGTTTCGAGTAAGGAATAACAGTTTCCCGATGAGGATAGATTTGTGTCAAGCACGGAATGACAATCATCCATCCTAGTTTCAGCTCATTCCATTAAAAAAGGCCTTGAAACTTCAAGACCTTTATTTGTTATTATGGTATGGCTGACTTAGCTCTTGCCCAGTATTTCGGCCACTTTTTCTTCCAAGGCCGGACCTCTTAGATCTCTTGCTACGATAACACCGTTTTCATCCAACAAAAAGGCAGCAGGAATGGCGTTGATGTTGTACAAACGCGCAATCGGGTCTTGAAAACGCTGTAGGTTGGAAATGTGGTTCCATTCCAATCCATCTGCTTCAATGGCTCCGGTCCATTGTTCGGCTTGGGTATCCAAGGAAACGCCCAAAACGTCAAAACCTTTTTCATGATATTTTTGATAAACAGATACGATATTTGGGTTTTCGGCACGACAAGGTCTGCACCATGCGGCCCAAAAATCGACCAAGGTAAGTTTAGCGTTACTGGTCACATCACTAAGTGCTAGTACATCCCCAGTGGGTGTTGGAGCAGAAAAGTCCGGTGCTACGGCACCCACTTCGGTTGATTTTAAATTTTCCAACTGCTCCGCAATCTTTTGGGCAGGTTCTGTTTGCTTCATTTCTGGTGTAAGGGCCTCGAACATCGACTTGATTTCATCCAACGGGGCTGATTTTGTGGCCAAGAGGTTGCCAATGATCAAGACTGATACGTAAGCGTTCGTATGGTTCTTTGCAAACTCAAGATTGAAGTTTTTGGCGTCTTCCTGAAATTCCATAAACTCTTCACGAAGTGCAGTTACCGTTGCAGTATCCTGTTGCTGTGCCGCCATGCGCATATCGTCCTGCATGGACCTTGCTCTTTCGGAAAGCTTTCGGGATTCTTCCAAAAAGTCCATGAACATTTCGTTTTGTTCGGTTCCTTTTAGCTCTGCGTATCCAATACTATCCTTTTGGAATTCTATTTCGATGTTACCGTTCTCAACGATCAACGGGGCATTTCCTCCGGTCTTATCCACAAAAAGGTAATACATTTTCGGCTCGGCCTGGCTTCCGCTAAAGCTGAACAGTCCGTTTTCCACTGTGGCAGTGTCGATATCCACCAATTGGTTTAGGGAATCGGTGGTTTTCAAAAATATTTGGGTTCCATTTTCGGGCTCTCCGGTAATGGTTCCGCTCAATACGTATCCTTTGGGGTCAGAATTACAAGCACCTATTAAAAGTGCACCTAAGGATATGGCTAACAGTTTTTTCATTTCAAAAAATTTAGATCGCTAAGGTATTCAATGTTTGTGGCATAAAAAAACCCTTGGCTTTTCAATAAGTCAAGGGCTGGTCAAACAAAAATCTTATGGTTAGAATTGGTATCGGATACCCAATGCAATATCAAAATCAAAATCGTTATCGAAACCATCGTACCCTACTAGACCAATTTCAGGTCTAAAATCCAAGGATAGGAGCAGTGGAATATCAAAATCGTATTCTACACCGATATTACCCGCCGCAAACACGAACAAACCATCGTTATCATCAGTAAAGTCCGGTTCTGGTCTATTAAAGTCAACGCTTCCCAGTCCACCGCCAACGCCGTAGTACCAGTTAAAGTTTCCATCCAAAGGTCGGACCCATTGGTATACCCCGGTCAATTTAAATGCATCAAACTCGCGGCTGTCCCTCCAGCCCAAGTTGAATTCCGCACGGTTGTAACGTCCAATCGATTTTTGATAGGAAATCTCGGCCCCAAAGCCGTCGCTATCACCCAATCGTAATCCCAAAGCATGTTCTGAGATGTTCTGCGCACTTAAGCTTACTGTTGCAAACAAAAATAAAACGGATAATAATGTGGTAATCTTCATGAGGTTCTCGTTAAGTTAAAAAATAGAGATAGTTTTGTAATACATTTACGTTCTAAAAACCATTTTAGTTCCCAAAAAGTATTCCAAGTTGAATAAAAAATTGTTAAAAGACCTCTCTAAATCCTTGGAAGGGGAGTTGTTGTTCGACGAATTGAGCAGAGCCATTTATGCCACAGATGCTTCGGTGTATCGTAAACTGCCCCATGCCGTGGCCTACCCCAAAAATCCAAAGGACATTAAAATCTTACTTGCTTTCGCAAACGAAAATAAGATTGGATTAATTCCGCGGACTGCAGGTACTTCTTTGGCCGGACAATGCGTAGGGGAGGGCATTGTGGTGGATGTGAGCCGACATTTCACACGGATTATCCATTTGGATAAGGACAAAAAACAGGTGACGGTACAACCCGGAGTGGTGCGGGATGAACTCAATCAATATCTACAACCCTTTGGTCTTTTCTTTGGTCCGAACACCTCTACTTCCAATCGCTGCATGATTGGAGGGATGGTTGGGAACAATTCCTCTGGAACCACATCCATACAATATGGCGTTACCCGCGATAAGGTTGTTGCGATGCAATGTATCTTGTCCGATGGGAGCGAAGCCTGTTTTACGGATACCTCCAAAGCAACATTTGAAAAAAAGAAAGCGGGAAGCTCTTTGGAAGCCAACATTTATCGGCAACTTTATGAAGAGCTTTCCAATCCTGAAACCCAGCATCAGATAGCCGTTGAATTCCCCAAGCCCAGCATCCATAGGCGCAATACGGGCTATGCGGTGGACGAATTGTTAAAGAATCAAGTTTTTGGGGATGAAACGGACGAATTCAATTTAAGTAAGCTTTTGTGTGGTAGCGAAGGCACTTTGGCCTTTACAACCGAAGTTACCCTACAGTTAGACGACCTGCCTCCTCCATTTGCGGCCATGGTGGCTACCCATTACCATACCTTGGAGGATTGCCTAAGCGATGTGGCCCCTGTGATGCAGCACAGTCTGCACCTTTGCGAGATGATGGACAAGGTTATCTTGGACTGTACCAAGAACAACCGTGCACAGCTGGCCAACCGATTTTTTGTAGAGGGTGACCCTACAGGAATTTTGATGTTGGAGGTCAAGGCCGATTCCAAGGAAGATCTAGAAAAGCAGTTGGAGGCCCTGCTAAAAACCATTGAAAAGTCAGGGTTGAGCTACGCCAGTCCTGTTTTGTACGAGGACGATATCAACAAAGCCATTGAGCTACGCAAGGCCGGATTGGGGCTTCTGGGCAATATGGTCGGGGATAGAAAAGCTGTTGCGTGCATCGAGGATACCGCAGTGGCTTTGGAAGACCTAAAGGATTTTATTGGGGAGTTTACCCAAATCATGAAGGAATATGGTCAGGACGCCGTGTACTACGCACATGCAGGGGCAGGAGAATTGCATTTGAGGCCCATTCTCAACCTCAAAAAACGGGAGGATGTGGTATTGTTCCGCAGAATTACCACGGATGTGGCCCAACTTACCAAAAAGTACCAGGGCAGTTTTAGCGGGGAACATGGAGATGGCATTGTACGGGCCGAATTCATACCTTTGATGATTGGGGAGACCAATTACCAACTGTTGAA
Organism: Flagellimonas marinaquae; assembly: GCF_003992675.1. Classification (GTDB taxonomy): domain Bacteria; phylum Bacteroidota; class Bacteroidia; order Flavobacteriales; family Flavobacteriaceae; genus Flagellimonas; species Flagellimonas marinaquae. Next base: position 686,752 of record NZ_RZMZ01000015.1, read on the forward strand.
GCGGGTGAAATCCCTTTTTGACCCCAATGGAGTCCTGAACCCGGGCAAGATAGTGGATGCCTACCCCATGGATGAGTCCTTGCGCTACGAGGTGGACCGCCAAGAGCCCGAAGTTTCCACCTTAATGGATTTTTCGGACAATGAGGGAATCCTAAAAGCAGCCGAAAAATGCAATGGGAGTGGGGATTGCCGCAAGAGCCACCACATGAGCGGCGCCATGTGTCCAAGTTATCAAGCTACCAAAAATGAAAAAGATACGACTAGGGCCAGGGCCAATGCACTAAGAGAGTTTTTGACCAATTCCGAAAAAACGAACCGCTTCGACCATCAAGAGCTAAAGGAGGTCTTTGACCTATGTTTGAGTTGCAAGGCCTGTGCCAGCGAATGTCCCAGCAATGTGGACGTGGCTACCTTGAAGGCTGAGTTTTTGTACCATTATCAAGAAGCCAATGGCTATACCTTGCGTAGCAAACTGTTTGCCCACAATACCCAATTGAACGCTCTGGGCAGTAGGGTTGCAGGTATCACAAACTGGATGTACGAATCCAAAACCATTGGGAATTTCATCAAAAAAGCTACTGGAGTGGCACCAGAAAGGAGTTTGCCTAAAGTGGGCCGTTATAATTTTAAGGGTCACTTGGAACAGTATCGGGTTAAGCGGACCGACCTTTCCAAAAAACAGGTAGTGCTTTATATCGACGAGTTTGTCCAATATTTGGATATCCAAATTGGTAAGGATGCCATCGAATTGTTGTGTAAACTGGGGTATGACGTAAGTCTTTTTTACGGGGAGAGTGGCAGGACCTATCTGTCCAAAGGATTTTTAAAACAGGCCAAAAAATTGGTCGCCCGTAATTTGGAACGGCTTAAGCCCATTTTGGATGCCGGAACGCCCATTGTTGGCCTGGAACCTTCGGCCATACTTTCTTTTAGGGACGAGTACCAACGATTGCATGAGAACAAAGGAGAATTGACCAAACTGGCTTCGCAATCTTTTTTGATTGAGGAATTTCTGGCTTCAGAAATTGCTGCAGGCCATATTACTTCGGATAGTTTTACTCAAGAAGAACGAAATGTAAAAATTCATGGACATTGTCATCAAAAAGCTTTGAGCAATCAAAAAGTGACCTTTGATGTGCTCAACCTGCCCGAAAATTACAAAGTCACCATTATCCCTTCGGGTTGTTGTGGCATGGCAGGTTCATTTGGGTACGAAAAGGAACATTACGAAGTAAGTATGCAGGTCGGCGGATTAAAGCTGTTTCCTGCGATAAATAAGAGTGCAACGGACACTATCATTGCGGCGAATGGAACCAGTTGTAGGCATCAAATCAAGGATGGGACGAAAAGGGAAGCGATGCATCCGGTCTCAATCTTGAGACAGGCCCTTATTGTCTGAAAAATCAGGGTCGATATGTTCCTCCCGCTCGCTAAACTGTTCTTCGGTCAGGTTCTCCATCCTCACTTCCTTGTCGGTAATGGAAGCAATAAGATCGTTCATGTCCATTTCCTTTAGGTCTTCGTCCATGAAGAAAGGGGAGAGGCGGTCGTGGTTGTAATGGTAAATTTTCCAGCGTTTAAAGGAATATTCCAAAGCGGTGAGGTTTTCCACCCAGTCGCCGGAGTTTAGATAGGTGCATCGACCATATTTGTTTTCGTAGATCTCTTTTTTGGGTTGATGGATGTGTCCGCAGACCACGTAGTCATATTCATTTTCTATGGCCAGTTCTGCGGCGGTCTTTTCGAAATCGTTGATGTACTTTACGGCTCCTTTTACACTGTTCTTTATCTTTTTGGAAAGGGAGTATTTCTCACGCCCCATCTTGGCCAAGCACCAATTGAGGGAGCTATTGATCAAAATGAGCAGGTCGTACCCATATCCGCCCAATTTGGCCAGCCATTTGGCATTTTGAATGGAAACATCGAACACATCACCATGAAAAATCCATGCTTTTTTGCCGTCCAGGTTCAACACCAATTTGTTCATGATCTTAAAGTTGCCCATTGAAGTATCACTGAACTTACGGAGCATTTCATCATGATTTCCAGTGATATAGTACACTTCGGTTCCTCTCGATGCCATTCCAATAATTTTGCGCAAGACCTTTAGATGCGAAGGCGGAAAGTATCGCTTACTAAACTGCCAAATATCGATAATGTCTCCGTTTAAAATGAGTTTTTTGGGCTGAATACTGTTGAGGTATGTGATAAGCTCGTCGGCATGGCAGCCGTAGGTTCCTAAGTGAACATCCGAGATAACTGCCAATTCTATCTTCCTTCTTTTCAATCGAATAGGGTTTAGTACAAAATAAACTGGTAGGAATAAAATAGAAATCAATTCCAAATCATTAATTCATGAGGATATTGTTAAAATAATATCACCTTAAAGTGAATTATGTTACAATAACATTAAGCAAAAAGCTTGTTTTTGAATTAGCTTTGTATCTGCTACCTTTGAAGGCAATCTAATTTTATACCGAATGGCAGGAAATTCCTTTGGACAACTTTTTAGGCTCACCACCTTTGGTGAATCTCACGGAAAGGCGTTGGGCGGCATTATTGATGGTTGTCCCGCCGGAATATCCTTGGACCTCGAAAAGGTACAAGAGGAGCTTAACCGAAGAAAACCGGGTCAGTCTGCCATCGTTACCCAACGCAAGGAACCGGATACGGTCGAAATCTATTCCGGTGTGTTTGAAGGTAAAACCACGGGAACGCCCATCGGTTTTGCCATTCACAATACCAATCAAAAGTCTAAGGATTACTCACACATCAAAGATTCTTATCGGCCTTCTCATGCCGATTATGTGTACGATAAAAAATATGGTTTCCGTGATTACCGAGGTGGGGGCAGAAGTTCCGCACGCGAAACGGCCAGCAGGGTGGTGGCAGGAGCCATTGCCAAGCAGTTTCTGAGCGATATCAAAATCAATGCCTTTGTTTCTCAAGTAGGCGAAATGAAGCTGGAGAAACCCTATCAAGAATTGGATTTTTCCAACATAGAATCCAACGCAGTGCGCTGTCCGGATACCGAAATGGCCGAACAGATGGAAGCATACATCAAATCCATCAAAAAACAGGGGGATACCATTGGCGGGGTTATCACTTGTGTGGCCCAAAATGTACCCATTGGTCTTGGAGAACCTGTTTTTGATAAGTTGCACGCCCGATTGGGAGAGGCCATGCTGTCCATAAATGCGGTAAAAGGTTTTGAATACGGAAGCGGCTTTGCGGGCGTCGCCATGAAAGGCAGTGAGCACAACGATGCTTTTAACCCGGATGGTACTACAAAAACCAATCGTAGCGGCGGTGTCCAAGGCGGTATCAGCAATGGGATGGATATTTATTTTAGCGTTGCCTTTAAGCCAGTAGCCACCGTACTACAGTCCTATGATACCATCAACAAGGAAGGGGAGCAGGTAACCACCCAAGGCAAGGGAAGGCACGATCCCTGCGTGGTGCCAAGGGCTGTGCCTATTGTGGAGGCCATGACCGCATTGGTGTTGGCAGACTACACCTTATTGGCCCGGACCAACAAAATCTGATGGCCCGTTAGGAGGTTTCCTCTCAATAAAGTATCTTTCCGACCATAATTTTATTTTATGAAGAAATTGGAATTACACTGGCAAATCCTCATTGGGATGGCCTTGGGTGTTTTGTTTGCTTTGTTAATGGTTCAATTTGATTGGGGCCCAAAAATTGTATCGGATTGGGTCAAGCCTTTCGGAAATATTTTTATCAACTCGCTTAAACTGATTGCCGTGCCTTTGATTTTGGCATCCTTGATCAAAGGAGTATCCGACTTGAAAGATATTTCCAAGCTGTCAAAAATGGGAGGGCGAACCATAGGTATTTATGTAGTCACTACCATTATTGCCGTTACTATCGGTTTACTTGTCGTGAATGTGGTAAAGCCCGGCGGTTCCATTACGGAGGAAACCCGTAACGAACTGGTTGAAAACTACAAGGGCGATGCCGATAACATCAAAACGGCCGCAGACAAACAAAAGGAGGCCGGCCCATTGCAGGCGCTTGAAGATTTGGTTCCGAGCAACATATTCAAGGCGGCCAGCGACAATGGCAATATGCTTCAGGTTATTTTCTTTGCTATCTTTTTTGGAATTGGGCTCATTTTGATTCCAGAGAAAACCGCTGAACCGGTTAAAAAATTCTTCGATGGCTTTAACGAAGTCATTTTAAAATTGATAGATATCATCATGCTGGCCGCACCTTATGGTGTGTTTGCGCTGTTGGCCGCCTTGGTGGTAGAGTCGCCAAGTTTGGACCTATTCCAAGCATTGGCCTGGTATGCCTTCTGTGTGCTTTTAGGTCTAGTGCTTATGTTGTGCGTGTATCTGTTGATCGCATGGATTTTTACCCAGACCAAACCCACATTTTTCATGAAGGGAATGTCCCCTGCACAATTATTGGCATTTTCAACTAGTTCCAGTGCCGCTACATTGCCGGTTACCATGGAAAGGGTAGAGGAGCATTTAGGAGTTGAGGAAGAGGTAACCAGTTTTGTTTTGCCCATAGGAGCTACCATCAACATGGATGGAACCAGTTTGTACCAAGCCGTGGCCGCTGTTTTTATAGCACAGGCCTTTGGTATGGACCTAAGCCTTTCTGCTCAGTTGGGAATTATTGTTACGGCAACTCTTGCTTCGATAGGGAGTGCAGCTGTTCCAGGCGCTGGAATGGTGATGTTGGTCATCGTATTGGCACAAGCAGGGATTCCTGAGGCAGGACTTGCACTGATTTTTGCGGTGGATAGACCGTTGGATATGTGCAGGACGGTCGTGAACGTTTCCGGTGATGCCACTGTTTCTTTATTGGTTGCCAAGTCTGTAGGTAAATTGGGTGAGCCCAAAATAAAGAATTGGGATGACAACTATCGAAAACAAAAAGATAGTTAATCCAAAAACTTGGCTTTAAGTTCAGGGGTCGGAATCATACAGGCATCTTGCTTGCCGAACCACTTGTACCGGTTTTTGGCCACAAAGTCATAAATCCGGTCGCGGATGGGGGTTGGAATCCAAGTGAAGATGGCCGATAGTTTCCAGATTCCGCCTAAATCTTGGGCAATTTCCAAGGCAGCATCGGATTTGGTATAATAGGCCACCCCGGGCTCTATCAAAATAATGGAATCGATTTTACTGGTATCGATTTGCCGCTGGGCCACCAACTCCTGTCCAATGTCACTTTGGAGGGCTGCATAGCGAAAGATGTCCTTTTTGTCCCTTTTGATGACAAATTGAACAGCGTTGTTGCACAAATTGCAAACGCCATCGAACAGTATTATCTTTTTATCTTCCATAGTGCTGTCATTCCCGCGAAGGCGGGAATCTATTTCTTTACCCCAAAGATACGCAGCAATCCCCTCAAAGCCTAGCGATTTCTAATAGCCGGCCAATGCAAAAATGGTATCAGGAGGCAGTTCACTAAGCTCAAGCACATCTTTGCCGGATTTGGCCATCGCTTTTCGAATGAGATAGTTTCCGGTTCGGTATCCTACAGCCAGCCTGCCATCGGGGTGTTGGAACATCCAATGTTGATAGTTGGCATTGATGGGCAAGGATCTAATCTCCTCTACCCATTGCTCTGCAATCGCTGCTTCTGGTGGTGTATCGGCTTCCGTACGTTCGCCTGTATATTCTTCGGAAATTGTCCGATTGGAAATCCGACAACGCTATTTATAAATCCGTTTAAATCCATCTGTTTTTGATTCACATCATCTCCCATTGATAAGAACAACAAAACAACAGTTAATACAAACAGTCCAATCATGATCAAAACCATCATTAATATTATTTGGTAAATAGTTTTAGTTCCGTTTTTCAAAATTTAATTTTTGACACCTCGTTTGAATATGTTGCCCAACGGTTCGTGTATGGCTTCGTTGCGGAAAACGTCCACCGGACTTTTCCGCCATAGCCCTAAGTTAGCGAACCAGGCTGGTATTTCCGTATGGAAATTCCAACGGCAATGAGCTATACATAATGATAGCCACTGTTATTTATTTTGGATTATACTTAGCAAATGTCTTTTCCATTTTTTTAGCGATTACTTTTGCGTTGGAAATTGCAATTTCCATTTTTTCGAAATCCTTTACTCGTAATCTTTCTCGGTGATTTTCGTCCATAAAATAGATGCGATAGACTTTGCTTCTTTCAGTAAATTCCAAACCAGTCCTGCTAAATCCAGTGCTTTTAATGTTCATCATTAAAACCGAAACATCTGTGTAGGTACTTATACTTTTCCATTTCCCCAATTTGATGAAAAAGAGACCAATGTATTCCTTAATTTTTTTGTTTTCATATTCCAGTATCACACCTTTTCGAGTAAAAGCCATGGTCAAGCCTATGATGAATAGAGAAATTCCGCCAACAATTCGGTAAGGAAAAGTAACAAGCAAAAGAACCCCTGAAATAGTTAAAGTCACGCCGATTATTCGGAACATCAATGGAAATAAGTATTCCAGTTTATAATCGGTTTTCAAATTATTGGATTTTAAAAGTGGCTAACGGCCATGGCTATGGCAAGTGCGGGATTTTTAAACCGCTTTCTTGTCCACCTACCGTGATTTTATTTAGTTGTAATATCTTCATTTTTAAGCAGTCAACCCGTATTTGCTATAGCCGATGTTGGCGGTAGTTTTTATATTATACAATTTCTTAATTCAGTCAAAAAATCTTGTTTCTTGTTCTTTAAGTCTAAATATACGGAAATCGGTTTTTGCGTTCTAAATGCTTTTTGTTTATCTGATGCTGTTTTTTCATTTTTATATAACCAAGCTAATGGAGATACTGCCAAAGGTAAAATTGATACTTCATTTATTATTAGAGGGACAGCAACATTAGCTGATGCCCAATATTTTCTCGATAAATCAGCTTGTTTTTTTATTAAATCCCATTCAGATTCAGCTTTTTTGATTTCTTCTATGAAACCTTCTTGAATGAATCGTATTTTTTGTTCATCAATTTCGTTAATATCTATTTTCGAAAGTTCACTATATATTTTTTTTAGCTCTTGTCTTACACCTTCCAATCTTCCTTCTTGTCTTATTTTCAATGCAAAGGCTGTATCAACATTATTTAAAAATGTTAAAGGCATTTGTGAGTACAAATGATTAGTTTTAGTCCAGAAGTCATTTACTCCCATTTGTTTCATTTGATACCAAACTGTTTTCGATGGTGTATAGATATTTCCTCCAGTTAATTTAGAGACATATTGCATAGCTTCTATTGCTCCGCCACTTTTAGTTGGCGTAATCATTCCATCTTTATTAAAAATGCTTTTGTCAATCTTATCCCATAGAAGATTGGTTTTAGATATATGTTCAAGTACTTTGACTGCAAAAGATTCCGCTTCTTTATTAGTGAAAATAGGGTTTTGTAGAGAAAGTATATCTTGAATTATTTGGTCTTTAGTTTTATTTTTTGAGTAAATAGCAAATTGTTCAGCTAAATGATTCTCTGCTGATTCTTTTCCGATTTCAAAAAATTCATCAGGATTTGACTTTAGTACTCTTTCTTTTATTTTTTGGTCAATCTTACCTCTTAAGTCTAAATCATATTCACAAGGATTTATTACTAGTTTTACGATTCCTGCTTTTACCCATTTTTGAATTACTATGTAAAAGTATAAAGCGTCTAAAAAATCAGGTAACCACCTTTTGGCATTTCTTCTAGGGTCAATACTTTGATTGGTAACAGATGGATTCTGTAGAGGATGAAATACTAATATTTTGTCAGAATAAAGTGAAAATCTAACAATTTCACCTATGATTCTATTTGCTTTTAAAGTTGAATAATGTATACTAGAAAATGTACTTTTTAAATTTCCTAATTCAGTTGAATAATCAAAATTTCTTGGATATAATTTAGCAAATACACGATAGGTCCTTTTAACTTTTAGTTGAGTAATATTCTTAGCAACATCATCCCAAGTTTTACACTTCTTTAAATCAAAAGTCTGATTTAAGAAGTCATAAAATTTGTCGTTTTGTTCATCGAAATAATCCATTCAGTTCAAATTACCGCCAACGGTCTCGTGTATGAGTAGTTGCGTGGGTTAGCGCTTAACTTTACAAGCCAGCCCTGAGTGCAGTCGAAGGGTAGTCGAATCCGCCGTAATTGCGGTTATACATTGTTGGCAACAGTATTTAATTTATTATACATTATTCCTACTAATATTACAAAACAAATAATTGAACTTAATTGGTTTATAAGAATCTCATAAAAAACAAATTCTGTACTGAGTAATTCATAAGATTTAAATACTTTATTCTGGTATTCTTCTCCTAAGTTATTGTCAGTAAATGGAATCAGAAACCAAAAAAAGTACAAGCCTATATTAGCCAGAACTCCAGCGGTCATTTTTGATTTAATTTTTCTCTTTTCATTCAATTCAGAATTAATGAGATAGTTCATTAGTTTTAAGAACAATACAACCGCTAATACAACACTTGAGTAAGCAGCAATTGCACTGGATAATAAAATATCTAAATCTGTTAAAAAAAAAATTCTTTCTAGGATTTTAAACATCAAAGTGTGAAGCCCTAACGGAAATAATACTCCAAATAAAATTCCTACAGAAATAATTCCAAATAATTTGTCTTTTCTCATATTGTTGCCAACTTGTTTATAGAAACATAAAAGACATCCATATACCTTCAAAAAGGCCTATAACCAATGTATTTCACCATCGGTTACTAATTTCACCGAAATTTCCTTCAAAAGCAATAGCGTAATCTTCGCAGTTGTAAGAAGTTATCAACCAACAACTGTTTTGTGTTTCATAAAATAGGTGGGGTGGACTAATCCGCTTTAATCATCTTTAAATGCTCCTTGGACCCCGTCATCTGCCAATGTCCCAAGGACATGGGAATGCAGCCAATACCGTTCAAGGTGTCGAAAAAGTCCTTAAGCACAAATTCCTCTCCATTTACCTCCTTTTGATGGGCGTATGCGGCCATGGCACTTTCCAATAGGTACTTTCCGGTGATGTAACTGGTGCCATACCCGGGTTGGCGCAAATAGAGGTGCTGTTCAAAAATGAGCAGTTCCTTTTCGGTTTTCATCCAGCCCCTTGGGGTGTATTCGCTATGGATGCCGCCTGCTTCTTCCATGGTCATTTCATTGGCGTGGGCGTATAAGGAGCCCAAGCCCCTTGCTGCACGCTGCGCAATCATGATATACACTATCTCACGCGCCCTTGGACTGTCTTCGTACAGTCCGGCCTGCATAAACATTTCTTCCACGGCGGTTGCGGTTCCCTCGTTTCGGGAATCCCAAATATTGTACAACAAAGGGCCTTTCCGGATTTCACTGGGGTGCGGCTCGGTATCCATACGTGCCAGTTCAAACCAATGGTAAAAATGGGAATAGAGCGGTCTGGGGTCGTAATGTTCACCTATGGTGAAGAAATTGCGTTTTTCCTCGGGGATGAACTCGCCCAAGTGCTCGCGTAGGGCGGTATCAAAATAGGGTTTTACGGTAACGATGTCCTGCTGGTCCAGAAAATTGATCAAACTTTTGGCGGCTTCATCGGCCATGGCATCATAAGCTTCGGGGGAATCCGCAGCGACCAACTCGGGCAGGTTTCTATTTTTATGTTCCTCCAGTTTTAGGGAGGCCCACGCGCGGTCCAGTTCCCGTTTTAGGATCATTACCTCATCATCCCAGGTCAAGGGCACCAAATGGACATTTTGCAAATACCAGGTATAGTTTTCCTTGCCAATTCCGGAGGGACCTGTTTTGGTCTCCGCTTCGGCCCGTAACCAAGTGGCAAATTCGTTGGTGGATGATATGGCGTTATCGATCACTCCAATCAATTCGATATCCTCCGCAAGGCTTGGCTGTTTTTTAAGTTCGGATAATACCTCGCTTTGGGTTTCAATATCCCGAATCCCCGCAATCCATAAATCCTTTGCGTTTCCGGTCAGGTTTTTTTGCGCTTGTTTGTTCAGCGGAGCAATTACTTTTATGTCATTTAAAAGTCTGTCCCTTTCTTCTTTTGAAAGGGGGAAAGTGTAGGTCCAGAGCTCCGTGGTGCCATGATGGGTGGGTCCTTCGTGGGCGGGCACATCGCTTCTGGCGGTCCAAACCGTTTTGTAGTAGGCAGGATCGCGTACCCAAGGTTTCAATATCCGATGGTTAAAATCGTAGCCGTTCATTTCGGCCCATACGATCATCCAATCCACTTGGTTTTCCACGGACCAGTTGGTGGTGTCGATAGCTTGTAGTTTTGACTGCAATTCTTTAAACTTTGGCCAGCGTTTGTCAAAGGTCTCCGCGGTATAATCGGGAGCTCCGTCCAATAGAGGTGGATTTTCAAAGGTTCGCCATTCCTTGAACAGGGCGACCAAGTCCCCATAATCGTTGGAGGTAAATGTGGTTTCGGTCTGGTTTTCTTCTGTACCGCTTTTCTTTTCGGTTTGGCAACCGATACAAAGTAAGGTCAGTAGCGCTAGGGTGATGGTGGTTGTTTTCAATGGGTTGCTATTTAGTTGGTCTCTAAGTTCGCCTAAATAGGGTTCAAAAACAACAGCTAATGAAGTGGATGATGAATTTGACCTACAAGGAACCAAGAAAATTGGACAGATCCATGTCCTTATCCAATCCCAATTTCTTCTTTAAGCGGTATTTCGATTTCAGGATACTATCGGGCAGCACATTCAGTGTGGCCGCAATTTCCTTGGTGGTCAGGTTCATGCGCAAAAAGGCGGCCAACCGGATTTCCTTTTCTGAAATATCTTGATAGATCGTCTTGAGTTTTTGGTCAAAATCATTGTGTACCTCCGCAAAGTAGGTTTTGAACACTTCCCAATCCTTGTCCGAGGCATTTTCTTTTTTTAGCAGCATCACAATCCTCCGAAACTCCATCTTGAACTTTTCAGGCGAGTTTTTGATGTTCTCCAGGTTGTCCATCAACTCTTGGATAAAGGTATTTTTTTGCACCAAATTCAGGGTCTGACTGGTGAGCTCCTTCTTTTTGTGGGCAATTTCCTGTTTGTAGATTTCCTCCTGCTTTTCGCGGGCAATCTTGTTTTTCTTCATTTTCTGACGGTAACCGAACACCAAAAGACCGGAAAGGGCTAGGGCAGAGGCCATACCTCCAGCGTATAAACCTTTGGTGAGTTGGTCCACCTTTGCCTTTGCGTTCAGCGTATTGATTTCCTCTTCTTGCAGGGCGATTTCGGCTTCTTTCTTTTCGGTTTCATAAATGGTTTTGAGTTCTTCTATTTGCTGGGACTTTCTACTGTTGAAAATACTATCGTTTATGATTTGATATGTTCTTAGGTCCGCTATGGCATTGGTGTATTTGCCCAAGCTTTCGTGGATTTGACTGCGTTCCTTGTAGGATTGTCCAAGGATGGAAACGGCACCAATGCTTTCGGCGATTTCAATTACGCGATCCATTTTTTTAAGGGCTTCGCTAAACTCTTTGGATTGGTAATCAACTTGTGCAAGTTCTTTGAGCGAAGAAGCTATGTCCAGTTGTATGCCAGTACTTTCCGATACCTTGTAAGACTCTTCCAAAAACGTTCTTGCATCATTCAAGAGCCCCTTTTTGGAATAAATTCGACCCAAATCCCGTAATGCAGTGGATAAAGTTGATTTTACACCCACTTCTTGTGCCAATGTCATGGCAGCTCTTTGGTACTCCTCAGCCTTTTGCATATCCCCAAGCGCTTCAGCGGCCAATCCCGCATGGTTGGCGGCATAGGATTGGTATACCTTATCATCTTCATCGCGATAAATGGCAAAGGCTTCCTCCTCATAGGCAAGGGAAGCGTTAAAATTTCCAAGCTTGTATTCAATCTGCCCCAATTGCAACAATGCATCTCCCTTTCGTACCTTGTCTCCCACCTCTTCAAAAAAGCGTAGCGCATTTAGGGTTTCATTTAGGGCCAGGGTATAATTGCCCTTGTCCATGTAAACGCTTCCCAAAACCTCATATTCTGCACCGATCAGATTGAATTCCTTTAAATCTGTCTCGTTTCTGTTTTGATCATTATAAAGTGCGATGTTTCGGTGGGTAATTTTAATGGCCCTGTCGTAATTTCCTTTTTCACGTTCAATTCCGGCTAGGGAATGGTTGGCAAAAATTTGTCCTCTGATGGATTTTATTTCCTTGAATTTTTCCAATGAAAGCTCATAGAAATAGGTAGCTGAGTCGTTCTCGGTTCGGTTGGAAAAATAATTCCCAAATTGAAGATAGCCATTGGCAATTCCCTTTTTATAGTTCAGTTTTTCCGAAAGGTCAAACGCTTGTTGTGCGTAGTCTCGCGCCAAATCGGGGTCTGTGAACATCATCCGTTCATGTATTCGGGAAAGCAGTTGCGCTTTTTCAATGGTTTCTGGAAGTTGTTCGGTGCGGGTGATCAAACTGTCCAATTCTTTTTCCCGGCCTTGGGCGTTCATGGATTGCCCAAAAAGGGAAAGTAAACTTACAATAATGACGAAGTGTTTCACGAGGTTATGCTTTAATACTTTCTAAAGTAGTAAATAATACAAAGCATCGTACCCATTCAATATCGGCATCTAAACCTTCTTGTCCATACATTGTCCATGGATTTGGATGGGGTTTACTTTTTTAGTAACACCATAAAACATTGATTTTCAAACTAATAAACTCTTTATGAATATCTTGTGTACAACCAATGTCCATCTCCATTAAACCGTATTAAATCCTTATGTGTCCATACTTTGTCCATATCAGTAAATAGGTTGCTAGGGGTTTGAGGTCTAATTTCGACAACGTTGAACCCTTTAAACCAATTAGTTATGAAATCAATTTCAAAAAAAATCAACTTATGGACCTTGTTGATATGGTCCATGACATTATGCCTCGCTGTTTCGTGCAGCAAGGATGAAGGAACGGACCCTCCCATTGACAATGGGGGCGAAAACGGAGGCGAAAATGGCGGTGAGGAAAATGACGACCTGCAGGCCATCAATGCGTACATTGAAAATCTATCTTACAATCCCGATGAGCTTTTAAATGTTCAAGATACGGGTGGGGGCGCCACGGAACGTACCGTAACCAATGATAATACCATAAATACAGGCCCTACATTGGGACAGCTTTTCGAATGCAGGACACAAGACTACAATTTGGAGTCCAATTTTGATGATGTGGCCATTTTGCGTCCGACCAATGGCATTGTTTTTCCCGGGGCTTTGGTCGTGGGCAACCAAGGTATGCTGGATGGCGCTCCAGACCCTTTGACCTTGGGTCGGGCACCGGTAACGCTTCGGTTGGACCTACCGGGAATTGGATCGCAAGGGAACATTGTGGTGGACAATCCCACAAACTCCTCCGTACAGTCCAGTATTGATAATGCTTTGGAGTGGTGGAACGCAAACGCCTACCAAGAGGGGTATGTGAACGCTTCCAATTCTTCTTATCAAGCTTCCACTTCATACTCTTCCAAGCAATTTAGTTTGGATGTTGGCCTGAATGTGGAATGGGCCACGGGATCATTGGCCTCACAATTTGAATATGAAAGCACAACGGAGAAGCGATATGCCGGGGTAGTGTTCAAACAAGTTTTCTACACGGTGACGATGGACACCCCAAGCTCTCCAGGAAGTGTTTTTGATACCTCTGTAAGCCAAGCCGCTGTTGCTTCTGCCATGGATTCCGATACACCACCAGCCTATGTGAGTTCCGTTTCGTACGGACGCATCATTATGGTGCGTATGGAAACCACCAATACGAATACGTCGGTTGAGCTGGATGCAGTTTTGGAATACGCTGGTGGCGTGAGTGGTGTGGGAACGGTCAACTCGACCTATGATGAAATTTTAAAAACGTCCAACATAACGGTGGTTACCATTGGCGGAAATGCCGAAGCAGCCTCCGAGGCCATCAATTTAGCGGATATTGAATCGGGTTATGGTTCTTTGAACAGTGTAATTACGGGAGAGAATGCGGTGTACAGTAGAGATAATCCGGGAGTGCCCATTGCCTATACCATTCGGTACTTAAAAGACAATACGCTGGCCAAAATGGGGTATACCACGGATTATCGGGTGGAAAGTTGCCAAACATTTAGGTATGATCACGCCAGTGTTGACGTGGACAACAATTCAATTTTTGATGTTCGGTACAGGTTTATTTATAAAACCGCGGGAACCAACAATACGGTAATTGGTGGCTATAACACCGTAAACAATGGACAACGCTCCGTGAAAAGTCCACCGGATGGAGCGCACGATGTGGAAGTGGAATTCCAGTTTCAGGATGCTTTTGTTTGGAGGGCATTGGGAAGTCCTAGGTCTTATGGATATCTGAGCAGTCAAAAGTGCTTCGAAGTGACCAATAATTTACTTCTTCAGATTACACTTTCACCCATTAGCTGTAATTAACTAGTGCTGACAGTCGGCCGCTCAAGTGGGGTTCAACCATTTGATGCCGGCTGTTTTTATTCCCATCAACTAGGGAATAACTTAGCGATTTCTCGTGGCTACGCTCACTCGAAATGACAATACATGCCATCCAGATATTGAGGATTTATTTCTTCGCCTCGACCAATTCCAGTTGGTCCACGCTCACATTGGTAGTGAACATTCCGTAATTGACCACGGCCTTGCCTTTTTCCAAGGTATCGATACTGCCCACGGCTTTGCCATCCTGCAAGCGCACGCGGTCGCCCACCTTAAACACGGGTCGGGGTTTGTTCTTTTCGGCCTGGATTTCTTTCTTCTTTTTGATCTTCTTCTCTACCCGCACCTTTTTGATCTGTTGCTCCAGTTCTTGGGCCACCTGCTGTTGCTCCTGTTGCTTCTCCTTGGCCTTTTTGGCCGTGGTCTTTCTGCGTTTGCTGTTCTCGGTTTCCACAATGCGAAGCATTTCAGAGATCAAAGGGCGCTTTTTCTTGTCGATGAAGTATTTTTCGGCGGCGGTGTTCACCTTGTTGCCCAATTGGATCATGCGTTGGTTGTGGTCGTACATCTCCTGATAGCTCTCCAACTTGGACTTGATCTTCGAGTTCAGCTTTTCCAACCGCTCGGATTCTTCACGCGCCTTGATTTCCTCTTCCTTCAGCTTGGAGCCCGTCTCCACCATTTTGCTGCGCTCTTTCTGCAGTTTGGCAATGGTGGCATCAAACCGGACCTTGCCGCGTTCAATTTTCTTCTTCGCCTTGTTGATCAAGGAATAGGGAATACCGTTCTTTTGGGCCACCTCAAACGTAAAGGAGCTGCCCGCTTCGCCCAATACCAATTGAAAGGTGGGTTCCAGCGTTTTGGCGTTGAACAGCATATTGGCATTGGTGGCATGTGGCAATTCGTTGGCCAAGGCCTTGAGGTTGGCGTAGTGGGTGGTGATGACCCCATAGGCTTCACGCTCGTAAAAGACCTCCAAAAAGGCTTCCGCCAAAGCACCGCCCAATTCGGGGTCGCTACCCGTTCCAAACTCATCGATGAGGAACAAGGTCCGTTCGTTGCACTTCCGCAGGAAACGGTTCATGTTCTTGAGCCGATAACTGTATGTACTTAGATGATTTTCAATAGATTGATTATCCCCAATATCCGTTAAAATCTGGTCAAAAAAGCAGACGGAGCTACGCTCGTGCACGGGTATCAGCATCCCGCTTTGAAGCATGACTTGAAGCAGTCCGATGGTCTTTAGCGTGATACTTTTTCCGCCCGCATTGGGCCCAGAAATCACGATAATACGGTTTTCCGTATGCAGTTTAATGGTCTGTGGCCAGGTCTTTTCGTTCTTTCGTTTGTTGGACAAGTAGAGCAGGGGGTGGAAGGCATCCCTCAGATACAGCTCCCGCTCCTCGTTGATTTCGGGCAGCAAACCGTTCATTTCGTTGGCATACTTGGCCTTGGCTGCGGTAATGTCGGTTTCCGCCAAGTAGGATTGGTAGGCTTTCAACAGTTCCAAATAGGGCCGAATCTGGTCTGTTAACTGGTTGAGGATACGTTGGATCTCTTCCTTTTCCTCAAACTCCAGATTGCTCAATTCGCGGGTGTAGGACAGGGTGGCTTCGGGCACAATGTAAACGATGCTTCCCGTTTTGGAAGTGCCCATCACGGTGCCTTTCACCTTTTTGCGGTGCATGGCCTTTACGGCCAACACCCTACGGTTCTCCATCACGGATTCCCGGATTTCATCCAAAAAATCCGAGGATTGATAACGCCCCAATGCGCTATTGAAGCTTTGGTTGATCTTGCTCCGTACTTCATTGATCTGCATTCGAATCAAACGGAGGTCGTTGGAAGCGGAATCCTTGACTTCGCCGAATTTATCGATTACCGCGTCAATGGCATCGGGAATCTCAGGATGCAGCTCCAGTCCGTTGACTTTATCAAAGAGCAAAGGATAGTATTCCTTGAATTTTTTAAAGAATTTTTGGTGGATTTCCACTGTCCTGCAAATCCCCCCAATTTTTCGGAAACCTGTAATCTCCAGCGTGCTATTGTCAATCTTCAATAGGCCTAGCTCACTATTGATATGGTCAAAACCATGATTGGGAATGCGGTTGTCGTTGGAAAAAGAGGCCAAATACTCCGAGGTTTGCCCCAGTACATCCATCAACTCCTGTTTTTTTCGATACGGTTGGATGTCCAGCGCCCGTTCCTTGCCCAATTCGGTATTGCAGCGTGCAGCGAGTTGGGTCAATACGGTCGGGAATTCGAGGTCTTGAAGTGTTTTGGAGTGAATGTTTCGCATCTTTTTCTACTAGCAGCGCAAAGATAGGATTTTGAAGTGTTTTGTAACCGTAGTGCCTGTAAAAACAATCGGCATTGTGTACTTTTGACAGCTACGGAAAACCAATGGACCCATTGGAGCGTTATGAGAAGTGATAATACAGTAATCTATATCATTGCAGCAGTGATTTTGCTGCATTTTGTGGTCGGCATTGGCTATTTGATCTATAAATTGACCAAAAAGAAATAAGGAACGGCATGAACGTGAACATTGAACCTAGCTGGAAAGTACAGTTGGACCGGGAATTTGAACAATCGTATTTTCAGGATTTGGCAACATTCGTGAAACAGGAATATCAAAACCACACCTGTTACCCAAAGGGTAAGGATATCTTTTCTGCTTTCGATCACTGTCCGTTCCAAGAAACCAAAGTGGTGATTATAGGGCAGGACCCATACCATGGGCCCAATCAGGCCAATGGCCTCTGCTTTTCAGTGAAGGACGGTATTCCGCACCCGCCGTCCTTGGTAAATATTTTTAAGGAAATCAAAGTGGATGTGCAAAAACCTTATCCGCAAAGCGGCAATTTGGAACGTTGGGCGGAGCAGGGCGTGCTGCTGCTCAATGCAACGCTTACGGTGCGGGCACATGAAGCAGGGAGCCATCAAAATCGGGGCTGGGAACGCTTTACGGACGCGGTCATCCAAACGGTTTCGGGTGAACTGGAAGGGGTGGTGTTTTTGCTTTGGGGCGGATTCGCCAAGAAAAAAGCAAAGCTTATTGACAAAACCAAGCATCATATCCTCACATCGGGGCACCCTAGTCCTTTGAGTGCCAACCGGGGTCTGTGGTTCGGCAACCAGCATTTTAGCACTACGAACAAATTGTTAGCCCAAATGGGGAAAGAGCCAATAGATTGGTGAAACCTGTCACCTCGAGTCTTTCGACTTCGCTCAAGATAAACTCAAGTCGAGAGGTATATTGGTTACTAATGATGGAATTAATCGGGCTCGACTCCACTCAAGATGAACTCAAATCGAGAATTAAACGAAGCCGCTTTTGGTGTATACGGTCTCGACCGCGCCTGTTTGCCGACAAAGGCAGGTTCGACTTGACATCACTTTTGGAAAAACTATTTCCAAAGGAAGTGTGATGAATCCTGAATCTTCTCTATCAAATTCAGGTCGTGCAGCCTAGCCTGTACCTCATTGATGGTCTTTTCGGGGAGCTGTTCCTGCCCCCAGTGCGTTTTGGAGAGCCATTGTTGGATATCTTCCAATTGCTGTTCGTAGCGGTTGGACAGGGTTCTATCGATACTGGGAATTTGTTTGAATTCCACCGTATAGGTATTGATGACTTCCAAAATGTGTTTCACTAAGCCTTCATTCGCTTGAAGAAAGTTCTTGTTGGCAGCCACCACAAAGCAGGGCCATGGAGTAGGGCAGTCGCCAACGCGCTTGAAGATTCCCTTATCTACCAACGGTTTTGTGGTGAAATGTTCCCACATAAAATAAGCACCTGAGCCTTGGGTCAAGCTTTCTACGGCACCATCAAGGTTGTGGATGATCTCAAACTGGAGCTTTTCCGTGTCCCATCCTTGGTTTTGCGCATTGATGTACGCCATGAGATGACTTCCGCTCCCCATGCGGCTGATGGCCACTTTGTCGTGCTCAAGAGATGCGATGGAATTTCGGTCGCTGTTTGCCGCAACATGGATGCCCCAGAGCAAGGGGGACGATACATAAGTTTGCACAATCTTGGAGGGATTGCCTTGCGAGATACTCTTTATGATGCCTTCGGTGAGGATAATGCCCATATCGGCTTCACCATCTTGAAGCATTTGGGCCATTTTGCCCGTTCCTTCGGGTACATCGGTCCATTCCAGTTCAATTCCCCGATCTTCGAAGGCGTTGTCTTCCATGGCCAAGTGCCAAGGTAGATTAAAGTGTTCCGGAACTCCAATAATGCGTACCTTTTTCATATCATTCTGTGCTTAGTTGCTTAAAAATAGGATGCCATTTGGTATCTGTCAAAAAAAACCACCCAGAAAATTATACCAGTTGACTTTTAGAGATACATTCCAAGGTGAACCGAATCAGTTCATCAATACTCTGATGGCCATTTTTGGAGAATTCCCCAGTGGCCCTGTTGGCCAAGATAACATTAAGGGAAACGGCTCGGTGTCCATGCAACTTGGCAAGGCCATACATGCCAGCGGTCTCCATTTCAAGGTTGGTAATCTGCTTGCCTTCGTGTGAAAAGCCAGCTAATTTTTCATTAAAGTCTTTGATGGCGGGCGCTAGGCGCAACGACCTTCCTTGTGGTCCATAAAACCCTGAATTTGTAACTGTTACCCCATATCGTATACGATTTTCATGGAATAATTCAGCCAAACCTGTATCACAATCCACGGCGTAGGGATGGATTTGGTAAGGGCTCCAGTCCAAGTATTTGGTTAAAGCCTGCTCCAGGGTGTTGTTTTTGATGTGTCCACAGTCGTAGAAGTGAAGTAGATTATCAAACCCGATACCGGTGCTGCTGATCAAAAAAGAGTCTACAGGAATATCAGGCTGTAAGGAACCGGATGTACCGACCCGTATAAAATGTAGTGTCCTTTTCTGCTGTTTGACTTCCCTAGTCTCAAAATCGATATTGGCCAGCGCATCCAATTCGTTAAAAACAATGTCGATATTGTCCGTTCCGATTCCTGTGGAAATAGCTGTGATACGTTTTCCGTTATACGTACCCGTGTGGGTCACAAACTCCCGCTTGTTTTTTCTGATTTCGACTACATCAAAGTATTTGGAAACTTCTTTAACGCGATCAGGGTCACCTACGGTAATAATGATGTCCGCAATATCCTCTGGAAGGAGATTGAGGTGGTAAATGCTCCCATCTGCATTAAGGATGAGCTCTGAACTGCCCAGTGAGGCGTCCATTTGTTAAAGTTTCAGGATTCGTTCGGTGTCCGTGTTGTATAGGAAGTTATACTTTAAAGAACCACCTAGATACATCTGATTATCACGTAGTTCTGAATAGTAATTGGTTTCCTGCTTGAGTACGTGAAGTCCTTTTTTGGTGAGTTTGACCGGATTAAAGGAGCTGAACAATGGCTTCAAGGAAGTGATCATTCGGTCGTACTGCGTGTCTCCAAACCCATAATACCCTTGATCGGCCAAAAGATTGCCCATCAATTCCTTCTTGGATTTCGGCTTTTGTTCCTTGGCCACTTCCAATATATGATTTTCCAGGTCG
This sequence comes from Flagellimonas marinaquae, assembly GCF_003992675.1. Taxonomy (GTDB): domain Bacteria; phylum Bacteroidota; class Bacteroidia; order Flavobacteriales; family Flavobacteriaceae; genus Flagellimonas; species Flagellimonas marinaquae. Next base: position 706,681 of record NZ_RZMZ01000015.1, read on the forward strand.
TTCAATCCGTTTTTAATGGTAGGGAAGCGTTTGAGATGGGTTTTTAAGGCCTCTGAGAGGTATTCAAACTGAAAATCGTTATTGGCCATCTGGTTTTCCAAACGGATCGGATTATCGCTGCAATAGAGCTGCCAAATGTAGTCGGCGTATTCGATATCGTCCTGCGAAAGCACCTTTCTGTTATCGTACAGCTCCATCAACTTGGCGTCGCTGAGTTCGTTCAGGCCATACAATTTACTGGAGCCATCTACTTTTCCACTGCACACCAAGGATACCTCGGCATGTCTTCGGTGTGTCTTGAGCCAACTCAGAACGGCCAACATATTGATTTGGCAGAACAAATCATACTCAAACCATAGAACTATATGGTCTTGTTGCTTGTGGTTACAGAGTGAGCGGTATTCTTTTAAGGTTTTTTCAATGAACCAAGACTTGGATATTTTGTAATTCTTGTTCAAGAACTCGAACCTGGTCTTCCAGAAGGATTCACTTCCTACTGAGGAAAGGGTCTTGCCTTCGCAAAGCATTTCCCTCCAGGTGATTACATCTCCTTTAAATTCTAAAGATTGTAACCTAGACGTGAAACTGTCCCCGTTGGTAATATGCAACAGTGATTTCATTTTCAGCTTAGCTTTCGTTGGTTAGGAAGAATAAAAGTAATGTTTAAAGCAGGAATTCAAAAATTTTTTCACAAAACATTGGCCTGGGAGGCAAGTTTTTAACATGAAACAAAAACCTAACCGATTTTTTGTTAAATTCATAGGTTATCCACCTACCCGCTTCACTGAGAAGCCATTTTCCTTAAGGAAATCCATGATTTTATCCCTGTAATCCCCTTGGATGATGATGGACTCATTTTTAAAGCTACCGCCTACGCCGAGCAGTGTTTTCAGGTCTTTTGCCAATTTTTTAAAGTCACTATTGGCTCCATTGTAGCCCTCGATGATGGTCACAGGTTTGCCTTTGCGTTTTTCGTATTTACAGATAATCGGGTCGTCCTGTAGCCAATAGGATGATTTTTCTTCGTTGGTGTCCGGAGTTTCTTCCGGTTCGTAATCGGGAAAAAGGTTCTTCAATTGGTCTTTGAGGTCCATGTTTACTTTTTTACCAGTCCTAGTTCAATCAATCGCTCGTGCAAATACTCCCCAGCGGTAATATCCGCAAATGCTTTTGGGTGTTCTTCGTCAATGCAATTTTCCAGACAATTCAGGGGCATATCGCTCACGGGGTGCATAAAGAACGGCACAGAGTAGCGGGAGGTGCCCCAAAGCTCTCTTGGAGGATTCACCACTTGGTGTATGGTAGACTTCAATTTATTATTGGAAAGCCTTGACAACATATCGCCCACATTGATCATCAATTGGTCGGGTTGTGCAATGGCGTCCACCCAATTGCCTTGGTGGTCCTTTACTTGGAGTCCCTTTCCGTGGGCGCCCATCAGCAAAGTAATCAAGTTGATATCGCCATGCGCTGCCGCCCTCACGGCATTTTTGGGTTCCTCGGTAATGGGCGGGTAGTGGATGGGCCTCAAAATGGAGTTTCCATTTTTGATGTAGTCATCAAAATAAGTTTCCTCCAGGTCCAAATGGAGTGCCAAGGCTCGGAGCACGTATTTAGCTGTTTTTTCCAACATTTTATAGGTTTCCTTGCCTACCTCGTTGAAATCGGGGAGCTCCTCCACGATAACATTATCGGGATATTCCGCCTTCAAAGTCGGATTGTCTTCCACATATTGTCCAAAATGCCAAAATTCTTTAAGGTCACCTTCTTTTTTGCCTTTGGCGTGCTCTTTTCCGAAGGAAGTATAGCCGCGCTGCCCTCCAATACCTTCAATCTCGTATTTATCCTTGACCTCTTGTGGGAGGTTGAAGAATTTTTTGATTTCCTTGTAGAGATTGTCCACCAACTCATCTGAAAGGAAATGTCCGCTCAATGCGACAAAACCTATGTCTTCGAAAGCAGAACCTATTTCTTTTACAAATTTTTCTTTTCGTTTTGAATCGCCCGAGACAAAATCGCTCAGGTCCACGCTTGGAATCGCACTCATATCGTCATCTTTGATGTAGGGTCAAAAATAAGGAATTAAGCTGAGGGTTTTGGAATTTTTGAATGGTTTTGAACGCCTTTTTACTACTTTTAGCACACCTAATTTTTTGATATGATGTATCATGTGGGCAACTTGGAACCAGAAAAGTTGCTGGAACTGTACAAAGGAATGTTGAAGCCTCGAATGATAGAGGAAAAAATGTTGATTCTCCTCCGTCAGGGCAGAATATCCAAATGGTTTAGCGGCATTGGCCAAGAGGCCATTTCCGTGGGTGTGACCCATGCCTTAAAAACCAGTGAGTATATTCTGCCCATGCACCGGAATTTGGGAGTCTTCACTTCTCGAAATATTCCATTGCATCGTCTTTTTGCGCAATGGCAGGGCAAGCAGAGCGGTTTTACACAAGGTAGGGACCGAAGCTTCCATTTTGGAACCCAGGAATACAAGATCGTTGGTATGATTTCGCACCTAGGGCCACAACTTGGGGTGGCCGATGGCATTGCCTTGGCCGATATGCTACGCAGAAAAAAGCGAGTGACCGCTGTGTTCACGGGAGAAGGAGCAACCAGTGAAGGAGATTTCCACGAAGCGCTCAATGTAGCCTCAGTATGGAATCTTCCTGTGCTTTTTTGCATCGAAAATAACGGCTACGGACTGTCTACGGCCACCAACGAACAATACAATTGCGAGCATTTGGCGGATAGGGCCAAAGGCTACGGTATTGAATCGCGAATTATTGATGGCAACAATATTTTGGAAGTGTTTGCCAAGGTAGATGAGTTGTGCAAGGCCATCAGGAGAAGGCCGCGCCCAGTACTTTTGGAGTTCAAGACCTTCCGGATGCGCGGACACGAGGAGGCCAGTGGCACCAAGTATGTTCCGGACAAATTGATGAAGGAATGGGCCAAAAAAGACCCCATTGCCAACTACGAAGCATTTTTGCTTGAAGAAGGTTTGATTTCCCAAGAGGTAATTGATGCGATAAAGGACGAAATCAGTGAGGAAATCAATGCTAATTTGCAAATGGCTTTTGATGAACCTGAAATTTCATCAAATGAAACAAAAGAGTTAAAAGAGGTGTACCATGATTTTGATTATCAAATAATTGAACCTAAATCAAACACAAAGGAAGAGCTACGTTTTGTCGATGCCATTTCGCAAGGTTTGGAGCAATCCATGTACCGTCATAACGAACTCATCATAATGGGACAGGATGTGGCGGAATACGGCGGTGTCTTTAAAATTACCGAAGGTTTTGTGCCCAAGTTTGGGCGGAGCCGTGTACGGAATACGCCCATTTGTGAATCCGCAATTGTCTCTACTGCCATGGGTCTTTCCATAAATGGAATGAAGGCCGTTGTGGAAATGCAGTTTGCCGATTTTGTGAGTTCTGGGTTCAATCCGATTGTCAATTATCTGGCCAAAACACATTATCGTTGGAATGAAAAAGCAGACGTCGTGATACGAATGCCCTGCGGAGGAGGGGTAGGTGCAGGTCCGTTCCATTCACAGACCAACGAGGCCTGGTTTACCAAAACTCCCGGGCTTAAGGTGGTATACCCCGCTTTTCCCGATGATGCCAAGGGACTTTTGAATACCGCGATCAATGACCCCAATCCCGTATTGTTCTTTGAACATAAAGGATTATACCGAAGCGTGAAGGGTGATGTGTCCACCGATTACTACACACTTCCCTTTGGTAAGGCAAAATTGCTTCGGAAAGGTGATGCGATTACAGTAGTGACATATGGCGCTGGAGTGCACTGGGCTTTGGAAACATTGGAAAACTACCCAGAAATTGATGCCGACCTGATAGATCTGCGCACGCTTCAACCTTTGGATACCGAAGCAATCTATGATTCGGTCAAAAAAACAGGGAAACTCATCATACTGCAGGAAGACACCCTTTTTGGCGGAATAGCCAGCGATATTTCGGCCTTGGTCATGGAAAATTGTTTTGAATATTTGGATGCGCCCGTAAAGCGAGTAGGTAGCTTGGAGACTCCTGTTCCATTTGCTAAAGCGCTAGAAAACAAGTATTTGCCAAAAAGTAGGTTTGCGTCCGAATTATTGGAATTATATCACTATTAAGTAGGCGATTTAGACCTTTTTTAATACTTTAACAACTAGAAATACGTCCCCAATCGTATATTTTTTGAACATTAACTTAATACTTATGATGAAACGATCACTTTTATTGATGACCATGATGGGCCTTTTGCTCTCATCGTGCTCCGTTTCCAAAAGCGCTAGAACGCAACGCAATCTGTTCAGCGGCACTTGGAATTTGGACAATGTGTACTACCAAAACAATTCTGGAACATTTAAATCCACCTTGTTCAACGATGCGGAGGATATCTGCTTCGAAGGCAGTCAATGGTTCTTTCGGGATAACAACAGCACTGGGCGATATACCATTGCACAGAGCTCGCTCTGCCAAGGGGGAGACCGTTTTTTTAGATGGTCCGTAGTGGAACCGGAACAAAACTATCAGAGCCAACTTCAATTCAAATTTATCGATGAAAACCGAAAGGATATTTCGGGAGGCTATGGATACCGTTTGAATATTGTTAGCCTGTCCGAGCAATCCATGACCTTAAATTCCAATGTTTCAGTGGATGGTCAGCCTGTGACCATTGTTTACGAATTCTCAAAAAGATAATTAGATGAAAAATATAGTTTTAAAAGGAGCGGCGGCCTTTATGGCGCTATCCATGATCATTAGTTGCGACGCCGTCAAAAATGCGAACAACACCCAAAAAGGAGCTGCCATTGGCGCCGGTAGCGGCGCAGTAATTGGTGGTGTGATCGGTAATAACGTAGGAAAGGGTAACACCGCTTTGGGTGCCATCATCGGTGCAGTTGTAGGTGGTGCTGCCGGAGGATACATCGGTAATCGTATGGATCGTCAGGCGGAACGTATCGAAGAAGAAATCCCAGGTGCCGAAGTACAACGTGTCGGTGAAGGAATCAACGTGACCTTTAGCGGAGAAAACGGTGTCTATTTTGATACCAATAAATCCGATATCAAGGGTGCCTCCGCCACTACCTTGGATAAATTGGCCGGCATTTTTAAAGAGTATCCCAAGACCAACATTTTAGTAGAAGGGCATACCGACAGCGATGGTGCAGCGGAATATAACATGAGCCTTTCGCAACGTAGGGCGCAGGCCGTAACCTCTTATTTGGTTTCCAAAGGTATTTCCAGTGGACGCTTTACCACCAAATGGTATGGGGAGGAGCAGCCCGTGGAAAGCAACGAAACCGCGGCGGGCAAAGCGGCAAACCGACGGGTAGAGTTGGCCATTATTGCCAGTGATGAACTGAAGGAAGAAGCCCGTGAGCAAACAGGGAATTAAATAATTTTATCCCGTATAAATTGAGAAAGGCCCGGAAAATCCGGGCCTTTTTTTATGAATGTTAAATAAACCATTAAAAGATAGTTAAGCCTCGTACGGTTTCATGAATTTTGTTTAACTTAATGGATGTCAATTCGTTAATGTTAAAATTTCACATCAGTTTATGAGCCACCTAACCCAATTTACTACCAAAGAGCAACAAGCACTGGTGATGCGGGTGGAACGCAATCATAGAATGGTGCAACGGTTGAACGAAAAGTTGAAATCGTATACCCATGAACCAAAATGTCCGCGACGGTTCGAAAAGTTTTACGAATTGAACAAAAGCATCCAAAACTTCAAAAAATACGACGCCCGTATCATGTCCATCATCCGGCAACGACACCTTGACTTTGGTGACCTTGACCAAAAGGAAGTGGAAAACCACATTAATCGCTTCAAAAAATTGGAAAGTGATTTTGCCTCGTATTTATTGGAGTTGGACAAACCCCTTTAGAATTTCCTGATTTATTTTATTCCAAATGGTGCGGCCATAGCGGTTTCTTTAGGAAACATACGTAATATTGCAGGGCAATTAAACCAGCTTGCTATGGGAAAATCCTCAAATTCCGCCTTGGTGATCTTGGCATTCTTTGCCATCTACGTCATTTGGGGCTCAACCTATTTATTGAACAAGATCGCAGTATTGGAATTGGAGCCCTTTATGCTGGCGGGTTGCCGCTTCACCGTGGCCGGTCTTTTCATTTTTCTACTGGCAAAAATCATGGGAATCAGCCTGCACATTACCAAAAAGCAACTCTGGAACACAACTATTGCGGGCATCCTCTTTTTGAGTGTGGGGAATGGCTTTGTGGTTTGGGCATTGCAGTATGTGGATACGGGTTTTGCCGCTTTGGAGATTTCAGCACAACCACTCATTATTTTACTGTTGATGCGTATGCTTCAGGGCAAGAAAATACAGCCCATGTCCATGGTCGGGGTACTGCTGGGAATTTTGGGCATTTACCTCTTGGTGAGTCAAAAACAGATCATTGCGCAAGAGGGGTCCATTTTAGGCATGATTACCATTTTCTTCTGTTTGATCTGTTGGGCCTACGCCAGTCTGTTTGTGGCAAAAGCCGACCTTCCCACCAATTATTTTGTAAACACAGGCTACCAAATGTTTTTTGCGGGTCTTATTTTGGGGTTGATGAGCCTTGCCTTCGGCGAGGAATGGTCCTCACCTTTGGGCTGGAGCACCGAGGTGCAGGTGTCCATGCTGTTGCTCGTATTTTTGGGGAGCATTGTGGCCTTTACCTCTTTCAACTACCTGCTCAAAGCGGTATCACCTGAAAAAGTGGCCACCTCCACCTATGTGAATCCGATTGTGGCCCTCTTGCTTGGTTGGTATTTTTTGGATGAGCAGATTACCCTGCAATCCATAGTGGCGGCCGTAATCCTGTTAACGGGGGTGTATTTCATCAACACCAAGAAAACACTGGCCATCTTTGAGCGCTTCAAACGTTAAGACTGCGTTATTTGTCGAGGTATTGATACCGTTTTTTTGTATTTTCTATCGACTAAAAAATCATAATGATGAAGACTACAGCAAAAATCGGGGCTTTTGTGCTACTGCTGATGACCCTTGCCTGTGCATCCAACAAGAATAGTGCAACCCCAGAAGAAATAGCCGCGCTGGACGATATGATCGAGAATCGGAATTTTGAAATTCAGGCTCTTTGGGCACAGCCCATGCCGAGCCAAGGGATGAACAGTATTGCGAATGCTGGATTGCTGCCCTTTGGAAGTACGGCCAACCGTATCGATATTACCACAACGGGTGGATATTTCCGCATGGTAGGGGATACCGTTAAGGCGGACCTTCCGTATTTTGGTGAACGGCAAATGGGCGGACTTTATAACCAAAACAAGGCTGGAATCCAGTTTGATGGTGTGCCCAAAGAACTTTCCTTTTCGTCCAATAAAAGAGAGACCGGAAAAATTATGCGGTTTACCATCAATGACGATTTGGAGAACTACCAAGTGTACGCACAGCTATTCCCCAATGGAAATGCCTTGTTGACCATTTCAAGTTCACATCGTAGGAACATTGGGTATCAGGGGAACGTCTCCAAGTACGAGAAAAAAGAGTAGGGGGTCAGGTGCGTGGAAGCAGTATTTATGCACGGCATCAATATTTTAAATGCACCCATTTACTATCCAAATCCAAACCGCTTCCGCTTTCCATGATTTTGTCATAGCTTTAAGCTTTTAGAAACCAAAACAACTAAACAATTAAAATGAAAATGAATCATACGACCTTCAGGTCTTTATCTATTTTACTACTTTCCATACTTGTCCTTTCCTGCAAAGGCAACACGGAAAATAAAGAAGAAGCTTCGGAAGAGAATGCCGAACCCACTACGGAAACAGCATACACGGGAAATTTACCATTGGATAGGCTCAACCTTCCGGAAGGATTCCATATTGACACTTATGTGGAAAACTTGGAGGGAGCCCGCTCCATGGCCATGGGCCCGGACGGCACCTTGTTTGTGGGAACCCGTAACGAGGGCAAGGTCTATGCGGTCAAGGATACCGATGGGGATTACAAGGCGGACAAAACCTACACCATTGCTACCGATTTGGAACAGCCGAACGGCGTAGCGGTAAAAGATGGCGCTCTTTATGTAGCCGCCGTAAGCCGTCTGTTCAAGTATTCGGATATTGAATCCCAGTTGGAAAATCCACAGGAACCCGAATTGATCTACGATGACTATCCCACCGAATTTCATCACGGTTGGAAGTACATCGCCTTTGGACCCGATGATAAATTGTACGTTCCCGTAGGAGCACCCTGCAATATTTGCGACAGTGCAACGGTGGATAAACGCTATGCCTCCATTACCCGAATGGACCCCGATGGCAGCAACCGCGAAGTTATTGCCCATGGCGTCCGGAATACGGTTGGATTTACCTGGCATCCAGAAACCCAAGAACTGTGGTTTACCGATAATGGTCGGGATATGATGGGCGATGACGTACCACCTTGCGAATTGAACAAATTGACCGAAGTGGGACAGCATTTTGGATATCCCTTTTGCCATGGCGGCACTATCAAGGACCCTGAATATGGGAACCAGCGTCCCTGTTCCGATTTTGTGCCCCCGGTACAGCCACTTGGTCCGCACGTAGCACCTTTAGCCGTTAAATTTGGGCAAGGTCCAATGTTCCCCGAAGCCTATCGAGGACAAGCGCTTATCGCACAGCACGGCTCTTGGAACCGTTCGTCCAAAAAAGGGTACAGGATTATGATGGTGAAATTGGAAAATGGAAAGGCCGTAAGCTATGAGCCCTTTATTGATGGTTGGCTGGACGAGGAAGCCCAAGAGGCCTTCGGCCGCCCAGTTGATTTACTGTTCCTCAAAGATGGTTCCCTCCTCATATCGGATGACGAGGCCAATGCCATATATAGGGTGACTTACAAGGGATAAACCCCTAAAAATACTAGATAAGGTACTTGGGAATGGACATTTGTTCCATTTTCCAAGTACTTTTTTTTTGGTCCTTATCGGTTACTTCTACGAAGAATAGGTCGGATTGGCTGTCTTCCGAACGGAGTTGTTCCACGGTATAGGTACATTCTTTATAGTGGAATTCGTATTCGGTAGCCAGACCTTCCTCACTTTCCGTAATCTTTCCATTACGAAGGATCAAATTGGGTTTGGCCAGAATACTGTTGCTTTTGTGCCAGCATAAGTAACGGATTTCCCCCGTGTGCATACGGTCGATACGGATGGTGAACTGGCTGTCGCCGCAATAGGCCAAAATACGTTCAATGCTAGTGTCTCTCCAATAGATGGCTCAGTAGGTTTAAGAAGGTTTGGAGTGTTCTCGAACGGTCAAAAAATAGCTGTATTGCCTCAAACACGGTATTTTTTGGTAAAGATGGCCCCGAACAACCATCCCACCATGAAAATAATCCAGCCCAACAGAATCAAACAAATAATTTGTAAGGTATTTATGGTATCAATTATAGTCATACTCTTTAGATTTTTATAGGCAAGCTACACAATGTGCAATAATTTTTCGCCACCAATTGACGGATGCCCCTTTTGATCTGACGGATGGCCCTTCCCGATCAACGGATGCGTTTTTTGGGTCCATCAAAAGGAATTTAAAAAGGGAAAATTATCCATTCATTGGCGAAGTCCGTCCATTTTCCCAAAGAGGCTATTGCCGCAACTTTGTTCCATCAAAATTTAAGTTTAATCAGAAAAGATAAATACCATGAAAAATTTGATGCGAACAGTAACATTGTTCATTATTACTATTACGGGCGTGTATGCCCAATTGCCCGAACCGGGTTTCACGATTGACGGCTCCACCGCCATTGTGATCACCGACCCACAGAACGATTTCCTGAGTCCAGATGGTGTGGCCTGGGGCGCCGTGGGCCAAAGCGTTCAGGAGAACAACACCATTGAGAACCTGGAGACCATTTTTAAATTGAGCGAACAGTACAACATTCCCGTATTTATCTCTCCCCATTATTATTATGAGCACGACCATGTGTGGAAATTTGAGGGAACCCTTGAAAAATTGATGCACAACATCAGCATGTTCGACCGTGGGGACCAGCTTAATGTAGAAGGTTTTGAAGGTTCCGGTGCCGATTGGTTGCCCCGCTACAAAAAGTATATCGAAAAGGATAGGGTAGTGGTGACCAGCCCGCACAAAGTGTTCGGCTCCGAGTCCAATGATCTGGCCTTGCAGTTGCGTAAACAAGGTGTGGACAAGGTAATCTTGGCCGGAATGTCCGGGAACCTGTGTGCCGAATCGCACATGAGGGAATTGGTGGAAAACGGTTTTGAGGTAGCCGTGGTGGGCGATGCTACCGCTTCTGCCAAACTACCCGGATTGGACGGCGACCAAGCGGCCCAAACCAATTATAAAATGATTTCCAGCCGGGTGTTTACCACCGATGAATTGGTGAAAGAGCTCAAAATGCATCCTGTGAGATAACAATTCATGTGGTTGATGTTGAAGTGGAGTGGCAAGGGGCCGGACCGTAGGTTCGGCCTCTTTTTTTGGTTTGTGCTTCATAAAAATGGAAATGCGTCATTCTGAATTTATTTCAGAATCTCATTCTGTTGATTATAAAATGATGATGAGAACCTCAAACAAGTTCAGGTTGACGGCGACCGGATTTGTTAAAGCGAATAGTTCAAAAAAAGTAGAAAGCGTCATTCTGAATTTATTTCAGAATCTCATTCTGTTGATTATAAAATGATGATGAGAACCTCAAACAAGTTCAGGTTGACGGCGACCGGATTTGTTAAAGCGAATAGTTCAAAAAAAGTAGAAAGCGTCATTCTGAATTTATTTCAGAATCCCATCCAGTTTCTGAGAACCTGAAACCTGCCTTTGCTGGCAGGCAGGCAAGTTCGGGTCGACGGAAACCAACTTTTTGTCCAACGAGGGAAAATTGTCCAAGGACTTGCGCCATCTGTCCATTTTATCGCAATCCTCATCGCCCCACCTTTGTCATGTCAAAAGTTGACAATCAAATTATAAATCAAAAACAGAAAGTTATGACACGATTACAAGCATTAGATCCTAAGGAAGCAACCGGAAGATCCAAAGAATTATTTGAAGGCATCCAAGGCAAATTGGGCATGGTTCCCAATATGATGCGTACCATGGGGAACTCCCCAGCCGTTCTGGAAGGTTATTTGAACTTGAGCGATGCCCTGGGCAAAGGGTCCTTGGGCGGTAGATTGGGCGAACTCATCGCTTTGACCGTTGCCGAGTCCAACGCCTGTAACTACTGCCTTTCCGCGCATTCCTTTATCGGCGAAAAGTTGGTGGGCATCGACACCACTACGCTTCAATCGGCTAGGGACGGTATCAACTCCGACCCCAAAGTGGCCGCAGCGCTTCAGTTTGCCAAGACCTTGGTTTCCAAAAACGGACGGGTATCCTCCGAAGATGTGGAAACCGTAAAAGCTGCCGGTTTTTCCGATGGTGCCGTGGGCGAGATCGTAGCGCACGTAGCCTTGAACATCTTGACCAATTATTTCAACAATACGGCCAATACCGATATCGACTTTCCCGTGGTGGAAGCCGCAACGGTATAGTCAGTAACCTTTAAAATTAGAAACGATGAAAACGATTAAAAATCTAGCATTTTTGGGATTGCTGTTCTTCGCTGTGATCAGCGTAAACGCCCAGACCCCTCCGGTAGACGATAACGGCCTTGCCATTGGCGGGTACGATGTGGTCGCCTATTTTTCCAGCGCACCCCAAAAAGGGAGCAAAAACTATGCGGTAAAGCACCATGGCGCCACCTATTACTTTGCCAACAAGGCGAACCAAAGTGCCTTTAAACAATCGCCCAACAAGTATTTGCCCCAGTTCGATGGGTACTGTGCTTTGGGTGTGGGGGCCAAGGAGGCCAAGTTTCCCATCAACCCGGAAACCTACACGGTGATCGATGGCAAATTGTATCTCTTCTTTAATGGTCCGTTCAACGGGGAACTGTTCAACACTTACGAAGATTGGGGACAACGCACCACGGAGCTCAAAACGGCAGCACATGCCAATTGGCCCACGGTCAAAAACAGCAAGTAGTTTTAATTAGCTGATAAGGGTAGGGCCCCGCCATAGGTCCTGCCCTTTTTTTTTTAATGCAAAAACATCACAGATATGGACATCGAGAAAAAATATCCGCTGCCTCCCTTTACCGAGGCCACCGCACACGAAAAAGTACAATTGGCAGAAGATGCCTGGAACAGCCAAGACCCCGAAAAGGTAAGCAAGGCCTATACGGTGGACACCGAATGGCGTAACCGTTCGCAGTTTATCAACGGGCGCGAGGAAGTGGTCGCCTTTTTGACGGAAAAGTGGCAAAAAGAAAAAAATTACAAATTGAGAAAGGAACTATGGGCCTTTACCGACCATAAGATTGCAGTTCGGTTTGAATACGAATACCAAAATGCCGAAGGAGCGTGGATTCGCGCGTATGGAAATGAAAATTGGGAGTTCAATGAGCATGGGTTGATGCAAAAGCGCTATGCCAGTATCAACGACCTGCCGATAACCGAATCGGAGCGAAGACTTTAGTCATTTTTGGAGTTATGTCACTTCGAGCGCCCGCCTGCCGGACGGGCAGGCAGTCGAGAAGTCTTGAATCTCAATAGTAAAAATGCGGTCGAGACCGCTTAAAAGTGAGTGGTAATAAGGATTTCTCGATACATTTTTTGGACCCCGGTCCAAAAACCACTCGAAATGACACTTTGGTTGATCATGGGCACCGCTGAAAGAACCGAAGTGACACAGAATTTTGAAAACCGTCAGTTCGAGTTTTTGCGAAGGAAAAAGTATCGAGAACCAGGTTTTGGCAAGCAAGAAGGATTTCTCGATACAATTTTTGGACTTCGGTCCAAAAATCACTGGAAATGAGGCCTTGATTGATGTTGAGCGCCGCCGAAAGAACCGAAGTGACATAGTATTTTTAAAACCGTCAGTTCGAGTTTTTTCCGAAGGAAAAAGTATCGAGAACCAGGTTTTGGCAAGCAAGAAGGATTTCTCGATACCATTTTTGGACCCGGTCCAAAAACCACTCGAAATGACATCTTGGTTGATCTTGAGCACCGCAGAAGGACGCGACCTGCCAACTGACAACTGCTAACTGATAACTGAACATACATGGACATCTACAACACCAACACGCTCATCGACGAACAGACCGGTAACCTGGCCTTTAAGCTTTCCGAATTTGAGGACGGCTGCCAGTTTTGCGATCTGCACCGGTTGAACCAGTATTCCTTGATCTGGGTCAAAAAGGGGAGGGGTACCGCCCAAGTGGACTTTTCGGAGTACACGTTTACGGCAAATACCCTAGTTGCCGTAACGCCCTACCAACCTTTTGCCCTAACCGAGGAAGAACCGTTGGAGGGCGTGGTGTTGCAGTTCCATCCCGATTTTTTCTGTATCCATAAGCACCACGAGCAGGTGGCCTGTCACGGAGTACTGTTCAACAATATTTACAGCCCGCCCATGCTGCAGGTTACGGACGATATCCAAAAACAACTGGAGCTGCTCATCCAGCAGATGTACGCCGAGGTACAAACACCCGAACTGGCGCAGTACGAGCTGTTGGTCTCCTACCTAAAGATTTTTTTGATTACGACCTCCCGCGCCAAGGCCAAGCAACAGCCCGAAGCCTTGGAGGGCAGCCCCGACGAAAAGGAACCCTTTATCCTCCAAAAGCTCAAAAACCTGATAGAAACGCACTACAAGACCATGCACTCTGCCGGGGAGTATGCCGATCTGCTCAACATAAGCCCCAAGGCGCTCGCTAAAATGACCAAGAGCCACTTTAACAAGACCATGACCAACCTGATCAGTGAACGGATCATTATCGAGGCCAAGCGCGAGCTGTACCTTACCAACAAGACCGTAAAGGAGATTGCCTACGATCTGGGATATGACGATGAGCACTACTTTAGCCGCTTTTTTAAGAACAATGCGGACATCTCGCCCAGTACCTATCGCGAAACTGTGGGCTTTGCCCGCGCCATGGCCTAAACTCACCGCCCTATGAAAGCCCATGTAGAACACCAAACCCTGCCGCTGCCCTTTGGGCAGGTGTACGGCACCCTAAAGCAGCGGATCACCGAACACGGTTTTTTGCTACTGCACGAGATTGATACCCAAGCCATTGTAGCCCAACACGGGATTACCATACCGCCCTTACTGCAATTGCTATTTTTTGAGCCCAAATACATTGCCCAGATCATGGCGAACGACCCTTTGGCCATTAACGATATCCCCTTAAAACTGGTATTACAAGAACTAGATGCTAACACCATTCAACTGAGCTTTAAAAACCCGGTGGGCAGCCTACAGGGTTATGGGTTAAAGCCTGAAATGGTGGAGGAGTTGTTGGAGCGGGTGCAAGGGATACTTTCTTTTTAAGGAGGGTTGGATTTTTGGATTTTTTGGAATGTTGATAAAGCCCTTTAGGGCTTTTTTTTGGGGGTTACGGTTTTCCGTAAGCTGTTACGTGTTAATTTTTTATATTTAAGCGTGTAACTTGGATATATATGCTCAGTCATTCCTTCTCAGCAAAAGACTTACTTAAATTGATCACCTATGATGACTATCAAAGGTATGAAGGCATTGGCGACAAGAAAGCTAAAACCCTTGAATTAATGACTGAAATATCAAGGTTGATAAATGCAGAAGGATACAAAATCAGTTCAGTTAAGGAAACAAGTATTAATGACAATAAAGTTTTTACGGTAAGCAAAATTGAGGATGATTTTGCTTTAAGGAGGATTAATGATTCCGTAAAGCGATATTATAAAGTAAAACAGGCAGACAGAAATTTGATAATTAATCAAATTATTGCCTTACTACAGGAGGCAATTCCAATGTCAATAATCAAATTAGATTTAAAGAGTTTTTATGAAAGTATTGATAGGGATTGGATATTGGATAAAATAAAAGATGACACACTTTTATCTGGTGGTGCTATAAAGATTTTAGAGGATTTTTTTGAATTGGATGCTTTTTCAGGATTTCCGGGTTTGCCAAGGGGTATTGGCATTAGTGCAACCTTATCTGAGCTATTTTTGCGTGATTTCGATAGAAAAGTTAACAGATTGGACAAAGTCTATTATTATGCAAGATATGTAGATGATATAATATTATTTACTACTGAAAATCCAAGTCTTCTTCTTCGTGAAATAAAAAATGATGGATTACTTCGTAATCCTTTGACTTTTAATGAAAAGAAAACCATGATTTTTCAAGTGAATAATTTTGGAGATGCTCCTGTGAAAATGTTGAATTTCGAATATTTGGGGTATAAGTTTACTTTTTCAAATGAATGCAAGAAGTCTAGGCATGAGTTTATTGATAAAAGCATCTCAATTTCGATAGCAAAAAAGAAGGTTAAAAAATATAAAACCAGAATAGTATATTCATTTTTAGATTATCTGAAAAACAACGATTTTGATTTGTTGGAAGATAGATTGAGATTTCTTACTGGAAATTATCCAATCAAGAAAAATTCTTCTGAAGGAACCTTGCTTTATGCGGGTCTTTATTTTAATTACCCATTCATAAATGATGAGTCTGTTTTAAATAATTTAACCGAATTTTTACATAAAATAATTAATGCCAAGGGAAAGAATTTCGGTTCTAAAATAAATGGTTCTTTTACCGCAAATCAAAAGGGTATTTTATCGAAATATAGTTTTGCTGCAGGATGGAAAAACAGAAAACTAAATCCAAATTTCAAGGCTGAAAGAATAAAAGAGATTAAAAAGTGCTGGCATAATGGCTAGAGTAAGAGTTAAGAAATTTGATAAAAGTAGAATCTTGTTAACGGAAGTATTGCCGTACGAGGTTCCTATTCCATTTTCCAATCTAGGACTTTATAGATATGCAAAAAGACCAAAGTCAGAGATTGTGCCGGGTTTTATTGATGAATTGTTTAAGTTGTCTACTCAAAATGCCAGATACCTCCTTCCATATAACTACAGAATTATTAAGAAACTTGATGCTTACAGAACTTTAAGTATTATGCATCCGAAGGTGCAATTAAAGTTTATCGAGTTTTATAATAAATATGATTCTTTGATATTAAGTCTTTGCGCAAAAAGTAAGATTTCTATTAGGTATCCTCATAAAATAGCAAGTCACTTCTACGTGAAAAATTCTCAAATAATAAAGAAAAAGATAAAAGATTCAGGAGTTGAAGTTGAAAAGCTCCCTTATGAGAGTGAAGTAGCTTTCTCCAGCTCCTACTTCACATATAAAGACTATGATTTTTTATATAAGTTCTACGATTCATATAAATTCCATAGGCTGGAAAAAAAGTTTAAAAAACTTCTAAGGTTTGATGTTTCAAAATGCTTCCCAAGTATTTATACTCATTCAATTGCATGGGCAGTAAAAGGCAAAGAATTTGCGAAAAAGAATACTGGAACAAGTTCTTTTGAAAATAAGTTTGATAAACTTATGCAATTGGCAAATTATAATGAAACAAATGGAATTATAATTGGACCTGAAACATCAAGGATTTTTGCCGAGATAATTCTTCAAAGAATTGAACAGAATGTAATTAAGACCATTAAGCAAGATCATAATTTAAGAATTGATAAGGATTATACAGTAAAAAGATATGTGGATGATTACTTTGTTTTTACAAATGATTTTGAAAAGGCGAATTTGATTAAAAAGGAATTTATCAAAGAACTTGAATATTACAAATTATCCGTAAATGATTCTAAAACCGAAGAAATAGATGTGCCTTTCATCACAGGAATTACTATTGCTAGAATTGAATTGGAAAGGCTTTTAGATGATTTTTTTGGTTCATTTATTGAAGAATATCAGGAAGAAGATGAGGAAGGAAAACCTCAGAAGAAAATTAAATTTATTAGGCTCAATAAGCCTTTTAACTTATCAAATAGAATAATCAGGGATGTCAAAAGTATTATTAAAAAAAATAATGTCGATTATGAAGATGTAACTGGAATTACGATTTCAATTTTGAGAAATAGATTGGTCCAGGTTTTAGATAACGATTTTATTTTAAAACAGGATTCAGGTTATTTAACTGGTTTGGTGAATCCTTTGTTAATTACGTTGGATATACTTTTCTTTTTGATTTCAATGGATTGCAGACCTAGGGTGACTGTACTTTTTACCCAAATTGTAGTTCTAATTAATCGGTTCTTGAAGTCTAGTAAGATTGAAAGTGAAGACTCTCGCCTAATTTCCAAGAAAGTTTTTGATGGTATCCGAGACACATTAAATATTTTAAATCGTGATTCTAAAACTCATTTGGAAGCCTTAAACTTATTAGTGGCATTGGTGAATTTGAATAAGATTTATCCAATCCCTAAGACAAAGTTCATTGAGGAAATTTTCAATCAATATCAAAAGCTTGAGGATTTAGACTATTTTCAAATAATTATATTACTCTATTTTATTGAAGATGATTCCAAATGCAATAATTTTAAAAAACAACTTGTTTCTGCTTCCTTAAATAAGACCGAAAATATTACAGAGATAGATGGTAAAAGTGAGCAGGTACTTCTTTTTTTCGACTTTATCGCATGTCCTTACATAGAAATAAATGATAAAAATGAGCTAATCAAAATTTTCTATTCTTCTTATTATAAATCTGCTCCATCAACCCAAATGATTGGAAGAATAAGAAACTATGTTTCTAAATACTATTGGTTTATTGATTGGAATACAGATGATATTAATTTAGAATATGTTTTAAAGAAAAAAGAATATAATCCACCATATTCTGGTTGATTATTTTAGAGACTAGTGGTGCACCGTACAATACCCCTATCGAATTTATTTTTGAAGGCGTTCGGAATTAAATCGATGGAATGAGCTCTTAATTGAGTACACACCAAGGTGCGTTAGCCACTAGTTTCTTTTTTTAAATTCTCAAATTCCCCCAATCTCCTTCTTACTCAACCCCGTATACTTTTTAATGGTGTCCAAATCTATACCATCCTCTTTCATTTTTTTGGCAATATCCAATGCCTTCTCCTTTTCCGCCCGCTTCTTCTCTGTTTCTATTTTAAACTCCTCCAATTCCTTTTTTTCGGGTCCAGTAATCTCAAAAAAGCCGCTTTTGCGCAATTGGTTCATGATCCCACGGTCCTCAAAACTGGTATAACTGGTTTCGGTGATCACCAAATGGTCCAGCACTTCCACATGAATCAGTTTGCCCACTTTTAGCATGTGGTCGGTAAAGTTAAGGTCGGCATCGGTCACTTCGTGGGAGCCGCTGGGGTGGTTGTGCACCAAGATCAGCTTGCTGGCCAGTTTGTAGATCGCCATCCGGAACACATCCGGCGGGTCGGCATTCACCCGGTTACTGGCGCCAAGGCCAATGAGCTCCACAAACAAGATCTTGTTGTTCTGGTTGAGCCCCACCACCCAAAAGTGCTCCTGGTTGCGGCGAATCTTGTTTTCGCGCAACAAAACCTGCTGCATGATCGCATATATGTCCGCGGAGTTGAGCACCTTGATCTTTTGTTCTTTGGTAAGCCGTACGTTCATGGTAGGTAAGTTATGTGTTGGGATGGGAAATTTAGGCGAAGCACGCCAATAATGCAAATGGCGCCACAAAAGAAAACGATGTGCCTGCCCATGGTTTCCCAAAAAAAGCAGTGCGCGCTGCCCCAAAGTTTCGTACATTTAAAAAAAACCACAACTAAAAACACACGTATGGACACTATAGCCGTTAAGGCCTTTGGCACCCAGTCTGCCGAAGCCGACTTAAAACAAATGCAGATCGACCGAAGAACGGTCCTCGAAAAGGACATTGAAATTGATATCCTCTACTGCGGGGTCTGCCATTCCGATCTTCATTTTGCCCGCAACGATTGGGGCATGACCCAATACCCAGTGGTTCCCGGCCACGAGATCGTAGGCAAGGTCACCCAAGTGGGTTCCAAGGTTTCCAAGCACCAAGTGGGCGATATTGTCGCCGTGGGCTGTTTGGTGGATTCGTGCCGCAGCTGCCAAAGTTGCAAAAACGATGAAGAACAGTACTGCCCCGAGTGGGTGGGCACCTACGGGGGCTTCGACAAGCATTTGAACAGCCCCACCCATGGAGGCTATTCCGAAAAAATTGTAGTGGACGAGGACTTTGTGCTCCGCGTTCCCAAAAATCTGGACCTAGCGGGTATCGCCCCCGTACTCTGTGCGGGCATCACCACCTGGTCCCCGTTGCGCCACTGGAAAGTGGGCAAAGGCAGCAAAGTGGCCGTAGTCGGTTTGGGCGGTTTGGGACACATGGCATTGAAATTGGCTTCGGCCTTGGGTGCCGAAGTGACCTTGTTTTCGCGATCTACCAATAAAATGGACGATGCCAAGGCATTGGGCGCGGACCATGTGGTCATTTCCACGGATGAAGCCCAAATGGAACAGGCCGCAGGCCAGTTCGATGTGATCATCGACACCGTACCCTACGAGCATGATCTTAACCCTTACGTGGCCACCTTGGCTACCAACGGAACCTTGGTCGTAGTGGGCTATTTGGGACCATTGGATCCCATGCTGGTCACCGTCCCCATGATCATGGGCCGAAAAAGCGTGGCAGGTTCCTTGATCGGTGGCATTGCCGAAACCCAAGAATTGTTGGATTTCTGTGGCGAGCACAACATTACCTCGGATGTGGAAGTGATCAACATCCAAGACATCAACACTGCCTACGAACGCATGCTCAAAAGCGATGTCAAATATCGTTTTGTCATCGATATGAAATCATTGAAGGAGTAGTTGGCTTTACAAGACCAAATCAACTTGCTGGACAAGCCATTCTTCAAATAAAAACCGCCCTTTGCAACTGGTTCGCAAAGGGCGGTTTTGGTTTTGGGTAGGCATTCGCCAGTGATTACTTCTTCATCCCAGGCACGCCTTCTGGTTTTTTGGTCTGCCAAGAGAATGGAGCCGCTGCTTTTTCCACAGGAGCTACCTCGTTCAAGGTTTCGGCATCGTATACCTTTCCATTTTTGATCACATGGGTAAGGGTATTGGTGTTGCGGATGTCTTCCAACGGATTTTCGTCCATGATCAGGATATCGGCCAATTTACCTTCCTCAATACTGCCCAAATCTCCGTCCAAACCAAGGGCTTCGGCACCCAAAATCGTGGCGGTTTTTAAGGCGTCGATATTCTTCATACCTCCACTAGCCACCGACCACAGTTCCCAATGGTAACCCAGTCCTTGCAACTGTCCATGGCTTCCCACGCCACCAATGCCATCGGCCTCTACCAAATCCTTCATAAACTCGGCGTGCTTTTGGAACACGTGCTCTTCGGGCATAAACCAGGCAGCCCTTCTGCGCGATTTCTGCGCCAACTCTTCGTAAGGCGTGAAATATTGCAGTTTTTTGTCGTGGTACACATCCTCCGTGGCATAGTAGTAGTTCTCCGCCCATGGTCCGCCGTAAGACACCAAAAGGGTAGGGGTCACCGCCATTTTGGACTCGGCAACAGATTGCACCACATCCTTATATATGGGATATATGGGGAAAGAATGCTCGTGCCCCGGATAGCCGTCCAATAACTGGGTCATGTTAAGTTTAAAGTCCAATCCACCTTCGGTGGTGGGCATCAATTTCAATTCTTTGGCCGCCATGATCACCCATTGGCGCATTTGGCGATTACCCACCAGGTACATTTTGATGCTCTTGGTGTTGTAATACTCGCTGTATTGCTTTAGCACATCTTTAGCGTGCTCCAACGATTTGAGTTTGTACGACCAGTAGCCAACACCGGGCCCGGTGCTATACACACGGGGGCCGTGCATCATACCGGCATCTACCATATCGGCATAGGTGAGCACGTCGGTGGTTGCCGTTTGTGGGTCGCGCGTAGTGGTGACGCCATAGGCCAAGTTAGCGGAATAGATCCAAATCTGATTTTTATGGATGCCCCAGTTGGGCCACATATGGGCATGGGTATCCACAAAGCCAGGGGTGATGGTCTTGCCGCTGGCATCGATTTCCACGGTGCCTTTGGGCATTTCCAAACTGCCTGAGGGTCCAACGCCTTTGATGCGGTTGTTCACGATGAGAATATCGCCATTCTCGATGACCTCATCACCTTTCATGGTAATGATCCTAGCCCCTTTGAGCAATACACTGCCTTCGGGAATATCTTTGGCATAGTTAACCTTTACCTTGATTTCATCCGCTTCAAAGACCTTTTCCTCTTCCTTGTCCTTTTTATCCTCGTCTTTATCCTTGTCTTCCTCCTTTTGCTTGTCCTTCAGCTCTTCCGCTTCTTTTTTGGCCAAAGCAACACTGTCGGCATAGGCTTTTGCAGCAGGAAGGTTATAGATAAAATGACTGGCTCCGAGCGACCAGTGTACATTTTTGCTATCGCTTCGCCAAGCAGGGAATTCACCACCCATTACGGTCAGTTTTTTGGCAGGGAAGGCCGCTTTGTCCGCATCCGCCACCGATATTTTTGGGGTCTGTCCAAATTTTGGGACGATTACCGTATAAATATCATTGTTGATTTTTGCCAAGGCGGTAGTGCCATCGGGTGATATTTCAATTTCTGATGGCGCCGACGATTTATCCTCAGGCGCTTGATACTGTTCTGAACCAGGCAGGATATTGTGACCTCCATTGTGATCATGGAAGCCAAAGGAAGAAGAACCAAAGGTGGTGATGCCACTCAATTTCAAATGCTCTTTTTGATCGGTACCATCCCAACGAATGGACAACAAAGATTTATCCTTGCTCAGGTAAATCCGGTCATCTACCTTGGTAAAGTGTGGGTTGGAGCGTCCTTCCGCCTTGTCGATGATGGTGATTTTTCCACCCTCGGCCGGAATCCAGGCCAAATCCTCTTCCGCACCACTGGCCCTTGGACCGATGGCATCACGGTACACCTGTGCCGAACCTTTGAGGAAAACAATCCTGTTGCTGTTGTACGACCAAGCAGGATTGCTGTAAATGGCAGCTTCATCCGTCAGTTTTTGAATACCACCGCGGCCATTGGCGCTCACTTTGTACAAATGTCCGCCATTCGTCTCCCACGTGGCAAACACGATATTTTTGCCATCGGGTGACCAAGCAGGTTGCGCTTCGGTAAAGTCGTTTTTAGTAAGCCTTTTTGGGGTTCCATTGGGCAAATCCATTACGTAGAGCCTGTTCAGGGCCGTAAAGGCCAACTGACTGCCATCGGGCGAGGGCACACCATCACGGATTTGGGTGACCAAGGCTTCTGGTGTATCTTTGATTGGATATTTAAACTTGAGCTGTGGTCCCATTTCCAAGTTCACATCCACTTCAAAAGGAATCTCGGAAGCGGAATTGGAAGCGATATCGACACTGTAAATTTTTCCACCGTAACTGGTCACCAGATTCTTGCTATCGGGTGTAAAAGCCATTGCTGGCAATACGCCTAAGGGAGCAATGGATTCCTGCTCATCACGCTGTACGGGGTAAGCCAACCAACGTTCGTCCCCGTTTTCCAGATTACGTAGCACCAATCCGGTTTCGGTTTCAAAACGGCTACCGTACACCAAATATTTACCGTTGGGCGATAGGGTGGGGGTAAACGCGGAGCCGTAGCGGGAGGTAATGGTCGCCAAATCGCCGTCTTCCATGTCGTAGGTACCCAATTGGTATTGTGGCAGCTGGGCGTTGTAGTTCCAGGCACGCATTCTTCGGGAGAAATAAATCAATTTTCCGTCGGGTGCGAATTCGGGATCTATGGTCTTTAGGTTTTCAGGCTCATCGATCAACTGGGCGCCACCGCCACCATCTTTATGGTACATGTGGAGTTTGATGTTCCTTCGACCACGGGCACCGACGATATATTCACCATCGGGACTCCAATCGGCCGAAAAGAAGTTCTGATTGTCGTCTTTCGTAATCTGCTTGGTTTCTTTGGAATCCAATTCCATGGTCCAAATGTTGTCCGAACCACTTTTATCGGAGATAAAAACGATGGATTTTCCATCGGGACTGAACCTCGGATGAACATCATATGCCATTCCTTCGGTAATGCGGGTTGCTTTGCCACCTTGAATAGGAAGGGTGTAGAGGTCGCCCATCATATCAAATATAATGGTCTTTCCATCGGGGCTCACGTCAAGTGATAGCCAAGTCCCTTCCTTTGTAGTGAAGGTGACGGTACGTTCGGGTTCCAAGGGCAGCTCCTTGGTCGCTTTTTTGGTAGTGTCGGTCTCTTTTTCCCCGTTTTGTGCAAATGTGGGAGAGAGCCCCATAAACAGGGCCATGGCCCAGAGGCAATAGTTACGTTTCATATAGTCAGTTTATGCGTGATAATAGCTAACAAGGTATGAAAAAATGGTATAGGGATATTGTTTTTTTAGATGAGGGTTTACAGTGTTTCCGGTATACATCGTTATCACATCGTAAATTGATTTGTCTCACTATTAAAAATTTCTAAATCAAAGTCCCGTATAGGCATGAATTTCATAAAACAAGGAATTTTGAAGTCCGTAGAGGTTGATTGGTTCGTAAATAATGGCAAATATCAACCTTCATGATCCAGCCTTGTAAACAATGGCTTTTTTCGGTTTCTTTATGTTTTGGTTTTTCGCTCCTATGCTTTGGGCAGCAACCAAAAACCTTTGAGGGCCCACTTCAGATGGGCAACTACTCCGGACAAGCAGTTTATCAATACACGATTTCAGATTTGGACACCATTTTTAATGGTGATTTTTTATGGGAACAATCCAACTTGGAAACCTTGGTAGAAAATGAGGACACTTCCTTTCGCATTTCCGGTGCCTTTGACCAAGGTAGGGCCAATGGCCCTTGGCAGTTTGAATTTGGCGAATACCAGACCAACAGTCAAAGTCAAGTAGTGGGCTACGAATACCGTGTTTTGGTGAGCGGTACCCAAGAAAAGGGAGAAGGGCTGCTGGTGGATGGAAAGCCCGACGGCAACTGGTCCTATACCATCAACCAGATCAAGGACTCCGAGATAGCAAAGATTCCTTTTAAGAGCAGTATCGATTTTGATAAGGGCGTTCCCCAACGAAATTTTCAGATAGAAAATGACAGCAGCGTACTTGTGGGTAGGTTTTTACGGAATGGTTTGGCTCACGATGAATGGTCTTACTACGGCACGGAGCGCGTGGAGGATATGGAAGATTGGTTTTTTGATGACGGGCTGCTTGTCAACATTCGTTTGACCACTGACCAAGCTTCCAAGGAAATCCAAGTATTTGACACCAGCGCACCCAACTACAGAACCATTCCTTTAAACAAAGGTTTTATCGCTCTTCTTGAGGCTGTATTGCAAGAGCAACAGGCTAAAAGCGGTATTTCTGAACTATTGGACCAAAATCTGGACTACTATCAAAAAATCAATTCAGTTTTAGAGGGGTTGGGGTCCCATGGTTTCCAAATGGACGCCCAAGTAAAAGTCCCTTTTTATCCGCTGGATTCCCTTCAGCAAAAGACTTTGGAACAAATTAGCTCGGATTACAAATTGGCTGCTGGACTCAGCCGTACCATTTTGCAGAACAGCCATTTGAATATTGTGAAGCGCACCGACCCAGAGGCTTTTTTCTACTATAATGTGGCTCAAAAAATAAGCACGGATTTTCTGGAGCCCTTACAAGCATTGGTCAGCTATCAGGAAAATGATATTGTGGCTTACCAGGAAATTCCGGTCATGTTTGAACGGTTATGGCCCAACGGAAAACCGAATACGGAAATTACGGTAGCAGCCAACGAATCCGGGGAAATGCGAAGCTTTAGCCTGCCCAGCTCGGAAGAGTTTGGCTACGAAGGCAACGATTTACTTTCCGTGGCCGCTTTGGCCACCTATGCCCGAATGAGCTTGGAGTACATCAAGGGGTCTTTGGCATCGAGGTTGACCAATGAGGAGCAATTGCAAATGCTCAATGGTCTCGAAGAGGAACTCATACAGCTCAACAATCTACTGGAGCGTGAGGTGGATTCTGTTTCAGGATTTACTATGGATTATAGAAATGCGTTGGACAATCTTCAAAAGGTAGCGGACAGCTCTTTGACCACCTATGCCGATATGAAGAATCCCGACGAAAAATTGGCGTATGGCAATAGCGTCAAAACCTGTTTGATGGCATTGACCGACCTGGCCCAAACCCTGAAAAACATACCACAGCAGCAGGAAGCGATCAAAAAGGAATATACCAATGCCGTTTGGAACCCTTTTATGGCCAATGTGATGGCGGAACAGGTAAAAAAACGAATTACGGAAAGCTACGAGGAAGTTCTGATACCCTATTTTTTGAAGGCTACAGATTCCTTGGAATGCCGGAACGTAAAGGAATTGAATGAACAGATCATACAGTCCCATAAAACCATTTTTGGCCTACGGAACAAGGACACCCGAAAATTGGAACGTAAACTGCGAAGGGAAAAGCGGCCACTGGAGGTACTGCGACTTTTACAGGTAACATCAACCCCTAAAAACCAATAGGCATGGCAGTAGTCGGAAAGAGCCTCTTGGGGGTAGTGGTGGTATTGTTTTTGGTAGGTCCTGTTGGCCACGCCCAACAAGAAGAACCACAGGTGTTACCGGAAACCTCCCAGTACAAGCAGGCAAAGACCAAGGTTTGGTTCAATACCTACGGTAACATTAGAATAGGAAAACGTTTCTTTTGGGACGCACAGACGCATTTAAGGCTTGAGGAAACCAAAAACACCTCGTTTTTTGGACAAGTTGGTCAAATCTACAATAGGCACGCCATCGGCTATATCTTCAACAAGAAGACCGATGTTCGATTGGGTGGGGTAGTGCGCATCAATTTTAACACGGACGAGGATTCGGAAGACCGAAATGTGGTTCCCGAATGGCGGATTTGGCACCAATACCAGTTTGCGATGCCTTTTTATTCGGCCATGCTCTATCACCGCATTCGAATAGAGCACCGTTGGACCCAGGGCTTTGCCGAGAATAGCGAGTATATTTTCAGAAACCGCTGGCGGTATATGTTCCGGGCTAAAATTCCGCTCAACGATACCAAGTTGCAGCCCAAAACATGGTACGTTTCGCCGGAGGCCGAATTGATTATGCAGAGTGGAAAGGAAGTGGTGGCAAGCCCTATGGAGGATCTGCGATTGACCACTACCGTTGGTTACATTGTTACTCCCAGGTTGACCTTTGCTGCCGGGGTGATGTACTCCCAAGGTCAGGAAAGGCTTAATGGTGGATTTTACCAGCAGGGTTGGACATTGCGCTTCCATATGTATTTTTCCCCCGACTTTAGAAGGGTAAAAAATAAGTTGCCCGACGTCCATTTAACCGATTGATACGTACCTATTAACGAACCATGTGATTGAAAATGAAATTCAAAAAATACACATTCTTCGTACTATTGGCAGCCTTTGCGGGTGGAACAGTTTTCTTCGTCGCCAAATCCCTTACCTTGAAAAAAGAGCTTGCCCTTACAAAAGAGGAAAATCAAACATTGACCAAAAAGCTGGAGTCGCACGAGCAATTGGCCAAAATTGATTCACTTTTGTTGGAAGGCGATTATGATGGGGCCATTGCATCCTATCAATCCAACCTACAGGCTTCAGGTAAGGAAAACAACATGGTGATTCCGTTGCGTATTGCTTTGGCGGAAAAACTACGTAGCTCGGATACCAGCTTTAAAACAGCTTTGGGCAATGAACTGAAAAAAGAAGATACTTTGCCCGTTTCCCGCTGGTCGGGAGAGACGGCTATCAGAAAATATGATTCCCTTAATTTTTCTTTGGAAAAAGCGAAGGTACAATTGGTTCGACTCAAAAAACAACTTCAGCAAAAATCCTATGGGGAGTATTTGACCTTTAAGAGTCAAAAGGGAAACCAGTTGCATTACATCGGTCAGGTAAAAAACGGAAAAGCCCATGGTTTTGGGGTAGCCTTGTTGGAAACGGGAAGCCGATACGAGGGAGAGTGGCAAGACAATCAGCGCCACGGTGAAGGCACCTTTTATTGGCCTGATGGCGAATACTATGTTGGCAGTTACGAAAACGACAAGCGTAGTGGTTATGGCACCTATTTTTGGCCGAATGGCGAAAAATACACGGGGCAGTGGAAAGACGACAAGCGCAGCGGTACCGGGAAATTCTACGATGCTGATGGCGAAATTGTGGCCGGCGGTGAATGGAGTGATGACAAACTGGTAGAGGTCAACAAAAGATAGATTGTAATATGTTTTGATATAAAAAAAGGCTTGCTTCAGAAAATGAGCAGGCCTTTTTACGTTGGTCAACTTTTCTTCAAAAAACAAAGGCTTACATGGCCAAGCACTCCCTAAACTCTGGACAGATAATTGGCAATATCACCCACACGTGGAGCAGGAACAGGATGAAAAACAAAAGGCCCAAGACCAAGGAGTGGATGATATAGCTTTCCTCGCCGGACGGTTTTAGTTTCGGCCATAACAAACCAAATGCCCCAGACACAAACAATAAAAATGGAACCCCTGAAAAAAATAATAAAAACTTGAGACTAAAATCATCAACAAAGCCCCCGTAAAAAATAATTCCTACGACGAGGGCCAAGAGTATCAAAATCCAATAGAATGCGTTGCCTTTTGTTCTTTCTGCTGCGGTCATGAGATTGAGTTTTTGAAATAATAACCTTAAAATTAAGGCATTGCAACCTCTTCTTTTATGACCTAGGTCATCATTGGGTGGATGACATGGGAATACCAGAATTGGGCAATCTATGGTTAAAGAAGGCTTTTCTCTTGCAAGGTTTTCTCCAAACGCCCATGGTTTTCCCAAAAACGGTCTTCTATTTTTTGCATCACCGCTTCATATTTGGGATGCGCCTCAAGTTTTTGGAATACGGGATCTAATCCCATAAAGAGCACTATCCAATACTGAAAGTGGTCTTTGGCCGCAAAAACTTCCAATTGCGCAATGGCTTCATCCAATTTACCTTCATAGGCATATAGTACCGCCATGCTCGCGGGTTGATAGATGGACTGATCATTTTCACAATAGTCGGCGTAAGATGCAAAAAGCTGGTCCGCTTCCTCCTGATATCCCATTTTTTCGTAAGTGTAGCCTATTTTGATGTCCTCTTGCGGATATATTGCCAATCCTTGTGCTTTCCTAATGTCATTGAAGGCTTTATAATAGTGATAGGCACTGTCAAACTCTTTTTGAAAATAGTGCAATTTGGCTACTTCTTGCAAAATATCAAGTCGTGTCGTGTCCTTCCTCAATTCACGTTTTAAAGTATTCAGTGTCTGTTTGATGTCCTTGTTCTTGGCATATCGGATATAAGCTTTTAAATAGGGAGCGTAATAATTATCGGGATTGATTTCGAGTGACTTGTCGATATATAACAAGGCTTCATCCGTAAACCCGGATTGAGCAAGTGCATTGCTAAGGTGGAGATAGGTATAGCTTTGCGTAATATGATTTTCCGACACATCCAACTGAATGCCCTTTAGGGCATATTCCAAATATTTTCCGGTATTGGGGAGGGCATTGGAGTAAATGGAGGATAATATATTTACCACTCCCGAAGAATTGGGGTTGTATTCCAAAGCCTTTTCCAAATGGGGCACGGCCAATCGATAATCCCCAATGTGCATATAATACAAGGCTTTTGCAATTAAACTTTCAGTCAGTTTGGAGTCATGCAGTAGGGCCTTGTCCGCATAGTTGTTGATGGTTTCAGTATATCGTTTTTCCTTTTTGTAGAGATCGAGATAATAATAGGCTATGGCCAAATCTGCATATGCCAAGGCAAATTCAGGATCTTCTTCCACAGCTTTTTCAAATAGGGGAATGGCCTCCAGAAGACCTTCTACGGTCTCTTTATTAAAGGGTTCCTGGGCCTTTAGGTAGTAATCGTACGCAACAAGGTTTTCGGTGGGCTTTTTGTCAATTTGCTCCAATTCCGAAGGTGTTACCTGTGCTTTGATGGCATCCGCTATTTTTTTGGCCACTTCATTTTGAAGCGCGAAAATATCTACCAACTGATGGGTGTATTGTTCGCCCCAAACCTGCGTATCGGTCACCGCATCAATCAATTGGATATTGAGCATGACTTGGTCGCCTACCTTCTGCCCACTACCTTCCACAATATAGTTTACATTGAGCTCCGACGCTATTTCCCCAATGTTCTGATTGGTGTTCCGGTATTTTTCCACGGAAGTACGGCTAATTACCCGTAAATCCTCGATTTTTTGAAGATTGCCCAAAGAGGCTTCCATCAAACCATTCACAAAATAAAGGTTGGTGGAATCACTGCTCTCGTTTTTAAAGGGAAGTACGGCAATGGATTTTTCCAGAAACGCAGTTTTCGTCGTTTTTTGTGCAGGAGAGGAGGGAAGTAGTAACCAAATAAGACCGCCGCCCATCAAAAGTACGATGGCGAGGAGAGCCCACCGGTATCTTTTTAAAAAAGGGGGAGCGCCTATTTCAACCTTTTCGTCCTGAAATCCTGGCTTGCCAACTTCACCCGGAGGATGACCGTAATGCTCACGAAAACACTTGATAAAATAGGAGGCGCTTCCAAAACCTACCTGATAGGAAACCTCCGAAACGGTTAGGTCGGTTTCTTGGAGCAATTCCATCGCCTCTTCCAGTCTGACCTGGCGAATAAACTGGCTGGCCGATAACTGGGTCTGCTTTTTACACTTGCGCAGTAGGCTCGAACGGCTCATGTGCATGGCTTTGGCCAATTCCGAAACACCAAAGTGCTCATCGCTCAAATGTTCGAGAATGATGGCCTTGGCCTCATCGGTAAATTTCTGCCCTTTGGGTTTATCTAGCATATTGGTTTATAGGTTGATAGCTGTACCATTACAAACAAAGATAAACGATTCTATCCCATGGTAAAAATGCAGCTTTTGCCGCATAATTTATATCCGTGCGCCATAATTTTTATGGACAGTGCAGGGGGTTATATATATCGCAGCATAGGTGATTGGTGCTGCATCAGGCTTTGGGGAATCTTTGTAGTGTAAAATTTATTATTCAACAATTAAAACGAAAAGTCATGAAAAACTTTAAAAACAATTCAATGAAACATGTAATGTATGCACTACTTATTGTATCGATAAGTTTATCTGCCTGTGGACAGCAAAAATCCAAATCCGAGCAGAAAACTAGTGCCAAGACCGAAGTAAAAGCTCCAGAAATGCCATTATCGGCCGCTGTGGTCACAGGAAATCTGGAAGCGGTGAGACAGCATATCGAGGCAGGAACCGACATCAATGAAAAAGATCCACTTAGCGGGTCAACACCATTGATTACGGCAATCACTTTTGACAAAAAGGATATCGCCCAAAATTTGATCGATGCCGGAGCCGATTTATCCATTAAAAATAACGATGGTTCCACTGCACTGCATGTGGCTGCCTTCTTTTGTAAAGTGGAAGCGGTCCAAATGTTGTTGGATGCAGGTGCCGACAAGACTTTAAAGAACAATTATGGAGCCACCCCACGAGAAACTATTGTCGGTTCCTTTGCGGAGGTAAAGCCCATCTATGAAATGATGCAGCAACAATTGGGACCCATTGGCCTTCAATTGGACTTGGAAGAGGTAGAAGCTACCCGTCCCACCATTGCGGTAATGTTACAATAAACCATCAAAAAACGATAAGTCATGAAAACAGCACGTAGATACGATATTGACTGGTTGCGGGTGATTACCATTTCGCTACTGCTCATATACCATATTGCCATTATTTTTCAGCCGTGGGCCATGTTTGTAGGCTTTGTGCGTAGCGATCAACCTCTGGAGGGACTGTGGACCCCGATGACGATGCTCAACGTTTGGCGTATCCCAATCCTTTTCTTTGTATCGGGCATGGGGCTCTATTTTGCCATGCGAAAACGAAACTGGAAACAGCTGATAGGAGAGCGGACGAGAAGGATTTTGTTGCCTTTGCTATTTGGAATTGTAGCGATTGCTCCCTTGCATATGTTCCTCTTCCAGAAATTCTACAAACTGCCTTTGGGATATTATCCCCATATGGGCCACCTATGGTTTTTGGGCAATATTTTTGTCTACGTGCTGATGTTTTTACCTGTTTTTTACTTGCTGAAACGTAACACAGGAGGGAAATTCCACCGAATTTTGGACCGAATGATGTCCAATCCAGGTGGACCTTTATTGATTTCCCTCTTTTTTATGCTCGAAGCCATTTGGGTCAAACCACAGATTTATTCCCTGTATGCGGAAACTTGGCATGGATTTGCGCTTGGAGCTTTGGCCTTCTTTTTTGGTTATTTGTTCGTTTACAGCGGATACCATTTTTGGGAAACCGTTAAAAAATGGAAATGGGCCTATATCGCTTTGGCCATGGCATTATACCTATTGAGATATGTGGAGTTTCAATTGGAGGCCCCAGGGTATCTTATGGCATTGGAGTCCAACTGTTGGATTTTTGGAGCGTTTGGACTCGGGTACCGATACTTGAATAGGCCCAGCGCTATATTAGGCTATTTGAGCCAAGCAGCCTATCCTGTGTATATCATTCACATGTTTGTCATGTATGGTGGCGCTTGGCTGATCTTGCCCTTGCATATTCATCCGGCATTGCAGTTTGTAGCCATAACAGTGTTCACTTTTGCAGGGTGCTACTTACTGTATGAATTCTTGATTCGAAGACTGTGGTTCCTAAGACCGTTATTCGGACTAAAAGGAAAGCAAGTCGATAAACCTTCGGTCAAAATGATGGTAAAAGAGGGGTAAACGCCAATTTTAACCTCCTTTTTGGAAAACCAATGCACCAGTCTTTCGTTAAACCATTTTATACCCTGTATATTTGCAACGTTTTGATTTTAAAACTATAAACAAAAATTATGAGTACAGTAAAAGAGAATGACACTGTAAAAGTGCACTACACGGG
Organism: Flagellimonas marinaquae; assembly: GCF_003992675.1. GTDB lineage: Bacteria > Bacteroidota > Bacteroidia > Flavobacteriales > Flavobacteriaceae > Flagellimonas > Flagellimonas marinaquae. Next base: position 738,470 of record NZ_RZMZ01000015.1, read on the forward strand.
TAAATTGACCAACGGTCAGGTTTTTGACAGTTCGTTGGAGCGTGAGCCTATGGAAGTGGCCTTGGGGCAGGGTCAGCTTATACCTGGATTTGAAAAAGGGCTTATCGACATGGCCGTGAACGAAAAAAAGACCATTACTATCGATAAAAAAGATGCGTACGGCGAAGTGAACGAATCCCTTTTCCAGAAAATATCTAAAACCCAACTGCCAGAAGACCTAAAGCCCGAAGTGGGCATGGGCTTGGTAGGTTCCAACGCTGAGGGACAGCAACAACAATTTAGGGTAGCCAAAGTGGAGGAAAACGACATCATTTTGGATGCCAACCATCCTTTGGCCGGACACGATTTGGTGTTTGACCTTGAAGTGGTAGAGATTCTGTAAGCAAGAATTTCAATTAGCATATAAAAAGCCTCGTCTGCATGACGGGGCTTTTTTTATTTTGCTGAAGTGATCCGTAGTCTTTCAAAAAAAGTTTTTCCGGTCACATGTTATAAAATGTGGTACTTTAGGATGGATATCAAAAAAATGATATGAAAAGAAATCCCTACTTGCTTATACTGCTGCTATTTTTGGTCTACATCCCTTACTTGCCCAGAAAAGAACATTTCAACAAGGTTATATTATCGAATTGACCGGCGATACCATACAAGGTCTCCTTAAAGACCGTTCGCCAGAACCGTTTGTTTCATTGTACAACAAGGTCAGGTTTAAAAAGGAGGGGAAGGGGAGAACCTTTAGGTACAGCCCCGACGACATATTGGGATACGGTCTTCAAGGTGAACATTTCATATCCATGCCATTTAAGGAAGAAAGCAACTTTTTTAAATTTAGATATTATACCAATGCATCGGCATCACGAACCTTTTTAAAGGTTGTACGTAAATCAAAGAATTTGATGTATTTGGAACAATTTTTTGTGCATGACGATAATTCCTATTTGGATTTCATTCCATTTTTTTACAAACCGGGAAGCACTACTTTGGTCCGGGTAACCCAGGGTATTCTTGGATTTAAGAAGAAGGCCCTCGCCGCTTACTTTTCAGATTGCCCCGAGATTGCAGAGGAACTTTATGCAGATCAACCTACCATCCAAAGCGTTCCCGAACTATATGAGTTTTACATAGTTCATTGCACGCAATAGTCAGTCCCTTGGTAGTTACTGATCGATGGCAGATAATCTTATCACTTCCAAATTATGGCTAAACCTTTAATTTCTAAATGGATTGGACATACAATCCTTATCTTTAGGGATGTAAACCAGTAATCAACCTAATGCGGTCTTTTGGATGATTTTGACCCACCAAATGACGGCATCCAAAAAAGTGAAAATGAAAATTTTATCTACCTTGATTGCCCTAATTGTTTTTGGGAACTTGCTGCATGCCCAAGACCGATTGACCGGCGAAACCTTTACTACACGCTCTGAAATTTTGGCACAAAACGGCATGGCAGCCACAAGTCAACCGTTGGCCACCCAAGCTGCTTTGGATATTTTAAAAAAGGGAGGCAGTGCCGTAGATGCGGCCATAGCGGCCAATGCTGTGCTCGGACTTGTGGAACCCGCAAGTTGTGGTATTGGGGGAGATGTGTTTGCCATAGTTTGGTCCGCCGAGGAAGGGAAACTATATGGCTTAAACGGAAGTGGGAGGGCGCCCCAATCCTTGACCATCGATTATTTTATGGATCAAGGGCTGACCTACGTTCCTTTTTATGGCCCGTTGCCCGTATCGGTGCCAGGCTGTGTGGATGGGTGGTTCACATTGCATGAAAAATTTGGGAAACTATCGATGGAAGAAATTCTACAACCCGCGATAGCCTATGGCAACAATGGATTTCCGGTATCTGAAGTGATTGCCTACGAAATGGCATCGAGCTATGAGTCGGTGAAGGACCAACCGGGCTTTGCCCAAACCTATATGCCCAAAGGAAGGCCACCCGTAAAAGGCGAGGTATTTGTCAATAAGGATTTGGCCAACACCTACGAACTCATTGCCAAAAATGGTCGTGATGCCTTCTATAAAGGTTCCATTGCCAAGACCATTGATCGTTACATGAAAAAACACGGAGGATTTTTAAGCTACGAAGATTTGGCAAGTCATACCTCCAATTGGGTAACACCGGTTTCCATAAACTACCGCGGGTACGACGTTTGGGAATTGCCACCTAACGGACAGGGTACCGCTGCCTTGCAGATGTTGAACATTCTCGAAGGCTTTGATATTGCCAAAATGGGTTTTGGTAGTGCCGAATACCTACATGTACTTACAGAAGCCAAGAAGTTGGCTTATGAAGATCGGGCCAAGTTTTACGCAGACCCCGAATTCAACAAGATTCCTCTGGATGCCCTATTGTCCGATAACTACGCATCGCAACGAAGGGACCTCATAGACCTCAATAAAGCGGCCGACAGCTATCCCGCTGGTGATATGGAAATAGAAACAGGGAACACCACTTATCTGACCGTGGCCGATAAAGATGGCAACATGGTTTCCTTCATACAAAGCATTTATTCCGAATTTGCCTCAGGCATGGTACCGGACGGATTGGGCTTTGTGCTTCAAAACCGTGGACAAATGTTCAATGTGCAGGATAAGAGCCATGCCAATGCCTTGGAACCGGGCAAACGTCCATTTCACACCATCATTCCGGCATTTATCACCAAAGATGGTAAGCCCTGGGTCAGTTTTGGACTTATGGGCGGGGCAGTGCAGCCGCAGGGCCATGCGCAGATTGTAGTGAACGTTGTTGATTTTGGCATGAACTTACAAGAGGCAGGGGATGCACCACGAATGCGTCACCGTGGCAGTTCGCAACCCACGGGCTCCACCATGACCAATGGCGGCACCTTGTATCTTGAAAGTGGTTTTGCGCCCGAAACCCTTAGGGAATTAAGCAAAAAAGGCCATCGCATCGGCTTTGGTGTGGGCATGTTTGGTGGTTATCAAGCCATTGGTGTTGATTTGGAAAACCAAGTGTATACCGGGGCATCAGAATCCAGAAAAGATGGTCAAGCTGCAGGATATTAAATCAAAATTATGTTGAGAGCTAAGTCAACCCTAGCGCCAATAGTCATAGGTCTGTTCTTGTTGTGCTCCTGTAACGGGCAAACCAAGAACGATTCCCAAGACTATGTATATAAAAAAGGAGATCCAAACGGTATCGGAAAGTGGTACATGGGGCGTGAAATAGCCCATGTTATGGGTTTTCAAGGCATGAGCTGGCTGGAAAGACCGGAACGCGAGGAAGAGGAAAACACCGCTACACTCTTGAAAAATATGTACATACAGCCCACAGATGCCATTGCCGATATCGGGGCGGGTTCGGGCTATCATGTCTTTAAAATGGCACCCATGGCAAGCAAGGGAATCATTTACGCAGTCGATATTCAGGATGAGATGTTGGCAGCGATACGTGAGAATATGGAAGCACAGGATGTTCGGAATATCAAACTGGTAAAGGGTGGGGAGCAAGGTGTGAATCTTCTGGAAAATAGTGTGGACAAAGTGTTGATGGTAGATGTTTACCATGAATTCAATTATCCAAAGGAAATGATTGCCTCCATCAAAAAGGCATTAAAGCCTGATGGTAAGATATTTTTAATAGAATACCGAGGCGAAGACAGGTCGGTACCGATTAAGGCTGTACATAAGATGACCGAGGCACAGGCGGTCAGGGAAATGAACGCGGCGGGCTTCATTTTGGAGCGAAATGATGATAACCTACCCTGGCAGCATTGTATGGTTTTTATAAGGGAATAGTGCAGCGGAATGTACGCAGCTAGACCTCTTGCATTAAAACGAAGCTATTTAAAGTGAAATCACAAACCCTGCTTTCCATTTTTTTATGACCCATGAACTTCTCATTGCACACGTTAAGAAACTGGTAGACCCACGACCCGAAGACCTGAATTTGTTTACCTCAAAACTTAGGGAAGTGGTAGTTACCAAAGGTAAATTTTTAATACAACCCGATACGCATGTAAATCATGAGTACTTTGTAGTAAAAGGGTGTTTAAGTGCCTACTATTTGGACAAAAAGGGAAATAAGAATATCGTTCAATTCGCTATCGAGAATTGGTGGCTCGGCGATTTTGATGCCTTTTATAATGGGGTACCCTCCAAATTACATATTGAGGCCTTGGAAGATTCCACCTTGTTGGCCATTAATTATGATGATCTGCAAATCCTGTTTCAGCAAGCCCCCATCTTCGAGCGATATTTTAGGGTATTGGTCACCAGCGCGTTCATCTCGCTCCGCAAACGTATTCTATCGTCTTTGGGAAAAAGCGTTAAAGAACGGTATGTTGAATTTTGTGAAAGTTACCCCAACATTGAAGGGCGTGTCCCCAATTATCAAATAGCCAATTACTTGGGCGTTTCTGCAGAGAGCCTTAGCCGTGCCCGAAGAAAAATGAGAGCGTTAAAAAAAACCTAATTGATTTAAGTCAATCATATTGGCGCATCCGAATTGTATATTTCTAATAAATCAAATTAGATATATGCAACAGTTACTTACTCCTTACAACAAGAATATCCAACTCAAAAATCGTGTCGTAATGGCACCTATGACCCGAAGTAGGGCCGCCAACGATGAAAATAAGCCCACGGATGAACTTCATGGACTCTATTACGAACAGCGTGCATCAGCAGGTCTGATCATCACCGAAGGTTCGCAGGTTTCCGAACGTGCTGTGGGATATGTCAACACCCCAGGAATACATACCAAGGCACAAGTGGAAGGCTGGAAAAAAGTGACTCAACGGGTGCATGACAAAGGTGGAAAAATCTTTATACAGTTATGGCACGTGGGACGGATTTCACATCCCGATTTCCATGACGGGGAGCTGCCATTGGCCCCTTCAGCACTGAATCCAAACGAGCAATCCTACACCCCAGATGGCTTTAAGGACACCGTCACGCCAAAGGAAATGACCAAGGAGGATATTAAAACCACGGTAGAAGATTTTAAGAATGCCGCCAAAAATGCAGTTGAAGCCGGATTTGATGGGGTAGAAATACATTCCTCCAACGGTTATCTGTTCCATCAGTTCTTTAATGGTACTTCCAATAAAAGAACAGATGAGTACGGTGGGAGCCACGAAAACAAAGCATGGTTCTTTTTTGAAGTCTTGGACGCGATTAAAGAATTGATTCCAGAGGAAAAAATCGGTGCCCGGTTCAATCCTTCACTCAATGGGGTGTTTGGAATGACCATGGATGAGGATACCATTCCTACGTTTGAATACATCATCAAAAAATTGAACGATTATAACTTGGCCTACATCCATTTATCCGAACCCTTTACGGATGTCTCCGATATTCCTTTTGCGGTAACGGAAATTGCCAAGCACTTTAGGCCGTTGTACAATGGCACGTTAATGATCAATGGAGGATTTGACCAAGATTCCGGAAACAGGATAATTGAGTCTGGAAATGCCGACTTGGTGGCTTATGGTAAACCCTACATTTCCAATCCTGACTTGGTAGAGCGGTTTGAACATAACCTAGAACTGGCCGATTGGGACAAGGATACGTTTTATACTCCCGGTAAAGAAGGCTACACAGATTATCCCAAGGCCGATATCAAGCAGGAGGCCTAATTTGAAAACCCTCTAGGTTAAAACTGTCAGTTCGAGTGAAATTCCGAAGGAATTTTTTCCTGCCTGCGGAGAAGGCAGGTATTGAGAACTTTCTTTGATTTTGAAATTGAAGTTTTTTAAAAAATTTTTCTTTCGAAAAATCATTCGAACTGACAACTTCCAGTCAAAAGACATAACTACATACTAACATTAAAAACATAACACATGAAATTTACAAGAAAAGCACATGCACAGTGGAAAGGCTCGGGCAAAGAAGGAAAAGGAACATTGAACACTGCTAGTGGTGTATTGGATAGTACGCCCTACTCGTTCCACACCCGTTTTGAAGATGGCGAAAAAGGCACCAACCCCGAAGAATTGGTAGGGGCCGCTCATGCCGGCTGTTTTGCCATGCAGTTAAGTTTTCTATTGGGCGAAGAAGGATTTACGCCCGACAGTTTGGATACCGATGCCACCGTAACTTTTGAGGATGGAGCCGTTACCAAAGTGGCCTTGGATTTGAAAGGGGATATCCCCAATATCGATGCTGAGCAATTTCAGCAAATAGCACACAAGGCCAAAGAAGTATGTCCCATTTCAAAACTTTTGGATACGGATATCGAACTCAAGGTCACCTTGGAAAAATAGCATTAAAAGTTCGATGGCGAAAAGCCATCACTGAATTAAGAAACAACATTGTTAACCCCTAAAAATAATATATGCCACATAAAGTAAAGATTCAAGAAATAGGTTTTATCACCCACGATGTTCTTCAAATCCAGACAGAACGCCCTGCCGACTACACTTTTGAGCCCGGTCAGGCAACAGAAGTTGCCTTGGACAAGGAGGGTTGGCGGGAAGAAAAACGACCCTTTACCTTTACGGGACTTCCCGACGATGGTTTTTTACAATTTACCATTAAGGTATATCCCGACCACAATGGGGTAACGGATATGCTGCAAACGCTCGAACAAGGTGATCATTTATTGTTGGAGGATGTTTGGGGCGCTATTTCCTACGAAGGTCCAGGGGTATTTTTAGCCGGTGGGGCAGGGGTGACCCCCTTTATTGCCATTTTCAGGCATTTGGCCCAAAAGCAACAGTTGGAAGGAAATCGCTTGTTGTTTGCCAATAAGCGCGAAAGGGATATTATTATGCAATCAGAATTTGAAAAATGGCTGGGGAAGGACTTTATCAATATCCTTTCGGAAGAACAGAGCAGTAAGCATGCACATGGTTTGATAGACACCCAGTTCCTCAAAGAGCATATTACGGACAAAGATGCCAAATTTTATCTCTGTGGACCGCCACCGATGATGGAATCCGTACAAAAGGATTTGGAAGCCCTAGGTATTTCCAAAGATCAAATGGTCGCAGAGGAGCTCTCCTAAATAACCCGCAAGCTTTTCCGTTAGGTAAGTCGCTTAGTATCAAAAAGGTGTAAATACCCTTAAAGACAACATAATTCCAATGCGATAACCCTAAATTCCCGTTAAAACTGCCGTTCTTTAAACGCTGAACTCCATTTTTGTTTAATATTTTGTTATATTAGTTAAACAATATGAGAGTTTTAGCGCTACTATTATTTTTTACCATCATGCCCCAAGACCATTCATCCCTTATTTATGATTTTAGCCAAAATGACAATAAGAACCAATGGTTTATCGTGGACGACGGCGTTATGGGTGGTTTATCCCAAGGAAACATCAACATCAACAGTGACGGCAATGGCGTTTTCCAAGGGTACGTTACAACGGAAAACAATGGCGGTTTTTCTTCCGTGCACTATAAGTTGGACAATAAGGATGTTTCGCCATTTTCCACTGTCGTTATCAAACTAAAAGGGGATGGTAAAAAGTACCAGTTTCGAATAAAGAGCAATGCCTACCAACGCTTTTCCTATATCAACAGTTTTGAAACCTCAGGAGATTGGGAAACGATAAAGCTATTTTTTGATGATTTTGTCCCCATGTTTAGAGGCTACAGATTGGCGGAACCGAATTATTCGGGCAAGGTGATGGCCGAAGTTGCCTTTTTGATTGGAAATAAGCGTGATGAGACATTCTCCTTGGAAATTGAAAAGATTTACCTGGAGTAATCCATACATACGATCAAATAATTTAAAAATCTAGCACATGGACTATTTTACAGTTGCATTACAATGTATTGTTGCCATCAGCATCCTCAATGTTTGGTTGGTACAGAACAAAAAGGCGACGCAATGGCGCGGAGGAAATGCCACCACGATTATCGAAGAATTCGAGGTATATGGGCTTCCAGTTTGGATGTGCTATCTTGTGGGAACCCTTAAGGTTATTTTGGCCCTTGGGCTTATAGCGGCCATTTGGTATCCAGTATTACGTCAACCTTCAGCATTGGGTCTGGCCGTCCTGTTGTCCGGCTCTGTGGCCATGCACTTAAAGATTAACGACCCATTGAAAAAATCCTTTCCGGCTTTTTTGTTTTTGTTGATGTGTCTGTACATCGCCTTTCCATTCTTATAGCAGAAGTTGACGCGAAACGGAGAGCAGTTGATAGCAGATATAAGCGTTGAGAAGGGCGTAAAATAGGGAAGGGGTAGCTAGCAGAAAGCTATCTTTGATTTGAAGTCGCACCAAAAAACCCAAAAACATCAAAATTGACAAACCAAATGCGGCAGAGAGTTGTAGGGTAGTGGAATACCCCAAACCAATGAGTAGCCCCAATGCACCCAAGAGTTGTAGTGTCCCAATCAATTTTCGGTAGGAGGGCAGGCCGTATCTTTCAAATTCCATTTTCATCTTCTTCGACACAAAACAACCTATACCAAAAAACAAAAAAGAGAATCCCGAAAATAGGGTGAGATAGGATAACGTATTCATAATTCGTTTTGAATGGAACCTGATTAACTCAAATATGGAATGCTAAAGTAGTAATCGAAACTTGTTCTGACTGTGGGAACGGTAAAAAACTTAGATAATGGGTTCCAATAGAGGGTATAAAAATAGGCCACTAACAAGGGCTGTCAAAAAGCAGCTCATTTGTCAGTTCGAGCGCCCGCCTGCGGCAGGCAGGTAGTCGAAAACCTGATACATTGATAATCAATGGGTTTCGAATGTGCTCAACCTGAGAAAGTTCAAATTATACCGTTTTCAGACAGCCTCTTTTACATCGTGCTTGTTGCTCTTACAAGTAAGCCTGTAAAATTTCGTTGTGTGAACGCCTTCGCAACATTCGGATGGCTTTCTCCCTTATCTGTCGCACGCGTTCTCGAGTGATATCAAAGAGTTCACCGATTTCACCTAGACTTTTGGGGCTTCGTTCCCCAAGACCATAATGCAGACGTATGATTTCGCTCTCACGTTCTGGGAGCGTTTTTAATGCTTGGTCAATATCGGCACTCAGGGAATCCTGTATCATTTTTTCATCGGGGCTCGTACTATTTTTTGATGCGATGACATGGTAAAGGTTGGAAGTTTCACCCTTCTCAAAAGGCGCGTCCATGGACAAGTGTTTGGCCGAGTTTTTCATGGCCAGTTTTACCTTCGCGGAAGTCATATCGAGCTCATTTGCTATTTCGGCAGCGCTAGGGGGTCTTTGGTGGGTTTGTTCCAAAGATGAAAACACCTTTTTTATTTTACTGATTTCACCAATTTTATTGAGCGGCAACCGCACCAGCCGGGAGTTTTGCGAAATGGCTTGCAATATGGACTGTCTGATCCACCAAACCGCATAGGAGATAAACTTAAACCCCCTGGTTTCATCAAAACGTTTGGCAGCTTTTACCAAACCAATATTTCCTTCATTGATCAAGTCGGAAAGCCGTAAGCCACTACCTTGGTATTGTTTTGCGGTAGATACCACAAAACGCAGATTGGCATTCACTAATTTGGTAAGGGCAGCTTGATCACCTTCGCGAATTCTTTTGGTCAGTTCAACTTCTTCGTCCGCTGTTATCAAATCAATTTTGGAAATTTCTTGAAAATACTTTTCCAATGATTTGGAATCCCTGTTGGTAATCTGTCTCGTAATTTTTAGTTGCCTCATATATGTATTTTAGTGTAACATGTTCTAACTAATAAGATAACCATATTTTGCAGAAATCCTAGTAAAAGTGGATTTTCTTTGAAAAAACTATATAAAAAGACGATTTTTTATCCTTTTTTGTATTGAAAATATAGAGAATGGCCTGTTTTGTTGGTAAAAACACTGTATGACATCCTTTGGTGTTCAAGAATTTTTCTTGGTTGAAGTAAATTTATTGATGCACTTATCTATTTTTTCTTGGAACTCATCAATGCTACGCATGTGTGGCTGGTACGCGTGAAAAAAAGTGATTATCCATTGGACGATTTGTTTTGACGCCGATATGGAGCGTTGGAAATAAAACAAGGAATGTATAAAGTAAATGGCTTTGACATAAAATCGGTATCGTTATGACGCTAAAGCATCAGAACTGATTTTATATCAAATAGCAAAGCTATACGCAATTTACTGTACTATAATATTTGTATCATAATTTATGTTATGTAAAATAGAATATTTCAAACCCTCCACACATAACCCAAAAACATCCGCTCCACTGCAACGTAACAATTCCTTTTTTTAAATCAACAGCAGCCGGTGAACCCTTAAAACATATGCTTTATTTTCTTCGCGAGCTTTAAAGAAATTGAATATGGTGCGTAGCGCAATGGCACATCCAACCAAGTCGCACGTTTTACCATGGACTTTTTATGGGAAAACAAATCGAACGTATGTCTGCCATGGTAGCCGCCAATCCCAGATTGGCCAACGCCACCAAATGGCAATTCCTTGTTACTAATGTGCACTACCGTGTCGTTTATAGTTCCACCACCAAAGGAATATTTACCCATCAAACGTTTTTGGAACTTATTGTCGCTGGAAAACACATAAAATGCCAACGGATTTGGGTACTTGGAAATATAGCTATCCAATTCCTCCTCTTCGGTGTACGAAATCAGCGGTAAAATCGGGCCAAAAATCTCCCCTTCCATAATGGTGCTGTCCATCGCAGGCTCATCCACCAAGGTTGGCGCTATAAATCGGTCCTTATCCGTATAAGTACCGCCAAACAGGCAGGTTTGTCCTTCCAGCATGGCTTTCAGCTCGTTGTAGTGCTTTTCTGTGGCAATACGGGCAAAATCCGGGGATTTCTCCAATTCTGTCCCGTAAAATTCGGTAATATGCTGTTGCAAGGCATTCACCAAGGCCTGTTTTACCGAGGTATGCACCAATACATAGTCTGGCGCAATACAGGTTTGCCCCGCATTGATGAATTTTCCCCAAGCTATGCGTTTGGCAGCTAGCGATATGTTGGCCGTAGCATCCACAATACAGGGATTTTTTCCGCTGAGTTCCAAGGTCACCGGCGTGAGGTGTTCCGCAGCACTTTTATACACGATTCTGCCCACATGGGTGCTTCCCGTAAAAAAGATATACTCCCATTTTTCGGCCAATAATTGGGTGGAGACTTCTACTCCGCCCTCAACCACGGTCACATATTCCGGCGGGAATACTTTACGGATAATCTGCGAAATCATTTGGGAGGTGTTCACACTGAACTCGGACGGCTTCAACAAGGCGGTGTTGCCCGCTGCCAAGGCACCAATCAACGGCGAAATGGCCAACAAAAACGGATAATTCCATGGTGAAATGATGAGCACCTTCCCGTAGGGTTCGGGTTGTATCCACTCTTTGGACGGGAAATTAACCCATGACCCCCCTACCCGTTCCGGCTCGCTCCACGAGCCCACATTTTTAATGGCATGTTTGAGCTCGGCCAGTGCCAATTGGGTTTCCGTGGCCAGACTTTCAAAGGCAGGCTTCTTAAAATCGGCATACAGCGCATCGCAAATGGCGTCTTCCTGCTCCAATATTTCTTGGTGAAGCTTTTTTAAGTAGTGTTTCCGAAAAGCGACATCCTTGGTTTTTTGGGTGTCGAAAAACTTCTGTTGTGCCTGTACCAGCTGTTTGACCATATCCGTTTTATTTCCCTAAATATAAGTAAACTCCGTTGCATGTAACCAAAAAAGCACCGACATCAAAGCGGTGCTTTTGCTTTTCATGCCCTGTACTTACACAGTTTCTTATTGCAAAATGAGTTCTCGTTACAATTTTTCTTTCGAAAAATCACTCGAACCGACAAGTTTCATTTATAGGCTAATCTCCTCGGTTGCCCCGTTCGGATAGATAATCGTTGCCAAATCGTCGCAGTCGCCGTTGCCAAAGTCCACGACTACGGCCAATCCGTTTTTGGAAACGTTCATGCTGCCAGAGGTCAAATATTCACAGGCGGCACTTCCTTGCAAATCTTCCAAGGTTTCAACGGCATAGGTGTTCCCATCCGCAACCACGGTCCAATTTCCGGAAATGGAAATCATGGTGTTTTCCAAGCTATCGCCAAAGGCAATGGTAAAGGTTTTGGTCCCGTTTTCGGAAATCACGGACTCGTCCTCCATTTCCACGGTCATATCACTGACCACGGTAAAGGAAACACTGCTCTGTTCCCCATTTCCTGTAATTTCGAAAGTTCTCGTACCATTAATTTTCACGGTGCCCACATAAAAATCTTGGTAACTGGCGGTAAAGGATGATGCCTCTTCCCCTACTTCGTAAGTTACGGTTACCGTTCCGTTCACATTGTCCGTTCCGTTGAGCACACAATTATTAAAAGTGGCCACAAATCCAGTTTCGGAATATTCGGCGCTGTAGCACTCCCCTTCTTTGGCTATTGCTCGTTTCGCGGCGGTATCTCCCGCAAAAAGCTCGGCCAAGGCGGTATCTGCTGCACCGGCAATGTCATCGGTACTCAAAATGGTCTGCAGTTCTTCTTGCGTAAGGGCTTCCCCCTCGTTGGGCATACCGTCCTCACTACACGATTGAAATCCAATCAAGGCTGTTGCTACGAAAGCAATCGATAAAAATTTTAGGGTAAGTTTCTTCATGGTATTGGGTTATAACATTTGGTAGCAAAACGATACGCCCTTCGGTTTAGTGTGAATAACCCCTTCTATTCGATGAATTGCCCGTTTTAGGAAGCATTATTCTTCAAATTGTGTTATTTTCAACCTGTAAAAGCACAAAACGCATGAAAAAGACAACGTATTTCCTTTTGGGCCTGGCGAGCATGGTGTTACTGACCGCCTGTAGTGATGATGATGGTAACAGTTCCGGTTTTTCCCCAGAGGAATTGGTGGGCACTTGGGACTTGACAGCGGTGAACGTAAGCAGTGAAGTAGACCTAAACGATGATGGCGTTTCCTCCTCCAACCTTATCGATGAGCAGGATTGCATCTCTGGTACCATAACCATCAACGCCGATAATACCTATCAGTTTCAACAATCCAACTTTTCGATAACCCCCATAACTGGTGGTCTTTATTTTGTTGATTGTAATGGAACGGTACAAGCTACTGGTGCATGGGCCAGTGATGGTGTGCAAGTGGCTTTCCAAGGCAGCACCACTCTTGGTACAGTGCAATTGAGCGGCAATAGAATCATTAAAACGGTCGATCAGGATTTACCCGGGGTCTTATCCTATACTTATGAGCGTAGATAAGGACTGATCAGTTCGGTCGCTCCAAATCTTCTAGGATTTTTTGAAACCCTAACGCTACACCATTGGTCCATCCAAAACCATCCTGAGTGGGGTACTCCCCTCCTCCTGAAAGCAAGGATAGATCTTCCACATTATATTTTTCCATCATTTTGCCGGTATTGGCATATACTTTTTCGTTGAGGGCAAGCCAACGGGTCATAATTTCCTTGGCTTCATCCACATAACCATAATTTAATAGCCCATTCACTGCCAACCATTGCAAAGGAGCCCATCCATTTGGGGCATCCCATTGTTGCCCACTGTGCTCCAAGGTGGTGACCAATCCCCCATCCTTTAAAAAGGTACTCATGATCACGTCCTTAACCTTTTCCGCTTGATCGGGACTTGCCAGCTCAAAAAACAATGGCGTTACACCAGCCAAGGTGAGTTTTGACGTCATTTGTTGATCCATAAAGTTGTAATCGTGATAAAAACCAGTGTTTTCGTTCCAGAAATAATCATCAATGATAGCTTTTCGGGTCTCAGCGAGCGCCAAAAATTGTTGTTGTGCCTCTTCGTTACCTTTGATGCCGTTGGCTTCAGCAATCGTTTGCTCCATAAAATACAGCAGGCAATTTAGGTCTATGGGCAGTATGGAAATAGTTTCCGTGGAAGCAAGCCCGCCCTCTTCGCCAAACCATCTACTGCTAAAGTCCCATCCAGAGGCTGCGGCGGAGCGCAAATTTTTATACAATTGTTGTTTTAGCGAATCCGAACCCAAGTTTTGAGCCAGCATATAATCCTCTTTGTAGGATTCAGGTCGTGGTGTGTTTCCTGAGTCCCAATATCGGTTTAGGGTGTTGCCGCTGGCAAGGTTTACCTCACGTTTTATCGGTTGTAGACTATCGATTGTTTGGGCTCCTTCCATCCAATACTCATATTCTTTGGTCATTTGGGGCAAATATTCAACAAGCAACGCATCGTTGCCTCTGGCAATGGCCTTGACCATCAACGCAAAATAGGGCGGTTGTGAGCGGGTGTTGTAATAATTTCTGGTGCCGTTGGGGACAAATCCCAAGGAATCGATCAAAAACGCAAAGTTATCCACCATGCCTTGGGCTACTTCTTCTTCTCCGTCCACCAATAGGCCCTCTAAGGTAAAATAACTGTCCCAATAATAAATCTCCTGAAAACGACCGCCAGGAACGATATAGTTGTATGGAAGGGCGATACGGGATGAATTTGAAATAACACTATCCGGATTCCGTTTTAAAACATCCCACATATTGGAGATATGCCGATACATGTTTTTTGTGGTATCCAGCTCAAACTGAAGCCCTTTCAAAGACCTGTCCTCAAAGTTTTTTAGCACAAAACTATCCAATCTAAACCCTTGACTATCTTTACTTTTAAGATACTCCGCTTCAAGTGTAGCTATATCTTTTTTGGGAACAAGGTCCACAAAGGTCTTGGAATCCTCGAAAACCCCAGACATTTGAACAGTTTTGAACAACTCAGTATCATACAGGCTAACAGGTTCCTGTGGGGTCGTTTTGGATTGTTTGCAGCCAATGATGGATATGGTCAAAAACAGACCCAGTAAAACTTTTTTCATGACATCCTCAATTTTGAAGTCCTAAATATAAAATAATTAAGTGCAACCAGTTTACGTTACATGGTATATGATAGTTAACTTCGTCTTATGGGGGTGAAACTTGTTTTAAGGGATAAAATCAAATCACACTTGCTTAAGCAAATTCAAAATGGCGAGATTGAGGTTGGTAAAACCATTAATCTAGCAGCACTTTCAAGAGATACAGGAATAAGTGTCACCCCCATTCGTGAGGCGCTGAGCCAATTGGAACAAGCACAGGTGTTACAGGCAGTTCCCAACCGTGGTTTTGTGGTGGCCCGCCTCTCCAAGATGGAAGTAAAGAATCTGATAGAAGTTGTAGCCCAACTTGAAGTGATGGCCCTCGAAAACACGCCTTTTAAAGTGGATGACGTTCAACAATTGATCGCCTTACAGGAACAAATGGAAGGCGCAGATAGTTTGGCTGATGGATTGACGGCGCGCTTCCATTTTCATAACAGTTTGATTAAAGAGTGCCCCAACAAAGTGCTTTTGCAAATTTTGACGGATTTGAAGCTCCGGCTCCATTTTTATGAACATGATTTTATACAAGACGATTATTTTTTTAAGAAGTTGGGTTTACAGACCCGCTCCGTGGTAGAGGCCATACAAGAAGACAACGTACCAACGGCCGCTTTGATTCTCCGGATGCACTGGATGACCATTTTGGAACATATCGAAGCACAAATACGGTAAGCGTCTAAAAATTGAAATAAAACTAGTGGGGTTTCGTTCTAAATGAAATGAGAGGTTATGAACTTCCTAAATAAGGAAATAGCATTTCGGGTAAAACAAAAGAGCTCTAGCCCTTTGGTCAAAAAACAGGTTTCCTGCGGTATTTTTCAGGAGTTGGAGACCTTGGATTTGGACCATCAAAAACCGATGGCTCCCAAAAACTAGCTTCCCTCCTGCCCTTTTAATTGGTTTTTGGCCCATTCGTAGTCTTCCACAGCATTTGCATTATACAGTACTCGCCCATTACTCGGCACAACCGCTTTTACATCAACTTCCGAAAGAAACCGTTTAGGACTTCTGCCTTCCGATGCAGACAAATACTTTTTTGCCCGCCGTAGTCCCGCAGGTTCCCAAATACAGGCCAAAGGTTCCGGTTCCGTAGTACCCTTTGCCATAAAGGCCGTAGCAAACGTTTTTGGGTCCCTTTCTTTTACCAACTGCTCTACTGCTTTCAAATCCATTAGGGGAAGATCGCAGGCCAAGACCAGCCAGGCCACCTCCGGATATGCTTCATGTGCGCTCATGATTCCGTTGAAGGGTCCTTCAACTTCATCTAGATCAACAATGGTGGCAAGTCCTTTGGGAATCGTATCAAGTTGATGTTTTTGAATCCCCAAAAACACTTTCTCGCAGACCTTGTTGAGAAGCTGGTAAACATATTCCCGTTGTGGCATACCATGATACTCCAAAACTCCTTTATCATGACCCATTCGCGAGCTGGAACCTCCTGCCAATACCAATCCATATAGTTTGGGAGCGGCGGCATGGGCGTCAGTTTTGGTGTTCATGGGAAAATTGTTTTAAACGTTTGGCGGCGGAATCAGGGCAATTTCATCATACGAATTGATACTGTCCTGGTCCGTAGCATAATTTTGGTTCACGGCAACCGTCACTTTGGATATCTTTTTGAGCTCGGGATAGGTGCTTTCCAGAAATTTTTTGAGTTCTCCCACGGTATTGGGTATTTTTTTTCCACTCAAACTGGCGGTGGGAACGGATAAAGTGGGTGTGCCAATGATATCTTTGGTGGCACCGAACAAAAGGATAGTCATACGAATCAACCTATTAGTGTTATTGTTTATTTGGGTTTTTGGTTAGATAGGCTGGTAGGTTTGTGAGCGGTGAAAATATTAAAATTTGATGGCAACAGAACGATTTTAACACAGAGCAATTTCTTTTAACTTTTCTTTAATTGATTTTTGCGGGAAACAAATACTTTTCGCTGCATTTCCACGTTGTGCATGCAGGACCTTAACTTATTAGAAAATGAAAAAAATACTTCAGCTTGCCTTGCTTTTATCTATTGGCCTTACCTTATTTTCTTGCGGAAATGCAGATGATGATGTCAGTTTGGACATCAACGATCGTGAATTGGGGCTTGGCGAAGAACCGGATGATTGTTTGGGCTTTGGTGAAAACGAACTGCTACTTTCCGTTCAAGATGAATTCACTACCCTCCCCGGAAAGGTATCCGTTCTTTTTAGGGTTTCCGACCTGATGGGCAATCCCATTTCAGGGCTTTCCGCAGACCAGTTTTCCATTTATGAGCAGGGAAGGAACGACGATTGTTTCAATTCCATTTCCCCTTCGGAATCCTTTGCACGGATTTCGCCCAATTCACAAGTGTTCAACAACAATACCCTCTTGGTGTTGGATTTGAGCAACAGTGTACTGGACAGCAGCTTGGATGAACTTAAGGCAGCCACCACGAGTTTTATCAATAGCGTAATGCCGAGCCCGGCCACAGATTCCTTCAAAATGGCCATTTATTGGTTCGATGGTGAGGACAAACTTCATTTACTCAATCCGTTGACGTCATCCGCAGCCGAGTTGACTGCTTCCGTAGATGGGATTACCACCGATATCAGCAACGATCCTTCCACAGATTTGTATGGGGCGGTAATCAAATCCACCGATATTGCCGAGAATTTGCTTCGGGAAAATTCCGAGGTCATCAATGCAGCATCCGTGGTATTGTTTACGGACGGAACAGATCAAGCTTCGCGCTATCGGGAATCGGATGCCTTGCGTGCCGTTGCGGAAGCAGATAGGAACATCTCGTTCTTTACTATCGGACTTGGTGCTGAAATCGACACCGAGGTTTTGACCGAAATCGGGAAAACAGCCAGTGTTTTTGCCAGCAATTCTGAAGAGTTGGAAAATACCTTCAACGATATATCCCAGCGTGTGGAAGAACAGGCCGGAAGCTATTATCTTTTCGAATATTGCACGCCCAAACGTGATGGAAGTGGAGAAAGTAACCTTGTTATCCGACTTTCCCACAATGGCCTTCAAGGCGCTGTACAGACCAAGTTTAACGCCAAGGGTTTCACGGGCGGATGTGAATAAACCGAGCATTTTGGAATAATACGTATCTTGGACTGCAACAAAACTAAACATACGTATGATTACCCAAAGAAAAACGATTTACACACTTATTTGCGCCCTGATGTTGGGGGTTACCAGTCACATTGATGCACAGGATATCAGTCCGTTGGAGGGCAGATGGGACTTGGAAATGGACTTTATGGGAAAGACCTCCCCTTCTTGGTTGGAGATAAGGCATTCGGGTACGGCTACTTTGGTAGGACGCTTTGTATTTGCCTTTGGTAGTGCAAGGCCCGTAGCGGAAGTGAAGACTTTTGGCGATAACCAATTCACCTTTAGTATCCCCAACCAATGGGAACCCAAAGGAAGTGACATGATTTTCCATGGTCAGCTGGAAGATGAAACCCTAAAAGGAACCATGGTCTATACGGATGGCTCCATTATGGAATGGACCGGCGTTCGTGCCCCAAAATTGGAATACACAGAGAATCCCAAATGGGGCAAAACCATACCTGTTTTCAACGGAAAAGACCTTTCTGGATGGCACGTAGATGGTGAAAAGAACCAATGGGTCGTTAAAGATGGTATTTTGACCAGTCCAGAATCAGGGTCCAATTTGATCTCAGACGAAAAATTCCAAGATTTCAAATTACACGCTGAATTTCGCTTTCCCGAAGGAAGCAACAGTGGCATCTATTTGCGAGGCCGTTACGAAGTTCAAATTGTGGATAGCAAGGATTATGAGCCCTCCGATATTTACATGGGGGGTATTTACGGATTTGTGGAGCCCAATGAAAATGCTTCCAAGTCGGCCGGAGAATGGCAAACTTATGATATTACGCTCATAGGAAGAAGGGTAACCATTACCTTGAATGGAAAAACGGTGATTTCCGATACTACGATTCCCGGGATTACTGGCGGTGCATTGGACAGCAAGGAAGGCGAGCCAGGTCCATTCATGATTCAGGGAGACCATGGCCCTATTGAATTCCGAAGCTTTGAGGTGACTCCGCTGAAAAAATAATTTAACTTTCAAAATAATGCTGGGGGTCAGTGCTAACACGTTGTCATTCCGAACTTGTTTCGGAATCTCATCCTACTGATAGAATTATAGTTATGAGAACCTGAAACTAGTTCAGGTTGACGTAAATCAAGTTTGAGGTGACTCCATTGGAGAAATAAACCGATACGACTTAAACTAAAAAAAGCCCGATTGTTTAAATCGGGCTTTTTTGTGTTCTTAATCCAAGGGAATCAGTTCAATGTTTCGCCATTTTACCTTTATGCCCCCACCGTCGTGGATTTGCAGGGCAATGGCACCCTCACCTTCTCCTATTTTTTCGTCTTCCAAGTGTACCATTTCCACTCCGTTGAGCCAAGAGGTTACCTTGGGACCGTCCACGCGTATCTTCATGGTGTTCCACTCCCCCATTTTTAAGGCTTTATCTTTCTCGGGGTCTGGTTTTATAAGCCAACCACGTCCGTAGGATTCGTATATGCCGCCAGTATCCTTTCCGGGAGGTGCCACTTCCACTTGCCAGCCGCTGACCTTGGTCCCATCAAAAGTGGAGCGAATAAAAACGCCGCTATTTCCATCGGCCTCTTGTTTAAACTCTAGGGTCAGCTCAAAATTCTTGTAAAATTTTTCCGTGCTCAAATAGCCGTATTCTCCTTTTGGGCCGCTTTCACAGATCAATTCTCCATCTTCAACGTACCATTTTTCTTCGCCATGGTTGATCCAACCATCGAGATTTTCTCCGTTAAATAATGAAAAGGATTCTTGTGCAAAGGTCAATTGTGCCACAAAAAGGCATGCTACTAGTAAAATTTGTTTGTTCATAGGTATGTGCTATAGGGTTAAATAGTTTGTTTTCGAATTTTTATCGGCCATTTTTGAGGATGAGCCCGTTCCCAGTGCGTTGTTCATCCAAAGGTTTGGATAGGTCGATCAAAAAACCATTAATGACGGCGTGTGTCAACGTTTCTTCTTTCTTTAAAAAGAAAGTGGGATTCATCCCTGGTTGAAGCGTAAAGTTTTTCAGTTCAAATTTTTCATCCACCAATAGCAATGGAAATTGAACGAAAGCGCTCTTTTCTGATTGTTGTGTTTTTACATAGGCCACTCCGTCTTTCAAAATGTCCAAAGGGTCATCAATACGTTGGATTTTTGCCATTTTTGGCGGGACAATCGTATAACCTTCTGCATTAAAAGTATCGTAGCCGTAGAAAGTAGACAAATCCCCTTGATCACCAATCGTGCTTTTGTAATAGAATTCGTGATGATCTTTTAGATCTACTTCTTGGTTGAAAATCCCCAAATCTAAAATGTAATTGTTCCCCAAAAGCTCATAGGTGACGTTCTCAATTTTTAAATCGAATAGTTTACGGTCGTTTCTTGGAATCTTTTCATAATCGGCTATGGGAATATCTTGATAAGAACCATTGGCAATGGTATACAGGGCAGAAAGAATGGAAACGTAGTTCAGCTTTCGAATTTCCTGCTTTTCGGGATCATCTGGAAAGCCGCCGGATTCTATCAAAATAAGGCTTGTCCCCCATTTGGCAATATTGTCGCCAAAAGCGCGGGGTTCAAAATCGTCACTGTACCGCCCTACCTGTCCCGGTGCATAGTTTTGAATAATATTGTTCATATACACAATCACCTTCATGGCATTGGCGCGGATGTCATTGATGTCCTTTTCATAATTATAGGCGGTTGCCAAATAGGAAATGGTGGCCGGTTTTTCGGTGCGCTCCGCATTATAGTAGGTGCTCTGGTCATGCAAATTGAATCCAAAATCGGCTTCCAAACTGTCGCGAAGTCGTTTTAGCGTTTGTCCTTCAGGCGATTGTAGCCGTAGCGCATCCCGGTTGATATCGATGCCCAGCGCATTTCTTCGGGTGAACACTTCTGCCCCATCTGGATTGAGCATCGGTAAAAAATGGAGTTTTAACTTGGACAAAATCGCTTCCTTTTCTTGCTTAAAATCGGGTGCGTCCAAAAAGTTCAAAATATCAAAAATGGCCATAGTGGCCGTAGGTTCATCCCCGTGCATTTGCGACCAAAGGAAAATGTTCGACTCTCCTTCCCCAATACTGATCAAATGCAAATCCCGTCCTTGAATCGACTCACCCATTTTTTGCACCTCAAATTTTGGATTCGTTTTAAATTTTTGAATCAAGGGTTGAATATCTGTGTGTTTTATGCGGCGCTCACCAAGACTAGGTTCTTTAAACTGCTCATAGGTCTCATAGAGCTGCGAAGTGAGTTTGTCTTGCGCTTGAAGGGAAAAGGTAAGTAAGGTGAATAGAAAAAGTGGTATTCGTTTCATGTATTTTACGGTTTTGATGGAACGGGCTTAAAGTTAAATTTTTTGGTGGCGTTTCGGACGTTTTCCACAAAATCCATTCCCGGATCTGTTTTTTCGGTTCGGTATCCATCATCCACTTCCAGCCATAGCGGATGGTTTTCAAATAAAGTATATTCTTGATGTCCGATGACGTAGTCGATTTCGTATTTCGATGCCAAATAATTCACCAAGAAAATATTCGACCGCAGTTGTGCCTTGGTCAGTGGCATATTGTCCGTACCGCCAACGTTTTCAATTCCGATAGCACAATGGTTGAGGCCAATGGTATGGCGTGCCATAACGGTTTCAGGCATCAACCGGTAAATGGTGCCATCTTGATCTACCAAAAAATGGGCAGATACATTCAGTCCGCTCACATTTTCCAGATCGGGCCGCCAATTGGGCAAGGTGGACCGGTTGAAGGCCTCAAAGGATTTTTTTAGCGAAGGGATAGCGGTCCAGTGCAGCACTACCATTTTCGGGGTGATTTCCGGTGTCTCTTGTTCCAGATGGTAACGTTCCGATAGATATTCCTTGGTCAGTTCCATACGTTGTTCATCAAAAATAATGGGGATGTCCACAATTTCCCTTTGAACGGAACAGGCCATTCCCAATGCAGCAAGGCCTATAAGTAAGCTAGTTTTTTTCATTGGTGGTATTTAAAACGGTGTCCAACGGAACGGCGTAGCAGATAATCAATTTCTTACGGCCCCACTCCCTTGCTTTTTTTACATTTTTTCCCATGTAGATATCGATTCTATTCTTCCAACGCCAGTGCATTTTGTCTTTAACATAAAATGTATCGGGAAAGGTATCGATTTTTACCATCGTATTGTGCGTCAATCCCATTTTGATGAGATCTCGGGATACCGCAATACTTTTCATCCCAGGTTTCAAGGTGTCGCCCCAAGCGGCCACCGCCGGACTTATGCTATCCGTTTGCCAAAATACGGAATTGTAGGCCGAGGCCGTAACCTCATGGCCGTACCATTTGTATTTGGATGGTGGTTCTTTGGGCGGTTCTTTGGGAGAACAGCCCATAATTACAACACATACTATGAAAGCCAATTTTTTCAATACAATAGGTTTTCCAATAAAAGAAGGTCTACATTGTTGGTATCCCATCTTTCAGTCAATATTTTCGGAACAGGCGTAAACCCAAAAGTTAAGGAACTTAAAACAATATCCTCGTCACCGTCGTTGTCCACGTCCGAAGTGTCCATCAAAAACCATCGGGCCAATGAAGGGTCTTCCAAAATGTTTGTGGTAAATTCAAAGTTAGCGCTATCGGTGTTTTCCAAGTAGACAAAACTTCGTTCGGGAAAGGTCGTATAATCGGGAAAGGTACTGATTACGGCAAAATCAATATCCCCATCTTGGTCAAAATCCCGGGAAAGCACTCTTGTGGCACCATAAAGTGGATAAAAGTAGGCTTCCTCGTATACATTGTCGCCCTTGTTCAAGTGGATGCGCATCCCATGGTAGGGCTTATGTACATAGGAGATATCTGCATTGTCCCCGTGTACGGTGATAATGTCGTCCAGACCATCTCCGTTATAATCCACCAATTCAAACCAACTGGTCCCATAAATGGGACTGAATTCCAGAATATTTTTTGCTTCAAAAACTAAATCAGCGGTCTGATAAAAAACAGTAATGCTTTCCCTGCTCTGGGTCATCAAGGCAACAATGTCCAATTTTCCATCATTGTCCATATCCTTTGCCACAGTACGGATGGCCCCTGGTAGGTTCAACAATACTTCCTTCTCATATACTCCTTGTGCGTTTGCCTTTAAAAGTGACAGCTTGCCCGTTTTATTGCCAAATTCGCTAACGACCAACTCTTGTTGCCCATCCCCATTTAAATCTTCCATTAATGTATGTACAGGTCGATGTACATCATTGGCAATGGTGATCGTGTCTGATGGAGTTTTACGAATCACTTTGCCCTTTTTCAATTCAGACGGATGAATAATTCCAACTTCGCTTATAAATGCCACGGAATCCTTATCGTTGTACCATGTGATGGGGCTTGCTCCTTGAAAAATTTGGTTGACACGTTTTGTTGTGAAATCAAAATAGCCCAACCTGCCATCTAGATCTCCAAAATATACTTGATTCGGTTCCTTTTTAAATTCTAAATAGGTAACCATGCCCCCATTTAGCGAATCAACCATATATGGTTGGGCAGTGAACTGGTTTAAGGTATCGGCTTGGGGCATTTGTATGCTTTCCAACTGTTCAGGGGCATTCGCCAAGATATAACGTTGCAATTTGGCCCAATCGCCTAAGCTTATTTTAGGTCGAAATCCGGTTGGCTGCCAATCGGGGTCCTGATACATCCCCTCTACGTCCATTAGTTCCATCATGGCTGGCAACACCGAGTTTTTCCACATGTGCTTGGGCAATGCATCTATTTTGGGTGGCAGATGGCAACTGGCGCAATAGGTTTGGTAGAGCTGTTCTTCTTGACTTATGGGTCTCTCCTTTTTGCAAGACCCTAATAACAAAACAAGAATCAAACTTACGAGTTGATAAAATAAAGAATGATTTGGCATGGGATGGCTATGGTCTAGAGGTTGTGGCAATGGCACTAATTGGGCAAAGGGACGTATGTACTATCGTTTTCCATCATCGGAAAGGTTTTGTTGTCCCATGCCTGTTTGGCCTGCTCCAATTTTTCCTTGCTAGAAGAAACAAAATTCCAATAAATGTGGCGTTCCTCAGGAAATGGTTCACCCCCAAAAAGCAATAGATGCGTATTGGGATGTAGTTTTATGTTGCAGGTATCCTCCACTTTGGATACCAAAATATTCCCTTGGCCCACATTTTCGCCACAGGCGTCTATACTTCCCTCTACAATACAAATACCGATTTCCCCTTTCAGATGCCCGTTTACATTTAGCGTATAAGCTTCGGGAGCTTTGACTTCGACCATGAATAGATTGGAATGTACGGGAACAGGGGATTTTTTGTCGTATCCTTCGCCAGCCACCAATTTGAATTCCGTTTGGCCATCGGTCCATTTGGGAATGTCCTTCCCATCGATATGGTGAAACTGTGGTTCCATGTCTTCGAGTTCCTTCGGTAAGGCCACCCAAATTTGATAGCCGTGTGCGGTAAAAGTATGCCCATTTCGCAGGTCTTCTGGAGTCCGTTCGGTATGGGTTACCCCTTTACCTGCAGTCATCCAGTTTACGGAACCCGGTCGGATTCTTTGATGGGTGCCCAAACTGTCTTCATGGATGATTTCCCCTTCGAGCATAAATGTCAAGGTAGAGAGTCCCATGTGTGGATGTTGGTCCACATCCATATATTTTTTGGGTCCCAATTGCGTTGGACCCATATGATCAATAAAAATAAACGGGCCGATCATTCTTTTTTTGCGGAAGGGAATCAAGCGCCCGACCAAAAAATCACCGATATCCCTGCTGCGCTCTTCGATGATCAATCCGATGTTGGACATATATTTAATGTTTATATTTAGATGCTGAAAGTTACAAATACATCTGATAACCATGAAACTACTTAAGCGTGTTTTATTGCTCCTGATCATTGCCATCGGAGTAATTGTGTACCTGAATTATCCCAAATTGAACATGATATCCGGTTATGCCGCCAAGAATGTGGCCTCTGGGGTATATGTGGCAAACCGTTCGGCGGCCAGCATGAACCAAATTGACAACAAAGCCCCTTTGGTGGAACTGGCCTCCACCGAAGTGAATGACACTGAACGCTCTGCCACTGCTACGGTTTACGGTCTTATGGAGCGGACCGCTGTTTATCGGGATGGTCTAGGTGCGGTTTTGATCAACGATGATTATGACCCGGAAGCCATGACACTCCGTCCACAGCGAAATCAAGTTATGGATACCATTCCCTATCCCTATGGACAGGCCGCACCAAAAGATACCGTCTTTTCGGAAGTAAATATGGACCAAATCAACAAGGCCATTGCCATGGCGTTTGCCGAGCCTGAGACGCAAAAAACACGCACCATGCTCATCCTTTATAAAGGTCATCTTATTGCAGAGCGCTATGTGGACGGTTTTGATCAAGACACGCCTATTTTGGGATGGTCCATGACGAAAAGCGTGTTGGCCACATGTTACGGGATTTTGCAGCATCAAGGGAAACTGGAGATGGATTGGCCGGCCCCTATTCCGGAATGGAAGGACGACGAGCGCAAGAACATCACCCTCAATCACTTGCTGCGTATGCAAAGCGGACTGGAATGGGAGGAGGATTACACCAAGATTTCAGATGTAACCAAAATGCTGTTTCTGGACAGTGACATGACACAGCAACCCAAAAAGAAAAAAGCAATCGCCAAGCCAACAGAGGTCTGGAATTACTCTTCGGGAACCACAAACTTATTATCTGGCATACTTCGTCAGCAGTTTCGAAGTCATCAAGAATATTTGGATTTTCCCTATTCCGCCTTAATTGATAAAATTGGGATGTACTCCATGGTGTTGGAGGCTGATATTGCCGGAAACTACGTGGGTTCGTCCTATGCCTGGGCCAGTACCCGCGATTGGGCACGCTTTGGCCAATTGTATCTGGATAAGGGGAATTGGAACGGGGAACAATTGTTCGATTCGGATTGGGTGGATTACATCACCACGCCGACCGTTAACTCTGACGGTACGTATGGCGCCCATTTTTGGTTGAACGCAGAGGGCAAATATCCCGATGTGCCTACAGACCTGTTTTCATGCAATGGTTATGAAGGACAATATGTGTTTATGATTCCTTCCAAAGATTTGGTTGTGGTACGCACTGGACTGGCAGAAGAACCCCTATTTGATGTGAACGGGGTGTTGTCAAACATCGTAAAAGCAGTACCTTAAATCGATAAGATATACTAAAATCCATGAAAAACCACAGAATACGGGCACTTCACAACAATAATTTCATTTACGGGAACTGTGGTGGTACTTTTACTATGTAATAAAAAACTAAAGTAATTTTTTCATTTTCATATAGTGTTCTCGTAAAAGAGTCCTGACCCAAGTGGCAGGGCTCTTTTCAATTTTGGCCTATCCTGAGAGTTTTGTTTGCATCTCGCTGTCTGGCTGAACCACTGCCTGAAACCCATTATTCTTTGTCAAAACCTTGCTTTTACTCCAGTGGTCTAACCTTGAATTACAAGAATGGAGCAGATGACAACAGCAAAAGGCTAGTTGACAACAATAATTTCATTTACGGGAACTGTGGTGGTACTTTTACTATGTAATAAAAAACTAAAGTAATTTTTTCATTTTCATATAGTGTTCTCGTAAAAGAGTCCTGACCCAAGTGGCAGGGCTCTTTTTTATTTAGGACCATTCCAATCTTTTGGAGAACTCCCAACTTCGCAATGATGAGCAATCTCCCGCCTGTAAAATGCCAATCGCTTGTCTACAGGTGATTTACGGAATCCATTTATCCTTGCCAAAATCGGGCTTGCGCTTTTCCAAAAAGGCGTTCCTTCCCTCTTTGGCCTCATCGGTCATATAGGCCAATCGCGTGGCTTCCCCTGCAAATACTTGTTGTCCCACCATACCGTCATCGGTAAGGTTCATGGCAAATTTGAGCATTTTAATGGATGTTGGCGACTTGGCCAAGATTTCCTGCGCCCATTGGTACGCGGTGTCCTCCAATTCATCGTGCGGGATAACGGCATTCACCATTCCCATTTCATACGCTTCTTGTGCGGAGTAATTTCTCCCTAAAAAGAAAATCTCCCTCGCCTTTTTTTGTCCTACCATTTTGGCCAAATAGGCAGAACCGTATCCTCCATCAAAACTGGTCACATCGGCATCGGTCTGTTTAAAAATCGCGTGTTCCTTGCTCGCGAGTGTCATATCACAAACCACATGAAGGCTGTGCCCTCCCCCAACGGCCCAACCGGGAACTACGGCAATGACCACTTTGGGCATAAAACGTATCAATCGTTGTACCTCCAAAATATTCAACCTATGGTAACCATCCTCGCCAACATACCCCTTGTGTCCCCTGGCTTTTTGATCACCACCGCTACAAAAGGCCCATTTGCCATCCTTGGACGAGGGTCCTTCCCCTGAAAGGAGTACAACTCCAATGGAAGTGTCCTCCTGAGCATCATAAAATGCCTTATAAAGTTCGCTGGTAGTTTTAGGGCGAAACGCATTGCGTACATCGGGGCGGTTAAAGGCAATCCGTGCTACCCCATTACATTTTTTATAGGTGATATCCTCAAATTCCATAACCGTTTGCCAGTTGGGTGATTCCATAAATGTCTGTTTTGTTTATCACAAAATAACGGAAATTCTCGATCATGACCGATTCTGTTTCGCTTTATCAATTACCTTTCGTTTTTGATTAACAAAAAAGCTCAAATTTGAAGTTATTTTGACCAAAACGCCTCATCCGTCAGATCAAACAGGGCATCCGTCAATTGGTGGGGTGGACCTGTGTGATTTCCGTTTACATTTACCTCATGATGCGATTTAAAACTTTGCGGATGTTCCTAGTTGTAATATTGGGTTTGGTGATTTTAGGGTATTTGATAATCAAAAGGCATATTAATCCAGACCCCTATTTTTCACGACGAATGGAACCAATTGAATTCAGCCATATTTTTTTCAGGGAATCAGCCAGTGGTTTATACGTTTCCGCAGAACTTGAAGATGATTTTGCATCGAGAGCCAACGGAAAAATACA
The DNA here is from genome assembly GCF_003992675.1 of Flagellimonas marinaquae. GTDB lineage: Bacteria > Bacteroidota > Bacteroidia > Flavobacteriales > Flavobacteriaceae > Flagellimonas > Flagellimonas marinaquae. The sequence goes on from NZ_RZMZ01000015.1 coordinate 766,322, forward strand.
ATATTCCATCAACAACGGCTATGCACTCTATAATGATGAATATCGTTTTGAAATAGATTCGAACAATATCTTTAAATTGTTTCAATTAAAAGATGGCAGTTCCATGGTACTAGGGACTGTGGTGGACAAAACCTTTATGGATTATTCCCAATCCTACCTGTACAAGATAAAACTGCCGGAAAAATATTTAGGCACTCATGAGTACGCTCGTGGCATATTCCCCTACTATGTACCCGTTAAATTTTCCATGATGAGCAGTGGAGGCAATAAATACAGCCATGAGGAACGTACATTAGTAATTTCACCACAAGGAGATACCCTGAGACTATACCAAAACTATGGACATATGAATAGTGGTGAAAAAACAGGTATTTATAAGCGGTAGTTCATTTATTTAGCTGCTTTTCGATTGATTCCTTTTAATTTTGGGGCAACAACAAGAGAAATGGATAACGACTGGCTTAAAATGTGGAACTCCCGATTTGGGCAGCAAGAATATGTTTATGGAACTTCTCCCAATACCTATTTGAAAGAAAAACTGGAATACTTACAGCCGGGTTCCATTTTATTTCCTGCCGAGGGCGAAGGTAGGAATGCTGTTTATGCTGCGCAGTTGGGCTGGAAAGTCTCAGCCTTTGACATTAGCGAAGCAGGACGTGAGAAAGCCTTGAAATTGGCTACAAAAAAGAATGTGAGTATTGACTATGCCCTAGGCGAACTTCCCAATCTGGGCTATCAAGTCGATGAATTTGATGCCATTGCCTTAATCTATGCCCACTTTCCTCCCAACATCCGTACGGGCCATCATAAGTTGTTGAATAGTTGTTTAAAAAAGGGAGGTACCATCATTTTTGAAGCCTTCAGCAAGGACCATCTAGCGTTTAAAAAGAAGAATCCAAAAGTAGGCGGCCCCAACAATGAAGATTACTTGTTCTCCTTGGAGGAGCTTCAAACCGATTTCGCCAATGTTGAATTCTTGGAACTTAAAAAAATGACCATAGAACTCAACGAAGGTGACGGCCATGTAGGAACAGGTTCGGTAATCCGCTTTTTAGGGCGAAAAAAATAAGGGACGTTTGTTTTTTGATAACACACACATCCCTTATCCAAATACACTATCCATGAATCAAGCAAGTTCCTTTACTGTGAAAGGGACCCACTCAAATTTATAATTCAATTCTCGATGTTTTCTTTACCTCTCGGGAGGAAGTCGCGGCCTTTATGGTGTAGTGGCCCGGCTCTAGCACCCATTTGGACAGATTTTCGTTCCAATACCTCAGATAATTCACAGGAATTTTCACCTGTACCGTATCGGTAGCTCCTGTGCCCAACAATTTTGTTTTGGCAAATCCTTTCAGTTCCTGTGTAGGCCTATCAATTTGGGTGGAGTCCTTGGAAACGTAGAACTGAACAATTTCTTTTCCATTGGTTTTTCCAATATTGCTTACGGGAACAGATACTTTAATTGTATCGTTCTCCTGCACTGTTTCCATATCGCCATACGCAAAATCGGTATAGGAAAGTCCGAAACCAAAAGGATAGGAAACCTTTAGATTTGCCTTATCAAAATGACGGTAACCTACATAAATCCCTTCCTCATAATTGGTATAATCTACGTTCTGTACCATTTCATCTTCGGGAACTTCATCCTTGCCAAGCAACATATCCTTAATTTGCATGGGTAATCCGTTCTGTGGGAAATTGGTATTACTGGCATGATCATCCACATGAACAGGGAATGTCATGGTCAATTTACCACTGGGGTTAACGTCCCCAGTCAAAATATCCGCTACGGCGTTTCCGCCCTCTTGTCCGCCTTGCCAAGCCAACAGAATGGCATCCGGTTGGTTCTTCCAAGAAGCAGTTTCGATGACACCGCCAATATTCAAAACCACAATGACCTTTTTTCCTGCTTTTTGAAAGGCATCACAAGTGGCACTTAGCATTTCCTTTTCTTTTTCGGACAATAGAAAATCATCCGCCACGACCCTATCGCCGCCCTCACCGCTATTTCTACCCATGGTGATGATGGCCAAATCACTCTCCGAAGCAATGGTTTCCATCAAATTGCTATCATAGCTCATTTCAGGAGGAAGATATGGGTTGAACATGGCCGACATGCCTTCTGGTTTTTCAAAGGCCTCTTCATTAGCTGCCTTGTGTTTTTGATAGGCTTGCTTTGCAGTGGGGCTTACACGAAATCCAGCATTGGTCAATCCTTCTTCCAGCGAAACGGTATAGGCCTCATTTACGTCCCCAGAACCTGTCCCTCCGGCAATGAAATCATAGGAGTATACCCCAAGTAACGCTACATTTTGTCCCTTTTCCAAAGGAAGTACGTCATCGTTTTTCAGTAATACCATGCCTTCGGAGGCCGATTTTCGGGTGATGATTGCATGGGCTTCCAAATCAGGGTTTTCACCATAGGTGTATGCTGTCATCTTCTTACTTTTGAAAACCATGGTCAAAATACGCCTCACCGAGGTATCCAACGCATCCATATCCAAGGTACCGTCCTCGTAACCTGCGGTTAAGGCTTTCCATTGTTTTTTGGTCCCCGGTTCCAATAGGTCGTTCCCTGCATTCACCATGGACACAGGATCGTTACCGCCAAACCAATCAGACATTACGAGGCCTTCAAAGCCCCAATCCTCCCGCAATATATCGGTCAGCAAATATTTGCTCTCCGAAGTATAGGTTCCGTTTACCTTGTTGTAGGAGGACATAATGGTCCAAGGCTGTGCATCTTCAACAATAATTTCAAATCCTTTCAGATAGATTTCCCGCATGGCCCGTTCCGAAACCCTAGTATCGTTGTAATTTCGATTAGTTTCCTGATTGTTGGCCACAAAATGTTTTACCGACGTACCAACGCCGTTGGATTCTATTCCATTGACCATTGCGGCTCCTATTTTACCCGTCAACAGTGGGTCTTCGGAATAGTATTCAAAATTTCGTCCGCAAAAAGGATGTCTATGAATATTGGCGCCCGGGCCCAGAATCACATCGATTCCATATTCGAGTGCTTCGTTTCCCATGGCTTGGCCCACGTTTTCCACTAATTCGGTGTTCCAAGTGGAAGCCAACAGCGTAGCTATGGGGAATGCAGTACAATAAAATGTTCGGTCAATGCCATCCCGTTTAGGCTCTATTCGAAGTCCCGCTGGCCCATCGGAAAGATTGATGCTCGGTATACCAAGTCGTGGTGTGGCTACAATGGTACCCACCACACCGGGAATACCTTCCCCAGGTTCCACCATGCCCAAACCAGAGGCCATCCCAGACCCTTTCAGTATATGGATTTTCTCCTCAACAGTCATTTGCGAAAGCAAATCCTCTACCCTCGCCTCTATTGGTTGACGGTTATCTTCGTAAATATCCAACTCGCCATTTTCATTACGATCCAGAAAACTATGACCGCCTATGGTGACCATTGGTATATCTGTTTTTTGTACGTAATCGTCTTCGAAATCCAAGAACTGGGAGCTTAGGTACCACCAACCTAATAATCCACCGACCAGCAGAATGAATAGAATAATTCCAAGGGTTTTTAGCGTAATGCGAAAGATTTTTTTCATATCCTATAGTTTGTGACAAGGTGACACAAATATAAAGAAAGATTTAATTGTGGCAAAATGACACAAATCAGTATTTTTACATTATGGACATCATTGCTTTTATCGAAAACGGTCAGGAGCTATATTTACCTAACCTCTCAGTTGACATGGTTATCATTGGATTCCACGAGGACCAACTTAAATGCCTGTTGCTAAAGATTGGGGATAAATGGTTGTTGCCTGGTGGCTATATTTTACGAACGGAATCAGTTGAGGCCGCAACGGTACGTATACTGAGGGAACGCACCGGATTGGAAGACCCGCACTTTAAGTTTTTGTCCGTATTTGGTGGTGAACACCGTCAGTTTACAGATGAATGGAAACAATTTTTTGAAGAACTGAACTTTCCCTTTAGGGAAGATTCGTGGCTGAATGACCGTTTTGTTACCTTGGCCCATTACTCTCTGGTCAATTTTGAAGAGACCCGACCGGTGATCGGTAATTTGGACTCCGCTTATGGCTGGTTCGGCATCAACGACCTCCCTCCTATGTGGATGGACCATAGAGCAATTGTACTTAAAGCCAAGGAACGATTGAAGGAAGATGTGCAAGAGGAACCGCTGACCTACAATTTATTGCCAACAGAATTTACCATGCCGCAACTGCACCAATTGCACCAAACGATTTTGGAAGAGCGCCTTGACCGGAGCCGTTTCCAAAAGAAAATGATAGCTTCTGGTTTTTTTGAACGCTTGCCCAAGCTCCAAACCGATGCACCAGGTCGTAAACCGTATCAATATCGCATTAAAAGGGACAGGTAGGCAAGTTCTTTTTTGGTTTAACATGGAAATGCTCTAATTTGGTAATGACACTAAATAAACATGCCATGAAACATTTTCCAGGTTGCATTCTTTTTCACGTTGATTTTTCTTTTTTCCAATGGCGGCATAGAAAAACCACGGTGGTCGCAGCACTTATGCTTTTGAGTTGTTCTGTGTGGTCCCAAGAATTTGATGCTGTCAAACTGGACCAATATTTTGATCTTCTGGAAGAAAACAATAAATTCATGGGCAGTGTTGCCATTTCGCAAGAAGGTAAGTTAATCTATACACGGTCGGTGGGGTATTGTGATGTGACTTCTGAATCCAAGGCAACGGCGGCTTCCAGGTATCGCATTGGTTCTATTTCCAAAACATTTACCGCAGTATTGGTTTTTAAGGCCGTAACGGCGGGAAAACTTTCTTTGGACCAGACCTTGGATGGTTTTTTTCCTGAAATTCCCAATGCTGAAATTATTACCATCAAACAAATGTTGGGGAACCGTAGCGGTATTCACAATTTTACCGATGATCCTGCGTATGTTACCTACATGACACAGAAAAAGACCGAAGCGGAAATGGTAGAAATTATCGCAAAGGCCGGAAGTGATTTTGAACCCGATAGCAAATACCAATACAGCAATTCCAATTTTGTGTTGCTGACCTACATTCTGGAAAAAAATATGGGTAAACCTTATCCCAAACTACTTGAAGAATTTATTATAGAGCCCTTAGGGCTTACCAATACCTATGTGGGCCAAAAGATTGGAACAAAGGACAATGAATGTAAATCGTACATGTACCTGGACAAGTGGCAAGAACATCCAGAAACTGATATGTCCGTGCCCGTTGGCGCTGGTGCCATAGTTTCCAATCCAACTGATATTGTCAAGTTTAGCGATGCACTATTTGGAGGCGATTTGCTTGATATGGAGCATGTGGAAGCCATGAAAAAGATTACGGACGGTTATGGATTGGGATTGTTTAGTTTTCCTTTTCATGAGCGAACTAGTTATGGGCACACGGGAGGGATAGATGGTTTTTCTTCTTTATTCGGTCATTTTGATGACGGCAATGTATCCTTCGCCCTTACCTCCAATGGTGCAAACATGAATACCAACGATATTGCCATTGCTGTTTTGAGCACGGTCTACAATAAACCTTTTGAATTGCCCAAATTCAATTCCTATAAGGTTGACCCAGAACAAATGGAAGTCTATGTGGGAAACTATACGGCCCCGGATTTTCCTTTGGACATGAGTATTTTCATTGAGGATGGAATGCTAAAGGGCAGAGCTACGGGACAGTCTGCATTTACTTTGGATGCTGTGGACGAGCATCAATTTGAATTTGTTTCCGCCGGTATCCAGATAATCTTTGATCCCGAAGAAAAGGCCATGCTTTTTAAACAAAGAGGCGTAAAAGTAAATTTCACAAAGGAGTAACATCAACTTAACTTGAGTTGGAAGATTAAATCTACCTTTAAGATAAAAAAACCATGAAAAAATTATTTCTGTTGGTGCTGTTCCCGTTTTTGATGTCATTTCAATGTGAGGACGATTTCGAAAACTCTGGATTTGAAACTTCATACAAAATTCAAAACAACTCCAATATGGATTTGTTCTACATTGATGAATACAACCAAATTTCCCAAATAGCCAAACAATCATCTAGTATTATTGGCTTTACACTAAATAATGAAACAATACCGGTCATGCCAACAGCTTCTTTACGCTTTGAAGCCATTAAACTATATTCTTTGGAAAACGAGGATTACATATTGCGTTATCAGCAAACTCCTGTTGATGACAATTTGTGGGTGTTAACAGAGCCATTGGAGAATGTTTTTGAATACACCTTGATTATTACTGACCAGTTGTTGGATTGATGTGTTTTCGACAGCATTAAACGGTTCAACCTTTATTCTTCTCCTCAATCCATTTGGCCATATACTTTGTAGTCGCTTTGCATACCTTCCAATTTCTATTTGGGAAATAATGCTTAGAATTCATGTACAGCTTCTTCTATTTTGGTTTCGCCCGTTAAAATTTCGAACACTTTATTCTTGGCAACATCATCTTCAAGACTCTTCACAAGCGTACGAGCGACATCCCATCTTGGAATTTCACCCCGCTCGTTCAGTTTTTGTGAAAGTTTGATTTTTCCAGTTCCCTCCTCATTGTTCAATGCGCCTGGCCTCACTATTGTGAATGTTAAACCGCTGATGTCCAAGTATTGGTCAGCATTTTGCTTCGCCTGTAGGTATTCCTTAAGTTCACCACGTGGATTGTCCACGCCCATAGAACTGAGCATTACAAATTTACGTACACGTTCCTTTTTTGATGCATCGATGAGCTTTTTGGCACCTTCTTGGTCCACATCGACCACGTTTTTACCTCCAGAGCCTGCCGCAAAAACTACTTTATCTATACCTTTGGTGGTATGAGATACATCTTTGGTTAGGTCTCCCATAACAGTTTCTACCCCTTGCGATTCCCATTGCTCCTTTTGCTCATTATTACGTACCAAGGCTACTGGGCGATAATTTTCGGCTTGTTTTACTAATTTGACAACTTTTTCTCCTGTTGTACCAGTGGCACCTGCGATTAAAATATTTTCCATAGTTGATAAGATAAAACTATTGAGGAGTCATCCAAGATGCTTAACGCAGTTTTAACGCCATATATCATTTGAAACATTTTTAATATCAAATGCTTAGGAAAACTTAGCTAATCTTAGCCTTAACTAATTACGCTACTTCTCCTTATTCTTCTCCTCAATCCATTTGGCCATATACTTAGTGCTGCTCATGGTTTGATGCTGTAATAGTTTTCCAATGAAATTTTTTGAGCGATGGGTATCCAAATTCACAATCAGGTGTTCCAATCGTTTTCCCAAACTACTTTGTACGCTTTGCCTGTTATACAACTGTTGGAGCAGTGCATTACCGTTTTGTTGGGCACCTTCCCAGCTTTTTTTGTTTTGATGCAATTCCACGGCAGCATGGGCAAACGCATCCCAATCATCGGCAATGGTCCCGTTCCATGCGAGGCCAGCATGCATACCTTCTGCTCCAATGGTAGTGGTTACGCTTGGGGTTCCTGTTCGCATGCCATCCAATAATTTTCCTTTTATCCCCGCACCAAATTGGAGTGGGGCCAGCAATATCTTTGCCTTTTGGAAAGCTATGGTTGCATTTTCGACCCAGCCTTTGATGTAAAATCCTGTTTGGGGATCGTGCATTTCGTTGATTTGTTGTGGCAGATAGGCTCCAAAAATTTGGATTTCAGCTTCTGGCAGATGGAGTCTAATCCGAGGCCAAATCTCCTTTTTCAAAACCTTTAGGGAATCTGCATTGGGTGCGTGTTTACCATTTCCGATACTGATAAAACCGTTTCTAGCATCAAATGGAGGAAAATTTTTGGAGCATATTTCCTTTATATCCACCATAAAAGGGATGTGGAGCAATAACTCGGGTGGGATATCGAGCTTTTGCTGCAAAATTTCCATTTCATAACTGGAAATCATTAAGGTCAGGTCACACCGATAGATACTTGCCGTTTCCCGTAAAGTGGTTGGATTATTTTTCCAGTCTTCAATCCTAAAAAGTTGGTCTTTTTTATGAGCCTCTTCCCTACTCTTTCGAAGCGCATGCAAATCTTCCGTATTGAGCACCCGCAGGGCTTTTGGTGCATGTTCCGCTACGCGCCATCCGAATTGCTCTTCTACCATAAAACGGTCGAACAAAACCACATTGGGCATCAATTGTTGTATAAATTCATCAAAACTGGAATGGTTGAGCTGAATGAAGGTCTCGGAAATACCCATGGCTTCCAAATCCAAGCTATATCCGGTTTTGCTGGCTGTGCTGGCAAAAGTAATTTGATAGCCCAACTCTAAAAAAGCTTCCAACAGTTGTTGCATGCGACTTCCTGCCGCAGTTGTGGTAGGCTCTGGCCATACATAACCAATTACAAGGAGTTTTTTGGACATGTGGGTAAAAGTACGAAGACGAATACGTTTGAAGATTAAAATTCAACTTCAAAAATCAAGTTCAAGCTCAAAAATCAAGTTCAAATACAAGCGACAAATTCAAACCTAAAAATCAAATCATCGAATATCCAAAAACCTAAGTATCCAAGAATCTGAATCCTGCTACATTTTAGCAGCAAACATTTTGGAGATGCTGGAACGCAATTTTCGCTCGTAGTCTTCCTCAAGCCATTCCTTATAGTTCTTGGTGTTGTTCATGATGCAGTAGGAATATTGTTTTACCCGATAGGAAATCTCGTCCTTGAGTTCCTTGGCCAAAATCCGGGCGTCGAATACATCTTCGCTATTTTCCACACAAATTTTCGCGTGCTGTTCAATACTTTTCTCCAGTACGATTTTTGATTTTTTCCCCTGTGCAAATATCTTTTTGTACTCTTCTTTTACATCAAAGGTGATGTTCTCCGACTTGCTGAATTTGGCACGAAGCTCCTCGGGCATCTCGTAGACAAAATCCCGCTCAATTTCCTCGTCGTTTTTAATGTTTTCCAAATAAAAATCAGGGAAATGGAAGATTTCCTGCCAATCCACCGGCGCATCCCACGGTCCAAAACGGGCAATATTATTACCCATATCGATCACGTTGAACTCATCTTTGTCAGGCAGTACCCTAGACCCCCTACCGATCATTTGGAAATATAAGGTCAATGACCGTGTGGCCCGGTTCAGAATAATGGTCTCTACGGTAGGTTCATCAAAGCCCGTGGTCAATATACTCACCGAGGTGAGGATGGCATCGGGCGTTTTGGCAAACCAATCTAGAATGTCCTTGCGCTCGGAAGCTGTATTTTTGTTATCGAGGTGCCGCACATTATACCCTGCTTTTTTAAAGGTCTCGTACACATAAAGAGAAGTGTTTATGCCGTTATTGAAAATCAAGGTTTTGGTTCCCTTCGCAATTTCTTCATAGGCTGACATTAGCTTGCCTAGCATGCTGTGGGCACTGTAAAACTCATCCGAGGATTTTACGGTATAATCACCGTTGATGCCCAGTTTTAGGGTGCGAAGGCTGACATCGTAATTATAAAGATTGGCCTTGGCCAAAAAGTTCTTTTCAATTAATGATTTTATGGATTCCCCAATGATAAGGTGCTTGTAATTGTCCTTCATGGGCAGTTTGATGTTGGAGCTCAACGGAGTGGCCGTTACGCCCAAAATGGTGGACTTTTCAAAATATTTGAACAGCTTTCGGAACGAATTGTAGTGGGCCTCGTCAATAATCACCAATCCTACATTGTTGATTTTCACCTTTTCTTCCTGAAGCCTATTGTTCAAGGTTTCCACCATGGCCACAAAGCACATATAATCATCTTGATCGTACAGTTCCTTTACTTCACTGTTGATGACTTTGTTGGCCACACCGAATCCTTTGAGCATTTTAGAGGTTTGTTTGCTCAGCTCGATACGGTGTGTGAGAACCATCACCTTTTTGCCCGTTTGCTGGATAAACCTTCGTGTAATCTCGGAGAACACCACGGTTTTTCCTCCCCCCGTAGGCAATTGGTACAAAATGTTACTACCTGCCGGAAGTTTGTCCAATTGCTCGAAGATTTTGTTCAGGTCTTCCTCCTGATAGCCATACAGCGTTTTCTTTTTGATTGATTTGTTTACTTCCAAAGGGAAAAAGGCATTATGGATTCTTAAATAAAAAACCCTACAAAATTAGGGGTTTTTTACGCTTGTGACCAATCCTTGAGGTTAATTATATCAAAATAGTATCAACAATGGTCCGTTTGCCCACAATTGGACTTTTTCGACCTTTTACTCATAACATTTTGATAACAATAACAATTTGGACTTGGAAAAATCAAGATTATAATGTATACTGATAGCTTGTAACACTTGTAAACCAGATAAAAGAATGAGGCAGCTTAAAATTATCAAACAGGTCACGAACCGCGAATCCAAATCACTCGACAAATACTTGCAGGATATCAGTAAAATCGATTTGATTACCGCACAGGAAGAAGTTGAGTTGGCACAGAAGATAAGGGCCGGTGACCAAGCTGCTTTGGAAAAACTGACCAATGCCAACCTTAGGTTTGTGGTGTCCGTTGCAAAACAGTATCAGAATCAAGGATTAAAACTTCCCGATTTAATTAATGAAGGTAACGTGGGCTTGGTAAAAGCCGCCAAGCGTTTTGATGAAACTAGGGGTTTTAAATTTATATCCTATGCGGTTTGGTGGATTCGACAGTCCATCCTGCAAGCCTTGGCAGAGCAATCCCGTGTAGTTCGATTGCCCCTGAACAAAATTGGCTCTATCAATAAAATTAAAAAGACCTTTTCCTATTTGGAACAAGCCCATGAGCGGCCACCTTCTCCGGAGGAAATTGCCAAGGAATTGGACATGACCGTTTCCGAGGTAAAGCAATCCCTTAAAAATACGGGACGCCACGTATCCATGGATGCTCCCCTGAAGGAGGGAGAAACGTCCAATTTGTATGATGTGTTGAACGCTGGAGATTCGCCCAAACCCGATAAGGGACTTATGCATCAATCCTTAAACACGGAAATTAACCGTGCTTTGGACACCCTCTCCCCTCGTGAAGCAGATGTAGTACGTTTGTATTATGGGATTGGCGACCAACCCTCCATGACTTTGGAAGAAATAGGCAGCACCTTTGATTTGACCCGTGAGCGGGTACGTCAAATCCGGGAAAAAGCAATCAGAAAATTACGGCATACCTCCAAAAGCAAGATTTTAAAATCTTATTTGGGATAAATTGCCTCAGAAATATGGAATAGAAAAGGGGATGTTGATAAAATCAGCATCCCCTTTTCCATGATAATCACTTAAATAATTAAGATCTGCTCAACAGACTGATATCAAAGTCAGTAAGCAAGTCTTTTAAATCTTGAATAAAATTCAAGTAGGCCGTGTTTTCTTTGTTCTGGTTGTTCATGGTAACAAATTTTGGGTTTGTTTGTTAACTATAGGTAATCAAGTTCAGCAAGTTCGTTTACTGTCAAAATTTCGTTGAGTTCTTGCAAAAAAGCCAAGTATTCCTCACCGTAGGTGTCGTACAACATCGTAATCTCAATTTAAGTTTGGGTCTTTTTATAACGTGATTTCAATTCAAAGATTATGTTTGTTCCCTAAATTGTGGTGAAACACCTACTTCGGGTGGTGAAATCCCTTTTTATTTCATGTTCAAAATATCCAATGCTACCTCAAAATCCAAATCCTTATCCACCTTGCTGGGACGAATGTTGAACTCGTCGTAAATAAAGCAAAGGTTCATGGGCAATCTTCTTCGTTCGGTTTCCGACAACAGTCCCAATTTTTCCTGTAGTTCATTCTTAATTTGAAACGCCTTATTGCTTATTTTGGGGTTTTCGTGCGACTCCAATTCGTTCAAAAATGGAATTTCCTTATGGTCCCCTACCTCCAACATTTCATCCAAAAGCAACAACTGACACTCCAAATCCTTGGTGTGCTGAAACAAAGGATAGAATACGCTTTGCAAGTATTTGGGAAGCTCATTGGTCGCCATGATTGATGGATGAATTACAAGGTTCTGAATATTTCCATTTCAAAATCTATCTGCTCTTGAATTTTGGGGTACTCCTGCAAGAACTGATCGTATAAAAAATTAAGGTGTTTCTCATCCCTGTCCGTTTTGCACAAACGTGAAATCTGCTGTGCCACTTCCAAAAGGCCAAAGGTTTTCATCATGCGCAGGGAAGGCATTACTTTTTGGCAAGAAAGTTCCAGTTCCACAAAATTTTTATTGATAAGGTTGACTTTGGCACTTCCGATAAACTCAAAAACATGCTGTTGAAACATACGAACGAGTTCTTCCAATAGCTCCATCTGGCCCATACAGTCTTCCAGTACAGGTTGAAGGTCAATCTTTTGGGAGGAGAAGCCGGCCTGCAAACTTTTCTCTATAAATTCAAAATCGGTGGCCATAGTATTTTTATGTTGATCCTGTGCTTTTGTAGTTGGATGTTGAACCAATTTTTTAAGCTCATCCACGAGTTCAAGTTGTTCTTTGGAAAGTGAGGTGGCTTCCAGTGCACCGACCAGCGATAGCAACTTGTCCGTGTCGGCCCCGTTAAATTCCCGCTTGTCCAGGCTTCGGATGCCTACTTTTTCGTAGATGTTTTCGAGCTGTTTCATTTCCGAGGTCCCAAAAACTTTGTTTTCCAGCCCCATTTTGAATACCTCAAACGATTTTTTAAGCTTTCCGGCCTCCACTACACCTAATTCCTCGTAAGAGAACGAGCTCAATCCGATTTCCAACTTTTCCAAATAAGTCAATAGTTCACGTGTTCCCAATGTCTTGTGCTAATGGTTATTATTACATTTAAAAGTGTGGATAATACCAAGGGATTACAATTTATTGTTCCGTAGCATTCGGATTTTGTTGTCAAATTGCGTTATTTGTATGTGTAAAAAAAACCAACCATGAAATATTTTAGTTTACTATTGACTCTTGCCCTTATTGTCTCCTGCGCGGAGAAGAAACCTGAAAAGACAGAAAGCTTGGAAGAAAAAGCCCAACGGATTCACGATGCCGTGATCACTATCGATACGCACGACGATATTAATGTGCAGAACTTTACCGACAGCATTAACTACACACAACGCTTGGAAACCCAAATTAACCTTCCCAAAATGGAAGAAGGTGGATTGGACGCTGTTTTTTTGATTGTATATACGGGTCAGGATACCTTGACCACGGAAGGATACGCCAAAGCATCTGAAAACGCCATGGCAAAGTTCGAGGCTATCCACAGGCTTTGCGAGGAGATAGCGCCAGACCAGATAGAATTGGCGTTGAACTCGGACGATGTAAGACGCATTGTGGCCTCAGGGAAAAAAGTGGCCATGATCGGTGTGGAAAATGCCTACCCCATTGGCGAGGACCTCTCCAAAATTGAAGAATATCAAAAGCGTGGTGCGCTGTACATGTCACTTTCCCATAACGGCCACAGCCAATTCAGTGATTCGAACACAGGGGAAAGAGACAGCATTTGGTTGCACAACGGCCTTAGCGAACTGGGCAAAAAAGCCGTGACCGAGATGAACCGTGTGGGAATCATGATCGATGTATCCCACCCTTCCAAAGAAGCGATGAAGCAAATGATAGCGCTGACCAAAGCCCCTATTATTGCTTCCCATTCATCGGCCAGGGCACTTTGCGACCACAGCCGAAACTTGGACGATGAACAGTTGATGTTGATGAAAGAAAATGGTGGTGTTGTCCAAACGGTGGCCTTTAGTTCCTATTTGAATACCGAAAAACACGAAGCCCGTTCGGCCTATATGACCGAAGTATACAAAAAAGTGGCGGATTCTTTAGGAGTGGCCTGGTATGAGCGCTCACAATTTTCCTCCTTGACCGATGCGCAACGGGAGGAGTTTTTCGCAAATTACCGAAAAGTGATGAACATTGGTGAAGAATGGGCCGAAACCGATGCTTCTGCCCCACCAGCGGTCAATGTTTCCGATTTTGTGGACCACATCGATTATATGGTAAAATTAATTGGAATTGACCATGTAGGTATCAGCTCCGATTTTGATGGAGGTGGCGGTATCGAAGGTTGGTCCGATGCTTCGGAAACCTTCAACGTTACCTTGGAACTGGTAAAAAGAGGGTATACGGAAGAGGAAATCTCCAAATTATGGGGCGGGAACCTTTTAAGGGTATTGGACGAAGTTCAAGCTGTGGCCCAAACCATGGATTAAGAAGCATTTTTATCCTCTTCTTTTTCCTTTTTGGCCAAACGGTCCTTTACGTACTCGATTTTTGTTTTGCCGTGTGGCTTAGGGTTGCCGTTTTCATCTAGATTGACCATAATGATATTGTCAACCGTAACAATACTTTCGTGGGTCATCTTGTTTCGTACTTCACAATTGAGCGAAATTGAGGTGACCCCGAATTTAATGACTTCAATCCCGATTTCAATAATGTCTCCTTCGTGGGCAGTACTCATAAAATTGATCTCGGACATGTACTTGGTCACGATTTTTTTGTTCTCCAACTGAATGATGCTGTACAATACGGCCTCCTCGTCTATCCAAGCAAGGACCTTGCCCCCAAATAGGGTTCCATTGGCGTTCAAATCCTCCGGTTTAACCCATTTTCTTGTATGAAATCGCATAGTAGAAACGTTTAAATTCAATCACAAAGTTAGTCCAATCCCCTTAAGAATGTTCTGATTACGCCTTTAAATTGATATGAATTGTGAATTTTGGATATTTGTAGGTAAACCACTATCGACTAGTTAATTTTTAACCCTCAGGATTTTTAAGTTGATGGATTTTTCGTCTTTTTTAATCAAAGAGTCCTTTTTGGGGAGGCAGCGTAGTTTTTGGGATATGCAGTTCAAATCCCAGTTTTGCGTTCAATTGCTCAATAAAATAGGCAGATAATAAAGGTGATTCCACCTCAAGGTTTTGGTGCACAAAAAAGTGAATGTTTTCGAGTCCCATGGATATCCACGAAGACAATCGCTCTATCCAGTCATCCAAACGGGGATAATCGGACGGGTGGTTTGCTCCGACATATCGCACAAATGCTTCGTTGTTGGTTAATCGCATGTGCATAAGGTCCCGTCTACCGGCAGTATCCACCAAAATATTGGCGATATTGTTTTCTTCCAGTAAATGATACAATTCCTGGGCTACCTTTTCATCATTGAACCAATCGGTGTGGCGAAATTCCATGGCCAACGGAAACTCCTTGGGCCAATATTCCACAAAACGTACTACCCTATCCCAGTTTTTCGGACCAAAGTTGTTGTGCATTTGTAAAAAGATGGTGCCAAGTTTGTCCCCAAGCAGAGGAGTTACTGCCAAATATCGGTCCACCGCCTCCAGTGCCTTGTCGTTCATACGGTGCAAATGGCTGACCTCATTGGTCATTTTTGGAAAAAACTTGAAACCTTCCGGTGTTTTATCCCGCCATTTTTCATAGGTATCCGCCGGAAAGATGCGATAAAAGGTCGCATTGAGCTCAATACTGTTGAATTGGGTAGAATAGTATCCCAGTTCATCTTTTGTGCCTCGTGGGTAGAAATTTTTCAAATCTTGCTTGTTCCATTTGGCACATCCCACATACACCTTTGCTTTGCTGCCAGTCTTGGTTTTCGATAAAACGACTTGGGTATTTGGATGGTCGGGGGGAATCGTGAAATCGATATGTTCGGGATGGTCTACTTTTCCGAATTTCATTGGATTATTTAGTAAAGGTGCTTGAATAATTTTAAGGTCCAGTCAGATTTCCTTTTCCAGTTTAGCAGGGTTTTGCCGGTTATCAAAAATGGTGATAATAAATATAGTATCAGCAGTAAAGCGATAATATAGTGAGGTCTGTTTGGAAATTGTACACTTGTGCAAACCGCTCTTTTTGTCTGACTCTGGAAAGATGTATGGGTCATTCTTGATTAAATCGATGCATTTATCCAATTTTTTAATGAAATCCAGCTTAACCTTTACTGACCATTTTTTCTCCAAAAACCCCAAGAGTTGTGAAAGTTTTCTTTCCGCAGTCTTGGAGACCTTTACCATTCGCTGCATTGTTACCTATGCTTTGCCATGAAAAGGTCAAAATCGACAAACTCACCATTCTCAATTTCCAAAATTGCTTGGTTTATTTCTGTTTGTTGTTCTAAGGTCAATTGATCCCAAAAATCAGTTGAACCCTCTTTTTTGAAAATTTGTTTTATCGAATGAATAATTTCCGGGTCATTAGTGGACAACAACATTTTTGCTAGTTCTATTTTATCCGCTTGAAAGTTCATAACCAATAATTTGTACACACGAAGATAACGAATCTTTTATATCGTCAACGGCATTACCACTATTAACAATCTTATCCTTTCCTTTAAATAAATAAAAATATTATCTTTTACTCATGTTACATTTTCAGAAATCCATCAAAATTGCCAAACTCTTCAGGTACTTGGTACTGGTTGAATTTTCAGTGGGCGTACTTTGTCTTGCCATCTACTGGATTTCAAAGTTGTTTTAAAATCAAATACGTGCGTTCTGCGTTTTGTTCATAACATCGTTGACAACTATTGACTTATTTAAAAGTGTGCGATCCATCATTCTGTAATTTTATTAAAAATCACAGCAATGGATTCAACATCCGACCGCCGATTGGACATTCGTCCCACAATCTCATCTGCACATTTTAATGACCAAATGGGTTTTGATGAACATTTTCAGAACAAGACCCTCCGCCCAGTGCTCAAACTTCAAAACTATTTGTTGGTAGAGGCCTTTAAGAATTATGCAAATAAGCATAAAGGTGTTTTCTACGAGCTTTCTTTGGAGAAAAAGTTCCAGTACATTGAGCGGGCCATCCAAAAGGACATCAAGTTCCGGAATTCCCTTAAGGGAATGGTCATTGGCCAGTTTACGGTGGAAGAATACCGGGACTACATTACCAATTCCTCCGCGCTAAACAAGCGTATGATGAATATGGTAGTGGAGCGACTCAAGGACCAAATCCAACTCTTGGAAGAAGAAGCCTTATTCCAGAATTGACTCACCGTTTAAATTGGTTGTGAGGATATCGCTCATCAAATCAAAATAAGGTCGTATGGCCTTGTAGGACCTGTCCACCTCATTCAAAAATGTGGGAGACAACACTTCGTCGTCCGAAAAGTTTCGCATAAAAACGAACTGTTTTTTTCGGATTAGATCAATAGCTGAATGTTCTTTGTCAAATCCCTTGGGTGCTGTTTTCACTTCGTCACCCTGCAGGTCCCCCCAAATTGATTTCAGTTCGGGCTGGTTAATTACTTCCCGAAATTCATCCGCGTCCATTTCCAATTCTTTGCGTATCCGGAATAGGTCTTCCTTCTCCGGAGCCCAAAAACCAACCCCCAAAAATGATTGCGCAGGTTTAAGATGAATATAGTATCCCCCACGCAAATGTGCTCCCAAACGAGAGAAGAATCCTGCGAAATGGGCTTTATACGGAGTTTTGTCCTTGGAAAAACGAACGTCCCTATAAATTCGGAACAATTTCATTTTTTCAATCTCATCATGATGGTTCAGATGGAGCTTGGCCGCCTCAAGAAAATTTTTGACTTCCGATTGTTGTTTTTTGAAAGCTTTTTTATTCGCCTCAAACCATTCTCGGTTATTGTTTTTATCCAGTTCGGTCAAAAAACCGAACACTTCTTTGGAGATGGTTACGTTGGATGCCATATATCGATAATATGTTATTTTTACTCTAAAGTTAGCCTTTTATACCATGGTTTGGTAAGGTTTTGTCTAATTTTAGACTATAAACCGCAGTATGGACAAGGAGAAAATTATTGCCAAACTCATAAGGCACAAAAAGCTGCCTTATTTGGATTTTCGTTTAAAGCAGGAGACCGAGGATTTCACGGATACGCTTTTTAACACCCTATTTGACGCCAATACCCCCGTAGCGGTCAATCTAGAATTGTTGGAAAAAAAGTTCAATAGGCTGATGGACATGGCCTGCTGGGATTTGGAAAAGCCCAGCGAAGAACTCTGGAATGAATATGTGGAACACTTACCGCAAATTCTGGAAAACCTGATTTTAGACGCCGAGGCCATCCTGAACTGTGACCCGGCCTCCCTTTCCATCCAAGAAATTTACATGGCCTACCCAGGCTTTTACGCCATTGCCATTTACCGACTGGCGCACGAGCTTTATGCAGAGGGTATTCCGCTGATTCCCCGAATGATGACCGAATATGCCCATAGGCAAACTGGCGTGGACATCAATCCTGGAGCCACCATCGGAAAATCTTTCTTTATTGACCACGCAACAGGAGTCGTTATTGGAGAAACGGCAGTAATCCATGACAATGTGAAAATTTATCAGGGGGTGACCTTGGGAGCCTTATACGTGGCCAAGAACTTGGAAAAAACAAAACGCCACCCAACCATAGAAGATAATGTGACCATTTACGCCAATGCTACTATTTTAGGAGGGGAAACCGTTGTCGGTGCCAATTCCGTTATTGGTGGTAATGCCTGGATTACCTCTTCCGTACCTCCCAACTCGACTGTTTATCACAAACCAGAAATCAAAATAAAGACAACCCCAAATGTCTAATAGCATACTAGACCTTATCGGAAACACACCTATGGTGTTATCCAAGGTGTTGAATACCAATCCCAACGTAAAACTTTTTTTTAAGCTTGAGGGTAACAATCCCGGTGGAAGCGTCAAGGACCGACCTGCCTATAACATGATCAAGAGCGGTCTGGAGCGTGGAGATTTTACCAAAGAAACTAAATTGATTGAGGCTACCAGCGGGAATACTGGTATTGCCTTAGCCATGATAGCCAGTCTCTTTGGGCTGGACATTGAATTGGTGATGCCCGAGAACTCTACCAAGGAACGCGTACAAACGATGCGGGCCTACGGTGCTAAGGTTACGCTAACACCAGCCGATGTGGGAATCGAAGGCGCCCGCGATTATGCCGAAGCCAAGGTTAAGGAAGAAGGCTTTAAAATGCTCAACCAGTTTTCCAATGATGATAACTGGAAAGCGCACTACAAAACTACCGGGCCCGAAATTTGGAAGGATACCAATGGTGAGGTTACGCACTTTGTTTCCAGTATGGGAACCACAGGCACCATCATGGGCACTTCCACCTATTTGAAAGAACAAAGTCCAAAGGTTCAGATTGTGGGCGTGCAGCCTACGGATGATGCAAAAATTCCGGGCATACGAAAATGGCCCGAAGCATACCTGCCAAAAATCTTTAATCCTGAAAAAGTGGATACCGTAATGGAAGTCAGTGAGCAGGAAGCTATTGAAATGGCGAAGCGTTTGGCAAGGGAGGAAGGTATATTTTCCGGGATGAGCAGTGGTGGCGCAGCAACGGTAGCACTTAAGTTGGCAAAAACTTTGGAAAGCGGGACCATAGTATCCATTGTGTGCGATCGTGGAGATCGCTATTTGTCATCAGACTTGTTTGACTGATTTACATAGGCTGTTTTAACATCCCTCTTTTGCTATTTCATGACGGATTATTCGCATTATCCAACATTGATTGCGAGTCATCGATTTATTTAAAATAGTACCCTGAAAAGCTCGTTCTTTAACACAGTATTAGTCCCAAATCGAAGTTAAAGATGAACACCTTGTCAAAAATCATTACTTGGAAAAGGAATATCTTGGCCAGTATAGCCGTCTTGGTTAGCTTGATTGTATTGAGTTTTTATGGAGTCTACACCAATCAATTCTACTTTTTAAAAGCGGATAACTACATATTTCCTGCGTTGGCCTCCATTCATTTTCTATACCTCTACGTTGTTTGGTTTAAAATTACAGAAGACGAACTTCCCGACCCAAAGATTCGTAATATCGAGTACACGCTCTATGCGATTATGGTTGTCTATGTTTTCAAGATATATGACAGTATAACCGTTTTAAATTCCATAGATGTTTACGGACAACACGTTATCCCGTCTACCTTTAAACCCATTGCAACACTTTCCGTAGTGCTGTACAGCATTTTGCCGGTTTTAACGCTTTACACCTTTTGGCTGAGAAAGCGTTTTGTGGGTGTTTATAATTTTGAAAATTACAACGACAATTTGAACATTTGGCACTAGGCTAGAGCCCTCGGATGTAACTTCCGTAAAGGTCTTTAAATTGGTACCCTTGCTGAAAACGGTGTTTGCTCAATTTTTTATGGGCCACCAAGCCCCAAAGCAACAGTTCCTTTAAGAAATAGCTGTCCTCCTTGGATGCTTCAGGCTGATACTCCTTTATCAGATGGTTCAAAGGACCAATGGAATCCAATTTTGATTTGTAGTCGGCTTCTTTTTCATCATCCAATAGATCGAAACCTTCGCTATCAAAAAACCAGCTGACCAATTCGTCATATTCATTTTCTTCTTCCTTGCGCTGAAGCTTGTCTATTTTTGGGTAGTAATTCGGAAATAGGGATTTTATAGCGTCTTCAATTAAATTTTCGGCTACTGAACCGGCCCCCTCCTGCTCTCCTTCGTATACCAATTCAATTTTTCCAGTAATAGATGGCACTACGCCCATAAAATCACTCAAACGAAGTGTAGTTTTGGTGTCTCCCGCCATAATCGCCCTACGTTCGGCCGTGCTCAATAAATTTTCAAAGGCTGTGATGCTCATCCGGGCACTCACCCCACTTTTGGCATCCACATATTCACTTTTTCTCGCTTCAAAGCTGATCTGTTCCAATAAATCCATCGCAATTTCGGGCACATACACAAATTCAGATTGACGCTTATCCAATCGGGCTTCTTGTTTGGTAATCTTTTTTGCAATCTCGATATTCTCAGGATAGTGTGTCAAAATTTGGGAGCCAATCCTATCTTTCAAGGGGGTAACAATGCTTCCCCTGTTGGTGTAATCTTCGGGGTTCGCGGTAAACACAAACTGAATATCCAAATGTAACCGAAGCTTAAACCCTCTTATTTGTATGTCTCCTTCTTGCAAGATATTAAACAATGCTACTTGAATCCTTGCTTGAAGGTCTGGAAGCTCGTTGATGACAAAAATACAACGGTTGGCCCTCGGTATCATTCCAAAGTGAATCACACGATCATCCGCGTAGGACAATTTGAGGTTGGCCGCTTTTATCGGGTCTACATCTCCAATCAAATCTGCTACGGTAACATCGGGAGTGGCCAATTTTTCATAGAAACGCTCATTCCTATGCACCCAACTGATTGGCGTATCATCTCCTTTTTCTTTGATGAGCTCCGTGGCATATCTAGAAATTGGCGCCAATGGGTCATCGTGGATTTCAGAGCCTTCCACAATGGGCATCCATTCATCAAGCAGTTGCACCATTAAACGGGCCAGACGGGTTTTTGCTTGCCCTCTCAACCCTAATAAGTTGATATTGTGACGGGAAAGAATAGCCCTTTCCAATTCTGGGATAACGGAATTCTCGTACCCCCATACCCCTTCAAATACCTGCTCCTTTTTGGCTATTTTCTCCAAAAGGTTTTCCCTGAGCTCGTCTTTAATGCTTCTACTTGTATATCCCGCAGATTTTAATTCACCTAGCGTTGCAATGTTGGTGTGATCCAGATTCATATGTTGTGTTATCCTTTAATTCTTCTTTTTCTATTTTGTTCGTAATCTTCAAAAATCATTTCGCCCAAACCTTTAAGCCCTGTGTAAAAGGCCTTTCCCTTGTTTGCTTTGGTAAATTCACGCACAAACTGCATCAAATAAGGGTCCTCCGCAATCATGAAAGTGGTTATGGGAATATGAAGTTTTCTGGCTTGCTGGGCCATAGCGTAGCATTTTTCAACAATATATTCGTCGAGGCCTACGCTATTCTTATAATAATCACCGTTCGGGAGCCGTAAACATGATGGCTTTCCGTCCGTAATCATAAATATCTGTTTGTTGGTATTCCGTTTTCTGCGAAGCATATCCATGGCAAGTTGCAATCCGGCCACGGTATTGGTGTGGTATGGACCCACTCTCAAATAAGGCAAATCTTTGATGGGGATGGGCCAGGCATCATTTCCGAACACCAAAATATCCAAGGTATCTTTTGGATAACGGGTCGTAATCAGTTCTGCCAGAGCCATCGCCACTTTTTTTGCGGGCGTAATGCGGTCCTCACCGTACAAAATCATACTATGGCTGATGTCGATCATCAACACGGTACTCATCTGAGCCTTGTGTTGCGTATCCTCCACCACCAAATCGGCCTCAATCAAGGAAAAGTTATCCAATCCGTGGTTCACTTGGGCATTTTTAAGACTTTCCGTCATACTGATATGCTCCAATGAATCTCCAAATCGGTACTCTCTAAACTCCCCTGTGTGCTCATCACCCTTTCCGGATTTTCCTGTTTTATGGTTGCCGGAACCACTACGTTTTATTTTTCCAAAGATTTGGTCCAAAGCACGTTGGCGGAGCATCCGTTCCAGTTTGGCCGTTATGGATAGATTTCCGCCTCCACCATTTTCCTCGCCTTCTTCGCCATCACCACCTTGGGGATTATCCATATCGAATTCTTCACGGATATATCCCTTGGACTTCAAATCTTCGATAAAATCGTCAATGGTGTAATCGTCGTCGGTAAGTTCATATTCCTTATCGAGTTCGCGAAGCCAGTCCAATGCCTCCTCTACATCACCTGAAGTATGGGTGATCAGTTCTTGAAAAATCTCAAAGAGTTTTTCAAACGGAGTCTGGTCCGGTGCTTCGTAATTAGTAAATCGAAACCCTTTTCTTGTATTCATAGCCATCACATAAATTTACGGTATTTCGTTGTAACGACTAAAGCTTTAGAAAAAACTTAACGGACTTGTTTAATGTCGCTTTTCAAGGACTTGGGCAATATCATCCAAGGTGTAGCCTTTGGCCTGTAGGAGGATTAAGTAGTGAAACAATAAATCGGCACTCTCGTTTAAAAACAGCTCTTCGTTGTCGTCTTTGGCCTCTATCACGGTTTCCACAGCCTCTTCCCCTACTTTCTGGGCAATTTTGTTGATACCCTTTCGGAACAAGGAGGCCACATAACTATTTGGATTCTCTTGGTCATTTTTTCTAGATTCAATGATGTTTTCCAGCATTGACAAGAAACCATAACCTTGAACATTATCTTCGGCCCAGCAGGTGTCCGTTCCTTTGTGGCAGGTAGGTCCTACGGGATTCACTCTAACCAAAAGCGTATCATTATCACAATCCACTTTCATATCCACCAAGTTCAAAAAATTCCCGCTTTCCTCGCCTTTGGTCCATAAGCGTTGTTTGGAACGGCTAAAAAATGTGACTTTTTGAGTTGTTTTGGTTTTCTCAAACGCTTCTTGGTTCATATAGCCCAGCATCAACACGTTTTTGGTAGTTGCATCTTGAACAATGGCTGGTACAAGTCCGTCTGAATTTTTATTGAAGTCTATTTGCATTATGAATTTTTCTTAAACTGTCACATCGAGCGCAGTCGAGATGTATATTTTATAGTCTTACCGGAATTCCTTCTTCCTTTAGTTCTTTTTTGAGTGTTTTGATTTCGATTTCCTTAAAGTGAAAAACACTGGCAGCCAGAGCAGCATCGGCTTTTCCATCTTTAAACGTATCCGTAAAATGGGAAATGGTTCCCGCCCCACCTGATGCAATTACTGGAATGTTCACCAAGCCCGATAATTCTGCCAAAGCTTGATTGGCGAAGCCGTTTTTAGTGCCATCATGATCCATCGAGGTAAATAAAATTTCTCCTGCGCCACGTTGTTCCACTTCCTTCGCCCATTCAAAAAGGTCGATTTCTGTGGGAACCTTCCCGCCTACCAAATGAACTTTCCATTGCCCGACTATTTGTTTGGCATCAATGGCAACAACGATGCATTGAGAACCGAATTTGGCGACCAGCTCATTAATCAATTCGGGTCGCTTTACCGCTGAGGAGTTGATGGAAACCTTATCGGCACCGTTTTTCAACAGAATGTCCACATCTTCTATGGACGAAATTCCGCCGCCCACGGTAAAAGGTATATTGATGGTCTCCGCAACGTGATACACCAATTCGGCCAGAGTTTTGCGTTTTTCTTCGGTTGCAGAAATGTCCAAAAAAACCAATTCATCGGCACCTTCTTTGGCATAAATCGACGCCAGTTCCACAGGATCTCCTGCATCGCGTAGGTCCACAAAGTTGATTCCTTTGACGGTTCTACCATTTTTGATATCGAGACAGGGTATGATTCTTTTTGTTAGCATTAATTTTGTGTTTAAAACATCATTAAAGGCTCGTAGTCACCCTGAACTTGATTCAGGGTCTCACTGGCCATATTGATGAGATGCTGAAACAAGTTCAGCATGACGTTATCCATAATCTAAAGTTTCTAAAGTTGGGTTTTGCTCTTTAATTAAGTTGACTTTCCAATCGTGACGCCAATTCTTCAATTGTTTTTCTCTTGCAATGGCTTGAATGATGTCTGTAAAAATTTCAAAATATACTAAATCAGTCAACTGATATTTTGCTGTAAACTTTGAACCCAGTCCTTGATAATGTTCTGCAATTCTTTTCTTTAGATTTGATGTTACTCCAATATAAAAAGTTGTTCTGTATTTGTTGGTCATTATGTAAACATAACTATGTCTCATACCATATCAGATTCCGAAATGAGTTCGGAATGACTCTTTTATTGATTTAACATTCTATCATGTGCAACTCCCTATATTTATTTTGAGTTCTTTTCATTCTCTAATTTTTCAATCCATGATGAGCTGCTGAAACGAGTTCAGCATGACGCTTCTTAAGGATATCGTCACCCTGAACTTGTTTCAGGGTCTCACTTATATATTTTTGATGAGATGCTGAAATGAATTCAGCATGACGTGGTTAATCATTATATATTTTTAGTTTCATTTTTGGCATTTAGGTTAACTCCTCCGTAAAATGCCAAATCCTTATTATTTAAAATCTTTGTCCAAAGCGCAATTTGGCCTGTGTGGTACGACAAATGCTCTGTAACGTGAATGATGTTGCCCACGCCGGAAAAGTTAAAGCCCTGTACATTTCTTTTACGCAGAAGTTCTTTGAGCGGAGCATCATAAAATGCTCGTTTGGCATCAGAAATGGTGTCTTCCAATTTTTTGATGAGTTCTGCCTTGGAATAACCGGATTCCGTGGAGAATTCCTCGTCCCGTTTACGTTCGTCCTCTAAATTTTGGATGGAGGCAATACCATATTGGGTAATGTTTCCGCATAGATGAAGTATGAGATTGGCAATACTGTTGCTCGACTCATTCGGTTTTTCCCAAACCTGCTCTTCTGACAACTGTTCCAAACAAATTTTGATCATGCGTAGGCTCTCGTTCATACGATACCCCGCGTTCCAAACCAATTCTTCCTGGAGTTCTTTTTCTTTATCCATTTTCAAGAATATAATGTTCCAACTGCTTTAAACTGATTTTGCCTTCATAAATGGCTTTGCCAATGATTGTGCCTTCACAACCAATTTCGGCAAGTTTGGGGAGTTCGTCAAAGGAGGATATGCCTCCACTGGCAATTAAATTTAAGCCTTTTTTGGTTTCGGACAGCATTTTTTGGTATAAGTCAAAAGCAGGGCCTTGCAACATACCATCTTTACTGATATCGGTACAGATCACATATTCAATTCCTTCGGATTGATACTGTTGAACAAAAGGAATCAGATCCAAATCCGATTCTTCCTGCCAGCCGGATACGGCTACCTTTTCATTATTGGCATCCGCTCCCAAAATAATTTTTCTGGCTCCGTAGGTAGACAACCAGCTCAGAAAGGTTTCCCTGTCCTTCACCGCAATGCTTCCACCGGTAATTTGGTGCGCACCGCTTTGAAATGCAATGTGTAGGTCATCCCCAGTTTTTAAGCCGCCTCCAAAGTCAATTTGTAAATTGGTTTTTAAGGCAATGGTCTCCAAGACTTTGTAGTTGACGATATGTTCGGACTTTGCACCGTCCAAATCGACCAAATGCAAATGTTGAATACCGTGTGCCTCGAACTCTTTGGCGACTTCCAACGGATTTTCGTTATATATTTTTTTGGTACTATAATCACCCTTCGATAGGCGAACACACTTTCCGTCGATAATATCTATAGCTGGAATCAATCTCATTCTCTAATTGTATTTTATTCGGTCTATGGACATCCACATTTTTGAATCTCCCACGCGTTTAAAGCCCAAATCTTCATAAAAGTGATGGGCATCGATGGTCTTGAGTGCCACGGTATTTACATTTCTTACATCCGCTCGGTCCAAAATATGACTTATTAATTTTTTTCCTAATCCCTTTTCTTTATTGGGGTCGAAGACCACAACATCCATGATGTAGGCAAAAACCAGCCCGTCCGTCATGATTCTGGCGTAAGCCATTTGTTCTCCCTTATCGTTGTACAAGCCAAAGCAAATACTATTTTCAATCGTCATCATCGTCTCTTCCATGCTCCTTCCTTTTCCCCAATAGGTTGCAGTAACCTCTTCGTGCACCTTTTGGATGTCCAACTTATCCTTATTCGTTGATATTTGGAATTCCATAATTAGGTTAGGGTCAAAAAGTTATTCAGAATTTCACTGCCCACATCGCTGCTTTTTTCGGGGTGGAACTGTACACCGTAAAAATTAGCTTTCTGCAAAGCAGCACTGTATTCCACATCATATTCCGAAGCGCCAATGGTTTCTGAACCAATCGGGGCATAAAAGCTATGCACCAGGTAGATATAGGATTTCTCGGGAATATCGGTGAACAATTTGCTCTTTAGGTCTGAAATCTGGTTCCAACCAATTTGTGGAACCTTTACTTTGCTGGAAAATTTCACCACATCCAAATCAAAAATACCCAAACCTTCGGTATTACCTTCTTCGGAGGAATGGCACATCAGCTGCATACCCAGACAGATACCTAGAACGGGCTGTTTCAGTGTCGGAATCACCTTGTCCAATCCAGTTGCCTTTAATTTTGCCATAGCTGAACTGGCCTCTCCCACTCCAGGAAAAATGACTTTATCCGCATTTCGGATTTCATCGGCATCATGACTCAAGACAGCTTCGAAGCCCAGTCTTTTTATGGCAAACATGATACTTTGGATATTTCCTGCGCCATAATCGATTATAACAATTTTCATCTACAACATTCCTTTAGTTGATGGCAACACCATTTTTTCCGCATCGCGCTTTACCGCCATTTTTATGGACTTGGCAAAAGCTTTGAAAATAGCTTCGATTTTATGGTGTTCGTTGGTGCCTTCTGCTTTAATGTTCAAATTGGCCTTGGCGCCATCTGTAAACGATTTGAAAAAGTGAATAAACATTTCGGTAGGCATATCCCCCACTTTTTCCCGTTTAAATTCGGTGTCCCAAACCAACCAATTGCGTCCACCAAAATCGATGGCCACTTGTGCCAGGCAGTCATCCATGGGCAAGGCAAAACCGTATCGCTCTATGCCCAATTTGTTGCCCAAGGCTTTGGAAAACAATTCGCCCAAAGCAATGGCCGTATCCTCAATGGTATGGTGTTCGTCCACTTCCAAATCACCATCCACCTTAATTTCCAAATCCATTTGTCCGTGACGGGCCAATTGGTCCAACATATGGTCAAAAAAGGCTAAACCGGTATTGATATCACTTTTTCCTGTGCCATCGAGATTGATTTTGATTCGGATATCGGTTTCATTGGTTTTTCGGGATATTTCGGCCACCCGGTTCTCCAGTTTTAAAAACTCATAGATTTTTTCCCAATCGTTGCTTTCCAAAGCGATATAACCATCCAGTTCTTCACGCTTCACGGTGATTTCGCCAGTGCCTAAATGGGTTTCATCATTAATGAAAATACCTTTAGCGCCAAGGTTTTTGGCCAATTCCATGTCGGTCAAACGATCACCGATCACAAAGGAATTCGCCAAATCGTACTCCTTGGAAAAATAAGAAGTCAACATCCCTGTTCCCGGTTTGCGGGTGTCCGCATTGTCCTTTGGAAATGTTCTGTCTATAAATACGTTATCAAAAACGACGCCTTCATTTTCAAAAGCTTTGATGATAAAGTTGTGTACGGGCCAAAATGTGTCTTCTGGAAAACTGTCGGTACCCAAGCCATCCTGATTGGTGATCATCACCAATTCATAATCCAATTCTTTGGCAATTTTCCCTAAATAGGTGAATACTTTCGGATAAAAAACCATTTTTTCGAAGGCATCAATCTGCTCATCAACAGTTTCCTTGATAATGGTTCCATCACGATCAATGAATAGTACTTTTCTGCCCATTAGTTCAATTCTTTTAAAATAGCAATCAGTTTTTTGTTCTCTTCTGGTGTCCCTACCGTAAAGCGCAATGTGTTTTCGCAGAGCGGTTGGGTACTTCGATTTCGTACCACCACTTGTTTTTCTAGCAATTGTTGGTAACGTTTGTTGGCATCATCCACTTTGGCCAGCACAAAATTAGCATCGGTTGGATATATTACTGACACAAACTCCAAATTGTTCAACGCTTTGATTAATTCAGTTCTTTCATCAAGAATCTGCTGGACTTCTTGCTTGACCAAATCTTGGTTCAAAACACGTTGCAAGGCTCGTTGCTGGGTCAATTGGTTGACGTTGTAAGGCGGTTTGATTTTATTCAATACGCTGACAATCTCTTCAGATGCGTAGCATATCCCCAGTCGGATACCTGCCAGCCCGTATGCCTTGGACAAGGTCTGGGTCACAATCAAATTCGGATATGTTTGAAGCGCTGACACCCAACTTTCGTCTTTTGAAAAATCAATATAAGCTTCATCAACCACCACTAGTCCGTCAAAGGATTCCAGCAATGTTTTGATGTACTCGCCCTTAAAGGAGTTTCCAGTTGGATTATTTGGGGAACAGATAAAAATCAGTTTGGAATGGGAGTCGGCAGCTTTTAAGATTTCCTCTACATTGGGTTCAAAATCAGCTGTTAGCAGTACTTCTCTGTTCTTGATAGCGTTGATGCCGGCCAACACCTTGTACATCCCATAGGTAGGCGGAAGCGTGATGACATTATCCTGATTGGGCTCACAAAATACTCTAAAAATCAAATCCAAGACCTCGTCGCTACCGTTTCCAAGCAGAATTTGACTTTCCGACACCCCTTTTTGCTTCGCCAATACAGATTTTAAGCTTCGCTGATAAGGGTCTGGATAACGGTTGACCCCATTATCGAATGGGTTTTCATTGGCGTCCAAAAATAGCATCTCCGAGCCGTCAGAAACATATTCGTCCCGGGCGGAAGAGTATGGTTGCAGCTTGCGAACCGACTCTCTGACCAATTTATTCAAATCAAACCCTTCCATTATTTCAAACTTTTTAATCTAAGGGTTACCGCATTTTTATGTGCTTGTAATCCCTCCGCTTCGGCCATAAATTCTATGGCGCTTCCAATGCCCTGGATTCCTTTTTCCGATATTTTCTGAAAGGTCATACTCTTCATAAAACTATCTAGATTCACACCACTGTATTGCTTGGCATAACCGTTGGTAGGCAGGGTGTGATTGGTGCCAGAAGCATAATCGCCTGCACTTTCTGGGGTGAAGTTTCCAATAAAAACAGACCCTGCGTTCATCGTATTTTCCAAATAGTAATTCTCGTTTTCTACGCAAACAATGTAGTGTTCCGGTCCATACTCGTTGATGAGACCTAAAGCCTCTTCATCGTTTTTTACCAAAATCAATTTGCTGTTGCCCATGGATTTACTTGCGATCTCTGCTCTTGGCAATTGCTGTATTTGATCTTGGATTTCCTTTTCCACCGCATTAATCAACTTCTCCGATGTAGACACTAAAATTACTTGACTATCCACGCCATGTTCTGCCTGACTGAGCAAATCTGAGGCTACAAAAGCAGCATTGGCAGAATCATCGGCCACGACCAACAATTCACTTGGTCCAGCAGGCATATCGATTGCCACACCATATTTGGTGGCCAATTGCTTGGCAACGGTCACATATTGATTACCCGGACCAAAGATTTTGTACACTTTTGGTATGCTTTCCGTGCCAAATGTCATTCCAGCAATGGCCTGAATACCTCCTACTTTAAAAATCTGGGTCACACCACAGAGTTGGGCGGTATATAAGATGGCCGGATTGATTTCACCGTTTTTATCCGGAGGAGTGCAAAGAACTATTTCTTGGCAACCTGCCAGTTTTGCAGGTACGGCCAACATCAAAATAGTGGAAAACAAAGGGGCTGTTCCACCTGGAATATATAATCCCACTTTTTGAATAGGACGTTTTTCCTGCCAGCATTGTACTCCTGGCATCGTTTCTATTTCAATCTTGGCTGTTTTTTGGGCAGCGTGAAACTTTTCAATATTGGATTTTGCCAAGTGAATGGCTTGTTTCAGTGCATCGGAGACAGAGTTGCCCGCTTTTTGGACTTCGTTGTCGGTTACAAGTAGGGAGTCCAGTGATACCTTATCAAATTGAGCCGTGTATTTTTTGATGACCGTATCGCCCTCTGCCTGTACTTCCTTAAAAATACTGTTGACGACTTCTTCGATATCGGTGACGGTCTGTGTGGGACGCTTCAGAATTTCGTCCCAGTCCGTGTGTTGTGGATAGTTGATACGCTGCATTACAATACCATTTTTTCAATAGGACAAACCAAGATTCCTTCTGCGCCAGCGGCTTTGAGCTCATCGATGACTTCCCAAAACGTTTCCCGATTGATGACGGTGTGCACCGAACTCCAGCCCTCTTCTGCCAAGGGCAAAACCGTGGGGCTCCGCATTCCAGGAAGTATGGAAATGATTTTGTCCAGCTTATCATTAGGGGCGTTCATCAACACATATTTGTACTGACGCGCCTGCAGTACCGATTTGATCCTAAACTGGATTTTCTTCAACAGCTCTTTACGCTCTTCGGAAATTGTAGGCGACACGGCCAATACCGCTTCACTGGTCAGCATTACTTCAACTTCTTTCAAATTGTTTTTGAACAGGGTGCTTCCGCTTGAAACAATATCACAGATGCCATATGCCAAACCAATGTTCGGGGCAATTTCAACGGAACCATTGATAATGTGCAATTCAGCCGTTACCCCTTTGGAAGCCAAATAATCCTTGACCGTATTTGGATATGAAGTAGCTATTTTTTTACCCTCAAAATCTTTAATGGAATTGTAGGTTACGCCCTTTGGAACTGCCAAGGAGACGCGACACTTGGAAAAGTTCAAACGCTCTGCGATGGAAATGTCTTTTCCTTTTTCAATCAAAACATTTTCGCCAATAATGGCAATATCCACCACACCATCCCGCAAATACTGTGGAATGTCGCCATTGCGAAGATAAAATACCTCCAAAGGAAAATTTCGGGAGGTGGCTTTCAATTGGTCCTTTCCATTGTCGATGGAAATTCCGCAATCTTTTAAAATGGCCAGGGAATCCTCATTTAAACGGCCACTTTTTTGAACGGCAATTCTAATTTTTGTCATTTTTCAATCGTTTTGTCCGAAAAACCAAAAGGGTACAAAAAACAAACCCGTTTGATTTCTCAAACGGGTTAGAATATATTTTAAAAACAACAATACATTTCTATCTCGCTTGAGGGCAAGTATAAAAATGATGATGTGTGTTTTTGTTTCTCATTATGGTCCAAAAATAGGGTATATTTTTCAATCAAAAAAGGGGAAATTAGTTATTTCCCAAAATTAATGGAAGCCCATCATCACCAGAACCTACAACCACAATTTTGGCATTCGGAGATTCCGCTAGTTTCAATGTGGCATCTATGCCCTTGTCTTGCAATATTTTATCCGTTAGGGAGGCACTCAATATTCGGTTGGCATCTGCTTTACCCTGTGCTTCAATACGCACTTTTTCAGCTTCTTTCTCGGCGGTTACCAACCTAAACTCATACTCCAACGATTGTTGTTCTTGCTTTAATTTTCGCTCAATGGCATCTTTAATTGTTGGTGGCAATGTTACATCCCTTACCAATACTTCATTTAATTGAATGTATTGCCCATCTACAATTTTCTGGGTCTCTTCAAAAATTTCCTGCTGAATTGCATCACGTTTACTGGAATACAATTGCTCCGGGGTATATCTCCCCACAACACTACGTGCAGCGGAACGGATGGCTGGAAGCAATACGCGATCGATATACTGCTCACTCTTTTCTTGGTGCAACTTTCCTAACTGATCATATTTTGGCTGAAACCAAACAGATGCTTCCAATTTAATGTCGAGACCATTGGAAGAAAGTACGTTCATTTTTTCCAGCTTTTCCTGTTGCCTTACCTCGTAGAGATAAACCTTGTTCCAAGGCGCCACTAGATGGAATCCTTCGCTCAAGGGAGGCTCATCGGTGACAACTCCCCCACCAAAAGTTTTGTAGAGTACTCCAGCTTCCCCGGACCCGATGGTCACAGCTGATTTGGAGATGATGATAATCAAGAAAATAATCGCAGCCAATGCTGGCAAAGCAATCTTTGGTAATTTATCCATGTTTATTTCAATTTATATTAATCCATTATATTTTCTGATGAACCATTCCGCAGCTAGGGAAAGAATTATCAGCCCCAATAAAATACGGAAATCTATTAAAGATACAACATTATCCCTGCTCTTTTGAACAGGCAGAAATTGCTGTGATGAAATCAAATTGTTCTGAAGTTCCTCCAGTTTGTCCAAATAAAACACTTGTCCGTTATTTTTGTCCGCTAAGCGCTTCATTTTTTTAAAGTCCGCAGAAATCAATTGTTTTTCTGGGTTAAAATCCAAAATCCGGAATGAGCCGGAACGACTTAAGTTATCTTCCTTAACCGTGACCGTAAAATTGTACTCCCCTGGTTCCAAATCGCTTAAATCCACTTCGTAAAAGGTGCCTTTCAACAACATGGGCGCCTCTCTAGAAAAACCGTTGTCTATCCCCTTAATGTCAATGGATAGTGTCGCATTGCCATTAAATTGGTAGGCTTCGTCAAAATAGGAGGCCTTGATCTTCGCCATACTTGCGTTGTCAAAAACAAGCTCATAATCCAGTTCCAGTCGGCTTCGTTGTTTATTGGAGCTTAAATACACCATCAAACTGCCCATAAAATCATCAAATCTCTTGAAATCTTGGTCATTTCGATATACCTGCGCCCTCCATCGCCAGATATCCTCTCCAAAAAGTACCGCTTCCTTAATATTTGATTCGTTCAAAATCACAAATAAGGGCTTGTCAAGTTGTATACCCTGTAACTGTTGAAACATAATGGTTTCGCTGTTCTTTTTCAGTTGAATGTCGCCGAGAGTGCCTTTTAAAGGCGGAAAACCATCCACAGAAAAATCACCAAGGCCAAATAGCGCAAACGCATTGTTCAAAACAGGGAGAATATCTTCGGATTGCCTACTGCCCGATACCGAAAAGCTCTGCTGAATGCCATTCAAAAAATTCCAATCCGTTTGACTTCCTGTAATGGTAACATAATTGGCTCCTGAGTTTTCCAAAAATGTGTACACATTTCTGAAATTACGGTTGGGCTGATAGAGAATGATCAGGCCCATTTCTTCAAATTGGGATTGGTCTGCGGTCGGTTTTAAAAGCGTAACCGAGCGTTGCTCGTTGGATTCGATGGATTTTTTTAACGATCCAATATCGGGATGCAGTATATCGGATACTAGAGCCACATTGGTTTTCTCGTCGATGACCTCAATGGCCGTTTCCTTGGAGTTATTCGCCATATTGCGTTCATTTTCCAAGGCTCCCACTTCAACCTTAATGGTTTTGATGCCCACGCTTTGGGCCTCGACCAAGGTGTTCAAAGTTGTACTGTTCACGGTGGCGCTGAGATTGACACGCTCTTGATGCACTCTGCTCCCATTGATGGATATGGTTACCGTACTAGAAACCGGACGCGTACCTTGATACCAAATGGAAGTTTCTATCGGGAAACTATTTCGTAGAAAAGCGTATTTGTTAACGTTGATGAGTCCAACAGCAATGTCTTCATATTGAGTGGTGTCGCCTACCACTACAGGGTTAACGCTTGTATTCTCATTCAGTGTGATATAACCGTAATCCCTACCCAACGTTTGGTTTCCATCGGAAAATAGCACAATAGCATTGTTTCCTGTCACAAAAACTTCGTTCAATGTAGAAAGTGCATTGGCAATATCAGTATTTCCTTGGTCAAACTGAATGGAATCGGTCGCCGATATCGTATTTCCAAATCCATATTGATGCAGATTGAACCGTTTGTTAAGCTCATCATCCGCTTTCAATTTTGCGATTACTTGGGAAATATCAGATTTGGTGGTCGCATCCTCCATCGAAGTGGAGTTGTCCACCAAAAGAATCAAGTTTGCTTTTTCCACAAAAAAATCCTTGCTCACAAACTTGGGGTTGATCAAAAGTAAAAGGCCGCAAAACAAGGTTACGAACCTCAATGCGGCCAATATTATATTCAGTGAACCCTTTCTCGGGTTTTTATAAAAATACTGAAAATAGACAAGCGTAAGCGCGGCAGCTACTGCTAGAACAATAAGGAATACCGTGCTCAACTCCATTCATTTAGGTTAACATTCCACCATCAACATTCAACACCTGCCCAGTTACGTAGTCGGAAAGGTCTGATGCCAGGAATACACAGGCATTGGCCACATCTTCCGGGCTTCCGCCACGTTTTAATGGAATGCCTTCTCTCCAACCTTGAACCGTTTTCTCGTCCAATTTCTCGGTCATCTCTGTTTCGATAAAACCAGGCGCAATCGCATTGCAACGAATGTTTCTAGACCCCAATTCCAAGGCTACGGATTTGGTAAACCCGATCATTCCTGCTTTAGAGGCGGCATAGTTGGTTTGTCCGGCGTTACCTTTCACCCCTACCACGCTGCTCATATTGATTATGGATCCTTTGCGCTGTTTCAACATGGTGCGTTGTACGGCTTTGGTCATATTAAAAACGGACTTTAAGTTGATTTCGATAACTTGGTCAAAATCAGCTTCGCCCATGCGCATCAATAGGTTATCCTTGGTGATTCCAGCGTTATTGATCAGTACATCGATTCTACCATCAAAGTCCGCAAGTACTTTGGCCACAAGGGCTTCAGAGTCCTCAAAACTGGCGGCGTTGCTTTTGTATGCCTTAGCTTTAACGCCCATTTCGGTCAGTTCTTTTTCCAACTCCAAGGCAGGGCCTTCGCTGGAACTGTAGGTAAATGCCACATTGGCACCATGTTTGGCAAATACTTCGGCAATTCCTTTTCCAATTCCTCTACTGGCTCCTGTTATAATTACGTTTTTCCCTTCCAAAAGTTTCATCTGTGGATATTTATTTGTTTCTAACTATCAGATGCAATTCGCCAATTAACACTTTTAGCAGTGTCCAAAATTGTTATGGCTCATTTCATACAATGATTGTGTTTGAATGGTTGTTGACTAAAATATTCGTTATTATCCGTTTTACTAAAATTCGTCATTTCGAGTGGATTTCACGACAGTAAGAGTAAAATTTGTATCGAGAAACAGAATTTTCATCTAAAAAGTTCTCGATACGATTTTTCGTTTCTCAAAATCACTCGAACTGACACCTACAACTATTTTTAGTTTCAAAATCCAAAACTGGTCAAATATAGTTGTTGTTTTATGTTTAGACGAAAAAAAATCCCGCATAAAACGGGATTTAGTATGGTTTTAACGGTTGGTTACCCAACCACTTCCTTCACCTTTACGCCGATTTCAGCAGGAGAATCCACTACGTGGATGCCACAATCGCGCATGATTTTTTTCTTGGCCTGGGCCGTATCATCACTACCTCCAACAATGGCTCCAGCGTGTCCCATAGTACGTCCCGCAGGTGCAGTTTCACCGGCAATAAAACCGACTACAGGTTTTTTGCTTCCGCTTTCTTTGTACCATCTGGCTGCTTCTGCTTCCAATTGACCACCGATTTCTCCAATCATCACTACACATTCGGTTTCTGGGTCGTTGATCAATAGTTCTACCGCTTTTTTGGTGGTAGTTCCGATGATGGGGTCCCCTCCGATTCCAATGGCCGTAGTGATTCCCAAACCTTGTCGAACCACTTGGTCAGCAGCCTCATAGGTAAGTGTTCCAGATTTTGAAACGATTCCCACTTTTCCCTTTTTGAAAACAAAGCCGGGCATGATGCCTACCTTGGCTTCTCCAGGAGTGATTACACCGGGACAGTTTGGACCGATCAATGTGCAATCCATATCCTTGATGTAATCGTTGGCCTTTACCATATCAGCAACAGGAATACCTTCAGTAATGGTAATGATTACCTTGATTCCTGCATCGGCAGCTTCCATAATGGCATCCGCAGCAAAAGCGGGTGGAACAAAAATAATGGTGGTATCGGCACCTACTTCTTTTACGGCTTCTTCCACGGTGTTGAAAACTGGTTTTCCCAAATGCTGTTGACCTCCTTTTCCAGGGGTAACACCACCAACCACGTTGGTTCCGTATTCAATCATTTGTTCGGCATGAAATGTTCCTTCACTACCGGTAAATCCTTGTACAATTATCTTTGAATCCTTGTTTACTAAGACGCTCATATGTTTAACTTAATGTAGAAATACAAAAATATGGTTTACTAAAGTTTTTATCTATTGATTTCTTAAATCTTTTTGAGTTTTTGCAAAATCTCTGGAATCTTTTTGATGGATGCGATCTGTTTCAGCTTTTCACGTGCCTCCTCGGCCGGATATCCAAAATAGGTCTTTCCTCCTTCGAGGGATTTGGAAATTCCGGATTGGGCCAAAATCACCGCTTTTTTGCCAATCGTGGCTCCACTCGTAATTCCTACTTGTCCCCAAAGGGTCACTTCATCCTCAATAATGCAACAACCCGCAATACCTACATGGGATGCAATCAAACATTTTTTGCCTATCACCGTATCGTGCCCCACTTGGATTTGGTTGTCCAATTTGGAACCTCTCCCAATGGTTGTTGACCCTGTTACGCCGCGGTCTATGGTGCATCCTGCGCCGATATCCACATGGTCCTCGACAACCACATTTCCTCCGGAAAGCAATTTATCAAAGCCTTCGGGTCTGTTTTTGTAGTAGAACGCATCGGCTCCGAGCACGGTTCCTGCATGGATGGTCACATGGTCACCAAGTACACATCCATCGTAAATGGTAACATTAGGGTGAATGACGCAGTTCTTTCCAATCCTAACATGGTTCCCAATAAAAACATTGGGCTGTATTACGGTTCCCTCCCCTATTTTGGCGCTTTCCGAAATCGAGAATGCCGCGCTTTCAAAGGGTTTAAAATAACGCGTCAGCTTGTTGAAATCCCGAAATGGGTCGTCTGAGACCAGCAAAGCCTTCCCTTTGGGACATTCCACTTCCTTATTGATGAGTACTACTGTGGCCTTAGATTGAAGCGCTTTATCATAATATTTGGGGTGGTCTACAAATACGATATCGCCTTCTTCAACCACGTGGATTTCATTCATACCCAAGACAGGGAAGTCATCATCGCCTACAAAATCGGCATCAATGATTTCTGAAATTTGCTTTAGGGTATAGGTTTTGGGGAATTTCATTCCAACTATTCTTTGGCGCGTTCCAAGTAAGCCGCTTTCTCCGTATCGATCTTTATCTTGTCCCCTTCATTGATGAAAAGTGGTACATTGATCTTGGCACCGGTCTCCACGGTGGCAGGCTTGGTCGCGTTGGTGGCCGTATTTCCTTTTACTCCCGGTTCAGTATGGGTTACCTCCAATACGACACTTGCCGGCATTTCAACAGAAAGTGGCATATTATCCTCTGCATTGAAGATGATCGTCACCACTTCGCCTTCTTTTAAAAGATCGGAAGCATCAAGAGCATCCTTTTGCAAGGCGATTTGGGTGTAATCGTCCGTGTTCATAAAATGATAGGTGTCCCCTTCATTATATAAAAATTGATATGAACGGGTCTCTACTCGAACATCCTCTATTTTATGTCCTGCAGAAAACGTATTGTCCACTACTTTCCCGGTGGTCACACTTTTAAGTTTGGTACGGACAAAAGCAGGTCCCTTACCTGGTTTTACATGAAGAAACTCTATAATCTTATAGATGTCGTGGTTGTATCGGATGCACAACCCTTTTCTTATATCAGAAGTACTTGCCATAAATTTAATTTGAACTAAAATAACCTTTCATGATCCCTCGTTGCGAATCTCTAATAAATTGAAGAATCTCGTCTCTTTCTGGAGTCGCCTCCATCTCCGCCTCAATTATGGATGCCGCTTGGGAGTTGTTGTAGTTTTGTTGATACAGTATTCTATAGATGTTCTGGATTTCCCTAATCTTGTCGGATTCGAAACCCCTTCGTCGCAATCCAATGGAATTGATGCCCACATAGGAAAGGGGCTCCCTTGCCGCCTTAACATATGGTGGCACATCTTTACGCACCAAGGAACCTCCAGTTACAAAGGCATGGTTACCTATAGATACAAATTGGTGCACCGCTACCATTCCCGCCAAAACTACATTCTGACCAATGGTAACATGTCCTGCCAGGGTAGAATTATTACTGAAGATACAGCCATCCCCTACAAAACAATCGTGTGCCACGTGGCAATAGGCCATTATCAAGCAATTGTTTCCGATCACTGTTTTCATACGGTCGGAGGTACCTTTGTTTATGGTGGCACATTCCCGAATGGTGGTATTATCACCGATAACAACGGTGGTATCCTCTCCTTGATATTTTAAATCCTGGGGCATCGCAGAAATAACGGCTCCCGGAAAGATACTACAGTTCTTTCCGATTCTGGCCCCCTCCATAATGGTGACATTGGAACCAATCCAAGTTCCCTCCCCAATGGTTACATTGTTATGTATGGTGGTAAAGGGTTCAATAACCACGTTTTTTGCGATTTTGGCCCCTGGGTGAACATATGCTAATGGTTGGTTCATCTACGAATCTGTATTTTTTGTTTTTACAATCTGTGCCATCAACTCCGCCTCTGATACCAATTTCCCGTTGGCATACGCATAGGCTTGCATGTGGCAGATTCCCCGTCTTATCGGAGAAATCAAATCGCATTTAAATATTAAGGTATCCCCAGGAACTACTTGTTGCTTGAATTTCACCTTGTCAATCTTCATAAAGAAAGTAAGGTAGTTCTCTGGGTCCGGTACGGTGCTCAGCACCAAAATTCCTCCCGTCTGGGCCATTGCCTCTACCTGTAACACTCCGGGCATTACCGGCGCACCAGGGAAATGTCCCACGAAAAACGGCTCGTTCATGGTCACGTTTTTCACGCCCACTACATGACTATCGGAGAGCTCCAAGATTTTATCCACCAACAAAAATGGCGGACGGTGCGGTAATCTTGCCATGATTTCATTCACGTCCATGAGTGGCTCTTGGTTCAGGTCGTAGCTGGGGACTTTATTTCTTTTTTCTATTTTAATGATTTTAGACAGTTTTTTGGCAAACTGTGTGTTTACAAAATGACCGGGCTTATTGGCAATGACTTTACCACGGATACGGGTTCCGGCCAAGGCCAAATCACCGATTACATCCAGAAGTTTATGCCGAGCGGCCTCATTCGGATGGTGTAAGGTCAAATTATCCAGAATTCCGTTGGGCTTCACGGAAAGCTTTTCCTTGCCGAAGGCCTTTTCCAATTTTTTCATGGTAGATTCGGAAATTTCCTTATCCACATAAACGATTGCGTTATTCAAATCGCCACCTTTGATCAATCCGTTTTCCAACAGCATTTCCAGTTCATGCAAAAAACTAAAGGTGCGGGAATCTGCGATTTCGGTTTTAAAATCGGACATGGTTTCCAAAGTAGCGTTTTGAGTACCCAAAACTTTGGTTCCAAAATCGACCATGGTGGTCACTTGGTACTCATCGGCCGGTATAACGGTAATCTCACTTCCCGTGGTCTCATCTTTATAGGAAATTACGTCCTTTACCACATATTCCTCACGTTCCTGGTCCTGTTCCACGATACCTGCCTCTTCCAGGGCTTCAACAAAAAATTTGGAAGAACCGTCCATAATGGGTGGTTCTGGCGCATCCAATTCGATAAGTACGTTGTCGATATCGAGACCCACTAGCGCAGCCAACACATGTTCGGAGGTATGGATCTTAACGCCATTTTTCTCCAAATTGGTCCCTCTTTGGGTATTTACCACATAATTGGCATCGGCCTCAATGATGGGCTCTCCTTCCAAATCGATTCTTTTGAAGGCATAACCATGGTTTTCTTCGGCTGGAAGAAAGCTCATAATTACATTTTCACCCGTATGTAATCCTACACCCTGTAGCGTCACTTTTTTCGCTATGGTGCGTTGTTTATTGCTTGGTTTGCTCACCTTTTACTCTTTTTTCTATGTTAGAGATTTGATTTGCCAGTTTGGGCAAATTCTTAAAGTGTACATATGATTTGTTGAAGTCGCCATAATTCAAGGCTGGAGATCCTTGCAGCACTTCATCATCCTTTACGTTTCTTCCAATACCCGACTGGGCTTGGATACGGACCCTATCCCCTATGGTGATGTGCCCTACGATACCAACTTGGCCTCCGATCAAACAATTTTTACCGATTTTAGTAGAACCGGCTACCCCTGTCTGGGCGGCTATGGCCGTGTTTTCTCCAATCTCCACATTGTGTGCGATTTGGATTTGATTGTCCAATTTCACGCCTTTGCGCAGAATGGTAGACCCTAAAGTGGCCCTGTCGATGGTCGTTCCTGCACCAACATCCACATTGTCTTCAATGATAACGTTTCCTGTCTGCGGCACCTTGCTGTATTCGCCATTGGCATTGGGGGTAAATCCAAAACCGTCGGCACCGATAATGGCTCCTCCATGTATCACGCAGTTGTTGCCAATGATTGTCTCAGAGTATATCTTGGCACCAGCAAAAACAACCACATTATCTCCAATTCGTACATTGTCACCAATATACGCGTTGGGATAGACTTTAACGTTATTTCCAATTTTTACATTGTCGCCCAAATAGGCGAACGCTCCCAAATAGAATTCGTCACCGTACGAGGCTGTTTCGGAGATATAGCAAGGATTTTCAACCCCAACTTTGTTGTTTTTAACCTGGTTGTAATATTCCAAAAGCTTGGAAAAGGATTTGTAGGCATCTTCAACCTTGATCAAAGTGGTTGAAATGGATTGCTCTGGCACAAAGTCCTTGTTTACTATGGTTATGGAGGCTTTGGTGGAATAAATGTAAGAGGTGTATTTTGGATTGGCCAAAAAGGTCAAAGAGCCTTTTTCGCCTTCTTCAATCTTGGATAGTTTATGGACAGCGATTTGAGGATTTCCCTCAACTTCCCCTTCTAAGATTCCGGCAATTTGGGTAGCTGTAAATTTCATTGGTGCAAAAGTAACAAAATTTGTTAAACGGCTTTCTTCGGATAACAGCTGTAATATTTGGTGACGGTTTTTGCCAACGCTTTTAGGCTTAGCTGGTCCGACTCCTTTAACACATCTGAAACTTTTCCGTTCT
Source organism: Flagellimonas marinaquae (assembly GCF_003992675.1). Taxonomy (GTDB): domain Bacteria; phylum Bacteroidota; class Bacteroidia; order Flavobacteriales; family Flavobacteriaceae; genus Flagellimonas; species Flagellimonas marinaquae. The sequence continues at coordinate 807,634 of NZ_RZMZ01000015.1, forward strand.
TTTTCAAAATCTGAATCGCCTCGTCCCTGCTGTAGGCCCTATTGGAAATTTCTCCTTCAAAGACAAAATTGGAAGCTTCTTCAACGGAAAGATCATGATTTTTGATGATCCAATCCAATTTTTCCTTCAATTTTTCTTGCGCTATGGGCCGCTTTTTCACTTTGACGTGCAAAAGTCTTCGCTCCAACAACATACCGCACAATTTGGAAAGCACAAAATCATCGTCCGATTGCCAGCTTTTTAGTGCTCCCAAAATATCAATGTCATCCAATTTCGCGAATGTTTCCAACACTTGTTTGTCAAAGTTTAAGGTACCATTGTTCTTTAAAAAAAACAATAGCGGCTCACTGCCGGGAAGATTTTTTCCTTGACTCAACAATAACCTGGCCCGCTGCATAATGCGCACTAGCAATTGCTCGGCCACCAAGCCTGTTTTGTGAAGGTATACTTGCCAATACATGAACCTTCGGGCCATCAAAAACTTCTCCACGGCGTAAATGGCCTTTTCCTCGACCATTAAGTCACCATCCACCACATTGAGCATGGAAATCAGCCGTTCGGAATTGATGTTTCCTTCGGTGACCCCAGAATAAAAACTGTCACGTTTTAGATAATCCAAACGGTCCATGTCGAGCTGACTCGACACCAATTGGTTCAAAAACGACTTCGGATAATCTCCTTTAAATATGGATATAGCGGTATCCAATTCTCCGTTGAACTCTTGGTTGAGTTCCATCATAAATCGCAAAGAGATTTGTTCGTGACTTATTTCTTTGGCCACAAAACCCTCTAGGGCATGTGAGAACGGCCCGTGGCCGATATCATGTAGCAAGATGGCGCACAGTAGGCCCTTTTCCTCCTCTTCTGTAATCTCTACATTTTTTAACTTTAGCACCTGAATGGCCTTTGTCATTAAATGCATGCTGCCCAAGGCATGATGAAATCGGGTATGATGTGCTCCGGGATAGACCAAATACGATAGTCCCATTTGGGATATGCGCCTCAACCGTTGGAAGTAAGGATGCGAGATGAGACTAAAAATTAGTTCGTTGGGAGTTCCAATAAAACCGTAAATTGGATCGTTGAAAACATGAAGCTTATTGGTTTTTACCAAAGTTTTTCGTTTTAATTCCCACAAAGATAATCACTATATGAACAAGATAACAATTCTTTGGGTCGATGATGAAGTAGACCTTTTAAAGCCACACATCCTATTCTTGGAAAGCAAAGGTTACAAGGTGGTCACCAGCCAAAGTGGTCAAGATGCGCTGGAGGAAATACGGGAGGACTTTTTTGATATTGTTTTTTTGGATGAAAATATGCCGGGACTCTCTGGATTGGAAACCTTGACCGAAATCAAAAAATACGATGGTTCCATACCCGTAGTGATGATCACCAAAAGCGAAGAGGAATATATTATGGACGAGGCCATCGGGTCCAAAATTGCCGATTACCTCATTAAGCCTGTCAACCCCAACCAGATTCTACTCTCCTTAAAAAAGAGTTTGGACAATTCCCGCTTGGTATCCGAAAAGACCACCGCAAACTATCAACAGGAATTTCGAAAAATTGCCATGGACCTTTCCATGATCAATTCCCAAGAAGAATGGGTAGAATTATATAAAAAGTTAATTTATTGGGAGCTCGAACTGGAACAAATCGAGGATTCGGGGATGTTCGAAATATTGGAATCACAAAAGGTCGAGGCCAACTCCCAGTTTGGAAAGTTTGTGGACAAAAATTATAAAAGTTGGTTCAAGGAAGGGGACGCCCCTGTGATGTCCCACACCCTTTTCAGGAACAAAATCCAGCCCGAACTGGAAGGCCATAAAACCCTTTTGGTTGTCATTGATAATTTACGGTACGATCAATGGCTGGCGTTCGAGAAAACCTTATCAGTGCACTATAAAAAGAAACAGGAATGCGCCTATTTCAGTATTTTGCCCACCGCTACGCAATACGCCCGAAACGCCTTATTTTCTGGCCTGATGCCTGCGGATATGGAAAAACAGTATCCCGATTGGTGGAAAAACGACACCGACGAAGGCGGCAAGAACCTACGCGAAGCGGAGTTTTTGGGTGAACAGCTCAAACGTTTGGGACTTGACCTTAAGTGGGAATACCACAAAATCAATAACCTGAAGCAAGGAAAACAATTGGCCCATAACTTTAGGGCACAAAAAGACAACGATTTGACCGTAGTGGTCTATAATTTTGTGGACATGCTGTCCCACTCCAAAACGGAAATGGAAGTGGTAAAGGAACTTGCTTCCAACGATAAGGCGTATCGCTCATTGACCTTGAGCTGGTTCAAGAATTCACCTTTGTTGGAAATCATCCAACAAGCACAGGATTTGGGCATGAAGTTGATTTTGACAACGGACCATGGCACCATCAATGTTAAGCAGCCGTCCAAGGTAATCGGGGATCGCGAAACCAGTCTCAACCTAAGGTACAAAACGGGAAAAAGCCTTACCTATCAGGAAAAGGATGTGCTTGCCACCAAAAATCCGCAGGAAATACATTTGCCCAATATCAATTTGAGCAGCAGCTATATTTTTGCCAAGAACGACTTATTTTTTGCCTATCCCAACAATTACAACCATTATGTCAGCTATTACAGGAACACCTATCAACATGGTGGGGTATCCTTGGAGGAAATGATCGTTCCCTTTGTAGTGTTGGACCCAAAATAAGCATAGCGTGAAACGACAATTTCAGTTGGATGACATCCACCAGATAGCCAAAGAGGTCCTTCAAAACGCACCCAACAAAGTGCTTTGCCTGTATGGAGATATGGGCGTGGGCAAAACGACTTTGGTGAAAGCAATGGTAAAAGAACTCGGGGCGGTGGATATTGCCAACAGCCCTACTTTCGGCCTCGTAAATGAATATTGCGATACAAATGACGTGCCCCTAGCCTATCATTTTGATTTTTATCGACTCGAGGATGAAATGGAAGCCTTGGACATGGGCTTCGAGGATTACTTAAATTCGGACGCGTGGTTGTTTATAGAATGGCCAGATAAAATTGCCTCCTTGTTACCAGACGATGCTGTGGGGGTATTCTTGCACTTTATCGAAGAAAGCACGCGTTCAATCGAGTTAAATGTTTCTTAAAACACAATCGGTCTATCTTCAAAGAAATTATTGCACAGAGCAAGCCGATTTCGATGAAATGACATTTTTTTACGTTAAAAAACCAATTTTATCGATAAAAGGTGTGGTTAGTTGAAATATTTTCCTACATTTGCTTTGTGAATGAATTCATTTATTAACCAAAAACTCTTTTACGATGAACACTAAAAAAGTTTTTTTTGGATTACTAGCTGTTGCATTTTTGGCAATGACCGCTGTTTCGACTAGCGTTGTTAAAATTGACAAAGACCAAACTACTAGTATTAAAAAAAGTCAGCTTAAGAAATTATAGTTGATTTTATCCTAACTGTCTAATAATCCCTTTTTTCGGAAAGGGATTATTTTTTTTTACAATAATCCGTCCTTTTTTTAGTTATCTACAACAATGAAGGACAAGGCTAGAATTAGAAAGAAATTTGTAATAGAAGGAGTAGTGGCACTTTTTATCGCTATTTCTCCTCTACTATTTTATGGATATAAATATTTGCCAGTTGGTGTCGAAACATGGACATTCCTTGGTATAGATTTTGGTCACAATGGGTTCGATGATGTTAGTTTGGCATTTTATTATTACTTGAACAAAGTTGTTCCCCTTCTCTTATTGGTCATCTGGTTCGTCACTTCCAAAAACTGGTGGTACCACGCTATATTGATCCCCATAGCTATGTACAGTTTTCAATTGTTCACGGTATTGAATTACTCCAACAGTGAACGCATTGACGAAAATGAGATCCTGTATGTTATCGCTGTGACTATGGTGGTTATACCCATCGTGTATTTTATCAGGGTAAAACTGGTGGATAAACACGTGCATGGCATTGATTTGGATGCGATGGATACCGAGCTTCAAATTCTAAAGGAAAAAGAGGAATTGCGTAAAGAGCGCGAGAAATTGGAACAGCGCAGAAAGACTGCTTCAAAAAAAATGTAAATTTGCTCAAATACCTTTAGGTATCTTGAATAGATTTACTGCATATGAGCCAAGCTTCCTCTCCTTTTAGCAAACAACAACTGCTTCCCCAAGAAGAAACCCTGGAGGTCATTAAACAAAAGGGCGAACTTTTCATTGGAATTCCCAAAGAAAACCAATACCAAGAAAAGCGGGTTTGCCTTACCCCAGATGCCGTAAACGCTATCACGGCAAACGGTCATCGTGTATTGTTGGAATCCGGAGCTGGTGAAGGGGCCAATTTTTCGGATATTGACTATACCAATGCAGGAGCCGAAATCACAAGGGACACCAAAAAAGTGTTTTCCTGTCCGTTGATTTTAAAGGTGGAACCTCCCACCCTTTCAGAAATAGATATGTTGAACCCGCAGACCATTGTTATTTCTGCGCTACAAATAAAGACCCAGAACAAGGAATATTTTGAGGTTATGGCCAAGCGAAGACTAACGGCCATTGCCTTTGAATACATCCGCGACGATGATGGCAATTATCCTGCGGTCCGTTCCTTGAGCGAGATTGCGGGCATCTCCTCCATTCTCATTGCTTCCGAACTAATGTCGAACCCGTCAACAGGGAACGGATTGATGTTCGGTAACATTAGTGGTGTTCCACCGGTGGAAGTCGTCATTATCGGAGCAGGAACCGTGGGCGAATATGCAGCAAGGTCCGCTTTGGGATTGGGTGCCAATGTGAAGGTGTTTGACAATTCCATCAGCAAACTCAGGAAACTACAGACAAATCTGAATCGGACCTTGTACACCTCTACCGTGCAACCCAAAAACCTATTAAAATCACTAAAACGCTGCGATGTGGCCATTGGCGCAACCCGTGGAAAGGATCGCTCCCCTATTGTGGTATCCAAATCCATGGTGGAAAATATGAAAAAGGGTTCCGTAATCATTGATGTAAGTATCGATATGGGCGGTTGCTTTGAAACCTCGGAGATCACCACCCACAGAAAACCTACTTTTGAAAAGTACGGTGTGGTCCATTACGGTGTGCCGAATATCCCATCGCGCTATCCGCGTACCTCCTCCATTTCCATCAGCAATATCTTTACGCCCTATTTATTGAAAATCGGTGAAGAAGGAGGCCTTGAACATTCGCTCAGGTTTGACAAAGGACTGCGCAACGGACTCTACATGTATCACGGTATTTTGACCAACAAATCGGTAGGCGATTGGTTTGGGCTGAACTACAACGACATTAATTTTCTTATTTTTTAATTGAAATGGCATTTTTGAAACGATTGGGATGGTACTTGGTTGGCCTATCCATAGGATTGATTTTTTTGGTTTTTATACTGAAGAAAAAAACAGGGGAAGGTGGCTTGGATTTTTGCTATTTGCCCAATTGTAGGGTACTCAAGGATATGCGGTCCAAACCCATAACGTTCTCAGAGAATTTGCCGGAAACATACCGTGACACCCTACTAATACAGTCATTCTTAAAAGAAGGCGACGTGGATTTTGGGAAAAGTGATACCAAATCCGAGCCTTGTAAAACCTATGTGATTTCACACGAGCATGCGGGACAAGAATGGGAACTTACCGCAAAAAATTGTAAAGAGGAAGTATTGGTGGAAAGTGTAACCGCCTTTGACTAATCCTCCAACTTCCTACGTTTCCGTTCCTTTTCAATTAAAGCGAGTTCCCTGGAAGTTTGCCCCGCAACAGAAGTGTTTTCTTCTGCCCTGCGTATCAAATAGGGCATTACATCCCGAACTGGTCCGTAGGGGACATACTTCACGGCATGGTATCCTTGAGCGGCCAAATTGTAGGTGATATGGTCGCTCATTCCAAATAATTGCCCAAACCAAATACGGCCATCGTTGGATTCGATGCCCCGGTCCTCCATTAAATCCACCAGTTTTAAGGTGCTTTTCTCGTTGTGCGTACCCGAGAAAATGGAGAAGTCCTTCAAATGCTCCATCATATAATCAATGGCAGCATCAAAATTTTCATCAGTCAGTCTTTTGTTTTTGCAAATGGGGCTTTCATATCCTTTCTCATCCGCTCTATCGTTCTCCTTCTCCATGTAGGCTCCACGCACTACCTTGGCGCCAATCTTAAATCCTTCTTCCTTGGCCATTTCGTGCAATTTCACAATATAGCCCATACGGTCCCAACGGTACATTTGGAAGGTATTGTAAACAATTGCTTTTTCTTTGTTGTATTTGCGCATCATATCGAGCACAAGGTCGTCTGCGGCATCCTGCATCCAACTTTCCTCTGCATCAATAAGCAAGGCCACATCCAGTTGATGTGCCTTTTGGCAAACTCTGTCAAACCGGTTCACCAAACGGCCCCACTCTGCTTGTTCATTTTCAGATAGCTCGCTTCCTTGGGATACTTTCTCAAATAGCTTAAAACGACCAAAACCGGTGGGTTTAAACACCGCAAAGGGCATGGCATCCTTCTCCTTTACAAAATCAAGGATCTCCAAAGTCTTTTCCATGGCAAAATCGAATTGATTGTCCACCGATTTTCCTTCGGCGGAATAATCCAAAATCGAGTATACCCCGTTACCGTACATATTATCGATAATGGGCAAACAATCCTTTTCATTCACTCCACCACAGAAATGATCAAAAACGGTGGCCCTGATCAACCCCTCAACGGGTAAATGGGCCTTTATGGCAAAATTGGTCACCGCGGTACCAATACGCACCAGGGGTTCTTTGGAAATCAATTTGAATAAGAAATAGGCTCGCTCCAACTGGGAGTCCGACTTTAGCTCAAAAGCTATTGCAGTATTCTCAAAATTCGGTCGCATTAATTATCATCCATTTAAGATTCAAAGATAAGTACGCAAACCTGAACCGTATATATAAAAATAGTCTTTATTTAGCAGTGTAATTAAAATTATGGAGTCGGTTAAATCACAGTCCTACGAGGTACATATCAACGAATTGGCAAAAGCAGCTCTGAACCAACATGTTGCCCAAAATAAATATTCCAAGATCTTTCTTTTGGTGGACGAGAACACCAAACTGCATTGCAAGCCCTTGTTTTTGGATATGTTTGAAAGTGCCATTGATGCCGTTCTTGAGATTCCTTCTGGGGAAGAGCACAAGCACATCCATACGTGTTTGCAGCTTTGGGAACAACTCTCCCGTTTGGATGGTGACCGAAAAAGCTTATTGATCAATCTTGGAGGGGGCGTACTCACCGATATGGGCGGTTTTGTGGCCTCTACCTTTAAACGTGGCATCGACTTTATCAACATCCCTACCACCCTGCTCTCCATGGTAGATGCCTCCATTGGAGGAAAGACCGGAGTGGATTTGGGCTCTTTAAAAAATCAGATCGGGGTGATCAACCAGCCCCAAATGGTCCTGGTATTTCCAGAGTTTTTGAAAACACTGGATGAAAGACAGACCAAAAGTGGTTATGCAGAAATGCTAAAACACGGGTTGATTCAGGATAAAGCCTATTGGAACGATTTGACCGAAAACCAGAACTTTACCGATCCTGCCTGCATTCAGAAGTCCATTGCCATTAAAAATGAAGTGGTTCTGCAGGACCCAACCGAACAGGGTTTGCGAAAAATCTTGAATTTTGGCCATACCCTTGGGCACGCCATCGAATCCTATTGCTTGGATAACCCGAACAAGCGGACCCTCCTCCATGGAGAAGCCATTGCCGTGGGGATGATTTTGGAAGGATACCTGTCTCACGAACTCCGCGGATTGTCGAGGCTAGCATTGGATGACATCAAAAAAGGGTTTTTGGCACATTTTGACCGTGTGGATTTTAACGAGGAGGATATCGATGCCATTCTGCAATTGTTGAAATACGATAAGAAAAACTCCCACGGCAACGTAAATTTTGTGCTGCTGCAAGCGATTGGAACTGCTGTTACCGATATAAAAGTTCCTGAGGAATTATTCCCAAAAGCTTTTGCTTACTACGAGGAATAGCTCTTTGATATACTCTTTTTTTGTATTCGCAACTCTTTGATCGTATCAAATTCGAAAATTCCTAGCTTAGGAATAAAGTAATAACTGACCATTATGAAACGAATTTTGATTGACTACAAAAAACTGGACCACGCCGTGGCCGCCAGATTAATCGATGCCTATCCAGATGGTTATGGCGACGACGATATCATCACCATTAAAAAGCCCAATGGCGAGGTGCTGGAAACCGTGGAAGTACGAACAGAGGATACCATCTATTTGGTTAAAATCAGTAAGAGCCTTTCCAACTTTATTGCCAATTTTGATGAAACCATTGAAAAGGAATTGGATAAGGATTTGGTAACCCCTGAATTTGAAGAGGACTCATTTGAAGCATTGGAATCCGCCTCGGAAGAGTTGGAAAGCGAAGACAGTTATTAGTCTACAAGTATCTTTCCCTCAAAATACGAATGTGGTGCGCTTGGTGCCCACTGGTTATAAAACCCAGTGCGCGAACGCTTATTTTTGAACCACTGGCAACCCCTACCCTTTTGAGTGCTTCCTCATCCAAGGAGGCAAAAAGCGTAATAGACGAATCCCGTACGGCCACATATTCGTCAATCAACTCTCTTTTACTGCGCTTATTGGCATTTGAAACAGGAACATACGCATCTTGATCAAAGCCGGGAAACTCGCTTTTATCGTTTCTGGCAATACAAAGCGCCCTATATTGAAAAATCCGTTCCGTATCGAACATGTGCACCAATGCCTCTGCCACGGTCCATTTACCCTCCGCGTAGGCGTAGGTGAGTCTTTCTTCGGGGATTTCTTCCAACAGGGATAGCAAGTCCTGCTTTCCTTGCTTTAATTCATCCAACAAATCAACATTTCCAAGTGCCATCACATACGTATGGTAAAAGGGATTGTATTCCGACGTGGGAAGTTCCGAAAGTAACATCTACGTAAAAGAGATTAAAGCTCGTTGAAAATGGTGTGCATTAGACGACGTTTATCGTTGATGCTCTCCTCCAAGGATATCATGGTCTCGGTCCTGCTAATACCATCGATGTCATCTATTTTAAAGATAATGTTCTTGGCATGCGTGGTATCCCTAGCCCTGATCTTGCAGAAGATATTGAACTTACCCGTGGTAATATGCGCCACGGTAACGTAGGGTATTTGGCTCAATCGCTCCAAAACGAATTTGGTCTGGTGCGTTTTCTCCAAAAATATCCCCACATAGGCTATAAAGGAATAGCCCAATTTAACATAATCAAGTGTAAGCGAAGAACCTTTGATAATACCGGATTCTTCCATTTTTTTGACGCGGACGTGAACCGTACCTGCGGAAATGAGCAATTTCTTTGCGATGTCCGTAAAAGGTGTACGGGTGTTATCGATCAACATATCCAATATCTGGTGATCTATTTCGTCGAGTTTAACTTTATTCATTACATTAAATTTTGCAGCAAAATTAGTTAAAAAAGGAAATTTACGTAATAAAATTGGTTATTTTTTAAATAAAACGCAAGAACCTAAGCCAAACTACTTTTAATTCTTGAATTCTCGAAGTAAATCTAGTATTTCTTGCCGCTCAAAGGAAAAGCCAAAATCCTTGGTATCAATACATTCTATGGTCTGGTGACCATAAAAGCCTTCTAAGACGCCGATTTCCGCAATCTCTGGACGAAAAACTATCGTTTTGCCATCCAATACTTCCTTAAAACGAATTCCCACGGACTGTTCAATTGCAAAGGCATCATTGACCAGCTTTGGATTTTTGACCAGGACATCAAAAAACAGTTTGTAGTTATTAGGTATCGAAAAATAATCATCAGTCTTAAACATTTCTATTTCCTCCTTGGCAATCGTGAGCAAGGCTTCTACTAATGAAATAAAAATAAATTCCCGTGTTTTCTCGCGCTCATAATCATTGGGGAAATGTCCTGCCTCGAACAATACCGTAGGCACTCCCAACATTTGAAACGTATCCCCAACACAATTGTCATTAAAACCATCGTCATATCTTCCCACCTGCCCTGGAATGATGTTTTGTAAACGACGGTTCATAGCGACAATCAATTTCATGGCCATCTCCCTATTGGGCGTAATGTCCCGTTCTGGTTTGCTTGCCGGGGATAAAAAGGAAACTGTCGCGGGACGGTTGTTTTGTCCTGCGCTAAACAAAGTTCTTTGGTCATGTAGATTAAAACAGAAATCGGGCTGGAATGCATCAAACAACTGCCGTAAGGCAATACTTTCCGGTTGACTCAAGTTTTTGGCATCCCGGTTCAAGTCGATTTCGTTGTTGTTTTCCCGCGTGTAGGCTGCTGCGCCGTCTGGGTTGAGCATAGGAACTACCATTAGCGTACACTTCTGCAGAATTTCTACAGCCATTTTGTCCTCTGATTCCAGAAAATTGACCATATCCCAGACGGCTTTGGTGGTAGTGGATTCATTCCCGTGCATTTGCGACCACATGAGTATTTTTTTTGGTCCCTTACCCAGTGTAAAAGCGTGCAGTGCTATTCCCTTAACTGAATTTCCGATTGGAATCAGTGGTGAGCGCACTTTTTCAAAACATCCTTGAATGGAATCAGCATTGATATATCGGCCTTTTATGGACTTTTCTTTATAAAGGGAATGTTCTTGCATGTATCGTTTGAATTAAAGTTTACAAAAGTAACCATCCCTATTTTTACAATTGTAAACAAAAATGTGAACAATCAAAATACATTTGTATCAGTTCCGAGCTGTGCTGCAACCATCTATTACACATATGTAAACAGAATTTACTTTAAATGATATAAAATACTACTTTTCAACGTATTAATTGTTGTTAATTAAACTAATAGTTTATTTATTGATGTTGTTATTAGTAAACCATATAAGCCATTTCAAACAATTCGATTATCTTTGAAGTATATAAATTTACATTTGTGAACAAAGATATTGTTGCCAGAATAGAACAGGTTATTGACTATTTAGAACTGTCCGTTTCAGCCTTTGCCGATGAGATTGGTGTACAGCGGTCCAGTATCTCTCATTTGCTCAATGGCAGAAACAAGCCTAGTTTGGATTTCATCATGAAACTGGTAACCACCTACCCTGAGGTAGATTTATATTGGTTGTTGAAAGGAGAAGGAAATTTTCCAAAAGACGAGTCTAGTCCCGAGAAATCAAAAAATGAACAGAGAGAAGATATTTTTCCAGAAAAATTGATTCCTGATAACCCAGAACTAGATTTCCCTTCTCCTTCCAAAAAAACCGTTGTAGCGGGAGAGCCTAACAAAATCGTGTTTTTCTATCCTGACGGAACTTTTAAGACGTTTCGCGCAAAAAAGGATTGATGGTTTCACGTTCTTTCCGTTACTTTGTACTCATGATAAGACGTCTATTTTCTTCCCTAGTTATTGTATTCATGTTCGCATGTGGCCAGCCTCCTGAGCGGAATTGTAAAGATTTTAAGACCGGCTCCTTCTCCTTTAAGGCCAATATCAATGGAGAAGAAAAGGAAACAGTGTTTCGGAGGACGGAAAAAATGGAAATAGATGAGTTTGAAGGTAAGATAGATTCTTCGTCCATCCGTTGGATCAACGATTGTGAATATATCCTGAAAAATCTGAACCCAAAGAACAAGGCCGAGGAGAGACCTATCCATATCAAAATACTCACCACCTCTGATTCCTCCTACACCTTTGAGTACAACATTGTAGGCGAGAATAAAAAATTTAAGGGTACCGCGGAAAAAATCGAAGATTAGGGCGCTGCCTTTTCCCCGATTTGCTCTCAGCACATGCTAATTAGGCCGTTGGTAAGCCAAATCTGGACTGGATTCTTTGTGTTTTTCAAACAATCTTTGTTGCTGTTTAACGGTAAGCGTGCTTCCATCATGGCTCCATCCGGGAGGGCCAAAAATATACATGAGCTTGTGGGATAGTTTTTTGGATTTTTTGACATCGTTCCAAATATCTTTGAATTCATGCGTCAAAATCACCACAGGATTATAAGAGTTGGGCGCATGGATGACCCCATATTTCACATCAATATCATCATCCAACTCTTTCCAAGTTCCAAATATTTTGTCAAATATATTCAAGAACCCTCCATGGTTTTTATCCAAATACTCCACATTCTGGGCATGATGTACTTGGTGCATGGTGTGGGTGTTGAAGATTTTTTCCAAAAATCCAAGTTTAGGAACATAAACGGTATGTAATTGAAACTGCCACAAAGCCTCTATTCCAAGGCACACCAAAACCATTTCTGGGGGAAAACCGATGGCAGGCATCCAAATATAAAAGAAGGGCTTGTACAAAATGGTGAACCAGCCGTTGCGAATGGCAGTTCCCAAATTAAAATTATCCGAGGAATGGTGAACAATATGAGCGGCCCACAAAATGCGGACTTCGTGGTTGGCTCGATGGAACCAATAGTAGGTGAAATCGTCTGCCAATTGGCACAAAATCCAAACGTACCAGGCATACCCAAAAGAAGCATAGCCCATAATGTTGGTACGTACCCCATCAACCACGGGATTAAAAATTTCATACGTCCCTTCAAAAAGCAGTATGGCAAAGGCAACCTTGAACAAGGGCCCCAAAATCGCGGAACCTATTCCCATAAAACCACTCGCAGCGAGATCTTTCCAATTATAAAGTTCGTCGTGATCGTGAGTTTTGCTATAAGTTAATTCCAGTAATATAAAGGCAATGAATACTGGCACGCCATAGACCAGGGGGTTTGTAAAGTCCATAAAGAAATTTTAAGCAATGTGTGCTTTTGACATGTGTAATTCTAAACGAGCAAATTAACCATAAAAAGCTTTAAAACAAAGTAGTTTGATCGGAACCGTCATTCTTTGTATCAATATCGCTATCATCATTGTCTATTTGTTCTTCGTCCACTACTTCCATATCCTCTGCCCTAGTTTCTTCGGGTTCTTCATATGGTAGCGGGTTTAGAATATTAATACTTTTTACCTTTTCAGGAGTCAGCTGATTACCAATGGCTTTTATTCCTTTTACAGTTATAAACTCCTCTACATTTACTTCCAAATTGGGTTTGGGGTCTTTCCCCCTCGGTTTTATGAACTCGATCTCGAGCATGGGCCTCCAATCCGTGGATACCAACTCTAAATAGGACTTTGGGTCCTCATCGATGACCAATTCCTCCTTGTTGGGGTTTTCGATTAAGAATCGTTTGAGGTAAAAACGTTCCTTGTCCCCTACATAATGCACCACAGAAATAGGTTTTTGGGGGTTCCATTTCTCCAGTATGATCATGTCATCGTTAAATCGGGTAAGCAAATCTGGTGGAATGGTCTTGACCATGCCTTTTTGATCTACGACCAACAGAAGGTCATCTCCTTTAAACTCCCCAAGCAGTTCGCCCCTTCCGTCCACATTCAAGCGGTTGACCACATCATCAAACCAAATTTTTCTTGGTTTAAGGGTCGAAACGCCCTTTTCTTTGAGTTCGATGCGCTTTATGGCGTATTTCGTAACCAAATTCCCTTTGGAGCTTCGCCCTTTGATCAACACATCGGAGAAGTCAAGGTCCCATTTCAATTTTTTGATGCTTCCCGACTGACGCAGCATCACGGTCACTACTTCTGCTTCGCCATTGGGATTGGCCGAAAAGTAGAGGACTTCGGAAGTGGGTTTGTCCCCGGCAAGCTCGTATATCTTGTCCCGTGTCATACTCGTAACGTTGAATCGTTTCACATAACTCGGTCCGCCCTTCATACTTTTGTAAATCATATTGTAGGTAGTCCGCTTGTCCTTCTTTTTAAACACGGCTACGTGGATGATATTTTTCCCCACAAACACCTTGGAATCCACCTTGGTTACCATCATTTCCCCTTTTTGGGTAAAGACGATAATATCATCAATATCACTACAATCCGTTACATATTCGTCACGTTTTAAGGAAGTTCCAATAAAGCCCTCTTCCCTGTTCACGTATAATTTGGTGTTTCGAATAACCACTTTAGTGGCTTCGATATCATCAAATATTCTAATCTCGGATTTGCGTTCCCTACCCTCGCCGTATTTCTTTTTAAGCTCCTTGAAATAAGCAATGGCATAGTCTACCAAATGTTCCAAATGATGCTTGGTCTCGGCAATTCTTTCTTCCAGACTATCGATAAGCTGTTGTGCTTTCTCCAGATCGAACTTTGAGATCCGTTTGATGCGGATTTCGGTCAACCGAACAATATCGTCTCTGGTGACTTCTCGTTTTAAATGGGAAATATGTGGCTTCAACCCTTTGTCGATGGCAGCTATAACGCCTTCCCAGGTTTCCTCCTCCTCAATGTCCCGATAAATCCTATTTTCGATAAAAATGCGCTCCAAGGAAGCAAAATGCCATTGTTCCTCAAGTTCGTTCAATTGTATTTCAAGTTCTGCTTTAAGTAGTTCAACGGTGTTGTCCGTTGAACGCTCCAGCATTTCCTTGACTCCTATAAATAAAGGCTTGTTATCTTCTATGACACAGCCCAATGGCGAAATGGAACTTTCGCAAGCCGTGAAGGCGTAGAGTGCATCTATCGTCTTGTCCGGAGAGATTCCATTGGGCAAATGCACTAAAATCTCTACTTCGGCTGCAGTGTTGTCCTCTATCCTTTTGATTTTGATTTTCCCCTTATCGTTAGCCTTTAGGATGGAATCAATTAAAGAGGATGTATTGGTGCCGTAGGGTATTTCGTTGATGACCAAGGTGTTCTTGTCCAGCGTGGATATTTTGGCACGAACCCTAATTTTTCCACCACGCATCCCATCATTATAGTTGGTGACATCAATGATGCCCGCCGTAGGAAAATCGGGCACTAAAGTGAATCGCTTCCCTTTCAGATGTTTAATGGAAGCATCGATGAGCTCGATGAAATTGTGCGGCAATATTTTGGTAGATAGACCAACGGCAATTCCTTCTGCTCCTTGTGCTAGCAGAAGCGGGAATTTAACGGGAAGATGAACAGGTTCTTTTTTTCGACCGTCATACGAAAGCTGCCAATCCGTAATCTTTGGGCTGTACACCACTTCGAGGGCAAATTTTGATAATCTGGCCTCTATGTAACGAGAGGCTGCTGCCCCATCCCCTGTTAATATGTTTCCCCAGTTCCCTTGGGTGTCGATAAGGAGGTCTTTTTGGCCCAATTGCACCATAGCGTCGGCGATACTGGCATCCCCATGTGGGTGATATTGCATGGTATGACCTACCACGTTGGCCACTTTGTTGTAGCGTCCGTCATCCAACTCCTTGAGGGCATGCATGATGCGGCGTTGAACGGGCTTGAATCCATCTTCGATGGCTGGTACGGCACGTTCCAAGATTACGTAGGAAGCGTAATCCAAAAACCAATCTTTGTACATCCCGGTGACCTTCACCAGGCTATCTTGCGACTCGTCTTGGTTTTCTAAACTTTCATCGTTCAGTTCTTCGTTCTCTTCCATTTAGAAAGGCGGCATTTATTTGGGTTGTAGTTGGTTTTCTTCAACGAGGTCAAGTTCCACTTTAAGATTGTTTATGATGAAATCTTGTCTATCCGGCGTATTTTTGCCCATGTAAAATTTCAGCAGGGCGTCAATGCTCATGGCCTTGTCGAGCATTACAGGTTCCAAACGGATATCATCACCAATAAAGTTTTTGAACTCGTCCGGGGAAATTTCGCCCAATCCCTTAAATCGGGTAATTTCTGGTTTTCCGGAGAGTTTCTCAATGGCCTGTCTTCTTTCCTCTTCACTGTAACAGTAAATGGTCTCTTTTTTATTTCGGACCCTAAACAATGGGGTTTGGAGGATATATAAGTGGTTTTCCTTGATCAACTCAGGGAAAAATTGTAAAAAGAAAGTAATCAAGAGCAAACGGATGTGCATTCCGTCCACATCGGCATCCGTAGCAATCACAATATTATTGTAACGAAGGTCTTCCATGGAATCTTCAATGTTCAACGCTGCTTGCAATAGATTGAACTCTTCGTTCTCGTACACGATTTTTTTGGACATCCCGTAGGAGTTCAAGGGCTTTCCGCGAAGACTGAACACAGCCTGCGTATTTACATCCCGTGATTTGGTGATGGAACCGGATGCAGAGTCACCCTCGGTAATGAAGAGTGTAGTCTCCAACCGCCTGTCCTTTTTCATATCCTGCAGGTGAATGCGGCAATCACGCAGTTTTTTATTGTGGAGACTGGCCTTTTTGGCTCGTTCCCGGGCCAATTTACGAATGCCCGAAAGTTCCTTGCGTTCCTTTTCGGCCTGCACTATTTTCTTTTGAAGAGCTTCCGCCGTTTGCGGATTCTTGTGCAGATAATTGTCCAATTGGGTACCAACAAAGTCGTTGATGAAGGTTCTTACGGTAGGTAAGTCCCCTCCCATATCGGTAGAACCCAATTTGGTCTTGGTCTGACTTTCAAAAACGGGCTCCATTACTTTGATGGAAACTGCGGATATAATGGATTTCCTCACATCCGAAGCGTCGTAATTTTTACCATAAAAGTCACGGATGGTCTTAACCACGGCTTCTCGAAATGCAGATTGGTGCGTTCCTCCTTGGGTGGTGTGCTGTCCATTCACAAAGGAATGATACTCCTCGCTGTACTGGGTCTTGCTGTGGGTCATGGCCACCTCAATATCATCCCCTTTTAAGTGAATGATAGGGTACAGAAAGTCATCCTCGTTATTGTTGTCCTCCAACAAATCCTTAAGGCCATTTTCTGAATAGAATTTTTCACCATTGAAAACGATGGTGAGGCCTGGATTGAGATAAACGTAGTTTCTGAGCATGCGTTCCACATACTCGTTTCGGTATTTGTATTTTTTGAAGATGGTTTCGTCGGGCGTAAAACTGACCTTGGTTCCCTTTCTTCTGGATGATTCTTCCAAAAATTCTTCATTGATCAGGTTTCCCGTTTCAAATTCGGCCGACTTGGATTTTCCTTCCCTATAGGATTCTACACGAAAATATGCGGAAAGTGCATTTACGGCCTTGGTCCCTACCCCGTTCAATCCTACGGACTTTTTAAATGCTCGGGTATCGTACTTGCCCCCTGTATTCATTTTGGAGACCACGTCCACCACCTTTCCTAAAGGAATGCCCCGGCCATAATCACGAACGTGGACGGTGTTATCTTTAATATTGATTTCGATGGTCTTTCCAGCTCCCATCACAAATTCATCGATACAGTTATCGATGACCTCTTTGAGAAGAATGTAAATACCGTCGTCCGCAGAGGAACCATCTCCCAATTTTCCAATGTACATCCCGGGACGCATGCGAATATGCTCCTTCCAATCGAGCGAACGGATATTATCCTCAGTATATTGGGTGTCTGCCATTAGTAAAGGGTTAATCCTTGCAATATAAAATTTCGGAGCAAAAATAAAAGGGTACGACACAGAAAGTAATCAACAATAAAAAATGGATATTGTTAATATAAATCAGGCTTTAGCACGCTTTTTACTTTGAACGGAGAGGTAGGTTACTCCAAAAATCACAATGGACATTCCGGCTAATTGCCAATAGGTCAGTTTTTCATCCAAAAATACATAGGCCAACAAAATGGTGGAAACTGGCCCCAAACTTCCTAAAATTGAAAAATTGGAGGCGCCCAAGCGCTCAATGGCCGCGGATACCAGAAACGAGGGAATCAACGTGGCAAAAATGGCCATGGCCAGTCCATAAGCATAAACTTGCCAAGGATACTCCATAAATCCCCAGTCACCAGCAAACAGATAATGTATCACAATGCAAAAGGTGGAAACGATCATAGCGTAACAAGTAAAACGGAGCACGCCAAATTTGGGAATCAACCAACCACTGCCCACCAAATAGGAAGCGTAGGTGATGGCGCTGAGCAGTACCAGAAAACCGCCTACCAAAACTTCGTTTCCGCCAACATCCAGTTCGTCCCAAAAGGTGATGAGCACACCCAAATAGGTAATCAATATGGCAATGGTCTGGACTTTGGTTATTTTTTGTTTGAAGGCGAGCCAACTCAAAAACACGACAATGGTGGGGTACACGAACAAGATGATGCGCTCTAGTCCCGCCTTGATGTAATTCAATCCCAAAAAATCGAAGTAGCTGGCCAAATAATAGCCCACAAAGCCAAACAAAAAGAGCCATACATAATCTTTTGTGCCGATGATCATATTAGCTGTCTTTTTCCGAATCAAAAAGAGAATGAAAATATAAAACGGCAAGGAGAAGATCATGCGAAATAGGAGCAGGTCCAACGTATCTACATCGTAACCATAGGCCAGCTTTACCATCACGGCCTTGGAAGAAAACAACACCACTCCCAAAACCCCGTACAAAACGCCTAAACTTTTATTGGACATGCCACAAATCTAGACCTTGTCCGAAACTTGAAAAACTGAAAAATGGATGGATTACAATGTTCAAGGACTACACATTGAACCTAAAGTGCATCACATCACCGTCTTTTACGATGTATTCTTTGCCCTCTACCCTCATGCGGCCGGCTTCTTTGACCTTGGCTTCGCTACCGTATTTCACATAATCGTCGTACGAGATGACCTCTGCACGGATAAAGCCTTTTTCAAAATCAGTGTGAATGACCCCAGCAGCTTGTGGAGCGGTTGCACCAACGGGAATGGTCCAGGCGCGGACTTCTTTGACGCCTGCTGTAAAATAGGTTTCCAAATTGAGCAGTTTATAGGCGCCGCGTATAAGTTTGGCAGAACCTGGCTCTGAAAGTCCCAAATCCTCCAAAAACATTTGGCGCTCTTCGTAAGTTTCCAATTCAGTAATGTCAGCCTCGGTGCCCACAGCAAGAAAAATGACCTCTGCATTTTCATTGGCCACGGCCGCCTTTACTTTTTCCACATACGCGTTACCCTTTGTGGCGGATTCTTCATCTACATTACAGACGTACATTACAGGTTTGTCGGTAATCAACTGCATCGGCTTTACAAATTCTTCCCAGTCATCCTCACTTAAGGTAATGGCACGAACAGACGTACCGGCCTCCAAGCCTTCCTTTAGGGCCATCAGCACTGTCTCTTCTTTTTGAGCCTCCTTGTTGCCGGTTTTGGCAGCACGCTTTACTTTATCGAGTTTTTTCTCAACGCTCTCCAAATCCTTCAATTGAAGTTCCATATCGATGGTTTCCTTGTCCCGAATAGGGTCTACGGAACCATCCACGTGTACTACATTATCGTTGTCAAAGCAACGAAGTACGTGAAGAATGGCGTCGGTTTCGCGAATATTTCCCAAAAATTGGTTTCCCAGTCCTTCGCCTTTGCTGGCCCCTTTTACCAAACCGGCAATATCCACAATCTCCACAGTGGCAGGCACCACTCGTTCTGGATTTACCAATTCCTCCAGTTTCTCCAACCGCTGGTCGGGCACATTCACCACCCCAATGTTGGGCTCAATGGTACAAAAAGGGAAATTGGCGCTCTGTGCCTTTGCGTTGGACAAACAGTTAAAAAGAGTCGACTTTCCGACGTTGGGCAATCCTACGATACCTGCTTTCATCTAATTACGTTGTATTTTTAAGGCTGCAAATATAAGGTGAAGTTTTGGTACCGGCCATTAGTAATTTCGGAGCAATAGATAGAAACTCACTATGAATACCGCCATGATGCCCAAGATGGCCACCAAGGACAGAATGCAGCCCAATTGTTTCCAAATTCCGTTATATTCCTTTTCTTTTTCTTGCATAAAAAAACCCCGAACTAAGGTTCAGGGCTAAAATTAATGTTTTTTATGGCTTAACCATCGGGATGCATAAATTTTTGCTTGCCCAACAGTTCTTCTTCTGTTTCCACATGGTCTTCATCGGGAACGCAACAATCCACTGGGCATACCGCCGCGCATTGTGGTTCTTCGTGAAAGCCTTGACATTCCGTGCATTTGTCAGGAACTATATAATAAATCTCATCACTAACTGGCTCTTGGACTTCGTCGGCATTTACTTCTTTCCCGTTTGGAAGTACAACATCGCCCTTCAGCGAGGTTCCCTCACTATATCTCCATTCATCTGCACCTTCGTAAATAGCGGTGTTTGGGCATTCTGGCTCGCAGGCACCGCAATTGATGCACTCATCTGTTATAATAATTGCCATAATTTTCTTTTCCTTTAGGGCTGATTTTTATCAGCATGCTTACTTTTGACAAAAATAAACCCTAGTAAATTAGTGTACAAATTTAATGGCACCAGATACAAATACCATAAAACCTTTTGTTAAACTTGGAGAATTCCTAACGGATTTTTGTGATACTTATTACCGCAACAAGCAGGAAACCAATGCCGAACTAAAAGAGGTCATTGTGACGGCAGGGCATCAAAATGGCTGGTTTACGGAAGATAACCTGTTGTTTGCCCTACAACAATGGGGCACTTTGCTCACCGAAAAAAACATCATGGACTGGATGTCCCGCTATTCGTTCAATCCAGACAAGCAGCCGAAAAACATCGGTATTGTGATGGCCGGAAACATCCCTCTAGTCGGTTTTCATGATTTTTTGTGCGTAGTGTTATCGGGCAATAGGGTCTTGGCCAAACAATCCTCCAACGATAAGCTACTCCTGCCCTACCTGGTAAGGTTCTTAGTGGAACAGGAGCCTTCCTTTTCCGATAAGATCAGCTTTGTGGACGATAAACTCAAAGATTTTGACGCTGTGATTGCCACGGGAAGCAACAATACCAGCCGTTATTTTGAATACTATTTTGGAAAAAAACCGAACATCATCCGAAAAAATAGAAATTCGATAGCTGTATTGACCGGAAGGGAAAGTCAGGAGCAATTGAACGCCTTGGGAGCAGATATTTTTCGATATTATGGTCTCGGTTGCCGCAATGTATCCAAGATCTTTGTGCCCAAAGGTTACGATTTTGATGTATTGTTCAAGGCCCTATACCCCTACAAGGACATCATCAACCAGCATAAATATGCCAATAATTACGACTACAATAAGGCGGTTTATCTGATGAGCGAATTCAACATTCTGGACAACGGCTTTTTGATTTTGAAGGAAGACGAAGCCTTGGCCTCTCCTATCTCAGTGTTGTTTTATTCCTATTATGACAACGAGTCCAAATTGATGGAACAATTGGGTGGAATGGAAGAACAAATCCAATGTATGGTCTCCAAAGGCTTACATGACGACCATGTCGGATTTGGTGAGACCCAAAAGCCAAGTTTGACCGACTATGCGGACGGAATCGACACGATGGAGTTTCTGCTTCAACTTTAATCAAATCCTAAGCTTGGAAAACGTTCCTTTATCCAACATTTTTTTAGACCTTTAACCCCTAAACCAAGGAAATGAAAAAGCATAATTTTAGCGCAGGTCCCTGCATTTTGCCCGCAGAGGTGATGCAAAAAGCTTCCGAAGCCGTTTTGGAACTGGATGGCATTGGACTTTCTCTTATAGAAATCTCTCACCGCAGCAAAGAGTTTGTCGCCATTATGGAAAAGGCTCGTGCTTTGGCACTGGAACTCTTAGGCCTTGAAGGCAAGGGGTATCAGGCACTGTTTCTGCAAGGTGGTGCAAGCATGCAGTTTTTAATGGCTGCCTATAACCTTTTGGATACCAAGGCAGGCTACGTGAATACAGGAACGTGGAGCCAAAAAGCGATAAAGGAAGCTCGTCTGTTCGGTGAAGTGGTTGAAGTGGCCTCCTCACAGGAAGATAATTTTAAGTATATCCCAAAGGGATATGATATCCCATCAGATCTTGATTATTTGCATTTGACCTCCAACAATACCATTTATGGAACGCAAATCAAGGAATTCCCTAAAACCGATGTGCCTTTGGTGTGCGATATGAGCTCCGACATCTTTTCCAGACAATTGGATTTTTCCCAGTTTGATTTAATCTATGCAGGAGCACAGAAAAATATGGGTCCTGCCGGAACCACCCTAGTCGTAGTGAAAGAAGATATTCTGGGCAAGGTATCCCGCAAAATCCCATCCATGATGGATTATTCCGTGCATGTGGCCAAGGAAAGCATGTTCAATACCCCTCCCGTTTTCGCGGTATACGTCTCTATGCTAACCATGCAATGGCTGAAAGACTTGGGCGGAATAGCCGCAATCGAAGAAATCAACGAGCGTAAGGCCAATCTTATTTATTCCGAAATTGAACTCAACCCAGTTTTCTACGGAATTGCGGCCAAAGAAGACCGCTCGATTATGAACGCCACCTTTAATATTACCGATGATGAACTCAAGGACGTTTTTGATGATATGTGCAAGGAAGCCGGAATAAGTGGGATCAACGGTCACCGATCTGTAGGTGGTTACAGGGCTTCCATGTACAACGCATTGCCTATGGAAAGTGTAGGAGTTCTAGTAGACATTATGAGTGAATTGGAAAAGAAAGGATAGTCTAAATGGTGAAAATTTTAGCAAACGACGGAATGGCCCAGGAGGGAATCGACCTTTTGGAAAAGGAAGGGTTTGAGGTAAAAACAACACACGTGGCCCAAGAGCAGTTGGCCAATTACATCAACAGCAATAAAATAACAGGCCTTTTGGTCCGCAGTGCCACCAAAGTAGATAAAAAACTTATGGACGATTGCCCCGATTTAAAAGTAATCGGGCGCGGAGGTGTAGGTTTGGACAATATAGATGTGGCCCATGCCGAATCCAAAGGGATAACCGTTTTTAACACCCCAGAGGCCTCTTCTGAATCTGTTGCAGAACTTGTATTTGCGCACCTACTCAACGGAGTCCGCTTTTTGCACGACGCTAATAGGCACATGCCCTTGGAAGGCGATAGTCAGTTCAAGCAACTGAAAAAGAGCTATGCGGCAGGCGTTGAACTAAGAGGGAAAACCCTGGGTATAGTAGGTTTTGGTAGAATCGGTCAAGCAACAGCCAGAATGGCCTTGGCCCTTGGTATGGAAGTTCTTTTTACGGACCACACTACAAAGGAAGCGACCATATCCATTCCTTTTTTTGATGGAAGGTCTATTGAATTCAAATTGCAAAGCATCGAGTTGAAAGAAGTGCTTTCCCAATCCGATTTTGTGAGTTTGCACGTGCCCTCCCAAGAAAACTATGTTATCGGGAAGAAAGAATTGGGATTAATGAAACCAGGATCTGGAATCATTAATACCTCAAGGGGCGGTGTGTTGGACGAAGTGGCATTGGTTGAAGCACTGGAGAATGACCATTTGGCCTTCGCAGGTTTGGATGTTTTTGAATCTGAGCCCAACCCTGAAATCAAGATTTTGATGAACCCAAAGATATCCCTGAGTCCACATATTGGAGGATCTACTATGGAAGCCCAGCAACGAATTGGTATGGAATTGGCGCAAAAACTTATCAAATTGCAAAAATGAAAGGTTTGCGGATGGAAAATATCTGTCCAAACCCCACTTTTTTGTACATTGTCACTCTAACCTTAACACTAACACAATGTCAGGATTATTGGAATTGATCAATAGCCCCATGGGCAAACAATTGGTCAGCGGCGTTGCCAGACAAACAGGGCAACCCGAAAATAAAACAGCAGAAGTATTGAGCATGGCAATGCCCCTTTTAATGGGAGCCATGAAGAAAAATGCAGCCACCCCGGGAGGGGCGCAAGGACTTATGGATGCGCTTTCTTCCAAACACGATGGCGGTATTTTGGACGATTTGGGCGGTCTCTTTGGAGGCGGTGTCGACCAACACGTGATGGACGACGGAGCAGGAATATTGGGCCATGTGCTCGGTTCCAAGCAGCCTCAAGTAGAAAATGCCCTAAGCAGTAAATCAGGACTTGATGCTGGTGCGATTTCTCAAATCTTAAAAATTGCGGCCCCAATTTTATTGGGTTATTTGGGAAAACAGACCCGTCAGCAAAATGTAAGCAGCCCCGAAGGCTTGAACGGATTACTGGGAGGATTGATGGGAGGCAATAAAACAGCCGCCAAGCAGCAATCCCTTATCGAAACCTTTTTGGACAGTGACGGAGATGGCAGCGTTATCGATGATCTGGCCGGAATGGTACTTAATGGAGGAAACCAGAAAAAAAGCGGGCTAGGCGGCGTATTGGGCGGTCTTTTTGGGAAATAAGGCCCAAGCTTAACGATAATTAACAAAGCCATTTGAAAGTTCAAGTGGCTTTTTTTGTATTTTAAGGGGTATGAAAAAGAATATTCCCATTGCGCTATTCAGCCTATCGATGCTTTGTATTAGTCTTATGTCTTGTGGTTCCCAAAAAGTGGCGTTGGACGTATCTGAAGAAGAAAAAGCCGTGTTCGACTCCACCGACGAAGAACCTGTGGAAATTTCAGATGATAAGACCGAATACGAAATCATCATCATTGAACCCGGTTTTTATACTTGGCTAAATTCCATTGCCAGACCGGAAGGATATTATTCGCAAACTTTCTTGGAAACCCGAAATGCGGTTATGGTGATGAACTGGAACCAAAGGGTGGTACAACCCCAATTATGGAATCCGAATCTTTATGAGTTACCCATCGATTACGATCCCAGTATTGACTATGGGTATGAGGTGAATTATAAGCTGTACAACTACTTTATCTATTTTCAAAGAAAGTACAATCAAAGACTAGGGCCCTTCCTCCCCAGAATATAAATTCTTATTTTTGTACTCAATTTATTGAGACAATGCAAAAACTAAAGCAGCGTTGGGAAATCCAGAAAACCTGGCAAGTACTCTTTCCCATCTTAGGTGCCTCCTTAGTCTTCCTTACCGCTTACCTTATTGCTCGAAGCCTGTTGCACGCATTTGGGCTTAATAATACAGCTTACGAATGGTTGTTTACGCTAGGGGTCACCTTAATTGGCTATTTCGTCTCGATAAAATTTTTCCTCTGGTGCTTCAAAAAACTGGAAAACAAGTGGAAGGTGACCTATAAATGGGAAATGATTGTCATATTTATCGTCTTTGCGATTACGGGGAGTCTTTCCGGAAAACTGGCAGGCCCATTGGTGCATTGGATTGGTTTGGATAGTGAAAATGTACATTCGGCTATCTATTGGACATTACGTATACTTTTGATATTTCCCATCTACCAGATTTTGTTGGTCTGCGTGGGTTGGTTATTTGGACAATATGAATTTTTCTGGAATTTTGAGAAAAAGATGTTGAAACGTATGGGATTAGGCTTTTTCCTCTCATAGTTTATAGTTTTTTTAACATATAAAGAGGATTCACCTTGTTTACTTTGTGCCGTATCGTTATGAAACCTCATAAACACATTCTTATCATTGGTTCCCTGTTAATGACCGTGGCTGTTCTAGCTCCTTCGTTCATTAAATTGGGGCATACTTTATATGAGCATCATAATGAAAAGAAATGTATTGATTATGGCACCAATCATATTCATGACGGTCATTTAGATTGTGACTTTCATGATTTTACGCTTGTCAATAAAGTTCTATTCAATTCTTCATTCAACTACACACCAGTAAATACGCCCGACTTAACTTATGTAACGGCGTATTATGCATATGTCTACAAGCCTATTAAAGCATCATTTCAAAGCTTAAGGGCTCCACCGGTGGCAACTTAGACCATCGTCGTTATTCAATTCTCTCAGGAGAAAATTCAATCTTACTAAATTACATTCCATTGGTATTTAGCAACAAGGCAGTGATTATCATTGCATTTATTTCGTTTTTCCCCATTTTTGGCAATTCCCAACAGTGCGAATACACACTGTCCGGACAGGTTATGGATTATCATCAGAAAACACCCTTGGAGGGTGCCACGGTTTTAATCCTTGAAACCAAAATGGAGTCGATTACCACAGTCAATGGTGTATATACATTTTCCAATCTCTGCTCTGGAACCTATACCCTAGAGGTGTCACATCCAGAATGTTCGACCATAATGATGAACGTTAGGGTCGATGGGGATACGGAGATTGAAGTAAAATTGGAACATCACTTGGAAGAATTGGATGAAGTCAAAGTGGTGGGAAACATTATTCGAGACAAGACCAATTCAGCACAAGAGGAAACCCTGAACCTAAATACCTTGGAAAATTATAGTGCCGGCAATTTGGGCGATGCCTTAAAAGAACTGGGGGGAGTTTCTTCTCTCAATACTGGGGCAAACATTGTGAAGCCGGCAATCCATGGGTTAAATGGCAGCCGTGTTTTGGTACTGAACGATGGTGTTCGGATGCAGGATATGGAATGGGGAGCAGAACACGCTCCTACCCTAGATATTAATTCTGCAGGTTCGGTTTCCGTAATCAAAGGAGCTTCGGCCCTTCAATACGGAGGTGATGCCATCGGCGGTGTCATTGTAGCAGAGCAAGCCAGAATTCCGCGCCGAGATAGCATCTATGGAAAAACGATTCTTAGCGGTGTATCCAACGGAAGGGGTGGAAATATCGTAACCGAGCTGACCAAATCCTACGAGAGCGGTTGGTTCATCAAAGGGCAAGGTTCCTACAAACGTTTGGGAGATCACGAAGCGCCCGATTATGTCCTTTCCAATACGGGTGTCCAAGAAATTGCGGCTTCCTTGCAACTAGGTAAGCATCATTTTACTTGGGGATGGGATGCTAGGTATTCTTATTTCAATACGGAGATTGCCATTTTAAGAGCATCACATATCGGAAACGTGGACGATTTGATACGAAGCATCAACAGTGGTGAACCGTCGATTATAAGACCTTTTACCTATGACCTTCAAAACCCTAGACAAGAAGTGACCCATCATTTGGGGAAGCTTAAGTTTTACAAACGTTTTGAGGGTTTAGGAAAGTTGAACGTACAGTACGATTTTCAAAGTAACCGACGGTTTGAATACGATATCCGTAGAGGCGAGAGGGACAATATTCCGTCCATCGATTTGGAGCTGACCACCCATACCGTTTCCACTGATTTTAAGTGGGACACCAAGGACGACATCAATATTCTTGTGGGTCTTATGGGAAGGTATCAAGACAATTTTGCCAATCCTGATACTGGCGTTCGCCGGTTGATTCCGGATTACGAAAAAATTGACTTTGGTAGCTTTTTGATTGGAGAGTATAGGGTCACCAATCAGTTATTGCTGGATGCTGGAATCCGATACGATTACAACAAGATAGATGCCCAAAAGTTTTATCGCACCTCCCGTTGGGAAGAACGTGGATATGATAACGACTTTCAGGATTTGATTGTTGAGGATTTAGACACGCAATTATTGGTCAATCCAGTTTTGGATTACCATAATTTCTCAGCAACGGTTGGCGGAAAATACATCACCACGAATGGCCTACAGCTTAAGCTGAACTATGCTTTGGCACAGCGGGCACCCAATCCATCCGAACTTTTTAGCGATGGGTTGCATCACTCCGCCGCGAGGATAGAGCTCGGTGATTTGCGTATCGAAAACGAAACATCACACAAGATAACCACCACGTTGGAAAAGGATTTTTCAACTTGGGGAATTCTCTTGGAACCCTACGCCAATTGGGTGCAAAACTTTATTGTTTTGGAGCCCACCGGTGTTGAGTTTACGGTTCGTGGCTCATTTCCAGTTTGGGAATACCGTCAGACCAATGCTCGGCTTTTGGGAGTTGACTTTTCGGCATATTCCAATTGGACCGATCATTGGATTACGGAGCATAAATTTTCCTTGGTGAAGGGACAGGATACGGATACCGATATTGCCTTAATCAATATTCCTGCTGCCAACTGGAGAAACTCGGTAACGTTTTCCAAGCCGGAATGGAATGGTTTTGAAGCCTCGTTGGAAAGTCAGTATGTATTTCGCCAAAACGAGACACCAGATAACATCATGGTGTTTTCGCCACAACAACAAGAAGATGTGGTTTTGGAAATCAATACGGCTCCAGACGCTTATCATTTGCTGGGTTTTCGATCAAAAATGGAATTTCCGTTTTCCAACAAAACCAAGTTGACCACCACTTTGGCCGTAAGTAATCTTTTAAACACAAATTACAGGGACTACCTGAACCGTCAGCGATTTTTCGCCGACGATTTGGGGCGAAACTTTACTTTACAACTAAAACTCAATTATTAAAATTTTAAAATAATCATGAAAACAATCAAATCAATTCTATTATTAGCTTTTATCGGACTTTCATTCGTAGCCTGTTCTGATGATGATAATGCTCCAGCGCCAGTCAACGAAGAAGAGACAATCACAACTATGAGGATTACTCTTGTTCCTGAAGGAGGTGGTACCAACATTACTATCCAGACCCAAGACCTAGATGGTGATGGACCCAATACTCCTGTTCGCGACATCTCTGGTAATTTGACGGCGAATACCACTTACACAGGTTCTATAGTGTTTTTAAATGAAACCGAATCTCCAGCCGAAGACATCACGGAGGAAGTTGAGGAAGAAGATGATGAACACCAGGTGTTTTATATCCCTTCCGGAAGTATTAGCAGTATTACTTATAATGACCAAGACGGTAATGGGAATCCATTGGGATTAGCCTTTACATTGGAGACCGGTGCAGCTGGAAACGCGACTTTGGAAGTAAGCTTGGTGCATGAGCCCAAGAAGCCTAATGATGGGACCTTGACCGATGCCGGTGGTGAAACAGATTTTACAGACACCTACGCCATTACTGTCGAATAAATAACTTCAACTTTTATATTTTAAGGAGATTAGGGTGCCAAATTAAGTTTTGGCACTCTTTTTTTTGCTCAATAGATAGGTGTATATCCAGGTCAGCGTAAACGTGGGGATAATATCCATGCCGGGAACCAGCTCTTCGGCGAAAGTAATCAAACCGGCAGCCTGTCCTACCCCTCCCTTGTACAATCGGGTCATAAGCCACCCGGCAACTGGTGCCCAAATGACATCGGAAAACTCCCCTATCCCCGGAATGACGAAGGATAGCATCCCGATAGCATCAAACAGCAAGCCCAAAAGTAAGTTACGGTACTTATTATCCTTTTCTTCAGCCATAGGGGAAAAATAGCAATTCCCGCTTAATTGAAAAAGTTGTTTAGGACAAATCGGAGCTTACCAGCTTCAAAAATTCGTTTCTGGTCTCAATTTTTTCAAATTGACCACGAAATCCAGAGGTAGTTGTTACCGAATTTTGTTTTTGCACACCGCGCATCATCATGCACATATGCGAAGCCTCAATGACCACTGCCACACCTTTGGGTTTAAGGGTAGTGTTGATACATTCCAGGATATCGTGTGTTAAACGTTCCTGCACTTGGAGCCTTCGGGCGAACACATCCACAATGCGGGGAATTTTACTCAATCCTACAATATGTCCATTGGGAATGTAGGCTATATGAGCCTTGCCAAAAAATGGCAGCATATGGTGCTCACAGAGGGAATACAGTTCAATATCTTTAATAATGACCATGTCGTCGTAATCTTCGGCAAACATGGCGCCTTTAAGAATTTCCTGTGGGTCCTGCTTGTATCCTTGGGTCAAAAAAAGCATAGCTTTTGCCGCACGCTCAGGGGTTTTGAGCAATCCTTCCCGGGTGACATCCTCCCCGATGTCTTCCACTATTTTGGTAAAATGTTCCTTTACCTCATTGGTAATTTGAATATTGTACTCTTCGAGGTTCCTATAAGGTGCCATGTTTTAGCTTTTTTGAAAAATGGTTGTTCAGTTTTTTGATCTTTGGATCAATTATAAATTGACAATAGGGCTGTTGCCGGTTTTCGTTATAATAATTATGATGCTCTTCCTCGGCCAAATAAAATGGTTTTGCTTCGGATACGGCCGTGACTATGGGTGATGAAAATACGTTTTCCTTTTCCAATACTTGGATAAACTCTTCCGCCAATTGTTTTTGTTCCGGAGTTGTGTAAAAAATTTCACTACGATATTGGGTACCCACATCATTGCCCTGTCTGTTCAACGTAGTTGGGTCATGCGTAGCAAAAAAAACCTCCAAAAGTTCAGGATAAGATATTTTTTCAGGGTTGAAGGTGATTTTTACCCCCTCGGCATGTCCAGTGCGGCCAGTACAAATTTCTCGATAGGCCGGATTTTTAATTGTTCCACCCGTATATCCGGAAACTACTTCCTCTACTCCATTCAACCGCTGAAAAACAGCTTCGGTGCACCAAAAACAACCTCCGGCAAAAATGGCAATTTCCAAGTTTAAATTATTTTGTTCATTCATTTTGATTCAAAGTTAAACAATATTTATGGGTGATAATACATTCTAACAAATATTTATGGAATGATTTGTCGAATTTGTCGATAACACCTTAACTTTTAATAAAATGAATATCAGCCCATATTAATCTAAAAGTATAGTAGCTGCCCGCCAACGGATAGGTCGATAACATAAGCTTCCTATATCAAAAGCTAATTCACGTTAAATTGTGATTCATTTTTGTCAAAAATCCTTTAAACCGACAAATTTGTACGCTGAAAATGCAATCTTTGCGGTACAACAGTAATCCTTATCTTCGACCAGAGAAGTTGTACTTATGATAAAGGCCACAAATATTCAAAAAAGTTACGGAGACCTCAAGGTATTGCAGGGGGTAAATCTGGACATACAAAAAGGAGAGGTGGTTTCCATTGTTGGGGCCTCCGGTGCAGGAAAAACCACTTTGCTACAAATTTTAGGCACCTTGGACACGCCGACCAACAAAGGGGAAAGCACCTTATTGATCAACGATACCGATGTGAACCAACTCAACGACAAGTCTTTGGCCCAGTTTCGCAATGAACATATCGGGTTTATCTTCCAATTTCACCAATTATTGCCCGAATTTACAGCACTTGAAAATGTCTGTATCCCAGCCTTTATCAAAAAAACGCCGAAAGCCGAGGCGGAAAATCGTGCGAAGGAATTACTGGATTTTTTAGGATTAAAAGACCGTTATCACCATAAGCCCAATGCTTTATCGGGTGGAGAGCAGCAGCGCGTAGCCGTAGCCCGTTCGTTAATGAACAATCCTTCGGTAGTGTTGGCAGATGAACCCAGTGGAAATCTGGATTCTGAAAGCGCAGACAATCTGCACCAGCTATTTTTTAAACTGCGGGATGAGTTTGGGCAAACCTTTGTATTGGTGACCCATAATATGGAATTGGCCGATATGGCCGACCGAAAGCTCACCATGGTGGACGGATTGATAGTTTCCAAAGATTGATATGACCAAAGCGGAGCTCAAGGAATTTTTGGATGCCAAAGTTGAGGAATACAACCATCCTCGATTTTTGGATGATGATCCTTTACAAATTCCGCATCGCTTTACACAAAAGGAGGATATCGAAATCAGTGCTTTTTTGACGGCCACCATTGCTTGGGGGAACCGCAAAAGTATTATCAACAATGCCACAAGATTGATGGAGTTGATGGGCCATACGCCCTATGATTTTGTGATGAACCATTCCGAAGATGATTTGGAGCGCCTCTCCCCTTTCGTTCACCGCACGTTCAATGGTATCGACCTTGGTTACTTTGTAACCAGTTTGCACCATATCTATATGAATCACGGTGGATTGGAAACCATTTTTACCAACCACCAGACCAAGAATTCCATGCAACCTGCCATTTCTAAGTTTAAGGAAGTATTTTTTGAGCTGCCCCATCGACATCGGACCCAAAAGCACGTTTCCGACCCAAATAAAGGTTCTGCCGCCAAGCGCATCAATATGTTTTTGCGTTGGATGGTACGGGACAACAGTACAGGCGTGGATTTTGGAGTATGGAAGGATATTGACCCTTCCAAGCTCTCCTGTCCCTTAGATGTGCATTCGGGCAATGTAGCGCGCAAACTAAAATTGCTCAAACGCAAACAGAACGATGCCAAAGCCTTGTTGGAGCTGGATAAAAACCTCCGAAAACTAGACCCCGGAGACCCCGTAAAATATGACTTCGCACTATTTGGGCTGGGGGTTTTTGAAAGGTTCTAGTCTAGTATACCAGCTCAACTTCAGTGGCAGATCTTAAAACCATGCATGTTATTTGGTAAACGGGTACGTGGTGCCTAAAATCGTTATGGTGGAATTGGTATAATTCAATTCGATATCTTTGATATCGCCTAGGTCTACGCTCAAAACCCCAGATTTGATGCCCCGTGGTACTAAAACAAAGTGTAAAGGTTCAATGGTGCTCAAGGAATAATCCAATCCAGCGGAACTGATTCCCGTTTGCAGCCCATCCAACAAATACTCATCATCCCAAATGTTCAGTGGCGTTTCGCTCCCTGAAATCCAAGTTCGTTTTGAATCTTCTTGATATTGAATGACGTCCCCAACTTTAGTGGTTATTTTTCCATCATTGATTTCCACGCTGTATTCCAGATGTCCATCCTCGTTTGCACCCAAATTTTCTACAATGTGGGTGCCTTCCACCTTGTAGTCGTTATGGTAGTAATCTTGAAAAGTTGCCGTATGGGTACTTTCCGGTTGTCCATACCAGTTGGTGGAAACAACGGTCACCACTCCCTTGCGAAGAACACCATCTTGCCCCAACATACCATCTTTAAAATCGACCGTAATTGTTTTGGGGAAATTCACAAAATCGGCCGGGGAAACGGTAATTTCCACTTGTGATGTCATGTTTAAAGTAGTTTTCCCTGCTGAACCTGCTGTATTGTTCTCAGCGCCCAAAATAGCATCTCCATTACTGTTACCCACATCCTGGAAAATTTTGTTGACCAGCACGTACTCCGTTAGAGCATTGATGGCAGCGTCTGATGTGGTATCTGGTGCGTTATTCGGGATAGCATCTTCCTTGTCACATCCCATAAGAAGAAGAACCAAAGTAGGTAGGATAAGTTTTTTCATAATGTCTAAGATTTGTTATTACAAAAAAAACAAAATTCAACTGATCGTCATGTTAAAATCCCTTTTATTTTTTATGTTAAACGTTGGTATTGAATTGTTTAAGACCTACATAATACTGTTTTCAAAACTTTTATTAATTGAAAGAATCCATGTATTTAAATTAAATATCCAACTTCATAATCAATTATTCTTGTGGTTGATGCTATTTTGGTGTATTTTTACATCACATCAA
The DNA here is from genome assembly GCF_003992675.1 of Flagellimonas marinaquae. Taxonomy (GTDB): domain Bacteria; phylum Bacteroidota; class Bacteroidia; order Flavobacteriales; family Flavobacteriaceae; genus Flagellimonas; species Flagellimonas marinaquae. Next base: position 840,551 of record NZ_RZMZ01000015.1, read on the forward strand.
ATAATCAAATCATGGCTCGTCAAAGTATTTCTTTTACCAAACCCAACGATGAATGGCTTAAATCGCAAGTAGAAAGTGAAGAATATTCCAGTAAAAGTGAGCTTGTCAACGATTTGATACGCCAAGCTAGAAGGCAACAAGCACAAATCGATTGGATAAAGGCTAAATTGGAAAAAGCTGAAAAGAGTGGGTTCACCAATGATAGCAAGGAAGATATCCTGAACGAATCCAAGTTAAATTTGAATGACGAAATATAGGTTAAGTAATACCGCAAAAGAAGACTTAATTAGAATTCATCGGTTTGGGGTTCAAAAGTTCGGGGTGACCCAAGCTGATAACTATTTTGAGAACTTTTTTAACTATTTCGACATTATCGCCCAAAACCCTTATTCTTTTGAATCTGTAGACCATATCAAAAAAGGTTATAAGCGCTGTGTTTGTGGCTCTGACAGTATTTATTATAGAATCAATGGCGACATTGTAGAAATAATGGCTATTGTTGGACGACAAGATGTGACCGATATTTTGTAATAGAGCTATAGTTTTTCAACCCCCAAACCCATAATCAGGCTCAAAATCCAACATGATTGTTTCTCCTCCATTCGCAATGGATTGGTATATGGCCTCAACAATCATCATATCGCGTTTTCCCATTTCACCAGGAGCTTTGTTGGGCTCACCAAACAACACGTGGCGTGCAAAATCGTCCATTTGCAATTTTTGCTGACTTTCGTGCGGAAAATTTAAGACGTCCCCCCTCGACGTTTCACCACTCAAGGGACCGTAGTTATTGGCCGGCTGCAAACGAAACCATCCCGAAGAACCTGAAACATACATGGCATTTGCGTTAAAATTATGCGAGGTAGTAATGTTACCCACTGCCCCACTCGGGAATTTCAACTGGGCGGTTATGGTTTCATCGGTATCCTTGAAATAATCAGGACGCGTACTAAACTCTTGTGCTGCAACCGATATTGGGTTCTCCCCCGTACCATAAATCGTGCTCTGGATGGCATAAACACCCATGTTGACCAGAGCGCCACCACCGGAAAGTGAACGGTCCAATCGCCATTGGTCAGGATTGCCCGTAGAGCGGTATGCGGCATCAGCCGAAACAAATAACACATCGCCAAAGGTCTTTTTACGAACAAATTCCTTGACCTGTTGGGTGTAGGGTTCGGAATGCAGACGATAGCCCATACCCAGTTTTACACCCGCTTCCTTGCACGCATCGATAATCGCATCACATTCGGCAACACTGATACCCATGGGTTTTTCACAAATGACATGCTTACCGGCCTTGGCCGCCCGTATGCTGAATTCTGCGTGCATACTATTCGGAAGCACCACATATACCACATCGATATCCTCATTATTGGCGATGTCGTCAAAATTCTGATAGTTGTAGATATTCTTTTCCGGTATACCATATTTATCGGCCCACATCTGTTCCTTGGTCGAGGTTCCAGTTACAATTCCTGCCAAATAACAATGTTGGGTATCCTGCAGGGCAGGTGCCAATTGATAAGTGCTATAACTTCCCAATCCAACCAGTGCTATGCCCAGTTTTTCCTTATTCTGATTGGCACCCATGGCACAGGCAAAGGGAGCAGATGATAGCAAAGCGGCTCCGCCAATTCCTTTTGCGGTGAGACTGTTAAAATTTCTTCGGGTAAGGGGTTTCATGCAATGTGGTTTTCAGGTTTCACCTAAAATTAAGCATAATGAGCTAATTCTTAATTACTATTCTTTTAACAAGGGAAAAACTATCAAATTCCCTATTTTTATGAACTAGATTAATTCAACCAATTCATATGAAAAAATGCTTACTATTGGGCCTTGTGCTTTGCACATCGATGGCCTTTGCACAAGAAAGAAAGATTCCTGTCGACACAGCGATTACCACACAGCATTCCGTGACCATTAATGGTGCGCGCATCGATTACACGGCTACTACTGGTACCCAACCTGTTTGGGACGAAATGGGAAAACCCATTGCTGCACTACATTATACCTATTACACCAAAAATGATGTTCGGGACAGGGCATCACGACCTTTATTGATTTCGTTTAACGGTGGGCCAGGCTCCGGTTCGGTTTGGATGCACTTGGCCTATACTGGTCCGCGTATCCTTAAAATCGATGACGAAGGTTATCCCGTGCAGCCCTACGGAGTAAAGGAAAATCCCTATTCCGTTTTGGATGTTACCGATATTGTTTACGTAAATCCTGCAAATACAGGGTATTCGCGAACCATTCCTGAAACAGGGAAAGAGGTGGACCGTGAAAAATTCTTCGGAATCAATGCGGATACGAAATACTTGGCCGAATGGCTCAATACTTTTGTGACTCGAAACAACAGGTGGCGTTCACCTAAATATATTGTGGGAGAAAGCTACGGTGGTACCCGTGTGATGGGGCTTTCCTTGGCGCTACAAAACCAACAGTGGATATATTTGAACGGGGTGATCATGGTTTCTCCTGCCGATTACAAAGTATTCCGTGACAACGACCCGGTTTCCAGCGCCTTGAACCTTCCTTATTTTGCAGCTGCAGCCTGGCACCACAAAGCCCTACCGTCCGATTTGCAAAGCAAGGACCTTCTTGAAGTACTGCCAGAGGTGGAAGAATTCACTATTAACGAATTATTGCCGGCCATTGCCAAAGGTGGCTTTATACCGGATTCGGAACGTAAAGCCATCGCCGACAAAATGGCCAGATATTCTGGATTAAACTCAAAAGATATTATTGACCACAACTTGGATGTACCCACACAATTTTTCTGGAAGGCTTTAATGCGGGATAAGGGTGGTTACACCGTGGGACGTTTAGATAGCCGCTATTTGGGTATCGACAAAACACTGGCGGGCACAAGTCCGGATTATTCTCCAGAATTGACGTCTTGGTTGCATAGCTTCACCCCGGCCATCAACTATTATTTGCAAGAAGAGTTAGGGTTTAAAACAGACATCAAATACAATATGTTTGGCCCAGTACGTCCTTGGGATGACAGTAATGACAATGTTCGGGACAATTTGCGCCAAGCAATGGCCCAGAACCCTTACTTGAACGTTTTGGTACAATCGGGTTATTATGATGGCGCCTGCACCTATTTTGCCGCCAAATACACCATGTCTCAGGTAGACCCTAGTGGCAGAATGAAAGACCGATTTGAGTTTAAAGGCTATCGTTCCGGACACATGATGTATTTGAGAAAAGAGGATTTGAAAACGGCCAATGAGGACATTAGGGCGTTTATTTTGCGTACCCAAGCCAACGGAAAGAGCGCGAAATATTAATCCAAACCAAAGTAAAACTGATACAAGCGGTGTGACATACTTTCACGCCGCTTTTTTTATTTGAATGAGTTTGATTGAAATTCTCTATTTTTAAAAAAACCTTATCCCGTGAAAAAAAACACGCTACTCTTTATCATGTTATCATTCTTAGGATTGTCGAGCGGCTCAAAAATCAACGCGCAAGATTGGCCCAATTTGGAAAAGTATCAAACAGCAAATGCCGAACTTCCTGCTGCCACAGACGGAGAGGACCGTGTAGTTTTTATGGGCAATTCCATAACCGAAATGTGGAAGGATGCCAACCCCGATTTTTTTAAGGAGAATCCGTATGTAAATCGAGGGATTGGTGGCCAAACCACACCCCAAATGCTGCTGCGTTTTCGCCAAGATGTTATTGACCTACATCCAAAAGTCGTAGTGATTTTGGCTGGCACCAATGACATTGCGGGCAATACAGGCCCCATGACCTTGGAGCAAATCCATGACAATATCCTATCCATGGTGGAATTGGCCAAGGCCAATAGTATCAAGCCCATTGTTTGTTCAGTACTGCCTGCCGTTGATTATCCATGGAGGCCAGGTAAAGAGCCCAATATCAAAATACCAAAGCTCAATACTATGCTCAAAGCCATGGCCGAGTCACAAAATGTCATGTATGTGGATTATTTCTCTGAAATGGCGGATGATAGAAACGGACTTCCGTCCAAATTGACGACCGATGAAGTACATGTTACCAAAGCAGGATATGAGATTATGGAGCGCATGGTGAAAGATGCCATTGATAAAACACTGCATCAAAACTAATCGAAATTCAATTCAAACAAATACGCATGGGAATTTAGTTAGCTTTGAACATGGAAAATGGCAAGGTCAGCATCATAATTCCCTTCAAAAACACGGCCCAGTACCTTCCCGAATGTTTGGATTCCATTCGTAACCAAACTTATAGAGATTGGGAAGTATTAGCGGTCAACGACCATTCTACGGATAAAAGTTTTGACATCCTTACCTCATATGCCCAACAGGATGAGCGTATCAAGATCTTTCAAAATCAAGGACATGGCATCATTCCAGCACTACAAACAGGCTATGCCCAGTGCCAAGGAAACTTTGTAACCCGCATGGATTCGGATGATATCATGAAACCCCATCGTTTGGAGGTCATGGTAATTTCTTTACTAAAACACGGAACAGGTCATGTTGCTGTGGGACAAGTGAAATACTTTTCAGATAGGGGCATAAGCAACGGTTACGAACGTTATGAAGCATGGTTGAACCGTTTGACCGCTACCGGGACCAATTTTGATGAACTCTACAAGGAATGCGTAATCCCTTCGCCCTGTTGGATGACCTACCGTGAAGATTTTGAAAAATGTCAAGGTTTTGAGCCCAACCGATACCCTGAAGATTACGACCTCACCTTCCGTCTTTATGAACATGGCTTAACCATCATTCCCTGCGACCAAGTGCTACATCTATGGCGCGATTACGACACTCGAACCTCGCGCACCCATGAACACTACGCCCAGAATTACTTTTTGGACATTAAACTACACTACTTTTTAAAACTCAATTATGACCCAAAACGACCCTTAGTGATATGGGGTGCGGGATTTAAGGGAAAAAAAATTGCCAGAGGACTAAAGAAAAGAAATCTGGACTTTATTTGGTTGTGCGATAACCCAAAGAAAATAGGTAAGAAAATCTATGGTAAACAATTGGTTCATTTTGAGGCATTGCAGGAACTGAATAACCCGCAGAGCATCATCACAGTGGCAAACGAAGAAGCCCAAAAAGAGATTCGGACCTATTTTTCTGACTTAGGACAATCCCCGATGCTGGATTATTTCTTTTTTTGTTGAGATTTAAAAAGCGGTTCTTCGCTTTGCTCAGAATGATAGTGAACTTTAAATTGTAAATCCGTTAATCATAAATGAAGTTTGAATTTGGAATGTTTTAATGCCTATCTTTGACCAAGCAATGATGGGAATGCAGTTTAAACATCCAGAAATTCTTTGGGCACTTTTTCTTCTAATCATACCCATTTTAATCCATTTATTCCAATTACGTCGTTTTACCAAAACCCCTTTTACCAATGTGGCCATGCTGCAAAAAGTGGTTTCGGAGTCAAGAAAGAGCAACACCCTTAAAAAATGGTTGTTGTTGATCACCCGTATATTGTTATTGGCGGCCATCATCATTGCCTTTGCACAGCCTTTTACTTCTTCAAGCACAGCACTCCAGCAAAAGGAAACGGTGGTGTATTTGGATGACTCCTTTAGTATGCAGGCAAAAACCAATGGTATTTCACTTTTGGAAAAAGCGATTCAAGATGTTGTAAAAAACATGGATGAGGAGGGTACGTTCAGCCTATTTACCAATGAAAGAACCTTTGCCAATGTGAAGTTGTCGGATGTGCAAAACACTTTGCTGTCCCTGCCCTACTCCTACAAGCAGTTGAATTTGGACGAAATTGGCCTAAAGGCAAATAGCCTATTTTCATCCAATGACGGCACTGTTAAAAACCTGATCATTATCTCTGATTTTCAGGAAAGAATTTCCGAGGGAAATATCGAATTGGACACCACCATTAGGACCCACTTCGTTCCTATGGAACCAAAGGAAATTACAAATGTTTCCATCGATTCTGTTTTTGTGGACGAGGGATTGAATGATCAAAATGCTTTGAGCGTATTCCTTACCGGGGGCAATACGGACGACCCTCTTCCAATTTCACTCTTTAATGGGAATGAGCTGATTGCCAAAACTGCAGCGAAATTTAATCCTGATGGCACAGCAAGAGTGGAATTTACCATACCATCAAACCAAGCTTTGAATGGACGACTGAGCATTATGGACAATGCCTTGGGGTACGATAATCGGTTTTATTTCAACATCAACGACACGAAAAAGGTAAAGGTCTTGGCGATTAGTGAATCGGATAGTGACTATTTGGACCGCCTGTTCCGTGACGATGAGTTCGAATTTCAAAAGTATCGATTGGCCCAATTGGATTACAGCGTTCTGGATGACCAAAATGTAGTGGTGTTGGATAACTTACCTTCCATTCCCAATAGCCTTCAAAATATATTGCGCACCTTTAAGGATGAAGGTGGCTCGCTGATTGTTGTACCGGCAATCAATACCGATTTGGTGTCCTACGATACATTCCTATCCGCTTGGCCTGCTATCCGATTCACTGAAAAAGTGACGACAGAAACGCGATTGACAAAAATTACCTTTGACCATCCGTTGTACCGCGATGTTTTTGAACAACGGGTCACCAATTTCCAATATCCATTTGTTAAGGAATATTTTAATGTACAGACCAGTCTACCTATAGCATTGTCCATGGATGGAGGAAATCCGTTTTTGATTGGTGACAACGGTTTATATGTCTTTACCGTTCCATTGGAATTGGAGAACTCCAACTTTATCAACTCACCGTTGATCGTTCCTACCTTCTACAACATGGCCCAATCGAGTTTACAACAATCCAAACCCTATCAAACCATTGGTGAACCCACAGTAGTAGATGTCCCGGCAGAACTGGGCAATGACGAAATTCTAAAGGTCTTCAAGGAGGAATATGAGTTCATTCCCCTTCAGCAAACCTATCCCAATCGGGTACGGTTAACGTTTGACCAAAACCCTACAGAAGACGGGATTTACGAAATCGTTCAGAACCAAAAAACACTCCTAAACATAAGTTTTAATTATCCACGAACGGAGAGTCGGCTCAAATATTTGGACCTTGGGACATTGGAAAATGTGAACACTATGGACTCCATTCCTGGGCTCTTCGAATATCTAAAAGCGGAAAACGACATTGCCGCTTATTGGAAATGGTTTGTTATTTTAGCGTTGCTTCTGGCGCTCGTCGAGGTACTCATTCAAAAATTTGTTTCATGAACATTCTGCTGAAGTCTGCAAAAATTATATGCCCGGAGAACAAGGAACTTCACTTGAAAAAGCGTGATATTCTTATCAAAAAAGGGATTATCGAAAAAATCGGTGTATCAGTGGAAGCTCCTTCCCAGGTAAAAACTGTGGAAAAAGACAACCTTCATGTATCCTTGGGATGGTTCGATAGCAGTGTGTGCTTTGGCGAACCGGGCTTTGAAGAGCGGGAGACAATTGCCAACGGACTTTTAACGGCCGGCAAAAGCGGGTTCACCGATATTGTGCTCAACCCAAACACCTATCCTGTGCCGGATACCAGTTCCGATGTAGTGTTCCTAAAGGAACGTGGACTGGGAAAACCCACTAAAATCCATCCCTTGGGCACACTGACCAAGAATGCCGACGGTATCGACCTTGCGGAGCTGTATGACATGAAAAATGCGGGTGCTGTTGCCTTCTATGACTTCAAAAGACAGATTTCCAATCCTAATTTGCTCAAGATAGCCTTGTTATACGCCCAGAATTTTGATGGTTTGGTCTATTCTTTTCCACAAGATGGCCATATCAAAGGAAATGGAGTGGTCAACGAAGGAGAGATTTCCACAAAACTTGGGTTAAAGGGTATTCCAGCCTTGGCCGAAGAGTTACAGATTGCAAGGGATTTGTTTGTGTTGGAGTACGCTGGTGGAAAACTTCACATTCCCACAATTTCTACCTCCGGTTCGGTAAAACTGATTGCCGAAGCCAAGAAAAAAGGCTTGGACGTAAGCTGTAGTGTTGCCATTCATAACCTCTTCTTTTCCGATGAAACGTTAGTCGGTTTTGATACCAATTTTAAGGTTTCCCCTCCCTTACGTACAAAATCCGACTGTAAGGCGTTGATCAAGGGAGTAAAAAACGGAACGATTGATTTTGTGACCTCGGACCATGTTCCCATGGATGTTGAGCATAAACGTGTAGAGTTTGATAACGCCAAAAACGGAAGTTTGGGCCTAGAAACAGCCTTCGGTGCCTTGAACACGCTCTTTGATTTGGATGAAACCATTAACCTATTGACCAAAGGCCGTAGTCGATATCAAATTGAAAAACCAAAGCTGGAAGAAGGCGCCAAAGCTTGCCTTACCCTCTTCAATCCTGATGGTGAACATGAATTTGAAGCAAAAGATATCCTCTCTACTTCAAAAAACAGCATGTTCGTGGGCGCATCCTTAAAGGGAAAAGTGTACGGTATTATCCATAACGATTTAACTACATTATAATGAGTAATTCCACCCCCGGAAAAACTACGGCAATTGTAGCCTACATCACCATTATTGGCTGTTTAATCGCCATTACCATGAACATTGAACCTAAAAATACCTTTGCCCGCTTCCATATACGGCAGGCTTTTGGAATTCATATCCTGTTTCACGCCTTGGCCATTCTGCTCACCTATTCGGGCATTGCTTATTTGTCCGTTTTTATATATGTCTTTTATCTTGTGATATGGGTTTTTGGATTTTTACAAGTATTGAATGAAAAGACAAAACCATTGCCGGTTCTTGGTCCATTCTTTCAAAAATGGTTTACCTTCATATCCTAAAATAGAACAATGTTCCCAAAATCACTTTCTCTTACACACTTAGTGCGCCCTTCATCCATAGTTTCTGGTAAAATACCGGCCATTTTTATGTTTCACGGTTACGGCAGCAATGAAGAAGATTTGTTCTCATTTGCTTCTGAATTACCTGGTGAGTTAATGGTCATTTCAGTAAAGGCTCCCTATGATCTTGAACCTTTTGGACATGCGTGGTATGCCATAAATTTTGATGCAGAACAGGGAAAATGGAGTGATGATGAACAAGCCAGGGAATCAAGGGAAAAAATCGTCAATTTTATAGATGAAGCCATCGAAGCCTATCATCTGGACGAAAACAATATTACACTTTTAGGCTTTAGCCAAGGTACCATTTTGAGCTATGCCGTAGCGTTATCCTACCCGGAAAAGATAAAAAACGTAGTTGCCCTAAGCGGGTATATCAACGAGCGGATTCTGGTGGGTGACTACAAAAAGAAGGACCACAGCAAACTCAACTTTTATGTTTCCCACGGACAAGTGGACCAAGTTATTCCTTTGGAGTGGGCAGAAAAGGCACCTGAATTCCTGAAAAATTTGAACATTGACACCACCTATCACGAATTCCCGGTAGGCCATGGCGTTTCCCAGCAAAACTTTTTCTCCTTTAAAAAGTGGCTGCAGGAACGAATTTAAGTTTTTGGCCAATTTGGACGTTGAGCGCAGTGGAAAAAGGATTCAAGATCTAATATTCCTGAGGCGCATACAGTAAATGCTGGGCCAAGGTAAAGTCTACACTTAGGTCGTCCTTTAGCTCATATTTTATAATAAGGTCACCCCAATATTTACCATCGGAAAAGTCAGCCAAAATCCATTTATGGTTCAACACTTTAATTTTGTTGATTTTAAAGTCACTTTCCATCCCTTCGTAAGGAATCAGCGGATTATCCCCTTTTTGCTCATTGGTTTCCAGCAACTTATCCTGAATGTACAGCGAAGGATTTTCCAAATTCAGATGATCATAATAGGCCAAGGCATCATCATTGTTTTCCAAGGTGAAATATTGCATGTCCAGTACCTTTAAATGCATGGTCTGTAGGGAGTCTTCCAATGTTGTCACCTCATTTCTGAGCTGTTCAACATCCGAACTCAAGGCCTTTTGCATATTATTTCCTGTCACATATTGAAACAGCGCCAATAGTGCGGCAAAAACAAATAGATAAAGAAAAATTCTGCTCTTCATGGATTTAAATCTTAATTTGTAGGTTATCGTAGGCCAAATGTATGTTAGCGGGAAGACTTTTTTCCACCTCTTCATGAAACCCTAACAAATGGCTAATATGTGTAAAATAGGTTTTATCGGCCCCGACTTCTTCGGCAAAGGCAATGGCTTCCTCCAGATTAAAATGGGAATGGTGCGGATCTGTACGCAGCGCGTTCACTACCAACACTTTGGCTCCTTTCATTTTTTTCACTTCCTCTGCTTCCACCCTTTTCACATCGGTCATGTAAACAAACTCTCCAAAACGATAGCCAAATACCTTGAGCCTGTTATGGTACGCTTCAATAGGTATCACATTTAAGCCGCCCAAAGGAATGTTTTTATCCTTTTCAACCGGGTATACTTGTACTGCTGGAGCCCCTGGATATCGGTCCTCGTCAGCGAAAATATAATCAAATCGTCGCTTTAGGGAGTCGATTACCCGTTGATGTGCATAAATGGGAATATCTCCCTGCCTAAAGAAAAAGGGGCGAATATCGTCGATGCCTGCCGTATGGTCCGCATGTTCGTGGGTAAAAAGGATACCATCCAACTTGTCTATTGGATTTGTAAGCATCTGTTGCCTAAAATCCGGACCGCAGTCAACCACAAAATTGTAATCGCTCCAAGAAACGAGCACGGAAACCCGCAATCGTTTGTCTTTGGGGTTTGGGCTCAGGCAAACCGGATGTTTGCTTCCAATGATAGGGATTCCCTGCGAAGTTCCTGTACCCAAAAAAGTAACGGTCATCTTGTCGTCCATTAAAATCAAAATTATAACTTATTTATTTAATAGATTGCACGAAGAGTGTAACTTTGCCATATACATAAAATATAGGATATGCCTAGCGTACCAAGCAACGAAAATGCTTTTGAAAACATACCGTCCATAAAGGCAAAAACTCTACGCATCAACTTGAACAGGGACATTTATGGAACTTTTGCCGAGATTGGCGCAGGACAGGAAACAGCCAGACACTTTTTTAGGGCCGGAGGAGCTTCAGGAACCATTGCTAAGGCGATGAGCGCTTACGACAAGTCGTTCAGTGATGCCATTTATGGCATAGAAGAAGATGGAAGATACGTGACCCAATCGCGGTTAAAAAAGATGCTGGACCACGAAATGCGATTGGTCGAAGAGCGTATCAGCAGAGACAGTAATCCCAACTATTTATTCTTTACTTATGCCAATACCGTGGCCACCATCGATTTTTCAAAACGATATAAGGGACATGGATGGGTAGGCCTTCGGTTTCAGTTAGATCCGGACCAAAAAGAATATGACGAAATCGTTTTGCATATCCGTTTTAAACAAAACGAAGCAAGGTTACAGCAAGAAACCCTTGGAATTCTGGGAGTCAACCTAATTTATGGTGCGTTTTTCAAGTTCCACAAGCCCAAAAAGCTTTTAAAATATCTCTACGATCATATCGACCACGACACTCTGGAAATTGATATGATCAATTTTACCGGACCTAACTTTACCGATGTCGATAACCGCTTGATGAGCCTTCAGCTCATTAAAAATGATATGACGGATGCCGTTATGTTTGGTCCAGATGGAAACAACCTATTGCCAGCTGCAGTGCTCTACAAGAAAAATATTTTGGCACTTCGTGGTAGCTTCAGGCCGGTGACCAAGGTGAATATGGATATGTTCCAAAAATCATACGATATATTTATCCGGGAACAGACAGTGGAAATGGAAAATGCCATCGTTGTTTTTGAGATAACCCTGTCCAACCTAAAAGCTTCTGGCGAAATTGATGAGCAGGATTTTATGGACCGAGCAGAGCTACTTTGTTCCCTCGGGCATACGGTGTTGATATCCAAGTTCCAGGAATACTATAAATTGGTGGAATACTTTAATAATTACACCAAGGCGAAGATTGGTTTGACCATGGGCGTGAACAACTTGGTGGATGTATTTGACGAAAAATATTACCGACACTTGAGCGGCGGTATTTTGGAAGCCTTTGGTAAATTGTTCTTCAAGGATTTGAAGGTGTATTTATACCCCATGAAAGATCCCGAAACAGGTCAAATCCTTACCAGCAACAACGTGAAGGTACACCCCCGAATGAAAGAGTTGTACAAGTTCTTCAAATACAATGGTAAAGTGATGGACATTATTGATTATGATCCAGATGTACTTCATATTTTCTCTAGGGATGTCCTCAAAAAAATTATCAATAAAGATGAGGGCTGGGAAAAAGAACTCCCAGAAGGTATTGCGGAAATTATAAAGGAAAAGGACCTGTTCACCCGAAAGGTTTTGGAAGAGAAGGAATAAGATAAAAAAGGCGCTGATTGTAGCGCCTTTTTTTAGCTATTTTTCTGAGTATACGATAAAAGCCTATGCCAAAATCTGTGTCGCGTGGTCCTTGGTCTTTACTTTATCAATCACATTTTCCACAACACCGTTACCATCCACAATAAATGTGGTTCGGTGGATACCATCATACTCCTTGCCCATAAACTTTTTTGGTCCCCAAACACCAAAGGTGTTTATCACAGTGTGGTCTTCATCTGCCAATAAAGGAAATGGGAAATCGTACTTCTCCTTAAAATTGGATTGTTTTTTCTCCGAATCGGCACTCACGCCGAGTAATTCGTAACCCTGAGCTTGCAGTTCCTTGTAATTGTCGCGTAGATTGCAGGCTTCTGCGGTGCAACCAGGGGTATTTGCTTTGGGATAGAAAAACACCACAAGCTTTTTCCCTTTGTAATCGCTTAGATTAATTGTGTTCCCGTCTTGGTCTTTTGCGGAAAAATCAGGTACTTTATCTCCTACTTTTAACATATTCATGTGCGTTGTTATTAAGTTTATTGTTTAATATTTACGCAATCAAAGTTAAACAAATATGACCAAACAAGAAAAGGTTGATTTCACCATCAAAACCTTGGACGAACTCTACCCTACCATCCCAATTCCGTTGGACCACAAGGACCCATATACCTTGTTGATTGCCGTATTATTGTCTGCCCAGAGTACGGATGTAAGGGTAAACCAGATTACCCCACTCTTATTTGAAAAAGCGGACAACCCGTTTGATATGGTAAAACTTTCGGAGGAGGAGATTCGGGAAATCATAAAACCTGTAGGTCTTTCGCCTATGAAATCGAAAGGAATCTACGGCCTTTCCAAAATACTGATCGAAAAATACAATGGCGAAGTTCCTCGCGACATTGCTCTATTGGAAGAACTGCCTGCGGTGGGCCACAAAACCGCAAGTGTTGTAGTTTCCCAAGCTTTTGGCATTCCAGCATTTCCCGTTGACACCCATATTCACCGACTCATGTACCGATGGGGCTTTAGCAATGGCAAAAATGTGGTACAGACCGAACGCGATGCCAAACGCCTCTTTCCTGAAGAAATCTGGAATCGCCTGCATCTCCAAATCATTTGGTATGGTCGGGAATATTCGCCGGCTAGGGGCTGGGACTTGGAAAAGGATGTCATTACCAAAACGATTGGTCGGAAATCGGTGATCAACGACTATTATAAAAACAAAAAGAGCCGCTAATTGCGGCTCTTTTCGTCAGTTTGATCCTTAAATTAATTCAATGTTACTTCAAACTGGTGTTTTTTGTAGTCAACTACATGAATCGATTTCGAAAAGCTAAGTAAGAAATCAACAGTTTTCTGACTCGCTTTTACCGTTTTTACGGATTTTTGTTCTTCAGAGTAAATGTTTTCCATATTCTAGCGTAAGTAATTGTTTCCATTATATAACGACGCTAGAATTGAATTATTGCAGGCTTCGACGTATTGCTCGATTAATTCGTTAAAACGATATTCTTTCTTTCAACGATTTTTCTCAAATTGATAAGCGCGTAGCGCATTCTTCCCAAAGCCGTGTTGATGCTAACGTTGGTGTTTTCGGATATCTCCTTAAAGCTCATATCCTTGTAAATACGCATGATGAGCACTTCTCTTTGATCGTCTGGAAGCTCATCGATCAATAAAGTCAAATCGCTTTCTATTTGATCTTTAATGATTTGCTTCTCAGCATTCAATTTTTCATCGTGGATTACGGAAAAGATGTTGAAATCATCACTCCCCTCGAATTTGGGCATTCGCTTGTTCTTACGGAAGTGATCGATAACCAAATTGTGTGCAATGCGCATCACCCAGGGCAGAAATTTGCCTTCTTCGCTGTATCTCCCTTTTTTCAAGGTTTTGATTACCTTAATAAAAGTGTCCTGGAAGATGTCCTCTGCAACATCCCTGTCCAAAACTTTGCTGTAAATAAAGCTGGTGATTCTTTGGTTGTGCCTGTTGATAAGAATCTCAAGAGCCTTTTCGTCTCCGTCGATGTAATTCTTTACTAAAATCGAGTCTTTAATCTGTAGCTGTTCCATACAAATTACTTTTTTTGGGTTAAAATCACAGCCCTCCCTAAATCAAGGAAGACAGTGGTTATTCAGTTTTAAGCTTTAAAAAAGTAATTATTCTGTATAGGCCTATCAGGATTTTAATTACACTTCAAATATAGATCAATAGATAGGCGATCTAAAAATCTATGTTGTGAGTTGACGATTTTTATATGTTAACTGGTGCAATATACGTATTAAGTGCAGTGTATCGTATCTTTGAAACCCTAATTTTAACAAATGGCAGTCAATATAAACGTCGATCCCAAACAAAATATTATCATAAAAGGTGCCAAACTTCATAACCTAAAAGATATTGATGTGGTTATCCCCCGTAATAAATTGGTGGTAATCACTGGGTTATCCGGTTCGGGAAAGTCAAGTTTAGCGTTTGATACGCTTTATGCCGAAGGACAGCGAAGGTATGTGGAAAGTCTTTCATCCTACGCCCGACAATTTTTGGGAAAGTTGGACAAGCCCAAAGTGGACTATATTAAAGGTATAGCCCCTGCCATTGCCATAGAGCAAAAAGTAAATTCCACCAACCCTAGATCTACGGTGGGTACCACAACAGAGATTTATGATTACCTGAAATTGTTGTATGCCCGCATCGGAAAGACCATCTCCCCCATTTCTGGCAAAGAGGTGAAAAAGCATACGGTAACCGATGTGATTAACTACATAAAAGGGTTGAACGAAAGGGACAAACTGCTTCTACTGGCCCCCATTACCATTTCAGAAGATAGGGAAACCCTCAAGTCCCTTGAACTTTTTTCCAAACAAGGTTATGCCAGAATCAAATACCAGGGAGAGGTCATTCGAATTGACGAAGCACCCAAGGACATTGGCAGAACTTTTCATTTGGTCGTGGACCGTATCATTGTGAAAGATGATGAAGATTTTTACAACCGATTGGCCAATGCGGTGGATAACGCCTTTTTTGAAGGCAAGGGCGAATGTGCCATAGAGAATCTTCAAACGGGAGAAACCAAGACCTTTAGTAACCAGTTTGAGTTGGATGGGATGAAGTTTCTGGAACCAAACGTGCACCTGTTCAGTTTTAACAACCCTTATGGTGCATGTCCCAAATGTGAAGGCTATGGAGATGTTATCGGGATCGACGAAGATTTGGTGATTCCCAATACCGCCTTATCTGTTTACGAAAATGCGGTTTTCCCATGGCGTGGGGAAAGTATGGGCTGGTATCGCGATCAATTGGTTAATGCTGCTTACAAATTCGATTTTCCCATCCACAAGCCTTGGTTTCAACTTTCCGAAGAACAAAAACAATTGGTGTGGGACGGAAACGACCATTTTATTGGTATCCACAAGTTTTTTGAGCAACTGGAGGAAAAAAGCTATAAAATCCAGAACCGGGTTATGCTATCGCGCTACCGCGGAAAAACAAGGTGTTCCGTTTGTAAAGGAAAACGGCTCCGAAGAGAGGCCGACTACGTAAAAGTGGGCGGAAAATCCATTTCGGAACTCATCGAACTGCCCATCAAACAATTAATGCCTTTTTTTGAAGAACTTCAGTTATCGGAACACGACACAGCCGTTGCCAGCAGATTGCTGAAGGAAATCACTACCCGTTTGGATTTTTTGGATAAAGTAGGCTTAAGCTATCTGACCCTCAACCGAAAATCGAATACGTTATCCGGTGGGGAAAGTCAGCGTATCAATTTGGCCACCTCCTTAGGGAGCAGCTTGGTCGGTTCCATGTATATTTTGGACGAACCCAGTATTGGCCTACATCCAAAAGATACCGAAAATTTGATCGGTGTTTTAAAATCACTTCGTGATTTGGGTAATACCGTCATTGTGGTAGAGCACGACGAGGACATTATGCAGGCTGCTGACGAAATTATTGATATTGGCCCCGAAGCTGGGACTTTAGGTGGAAAAGTGGTCGCCACAGGCAATTGGGAAAGTATTCTGATTTCGGATTCATTGACAGCACAGTACTTGAGTGGACAGATGGAAATTCCTGTTCCTGCTGAACGTAGGACGTCAAAACACTACATTCAAATCAAGGGGGCGAGGGAGAACAACCTCAAGAATATCGATGTAACCTTTCCGTTAAATATGTTGACGGTGGTTACGGGTGTATCAGGAAGTGGTAAAAGTACCTTGGTGAAAAAGATAGTTTATCCATCCATATTAAAAGAAATTGGAGGATATGGTGAAAAGGCGGGGCAATTTACGGCCATGGAAGGCAAGTACAGCCATATCAAACATGTGGAGTTTGTAGACCAAAACCCCATCGGGCGTTCATCGCGCTCCAACCCTGTTACCTATATTAAAGCCTATGATGATATCCGTAGTCTCTTTGCTGCACAAAAATTGAGCAAACTTAGGGGATATCAGGCCAAACATTTTTCATTCAACGTAGATGGTGGTCGATGTGAAAAGTGCAAGGGCGAAGGGGAAATCACCGTAGAAATGCAATTTATGGCCGATGTACATTTAGAGTGTGATGCCTGCGGTGGAAAACGTTTCAAAAAAGATATTTTGGAAGTCCAGTTTGAAGGAAAGAATATTGATGACATCCTGAATTTGACCATTGATGAAGCCATTGCGCATTTTTCTACCTATAAGCAAGATAAAATCGTTGCCAAGTTGAAGCCCTTGCAAGATGTTGGTTTGGGCTATGTAGCCTTGGGACAGTCCTCCTCTACCCTTTCTGGTGGCGAGGCACAGCGTATTAAGCTGGCCTCCTTTTTGGTAAAGGGAAACACAAAGGAAAAAGCACTTTTCATCTTTGACGAACCCACAACGGGATTGCACTTTCACGATATCAAAAAACTACTCAAGTCCTTTGACGAGCTCATTTCCAAAGGACATTCCATCATCGTTATCGAACACAATATGGAATTGGTAAAATGCGCGGATTACATTATCGATTTAGGGCCGGAAGGTGGTGCCATGGGCGGCCATTTGGTGGCGGAAGGTACACCTGAGGAAATTGTGGATTGTGAAGAGTCATATACCGCATCTTACCTAAAGGAGAAGCTCTAATCTTATGATTTGGAAATTACCAAACGTCCAAATGGGTTGTAAGGTTTACATCTAATCCGAATTTTCTTATTTAATTTTTAGTTAGGCTGTTAATGGTTATTGATAGTGCCATTTATTTGTCTCAATATTCTTACAATGTGGATGCCGTAATATGCATCCGTCAGATCGGAAGGGGCATTCGTTGATCCAAAAGGGGCATCCGTCAATTGGTGCCCTCAAAAAACCATGGTTTTCATTCTTTTGTGCCGGAAATTGAAATACTTACACCCTTAGTAATCGGACGGGTTCAAAGTTTGAAAATTTCCAACTGCTAAATCAAATCATTTTGTTCTGCATGCTCAAAAGTTCTACCCATGAAAAACCATGATTCAAAAAACCTACTTGTGTCAATAATCAAACGTAACACCATTGTTGCGGCAACCTTAGTGTTTGTGTTCGTTGCAAGCGGCATGACAGTGGCTAGCCGCCATAATGCCAACGAAGATCTTTACGTACCTTCAATTCTACTTATTAAAACAGGTGTTGCTCGCGATGCCACCGGAGCTGATAGTGGTTGCGCCATTATTGAGTATACTTTTACGGTAACCAATACCAGTACCAATGGGGAGATACTCACTGGAGTTCAGCTTACCGACCCTTTATTGGGAGGACTTGTGGCAGGTCCTGCTGAAGGCGATGTTAACGTTATTGGCGAAATGGAACCTGGGGAAATCTGGA
The DNA here is from genome assembly GCF_003992675.1 of Flagellimonas marinaquae. Lineage (GTDB taxonomy): Bacteria > Bacteroidota > Bacteroidia > Flavobacteriales > Flavobacteriaceae > Flagellimonas > Flagellimonas marinaquae. Next base: position 858,681 of record NZ_RZMZ01000015.1, read on the forward strand.
TCTATCGGGCCAATTACGTCATTCAACAAACGGATATCGTCAATGGGTCTGTTACAAACCAAGCCAACGTGGTTGCTGATGTTTTGGGACAGCCAGGGGTAACGGTATCTGATCTTTCGGATGACGATGGCATAAATGATAGTGATGAAACGGTAACGGACCTTAGCTTCTGCCAAGGCAATATTGGACTTATAAAAACGGGCATAGCCATTGCGGGAATTGACGCTGGTCCAGGTTGTAACTTTATATTATACACGTTTTTGGTCAGCAATGAGGGTGGTCAAGTATTGGAAAATGTGGAACTGATCGATCCACTTATTGGAGTTGACCCTATAGCAGGCCCCATCGCCGGGGATACGAATGGGAATACCTTATTGGATACCGATGAAGTCTGGCAGTACTCCGTCCTATACGACATTACGCCAGAAGATATAAACAATGGCCAGGTGGTAAACCAAGCCGAAGTCACGGCCGATGTACAAGGTTTTGGCACATCGATTTCCGATTTATCGGATAATGACAGCTATGCTGAAGATGAAGCAACCGTAATCGAACTAACTCAGTGTCAGGGCGACATTGCATTAATCAAAACGGGACTGGCCATTGAAGATATTGATGCAGGAGCAGGTTGTAACTACGTGCTCTATTCTTTTACGGTAACCAATGTAGGAGAGCAACCACTTCAAAATGTTGCCATAGCTGACCCTTTATTAAATGGAGATGTTCCAACCTATCTATCGGGCGATAACAACAATAATGATGTTTTGGATACAGATGAAAGCTGGTCCTATTTTGCCATCTACGATATTACGGCATCCGATGTTCTAAATGGTCAAGTTGTTAACCAAGCCGAGGTAACAGCCCACGTGGAAGGCGAACCTCTAAACACCGTATCTGATTTATCTGATGATGATAGCATATTGGAGGACGACCCAACAATCATAAGCCTTGCCGATTGTCAAGCAAATTTTGGTATTGCCCTTATCAAAACTGGTTTTGCGGTAAACGATGTTGATGCTGGTGCAGGATGTAATTTTGTGCTGTACACTTTTTCCGTTACCAATGTTAGTGGTGAAACTCTAGAAAATGTTACCATTACGGATCCCTTATTGGAAGGTATTCCCATAGACTTGGTTGCTGGTGATGATAATGTTAATAACCAAATGGAATCCGATGAAGTCTGGCTATTTACCAGCGCATATCCAATCCAACCATCGGATATTGCCAACGGTTCTGTAATAAATCAAGCCGAAGTTAGTGCAACCGTATTAAACGAACCAGATGTAATCCTTACAGATCTTTCTGATGACGATAGCCTTGTGGAGGACGACCCTACGATAGTCAACTTGACCCAATGCCAAGTACCAAATATAGGACTCATTAAAGAAGGTGTGCTTGTTGACGTCAATGAAGATGGCTGTTTAGAAAGCATTTTATACACCTTTACAGTAACCAATACCGGAAACGCAGACCTTGACGAGATTACCTTGGAAGATCCCTTGTTCGGTGGTAATATTCCTGGGCCAGTAGATGGTTCGGATGTCAATAATGATGGAATACTTTCTGTCAATGAATCTTGGACCTATGAAGCCTTGTACGCCATCACCCAACAGGATATTGACAACGCGGCAGTAGTAAATCAAGCTACCGTAACAGGGTATACTGCAGCAGATGCCATGGTGCAAGACCTTTCGGACGATGACAACCTCTTTGAGGACGAACCTACAAGAACCCCGGTTCCTGACGACGCTTGCACGGACGGTGCAGTGATTGGACTGATCAAGCAGGGTACATTGGTAGATAATAATGGTGACGGTTGCATAGAAAGTATTCTCTACACCTTCACGGTAACCAATACAGGAGGTATCGACCTGGACGAAGTAAGCTTGGAAGATCCCTTGTTCGGAGGTCCGATACCAGGACCATTGGCGGGAACTGATACAAATGATGATGGCATTCTTTCTGTCGGCGAAACTTGGACCTACGAAGCCCTATACGGCATCACCCAAGAAGATATTGACAATGCGGCCGTAATTAATCAAGCTACTGTAATTGCAGAGCCGGTAGGCTTCGATAGCCAAGTTTTTGACCTGTCCGATGACGATACTCTTATAGAAAATGAGCCCACTAGGACACCTGTCCCCGATGATGCCTGTACTGATGGAACAGCAAGCATAGGATTGATCAAAGAAGGAGTTTTGATAGATGCTACTGGTGATGGTTGTATAGATAGTATTCTCTACACCTTTACTGTGACCAATAACGGAGCTTTCGACCTTGACGAAGTCAGTTTGGAAGATCCACTGTTCGGAGGTCCGATACCAGGACCAGTAGATGGTACGGATGAGAACAACGACAATATCCTTTCTGTTGGCGAAACATGGACCTACGAAGCCATATATGCCATTACACAAAATGACATTGATAATGGGGCTGTCGTCAATCAGGCCACAGTAACGGCAGAACGAATCAATTTTGACCTTCAGGTGTTTGATTTGTCCGATGATGACAATTTACTGGAGAACGAGCCTACCAGAACCCCTGTGCCTGAAGATGCCTGTACCGATGCTGTGGCCAGTATCGCCATGATAAAGGAAGGTGTTTTGATTGATATTAATGGTGACGGTTGTTTGGAAAGTATTCTCTACACCTTTACCATTACTAACAACGGAGCATTCGACCTTGACGAAGTAAGCTTGGAAGATCCCTTGTTCGGAGGTTCGATACCAGGACCAGTAGATGGTACAGATGAGAACAACGACAGTATCCTATCCATAGGAGAGACATGGACATACCAAGCAGTGTATGCCATTACTCAGAATGACATTGATAATGGAGCTGTCATCAATCAAGCCACAGTAACGGCAGAACGAATCAATTTTGAACTTGAAGTATCCGACTTTTCAGATGATGATAATTTGTTGGAAGATGACCCTACGAGAACTCCTGTGCCTGAAGATGCCTGTGCCGAAGGAGGTGCAAGTATTGGTTTGATCAAGGAAGGAGTTTTGGCCGATATCAATGAAGATGACTGTGTAGAAAGTATATTGTACACTTTTACCGTTACCAATAATGGTGGTGCAGATGTAGATACTGTGGTATTGGCAGACCCTCTGATCGAAGGTGAAATAAGTGGCCCAGTTAATGATACCGATATCAATAATGATGGTATACTTTCCGTGGGAGAAACGTGGACTTACCAAGCTTTGTACGCTATTACCCAACAGGATATTGACAATGGAGCTGTTCTCAACCAAGCTACAGTAACTGCCGAACCATTGGGCTTTGACTTTGAAGTATTTGATTTTTCCGATGACGATAGCTTTTTGGAAAATGAACCTACAGAAATTACTGTGCCTAACAATGCCTGCACCGATGGTAGTAACGGAGGAGATGGAGGTGATGGTGCTGGTGATGGCCTTAATGGTATTGGTATTATAAAGCAAGCTACATTATTGGATAGTAACAACGATAACTGCGTTGACACCATCGGATTCACCTTCACCGTTTTGAACGGTAGTATTGGAAATATAGAAAATGTGGTGCTCACCGATGCATTATTGGGTGGTGTTATTTCGGGTCCTACAGAAAATAGTGATGAGAATGAAGATGGAATCCTTTCTTCGGGAGAAACTTGGACCTATGAATTCTCCTATAGCCTAACGCAAACTGATGTTGACGCGGGTGTATTTATCAATCAGGCTACCGTAGTCGGTGATCTTGTCGGTTTTGATTTCCAACTTCAGGACCTATCAGACAATGATGCCTATGACGAGGATGAACCAACTGAAATCACCATTCCAAACAATGCCTGTGTGGATGCTGGAGCTATCGGGTTCCAAATCTTCAATGGCATTACACCCAACGGAGATGGCTTTAATGATTTCTTCAGAATCTTAGGTATCGAAAACTATCCCAACAATAATGTGAAGATTTTCAACAGATGGGGTGTAAAGGTGTATGAAACCGACGGTTATGGACAAGGAAATAACCTGTTCTACGGAATTTCTGAGGGAAGGGCCACTTTGCAGCAGGATAGAGAACTCCCAAGTGGAACCTACTTCTATATCCTAACCTTTACCGGCACAGAAAACCCCGGCGAAGAAAGTTATACAGGATATCTCTATATCAATCGCGATTAGGACAAAAACAAAATCACAATAAAGAACCAAGAATAGTAATGAGGATGACGAATCTTAAAATAAATAGGAACCACTGCATAATGGCATTGATGTTTCTCTCCGCTATAATAACCTCCTACGGTCAGCAAGACCCGCAATTTACCCAGTATATGTATAATACACAGGTAATCAATCCGGCCTATGCAGGCTCGAGAGAAGTACTGAGTTTTGGCTTATTGGGCAGGACACAATGGGTAGGATTGGAGGGTTCCCCAGAAACAGGAACTTTTACGGTAAACTCCCCAATCGGCTTGTATGACAATATGGGACTCGGCCTTTCCATAGTTTATGATAAAATCGGTCCAGCCATGGAATCCAATGTAACTGTAGATTACTCCTATTCAATCAATCTGTCATATAATTATAAATTGGCTTTTGGTTTAAAAGCGGGTATGGATGTTTTGGATATCGATTATACAAGGCTTAGATTATCCGAACAGTCTGACCCCTTTTTTCAATCAAATGTGGACAATAGGCTTAGGCCCCAAGTTGGTGCAGGGCTTTACTTAAATTCCGATAGGTTCTATGCAGGGTTGTCAGTCCCTAATTTTTTGAACACCACACACTTTGATGAAAGCTCCCTGCAAAATGCCAATACCAATGATATTGCAATCGAACGATTGCACTACTTTTTCATTACAGGTTATGTATTTGACCTAAATGAAGACTTGAAATTTAAGCCTGCAACATTGGTGAAATCCGTTAGTGGCGCACCATTGCAATGGGACCTTTCCGCCAACTTCTTGATCAATGAAAAGCTTACGTTAGGAGCATCCTATCGTTGGAGTGCTGCCATAAGTGCCCTGGCAGGATTCCAAATAACACCCAACTTCTTTGCGGGTTTAGCCTACGATTATCAGTCCACAGATCTAGAACAATATAGCAACGGTTCCTATGAAGTGTTTCTTCGCTTCGACATTTTCAGAAAATCAGATAGGATAATAACCCCTAGATTCTTTTAAACCAATCAATATGAAGAGAAGAATTAGTATTCAGCTGTTTACCGTAATTTTAATGGTCGGTAACTTGTTTGCCCAAGAAAGCAAGATAAAAAAAGCCAATGAGGAGTTTGATAGTTACGATTACATCGATGCAAGGAAAATATACCTCAGCGTTGTGGAAGACGGCTATTCCTCTGCCCAGGTGTATAAAAAACTCGGGGACACCTATTATTTCAACAGTGAATATGCGGACGCCGCAAATTGGTATGAAAAATTGGTAAAAAGCTATCCCAACGAAATCGAACCGGAATACTATTATCGTGCTGCGCAAAGTTTGAAATCCATCGGACAATTAGAGGAATCCAAATCTCTTATGGAAACATATATCGCCGCATCAGGTTCAACTTATACCAATTGGGACACTTTTCAATACCTGGCAAGTACCCCAAACAACCAATATCAAGTACAAAATATCACCGATGGGATGAATGGGTCAGACTTTGGTCCCTCTTACTATGGCGATAAAATTGTGTTCTCTTCTTCTTCAATCGACACGGAAGGAAGCAAAATACACGATTGGAACGGTCTTCCTTATTTAGATCTTTTCCAAGCAGAAATTGGGGAAGACGGCACCCTAAAAAATATCAAAAAGTTGGAGGGAGATATCAATTCCCCATATCACGAATCTTCCGCAGTGTTCACCAAAGACGGTAAAACCATCTATTTTACAAGAAACAATTACATCAATGGTAAAAAGAAACGTGGCAAACAACGATTGATAGGTCTTAAAATCTATAAAGCAAGTTTGCAGGAAGATGGCACATGGGGCAATGTTATGGAACTTCCATTTAATGAAGACTCCTATTCAACCGCACATCCAGCCCTCAACCCCGAAGAAAACCGCTTATATTTCTCTTCCAATAGAAATGGTAGTTTGGGAGCTTCGGATATTTGGTATGTGGATATTTTGCCCAATGGTAATTACAGCGAACCTGTAAATCTTGGTGACCAAGTAAATACTAAACAGCGCGAATCATTCCCATTTATCAGTAAGAATGGAGATCTATACTTTTCAAGTGATGGACATACTGGGCTTGGAGGACTGGACATTTTTGTGGTTTCCTTAGACGAAAAAGGCTCCTACCCTACTGTAACGAACCTTAAAAAACCAATCAATAGTAATTTGGATGATTTTGGATATGTAATGGATGAAACCGGTAAAATGGGTTACATTTCCTCTAACCGATTTGGTGGACAAGGAAGTAGTTCCGATGATATCCTCGCATTTACTGCGGATTGTAAGGTGACCATTCAAGGGATGGTAACGGACGCTAAGACCGGCGCACCCTTACAAGGCGCCCAAGTGCTATTGCTAGATAACAATAGCGATGTGGTCGCACAAAAAATTGTTGATGTCAACGGACGTTACGACTTTGGCCCCTTGGCGGATTGCAATGATCAATATGCCGTTCGGGCATCATTTACAGAAAAGGAATACGAACCGTCCGAAACAGTGGTGCAAACCAAAAGCGGTACGGACAGTATGGAGGTCAACTTACAGCTTACGCCTCCTGACTGCCCTGTGGACGATTTGGGATGTCGACTATCCTTACAGCCTATCTATTTTGATTTTGATAAGCACAACATCCGACCAGATGCAGAAGTGGAGCTGGCTAAAATCTTGAACGCAATGGAAGAGTATCCACAATTAAATATTCATATTGAATCCCATACCGATTCCAGAGGAAACGATGACTACAATATGCAATTGTCCGAAAGAAGGGCTAAATCTACACTGGAATGGTTGGTGAACAAAGGAATTGATAGAAATAGATTGTCTGCAAAAGGCTATGGTGAGTCGCAATTGATCAACAACTGTTCAAATGGAGTAAATTGCTCCCAAGAGGAACACCAATTAAACCGAAGGTCCATGTTCATAATAAAATAGACGGTAATTTTTTGTAGTCATTATTACTGAAAATCAGCGTTTTACAATTTGTGGCACGCTGATTGTATTACACAAGGTGGATGTAAATAGTTGCATCTAGAACTTAAAACCTTGTAGTATGAAAAAGTTAGTACTCCTTTTAGCAGCGGTTGTTCTTGGAATACCGAGTATCCAAGCCGAAACAATCAACCATGTAGCTACCACAACAAACTTTAGACATGGAAATTCATTCATTTTTGTGGAAGGTGGTGTAACGTTCTCCGTTTACCCCGATGGTGAGTTCGACTTCTACATGGATAATAGAGTAAATGTAGGCGTAGGTGCGCAAATAGGTAATGTTGGGGTTACTTTCAACTCTGGATTCAATTATAACCCATTTGTACAATATGACGACTATGGAGCTGTAATCCAAATAGAGAACATTCCCATATTTTACGATTACTATGGACGTGTCTCCCAAATCGGAAATGTGGACATTTGGTACAACAACGGTAGGGTTCGTAGAATTGGTGGACTGCATGTGTACTATAACGGAGGCGTTTTCAGTCACTATACAGGATTTATCAATATATACAATAGAAGATATGTGTATAGACCCTTCCACAGGTTCTTTGTTAGACCAGCAGTAGGTTTCTGTAACGTATTTGCAAGACCCTATAGAAGATATTACACACCTGTAAGGTATACGTACTACGCTCCTTACCGACACAACACAAGAAGGGCATATGCCAGCTTGGGTAGGGTGTATCGAAACGATAATAGATATAGAAGAGAGCATATCTATCGTAATGACAGAAGAGTATCCGTTAGAGATAATAACGTAAGAAGAGCTGATTATGGCCGAAGCAATGCAAGGGTGTCCAGAAATGATTCCCGCAGAGGAAATAACATGGCAAACCGCTCCAGCAATTCGGTACAAAGACAAAGAGTTGAATCTCGAAATGATAGAAGCAATTCTTATAGAAAGTCAAATAATAATGTAAATAGACCGGGAAGAGCAACGGCTTCCAACAGTAGAGCGAACCGCACCTCGTACGAGAGAAGTTCCAACTCCAGAAAAGTGAGTCCAGCTGCCACGGGAAGAACCATCAAACGTTCCGAACAGAGCAGTTATAGAAAGCCGAAGGCCACATCGAGATCAAACAACAGGTCAGCGGTGAGCAGGGACAACTCTTCGAGAAAGGAAGTTGCCAGAAGTTCAAGGCCAAGTACTAGAAAAAGTACCGTAAGCCGAAAAGAAAGTTCCAGAGCAACCGTGAGCAGAAGCTCCAACGCTCGCAAAAGCAGCGCAAGAACATCAAGCTCCAGAGGTTCTTCCCGAAGAAATAATTAAATAGATTTTTTTAGGTTGGTTAGTTGTTTTACCCCGTAGTCGGATTTATCCACTACGGGGTATTTTTTTTAAGCCATTTGGATAAAATACCTGTAACATCCTCCGAAATATTAAAACGGTACAAAATCCCCACGTACATCAGCACCACTAGGAAGGACTTCAACGCAATATTGATAATCGGATGAAACTGGAACTGGACCAAATCAAACAATACGGCCAATAGAATCAATGTGGCAAAAACCTTAAAGGTAGCCGAGGTAAAAGGCAATATCCCAAATTTCATATTCACAAAAACCACCTTCACCACATTAAAAATAAAAATGGATATAAAACTGGCGGCAGCAGCACCCTCCAAACCCCATTTGGGAATCAACAGATAATTTAGAAAAATCGTCAATGCAGCTAAACAGACACCAAAGACCAATACGGTTTTGTAATACTGCGAATTATATAAAATAGAATTGATGTTGCCCAACAGGGAGTCCATCACCTTGGCCAGCCCAATCAAAAACACGATGGTAAACCCGTTTCGATAATTTTCGGGCAGCATCAAATACAAATCGTTCAGGTTTAAAATGATGAGTACAAACAAAATGCCCGATGCAATAAAAAGCGTCAAGGATGTTTTTTTGTACAAATGATCCAATCCCAAGGTGTTTTGAGCGTTGAGCAATTCGGCGGTAAGCGGATAAGTGATCTGATGCATGGCCCGTGAAGGCACAATAATCACCGTAGCAATGTATACCGATACCCCGTAATAGGCCACATTTTCAATACTGATAAACTGATTGAGCATCACCTTATCGATTTCCAACAAAATCAAGGCGGCCGAGCCTCCTAAAATGATCAGGAAAGAATAGGATAAAATTTCTTTGGTGTACGGTGGAAATGTAAAAACCAATCGGGGCATTCTCAGTCGGAACGCATATAGTTTGATGATAACCGTACGCAACAGATATATTCCCACCAAACATTTAAAAAACAAGTCGAGCGAAATCAATTCAAAATAGAAAAGGATCAATAGTATAGAAACTCCAATACGGGCAAATACCTCCTTCATGAAATTCCCGAAAACCGATTTGAGATGTACCTTGGCCCACGAATAAAATACCTCAAAATAGCCCATCGCCAGCCCCACAAAGAAAACATACCAAAGGTAATCCTTCACCATGGGGTTTACTTGGGACACCCAATTCCCGATAGGTTCGTACCATATTAGGCCAATTAGGGCTACAGGAACTATTCCCAACAATGGAATCAACAACATCAATGTGAAGAACCCATCCTTTTCCGTTTCGAGATGATTACTGTAATACTTCACCATGGTGTTGTGCACCCCAAAAGCCATCAAAGGCATCAAAATAGCGCCCGATGCCAAAATGAAGGTAACCAGCCCATAGTATTCATCCGGTAGGATTTTCGTGTACAAGAACAAGGTGTTAATAGCCCCAAAAAGGAAACCCAAATAGGTGACCACCGTATTTTGTATGGATTGCTTTAGAACGACGCCCATTAGATAAATTTAGCCAAAGATTCCGTTAATGCCCTTCTGTGGTACTGCTCCACCCCTTCCGAAGTACAGTTCAAATTTCCTTCTTGATAATTGTGAAATGCCTCTAAAAGTACACTTTTTAAAGACGCTACATCCTTGTGCAGGCACATATGCCCCGCTTGGTGTTGCTCCACCATACTGCCTGCTTCCCACTCATGCGGTCCGATGGCCAAAATAGGACGCTTGGCGTTCAAATATTCAAATAACTTGCCAGGAATAATGCCCCGGGTCTCTTCGGAATCGATTTCCAAAAGCAATAATAATTGTGATTTTTGCTGTGCTTCCAAAACCTTATCATGCGAAAGATACCCCATCTGTTGTACGCAATCCATGAGTCCAAAATCTTCAATGGATTGCAGCACTTCTTCCCCCACTACTCCAGCCAATTGTATCTTGAGCGACTTTTTGAAGTCTTCGTTTTCAGCAATCAATTCCTGCAACGCTTGCCACAATCCGAAGGGGTTTCTACCGGTCAACAACGAACCTATATGGGAAACGGTGAAATCGGCATCCAGTTCCAACGGTTGCAATTCATCATCAAAGCCATTGGTGATTACCTTGATGGGTTTGGGCGTAATCGTCTTAAATTCTGATTTGGTCGTATGGCTTGTCACGACAATTTTATCTGCTTTCACCAATACCGCCCTTTCCAAAGCTTCATGTTTCAAGCGGGACGACTCGGTCAACCGTAATTTTTTGTGATATCCGATGGAAGTCCAAGGATCGCGAAAATCAGCGATCCACTGAACATTATATTTTTTTTTGAGTCCTAGACCAATCAAATGTAGACTATGCGGTGGTCCAGTGGTGATGATGGTCCCGATACCCTCGTCCGCAATCACCTTTGCCAAATAGGAAATGGATGGATTTACCCAAAGTTTCCGTGCGTCGGGTATGAAAAAATTTCCTCGAATCCACAAAAGAACTTTCTCCATAAAGGAAGGATCCTTTTCCTTGATGATTCCCGAACTGATGGTCTTGGTCTGCTTTTTAGATAAAAGCGAAGCCCAGCCATACGGTTCTTTGATAGGTTTTTTGAGGATTTTGATGGATGAAGGTACTTCTTTAAGCAAGTTTTCGTCCACTATCGGATAACTTGGGTTTTCGGGGACGTATACTATGGGTTCAAATCCAAAATCGGGCAGGTATTTTACGAACTTGAGCCAACGCTGTACTCCTGGTCCCCCTGCGGGAGGCCAATAGTACGCTATGACCAAGACTTTACGCATGGGATTCTTCCTTTTTTCTGCGGAACAGGGTAAAACCAAGACCTCCTACGATAATCAACCCCAACAGAATATTGGAGGCCAACGTAATCTGACTTCCGGTTTCCACAACCTCAGGCTCAAACCTGAACTCGATTTTGTGCTGCCCCGATGGGACTTTCATCCCGCGAAGTGCGTAGTCCACTCGATAATGCTCTTGTGGCTCACCATCGATAAACGCATGCCAACCCGAGGGATAATGCATCTCGGAAAAGACCGCAAAACCATCATTTGGATTGTTGGCGGTGTAAGTAATGCTATTCGGGCGATAATCCACTAAATCGATGCGTGCCAACGAATCTACAGAATACCGTAGTTTGGTCAACGCCGGATATTCCGAAGTATTCACAACCGCCTGCGTTTTGGAATTGAAATCCTTGAGCTTTAAAATTTCTTCATTGGCGGAAGAAACGGGCAGCAACTGGTCCACAAACCACGCATTGCCGTTGGCATCGGGGTTGACGGCAGGATAGCTATTTCCCTCCTCGTCTTGCTGAATAATATATTTGACGTTCAGCATGTTCAAGACCTGTAGGTTGTTTTGGTACAGATGGTATTCAAACAAATTCTGAAGTGCCCTAGGTTTTGCCGCATGGTAACCGCCTATGGATTTATGGAAATAGGACGTTCGTGCCCCATTGATACCCTCTTGAGGGTCGAACACCCGGTAGATGGAATCATCCTGCTGTATCATTTGGTCGATTTGATTGGCCTGAAACGGTTGGTTGACCTGTCGCTGACGTACAAAATCCCCCGCATTGACATATCTAAGGTCAACACCTACCAAATCAAACAGAATCAAGGTACCCATGGCAAAAACCAGCATGTTTTTATTGATTTTATCCTTGACGAAGAACCAAAGCACAGCCGCGGCCAAAGTCACATAAATAATGGAACGGATGGTGTCGTTGATGTATACCGCTTCGCGATCACGCTGTATCATGGTCATCAATTCATCACCAAAGTATCCGCGATAGGTTTCGTCACGGAGTCCTTCAAAATCAAAGAACCCTTTGAGCAAGAAAATCAGGATACCGAGTCCCAAAGAAATAAAGAAACTTAGCTTTAAAGCTTTTAGTTTTTCCTTTTGGTCCACCGATGATTTGAACAATTCGCGAATTCCTAGAATTCCCAACACAGGCAAACAAAGCTCCAATACCACTTGAATTGAGGAAACCGCCCTGAATTTGTTGTACAGTGGAAAGTAGTCGATCATAAATTCAGTCAATGTGCCAAAGTATCGACTCAGTGATACCACAAAGGCAAAGATGGCACCAAATAACAGCCATGGTTTCCACTCTTTCTTTTTTATAAAAAATATAGCAGCTACAAAAAGAACGAAAAGGATATGCCCAATGATCGAATAATTAGAAAAATCTGGAAAATTCTTTCCCCAAGAAAGCACTAAGGACAATATGGCGCCAGATAACAACCACCATTTCTTTTTTCCATCGACCAAAAAAGCACCCAAAACAAACAGGAAAAATACAATGGCACCCACATAGGCTGGTGCTGCCACGATGGGCTGGTCACCCCAATATAACGGCAGTCCGCTGGAAAACTCCAGGGCTTTGGTGGGCGACAATCCTTGGTCGGTCAAATATTCGTAAGCCTTGGAATCCCTGCCTAAATCCTCGTTGCCCGACCCTCCAAACAATCTCGGCGCAAATAGGTTGAGGGATTCGGCAATTCCGTAGCTATATTGGGTGATGTATTCGTAATCCAAGCCCGTAGAAATTGCTTTTTCGCTCCCATCGGGGTTAATGGTCAATTCAGATTTGCCGCGCGTACTCCAATCGGCATATTCTTTGGTTGCTATCAGACTGGTGGCATTTGTAAAAATAGACAGGGCCACGGCCAGTATCAAAATGCCCACGGAGACAAAAAAGTGTTTTAATTCCTTTTCTTTAATGGCATAAATCAAATAAACAAGGCCCATCACCAATACCAAGAGCATAAAATAATAGGTCATTTGGTAGTGGTTGGCACTAATTTCCAACGCCATGGCCAAGGCCGTCAAAATGAAGCCCAGTATGTACTTTTTTCGAAAAACAAGGATAATTCCCCCTAAAACCATGGGAATATAGCCAAGTGCATGGGCCTTGGCATTGTGGCCCACACCAAGAATGATAATCAGGTAAGTGGAAAAGCCAAAGGCCACGGCTCCTAGAGCGGCCAATCGGAAATCGACCTTCAAGCACAGCAGCAGGATATAAAATCCAATTAAATACAAAAAAAGGTAATCGGCTGGTCGTGGCAAAAACCGAATCAAACGGTCCAGCTCCTTAATATAATTATGTGGATAATTTGCACCCAACTGATAGGTTGGCATGCCACCAAAAGCGCTGTTGGTCCAATAGGACTCCTCCCCTGTCAAATCTTTATAAGCATCCCGTTCTTGGGCCATGCCCTTGTACTGGGCAATATCGGACTGGAAAATGGCTTTTCCTTGCAATACCGGATAGAAATAGACCAGCGAGGCAAGGATGAACAAAGCAATAACACAAATGTGGGTGATAATGGCTTTTGGAGAAAGAGTCATGGATAGGTTTTGATTCGGCAAATATTAATCAATTTCCTCAAAATCTATGTATTCTCCAACTTTTTTTGAGGAGTTGGAGCGTCGGGGCGGTTTTTTGGATATGATGGTCTCCCCTTCCTTAGTCTCCGCAGAATCAAAATCTTGCCGGTTGCCAAACTGCTCATTGAAGCGTTCGTTGGTCTTTTTTACCGCATAATTCAAGAGTTTTGGCGCCAACCACTTCAACAGGAATTTAAGCCCGTAGTATACTAATATGACGATTAAAATCGTTTGTAATAAAACCATATAACCTCAGTTATCGAATCAAAGTTACATTGTTAGTCCCGTAAACCCATAAAACGTATCTTAAAATAGTATTAAAAACCCAGTTATATGGACCTTTCCATGATCAAAAAGTCAGTATTCCTTTTCGTTCTGTTACCCTTTTTTTCATCTGCCCAATATACCGATGTCATCAATTCCAACCGACCTGGTAGGGCCGCCAGTGCCTACGCTGTGGGAAAAAATGTAATTCAGGCAGAGATTGGTATGCTCTATGAACAGCAGGACAATGCCGACCTTAACTCGGATTCCAATATTTTTGGGGCCGATTACGCCTTTAGATACGGTTTGCTTTTTGAGGAATTGGAAGTGATTGCCGAAGGTTCTTTTATTACCCAGAACATTCTCTATCCCGATTTGGGAATCGAGGGAACACTGACTAATTTTTCCAGAAACCGTGTGGGTCTTAAGTATCTGGTTTATGATCCCTTTAAAAATCCAGAACGAAACAAACCCAATTTATATAGTTGGAGGGCCAACAATGTATTTCAGTGGAAAAACCTGATTCCTGCCGTTTCGGTGTACGGTGGAGCCAATTTTGTGGTGGGTGACAATCCGTTTTATCCAGGCGAACCCACAATTTCCTACCGAGGAGGCATTCAAACACAAAGCAGGCTTTCCCCTAGGTTCGTTTTGATTTCGAACATCGCTTATGATCGCATCACCACCGATTTCCCCGAATGGCGCTACGCCCTATCGGTCACCCACGCTTTTCGCGACCCGCGGTGGAGTGTTTTCTTTGAAGGCCAAGGGATTTCCGGAGAACGCTATTCGGATATTATTTTAAGAACGGGAGTAGCTCGCCTTATTAATCCTAATTTCCAGGCTGATTTTCATTTGGGTTCTGGCTTTAACAACGACCCTTCTAGAATTTTTGTGGTACTTGGATTTTCTTACCGTTTGGATTTTCATAAGGATGAACTTATCCCGGTGATTGAACAGCAATCCGGAATGAACGGCAAGATTAAAAAGAACGCCAACAAGCGAAAATCAAAAAAGCGTAGAAAAAACCGCAACGGACCCATCGATTTTTAAGTTTTGTCACAACTTCATTTTTCTACTGCAACTAATATTCATAATATTGGGATTAATTTGCAACTATGGTTACCGTTCAGCAGGTTCAGTCCAAATCCGACCTTAAGCGCTTCGTAAAATTTCCGTTTACCCTATATAAAGGGTCTCCGTATTGGGTACCGCCCATCATCAAAGATGAGATGGCCTCCTTTGACAAGGATGTCAACCCTGTTTTTAAAACGGCCGAGGCTCAGTTCTTTTTGGCGTATAGGGACAATAAAATCGTTGGGCGCGTAGCGGCCATCATTAATTGGCTGGAAGTCAAAGAACAAGGACTTAAAAAGATGCGTTTTGGATGGTTCGATTTTGTAGACGATCTAGAGGTTTCCAAAGCCCTATTGGACAAAGTCAAGGAAATTGGCCAAGCCAACAATCTGGAGTACATGGAAGGGCCTGTGGGCTTCTCCAATTTGGACAAAGTGGGTGTGCTAACCGAAGGTTTTGACCACATAGGCACTATGGTTACCTGGTACAACCATCCGTACTACCAATCGCATTACGAACAGCACGGTTTTACCAAGGAAAAGGAATATCGTGAGAGTAAATTCCCTGCCGCCAACGCCGACCCTAAACTGTTTGCCAAGGCAAATCTGTTGATCAAAAAGCGATACGGACTTCGCGAAATGAACTTTGAAAAAAGTGCGGATATCATGCCTTGGGTGGATAAAATGTTCGACCTCTTCAACGAGAGCTACGCCAAACTGTCCTCCTTTGTAAAGATTACCGATATACAAAAGGAGTATTTTAAAAAGAAGTACATCAGCTTTATCAATCCGGAGTACATCAAATTTGTGGTGGATGAAGAAGATAATCTTGTAGCTTTTGCCATTGTGATGCCCTCGTTTTCCGAAGCCTTGCAAAAAGCCAATGGAAAGCTATTCCCCTTTGGGATTTTTCACTTGCTTCACGCCCGAAAACACAGCAAGGATGCTATTTTCTACCTAATCGGTATCCACCCCAAATACCAAAACAAAGGCGTGACCTCCATTATTTTTAATGAGTTTTATCACACCTTTGAAAAGCGTGGCGTGGTGAACTGTATCCGTACCCCGGAATTGGAGGATAACATTGCCATACAGCGAATGTGGAAGCATTTTGACCCTAAGGTCATTAAGCGACGCAGGACCTATGTAAAGGATATTTAGCAAACACTCAACCTTTTCATGTTAGCCTAAAGTCATTGTAGTGCAGATTAAGTCAGCAATCAGGTTTAAAAATGATAGCCAACCCATTGTTTTCCAATAGTCAAAAAAAAGAATCTATTTCTCTAAAGAATTGGTCGATTAAAAGATGCTTTAAAATGACTTTCGACCAAAGAAAATTTCATTCCGTTACAAGAAATTAAACGAATCCGCGTTTCAAGTTACGTATGATAGGCCGGATACGAAATAGCAGACTCACCAAATACCTTTGCGGATTAATGGGACTTTATCTACTCAATATTTGTGTGGATACCGCAGACCCTAATCCTGAGTACATCCCCGAAGACCTATCCTTTAATGACCAAGAAAGTATTGTTGAAATCATCGTTGAGCAATTTTTAGGGTTTGAAGACGCCTTTGTGGAATATGATGATCCAGATTCGGAAGAGCACAACAAGAAAAAGAATGTTAAGATTGATTTACTGGTGTATTCAACCCAGAGCAGTGAAGGACTTAAGTATTCATTGAATCTCAAGAAAAAATTATATCTCGACCATGGTGCCCGCCTAACAATGGGTTTTTATGATTTAGAGAGTCCACCTCCAAAAGTTTGATTTGTTACCTCGACGTTTATCACCTATGACCTAAAGGTCATGGGAAACATTTAACGCTTTTAAAACAAATCAAATGCATATCAAAAAATCATTGATGCCATTACTGTTATTATTGGCATTCAGCAGTTATACCGCTGCGCAAATTACCAATGCTGAAAAGGACAGCCTATTTATTGAACAAGTGGAAGATCATAAAGAACCTGATAAGGTCTTGCACGCAGAACCCTTATATATTGACCTCATACGGGATTTAGGGGCAAGAAAAGGAGAAAAAGAGTGGAACATAGGTTTGGGAATTACAGATAATTTAAGATTTGATTCCTATGAGGCTCTTATCGAATATGAATGGGCTCCTGTAGACCGATTGGGCTTGGAAGTAGAACTACCCTTTACATTTTATGCTCCGGTAAGTGGTGCTGGCAACAACACGATTCCTTCCAACAGCTTGAATAGTCTTAAAATTGCCGCCCAGTGGTCGTTCTTTGTCAACGAACCCATGGCCACCTCGATGGCAATCGGGTATATCAACGAGTTTGAGCTTTCCGACTTTGGAAATTTTGGCAAGCCTCTGATCAGTGGAAACGTGTACAACCCATTTTTGGTCGTTGCCAAACGCTGGGGCAATAACTTTCACTCCCTGCTCTATACGGGACCAAAGGTGGAACAGCATTTTGTTTCTAATACGATTCATACAATTTATGACATGAATACAAGCTTTCATTATATGATTTCGGGTACACGTAACTTTATCGGGATTGAATTTAATAAAACCCTAGACTACGGTAAGTTCGATATGACCATGAGACCACAAATGCGTTTAGGTATTGCGGACAACCTTTTGATTGGAATTGTTGCGGGTATCCCGGTCAGTAGGGACAACGAAAGATTGAGTTCTTTTGTTCGGCTTATTTGGGAACCTGGACATCATAAAAGATAATTTTTTGAAAAGCCCTCAAATTAATAGCCATAGGACAAATTGATTAAATTGACGCATGTTTAGAGTCTGGTAAAGGGAATGGTACATTTGGTCACTGCACCACAATCCCAAACCAGACTTTTTACAAACAAAATTTTAATTTTCAATAAACTGTTTGTCATGGAACTAAAATTACCCAAAAACTGCGGAAACTCACCCAAAAGCGAATTGGTAAAAAATCTCACCGTCCATTTCGCAGCCTACGAACTTAATCAGGTGTTTCAATTCTTGGACGATAACATCAGTTGGACCTTGGTTGGCAATACCCCTATATCCGGAAAAGCGGCGTTTAAATCAGCATTGGAAAATATGAGCGGGAATAAAGTGGCAAAGCTCACCATAAATGGTATTGTTACCCACGGCAAAGAAGCAGCGGTTCACGGTGAAATGACCATGGAAGATGGCGGCGTTTTTGGATTTGCGGATTTTTATGGGTTTACCAGTGCCAAAGGGATCAAAGTGAAAGCTATTACCTCATATGTAATTCAGAAAACTCAAAATTGACTTTTACAGATTATCACTTTGGTTCTATCGCAGCCCTTATTTAACAGAACTACCATTAATGTCTTCCATATTCATGTCAGATTTTACCTATATTTTGTAAATTAGGCATGAAATCAGTATGTCATCAAAAAAAGTTCTATGATTTATCTGTTATGGTCCTTGATCAATGTTTTCTTACCTCTCTATTTTTTCTATTTGCTTTTCAGCTTTCTTGCTAAAGGAAAGCGGTTTTTTAACCCCAAGTATAAGACCTTTCAGATTCTCTTTTTGGTCATTGGAGTCACACAGATTATTGTAGCATCCAGTACGGATAAGGCAAATCAAAACATCTATCTAAAGGACGACCATGCGAATTTTAATAGTTCCAAAATGGTACATCATATGGTGGAGGACAATTGGACAATGAACATCCATTTCCTTTTGGAGTATTCAGTTCAAGGAAATAAATATATTCCGCTTAAAAGTAGCAGTTTTTTAAGTGGATTTGTCAGCGGATATGACTGGGAGCTCCTATCTGTCGATGGCGTTGGGATAGAGGGTGATAGTGGCACTGTTTGGTGTGTCAACGGTAATTTACAATGGAAACTTTTTGGAACTACCATCTACAGTCAGAACAAAATATTTCAAGTAAAGACTGAGCTAGACTAAATTGGAGCTATGGGAGTCCATAATAAGATGTTTAATTCGTTACGTGGTTAAACTTTAGTTTCTCCATGGACAGTTTAGGCTCGTTTTGATTGTTTTCTATAGTGAAACCATTAATCAAGTAAAACTCATTATTGTAAGTTACCAAGCTAGCATTCATACGACCTTCATAAAAATAGGATGGAATATCCAAAAATTTATCATTGACCAAATCGTAGAAATAAAATCTTCGGTCGGACCTCAAAAAAGTGACTGATAGGTCTTCGTTTAAATTGGAAACCCCTCCCAATCCAAAAATAATATAGTCTTCAAATAGCATAGCAACACCATTGTCCAAAGAATGGCCAACATTGTAGCTGTTTACCATTTCGAGTTTGGTAAAATCACTACTGAACTTATGCACTTCAAAGACCTCTTCGTCTGTAACATATGTGATATAATATCCATTGTTGTGAACAAAGGTATTGGGACTTACCAAGCTGAAATTACCATTGAGGCCATAACCTCCTTGGGCGATTGACTCATTGGTATCCAAAAGGTATTTATAAATGGTTCGATTTCCGTTGGCTGGGTCAACATAATAAATGGCATCCTGTTCTTCAATGTAAAAGGCAGAAATATAAAAATTCTCATTTAGTGGAAATACATCAATGGCCTTCCAATCTTGAAGACTAAAATCGAACTCGTATAAACCTCTTGATGTGAAAATGGTCCATAGTCCATTTCTCAGAAAACTGATACCGGATGCAATAAAATTGGGTAAATCTGGATCAGAGCCTAAATAGGTCCAAACCGTTGTATCGAAATTAAAAACATAGGTGTCTTGCCCTTTAATGGAATACAATGAATTACCTAAGACCAAGTGTAAATCCATAGCTAACTTTGGAGTATCGGCTACGTACTGAACGCTCACCAGATCAAGTACACCTTCGTTGCTTGGGTTTGGATTCTCTATTGGGGACTCTGTCTCTTCTTCAGCTGCATCCGGATTTAGTATTTCATTGCTGTCACCACTTGAACACCCTATGAACAATACAACAAGTGCATAGTATGAACAATTTTTAAATAGGGTCATAATTAAGTTATTGGATTTACGAACTATGGGGTAAATCGGATTCGATTTTGTAATAATAAGCTGCTCGGCTTTTTGTAATGAAATAATTCCGTTGATACGCCTAAAAAATGGACTTAATCAAAAAGTACGCACCTACATTAATTTCCTTGGTTTAACTTAAATATAGCTTATCCCATCTTCGGAAATTCCCAACCATTATGATATCGGGGCACCAGTAAGGCATCTGCTTCGGTTTGGTTGAATCTGTTATTCGCTGCATCCCAAAACAAGCGTTCCCCGGTTTTGTAGGCAATATTGCCCAAATGGCTTACCATGGCGGCATCATAACCCACTTTGATAGGAGCTTTTAAGATGGATTTATCGCGATTTTTAACAGCTTCCAAGAAGTTCTGGGTATGAAGGTCCAAGCCATTGCCCCCGCCTGTTTGCAAGGGAACAGCCTCAATTTTTGGCCCTAAATCTTGGTCCCAATTGGGACGGTCACGCTCTGGGATTACTTCCCATCCCCCACGATCTAACACCAAGGTACCGTTATTTCCAATAAAGGCAATACCGTGATTTCGTCCGTAGTTACCGCCATCTATTCCGGTGGCATGCTCCCATAACAGGGAAAATTCTCCAAAATCATACACCGTTTGCAGGGTATCAGGTGTTTCGGCCGCATCGTTGGGGTAGGCAAACTTGCCTCCCATGGCCATTACGGATTTGGGAGCGGAAGCTTTCATTCCGAAAAGTGCGTAATCAATCAAATGTACGCCCCAATCGGTCATTAAACCGCCGGCATAATCCCAAAACCATCTAAAACTAAAATGAAACCTATTTTTATTGAAAGGCCGATTTTCTGCGGGGCCCAACCACATATTGTAGTCCACGCCACTGGGTACGGGGCTATTCGGCAACACGGGCACAGACTGCATCCAACCTTGATAGGCCCAGGTTTTCACCAAACGAATCTGTCCCAACTTTCCAGAGTGCACATAGTTGATGGCATCCACAAAATGGGGTTCGCTACGTTGCCACTGCCCTATCTGTACCATTCTGTCACTACCGTTCACCTTGGAAAGCATGGCCTGGCTCTCTGCCACAGAATTGGCAATCGGCTTTTCGCAATACACATCCTTTCCGGCATCAATGGCATCGGTGAGCTGGAGACAGTGCCAATGGTCCGGTGTACCAATAATGACAATGTCGATATCGGTATCCTCCAATAATTTTCTATAATCTGAGTGCCATTTCGGCTTTTTGATGCCTGCCTTTTCTAAATCCGAGGTTCTTTCGCGAAGTACATTTTCGTCCACATCACAGAGAGCGACCACATCGACCTCGCTGTTTTTCAACAAGGATGTCAAATCTGTAAAGCCCATGCCTTTGCAACCAATCAATCCAACCTGTATTCTATCGTTCGGGCTTATGGTTTTTCGAATGGCGGCCAACATCTCGGTAGGGAATACCATGGAGGCTCCCATACCTGCAACATACAAACCACTTCGCTTTACAAATTGTCTTCTTGTTCCCATCTTGTTGAAATTTGGGATAAGATACAAAAAAACGTCCCTTGAAATAATCACTCCAAGGGACGTCTTATAAAATTATAATTTTGGTAAACGCTTACTTCTTTGCAGCGGGTGCGTTCAATTTCTGGCTCATTTCCATGGAAATGGCCGAGCGATCAAACTTTAAACGGCCTGCCATGGTTTCGATAATGCACGAAAAATCATTATCGTTCAATTCCACGATTTTGCCGTGAAGCCCACTCTTGGTGATGATCTTATCACCTTTTTTCAATTCTGAAGCGAATTTTTTCTCATCCTTCTGACGTTTGATCTGCGGGCGAATCATAAAGAAGTACGCCACGGCGAAAATCAAAATCAGCGGTAAAAATTGTCCTAAGTTTTCCATTGAGGTCTTTTAGTTATTTTACAGGACCTGCTGGTGTAGCTCCTGGTGCTTGCACAAATGCCTTGATTCTCAAAATTTCGGAACCTTTGGCGGTATTTGCGTTAACGGTAATCGTTTTGGTAACTTGGTTTTGTCCAGAACCATTGAATTTTACCAACAATTCTCCTTTTTCTCCTGGTGCGATAGGATCTTTTGGAGGGTTTGGCACGGTACAACCACAGCTACTTTTAGCATCGGTAATGATCAAAGGTGCATTACCGGTATTGGTAAAGGAAAAGGTAGTTTCTTGCGCTTCACCTCTTTGAATGGTTCCAAAATCGTGCTCGACTTTATCAAAAGTCATTACAGGTACCATTTTGGCGGCTTCATCCCTGTTTACCGCAGTTTCAACATTGTCAGCAACTATCTTTTCAGATGCTTTGTCCTTGCATGATACGCCCATAATGGCAACTACCATGATCAAACTTAAAATTGTTGTTATTCTTTTCATGATTAAAATTTGTTTTCCCAAAATTACGGAATAATTGTTTATTGCAAACCCCTTCCTATTTTTTGAAGTCTTCCGTCGGCTTTATACTCCTTCGCCAACTTGTCCAACACCCCATTGATAAAGATGCTGCTCTTGGGCGTGGAGTATTCCTTTGCAATCTCCAAATATTCGTTCAAGGTTACTTTTTCTGGAATCGAGGGGAAGTTGAGTAGCTCACAAATGGCCATTTTCAAGACAATGGAATCAATTTCGGCGATACGGTCGTTGTCCCAATTGGGTGTTTTGCCCTCAATTTCCTTTTCCCATTTGGCATCATTGAGCAAGGTCTTTGTCAACAATTGGTTGGCAAAATCCATATCCTGCTGGTCCTTGAGCAGTGCCGGCAAAAAGAAACGGTCGCCAGAATCGGGCTTGGCCTTTTTGAGGCGCTTGACCAAAAAGGTGTTTACAATAGGGAAATCATCTACCCAGGTCAATTTATCGTCCTCGAAGTAATCATATATCTTTTCGTTGGGAGCTATGATTTCCTTAAAGAGCTGGATGACCATATCGCGGTCTTCTGCATAACTTCCATCGGCTGTGGACATGTACTCTTTGTAAATATCACTGGATATCATGGCCTTGTGAATAATCTTGACATATTCATCGTTCAAGTACCAATTGTCCAACTTTCGCTTAGAAAGTTCATCTTTTAAGGCTTGGTTGTTCACCAATTGTAGCAACAAACGGTTTTTGATAAATTTTTCGGGATTGGGATATTTATCCTCTTCCGTGGCCACATACTTTTTGGAGGAGTGGCTTACATGTTTTTCCGCTAAACGGTGGAGTTCTGCCAAAAGGCTTAAAATTAGAAGGTACAGTACATACATGTTTTCTATACTTACCCTCAGGAATTTCTCCTGTTTTTGCAAGGAATCGTCCTTGGATTGCACCAATGCATAAATACACTGCATTACTTTTACCCTAATGTGCCTTCTGGTTAACATGTTTAAAGAACTTTTAAAGTCATTGTTTGGCTTTCACACCGCAAAAGTAATCTTATATTTGATTCTTACCTACCAAACTTGCTTTCTTATCAGTTTTATAACATTTACTTTGTTGGGTATGGTATATATTTGCGGGATTGTCCGCTTACATCGTAGCTAAACCACCTTTTTACCTTTTTATGAAGGAACTGAAACACCTAAATAAATACTTCAAAAAATACTGGCTCAAGCTCTTCTTGGGCATATTGATCACCATTATTGCCCGGGTTTTCTCGTTGGTAATGCCTTCGTATGTCAACAAATCCATACAGGCCGTAGAGGATTTTATGTCCGATGTGATTACCCTGTCCGATGCCAAAGGGTTGTTGCTCCAATACATTTTGATCATTATTGGAGCCGCTTTGTTATCGGGACTTTTCACCTTTCTGATGCGGCAGACCATCATCAACGTATCCCGCTATATTGAGTACGATTTAAAAAATGAGGTCTTTGACCATTATCAACTTTTAAGCCTTAACTTCTATAAAAAGAACAGGATTGGTGATTTGATGAACCGTATCAGTGAGGATGTCAATCAAGTACGCATGTATGGCGGTCCGGCGATTATGTACGGGATACAGACCTTAACGCTGTTCGTGTGTTTGGTTCCTTTGATGTTTATTAAGGCCCCTACCCTTGCGGCCTACACCTTGTTGCCTCTGCCTATTTTGTCGGTTTTGATTTATCAGATCAGTAAAATCATCCACAAAAGAAGCACCGAAGTGCAGGAGTTTTTATCCACACTATCCACTTTCACGCAAGAATCGTTTTCCGGGATTTCGGTCATCAAGGCCTACAGCATTGAGCCCAGGATAAACAACGAGTTGCGAACACTGGCTCAAGAAGGCAAAGATACTAGTATGTCCCTCGCCAAGGTAAATGCTTGGTTTTTTCCCTTAATGCTCCTATTGATAGGCATCAGCAACGTATTTGTGATTTATATCGGTGGGCGTCAATATATTAATGGAGAGATTGAGACCATTGGTATTATTGCAGAGTTTATCCTGTATGTGAATATGCTCACATGGCCCGTTGCCGTGGTGGGTTGGTTAACTTCCATCGTACAACGTGCCGAAGCTTCCCAGAAACGCATCAATGAATTTTTAAAGGAAGAGCCTTCTATCCAAAACCAAGTAAAGGAATCGACACCCATCGAAGGAAATATTGAATTCAGGGACGTGACCTTCACCTACGAGGATACCAACATTACGGCACTAAAAAATGTATCCTTTACCGTGGAAGCTGGACAAACCGTTGCCATTTTGGGCAAGACAGGGTCCGGAAAATCGACCATTTTGGATTTGGTAGCGCGTTTGTACGATACCACCTCGGGAGAGGTGTTGGTGGATGGTGTCCCGGTACAACAACTTAATCTGGATAGTCTTAGAAGCTCCATTGGTGCTGTGCCACAGGATGCCTTCCTTTTTTCCGATACCATTGAAAACAATATCCGTTTGGGCAACGAGAATGCCACCCATGAAGAAATTGTGGAGGCCGCCAAAAAAGCAGTGGTGCATAAGAACATTGAAGGCTTTGCCAAAAAGTACAATACAATTCTGGGAGAACGTGGAATCACCCTGAGTGGTGGGCAAAAGCAACGGGTTTCCATTGCAAGGGCACTATTGAAAGACCCTAAAATATATTTGTTCGACGATTGCCTTTCCGCGGTGGATACGGAGACAGAGGAAGAAATTTTGAACAACCTAAAGCAACTCTCCGAAAGCAAAACCACTTTGATTGTGAGCCATAGGGTTTCTTCGGCCAAGAATGCGGACAAAATTATTGTGCTGGAAGAGGGCAAAATCATCCAAGAAGGTACCCATGAAGAATTGAACAATACCGATGGGTATTACAAGGAGCTCTACATCAATCAGCTTTCGGGTAAAGAATCATAAAAAAGTTGCTGAATTAGCTTTTTTTTTACATTTTTGGTGACATAATTCATCATTAGCACCAAATACACTATACCATATGGGCCAGAAAGATACAATGGATCAGGAAGAGATTTATTCGAAAGTCTTAAGAGCGGGAAGAAGAACCTACTTTTTTGACGTAAGGAGCACCAAGGCCGGAGATTATTACCTAACTATCACCGAAAGCAAAAAATTCACCCACGATGATGGGTCTTTCCATTACAAAAAGCATAAAATTTATCTGTACAAAGAAGATTTTAGCGCCTTCCGGGAAATTATGGAAGAAATGATGGACTATATCATCGACGAAAAAGGAAGTGAAGTGATTTCTGAGCGCCATCAAAAGGACTTTAAGAAGGAGGAGGATACCTTTAGTGAGAACGGAACTACATCCGACAGCAGTTTTACCGATGTTAGTTTTGATGACATCTAACGAGTCCTCTCTTTAAAAAAATATAAACGGCCTGTATTTTTGCAGGCCGTTTTTTATTTTTATCCTTTGGTCGATAACAACCCTAAAAAAGCGTAAAAATGGCGAGGACACCGAGTAATATGCTTCCCTTGGGCACCAAGGCACCAGATTTTGAACTATTGGACACGATTTCGGACAACACTTCGACCTTACAAGAACTGAAGGGCGAAAGGGGCACTGTAATCATGTTTATTTGCAACCACTGCCCCTTTGTAATCCATGTCAACCCCATGATCGTAAAGCTTGCCAAGGAATACCAGGCCAAAGGAATCGGTTTTGTGGCCATATCGAGCAACGATGTGGAAAATTATCCGCAGGATGCACCACATTTAATGAAGGAAAAAGCCAAAGAGGAAGGCTACACATTTCCCTATCTGTACGACGAAACCCAAGCTGTGGCCAAGGCATACGATGCAGCTTGCACCCCGGATTTTTATCTTTTTGATGAGCAAATGGAACTGGTATACCGTGGCCAATTGGATGATTCTAGGCCAGGGAACGGAGTACCGCTTACCGGCACAGACCTCAAAAATGCCATGGATGCCGTTTTGAAAGGCAAAGAGGTCAACAACGACCAAAAACCAAGTCTTGGATGTAATATAAAATGGAAAGCCAATTAACCCGTTTTTGATGAATACGACTTTGCCCAATCCCACGCTTGTTTTGGAACCGGTTACCGAATCGAATTTGGACACCTATTTAACGGTCGGTGTACGGTCCTACTGCCAACACTACCTGCATTTATGGGAAAACAACGACCCACACCCGTATATTTCGAATGGGCTCACGAAGGAAGTGGTAGAGCCAGAACTAAAAAATCCCAATGCGCTTCACTATGTAGTACAATGGGAAAACAATACGGTCGGTATCCTAAAGTTGGTGCAGCATTGCGGGATTGATGAGCTATCCGACCACGACACCCTAAAGGCAGAAAAAATCTATCTTTTAAAGGAATATGCAGGAAAGGGCATTGGGAAAGCCGTGCTCCAATTTGTGGAGGCGAAAGCTCGGGAACTCAACAAAAAAACCATTTGGTTGGATGCGATGCAAAAGGGAAAACCTGTACATTTTTATCAAAGGAACGGTTTTACCATAAAACGGGAGAGTGAGGTAACCCTGCCCCACGTCCGACCAAGTGAGAAGGCGATGTGGATCTTGACCAAGACCCTCTAAACTACCATCCTTCCCGTTTCAACAAATTTTCGATATGCGCGAAATGATGGTTACTGTGCCAGGCATACCGTGCGATATTCTCCTTTACTGTAGTTTCTTGGTTTCCGTCCGGATGGATAAAACCTCGCTGTAGTTGCTCTTCGGAAAGACCTTTTAGCAAATAAACCAGTTTGGCATGGACTGCACTTAAATGGTCCAACGATAGCTGAATGGGTGCCGTACGTGTATCAAAAAGTTCAGCCCACGCCTTCTCATTATAGGCTTTTATGGTAGGAGTATCTTCCGTAAGTGCCCATTTAAAGCGAATGTAACTATTGTGATGACTGTCGGAAATGTGGTGAACCAACTGTCGTACGGTCCAACCTTGGGGTCGATAGGGTGTGTTTAGTTGCGCATCGGTCAGTGGTCCCACCATTCGGGATAGTCGTTCGGGCAGCTGTTCCAAAACAAATATCCAAGCATCAATATCCTCCTTAGTGATCTTCTTGGGAAGTTCAAACCTTCCAATAGGGTATCGCAATTGTTCCATAGTATCTTTTTCCATAAGCTAAAAGTAACAAGTTTTAATTACAAGCCGTCGGTCTTACCTACTGTATTTTTAATACACTTTTAACTGATTTTCCCATAATTAACCAAATAATCTAGTAATTTTGTAGGGTAATAATTTCAAACCTAAAAATCAGAACATATATGGCAACTTTACGATTGGGAGATACCGCTCCCGACTTTACAGCAGTGACTTCGGAAGGCACTTTGAATTTTTACGAATATCTTGGCGATAGTTGGGGAATCCTATTTTCCCACCCTGCAGATTTTACCCCAGTATGCACAACGGAATTAGGAACTGCGGCAAAGTTTAAGGACGAATTTGATAAGCGAAATGTAAAGATGATGGCCCTAAGTGTTGATGGTGCTGACTCTCACGCAGAGTGGATCAAGGATATCAACGAAACACAGGGAACGGAGGTCAATTTTCCGATTGTGGCAGACGTGGAGCGCAAAGTCTCCGACCTATACGATATGATTCATCCGAACGCCGATGATACACTTACCGTGCGTTCCGTTTTTATTATCGACCCAAACAAAAAAATAAAGCTTACCCTAACCTACCCGGCCTCTACAGGACGTAATTTCTTCGAATTGTTGCGTGTCATCGATTCGTTGCAATTGACGGCAAACCATAAAGTAGCCACGCCCGCCAACTGGAAAAATGGGGAAAAAGTGGTGGTAAGCCCTGCCATTCCTACAGAGGAGGCGAAAGGCATCTTTACAAAAGGTGTGGAAGAAATCAAACCGTACCTACGATTAACGCCCGATCCGACGGCATAATCATTTTATTTTGAAGAAAAAAACTGATTCCCAATAAATTAAACGTACCTTTGTGGTCAATTTAATTTTTTTAATTTATATTATGAGTAAAGGAACAGTAAAATTCTTCAATGATTCTAAAGGTTACGGATTTATCACTGAAGATGGTTCAAACACAGATCACTTCGTACACATTTCTGGTTTGATTGATGAAATCAGGGAAGGTGACGTTGTAGAATTCGAACTACAACAAGGTAAAAAAGGATTGAATGCCGTTAACGTACAAGTTGCGGAATAAACAATATAGACTTTTTTTTCTAGGTAAGCCCGAGCTGTTGCTCGGGTTTTTTTGTGCCCATTTTTTTTACCTGCCACGCAACCCTTTCGTTTTTTGGTTATCTACCAAGTGAACACTGTTTCCCCATAACCATTAAAACCGCATAAATGAACACCTTTTTTGGAGTACTTTCGTTTTTATTGATCGTTAACGCCATGCTACTGGTTTGGAGCGTAAACGGTTCCAAAAAATAGTTTTAAACAAGAACCAAGGCAATAGGTAGGGTTTTTTTGCGTTGGATTGTTACGTAATAAACACATAGCGACCATGACCACTTTTTTAAGCATTCTTATTACCCTACTCGCCCTTAACGCTTGTCTTTTGTTTTTGAGCGTTAACCGAGCTAAATAAAAAAAGCCTTCAGAAACGAAGGCTTCTTTTATTTATCATTGTGTAATTTTCTTATTTCACATTCATCAATTCCACATCAAAAATCAAAGTTGCGTTAGGCGGTATCACACCGCCGGCCCCTGTGCTTCCGTAGGCGAGGTGCGATGGAATGACAAAACGGGCCTTGTCGCCCACTTTCAATAAACCAATACCTTCTTCCCAACCTGGAATCACCTGCCCAATGCCCAGTACAAAATCGATGGGCTGTTTTCTTTTATAAGAAGAGTCAAAAACCTGACCATTAGCCAGGGCCCCTTCGTAGTGTACGGATACGGTTTTGCCTTTTTCGGCTTTGGTTCCGTTCCCCTTCTGGATGATTTTATATCGCAATCCACTAGTCGTTTTTTCAAAACCGGCGGCCAATTCGTCCATTTCAGCTTCTGCCCTCGCCTTCTGCTCTGCAATCCTTTTTTCACGGGCTCCTTCGAATTTCCTGAAAGCTTCAATGGCATTCCAATTTTTTGCTTCTTCCCCTACGCGAACAATTTCCAACGTATCTATGCTATCGCCCTGCGCAATGGCATCAACCACATCCTGTCCTTCCTGCACATGTCCAAATACGGTATGCTTGTTATCGAGCCAAGGTGTGGCCACATGGGTAATAAAAAACTGGCTGCCGTTAGTTCCCGGCCCTGCATTGGCCATGGACAGTACTCCGGGTGCATCGTGTACTAAATCCGGGTGGAACTCATCATCAAATTTATAGCCGGGGTCCCCTGTCCCCGTACCTGTTGGGCATCCGCCCTGAATCATAAAATCGGAAATGACCCTATGAAATTTTAGGCCATCGTAATATGGTTTTCCCTGAGGCTTTACACTATTTTCCATATCCCCTTCGGCCAAGGCCACAAAATTCCCTACAGTACCAGGGGTTTTGTCGTGGGTGAGTTTTACCAATATGTCACCTTTAGTGGTGTTGAATTTTGCATAGATTCCGTCTTGCATGATATGATTGTTAATCGGTTTATAAAATGATGTGTTGGTAGAATTCCAAAGCTGCAAAGATAGATGATTATACTGAAGCTGGAAAGTTATACCATTTAACTCCAAAGACTTGGATGTAAGCCATTTACGCCATTTACGCCAAAATCAGGAAATACTGGGATAATATATTCAAAAACATTATTTTAGATAGATGACCATTGCCAAGCATCATTTGATAATATGGAACACTAATCAATTTCTTATGAAAAATTATAGACTCATTATTACCGGTTTAGTTTTATCCCTTCTTACTGGATGTACAGAAAAAGCTATAGATCAAAATGCCGAAGCCGATAAATTAATGGAAATTTCCAAAGCTTGGGCGAATTCCGTAAAAAACAAAAATGTAGATGAAATGTTGTCATACTGGGCTGACGATGCAATTTTGATGTCGCCCAATGAGCCCGCGGTAATTGGAATTGACTCTCTCAGAGCCATGGTAGAACGCTCAATAAAAATACCAGGATTCGAGATCAACTGGAATCCGCAAGAAGCGTATGTTTCAAAAAGTGGTGACCTCGGATATGTTATTTTTAAGAATTATATGACCATGCCCATTGATACTATGGGCAATACTAGAACTGTATTTAATAAAGGTGTCGAGATTTGGAAAAAGCAATCTGATGGCAATTGGAAAAATGTAGTCGACATCAGTAATGCTGACCCCTCCATAAATTCCATTGATTAAAAAGTAAGCCAACCACGCCTATAGCCCAACCGGCTACCCATACATAATAATGAGTGATTAAACACACTACTTATTTGTAAAATAACCTTTTGACAGAGAGCTGACACAGGGTATTAATGAAGCCATTGTTTCCCAATTTTAATGAAAGCTGCATGCATTTGTCTCCTGTACCTTTTCCGAGGTAAATGAATCAACCTTAATTTGTCCTGTCAAAAAAAAGAGGGAAACCATGATACCGTAAAGTGCGATGTTGTTAACGGCCAAATAGCCTGCGTGATCAGAACTCGATATGCTGGTCCCGATAGGAATCCATCGCAAATGACTATCTTTCCGGTAATTTAAAAAACGGAGTCAGCCCTGAGCCGTTTTCCTCAACTAAAAGCAATTAAATGAGTCAAAATATAAACATGGCCGTCCTTATTGATGGTGACAACATACCCTCTGCCAATGTCAAGGAAATGATGGAGGAAATTGCCAAATATGGTAATCCAACCATTAAAAGAATCTATGGAGACTGGACCAGACCTGGTTTAACCAAATGGAAAAACCTATTATTGGAAAATGCCATTACCCCTATCCAGCAATATGGCTATACAACGGGTAAAAATGCTACGGATTCTGCCATGATAATTGATGCCATGGACATCCTGTACACGGCAAAAGTAGATGGTTTTTGCCTTGTTTCGAGCGATAGTGATTTCACACGGCTGGCCACCAGATTGAGGGAGGCAGGCATGCAAGTGATAGGCATTGGTGAAAAGAAAACCCCAAATCCGTTCATTGTCGCTTGCGATAAGTTCATCTATATTGAAATACTTAAAAATCAAAGCTTGAACAAAATCGAAGAAAAGCGTTCTTCAGAATCTACCATTGATAAAATAACAGAAAAGGAAATCAACTTAATAAGGTCCACTATAAACGACTTATCCGAAGACGACGGATGGGCTTTTCTTGGCGATGTTGGAAGTTTGATTCAGAAAAAGCAGCCGAACTTCGATTCTAGAAACTATGGGTATGAAAAGCTAACCCCTTTGATAAAGTCTACCAATCAGTTTGAAATTGAGCAAAGGGAAAACCCAAAAAGCAGACACAAGCTCATTTTTGTAAAAAATAAAAAACGCGCCACGAAAGCCAAAAAATAAGGAAGGCTGTAGAAAATTTGTAAGTTGCTGCCCGAAAGCGCTGTAAAAGCTCAAAAGCAACTAAAAAGGCTTTATGTGATGAAAAAAAGAGAATTATTTTGGATTCTGGGCACAGTCACTGCGGTGATATTAACGCAGTTCCTGCTATTTGGAAAGCAAGGTTTTGTGATGGATGGAACGATCGACATAAACGTGCATGACACCTACCTGATATTTCCAAGCTACAACATCTTTTTATTACTGGTATCTCTGTTCTTTTTCGTGGTATATCTGGGGCGTATCCTGCGCAGGGGTTTTAAAAATAAAACCGTAAATCTGATATTGATTATTGCCACCATAGTGTTGATAGTAATGGTAAATGGCATTCATTTTATTCTGGAATCCTTACTACTGAACACCCTATCCGCAGTCTTTTTTTATATTCAGATAGCATTGTTGGTTCTCTTAGCATTTATCGGGTTTAAAACTGGGCAATACCACAAGAAATGACTTGGTAGTTGAATTTAAAACAAGATAGGTTTAATTCAACATTCATCAGATTATTTCCAAATGCGTTTTCTCTTTCCCAAGTATTTGTTACCTTAAAATCAAGGGAATCAGGCAATTTTTGTCCAAAACAACACCTATGCCATGGATTATTTCCTGAATCCACCCTACACACTGAACCAAGATGTCTTTTGGAATAGGTAAAAAAGACTGTAATGAACGGATTTTTACAACAATGGGGCGAAGCAGCGTATACCAGCATTGGCTTTTTTTGGATGGCCTTATGGGCTTTCATTTTAGGATACGCCATAAGTTCCCTTATTCAAATATTTTTAACGGAAAAGCGCATGCAGCAAACTATGGGAGGTGGTGGCGGAAAAAGTGTGCTCTTGGGAACATTCTTTGGTTTTATAAGCAGTTCGTGCAGTTTTTCAGCCTTGGCTACTTCCAAATCGCTGTTTCAAAAAGGAGCGAGCTTTGTGTCTTCAATAGCTTTTCTTTTAGCTTCCACTAATCTGGTAATTGAACTGGGAATCATTATTTCCATTTTTCTGGGCTGGCAATTTGTGGTAGGCGAATACGTGGGCGGAATTTTACTGATTCTCTTCAGTTGGTTGCTCATTCGATTGATCAACCCCAAAAAACTCATCAAAAAAGCTAGGGAACATCTGGAGGCATCCAGTTCGTCCTCCATGTCCGATAAGCCCTTAACAGAAAAACTTCGGTCCCAGGAAAGTTGGGCCAAGGTAGGCAAGCAGTATGCCATGGAATGGAAAATGGTCTGGAAAGATGTAACCGTGGGTTTTACCATTGCGGGAATTGTTGCCGCTTTTGTCCCAGATTCATTTTTTCAGACACTTTTTATCAACACTGGCGAAGGACACCAGACATTTACTTTTCTAACCTTACTGGAACACGTTGTTATGGGGCCTGTGGCCGCTTTCCTCACTTTTATAGGCTCTATGGGCAACATTCCTTTGGCAGCGCTATTGTTTGGAAAAGGCGTAAGCTTTGCCGGGGTTATGGCATTTATCTTTAGCGATCTTATAGTTTTCCCTGTTCTTCGAATCAATGCCAAGTACTACGGTTGGAAAATGTCCCTCTTTATCCTTTTCCTGCTGTTTAATTCATTGATTGGAGCATCCCTTATCCTGCATTATGGGTTTGACTTTTTGCAATTGATTCCTGACGGAGCCAGCAAAGACATCACGGAAAAGAATCCTTTTGAAATCAATTATACCTTTTGGCTCAACTTGATATTTCTTATGCTTACAGGACTTCTCATTTATTTTGGTTTTGTAAAAGGTGATAAAGTGAAACACCACAAAGAGATGGCCCCGAAAATCCCTGTTCTTGAAAAAACCTTAAAATGGACTGCACTAATTTGCTACTTCTGGTTAGTGGTAGGTATGCTTCTAAAATTTACGCTATAGTGTTAGCTTTGAGTTACCTAGAACTTAAAATATGAATCGCCCTAAAATAATCCTCAAAAAAACACGATTGGACAAGTCAATCGAATTGCTGACCTTTTTTCTCATTTTGGTCTCTATAATCCTCATTTCCATATTTTTTTCCCAGCTTCCCCAAAAAATTCCAATCTACTTTAATTGGCCTACCAAAGATCAGAACGGTTTTTGCTCGAAAGATGTTCTTTGGGCTGGCCCCATTATATTAGGTTTGCTAGCTTTTGGCATCTTTAAACTCAACCAGTATCCTTGGATTTTTAATTATCCCATCACAATTCATGAAGGTAATGCAAAACGGCAATACCGAATCGCCACACAACTGCTTCGATGGTTGAATCTGCTCTTGGGCCTTTTGTGCATCATTTTGGTCCTTTTATCACTTTCTGATGGGCTGAAGGCACCGTTAAACCCATAAACCAACTTGCTAGTGAATTGTTTGTTGACTTTTATAAAGCCCACTAAGTGAATTTTAATAAAAAGAGACGTAAATAAAACTAAGGTTGTATCTTGACCATAGCAAGAAATGGTTGCCAAATGAAAAAAATCCGTAGCCTCACATTTGAATACCTACAAATAGCCTTGGCCATTTTATTGGCCAGTATTGGGTTGAAAGCTTTTCTGCTTCCTAATGGCTTTTTGGATGGTGGGGTAACCGGTATTGCCATCTTGTTGGGCGAATTTATTCCCATTGAAATCTCCTATATTCTCCCTATCATTTCCATCCCTTTCTTTATTCTGGGCTGGCTCACTTTGACCAAAAGGGTGATGATCAAATCGGTAATTTCGGTTTTGGCGCTTGCAGTGGTTATCCATTTTGAGAATTTTGAAGCAGTGACCGAAGAGAAACTGCTCATTGCCATCTTTGGAGGAATTTCCCTAGGAGCCGGCATTGGATTGGCCATAAAAAATGGTGCCGTATTGGATGGCTCGGAAATATTGGGCATTTACCTACACGATCAATTTGGGATTCCCATTGGTACCATCATCTTGTTGTTCAACACCGTTCTGTTTGCCATAACGGCATGGCTCATATCCATTGAAATCGCCCTTTATTCCATATTGACCTTTATCATCACTGGAAAGGTAATCGACTTTGTCTTCGAAGGCTTTGAGGACTATATTGGGTTATTGATCGTAAGCCACAAACAAAAAGAAATCCAAGATGAACTCTTGAACCAAGTAGGACTGGGAATGACCATCTACGGGGGCGTACGTGGATTTGGTAGTCGGGGTGAAATCAATAATGTAGAAGTGATACAAACGGTACTCAACCGAATTGACTCCAAAAAAGTGTATCGGATAGTGGATACCATTGATGAGGATGCTTTTATTATTGAGTTTGAAGTGAACAGCGTGAAAGGAGGCGTCCTGAGGAAATATCTGAGTCGGGAGAAGACAAGAACCTTGGCACCAGACCTTTACAGTCCAGAAGTTTTGGAAAAGCATAAGAAACCTCTTTAAAACAAGCCATTTTAGCATCTTCCACTTTTTTAGGTCCCTAAAGAGGTCAAACATCTAATTTAATTGTGGGATAACCATCTTTTTGATAGCTTTAAAACTATTATTGCTGCCTATGAAAAAGAGTACTCTGATTTTTTATGCCCTTGTCCTATCCATATTCACCGCTTTTGGGCAGAGTTCCAATTTTGTTGGAACTTTTATAAACACATCGGAAAGTGTTTCTATCCAGTTTAAAAGGGTAGGCGACGAATACCACGGAATGCTGGCCGCGGTAGGTGCAAGTTTTGCCATACGGGCCACGGGTACCGACACTCGCCTGAATGGTCAGATTTTCGGGCTGGATGGGCCTGTTGTTTTTGAAGCCAATCTCTCTGGATTACAAATGAGCGTGCGCGCCACCGGATACAATGAACCCTTTTACAAGTATTCCGACCTTCACAATTTGGGCAGTTTTGATTTGACCCCCTATATGAAAGACAATAGTGGCGTTGCGGGAAATAGCATGAATGGCACACCAAATCCACCATCACCTGTAAATACCGACGGTCAATACCCTGAACTTGACAACCAAGGGTTGTTGAACATCATTTCTGGGAGTCAATTGGTATTTTATCAGCGTACTTCTTATGTAAACGATAGCATGGCCAGTTCCATTACGTACGTGAATTTTTGCGCCAATGGTACTTTTTCCATGAATACGGATGGTTCATTCAGTGTGGAAGGCGATTATGGCGGAAATGCCCAAGGTGTTTCCTACGGAAATAGTTCAGGTACTTGGCAACTGGTGTCGTACCAAGGGGCACCTGCGGTTTATCTTCAATACTACAACGGTGACACCAGCTTAAATCCTTTTAATGAAAACGAGGTGAGGCAAGGAAGATGGCGACGTGGTAACACCCAATATGCATTGCAGCGGAACAAAGTCCGCTGCAATTAAAAATTTAAAGTAAGTAAATAAAGAAATTACTCTCCCATGGCCGCCGCTACGGCAGCAGAAAGTCTTTTGTAGGTTCCATTCTGTAAGCGTTCCCTAATGGCAGAGAAAGCGTCCAAGGTTTCCTCAATATCTTGCATTGTATGTGTTGCTGTTGGAATCAAACGAAGCAGAATCAATCCCTTTGGAATCACAGGATATACCACAATGGAGCAGAATATTCCATGGTTCTCACGGAGATCCTTCACTAGGGCCATTGCTTCGGGGATACTACCGTTCAAGTACACAGGGGTAACACAACTGGTGGTTGTACCGATATCAAAGCCTCTCTCTTTTAATCCATTTTGAAGCGCATTCACATTTTCCCACAGCTTTGCCTTAAGCTCTGGCATGGTACGCAACATGTCCAGCCTCTTAAGGGCACCTTTTACATATACCATGGGCAATGATTTGGCAAACATTTGCGAACGCAAGTTATATTTTAAATATTCTATGATTTCCTTTTGGGCGGCAACAAAAGCTCCGATTCCTGCCATCGACTTGGCAAAGGTGGCCAAATAAACGTCAATATCATCTTGTATGCCTTGCTCCTCTCCTGCCCCAGCACCAGTTTTTCCCAAGGTTCCGAATCCGTGCGCATCATCTACCAACAATCGGAACTTGAACTTTTTCTTAAGTGCTACAATCTCCTTAAGGATGCCTTGCTCACCTCGCATTCCAAAAACTCCTTCGGAAATTACCAAGATGCCACCACCGGTCTCGCTGGCCAACTTGGTGGCACGTTCCAAGTTCTTCTCCAAGCTTTCAGCATCATTGTGCTTAAAGGTAAAGCGTTTCCCCATGTGCAAACGAACACCATCGATGATACACGCATGGCAATCCACATCGTACACAATGATGTCGTCTTTGGAAACCAAAGCGTCCACAACAGACATAAAGCCTTGATATCCAAAATTTAACAGGTAGGCAGCTTCTTTGTTCACGAACTCCGCCAATTCTTTTTCCAGTTGTTCGTGATAATCAGTATGACCGCTCATCATACGGGCGCCCATAGGATAAGCAGATCCGTGTTCCAAAGCAGCTTCACCGTCTACTTTCTTGATTTCAGGTAGGTTGGCCAAACCTAGATAGTCATTGATACTCCACGTTATAACGTCCTTTCCTTGAAACTTCATTCTGTTGGAAATTGGTCCTTCCAACTTGGGAAAAACAAAATAGCCTTCAGCCTGTGAGGCCCATTTTCCTAAAGGTCCTTTGTTCTCAATGATTCTATCGAATAAATCTCTCATCTACCTTAATATTAATTCATCTGCAAAAGTATAGATTTTTACGAACCTTGCATAACGAAATTTTCACATAAAAAAAACGGCGATGAAATTTCATCGCCGTTGTTGAGGTATTGCAGGGTACTGGTTTATTTAATATACTTGATTTCTTCTGGTACTTCTGCGTTTTGGATATCAAAGAAACCCTGATTCTCCATCCACTCATTACTGTATACTTTACTCATGTACCTAGAACCATGGTCTGGGAAAACCACGACCACATTGCTATCCTCGGTAAATTCTCCTTCGGTATTCAATTGGTACAAGGCCTGCGTGGCGGCTCCACTTGTATAACCTGCGAAAATCCCCTCTGTATGAGCCAATTTGCGCGCCATATGGGCACTTTCACCGTCAGTTACCTTTACATATCTGTCAATGGCATTGAAATCGGTGGCGGCGGGTATCAAGTTTTTGCCTAAGCCTTCAATTCGGTACGGATATACTTCGTTGTGATCGAATTCCCCGGTTTCATGATATTTTTTTAACACAGAACCATACGCATCAACACCCAAAACTTTAATATCTGGATTCTGCTCCTTTAGATAGCGCGCTATCCCTGAAATGGTTCCTCCCGTTCCACTACATGCTACCAAATGTGTAATCAAACCGTTAGTTTGTTCCCAAATTTCAGGACCTGTACTGGAATAATGGGCGTCAATATTCAGCTCATTGAAATATTGATTAATATAAATGGAATTCGGTGTTTCACTGTGCAAACGTTTAGCCACCTCATAATACGAGCGTGGGTCATCTGCACTCACGTGGGCCGGACATACATATACGTTTGCTCCCATAGAGCGCAGCATATCGATTTTATCCGGAGAGGATTTTGAACTTACAGCCAAAATACACTTGTAACCTTTTACGATACTTACCATAGCCAAGCTAAAGCCTGTATTGCCCGAGGTAGTTTCAATAATGGTACTACCGGGCTTTAAAATGCCTTTTCGCTCTGCTTCCTCGATAATATGGACCGCAATTCTATCTTTTGCAGAATGTCCAGGATTGAAACATTCCAATTTGGCATAGAAGTTTCCGGTAAGGGGGGCAGTAATTCTGTTTAGCTTAACTAAGGGGGTACTTCCAATTAGGTCTAGGATATTGCTGTGCGCATTTATCTGTTTCTTCATAACTGGTATTAGGTAGGGAACAACACCTTTAAAGATAAGGCATTTGTTCGGTGCAAATGTAACATTTTATTTTTAAAGGGCTTTTCCTTCCAAGTCCAAAATGAACGCATATTCCTTTGCCGTTTCCTTCAAAGCCTCAAAACGGCCCGATGCCCCGCCGTGTCCTGCATCCATATTGGTATCCAAAAACAACAGGTTATCATCCGTTTTGTACTCTCGCAATTTGGCCACCCATTTGGCAGGCTCCCAATACTGCACCTGCGAATCATGTAGACCTGTGGACACGTACATATGCGGATACGCCTTGGCCTCCACATTATCATACGGTGAATAGGATTTCATGTAATCATAATACTCCTTTTCGTTCGGATTGCCCCATTCGTCGTACTCACCGGTGGTAAGCGGAATCGTATCGTCCAACATGGTGGTGACCACATCCACAAAGGGTACGGCTGCGATGATACCATGGTACAATTGAGGTTCCATATTTATGATGGCTCCCATCAAAAGTCCCCCGGCAGAGCCGCCCATGGCGTACAAATGCTCGGAGCTGGTATATTTTTTTTCTATCAAAAATTTACTGACATCGATAAAATCAGTGAATGTATTCTTTTTCTGTAACAATTTTCCATCCTCGTACCAAGGCCTTCCCAAATATTCACCACCCCTCACATGTGCAATGGCATAGATAAACCCGCGATCTAGCAAGCTCAATCGTATAGATGAAAAATATGGGTCCATTGTAGCTCCATAAGAACCATACCCATATTGCAACAAGGGACTGGTACCATCCAAAGGGGTATCCTTCCGATAAATAAGAGAGACAGGAACTTTTTTGCCATCCCTTGCCGTGGCCCACAAACGCTCGGTTTTGTAGTTGTTCTTGTCAAATTTGCCACCCAATACCTCTTGCTGCTTCATGACAGTTTTGGTTCGGGTTTCCATGTCAAAATCAATAATGGCGTAAGGTTCGCCCATCTCATTATAGTAGTACCGGAGTATTTTAGTGTCAAAATCCAAATTTACAGAGGGACCGGCCACATAGGTTTCACTATCAAAAGGCAAATAATAAGTATCGGAACCATCCCATTTGGCTATTTTCATTTGGCTGAGACCGTTTTTGCGTTCAGTTACTACATAATAGTCCCTAAAAATCTCCACGTCTTCCAACAAAACATCTTCCTGATGCGGAATAAATTCCTCCCAGTTATCCGATGATGTATTGTTTTCGCTTGTTTTCATCAATTTAAAGTTGGTCGCGGCGTCTTTATTGGTCAATACATAAAAATCGCCCTCAAAATGGGAAATGGAATATTCCACCCCTTTTTCACGTGGCGAGAATACCTTGAATTTTCCATTGGGGTCATCAGCATCCAAAAAGCGATATTCGGAGGTAAGGGTGCTGCTGGAACCGATCACGATATAATCCCGGGATTTAGTTTTGTACACGAAAGTATTGTAGGTTGAGTCCTTTTCGTGGAAAACCAGTTCATCCTCCTCAGCTGAGGTGCCCAAAACATGCTTGAAGATTTTATCCGACCGCAGGGTCACTGGGTCTTTTTTGGTATAGAAAAGCGTTTTGTTATCGTTGGCCCAAACAGAACTTCCCGTAGTGTTCTCAATGATATCAGGGAATATTTCACCCGATTCCAGGTTTTTTATTTGAATGTTGTACTGCCGTCGTGAAATCGTATCCATTCCAAAGGAAGCCAATTTATTATCAGGGCTAATGGAAACTCCCCGAAGGTTAAAGTATTCGTGGCCCTCCGCCATTTGGTTGCAATCGAACAACAACTCCTCCTCGGCATCCAAGCTCCCTTTTTTTCTGGAATAAATTGGATACTCTTTACCTTCTTCGTAGCGGGTGATGTACCAATAACCATCCAATTGGTAGGGGACGGATTCATCATCTTCCTTGATTCTTCCTTTCATTTCTTCAAAAAGTTCCTCTTGGAATTTATGGGTATGGGCCGTCATCTTTTGGAAATACTCGTTTTCCGCATTCAGGTAGTCGAGCACCTGTTGGTCTTCCCTATTGTTCATCCAATAGTAGTCATCGATTCTAACATCACCGTGTTTTTCGAGCTTGGTAGGATGCTTTGGAGCTACAGGGGGAGTAATATTCATGGATTCGTCTTTGTTGTTTTTGCAAGCGGTGGCAAAAATAAGGCATAATACCAGAATAGATAATCTTGAAATCATTTGTTTCATGGAAAGTATTTTAGCCAATTTACTACTTTTGATTTTATGTTTGGAAAATATTGTTTGTTCGAAAAAGTTATAATGTCCCTAGTCCAGGCGTTGAAAAAATGTCTGGACTCCATTTAACTTGTTAGACAATGATCAACCTACGGACAATTACATGTAAAATTTGAAGATATGTTTGGAGATTTAATGGGAATGATGGGTAAAATCAAAGAAACCCAAAAGAAAGTGGAAGCTACGAAAGAGCGATTGAACACTGTGATGATTGATGAAGCATCCTCGGACGGATTGCTCAAGGTGACCTTAACGGCGAATCGTGAGATTAAATCCATCAGTATTGACGATTCTTTATTGGAAGACAAGGAACAACTGG
Source organism: Flagellimonas marinaquae (assembly GCF_003992675.1). Taxonomy (GTDB): domain Bacteria; phylum Bacteroidota; class Bacteroidia; order Flavobacteriales; family Flavobacteriaceae; genus Flagellimonas; species Flagellimonas marinaquae. The sequence goes on from NZ_RZMZ01000015.1 coordinate 899,995, forward strand.
AGGATTATTTGGTGTTAACGCTAAATAAAGCCATTGAAAAAGCTACTAAAATTAATGAAGCTGAATTGGCGGCTGTAGCCAAGGAAGGTATGCCCAACATTCCTGGAATGGAGGGTTTTTTGAAGTAAAATACCCCTAACGTTTCATTATACAATTCTTTTTGGAAAGGTCAGTTCGAGTGTTTACGGAGGAAACGTATCGAGAACCCTTTACCGCAACACTTTTTTGATCACAAGGAAACAAATACACTTCTCGATACAATTTTGGCTCCGCCAAAACCACTCGAAGTGACATCGTGGTAATATGCAGTCAGTTCGAGTGTTTACGGAGGAAACGTATCGAGAACTTTTTATTTCTTGAAATCTTTCTTAGATAAATTCGGAAGTTTGTCAAATTCGCCTGCAATCAAGGCTTCTTTTTTGCTTTTAGACCACTTTTTGATCTGCTTTTCAACTAAAATAGCTTTGTTTGGATCTGTGAATTCACAATAATAAACCAACTCCAAAGGTCTTCTTGAATATGTATAACTATTTTTATACTTCCCTTTTTGATGAGATTCCAACCTACCTGTTAAATCTGAAGTTATTCCAGTATAAAACGTATTGTCTGAGCATTTCAAGATATACACAAAGTAGGTTGTCATTGTGGTTGTTAATTTCTCGATAGAACTTGGGATTTTCTAAAATAGTTAAAATAATCATTCCGAGGAATCGTGTCAGTTCGAGTGTTTCAAAAGGAAACGTATCGAGAATCCTTTAATGCAACACTTTTTTGATCCCAAGGAAACAAATACACTTCTCG
>NZ_RZMZ01000015.1:901159-950589 GCF_003992675.1 Flagellimonas marinaquae
GCCAAAACCACTCGAAGTGACAATGTAGCAATATGTGGTCAGTTCGAGTATTTACGTAGGAAACGTATCGAGTAGTGACGTTTTATCCTATACTTTTCAACACTTTTAGAAAGTGCTGGTGCATGTCATCGGTATAATCCAAATGGGTGACTATACGTAGCTTTCCTTGCCCCATTCCAATGATGGACACTTGATTTTTGGTCAACTGGTCCAAGAACGCTTCGGATGACATTTTATCCTCGTTGATTTCAAAAATGATGATATTGGTCTCGATGGGCTCCACTTTTTTGATGAAATCCAAGGATTGAAGTACCTCCCCTATTTCTTCAGCCTTTTGATGGTCTTCTGCCAATCGATTTACATTATTTTCCAAAGCATAAATACCTGCCGCCGCCAAGTAGCCCGATTGGCGCATTCCGCCACCAAACACCTTTCTAATGCGCAAGGCTTTATCAATATGGGCTTGGCTCCCCACCAAAACAGAACCAACAGGACACCCCATGCCCTTGCTCAAACACACACTGATGGTATCGAACAATTGCCCATACGCTTTTGGGTCTTCTCCCTTTTTTACCAAAGCGTTCCAGAGTCGGGCGCCATCCAAGTGGTACTTTAGATGGTGACGATCACAGACATTTCGGATTTTCTTTAGTTCCTCAAAATCCCAACAGGCACCGCCACCTTTGTTCGTGGTATTCTCGATACAGACCAAAGTGGTCAATGGGCTATGATAAAAATCTGGTGGATTGATGGACGCTTCTACCTGTTCGGCCGTCATCATGCCGCGATGGCCATCTACCAACTTGCAGGAAACCCCGCTGTTAAAGCTTACACCTCCCCCTTCGTAATTGTAGATGTGGGCATATTTGTCACAAATAAGCTGGTCCCCAGGCTGGGTATGTATTTTTATGGCCGTTTGATTGGTCATGGTACCACTCGGAAAAAAGAGCGCGGCTTCCATCCCAAAATAATCGGCGACCTTGGCCTCCAGTTCATTTACCGTGGGGTCGTTTTTAAACACATCATCCCCTACTTTCGCATTCATCATGGCCTCCAACATTCCTGCTGAAGGTCTAGTGACCGTGTCACTTATCAAGTTTATTTCCATACAATAGTTTAGTCCATACAATCCATTCCAATTGGCGACCCATCGGGTATTGTGGAAACTGGAACAAGTTTGAATTCCGAAGGTTCTTTCATAAAGGCATCAATACGCCTTACCATTTCTGCAGAAATCGCATTTTTACCATCTGTCAGCAACTGGGTCTTTACATCGTTCAAAACCTCATTGGCAATGGCATTTACCTGTGGGTGCACCGCATCGTGGGCGGCAAGGTTCATTAAGTGATACAGCACCCTAAAGTTAATGGAATGCTGTACTTCTTCTTCATAATCATCCCGATGCGAGCGATCAATGGTCGCTTTTACGGTCTCATCCAACACCTCTCTGAGTCCCATTTGATTTTTATCCAAACTCTTTTGCTGAATCAATCGGGAGGCGCGTTCGGGGTGCAACAGCAATTCCAACGTCATGTCGGCCGCAGTCTCGGCTGCGGAAAGGGCATCAAAGCTAACACCTGTGCGACCCTTGAAAGATTCCCTTGAACGGTCAAAACCGATGGCACGTGGCGGAAAGAGGTCCAGTTTATCCTTGGGTACCGCAATCACTTCGGCATCCAACGTTTTTAATATGGACTCCAAAGCTTTTTCCTGAACCGTCTGGTCGATAGCTTTTACAGGAGTTTGTCCATCACCTTTTACGGCATAATTGTAATCCAGTCCGCCAATGACTTTTGAAACCGCTTCGGTTTGATATCGATGAAAGAAATAAATGGGCACAAACACATCTTCAAGCACGGAATAGGCTTCTCCTGTTTTTATGTTATCCACAGAAAAATTTTGAATAGCCTTTTTCCGGATTTCCAACATCTGTTCCAGTTCTTCACTGGCAACTTTACCATTGTCCCATAGATGGGCCAATGCATGGGCTCCCCCTTTTGGGCGAGCGTCTTGGTCGGAAAGATATCGGAGACCTTCTTGCTGTGCTTTCTCCAAAATGGTATTCAGAGCTTCCTTTTCGTCGGTCCCACTGGGGAAATCGGAATAGGCATAGGCCACTGTGACTTTATCCCACTCTCCAATACCGGTATCGTAGGCATTTTCAAAACTGATGTCACCTCCTTTGAGCTCAAATTGTGGATGTGGATAATCCATTACAGAGGCCCTATTGTTGGTGCTTGCCGCAAAATTGTGGGCAAACCCTAGAGTATGTCCTATTTCGTGGGCAGAAAGTTGACGTATTCTTGCGAGGGCCAACTCCAACATGGGTTGGTAATTATCATCCCTTTCTGCAAAAGGCTTGTCCATCAAAGCCTGCGCAATCATAAAGTCCTGACGGATTCGAAGACTTCCCAAACTTACATGTCCCTTTAGGATTTCGCCTGTTCTTGGATCTACCACACTGGCTCCATAGCTCCATCCCCTTGTGGAGCGGTGTACCCATTGCACCACATTGTACCGAACATCGAGAGGGTCGGCATCATCGGGCAGCATTTTCATTTGGAAGGCATCCTTATAACCTGCTGCTTCAAAGGCTTGGTTCCACCATTTTCCGCCATCTAACAGAGCGGAACGAATTGGCTCCGGAGTTCCATTATCCAAATAATAGATAATCGGTTCTACAGCTTCACTCACTTCCGCATTCGGATCCTTCTTTTGCAAACGGTGTCTTCTGATAAATCGCTTTACCAAGGATTCTTGTACTGGGGTCGCATAATCGTAGTATGAAAAAGGATAACCTCCACTTCGGGGGTCATAGGCTCGTTTTTCAAAGTTATCGTCCGGCAACTCAATCAAGGAATGGTGCTGGGCCACGGTGACCAAGCTGGGTGTTGGTGTCACGGAACGAATCCAAGCACCGTCAGGCTCACCTTTAAAGGTAAGGGTCACATCAAACTCCACATTTTTGGGAAATGCCTTGGTACGATCAAAAGCCCAGGCACTTTTGGATTTATCCAAACTGTACGAACCCTGCTTAGCTCTTTTTAAACGGTTGGCAACCCCATGGGCATCCCGCATCAAAAAATCGGTAAAATCTATCAGGTAGCTCCCTTTCGATTCTTCTACAATCTCAAATCCTTCCAAAATGGATTTGGCAAAAGCCTGCTCTACTGATTTTCTTTCCAATTCATTATCGGTGATTGCTCTAAATTCAAGGTTAGGCTGAACCAATAACAGTTTTTTTCCTGCTTTCCTGAAAAAAACCACCTGTTCGTTGCCCAGCTGTCCGCGGTCTAAACCAATATCATTGCTTCCTATACCGCTGCTCAGGGAATACACATATAAAAAATCCTTCTCCAAATCATCTACTTGGAGGTAAATCTTATCTGTGGAATCGTCGTAATAAAAATCGAAATAGCCTTTGAATTTTTGGAAATCCTTGGTCTTTTCAAAAGTTTGGGCCCCAAGTGCAGTACAAATAAAATAGCATAGGGCAATTAAGGTAGTTGTGTTCTTCATGAGCTGGTTGAATTAGTGGCTTAAAAATATGGAAATCATTTTAAAATACCCCGACCAAAAATCAGTATCGCGATTTAATAGGGAATTTCGTAAAATGTGACACGCCCGATTGTAAATTTTCATCTTTTATGACTTGGGAATTTTCCTTTTGCCATTACGATAGTATTGAAGATATCTCAAGGTCATTTGCGGAAAGAAACTTATTTTTACCCCAAAATAAATTACATGGTAACCACAGATCATCAAAAAGATCTTATTGAGCGCCTTGGTGCGTTAAGGAGGTATCTTTGACATTGATGCCAAACGTATTGAAATAGAGAACGAGGAAGAAAAAACCCTTGCTCCTGGCTTTTGGGACAATCCGCAGGAAGCCCAAAAGCAAATGCAGTCCATCAAATCCAAAAAGAAATGGGTAGAAGATTTTGAGGAAGCCAAAACTTTGATCGGCGACCTTGAGGTCCTCATGGAGTTTCAGCAGGCTGGTGAGATTTCCGAAGGAGAAGTATCCGCACAATTTGATAAGGCCATCGACGCCATTGAAAAATTGGAGTTCCGAAACATGCTTTCGGAGGAAGGTGATGAGCTGACGGCAGTGCTCCAGATAACCGCAGGTGCCGGTGGCACGGAGAGTTGTGATTGGGCCTCCATGCTCATGCGCATGTACATGATGTGGTCCGAAAAAAACGGATACAAGATCAAGGAACTCAATTACCAAGAAGGTGATGTAGCCGGAATTAAGACCGTAACCTTGGAAATCGAGGGAGAATATGCCTTTGGATGGCTAAAAGGAGAAAACGGTGTGCATCGTTTGGTACGCATCTCCCCTTTCGACAGTAACGCCAAAAGACACACTTCTTTTGCTTCGGTCTATGTGTATCCTTTGGTAGACGACAGTATCGAAATTGAAGTGAATCCTTCCGAAATCGAAATCACAACGGCACGTTCCAGCGGTGCTGGAGGTCAAAATGTGAACAAGGTGGAAACCAAGGTTCAATTGGTACACAAACCTACAGGAATCCAAATTTCCTGTTCCGATTCAAGGTCCCAGCACGACAATAGAGCAACCGCCATGAAAATGCTGAAATCACAGCTCTATGAAATCGAACTGCGTAAAAAGCAGGAAGCCAGAGCTGAAATCGAATCTTCCAAAATGAAGATTGAATGGGGCTCGCAGATCCGAAATTATGTCATGCATCCGTATAAATTGGTGAAAGATGTACGCACAGGCGAGGAAACTGGTAACGTTGATGCCGTAATGGATGGTGAGATTGATGCATTTTTGAAGGCCTATTTAATGATGATGGGGCAAAAAGAAGAACAAAACTAAATTAGAGACATGATTAAAATTTACCATAATCCAAGGTGCAGAAAATCCCGAGAAGGTTTGGCCATCTTGGAAAAGTCGGGCAAAGCATTTGAAGTGGTCAAATATTTGGATGATGTACCGAGCGAAGCTGAACTGAAAACCTTGATTGCCTATTTGGGCATTGCTCCGATTGACTTGGTTCGAAAGACAGAGGCGATTTGGAAAGAAAAGTTCAAAGGAAAAACCTTGACCGATGATGAGGTGGTGACCGCCCTTGCAGAAAATCCAAAACTCATTGAACGGCCTATTGTTGTAAATGGGAAAAAGGCGGTTGTCGGTAGGCCGCCAGAGAACATTTCCAACTTACTATAAGCTTGATAACCAGTTACATTTAACACCGTTTCCACGGAATATTTGAACCTAAATACTATCTTTATCCCATGAAAAGAAAACAACTCCTCTTCTACATCACTCTTTTGGCGGGTATTTTATGTGTAAACGATATGTCTGCGCAATTTGGGTCGCAGTTTGGCAATCGAAGCATGTATGGTAGGGGCAGAACCTCCATACCACAGGCGGGACCCGTGGAATCCCAAAAAGAGGAAACACCTCCAACGGCGGAAGAAATTGTGGATTCGCAAATGCCATCCATCACAGAAGCCCTTGAATTGGACCCTTTTGAACAGGCCGTGGTGCGAACCTCCCTAGTCCAATCTGTACAACAGCGTATCGAACTTCAGATTTTGCAATTGGAACCTCTAAAAATGAACGAGGAGATGCAAAAAATTAAACGGCGCCAGGATGCTGAACTAAAGGCGGGACTTCCAGAGGATAAGTTCGAGGCTTTTATGGAATTGCAGGAGAACCAGTTCAAGGCCAAAAAGAAAAAGAAGAAGAAAAAGAACAAAAAAGACAAAGGTTAACAATTCTTTAAGGTCATTCGCCGGCTCAATTCCGTTGTTGAGGGATTAATATTTTAAGTGCGTTTATTTTCTGTCAATTTTGCGGCATAAAAATCAAACTATGCACAGGATATTTATCCCGTTTTTGCTTCTGACCTTTACTACATTCCAAAGTGTAGCCCAACAAAATCAAAAACCCATTACCATATCTGGAACTGTGGTCGACTCCGAATCAGGTCAACCCTTGGAGTATGCCACTTTTGTTTTGCAGAATGCAGATAGCCCAGATGAGGTGACCGGGGGCATTACCGATCTAGATGGTAAGTTTGAAATTGAAACCCCTCCTGGCAAGTATAATATCCGTGTCGAATTTATTTCCTACAAGACCTATTCACGTCAAGGACAACTTTATGATGCTACCACCAACTTGGGCACCATTAGCCTATCTCCTGATGTAGCGCAGCTTGCAGAGGTTGAAGTGGTCGGGGAAAAAACTACTGTTGAGGTCCGTTTGGACAAAAAAGTATACAATATAGGTAAAGATATCACCACAAGTGGTGGAAACGTAAGTGATGCCCTAGGGAACATTCCATCCGTATCTGTGGATGTGGAAGGAGGCATCAGCCTTCGGGGAAACGATAACGTGCGTATTCTTATCAATGGAAAACCATCTGCTTTGGCAGGTTTCGGTTCTACTGATATCTTACAACAATTACCTGCCGACGCCATTGAAAAGGTCGAAGTAATTACCAGTCCTTCGGCCCGTTATGACGCAGAGGGTACGGCAGGTATTCTTAACATTGTCCTCAAAAAAGAGAAAACCCTAGGAATCAATGGTTCCATCAATGCTACCATCGGAGATCCGTTGAATGCCAGGGTTACCTCCAATTTTAATATCCGGACAGAAAAGTTCAATATTTTCAATACGCTGGGATACTTCAAAAGAAAACCCCCAGGAAATGGATTTTTTGACAATAGGTATTTGACCGATCTCAGTGATTTTGACCGAATCATAGAAGACAGGGATATTAATAGGGATGATAATGGTTTGAGCCTGAACATTGGAATGGAGTATTTTTTGACCGAGAAATCCTCCGTTACCGGTAGTTTTTTCTACCGATGGTCCGATGAGAACGATTTGACCGAAAACGACAACCAACGTTTTATGGACGGCGAGCTGAGCAGTAGAACCTTTAGAACTGAAAATCAGCTTGAAAACGACAATAGTTATCAAGTATCCTTCAACTACACCAACCGTTTTAACGATGATGGCCATGAATTGACGGCGGACTTTCAATATTCGTATGATGATGAGGATGTGCTGACGGAAATCCAAGAAAGCAATATCGTACCCAACACAGATTTGTTGGCACGTGAAAATATTTACGAAATCCAGACGCAGGACGATATCTTGGCCCAAATCGATTATGTATTGCCAATGGGCGATGCGCAATTTGAGGCCGGTTATCGGGGTACGTTTGAAAAAGAGGTGAGTGATTTTCAATTAGATACCCTGAACATAGGAACAGGTGAATTTTCGACCAATCGAGATTTGACCAACGTATTTACCTATCGGGAAAACGTAAATGCGATATACACGCAATACGGAAACAAATATGGCAAGATATCAATGTTGCTGGGCTTACGTTTGGAAAACACAGAGCTTATTGGTAGCGTAGATTCTACAGTGGATGGCGAAGCCTTGCAACAAATTGTGGGCGAAGACGTAGATTTGAATTTTGATAAAAACTATCTTGGGCTTTTCCCAACGGTAAACCTTATTTATGAGATTTCCAAAACGGAAAACATATCCCTTGGTTATAACCGTAGGATCAATAGGCCTAGAGGATGGTTTATCAACCCCTTCCCTTCTCGGTCAAGTAGGACCAATGTTTTTCAGGGTAATCCGGATTTGGACCCTGCCTTTGCCAATGCTTTTGATTTGGGATACTTGAAACGTTGGAAAAAATTGACACTTACCACATCGGTGTATTATCAGAGGGAGACCAATTCTTTTGAGCGTATTCAAGAGGAGACAGGAGAAATCACTTCGGACGGTATTCAAATTATTCGTTCAGTTCCCATTAACCTTTCTACCAACGAACGTATCGGTGCCGAAGCTGGAGCCATTTACAACCCAGCCAAGTGGTGGCGCTTAAATGGTAGTTTCAACTTTTTTACATTTAATTCAGAAGGAACTTTTAATGGTGTGGATTTTGGGGCAGAGAACACCAGCTGGTTTGCAAGAATGAGCTCCAAATTTACCTTGCTAAAGAAAATAGACCTTCAGTTGAATTCTTTTTACATGGGTCCTACCCAAAATGCCCAAACCGAGAATAAGGGTATGTTCTCTCTTAACTTGGCCATTAGCAAAGATTTGTTCAAGGATAACGCGACCGTTTCCTTAAATGTCAGCGATGTTTTCAACTCCAGAAAGCGAATGTCGTTCACGCAAACCCCTACCTTTACCTCCGATAGTGAATTTCAATGGAGAGCAAGGCAGGTGAACCTATCCTTTATTTACAGATTTAACCAACCAAAGGAACAACGTCGTCGTGGACAGGACAGGCAAGGTGGAGGTGATGATGATGAGGGAGAGTATTAAAAAACGGTTTAGTTCCCCCGAAACTTGAACAGGAAAAGCAGCCATATGGCTGCTTTTTTTATTCTGATACTTCGATAGAATGTGTGAAATAAAAAAATAGCTTTCGATGGTAGAAAGCTATTTGATTGGATAAAAAAAAGGAAGCCATTGGCTTCCTTTTGTATATTTTATTCTTCAAGCTGGGCCCGCTTGGCCTCTCTTCTTTCTTTGAACATCTCCCTAAGGTTTCCAATCAACCAGTAAGGTACCACGAAGGTCAACAGGAATATCATCAACCAAAAACCGATTGTCAAAATTGTTAGAAACGCTAAAAAACCTAAATATTGGTCAAATTCAAACATCTTTACTCCTTTTGTTTTAACAAAGATACTTTCTTCTTATCAAAAAAAGCAAATGCTGGGGCAAAAAAAGTGTATTTATCGCCATCAATTACCAAATAAATACCTGATATCCTACCTTTGTGAAACAAAATTTAAAACTATGGGTTTTAGGATTGAAAAAGATACCATGGGCGAGGTTAAAGTACCCGCCGACAAATATTGGGGAGCCCAAACGGAGCGTTCCCGAAACAACTTTAAAATTGGGGCCCCGGCATCCATGCCCTTGGATGTGGTTTATGGTTTTGCCTATCTGAAGAAAGCCGCAGCTTACACCAACCACGAATTGGGTGTGCTGAGCCAAGAAAAAAGGGATTTGATTGCCCAGGTATGTGACGAAATACTCGAAGGCAAGCATGACGACCAGTTTCCTTTGGTAATCTGGCAAACGGGTTCTGGTACCCAAAGCAACATGAACGTAAACGAAGTGATCGCCAATCGTGCACACGAAATTGCAGGGAAAAAAATCGGGGAAGGTGAAAAAACTATCCAGCCCAATGATGATGTCAACAAGAGTCAGTCCTCCAACGATACCTTTCCTACGGGAATGCACATTGCCGCTTATAAAAAGATAGTGGAGGTAACCATTCCTGGTGTAGAACAGCTACGGGACACTTTGCAGAAAAAATCCGAGGAATTCAAGGACGTGGTAAAAATCGGAAGGACCCACTTAATGGATGCCACTCCCCTAACCTTGGGCCAAGAGTTTTCTGGCTATGTATCCCAATTGAACCATGGTTTGAAAGCTTTAAAAAATACACTTCCCCATTTAAGCGAGCTTGCCTTGGGAGGTACGGCTGTTGGAACTGGTCTAAACACACCCAAAGGGTATGATGTACTGGTTGCCAAATATATTGCCGAGTTTACTGGAAAACCATTCATTACCGCAGGAAATAAATTTGAGGCGTTGGCTGCACATGATGCCATCGTGGAAAGTCATGGTGCCTTAAAACAATTGGCGGTTTCCTTGAACAAAATTGCCAACGATATCCGGATGATGGCTTCTGGTCCGCGTTCCGGTATCGGGGAAATCATAATCCCAGCCAACGAACCAGGGAGCTCCATTATGCCTGGAAAGGTGAATCCCACCCAGTGTGAGGCATTGACCATGGTCTGCGCACAGGTGATGGGTAATGATGTTGCCATTTCCGTTGGTGGTACGCAAGGACATTACGAACTGAATGTCTTTAAACCGATGATGGCTGCCAATATTTTGCAATCTGCCCAATTATTGGGCGATGCCTGTGTAAGTTTTGATGAAAACTGTGCTGCTGGTATTGAACCCAACCACGAGACCATAAAAACCTTATTGAACAATTCTTTGATGTTGGTTACCGCTCTAAATACCAAAATTGGTTACTACAAGGCGGCGGAGATTGCCAACACGGCCCATAAAAACGGAACTACCTTGAGAGAAGAAGCCGTAAACCTTGGCTATGTAACTCCAGAGGAATACGACGAATGGGTGAAGCCCGAAGATATGGTAGGCAGTTTAAAATAGAAATGCTGATTTTAGTTATAGAAAAAAGGCCCGTCCAAAATTGGACAGGCCTTTTTATTTATGGTGATAGTGTGTTTACTATTTCAATTCGAAGCTAGATGTACCCAATAGTTTCAATTGGTTGTCATACACATTTACCATGTAGTTTCCTTCTTGGAAATCACCACTTGGCTTGTTAATGTAATCGCATACATCCAATGCGTCGTTCTCGTAGTAGAAGTTGGTTCCTTTACTGTAAGTTAAGGAATTACCTTCTTCTGTGGTCTTGGTCAAACCTTCACCCAGCACATTACCTTGTGGCCCAAGAACCTCGATATAGAATTCTCTGTCGCCAGCCTCAGCGATTACGTTATCGGCAATAGTAAAGCAAACTTTAAATTTATCGGTAGCTCTAGCTCTTCTGGTTGAAACCAATTTACCGCTATTTCTTTCCTTGATGGCATCAACACTGATAGTGCTCAGGTTAAGTGCAGAACCTCTTTCTACAGCATCGGCTAATTGTGTGTTCTGGATAATCAGGGAGTCGTTGAAAACGGTTTGTTGCTCCAATTCGGCAAAAGTGCTGTCTCTTTGCATGGCCAACAAGCTGTTGGACTGTGTCAAGGAATCAACTTGCTTCAACAATTTCTCCCTTTCAGCTTTAAGAACGCTCACTTGTCTTCTATATCTTGAAAGTGTGGCAATGTCAGCCTTCATGCTGCTTACAGAATCGATATACTTTGCGATGTTGTCCCTAGCGGCAACCAACTCTTCGTTGGTGGCATTGCTTTCCAAAATTGCTTTGTCGTATTCAGATTTCAAGTTGTTCAAATCCTCTACAACCAATTCCTTCTCTTGAGTAAGGGCCTCTGTAGTTTTCTTTTTATCTTGATACAGACTTACCGTATAAATAATAGTTCCCAAAAGAACTACACCCAACAGACCAGCAATTACTTTCAATCCGTTATTGTTATTTTTTGTTTCAGTCATAACTTTTTGTTTTAATTGATTTTGCGTTTAAGGTTTTTTAATCAATCATGTTCAGTTTATATACGCATAGTATTTTGGTTTGGACTATTTGGATGAAATATTATTTGAAAAAAATTAATATTCTCTCCGTAATCCCTTATTTTTAAGGGTATCTAAAAAATTGAAGATGAAAAGAAATTTCCTCATTACTGCCATAGCATTGTCTATTGTATTAAGTTCATGCAAGAACAAAACTGAAAAAAAAGAAGAAACCGCTGGAATGGAAGAAACCGTTACTGAAACGGCGGTAGCTCCAAACCCAGCAAAGATTACTCCCATTGAACACGCCACTGCGGTAGTCGAATGGGATGGACATACCATATATATAGATCCTGTTGGTGGCAAAGCTGCTTTTGAAGGGCAACCATCACCAAATATGATATTTATTACGGATATACACGGTGACCACTTTAATCCCGAAACCCTTAACGCATTAAATCTGGAAGGGGTTCAAATTGTTGCTCCCGAAGCTGTGAAAATGCAAATGGAGGAAAACCTATCATCCATAACCACTGTCATCAATAATGGTGAAACCAAGGAAATGGCAGGGTTCACAGTAAAGGCCATTCCCATGTACAACCTTCGTGAAGAAGCCAAAGACTTTCATGTTAAGGGAAGAGGAAATGGCTATGTTTTTACGTTTGGAGATGAACGCATCTATTTTTCGGGCGATACCGAAGATATCCCAGAAATGCGCGCATTGGAAAATATTGACAAAGCCTTTGTCTGCATGAACCTTCCGTACACCATGACCGTGGAAAGCGCTGCTGATGCCGTGTTGGAATTTAAGCCAGAGCAGGTATATCCGTATCACTTTAGGGGAAGACCAGAGGTGAGCGATGTGGAAAAATTCAAAACCCTCGTAAACCAAGGTGATTCTTCCATTGAGGTGGTACAATTGGACTGGTACCCCAACGAAGATTACTAATCAAATGAAATAATGTCCTAACTTCTCCGTTAGCATTACGAACTTAACAACCAAATCAAATACACTCGAATATGGTTCCCAAATCCCATGTTTTAGTAGTTATTGTGTTGATTTTTGCCGCACAAACTACCTACGCCCAATGTGATAATTTCTATTCAAAGGTTACCTACGCGCTAAGCCATGGCAAAAAAGCCATGGAAGCCACCAACTTTGAACATCAAATGTATTATGCGGAAAGAGCCTTGACGGCTTTGGAAAAATCGGAAGATTTTATAGCGGAATGCAATTGTGACAAAGCCAAGAACAAAACCTTGGATGCCATGGAAACCTTGGACAAGGCTGTTGAACCTATTGATTGGGAAGCTGGAAGATTCTTTACCAAAAAGGCTGTTGGTGAAATCAATGAATTGATTACCATTATCGACCAATGCACCCTAGGTACGTCCCCTACTGTTGAAGAGACCGTAGGCCTTTCAGAAGAACCAGAAGTAGAGACCCAGACCGAAACAGCTTCTGTGGCCGCTATGGAAATGGAAATGATCAAAGTCTTTGAAAAACACGCCGATGACAAGCTTAAATCAGCAGAACAAGCCATTGACCAATTGATAGAACTTTCAAATTCCATAGGTCCGACAACCGAAGGCGAAGACCCTAACAGTTTGTCGGCCCACCAAAAAGCCTATCTGGAAAAAGCCAAAAGATTATTGGAGGAAGGTATCAAAAATCTCGGTAGAGAAGAATAGTTCCTCCATTCCTATTAACGAATCAATTTTTTGTACTTGATACGCCTGGGCATGATATCTGTTCCCAAGCGTTTCTTTTTATTTTCCTCGTAATCCGAGAACGAACCTTCGAAGAAATACACTTGTGAATCTCCTTCAAAGGCAAGAATGTGGGTACAAATTCTATCCAAGAACCATCTGTCGTGGGAAATGATTACCGCGCAGCCCGCAAAGTTTTCTAAACCTTCTTCCAGGGCACGCAAGGTATTCACATCCAAATCGTTGGTTGGCTCATCCAATAGCAACACGTTACCCTCTTCTTTTAAGGTCATCGCCAAATGAAGTCGGTTACGTTCCCCTCCGGAAAGCATATTTACCTTCTTGTTCTGCTCACTTCCAGAAAAGTTAAAACGACTCAAATATGCCCGAGAGTTCACCTGCTTCCCTCCCATCATGATGAGTTCCTGACCATCACTAAAGTTTTCCCAAATGGTTTTTTCAGGATCAATATTCGAGTGGGACTGGTCCACATAGGCCAACTTAGCAGTATCCCCAACGATAAATTCTCCTTTATCGGGAGTTTCTTCCCCCATGATCATTCTAAAAATGGTAGTCTTTCCTGCTCCGTTGGGCCCAATAATACCCACAATACCGGCCTGTGGCAGTTTAAAGTTGAGATTTTCATACAACAATTTATCGCCAAAAGCTTTGCTTACATCCTTGGCCTCGATAACATTCGTACCTAAACGGGGACCATTGGGAATGTAAATCTCCAACTTCTCCTCCATCTGTTTTTGGTCTTGGCTTAGGAGCTTATCATAATTGTTCAAACGGGCCTTTTGTTTGGCCTGTCTTCCCTTGGCCCCTTGGCGCACCCATTCCAGCTCTCGCTCCAATGTTTTTTGACGCTTGCTTGCCTGTTTGCTCTCTTGTTCCAAGCGTTTGGCCTTTTGGTCCAACCAGCTGGAGTAGTTGCCTTTCCATGGGATTCCTTCGCCCCGGTCGAGTTCCAATATCCATCCTGCTACATTATCCAAGAAATAACGGTCGTGGGTCACGGCAATTACGGTTCCTTTATATTGCGCTAAGTGGTGCTCCAGCCAATGCACTGATTCGGCATCCAAGTGGTTGGTAGGCTCATCCAAGAGCAACACATCTGGTTCTTTCAACAACAAGCGGCAAAGTGCAACCCTTCTTCGCTCACCACCAGAGAGTACACTGATTTTTTTATCAGATTCTGGGGTACGAAGCGCATCCATGGCAATCTCCAGTTTAGTGTCCAATTCCCAAGCGTTGGAGGCATCTATCTGATCTTGCAGGGCCGCCTGCTTGTCCATCAACTTTTGCATCTTGTCCGGGTCCTCATATACCTCGGGCAAACCGAACATATCATTGATCTTATTGTATTCGTCCAAAATGGCAACGGTTTCGGCAACACCTTCCTTCACCACCTCAAGAACCGTTTTGTTCTCATCCAACTGGGGTTCTTGTTCCAAATATCCTACGGAATACCCGGGAGAGAAAACTACATCGCCCTGATAGTTTTTGTCTACCCCTGCGATGATTTTCAACAAGGTGGACTTACCTGAACCATTGAGACCTAGAATACCGATCTTGGCCCCATAGAAAAAACTTAGGTAAATATTTTTGAGTACAGGGGTGTTGGCCGATTTATAGGTCTTGGTTACCCCAGACATGGAAAAAATGACTTTTTTATCGTCTGACATCTACTTAAAAATTAAATTGTTTGTGAAAATAGGCTATACCCGCCCTTTTAAGGCGTTGAACACCCATGCTACGGCAAAGAATCCTATTCCTACGGCAGCAAAACCATATCCTGCCACTTCATCATATTTAAACGCTCCGAGTGCAATCATTCCCAAGCCGACCAAAATCATGATCCATGTGGCATAGGCCAGCACTGTATTCTTATTCATTCCCATTGTGTATATTTCTGAAGAGGTTCAAATATCGGAAAAATCGGGATAATGTAAAGTTATTATTAAGGATTATGTTTCAAAAGGAAAGCTCACCCCACATTTATTCCGTACACTGTCCAGCAACTCTAACAAATCCAAGCTGTTTTGATGCGACCAAAGGTCACTTTCTATTTTATTGTTCCGTAAACATTGGTGCACTTCCAAGATTTCATAGTAGTATCCAATGCCTTTTAGTGGCAGGTCGACCTTCTGGGTTTCATCATTTTTCACCATCGTATATCCATCCGCCTCGTGCCATCGGGAATTCAGAAATACTTCTCCCTTTGTTCCTGAAATTTCCGCTTCCATTCGGGAATTGCTGGTGAAGCCGCTGTAAAGCATGGCTTGTGCATTTTGATAGTCAAAAATCATACTGGTTTGGAGTTCGGTACCATTCTTATGAAACTTGGCTTTTGCCATAATTTCATTGGGCATTCCCAATAAAAGATAGGATAGGAAAATGGGATAAATTCCAATATCCAAAAGCGTACCGGAAGCAAGGTTGGGGTTGAACAATCGTGAATCTTCATCCCTATCCAGCGCATAAAAGGCAAAATCGGCATGAATATAGGTAAGGTCTCCTATTTCACCTGCATCCACCATTTGTTTCAATTTTTGAATAGAAGGATTAAAACGCGACCACATGGCTTCCATCAAAAAAGCTTTATGCTTTTTCGAAGCTTCAACTTGCGCTTCCACCTCTGCCCTATTCACGCCCATTGGTTTTTCGCAAAGTACTCCAATGCCATGTTGCAATGCCTTTATGGACAATTCTTTGTGAAAATTATGCGGGGTGGCCACGTACACCACATCAACCGTTCCGGATTGGAAAAGTTCGTCATAACTCCCAAAGCTATGCTTGGCGCCATATTCGTTAGCGAATTCTTGAGCCCTTTCCAGAGATCGGGAAGCCACGGCCGTAAGTTCGGCGTTATCGACCAATAAAAGGTCCGAAACAAATTTTCTTGCAATTTTTCCTGGGCCTACAATGCCCCATCGTATTTTGGTATCCATATAGTTCAAAAGTAATGATTATAACTCCTTATCTTTAACCTGCTAAAAGAATTTGACAAAGCATGGATTTAAACTTCAATAAAAACGAAGACCAGAATAAGTTAAAATTGTCCGAGTTGAAGCGTAGACTCGCCCAAGTAAGGCTCGGTGGCGGTAAGAGCCGTATCGAAAAACATCATGCCAAAGGAAAAATGACCGCTAGGGAGCGTATCGAATATCTGTTGGACGATGATGCCGAAGCCATAGAAATCGGTGTATTTGCCGGTGAAGATATGTACGAAGAGCACGGAGGATGCCCTTCTGGAGGTGTTGTGGTAAAGGTGGGGCATATTCAAGGTAAGCAATGTGTGGTGGTCGCTAATGATGCTACTGTTAAAGCTGGTGCCTGGTTTCCCATTACCGGAAAAAAGAACCTACGCGCCCAAGAAATTGCCATGGAAAACAAACTGCCCATTATTTATTTGGTGGACAGCGCTGGGGTTTACCTACCCATGCAAGACGAAATATTTCCCGATAAAGAGCATTTTGGACGCATTTTCAGAAACAATGCCATTATGAGCAGTATGGGCATCACCCAAATTGCCGCCGTCATGGGAAGCTGCGTTGCCGGCGGGGCTTACTTGCCCATTATGAGCGACGAAGCGCTGATTGTGGACAAAACGGGGAGCATCTTTTTGGCCGGTAGTTATTTGGTGAAAGCTGCCATTGGCGAGAGTATCGACAATGAAACCTTGGGTGGAGCCACCACGCATTCCGAAATAAGCGGTGTTACGGATTATAAGGCGAAAGATGATAAGGATGCCCTGGATAAAATCAAAAATATCGTGGACAAAATTGGAGATTTTGATAAGGCAGGGTACAACCGTTCCGAGGCCAAGCCCCCTGCGGAAAATCCAAATGATATTTTTGGAATCTTGCCCGCTTCCCGAAGCGACCAGTACGATATGTTGGAAATCATTAAACGATTGGTGGACGATTCGGAATTTGAGCAATACAAAGAAGGCTACGGACAGACCATTTTAACGGGCTATGCCCGAATCGACGGTTGGGCCGTGGGCATCGTGGCCAATCAGCGTAAAGTGGTTAAGACCAAAAAGGGCGAAATGCAATTCGGTGGGGTAATTTATTCCGATTCTGCGGATAAGGCCACTCGATTTATCGCCAATTGCAATCAAAAGAAAATTCCGTTGGTGTTTTTACAGGATGTGACCGGATTTATGGTGGGTAGCAAAAGTGAGCACGGCGGTATTATAAAGGATGGTGCCAAAATGGTCAACGCGGTGAGCAATTCGGTGGTCCCTAAATTTACCATTGTCATCGGAAACAGCTACGGAGCAGGAAATTATGCGATGTGTGGGAAGGCCTATGACCCTAGATTGATTGTAGCTTGGCCCAGTGCAGAACTTGCGGTAATGAGTGGAAACTCTGCCGCCAAAGTGCTGCTCCAGATTGAAAAAGCGAGCTTGGAGAAAAGTGGTAAGGCTGTGGACGCAGAAAAGGAAAAGGAACTTTTTGACCAAATCAAACAGCGGTACGACGACCAAATATCGCCGTACTACGCTGCTGCTAGACTTTGGACGGATGCAATTATCGACCCCTTGGATACTCGAAAATGGGTTTCCTTGGGCATTGAGGCCGCCAACCATGCGCCTATTGAGAAAGCTTTTAATATGGGTGTGCTACAAGTGTAATCTAATTTGAAACTATAGTCGACGCATTTATCTTAAATAACTCCTGATACACATTCTTTAGGCCCAAACGGAAAACTTTTACGTCTATTTTTTGGTTTGGGGTGCCATAGTCCGTGTAAATGGTCGCTTTTAGGTAAGATGGTGTCAAACTCTTATTGCCTTTGTAGTTCACGTTTACCTTCCAGAGTCCTGGCAGTGAACCATCTATCAGATATTCCTTTATATTGTAGCCCAAATTTTTCTCGTTCATAATCTCCTCGGCATTATCGGCCAAGCTATGCTTCCAAGTGTAATACTGGTTCTCGGGATTGACGAACATCAAATCGAACTCCGCTTCCCCATCACTCCATTCAAAGACCAAACGGGTTCCTTTAAAATCTTCCTCAGCTACATATAATGATTTACCGCCTTCGTTGTTTAAGATGGCTTTTCTTTCCAAGGTCAATAGGTTGTTGTACTCCCTCTGGAAAATGGTGGCAAAATCATTTTCTCCATCCGGTAAAAATTCTTCATCGACTAAATATTCATAACGGGCAAAGATGGAAGCTGCTTGTTTTATTTGCCCGGTGGTCCGATAACTTTTGGCCATATCCAAATAGCTTTGCACATAATTCGGCCTTAAAATAAATACCTCTTTGTATATGTCGTTTGCCTTATCAAAACGCCCTTGCTCTTCATAGAAATAAGCCAAGGTTTTTAGCAATACTGGGTTGGTTTCCATGCGATTCCAATGTTCGTCCAAAATAGCATCTGCCATATCGTAGGCCTTCCATCTTTTTGAAAAGTGTTGGATAGCATCCAAAATAAAGTAGGATGAATTTGAATAGCTACCGGCGTATCGTTCAAAGATTTCTCGCGATTCTGCCATGGACTCGCTATTGGTAAATTCTTTTAAATATTCGGGCGCATTTTGTCGGACCTGATTTTCGGTAAGCACTTCACGTTCCAAATAATTGTTGCGCAAACGGGCCTGGTCTACCACCTTTCTTGCGGCTGGGCTTCCTGTTTTGGTGTTGATGACCATCACACCGCCAGCACCAACAAATCCATAGGGGACAGTTAAGGAAAGGCTTTGAATTAATGCAATACGCTCAGCGTTGTTGATGTCGAACCAAAGCGGTGTATCCGTAAAAATCAATCCATCAATATCATAAATTACGGGGGCGGAGTTGTTTATTGACCCAAAACCACGGGCATAAATGGCGCCTCCGTAAGTACAGTCGCCAGTTACCACGATTCCTGGTATTCTGACTCTGGCAAAATCGAGCAGGCATACAAAAATCGCATTAATATTCTCTTTTGGAACCACATTAACCCTTCCCGCTGCGGTTTCGGTGTCCAAAAATCCATAGGCCGTTTTTACAATACGAGGGTTGGTTCTATATTCTGCGGCTAAGTCTTTTTGAGACTTTCTTCTACTGGCGGTTACTTCCACTTCGTCCAAATCGTTGATATCCGGAAACATTTCCAAATTCAGAATCTGGGTCACATCCTCCACTTTGATTTGAATAGTTTTCAGACCTGTATAGGAATAGGATAAAAGATCGCCGGTTTTAGCCTCGATACTGTAGTTTCCCAGTTCATTTGAAAAGGTGGTCTCGTTACTTCCTTCAATGGAAATGGCCACGTCTTCAATGGGACGGGTGCCATCGGTAATGGTACCACGAATTGTTCTGAGTTCTGCAGTTTGTGAAAAAGCACAAGTAGTAATCACCAAAAATAAGATCCATAAATTTTTCATAGCAGTCGGATTTTGCTATTTAAATTATGAAAATAATTGGCTCATTGCTGCTTTACTTGCAAATATTTAACAGTCCAACTAATTGCCTAAATGGGACTTAGGGCGTGGAATCAACAAAAATTCAGTCTGTCTTCCATTAACATATCGAAACCCATCTTCTCCAAAAAAGCCAGCTTCTTCCAACATAATTCGGATATCCCTGTTCCATTCTGGGATGTTTACCGTGGTATTCAGCTCTATGGCGTATGCGGTGTTTGGGTTTAGGGGGTAGTTTTCACCATCATCCTTCATTACGCCGCCTTGTGCATCCCACATTCCTATAGTGGTGCCAGCAGAATGACCATAAGATCCCAAGGGATGCGTATAAATGGCAGGTCTTAGGCCTGCATCCTTGGCATCTTGCAAGGCTTTGGCCAAAATATCGTTGCCTACACGCCCTTTGACCATATTTTGGGTCAAAAAGTCCTGTACACGGTTGCCATCGTAGAGTGCGTTCACCAAAAATGCTGGAGCTTCGGTCTCCTCAGGCTTTAGTACATAAGCCAACTCTTGGCAATCAGTATTTAATCGTAAATAAGTGATTCCGAAATCGCAGTGCAGCAAATCCCCTCGGTGAATGACTTCATCATCCGGTCTACCGGAAAATGAATATAGATGCCCCACCAATTCCTCGCTGGTACGTTGCACATCTACCGTAGGGTGAAACCATGTTTCCAAGCCCAAATCAGTCACCTTTTGGCGCATCCACCACTCCACTTCGGTGGTCGTGGTAACCCCAGGGGTGATGACCTTTTCGGAAAAGGCCTCTGCGATAATATCGTGGGTAATATCTACCAATTGATTAAAAATGGTCATTTCCCGTGGAGTACGGGTCTCTATCCACCTTACGGCCAATTGTTCGGCCGATACTACTTTGGAGTGGTACTTTTTGGGCAAATTGGCCATGAACTCGTCATAGTCCGTCTTATCCAATCCATCGGCAATGTTGTGGTCTTTTGAAAAATTAAGTCCGATTTTTTCAGGATTCCGTTCGGTAATCAATTGCATCAATCGCTTCCACTGGTCCGGTTCTTTTTCCTTGTCCCAGGCAGATTTAATGCTCTTCCCTATATCATAGCGGGCCACAGCCAGCTTTTCGATGGTATTCTTCTCCTTGTCCCTGTAAAATAGAATTATGGTCCTGCGCCTCGCATTCAGCCATGTGGCCGGCAACATGGTCTTCAGTACCGGGTCCTCATTGTATTCCCTTGAAATCAACACCCACATGTCCAATCCTGCCTGGTCCATCAACTGAGGCAATAAATTATTGAAACGTTCTTCCAAGATTTCATCGATAACCCTTGCCCTTTCCACTTCGGGAAGGATTTGTTGGGAAATGGCCATAAATGGCAATAGCAGTACTACTAAAATGGTTTTTCGCATGGTTGATTTTTTGAAGTTTTGAATGTACGAAACTTAGCTAAGTTGTTCCAATATTTTTTTACGGTCTATTTTTTTGGTTTTGGTTTCAGCAAAGGAAGTTAGACAATAGATACGTTTTGGAATCTCATATGTTGATAATCCAGGAAGCTGTTTCATTTGGTGAAACAGACTGTCTTTGTCCACCGATTCGGCCTCCAAGAAGAGCACCAATTTTTGACCCAAAGTTTCGTCCGGTATGCCCGCCACAAAGAAGCGGGATTGAATAAGGGAGGATAACTTTTCCTCTATTTGTTCGGGAACTAATTTGACGCCCCCGGAATTGATGATGGAATCATATCTGCCCAACCATCTAAACTTATTTGCACTGATCAATTCTACCAAATCGTTGGTGACTACTTTTTCATCCGAGATGCTTGGCGCATGAACAATTAGGCAGCCTCTATCGTCTTGGGCTACCGAAACATTCGGTAAGGTTTCAAAATGATCCATCGGTTTACCATTGATTCGCTTTACGGCAATATGGGTGATGGTCTCGGTCATCCCATAGGTTTCATAGGCTTCCACGGATATATCCTGAAGCTTTTCCTTCAAACTTGTATCGACCGCCGCTCCCCCGATAATGAGTTTTTTTACCTTGTTTAATTGATCCAATGAATTTTGCACCTGAAGCGGCACCATGGCCACAAAATCGTACTCTTTTTTTTGAGCCGACAACGGGGTTGATGAAGGTTCCACATAATCAAGAGAAAGCCCGAGCACCAAGGAACGAACCAACATCATTTTGCCAGCGATTCCGGTACAGGGCAGGCAGAGCAGTGCGCTATTCTTAGGAAGCAATCCAAAATATTGTCCCGTAGCCTGTGCAGAATGGAGCATATGCTCCTTTTTGAGCAGAATCGTTTTCGGAGTTCCTGTGGATCCCGAAGTCTGTACTGTAAGGGTTGGGGCATCCGAAGTCCAATCCTTCAAAAAGGCTCCCATGGATTGTTCAAAATGGGCACTGGACGATGCCAGCTGTTCGGCAAAATCCCGTAAACCTTCGAGATGGAAAGCGTTTCCATTCAACCTGAAATCAGAATGGATATTATGCCAAATTGGATTCCCCATCGGTCAACGCTACAAATTCTTCTTTGGACAATACACGTCCAAACAATCTGTTTTTCCACTTGGTCCATCCATATTTTCTGGAAAAGTATATCAATAACAAGGGATATACCACAAATACTGGAATCAACACATCCCAGCCCAAAACGGGTTCGGACACATCCTTAAAAATGGAATTGGTCTGGAAAGCGGTCCAATCTGCCGTTACCAACAATGCGGTTATCAAATTATTGGCCGCATGAAAACCGAGTGCCAACTCCAGCCCTTCGTCCATCAAGGTCAAAATACCCAAAAAGAATCCAGTTCCAATATAATAGATCATAATGCCCAAACCGAGTTTTTCAACCTCTGGATTGGCAATGTGCATCAAGCCAAAAAGACTGGATGTTACAATCAAGGGCAACCATCTGTTCTTGGCCATCAACCCTATGCCCTGCATCATATGACCCCTAAATAGGTATTCCTCAAAACTCGTTTGCAAAGGAATCAATAGAATGGCGATTATGGCCAATGGAATGAATTTGGCAATATTAAAATTGAGTTCATATTTATCTGGTGAGAAAAAGATATCAACTCCCGTAAGAATGATGGTCACTGCACTCCACAGACCAAAGGCGAATAAAATTCGGTTCCAATCTATCCTTTTGCGCGAGGTGGTCAAGGAGGTAATGGATTGTTGATGCACCAAAAGTGTCCACCCCAGTACCACAAAAAAACCGACCACCAAAGGTGCCAATAAGATGATCAGGACAAGATTGCTCCCAAATTGGTCGATTATTTGTTGCATCGCATCCTCAACACTTATAGGTGAATTTATAGTGGTAATGTAGTTGAGTACCATAAATCCAATAAAACCAACGGGAAGCACCAGGTACTTCCAGAGGCCGATAGTTCCCTTATATCCTTGTTCTATGTACATATTTCTTCTATTAATTCCATATCCCAGACATTTTCTTGTCTATAAAAAAGCTGTCCCCCGGATACCTCCAAAGGACTATTGATATTATTGGTAAACAAACTACCCGTACCCAAACCCTGTGGCATGGTTGTTTTCAAGGTGTAAGTAAACTGTGCTATGGCATTTAATCCGATATTGCTCTCCAATGCACTGGTTATCCACCACCGAATGTTTTGTTTTTCGGCCAATGCTATCCATTCACCACTACCTTTTATCCCTCCTACCAAACTCGGTTTGAGAATGATAAACTGCGGCCGTATGGTTTGTAGCAATTTCTGTTTTTCCGTTACATCAAATATGCCAATAAGCTCTTCGTCCAAGGCGATGGGCAAGGTTGTTTTTTCGCAAAGCAAAGCCATTTTGTCCCATTGTCCTGTCTTTATGGGCTGTTCAATAGAATGTAACTGAAAGTTGGCCAATTGCTCCAACTTTCCCATGGCTTCTTCTGGAGAAAAAGCACCGTTTGCATCTACCCGTAGTTCTATCTCCTTGGGGGAAAAATTATTTCGAATCGACCTTAGAATGGAGAGTTCCTTATCAAAATCTATGGCTCCTATCTTCATTTTGATGCAACCAAAACCATCCTTTAATTTTTGCTCTAACTGTTGTAACATGTACCTCTCGTCACCCATCCAAATCAGTCCGTTAATGGGTATGGGTGCCTCCGCTTTGGTAAAATCCGAAGGGAAAAGCTCAAAGGCATCTTGGGATGACAAGGACAGAAACGCCTGCTCCACACCAAATTGTATGGACGGAAACACTTTTAATTCTGCCAATAGCTTATCCTTTCCCAGTTGTATGTTTTCACAGGTCCAAGCCAGTTTTTCTTCATAATCAGGTCGGTCGTCCGCACTTAAACCACGAAGAATACCACATTCCCCTATTCCGAAGGAACCGTTGTCCTTTAAGATTAGGAACCACGTCTCTTTTTGGGTCATTATGCCACGTGAGGTGCCACTTGGGACTTTGAAGTTAAGGGTATACTTTTTATAGTTCGCTTTCATGAAGTAGCCCAAATTTAAGTATATTTTGCTTCTAAAACAGTAGGTATGGCAAGTATCGATGGAAAAACAATCTGGGTGACCGGCGCTTCGTCGGGCATTGGGAAAAGTTTGGCTTTGGCCCTAAGTGCGTATGATTGCAATTTGATCCTTTCATCCCGTAGGGAAGAAGAATTGCTCAAGGTGAAAGACCTCTGTGATACTTCAAGCAATATTTCCGTTCTTCCTTTGGATTTGAAGGACCACAAGGGGATGCATGGCGTTGCCGACAAGGCAATCCGTATGTTTGGAAGGGTAGACATTTTGGTGAATAACGCAGGAATAAGCCAACGTTCCTTGATCAAAGAGACAACACTAGAAGTGTACCAACAATTAATGGATGTAAATTATCTGGGGACCGTAGCGCTGACCAAAGTCATTCTGCCCCATTTTATAGCCAATCAAAGCGGGCATTTTGTAACCGTAACCAGTTTGATGGGCAAGTTCGGTTCCCCGTACCGTTCGGGGTACTGCGGGGCCAAGCACGCATTGCATGGTTTTTTTGATGTGAAGCGAATGGAACATGAAAAGGACGGAATTCACGTTACCATGGTCTGTCCTGGGTTTGTGCAGACCAATGTGGCCAAAAATGCCTTGACTGCCGATGGTTCTCCGCAAAAAGAAGATGACGTGGCTACACAAAACGGAATAACACCTGAATTGGCGGCACAAAAAATAATCAATGCCATCAAGCGTGAAAAGTTCGAAATTTACATTGGTGGTAAAGAAGTCAAGGGAATCTATCTCAAGCGATTCTTCCCCAAACTATTGCACAAAGTGGTGCTGAAAAGCCAAGTGCGTTAGCGCTTAACTAAAGTTAAACCAAAAGCGGACACCTTCAGCCTGTCTGTCAATATTCAGTTTGGACTGTAATTGGTTTACCAATCTGTTGATCAAACGAATCCCCATGGAGGAATGTGCTCTTTCATCGGAATCTTCGGGCAAACCAACGCCATTGTCGGTATATTCAAAATAGCCCTGATCTCCATTCTTTCGGAGGTGAATATAAATTTTACCGTTCTCGTCGTTCTCGGGAAAGGCATATTTGAACGAATTGGAGACCAACTCATTCAAAATTAAACCAAAGGGAATAGCACGGTCAATATCCAGTTCGGTGCCTTCGGCATCAATGGTGATGCTAATGTTGTGGCCTCCTTTTTTGTAAACAGATTGCACGCTGTTGATCAAACTTTCAATGTATCCTTGCATTTCTATTACCGAAAGGTCATCGTTTTGATACAGTTTTTGGTGAATCAATGCCATGGCCTTCACCCTACTCTTTCCTTCTTCCAAGGCTTCAATGGCCGCCTTACTTCGTGTATTTTTGGTTTGAAGGCTCAGCAAGCTGCTCACCATCTGAAGATTGTTCTTTACCCGGTGGTGAATCTCTTTCAGTAGGGAATCCTTTTCCACCAAAGAATTTTCGATGATGTGCTTTTGCTCTGCAATCAATCGTTGGTTCTTGATACTTTTCAAGTAGGCATATACCAGACCGGCAAAGCCCAAAAGGGTAAATATCAAGGAAATAAACACCAGATTGATTCGCTCATCCTTGGCCTTCATTTCGCTACGGGCCAACTCATTGATACGTTTTTGCTCGTCTATCAAACGTTGCGAATTCTCTAGATCCTCATTGGCCACGATGGTGACCAATTGTTGTTTGATGAGCGCCGATTGTTTTTTGGCCAGAGAATCCTTGATACGCTCGTTACGTTTGTAGTATATGGATGCATTTTTATAGTTCTCCACCTTGTCGTAAAAGGCAGCCAGCAAACTATTTCTTTTAATGGTCTGTAAAACAGTGATGTGGTCAAATTCCAAATCCAAATACTTTTTGGCCTCGGCAAAACGCTCTAGTTGCAGATTGGCCTCTGCCAAGAACAAGGTATTTTCGATGACCTCACTATGGTCGTTGTTGCTAGGGGATTTTTTTAAGGTTTCGATACTGGTTTCCAGAAGAGGAATTGCTTCTTCGAACTCACCGAGCATCACATGGCACTTGGCAATATTCCCTTCGATCTCGGCCTGTAGCAATTGGCTTTCAAAAATATCGGCCTCGCTTTTTTGGGTCGATATATCGTTCATGTACACGCCCAAGTAGGAATTTGCTTTTTTCAATTCGCTCAAAGCCGTAGGTGCTGAGTCGTCCAATCGCAAGTAATTGCCCACTTTGCTGTGGTATTTTGCCAACCCGTACGAATCGTTGTCCGCAATAGTTGGCTTCACCTCCATAATGTATTGGTTCCTGGCCTTTCTGTAAAGGCCAAGGTTACTGTAAATGTCGTAAAAGGCCACATTGTTGGTAATGCCCAACTCCCGCTTTTGTTTTCTTATTTCAATCTGTTTGTCGAACAATTGTAGATTGGCATAATTGTCGTCCAACACATCCAAAACCACTTTTTGCGAAGTATCATCCAAAGAATCCTTGATGTCATACAACTCCTTGGCTAGAACGGTACTTTTGTCATATTCGCCCAAATCGTTGTACACCTGTGCCTGCATAACTTTATACAGCCTAATGGCATTGGTGTCCTTTGTTTTCTCGGCATTGGTAAGGTATATTTTGATGGTATCCAACCAATCGTAGGCGGAATTGACATTATAACGGTCCAACGAATTGAAAAAAACCTCGAACCGTTCTGAAGCTAGCCCAGTGTCTTGGAATTCTTCAAGTACACTATCCTCATTTTCCGCACCGGTTTGTGCGAAAGAAGCAAAGAGAAAGACAAAGTATACTGTGGTAAATAAAAATCTTACGTAACGTCCCATTAATTAATTTGATATAGCGCCCCGAAACAGTACCGAAGACCCTATAATATTATCGTGCCCTTTTTTCCTTTATTGCCCCCGATAACCAAATCAACTGTAAAAATGGAATGTATTACTGATTGCAAGCTATGGGGTATATAAAGAACGCTAGTTTGGTCGTAAAATTAAATGTCAGTGGAAAGAGATGACCATTTATGTTGTGAAAGTGTCCATTTCTGTTGTGAAAAGTTATCAACTGTATGCGAAATGGTATTTTGTCGATGTTTTGTGCCTTTCATGGAGCAACCTGGGCAGCACGAAAGGTATAAAATTGAAAAAGGCCCTGCTTTTTACAACAAGACCCTTTTACGAGAACACTATATGAAAATGAAAAAAATACTTTCTGATTTAATTACACTGCTAAAGTAGGTGCTCAGTTCCAAGTGTGGAAAATATTGTTGTGAACTAGGTTGATGTTGTGGTCACACCCTTACCAAAATGTGGTCGTCAAAAAAAACGCCTCCAATGGAGGCGCTTATATATCTGATGAAAAAGTTCTTTTAACTGTTCATAGAGGATAAAATGAATTCTTTAAAGTCCTTGGAAATGGGAATCAAGTTATTGTTGATCATAATATCCTTGGAATTGATGGCATCAATATGGTCCACATTAACAATGTAGGACTTGTGTGCCCTGTAAAACTTGTTTTTGGGTAATTTTTCCAAATAATCCTTCAATGGGGAACGTACCAAAAACTTTTTATCTGCCGTATTCACTTCCAAATAAACGTTGTCCGCCTTAATGAACTGGATGTCACTAAACTGTATACGGTAATATAGATGTTGTTTCTTGACGAAAATGGAATCTTTCAAAATGGAATTGGATGTAATTTCGTCCGCGGCATCATCATCTTCCATCTTTCCCACTCCCTTTTTATTGTAATTGAAATTGGAAAGCGCTATCTCAATGGATGTATACAGGTCCTGTTGTTCAAAAGGTTTTACCAAATAGCCGTCCGGTTTAACCGTTTTGGCATTCTCCACGGTAGCACGGTCGGAATTCGAGGTAACAAAAATGAAAGGAATATTGTAGGTTTCCCGTATGTGTTTGCCCAAATCGATTCCCGTCTTGTCCGAAGCTAAGATGATATCGATAAGTACAAGGTCCACATGGTTGTTCTTCAGGACATCTACGGCTTGTTCGTACACAATAACATTGTCCACGATTTCATAACCGATTTCCTCTAACATGGATTGCATGTCATCTGCGATGATGACATTATCCTCTACGATCAAAATTTTTATCGGATGTTCCAAGTTCCTTTAAGTTTATTTGGTTGTAATCAAATTTACAAAAAAATATTAACTGAAATTAAGAATAATACAGCTAACAAAAAGGTGCTTAGAGCTACTTTCTTGAGTTCGGGATCCAAATCTTTAGGGTTTTGCGTTTTGACCACTTTTCGCAAATGAATCAGCAGTGGCACAAAGGCCAACATGAAAAAGCTCGATTTCACCCCAAAACGTTCTACCCAAATAAAGGCAGCAAAACATAAAAGGGAGGTAACAATCAGAAAACCATGATAGATTTTGCCCTTATCAAAACCCATTTTTACCACAAGCGTTATTTTACCATGCTTTTTGTCGGAAACCATGTCCCGTAAGTTGTTCAGGTTAAGAACGGCAACACATAGCAAACCAATGGAGGCTGCCGGTAACAGTGCCATATAATCCAATGATTTGGTGTACAAAAACATACTGCCCAAAACACCCAACAAACCAAAAAACAGGAATACAAAAAAGTCTCCCATGCCTCGATATCCATAGGCATTGGAGCCTACCGTGTATTTTATGGCGGCCCAAATGCTGAGCAGCCCAAGTGCGAAAAACAGAACGATATAAGGTAGATTTTCCAAACCAAATGCCTTGTAAATAAGTACTAAAGCAATAAGTAGGGTCAATATGGCGGAAACAATGATTCCCATTTTTAGGGAATCCCTCGTAATGATGCCGCTTTGAAGTGCACGCGCAGGTCCAATCCTATCCTCGTTATCAGTCCCTTTTACACCATCCCCATAATCGTTGGCAAAGTTGGAAATCACCTGAAAACCAATTGTGGTCAACATTGCCAAAACAAATATGACGGCACTAAAGTGGCCTTGATAGGCAGCCAGTGCAGTGCCTACAATAATCCCTGATAAAGAAAGTGGGAGTGTACGAAGTCTAGCCGCTTGTATCCAAGCTTTTGTGTTTCCCAAGTTTAGTACGGATCTTCAATTTTGATACGCTGACCGTCTTTGTAAGAAGCTACAAACGCATCCTCAAAACCAATTTGAACCAAAAATTTTCTGAACTTTTGGGCCTCCTCCAAAGTTTCATAATTGCCCAAAGAGTAAGCGTAAAAAGGATTGGTCTTTACAAAAAGTGTATTGGTCAAAGCTTCCGAGGCCAAGGTCACATTGTTGTCCACAAAGGACTTTACTTGAACGGAGTAGATTTTTTCCTTGTTCAAAAACTCTTTGGCCAAGTAAAATTCTTTGACCAAACTTAGTTCTTGGTTTTGTTTCTTCAGATTATCGATTCGGGCCTTTATTACCTCCAAGCTATCCAAGGAGAATAGCACATTGCTTTGACCCTCAAATTGTTGTTTGCTGCTCAATCCAGCGGTAAAAGAGGTAATGGCAAGTGTTCCGATAACAAACAGGCCAACAAATCCCAACAAAATATTGCGCTGTAACCTGATTTTGCGTAAATCCTTGTTCTTGAACTTGATCTGATCAAGAAGTCTTTCGTTGATAATCTGGGCCTTATCTATATCCTTATGAAGGTCCAACAAATCGCTTTCTTCAATAAAAGGCATATGTGCAGGGGTTATTAAATTATGCCACACTAAAAGGGTAGCAACCAATAAGTTAATCTGAATCCTTACAAAAGTAAAATTTTTGCCTAAAGAAAAAAACTTTACCTCGCTAAAGCTACTAAAAATAAGGTCTGGGCATCGTTTTTAGCTTAAAGCAACCGTATGCCATCTTCTTGGATGCTTATTTTTCGTTGGCGGTACAAAATCCCCACCCCTTTTTTGAAAGCTTTTTTGCTCAAATGAAGGGTCTTTTGGATGGTATCTGGAGACGATTTATCGTGCAAGGGCAAAAACCCTCCGCTTTGTACAAGTTTGTCCAAAATCATTTTGGCGGTAGGTTCCAGCATTTTTGCACCAATGGGCTGAAGTGAAATATCCAATTTTTTATCGTCCCGTATATTTTTCACAAACCCTTTAAAACGATCGCCCACGGAAATTGGTTTGAAGATATCACTGTCAAAAATGAGTCCTTTGTGGCGGTTATCCACAATCGTCTCCCATCCTAGTGGTGTTTTCCGATATACCAACAGGTCTACCTCATCATTTTGATTGTATTCCATGTTGTCGTTGGACAAAAACTTATCTACCCTACTGGAGCCGGTCAAGCGCATACTTTCCTCATCCATATAGCAATGGACAATGTATTTTTCGCCTTCTTCCATTCTAAGGGACTGTTCCCTAAAAGGCACAAGCAAATGTTTTTCCAATCCCCAATCCATAAATGCGCCATAAGCCCCAACTTCGACCACCTTCAAATAGGCAAAACCGTTTCTCACGATTTTAGGCTTCAAGGTAGTGGAGATAGGGCGCTCCGCATTGTCCAGGTAGCAGAATACGTCCATTTCCTGATCTATCTGAAAATCCTCGGGCACATATTTATTGGGCAACAAGATCTCCGTGCCTTCGTCATCTCCCAAGAAAAGCCCTATACTGGTGCTCCTGAGCACCTTAAGGGTGTTATAATTTCCCAATTCTATCATGCCGTAAAGGTAGTTGTAAAAAACGGGTATAAAAAAAGCTGTCCCTAATCGAACAGCTCTTTTTTGATGGCATACCTCTTAATTGTAAACCGATTCCTTTCCAAAGTGCTTGGCCAAAATATAGTAAATGACTGCACGATGCTTGTTCTTTTCCGATTGTCCATACGTATCGATAACACTATTGATGGACTCCATTAACGCTGGGGTATCGGCAAGCCCCAATTTTTTGATCAAGAAATTGTTTTTTACCGTTTCCAATTCCTTTTCATCAGAACCGGATACTTTGGATGCATCCAAATTGTAGATGGCAGGGCCAAGTCCAACGGCTACTTTGGTCAACAAATCCATATCGGGATCCTGTCCAAATTTACTTTTGATGTCCGCTGCGTACTTTTCGATTAATTCGTCTCTTTTACTCATAATCTGTTAGTGTTCTAGTTTGATTTACAGTTAAGCTTCTAAGATATAAAATCGAAGTACCCAAGCAAAATTTTATTGTTCAAAACCCGTGGTGTGGCGACTTCCAAGATTTTTGGCTTTTCCGATTTGGAGTAGAATTCCTTGAGGGAATCTTCAAGTTGATCTTCATTGTCCACCTTCAAATAGTCGAACCCATACATAGAGGCCAAATGTTCTGCAGTTAGTTTATGGCTGGTCTCAAAAAAGGTCTCGAACTCTTCGGTCTCTTCCATTCCCGGTAAAATCCTAAATATACCTCCCCCCGAATTGTTCATGAGCACTATCCTAAAGTCAGGTCGCATATACGTGTTCCACAGCGCATTACTGTCATAAAAAAAGCTAAGGTCACCTGTAAGCAATACCGTTGGTGTTTCGCTATAAATAGAGCTTCCCAAGGCCGTGGAACTACTGCCATCGATACCACTGGTACCCCGATTACAGTATACTTTCAATGATTTGTCCAAAGCAAAGAGTTGGGCATAGCGCACCGTGGAACTGTTGGCCAAATGAACTTGATACCCTTTGGGTATTTTTTTGATGATGTGATGGAATGCGGAAAAATCCGAAAAGGGAATCTCTTTGAGATAGTCTTCACGCTTCCTTTCGTAAATAGCTTTTTTGGTTTCCCAAAACCGCTTGTAATGGTTTTCGCCAAAAGATTCAGAAGCTACTTCCTTAAAAAACCGATTAGGGTTTGTTTTGATATGCTTTGACAGACAATAAAAGGTATTGTTCGCCTTTTTCACATCCACATGCCAGTGTTGTTTGGGCTTGTATTTCCGTAAAAAGGCCTTGATTTTTTTGGACACGATCAGTCCGCCAAAGGTAACCAACAGGTCAGGCTGTAAAGCATTGAACAATTCTTCCTTGTTCTTGGATTTTTCAATGGGCGCTATAATGCTATCGATGCTTTCAAAAAATTCTGGATGATGCAAATTGGAGGTCGTTTCCGTAAACAATACCGTATCGGAATCGTTGGCCACCATATGCAACACCTCTTCTTCCAACGCATTGGGATGGTTAACACCCGCCAAAACCATTTTCCGGGGACTGCTTCTCCAAATGGCCGCCAATGCTTCCCAGTCTTCCTCTTCGCCATTGTCCATAACTTCGGAAAATGCATATTTCTGGAGTTCCACTGAAGGCTCCTCTACCCTTCCGTACAGGGGTTCCTCAAAAGGAATATTGATGTGTACCGGATATTTCTCATCAAAGGCAACCGCAAGCGCTTTGGCAATCTCCCTTTCGTTATATTCCTGAACCTTTTCTTGGTTTTCAGTCAATAAATGTGGGCCGTATTTTGAAATGGTTTCCGTGGCGTGCGAAACATCCTGCTTCAAATTGGCCGAATAACCGATATGCTTTTCCATCACATTTTCTTGCCGAATGGTCTGTCCATCCCCAATATCGATGCGATAGCTCGGTCTATCCGCAGAAACCACTATCAAAGGAATATCGCTGTAGTAGGCCTCTGCCACTGCGGGATAAAAGTTGAGCAAAGCACTTCCCGAGGAACAGATTACGGCGACCGGTTCACGCAAATGCTGGGCCATGCCCATGGCAAAAAACGCGGCACAGCGTTCGTCCACAATACTGAAACACTTAAAAAACGGATTTTTTGTAAAACTGATGGTCAACGGGGCATTTCTGGACCCCGGAGAGATAACTATGTTCTTAACGCCCCTTGTTTTAAAGTACAATACCAAGGTCTGCGCTGCCGGAATATCTGAATATGTCATGGACTACAAAAATACGCTTTCTCCAAATTAATTCCTTACTACAACTGGCTCCATTTTACAAAACACCAAGCATGGTCTTGCTTTTGTTTTGGGTTTCAACCCATTCGCTCTCGGGGTCGGATGCTTCCGTGATTCCACCCCCCACAAAAATAAAAGCTCTGTCACCCTTCAATTCCATACAGCGCAGGTTCACAAAGAGGGCTGTTTCCCCATCTTGGGCAAGGTTCAGTTCTCCCAAAAAGCCCGTGTAGTAGGTTCTTTCATAGTTTTCGTTAGATGCGATGAATAACTGTGCCTCTCCGGTTGGGATGCCACAAACCGCTGGGGTCGGGTGCAAAGCCTTGATCACTTCGCGCACCTTTATATTGGGCAACATGGTACCTCGAACTTCAGAGCGCAGGTGCCACAAATTACCTGCCCGGACCGATTCTGCTTCATCAATCTCAAGCACCTCCATGGCATGGGCCAATTTATCCCCAATGTATTCGGAGACCATCTGCTGCTCTTGGATTTCCTTTTCGCCCCATTGGGGTTCTTCTGTTTCGATATGTGGAAGGGTCGCCGCCAGGGACATGGTACGTAATTGCCTGTTTTGAACCTTTACCAATGTTTCCGGTGTAGCTCCGCACCACGTATCTATCTCGGGATGGTGGAACAAATAGCCAAATGCACTGGGATAGGTGTTCAGGAGCGTCTTGAAAATCCCAAGAGGCGATTGGGAAATGGGAACTTCCATTTTTCTGGATAATACCACTTTTTGCAATCTTCCCTTTTTTATTTCCGCTATTCCACGCTTCACCAATTGCAAATGGGCCTCTTTTCCAGATTCATCCAAACTAAAGCTGGCCGTATTTTGAGACTTCCCGGGAATATACTCAGCTGTCCAAAACGCATCAGGTTGCACAAGTATGGCCTTGTCCGTCTTGTCAAAGGGCGCAAAAACAAAACCACTTTCCGTAAAATCCTTGGTCACGTTTAAATCTTTGCTGGACTGAAAAACACCATAAATCTGGGCTGCATCAGGTTTTCGATAGAGGGCAAAGGGCAAACCTTTTTCCAGACTCTCCCCTACCTTACTCCATATGGTGTCGAGTTCTTTATTCTCTAGGTAATGCAATGGTGGTCAATTTACAGTTGGAGATGAGTTGGCCTTCTTCGTCCGTAATTTTTATTTCCCAGAGCTGGGTGGTCCTTCCCTTGTGCAAAATGGATGCCTTGGCATACACAAAACCTTCTTTGATGGACTTTACGTGATTGGCAGCAATCTCGATACCGCGTACAGCAAACTTTTGACCGTCCAAAAAAATGTACGATGCGGCACTTCCTACACTCTCGGCAAGGGCAACAGAGGCCCCTCCGTGGAGCACTCCGTCCGGCTGATGAACTCTTGGGGTCACTGGCATTTTTGCCAAGAGAAAATTTTCCCCCACATCCACGTAGGTAATATCCAAGGTTTCCATTAGGGTGTTTTTGCAAATTTCGTTGCAAACGGACAAAATCTTCTCTTTGTGTTCGTTCATCGTTCTACTTTTTTGTAAAATTACACAAAGCTCAGGCAATAGCGAATAAAGTATTACCAATCATGTCCAACGTAGAAAAAACGGTAACCTATTCCACCGAAAACACCTATCTGACGCAGAACGAATTAACTTCAAAAACCAAGAACGTTTGGCTTATTTTTCATGGTATCGGTTATCTGAGCCGCTACTTTGTCAAATATTTTGAAGGATTGGATACTGAGGAAAACTATCTCATTGTCCCTCAGGCACCTTCCAAATACTATTTAAAAAACGAGTACAAATATGTTGGTGCATGTTGGCTTACCAAAGAAAACACGGCCATCGAGGTAAACAACGTCCTTAATTATATCGATGCAGTTTTGGAAGCTGAGCATATTCACGAGCACGTAAATCTCATTCTCTTCGGGTTTTCACAAGGAGTCTCCGTTGCCACTCGTTGGCTGGCAGGCAAAAAGTTTCGTTGTAAACTAGTGGTGCTTTACGCTGGCGGCATTCCGAATGAGCTGACCGCTTCCGATTTTAATTTTCTGGACTTTACCGCTACCCAAATAAAGATTATTTATGGTGACCAAGATGAATTTCTTACTCCAGACCGTTTAAAAGGGGAAAAAGTCAAAATTGATACATTGTTTCAAGGCCATGCCGAAATTATCACCTTTAAGGGCGGGCATGATGTAAAGCCTGAAATCGTAGAGAAATTATTGGACTGACCAGCCGCCCAATTTTGGCATAAAAAGCTTTACAATGCAAAAGAAGCAGGTAACAAGCTAGTTAGAGGTCTGTTCCTTGGGTGTCTCTTCTTTATAATATTCAATGATACGGGTAGTATAACTATTTCCCGGTGTCACGATTTTTTTTACCCAATTACTGGGGGTATGATTATCAAACTGAAAAATATATTTGTCCGTTGATTCCGTATTTACGGTTTTATGGACCACTTTGCTCAGTACTCCTTCGGAATAGTGGTAAAATCGTTTTTCTTGGGAAACAAATTCCTTTTCCGCCATATCGTATAAAAAATCTTCGCTGGTCACCAATTTGTCCGCCTCATTGAAGACTTCCTCGTTGGCTGTGTTGGGCTCTCCATCAATATATTCCTTGGTGAGCACCACTTTTTGAGTTTTGTTTCCAACCTTTTTGGTGGATGTTCGCACCGATTTTTGCAAGATTCCATTGGTGAAAGTACTCACCGTTTCCTCATTTTTCACCGTGGCGTAGTCAAAAGTAGTTTCGTCCACACCTTCGCCGTTCGATGTAATAATCCGTACCAACTTGCCTTCCTCATCGTAGTGGTATTGTTGTTGTTCCAAAAACTGCTTGTCGTACGAAATAATTTTTTCGGTAACGGTCAAGGTTGGAACGGTATCAAGCTCATAAAAATTGGCCATGGAAGTGGATTCGTCCAAAACGTTGTTCTTGTAACTTTCCATGCGTTTCTCCAACAATTCCCCATTATGATACTTGTAGTAAGTGATATCCTGGTCCGTATCGTTGTATTGGGTCACTGTTTTGGTCAGCACCCCTTCCTTATTGAATTCGAACAATTCCTTGCCATAATTGGTGGAGACCAAACACGATTTCACCTTTCCGTTAAGGTCAAAGTCCTTTAGCGTAAAAATTTGTGCTTCTTGGGACCACATCCCGAAGACGACGAACAATGACAGAAATAATGAAATATGGCAGTGTTTTTTCATGTTGTAAAATTAATCGTAAAAACAACAACTGAAAAATCTTAACGGCATATATCATGCCCGAATCGGTTAGAAATGACCTAAAATTTACGTTGGGGGTCAAAAGGGCCGATACCCATGGAAAGTTCTTGGCCAGAAATCATCTCAGTGACCAATTTTCCGGTGGCCGGTCCCAAGCTCCAACCCATCATGGCATGGCCAGTAGCTATGGTCAGGTTGTCCATATCTTTGATTTTCCCGATGTAAGGAAGTCCATCGGGAGAAACAGGGCGCAGGCCACATTTGGCGTCAGCCTTGGCTTTCTCGGGAATCCTAAGACCTTCATAATAACTTTCCACTCCTTTGGCTATGGCCTCTACCCGCTCCTTGCGAATGGTATGGTTGATTCCTGAAAATTCCATGGTACCTGCAAATCGGGTAAAACCTTCCATTGGAGTCACGGCAATTTTTTTCTCCATCAAAATGGCAGGCAAGGTGATATTTGTCGGTTCCTCCATGTTGATTCGATAACCTTTTCCTGCTTGCAAAGGCAATTTTATTCGGATTTTTTTTGAAAGATGGGATGTCCATGAGCCAGCGGCCAAAACAATCTCATCGGCCGAATAGGTACCCTGCTCCGTCCGCACTTCTGTAATCCGTTTGCCTACAACAGACAGGTCGGTTACGCCTTCGTTTTTACGTACATCTACCCCACTTCTCATGAGATAGTCCAACAAATTCTTCATGATCAGCGGTGGTGTGGTATGCCTATCGCATTCCCAAAGAATGGCCCCTTTTGCATTTATGGCTACGTCGGGTTGCAAGTCCTGCAATTCCTGTTTGGTCAACAATCTACCGTATAAACCCAACTCCTTTCCTTTTTCCACCACTTCCATTTCGTGGTCACGGGCCTTATCAGTCTGGAACATCATCAGTAAACCTTGGTTGCCAATTTCAAAGTGACCCAAATCTCCAGAAGCTTGGATTCCTTCAAACAAATCTCGGCTCAAAAGGTTGATATCACGAATCACCGGCATCGCTTTTTCCACCTTCGCTTTGGTGGACGATTTTTTAAAGTACCATGCCCATTTTATAAAATCGATATCCCATCTGGGCTTCATGTAAAAAGGACTGGATGAATTGAACATATATTTGATTCCTTGAGTAATCATACCCGGAGATGCCAGCGAAATGATATGGCTTGGTGTCAAATAGCCTGCATTTACAAAGGAAGCACCCGCAGAAATATGCGATTTGTCCAGTACGGTTACCTTATGCCCTTCTTTGTGCAAAAAATACGCAGTAGAGAGGCCAACGATGCCTCCTCCAATCACAATCACACTTTTGTTCTTGCCCATATTGCGCCATTTAATGGTTACCCCAATTGGGAGTGGAAAGATACACAAAGGACTTG
Source organism: Flagellimonas marinaquae (assembly GCF_003992675.1). Taxonomy (GTDB): domain Bacteria; phylum Bacteroidota; class Bacteroidia; order Flavobacteriales; family Flavobacteriaceae; genus Flagellimonas; species Flagellimonas marinaquae. The sequence goes on from NZ_RZMZ01000015.1 coordinate 938,366, forward strand.
ATTATGTTAAAATGGATGATGTCATTTCTTTCGCCAACTTTTAATTACTTTTGGGAGATTTTGAAAACCAACTCTAATGAAAAAATTACTTCTATTGATGCTGGGGTTATCCTTGGCATGCAATTCTTACCAAAAAACCGTTTCCGAAGCTGCCAAAACCATGGTAGATCCAATGACTTATGCCGAAACGATTACGGAAGCCGATCTTAAAGAACATTTATATACCTATGCTTCCGATGAATTTGAAGGCAGGGAAACCGGTAAACCGGGACAAAAAAAGGCGGTGGAATACATTAGGGCGCATTATGCCTCTTTGGGAGTTCCTCCGGCACAATCCAATGGAGATTACTTTCAAAAAGTGCCTTTGGAAGTATCAAAAGTCCCTCAAGGAAGCTTGAGCTTTAATGGTCAAAACTTTGAACTGGGCAAAGAGGTAGTGACCTTTACCTCAGCTCAGGGAACTTATAATGAGATTGTGTATGCAGGGTACGGTATTGAAGATGGGGACTATTCCGATTATAGCGGCATCGATGTGTCGGGCAAATTAGTACTGATGAAGGCCGGTGAGCCTGTCGATAGCAACGGGAACTATGTGTTGTCCGGTACTTCAAAAAAATCGGAATGGAGCAATCTATCCGAATCCATAAGTAAAAAGGCATCTATTGCCAATGACAAGGGCGCCAAAGGCGTTCTCTATCTCGATGTTCAAAACTTTCCAAGGTTCAGGGGTTACTTTGATTTTATTGGGAGCAATGATAGTGGAAGAATGCAGCTAGCTGGGGATACCGACAACCCCATGCTACTTATTTTGGACACGCCCGCTGCACAAGCCCTTAAGTCCGATATTGAGGAAGATGATGTTCCTAAAATTTTACAGGCCAACATCAATTTGAATTTGACCAGCGGAAATGACCAAGTGGATTCCGAAAATGTGGTGGCTTTCATCAAAGGAAGCGAAAAACCAGAGGAATATGTGGTGATTTCTTCCCATTTGGACCATATCGGGGTGACTGCGGATGGACAAATCAATAACGGTGCGGATGATGATGGCTCGGGTACCGTGGCTATGCTGGAAATTGCACAGGCTTTCAAAAAAGCGGCCGATGAAGGGAACGGACCCAAGCGCTCGGTAGTTTTTCTCCACGTAACAGGAGAGGAAAAAGGACTTTTGGGGTCACGGTACTACACCGACGTAGACCCTGTTTTTCCTTTGGAAAATACGGTGGTGGACCTCAACATTGATATGATCGGACGAATTGACCCCAACTACAAGGGAGCTAGAAATTATCTTTACCTTATTGGTTCGGACAAGTTGAGTACGGAATTGCATAATCTATCCGAGGCGGTGAATAAAAAGTATACCAACATCGAGTTCGATTACACCTACAATGATGAAAACGACCCCAATCGTTTTTATTACCGAAGCGACCATTACAATTTTGCCAAAAACAATATCCCTATCATCTTTTATTTTAACGGAACCCATGCGGACTATCACCGACCTGGCGATACTCCGGATAAAATCAATTACGACCTGTTGGAAAACCGCGCCCGCCTTATATTTTACACGGCTTGGGAAATTGCCAACAGACCTGGTAGATTGGTGGTTGATAAGGCTGCTGATTAAGAGATTGATCGTAAAAAGTAAAGAGGCTGTCTAAAAATCGATAATATTAGAACCTTGTCAGGTTGAGCGCAGTCGAAACCCTTTGATTATCAATACATCTTAAGTTCTCGACTGCGCTCGAACTGACACGTAAACAGCCTTTTGGATAGCTTTTTTGTACGCATATGTAAGGTTACACAAAGTAGTTCTGCAACACCTGTGAGTCTACCAGTTTGACACGAGAATTACCTCAGAAACTGTAGCTATGACCAAAAGTTATGGTAAGCTCATTTTGGTTATTGTTTGAAATGGACCTAAAGAGTTGGATGATGTTCAAATGGAAGTTGTGCTTCTCTTTGAACACGTAGTTCAGGTTCGCCCTTAGATTGGTCACTTGGGTCAAAGCTGTAGCCGAATTACTAGTATTGTATGATGCACCCAAATTGGTATTTAAGGTGTTCTCCAAAAACTGTTTGTTCACATTTACAGTCGGTCCCCAAGTGGTTGTGTTTTCGGTGCCAATGGTGTTCAAGGTTCCATTGAACGCAGTGGTTAGGTTCATGTTTCGGTTGGGCAAACCCAACGTATAGGATATATTTCCGTTGTGAAAGGTAGAAGCGTTCCCCACCCGGACCACACCATTTTCTTCGTTGGATACATCGGCCAAGGCATAATTTAGATTGATGTTGTGCTGCACCTCCTGCTTTTGGGCGAGCACATAATTGATGTTCATATTGGCGTTTTGGGACAACTGCCTATAGTTGATTACCTCCGCTGCGTCGTCCAGTAAATTGTCATCATTAATTATCTCAAATTGGTCCACACGACTATTGGTAAAGGTGGTAAAATTGGAGTAAGACCCGCTTATTGCCAAACGTTCAGATGCGTTATACGCTGCATTGATAGAACCAACCATTCTGTTCATGGCCCGCTCCTTTTGATTTTTAAGGTCATCCCGCTGATAACCAACACTAAAACCCAAGTTCACCTTTTTATCGAACAAGTTGGTGGTACTATTCAAGGTGATGTTCTCAAAGTCGTTGTTAAAAAAGTAAGCCCCAAATGTTTGATAGCCCGGTGCGATGCGTTCGTAGGCCAAACCCAAAACAGATGTTTCAAAGCGATAGTCCAATCCGGCACGTATGGCATCAAAATATTCGGTCGATGCTCGCTCCTTCAACAGCAAGCCGGCCATATTTCCCTTCCATTCGTCCAAAGATACAGCTCTAAGGTCCTGTGTGACCCCAGAAGTGGCGTAGACGGTATGCAGTTGCAAATTTTCTCCAATTTTATAGGTCCCTTCCAAGCTGAGCACCATGTTTTCCTTTGCGGTCAGTTCTTGTTCCTCGGGTACAGTACCGATGGAATTGATGTCATCTTTTGCATAAAAAACAATGATTCCAGCACTGTACCTATCCTGCTCATACCCCACTTTTACCCCATAGCCCATACGCTGAAAGGCAGGAATGGTCAGTGGGTCGCCATCGAATTCCGTGGCTCTCAAGAACCTCCCACCCATCGCACTCACCTTCCAAGGCCCTTTTGGGGTCAGCTCCACCCCGCCCCCGGTAAATTGATGCCCATTTAAGGTGTAGGGAGAAAAGCTCATGGCCACACTTCCTACATGGGCCTGTATCCATTTGTATTTGGGATGTAGGCTCAACCTGTTTAAATTAAAGGGCAAATTATAGTTGAGCTGTTCCCCTTGGTTGGAATAACTGTAACTAATGGGCATACTAAACTGGTAAAAGGACAGATTCAAATTACCTTGAAGAAAATAGGTAAATGGTTCACGGGCACTTTCTAGGTTGGCATTGTAAAAAACGCCGTTGGAGGAAATACCCCCGCCCAATTGAAAGGCCTTGCCCCTGCCCAAAGTTTCCAAATCGACGGTTTGGGCGGATGCGAGACACATAAAGAGCAATACGCCAAAAGTGGTACAACATAATTTTTTAAGGTAACAGGACATTCGTAGGATTGAATTTGAAAAACAGCTGTATTTCATCTCTTAAATCCCTTAAAGCACGGAAGATTCTGAACGTGCCTTAAGGGATATACAATAAGCACCATGAGAAAAATTAGAACTGATGAGATGAAATCAATTGGTTATTTTCATTGATGAATACACGGTTATCCACCACATCAACAAGGTAATTTGGGGTTTTATCCAACAAGTCGATGGTTTTTTCGACCTCGCCAGTGGCTTTATTCAGCATGTAAATGGAATGTTTGGTAGGACTTGTTTCGCTTTTGACCTTTGTCACCAAAATATGATGGTCGCGAGTTTGCTTGGAATTGAAGTATCTGGTGCTTGTTACTTCTAAGATGGGTTGCATGGAAGCGCCATTATCTACATAAAGTCCGGCCACCAGGGAAGTTTGCTGTCCTGCTCCATTTTGGTCCAGCGTATTGCGATATACGCCGTTGGACAAATCGGTAAGCATAGCGATGTTTTGAATGGAGCCACCGATGTCCAAATCAACACCCAAAAGTGCACTTCCGGCAAAATCTCCCAAAGCAATCAATGCATTTGTGGAGGATGGAGGGTCGTAGTGGTTAGAGTAAATCAAACTACCCTCTGTGGACAGAAGGGAAACATGCTGATCTGTAAATAGAAAATATCCTTTGCTCCTTATATATTCGGCCTGTAGGGGTGTTTTTTTGGTTACCTTTTCCAAATCGATATTCTGGGCAAATTGGTCCATATCCCCCGTTGTCAAATCAAATTTATAAGCATTTCCATTTTCAAAAATGACAACCTTGTTCTCATCTTCATCAAACGTAACCGCTGGGATAGCACGAAACTTTAGATCCTTTTTCCATACTTCTTTCCCTGTTTCGTAATCGATGATGTTTGAGCGTTCCGTTGAAATATAGATGACCCCTTTGTCCGTCAAGCTATTGTAATAAGCGTACCCAACTGTTTTGGTGCCCCATACCTTTTTGCCGTCGGCATCTACCCGTTCCATTTGCCCCAATTTTTCTCCCTTGCCAATGGCTATAAAATCGGTTCCGTTGGGAATAACCTCGGTCAATGGGTCCATCTTGTAGCTTTTTTTCCATAGTAAATCATTTGTTTTGGGGTCTATGATATTGAAGCCTTCCGTTTCCACCAAAATCAAATTATCGGTATCATCATCCTTCACCAAATCAATCATATATCCCCTTAGTTTTAGTTTACCCGGGGTAATATCGTTTCCTGTTTTAGGATCAAGGATGGTTAAACGTTTGGACTTTTTGATACCGACATAAATACTGTTGCTGACCGGTGAATAAACCAGAGCTTTTATCTTTTTTTCTGCACCATAGTTCCACAATGGACTTCCATCTTTTGGATCAATCACATAGATTTCGTCATCTATACCAATGATCATATTCCCATCTTGGTCAAATTGTGGTTCGTGGTCTATGAAAGAAACTCCGCCAAAAGCCCTTTGCAACAAGTTTTCTTTGTTTTTACCAACAGGTGTCATCCATTCTTCGGTCCAAGTCCTGAGGCTGAATTTCATGAGATACCTCATCTTGTCCTGAACCAACTCGAACAAGATCATGGCCTGTTCCGGATATACCGTAAACCCTTTTACTTTGTAATCATTTTCCTTTGTATCAAATAAAATATCGCCATTGCTGGAGTTCATAAGAACACCGCGCTGCTTACCCAAAATGGAAGTGTATTCCACATAAAACATCGGCAGTTCTGGAATATGCAATAAGGTATTTTTGTCCACTGCTTTGAGCGTCTCGTTGAACCAAACTTCGGCCCCGGTGTTATTGTCCAAAGCCATGAGACCTTTATCCCCGGCAGCTAAGATCAGACCATCATTGGTCTGTTCTATCCAGCCTACTTTGTAAAGTTTTTCATTTAGGTTGATTTCCCAGAGTTTTTCTTGGGCCTGTGTGGTAGTAATCCACAATGCCAATAGTAGCATTAGGTGTTTGTTACGTAGCATAAGTAAAATTTTTAATGGTTAATGTTTATTTCTTCCATACTCCTTTTTGGAAGAAAATTGATTTGGGGGGTTATGCTGCGTTTTTGATATTGATGGTTTAAATCATATCGGACCTATTCGTTACTACAATTATCATTGAGAATATCTTCAATAGTTGGGTTATATAAATTTTCTACAACTGTATAAGAGCCTGAAAAATTGTTATTTATAAGGGTTGTTAGCCCACAAAAGTCGTTCAAAGAATCATTGTTCCGTATACTTACTACATCCACGGATGTTAGGTTGGCTATACCATCTAAATTTTGTATAGAATCACAATGGACAATCTGTAATAGTTCTATTGAAGTTATACCTTTAAGGCCATCCACATTTTGCAATTCATCACAAAAATTGATAATCATTTCTCCATTAAAAGATGTCAGATTTTGAAGGCCATTAATATCAAAAAGACGCTCATTATCCATTAACCAAACATTACCTTCAACTGTTTCAAGATTGTTCAAACCATTCAAGTTGATAAGATTTGGGTTGTTGTTAAATACTAGGGAGCCTCCAATTGTTGTGAGGGAATTCAAATCAAACACATTGTTCAAATTTTCATTTTGAACAATCCTTACACCCCCTCCTGTCGAAATCAAATTATTGAATCCTTGTAAGCTCGTAATGGAATTGTTTTCTGTGATTTGAATTCCACTTTCCAAACTTTGAATATTTGAAAAAACACCTAGTGAGGTTATTTTGGGGTTATAACTTACATTAATAAAACTAGTGACCATGATACCCTCCAGGGCACTTATATCCTCAATATTTGGATTATCGAAAATAATACACTTGTTTACATTACCAATGTTATTTAACCCTTCAAGGGTTTGTAGCGTACTTGTTGCAGATATGGCCAAATTCCCACCTATGGTTTCTAAAGTATTTAAACTCGATAAATCAATGATAGGGTCTTCAAGATCATCCCCTTTGGTTATTCTTAAATCCCCTGTAATTTCCCTGTACTTATTAAGTCCAAATTCATCTACTTCTTCTTGACTTCTTAACTCAACACTACCAACGAATATATCTTCGTCCACATCGTTTATGGTGATAACAATAGCACTTTCTTTAGAAACGTTTCCATTTTCTACTTTTATTTTTCCGGTAATACTGGTATTTGTTTCAAAATCATAAATGGAAGTGTTATCCACATATAGCTGACCTGTTTTAGCATCAATTCGAAAAGCGCCAACTGGGATTTGTTCTATTATGGAAAATGTGACACCGCCTTGGTTTGTTGTACCCGGAACAGTACCAATAAATTGATTTTCCGTAGGGTTCTCATCTATGGTAAAGGTCTTATCTACAGTGTTGACCGTTACTATTACTTCTTCTGATTTCGGATCATCCTTACTGCATGAACTACAAAGCGTGAAAAGGACAATTAGTACTGAAAAATAGAGCTTGGCCTGTATTTTAGCATTACAACCCTTTTCTCTATGAAGTACTGCATAATTTTTACGTAGCATAAGTATAATTTTTAATGGTTAATGCTTATTTCTTCCATACTTATTTTTGGAAGAAAATTGATTTGGGGGGTTATGCTGCGTTTTATTTTGGTGGGTTTAGCTCATTTATTATTGATTTATGGTTATGTTTACTCCTTGCTCAGTGTTTTTGACATCAGCGCGACGCTTCGACAAGCTTGGTGCAGGTGTTTGCGCTAGCGGGCGTAGTTTTTCAGTCAACAGGAGTTTTACTTATCGGTATTATCGGTAATTCATGGCTAATATTGGAAAACACGTCCAATACTATTTCTTTCTTTTTTCCATAAGTATCGATGAATTTCCAGTTATTTCCCTCATCAATTGAAATTGCAATTATTGAGTATTCAACCAGCATCTTTCCTTCAGGTGACTCTAACAACATTTCTTGGGTAATACTACACTGTAATTCATTATTTCTTTTTAAAAATTTAGAAGGATCTTTGTAATCTATTTCAAGAAAAGAAAAACCTTCATCCCTTTTTTTATCAAATTCTTCTCTAAAGATTTTTATAGCATTGTTTTTTCCTCCCATACTTTCAATGGTAAAACTATCTATATAGTTCACATAAGAATCTATATCATTTAATATGAAAGAATTTTTCATTTCATTTAGTTGTTGGTTTAGTTGATTATTGCTTGTTTGACTTAAACAAAAATTGTATGTAATGACTACGATACTAATTGCAAAGACTTTTTTCATATTGTAAGTATTTATGGATTTATTGCTGTAAAATAATCTAGAGGAGGTTTTCTATTACTAAATCCTTTAGATGATTTTTCTATTCTGTAGGAAATATTGATATCCTACATATCTCTTTGGATTTTTCGTCAATCTGGAAAATCAATTGTTTGTATTCATTCAGGATATAAACTCCAACATATGAACCTCTATCTGTAATGTCTTCATCTATTTTATATTGATAAAACCTATAGGATTCAGGAAAAAGCTCCTTGAGTCTTTCCACTCCATCTCCGATAAAAATATCTTGATTCTTGACCGTTAATCTTATTGCAGTATTGGAGAAAGCAAAGTTGTTGAAGAGGTATCTACCATTCTGATAGTCTTCAAACCTTAAAAACCCAAAGCCAGTAATTTCCTCCTTCTTTATTTTGCATTCTTCAAAAGATGAGCAGCCATAATTTAAGCTCAAAGAATATGCCCCTCTATCTATATCAGATTCAAATTCTACTTTTCTATCTGGTTTTCCAAAAAGTGTTATCACTTCGTCAGTTGTTGTTGGGAACCTAGATCCATTAAGCATAATTTCCTTTAACAGAATACTATCAGTAGGATATGAATAATCTGATGGCAAGTAATTGGTTTTGTCTTCTTGTGAATAGGTGAAAGTTATAATTTGAAAAAATATACCGAGAAATAAAATTCTTTTAATCATAATATTATCTTTAGTTAATTGGTAATCCATTTGTATCAAATTTAGTCCCTAAATAGTCATTAGGATTTTCTGTTTTATTGTTAACCCTTATTTGTAGGTGTAAGTGAGGTTCGTTACTCGCATACATCCCGCCCTTTTTACCTGCGTTACCATTCCTTCCAGTAATGCCGATAATATCACCTTGTTTTACGCTATCCCCAACCTTTACATTGATTGCATTTAAATGGCAGTATCTAATCACAACTATTTTCCCATTTATTTCAGACCGAATTTGAATATCATTTCCTAATGATCCAACATAGCTTTCCGAATATCGATACTCTTCTTTTGCACTACTATGATAAACATCTCTACCTATCTTATCAAATAAAGAAATTACGGTACCTGCATACATACTGTAAAGTTTCGTGTCCTGTTCTGCATAAATATCCATCCCACCATGATATTTCAGTCCTTTTTCACACTTTCTATGTTCCCCGTTCCGTGTACATCCGAAAGTTCCTCCTTTCTTACCACTTGCACCAGGACTTGCGATTTCCATTTCAACCAATGGATCTCCAGGTTTGGGTCTAATTTCTTTCTCTACATCATAACCCCAAGGATCCATTACATTATTTATATGATGCTGTGTTCTGTCCTGATCATCACAGACTAGGGCGAAGCGTTCTCCAGTTAGAAAAGGATTTAGTTTTATTTCCTTTTGCTTAATAGCATCAATAACATCCTGCACTTTGGCAGGAAAAAACAAACCAAACTCTGCAAAATGCAGTATGTAATAAAACTTTCCTGCGGTAATATTTTCGGTGACCTTTTTTGCGCTTCGTGCTGTATAGCTTACTTTCATTTGTCGTCGGGCATCAAGTTTAATCAAGTTAATCCGTATATCGTGCCAAGTAGGGCTATCTTGGGCACTTAAAAAAACGGTTTCGATGTTTCCGAGTTTGTTGTAGGCTTCTTCAATGGCAGAGGATAACCTTTCAGTGTACTGATTCTTTAAGTTTCCCAAAACATCCCCAATCATTTTTTCATATTCATTAAAAGCTTCATTATATGCCTTGTCATTATTGGCCAGTTCAACTGATTTTTGATCAACGATTTCCTGTACTGAGTCAATTGACTGGGTATCCCAAGCCAGACTGTCTCCAGATTTCAAAGTTTTTATTTGTTCTTTTAAGTCCTCGACTTCTTTGTTTTTGGCCTTCCAAGTTGCGAGTTTAATTTTGAACTCCTCAAACTTTTTCATTGGGGCTTCCAAACTTTCTTCTTTCAACGCTAGGAGTTTTTTTATGTCCAATTCATTGGATTTATATATGGGTATTTCAGCATCTATCTGCTTTAAATCTATACGTACTTTTACTTCCTTGTCATCTGAGGTGGCAAGATGGAGATAGTAGGTGGCCGTTTTCTTTTTCGTGTTTTTTACTTCCCTCATCAAGGTTTCCATACTGGTGTAAATGGTATCCTTGGGTGTAGGGGACGCATGGCATATAAAGCCCCAACATAACAGGGCAAAGAAGGTTAAGTTTTTCATTTTCTAAAAGAGTTTGGTAGATAGGGCTATTTTTTCTGTAATGGTTTCAATGAGTATTTCTTTAACTTCAAAAATCAGTTCACTTCTTTTTACGTTCTCTTCCAATCGGTTGTAGATATAAACACCCAACTTTTCGCCTTCATTCTCCAATAAATTGCCCAGTTCTTGGGTGCCTTCGTCTGTTTGCAGATTGGTAGAGATATAGCTCAACATCTGCCAACGTTCATATTCAAAATGTTGTAGCAAATCCTGTTCATTAGTGGTAGCTGCAACTGGCTGCAACACATTGGTTAATTGGTCCAACCTGGAAGCGTTCAACTCCATAGTTTCGCCTGTTTCGGTTACCACAATGCTTTCTTCACCAAATTGATTCAATCCATTGTTCAAATTATCGTCACTTTCGCGCACAATTTCCTTTAAAGCATCCTTGATGATAGAAGCATACGCCTTTAAGAAATCGTCCCTTTCCTTCTCTGCATCTTTAAGTTCGTTCTGTGCAGCTTTAAAATCATTTTTTGCTTGATCGGCCAATTCTTGATTTCCATTGGCAATCGCTGAATCATACTGCTCCTTGGCAGCGTTCATTTTTTCAGTGGCTGACTGTAGTTTTTCGGCGATGGGTTGTGGAAGTTCTTCTTGAGCTTGTTGCACCAGCATTTCGGTCAACGTTTTGATGTTCTCTCGTGTGGCACTATCAATGCCAATGTTTGATAGCAACTCAACCAATTGGGCAAAAGTCATTTCTATATCCGCAATCGCCTGATCCACATCCACAATCCCAGACCACTCCGCGTCATAGCTCGTCTCCACCATGCCCTCCACCAATTGGTAATCAGTGTTGATCTTGATGTTCTCGAACTCCACACGTATTCGGCTGAATTTGCCCAAGTTCACTTGCCCTCCACTTACCACGTTGGCCACATCCAACACTTCCTTGATGCTTTCCAAAAATGGCAGGATAATATAGCCCCAGCCTGTGTAATAGCCGTTGCTGCCCGTTGCTGCCCTGACCACTACCGGAAAATCCCCTGCCGTAAACACCTCGTTCACCCCAAGGTTGAACAAAGGCTCTTGGTTGCCGATCTCAATTTCGGGCGGGATGCCGCAGTTGTAGTAGGCCATCTCGGCCTCGGTGGGGGTGGTAAACTCGTGGATGGGCGAAAAAGAAATTCCTTCTCCACTACCTTCTCTCCCTTTGGGGGAGACCGGGAGGGGGCTACAGTCCCCGCCTACCCTAAACTCGTAAACGGTGCCCGGTTCCAGGTTGCGGATAATGGCCTCGTTCGTCCGCGACCACAGCCCGAACCAGTCCCCATAGCCTTTTTTACGGTACTGTATCCGATAGCGCAGCTGTTCGCCCATTTGCCAGGTAATCCGCACCGTTCGCGCGTTCTGCGCTTCCGACAGCACAAAGCGGGGCGGGTGGCAGTCGGCACGGTAGGTAAAATGGTACACCTCGCTCATCCCGCTGTTACGGAACAGGGAGGTCTCCGTAAAGCCGTCGCTCACAAAGGCGCGTACCTGCCAGCCGTAGGTCCTGCCCTCCAAAAGGGGCGTCTGTGCGGGACCGTAGTGCAGCGTGTTGGCAAAGGTGGTGGTCTGGTACAGTGGCGGTGCGGCAAAAAAACTGGCCTGCGGGTCCATGCCCGTGTCCCACAGTTCCTTTAGGGTGAACTCGTACTGTACCCCAGCGGCGTTGATGTGCCTTGGGGTCCAGTTGAAAATGAGGTTCTGCGGCTGCTGTGCCGTCACCACATCGCCGCGAAAGGGAACGTTGAGCAGGGGCGGGTCGTTGAGCTGTAGATAAATATTGGCGCAGCTATTATTGGAGATGCGCTGGCCCGAAAACTGGTCGTACACCTCAAAGCAGAAACGGTACTGCCCTTCGGGCAACTGCTGCCCGTACTGCTGCGGACTGATGCCGATCAAATTGTTCAGCTCAAAGTAGGGCCTAAGGTCGAAGTTGGACAACCGCAGGTTGACCCCACCATTGAGCACAATGGGCGCGGCGCCCGCCACAAAGTCCACCGTCCGAAAACTGATTCCGGGGCCTTCCACGTTCATCCGTAAGCGCACACGTCTACCGGATTCCATAGCATCGGTGAGCAATAGGTTCACAAAAAGCTTTTCACGGGTGCTGGTAGCGTAGTCGGACAACCGAAAACTGTAGGGCGGCAAAATTTGTGGGGTGACCTGTACGGGGAAGATCTGGGC
>NZ_RZMZ01000016.1:0-263604 GCF_003992675.1 Flagellimonas marinaquae
GGGTTATTCCGTTATCAAAAAACGTTTTAAGTATGCATCGTCCAACAGGCTAAATTTTGAAAGCTCAGTGAGATTTCGGTAGTTGTTCAAGTGTCTGGTCTTTTCTTTTTGCGTTTCCGCCAAATGGTATCCTATGATGGCATAAAAAATAAGATAGTAGTCACAGTAGGACCCGTATTTGATCCTTTCCAGATTCAAATCCTTGAAAATGATTTGTGCCCTTTTGATTTCCCCGGAACAATAACTGACCATAATATCCATGAGGTTGAACAGAAAAATATCCAGATAACTGTGCAAATGGTGCTTGTCAAAAATGGGTTCGTAAAAGGTTTGCAGTATAAATGCCAAGCGTTCCAAGTCCCTGGCCAACATCAAGTGGTGTATGAATTCGTGTAGATATTGTCGAAGATCGGTCTTGTTATCCATTCGGTCCAGAAAACATTGCCAATGGAAGTTTTCATCGTTAGGGTTTCCTTCGATTTTAGCGTAAAGCAATCGATAACCGTAATACCTGCCGACCAGAACATCCGGCAGATGGTCCAGTTCCTTTTCCTCTCGGTGTACGGGAGGTGCCGTCCCTGTGTTCAGATATTGTTTCAGTCCATGGATCAGATCAAGGAAAAGCTGTTCCTCAAAATCGATATCTAATGATTGGGCGGTCTTTATTATTTTTCCATACCGGTGGTTGAGGTTGATGATATCGACATAGATATAAATGCAATAGTACCTAAACTCTTTACAGGAAACCAAGTTTTTGCGAATCCCTTCAAAAAAGGTCTCGGGGACTTGGTTAATGAACTGGAAGACCAAATAGGCCATTTTGGCCGTATATTCGGTCACGTCCACATTCGCTTTTAAGAAGGGGATATTAAGAGGCTCAAAAAGGTCCTTTGCATTGTCCCAGTTTTCGAGGTACACCGCATGTTCAAAAAGACTTGAAACATAATAGACCGAATTATATTGTTTGTATTGTTGGACCAAAAACGCAAAATCTCCCGGTTCCAACCGGGACTTATGTTTGAGGCGCTGCATCTCGGCATCGTTGAACCATTGGTGGTTTTTGTTTTTTGATCTGACATAATCGGAAAACGAGAGATATCCCAAAAAACGGGCTAGTTCGTCCAATGTATGGGCATTGGGCCGACGGGAAGAAATCAAGCCCCAAAATCTACGTAAAGTGCTTAGACTAAGGGATAGGTTCCCTTGGGCCAACAACAGGTCCGACAATGCCCTTGCATCGGTGGTGGTCAGGATTTTGAAGCCTACTTTTTTTTCAATATCGTTGCGAAGTCTGGAATGGTATCTTTCCATGTCAAAAAATTGTTCTTAGGTGGGCCATACATAAAAAAATAACAATCCTATGCTCATGATGACCAGTCCATGAAGGGCTTTGGCATTTGCCCTTTCCAATCCCCAGATATGGCCGAGGAGCACGGTGGTAATCGGTGTCAACAGGCCTATCATTGCGGAGTGGAAGGGATGTGTGGAGCGCAGTCCTTCCAATCCCAACAGAACGGCAATACTGATGGGCAATGCCAATATCCCATAATAATACCATGAAAGGGGCGGGGACTTGGGAGCGTTTTTAGGATGGAACGATACCAGTGCAAAAGCCATGGCCATAACCACGATTTCTTGGGAAAGCCCCAATACAATACCTGAAACATACGTCAAATAATGCCATTGTAGGAACAGGGTAATCCCTAAAAAAAGATGTGCGGCCAAAAAATAGAGATGCGGTCGTATCACCATAGATATCTTTGAGGTGTTCCTAAACTGAAACAAGGTGAAGTGCAGATAGCCAAGGACAACTAAAATGAAGGGGACCGCCCGCCCCAAGATATCCACTCGGCCCGATTGCTCGCCAATTGCCCCTACAACACAGGTGAAGAGCAAACTGTATATAGAGAATTGGAGGATGTTTCCATTTTTGAACCCTTGTACCAAAAAATAGAGCCCCATAAAGCCAGGGAGGCCGATCAAGAACAAAAGTGGGATATCGGATAAGCTCAAGGTGAATTTTATACTGATGGTTGCTGCTAGAAATAGAATCAACCCCATAAAAAGGGAAGTAAAGATGGCCCTTTTTCCAATGAGCGAGAGTGGGGACTGACCGGGCGCAAACTTGGCCCATAATACATTGTTGATGGCAAAGGACAGTACACTTAAGAAGAGATATGCCATAATTGTAAGAAAAGTGAACAGCAAATGAACACAATTTGAAATTAAAATGCAATAGTTTTAAAATCCCCAAACGAATTTAACCTATGATGAAGTACAACCTGGTTAATATGCTATGTTCGACGAAAAAACCAAATCGCAGCTCAAGTATTACGTTTACTTGCTGATACATCCCGAAACGGATGAACCCTTCTATGTCGGCAAAGGCAAGGATGACCGTATATTCGCGCATATCCATCAGGAAATCGACGAGGAGAACGAAAGCCTCAAATATGATGAGATACAACGTATCGGCCCCAAGAATGTAAAGCATGTCATCGTTAGGCATGGATTGAATGAAACCACTGCCTTTGCGATAGAGGCAAGCTTAATAGACACCTTTAGATTTATTCCCTCCTTTAACAAGTTTACCCGAGGCAATATACAGGGCGGCATTAATTCCATAGAAAAGGGGCTGATGACCTCGGACGAGATTATTGCTCTGTACAATGCAGCTCCTGTGACCCGGATCGGAGAGGACTGCATCATTATCAATATCAATAAAAACTACAATCGGGGTGATGGAGTGGATTCCATTTATTTGGCGACCAAGGAAATTTGGAAAATGGCAGACTGGCGGCCCAAAAATTACCGGTATGTTCTGAGCGAGCACCGTGGATTGATACGAGAGGTTTTCGAAGTCGAGGAATGGTATGAGAAAGAAAGAACGGACCGAAACGGAAAACCTTATATCGGTTTTGGTTTCAATGGGAGGGTTGCTTTTAAAGATATACGGGATAGGTACATCCATAAAAGCATTAAGCAGGCCAAACCGAGAGGCTACAGCTCACCGATAATCTATCCTGAAACCTATATGCGATGGGTAAGGAAAAATTAAAAAATACTGGAATACACTGTATTCCACTAAAAATTCAATGGTTGATATATTTTTTGTTTTAGATTGGACAACCTTAAAACTGCATAGATTCAGTAATCTCGAAGCTCCAATTTATTTATTCGGTCGGGATGCTTACTTGTAACAGAAAATTAATTATTTAAATCTAAAAAATGGGAATACTTAACACTTTTAAAGATCATTTCAACAAGGCGGAATTTACGATTGCCCCCAATAAAAAGCTGAAAACTATTTCAAATGACTTCAAAAAGGCTTTTGGACTGTCATTGGTGTTTTATAAAGGCAACCTGATAGCCGAAGACAATTTGACACTCGCAGGATTGAACAAAAAGACCTCTTCGGCAATCCAAGTTAAAAGTGATGCAGAGATTAAAATACGGGCCAGCATGAAAGTCAAGGATGTGGAGAAGGCGTTTCAAACCACATATGGTGTAAAGGTCCAGATTAAGGATAAAGAGGCGAAGAAGCTGGTTGACGATAATATTTCACTTGGAGATGCATCTAGGGGGGATTAGCACAAAAAACGACTGTGATATTATGGTTAAAAGAGCTGCTTTATATATCATCAATGAGCTTTTCAATTCATTGTTAGGTTTCATTGTGGGTGCAATTACCTCCAATCTGATGCTATCTTTTTTTGAGGTCAGGGGTTGGAGCAATTTATGGGGTCTATATGCATCAAAAGTGGTGCTGGATGATACTGTGTTCACCATACTGGAGTGGACTATATCCCTTTCCATAGGATATATGTTTATGAAATTGGTGAACATTATAACCATACGGACAAAAAAGCATTTTAGGTATCCCTGAACTAATCTACCAAAGTTGATTTCGTAAAGAGGCGGTATTAATCCATTATCCTCAACCTCATTTCGAATTTCTTTCTTGTGGCATTAGGTCAAGGTACTATCGAAAATAATAAGACGTAAGATTTGCAACATATCATGCAATCATTACAGTTGATATAGCAACTAAATTTTTAATTAAAAGTAAAATTATGGCAGATTTTAAAATTTCTGGGAGAATGAAAGTAAAGTCTTTAAAGGAAGACTTTAAAAATGCTTACGGATCTACACTTCGGGTCTATAACGGAAAAGCCTTTGCGGATGATGACGCCACTTTGGCATCTATTAGAAAAGGAGATTCCAAAGGAGGGGATTTCGAGGTAAGTGGTAATATGCACGTGAGTACCTTCGAAGAAAGGGTTTTTGAAAAATTTGGAATCAAAGTTCAAGTGGCTACCCCAGATGACTCCTCATTGGCAAAGAACGACATTAGTTTGTCCGCATCCGGTAAATAAATGCAGGTATATTGGGGATTTATGACCATAAGTCTCCAATATACTTTCTAAATATGGGCAAAGAAACTTACAAACGTGCCATTGAGCTAAAAAAGCGCGGAATTGAAAAGGAAAAAATAAAGATATCCCTGATAAGGGAACGTATTTCCAAATTGAGATTGAGCAAGAGTAGGGACGCTGACCGTTACCGCCTCCTCATAAAAAATGCGGCTTCGGCTTCGAATAGGCAAGCTATCCGTGCTCGAAAATCGAAGGAATGGGAGTCCTATGCTCGGAAAATCGAATCGTTGAAAACAAAAATGGAACACCATAGAGGACGTATTTCGAAATATCGAGAGGAAATGAAAAGAGCAAGGGAGTCCATGAGAAGGCTAAGGTAGTTTTCGAAAAATCTTAACAACACAAAAAAATGACACAAATTTCAAATTTATCAGCTAGGTCATTCTGGTTAAGCAGCTTGTTTTTTGGAGAATCATTTATGGATATTATCACCCCTTGGCGCATAAGAATTGATACAGAATCCCAAATCATCGAAGTATCTAAACGCAATAAATATTTAATCGGAGTGGATAGAGAAATCATTCCGTTTAAAAATATTAGAAACATCCATCTAGATGCCCATTTGATAGGTGCGGACCTTTACTTTAAGGTATATGGTGGCAATGTAATTGCCAAATGTTTGTTCAAAAGCCAGGCCAAGCGATTGTACAACTTTGGTATTGCTGAAATAGCTAATAAAGATGCTAGAAAAATAAAATTTATGTAAAACTTTTAAAATGACAGAAAAAATTAAGTCCATGATAGATATGGCGGCTTCCGACGGGGTTATTACCACTGAGGAGCTTCGATTGATCAAAAGAATGTGTACCAAGGAAGACAATGTGGATGAAATTGATTTTTACCTTTTGCAATTGGGATGCCTTGTGGAGGACAAATGTGATTTTGAAATTTCGAACGATGAGTTGGTACTCAGGATTCGTAATTGGATCTCAAGATTGGAGATAGGAACCTATGAGGGCATAGTCGAAGAATTTCCATTAAAGAAAAGCGATGCAAATCATAAAAAAATGTTGAGAAAGTCAACAGATTTATTCGGTAAGGCAGCGGAAATTGTAAAGGAAGAGGAGAAGAAACTGGGATGGGTTACCAGGATGGGAGCTAAGGCGGGTAAAAAGGCCTTGAAAACGTCAACTAAATTTATACCTGGAGGCGATGTGATCAATTCGGTCGGGAATCACTTGGTTGATGGAATTTCCCAAAAACCAAAATCCCTTGACAGATTACAAATCAAATTTGAACTGGACAGGTATATGGCCATAGCAAAGGTCAGGGTTGATTTGGGCACCCTAGAAAGCGAATTATATAGTGATCTTTTACGCTTATCTGAGAAAGTTTGATTATGCAAAAGGAAAACTATAGAATCATGAATTACATCATGAAACCAGTACGACTCTTTACAATGTTATATGTAGGACTGGTTATGTTGGTCGGGTGTGGAACCAAGGACGGTTCGAAGAACGAGGATGCTGAACTGGATGTAAGGTTACGGAGCATTATTTCTGAAATAGAGGTCCATATCCACATGGGCCAGATGGATTCGGCGGCCATCAAGATTCCCAAAATAGTACATCCCTCATCAGCACCGAGCCCTTTTCAAGTGAATAATGATTACACAACCGCCAAAGGATGGTCCGATGGTCTTAACCGAAGTTCAAATTATTATTCCTATGCTGAGTACTATCAAATAGAGAAGCGTAGGTTGATGGAATTGTTCAAGGATAAAATGGATAGTAGCAAAAAATAAATATGGAAGAAATCCTCACTCGTTTTTTGGATAATTACCAATATGCAGCCGTTGGTATTAGTGTTGTATGGGTAAGTAGTGTGATGGTTGTCAAGGATAAAAGATTCAAGGAGGGAACAAGACCTTCCAACGTAGGGATTATTAAGATTGTTTCTGTCATATTTAAATCATTGTTGATTTCAATTCCCATTGCTATTATCCTAACCATTTTTGGTGGACCGGGTTCCCTTGGACTTTCATAAAGTATGATGAACCGGGAGAATCATATTCCGATAACATGTAACCTGAAACATATGCCTTTTTTAAATAGAAGACTTTCAATAAAAACAGTATCAAAATGAGAAACCAAGAATTGAGCTATCAATGGTTTGTCCCGATGCCTGTCCATTATTTTCAAATTTCAAGATTTGCAAAATCGTAATTAAATGATAAGCATCACTTTCAGGAGACTTTGCGTTATTATTTTAATGGAATTTGGGTATATGGGATATACCCAGACCATTATCAATACTGAAAATATGATGTCAGCCCTGGATGACAAATTTTCATATCACATGAATATAAGGGGAGATATGAATTTTGGCAACATTGATCTGATTCAATTCAGTACGGCACAACAAATTTCCAAGTCACTTGACAAAAATCTATTAAGACTTATTTTCAATTACGATTATATTGAGCAGAATGGAATACAAATTTCTTCGGATTTCACAGGACAGTTAAGATACAATTATAGATTGGGTCAACATTCCATCTTTGCATTTGTTCAAGGACAAAATATCAAATCCCTTAGAATGAATCACCGTTATATAACAGGCGGAGGATATCGGCATAGGGTATTCCAAAAAGAAGATAATTATTGGGATTTGTCATTGGGTCTGTTTTTTGAGGACGAATTGTACGATGCGAATTTGAACACAGTGCAACAAGTGAACAACTGGAGGTATAGTGTAAGTACTTTTATAAAATATGGTTTTTCGGAAAAATTCTCAGGCAACCTTTCACTTTATTGGCAAATCAATACATCATATACCAGGGATTATCGGGTATTTCTGGAGCCAAGACTATATTATTCGATACAGAAATTCGACGTTTTTATTGACTGGACATTTAGGTTTCATTCCACTCCTTACATCGATGTGTTGAGACAGGACAGTACAGTCAACCTCGGAATTGAATTTGAGTTATTCTGAGTTATGAAAAAATCATGTCAGCAAATCTTGAAATTTAAAATAAATACTATATGAGTTCCATTACAGATAAACCTATCATTGGTCTTTCAGAAGATTTATTAAAGGTCCAAAAATACAGTGAAGCATTATCGAGTTTCATAGCGCAAAGTGACACACCCATCACTATTGGCTTGCAAGGTGAATGGGGTACGGGTAAAACGTCGCTCATGTCATTATTACTTGAAGATTTCAACAAAAAGGACATAGCAAGTTCCTGGGTCAATACTTGGGAGTACAGTATGTTCAAAGGTTCCCATGAGACAACGCCTGGTGTACTTCGGGGCATGCTTGAAAAACTCAAGGATTCCTGTACGGAAAGAGGTGTTTCGACTTTAAAGGATGATACCAAGGAAAAATTTGGTAAAGCTGCTAAATTCCTCGGGAACCTTGCCAATCAGGTGGTGGTAAATAAAACAGGTTTGGATTTTAAGGATGCTGCTGCCTCTGTTTCAGCAAAAGAGGAGAACATGGTGGAAATTGCAAAAATCAAGGCCTTGATAACGGAATTGATAGGTGAGCTCATCGAGGGAGACAACCCGATAAAGAAGGTTGTGTTTTTTGTGGATGATTTGGATAGAATTCCCCCAAGTGATGCCGTTGAAATTTTGGAAGCACTTAAAAATATTTTTGATATTCCCAATTGCGTTTTTGTTCTCGCTATTGACTATGATGTTGTTGTTAAGGGGCTGGAGAGCAAGTTTGGCAAGAAGACAGAAGAGAATGAAAGAGAGTTCCGTTCCTTTTTTGATAAGATCATTCAGGTGCCCTTTTCTATGCCAACGGGTACTTATGACATCGAAAATTTCTTGGTCGAAAAATTGAAATCCTTGGGCATCAATGTAAAGGATGAGGATAAGGAACTATATACAAAGGCTGTACGCTATAGCATAGGTTTCAACCCTAGAAGTTTAAAGAGGTATCTCAACTCCTTTAGTTTGATCAATCATCTCCGTGATTTGGATTCGGAAGAGTTGGATGGTCAATATGATGAATTCATGCTGTTTGCAATATTGGGCATACAGATTTCGTATCCTAAGATTTTCAGGCTTGTGACTCAGAAACCTAATTTCCTTGCCTGGGATAAGGGTTTTGCAAATAAATACGGCATTGAATGGGATGAACTTCAGAAAAATTTAGAAAAGTTTGGAGAATCCGAACTTATTGACGAGGAGTGGGAGCAAGTGGTTTGGGGTGCCTGTCAAAAAGACCCATATTTAAAAGCAAAAGCCTTTTCGTTATTGGAATTTCTAAACTTGTTAAGGGATAAATATCAAGGGTCTTTGGAGGATGAATTGGAACAAGCATTGACTTTTGCAGCTATCACAAATGTAGATGATGACCTCAATACAAAACAAACAGTGTTAAAAATAGGCAATAAGACTATCTTTAATGGAATAGAGAATAAGATACAACAACTCAGTGAAGAAGGATTTGATGATATAGCAATTGATAATTGGAATTCATTATGGAATGTACTTACCAATAAAGCACAAAACAATCCTAATCAAAGAGTGTCATTGGCAAAAAGCGGATGTGGCTTTTATGATGACTCAAAAGGGGGCAAAGGAAAAAATCAAATGTTTTACACATGGAACCCCTCTAAAAAGTATTCAGGAGTTAAGGTCTTCTTAAAGAAAAATTCTGGACTGGTAAAAAGCGTATACGAGGAGTTAAAGCGTAATTATCAAATCAATAATGAGGAATCCTTTTACATAAATAAGAACAAGGATTTGATTTTGGAACCAATCTTATATCAGGAGCTGGGTCAGGAGAAGTATAGGAAACTATTGTCAGACTTAGCAAACTATATTCATTGAACTTTTGATAATCAATTAAATCCATCTATAAAAATGCCCTAATTATTTCTAAAGTCTTCTCTTATAAAAAGATGCGATTTGTTTAACCTCTGAATGAGTGAAGCAATATATTTAATAGATAAACTTGTGATTTGAATCATGTTATTATAGGATATTCGGCAGTGTCGAAGCGGAAAAATTCCAAAGGTAAACTTGACATACGGCATGCGGTTAAATCAAAAAATGATAAAATCCGGCTATCCGATTGCGATATCGCTGTTTCAACCCAATGGGGTAAAGATAACATTGGAAACATCATTTCAATCGCAAAAAAAGAAGGGATGAAAATAGCCCAATAGAAAAAATCGTTTAACCGGATCTTTTGTTGCTAAACAAAAGTAATTTCTGTGACATGCGATAGGACCAAATTTACAATAAGAATGGAGACCAATGGAATAGCAACTTTATGGAAAAAATATAATTTTTTGCACGAACAACTTAAAGTTGAGCTCGGCAGGACCTCCAATTTAACGGGAGAGTATGCCGAGTATCTTATCAATGCTCACTTAAGAGGGGATTTGTTGAAACCCTCAACTCATAGTGCTGATATTATAGTGAATGATTTGTTTTACCAGGTTAAAAGCCGCAGAACTTCAAAAACATTGAATACTCAGTTGGGAATTATCAGATCCTGGGACTTTGATTTTTTGGCAGTGGTTTTATTTGATAATGTAGGTAAGGTATTAAAGGCGATGCTATATCCAAAAGAAACGGTGCTGGAGTATGCCAAAAAAAATAGACTACAAAATGGTTGGGTGTTGTCGATGACTAGACAAGTGTTGGACCATAAAAGCGGTACTGATATTACACAAAGTTTAAGAAAAATAAACCAAGATTAAATTCTCCTTTTTAAGAATAAAAACTCAATAGCACTTCGAAATTATTTTATCTAAACCACAATTATAAAATTTTAGTTTTCAATGTTTAAAGTGAAAAAACATAGTTTTTGTTTGTCCCTGCTCAGTTTAAAGAAATAAATTGAAATGAAATATGATATATTGGGATTGATGCAATCAACATAATTAAGTGATGGAGGCAATCGTTTCCGGAGAAGTTTTATAGATGAAAATCAATTATAAATTAAATATCACCATCCTACGATATGATAAAACAAATTAGAGAAATTGTGAAGGTTGATGGAAATCATAAGATTTCCCTCTTTTTGGATCGATTAATCACTGTTAGCATAGTTATTGCCATAGTTCATTTGACATTGGAAACCGAAAAGGATTTCTATAAGGCTCACCGGAGTTTTTTCCGTGTTGTTGAAATTCTTTTGACAATAATTTTTACCGTTGAGTATATAATGCGTTTAATTGCTTACAATCGTCAGACCGATAGGAGTTTTTTATCTCATATTCTCTCATCTTCAATGTTGATTGATTTAATGGCTCTAATCCCATTCTATCTTACTTTATTGCCGGTTGATTTACGTTATTTAAGGATATTTAGGCTATTTCGAATAGC
The DNA here is from genome assembly GCF_003992675.1 of Flagellimonas marinaquae. GTDB lineage: Bacteria > Bacteroidota > Bacteroidia > Flavobacteriales > Flavobacteriaceae > Flagellimonas > Flagellimonas marinaquae. The sequence continues at coordinate 10,736 of NZ_RZMZ01000016.1, forward strand.
CCGTATTTTTAAGCTCGCGCGATATAACAGGGCCATCAACATTGTACGAATAGTTATGAAAGATAGAAAAGAATTGCTTACTGTAAGTTTTTTTTGATTTTCTTTATACTTTATATAGTCAGTGCGTTAATGTATTATGTTGAAAACCAGGCGCAACCGGAATCATTTTCGAGCATTATTAAAACAATGTGGTGGGGTGTGGCAACACTTACGACAGTAGGATATGGAGATATTTATCCCATTACAGGATTAGGAAAAATATTGGGTGGAATTATTGCTGTTTTAGGTATTGGTCTCTTTGCAATCCCTACGGGTATCATTGCTTCCGGATTCTTGGAATACTTCGAAAAAAATAACGTTGGCAAGAGGTAATCCTTCGGAGATATGGGAGCGACGGACGAGAGTGAACCACTTTTAATTTAATACGACTGTACGGTGCCACAGACCTTTTTTGTAAAAAAAGAACTATTACGAACAAGTAGATAAACAAGCGAAAAATAAAATAGATATTCATGCCCTATACCTAGGGTGTGATGAAACAACGGATTGGAATCTTTAGTTTAGACTGGTCATAAAGGTGATAGACATCGACTTTTAACTTTGATTATTATTAAATATATCAGATAGATTTTGTTTCAAATGGATATAGGAGTAAATAAATAAAACTCAATAACTACTGATTCTGATTTTTGTTAAGATCATTTCGATTAATAAATGAACTGCTCATTATTGTTTTCCCGATACATTAATTTTTATGCGCTACCTCACCAAATCCCGTTACAAATTAGGGCTGGAATGCCCCAACAAACTCTATTACACCAAAAAGGAGGCATATGCCAACCAAAAGGACGACAATCCCTTTTTGGAGGCCCTTGCATCTGGTGGGTTTCAAGTGGAGGAGCTGGCCCGATTGCACTACCCTGATGGGGTTTTAATTAACGATACGCCTGGTGATAGGTATGATTATGATGCCAAGGTAGCGGAAACCAATACATATCTGGAACAGGACAACGTGGTCATTTTTGAAGCGGCCTTCAAGTACAACAACTTATTTATCCGTGTTGATATCCTGGAGAAAAAAGGCGACCAAATCAATTTGATAGAGGTCAAGGCCAAATCTTTCAAAAAAGGACATGACAAGAAGGATGTAAAATTCAATTCCAACTGGAATTTTTACCTCTTTGACGTTGCCTTCCAGAAATACGTGATCGAAAAAGCAAGGCCATCTTATAAAGTGAGCCCGTATTTAATGTTGGCAGACCAAGATAAAACGGCACAGGTGGATCGGCTCAACCAAATGTTCCGTATCAAAAAAAACAAAGAAAACCGTACGGGCATTGAAACCATAACCGAACAGGTTGCAACCCTGAAATTGCCAGAGCAATCCGTGCTGTCACTGGTGCCCGTTTCTGATCTTGTAGCTGGAATAGAGTCTGGAAAGCATAGGATTTTAAAGGACTTTGCCTTTGAGGATTCAATAGCGGTGTTAGCCAAAGCTTACAGTGAGGACCGCTACATTGGTCATGACCTCAACTTTGGTGAATGTAAAAAATGTGAGTTCAGAACGGATGAGAGCACAAAGGACAAAAAATCGGGTTTTAAGGAATGTTTCGGTAAACAAATGAACTGGAATGAAGCCGATTTTGAAGATGCCACGGTTTTTGAGATTACCAAATTGCACCATACCAAACTCAAGATGTTCAATGAACTGGGTATTTTAAAATTGCAGGATATCGATGACTCGCGATTGATGCCCAAAAGTGACTCCAAGCAAGTACTTAACGGATGGACCCTTTACGAACGTCAAGTCCTTCAAAAGGAAATGGCCTTACAGGACACGGCTTTGCCCTATAAACTATTGAGAAATGAACTAAAAGCGGAAATGGAATCTTGGAAGTTCCCGCTCAATTTCATTGATTTTGAGGCGTCAACTGTTGCCCTGCCATTCCATAAGGGACAGTCGCCCTATGAAAAAGTGGTGTTTCAGTTTTCGCACCATATCTATCATGAGAATGGCTTTGTTGAACACGCAAACCAATATATCAATGTGGAACCCGGTGTCTTTCCCAATTTTGAATTTGTAAGGGCCCTGAAAAGCGCATTGAGCCATAATGATGGTACTGTGTTCCAATACTCCCCTTACGAGAATTCCACATTGAACCAGGTCAAGGCACAATTGGAAGGATCCAGTGAACCGGATAGGGAACAGCTCATCAACTTCATCAAATCTTTGACAAGTCCTCCCAAGGATAGGAATTATATGGGTGAGCTTTGGAAACCAACCCGCGGTATGGTGGATTTATGTGAAGTCATCAAGGCCTATTATTATAATGCATACACCAAGGGCAGTAACTCCATAAAAGATGTGCTGCCCGCTATTTTTAGGACATCGCCACGCATCAGGGAGAAATACGCCCGTAAAATTGCAGATATCAATATGACGACCAGTAACTTTCCCATAGATCATATCTGGTTAGATATTGAAGAGGGAGCGGTAGTGGATCCTTATAAGAAACTGGACAAGCCTTTTGAGGATTGGGATGAGAATTTTGAGCGTAAGAGCGATATAGAGGAGGTCAACAACGGTGGAGCGGCCCTCACTGCTTATGGCTTGACCCAATACACCGATATGGGTGAGATGGAACGCGGAAAACTAAAGTCAGCTTTGTTGAAATATTGCGAATTGGATACGTTGGCCATGGTGATGATCTTTGAACACCTAAAAGAACTGACAGAATAGCGAATATGATATCATTCATTGCAATATATCTTTCGATAGGATTTTTTATAACCTTTTTGGCCAACGTTCTTTTTTATGTATCCAACAGGGAGCTTTCCAAACCTTTTGAGGTTTTGGTTATTTTATTGATATGGCCTACGGTGATCGTCGGTTTTCTCAATGCCTATTTTGATGTAGGGGAGTAGTGCCACAACTTGTATCCAAATTATCCAATTTATTAATGATTTGATGTAGCGTATGAACAATTTATGTTTGCTGGATCTGGACCATACTTTGATCTATGGTTCTTATGCACCTTCAGAACAAGTGGAACTGCTGTTTGCGTATAGTGAGTACCTAAAAGTCTATAAACGTCCCTACGTCGACAAGTTTATCGACTTCTTGAATGAAACTTACGAGGCCATTATTGTTTATACCACTGCCAAGGAGGATTATGCGGACCGAATCTGTTCTGAACTGCATATTGATGTTAAGGCACTACTGTCACGAAACGATTGCTTGAGTGAAAATGATAGGTTTTATAAGCGTTTTAGACCAAACTGGGCCAAAGAATATAGAACAATCCATATCATCGATGACAGCCCAAATGTTTGGTTGGATACGGAAAACTATGATGACCAAATAGCGTTCATCGTCCCAAAGGAGTTTAGGGGGGAGCTAGGGGATGAAGAGTTGTTGGCCATAGAGGATGTAATCAGAAATAAAAGGGTCCAGATATAATGATAATTTCTGGAGCCTTCGGTTACAATATCAGAGGTCTATCCCTATTTGTTTGATGCGTTTGTCATTTTGGCTTTTGCCTTCCCTGAGCAGTTTGTTCCCGCCATTGAATTCCATGGCCTTTTGATTAATGTTTTTCAGGGACTCCCTGAGCTTTTTGACCCTGGACTCATAGGAAAGGGAGCCATCGTAATCCTCCAATAGTTCTGGATAGGTGATGGGCTGGGGGTGTTTTTCCACAATGCTTTGGAGCACTTTAAGATCTTCACTGGGCAATGTGTCCTCCAAGTGGCCGAGTATGTCTTTAAAGACAATCGTTCTGTTCCTCTTTCTTCTGGCGTAAAAATAGATGCCCAGGCCTATGGACAACAACCCGATAAGTGAATAGGCCCATGGGAAGGTGTCGTTCATCTGCAAGGGGATTTCCGTATATGCGCCGCCAACAAGGTCGGTTTCCGCGATGACCTTTGGCCTTACGTTGAAACCATATGAGGCAAGCACCAGAAAGCTGCCCTTCGCTTGGTTGTATAGGATGCTTTGTGCATTCTCAAGGATGGGCAATATCGGTCCATGATCGTACTGTAGGATCCGTTGCTCATCGAAACGGAATTCCAGTAGTGTGTTATTAGTGTGCACCAAGGGCTTATCATATTCCATGACCTTTCGGTAAAGTGGGATGAAGACTTCCTCGGGGAGCTTCCCGATGTTTTTCCAGGTGCGGTCTTTAAAGTCAAAGACATAGATGTTGCTGTTCTGCTGATAAAAGACCTCACCTTTGTAGCGTTGTGCCCGTCCCAAAGTGAAGGTATAGTTGTCATCGTCATCATCGTATGTGCCAACAGGGTCAGCAACATGCGGAATCTCTTCTGGGTTCATGGCATAGTATTCGAACCATTCCCTCTTTCGTTCGTCATAATAGATAAAGTTGTTCTTTTCGGCGAACAGCCCCGTACCTGCAAAGGACATGATCTGGTCCTTTCGCACAAACAAATGGGAATAGTATCTGCTCCGCCATGGAAAGGAGCGGTCGATGCGCTCCACGGTATCGTTGACGAACCTATGGACGGTACCACCGCCACGGCCTACGAGATAGGTGGTGTCACCCTTGTTCAGTGCAACCAGTTCATGGGGATTGATTCGAAAACGATGTTTCCTGGAATTCCAGTAGGTGCCATCTGAGCTGGTGTACAGGGAATCTTTCCCGAGAATATGATAGTCGCCATTGGAGACAAAGGCCACATAGGAATCTTTCGGCAGTTCGGGCTCTGCGATAAGTAGGTTGATGGCGGACAGCAATCCAAGAATAAGGCTCATGGAAATTCAAAAAATAATCGTTCAAATGTAAGAATACTCGATAAAAAAATACTGGATTACACTGTATTCCACTAATTTTTCTAGAGGAAAGGGAACATTCCTTTAATTTTAAATGTGAATCTATATCCTAAATTCATCCGAGTGCATAAAACTTTTCGATTGGCCCTGTTTTCCTTATTTCCCTTTTCACTCTTTATATTTTTTATAATGGAAAGTGAGTTGAGATCTGAAGTTTGTCCAGAAGGAGATTGTGGGGACGGCTACATTCGGGTTATGGATTCGATAGCAGTGAACTTTAAATGTTAAAAAAACAAACTTTAATCAACTTAGAAATGAATTTTCATGAAAAACTTGGATTGTAAACCTACTTATGACGGCCAGTGCAAAAGGAGAATCAATCTTAAATTTAGGCTTATCAAATTTTTGCTGCCCACTTTGCTTGCAGCGTCTTTTTTAGGAGCTTGTTCTTCCAAAAATGATGATGCCCCGGTCACTTTACTGAAAGAAGCTTTTTTTGATACGGTCGAGAATGAAATAGAATTAATGAATTGTGGTGAATGTTCGGGACAATACATTTTCAAAAAGGGTCAGATTATGAAGTCGAACGACTCTATTTACTATTTTATCATAGATAAAGTGACTCACCTTCCATATACTAGGGATTTATTTTCTTTTAACATAAAATCGTCTTTGGTAGCCCCTTCGGATGACAGTATTCCTAAAACCATAAAGAGCAATGAATTAGTAGCGGAAATTTCCAATGTTGATTTTTACGAGAACTTAATACAAAAGAATTTTTCCAATGAAAAGGACCGAAGTTTTATTGATGAAATCAATACTAGTTCAATAAAAGAAGAACGCAAAGAAAGTAATGATTGGACCAATGATGTGTTGAAACCCCATGATTTTAGAAAGGAAATTTTCGAGTTTCGTTCTATTGAACTTTATTTTGGAGATTGGGAGTTGAAGGTCACCGATTTGCGCACAGGTAAAGAAAAACTTCTTAGTTTAAAAATAAATGACCCATTACTGGCTAGTGAAATTGAGATGGGTGTATCCTCCAGTACCACGAATTTCGAGATGTTAAATATTTTCGAAAAAGTGACATTTGATGAGTTTTCGAATGGTGAATACAGTGATCTGATCAAAAATGAATCCCCACCTGATAAGGCACTGGAATTTGATTTTGTCCCTATTCGAGTCAAAGTACTTTACAAAGACAATCAGGTCTATTTTATCCAAAGAGTAAAGCACAATCCAATAATAAAACCCAAGAGTTTATCATTTCAGGAGTTGAAAGAAATGGTAAAATCAGAATATAATGTTTTAAGTGAATCCCAAACTACTTTAAATGGGAAGGTGTTATATAGTTTTTTCATTCGGGATAATTCTCGATATGCGGATAACGGTTCTATACTGTGGTATTCCGATCAAAACAACGTAAACCCCTTTTTTAGTTTCCATCATAATTTTATCGAAGTAGAGAACTTATGGACTGATCTCTATGGGCAAACTACCTCTCAAGAAATTGATTGCACCGTAAGAGATGAAAATTTTATAATAAATAAAATGAAACAACTCAATAACGACGTAACCTCTATCCAAAAAGTGGGCAATAGAAAGTATTTTGTGCAATATGTTAATTGGGATACGGGTGAAGGCGTAAGTGGAAGCAAGGTATTGGACTATTCAAACTCTCCTTGTGATTAAATGAAATATCATTTTTTTAAAACAGAGTTTGATTTGAAGACCGATTTAACTTTTCAATGCCCTTAAAATTCCATTCTGAGTTAAAGAATTGCTAGAAAAACAGTTTAAATATTTTACAAAGAACTATTCAAATCATATGGATTTAAATCATTTTACCCTTTCCTATTCAAAATTATCAATCTTAAAAAACATTTGATATGCACTCGCTTTTTCATGATTATATAAACCCGAAAATAACCATTTTACTATTTTTTGGGGTAACAATATTAGCAGTTCCAGTTTTTGCTCAAAAGAAATTCGCCTATCAAGTTGAATGTGTTTCGGTTGAAACTAACGGTTCCGTAACCATTAAAATATGGAACTCAAAACTTGGAAAAAGATATGATCAAGAAAAAGCACGAAAAGATGCAGTAGATGCCATTCTAAAATCAGGTGTGCCAGGCAATAATGGTTGTGTATTACAAAAACCATTGCTGGTAACTACTGAATCGATTCAGAAATTTAAGAAGATAGAAAAAGCATTCTTTGCTAAACATGGATTATGGAGTAATTATACCCGTCAGGCAACTTCTTTGAACACACTTCCTGAAAAAATCGGCAAAAAAAAATGGAAGGTTTACCAAGTTACAATTGCAATGGATTTACTTCGAAAATATCTCAAAGAAAAGAGAATTATTAAATCATTAAATAGCGGATTTTAGATTCCATTATGAAAAAAATATTTCTTTTATCCCTCAGTCTATCATTTTCAGTAGGGATTTTGGGACAGGCAAAAAAGCCAACATTGATGGTATTGCCAAGTGACAACTGGTGCATGCAAAGGTACTTTATGACTGAATTTGATAATCAAGGCACCCAACAACTTGTACCTAATTACAAACAGGCTTTTCAAGAAGATATTGAACTTGGTCAAGTGATTAGCAAGATAGGCTCCTTGATGATTGAAAAAGGATTTCCATTAAAGGATGTTGAGCAAGAATTAAAGGCACTAGAAACAAGGCGGGCAGAGGATAACATGACGTCCAGTAAAACCAGTGGCTCATCCATTTCTGAAAGCCCTTTGGATATCTTGAAGAAAAGAGCTAAAGCCGATATCATTATTCAAATTTGGTGGAAAGTCAACAAATTAGGCGATAAAAAATCAGTTTCTTTTATTTTGGAAGCTTTTGATGCCTACACGAGTAAAAGAATTGCATCATCAACAGGGAATGGAACACCTTCCATTGAAATAATTCCGGTACAACTTGAAAAAGCTATTGTTGCTAACATAAATCCATTTGTCGAGCAATTGCAAGCACATTTTGAAGATATGTTTACGAATGGTAGAGAGATATTATTGACGATTAAAAAATGGGATAGCTGGGCAGAGGATATGGAAACTGAATATAACGGGGAGGAATTAACGGATATTATCAAATCCTGGATGGACAAGAATACTGTTCAAGGAAGGTACAATATGACTGATGCTACTGAAAATTTTATTCGGTTGGAGCAAGTAAGGATTCCAATTTATGATGAAGATAACAGAGCGTTGGATTCACGTGAGTTTGCCAAAGGATTAAGGAAATTTTTAAGAGGTGAACCTTATCATATAGAATCCAAGCTAATGACAAGAGGGCTGGGAGAGGCAATAATTGTTTTAGGTGAAAAATAAATGGTTATGAAAAGATATTTAATAATTGCGGCTACAGTATTTCTCATTGGGATATCTGCAAAATCTCAAAATAACCTAAAACTGGATGATTTTGGAAGAATAGTATTGAATACATATCTGCCCGAAAAAATGGATTTACCTGTAGAAGCCAGAAAACTACTTGTTACAAAATTGGATCAGGTATCCTCAAATTATGGTATCGGAGCCAGTTCAGCTAACCCAAGATTTATTATAACAGCATCTATTAATGTAGGAACCAAAGATATAATTGCCGGACCTCCTCAAATGATTGCGCAAAATTTAGATGTTACCGTGTTTATTGGCGATGCCCTTGATAACAAAATCTTTTCTTACACCACCTTATCATTGAAAGGAGTCGGAACCAATGAAAATAAAGCTTTTATCAATGCATTAAAGAAAATAAATCCCAAAAATGAAAATCTCGAAGCCTTTATTGAAGAGGGTAAATCAAGTATTGTAAAATATTTTAACACGCAATGTGATTTTACAATAAATGAAGCAATTACGCTTAAAGAACAAGGGAGATATGAAGAAGCAATTTACAAACTTTCCCTAGTGCCCGAAGTATGTCAGGATTGTTATTTCAAATGCCTTGATACGTCGCTCAATGTTTATCAGGAAAAAATTGACAAAGATGGTCAAGTTAAGTTTCAGAAGGCAAAAATGATATGGGCAACACGAGCATCAATTCAAGCTGCGGAAGAGGCAGTTGAGGTTATTTCCCAAATAGACCCCTTGGCTTCGTGTCAACCAGAAGTGGAGCAATTCATAAAATCCGTCGATGCTAAACTTAGGGCTGACGAGAAAGCAAGATGGGAATTTAAAATCAAGCAATATGATGATCAGATTGCAAAAGAAAAAGAACTAATCCGAATTGCAGAAGAGAAATCTATAAGAGACGATACGTTTAGGGAAAAACAAGCAGTGCGCAATCTTGAGCTAGATAAAATCCGCGTTAATGCATACCGTGAAGTTGCGGCAGAATATGCAAGAAATCAACCGAAAACAGTATCGTATAATAATATTTATTGGAGATGATAAACAAAAGCATGAAAAATCAATTTACCATTTCATCCGCCTATCAATGGAGTAAAGATGAAAATGGAAAAAATAATTCTGAGCTGGCAATAAAATCCATTACGGAACACATTAAAAATAGATTTTCCAATAACAAAAATGGCAAATTTAATTACAACATAAGTTATAGAAGATTACGTGCATCGGCAGGACGTACAATGCTAAAAAGTATAATTAAAAGGATAGAAGATTCCCAAGTTGTAATCATAGACCTAACCACGGAAAATAAAAATGTTTTTATCGAGCTGGGCATCGCACTGGCACTGGAAAAAAGCAACGATTTTCTTTCAATCTATTTAATTCGAGAAAAGAATACCAATAAGAAACTGCCAGAAGGTATACCAAGTGATTTACAAGGCTATTTTATTTCAGAGTATATACTGGACAAAAATAAAAAAGTAATATTTAAAGACAATAATTCACTTCGGATGAGCATAGAAAGTGATGTCAAAGAGTATTTTAATTCAATAATTCAATCTTTTAATTCTATAGATGAAACCACAATATGATAACAGGATCACATTATTCAGTAGATAGCTTAATTGAGCAAGTAAAGAGCAAAGCAGAAAAAACTTCAATCGAAATCCTTGCGAAACAACTAATTCTGATAGCGGCACTTTTTTTGAGTATGAGTGCCTATTCTCAAGACGACAAAACCGTAACCCTTGTTGTAACCGGTCAAGGAAAAACTAAAGATGTTGCAAAACAAAATGCTTTAAGAAATGCCATAGAACTAGCTTTTGGAACATTTATTTCTTCAAATACAGAAATACTGGACGATGAATTGGTAAAGGATGAGATTGTATCTGTTTCCAATGGTAACATTCAAGATTATGAGCTACTATCTGAAGTGCAATTATCCAATGGGGATTATGCAACTTCCTTAAGAGCAACTGTTTCTGTTGTAAAGCTGACAACATTTGTTGAGAGCAAAGGGATAGTGGTGGAATTTAAAGGAGGTTTATTTGCCTCCAATATTTTAATCCAAGAGCTGTATAAAAAAAACGAGGTGGAGGCAATAAACAATATTGTTACCATTCTAAAAGAGATTTCCAAGGAGTCATTTGATTATTCAATTAATGCTGAAAACCCGTTTTTACAAAATGAATCTTGGAGTATTCCTATAACTGTAGATGTGAGTGTTAACTCAAACTTCATGAATATACCCACTTTATTGGAACAGACAGTCAGAAGCCTCAGTTTGTCATCATCGGAAGTTGAAAATTATTCAAAATTAAATATCCCTGTATTTCCCCTAACTCTTTTAACTTTAAATTCAAAAGGGATATACTACTTGCGAAATGCTAAAAGTATATTTTACATCATTGACTTTATTTATAGTTTGAACAGTGCAATTGTTGACTTTAATGTTTTTAATGGTATTAAAAGGAAGCGTCTTTCCGACTATGGAATTCCTGGTGGTTATACCGACACTGGAAAAAGGATTTTTAAATCTACTGTACAAGTTATTGATGATGACTTCCGTATTATTCTAGCAACAGGATGCGATGGTGGTTTTGGCACAAATGCAGCGCCAGCCAGTTTATTTCATAATGGAGGACGTGGTAGCAGTGGTTGTTCCGAGCTGATGAATTTTGATTACACAAGTGTTTATAGAGGAGCAAGATTCCCGCATTCTTTTTTGCGTCATATGAAGCCTGATGATTTAGTCAAATATGTCGTTAGCAATTATTCCATGGAAAAATCTTATGGAATTGCTATTAGGAGAGAAAAACAAAGACCGGGTTTAAGTAGTAGTACCCATTTGTTTGCAGTGAGTAAGAAGTCCAATTGGTATATGGGAGATTTATTAAAACAAATTAAGGGTAGCTATTATCCACTTGGAGAAAATACTCGTTCCCGTTTGCTGGGTACGGTTATTTCATTTATTTCCGTTAAACCCAATTCTCTGGTTGTTCAATTCAAATTTCATGACAGTGCTACCACTGACGAAATTAAAAATATTTCCAAATACGAAATAAAAAAGGACAGGATATGAGAGTTGAAGATTTCGAATTCCTTGAAGAGTTGTCAACTAACGGTCATGTGCTGTTAACCAATGAAAATGAATATGCTCAATCCATTTATGACTCAAATATCCCCTTTAGACCGGGAGTTTATTTAGTTTATTCTTTGAATGATAGAAAAGAAGACCAAGAGTTGCTTTATTATGGAAAAGCAGGTGTTACAGAAAATAAGGGTAATCCAATGCTTAACTTTCACCAATTACCTAAAAGATTGGTTGCAACAACTAATATACCGCAAGGACACCCTGATTATAAACCCAAAAAAAGAAAGGATATTACTAGAGCTAGGCTTTGGCCATGGTATGTCCGTAATATTTATAAATATGGGATAAAAATTTATTGGTTCATTACCGAGTGGCCCGAACAAAACCCTAATGATTATGAGGAAAAAATAAAGACACAACTGAAAAAGAACTACCCAGAATGGAAAAAAGCAATTTAAAAATACTTCTCCTGTCCGCCTTTTTCGGTATTTTTTTTATCCAAAATACTTTGGCTCAATCTTACAATGATGAAAAAACGAGCCTTGGTAATTTTATAAAGCGCATGTACAAAGCATCACCTTTTGAGGGTGTTAAAATAGTTGAGGATTATGATAATAAATATATCATATCCGTTCTTTCTTTGGAAAAGTCAGGAAAAAGTACGAGCATTTTAACCAGGATCGCACAAACAAAGGCACAACGACAGGTAAGCACATTCTTTAATGGAGCAGTAATAACCTCGGAATTCATTATCAAAACAACTGAAGAGAAAGTAGATAGTGCACACGTAAAGACCACAGTTGAAACCATTGAAAAAATAAAGGAAAACTCTGTTGGATTTGTTAATGGGTTGGAACTTTTGACAAATTTTGATCTAGAAAATGGGAATAGACAATTGTTAATTTATATAAAAAAAATTGAACAGGAGGTCAACTGATAGTTTTTCCAATGTTAAAAAGCACAATACTATGTTTAATCTTATAACCCGTTGCAACGAGTGCATCGAAATAGCTGGCATAAAGCGAACCAAAGCATCCATCTGATTCTTTAGTTATGATAGGTGCGGAAGTTCATTCTCAGGGAATCCTATAGGAGGTAGTTGTATGCAATAATCAATCGATTAATATCATACTTACAATATTTAACAGCATATTAATTTTTAAATTTTATTCTAATATGAAAGCATTTTCAACAATAGTACTATTTTTTTTATTCTTTTTTCATTTTTCACATTCTCAGGAATTTTTAAAAGAGATAACTAAAACTTTTGATAATGGACAACCAATGTTTGTCAACTACCTGGATGTGGAAGATTTGAAAAAAGTAAAGACCGAAATTTATGATGAAACAGGAAATCGAATTTTTTCGCTGTCTTTTAACAAAGAGAGTGGATTGCCTGACGGAGAATTTTTCGACCTAATCAATAAAGGCCATTATGAAGATGGCGTTCTTTTTTGTGAAAACTGCTTGTTAGTTGGAGCAAATACACCCGCTGTTTTTTCCTTTAATTACAATAAACAAAACACCTTTGTAACAAAGGGGAGTGTTATTAATGGAAGGTTTTTTGGAGAAGTTGAACGATTCGGATACTTTGATTCTCAAAGTGGTTACTGGTCATCCAAGCAATACTCAACGCCAGTGCCCGCTACCGCTGGCATTGAATTTAGAGATGTTAAAACTTATGCTACAGATGCATTTGAAAGAATTCCTTCTACATTTATTAATTACAACAAGAATGGTCAAATTGAAGGGAGTTACACCAAAAATCTTGGAGAGCTAAAAATAGAACTAGATGTTATTAATGGTATAATCCAAACATATGTTGTTAAGGACAATAAGGGAATCGTTGTAGATAGCTTAAGTAATCAAAATAAAATATGGAAGATAAATTATAAGTTTAAAAAAAACGATGGTCTTATTGTGTTTAATGGTTTTGATAACATTAGGGGTCCTCGGGAGTATGGGCAAGATTATCTTGAAAGTTCTCGAGATATTTACAATAATGATTATATGATTGCTTACAATATTGAGGATGAGAAAGTACTAAGTGATTCAAAGACTTATATTAATCGTACTGAGGCTTTAACCAGTGCAAGACTTAAAACAATTAAACAAACAACAATCAACCCGATCATTCCAATGGGCGGTAATATTTCTGTGGATTACGAAAAAGGTAGTTCTCCTGGAAGTATTTTCCAAAGAGAAGTAAATACTGGAGGTAGACCTTGTATTTTGGATAATAATGGAATCTATTCAATAAACAATGAAAATCAAACAAAATCCTATCTAAGTAACCTATATATTGAATTAAATGATCGTGACGGTGGCAATAAAGGTTATTTAAAAGGGTCAGATAGGGAAAATAACTTATTCGCATTAATTTATAATTATTTAATTAACGATTCTAAAAAGTATTTAAATAAATCATTTGACGATTCAACCAGTGAAGGAGTCGACGGGAGCCTTTTGATTTTTTTGTCCAATCTAGATTTAAAAAGCGAACTAAATACTTTCAAAAAATATCTGAAAATACCAATTAATATTTCGCAAGCTGAAGCTTATGAATCAGCATTGGAATATAAGAAATACGTTCGTTTACCAGTGTTTTTCTCAAAAGTAATTTCTCTACCCGATTATCTAAGGGCAATATCTGAAATAATTTCTTCTGAAAAGACTGAAGTTCAACAACTATACGTTTGGAATTACAGTTTGAAAAAATATGATTTAGTTGATTTTGAATCATTGATTGATATCGCAGAAAATAAGGAGATTAAAAATGTTGACATTGAGGGTAAAGAACTTTTTGATGATAGTGATTACCGTGTCGTATATACCTCTGATAAGGATGGGGAAGGGGATTATATCGAGGTATTGGAAAATAATATTTTACAATTTAGAAATCAAAATATGTTTTTGTGGAAAATTGAACAGTTAATCTTTAAAAATGATTATCAACATGTAAACCTTTATTATAAAATATATTTCTCTGATATAGAATCATTTATGTCTTATAAACCTAATGGTAACTTTAAGATAATTGGAAAGGATGAGGTAGGGCTTTTCGTAATAGTTTCTACCCCTAATTCTAACAAATAGGCGTAAATCTTTCAATCCATGAAAGTTTAAAATCACAATTTATGAAAAACCTTATTTTATTTTTTTCAATATTTTCACTTATTTCTTGCGGTAATTCTGCAAAAGAAAATGCAAAATATAAACATTGTAGATGCCCCGATCTTTAGGACAGTTTTTTTAAAACGCTTTGTGCACTGCTGACATCACAGAAAGAACCGACTAATGTGGGTCTATCATTAAATTGTTTCTACAATTATTTGTATCTTATTGGAATTAAAAGAGAGCAAATTATCTCTCCGAAGTTCTTTTCATGGTTTTGTTGTGCAATCAGGTGTGTAAAATTCTAGAATAACATATAAAATATTGAATAACAGTGGTTTGTATGTGGTCAGCTAAGTCTGCCACGACGCAGACGCTTGTAATATACCTCGAATCCCCTTGTCGGCAGCTCTTCGGCCAGCCTGGAAAGGGCGTCGATCACCTCGGTGTCGTCCCTTTTGCTATGGTAGTACCACATCGACCGTGCAAGGTCCAGTACCCCGCAGGAACGCGATACACATACCGAATAGGCCTCCTGGAGGTATTTGGCGCGCTGCTTCTTGTCGGAAGGCCCTAGAACTTTTTTGACAGTACGTCCTTGAGCATACGGATGTCGAGGCTGGCATCAGCGTACATCTGCTTTAGCTTGCGGTTCTCCTCCTCGAGTTCCTTCAAGCGCTTCATATGGGCAACTTCCATGCCCCCGTACTTCTTCCTCCAATAATAAAAAGTGCTGGTGTCAATGCCCATCTCACGGGATATGTCACCCACCTTGCGGCCCTGTTCGTTCTCTTTCAGTGCCTTGATGATCTGGCTCTCGGTAAACTTGCTTTTTTTCATGTGACAGTTAAAATTTAAAGTTAGAAAATCTGAATTTTAAACTGTCCTATTTTTAGGGAAGGCTACAAGGGGAGGAGGCCAATCTAAAACAATCCAAGGTCAATGAAATTGTAGAGCAAACTAAGTACGCCCTTGGTAATTGGGAGGTTTTGGCACGGGAATACGGTGTTACAAAGACAAATATCCGGCTCATTAAATCCAGGATTACCGCTATTTGAACAGCACTGATGGGCATGTAAACATCAAGGACAAGTAAATGATATCCAATATTCCTTTTTTGGATGGTTACATGTATCGGTTTGTAGTTGCCATTGAGCGCCTCATGGTATCGGTTGTCCAATACAATTCCATTCATGGCAACAAAAAACATATATTATTGGTCGGCCTCATTCTCCCACTCCTTGATGTAGGTGTCCAGGTTGAGCAAGACATAATTTACCCTTTCCAGTGGGAATATGTTTGGGTCATATCTTCCATCGATGGCCACAAGTTTGCTGTTTACCCATGCATTTGTTTCCTTGTGTTCCGGATGCCCGGGCTTTTCCATGATCCTTAGGAAATCATAAAAACCCGGTATGCTGCCCACATCCTCGGGAGGGCAGTTCAATGCTCCATCACAACAAAGGGGAAAAGGGATTGCCAAATCATCTATGATCATTTCCAAGGTCAGGGTATGTTGCCAATAATCCCCGAAATCATAGAGATATTCCAATTTTTGGCCCTTGGCCTTTAGCACATCACCAATGGTTATCGTTTTCGAGTCGATGATCTCATTGGGGCCATTAAAGCCATCGTCCTCAAATTGTTTGCCAATCCGATAGCTACCCATGGTGAATCCGTACAGGTGGTAGTTCTCCCATCCCATTACAATCTGTACGATATGGTGGAGCCCGTAAAATGTGGTGTCGGATAGGACCAAAAATTCACGCCATATTTTGGGGGAGGTCTTTTCCAATTCGATTCGAAACTTGAATGTTTTTTTCAATGTATAGGACTTGTGTATTGGTCAGACTTATCCTTGCAATCTTAATAAATTAGTTTGACTTCTTAAAGCAAATCCCGCAGAATGATAAGAATTAAAATATCATTATCGTTTTGAACTCTGTTTCTCTGCGAACCTGCTTTGGGTTTGGGAATTGGATGATTTTTTCTAGCCAGAACGGAAGCCGTCCATCTGGATTTTTATGGCGTCCTTTTGTGGTAAAGCCTTCTTTTAGCTTTGCCGGGAAAGGCCGCGAAATCCATCTGTCCGCCCATCAAATTTTAAGGGTCCCTTAATAAAAGAAGCCCTGGTTATTTTTCGGGTCATCGAAAAACAGGGCAGTGCCCGGTGCCTTCCAATCAGGACACCAAGGCCTGCACTCGCTCAACTTCCCGTATGCTCCCTTGCCCTTGGGTCGGAAGGAATGCCCAAGGGCCCTTATCGAACCTGTCAAGGCCCGGCCCTGTTCTGTCCGCAAATAGGGTATCCGCTTCCTTGAAAACCTCAAGGTTTTGCTAGGTCGCGGAGCCTCCCGATTTCCGTTCCAAAAGCCTTGACAGAACCCCCTTCTTTTATAATGCTGCGCATGTAAGAAGCAAACAAACGCCCCTTAAAATTTGGGAGACAATGACCAAAGAACAAAGGGGAAATCTTTAACCCTGTTTGCTGATCCATCCAAAGTAGGAGGACGGCAGACCTTTAAAACCTTTTTATCATGAGTACATTGAGAAACAAAGTACAGCTTATCGGAAACGTGGGACAAGACCCAGTGATCACCAACTTAGAGAGTGGCAAGCGTGTGGCACGCCTGACCCTGGCCACCAACGAGCACTACAAGAACAACGAAGGGGAGCGCATCACCAATACCGAATGGCATACCGTCATCGGATGGGGGAAGCTGGCCGACATCATCGAGGGCTTCGTGACCAAGGGCAAGGAAATCGCCATCGAAGGGAAACTTACCTCCCGTTCCTACGAAGACAAGGAAGGGAACAAGCGCTATGTCACCGAAGTGGTGGCCAGCGAGATCCTATTGTTGGGCGGAAACACCCACGAGGAGTAAGGGCAAGGGGTGCCCAAGTCAAAAGCTTGGGTGCCCCTTCCTTTTTTGACCCATAACACGATACGTATGGAACCTAAAGTCAACGAAATACAGATCAGCTATCGGGAGAAGCTCAGTACCCTGAAAGCCCTGTCCCTGACCAACTCCAAGGAGGTGGCGGAACTGCTCTTCAAGAACTGGGACGCCAATACCATTGGCCTTCATGAGACCTTCAAGATTTTATTGCTCAATCGCTCCAACAAGGTCAAGGGCATCTATCCGCTCTCCCATGGGGGCATCACGGGCACCTTGGTGGATGTCCGTATCCTTTTTGCCATTGTGCTCAAGACCTTATCGGTCGGGATCATCCTTGCCCATAACCACCCCTCCGGACAGCTCAAGGCCAGCGAACCCGATAAACAATTGACCCAAAAAATCAAGGCGGCGGCCCAATTGTTCGATGTCCATGTGATCGACCATATCATCTTGGCACCCGATGGACGCTACTACAGTTTTGCGGACAACGGCATCCTATAAATTTTGGAACGATGACTGAAAAAAATAGGATGTACGAAGCCGAAAATGGCGAAACGAACGAACACGACCCAAGGGATTATCCCGATGGGTTTGACCCTGAGCTGTATGAACTGTAGCAAAACAGGACAAATCGTATGGCTGGGTAGCTTATTTCATAAGGTGCCAACAACAAATCGACCCAATCATTATGATTGGGTTTTGCTATATTCAAGGGCTTTATTTTGCTATTTTTAAAATGCTGAAATTCAGCTACTAATATGTACGGAAATCCGATTTGACTTTCCCAAAGTCCGTACCATTTGATTTGACTTTTTAGGAACCACGGCAATGGGTCCATAGACCTTGTACCGCAACTTTTTTTGCCACTGCAAATGAAAGTTTCAAAAGGGCACGGAACCCTGTTGTGCGGAAACTTTTGGTCCCTGCGGGACGAAAAGGAGAAGCAAGAGGATAGCGTGCTGGCGCAGCGCTACCGATCACAGTTGCCCCGCAGGCCCCATATACAGGGGTTTTGGGAAAATGATAACAATCAGGTCCGTTCCGTTTTTGTTGAAAAAATCGGCTGGGCCCAGTAAAACCAAGGAATTTTTGTTGAAAAAATGGACAAAGGATACGAAAAGGAAGCATTTGCAGGCCTACGGATTAAGGTCTCGGTGACCCAAAAGTTCAGGGCGTTCGCCAAACGACAAGGGAAGTCCCAATCCATGACCCTGTTGGCCATGGTGGAGTTCTTTGACCATAACGGTATCTCCCCTGATGAACGGATGCACGAAACCGTGGCCAGCCTCAAATACCTGATCAAAAGACGCTTTAATGCCATGGTCGCCATCATGCGCAGTATCGAGAAAGAACAGACCCTGCCCACGGTCAGTATGATCCAGGCCCTCTTTGAACAGGAACTTAACCCCGAAACCGAGGACGAATGGGAAGGGGACTTTACGTTTTTTGAACAGCAGCTCGCCGAGAAATTACAGCCTACCGAACCGGAACTGCACGATACCGAAATCACCGTGCCCAAGATTGTGCACGAACGGCTGCAGGAACAGCTGGACGAACTGAAAGCGGATTTTGGCCATGTGCTGGACCAGGTGACCGTGGCCAAAAATCCTTTCGGCAAGGAGTACCTCAAACTGGACCTCAAGCCAGGGGCCATAGAAAAATATAGAACAAAACTTCAAAATCTATAAGCATGTACATCGCCATCACACGCCAACATTTGGGAAACCAATATCAGGGCAGTGCCCGGGATTTTGTCAACTACCTCGAAAAGGAAAACGAAGGGAAGTCCCTGGAGGAGCAAGAGCACTTTTTTAACCAGACGGAACACGATATCGATGCGGAGCGGGTCATTGCAGAGATTGATGCCAATACCGCCAAACTGTCCAAACGGGACCCCAAGTTCTATTCCATGATGGTCAGTCCTTCCCAAGCGGAACTCCGACATATCGGCAACGACCCCGAAAAGCTCAGACAGTATACGCGTGAACTCATGAAAACCTATGCCGCCGCCTTTTATCGGGACCGGGAAGTGACCGTTAGGGATATCCTTTATTTTGCCAAACTGGAACGGGAACGCACTTATTCCGAAAAGGACAGACAAGTCAAGGAGAACCAGCCCTATGCCAGTAAAATCTTGGAACTGCAACATCAGGTCAGGGCCATACAACAAGGACGGGTGCAAGGGGATATAGCTAAACTTCAGCAGCGCATACAGGTCCTGGAACAGGAAGCCCCCCACCAACAGAACGGCAAGCGTATCGTTCCGGGCATGGCCAAGGAGGGGCACCAGAGCCATATCCATATCATCGTCAGCCGTACCGATATCACCAATACCCATAGCTTGTCGCCAGGTTCCAAATTCCGTACCTCGGAAACCATCCTCAATGGTGAAAAGGTCAAACAGGGCTTTGATAGGGACCAATTCTACCGTGGGGCAGAGAAGACCTTTGACAGGCAGTTTGGGTACAAACGGAACTTTGTGGAGACCTACCACGCCCGCAACCTCTTGGACAAGGACCCCAAACGGTTTTTTTCGGCCCTGTTGGGCCTACCGGCAAACGAAAGGCAGGCCGCCCGCCAATTGTTGTTCAAGGCAGGTATCAAAGTGCCCAACATTCCCACCAACAAGGCCCAATTGGCCTATAAGGCCATGATGCAGCTCAAAAAGGGCATCGGCAAGGCTTTGGAATCGGGTTCCATCGGTATTTAAAATAGCGCAGTATGGAAATCAGTTGGATCATAGTTATGGTGGTTTGGGTAATGGGCGTGGGACTTTCCGTGGTGGTCCACCGGTATCTTAAGCAAGGTTATATATGGGGTTTGGGAGTGTTGCTACTGGTTATGGTAGTGGCGGGATGGGGCAGGGCCTGGACGCTCTTTTTGGAGCAGGCCTTGGTGTTTTGGCTTCCCTTGTTTTTTGCGCATACCGTACTCTATGCTTGGGTGGATTACCATAAAGACAAACTCAAAACATCCAAGGTGTTTGAAATCACACTGAAGGTGAAGGGAAGGGCCTTGGTCCTGGGGAATATCCGTCGCGGGATATCGGTGATGGCCTCTGCAGGGAGCGGAAAGACCGAGAGTGTAATCTATGGTCTATTGCAGCATTTTCAAAAGGAGAATTTCTCGGGGATCATCCATGATTACAAGGATTTTGAAATCACGGAAATGGCCTATCCGCTCTGGCAGGATGAACAGATTCCCATTCGGATCGTGTCCTTTGGGCCCATCTATCACCGGGTCAATCCCATAGCGCCGCACTACCTGCCCGATGAGGAAAGTGTGCATGAAGTATCCCGGGTACTTCTGGAAAACCTGATGGAACACAGGGACTCCGACGAGAACAGTACCTCCCGTTTTTTTAAGGATGCTGCAGAAGGTTTGATCAGTGGGCTGATCTGGCGGTTGAAAACGGACTATCCGGCCTATTGTACCCTGCCCCATCTCATGGCCCTCTATCAACAGCTGGGGACCAAAAGCCTGATCAAGTTCCTGCGGGGGAACATCATATCCCGGGCGATGGCGGATGCCTTTATCAGCGGGGTGGGGTCGGAGCGACAGACGGCAGGGGTGCTCAGTACCTTGGCCAATGCCATCAAAAAGATCAGTACCCGAAAGATATTTATGGTACTTTCCGCCGATGAGGTCCCCTTGGATATTAATCATGAAAAGCACTCTTGTGTTATCGCATTAGTCAATAATCCCCAAAAGGATGCTTCTCTTTCGCCCGTGATCGCTACCATTATCCATACCATCTCCAAACAGATGAGCCAACGTAACCGAAAGCCCTCCTTTATGCTCTTGGAGGAGGCTTCCACCTTACGCCTATTGAACATGCACCGCATTCCAGCTACCCTGAGGAGCTATGATATTGTGAGTGTCTATGTGCTGCAGGACAAGGTCCAGAACGATATGATGTATGGGGAAAAGGCAAGCAAGGCCATCCTTTCCAATTTATCGTACCAGTTTTTTGGGAAGGTAAACGACCCCGATACCGCTCGCTATTACGAGCGTTTCTTTGAGTTGGTCAAGATACCTACCCGAAGTGTAAGCAAGAGCTCGGGCCTGAATCTGGAGCGACGGATTACGGAAGGGGAGAAGGAAGTGTCCAAACGCAGGGCGGAGGTGTTCTTTCGGTTAAAACAGGGGGAGTTCGTAGTATTTGCGGACGGAAAGGATAGAAAAGTACGGTTTCCAAGGCCCGATATCCCAAAAGGGTTACCAAAGGCTAGGGAATACTCCGAGAAGGATTTAGAGCAGCATTACTTAAAGGTGCATCGGGAGGTGGCTTCCATCTTCCAGAAATAAAGCTTAAACCGTACCCAAAGGCCATCATTTTCTTTATTTTGAGATATTTAAAGCTGTATTGCTGTAAGTGGGGAAGAATCCGTTCAATGTGATTACCTCTAGGGGCTACTTCTAGATTTTACTCATTTAAAAACATAATTTAACTATGGGTTATTGACCACTTTTATAGAATCCAAACAAATGTTCGCTAAAATCTGTGAACCTTGCTATTTGGCCTTCATATTTATTTTTAGTGCGCCCTCCCTTTACGATGTTCTCTTCTTGAGAGACGGATCCCATTCGGAGGTGAATTGAAAATCCCACATCAGTTTTTTCCATGTGCTCCTTTTTGTCTCCCTTGTTGAGAATGTAGTTGTTTTCATAAAGGTGTGGCTCATTGTTTTTGATTGCTCTGCTATATGCGGATATAGATTCGCCCCCATTTTGTGTGTTGACAATGAACCGTTCAATAAAGTCAATGGTATAATCCAATTCACCAATAAACTGATTGATGTAAAGGCCAATAAAGATGTGGCTCTTAATCCTGTCATAATAGCGGATTTTGAATGCATTTTCCAATATCTCCAAGAATACTGGGTCTAATTCTTGGGTGATGTCCTTATTGATATTTTCAAGGAGGTTTTTGAGCTTATCAAATTTATCGAAATGATAATGATATTTTTCTCGAACCTCGAGATTAAATACGATTAGGGCTTTTAGGTATTTTTCTACGGAAGTACTTGCCAGCGTTAACCCTTGCACTATGAGATGGTTGTTAAGCAGGAAACGGGCAGCGATGTAATCGCGATACCCAAGGTCCATTAACCAATAACCTTTATCCAACTTTTCTGTCCATGTAATTGAATTGTTCATACTAGACATTAACTCTTTCCTATTGGTTTGGGCGTTTTTTTGCTTGCTTTTTCTGTTCATTGTAATAGTACTGGATTTATAAAAAAATGCCTGACAGCCATGTTTCCGATTTAAGCCATATTACTTGTGCTTGATGTACAAGTTAGGAAAAAGCTAGGTATGATTGTTGTTGGCCGAAGGATTGATTTCACGCCTACTTAACTATCTTAAAGATAAGATTACGGCTTCCATGGGCTTCCAACACCTTTAATTGTAAATGTTCCTCTGAGTTTAAGGTGAATTTGGGATAGACTACTGCAAAGCGCACCGTTTCGCCAGCGCCGATCTGTTTGGGTATTTGAAATTCAAATAGGGGAGTGATGGGCAATTCCTGATAAGAGGCCTTACGTTTAGGGGTACCCAATACCTTCGACAATTGAAACAGGCCTAAATCATAAGGAATTGTAGATCGGTTTCTCAGTTCATAGACCATATAGACCTGATCATTGTGGTAGGCCTGATCTATCAGTTTAGCCCTGATGCCTTTTTGTCGCTTACTCCATTTATGTGCGGATGATTCCCGGTCAAGCAATTGGGTACATAGTAGGGTAAAGTCTTTTTCTTGAGGAGCAGGTTTTTTTAGAATGGAACCAGTAACTTCCTTGGTCTGGGAATCAGGTTGAAAAGGGTTTATTAAGCGTTGTTCCGGGCCTATGAAATAATGCAAACAGAGCAGGTCTTCCTGATAGGCAAGAATAAAGCTGTAGAGGTTACCAGCGGTGGTGCGGACCAACAAATTGCTTGTCTGGTCTTTATCTGCCTGTAACAATCCCAAGTGATCTGCTTTCTCTCGATCAAAACTGAAGGCAAAGTTTTGGGCACCGGTCATACCCGTCTGGATAGGGTTGGGAAATGTAAGGGAAACAACTTGATGCGCATTGGCATAAATGGTATCCAAGGATTGGGATGTGCCACATAGGGTAAAAAAGAAGAGTATGATGAGTGGGAAAATGGTTTGATATTTCATGGAGTTACTGTTTATGATTACGGTTTTGGTTGTAGTAGTAAGCGATGACCATCCAAGACAGTCACCTTATGTTGGCGTTGCCTTCGTTGGAATAAACTTTTAAGGCCTCTTACTTGAGGCAGTCCCGCAATATTGATATCCTGTACCATATCATCTGTGATCTCACGGGTAGCTTCTTCACGTAGAGAGTTTTCCAAGTAGAGGCCCATTAAGCCATCTTGTAGGTCATAGGCCTCCCCCTCGAAGGGAATATGATTTATGTGGGTAATGTGCAATAGGGTACGGTTCGGTTGGAAACGTACCGTGCCAAACAGTGTGGTGTACTTTGGAAAGTGATGGCCATTAAAGGTCATGGGCTCCACCAATCGTAACCGGATACGGCTGTTGGTTCGCAATACCTGTTTGCCATGCACTTCAACTAGTATCGTCGGATTTGTGTTACCATTAATGGTCTTGGGATGTGAAGCAAAGAACAGTTGCTGTTCCAGGGCCATTTCGGCAGCTGTGATAGCGCTCTCAGATGTCGGTATTTCATTTTGGTCGTGCACGGTTTTAGGTTCTGTTATTGTGGTTGTGTCCAAATTCGAAATAGGTTCCTGATGATAGTTCAACTTAACTGAGCTGTAGATACTATCGATGATGCGTTGTTTTTCGTATTCCATATAATCGGGATTGAAATAGCCCTTATCATCGACCATATGGTCTGGGTAGATTTGTGGTGCGGTAACTTCGCGTTCCGCTTCAATGGCATCCAAGGCCTCCATCTTGGATTCGTACACCTTTTGGTTCTCCTCCAGGTCGGGCATTGGAATGCGATCGGGTTTCAATTCGGTTTTTTTATCCTTGCCAAAGGTGAGGATGGAGTAGACCGCGATAAAAAGGACCGCGCCTACCAAGACCATGGCAAAAACGATTTTATTCTTCTGTGGTTTCATAGGATTCTATTTTGCGGAGGGAGTTTTCAAAAAAATCAGTGATGAGCAGCCCGTGGGGGTTGTGGGGGAAATGGCGGGCCACTGTGATGAGCTTGCCCGTGGTGATCAATTCATAGGTATCGGTCACCGTACCCCGATTAATATGGATCAGGGTCCGGGTCTGAAAGGCATAAGGCTGTTGGTCCATATCGATTTGGGAATCGATGCGTTCCACTTGTTGTACGAGGGAATATTGCAGCAAACGGTTGTAGAAGCCGTCTGCCTTTTTTTGACGGTAGATGGCATCCACGGAGGCATTGCCCAACCATAAGGCTTTTTCCATTTTCTTTTCATAGCTGTTGGCCTCCACACCATAGAACCAATTGTGGAACTGTTCCAGATGGGCCAAAGCCTCGACTTCCAAGTTCTCACGTTCATTCGCCAATTGGAGGGGGATGACCGCTCCGTCGGAACTGACCACAAAGGCCTGATTCAGGCTGTCTTTGTGTGTCTTGATTACCAAAAACGTCGAGGTAATACAAACCAAGCCCGCCATAAAGATCAAGGCCAAGACCACAATCCGGTTCAATCTCAAAACCTGTTGTATGTTTTTAAAGGGTGTTTTCATTTTTAGTAAAATTTAGTTATCCGGTGAACAAGCGCAACGTAAAACTGGTAGCTTTTCGGTACAGTTTGAATTTGAGCAGCACGATAAATCCGATGGAACCCAGTTGGATGAGTGGAGCAAAGAATTCACTGCCCCAATCCGTACCGAACAGGCTGCCCCAAAAGTTCGTGTTGATCTCCGTATAGAGATTATTGACAAAGACATTGACCAAAAAGAAGGCGGGTACCAACATATAGACCCCTGCATAGAGCTTGAAATACATATAGGCCAGGCCTCGGAACTTCTCGAATACGGCCAAGCTGATGACCAAGGGGAAAAAGGCCTGCATGATTCCCAATAGGAAATACCGTTCGGCCAAAAAGAGCGGATAGATGAATATATCCAACAACCACAGCATAACCCCGATGACAAAGGCCACCATTTTCAATCCGTACAAGGGAGTGACCAAGGCCTCATAGAGCATGGCCATCGCTTTTTTGGCGGCTTCCAGGGCACCCACATCCCGTTCCAGGTCCACATCCTGTAGCTGCAAGGGGAGGAGTGCCGGAGCCGTGTCCCGGTATTGGGATTCAATGGCGACCAAAATACCGTCAAAGACCTCCAATACCTGTGTGGAAAAAATGACCAGTAGCACAATCAAAAAGTTTTTGGCCAGTTCCGTTGGTGTGAGACCCCAAGTATGACCATCAGTTGTAGCAATGCCCTCGTTGTATTTTTTTAGGATGTTGATCAGAAAGAACAGCACCGCCAAGGCCTTCATCCCCACAATGGTGTATTGGGAAAAATCACTGTCCTTGATGGTCTGAAAGACCGCATCCACATATTCCAATCCTATGCCCAAGAAATATCCCATCCCCATCAATACTTTTCTTCTCTATTGTTGATAATATCCTGCATCCGCCGAAAGGAAATGATTTCCCGGTAGCGTCTGGTCTTGACCTCCAGTTCGGCCACCATTTCTTGGGACTGCACCTTCTTCTCCATCAAAATGGCGGTGCGCTCGGCATCGGTCATTTTTAAAAAGTCATTGGACAGGATCTGGTTGACAAAATCCAGGTCGTCAATGGCGGTATCCATAATCTGCTCAAAAGAGTGGGATACCTGCTCGACTTCCCCTTCTTTGATATAAGGAGAGTTTAGGATATCCCGTAAATCTTGCTGAACGGTACGGAATAAACGCTCATTGTTCTTGGTCAGCTCTTGTAATGCTTTTAGTTGTTTGATGGCGTTGTTGACCTTGACGATATTCTCCTTTTGCTCTTTTAGAAACTGTACCGTCTTCAATAGCTCTGAGGTCTGTTTGGCTGACTCCACCAGCGACTTGGCCAAGCTGATAAAGTTGGTGTTGTCATACACCGGCATCCCTTGGCAGGCAGCGCCTGCTGGCAGTAATAGGGTGGTGGTTAGGGCTATTAACAAGGTCAGGGCTTTTTTCCTAAGGGCTTGTAGCTTTGTTGTCTTCATAGGGTTTCTTTTTTAAAGTGAATGAATGCCTTGATGGCTTTTTCCATATCAAGGGTCTCCTCATAGCGGTCCATAATCTCGGTGCTTTCCGTGCCGTCGGTGAGATAGGCAGCGTACACTTCGGGTGGGACTTCCAAACGGAAAACGTTGCTTTCCTTCCCGATTTTGATAAAGATCTCGGTGTACTTCCGTTCCCCGCTCAGATTGTTCCGGATGGATTTGAGTTGGTTCAGGTCATGGCTGGAGAGATTGAGCCGCTTTTGAAGCGCATCATAGCCCTTTTCATTCCGTAGGCTATAGATGACCTGGGAGTTCTCCAGTATACTGGCCGAAGTAGAGTTCTCTGGCAATTGGTTGATGGATTGCAGGATGATCCCGATCGCACCGTTCTGTTTGCGGATGGCCTGATAATAGAATTCCACACTTTCCAGGACATTGGGGAACTTTAACTGCTTGGCAAACTCATCGAACAGGATGATGCCCCTTTCCGAACGGTTTCGCCAAATCGTACGTTGGATGGCCGACTTGATGAGCTTGAGCATTACGGAGAGGATTTCCTTGTTGTCCCTGACCTCGTCCAGTTCAAAAATGATCAAGCTTTTGTCCTCGATGGTGTAGGTTTGGTCGGCACCTGTATTGAACAGAAAGCTGTAGGGGCCGTCTTGTACATATTCCGAGAGGATGTGCAGGAAATCGTAGGTGCTAAAGTGGGCTTCCTTGATCTGTAAATCTTGGATAAGCGTATCTTTTCGGTCATCCACGAACTGGTACAGGGAAGCCAGGGAGTGGTCTTGCCGAATGGTTTTATAATACCATAGCAGCACTTTTTTGATGGCCACTTCTTGGGATTTGGTAGCATGGTGTTGAGCGAGCAGTTCCAAGAGAAAAACAGCGAGGTCTTCCAAACGTTCTGGGGTCAAATCGGAATCCGCTGCCATATAAAAGGGGTTAATGCCCAGATTTTTGCCTTGCTCGTAGCGCAGGATGACGTGTTGGCCTGGGTAAAGCTTGGCAAACTTGGCATAGGAACCACCCAGATCAATTAGGACCAGCCGAACCCCTTGTTCAAAATACTGTCGTAGAATGTTGTTGGCCAAAAAGGATTTGCCTTCCCCTGTTGGGGCGAATATGGCAAAGTTTCTCGCCTTGATACGATGCTTATCTTCGTCCCAGACGTCCTTTAATACCGGGATGTTGTATTGACGGTCATTAAAGATGATTCCCGTAGCATCTGATGCATAATTGGTGTTGTTGATATAGAGACAAAGGGCATGTTTGAGATCGGTCACATATAGATCTTCATTGGAGAAGTTGGTGGCATGACAGGGATGGGAGTTCAGGAAATAATGCTTGCGCTCCTCCCCATTGGGGTGATAGGGCATAATGTCCAATTCCTTGAATCCTGCCTTGATCTGGGATCCGATCCGTTTCAAATGTTCAGCCTCCGAATGCCAAAAGATGATATTGAGATGACCCCGAATGATGCGCGACGAATCATCAGTGTTGATTTGGTCCAGAATATGTTGGACCTTTTTGAGGACGACTTTGTTCTGCGAACCGAAATTGGAACTCTTGCTCAGCTCCTCCACTTTCTTATCCAGAAGTTTGCGCCATTTATGTTTGTTGTCCAAGTAGAGGACTTGGTTCACGATATGGTTCTCGTTCAGCTCCAATCCCAATCCATCGATAAAGCCTTGATGGAAGGTGAAATCATCCGAGGTAAATTTTTCATTGGTCTTGCTGCTCTGGACCCATCCGCCAAAACAATTTTCATTGGTCACCGCGATGACATCGAAGAAATGATTGCCGATTTCAATGTATTTGTTCTCCAGCAACATATCCGTATCGAAATCTTGGTTGAAGCCATTGTAGTAGTTGTTTGTATGGGTGAGGATGTCATCAGACGGCATTGGGCTCAAGGAAACGCGTTGGCCATTGTTGATAAAGGAAACGGCATCATCGACCGCTGTGATGAACTCCGCAACTTGCACATCCAGTTTTCGATGGAACCCCTTTTCTGCTTTCCGGAAGGGGTTGACATATTTGGCCGCGTTCAAAGTCTTGTCCAATGGCAGCACAAAGAACAGATAGCTCTGATGGCTTAGGTATTCCCTTCCCTTAAAGTACTCATAGGTGGCCTTTTCCAAGAAGGTATTGTTGGGTAATTGGTGGGCATCGTATCCCACTTTTTGGTAGCTATCCTGTTTTTGAATGACAGTACCTGTAGGTAGGGTTTTGAAGGCCTGAAACCACATACTGTGGAGTTCCTCAAAATCTTGCTCGGAGAGGGAGTGGATTTCAGGAAGTGCTACCTTATAGCATAGGACCACATTGCCATTGTTGGCAAAGACCACATGGTTTTGGATGTCCAAAATGGGATGATGGGAATTGAGGTTGATTCTATTCATAGGAAAGCGGGCTTAGTTTTTTGTTGCTGATAATGTTGGGGAAGACCTTTTGAATGGAAAGTAACTGAGGGTTTTTGACCCACTGTGCCAATGCCCCATAGAGCAGGGCATTGAACAGCAGCAGGGCAACGATGACACCTAAACTGAATGAAAAGATGATAACTAGAAGAGAGCCAATAACGGACACCATTAGGAGAGCAAATAAAGAAATGGGCAGCCCCATGATCATGGCCCGCTGGCGGATGTTTCGGTAGATTTCGTACTTTTTCATCTTAGACCACGATTCCAATGAGGTAGGTAAAGATGCCCACAACGGCCCCTGCAATCAGGACAAAGACCAAAACCCGGGTAATGCCTTTTTTAAGATCGGCGTTCTCTCCAAAGAAATGTCCGGCATTAAAAAGAAAGCCGACCAAAAAGATGACCCCAAGGATGATGGGGAAGATGGCACGTATGGTATTCGAGATATCATTGACGGAATCCTCGATGCCCCCGATTTGGGCTAAAATGGAACTGGAAACAAATAAGAAAAGAATGGTGATGAAATGTGATTTTCGCATATCTTGAACGCTTTGGGATTGGACGATTTTTGATATGTAAAAAGTACAATAGAAACACCTTTAAATAAATGATTATCAGTTATTTGTGAATAAAATATGAATAGATTTAAGATGAGGCTTTTTGCTAGGATTTAAGCACGGATTTTATGGAAATTCAGCAGGTGGGTGTTAATTAAAGAAAAATCCAGATATGCACAGGTTAGCGAAAAATGTATTTTATGACTAGAACCCAAGGGTAGATTATGATTTATTTTTTAGTTCCAAGGTTTTCCACCAATAAAAAAAAGCTTCTGGATTGCTCTTTTTTAACTTGTTCAATTTGTTATAGAGTGTACCTTCAATGAGCCAATCCTTTATCTGCAAAGGCTCACTATATCGCTCTATGGATTGTTCTTCCGTTTTGATCATTTCAGATAGATAGGCAACTTTTGCTGCAGCAGTGATAGCTTCTTCAATATTAAATCTGACTAGCGTAAAATTGGAAAAGTTGCTGATGCCAGTTTGTAAATGTTGGAATGCCTCTGATTTATCTCGTGAAGAAAGCACAAAACAGGCCTGTTGGGTGTCTTCCAAGACTTGCATAGGTTCAATCTCCAGTTTTCTAAATCCAATTTCCTCAGCCGCGACTTGCATATAGCTCTTTCTTACCAATGGCAGGTCTTTTAGGTTGTCCACCAAAAAGGCTACATCGAAAAGTTGTTTGATTATCTCTACCGGTCTATTCTTTGTATATAGGATGCCTGTTGTTTCCGGTGCAAAGGCTGTTAGCTTATCACCCAAAATGGAATCGAATGTTGGCATATCTACAAGTATTGGCTCTCCTTCAGTCTCAATCCAGTTATGGCTGATAGGTACCTGCATCAATTCTGGATATGGATTCTGTGCATATAATATGTCAAGAAGTATAGGCTCATTTTTTCCGTCAACAGCACTTTCATAGTACATTTTATAATGACCTATGGGTGCATCTGGAGTATGCTTTCGGTCATTATCATCTTCCCAATGGGTAAATATTTCTTCTTCGGCTATTTTTTCCAAAATAGCTTCAATACTATCCTGGTTTTCTTCTGTGATGATATCAATGTCAATGGAAAAACGTTTGGGCTCTTTTGTGGCAAGTAACAAAGCGGTACCGCCTTTAAAGATAAAATCCAGCTTATGGAGTTTAAGCTGTTCCAAAAACGCCAGCGCATAGACGACCTTTTCTATGAGTTTTGGGTCGTACTTTTTTCCAAGTCTCTTTCTGACTTCAAAAATCCAACCGGGATGATATGTTGATGGTTTAATCATATAATTAAAGATTGGCAAAAATTCATTTTTTTGCCAAAGTTAAATTCAATAATCTATTAACTTCATTTTCTCGATTACGCCTTAAAGCATATCGATTCATTTTATTTATGTTAAGTTGATATTTTTGGAATGCATTCTGATAAATCAATTCTATTTCAGCCCGCTGTGGGCCAAATAATTCAATATCGATGGTCATGTCCACCAATAATTTCTCTAAAGTCGGCACGGTTACATTTTCCAGGATAGAAAGCGGTGCCTCTGAAATCAATGGGCGAACTATAACTATATCATAATTGTTGGTTATATACAGATTATATATTTCAGCATTCGGCTCCAAGAACACTTGTCTTCCCTCTTCCTTAAGAACATAGAAAATGGCTTCGGTCGCTTCCTTGTCTACCTCCAACACGGTGTAAAATCGAAAAATCTGATGGCGCATAAATTCATTTAGCCATTTGGTATTCCAAACACATACTTCTGTATAAGGGTATTCCTTCTTAATTTTATTGTAAAGGCGTTTTAAATTAGTGTCCACATCCGGCTTGTATAAATTCTTATTCGATAATGAATACAATCCACGTGATGGATTTTTTATGATTTTGGCCTTTTTTAGCTTTGATAAATAAACATTGATAGTACTCAATTTCAACTCTGGAAAATCGGACAAAATCTTGCTTACCAGCTCTTCCTTTGTAAGTGTATTGGTCTTTGTAAAATAGTCCTCTATTCTATGCTGTATTTCGCTATACAAAATTGTTTAAAATTATAGTTAAACTTTGGCAAAATACACAATTTTTGCCAAAGTTTAACTTTTGACGGCAACTATTTTCTCTTATCCCTACTTCTCTGGTCAAAGGCTACCAAATTAAACAACTCCCTCATCCGAGAACGTACCCGGTTCCCATAGCGCTCTTCCAACTCCTCTGCATTGAGGTTGGTGGTAGCATGGGTCTTTCGTTTATGATTGATGAAAAGCTCGTGTCGGGATAGCATAATTTCCCCAATTACATTGCAGTCCTTTCCAAAGTATCGCCCCATAGGCTCTACTCCCAGATCATCAAAACAGAAGAACTGGGAATTACCATAATCCTCAATGATTTTATAGCCGATATGGTTAAACCCGAACACGATGTTCCGGCAGGGTATGACCTCATAAGGCCGTTGGTGGGGGACTAGGTGTTTCAATAATTTCATAAGACTGGTCTTGCCACAACCTACGGGTCCCGAGAGTAAGAGTCCTTTATGGATGTCAATACCCATTTGTGCACAGCGGGCCTTGTCTTGGATAAAATAAAGGCAGAGTTTGTAAAGGATTTCCTTGTCTTCACGGTAAATCTTGAACTTTTTGCCAAATAGAAGTTTGCCCTTGGCGTCGAGATAGAGGAGGATTTTTTCAAAATCGTACTGGATTTCCCTGCCATTAAGAGTGCCCAATGGATATTGGATGGCTCCTTCAGTGATGATATGTGGAGCATGGTACTTCACAAAGGTTCGTTGTAATTTTTGTGTTTCTTGGTCTTTAGGTTGTCTCGATATGGGACACTGGTCTGCTGTTTGTTTCTGTTTTCCAAACCATCAACATCCAATTTTTTGAAATTTCGTGGTTTGTTATTGTTTTTTTGGTTTTCTAAGGTTTGTATATGTTTGTTTATAGGTAACACTGCTTGTCCACTGCTTGTCCCGATATCGGTACAGCTTGGGTCCACTACTTGTCCAGCACTTGTCCCAAAATCGAACATCTTGATTCTACTCCCCTTGAAAGGATTATGAGACGGGGCATAAACGATATAGCCCCAATGATCGAGTTCCTTGATGCATCGATGATAGGTGGATTTGGAACCGATCTTGGCATACTGCATGACTTCATCCCGGTTGATAAAGAATTCCGGTTTAAAGTAGTTGGTGTTCCAGAATTGGAACAAGGCCACATAGAGACTGATATGGGTGGGGTTTAGCCGGCTGTCCCTGGAGAATCGGTCAAATACCCCATTGAGATGCTTGATGTAATTGATATCTTCCAAAACTAGATACGGTTATGGATCTTGTTCTGCTCCAAGACTCCCATGATCTCATGGTACTCGTAATACAGTACACCACCGATCTTGGTGTAGGGGAGGGTGCCGTTAATCCGAAGGTTTTGCAAAGTGCCGGGTGAAATGCCCAATAGTTCCCTCACCTCATTGGATTTGAGCCATTTTTTGTTCGTTTGCCTGTTTTGGTTTTCCAATAGGTCCTTGATGTCCTCCAGTAGTTCTACTTTGAACTCCATAAGGTCTTCTGTGGTAATAATGGTCGCTCCCATAGTTTTTGAGTTTTAAAAAGAAGGACCACCGCATTACTTTCATTTCATTTGATGGCCCTTCCGCTGATTTGACTTTCGTCACAAAACTCAAAAATGATTTTGGAAAAACTTCCCAAGGTGGGACCCACCTTGGGAAAGATTTTTACAACATAAAATTTGGTCAGGTATAGCGGGATTTGATAGGTGGCAACCAATTCTATTGTCTGATATGGTACAAAAAAGGGATTGAAATTGGCTCAAAACCAAAAATCCCAAGTTGGGTACCAACTTGGGAAAAATACATGGTCATTCATCCAGTGATTCCATACGCTGATGGAGCAGTTCTATGAGCTTGTCCAAGAATCGAGTTCTACTGGTCTTTCTTGACCTGATTTCGATAAAGGTATGGTAGTAATTGCCCAAGTCGATATTGTAAAAGTGTTCAAAATGGGAAGCCATTTCCTTGATGTCGACCGTACCACCATTAATGGATTCACTGGCATGAAGGGCATAGAGCAGTTCGATCAGGTCGGTCTTGCTGCCGGTCCAGAATAATTTTGAGGGTTTTTCCATGGGTGTGTTCTTTTGGGGTTCAAGAGTGTTGTTCAAATCATCCACTTCCTTTCTTAGGTATACGATCAACATGTCATAGGCCATGATGGTGGCCACCGTCCCGTCCTGACAGGTGGAAAATTGGTTGTCAATCAAGAAATGGAAGGATTCCAAGGGAAGTCGTAGGTCTCGGTTTCCACGGACAAAGTATTGTTCATCCAAGGACATGGCACCGCGACGGTAATAATTATAGAATTCCAAATTGTCATTGAAGAAGGCCTGTAACTTGTCAATTTGGTGCTGGAGGTATTTGATTTGGGCGGCATTGTTGCCACGGGGACGTTTGCTCTCGATACTGAACAGTCTGGCGTAGTAGATGAGCTTGCTAAAGATTTGTGGCTTGACATGTTTGAAAAAGTAAATCTCATCGGCTTGCGTGGCAAAGGTTTTTCCAGTAATCTGTTTTTGCAGTTTTCGGATACACTTCTCCACAATCGCAATCCCCTTTTCGGCCTTGAACAGCACATCCCCATTCCCGCTTTCCAAGGTATCCAATTGGCCTTCAAATTCCGATAGCAGCTTTTGGTATTTCATGATAACCAACCATTAGTGCTGCCCTTCCATGATCCCAATCGTTTCAAGGATGAAATTGTCGTTGGTCTGGAGGTAGGCATATTTTTCATGGACTGTCGACCCCAGTTTTCTTTTTTCAAAGGAAGCCGTCATCCCAAAATCGATTTTGGGAAGTTTAAGTACAATGGCCCGTTCGATGGTCCGATACAGTAATTGCCGATACGTGGCATACGTTTCCAAATGGTCATAGTCCATGCCGACAAATGCAGGGGCATAGACGCCCGTTTTATTGGTATAACAGAACATTGCCCCGAGTATCTGATTGGGTTTTCCTTTAGGGGTAAGCACGATAAATTCCCAAAGGTGATTTTCGTTCATCTTGTCGAACAGCTTGTCGGGGAATGAAAAGGTGTTGAGCCCTAGGTTCCGTTTTTGGACTTCTTCAAACAAACGTTTGAATTCCTTTACTTCATGTGGATTGGCCTTGGATAGTATTTTTGATTCTGTCAGTTCAAGGAAGGGTTGGATGTCCTTACGGAAATGCCTTCGGTTTCGGGCGGATAGTTGTTCAACGTACTCGTGGATGGAAAAAACTGCTTTCAAATCGACGGTGCAGGAGTTGGGCATTTGTACCCGCAAAAAACCATGCCCGTACATGGTTTCGTTCCAAGATGTTTTTGGGCCAAAGTCCCGCAACACGGTCATTTTTGCTTTCAGCTGACGCTCCATTTTTTCTAGGAGTTCCAGTAGGGTTTCCCTTGCTGTATCCCGCTGTTTATGTGAGGTGTCCCAGTAGAGATGCTCACCTTCGGTAAACAAACAACCCAACGACAACACCATGGAGGTCAGATGATAAGGCTTTGCTGTTCGCTCTTGCTCAATGCTTGCTGAAACTTCGACTTGGGCAAGCATATCATCTTTCCAAAGGGAGAGGGTCACAAAGGTCATCAGTATGGGAACGCCCTTGGAATCTTTGATGGTAATATATCGGAACAACCAGTTGTGTTCCTTTTTGTTGTTGCCTTGAAACGTTTCTTCCAAAAACTGCAGTCCTTCCCAATCATAAACACCTTGCCCTCCCATATATCGGTTCCACTGGTTTCTATCGACTTGGCGGATGGTATCCCAAATTTCGATGTTTAGATTATTGGACTGCATCGGTTCATTTTTGACCTTGGGCTCCAGCCTAAAGGCATGGAAGACCCTTTCGGGATTCGTTTGCGTGTCCTGTAGGGCCAAGGGAAAATGATATTCCATGGCTTCTACCAATCCTTTGATTTCTGCCTTTTCATTATGTCTGGATATGGTGATGCGAACCCCAGTATTCTTGACCGGCACCGCAGGAAATATACCCAGATTGACAAAAAAACCTTCTCTCATCAATCGGTTGACAAAATTGTAACCGGTTTTGGGCATCCCTGTCCCTATGTAGAAAACTGGGGACTCGTTCTTGTCGATCAAAGGCAGTTCGGTCGCAGACAGGCGTGCATTGAAATAAGCAATGCGTTCCCGCAACTCACGTTGCAATTCATAGATTTCAGGAGAAAGATGGATTTGAGCGGAAGTGATGGCAGCAGCAACGGAGGCGGGTTCCAGCTGGGCCGAAAAGGTCAAAGGACCGCCAAAGGTCTTGATCTTGTCGTATAGTTTGGGGTTGGAACAAGCCAAGACCGCGCCACTGGCCCCGAAGGTTTTGCTTAAGGTGCCGAAGAGTAGTGCGTTTTCTGGTAGGTCCTTGAGCTGATCGAGTACATAGCCCGTTCCATTCTTGCCGGTCCAGCTCATACCATGCACATCGTCAAAATAAAAGTGCAGCTGTGGATACTTCTTGGACAACTCCATCAACTCCTTTACTGGAGCGTAGTCTCCATACATGGAATAGATGCCATCGGCCATATACCAGATGTGCCGTTTGGAATGCTGGTACTTTTTGATTTTGTCCTCCAGCATTTGCAAATTATTGTGACGTATCATTTCGATGGGAACGCTTCGGGTCTTGAGCATCTTGGCGGCATTCTGCACACTCCAATGTACTTGATGGTCCAAAATGATCACATCATCATCCTCCACGGCGCTGGGAATGACTCCTAAGTGGCCCAAGGTACTGTTCTTGGTAATGACAATGGGATGCCGATACATTTCATGGATGTGCGCTTCCAAATCTTTATAAAGGGGATTGGAGATATAGGACTTGGACAGGGGAAATTGGGTGCCGTATTTTTCTATGGCATCCATTGCAGCGGTTTTTAACCTTGTATCTTGTTCCAGTCCCAAATACCCTGTGGTCCCAAAATGGAACAGCTCCCTGCCTTCAACTTCAATGGTTCTACCGGAGAAGGATTGTCCTCCGGCATATAGATGTAGGACCCCGGCCTGTTTGGCATCGGTGAATACTTCGTGTACGGTATTCAAAAAATTGTGGTGTTTGATCTTGGCCATATCGTTTGGTTTAAAATGTCCTAAAAAGTAATGGCAATTGTCAGATTAACGATAATTGAACAATGATATAATCCTTTTGAGATAACAGATACTCCTTTTTAGATAACTCTATAGCCTGCTTGGAATGAGGTATGACCGTTTCAATTCATCCAATTCCAATATTTTTGTAAATTCCAGTTACTAACCAGTTTTCTAGAAATGAAAAGGACACATGAAAACAACTATGCGATTTATCTCCTGACCGATGAGCTAATGCACGTCATTTATAAAAAGGTGCCCCTCATTGACCTGAAGGCGGCACAGTTGATTGTTCAGGATCGGATGTACTTACAGGAAGGTAGGGAAATGCCGGTGCTCTGTGATATTAGGGATGTGAGGACCATCAATAAGGCGGCGCGGGATTATTTGGCACTGGAGGGTTCGCTTTGGATCAAGGCCCTGGCCTTTTTGATCGACCCGCCCGTAACGGATGATCTCAGTATCTTTTATATGAACACCCATCCTACTAAGATTCCGACGGCATCTTTTGTCAGCAAATCGGGAGCCTTGGCTTTTTTGGCAAAACACACCTCCAAAAACTAGAAACGAGAGCATATGGAAAATAACGATGACTTTAGGGTGAAACGAATCAAGAAAATGCTTTTGGAAATGGCGAAGGGCAATTTCTTTTACACCCTTGAACCTTCCGATAAGAATGACAATATTGCCTCTTTGGTGGTGATGCTCAATATGGTCAGTGAAGAAATTAGGGCGGCATTTATCCACCAAGGTTTTGCCAATGCCCATACTACTCCTCAGTGTATCATTCAACTGTCCCTTATCTTGGATGACCGAGGTCAAATTGAATTGGTCACCAACGGCACCTGTTCCCTATTGTCCTATCTGCCCAAGGACCTTATCGGAAAGCCTATCACTGAATTTATGACCGAAAAGTCGCGGAAAAGATGGACCAGAAAGTTGTCCAAACACTTGAAAAGAGAACGGTCTGAAACGGTCTTGTTTTTGGAATTCATGACCAATGATGGTCTTATATTGGCCAAGGATTGTCAACTGTCGGTCTACCAAGCATTGGATGGGAGCGGTCAAAAAATCCTGTTGAATACGGTTTTCTTTTCCAAAGGGGAACCTTTTGAAACGGGACTTCCCAAAAAGACACTTAAAGTGACCAAGGGAACCAAGGAACACAAGGTCACCTTGACCCCAAAAGACATCCAGATCATCCGTGGTGTCCATGACGCCATCATCAACAATCTGGACAAGGATCTTCCCTCCTTAAAGGAGTTGGCACATCAAGAGGGGACCAATGAGTATAAGTTGAAATATGGCTTCAAGCAAGTGTACGGTACGACCATTTTTCGGTTTTTGATTCAGGAGCGTCTTAGAATGGCAAGGACCCTTATCCTGCACAGTACCCATACCATTAAGCAGATAGTTCAAATGACAGGATTTAAGAGCAAGACCCATTTTTCAAGGGCATTCAAGGATAAATATGGACGTTCCCCAAGCGAATTACGGTCGTAACAGCTTCAAAAAAATTGATTTAATCCGTTTCGGATAACGATTGCTCCCTTAGGGATAAACCAGTCTCCCGAACTTTGTCATATCAAATCAAACGATATGGCGAATCAAGGAATCCACTCCAAGCTTGTTACCCTCTTCAGCCTTTTGCTGACCCTTCTGTTCGTTTATACAGCGGTAAGCAAACTGATTGAGCTGGACACCTTTCAATGGCGTTTGGAACGGATGCCCTACATTGCCCCCTATGCCTCTTTGCTCTCATGGAAAATACCCT
Source organism: Flagellimonas marinaquae (assembly GCF_003992675.1). Classification (GTDB taxonomy): domain Bacteria; phylum Bacteroidota; class Bacteroidia; order Flavobacteriales; family Flavobacteriaceae; genus Flagellimonas; species Flagellimonas marinaquae. Next base: position 49,064 of record NZ_RZMZ01000016.1, read on the forward strand.
TTCTGGAATTGATCATTGCTGGCCTGTTGTGGTTGCCCAGATACAAAATCATGGCACTCTATGCCAGCTTTATGCTATTGGGGATTTTTACCCTATACATCGTTTTGGTCTTAAAATTTAGTGATTCCATCCCCTGTTCTTGCGGCGAGGTTATTTCAGCATTGGGATGGACGGACCATATCCTATTGAATGTCTCATTTATGGTCCTTGCTCTATTGGGCATCCTTTGGTCCAAGAAAAAATACAACACCCAAACACATCAAAATACTACGTAGGGAAAGGGGAAGCCGAAAACCTAGAATAGAGTAGGCATTCACTTATAATACTTAACATTATGAAAGCTAAATTTTTCAAATTGTTGTTGCCGGCCTTTGCCATCTTGATGGCGGTCGGTCTGGCCTTTGCCACGGAGAATGAACGTGTGACCCAAGAGGCTCATTATTTTCTTCTTGGACAGGGTTGGCAGACTGTCATGATTGAAGATGACTGTGATGCTACAGGGCAATCACCCTGTGAATTCAACGGTATTCAATTGTATTCAGAACCTGATTTCGCAAGTATTGCCTTGCGCAAACCTTGATGGGTTTTAAATGCCATTAACTTAAAGGTGCCCCTGTACAGGGCACCTTTTTTGACTAACTCAAACATCTCCCATGCATCAGTATTGGTATACTTTGCTAAGGGAAAACTCTTCTACTTAAGGGAGGATGGTATTGATTTTTTGAAGGCATAAAAGCCAATGCCCATTCACTTCTTTTCGCCGTCCCTTGTTCACTTTGTTTTCCAATTTGGTTTTCAATTCCAACAACCGCTCAGCCAATAGTCCTTTTGCATAATCGGTATAGTCGGTCAGCTTTGCATCGGAATTATAGACTGAAATTTCAATGTCCAGGATGGCACCCAATCTTTCAATATAGGCCATTTGGAGTTCCTGAATCCGTGTGGAGAGGTCCTTTTCGTTGTCCAGATTTGTGAATAGGCCTTCCTGTACTTTTACCAGAAACTGCTCTAGTAGATTGTTGCCCATCAGCCCCTCCATATATTCCAATCGTTTGAGCCTTGGGGCCAGCAATAATTCGGTCATTAGCTTGATCTGGTATTCCGAGACCTTATCTGGAAAGGTGGTATACTTCACCTTTACCATAAAATCGGGATCGGTCAGCCACTTTGGTGGGTGGAATGCATTTTGAACCAAAAAGTCAATGGCTTCTTCCTGCTTGCCCCATGCAATGGGGTCGAACATATTTCCAGGCTGGTCCAAGGCTTGATATTGCAAGTCATAGCCACCGATGACCGAGGCAACATGCTTCATGTGATCGTACCATAGATTGACGGATTTGTTGTACAGACGGAACAATCTTGCGTTGCCTTTTTCATTCAAGGTGGCACTGGGTATCATTGCGATGGCGCGCTCCACATTCCTTAGGGCCATGGAGGTACTACGCACGGGATCGTTGGTCTCGACCACTTCATCGGTCTTAGCTGGGCCGATTTCCTCAAATCTTGTTTCATTGAACCGATACCACGGAAAGGAATCCTGTAAACGGATCATGTTCTCCAAAAGTTGGGATTTTTCTTCCTTAGTGGTACCAGATGGGAACTCCTGATAACCCCATCTTATGGAATAGAGATCCGTGGGACCGACCTTGGGAATCAATAAGTTTGGAGGGATGTTATCCTTGGGTTGTGGGATATTGTTGTGCCTGGTATAGTTCATGACACTTGGGGTATGTCCCATAGTGGTCAACCAGTTTGGATCGCTTACTTGATCGACACTATAGCTGTACTCTCCAAAATTTCCATCTTTAAGACCTAGGGCGTGTCCGGTCTCATGGGCCGTCAATCCTTGGAATAATCGTCCGATCAACTCATTAGGGAAGGGAAAGCGTTGAGCCCTTTCATCCAGGGGAGCTGCCCGGATAAAATACCTTTCCTCCAGGGTCTCTCGGGAAGCGTTCAAAAAAATGTCTGCCTTTAAGATTTCACCTGTTCGGTCATCGATGACACATCCAATGGTTCCCCCATATTCATTTTGCTCATAATCCCTAAAATAGCGTTTCTGCCCCCAATAAACTATATTGGTGTTTATACTGAATTTATCCCATTCGCTTAAACTATCGGTTTCTATCACCCGTATGGCGTCTTTGAAGCCTGCAGCTTCTAGGGCAGGCAACCATTCCTCGATGCCCGCTTTTACATAGGGGTGCCATTTTTTAGGAATTTCAGGGGACAACAGAAAGATAATGGGTTTGATGGGAACACTGCTGCTGTTGTCTTTATATTTTTTTTCCAGCCGCCACCTTCTAATATTGGCCCTGCTGTTATGGGTCCCATCGGGATGGATGCCATGTCGGATTCCGAAATGGTCCTCACTATAATAACCCATTCGATAATCATGCGTTCTTGATTTCATGGGTTCAGGCAAAGTTGAAAAGCTAAAATACATGGGAAACGATACCCTTTCTTTTTTAGAGACCATTCCTCGTCGAACTTTGATGATGACCTCGTTGTCACGGTCTTTGCTATCCTCTACAAATGAGATATCAGGAATGGAGGGGCCAAAGGATACGCCAAGATATTGGGGCCATTCGATAATTTTGTTCAAGATCAAATCGGTGACATCGATGCGGTATCCCCTGGATTCACCTTGTTGCTGTTCCAAGGGAAAAATGGCCAGTACATTGTCCATCAATTCCCTGTCCTTTACCACGGGCAAAATAACCCCTGAAGTAGAGGGAACACTAAGGGCCTCTAATATGATGTTATCCTTATGACGTGCCCAAGCTATTTGCATATAGCTATTGGTCATTCCTTTAAAGCAGTTGAACAACATGGGTTGGTCCAATAGATTATCGGGAATATTGAGGAATAATTGGCCACCTACAATTTCCGTGGTCAAAAAAGCAGGGCTGTAATCACTATCTAGCTCGGTTTTGATTTCCCCATTCAACGGTGAGGCTTCCAGCTGCCCAAAGAACAGGAATAAAAGAATTAGGGGTAACTTGATATGTTTCATCTTACGTTATGTTTTACTATTGAATTGACCCTATTACAGGACCTTGTTAAATAACCAGGTCCTGTAATTGATCTTTTTGTTTTAATAGCCTACATTTTGAGGCAATAGATTCGGATTGAGTTCCAATTGGGATTCTGGTATGGGTAGCAATAGATTCGTTTCATTCCAATTGGGCTTGATGTCATCCAATATAGTCCCCGCATTTCCGGTGCGTTTAAGGTCAAACCAACGATGTCCCTGTTCCGTAAAAAGTTCCAGTTGCCGTTCTTTCAGGATAGCTTCCAATAGTTCAGTCTGGGTGTTTGCTTGTGTCGCAGTAAGGCCTGCCCGCTCCCTAATCTGATTGAGGTCGTTCGCGGCCCCAATGAGATTTCCCAGACGGGCCCTTGCTTCAGCCCGGATCAAATACTGTTCGGCCAAACGGAACAAAATGGAATATTCCAAGGATTCTGTTTCATTGTAATCGGCCTTGTATTTATGGGGGTAGTAGAACGTGATGGTGTTGTCCCTATCCGAAATAGGTTCGGTCCATTCCTCATACCTAAGGTCATTTTCTTCAAATGACGACAACAGCTCTTCGGTAAGGGCATAGGTCTGACCCGGGACCAATTCAATGGTCAATGTGCCTCCTTCACTTGTATTGATGGGAAATTGATCATCGGCCTGTAGCTGCCAAATGGTTTCTGGTGACGCTTTTAAGAAGACACGGTCCAGATCCATTTCCAACTGAAAGTTCGCTATCAAATCCGTTGCATAGGATACCGCCTGTTCCCAATCCCCGACGTACAAATGTATTCGGGCCAAAAGGGCCTTGGCCGTGTAGGCATCCGGAATGACCCTGTTAGATGTTACAGGTTCTTGCCCTTCCAAAAGCCCAACGGCTTCTTCCAAGTCCACAATGATATTGTCGTACACCGCAGATTCAGGCAATCGCGAAACCCTATTGTTCTCTTCATAATCCGTGGTCTTGATATAGGGCACATCCCCAAATAGCCCAACCAATTGACTGTGCATGTAAGAGCGAATGAAAAGGGCCTCTCCCTTGAACCTGTTTCTTTCGGAACTGCTCAAGGCCTTGGATGACTCCACGCCTTCAATGATGGCATTGGCCCCGTAGATTAGGCTGTAGGCCTGGTTCCACCATAGCTCTACTCGATTGTTGATAGCGATAATGTTATGATTGTAGAATTGGGCCAGATCCACATTGAATCCATAATAGTCCAGTTCATCGGCATAAATGCCAAGGGTAGGGGTCAGGCCAAAGTTTCCCGATACCATGCCCTGCTCCCTCATATTGTAGTAGAGATTGGCCATTGTGGATTCGACCGTGGCAGGGTCCTCAAATACGGTCTCAGCTATGAGAATGTTCTGTGGCGGATCGACTTCAACGAATTCCGTACATCCCAAAAGCAACATGCATTGCAGGATGATGATCTGATAGGGTCTCGATAAAATGGGGTTCCTTACAAAGGACTTTATCGCTGTCCTTTTATGATATGTTGTTTTATCTATTTTTTTCATCTTGAAAGGATTTGGTTAAAAACTGATTTGTAGGCCTAAAGTGAGCTGTCTTAGCGGGGGCAAGCGCGTGCTAGAGGGTTGTTCTGGGTCTGGCCCGTAGTAATTGGTCAAGGTCCACAGGTTTTGTCCCTGTAGGTAGACGTTGATATCCAACCTATTCTCCATAGTGGGCAGTTTGTAGTTCAGTGCAATGTTCCTGAGACGGAGGAAGGAGGCGTCGGAGACCGCGGCATTGCTACTCTGTTGGCGGCCCCCCAAATCCTCCACCGTTGTGAAACCACTGGAAGAGCGCTGATAGGTCGCGATATCCCCGGGCTGTTGCCATCTGTCCAATAGGGCTACAGGCACATTGCCCCTGAAGCCTGGCGTGGCATCAAAGCGGACCGCATTATAGGCTCGCTGTTTTTTGAACTGAAAGAACACATCCAAGCTCAGGTTTCCCAAAGTGAAGGTGTTGCCCATGCCCCCATACCACTTGGGGGCCAAATCTTCGATCCATTCCAAGTCCCCTGGATTGCTGACCTCTCCATCACCATCATAGTCCTCAAACTCATAGATGCCTGTCTCAGGATTGACACCGAGTGCATTGTAGAGTTTCACGATGGTTAAAGGTTCCCCGATGACATATCGATTGGCAAAAGTGGAGGATTCAAGGTCATCGAATTCGACCAGCTTATTTTTGGGAACGGTCAGGTTCAGGGTGGTGGACCATTCAAACTGTTTGGAACGGACATTGACCGTTCTCAGGTCCACTTCAAATCCCGTGTTCTCGACCACAGCATCAAAATTGCCCGTTAATTGGGAAAAACCCGTGGTGGCTGCCAAGGGAATCCCTACCAACTGATTGGAGGAACGGTTTCGGTACCAAGAGGTGTTGAGGAAAACCCGATCATTGAAAAACCCGAGTTCCAAGGCGGCTTCCAATTTTCGATTGGCTTCCCAGCCAAACTGTGGATTAAATATGCCTGAGGGTTCCAATAGGGTAGTGCCCGCATAGGATTCCCCGGAGACATTGTAAGTGTCCAAATAACGATAGTCCCCAATGTTGTCACTTCCCGTGATGCCATAACTGCCCCGAAGCTTTCCATGGCTTAAAAATGAGCTTTCCTTAAATAGGGTTTCCCTTGAAAAGATCCAGGCAAGGCCAACGGCACCAAAGTTTCCGAACTGCCTTCCCGGACCAAAGCGGGAAGACCCGTCACGACGGCCGGTAAGGTTCAAGATATATCGGTCATACAGCTTTAGGTTGATGCGACCGAAGAGGGCACTATAACGATAATCGGCATCGGAGGTGGAGAAGATTTCCAAGGATTGGGCCGCGGCCAAATTTTTGATCAATCCATTATTGGGAAAGCCCCTTCCCCGAAGTACGATTTGATTCGAACTTTCTTGTTGGAAGGTAGTGCCTACCAATACATCCAGCGAAAGCCTGTCCCAATGCTTCTTCCAGTTCAACTGCGGCTCCACGATCCAGGATTCCCGCTCTGAGGCGTTGGTGGTCAGGTTGGAAAAGTTTTGTGGTGTGAGTCCCAGACCTGGGTTTCTGGCCGTGTTGGGATTGGTGACATAGGAGTCCAATCGATAGCGGGTGAAGCCCAAACTGGACTTCAGTTCCAAATTGGGCGCTACGGCGTAGGATAAAGTTGCATTGGAGATAATGGTATTGGTAGCAGCTACAAATTCCTCCTCCAAGGCGGCCAAAGGGTTATCCCAGGTGTTGTTCTCCCAGTTCAGGTTGCCCTCCTCATCAAATAGGGCTGGGGCATTGGGTTCCAAGGAATAGGCTTGCTGGGTAAAGTCTGCTCCGGGCAATCGGTTATCCTCTCGGGTGTAACTACTGGAAAAGTTGATTTTGAACTTCCCATTGTTGGATCGGTGGGTCAGATTACTGTTCAAGCTTGCCTTTCTGTAATTGGCATCCCCGGGAAATACCGTGGTCTCCTTTAAATAACCGCCACTGACCAAGAATTGGGTCAGCTCATTGCCCCCGGAAATGGAAAGCTGTGCGTTCTGGCGATAGGCGGTACCCCCGATCAATTCCTTTTGCCAATCCGTATAGCGATTGTTGTCCCATACTGTAATATCCGGCCAAAAACCGTCAAGGGCCGGATTTTCCAATAGCGGGGTAAGCCCATCGTTGTCTATGCCTTCCCTACGGATTTCCAAATATTGTTGGCTGTTCATTAAGTCCAAGAAATTGGAAACACCGCTCAGGGTAGTACTCAAATGGGCATCGAAGCGGGTTTTGCCTGCCTTTCCTTTTTTAGTGGTGATCAATACCACCCCATTCGCCCCACGGGAGCCGTAGATGGCCGTGGCATCGGCATCCTTCAATACTTCGATGCTTTCGATGTCATTGGGATTGATGGCGTTCAGTGGACTGATGTCCCCGATGATTTCAGTGGAGACACGAGGGGCCGCTAATGACTGGGAACCGTAAGGCACGCCGTCCACGATGTAGAGGGGGTCGGTAACTCCGTTGAGGAAGTTGCGGCCACGGACCTCTACAGAGAAACTACCTCCGGGGACTCCTGTGTTCTGGACAATGTTGACGCCCGATAGATGTCCCTGCATGGCTGCCAATGGATTGGCGACAGGTTGTTTTTCCATGATTTCTGATTTGATAGTGGCGATACTTCCAGTCCGTTCCTTTTCGGAAACGGTATAATAGCCCGCATTGAGGATCACTTCCCCTAACTGGGTGACATCTTCTTCCATTTGGACATTGATGGTATTTCTTCCATCGTTGGGGACTTCCAAGGTCCTAAAGCCTACTATGGAAAAGACCAATAGGTCATTGGGACCAGCTTGAATGCTATAGGTGCCGTCCATATCGGAAATGGTTCCTCGATTGGTGGATTGTACCCTTATGGTAACACCACCTAATGGTAGACCATTTATATCAGTAATGGTACCAGAAATGGTACTCTGCGGTGGGTCAAAGGTTATCCCTGCTGCCAGTTTTTGGTGGAGTAAGGGAGCTAATAGGAGATATAAGAACAGGAACATTTTGGTCCTGCTTATTTGATTTAATGAGTTCTTCATTGTTTTGAGTTCTTTTGATTAAAGCGTGAGTTAGATATTGCTTTTCCCTATGGACAAATACTTATGACCATAGGTTTTTAGGCACACTGCCCAAAAAGTCAGGATAAAGCCGTAACTTCCTAGAGGGCATTGAGGTTCGGACATAGGCCACCCTGTCCAAGAAGCAAAGGCTCTTGGAAATAGGATTCCTACATGGAAAATGACTATGAAATTGTATTAGGGCCGGATACCCTTAAAATGGATGTGGTAAGCTATGGGACAAAAGGATATCGTGAACCGGAAAAGTGTTTCGTGTATCCCATAACTCTAGTCATGAATGAATCAAATGGGATTTTTGGGCTTTTTCTTAAAGAGAATATCAAATAGGGTCAGGCCCGCTCTAGAACTGGAACCGACCGATGATAAATACTCTATTAAAAAAATAAGCCTTTTGTTTCCCATAATCCATTGGTTGGGCGACACCCCGAAAGGACCAAAGAAACCAAACGCTAAGAAAAAGTTGGGCGTGAAAACTCAACTTACCGTATTAGAGGTACTGGTATACCCAGCAATCGATAAGAGAGCTCACGCCCGGGTCGTGAGCCATTCTGCTTATCATCTCGATTGCATAAAATTACCAGTTTTCTAATACGAGATTCAAAGCGATAGCTTCAAATATGTTCTAAACGAAGAATCGCAAATGTATGTATTCAATTTCAAATATAACAAAATATCCCAAATGCGGAATACATACCGCATTTTTTTCTCCTTCATTTTATTCTTTTGAATGGTTTGGATTATAACAAGGCCATATATGGATACATTTACACCCTTTGGAAAACCTCTGGTCTTTCCATAAGAGGTTTCGCTGCAATCCATACTTTTGAAGAGCGCAGTATGCGAGATATTATCAAAGCTGTTAAGGAAGACAAAGACTATCAAATTTCTTTACCAACCTTATATAAAATATGTGAGTCGCTGAATATTTCACTCTCCCAATTTTTTATAGAGGTTGAAAAGTGGCAAAATTCAAATTAATTGCTTTGAATTAATGTCTGATTCACCTTTATTGGAAATTTCTTACATTTATCTTCGTCTCCCCCCAAGTATTATTGAACGATAGAAAGCTATGCTTTTTAATTCAACAGAAAAGCTTGTGCATAGCCTACCGAATTGGCGGTATTTGCTGAATTAAGCAGGGTATATAGACTTGTTAGCACCAATTTGTACAAAATGAGAATATGAATAATGAAGAAAAAATAAAAACTCTTATAAAAGAAGCGAATAGTTTAAATCTTTCTTCATTAATTCCAAGTCTCGAAAAAGTTTTGCAAGAGAATGCTTTTGTAGTGCAGTCTTTTTATGATACCAAACCAAAATTGGACATCGGTGAAGCATATCAGGAAACTCTTTTAATTAAAATAATTTTTACCTCTCGAAGCATATTAGAGTTATCGAAAGGCATTGAATTTGGAATATTAAATAGAAAAGAGAGACCCTTAATTATTGACAGGTCATCACTTTACATATTGACAAGGTCAGTAATTGAATCCTTTTTGACTTTAGAATATTTATACTTCAATAACTTATCAAGAGAAGAACAAATATTCAGATATAATCTTTGGAGAATTTCAGGTTTTATGGCAAGACAAGATTTTGGAAAAACAAAAAATAAAAAGTTTTTGTCCAAAATGGAAAAAGAAAAAGCGGCAATAAATGAACTGAAAAAGACCATCAAAACAAGTCCTTATTATTCGAAATTAAAACAACAGCAATTGTGGAAATTGGACAAGTATGGTTTACCTAGAATTATGAGTTGGTCTGAACTTTTAAAACAGAGCATACTGAAAACGGATTTATTTGAAAAAGTTTACAAACTTTATTCAAATTATGCCCACTCTGAATTTATTGCGATGATTCAACTTAACGAAGGAAAGATGAGCAAAGCAGATTCATTTAATGCTGAAACCACTGTTACTACTTTAAATAATATACGTGTAATAAATTGTGTTTCTATAATTTCCTTCATAAACAAATATGAATTCGCAAAAGATAAATATATGGAGATTGACGAATCATCAAGATATGTGATTGAATTCTGGAATAAATTTGGAATTGAGGAATGAAAAAACTGGTGTAGCCTTTCTCCTTTTAGAACATCGCTAAATTCATATTGACTTTGCAAATTCTAATAGGGCGGGGTCATTTTTCAACTTTTCCATATCATCCGAAATTTTACTGTCCAAGACCTTGGCATAGATCTGTGTTGTCTTCAAAGAGGTATGCCCCAGCATTTTGCTTACTGACTCAATGGGTACCCCATTTGAAAGGGTAACGGTCGTTGCAAAGGTATGTCTGGCCAAATGTGTGGTCAATGTCTTTTTGATCTTGCAAGCTGTGGCAATTTCTTTCAAATAGGAATTGGTTCTCTGATTGGTGTACACTGGTAGCAGTGTCTTTTTTTGAATTACCCTTGGATGTTCTTTGTACTTGTCAATAATGGCCTCGGGAATGCTCAATAGGGGAATACTGCTCAAAACCTTGGTTTTTTTCCTTTTTGTCTTGATCCATTTGTTTCCATTGATGTCCTTGACCAAATCGTCCTTGGTCAACTTTTCGATATCGGCAAAGGCCAGTCCGGTATAACAGCAGAACAAAAACATGTCCCGTACCGTATCCAGTCTCTCAAATTCAAATTCTTGCTTGAGCATCACTTCCAGTTCCTTATGGGTCAGGAACTCTCGCTCTTTTTGTTTCCAACTGGCCGACCAATTGAAGAAGGGGTCCCGGTCAATCCATTGATTGGCATAGGCGATGCGAACAATTTTTTTGAAATTGACGATATATTTGGTCGACGTATTGTGAGAGCAATTTTTTTTGCTCTTTAAAAAGTAATCAAAGCCCGTTATAAACTCATAATCGATTTTTTTAAGCGGATAATCCTTTTTTTGGTACTTGTGCACTATATAATCGGAGATGTGAGATTTGGCGGCTTTATAACGTTGAAGTGTTCCGGCTGAATATTCCTTGCCCACTAAACTTTCCATTTCATCATTGTGATCTTGGAATATTTCCAAGATCAGATACTGTTTTTGGCCCTTGCCCAAAAAGGTGTTCTTTACCGTATCTGCATCCACGTATTCTTCATTGCGTACGAGCTCATCATAGATGGAAACACACTTAGCTTTCAATGTGTCGAAGAACCGGTTCAATACCAGTGTTTCTGGGGTTTTTCCCCGCAATCGACCAGTCTTGTTATCCCATTTCAAAGGGTCAACTTTTTTGCCCGTACTGAACTCTGCACGCTTGCCATCCAGTGTAATACGGGCATAGATGGGCACTAATTTATTGGTACTGGATTTTCTTTTTTTAGGATAAAAAATGACGTTGATGGTAGTGAACATGGCAAAAGGTTTTGATTTAACACTTTGAAGATACAAAAAGGGGTCTTAAATAAATGTTAACAAATCCTTGCAATAAGTTGCAAAACAGTCTATTACAGCGATGGCGGTGAGCACTTTTTTGAAAGTAAAATGCGCACCGAATTGCTCACCTTTTATATGGTGTTTTTTGCTATTTTTTGGTGCCAATGGAAATGAAAAAAGCCTGTAAACATCTCGTTTACAGGCTTTTGCATAAATTTGGAAATATTCCAAGCGGTCTGGACGGGACTCGAACCCGCGACCCCCTGCGTGACAGGCAGGTATTCTAACCAACTGAACTACCAGACCAATGATTTTATCTTTAGAAGACTCCCACAACAGTGGGATTCAAATCTTGTTCAATGCTTTTGAAAAGCGAGTGCAAATATACATTCTCATTTCGGATATGGCAAAACATTTTTTCAAAAAAAGCATTAGCCAAATTTTTGCCGCTCTATCATAAAGGAATTCAACACTTGCGAGAAGTCAGAACGAATATCAACTCCCACATATTTTATTCGGTATTGTGCACACCTCATTTGGAGGTCCTTTTGATATTGTGACACTTTTTCGGAGTAGGCTTTTTTAATGGAGTCGGCATAGATGTCGATGTGTGCGCCTGTTTCCACATCTACAAAACGTTTAGGGGCATTGTCAAAATTAAAATGTAGTTCGTGTTCTTGGTCCAAGAGATGAAATAAAACCACCGAATGCTTGTTGTATTTCAAATGGCGCAATGCCTCAAACAGTTTTTCCTCTTCCGTTTCTGTTTGGAACATATCCGTAAACAGAAAGATTAAACTTCTCCTATGGATTTTCTCTGCAATCTGTTGAAGAAAGGTATAGGTTTTAGTCTCTTGGGATTGATTTTTATGGGCAACAACTTCATTCAATTTGGAATAGAGCATTTGGAAATGCCTTTCACTATTTTTTTCCGAAGTATGGAACTCATAACTATCGGAATAGATGCTGAGTCCCACCGCATCGCGCTGCTTCTTCAATACTTGCATGAGGGCGGCTATGGACAGCACACCAAAACCAATTTTGTTAAGGTTGCCCAAAGCATAATCCTTCACTTCTGGGTAGTACATTGATGCAGAATTGTCCAAAATCATATGGCACCGTAGATTGGTCTCATCCTCAAAACGCTTGGTGTACAACCGGTCGGTTCGTGCAAAGAGTTTCCAATCGATGTGCTTGGTACTTTGTCCGGGGTTGTAGATTTTGTGCTCGGCAAACTCCGCAGAAAAGCCATGGGACGGACTTTTATGGATACCACTGATAAAGCCCTCCACAATCTGATGGGCCAATAGCTCCAAATTCTGGAAAAGATAAGCGTTGCTAAGTTCCGATCGTACGTCCATAATTATTTTGAGCTGATTTCAATTTAGTTTCAAAGATGTCAGGTCGAGCGCAGTCGAGACCTCATTAATGACCAAAAATACCCTAGGCCTCTCGACTGCACTCGAGATGATAATTGCTGAAATTCACAAAACAACAAACAATGGTTTAAAGAGTGCTTTTTTGTTATTTCTACGGACAAGATAAAATAAAAAAGGCTTGGCGCATGCCAAACCTTTTTTAAAATCCATTATCTTAACAAGTCTTACAAGGCTGCATCAATCGCATCCGTGTACACTTTCTTGGGAGATACGCCTACTTGACGGTTCACTACCTCACCATCTTTAAAAACCAAAACGGTAGGGATGTTACGTACGCCGTATTTGGCGGCAAACTGTTGATTTGCGTCAACATCTACCTTGCCTACTACAGCCTTACCTTCGTATTCCTGTCCAACTTCTTCAATAATCGGACCTACCATTCTACAAGGCCCGCACCATGCTGCCCAAAAGTCAACTAGGACAGGCTTGTCACTTTTTAAAACTACTTCGTCAAAAGTTGCATCTGTTATTTCTAGTGCCATCTTATTTGTTTTAATATTATGCAAAGTTAGTCAAATAATGCCCATCTAACTTACATTGGGCACATTCGTTTTAATTATTGCGCCATTGGCATTCATTATAGGTCAATTGAGTTTATAATGAATTTCATGGGCCTCCAGCTCCGAAAGTAATTCACTGTTTATCTTCACCTTTTGTTTTCGGCTCGACAGTTTTAGTTTGATTTCTTCCTGCATCTCATAAATTATAAAACTTATGGGATGATCTCCCTTGTGCATCCGTAAGGTTTCCTTTAGCGTATGGATTCGCTGTTCCTGCAAGCGATCTATGTTCAATTTGATGGTCAGTTTTTTGGCAAAGGCGTCCATCACATCCTGAAGCTGCTTAAAATCGTTGAATTGAAGCCGAGGCTCCCCCTTCTTGCCCGTTTCCCGATTGACCCAGCCCTCACGAACAAAAGCCCTCACATGCACAAAAGAGTTAATCATTAGAAAATGGCGGAACTTTAAGTATTCCTCCCCAAAAATGCGCAATTCGTAGGAATCGTTATAATCTTCCAAAGTGAAGAGTCCCCAACCTTTACCGTTTTTGGAAACCCGGTGCTGCACATCGGTGATGACCCCGGCAACCGTAAGCTCACGGTTCACATGCTCCTCCAAACGCGAAAAATCAGATACCGTATTGTTGCAAAAGGCCTTGATCTCTTTTTTGAAATCATCCAAGGGGTGGCCCGAAATATAAATACCGACCACTTCCTTTTCTCGGCGCAATTTCTCCATGGTGCCCCATTCCTCGCAAGGCGGCACAATGGGTTCTGGAATCTGCACCTCGCTGGCCTCTCCAAAAAGACTTACTTGGGATGAATTTTGGTTCTCCTGAAACTTGGAGCCGTATTTCACCGCCTTTTCCAAGAAAGAAATGCCGTCGCCATCATCATGAAAATACTGCGCCCGGTGTGTATCTCCGAAGGAATCGAACCCTCCGGCAAGGGCCAAGTTTTCAAAAGCTTTTTTATTGGCGGCACGCAGATCGACCCGTTTGGCCAAATCAAATATGGACCGATAGGGACCGTCCTTTTTTCGGTTTTCCACAATGGTCTCTACGGCCGAACGCCCCACACCCTTAATGGCGCCCATGCCAAATCGTACCGCATTGTCCTTGTTTGCGGCGAATTTATAGTAGGATTCATTAACGTCAGGCCCCAAAACCTCAAGTCCCATCCGTTTACATTCCTCCATAAAAAAGGTGACCTGCTTAATGTCGTTCATGTTGTTGCTCAGCACGGCTGCCATATACTCGGCAGGGTAGTGGGCCTTTAAATAGGCCGTTTGATAAGCGATATAGGCATAACAGGTGGAGTGGCTCTTGTTGAAGGCGTAGGAGGCAAAGGCTTCCCAATCCTTCCAGATTTTTTCCAGCACATCACGTGGGTGCCCATTTTTTTCGCCACCATCCAAAAACTGGGGCTTTAATTTTTCCAACAGGGCAAAAATCTTTTTACCCATGGCCTTTCGCAGAACATCGGCATCACCTTTGGAGAATCCGGCCAATTTTTGGGAAAGCAACATCACCTGCTCTTGGTAAACGGTAATCCCGTAGGTTTCCTGCAGGTATTCTTCCATTTCGGGCAGGTCGTAGGTAATCTCCTCCTCACCATGTTTACGGGCAATAAAGCTTGGGATATATTCCATAGGCCCAGGTCGGTACAGGGCATTCATGGCGATGAGGTCATCAAAAACCGTGGGTTTAAGGTTTTTCATGTGCTTCTGCATACCTGGGGATTCGTATTGGAATATCCCCACTGTATCACCGCGTTGGAAAAGTTCATAGGTCTTTTCATCATCCAGCGGAAAATCATCTGGCACCAAATCGATGCCCGTGCGTGCCTTCACGATTTTAACGGTATCCTTGATCAAGGTCAAGGTTTTCAGTCCCAAGAAATCCATTTTCAGCAGTCCGGCACTCTCCACTACGGAGTTGTCGAACTGGGTGACGTATAGATCGGAATCCTTGGCAACGGAGACGGGTACAAAATTGGTAATGTCGTCCGGGGTAATGATGACCCCGCAGGCATGGATACCCGTATTTCGCAATGAACCTTCAAGTACACGGGCCATTTTTAAGGTCTGACCTTCCAAATCGTCGGTTTCTGCAATATTGAGCAGCTCATTGACTTTTTCCAGTTCTTCGGAACGGAATTTTTTCTTCAGTTCTGCTTCGTCTACCCCAAATATCTTGTTGAGCTTGGACATGTTGGGAATCAACTTGGCAATGCGATCGGCATCACCTAAAGGCAAGTCCAAAACACGGGCAGTATCGCGAATGGATGATTTGGCCGCCATGGTTCCATACGTGATGATTTGGGCTACTTGGTTGGCCCCGTATTTGTTGATCACATAATCCATCACTCGACTACGGCCTTCATCATCAAAGTCAATATCGATATCGGGCATGGAAACCCTGTCCGGATTCAAGAACCGCTCAAAAAGTAGGTCATACTTCAAGGGGTCGATGTTGGTAATGGTCAAACAGTACGCCACTACCGAACCTGCTGCGGACCCCCTTCCCGGACCAACGGATACGTCCATATTCCTAGCTTCGCGGATAAAGTCCTCAACAATCAAAAAGTATCCCGGATATCCCGAATTTTTGATGATTTCCAATTCGAAGTCTATCCGTTCCCTGATTTCGTCCGTGATTTCACCGTACCGCTTTTCGGCCCCTTTATAGGTAATATGCCTTAGATATGCGTTTTCTCCACGGTTGCCGCCATCAATGTCATCTTGAGGGTCTTTGAATTCCTCTGGAATACTGAATTTGGGCAGCAAAATATCGCTAGCAAGGTCATAGGGTTCCACCTTGTCCACAATTTCCTTTATGTTGAGAATGGCTTCGGGAAGGTCCTTGAAGAGTTCCTTCATCTCATCCGAAGACTTGAAATAGTACTCTTGGTTGGGCAGCCCATAGCGATAACCCCGCCCTCGGCCAATGGGAGTGGATTGCTTTTCCCCGTCCTTTACACAGAGCAAGATATCGTGTGCCTCGGCATCTTTTTTGTCACAATAATAGGTGTTGTTGGTGGCCACTAGCTTTACGTTGTGGTCTTTGGCCATGTGCACCAACACTTGGTTCACCCGGTCCTCATCTTCTTGGCCATGGCGCATGATCTCAATGTAGAAATCATCCCCAAATTGCTCTTTCCACCATAACAGGGCCTCTTCCGCCTGTTTTTCGCCAACATTAAGAATTTTGTTGGGTACTTCACCATAGAGGTTTCCAGTGAGGGCAATTATATTTTCCTTGTATTGCTCTATGACCTTTTTATCGATTCGGGGCACATAATAGAAGCCGTTGGTATAGGCGATGGAGGACATTTTGGCCAAATTGTGATATCCTTTTTTGTTTTTGGCCAATAACACGATCTGATGCCCGTAATCCTTTACGTTTTTATTGGTGTGGTCTTCGCAGACATAAAATTCGCAACCCACGATGGGCGTAATCTCCTTTTCGGTGGGTCGCTCGCCATTGGCAATAAGTTCTTCGTTTTTGGCCTTTACCACCTTGTTGTGCGCCATCACTTCTTTCACAAAGTGAAAAGCCCCCATCATATTGGCATGGTCGGTAAGGGCAACTGCGGGCATACCGTGGTTGGCTGTGGCCCTGACCAAATCTTTAATGTTGATGGTAGATTGGAGTACCGAAAACTGGGAATGGTTGTGCAGATGAACAAAGGGTTCATCTTCCAAGGTTTCCACATTTTCTTGGATTTCCTCGTCTGAGACCCCACCGGTATCTTCGGCCCAAAGAGCATCGGCAATTTTTTTGGAGGCTGCCTTTAGATTGATGTGCTTTAAACCGATGAGTTCAATTTCTTTCGGATTGGCTTCCGAGAATCGCTCAAAATAATCGGGCTGGACATCAAGCTCTTGGTGGGAGTACTGTTTTTTTCGTACCAGTTCCAAAAAGCAACGGGTCGTCGCTTCCACGTCGGCCGTTGCATTATGCGCTTCGGCAAAAGGTTCCCCGAACAAAAATTCATGGAGTTCGGTAAGGGTCGGCAATTTGAATTTACCGCCGCGTCCTCCAGGAATCTTGCAAAGTTCTGCGGTATGTTCGGTACAGGTGTCCAGAACAGGTAGGGTGGTAAGCGGACTTTCCAATCCTTCGCGATGGAATTCACAGCCCATTATATTAATGTCGAACCCCACATTTTGACCCACCACAAACTTGGTCTGTTGGAGCGCTTGATTGAAAGCTTCCAAAACCTCGCTTAAAGGCGTTCCCTTTTCTTCGGCCAGAGCAGTGGAAATACCATGTATCTGTTCCGATTCGTAAGGAATGTTGAACCCTTCGGGCTTTACCAAAAAGTCTTGGTGTTCTATTAAATTACCGAGCTCATCGTGCAACTGCCATGCTATTTGTACGCATCTTGGCCAGTTGTCGGTATCGGTAATGGGGGCATCCCAGCGTTTGGGCAAACCTGTGGTCTCCGTATCAAAAATCAAATACATAGGCTATCGCTCTCGGTCAAAAAAAGAGTAGCTAAAATTACGGAAGAAGATAGATTTGATAAAAAAGAGTTGTGAGGAGTTATCAACTAAAAGAAGCCGGGAACGCTTCCCGACTTTTCTTCTAATGGTATCTATTGACTTTTGGAGTTACGATACTGCTGTTTCAAATATGTTTGCTGTCTCCAATGTTTCCCTGATAGCGTTTCTGTGACGCATCAGTAAACTCTCAGTGGATGGTGGCAACACAAAGTCTTTGTCATGGAGAATATCATTGTAAGTGGCAATAGCCTCTTTCTCCCCACGGTGCACTTCTTCCAGCATGGCTTCTTCATTGTTTTGCGTAAACAATGATTTAAAATCTATCCAAGATCGGTGCAAAGTTCCTTTTGCGCTTCCACCTTTTTCAGGTGCTTGTCCAAAGGAACGTATTTCCGCTTTTAGTTCTTGGCCAAAATTGTATCGCTGCTTGGCGCTGTCGATAAAGAATTGTTTAATGGTTGTATTATCTACCTTTTCGGCTGCTTGTTTAAATCCTTTTTCAGCATCATAGGTTCTTTCCAAAAGTTCGTTCAATTTGTTCGACATTTCTACTGTGTACTTCATAATCTAACTTCATTTTATCGGTTATCGGTCACCGACTTTCGATGACTTCTACATACAACTTACAGATAATCAGTGGAATCACAAATATTTAAAGGGGTTTATCAAAGGTTTAACGTGTTGATGCCCAGTTATTAAAACCATTTAACTTTTTTTGGTTGAGATGCTGGGCTATAAACAAATAAGTGTATATTTGCACCCGCTTAAGCGATAAGTAATAAAAAAGAATTAATAACCAGGGTCGGGCACCCTACAAATTAATGTGATATGCCAGTTAAAATTAGACTTCAGAGACACGGTAAAAAAGGTAAACCATTCTATTGGGTGGTTGCTGCAGATGTAAGAGCCAAAAGGGACGGTAAATACTTGGAGAAATTGGGAACTTATAATCCAAACACCAATCCAGCTACCATCAACCTAGATATCGACGGAACCGTAAAATGGTTGCAAAATGGTGCACAGCCAACTGATACTGCTAGGGCTATTCTTTCTTACAAAGGTGTTTTGTTGAAGCACCACTTATTGGGTGGTGTTCGTAAAGGAGCATTGACAGAGGAGCAGGCTGAAGAAAAATTCAACGCTTGGGTAACCGAGAAGGAAAATGCTATCCAAGCCAAGAAAGATGGTTTGAGCCAAGCCGAAGCCGAAGCCAAGGCCAAAGCTTTGGAAGCTGAAAAAGAAGCGAATGAAAAGCGAATCGCCGCTGCACAACCTGAGGAGGAAGTAGCAGAGGAAGCTGCGGAAGAAACTACAGAAGCTGCTGCTGAAGAAACCGCTGCTGAAGCACCTGCCGAAGAGGCTCCTGCTGCAGAAGAAGAAGCTGCCAAAGAAGAATAGAAATCAAAGACAATGCGCAAGGAAGACTGCTTCTACCTGGGCAAAGTCGTTTCAAAATATAGCTTTAAGGGCGAGGTATTGGTAAAATTGGATACCGATGAGCCCGAAATCTACGAAAATATGGAATCAGTGCTTGTTTCGTTGGGAAACAACCTGATTCCATTTTTTATTGATAGATGTCGATTGCACAAATCCAACCTATTGCGTATCGATTTTGAAGAGGTGAAGGACGAGCCTTCGGCAGATAAGTTGATCGGGTCTGAACTGTACCTTCCCTTGACGATGTTGCCCCAGCTTAGCGGAAATAAGTTTTACTACCACGAGGTCATTGGTTTTACGTTGATGGATGAGGTTCATGGGGATATCGGAGTTATTGTTTCGGTAAACGACAATGCATCACAAGATTTGTTTGAAGTCAAAAAAGGGGACAAGGAACTTTTTATCCCCATTACTGATGAAATCATCACGAAAGTGGACCGGGAAAATAAAACTATCCATGTAAGGACTCCCGAAGGTTTGGTGGAACTTTACTTAAGCTGAAAAACAAAAAGGAGGCAACATAGTCTCCTCCTTTTCTAATAAAACGAAACGAACTTAGTTAGAGCTGATAATATGCATCTAGGTGGTCTGTTTTTCCAAAATGTGAATGCGCTCTGAACCTTAAAGGTGCTGATTGTTAAAAATGGAATACAAATCCGATCAGTCCTTGAAAAGCGCTTTGTGCTTTCATTTCATCCAACGTGGCATTGTATCGCAATGTAGGTTCGATACTTACATTGTTTGCAACAAACCAAGCATACCCGCCTTGTATACCAAGCCAATTGGCACCATCACCATCAATACTGGCTCCGGTGAAGTCGATTCCAACAGGAATTTGACCAATGATGTAGTACTTGGCACCAATTTTATAGTTGAATTGTCCATCCATGTCATCTCCGCCTACATAACCCAAACCAGCTTTAAGGGCTAAATTATCAGATAGAAAATAACCACCTTCCATGCCCACAGAATAAACAGTAAACCCATCAGTTGATGCCAGGGAAAACGCAGTACTTCCCGTGGTCAACGTGCCTGTGTTGGCCTCAATGATCCAACTTCCTTTTGACAAAGCACTCGAGCTGTTGGCATCTTGGGCAAAGGCAGACAACCCTATAACTGCAAATAACACAAAAACGACTTTCTTCATAATCATAAGTTTTAAAAATTGGTAATGATTTTATTTGGGGTAACCCCTTGTTAATAGCTCGGCAAATAACTGTAAACGTTGGGAAAAATTTTTACAGAATTGACGGATGCCCCTTCTGATCTGATGGATGGGCCTTCTGATCTGACAGATACGATTTTTATCCCCATCACCGATGAGATCATCACCAAAGTGGACCGGGAAAATAAAACTATCCATGTAAGCACTCCCGAAGGTTTGGTGGAACTTTACTTAAGCTGAAAAGCAAAAAGGAGGCAACATAGCCTCCTCTTCACTTAATAAAACTAGACGAAATTTTATTTTTTCCACTTGCCACCACCTAGGTAGAAGCCTAGTGATATGCCCAAATAAGAGTTTTTCACTTCTGCGCCTTCTCCCAAGTCAGACTTGCCAATAAGATTATAGCTTGCAGCCAAACGCAATTTGCCAAGTTCAAAACCAGCACGAATTAATCCACCAAACTTTCCATCAAGCTCAAATTCTTCGCTATCCGGTCCTAGTTCATCAAAGCCAATATTAGCCAAAGAGCTGTAACCTACACCTGCTCCCATAAAAGGGGCAAAGGATGAGCTTCCTGAGTTGAAATAGTAATCAAATGTTCCAGAGACGGTTCCACTTGCTACCAAACTACCTTCAATGGAGAAACCATCTGAGGTTACATTCTTAGCCATTGCTGCAGATTCATACCTTAGGCCAATGCTCATATTGTCAGCGATATTGTACTTTGGTTCAATGGCAATTAGGACGCCACCACCACCATCTGGAATAGTGTATCCAGCATCAAGGCCTACTCGGAATTTGTTTTTTTCTTGCGCTTGGGATACTTGAACCACAGCTAGCATAAGTAGGAATACAAAAACGATTTTTTTCATAATCAAAAGTTTAATAAAATTGGTAATGATTTTAAATGGGGCTTCTCCCCGGTTAATAATTCGGCAAGTAACTATAATCGCAAGAATAAATTTGCCCTCAATTGACGGATGCCCCTTCTGATCTGACGGATGGCCCTTCTGATCTGACGGATGTAATTTTGGTACAATCAATCGGCGTATATTTGGGCACATGAAATCGTTCCAATTCAAACAATTTTCCATTCAACAAGATCAATGTGCCATGAAAGTAGGAACCGATGGCGTTTTGTTGGGAGCCTGGGCCTCTTTGGATCATCAACCAGACAGTATTTTGGATATAGGTGCGGGAACAGGACTCATTGCTTTGCAACTGGCACAGCGTTCCTCCGCCGAGGCCATAGATGCCATTGAGCTGGATGATGCCGCGTATGAGCAGTGCGTGGCCAATTTTGAGGCTTCACCCTGGGCAGACAGACTGTTCTGTTACCATGCCGGTTTTGATGAGTTTGTGGATGAAATGGAAGACAAGTATGATTTGATTGTGTCCAATCCGCCTTTTTATGCTGAAGATGTTGCTAGTGGCAACACGGCCAGGGACCAAGCGCGGCAAAGCAATTCGCTACCGTTCGGGGAATTGATTCAAGGCGTAGTGCAATTTTTGACAGATAAGGGGATTTTTTCCGTTATCGTTCCCTTCAAAGAAGAACAAGGTTTTGTCCAGTTGGCACAAAATGTTGGTCTATATCCCAATCGAATCACAAGAGTCAAAGGAAATCCAGAGACTGATTTTAAACGAAGTTTGATGGAGTTCAGTTTCCAACAGAACGAACCTCAAATGGATACCTTAATTATTGAAAAAGAAAGACACCAATACACCGAAGCATACATCAAATTGACCCAAGCATTTTATTTGAAAATGTAACAATGAGCCAATGAAATGTTATATTTACTAAAAATTGAATTTAGATGAAGCCCGACTTATTTGAAGCTCCAGATTACTACAACTTAGATGATTTACTTTCCGAGGAACATAAATTGGTCCGCGATTCTGCCCGCCAATGGGTAAAGCGCGATATATCCCCTATTATTGAGGACTATGCCCAGAGGGCGGAATTCCCCAAACAAATTATTGGTGGACTGGCAGAAATAGGTGCTTTTGGCCCCTACATTCCCGAAGAATACGGGGGAGCAGGTTTAGATCAAATCAGTTATGGATTGATCATGCAGGAGATTGAACGTGGTGATAGTGGGGTTCGTTCCACGGCATCTGTGCAATCCTCTTTGGTCATGTATCCCATATTCGCCTATGGTACCGAAGAGCAACGCAAAAAATATTTGCCCAAATTAGCAACAGGGGAGTGGATGGGCTGTTTTGGCCTTACCGAACCCAACCATGGATCAAACCCAGGGGGGATGGAAACCAAGTTCAGGGACGCTGGCGACCATTATGTGCTGAACGGTGCCAAACTTTGGATTTCCAATTCACCATTTGCCGATGTGGCCGTAGTGTGGGCCAAAAATGAGGAAGGTCGAATTCATGGATTGATTGTGGAACGTGGCATGGAAGGTTTTTCCACTCCAGAGACCCATAACAAATGGTCGTTGCGTGCCTCCGCCACAGGGGAACTTATTTTTGATAACGTAAAAGTGCCCAAGGAAAATTTATTACCCGGAAAAAATGGCTTGGGAGCGCCACTGGGTTGTTTGGACTCTGCCCGCTACGGCATTGCATGGGGTGCCATAGGTGCCGCCATGGACTGCTACGATACCGCATTGCGCTATGCCAAGGAGCGTGAGCAGTTTGGTAAGCCTATTGCCGCATACCAACTCCAGCAGAAGAAATTGGCCGAAATGATTACCGAAATCACCAAAGCCCAGCTATTGGCTTTCCGTTTGGGACAGCTAAAGAACGAAGGCAGGGCAACCACGGCACAAATTTCCATGGCCAAACGGAACAATGTGGAAATGGCCATCAAAATTGCCCGTGAAGCAAGACAGGTGTTGGGCGGAATGGGCATCACAGGGGAGTACAGCATCATGCGCCACATGATGAACTTGGAAAGTGTGATTACCTACGAAGGTACGCACGATATTCATTTGTTGATCACCGGTGCAGATATTACGGGAATCCAAGCGTTCAAATAGGGGAAGGCTCAGGAAATTTTTTCTATCGTAACCCTAATCGATTTGCTAATTGGCGTCTGGCTCTTGTCCGCAAAATGGTTGTGGGGTACCAACATATTCGTCTCTGGAAAATAGGCGGCCATATTTCCCTTGGGGATATCGTAGGTCACCACCAAGAATTTTTCAGCAGTTCGTTGGATGCCGTCATAATGGCTATGCAGGTTGACAACATCCAATTGTTCCAATCCCTTTTCGACCATATCCTCTTTGTTCATAAAAACCACACGACGTTCGTTGTGGATGCCGCGGTATCGGTCGTTCAACCCATAAATGGTTGTGTTGAATTGGTCATGGGAGCGAATGGTCATCAACAATAATTCATCAGCCTGTAATTGGTGGTCGGGTAGAGGAGTGATGGACAATTGTGCCCTACCATTGGGAAGCATCCTAAAATCCCGATTGCGGACATTGTTGGGCAAATAGTACCCGAATCCTTTGGAACGTTCGCTGGTATTTTCAAACCCTTTCACCGTTTTGTCTATCAATTTTCGGATAAGGTTGTAATCCTGACCTAATTCATACCAATTCATGGAGTGGTTACCGCGAAAATACGTGTGTGCTAGGAGTGCAATGATTTCAGGTTCACTTTTGATGTGCTCTGAAGCTGGCCTCAATAATCCCTTGCTCTGACGCACTTTGCCCGTGCTGCTTTCCATGGTCAAAAATTGCAGCTCCCCATTTTTTTCATCTTTTTCAGAACGACCAAATGTGGGTAATACTAATGCAGTTTTGCCCGTAATCAAATGACTTCGATTCAGTTTGGTGCTGATTTGTACCGTTAACTCACAATTTTGGACAGCCTCGGCAGTGTATTTGGTGTCCGAGGCGGCCATCACAAAATTACCGCCCAAACAGATAAATACCTTTGCTTTTTTCTCATGCATCGCTTCGATGGCCTCCACCGTATCGTATCCTTTTTCGGTTGGTGGATCAAAATTGAGGTGCTCCTGGATTTTCTGGTTCAATCCTTTGCTTACGTAGTGCATGATGCCTACGGAGCGATCTCCCTGCACATTGCTGTGTCCTCTTACCGGGCAAGTCCCTGCAAAGGGTTTGCCAACAGCTCCCTTGAGCAGCAAAATATTTACATACTCTTTGATGCAATCCACCGCATTTTTATGCTGGGTGATTCCCATGGCCCAACAGATAACGATTTTGGAGTTTTCCGCCAGCAGTTCCACCACCTTATCAATTTTGTGCATATAGACCCCACTTTTTTGTTGAAGGCTCTCCACATCGTAACGATTTAAATCTCTCAACAGTTCATCGTACCCATCCACATATTCCACGATAAACTCGTGGTCGAGTACGTTGTTGGTTGTAGCATCCAGCGCCACCAATTTTTTTAAGATCAGTTTGGCAAGGGCCACATCCTCATTGATTTTTACGGGCAAGTGAATATCGGCAATGGGCTGTCCGTTACCCAACATATCAGAAACGCTTTGCGGATTTTTAAAGTTGACCAATCCTGTTTCGGCCAAGGGGTTGATGCTGATGACTTTTCCCCCGTTCTTTTTGCATTTTTCGAGTGCCGATAGCATTCTTGGATGATTAGTACCAGGGTTTTGTCCTACGATCAAAATCACCTCTGCCCCGTACAGGTCGTCCAGCTTTACGGAACCCTTTCCAATCCCCAAAGTTTCGGAAAGTGCCACGCCAGATGATTCATGGCACATGTTGGAACAATCCGGCATGTTGTTGGTTCCAAAGGCACGGGCAAACATGCCATAAAGGTAAGCGGCTTCATTACTAGATCTTCCCGAGGTGTAAAAAATGGCCTCGTTCGGATTTTTGAGCTGATGGAGTTCGTCGGAAATCAATTCAAAGGCATCTTGCCAAGAAATGGCCTCGTAATGGACACTATTTGGTCTTAAGACCATCGGTTCAACGATACGTCCTAATTTATTGAGCTCAAAATCACTGAGTCTGGAAAGTTCTTCTACGGAATGTTCCGCAAAAAAATCGGCGCCTATGTGTTCTCTTGTGGCTTCATCGGCCAATGCCTTTGCACCGTTCTCACAATACTCGGCGATTTTGGAAGGATGTTCGGGGACGGGCCAGGCACAACTGGGGCAGCGAAAACCGTCCTCTTGGTTCATTTCCAGTAAGCTACGCATGGAACGGACAATTCCCATTTCCTTAAAACCATGCCGCAAGGCTTCCTTTACCCCCAAAAGGCCGGCTGAGGTCTCCATGGGTTCCTTGAGGCGGAGCCCAGTAAATTTAATGTCTCCGGTTAGGGAAATGTTCCGTTTTGTTTCGTTCTCCATGATGGTCAGTGTTGCAATTTTGGATTGGGATAGTTGTCCGATTGGTCTTCCGCCCGGTTCTCAAGACAAGTGAAGTCTTTTTCCAATAACAGATGCAGCTTTTTCCCTTTGGGAAGAGTCATTTCATGTTCAAAACCGACCGTATTTTCGTGGAACCAATTTTTTCCATCTGCTTCTGGTACCGTCATTACGATTTCATCATGGGAGTAAGAAGCCTCTAAATTTTTGATGGACGGTGTAAGCTTGACTTGGTAGTGAAAAGTGTTGGAGCCAAATTCGGTGGTTTCCCTTATCGAACCTGTTTCGGATAACTGTTTTACCTCACTTTGGGTCAATCTAAACCTTATGGAATTCCCTTTGATTCTGATTTTCATGTATTGGAATAATTCGTCCTCGTAAGTTACGGTATTCCGTTCACTTCTTCGAATCAAATAGCTTTTTGCTCATCCTCATATCGGCATATCTAGGGTCTTGGACGTAATTTTCTTTCTTCATTTTGATGACTTCGATACTTAGAAACCCAAATTCTTCCACCACTCTGCCATAAAAACGATAAATGCCCTTGCCCCTAAAATAGTATTTGGCAGCAACGGGCGGAAAGAGTACCGTATCGAATACTTCGCCGTGCTGGTCTACCAAAGTGGCAAAGTGCATACGCTTGCCGTGATGGGTGGAGGTGTTTTTTACCGTGACCAAGTATCCGTAAATATCGATGTACTTGTTGAGGTGCCGTTCCAGGTCTTTTTGTCCGTTGCTGTTTTTGGGAGTTTCCTCCAGCAATTCAAAAGGACTGCAAAGACAGAATCCCAAAAGTTCCCATTGCTCAAAAGCGGTCTCCAATGCCGTAGTGTTCAGTTGGGGCATTTGAAATTTTTGATGTCTGGGCGGAAAAAGCTTTGGGTGTTCCAGCCGGTCGTTCTTGGACAGCATCAAATGGGCTTTCCATAGCAGTTCGTGCTTGTTGATTCCCGTAAAACGAAAGGCATCGATGCGAATCAGGATGGAAAGTTGTTCCATTCGGATAAATACGCGGTCCAAGAAATCTTCCAAAGAGGAAAAACTTCCGTGGAGCATGCGCTCTTTCAGAATGCGTTCCATGACCCTGCTCTCTAGATCACGGAGATACATCATGCCCAAGTAGATGTGCTTGCCGTAAATGCGGTTTACGGCCATACTTTTGTTCACGCAGGGCGGATGGATGGTGGCGCCCATCATACGGGCATCGTGCACATAGAATTCCGAACGGTAGAACCCACCCCCATTGTTGAGCACGGCCACCATATATTCCAATGGAAAATAGGCCCTCAAAAACAAACTTTGATAGCTTTCCACGGCGTACGAAGCGGAGTGCCCTTTGGCAAAAGCATAACCTGCGAAGCTGGCCACCTGGTTCCAAATTTCGGAGATCAGGGATTCTGGGTAGCCCTTTTTTCTGCAATTGGAAATAAACTTGTCCTGCACTTTTTGGAACTCTTCCCGCGAACGGAATTTCCCGCTCATGCCCCTGCGGAGCACATCGGCCTCGCCGAGGTCCAGACCGGCAAAATGATGGGCCACTTTGATCACATCTTCTTGGTAGACCATCACCCCATAAGTGTCCGGCATTATTTCCAACATCACGGGATGAGCCTTTTCTTCGGTTCTGCCCTTGTTGCGATGGCGCAGAATATATTCCCGCATCATACCGCTTTTGGCCACACCGGGACGGATGATGGAACTGGCGGCGACCAATCCCAAGTAATTATCGACCTGTAGTTTTTTGAGCAACATGCGCATGGCGGGCGACTCCACGTAAAAACAGCCCATGCACTGTGCAGTTTTGATAAGGTTGTTGATTATGGGGTCTTTTTTAAAACCTTTGATGTCGTGGATATCGATATCGGCATATTTTTCGGGTTGGTTGTAAGCAACAATCTCCAACGCCTCCTTGATCTTGCCCAAACCCCGCTGTCCCAAAATATCGAATTTATACAGGCCTACATCCTCGGCAATGACCATATCGTACTGCGTGGTGGGAAAGCCTTTTGGTGGCAAATGAGTGGCAGAAAACCAATGCAAGGGTTTGTCACTGATCAAAATCCCCCCTGCGTGAATGCTCAAATAATTAGGTTTGCCTTTGAGCAAGCTGCCATATTTCAGTACGAGTTTGGATACATGGTCCAGTTGGTCAAGGTTATATCTTCCTGCCAGCAAAAAATCAATGTCCTGTGGTGGGAGCCCAAAAACTTTGCCCAATTCCCGAATAACGCCCCGTTCTTTAAAAGTGACGTAGGTGCCGAGCAGGGCCACATGTTCAAAGCGCTTGAAGATGTATTCAGTCATGGCAGGGCGATCCTTCCACGAAAAATCGATGTCAAAGTCGGGCGGATTGGCCCGGTAGAGGTTGATGAATCGCTCAAAATAGAGGTCAAGTTCCATAGGATCCACATCGGTAATGCGGAGCAAGTAGGCTACAATGCTGTTGGCGCCACTTCCTCGACCCACGTAAAAGAAACCCCTTCGCCTTGCTTCGGAAACAATCTCCCAATTGATCAAAAAGTAGGAAACAAACCCCATTTTTTTGATAAGGTCCAATTCCTTGTCCAAGCGACTTTTGATGGAATCGTTGACTTCTTCATACCGATAGGGGAGTCCTTCGGCACAGAGTTGGTCCAAGAGTTGTTCATCTTCTTCCACGCTGCCCAAAAACGTTTTTAGGTTTTGGGGTTTTCTGTCTTTTGAAAAATCAAAATGGATGCTGCACTTGTTGAGTAGTTTTTCTGTGTTTTCCAGAATAAAAGGGAACTCGGAAAACGCAGCAGCCAGATTTTGGACGGGATACATTTTTTCTTCCTCGTGGGCCTCCTCTTCCTTTGGAAGTTTGCTCAGCAGTACGTTGTTATCGATGGCCCTGAGCAATCGGTGGGCGTTAAAGTCCTGTTTGTTTCGGAAGGTTACGGGCTGCTGCACCACCAATTTATGGGTGAGCGATGCCAATTTGGAAAAGGGAAGTCTTCGCAAGTCCTTGATGGAGATGCCCACAAACTCATGTTCCTGAAAAAGGTCGAGCTCATTGAGCAGCACCTGTTCAAACGGATATACCACAAACGCATTCTTAAAAGCTGGTGCCCGATTAGGAATCTTCAATCCACGGTGAAGGTGCTGGGACAAAAAATCGTTCAGTTCCAGATAGCCCTCATTATTTTGTGCAATCCCGATAAAGCAGGGGAGCACTCCATTCCTAAAATCGATACCCAGAATGGGTTTGATGCCAAATTCCGGTGCCTTCCGAACAAAGTTCAAACCCGCTGAGGTATTGTTGATGTCCGTAAGCACCAGTTGGGTCACATGGTTCTGCTTTGCCAATTGCAATAGCTCCACCTCCGAGAAAGTCCCGAATCGTAAACTGTAATATGTGTGGCAGTTGAGGTACAATTTTCAATGTTCAGTTATCAATTATCAGTTGTGAGGTCGAGCTGTCATATCGAGCGGAGTCGAGATGTGAGACCGACTTGTAAAATCTGGATTAAAAGCACCTCTCGACTTAAGTTCATCTTGAGCGTAGTCGAAAGACTTGAGGTGACAATTACTGTTTTCTGTGAGCCAAAACCACGGGTGGTTCCCCGTTAAAGGGGTTGTGCATGCTCCCGATGGTCTTTGCGCCCATGGCAGAGGCGCGAACCACGCTCCGGCATCCAAATCGGTTCCGCACATGATCCATGGCCTTGTATAGGTTCAGGGTTTCTTCGGTGTCCTCAAAAAGGTTGATTTGATAATTGCCCGAGACCAAATGACTGAATCGAATCCCGATGAGGCGGACCAGCATCCGTTTGTTGTACAGCGAGTCGAACAGCTCCAATATTTTTGGGATGAGCACATGATCCGCACTCGTGTACGGAATACGGGATTGCTTGGAATAGGTGTTGAAATCGGAATATCGAATCTTTACTGCGATACAGGCCGTTAATTTATCGCCCCTTCGCAGTTGGTAGGCCAGATTTTCGGTCATGGCAATCAAAATGCCCCTTAGTTTGATGACGTCGATGGTATCTCTATCAAAAGTCCGTTCATTGGAAATGGATTTTCTATCGTGGAACGGAATCACGGGCGTATTGTCTATGCCATTGGCCCTTTTCCAAATCACCCTGCCATTGGCACCCAATACCCGTTGCATAATGTCCATGGGCATATCTTGAATGGTCTTGACCTGCCGTATACCCAGATTTCGAAGGGTTTGATAGGTTTTATCGCCCACCATTGGTATTTTTTTGATGGAAAGTGGAGCCAAAAACGGCTTTTCCAGACCAAAATCGATTTTGAGCTGATTGTTGGGCTTGGCCTCATTGGTGGCCACTTTGGAGACCACTTTGTTCACCGATAAACCAAACGAAATGGGCAGTCCCGTTTCCCGAATGATTTTCTGACGCATTTCCGTGGCGTATTTATAGCAACCAAAAAAGCGGTCCATGCCCGAGAGGTCGGCGTAGAACTCATCAATGCTCGATTTTTCGAAAACAGGCACATGTTCTTTGATGATTTCCGTCACCACATCCGAATATTTGCTGTAGGTGCCTGCGTTTCCACGAATGACCACGGCTTCGGGACAAAGTTCCTTGGCCATTTTCATGGGCATGCCGGAATGCACCCCAAATCCACGGGTCTCGTAACTGCAAGCCGCCACTACGCCACGGTCACTGGTGCCGCCCACCAATAAGGGCTTGTTCTTAAGCTCTGTATTGATGATGCGTTCCACGGATACATAAAAAGTATCCAAGTCAAGATGCAAAATCGTCTTTTCCATTGTTCAGTTGAAGGAAAGCTAAATTATGGAAATATTCCTATAAAATGGAAATAATCCAAAAAATAAATATCAACAACCCTTGCTGTTATTTTTTCCGAAAAATCATCCTATCTTTGTACCGTTGTGTTGGATTCCAGTCGCGACGATTGGAATCAGGTTGAAGCATCAAACCGATGCTCGCCAATGAAAGGCTTTCCTTTTGGAAGGCTTTTTTTGTTTGTGAAACCCAATTTTGAATCAAGTTCAAAATTGATGGTTGAACTAATTCCGACGCAGGTCGGAATCCTTTCCTTCTGAATTGTTGCAATAAGACCTCTCGACTGTGCTCGACCTGACAAATAACAAAGCATTTTTGGTAATTCGTGCAATTCGTGTCAAACCACACTTTGTCGCCCTATAAGATTTTTTGCTTGGCTCGGAATGACCAATAAGTATCGTCAACTTCCCGAAACAGCATGCGCCACATGATGTACCAGCGAAGCGGCCAATTTTGCCGTTTGCCCATCGATATCATATTTCGGGTTCATCTCGGCAATATCCAGACTAATCAATTTTCCAGAGCCGATAATCGTTTTTAAACATTCCAAAACCATATATGGGCTAAAGCCCATTGGAGAAGGGGCACTGACCCCAGGAGCATAAGCAGAAGAGAACCCATCTAAATCGATGGTCACGTAAATATGGTCCACATTTTTGGCAAACGCATTGATCCAAGTGGTGATTTCTTCTAGCAAAGGAATTTGAAAGGTGTCGTTCATCACATAAATGACATCCAAATCTCTGGCCGTTTGAAAAAGGCTTCTATCGTTGGCATCTTTTCGGATACCGAGGCAGAGGTAATTAAAATCGATGCCCTTCTTTTCGCAGTCTTTGGCTATCTGATAAAACGGGGTACCCGAGTTACTTTGCTCCGTGTTTTTCCGCAAATCAAAATGCGCATCAAAATTGATGATGCCGATGGTCTGTCCTTCTTTTTTGGCGTCCAGATACTTTTTGATGCCGTTATAATGGCCATAGGCCATATCGTGTCCGCCCCCTAAAACAATAGGGAACTGTTTTTTCTCCAATAAGGTTGTGACAGCTTCGGTAAGCTGATTTTGGGCAGACTCCATGTCGCCATCGCTGCAAACCACCGAACCAACATCGTGCAAAAGCACATTGCTCCCCAAATGGTTGGGCATTTTCCCAAAACTGTTTTTGATGCTATCGGGACCTTCAGCAGCGCCAATGCGTCCTTGATTGCGGCGCACACCCTCATCGCAGGCATAGCCCAAAAGCGCAATGGATTTTTTCTGGGCTTCGGGAAGTTCCTCCAAAGGTGTGCAATGCGCTTTTTCGTGCAGGTACAGCCATTTGTTGGAGACTCTACCTGTCCAAAGTTCTTTTTTCGGGGGGGCGTAGTGTTTCATAGCATTAAAATAGGTCGTCCAAAATATCGGACTCTACAAGATAAGGCAAAGTTACCTTTAAATCTGTGGTACGCTCCATTTCACGTTCAATGGCAAAACGGGCTTCCTTGTTCCGTGCCCAGCTTCTTCGGGAAATCCCATTGTTCACATCAAAAAACAACATTTTCTTCAATCGGTTGGATGCCTCTTCGGAACCATCGAGCACCATTCCAAATCCGCCATTGATTACTTCTCCCCAGCCAACACCGCCACCGTTATGAATGGAAACCCAAGTGGCTCCCCTAAAACTATCACCAATTACATTTTGAATGGCCATATCTGCGGTGAACTTGCTGCCATCGTAAATATTGCTGGTTTCCCTAAAGGGAGAATCGGTTCCGCTCACATCATGATGGTCCCTGCCTAAAACTACGGGAGCAGTGATTTCACCCTTTGCAATGGCAGTATTGAAGGCATCTGCAATCTTGCTTCGTCCTTCAGCATCAGCATAAAGGATTCGAGCTTGTGAACCTACCACCAATTTGTTCTGTTCCGCTTCCGAAATCCATTTGATGTTATCCTGCATCTGCTGTTGAATTTCTTCAGGCGCTTCGGATTTGATGCTTTTCATCACTTCCAAGGCAATAGCATCGGTCTTTTGAAGGTCTTTTGGATTACCTGAGGTACAGACCCATCGGAACGGGCCAAAACCATAGTCAAAGCACATGGGCCCCAAAATATCTTGGACATAGGATGGATACCTGAAGTCGATGTTGTTTTCGGCCATCACATCGCCGCCCGCTCGGGAAACTTCCAACAAAAAGGCGTTTCCGTAATCAAAAAAGTAGGTGCCTTTTGCTGTGTGTTTGTTGATGGCATCGATTTGTCTCCGCAACGATTCTTGTACTTTTTTCTTAAAGGCTTCTGGGTTTTCCACCATCATGATGTTTGACTCTTCAAAAGAAAGCCCAACGGGATAATAGCCACCCGCCCAAGGATTGTGCAAAGAGGTTTGGTCGGAACCTAAATGAATGAAAATGTCTTCTTCGTAAAAGCGTTCCCAAACATCCACCACGTTGCCGATATAGGCCAAGGAAACCACTTCCTTGTTTTCCACAGCCTCTTTGGTACGAACCACCAACAGATCTAAATCGACCAACAATTCATCAACCCAACCTTGGTCGTGGCGTTTTTTGGCGGCCTCGGGGTTGACTTCGGCACAAATGGTAATGCCCCCAGCAATGTTTCCTGCTTTGGGTTGGGCACCGCTCATACCGCCCAGTCCAGCGGTCAAAAAGATTTTGCCTTTGGGCGATTCGTTTGGCTTCAATACTTTTCGAAATGCGTTCATGACCGTAATGGCCGTTCCGTGGACAATCCCCTGTGGGCCAATATACATATAGGAACCAGCCGTCATCTGTCCGTATTGGGTCACACCCAGTGCGTTGAAGCGTTCCCAATCGTCAGGTTTAGAGTAGTTGGGAATCATCATCCCGTTGGTAACGACCACTCGTGGTGCTTCTTTGGAGGATGGGAAAAGGCCTATTGGATGACCGGAATACATGTGCAGGGTCTGCTCTTCGCTCATTTCCGCCAAATATTTCATCGTGAGCAGGTATTGCGCCCAGTTTTGGAAAACCGCTCCATTTCCGCCGTAGGTAATGAGCTCTTCGGGATGTTGTGCCACGGCAGGGTCCAAATTGTTCTGGATCATGAGCATAATGGCCGCCGCCTGATGTGTTTTGGCAGGGTATTCCGAAATGGGCCGTGCATACATCTCGTAATCGGGCTTGAACCGATGCATGTAGATACGACCATAGGTTTTTAGCTCCTCCGAAAATTCTGGGGCCAGTTCCTTGTGCCAAGGCTCGGGAAAATAGCGTAGCGCATTCTGTACAGCCAGTTTTTTCTCCTCTTTGGTAAGGATATCCTTCCGTTTTGGGGCAGGGTTGCCATTTTTGGGATATGTTTTGGTGGCGGGTAATTCCGAAGGAATTCCTTGAAGAATTTGCGATTTGAAAAGATCTTTTTTCATTGGTAATTAAGAATGATTTGTCATTCCTGCGAAAGCAGGAATCCAAAAAATAGGGTAGTGGATTCCGCATCTTGCTTCGACTACCTGCCTGCGGCAGGCAGGCGCTCAGCAGCCGTGCGGAATGACAAAGTTATTTGTAAACGTTAATTCCTTTCTTCCAAACTTCACTTGGCTTCAATTGCCCTTGATGGTAGGTGATTTCTTGGTAGTTGTCCGTTGGGAAAACCACAAAGTCTGCCTGTGCTCCAGCCTCCAGTTTTCCTCGGTCAAACAAACGCAAAGCTGCTGCGGCCCTATAAGTGATGCCAGCCAAAACCTCGGTGTTGGACAATTTTTCAAAAGTGCCCAAAATACTGGCTTGGGTCAATAGGTCACCCATGGGGGCAGAACCTGGATTATGGTCGCTGGCAATGGACAATGCGCCACCCGCATCCAAAATTTTACGTGCTGGCGTGTAGGCGCACCCCAAACCGATGGATGCTCCTGGCAATGCTGTGGCAATCGTGTTGCTCTTGGCCAAGAGTTGAATTTCTTTTTTGGTACTAACTTCTAAATGGTCGGCACTTACCGCATCAAAATTCACGGCAACCTGACTACCCCCCGTGGTAAATTGGTCGGCGTGCACGGTAATGTCGAATCCCATTTCCTTTGCTTTTTGAAAATAAGGTTTGATTTCCTCTGGGGAAAAAGCACTTTCCTCCACAAAGGCATCCACACGGCGGGCCAAGTTTTCAGCCTTGATGATAGGGAACAATTCATTGATAATTACGTCCAAATAATCCTTATCCTGATGCCAATCTTTGGGTTTCATGTGGGCAGCTAAACAGGTCGGTATCAAAGAGGCGTTAGTGGTTGCATTGGCGTGTTGGATAGCGCGTAGCATTTTCAATTCTTCATCCACAGAAAGACCGTAACCACTTTTTACCTCGATGGTGGTGACCCCATTTTCCAGATGTTTTTTACTTCTGGAAACAATCCCTTCAACCAATTCATCTTGTGATGCTTTTCGGGTCTGGGTAACGGTGTCCCAGATACCGCCACCGGCTTTGGCAATCTCCAAATAGGTTTTTCCAGCATTACGGTAGGCGTAATCCCGAGCGCGCGTGCCCCCAAAACAGATATGGGTGTGGGAATCCACAAAACCGGGCAGGCAAACCTGTGCTCCTTCGATTGGGTGGATGTGGACATCATCGGATTTCAACTCGTCAAAAACACCGAGTTTGAGAATTTTTCCTTCGGAAACCAAAATGCCGCCACGTTCAATGATGGGCAGTTGCTCATCTTTGAGCGCTCCTTTTAGGGGGAGTCCTGTCATGGGAAGCAATTGGGCAAAGGGTCCTATCAATAGTGGTCTGTTCATGTTAGTATGTTTCAAATTCATCAAGGTGTGGTGTATTCCAATTCAGCTGTTTTTCATCCATCACACGGTCTACTAAATCAATGATTTCACCGTTTTGGATGATTTCGATTCCTTTTTCGATGTCGTCGGCAAAGACACGGTCGTTTTGGGCAAAAGCAACCTTGGTTCTCAGGAAGGTATGGATTTCATCCAACAGAATCCCGGATTTTAGGGGTTTTCTGTACTCGAAGGCTTGTGCAGAGGTCAACAATTCGATGGCGAGGATTTTTTCCACATTCTCAATAATGTTGAGTGCTTTTCTACCGCTGATAGATCCCATGCTCACATGGTCTTCCTGTCCCAAAGAGGTTGGAATACTGTCCGCACTGGCAGGGAAACACAAACTTTTATTTTCACTGGCCAATGCAGCCGAGGTGTACTGCAAAATCATATAGCCCGAATTGATGCCTGTATCCTTCATCAACAACTTAGGAACTCCGGGGCTGTTGCCTTCCAAGGCCAGATAGATGCGTCGGTCGGAGATATTCCCAATTTCCGAAGCGGCCAATGCGGCATAATCCAAAGCCATGGCCAAGGGTTGTCCGTGGAAGTTTCCGCCGCTGATGGTCAGTTCATCATTGACAATGACGGGATTGTCGGTGACCGAGTTGAGTTCTATTTCCAGCAATTCCTTGAGGTGGAGC
This sequence comes from Flagellimonas marinaquae, assembly GCF_003992675.1. GTDB lineage: Bacteria > Bacteroidota > Bacteroidia > Flavobacteriales > Flavobacteriaceae > Flagellimonas > Flagellimonas marinaquae. Next base: position 84,651 of record NZ_RZMZ01000016.1, read on the forward strand.
CAAGCATTTCGGGATGCACCGTGCACTTGCGGCATACAGCGAAGGGAGTAGGGATCTTGCACCCGTTCGCAATCGATATGATCTTCCAAAATTTCGGAACCTTGCAGTAGGGTACGGATTCTTCCCGCTACATGCTGGTTGCCCTTAAAAGGGCGAAGCTGGTGGAGTTCTTCAAAAAAGGGTTTCATGGAACCTTGCAGTCCTTCGAGCATCATGGCACCAATAATGTCTGCTTGACGCAGGCAGCGTTGCAATTTGTGTACGACCTTCACGCCGTGTGCGGCGATAAATTGGGTGCCATTGATCAAAGCGAGACCTTCCTTGGGTCCCAATTCCAATGGCTTCAGGTCATTACTGTTGAACAGTTCTTGGGTTGCAATCGTTTTACCTTGATATTCCACTTTTCCCAAACCAATCAAAGGGAGGAACAAATGGGACAATGGAGCCAAATCCCCTGATGCACCCACCGAACCTTGCGAGGGCACCACGGGAATTGCATCGTTTTCCAAATGCCAAAGCATACGCTGTAAAGTGGTTTCGGCAATACCCGAATAGCCCTTCGCCAAGGCGTGGATTTTCAGGATGAGCATGATTTTTGCCAATTCTGTGGAAATGGGTTCGCCCACGCCTACGCTATGGCTTTTTAATATGTTGGATTGCAAAATTTTGGTATCGGCTTTGGAAATCTTGGTGTTGCACAAGGGTCCAAATCCTGTATTGATGCCGTACACCGTATCGCCTTTTTCAACAATGCGTTGAACTCGTTGGTAACTCGCATTTACATTTTGTAGGCATTCCTTGGAGAAAACACCTTTTATGGTGCCATGGGCCAAGCCCAAAGCTACGCTCGCGGTTAAATGGTCTTCGCCAAAGTGAAATGTTCGGTCTGCCGCCATGTTTTTAGATTAGTTTCTTAATTGATTGTTCGCAATCAATCACAGTAAATTGTCACTTCGAGCGGAGTCGAGAAGTTAATGGACTCAAAGTTTAAAAATGGGTCTCGACTGCGCTCGACCTGACAGCTTTTCGCTTAGATGATTAATCACGGTTATTCAAAAGTATCAATTAGATTTAATAATTGCCAATACTTATTTTTGTAATAATTAATAAGTATGAATTATCAAATAGAGCTTCGACATTTCATCTATTTTTTGGCCGTGGCCGAAGAGCTTCACTATAGAAAGGCGGCTGAAAAACTTTTTATTTCCCAACCGGGTTTGAGCACGCAAATCAAACAGATGGAGGAAATATTGGATACCCAACTATTCGTGAGGGACAAGAAAAAGGTGAGTCTGACCCCTGCGGGCGAGTTTTTGAAAAAGGAAGTGGAGTTCATCCTAAACCATCTGGAACAGACCAAAAAACAGGTAAAACTTATAGGAGAAGGACAATTGGGGGAGGTACGGATCGGATTTTTGGGTTCGGCCATGCAAAATGTAGTGCCCAATTTGCTGTTGGGGTTGAAGGAAAAACATCCAACGGTTCATACCACCTTGGAAGAACTTTCCAATCGGGCACAGATCAACGCCATTTTGGCCGACCGATTGGACCTGGGCTTCGTCCGATTGTCACGCGTGCCGAGAGGATTGGAGGTAAGACCTGTTTTTGAGGACACCTTTTCCTTGGTGTTGCCCGAGAATCATCCTTTGGATGCAATAAATTTCAAGAACATCAATCAAGTGGCGGATGAAGATTTTATCCTGTTTTCCCAAGATTATAGTCCCATGTACTATGACACGGTGCTCAGTATTTGCGAGGATAGCGGTTTTGTGCCCCGTGTTTCCCATAAATCGGTACATGCGCAGACCATTTTTAAATTGGTGGAAAACAAACTGGGTATCGCCATTGTGCCCACTACCCTTCAACATGGATTTCAAATGAAAGTGAAGTTTATCGAAATGAAAAATATAAAACAACGGGCCGTGTTGAGCATGGTTTGGAAAAGGGATAATCGAAATCCTGCACTCCAAAAATGTATGGACTTGGTCAATAAATTATGACGGCATTGTTTTGGAGCGTAACTTTGGAATTCAACTTAATTTTGAGTTATGATTTTTGACTTAATCCAGGAGCGAAGAAGCATTTTTCCTCCACAATATGTAGATAAGCCCATCGCAAAGGAAACTTTGGAAAAAATATTGGAAGCCGCCAATTGGGCGCCTACCCATAAAAAAACCGAACCTTGGCGTTTTAAGGTGTTAACAGGTGCAAAAAAGGATGAAATGGGTGTATTCCTTTCCGAAAAGTATCAGGAGGTGGACCCTAAACCAAAGCAGATTACCATTAATAAATTGAAGGAGAACCCTGCACGTTCTGCTGCAGTGATTGCCATTTGCATGCAACGCGATCCCAAAGAAAGCCTTCCGGAGTGGGAGGAAATCGCGTCAACGGCCATGGCGGTGCAGAATATGTGGTTGTGTTGCACCGAATTGGGCATTGGCAGTTACTGGTCTTCCCCCGGACTTATCAAGTATACGGACGAGTTCTTTGATTTGAAGGAGGGCGAACGATGTCTGGGCTTTTTCTATATGGGTTATTTTGATGGAGAGGTGATTCCATCTGCCCGTACCCCCATTTCCGAAAAGGTGGAATGGTTGGATTAACTAAACGTGAACAGGTCCCCTGCGTATTTGATGGTGATGTATACGTAAAAAACGGCGTACAAGGCAGTAACCACAAACTTCATAAAAGTACCCGTCAAAAACCCTAAAAATGAACCGAAAGCCGCCTTCATGGCGGTTTCTTTGTTGGCTTTGTTCAATAACTCGCCCACCAATGCGCCAATAAAGGGCCAGATAATAATGCCCAACGGACCGAAGATGGGCACAACCAAGGCCACCAGCAGCCCTACAATCGTACCCCACATGCCCGCTTTGCTACCACCAAACCTTTTGGTGCCCATGGCGGGAATTACATAATCCAAAATGGTAATAGCAATGGCAATAACAAAGGTAACGCCCAAAACCCACCAATTATCAGGTACCGCCTTGGTCAAATAAAGTAATAGTAGCCCTGCCCAACTAATGGGCGGTCCTGGCAATACAGGCAAAAAACTACCCAATATCCCTATCAGCATCAGGAGAAACCCTAAAATAAGCAGTGCAATGTCCATGGTCGTGTTTTCATGTTAGACAAATGTAGCTGACAATTGTTACAAACAAAATCATTTTTTCAACTAAAAAATTAGTTTAAACTAAATATTTAGTTATATTAGCAATGTCATTTCGAATTGTCAGACTGAGCGTAGTCGAAGTCAAAATGAGAAATCCGAACTAATTTTCACGGATTCAGCTCAAGTTTTAAACAATATGAATTGGATTCCCGATTTCTTGGGAATGACAACTAAAACGTATCAAATGAAACAGCTCACCAAAGCAGAAGAAGAGGTAATGCAGCTTCTTTGGAAAATTAAAAAAGGGAATGTGGCCGCGATTTTGGAGGAACTGCCAGAACCGAAGCCAGCCTATAATACGGTATCGACCATTGTCCGGATTTTGGAAGACAAAGGTTTCGTGTCGCACGAAAAAGTGGGCAAGGGCCATGTGTACTTTCCATTGGTCCAGAAATCGGAATACAGCAACCAACGATTGAACACCTTAATGGAAGGCTACTTTCAGGGGTCATTTTCCAGTATGGTGTCCTTTTTTATGAAGAAAAACGACATCAGCCTGAAGGAACTCGAAGAAATTATGGAAAACATTAAAGATAAAGAGCAATGATTACCTATTTATTAGAATCCTTAGCATTTCAGTTGGTCTTTTTGTTGGCTTACGACCTTTTTCTAAAGAAGGAGACCTTTTTTCAATGGAACAGGGTATATCTGTTGGGTACATTTGCCTTATCGGTCATCTTGCCATGGGTAAAGATTGAAGCCCTCACGACTCCCATGCCACAAGGTTTGGAAACCACGACTGTATTTCTTAACCAGTTGGATGGTGTGGTACTCGGCCCTGGTGTAGCCGAAGCAAGTTTGTTGGAACGCATCTCTTGGCCCTATTTGGTTTTGGGTCTTGGCAGTCTATTGGCCACCGTTTGGTTTGCCTTCAAATTGGTTCAGATAAAAAGACTTCGCAACAAAAGTGCGGTAGAGCATTATCGGGAATTCACCAAAGTAACCGTGCCCCAAAGTACTTCTGCCTTCTCCTTTTTCCGTGACATTTTTATGGGGGAAGAAATTCAAAAGGATAAAGAGGACAATATTTTGGCGCACGAACTGGTGCATGTAAAACAGTGGCACTCTTTGGACCTGCTCTTTTTTGAATTGGCCCGAATTGTCTTCTGGTTCAATCCTTTGGTATACATCTACCAGAACAGGGTGGCCGAGCTCCATGAATTCATTGCCGATGAGAGAGCAGTAAAACACAACAAAGCGGCCCATTTTGAGATGCTGTTGTCCCAAGCATTTCATACGCAGAATATCAGTTTTGTCAATCAATTTTTCAATAGATCGTTAATCAAAAAACGAATAGTCATGTTACAAAAAAAGAAGTCCAAAGCCGTTTGGCAGTTAAAGTATGTGTTGTTTTTCCCCCTAGTCTTGGGGATGTTGGTGTACACTTCTTGTGAAAGTGAAAAATCAAATACGGTACCAGACTCAGAGAGTCAGCTCTCCTTGGAAGAGCGTCTGCAGATGTTGAACAATGAAATTGAGGGCAAGGACTCGCTAACGGAAAGTGAACGAAATCAAATTGCCAAAATGGCTCAAACAATGATTGACCAAATGAATGAGTCGGCTACCAAGGTGAACGGTTGGACTGTAAAAGCAGGAATTAACCCTCCAGCCGGTGTGGAGAGGGATAGTACAGATGCTGTAGCCTTTGCTGTAATAGATGAAGTGCCAATCTTTCCCGGATGTGAAAATGCAGTAGATAAGAAGCAATGTTTTAATGAAAAAATTGTGGAACATATCAAAAAACATTTCAATTATCCTGAAGAAGCCCAACAAATGGGAATTCAGGGTCGGGTTTCAGTGTTGTTTACCATAGGCACCAATGGTGAAATTACTTCGATTAAAAAGCGTGGTCCCAACGAAATTCTAGAGAATGAAGCAGTAAGAATCATAGAGCGATTGCCTAAAATGCAGCCAGGCAAACATAAAGGAGAAACAGTAAATGTACCTTTTGCCATTCCAATTACCTTCAAATTAAAATAGGAATCAAACTTGAAGAAATTATTTGTTCTCTTAATGTTGATATGTTTCCAAGCCGGTGCACAAACATCGGCTTTGGCCGTTGCCGACAGTTTGTATGCCTTGGGTAACTATGCTTCGGCCATCAACGCTTATGCCAAGGTGGGGGACAAAAAAGCCAACCTGCAGATTGCACGGGCCTACAATGCCATCGGAAATTATGACAAGGCCATTGCCCAATACACGGCTGTTTTGGACAACAATCCTGAGTTTGAGCTGGCCCGTTTCGAACTGGGCAAGCTGTTGTTAAAAACCAAAGATTTTGGCCCAGCCCTGGAAATGTTCCAGATTTTGGTGTCGTCGGAAGGGCAAAACCCTGAGTATTTCTACTATTTGGGTCGGGTCTACGAGTCTGTCGACAACACCGAAAAGGCCAACTCAGCCTACAAAAGTGCTGTGGAAATGGACAGTACCCACCTTAGGAGCCTTTACGCTTTGGGCAAATATTATGTAGGTCAAGAAATACGGGATTCCGCATTGGTTTACATCGACCAAGGACTTCGGTTTTATGAAAATGATGTGTCGATGATCAATTTGAAGGCCTTGGCTTTTTATAACAACGGACAGTTCCAACTTGCCATTCCTTATTTTGAGCGTTTATTGGAGTTGGGCGAAGAAAAAGCCTTTGTGTACGAGAAACTGGCCTATTGCTATTTCCGAAACTGGGAGCCGGAAAAGGCGTTGGAAACGTATCATAAATTGAAAGATTTCCCTGAGAAACTGGCCGTTGCCTATTCAGGGTTGGGAGAGGTATATTTTGAGGAAAAGAAGCTGGACAGCTCACAGTACTATATTGAAAAATCCATAGAGGAAGGAAGAGTGTTTTTTCCTCAAGAATATGCCAGTTTGGGTCGTATAGCTCGGCTCAAGGGCCAAACCAAAAAATCCATGGATTACTATGTAAAGGCATGGGAAGAAAACAAAGAGGACTATTACAATTACTATCAAGTCTGCGTTTTGGCGGATGAATACTACAAGGATCCCAAAACTCGACTGAACTATTATGAAAAGTTACTGGAAATGTACCCTGATTTGGTTCCTTGGCTCGAGGAACGCGTCAAAAACCGAATCAGTGAGCTCAGGGAGGAAATCCATTTTGGCAGCAACTGATTTCTTCAAAATGTCGTAATTTCAGCCAAATTCTAGGGGCTGTCATGCAGAAGTTTGTTTTGTTAATCGTTTTTATGGGTCTGCTCGTATCCTGCGAGTTGTTCGAGTCCAAGGAGGACAAGACCCAAAAACTGGTCAATGAGGAACTTTTGGCCATCGATTGGAACGATGTGGACCAGTATCCCCTTTTTGATGGATGTGACGAAACCGCTTCCAAAGAGGCACAGCAAGAGTGTTTCCAAAACGTAATCACCGAATATTTCTCTGAAGCTTTGGCCGGATTGCAGTTTCAGGTACGGAACGATATGAACGATACGGTCTATATCGATTTTTTGATAGATGAACACGGGTTTATTTCGGTGTTGGGCGTTGAAGAAAAGACCTCCGTGCTCAACGAAATATCCGATTTCAATACCAAAATATCGGAACGATTGAACGATTTGACCACTGTGGCGCCCGCATTGAAGAGAGGCAACCCGGTAAGCCTTCGTTTTAGGCTTCCGCTGGTACTAAACACCTATTGATTTGGCAACAGAAAAAATTATATTGGGCATAGACCCGGGCACTACGGTCATGGGTTTTGGCATTATTAAGGTCATCAATAAACAGATGCACTTTGTGCAAATGAACGAATTGATGCTCCGAAAATATGACGACCCCTACACCAAGCTCAAGCTCATTTTTGAGCGGACCATAGAGCTCATCGATACCTATCACCCGGACGAAATTGCCATCGAAGCCCCTTTTTATGGCAAAAATGTACAGTCCATGCTCAAGTTGGGCAGGGCGCAAGGGGTGGCCATGGCAGCCGGACTTTCCCGCGAAATACCCATCACCGAGTACATGCCCAAAAAGATAAAAATGGCCATCACAGGCAATGGAAATGCCAGTAAGGAACAAGTGGCCCGAATGCTCCAAAGCGTGTTACAACTAAAATCCTTGCCAAAGAATTTGGATAGCACCGATGGATTGGCCGCCGCCGTCTGTCATTTTTATAATGAGGGAAGGGTTGAGGTCGGAAAAAGCTATACCGGCTGGGAAGCTTTTGTCAAGCAGAATGAATCAAGAATCAAAAAATAAAATTGTTCATTGCTAACTGTTAATTGACCATTGATTGAATGAGCGGAATTTATATCCACATTCCTTTTTGCAAACAAGCTTGTCACTACTGTGATTTTCATTTTTCCACCCAAATGGGAAAAAAGGAAGCGATGGTCCATGCTATCGCCCAAGAACTGGAATTGCGGAAATCGGAGGTACACGATGCCGTTGAAACCATTTATTTTGGTGGAGGAACGCCCTCGGTACTTTCCCATGAAGAAATTGAACACTTGATTCAAACGGTATATGACAATTACAAGGTAGTTGATGATCCTGAAATTACCTTGGAAGCCAACCCAGATGATTTGGTGTCATCTCGAGCCAAGTCAAAAGATCTTTTCTCGACGTATAAAAATGTTGGGATCAACCGTCTCAGCATCGGCATCCAATCCTTTTTTGAAGAAGACCTCAAACTGATGAATCGTGCCCACAACGCCCAGGAAGCCGAACAATGTATTACGGAAGCTACGAAGCATTTTGATAACATCACCATCGATTTGATTTACGGAATCCCGGGAATGGATAACCGACGCTGGAGGGCGAACATCCAGAAGGCGTTGGATTTTGGTCTGCCGCATATTTCGAGTTATGCTTTGACTGTGGAGCCCAGAACGGCCCTTAAAAAATTTATAGAGAAAGAACTGATACCCGATGTGGACGATGAACAAGCCCAAGAGCAATTCCACATTTTGGTAGATATGCTGGAAGCTCAGGGTTTTGTGAATTATGAAATCTCCAACTTTGGAAAGCCTGGGTTTTTCTCCCAAAACAACACCGCCTATTGGTTAGGGAAAACCTATTTGGGCGTTGGCCCTTCGGCACACTCTTTTGATGGCAAACAGCGAAGCTGGAACATTCGGAACAACCCAACCTACCTCAAAAAAATTACCGAAGGTGAACTGCCTTTGGAAATTGAAACACTTTCCACTACCGACAGGTACAACGAATATGTGATGACCGGCCTTCGTACCATTTGGGGGGTGGATTTGGATAGGGTAGCATCCGAATTTGGAGCGATGTACTTAAAATACCTGAACCAACAAGCAGCAAAATTTTTGGAACAGGGACTTTTAATGGTAGAAGAGGGAAGATTGCTTACCACCAAAAAAGGCAAGTTTTTGGCAGATGGAATGGCTTCCGATCTTTTTATGCTTAACTTAAAATAGTAAATTGTCATTCCTGTTTTGGCAGGAATCGATGAAGTAGAATTCATTCCCAATGGGTTTGGGAAATTTTAAAAACAACCAAATTTGATAGCCTCTATAAAACACAACTCCCGTAATTACAAAATAGACCTGACCAAGCCGCTCGATATTTCCATACCGCTCAAGGGCGGCGACAACAACGTGAACGCTTGGTATTTGGGCCCACCCAAAATCGCGCCACACGAACAAGATGGATTTATAGGCAAGGTATCTGAAGGAGCATCCACCAATTTCAACGATATTTGGTTCAATCCACATTCGCATGTAACCCATACCGAATGTTTGGGACATATTTCCGAAGAATTCAATTCCATCAACAAAAAGCTAAAGCGGTTTTTCTTTTTGGCCGAGTTGATTACGGTTGCCCCCGAACAAGTGGACGGGGATTTCATCATTTCCGAAAAGCAAATCAAATATGCCTTGGGCAACAAAAAGCGGCAGGCTGTGGTCATCAGAACCTTGCCCAACTTGGGAGACAAGCGTTCCAAACAGTATTCCGATACCAATCCGCCCTATCTGACGGAGGCCGCGGCCCAGTATTTGGTAAAAAAGGGAGTGGAGCATTTGCTGATAGACCTGCCTTCGGTGGACAAGGAAAGGGATGGAGGAGACCTCTTGGCACACAAGGCCTTTTGGAACATGGCAGGAAAACCAAGAACAAAAGCGACCATAACCGAATTTATCTATGTGCCCAACCCCGTGGAAGATGGGACCTACTTTTTAAATTTGCAAGTGGCCCCGTTTGAGAACGATGCCAGCCCCAGCAGACCGGTACTGTACAAAATTGAAGACCAATAAATGAAAACAACCCTAAAACTGGAAGAGCTCATGATGTTCGTTTTGGGCATCTATTTGTTTAGTGTACTGGATTACGCATGGTGGTGGTTTCTGGTGTTGATCTTAACGCCGGATGTTGGCATGGTTGGATATGCTTTTGGCAACAAAATAGGAGCGTTTTCTTATAATCTGTTCCATCACAAAGGGGTCGCACTGGTTATCTACCTGACAGGCGTCTACTTTTCGCTACCTTTATGCCAGTTGATTGGGGTGATTTTATTCTCCCATTCCTCTTTGGACAGGATGTTGGGCTATGGATTAAAATATGACAAAGGGTTTAAGTTTACCCATTTGGGTGAAATAGGAAAAGGCAATGGGTGAGATTTTCGACACTATTCTGGGTCTGGTACTAGGGGCAATAATCATGTATTGGTTCTATTCCTTGTTTCGAAAAAAGAAGAGCAAGGAAATTACAGAACAACAATCCACAGTAATTCTGAACAAGATTCGAAGCGTTTGCAAATTGGTGTCTGTTGAAGGGGATTTTGCGGAAATCTATCACTACGAAAACACCAAGGATAGTTTTATGAGTCTGTTCCGAAGCAAAAAAAAGGCGTTGATCGTCATCAAGGCCAAGGCCCATATCGGATACGATCTGAACAAACTGAACATGCGGGCGGACAATGACCGCAAACGAATTATTCTAAGTCATTTTCCAGAACCCGAAGTGCTGTCCATTGAACCGGATTTACAGTTTTACGATATCAAAAATGGGATATTCAATAGTTTCTCTCCCACCGATCTAACCCAACTCAATCAAGAGGCCAAAGAACATATCAAACAAAAAATACCGGAAAGCGGACTAATGGAAAGCGCCAAAAACGAGGCTATGCAGGCGGTTTTGGTCGTGGAAAAAATCGTGGAGACCATCGGTTGGACCTTGGACTACTCGGCTTTGGAACTGCCCGTCACCGAACAACAATCTTTAGAACCCTAACTATGAAAAACAAAATGTTTACCCTACTGTTGGTAGGAATAATATCCGTTATGAGCAACGCACAAGAATCCGAAAAAACCACGTTTGACCACACTTTTGCCCATGTGGTCTATTTCTGGTTCAAGAATCCCGATAGTCAAGCCGCTCGGGATACCTTTGAGGCATCACTGACCAAATTTCTGAACAACTCCCAGTACGCAAAAACGAAATTTATTGGCAGACCACCAAAAGCGATTCGGGATGTGGTCGACGATTCGTTCACCTATTCCCTGATCCTTTCTTTTGAGTCTGCTGAAGACCAAGCAGCATATCAAGAAGAACCACCGCACAAGGTGTTTATCGAGGAGTGTCAAGATCTTTGGGAAAAAGTGATTGTGTACGACTCTCAGGGCATACAACAATGAATGTAGAAGAACTTCGGGAACTGTGTATCTCCAAAAAAGGGGTGACGGAGGAATTTCCTTTTGATGAAAGTACCTTAGTGTTTAAAGTAATGGGCAAAATGTTTGCCCTTGTGGCTTTGGAACGGCTTCCATTGCAATGCAACCTCAAATGTGATCCTGAACGCGCTGTGGAACTGCGTGAGCAATACGACGGGGTCATCATTCCCGGGTACCACATGAGCAAAACGCATTGGAATACGCTTTTTGTAGAGCAATTGCCCCCAAAGTTGATCATAGAGCTCATCGACCATTCTTATGATCTGGTCGTGGCCAGTCTCACAAAAAAACTTCAACAAGAGCTACAAAATTTAGGCTGACATTAGATGCAGGATTTACACGGTTTTTATACATCTCAGCGAGAGAAACACCAACAGGAGCTTCAAAAGGTGAAAGCAAAATTGGGCCTATTGGCTACCTTGCGATTAGCCGTTTTTGTGGCTTTGGCACTTGGAACGTATGTGTTGTGGGGCAAAACACCCATTTTTGTTTTGTTACCCTTGGGTGTAGTGTTTTTTTTATATCTAGTCGCCCGTTTTAGCAATGTAAAAAGGCATAAGGAATACTTGGAACGCCTGGTTGCTATCAATAGCACCGAATTGGATATGTTGAATCGCAAGTTTCATCACTTGCCCGACGGAAAGGAATTTTTGCGGCTAGACCATCCCTTTGCGCAGGATCTTGACCTATTTGGCAGGGGATCCTTCTTCCAGTACGCTAACCGGACCGTTCTGGTGCAGGGCACGGAAGTATTTTCCCATCTTTTACTGGATGAATATCCAAAGGATATAATGCAAAAACAAGCAGCCATTCAAGAGTTGGCTCAATTGCCCGAATGGAGACAACACTTTTCCGCGCTGGCAGGGGAGACCCGACCCAAAATTTCTCCTGATGTGGTTTCCGATTGGATGAAAAGTCATCAATCCTTTATGCCAAAATGGGCGGGAATAGTACCGCCAATTTTCGTATTGCTTTCTATTGGCTTGATTACCTTGGCTACGACAGGTATGGTTCCCGAGAGCTTGGTGCTGTTCTGGTATGTTTTAGGTGTGGGGATTGTGGGCCTGTATGCAAAGAAGATCATTGCCTTCACTACAAGGGTGTCAGAAGCGCAGGACACCATCCAGCAGCATCAACGGTTGATTTCCGAACTGGAGAAACACTCGTTCAAGTCAGAATTGCTACAAGAGCTTCAGAAAAGATTGGAAGTCAAGGGAGAAAGGACGTCCAACATCTTGAAACGCTTTTCACAAAAGGTGACCATGCTGGAACAACAATTTAACCTGATTATCTCCATGTTTGCCCAAGGTCTTGGTCTGTACAGTATTTATTATGCTTTTCAAGTGGAATCTTGGATATTAAAGTACGGCCACGAAGTAGAAGGTTGGTTTGCTTCCATTGCCCAGTTCGATGCCTACATCACCTTGGGCACCTACGCCTTTAACCATCCCGATCACACTTATCCGACTTTGGTAGAGGGAGACACCGTGCTGAGCGGAAAGCAGGTCGGTCATCCATTGGTAGACCCCAAGAAGAACATTCTCAATGATTTTGACATCGGAAAAGGACGCTTTTGCATTGTTACAGGCGCCAATATGGCCGGAAAGAGCACCTTTTTGCGCGCTGTGGGTCTGCAAATTGTGATGGCCAACATGGGCCTGCCCGTAAAAGGAAAAGAAGTGCGGTATAATCCCATGCGTTTGCTCACCAGTATGCGTTCTGCCGATTCACTGGCGGATGAGACCTCTTATTTTTATGCTGAGCTCAAACGCCTAAAATATATTGTGGAAGAACTGGAAAAGGACAACTGCTTTGTGATTTTGGACGAAATCCTAAAGGGTACCAATAGTGTGGATAAGGCCGAAGGTTCCAAAAAGTTTGTGGAACGGTTGGTTCGGAATGGCTCCACAGGGATGGTAGCCACCCACGATTTGAGTCTGTGCACCCTTGCCGATGATATGCCAGAGGTGGAAAACCGCTATTTTGACGCACAGATCGTAAACGGGGAACTTTTCTTCGATTATAAGTTCAAGGAAGGGGTTTGCCAAAACATGAACGCTTCCTTCCTGCTCAAGAATATGGGTATTGTGGATTGATTTTTACCATTAGTTTCCAGTAAAACTTTTTCTGATTATCGGTTTAATTTCATAACGGGTGTTTTGGCGTCATGTTGAACTTGTTTCAACATCTCATTCTGCTGAATATAAACATCTTCATGTGACCCTGAATCAAGTTCAGGGTGACGTTAGTGATATTATGATACAATACGGATATCCAATAACTTTTTACAACTCTTTGTAAACCTAGTAAAAGAAGCTTTAAAAGGATAGTTGGTTTATTGGCTTTACTTTTGAAAATGCAGTACATGTCCTTCTTTTTTGAAACAGAAACAAAGGCCAAGCTGTTTGTTAGTTGGCTATGATCAAGTCTTGTTTCTTTTAGCGAAGCGGTCTATGGTCTTAATCGTTTTTATTTTAAAGCCCCTTTACTTGCACATTATGAAAACTGTCTGCTTGTAAGCGCAGCAATTCCTCTGCTTTTTGCTTTTTGTAGCGATAAAGCTCTTCCTCATTTTTGATATCGGCATAGATTTGCTGGTTGATTTCCCCATCGGTGGACAATAACAGTTTACGCTGTTCTACTTTTTGCATCACCCACGTGGCGACCACACTTTCCTGCTCTTCAAACTTGTAATCGTACTCGCCTTTGGGCGCCAATAACTTGGCAATGATAGGTGCGGTTTCGATGGCCAAAAACAATAAAAAAATGAAAAATGATGGAAACCAGGGCAATTTGCCCAAGGCATTGATGCGCGCCATCAACCCATCAAAACCATCAATAATAGGTTGTGAATTGCTGACCGCGGTAGTATAATCGGTTTGCAGGGCCGCAATCTGGGCTTCGATGTTTTCAATTTTCGTGGCATTGGTTTGCTTCAAGGTGTTTAATTCCGCAAGTGCGGCATCGTGCTTTTCGCGTTTTTCTTTGTAAACCGGACCTTTTCCCAACAGACCCGTTCCAGCGGTACCTTCGGCCTCGGAAATATAGGTGTCGTAGAGTGCGTTGGTTTCCGCCTCTTTGGTCGCAATTTCATTTTTGAGGTTGGCAATGCCCTGATTAAGACTTTCTATTTTTGGAGTGTACTGGAGTGCCAATTGTTCCTTGTTTTCAAGGGTCATGGCATTCTTTTCTTCCAATAAGACCTGATTGATTTCCTTTTCAAAAATCTTCATCTCCAGCGGTTTGGAAATCACCACGGCAATAATCAAGGCCAACACAATCCGAGGAGCTGCCTGAAGCAATTCCCCCTTGAAATTGTCCCTCTTCTTGATGGTGGAAACAATATATCGGTCCAAATTGAAAATGAGCAAGCCCCAAATCAGTCCAAAGAAAATGGAAGTATATACATTATCAAAAACGGTGTAAAGGGCATAACCCGAAGCGATAAAGGCCATAACGGCCGTAAAGAATACGGTAGCGCCGATGCCAGCGTATTTGTTGCGTTCCCCGTTGGAACAAGTTTCTAAAATGTGGGTGTCCGCTCCCGAGCAGAAGATGAAAAAGCGTTGTAACATGATGTGTTCTCTTTGATTGATAGGGTATTAGAACGCAATTTTTGTGGATTTGTTACATAAAAAGCCCCATTTAAGGGGCTTTTAACATTGTATGGATTATGGGGCTAGTTATCTATTTCAATGGGGTCCACCGAAAGTCTTACTATCGGGTTTTCCCCTTTGGAACCTCTTGAATCTATATTTATTTTGTTATTGTTTTCCACAATCTCAATGGCCTTTTTAGCGGTTATTTCTTTTCCATTGAACATAAATGTTGCTCCCTTGGCTGCCATTTTCTTAATGTGCTCCACTGGTTTTGGTGGTACAGGAGGTGCCGGTGGATTGGATGGACCCACAGGTTTTGCCTCTTTTATGTTTTTAACGGCTGAAGGTGGCATTGGAGGTTTTGTGGCTCCGGGCGCTGGTGGTGCTGGCGGAGGAGATGGGAAATCTGGAAAGGGTTCTGCGTCTGCCCGTTGCTTTTTGGACATCTTCCCATAGATTTCCTTTAATCGCATCACCTCTTTCTTTTGGATGACCATGTGGTCACGGTCCATGTCGTTGTACTTTTTGGCCAAGGCATTGTACTCCTTCATTTCCTCTCGGGTGGCACTTTGTTGTGATCGTACTTCATTCCCAACTACCGTCATTTGGTTGGCATTTAATAGAGTCGTTTTTGAGGTAATCGGAATGTTTTCTTCGAACTGAGCTTCATCTATCACCACCTCCTCTGCAACTATTTCAATGGCATCAATCCCCGTTGTTCTTATGGAATGGGATACATTTGTGATGGTGTTGTAATGCACGGGTCGAAGCGAATTAATTTTAACCTTTATCTCTCGGGCATCATAGTTTTGGAGATAGTTTTGGAGCAGCATTTTCGGGACTTCATTTAAATGGACAGTTGTATTTCCCAAGGCTACCATACCGTTTTCAAGAAGGTCCATTTCGATGATTTGGTCAAAGGAACTTTCCCTTTCAATTTGACGATGTTCACTAAACCCGAACAACAATAGGGCCGTAAGTGGCAGAAGCAAAAAGCTTCTCAATACAAATGATTTTTTTGATGTGTTTGTTTTCATGACTGTAAAACGTTTTTTGATTGATGAATAATTAATGGCATTTGCGATGCCTACCGACTGATATGTTTCGTTTGATAAGTACGACAGAATGGTATTTTGATACTGTGAATGATCTTGCTCCTTTTTGATGACGGCATTATCCGCCAAAAATTCATGGTTCAACTTTATGGACGATTTAAAAAAGTAGATCAATGGATTGAACCACATGACCACTTGAACTAGCTCGATGAAAATGATATCCAAACTGTGCCGTTGCTTGGCATGGGTTTCCTCATGGAGCAAAACTTGTTGTGGGATACTGTTTTCTTCGTATTGCTTTTGGTTTAAAAAGATGTAATTCAGAAAGGTATGCGGTGGGAGGGATTGACTCAAAAGCACCTTGGTCACAAAGTTGTCCTTGAACTTGGGGTGTTTTTTGATGCGCAAACGGATTCGTGAAAGATTTGCAAGAAAACGCAGTCCGAATCCAACAACACCCAAAACATAGATCATCCAAAACAACAATTGCCAATCAAAAACGGAGTATTGTGGAACTGGCTGTTCGATGAGTCCGTCCATATTCGGAGAAAATGAACTCATCGTTGGCCCAACGGCATCAATGTACTCGACAAATACTAAGTTGGGAATAACAAAAGAGGCAACAATAGCTCCTAAAAGAAAGTATCGCTTAAAATGGTGAACGCTTTCCCTTTCCAGCAGTAATTTATAAAATGCTAGAAAAATGGTAAGGCATGCCGTAGATTTTAAAAGAAAGATGAGCATCATTACTTCTTTTTGATTTCGTTGTCTATCAATTTCTTCAATTCTTCCAACTCGGTTTTGCTCAAGTTGGTCTCTTTGGCAAAGAAGGACGCAAACTGACTTGCACTATCATTGAAGAAGTTTTTGATGAGCCCGTTCACCTGCTTGGAAAAATAGTCCTTCTTCATGACCAAGGGGTAGTACTCCCGGCTACGACCTATGCTGTTGTAGGCTATAAAGCCTTTGTCCGCTATACGTTTTAAAAGCGTGGCCACGGTCGTGGTCGCTGGTTTGGGTTCGGGGTATGCATCCAATATGTCTTTCATAAAGCCCTTCTTAAGTTTCCAGACAATATTCATTAGCTCTTCTTCGGATTTTGACAGTTGCATTGGGTGCTCTTTTATCAGTTGTTCTACAAACATAGAATAAAAATTGATATTCTACAAATGTAGAGTAATTTTTGTGCGGTATTTATAGGTGTTGTGTGCCCTAAGTTACTGACCAAGAGAGATTAGGGTGGTACATTTATGGTATTAAATCCAACAATCATGAAAACCACAGTAGTCATTGGCGGAAATTTTGCAGGAATGACCGCCGCTTTGGAAATCAAAAGAAAAGGGAAAAAGGACCATAAGGTATTGGTCATCGACAAATCGCCGTTATTCCTGTTTGTTCCCTCGTTAATCTGGGTGCCCTTTGGAAGACGGGAAATTAAAGATATTTCCTTTAGAAAGGATACTATACTTGAAAAGAAGGGGGTAGATTTTGTGCAGGCCGAAGCGCTACACGTAGACCCGGAGGCCCAAGTGGTGCACACCAGCAAAGGCGATTTTGCCTACGACCATCTGGTGATTGCCACTGGCCCCAAAGTAAAGTACGATGTTGCTCCTGGAGTTCAAGAACACGCACACTATATTGGCACGCCCAACGGCGCCATGAAAACAAGACAAGCGTTGGAGGAATTCAAGAAAAACCCCGGCCCCATTGTTATTGGTGCCACTCAAAATGCAGGATGTATGGGGGCTGCTTATGAATTTTTGTTCAATGTGGAAAAATGGTTAAGAGAACAGAAAATCAGAAAAAAGGTCGATCTATACTGGATTACCCCAGAAACTTTTTTGGGCCACTTCGGTATCGATGGCATTACTGGTGGAGAGACTATGCTCAAATCCTTCATGAAAATGTTCCACATTCATTACAGGACGGAAGTAGGGGTGAAGGAGGTTACCGAAGATAGTGTTGTACTCACTTCGGATGAGGTTTTGCCCAGCAAATTCACTATGTTGATGCCCCCATTCGTAGGGGTCGACTTTGTGGTCAATTCCCCAAAATTGGAAGCAACGCCTGCAGGATATCTGCCCGTAGGAGAGGATTACCGACACCTGAAATATCCAAATGTTTGGTCCGCAGGAATCGCTGTGGATGTAAAATTGCCCTTTAAACCCGGAAAAGTGCCCTTTTCTGGTCCCAAAACCGGATACCCATCGGATGAAACCGGTAAAATCGTGGCCGAGAACATCATCAGGGTCACTAAAGGCAAGGATAAGTTAAAGAAGAAAGCATGGGGCAAAATACCTGGGATATGTGTTATGGATGCCGGTAAAAAGGAAGTAATCATTATTAGTGATCACCTGTTCAAGCCACGTAACTTTGCCATCATGATTCCCAACATATTTTATGACTTCAATAAGGTGTTGTTCGAGAAATATTTCCTTTGGAAAACCAAGCATGGATATTCGCAATTACCTTAAAATAGTAGATGTTTATTTAACCGAATCCACTCATAGATTTATGGGTGGATTCTTGCGTTTTGGGGTTCAAAACCACTTCAACAGAAAAGTTTTAAGTTTGCAGCCATTATAAATTTAATAGCAATGTCGGTATTGGAACAATTACGGGAGCGAAGCGGAAATGCCTGCGAATTATGTGGGTCAACAGAAAATTTAATGGTGTATGAGGTCCCTCCAGTGTCCACTGGTGGCGTTGATGGGAGTCTTTTGGCCTGTGCAACCTGCGTAAATCAAATTGAAAACCCTGATACTGTGGAGCCGAACCATTGGCGCTGTTTGAACGACAGCATGTGGAGCGAACACGATGCAGTCAAGGTAGTGGCTTGGCGCATGCTGAACCGTTTAAAGCCCGAAGGGTGGCCCCAAGACCTCTTGGGAATGATGTATTTGGATGATGCAACCTTGGAATGGGCCAAAGCTACCGGTGAAGGACAGGAGGAAAGCGAAAAAGTGGTGCATAGGGACGTGAATGGCAACATCCTTGAAAATGGGGACAGTGTCGTGTTGGTAAAGGACCTAAAAGTAAAAGGCTCCAGCATGGTCGCAAAACAGGGAACCGCCGTGAGACGGATTTCCCTGGATCACGAAAATGCCGAATATATTGAAGGCAAGGTAGATGGTCAGCAAATCGTTCTTGTGACCAAATACGTAAAAAAAATCTAGGCCTTCATTTCCGTATAATATTTGTAGAAGTAAGGGATGGTCTCGATGCCCTTCAAAAAGTTCCAAACACCAAAATGCTCGTTGGGGGAGTGGATGGCATCACTGTCCAATCCAAAGCCCAACAAAATGGTCTTGCTGTCAAAAACGTTCTCAAATAATGCCACAATGGGAATGCTTCCACCGGTTCGTTGAGGAACAGGGGTTTTGCCAAAGGTAGTTTCCATGGCTTTGGAAGCCGCTTGGTAGCCATCGCTGTCGATTGGGGTCACGTAAGCCTGACCGCCATGGTGCGGGGTAACTTTTACCTTCACACTTTTTGGGGCCAGGGACGTAAAATGCTTGGTGAACAAATCGGTAATCTCATGCCAATCTTGGTCAGGCACCAAACGCATGGATATTTTGGCGTAGGCCTTGCTGGCAATCACCGTTTTTGCGCCTTCCCCAGTATAGCCTCCCCAAATGCCGTTGACATCCAACGTAGGTCGGATACCGAATCTTTCGGGTGTGGTAAACCCTTTTTCACCGTGAACATCGCCAATGTCCAACGATTTTTTGTAGGCTTCCAAGTTAAAAGGAGCCTTGGCCATTTCGGCCCGTTCCTCTTCGGAAATCACTTGAACCTTATCGTAAAAGCCGGGAATGGTGATATGGTTGTTTTCATCATGTAGCTGCGCAATCATTTTGGCCAGCACATTGATGGGGTTTGGAGCTGCGCCGCCATAAATTCCGGAATGAAGATCGCGGTTTGCCCCAGTAACCTCTACTTCCACATAACTCAAACCACGCAGTCCGGTAGTGATGGAAGGAGTGTCGTTGGCAATCATGCCTGTATCGGAGATAAGGATAATGTCGTTTTTGAGCTTTTCGCTGTTCTCCCTTAGGAAATCTCCTAAACTATCACTCCCTACTTCTTCCTCGCCTTCGATCATAAACTTGACATTGCAAGGCAACGTATTGTTTTGGATCATATACTCCACAGCTTTTACGTGCATGAAAAACTGTCCTTTGTCATCACAGGCTCCACGGGCAAAAATTGCACCATCGGGGTGCAATTCAGTTTTTTTGATAACGGGTTCAAAAGGAGGGGAGTCCCACAGATGAATAGGGTCTGGTGGCTGCACGTCGTAATGGCCGTATACCAAAACGGTGGGTAAATTAGGGTCGATGATTTTATCGCCATACACCACAGGGTATCCTTTGGTCTCACAAATTTCGGTGTTCTCGCAACCTGCATCGTCCAAGGATTTTTTTACGGCTTTAGCCGCTTCCAAAACATCATTTTTGTAGGCTTTGTCGGCACTTATGGAGGGGATTTTTAAAAGGTCGATCAACTCATTAATAAATCTGTCCTTGTTGGTACTGATGTAATTTGTTATGTCTTTCATATTGGGTTTTAAAAGAACCCTAAAAGTACAAAAAACAAGTTTTTAAAGGGTGCTCGTTTGCAAATCGGAAAATTGATTTATATTTGCACTCCAATTCGCGGGTGTGGTGGAATTGGTAGACACGCTAGACTTAGGATCTAGTGCCGCAAGGCGTGGGGGTTCGACTCCCTTCACCCGCACAAAAAGCTCTTCAACTATTGAGGAGCTTTTTTTGTTTGAATAATTGTAGTTGTCCACCCTAAATTAGGGTTCGATTAAATCGCACTGTCATTGCGGACAAAACTTTCCAAAAGAAGCATTTTCTTTTACTTAGATGAATCACTGTTCAATCAAGAAAACGACCAAATTCCATAGGTGGATTTGTATCTTCCTATACTCCTTTAGCAGCAATGTTGTTTGATTAGTGTTTGACATTGAATTCCTTACATCGAATTGAGAAGGAAGAAGCTTACAAGGTGGCGTGGTCATGGAGCCGACTCGATTGCATTGATAATTATCAAAAAAAGAAAGAACAACTCTAAAATTATGAGCAGTATTTTGTTAAAATCCGATAATATTACTAAATTCAAATCAAGAAGGTACAGAATACATCTAGGTTTTATGCTGAAATTTAGTGGCAATTATTGTAAAGAATTTCTACAATAAAGTGTTGCGATTTCAGTTTTAATAAATAGGGTAAATTGATATTTATCAATTTTTTTGACAATCATTTATAACCACAACTTAACTAAAAACTTAATTGACCAACGGACTATGTACAAGGAAATATATCTGGTCGACGACGAAGACCTAGTGAATACTGTGAATGCGATTCATTTCAGACGAATGGGATTGGAGGAACGGGTAAAGAGTTTTACCAATCCCGAGCTGGCTTTGGATGATCTTCGCTATCGGGACAACCCCAACGTAAAAACACTTATTTTATTGGATATCAACATGCCTGAAATGAGTGGCTTCGAATTTTTGGAATTTATGATGCTCGAAGATTTCCCGGAAACCAATGAGGTGCTCTTGGTGACTTCTTCCGAAGCGGAAGCGGACAAGAAGGAAGCCGATAAATATGGAAAGTATGTGAAGGAGTTTATTACCAAGCCCCTTCGAATTGAGCATTTGGAGGATTACCTCCAAAGTGCGAATAAATAATACTCCATTTTTTTACGAAAGTAGGCAGGTTTTTATTCTCAAAACAATTATCGTTGAAACAGAAGAACACTTTTATTCAAAATAAAGTTGAAATTGTTGAGGATAGGGAGGACGTGGTATGGGCCATGGACAAGGAGTACAAACTGACCGCCTTTAACACCTGTTTCAAAAATCAAT
The DNA here is from genome assembly GCF_003992675.1 of Flagellimonas marinaquae. GTDB lineage: Bacteria > Bacteroidota > Bacteroidia > Flavobacteriales > Flavobacteriaceae > Flagellimonas > Flagellimonas marinaquae. Next base: position 106,004 of record NZ_RZMZ01000016.1, read on the forward strand.
TACAGCAAAATGGTCTGGGCGATGCCCAACGGGGTATAGACCTAAGAGCAGTGTACCGGGCCGATTGTTTTTTCAATCCCTGCGAGCAAGGTTGCCAAAGAGCATTAGATCGTTACGCAACCACTTGTCGGCACACCTTCGAGTCTGATGGTAAGATCGTGGTGCATGAATTTGCCTTCCAGCCCTTTATGAACAGTGCTGGCGAAGTGGTAGGGTGTTCTATTTGGCAAAAGGATATCACCGAAGAAGTCGAAAACAATTATAAGTTGCGCGAAAGTGAACGCAAGTATCGTGAGGCGCAAGAAGTAGCCAACATAGGGCATTGGAATTGGGATATGAGGGAAGACCAAATTATATGGTCCAACCAATTGTTCCGCATTTTTGAACAGGAACCGGGAAAATTTGAAGCTACTTTCGACTCGCTTTTGGAAATTATACACCCAGATGATCGGCAAGCTTTTATTGATGATGTAGATAATTGCATCAAAAACAATGTGATGCATGATATTACCCACAGAATTGTTTTGGGCAAGGGTGAAATACGATACGTGCACCAAAAGGGAAGAGCTTATTATGATGAAAATGGCAAACCCAAATACATGTCAGGAACTACCCAAGATGTGACCAATGAGCTGTTGGCCAACCAGCAAATAGTGGAACAGAACCACGAACTCCAGAATTTTGTACGTATTATTTCCCATAATCTGCGCGGACCTATTTCAAACCTCCTCATGTTATCCAAAATATATGAATGGGGCAAGGACGAAATGAACGATGACATTGTTAGAAAAATTGAGACGACCACCGAGGCGCTCGACCAAACCATCAAGGACCTCAACCTTTCGTTGTCCCTAAAATCTGCCGATAAGGAAAAGTTTAGGGAGGTCTTCCTTAAGGATGTGATGAAGGATGTAGATGGTCTGCTTTCTGAAGAAATTAGCAGGAACAAAGCTTCCGTAGAAACTGATTTTTCAAATGTGGACTCCGTCTTTGGTGCCAAGAGCTATGTGGTGAATATTTTTTACAACCTTATGCTCAACGCCATCCATTACGCCAAGGAAAATGTACCTCCGGTAATACAGGTCACCGGTCAAAAAAGCCCTGAAACGATTACCTTACAATTCTCAGATAATGGTATTGGTATGGAGCTTACCCCAGAACGGGAACGCAAAATATTCGATATGTACGGAAGGCTCAGCGGAATCACTGAAGGCAAAGGATTTGGGCTTTATTTGGTAAAGACGCAGGTAGAAGCCATGGATGGGAAAATCAGTGTGGTAAGCCAAAAAGATATAGGGACTACCTTTACCATAAGCTTCCCGGTAAAATCTTGACCCTTTTAAAACGGCAAGCGGCTTAAATCCACATTGCCGCCAGAGATTACAATACCTATTTCTTGCCCTTTAAACCTCTCCTTTTCACGGAGAACGGCGGCCAAAGCCACGGCACACGAAGGTTCACATACAATTTTGAGCCGCTCCCAAAGCAAACGCATCGACTGGATAATCTCGTCCTCGGTCACACGAATGATTTCTTGAACATGTTTTTGGATGATGGGAAAGTTCCTATCGCCTAATTGTGTTTTAAGTCCGTCAGCAATGGTATTTGTTGATGTGTTGGTCTCTATTTTGCCACTTTTCAGGGAACGATAGGCATCGTCCACTTCAAATGGCTCTCCACCAATTGTTTTACAGTCATTTCCAAAGTAATGGGCCGCAAGGGCTGTTCCCGCGATCAATCCTCCTCCTCCGACTGGGGTAACCACATAATCCAAATTGGGGTAGAGTTCCAGTAATTCCTTGCCAGCAGTACCTTGGCCCAAAATAACATGGTCATCATTGGAAGGATGGATAAAAGTGGCTCCATGCTTTTCAACGATATCTTGCGATGCACGTTCCCTTGCTTCCAAGGTGGATTCACATTCCACCAAAACCCCTCCATATCCCTTGACTGCGTCCTTCTTCACTTGGGGAGCGGAATCCGGCATCACAATATAGGCCGTTACCCCCAAACTTTGGGCAGAGAGGGACAAGGCTTGGGCAAAGTTGCCCGAGGAATGGGTTACCACCCCGTTTCGCTTTTGTTCGTTTGAAAGTTGTAAAATTGCATTGGCGGCCCCACGCATTTTAAATGCGCCCATGCGCTGGAAATTTTCACACTTAAAAAAAAGGCTGGCTCCGGCCATCCCGTTGATGAGACGTGAAGTTAGTACTGGCGTATTATGGATAAAGGGTTTTATCCGCTCGTGGCAGTCTATCAAATGTTGTTTGTCCATAGGAAACCTTTAGTCCTTTAAGGCAGTAAAGCTTTAAGGAACAATAAAGATACTACAGGAAGGTTAATTGTGCGACTCGACTTCTTCCTCTTCTTCCTTCGCCTTGGCCGAAATACCTTCCATGCCCAGTTCTGGAATGACCAATAAAGGTATTTGGGTGTGGAACGCGGTACGTTTAACGATAGGCTCTCTGGTCATTTTTTCCATATAGCTGTGCTGATAATTGAGCATGGCCAATAGATGAATGCCCAATTCCTTGGAAAAGGTTTCCAAAGTATGGGAAACAGAATTGAGCTCGGAAACGGTGTGCACATAATGTGGTACATCTTTCAGATAGCGGCGCAGCATGTTCAGGTTGAACTGTTGTAATTCTGTTAAGGCCTTAATGCCGTACTGTACATGGACAATCCTAACGGTTGCCTTGAACATCTTTGCCATTTCCAGAATGGGTTCCAGTTCCGAAGAGGTATAGAACCGATTGAAATCGGTGGCAAATGCAATTTCTGATGGTGTTACATATTCAAAGTGATAGGGAATGGCCAATAGGGGACACTTTTTAGTGGATTTTATAATTCGCACCGTGTTGCTGCCCATAAAAACCTCATCCACACCCGAAGCTCCCTTGGTTCCTGTGATCACCAAGTGGATGCCAAAGGTCTCTACAATGTCCTTCACCTCCTCTACCAAAAGATTGAACGAAGAAATCGTCTCAAAACTGTGGTTGGTATTCCCGTATTTAGATCTGATCTTTGCTACTGTCCTGTCCAAACCTCTTTCAGAATTCTCCCGCACAGCATCCACAATACAGACTCCATCAATCATTTTGGCCATAAATCTACTGCTCGGAATAACCGGGGTATAGGTGTTGAGCAGATAAAATGTACAACGCCTGTTACGGAACAATTGCATGGCATAATCAATGGCATTCCATGCATTTTCCGAAAAATCCGTAGGTATTAATATCTTTTGCATCTGACTAAGATTTACGATGCAATAAAATTAGACCTATGGGAGGGGGGATACTATGACAAATGTCAGGTTTGGAAAAATGGTTTAAAAACCTTCGACCATTTCAAGAAGTTTCTGTTGATTTTTTATGCCGATCTTTTTGCCCGATGTGTGGATTAAGCCTTTCTTTTTGAATTCGGAAATAATCCTGATGGCCGACTCGGTAGCGGTTCCCACTACATTGGAAATGTCCTCTCTGGAAAGGGTCAGTGCCAAAAATCCGTCCGCATCTTCCCCAAAATTGTTCTGAAGGTACAGAAAGGCTTCGGCCATGCGTTGCTTTACGGTTTTTTGGGAGATATTTACGATAACATCGTCGGCCTCCTTCAAATCGTGGGCCATGTGCCGTAACACCTCTAGCGTAAAGTTTGGATTTTTTTGCAGTGTGTTGTTAATGCTTTCTTTAGGGATAAAGCAAACCTCCATGTCTTCCACTGCAATGGCGGAAAGGTTGGCGCTCTCTTCCGAGACTACCGACCGCTGGCCCAGGACTTCGCCCTTGCTGGCCAATTTTACGATTTGGTCCTTGCCGTTGGCGCTGAGCTTGGAAAGTTTGGAAACCCCATTGCGAACGCAATAGACACCATTGAGTTTTTCGCCCTCTTCAAAAATGGGCTGTCCTTTTTTAATGGTCTTGGTCGTTTTGGAATCGGAGACCTGTTTCAACTCCTCTTTGCTCATGGCCCTGAGGGAGTTAAATTGCCTGACGATACAATTTTCACACCTGCTTTCCATACTGTTGGGTTTACCTGATGGAGCAAATTTAATGGACAAAGATTTACCAGTAACTGATAAATATCATATTTTTAAGAGGAAGAGTATTACAATTTTGCGTCAGGTAAAGCAAATGTGAAATGGCAGATTCGACCTGTTATCATTGTGGAGATCAATGCGGTAGCCGCAGCGTGCAGTTTGATGATAAGGATTTTTGTTGCAATGGTTGCAAGACCGTTTATGAAATCTTTACATCCAACGGCCTGTCCACCTTTTATGAAATCGAAAGCAAGGCGGGGACTACACCAAACGAGATCAGACAGAAATATGATTTTTTGGACAATCAAGAAATCGTAGAGCGATTGGTGGAGTTCAATGAAGAAGGGGTGCAGGTGGTAAGCCTAAGTATTCCCACCATTCATTGCAGTTCCTGTATTTGGGTCTTGGAGAACCTGAACAAACTCCACGGGGCCATATCCGTTTCACAGGTTGATTTTCCCAAAAAAACCATTCGGGTCACCTATAAAACAGCAGATTTTTCATTGAAGGCCCTTGCGCTTCTATTGGGAAGCATAGGGTACGAGCCATACATTTCTTTAGAGGAATACAATAAAAAAGGGAAAAAGGTAGATCGTTCCTTAATATATAAATTAGGGGTAGCCGGATTTGCCTTTGGCAATGTGATGCTCTTTTCCTTTCCCGAGTATTTTGAGGTGGAGGAGTTTTGGTTGGACCAATATAAGCATGTGTTCCGCTGGTTGATGTTTGCCTTTTCCCTGCCCGTTGTGTTTTATGCGTCACAGGATTATTTTGTTTCCGCCTATAAGGGCATTCGTTCCAAATTGTTGAATATCGACGTACCCATTGCCTTGGGAATATTGGTGCTTTTTTTAAGGAGTACCGCAGATATCGTATTCGATTTGGGTTCTGGTTTTTTTGATAGCCTTACGGGGCTGGTCTTCTTTTTGTTGCTGGGCAAATTTTTTCAACAGAAGACCTACGCCTATCTGTCCTTTGAACGGGACTACAAATCCTATTTTCCCATTGCCGTGACCCGTTTGAAGAAAAACGGGGAAGAAGAGAATATCCAGATATATAACATTGAAGTTGGGGATAGGGTGCTGATCCGTAGCCATGAGATCATTCCTGTGGATTGTATCCTAATCAAAGGAACCGCCGAAATCGATTACAGCTTCGTTACCGGCGAGTCGGAACCTGTATTTAAAGAATCGGGGGAGAAACTGTTCGCTGGCGGCAAGCAACTTTCGGGAGTTCTGGAAGTTGAGGTGTTAAAATCCGTTTCCCAAAGTTATTTGACGCAGTTGTGGGGTAATTCAGTGTTCTCCAAGGATAAGGCCAGCCATTTCCAGACCCTTACCGATAGTATTGGCAAACGCTTTACCATTGCGGTGCTGAGCATCGCCACATTGGCGACTGTTTTTTGGTTGATTTTTGACCCTAGCTTGGCCCTTAACGTATTTACCTCGGTATTGATCATCGCCTGTCCATGCGCCATTGCCTTGGCGGCCCCATTTACCTTGGGCAATATGCTTCGCATTTTTGGCAGATATAAGTTTTACCTGAAGAATACCAATGTAATCGAACGCTTGGCCAAAATCGATACGGCGATTTTTGATAAAACGGGAACGCTTACCACCAACCAAAAGGATACCATACATTATGAAGGTATGGAACTTACGGAGGAGGAAACCGCACTTTTAAAAACCACACTTCGGGCATCCAACCATCCCTTGAGCCGGTCACTTTATGATATTTTAAAATCGAACGCCATCATGACCTTGGAAGAGTTCCAAGAGCATACCGGAAAGGGAATCGAGGGCAAATACAACCAACACTCCATCAAAGTAGGGTCTGCATCCTATGTCGGTGAAAAGACATCAAATGCCATAGCGAACACCTCGGTCTATATTAGTGCCGACGAAGATGTAAAGGGCCGTTTTGTGTTCAAGAACACCTATCGGGAGGGGATGAGCCACATATTTGAAGAACTGTCCAGCGATTTGGAACTGGGCATTCTATCGGGAGATAATGACGGTGAAAAGGGGCAATTGCAAAAAGTGTTGCCCACAAAAACGAAGATGCTATTCGATCAAAAGCCCGAGGATAAGTTGGAATACATCAAAACCCTACAAGAAAAACACAAAGTGTTGATGGTGGGAGACGGTTTGAACGATGCTGGTGCGCTTGCCCAAAGCGATGTGGGCCTGGCGGTTTCGGAAAACATCAATGTGTTTTCGCCCGCTTGTGATGGAATTTTGGATGCCAGCCAATTGAGACTGCTACCAAAGTTCATGCAACTGTCCCGAAAGTCCATTCGGGTAATCAAATTGAGCTTTTTGCTCTCGCTCTGTTACAACGTGGTCGGCTTGTATTTTGCCGTTACCGGACAATTACAGCCTGTGATTGCAGCTATTTTAATGCCTTTGAGTTCCATTAGTATTGTAGTGTTCACCACATTGGCCACCAATTATCTCGGTAAAGAATTAAAAAATCAAGAAAGCTGATATATGTCATTTTCTGAAGAATACCATCACAGTAGTTTTACACCTAAATTCAGGCAGGTATGAGTGTTATTTATGTGTTGTTGGCCATAAGCATAACGGTGGCCATAGTCTTTTTTATAGCCTTTGTTTTTTCGGTAAAAAGTGGACAATACGATGATACCTATACCCCATCGGTAAGAATGTTGTTTGAAGATGAGATAATCATGAGCAAGGATAAATCAAACTCAAATAAAAAGGAAATCAAACAAACTAAAAGTACAAACCAATAAATATGGAAATACAACAGTTCCGTTACGATAACAAAATCGTACAAAAGTTCTTATACGCCACCATACTTTGGGGCGTGGTAGGTATGGCAGTGGGCCTTTTGTTGGCCTTTATGTTTTTGTTCCCCAATGTTACAGAGGGCATCTCTTGGTTAAGTTTTGGACGCTTGCGCCCATTGCATACCAATGCGGTGATCTTTGCATTTGTGGGGAATGCCATTTTTGCAGGGGTATATTACTCACTGCAACGTTTGCTTAAAGCTAGAATGTTCAGCGATGTCCTGAGCAACATCAACTTTTGGGGTTGGCAATTGATCATTGTCGCCGCAGCGTTGACCTTGCCCTTGGGTTACACGACTTCCAAGGAATACGCCGAATTGGAATGGCCCATAGATTTGGCTATTGCAGTGGTTTGGGTAATTTTTGGTTGGAACATGATCGGTACGATTTTAAAAAGACGACAAAGGCACCTGTATGTGGCAATTTGGTTCTACTTGGCCACATTCGTTACGGTAGCGGTGTTGCACATCTTCAATAGCCTAGAGTTGCCGGTGACCGCTTTAAAGAGTTATTCGGTGTACGCTGGTGTTCAGGATGCGTTGGTACAATGGTGGTACGGCCACAATGCGGTAGCATTCTTTTTGACCACGCCTTTTTTGGGGTTGATGTACTACTTTGTGCCTAAAGCGGCAAACAGGCCTATTTATTCTTACAGGCTGTCCATCGTCCACTTCTGGTCGTTGATATTTATTTATATCTGGGCAGGGCCTCACCACTTGTTATATTCTGCTTTGCCTGATTGGGCACAGAACCTTGGGGTGGTGTTTTCCGTAATGTTGATCGCTCCCTCTTGGGGTGGTATGATCAACGGATTATTGACACTCCGTGGGGTGTGGGACAAAGTGCGTACAGACGCGACACTAAAATTCATGGTGGTTGCCATTACCGGTTATGGTATGGCAACCTTTGAGGGTCCCATGCTTTCGTTGAAAAACGTAAATGCCATTGCTCACTTTAGTGATTGGATCATTGCACACGTTCACGTGGGTGCCTTGGCCTGGAATGGGTTCTTGACCTTTGGTATGATCTATTGGTTGGTGCCCCGAATGTTCAAAACAGAATTACACTCCAAAGGCTTGGCCAACTTCCATTTCTGGATCGGAACCTTGGGTATTGTGTTGTATGCGCTGCCCATGTATGTGGCCGGATTTACCCAGGCTTTAATGTGGAAAGAATTCAACCCTGATGGTACTTTGGTGTATGGTAACTTCTTGGAGACCGTAACCCAGATTATCCCTATGTATTGGATGAGGGCCATAGGAGGTTCCCTGTACATCTTGGGTATGTTCGTACTGTTGTATAACGTTGTTATGACCATCAGGGCAGGTAGCAAAGTCGAGGATGAAGCTGCAGAAGCCCCTGCATTGGAGCGTGTTGCCAAAAGAAGAGTTGCTGGCGAAACCTTCCACAACTGGTTGGAAAGAAAACCGGTACAGCTGACTATTTTGGCTACAGTGGCCATTTTGATCGGAGGTATTGTTCAGATCATCCCAACTATCTTGGTAAAATCCAATATCCCGACCATTACCAGTGTGAAACCCTATACCCCTTTGGAGCTGGAAGGCCGAGACCTTTATATAAGGGAAGGATGTGTGGGTTGTCACTCACAAATGATACGTCCGTTCCGAAGTGAGGTGGAACGTTACGGAGAGTATGCCAAAGCAGGAGAATTTGTTTATGATCACCCATTCCTATGGGGTAGTAAGCGTACAGGTCCCGACTTATTGAGGGTTGGAGGAAAATACTCCGATAGCTGGCACTTGAACCACATGTACGATCCGCAAAGTACTTCGGCAGGTTCCATTATGCCATCCTACCAATGGTTGGTTACCGATGAGCACGATCGCACCGATATCGAGGCGAAAATGGAAGCCATGGTACAACTAGGGGTTCCCTATACCGAAGAAGACATCGCCAACGCGCAGCAATCCATGGCAGAGCAGGCGGAGGAAATCGAGAAGAGCCTTTATACAGACCCAGAATTCGAAAGGACCTATGAGGCGGACAAGAAATACGCCCAAGAAAACGGATTGGATTTTGTGGAAATGCGAGATCGTGAAATCGTGGCCTTGATTGCTTACTTACAGCGATTGGGAACCGATATCAAAATTGAAGGAACAGAAGAAACTATATCTCAAAACAAATAACCATGTTGAAATTTGTAAAAGAACATATGGAAACCATCGAGGGGATAGCCAACTATCCCATGGTTTCCCTGCTCATCTTCTTTGTATTTTTCGTTCTATTGTTCTGGTGGGTCTTCACGGCTACCAAGGAGCACATAAGGGAGATGTCCGAATTGCCTCTGGAAAACGAAGATCAACAAAACAAACTATAACATTATGAGCACAAAAACACCTTGGTGGATACGAGTCCCATTCTTATTCTTTTTAATCTTCGGATTGATGGAATTCTTTATAGACTCTGGGGACAAACCAGCCATCATAGAATATCCCATCACACAGTTTTTTATGCTGTTGGTGTTGATGATCCTTATTGCGATTGAACTGATTTTAGCTTCCATAGAAAACATTATGTTCCAAACCCTTTCAGAAGAAGGTAAGGAACGTTACCTGGAAGCCAAGAGCAAGAAGTTTGAATGGACATGGGCCAAAAACCTCATGGAAAGACTGACGCGGAGCCGCTCCATAGAGCGCGAGGGCGAAATTGTCCTTGACCATAATTACGATGGAATCCGTGAGTTGGACAATGTATTGCCTCCTTGGTGGGTATATCTGTTCTACGCAACCATTGTTTTTGGCGTCGTTTACCTTGTACGGTTCCATGTAATAGGCGAATACGACCAGAAACTGGAGTACGAGCAAGAAGTGGCCGCAGCACAGCAGGCCATAGAGGAATACAAGAGAACGGCCAAGGATTTGGTCGACGCCAGCACGGTTGAGTTCCTTTCGGGAGAATCCGACCTAGCAGCAGGTGAAAAAATATTCCAGACCAATTGTGTGGCTTGTCACATGGCCGATGGTGGCGGCGGAATTGGCCCAAACCTAACCGATAAATATTGGATTTTGGGCGGTGGTATCAAAAATATCTTTACCACTATTTCCGAGGGAGGACGTGATGGAAAAGGCATGGTGGCATGGAAACAAACCTTAAAGCCAGCCGAAATGGCACAAGTAGCCAGTTACGTCATGACTTTGGGAGGAACCACACCAGCCAATCCAAAGGAACCTGAAGGAGAAATATGGGTAGACCCCAATGCTCCCGAAGATGCCAATGGTACCGAATCTGAAATGGAAGAAACTGCACCGGCAGAAATGGAGCAGGCCACAGATTCAACAGAAGTTGCCATGAATTAGTCCCTAACCGGGCAATTCGGCAACAATTATTATCCATAAACCACAAATGCGATGGAAGAGAATTTTAGGGATTCCATAGGCACAATCACACAAGAAGGTAAAAGGAACTGGATTTTTCCAAAGAAACCCAGCGGAAGGTACTATGATTACCGAAAGTATGTTAGTTACTTTCTGCTGATTTTCTTGATTGCAGCTCCCTTTGTCAAAATCAATGGGCACCAATTTTTGTTGTTCAATGTACTGGACCGAAGGTTCAATATTTTTGGGCTTCCGTTTTGGCCACAAGATTTTCATTTGGTGGTGGTGTCCATGATCATTGGAGTGATTTTCATCGCACTCTTTACGGTGGCTTATGGCCGTATTTTTTGTGGGTGGATGTGTCCCCAAACCATTTTCTTGGAAATGGTCTTTCGTCGTATCGAGTATTGGATCGATGGGGATAGGGGAGCACAGATGCGATTGGCCAAGGCTCCGTGGACGGGTAAAAAGCTTAGGAAAAGACTGTTGAAGTGGTTCATCTTCTTTGTCATCTCCTTCTTTATAGCCAATATATTTTTGGCCTATTTGATCGGAAGCGATCAGCTGTTGGCCTATATTACCGATGGGCCCACGGCACACATGGGAACCATGATTCCCTTGTTGATTTTTACAGGAGTGTTCTATTTCATTTTTGCATGGTTCAGGGAGCAGGTTTGTATTATTGCTTGCCCTTATGGTAGATTGCAGGGAGTTCTTTTGGATGATAAATCCATCGTTGTCGCCTACGACCACAAACGTGGAGAAGGTGAAAACGGACGAAAAAAGTTCAGAAAAAACGAAGATAGGGAAGTCTTGGGGCATGGTGACTGTATTGATTGCCTGCAATGTGTAAACGTATGTCCCACGGGAATAGACATCCGCAACGGAACACAGTTGGAATGCGTAAACTGTACGGCCTGTATTGATGAGTGCGACCATATTATGGAAAGTATCGATAAACCCAAAGGGTTGATCAGATACGCCAGCGAGGACGAGATCACCAATAAGAACAAATTTAAGTTCACCGCCCGTATGAAGGGATACACTGCCGTACTCGTGGTTTTGATAGGGGTTTTAGTGGGAATGCTGTTCATGCGGAACGAAATCGAGGCAAACGTGCTCCGCTTGCCGGGACAGTTATACGAGCGTAAAGCGGACAATATCATCAGCAATGTGTATACCTATAAATTGGTGAACAAGACCACCAAGGATATCGAAAATGTGTCCTTTAAACTGATGTCTCACAATGGCGAAATCAAAATGGTATCACAGGACACGTTCACGGTTCCTGCTGAAGAACTTGCGGAGGGAACGCTATTTATAGAAATAAACGCTTCCGCACTCAATGGCGATAAGGATCAACTTGAAATTGGTGTTTACAGCGGAGAAAAACTCATAGAAACTACGGTGACACAGTTTTTGGCACCGAGAAGTTATAATTAAAAAAGAAAACGATGAAAATCAATTGGGGAACCGGAATCGTGCTGGCATTTATTGGCTTCATAGCCTTTATCCTATATTTTGTGGTAAGGATGAGTACCGATGATAGCGCCAACCACGATTTGGTGACGGAAGAGTATTATAAAAAAGAGTTGACCTATCAACAGCAGATAGATGCCTCAAAAACCGCTACCGAAATGGATGCCAACCTCACCGTTGAGAAAACGGATAAGGGTTTGGTCATCTATTTTCCAGAACGTTTCGACCCCAAAAAAATAAGTGGAACAGTGTCCCTATATAGACCGTCTAACAAGCACTTGGATACCAACTTTCCTATAAGTTTATCCAATACACATTTGCTCATACCTGACAATCGCTTGGTAGACGGTCGCTGGGACATTTCCATAGACTGGAATTACGAAGGTAACTCCTTTTTGCATAAAGAAAAACTGGTGTACTGATCATGATGACCTCTGCTTTGGTTTTGGGACTTTTGGGAAGTCTGCACTGTTTGGGCATGTGCGGACCCATAGCCTTTATGCTGCCTTTGGACCATGGCAATACGATAAAAAAGACCACGCAGCTTTCCATTTACCATTTGGGAAGATTGTTGGCTTACGGAATCATAGGAGTACTTTTTGGCTTTTTGGGAAAAGGATTGGCTCTCTTCGGGATACAACAAAAGCTTTCCATCGGGATAGGGGCCCTCATGATTCTTCTGGTACTGATCCCAGGGAAGTACATGAACGGGCATAAATTTTTATCACCTGTTTACTCCATTATCGGTAAGGTGAAATCCAAACTTGGGGCAGAGCTCAAAAAAAAGACTCCCGATACCTTTTTGACCATAGGCTTTTTAAACGGCTTTTTACCCTGTGGCTTGGTTTATATGGCCCTTTTGGGAGCCATTGCTATGGGCAGTCCCATTGAGGGCGGACTTTACATGATGATTTTTGGTCTGGGAACTGTACCGTTAATGTCGGCGGTGGTCTATTCCAAAGGAATGTTCAGTGGCCCCATTAAAGCTAAAATTCAAAAATTGATACCGGTATTTGTGGTGATCATAGGTATTTTGTTTATTATACGTGGACTTGGATTGGGAATTCCCTATGTTTCCCCCAAGGCGGCCCCTGCAGATGCAGTTACGGCGACCATAGAATGCCATCAACCCTAAAAATATAATCCAAAATGAAAATAACATCAGCGGAAGAAGCGGTAGGAATTGTAAAATCAGGAGACCGTGTCTTTTTCCAAGGAGCGGCAATGACGCCCAACGAATTGATTGATGCCCTATGCGAGCGTCACAGCGAATTAAAGAATGTTGAAATTATATCCATCCATACTGAAGGTGATGCCAAATATACAAGGGAACCCTATTGCGAAGCCTTTACCCTTAATGCCTGCTTTGTGGGCGGCAACGTCAGGACCTTTGTAAACACTTATATGGGCGATTATATCCCAGTATTCCTGAGCGAGATACCTTGGTTGTTTGCCGATGAATACTTGCCCTTGGACGTAGCCTTTGTTCAAGTGTCGCCACCAGACAAGCATGGGTATTGTTCTTTGGGGGTTTCCGTGGATGTGGCTTTGCCCGCCATCCGAACCGCTAAAAAAATAGTGGTACAGATCAATCCTCAGGTGCCTAGGACCCATGGTACAGGTATTGTCCATGTGGATGAAATCGTATTTGCTACAGAGGTCAATAGGCCCATACATGCACACCTTCCTACTGAACCTTCCGAAGTGGAGCAGGAAATAGGAAGACATGTGGCATCCTTGATTGAAGACGGTGCAACCCTTCAAATGGGAATCGGTAACATTCCCAATGCGGTATTGTCCAACCTGGGCAACCACAAAAACCTTGGTATCCACACCGAAATGTTCTCTGATGGGGTTTTGCCCCTGTTGGAAAGTGGAGTGATCAATGGGAAGGAAAAGGCGGTAAAACGCGGTAAAATTGTGAGCTGCTTTGCTGTGGGCTCTCAAAAATTATATGATTTTATAGACGATAACCCTATTTGTGATTTTAGAGACTCTGGATATACCAACGACACGGCCAGAATCCGAAGAAATCCCAAAGCAACCGCCATTAACAGTGCCATAGAAATTGACCTTACCGGCCAAGTCTGTGCCGATACCATTGGAGGGTACCAGTTCTCAGGGGTAGGGGGGCAAATGGATTTTATGAGGGGAGCCTCGCTTTCCAAGGGAGGAAAGCCCATTATTGCCATGTCCGCTACCACCAAAAAAGGCGTTTCCAAAATAACCCCATTTTTAAAACAGGGAGCGGGTGTGACCACCACTAGGGCCCACATGCACTATGTGGCCACCGAATATGGCGTGGTAAACTTGTTCGGCAAAAACCTAAAACAGCGTGCCAGCGCTTTAATTTCGATTGCTCATCCCGATCATAGGGAAGATTTGGAAAGAGCGGCTTACGAAAGATTCCACGGTTAGGTAGAAAGGCAAAAATAAAAAGGGGGCAATTTTAAAATTGCCCCCTTTTCGTTAGAATTACACGAAACCAATCAAAAATGTAATTCATTAAATCTTAAAGGTGATTACAGGTGCTTTGGCATGGTTGGCAATGTCTTCGCCAATGCTTCCCATAAAAAAGTGGGATAGCCCTCTTCTTCCATGGGTAGGGATGCCAATAAGATCTGCATCAATTTCGTCACTATAATTGAGAACGCCCTTTTCAACGGTATAATCGTTGAAAATCTCCACAGTCAGATCTGTTTGGGCCTCTTTAAGGAAAGTGTCGATTTTGTTTTGGGCATCGGTGGTGCTCAAAAACTCATCACCAGGAGTGTTTATGTACACCATATGTAATTTTGAGCCAAGGATTTTTGTCATTTTTTGGGCTTTTTTCAAAGCGGGGACACTTTCTTTCTCAAAATCACAGGCAAAAACGAAGTTTTTGGGATCAAAATCATCCGACTCATTCCCTTTGATGACCAGTACAGGCACATCTGATGTACGAACGACTCTTTCGGTATTGGAGCCAATAAAGATTTCTTCCAATCCATCGACACCATTGGAACCCATCACGATGAGGTCGGCCTCATACTTTTCGGCTACTTCGGCCACTTCACTAAACACCTTGTAATGCTTGATAATGGGAGTCAGTTTTATTTCCTTGAGATAGGGTTGGTCCAAAAAGTCGGCAAATCTTTGCTCACCGAGTTTGATAAGGTGCACCACTTGTTCTTGCGAAATATATCCGGACTCTCCCATAATGGCAGGGGAAAGTTCCAGCATGTGGAGTACAAAGAGCTCAGCTTTTTGCTGTTTTGCTAATGAAGCGGCCACTTTTAGGGCCTTTTCTGATTGATTTGAAAAATCAACCGGTACAATAATACTTTTCATCTTGTTGTTTTTTTAGGTTAAACGGTCATGGAAAATATTCGGGTATCTGGTTTTTTTCTTTGCAGTTTAAGGTCAAAGGCCATACTAATGTTTCTTACAAATGGCCTTCCCTTATCGGTTACTTTGATGTGTTGGTTGTCCAGTTCTACCAATCCGTCTTTTTCCAGTTCGGAAAGGTTGGCCAATACCATATCAAAATCTACCGATTGTTCATCTTTGTCATTCCAGCTGGTCTCAAACCGGCACATGATATTTAGGATATGCCTTCTCAAGATTTCATCTTCTTCATTAAGGATATGTCCTCTAAAAATAGGGATAACTCCATGTGAAACCAAACTCTGGTATTCCTCCACATTCTTCACATTTTGTGCAAATCCATACCAACTATCGCTAATGCTGGAAGCGCCTAAACCTACCATAAGCTTGGTCTTGGACGGGGTGTAGCCCATAAAGTTTCTGTGCAGTGTCCCATTTTCCAAGGCCTTGTACAGACTGTCCGTTGGCAGCGCAAAATGGTCCATTCCCACATCCTTATATCCAAATTCGGTGAGCATTCGCTTGCCCATCTCATACTGGGCCTTTTTCTCTACGGATGATGGCAAATCTTCTTCCTTATAACCACGCTGTCCATTTCCTTTGAGCCATGGCACGTGCGCATAGCTATAAAAAGCGATCCTATCTGGTTTGATGGCGTTGGTTTTTATGATGGTGTTTTCTACGTCATCACAATTTTGGAACGGAAGTCCGTAAATGATATCGTGTCCAACCGAGGTATACCCGATTTCCCTGGCCCAATCGGTTACATTCTTTACATTCTCGAAGGGTTGTATCCTATTGATGGCCCGTTGCACGGTAAGGTTGTAATCCTGTACTCCAAAACAGACCCTTCTGAACCCTACATCAAAAAGAGCTTGTAGGTGTTCCCTTGTCGTATTATTGGGGTGTCCTTCAAAACTAAATTCGATATCATCGGTTTTGGTACTCATCCGAACAATTCCCTCGATCAAGATCCTTAGATTTTCTGGAGAGAAAAAAGTGGGTGTCCCGCCGCCCAAATGGAGCTCTTTTATAACGGGTTTTGAACCCAAAAGGTCAACATACAACTCCCACTCTTTTAAAACCGACGTAATATAGGGTCGCTCCACCTCGTGGCGCTTGGTAATCCTTTTATGACATCCACAAAACGTGCACATATGCTCGCAAAAGGGCAAGTGAATGTAAACACTGATACCCTCTTCGGGATTTTCTTGGAATGCCCTGAGTACACTCGAATTCCATTTTTTGCCTGAAAAACTTTCAATGTCCCAATAGGGCACAGTAGGATAACTCGTGTATCGAGGGCCCGGAACATTGTATTTTTGAACTAATCCGCACATAAGCTGCATACCTTTACATTATAAGCCAAAAGTACCGTTGATGGTTCTTATAAAACATGATAATTGTCAGGATAACTACCTAAAAAGCCCACAAGACCAATCAATCTACTGACAAGTATCATATGTTGGACCTGATTGATGGCGTACTTTTATAGGAAGGAGAAGTAGGCACAAACTTAGGTCCCATGGGAGAACATATTGCAAAAAGCGCATTCAACGAAGAAGAGCGGAAACTATTTGTACAGCAACTGATCGATGATATCCAAGCCTTGGAGACCATGATCAAAAAAGGGTTGATTGAAGATGATATTGTGCGAATAGGTGCCGAACAGGAAATGTGCCTCATCAAAGACGATTACAGGCCAGCCTCAAATTCCTTGGATATCCTAAAGGATTTGGACGACCCGCACTACACCACAGAATTTGCGACCTATAACATTGAAGCCAATCTAGATCCCATCACGTTGGAAAGGGATTGTTTTGGTGCCATGGAAACTCAACTGACCGGATTGGTGGAAAAGGCAAAACAATCGGCAAAAAAGAATGGAACTAGGGTGTTGCTTACGGGGATTTTGCCCACCATCAGTAAAGATGAACTGGGTATGGACTTTATGACGCCCATACCTAGGTATTTTAAGATAAACGAAGTTTTAAAGGCATGGCGTGGAGATGATTTTACTTTACGCATCAAAGGAGCTGATGAACTTTCGCTCCACCACGATTCTGTTCTTTTTGAAGCGTGCAACACCAGTTTTCAGCTGCATCTCCAAATACCTCCAGAAGATTTTACCAAAAGTTACAATTGGGCGCAGGCCATTTCTGGTCCGGTTTTGAGCGCGTGCTGTAACTCGCCTTTGCTTTTGGGCAAGGAACTTTGGCGGGAGACACGGATTGCGCTTTTTCAGCAAAGTTTGGATACCCGGGTTTGGACCAAGGCCTTGAGGGAGGAAGTGGCAAGGGTAGGTTTTGGGGAGCGTTGGCAAAAGCACTCCGTGGCCGAAATTTTTAAACAGGATGTTTCTACCCATCGCATTTTATTGACCAAGCCGATTACCCAAAATTCGTTGGAGTTACTAGAGAAGGGCCAAATACCGAAATTGGAAGCACTGAGTCTGTTCAATGGCACGGTGTACCGCTGGAACCGTCCCTGTTATGGAGTTGGCAACGGGAAACCCCATTTGCGTATCGAGAACAGATACATTCCAGCAGGACCTACAGTTTTGGATGAAATGGCCAACTTTGCCTTTTGGGTCGGGCTAATGGCCGGTAGACCACAGAAATATGATGATATGCCCAGTCTAATGGATTTCAGGACTGCCAAGCTCAACTTTTTGAGGGCAGCAACGAGTGGCAGACATGCCATGTTTTCATGGATGGGAAAGGATATGACAGCCAAAAAAATGATCAGGGAAGAACTTCTGCCCATTGCCTATGACGGCCTCCGAAAATTCCATGTTGATGAAAGGGATATTGAACGACTTTTGGGTGTGATCAAAGCAAGGACCGCCGGCAATACAGGAGCCGAATGGCAGATCCATAATTTTAGGGAACTTTGTAAACAGATGAAATTGGACAGTGCGATTGTGCAATTGACCAGATCAATGTATAAAAATCAGCAGACCAACGTTCCTGTGCATCAATGGAAGCCTATCGAGAACATGGGAGAGACCAAGGAAGCCTTTAAGTGGGTCAACCAGATCATGTCCACCAAGCTTATGAAGCTTTATGAGGATGATTATGCGAATTTGGCCCTCTCAATCATGCAATGGAACAATATTCATCACCTCCCCGTGGAAAACGGGAAAGGTGAGCTCGTTGGCTTGCTTACCTGGAGCCATATCGAAAAGTTTGAGCAATTGGACAAGAAGGGAGCCAGGGTAGGGGATATCATGGTGAAGGATGTTATCACCATAACGCCCAAAACTGAGATAAGCAAAGCAAAATCATTGATGGACGAGTACAAAATTGGATGTTTGCCCATCTGTGTGGACACACATATTGTGGGGATCATCAGTAAAGTTGATTTGAAGTAGTATGGTATTGGTTCATAGCACGGCATTGGATGAAACGGTAAAAATTGATAGGGTCATTGATCATATTCGTGGAAGACCGGGAGGTCCTACCGTTGTTTTTTTTGGTGGGGTACACGGTAACGAAACAGCTGGGGTTTTCGCATTAAAGGAAGTTTTTAAAGAGCTTAAATCGAACAATGTCCCTATTGATGGTGAGATTTATGCGATATCTGGAAACTTGGGAGCGCTCACTACAAGACAACGGTTCCAGGACGAGGATTTGAACAGGATCTGGTTTTCGGAACGAATCACAAGGATTGTGGAGAAAAAGGAGATTCACAATAAGGAAGAAAAAGAACTCCATGACTTGTATGTTCTGATAGATTCCATCCTGGAAACAGGAAACCCTCCCTTTTATTTCTTAGATCTGCATACCACCTCGGGTGATACATCACCGTTTATGGTGCTCAACGATAGTTTGTTGAACCGCACCTATGCGTCGCATTACCCATTGCCCATTATATTGGGGATTGAGGAGTATTTAAAAGGAGCCCTATTGAGTTATATCAACGAGTTGGGTTATGTGTCGTTAGGTTTTGAAAGCGGGCAGCATGACGATGATAAGGCAGTGCATAATTGCATTGAGTTTGTGCGGTATTCCTTGGCGTTGGTCGAATCGATGCCCGTTTCTTCCGAAAAACTTAAGGAATTAAAAGAAACTGTTGCCGGATTCAGTGTTCCGCGTCACCGGTTTTTTGAGATTTATCATCAGCATGATATTGGTCCCGATACAACCTTTGAAATGTATCCTGGTTATGTCAATTTTCAAAAGGTACCCAAAGGCGCTCCGTTGGCTTCGGTGGATGGAGTAGCTCTCAAAACCACAAAAACCCGACAGATTTTTATGCCGCTCTATCAAAAACAGGGGAATGAAGGATTCTATTTTATTCGCCCAATTCCCCAATTTGTATTGTGGCTTTCCAAAAAGCTACGAAGGTTTAAGGTAGACCATATTTTGGTAAAACTTCCGGGAGTTTCTTGGGCTGACAATAACAAGGACACTTTGTTGATAGACCTCCGTATTGCCCGGTTTTTTGCCAAGCCCTTTCTGCACCTATTGGGTTATAGGGCCCGCAGGTACGACCACGCGCACCTCATCGCCAAGAACAGGGAAAGTGCCTCTAAATCTCACGAGTATAGCAAAACCACTTGGTTTAGGCCATAAAAAAAAGGCCCAAGAACTGTCTTGGACCTTTAGGTATAAAGGATAGTTGGCTTTAATTTGCTTTCATGACAAAGTTGATGGGAATGCTGTATTTAACACTTACGGCCTTACCTCTTTGCTCGCCAGGCTTCACTTTGGGCAAGGAAGCGATGATACGCTCCGCTTCTTTTTCCAAAAGTTTGTCCGGACCTCTTTTTTGTATGTTGGTCACCCGGCCTTTGGAATCAATCACAAATTGAAGATATACCCTTCCGGTAATGCCCATATCCAAGGCGGCTGGGGGATAGGAAAAGTTCTTTTTGATATGCTCTTGAACTTTCTGATTAAAACACTCTTTTCGTTCAGCTTGGCTTTGAAGGTTTTCACAGCCCGGGAACACAGGTACATTTTCAATAACGGCAAAGGGTATTACTATGTCCTCTTCGACCTCTTCTACATTTACATCCTCGATGCTTACCACGGCATCCTCGATAAAGGTCTCTTGGCTACTCTCGGTGCTCTCTATTACGGTCTCTTTTACATCTTCCACGTCCTCTACGATCTCAATGACATCAGGAGCTGATGGCGGTGGTGGAGGCGGTGCGGTGCGGATTACTTCTGTAATGGGTACATCTTCCTTAAGTTCGTCGGTTACCTGTACAACTTCTGAAACTTTGGATTCCTCGTCATAGAACTTTACTTCAAAGGATTGCCATGTCATAAACAATACGGAAGTAAGTCCTATCATAAAATAAAGACTGCTATTTCGTCCTATTTCTGCGTTTGGGTTCTTTTTTGGTTTCATGACTTCTACTATTTAACTCTGTTAAAGGTAGCCTTCTTCAGTAACGCAAAATATGATAATAATCAGTTTTTGATAGGAGTAAGAATTTTGCTTTCAGAAAGTTACATAGGTCAATCCGTCAAAAGTGCCATATCCTTTTGGGTAAGATCAATAAAGAAAGAGATACTTAATCGTATCATATGGTCGCTGGAATTACTGAATTTATGATTGAAGTATCCGATGTCTGCCTTGATTTCCTTGCTCATCTGACGACCGAAACCAACAAACACTCGATTTTGGTTAAATATATCTCCGTCCATACTAAGAAACAGTTCGTCAAAGGCTTTAAAATAGAAACCATTTTGGATAGGTCGAACATATTGTAGCCGGTATCGAACCCTATTATTTACCTCTGGCGCCTCACCGCCGATCCAACGCCTATTCTCAAATCGTATCCGATGGGAAAATGAATTATCGTTGAATTTGGAATTTAAAGTGTATTCACCGTACAGCCAGAGCTGATTGGTATTTGCTACGGTATTGGTTTCCAAATAAGAATTGGAGTTGAGCAGGGCAAACCCACCAGTAAGTTCTGAGTTTTGACCTGTTTGATACGAAGCGCCCGTCCTAAAGAAGAAAAATCCATACCTGTCCAGCATGTGGTGGTGCCGAATGATGCCTACAGCCGGTATGCTCCAATCTTCATGTACCTTGGCTGTGCCACACAGTAATAGCCATGAGCCATACTCGTTTTCTTCAGGATGCTGTGCGAGAAGCGATTGGGATAGCAGGACGGAACATATAAAGGAACAAACCCATCCAAAAAAATACTTTGCAAACCCCATGGTCAATCGTTTTTGATTGTTGGAGTACAAAGTTTTTCATTAAAATGCTCGACAAAGTATGACGCATGTCATAGAATGACTTTTTCAATAAAAAAGTGGTGCAGCTTAGGCTTGTTTTTTCTTTTCATTTTCCCAGATGAGGGCTGCAGCACCACAGATGGCGGCAGTTTTGCCCTCCATGCTCGAATGTAGCAGCTTTACCTTGCCCTTGTACACATCTAGTAGGAATCCGTTGAAATATTTTTCCAAAGGCGTCATGATCCATTTACCGCTATTGGTGAGTCCGCCCATTAAAATAAACGCTTCTGGTTGGGTAAAAGCGGTGAAATTGGCCAGTGCCTGCGCCATGATGCGAGCGGTATAGTCGAACGCCTTTAGGGCAATCTCATCCCCTTCCTCCGCAGCTTGGGTAATGTCCTCCCCATGTAAATCGTTGTAGGCAATATCCCTAAAACGGCTATCTACCAAGTATTTGCTCTGCATAAACATTACCGTTCGCTTAAGGCCGGTAGCGGAAACATAGGCTTCCAATCCGCCCTTTACACCCAATCCGGTCAATCTCCCATCGCCCATGGTCATGTCCACATGGCCCAATTCGCCTGCAAAGCCATCATACCCATCAATCAACTGACCGTTGGCCACAATCCCCGCACCAAAACCGGTACCGAGGGTGATCACGATAAAATCGGTCATGTTCTTGGCGCCCCCAAATAGCATTTCGCCTAGTGCAGCTGCACTGGCATCGTTCATGATACGTATGGGCATGGGCATGCGCTTTTTTAACTTCTCTACCAAGGGAACGGTGCCCTTCCACAATAAATTACTGGCATTTTCAATAGTACCGTTTTTGCTGGAGGCATTGGGTGCGCCAATGCCGCAGCCAATCACATTGGCCTCTTGTCCCAATTGGGCCAATAACTCATCGGAGGTAGACTTTATTTTGTTCAAATACTCTTCCAAATTGGGGAAATCCTTCGTTCTAAAAAAGGTTTGTTCGTGGCATACACCCTGTTCATCAACAAGGCCTATCTTGGTTTTGGTACCACCAATGTCTATCCCAATGACTAAATCCATAACTAAAGCGGTGTTGTTTTGCGGTTTTTAAATATAACCAAAAAAGGTGGCAATAAAATAACCCTCTCGACTTTTATAACGCCCGTTTTTTTGCTAATATCAAGGAAAAGTTGAAAATACTGACTTCTGTCATGTTTTAGGTCGAAGCCTGATTCTACTTTTGAAAACAAATACAATTAATTAACAATCTTAGGTATGAGCAGTTTAAAAAAAGTATTGATTCCATTTGATTTTTCTGAGGCATCGGTAAATGCCTTGGAGTATGTCGTCAATTTTATAGGCACCCAAAGGTCGATTGGTATTTTAGGCCTTTACGTGGGCACCATGCCCTTGAGCGAAGCGGATAACGAAAAGCTCCGCAAGGAGTTTTCGCAATTGTTGGATTCGTTCAATACAAAGTTGAAGGTTTCTCCTGAGTTCACTACAGATACAGGGGAAGTGATCAGCACCATTCTTTCGGTCCAGGAAAAGAGCAATGCCGATTTGATCATGATGGGCACCATGGGTGATAAAATCACCGATGAGGCTATCACCAATACATCAAAATTGGTTTTAAAGGCAGATTGTCCGGTCCTCGCCATTCCCTATGGCACAGGAATAAAGGAGCCCCAGAACATCGCACTTGTGATGGGAGGAGAAAAAATTGAGGATAAAGCGGTGTTGGAAACCCTGTTGGACATGGCTCGCTCTTTTGATGCCAGGATTCATGTGTTGACCATTTATAAAGAATCCATATACGATGAGGAGGCCATTAAGGAATCCAATGAAAACCTGTTGCAGTACTATTTGGAGCATTTTTATGCGGACCATACCTTTATTAAAAGTGAGGATGTGGAGCAAGGGATATTGGACTACATCAAAGAGAAAAAGATTGATATGTTGACCATATTGCCCCGTAACCACACCGAAAAAAGTACACCTTCGGAAGGTAGGCTCACAAAACTGTTGACCCTGCACTCCGAGATTCCGGTGCTGGCACTGGACTAACCCTTTGAAATATCTAGCATGCTGCCACTGCTGATTATTCTTGGAATTACCATCATATTGTTTATATGGGGCAAATTCCCGCCCGATGTTGTGGCTCTCATGGCCATGTTATCGCTCTTTTTGACCGGTATTTTAGACCTTGGCGAAACCTTGGCGGGATTCAGTAATCCCACCGTAATTATGATTGCAGCCCTTTTCATCATTGGTGAAGGGCTCTCCAGAACAGGATGGACTGCTATGGCCGGACAGTTTTTTGTGAAATGGGCACGTAGGAATGTTTCCCGACTTTTGGTGATCGTCACCTTAGGGTCCAGTCTGTTATCGGGATTTGTTAGCAATACGGGAACCGTGGCAGCTTTGCTGCCAGTAACCGTCACTGCCGCATGGAACGCAGGCACTCTGCCTTCAAAATTGTTGATTCCAGTGGCCTTCGGTTCCAATACGGGCGGATTGTTGACCCTGACAGGGACACCGCCCAATATTATTGTGAGCAATGCCTTGGCCCAAAATGGTTTTACGGGCTTTTCGTTCTTTGAATTTGGATTGATAGGAGTGCCATTGCTCCTTATCTCTATCCTTTATTTTCGATATGTTGGCCACAGGCTGCTTCCCGAACATCGGACGAACAACAAACCCATGGCCATTGATCAGGAAATGCATAAGTGGATCGAAAATTACAGTATCGGGGACAACCTATATCGTCTACGAATTCGTTCCATGTCGCAATTGATCAACACCAAGATTGGGGATTGGAATTTTGAATCGGAACATAAGGTATCCGTAATGAGGCTAAAACGAAGACATCCCAACAAGCTCCAAAGGATTCCCCAATTTGTGGAAATGCCGGGCTTGGATACGGAAATGCGATATCACGATATCATTACCGTAAAGGGCGAGCCCGAGGATGTGGATAAGTTGGTCTTGAAGTTTCATTTGGGTGTAATCCCGTTGAAACCCGAGAAGGATATGCTCAAAAAAGAGTTGATCAACCAAGAGGTGGGCATGGCAGAAATGATCATTACCCCAAAATCGGTTTTTGTTGGGAAAACAGTACCCTTAGGCCACTACCTCAAACAGGCAGGAGTGCAGCTTTTGGCAGTTTCGAGGGATAATGCCCCATTAATGGGAAAAATCAAGATCAAAGCAGGTGATGCCTTTGTAATCAGGGGGCAGTGGGAAAACATTATTGCCCTGAAATCCGTGTATGAGAACTTGGTGATATCGGGAAGTCCGGAAGCACTGTCCAAAAACGTAGACCAATTGACCACCAAGAGTTACATTGCCTTGGGCACTTTGGTGTTGATGGTCCTTCTCTTGGTGCTGAATGTATTGCCGGGTGCCATGGCGGCCCTCATATGTGCAGGGATAATGATGTTGACCGGATGTGTGCCCATTTCCAAGGCATACCAAGGGATAAGTTGGACCAGTGTGGTGATGATTGCTGCCATGATTCCCATGGGATTGGCGTTGCAAAAAACAGGGGTGGCTCAACTTGCCGCAGAAAGTCTGGTAAGCAGTTTGGGAAGCATCCATCCGGTGGCCTTATTGGCTGGAATTTTCCTGTTGACCGCAGCCTTTAGTCAAACCATCAACAATTCGGCAACTGCGGTGTTGATGGCGCCGATAGCCATCATTGCTTCGACCACATTGGGAGTTTCGCCAAAACCCTTTATGATCGCGGTAGCCGTGAGTGCATCTACGGCATTTTTGACCCCGGTAGGCACTACCACAAACGCTATGGTGATGGTGGCGGGAGGATATAAATTTATAGATTATGTAAAAGTGGGCGGCCCGTTGCTCCTGCTTTTCTTTATAGCAACATTAGTATTGGTTCCATGGATATGGAGCTTCTAACCATTAAAATCGAAAGATATGAGCACAAACAAAGATCTTGGTAAGTACGGATTAAAAAATGTCACGGCGCAATGGAACCTGGACGCGGAGACATTACAACGACTGACTGTGGAAAAAGGTATGGGTGTAGAAACCGAAAATGGCACTCTATGCATCAATACCGGAAAATTTACTGGACGTTCTCCGAAGGACCGTTTTTTGGTGAAGGACGATTACACAAAGGACAAGGTATGGTGGGGCAGGATCAATAAGGCCGTTTCACCCGAAAACTTTGATAAATTATATGATGAGGTGGTCAACTATCTTAGCGGAAAGGAAGTTTTTGTCCGAGATGCTGCGGTATGCGCCGATCCCAAATATAAGATGAACGTAAGAACCATTACGGAATACCCATGGTCCAACTACTTCATCAAAAACATGTTCTTGAGATTGGATGAAAGCGAATTGGAGAATTTTGAAGAAGAGTGGTTGGTATTGTGCGCTCCAGGGTATGAGACAGACAAGCCAGCCGAACACGGAATTTTGAGCGGAAACTTTTCTATACTTAACTTCACCAAAAAAATTGCCTTGGTGGCTGGTTCGGCCTACACAGGAGAGATGAAAAAGGGTATTTTTTCTGCTCTGAATCTTATTCTTCCCACGGAAAAAGAGGTTTTGCCAATGCACTGCTCCGCCAATGTTGGCGAAGCTGGCGATACCGCCATTTTCTTCGGACTTTCCGGAACGGGAAAAACTACTTTGTCCGCTGACCCTGAGAGAAAACTTATCGGGGACGATGAGCACGGGTGGACCAAGGAGGATACCATATTCAATTTTGAGGGAGGATGCTATGCGAAGGTGATTGACCTGACCGAAGAAAAGGAACCCGATATTTATAGGGCCATACGCCCAGGGGCACTCTTGGAAAACGTGGTGTTCAAAGAAGGCACCAAAGAAGTGGATTATTTTGATAGCACGATCACCCAAAACACTAGGGTAAGCTATCCCATTCATCATATCGACAACATTCAGGAGCCATCTTATGCTTCCAACCCCAAAAATATCTTTTTCTTAACTTGTGATGCCTTTGGCGTTTTGCCACCTGTCGCTAAATTGACCCCAGGTCAAGCAGCGTACCATTTCATTTCGGGCTATACGGCCAAGGTGGCGGGAACGGAAGCAGGGATTACCGAGCCCGTCCCATCGTTCTCTGCCTGTTTTGGGGAGCCATTTATGCCTTTGCACCCAGCGGTATATGCCGAAATGTTGAGTGAAAAAATGAAGGCATCGGGAGCGAACGTTTGGTTAATCAATACCGGGTGGAGCGGCGGACCCTACGGAGTGGGATCCAGGATCAAGCTGAAATATACCAGAGCTATGATTTCTGCCATCTTGGAAGGTAAATTGGATGATATTGATTATGATACACATCCCATTTTTGGCCTACATATGCCAAAGTATTGTCCCGGCGTTCCAACCGAAATTTTGGACCCGATGAACACATGGCTGCAAAAAGGAGCCTATGTGAGCAAAGCAATACAGTTGGCACATTCGTTCCATATCAACTTTGATAAGTTTGCAAGCCAAGCTACCGAAGAGATTATGAACGGTGGACCACTGATCGATTCGCACCATAGTTTGACAGAACACCTTTAACATATTATATAAGTGACCGATAAGAATAGATTCAACATAGAAAGCTTAGGGGCGTCCAATTTCCGGTCGCCACTACAATTGAGTACGATTAAGGGAGACAACATCTTTAATTTTGTAAGTGATGGGGATAGGTTGGTATTCGACCCTTCCATTTCTTACTTTAATCACTGCCTGACCAATAAAGAGGAACCAGTGTGTCTGGAAAAGGCTGGTCCAAGACAAGACCTCTTTTTTGATGCCAAGAACACTACGGCGGCCATAGTCACCTGTGGTGGCTTGTGCCCGGGAATCAACAATGTGATCCGTGGACTGGTCATGGCACTTCATTATTTCTATGGAATCAAAAAAATTATTGGTATTCCCTACGGCTACGAAGGGCTGAATCCAGATAAAGGACATGAACTTGTGGAACTGACACCGGATAAGGTGAAGGATATCCATCAATTTGGAGGAACTTTTTTAGGGTCTTCCCGTGGTGCACAGGATGTGTCGGTGATGGTGGATACCTTAGAAAACAATCAAGTGGACATGCTGTTCGCCATAGGCGGTGATGGCACCTTGAAAGGGGTGAACGCCATTGGTGAGGAAATCGCCAAACGGAACGGTAAGATCAGCGTGGTCGGCATACCAAAAACCATCGATAATGATATCGATCTCATCGATGAGTCTTTTGGTTTTGAGACAGCTTTTGATGTGGCCAGCCCTATTTTACGCGATGCCCATAATGAGGCCACGGGTGCCTTCAACGGAATTTCCATCATCAAACTCATGGGAAGGGATAGCGGCTTTATAGCGGCATCAGCGGCACTGGCCATGCCTGTGGTCAATTTTGTACTGATACCCGAAATGGACTTTTCCTTGGAAGGGGAACATGGCTTTTTAAAAATTTTGGAGGAGCGATTGGAGCAGAAAAAACATGCCGTAATCGTTGTGGCCGAAGGGGCCGGACAACAATTGTTCACCAAAAAAGAGGAAGTGAAGGACGCATCGGGGAACGTCCAGCATCAAGACATTGGGGTTTTCCTAAAGGAAAAAATAGCAGACCACTTCAAAGGGAAAAGGCCGGTCACCATCAAATACATAGACCCTAGCTACATTGTGAGATGCGCTCCGGCCAACTCCAGCGACAGTGTCTACTGTAGCAGATTGGCCTATCACGCAGTACACGGGGCCATGGCCGGAAAAACCAAGTTTGTGGCCAGTAAGATCAACAACCGGTACGTTTATGTTCCCATTACCGAAGTGACGAAAAAGAGAAAAAAAATCGATTTGGAAGGTGAGTTTTGGTTCTCGGTGCTACAAAGTACGGGACAGCCATTTTCGTTGGGACAATAATCGGATTTAAACTGACAATTGTCATTAAATTTAAAATGAAAGGGTCATAGATTTGACCATAATCAAAACAATAATCATGGAAGTACATGTTCAATATCAAAAGATGATGACCAGCGATGCGCTGACCCAATTGTTAATGAAAAAGTTAGAGGGGCTGGAACAAAAATATAGTTGGTTGATCAAAGCCAATGTGCTGTTCAAGACCGAAAATGATAAAACAGGAGAGGGTAAAATCTGTGAAATAGAATTGAGTGCCCCTGGTCCACGAATTTTTGCCAAATCCGATACCGACGATTTTGAAAAGTCCATGTCCAAGACGATAGACGACCTCAAAAGGCAGTTGGAGAAAAGACAGGCTACCTTTAGCACACACTGAACAAAAGTGAAGTCCTTGCTGCACACGAATCTATAAATCTATACAATGAAAGCGACATTAATCGGTCTAAGTCTTCTGCTCCTTATGGGATGCTCGTCCACCAAATTGGTGGGTACATGGAAGAATCCGGATACCGTAATCTTTGATGCCTATCAAGTACTGGTAGTCGGAATGACACAGGAAGATGCCACTCGTGTGGAATTTGAGACCAAATTTGCCGATGCGCTTAAGAGTCAAGGTGTAGATGCCGTGCGCAGCATTGACCTTTTTGATGTGGAATTTACATCTGCCGAACGATCTGAACAGGAATTGGCAGAAGTAGAGGAGCAGCTATTGGATAAAGGGTTTGATGCCATCCTTTTCACCAAGCTTGTGGGTACGGAGAACCGAAGGACCTTTAAAGAGCATCTCAATGACATGGACAAATTGTTCATGCGATTCAGTACGGATTACCTGGAGCACCAAGACATCTATTACGACCCTGAGTACTACGATACTTTTAGTATTTATCACGCGGAGACGTCGCTCTACTGTATTTGTATTGGAAAGGAAATAGAACTAATTTGGAGGGGAGAGGTTAATGTTACCGAACCCAATAACATCAACAAAGCAATTGATTCCTATATCAAATTAGTGACAAAATCAATGGGAGAGGTAGATGTGATTTTTTAAGACGACATTCCCAAGGCCTCCAAAACCCCTAAAAAGTCCAAAACAATCAAAACCGGAATTGCGATCAGAATAACAATCAATATGAAAACCATGATGCGCAAAAAACCGACCATAAGTTTGTTGCCAAAGCTAATTTCATCTGCCATAATAGTGTAATTTCTTTCAATTTAAGAAATTATTTGCGCATTCCCTTTATTTTCCATTGTACTATTCGACTAACGGATGGATTTGCGGCATGTGCTGTAAACCAATTATTTGGAGCGTTCGTTTTTACGGCTGAGCAATTTGCCTAGCTCTTCGAGGCTAATTCCCTTGGTCTCCGGCATCATAAAGATGACCCACAGCAATTGGAGCACCATCATAACGGCAAAGAAGATAAAGATGGGCCAGGGATTATCCTTAAAAATCCCAATCTCGGCATCAAGAAAAGTTGGGGTGAGTAATGTAATGAGTGCGGCAAAGACCCAGTGTGTACCTGTTCCCCAAGATTGTCCGTAGGAACGCACCTTATTAGGGAATATTTCGGAAATGAACACCCAAATCACTGCACCCTGCCCCACAGCATGCGAGGCGATAAAAATCAATATAAAAGTGAGCAGCAATACCGAACTTGCACCGGAGTAAAAGCACCAGCCCACCATGGCCAAGCTAATGATGTAGCCAATGGAACCGATATACATTAATTGCTTGCGCCCAAGCTTATCGATCAAGGAGATGCCCACAAAGGTGAATATGAGATTGATGACCCCTATGGAAATGGAACTAAAGAGTGATTCGCCCGAAGCAAGGCCAGCACGTTCGAGAATTTCAGGAGCGTAGTACAGTACAAAATTGATGCCCGACAATTGATTGAAAAAGGCAATCAAGAAGGCCAGCATAAGTGGTTTGTTATACTTTCCTGAAAACAGGCTGTCTTGTTGCTTTTCAGTGGTCTCCACCAAAGCGATTTTGATTTCTTCCAAATGTATAGACGCCCTGTCCTTGGCGATGCCCAATAAGGTAATGGACTCCATCACGATGGCATCGGCACGATTCTTCATGAGCAACCATCTGGGGCTGTTCGGTATTTTAAATACCATTAGGGTGTAGATCAAAGCAGGTAGCCCTTCAATGCCCAACATCCAGCGCCAAGCGATGCTTTCATCAAAAATAATCCCAATGAGATAGTTGGAAATAAATGCGATGAGGATACCAAAAACAATATTGAACTGGTACATGGCCGTCAACCGGCCCCGGGTCTGTGCCGTGGAAATCTCCGAAATATAAACCGGAGCCGCAACGGAGGATGCTCCTACGCCAATACCACCGATAAATCTGAACAGTGAAAAACTGTACGGTTCAGGAGCAAACGCAGAGCCAACTGCCGACGCAAAATAGAGGATTCCAATCCAGAACAAGGTTTTCTTGCGTCCCAACCTATCGGTGGGAATCCCGCCAAAAAGCGAGCCCAACACCGTTCCCCAAAGGGCCATGGACATGATAAAAATACCGTGGAACGTAAAAATGGAATCGCCCAAGAACCAGTTGGTCTGCCAAATTTCCTTTATGGGCTGGTTGGCACCGGAGATCACAACGGTGTCGAACCCAAACAAAAAGCCCGCTAGGGCCGCCGTCAACGAAATTCTAAAAATGCGCTTGTCCATGTAGGTTGAATTTTGCTAAAGCTAACCAAATTTTACAAAACCGTGGAAATGTATTTCATGATCAAATCGGACGCCCCCTTGTTGGAGTTGATGTAATCCGAATTGATTTTCCCCTTATTTTGTAGCGTGGTCGGATGGTCGAGCAAATCTTTCATCAAATTGATAAAACTGTCTTTGCTGGAAACTGGAACTATACCTCCTGCCTTAACCAGGTCTTCTGCTTCCTTGAAGCCTTCAAATTGCGGGCCTATGACAATGGGTATCCCAAAAACCGCTGGTTCCATGGTATTGTGCAATCCTGTGGCAAAGCCACCGCCCACATAGGCAATATTGGCATAACTGTAAATCTTGGTCAATAGCCCAATAGTGTCAATGATCAAGACATCCACTTCCTTTAAATTTTGGTTGCCCAGTTCGGAATAGCAAACCGTATTTTTTTTGAGTGCGGCGGTAATTTTATCAATATGCGACGGCTTAATTTGATGTGGGGCAATCACCAACTTCAATCGTTCTTTAGTATGGTTGATGTAATCGATAAGGATGGCCTCGTCTTCCGGCCAAGTGCTCCCCGCAACCAAACACAATTGATTGTTCTTGAAACTGTCCATAAAATCCAACCGATTGTTGCGTTCCAGAATTTCCGATACGCGGTCCAGTCGGGTATCGCCTCCCACTTGCGCGTTTGCAATGCCAATGGACTCCAATAGCTTTTTGGAATCATCATCCTGCACAAAGTATGCATCGAATTTTTGAAGGCTTTTCCGCATAAACCCACCATAGGCCTTAAAATAGATTTGTCTTTTGGAAAAAATGGCCGATATCAAAAGGGTAGGAATGTTTTGTTTTTTTAACTGATGTAGATAGTTGGGCCAAACCTCGTACTTCACAAAAATGGCCAGTTCGGGTTGTACCAGTTTCAAAAAACGTTTGGCGTTGGAAAGATGGTCAATGGGCAGATAGACCACCACATCGGCTGCTGGGGTATTCTTTTTTACCTCATAACCGGAAGGTGAGAAGAAACTGAGCACTAATTTATGGTTGGGATATTGGGAGCGCAAGCGCTCCAAAATGGGCAATCCTTGCTCAAATTCGCCCAAAGAGGCTACATGCATCCAAATGGTTATGTCCCCAGGAGCCAATTTTTCTTTCAAAATGGAGAACGTTTGCTTCCTGCCATGGACAAACAACTTGATCTTGGCATTGAAAAGGGCGACCACATGTAGGCCTAACCAGGTAATGTTGATGAGAATATGGTAAATAAAACGCAAAGACATCTTTTTTGCTAAAATACATTCTTTCGGTCAGAGGCCATTATAGCATCTTAATTTCTTAATTTTGAATCATTAATTTATTCGGATGAAAAAAATTCAAATGGTTGACCTCAAAGGTCAGTATGAAGGCATAAAAACAGAGGTCAATGAAGCCATAGCGGAAATCTTGGACTCTTCCGCGTTCATAAATGGTCCACATGTGCAAGCGTTCCAAAACGAATTGCAGGATTATTTAGGGGTAAAGCATGTGATTCCATGTGCAAACGGAACCGACGCCCTCCAAATATGTATGATGGGACTTGGATTAAAGCCAGGTGATGAGGTGATCACAGCCGATTTCACCTTCGCCGCAACCGTAGAGGTGATTGGTCTGTTACAATTGACGCCGGTTTTGGTAGATGTACGCCAAGATACTTTTAATATCGATGTCAACGCTATTGAAAAGGCCATTACACCAAAAACCAAGGCCATTGTGCCCGTCCATCTATTCGGGCAATGTGCCGATATGGATGCGATTATGGAACTGGCGAAAAAACATGATCTCTATGTAATCGAGGATAATGCGCAAGCCATAGGTGGATCTTACTTCTCCAAAGATGGTTCCAAGCAAAAGGCGGGTACCATTGGGCATATTGGAGCCACCTCTTTTTTTCCATCCAAGAACCTAGGCTGTTATGGGGACGGGGGTGCCATCTTTACCAATGATGATGATTTGGCACATATCATTCGTGGAATCGTAAATCACGGGATGTACAAAAGATATTATCACGATGTGGTCGGTGTCAATTCCCGATTGGACTCCATTCAGGCAGCGGTATTGCGTGCCAAGCTTCCCAAATTGGATTATTATAACCAGAAGCGTTGGGAGGCAGCATCAAAATATACCAAGGCATTCCGAGGCCAAGAGCATATTGTGCCGCCGCGCATACCTTGTGAATGCGAAATCGGGAAAAGTCTTTGCGACTGTCATGTGTTCCACCAGTACACCCTTCGTATTTTGAACGGAAAACGGGATGGTCTTGTGCAACATTTGAACGATAACGACGTTCCCTGTGGTGTGTATTATCCAGTACCACTGCATAAACAAAAGGCCTATGCCGATGAACGATACAATGAAGATGATTTCCCTGTGACCAACCAATTGGTAAACGAGGTGATTTCTTTGCCCATGCATACGGAGCTGGATGATGAACAAATTGATTACATAACCAATTTGGTTATCGACTTTGTAAACAAATAAACATGAAAATACTTGTAACTGGTGGTCTGGGCTTTATTGGTTCCCATACTGCAGTGGAACTCCAGAATGAGGGCCATGAGGTGGTCATTGTGGACAACCTCTCCAATTCTTCCAAGGATGTTTTGGATGGT
Organism: Flagellimonas marinaquae; assembly: GCF_003992675.1. Classification (GTDB taxonomy): domain Bacteria; phylum Bacteroidota; class Bacteroidia; order Flavobacteriales; family Flavobacteriaceae; genus Flagellimonas; species Flagellimonas marinaquae. Next base: position 139,435 of record NZ_RZMZ01000016.1, read on the forward strand.
ATTATCGCCATAACGGGAAAAAGACCCATTTTTGAAGAATTTGACCTACGTGAAAAATCAAAGGTTCAAGATTTCTTCACTAAACACAGCGATATTGCAGGTGTTATCCATTTTGCAGCATCCAAAGCGGTAGGGGAAAGCGTGGAAAACCCATTGTTGTATTATGAGAACAATCTTGGGGTGCTGGTCTACATCCTTCAAGAGCTAAAGAAAAAGAACGGTGCGAGTTTTATTTTCAGTAGCTCCTGTACCGTTTATGGCCAAGCGGACCAAATGCCGATTACCGAATCCGCCCCGGTTAAACCTGCCGAATCCCCTTACGGAAATACCAAACAAGTGGGAGAAGAAATTATTCGGGATATCTGCAAGGTAACACCAGAACTTAAGGCGATTGCCCTTCGATATTTTAATCCTATTGGAGCGCATCCTTCCGTAAAGTTGGGTGAATTGCCCATTGGAGTGCCCCAAAATTTGGTTCCTTTTATCACACAAACAGGGGTTGGGTTGCGCAAGGAGCTCTCTGTGTTTGGAGATGACTACCCCACCGAGGACGGCACCTGTATTCGAGATTATATCCATGTAGTGGATTTGGCAAAGGCCCACGTTGCAGCCCTTCAGCGATTGTTGGAAAACAAAAATGAAAGCAACTACGAGGTTTTTAATTTGGGCACAGGAAAAGGCAGTTCCGTATTGGAGGTAATACAGAGCTTTGAGCGTGTTACTGGTGAAAAGTTAAACTATAAAATTGTGGGTAGGCGGCCAGGTGATGTCATTCAGGCGTATGCCGATACCACCAAGGCCAACCAAGTATTGGGGTGGAAAGCAGAATCCAGTTTGGACGATGCCATGAAATCGGCCTGGGAATGGGAGAAAAAGGTAAGAAACGCCACATAGGTCGTCCTAAATTGCCTTTTTTATCGTAGATAAGGTATGCTGTCCAACTTTACAAACAGTCTGGAGTTGCTGGAAGCGGTCCAGCAGGAACAACTCTATCACAAATTGCTACATCAGCTCAAAAAGGATTTTGAATTGGCCAATGTGCCTATAAATATCCCTATGGACATTGCTCCCGAAGAGCTCAAAAGCACCATTCACGAGAAAGTCTATTTTCTAATGGTGGAAAAGTTCCCCGAATATCTAAACCTTTTGTATGTGGTAGATATTTCTGAAAAGGAAGTCAAAAAAATAGCTCCCGCCGATGTGGTCGACATTTCGGCGGAAGTATCTTTTTTACTGTTGAAACGGGAATGGCAAAAGGTATGGTACAAGGCCAAATATAGCCGCTGACCTAGCATCAGACTTTTACGTAGATACCTTTCTTGTCCATAATATAGCCTACCAGCCAGCAGGTGAGCATCACCCAAAGCGCAAACAGGAACGAGCCTACATAGCCTCCCGACCAAGAGATGAATATGGTATCGGCTATCCAACTGTACAGCGACTGCCCATTCACATCAATGGCAAAAAGGGTAATGATGAAAAGTTCTGACAAGAGATAAATGAACAAGGTGTTTTTGCCAAAGACCTCAAAAAAGTAACTCCATCCCTTTGTTTTTTTCATATCGAGGAAATAGATGAGAATGGCTATCACAAAAAGGTCGATACCACAGGTGAGCAAAACAAAGGAGCTGGTCCACAGTTTTTTATTGATGGGCAAAATAAGGTCCCAGGCCAAGCCTGCAAATACAAGTGCACAACCGACCATCATCAATTTGGCAACGGTTTCGAAGTTTTGGCCATTGTTTTGGATAAACCGTCCGGCCAAGTACCCTATAATCACGTTGACAATGGCAGGAAGCGTACTCAATAATCCCTCGGGGTCAAAAGGTATGCCCTCTCCTTTGTACATATGGTCAGTACCTATCAGCCATTGGTCCAGTTGCAGCACGGCATTCCCGGTCAAGGTAAGATCACCAAAGCCTATCAAAATAAGATGGTAGCCCACCAAAAAGGCTACGCTGAGCCATATGGCAGTTCTGGTCTTCACAAAGTGAAGAATGATCGAGGCAAACATATAACAGAGTGCGATTCGCTGTAAAACTCCAAAAATCCGTGTTTCGGAAAAAGGTTTTAGCTGGCCGTCGTCAAAAAACGGGTACCAGTACATCAAAAAGCCCAACAAAAAGATGATGGCCGTTCGCTTCAATATTTTTTTGAAAACAGCGGATTGCCCCATGCTTTCGTACTTCTTCATGCTAAAGCTCATGGAATTTCCCACCACGAACAAAAAGGTGGGAAAAACAAGATCGGTCAAGGTAAAACCGTTCCATTCGGCGTGCAACAATGGGGAAAAGGTAGTAGCGTAGTTCCCAGGAGAATTTACAATGATCATCAAGGCGACATCCAGACCCCTGAAGACATCCAAGGAGAGGTATCGATTTTTAAATAAGGACATATTGGTTTGATTAGTTGGCCCTCCAAGTTAAATTATTTTTAGTTTCCCCTGTTAATTTCAGTTAAAAATTTCATTTTTAGTGCTATCCTGTTTATTCTGTGATATAGTTGTAAATTTGAAGAAGAATTTATGGGCAATGCGAGCATATGAACGCTAAAACCCGTATTTTTGACAAAATTTTCCATAAAGTTTTGGAGAAACAGAAAGAATGGACAAATATTCATTTTTAAACGCTGCGCATACATCATTCTTTGCGGAGCAATACGATAAATATCTAACGAATCCAGATAACGTAGAGCCCAGTTGGAGGGCTTTTTTTCAGGGTTTTGATTTCGGTTTGGAAGGTTCCTTGGAGGATTTGGGCATCGACTCGGATAAGAGTGGCATGGTCGTACTCACCAATGGAAGAAAGGTGGAAATGCCGGAAACCCTGCAAAAGGAGTTCCAGGTCATCCGTTTGATTGACGGATACCGCTCCCGGGGGCACCTCTTTACCAAGACCAACCCCGTTAGGGAAAGGAGAAAGTATGAGCCAACCTTGGAAATCGACAATTTTGGACTTACGCAAGAGGACTTGGATACCGTTTTTGATGCCGGGAAAATCCTAGGAATAGGTCCCGCATCCTTGAAAGAGATCATCCGTCACTTGGAGAGTATCTATTGTGATGCCATTGGGGTGGAGTATATGTACATCCGAACCCCGGAGCGTATTCAGTGGATTCAGGATTGGCTCAACAAGAACGATAATCATCCCGATTATACACCGGAGGAGAAGAAGAACATTCTTAGAAAATTGAACGAGGCTGTATCCTTCGAGAGCTTTTTGCACACCAAATATGTGGGACAAAAGCGTTTTTCATTGGAAGGTGGAGAATCCTTGATTCCTGCTTTGGATGTGATTATTGAAAAGGCCGCCGACCAAGGGGTGAAACAATTTGTGGTGGGGATGGCCCATAGGGGTCGTTTGAACGTGCTCACCAATATCTTTGGGAAATCTCCCAAGGATATTTTTAGCGAGTTTGATGGAAAGGATTACGAGGAAACCATCTTTGATGGGGATGTGAAATATCACTTGGGATGGACCTCCAAAAGAGAGACCGACTCAGGGAAAATGGTCAACATGAACATAGCCCCGAACCCATCGCACTTGGAGACCGTCAATTCCATAGTTGAAGGTATTGCAAGGGCCAAGCAGGATAGAGATCACGGCGACAATATTTCTGAGGTGCTCCCTATTTTGATTCACGGAGATGCCGCCTTTGCTGGGCAGGGTGTGGTGTACGAAGTGATACAGATGGCCCGTTTGGAGGGCTACACTACGGGAGGTACCATTCATATTGTGGTGAACAACCAAATTGGATTTACCACGAACTATTTGGATGCCAGATCATCAACCTACTGTACCGATGTGGGCAAAGTGACCCTTTCCCCGGTACTTCATGTAAATGCTGACGACGCAGAGGCAGTGGTGCACGCCACAACCTTTGCCTTGGAATATAGAATGCGTTACAAGCGCGATATTTTCTTGGACCTGTTGGGTTACCGTAAATACGGGCACAACGAGGGTGACGAACCCAAGTTTACACAGCCCCTATTGTACAAATCCATTTCCAAGCATAAAAATCCAAGGGATATTTACGCAGAGAAGTTGATTGCTGAAGGCATTATCGACGAGAACTACGTTAAAGAGCTAGAGGAAAAATACAAGAACGATTTGGAGGAGAACCTTATGGATTCCCGTAAAATCGAGAAGACCAGGATAACTCCGTTCATGCAAGATGAATGGGAAGGGTTTGAGCAGGTAACCGAAGAGGTGATGCTGCAACCCATGGATACTTCGTACGACCTCAAAAAATTGGATGAAATTGCCAAGAGTATCACCAAACTTCCTGAGGATAAAAAATTCTTGAGGAAATTGGAACGATTGGTGGAGGGCCGTCATCAAATGTATTTTGAGGACAACAAGCTGGATTGGGCCATGGGTGAGTTGTTGGCTTACGGCTCATTGATTGAGGAAGGCTATGATGTGCGTATGACAGGTCAAGATGTGGAAAGGGGAACCTTCTCGCATAGGCATGCGGTCATCAAAACCGAAATGCACGAAGAAGAAGTGGTGTTGTTGAATGAAATGGGTGATAACCAAAATGGGAAGTTCCACATCTATAACTCATTGCTTTCAGAATATGCAGTGATGGGATTTGATTATGGTTACGCCATGGCAAGCCCAAAAACATTGACCATTTGGGAGGCTCAGTTCGGTGATTTCAGTAACGGTGCCCAAATCATCATTGACCAATATCTGTCATCCGCAGAAGACAAATGGAAATTGCAAAATGGATTGGTACTTCTCTTGCCGCATGGGTATGAAGGTCAGGGAGCGGAGCACTCATCTGCCCGCATGGAAAGGTACTTGCAATTGTGCGCCAAGGACAATATGTTCGTGGCCGATGTGACCACGCCTGCCAACTTGTTCCATCTCTTCCGTAGACAAATGAAGGCCAATTTCCGTAAGCCATTGGTGGTTTTTACGCCTAAAAGTTTGTTGAGGCACCCCAAAGTGGTTTCCACTAAGGAAGAAATGGCCAATGGAAGTTTCCAAATGGTTATAGATGATGCAGATGTTAAGGCTAGCAAAGTGAAGACATTGGTATTCTGCACCGGTAAGTTCTACTATGATCTTTTGGAGAAAAGAGAGGAGCTTGGACGGGAGGAAGATGTGGCTTTGGTCCGTTTGGAACAATTGTTTCCACTGCCAGCCAAAGAAATGCGAAGCATTATCAAAAAATACAAGAATGCAGACGACATCGTATGGGCCCAAGAAGAGCCCCGAAACATGGGAGCTTGGAGCCATATGTTGATGCATTTGGACGAAGCTAAGCAATTTAGGGTGGCTTCCCGAAGATTCTATGGCGCCCCTGCAGCAGGTAGTGCCGTGCGCTCCAAAAGACGTCATGCCGAAGTGTTGGAATACGTTTTTGACAAGAGCAAGGACAATATGCAAATAAGATAATATCACGATTAAACGATAAATAGAATGGTTTTAGAAATGAAAGTTCCCTCACCAGGGGAATCCATTACAGAGGTAGAGATTGCCGAGTGGTTGGTCGAGGATGGAGACTATGTGGAGAAGGACCAGGCCATAGCCGAGGTAGACTCGGACAAGGCTACATTGGAGCTTCCTGCCGAGGAGAGCGGAATTATTACCCTTAAGGCCGAAGTAGGCGACGCTGTTGCCGTTGGTGAGGTAGTTTGCCTTATTGATACAAGCGCCAAAAAACCAGAAGGTTCATCTGGTGATTCTGGTAAAAAAGAGGAGTCCAAAAAAGAAGAGCCTAAAAAGGAAGCACCCAAGAAAGAAGAGCCCAAAAAGGAAACCTATGCTTCTGGGACACCATCGCCAGCGGCCAAGAAAATATTGGATGAAAAAGGTATTGAACCTTCATCCGTATCCGGTAGCGGAAAAGATGGCCGTATCACCAAGGATGATGCCGTGAAGGCCAAGCCATCCATGGGTACGCCCACCGGAGGCAACCGTGGTGAGAGCCGTTCTAAACTCTCCATGCTTCGCCGAAAAGTAGCTGAGCGATTGGTATCTGCCAAGAACGAAACGGCGATGTTGACCACTTTCAACGAAGTGGATATGTCCGCTATTTTCGAGTTGCGTAGCCAATACAAGGAAGAGTTCAAGGAAAAGCACGGGGTGAGTCTAGGATTTATGTCCTTCTTCACCAAGGCCGTTATCCGCGCTCTTCAAATGTATCCGGCCGTTAACTCCATGATCGATGGTAAGGAAATGATCACCTACGAGTTCTGCGACATCAGTATTGCGGTTTCAGGACCCAAAGGTTTGATGGTTCCCGTTATCCGAAATGCGGAGAATTTGACCTTCAGAGGTATCGAATCCGAAGTAAAACGATTGGCCATCCGTGCCAGGGAAGGAGAGATCACCGTGGATGAAATGACAGGGGGTACCTTTACCATTACCAACGGAGGTGTGTTCGGTTCCATGTTGTCCACCCCGATCATTAACCCGCCACAAAGTGGAATTTTGGGTATGCACAACATTGTGGAACGTGCCATTGTTCGAGATGGTGCCATTGCGATTGCTCCAGTAATGTACGTAGCGCTTTCTTATGATCACAGAATCATTGATGGTAAAGAGTCCGTTGGATTCTTGGTGGCTGTGAAAGAAGCATTGGAAAGTCCAGAAGAATTGCTGATGGACGGTAACGTGAAAAAAGCGTTGGAATTATAAATAAATGTCACCTCGAGCACAGTCGAGAGATTTATAAAACGAATGCCTTTACTTTTTTAAGTAGAGGCATTTTTTATTGTAGTCGATTACCGCTTTTCCCTTTTTGAGAAGATCTGCGCCAATAATCCCATCTACCGGCAGGGCATTATGCGATACCAACGCTTGGTTGACATGGGTAAGATCAAAAAGAACAACCTTCTGCTTTTTCTTTTTCCAGTCGCCAATCTCGATTTTGTTTTTATTGGAAATTAAGGTTTCCATTTCTGTGGCCCCCGCTCCGGCAGCTTTTATGTCCGTCGCCTCCGATAGCATTTTAAAAAACTCGATTTTGTCCATCCCCACACAGGTGTTGGAGGCTCCTGTATCCAAAATAAATTTACCAGTAACCCCATTAATGCTGGCCACCAACTCAAAGTGGTTGGTTTCGGTCAATACCAAAGGTATTTTAAAGTAGTCTTTGGATTTGAGGAATTTTTTGAGGGATGCCATATTAGTAATTTAGAAATGTCATGCTAAGCGCAGTCGAAGCATCAATGGTATAATTTAGAAACAAAGTTTTGGGACGTCTAAGATAACCCTATTTTTGTGTTATGTGTAAATCCAATTTCAGTAAGATTTTCAGAGGTATTCTCTTTTTGGCTATGTCGATCTTTGTATCCTGTGGAGGGAACCACCGTCAGGAAATTGATTCGGTTGAAATTGCCAATAGTTATATCGACGCGTTGAATACATCGGACTATAATGAATTGGTAGGGCTTTTTGTGGACAGCATTCGTTTTAACGAAATGGATTATGTTCGAACCTTTAGTCGGGAAGAGTATCGCTCCTTGTTTCAATGGGATTCTGTGTTTGCGCCAACATATAGAATTTTGAGTGTGAAGAAGGTTGGGGGAGAGCTTCATCTTAAAGTGTCAAAGGAGTGTGAAAGGATTAACTTTTTGCATGAAAGCCCCTTTGTTACCAATGAAATTATGCAAATCAAGGATGGAGGTATTTATCGAATCGATATTATCGAATATGTTGATTTTAATGATTCCCTTTGGGTAGGGAATCGGGAAAGACTAGTGTCTTGGATTGAGAAGAATCATCCAGAGCTCAATGGGTTTATTTACGACCAGACCAAAGAAGGGGCTCTCAAGTTTCGAAAGGCAATAGCCTATTATAAGAGCAACAGAGATTTCAATAACCGGCAAGAAAATAACTAAATGGATTCTCGCCTTCGCGAGAATAGCATAACTATTACATATGATCATAACCGATACCCATACCCATTTATATAGTGAAGCTTTTGACGAGGATAGAGATGAAATGATGCAACGGGCCTTGGATGCCGGAGTGAAACGGTTTTTTGTTCCCGCCATTGATTCTACTTACACACAGCCCATGTTGGATTTGGAAACCAATTATCCCGATAATGTGTTTTTGATGATGGGGCTGCACCCAACGCATGTCAAGGATAATTATAAGGACGAGTTGTCCCACGTAGAAGAGTGGTTGTCGAAGAAAAAATTCTACGCCGTGGGCGAAATAGGGGTGGACCTGTATTGGGACAAAACCACATTAAAAGAACAGCAAGATGCTTTTGCCTATCAGATTCGGTTGGCAAAAAAGCACCAACTCCCCATTGTAATCCATTGCCGCGATGCCTTTGATGAGGTGTTCGAGGTATTGGAACAGGAAAAAGGGGAGGGGCTCTTTGGGATTTTCCATTGTTTTACCGGAACCTTGGAGCAAGCACACCGTGCCCTTTCCTATAATATGAAATTGGGTATTGGGGGCGTGGCCACCTTTAAAAATGGTAAAATCGACCAGTTTTTAAATGAAATCGATTTGAAACACATCGTTTTGGAAACAGATGCGCCCTATTTGGCCCCTGCGCCCTATCGCGGCAAACGAAACGAAAGCTCTTACATAATAAAGGTTTTGGAAAAGCTATCATCTATATATGGTATGCCGGAAGAGGATATTGCAGCGATTACCACAGAAAACTCCAAAGAAATATTCGGAATCTGATCTATGAAAAACAAGACCAATATATTGCTGATCTATACAGGGGGTACCATCGGTATGGTGAAGGATTATAAAACCGGAGCCTTAAAGGCGTTCAATTTTGAGGAATTGGTCAAGAACATTCCAGAACTGAAGCAATTGGACTGCAACTTGAGAGGAGTTTCGTTCGACAATCCTATCGATTCCTCCAATATGAACCCCCATTATTGGGCCGTAATTGCATCTATCATCGAAGAACATTATGAGGACAACGATGGCTTTGTGGTCCTACACGGGAGTGACACCATGAGTTATTCCGCATCTGCGCTTAGCTTTATGTTGGAGAATTTGCAAAAGCCGGTCATATTTACAGGCTCCCAGTTGCCCATTGGCGACCTGCGTACCGATGCGAAAGAAAACCTGATTACATCCATCGAAATTGCCGCCCTTCGAAAAAAGGGTAAACCCGTGTTGCAGGAAGTTGGACTTTATTTTGAGTACAAATTGTACAGGGGCAATCGCACCACCAAAATCAACGCGGAACATTTCGAAGCCTTTGATTCTTTAAATTATCCACCGTTGGTGGAATCGGGGGTGCATTTGAAAGTGCATTACAACGATTTGATCAAAAAGGAGACCAAAAACAAGTCGTTGCAAGTCCATAAAAAAATGGACAATCGGGTAGCAATACTCAAACTGTTTCCCGGAATCAACCAAAATGTGCTCCATGCAGTACTGAACATTCCAGATTTAAAGGCCTTGATCTTGGAAACCTATGGAGCAGGGAACGCGCCCATGGACGATTGGTTTTTGGAAGCCATCAAAAAATCGGTAGAAAATGGATTGCATATCATAAACGTGACACAATGCTCAGGAGGAAGTGTTTTTATGGGACACTATGAAACGAGCGAAAAGCTCAAGGAGATGCAACTGGTTAATGGCAAGGATATTACAACCGAAGCAGCCGTTACAAAAGCGATGTACCTATTGGGGACGGGGGTTCCCGACAAATTGTTCAAGACAATTTTTGAGACACCGCTACGTGGTGAAATGGTGTAAAATTAACGCTCCAAATTTCTATAACTGATTATTTTTTTGTTTATTGGTCGCCCTAAATGAAACAATAGAGAGGTGGCCGAGTGGTCGAAGGCGCACGCCTGGAAAGTGTGTATACACCAAAAGTGTATCGAGGGTTCGAATCCCTTCCTCTCTGCAAGGTATTTTAGTTTTTCTATTATAAAATTTTTATATCTTTAACATTATTAACTAACTAAATTTAAGTTTAAGTAAAATGAAAAAAATATCCTTTACTCTGGCTGCTGCCGGAATGTTTGTGATGGGAACTACAACTGCGTCTGCAGCAATGTTGCAAGAAGAAGCTGAAGCCAGCAAAGGTTTCACCCAGGTATTGAAAGAGCAATTTATCCAAGGGGGACCTGCCTTCATGGGAATCGTATTGCTATGTTTGATCTTGGGATTGGCAGTTGCCATCGAAAGAATCATTTATTTGAATTTGGCCACTACCAATTCCACCAAATTGAAGCAACAAGTTGAGGACGCTTTGGCTTCAGGAGGTGTAGAAGCAGCCAAAGAAGTATGTAGAAACACTAAAGGACCTGTTGCGTCTATCTACTACCAAGGTTTGGATAGAGCTGATGAAGGTTTGGAATCTGCTGAAAAAGCAGTTGTTTCTTACGGAGGTGTGCAAATGGGCCAGTTGGAGAAAAACGTATCTTGGTTGTCCCTGTTTATCGCCATTGCTCCCATGCTAGGGTTCATGGGTACGGTAATCGGTATGATTCAGGCCTTCCAGAAAATTGCAGCTGTAGGTAACTTGAGTGCTTCCCTTATTGCGGGAGATATCCAGGTGGCGTTGTTGACAACCGTATTCGGTTTGATCACGGCGATTATCCTTCAGATTTTCTACAACTATATTATTGCTAAAATCGATAGTATCGTAAATGACATGGAAGACAGCTCAATCGCTTTGATCGACATGTTGGCTGCCCACAAGAAGTAATTACGAATTAAAAACTATCGAGAATCATGAATAAAATAGTTAAAATATTGCTCATCGTCATCGGATTGGTAGCTGCCGTACTTTGGTTCTCCCTTCCTTCTGCCGATGATCCAAGCGCCATCAACAGTGGAGCCATGAACTTTATGTTCGTTATTATGTACATCCTGTTGGCCATTGCCGTAATCACTACGGTAGTCTTCGGGTTTGCAAAATTGTTCTCCACAAAAGGAAGTTTAAAGAAGGCCCTTTTCGCCATAGGTGGATTGGCCATCGTGGTAGCCGTTTCTTATGGGCTATCATCTGATAATATGGCCGTGGTCGAAGCAATGTCCGAAAGGGGCGTAGAGACTACGGAAGGAACTGTGAAAAACATCGGAATGGGATTGAACGTATTCTTCATCCTAACAGCAATAGCTGTAGTTCTGATGGTAGTACCAGGTTTGAAAAAAATGTTTGTAAAGTAAAAAGTTGAATTATGCCTAGAAGAAAAGGAGCACCGGAAGTAAATGCCGGCTCCATGGCGGACATCGCATTCCTCTTGCTTATCTTTTTCTTGGTGACCACCACCATAGAAACGGATGCAGGATTGGATAGGATGTTGCCGCCGATAGAGCCGCCAGATCAAGATGTTGTAATTAAGCAGAAAAACATTTTTACTGTAAACATCAACAAGAATGGACAGCTTTTGGTCGAGGATAATTTGATGGAAATGAAGGACCTTAGAAAGGCCGCCACCGCTTTCTTGGAAAACGGTGCGGACGGTACCTGTACTTATTGTAAAGGTAAAAAAGACCCATCTTCGTCAGATAACCCAACCAAAGCCATTATTTCGTTGAAGAACGACAGGGAAACCAAGTATAGCACCTACATTACGGTTCAAAATGAATTGGTAGGAGCCTATAATGACTTGCGTAACCGTGAAGCACAGCGTTTGTACGGTAAGGATTTTACCGATATGGAAGCGGATTATTTGGATCCGGAGACTCCATCAAGCATTAGAGATGACCTGAAAGACAAAGTGAAGCGTATCCAAGATATGTTCCCACAGAAGCTTTCAGAAGCAGAAACAACAACCAATTAAAACTATTTAATATGGCTAAGTTTACCAAAAAGAAGGATGGCGATTTGCCAGCGGTATCAACAGCTTCGTTGCCGGATATCGTTTTCATGCTACTGTTCTTCTTTATGACAGTAACCACAATGAAAGATAGTTCGCTAATGGTTGCCAATACCCTTCCCAACGCTTCTGAAATCAAGAAGTTGGAGAAGAAGGATCGTGTTATTTATATTTACGTGGGAACACCTACGCAAGAATATCAAAAGGTTTTTGGTACTGAACCAAAAATCCAATTGAACGATAAGTTTGCCAATGTGGACGAAGTAGGTTCGTTTATTTTGGCAGAACGCGCAAAAAAACCGCAAGAACTTCAGAACGTATTGACTACTGCTTTGAAAGTGGATAAGGATGCCAATATGGGCCTTATTACCGATATCAAGCAACAATTGAGAGAAGTGAACGCCCTAAAGGTAAATTATACGACCTATGAGGGAGACGCTTTTAACAATCTACAGTAGACAATAACTTAGATTTAGTGGGAAACGCTCCAAATTTTTAATTTGGGGCGTTTTTTGTTTTAAATTCACTTATGATTCGTTTTATAAATCAGTTAATGATTGGCGCATGTGCCCTGTACTCGGTTTCGACTTGGGGACAGTCCTCTGTGGATAGTATCCAAGAGTTAGATCAAAACTATTTGGAGGACCAATTTTATGTTGGTGTGGCCTATAATGTGTTATTGGATGCACCTGATGACATGGGGCAGCGCAATTTTTCCTATAACCTGCAAGCGGGATTTATCAAGGATATACCATTAAATCAAAGACGAAATTTTGGGTTGGGCATAGGAATTGGGTACGCGGTCAATTCGTATTATTCAAATTTGGTGGCATCCGAAGAAGGCAACCAGGTCACCTATAGTGTAACGCCAGATGTTGGTTTTAACCGCAGCAAGCTCGAAACGCATGCTGTTGAATTTCCATTGGAACTTCGTTGGCGCACCTCTACAGCTGCCGATTATAAGTTTTGGCGCGTATATGCCGGAGTAAAGTTTGGGTATGTTTTCTCGGGCCGGTCTAAATTGGTGATGGATAGTGGCAATGAATCATTTTCCAATCCGGATATCCAAGAGTTTCAATATGGCTTGATGCTGAATTTTGGATACAACACGTGGAATGTACACGCCTATTATGGTCTGAATTCCCTGCTCAAAGATGGAACCACATTGAACGAGGCGCCCATCGATGACTTGAACATACTTCGTATCGGTCTTATTTTTTATATCCTATAACCAATATTTCAGAATGATAAGCTGGGAGCAACTTCCCAGTAGAAACCCTATCAATAATTCGTTGGCAGTGTGCGCACGCAAGTATAGGCGGGACGTTGCCACCAAGCCCGTACAAAGAGTAAACAAACTAATGGCAGTGGTAATGTTGATTTCAAAATGGATGCTCAAGGCCACCAGAAAGGTCAAGATGCTCCCCATGCCCAAAAGGTGCATACTTGTTTTAAATTTGAAGAACAATAGGATAAGTGTTGCAGAAGTGGCCGTCAATAGTCCCGTAAAATAGTAAAAGAGCTCGTGTACGTAATTATTGGGTATTACCTTGTACAATATCATTAAAAAAATGATACAGCTAATGTAAAGCGGGTATTTGCGCTCTTGGACCGTAGGAAGGAAAATCGAATGGATGATTCCTAGGTTCTTTAAGATCAGAAAAAAGATAATCGGAATGATTACCGTAAGAATAAATATGGGGAGGATGTTGCCGCTCTGGGTTTCCAAGGTACTATACGGGGCCACCAGAAAATAAGCAATCGTGCCTCCAATCGGGATAAACAACGGATGGAACAGGTACGATATAATGTGGAATATGTGGCGCATCAAATTTCTTTTCGTAGTCGGGCTACCGGTATGCCCAACTGTTCCCGATATTTGGCGACTGTTCGCCGGGCAATCGGATATCCCCTTTCTTTGAGAATCTTGGCCAGCTTTGCATCGGTAAGGGGCTTCTTCTTCTCCTCGTCGCGAATAACGGTTTCCAATATCTTTTTGATTTCCTTGGTGGATACATCCTCGCCCTGCTCATTTTTCATCGCCTCGGAAAAGAAATCCTTGATCAATTTAGTGCCGTAGGGGGTGTCCACGTATTTACTGTTGGCCACCCGAGATACGGTGGAAACATCCATGTCAATCCTATCTGCGATATCCTTCAAGATCATGGGGCGTAATTTCCGCTCGTCCCCGGTCATAAAGTATTCTTTCTGATATTCCATGATGGTGTTCATGGTAATATACAAGGTCTGCTGTCGCTGGCGGATGGCATCAATGAACCATTTGGCCGCATCCAGCTTTTGTTTGATGAACATCACCGTATCCTTTTGGGATTTCGACTTTTCCTTGGCGTTTTTGTACCCTTCGAGCATATTGCTATATTCTTTGGATACGTGAAGCTCTGGTGCATTTCTGCCATTTAGGGTAAGCTCCAGCTCTCCATCCACTATTTTAATGGAAAAATCGGGCACGATGTGCTCTATCATCCGGGTGTTGCCAGAGTAGGAGCCTCCCGGTTTTGGGTTCAGCTTTTCAATTTCCGAAATGGCTTCCTTGAGTTCTTCTTCCGAAACGTGATGTTTTTGGATGAGCTTGGCATAATGCTTTTTGGTAAAATGTTCAAAGGACCGCTCCAAGATGCTAATGGCCAATTCTATCGAAGGTTTTGGCTCCTTTCGTTTCAGCTGAATGATCAAACACTCGTCCAACGATCGGGCTGCCACGCCCGGGGGGTCCAAGTCTTGAACCATCCTTAAAACCTCCTTGATCTTGTCCTCTTCCACATAAATGTTCTGGGTAAAGGCCAAATCGTCCATAATGTCCGCGAGGGGCCGGCGGATATAGCCGCTTTCATCCACACTGCCCACTAAAAACTCTGCAATGGCCCATTCTTCATCGTCCAGATACACCGTATTGAGTTGATTGAGCAAGTATTGGGTAAAGGATATTCCTGCTGCGTAAGGCACTTGCTTATCCTCATCGTCCGCACTGTAATTATTGGTTTGGGTGCGGTAATCTGGGATTTCGTCGTCACTGAGGTAATCATCGATATTGATTTCCTCGGTGTCGATATTTTCGTTGTCCTCCGACTCATCATAGGTATCCTCGTACAGATCATCCAGGTTGTCCGTTTCCTCTTTGCCACTCTCCAAGGCAGGGTTTTCCTCCAGCTCTTGTTTCAAACGCTGTTCAAAAGCCAATGTAGGCAGTTGAATCAGTTTCATGAGCTGAATCTGCTGTGGAGACAGTTTCTGGGAAAGCTTAAACTGTAGATGTTGCTTCAGCATATAAATTGATGAATTGGAATCTTACCTTTTAAAATACTAAAATCAAATTAAAACTCCGCATTTTGCGGTGTTCTAGGGTAGGGTATCACGTCTCTAATGTTGCCCATGCCCGTAGCAAATTGAACCATGCGCTCAAATCCAAGACCAAACCCACTGTGTACCGCGGTCCCAAATTTCCGGAGGTCCAAATACCACCAAAGTTCCTTGGCGTCAATGTCGAGTTCCTTGATTTTTTGTTCCAGCACATCCAAACGTTCTTCCCGCTGCGAACCACCAACTATTTCACCAATTCCTGGGAAAAGTACGTCCATGGCACGAACGGTCTTACCGTCGTCATTCAGGCGCATGTAGAACGCTTTGATGTTGGCCGGGTAATCGAACAGGATTACGGGGCATTTAAAATGTTTTTCCACCAAAAAGCGTTCGTGCTCACTTTGTAAGTCAGCACCCCACTCTTCGATAGGGAACTGGAATTTTTTCTTTTTGTTCGGTTTGCTGTTCTTCAAGATATCAATGGCCTCGGTATAGGAAACCCTTTTGAAATTGTTTTCCACCACAAACTTCAATTTTTCAATGAGTGCCATTTCGGACCGTTCGGTCTGTGGCTTGCTCTTCTCCTCTTCCAATAGGCGTTTTTCCAAGAACTCAAGATCATCTTGGCAATGGTCCAGCACATATTGAAGTATGTATTTGATGAAATCCTCTACCAAATCCATGTTGGCATCCAGATCATAAAATGCCATTTCGGGCTCTATCATCCAAAATTCTGCCAGGTGACGGGATGTGTTGGAGTTTTCTGCCCTAAACGTGGGGCCAAAGGTGTATACTTTGCCCAACCCCATGGCATAGGTCTCTGCTTCCAACTGTCCGGACACGGTCAAATTGGTTTCCTTGCCAAAAAAGTCCTCGGTGTAATCTACCTCCCCAGCATCGTTCAAAGGCGGATTCTTTTCATCCAATGTGGTTACCCTGAACATTTCTCCTGCACCCTCGGCATCAGAACCGGTAATGATAGGGGCATGCATATAATAAAATCCATTTTGCTGAAAGTAGCTGTGAACTGCAAAGGACAGCACCGAACGGATGCGCATTACGGCCGCAAAGGTATTGGTACGAACCCTAAGATGCGCCTTCTCCCTTAAAAACTCCAAGGAATGTTTTTTGGGTTGAATGGGATAGGTCTCGGGATCTGCCGTTCCGTGCACGAATACATCGGTGACCTGGATTTCCACGCTCTGTCCTCGGCCTTGGCTTTCTTCCAAGGTTCCGGTGACCTTTAGCGCGGCCCCAGTGGAAATTTGCTTTAAAAGTGCTTCGTCCAAATTTTCAAAATCCACCACACATTGCATGTTGTGAATGGTTGAGCCATCGTTCAAGGCAATGAACCTGTTGCTTCTAAATGTTTTTACCCATCCATTTACTTCAACGGAGTCTCCTACGGGCTGCTTTTCCAGCAATTCTTTTATGGAATAAGAAATCATTCTAAAACTATCTTAATTGAGTCGGTAAAGATAGGTTTTTGATAAAAAATGATGGCAATGGAATAGCCTAATTTATGGGAGTTTCCGTTACTATTTGTCCTTGGGATTGTCTTCGTCCTTGGGCAAAATGTCTATTTGTGGCTTTTTGAGCACCTGCTTATTGGCAATGCTTCGTTCCAAAGAGAGCAATAAGGATGGTAATAAGATCAAATTGGATAACATGGCAAATAGCAGTGTGGCCGATACCAGACCTCCCAAAGCCTTGGTGCCCCCAAAGCTGGAAACAATGAACACCGAGAACCCAAAGAACAGTACGATGGAGGTATAGAACATACTTACACCGGTTTCGCGAAGGGCTGCATACACCGAACGTTTAATGTGCCAACGATTGGCCGCCAACTCTTGACGGTATTTGGCCAAAAAGTGAATGGTGTCGTCCACCGAAATACCAAATGCAATACTGAACACCAAAATCGTTGATGGTTTAATGGGCACTCCTAAATACCCCATGACTCCTGCGGTGATGACCAAGGGCAGCAGGTTGGGTACCAACGAAATAATCACCATTTTATACGAGCGGAACAGATATGCCATGAATAGGGAAATGAGTCCAATGGCCAAGGCAAGGGAAAGCAGGAGATTCTTGACCAAGTATTTTGTTCCTTTTAGGAACAAGAGCGCTTTGCCCGTCATAAAAACATCATAGCGATCAGCTGGAAACTGTTTGGCAATGGCTTCCTGTACATCTTTTTCTATTTCTTCCATGCGGTCGATTTTTACATCGCGCATGTAGGTGGTCAAACGTGCGGTTTGGCCAGTACTGTCCACAAAACTTTGTAAAAGGTCCGTGCCTCCAGTGGATGACTTTTGCACGGCGTTCATGATAAACGTGTTTTCTTGGCTGGTGGGCAGTTGATAGTATTTAGGTATGCCGTTATAAAAGGCCTGCTTGGAATATTTCACCAGATCAACAATCGAAATAGGTCTGGACAGTTCCGGGATTTCGTCGATAACGGTTCCCAATTGGTCCATTCGTTTAAGGGTCGATGGTTTCATCACGCCGTTTTTCCGCTTGGTGTCGACCACAATTTCCATGGGCATGATGCCGTCAAATTCGGCTTCAAAAAATTGGATGTCCTTATAAAAATGACTGTTTTTGGGCAAGTCCTCAATCCTACTTCCGGTGATGCGCATTTGATAAATCCCAACAATGCTCAATACCAAAATGGCTACTGTGGTAATGTACACCGCAATTCTGTGGTTACGCACCATATTTTCCATCCAGTTGACAAAAATATCCATCCATTTTTTGTTCAGGTGCTTCAAATGCTTGGTCTTTGGAAGCGGCATAAAGCTGTAAATGATGGGTATGATCAACAAGGAAAGAATAAAAATTCCCACAATATTGATGGAAGCAACGATACCAAATTCTTTGAGCAGGTCACTATCCAAAATGATAAAGGTTGCGAAGCCCGAAGCTGTCGTAATATTGGTCATTAAGGTGGCGTTTCCGATTTTGGAAATCACCCGTTGCAGGGAAAGCGCTTGGTTCCCGTGTTTTTTTACCTCTTGTTGGTATTTGTTGATAAGGAAAATGCAATTGGGTATACCGATGACGATGATCAGTGGCGGAATAAGGGCGGTAAGGATGGTAATCTCATATTTGAGCAGTCCCAAAATACCGAAGGCCCACATGACCCCAATGATCACCACACACATGGATATAAAGGTGGCCCTAAAACTTCTGAAGAAAAAGAAAAAGATGATGGAGGTTACCAAAAGCGCTCCCACGATAAAAATTCCTATTTCGTCCACAATGGATTTGGTGTTCCACGTTCGGATGTAGGGCATCCCAGAGACGCGAACGTCCAATTGGGTCTCTTGCTCAAAATTTTCCACAAGGTCGGCCAAGTCATTGAGGATAAACTCGTTCCGAACTGCGGTATTCATGATGTCCTTGTCCAGATACACCACTGTTTGTATGGTTCCGCTTTCGGGGTTGTAGACCAGATTGTCGTAAAACGGAAGTTCGTTGAAAAGGTGGTTGGTAAGCGAATCAATCTCCTGTTTGGTCTTTGGGGCGGACTTGATCAAAGGATTCATCACAAAGGTCTGTGTCTCCGAATCCTTGACGAGTTCTTTTAGGTTTTCCAAAGAAATCACGTAGTCCACTTCGGGGAACGCATCTAGCTGTTTACTGAGCGTGTTCCAACGGTTGAAGTTTTTGGGCGTGAACAAAGCCGAATCCCGAATGGCCAAAACGATGGCGTTGCCCTCTTCGCCAAATATTTGGGTAAATGCATTGTATTGAATGGTTGCGGGATGGTCGTCGGGAAGTATATTGGCCTCGGTATTGGAAAACTGCATGTTTTTCCATTGCAAGGCCAAGAATACGGTCATTCCAACGACGCCAAGTAGAATAAGAATCCTATTGCGGAGAATAATACTTGCGACCTTAGGCCAAAATCCTTTAGTGAGCTTTGCTACCATGTGGGTTTTGTTGGGCGCAAAGGTAGAAAATGATATGTTGTGTTCCTAGGAAAGGACCCTACCAAAACCCAAGTTTTATACCTTCATGATTTCCGCTTCTTTTGACGATAGGATGTTATCGACCTTATCACTATAGGTGTCGGTCAATTCCTGTACGTCTACTTCGGCGTTCTTTAAAAGGTCCTCCGATATATCCAATGCCTTAAGTTCTTTATTGGCATCTTGTCGAGCGCTCCGGATACTTACCTTGGCATCTTCTGCTTCGGCCTTGGCCTGTTTTACCAATTGTTTTCTTCGTTCCTCTGTCAATGGGGGTACATTAATAATGACCATTTCTCCATTGTTCATGGGATTAAAGCCCAAATTGGCGTTCATGATGGCAGTTTCTATCTCTCCCAAAAGATTTTTTTCCCATGGCTGTACGGAAAGGGTTCGTGCATCAGGGGTATTGATGTTGGATACTTGAGAAAGTGGGGTCTGTGATCCATAGTAATTCACCATCACAGTAGAGAGCATCATGGGGCTTGCCTTGCCGGCCCTAATTTTGGTCAATGCTTTTTGCAGGTGGGCGATACTGGCCTCCATGCTTTCTTTGGTGCTGTCCAGAATAAATTTTACTTCTTCGTCCATAACATTCAAATTTATAAAATTGAAACCAAATTGTGCGTCAGTTTACACATTGACCACGGTTCCTATATTTTCTCCAGATACTATTTTGTTCAAGTTGCCTCGGGTATTCATATCGAAGACCACAATGGGCAGTTCGTTTTCTTGGCTTAGGGTAAACGCGGTGGTGTCCATGACCTTGAGTCCTTTGGAAAGCACTTCGTTAAAGGAAATGGAGTCAAACTTGGTGGCATCTTTGTGTTTCTCCGGGTCAGCAGTATAGATACCGTCAACACGGGTACCTTTTAAAATCACATCTGCCTTGATTTCGATGGCCCGCAATACGGCTGCGGAATCGGTGGTGAAGTAAGGATTTCCCGTTCCTCCTCCAAAAATAACGACCCGTCCTTTTTCCAAATGGCGGATGGCCCTACGCCTAATAAAGGGTTCTGCCACTTCATTGATTTTGATGGCCGATTGCAACCTGGTCTGAACGCCTTTGAGTTCGAGCGCGCTCTGCAAAGCCAAACCATTGATGACGGTGGCCAACATGCCCATATGGTCGCCTTGGACCCGGTCCATTCCTTGGCTTGCCCCGGCGAGACCCCTAAAAATGTTGCCTCCTCCAATTACGATGGCGACTTCAACACCTTTGTCGATTACCGATTTTATTTCTTCGGCATATTCGTCCAATCGCTTGGCATCTATACCGTATTGTTGTTCGCCCATAAGGGCTTCCCCGCTCAATTTTAATAAAATTCTTTTGTAATGCATTTAGAGTTTCTTGAAGTCCGGACAAAAATAATCAAAATTATTTATGGGATAGGAAGAATTGCAGGTTTGATGCGGACATAAAAAAACCGCTTCTTTTTGGGAAGCGGTTCGTTTATTTATGCGTGTGGTGAATTAACCCAATGCCACTCTTGTGAAACCAGTCACCTCCAAATTGGAGTCTACGGATTTTACATATTGGGCAACACTT
Organism: Flagellimonas marinaquae; assembly: GCF_003992675.1. Taxonomy (GTDB): domain Bacteria; phylum Bacteroidota; class Bacteroidia; order Flavobacteriales; family Flavobacteriaceae; genus Flagellimonas; species Flagellimonas marinaquae. Next base: position 160,055 of record NZ_RZMZ01000016.1, read on the forward strand.
TGCTTGCTGTCTTTAATGAAATCTTGGTTCACCAAAGTATTGTCTTTAAAGAAACGCTTCAATTTTCCTTGAGCGATTTTGTCCAACATTTCCTCTGGCTTACCTTCTTGACGCAATTGATCTTTTGCAATTTCAATCTCTTTGTCAATGATGGATTGGTCAACACCTTCTTCGTTCAAGGCGACCGGGTTCATTGCGGCAGCTTGCATGGCTACATCTTTGGCAGCTTCGGCAGCACCGTCAACATTGGCGGACAAACCTACCAAGGTTGCGATTTTGTTCCCTGCGTGGATGTAAGATCCTACGAAAGGAGCGCTCAATCTTTCAAAGCTTCCGATTTCGATTTTCTCACCGATTACACCAGTTTGCTCGGTCAATTTATCAGCAACGGTCATTCCGTTGAAAGAAGCGGCTAGAAAGTCTTCTTTCTTGTCAAAACCTAGTGCCAAATCGGCCAAATCGGTTGCAAGTTTTACAAAGCTATCATTCTTGGCAACAAAGTCGGTTTCACAGTTTAGGGAGATAACCACTCCTTGTGTATTGTCATCGTTTACCTTTGCGATGGCAGCACCTTCGGATGAATCTCTGTCAGCTCTTTTTGCTGCAACTTTTTGACCTTTCTTTCTTAGGATTTCGATGGCTTGGTCAAAATCTCCTTCAGCTTCAACCAAAGCTTTTTTACAATCCATCATTCCAGCTCCAGTAGCTTGTCTTAGTTTATTTACCTCTGCGGCAGTAATCTTTGCCATTTTTTCTTTCTTTTTAAATTTTATGTAAAGTAAAACACTATCAAAGTGTTTTGGTTTAGGACAATGTTAAATCAACAGGTTTATTCAACTCCGCCTTTAACGCTGTCTTGCCATTCCTTTAGTTCGTCCCAGTTGCCATCGGCAGCCATTTTGGCCTGTTTTGGCCAAGATGTTGGGTCCAAGTGAGCTAATGTTGAACTGGCTTCGGTCAAGATTTCCTTGATTTTTTCAGCGTCAGTGTCCGCTAGTGCAGCGTAAGTACTTAGTCCATTGGCAACCAATGCCTCTGCAGCTTTTGGCCCAATACCTTCAATTTTGGTAAGGTCTTCTGGCTTGGCTTCAGTCTCCTTTTTGGCAGGCTTTTCCTCAGCAGGCTTCTCTTCCTTGGTTGGTGCGGCCTCGGCTTTCTTAGCAGGCTTTTCTTCAGCAGCTTTTTCCTTTTTCTTTGGAGTTTCCTCTACGGCATCGGTAGTGTCTTCGTCCTTGTCCTTTCCACTTCCTTTGTCATTTTTGCGCTCTTCCAATCCTTCAGCAACGGCTTTGGTTACGTGCTCCAAGATAATTTCAATGGATTTACCAGCATCATCGTTGGATGGGATGGCGAAATCCACATCGCGAGGGTCGGAGTTGGTATCTACCATGGCGAAAATTGGAATGTTCAATTTTTGCGCTTCTTTTACGGCGATGTGCTCACGCATGGTGTCCACAATAAATAGGGCACCTGGCAAACGGGTCATATCTGCAATGGAACCCAAGTTTTTCTCCAACTTGGCACGCAAACGGTCTACTTGCAATCTTTCTTTCTTGGAAAGAGTGTTGAATGTTCCGTCCTTCTTCATGCGGTCGATAGCGGCCATTTTTTTGACAGCCTTACGAATGGTGACGAAGTTGGTCAACATACCACCGGGCCACCTTTCGGTGATGTACGGCATGTTCACTTTGGATACTTTGTCCGCTACAATGTCCTTTGCTTGTTTTTTTGTGGCTACAAAAAGGATTTTTCTTCCTGAGGCGGCAATTTTCTTAAGGGCTTCGTTGGCCTCTTCAAGTTTTGCAGCTGTTTTGTAGAGATTGATAACGTGAATCCCGTTACGCTCCATGTAGATATAGGGAGCCATGTTGGGGTTCCACTTTCGTGTTAGGTGTCCAAAATGCACACCTGCTTCCAGTAAGTCTTTTACTTCAATTTTACTTGCCATTTTTTGTACTTAGTTTACGTTCCGTTGTAAGTAGCAATGCGCTGGTGGTCACAACTTAATGTTCGCCCAGCCCATTTAGATGCTAAACTAGTTTCCAAAAAGTCGAAATGTATATTCCCTTTTGGAACAACGACAACTTGGTTAAAAATTTAACCCTGAAATATGTACGCTTTCAGGGTTTTCAATGAACTTATATATAGTTGGGTGCGATACCCAATGTATATTAACGCTTGGAGAATTGGAATTTCTTACGGGCTTTCTTCTGACCGAATTTCTTTCTTTCCACCATTCTTGGGTCTCTTGTCAATAGACCTTCTGGCTTAAGAATGCCTCTGTTTTCCGCATCGATTTCGCACATAGCTCTTGACAAAGCCAAACGAACGGCTTCTGCCTGACCTGTGATACCACCTCCGTAAACATTTACTTTTACGTCATAGTTACCTTCAGTTTCTGTAAGGGCGAAAGGCTGTTTTACTTTGTACTGCAATGTGCCAGTAGTAAAGTAATCGTTAAGATCTCTCTTGTTTATGGTGATGTTTCCAGAACCTTCGGAAACATATACTCTGGCTACAGCAGTTTTTCTTCTACCTATCTTATGAACCACTTCCATTATTTGTAGTCGTTTAAGTTTATAGCTTTTGGTTTTTGCGCTTCTTGTCCGTGCTCGGCACCAGCATACACCTTTAAGTTTCTGAATAGATCCGCTCCAAGTTTGTTTTTTGGAAGCATTCCTTTTACAGAGTTTTCGATAATACGCTCAGGATGTTTGGCCAATAAATCTTTAGCGGAAGTGGAACGTTGTCCACCTGGGTAACCAGTATACCTTAGATATTCTTTCTCATCCCACTTGTTGCCGGTCATGTCGATTTTCTCAGCATTGATAACAATTACATTGTCTCCACAATCAACATGGGGCGTAAAGTTGGTTTTGTATTTCCCTCTAAGTATTTTGGCTACTTTAGACGCCAATCTTCCCAAGGTCTGTCCTTCAGCATCAACCAATAACCATTGTTTGTCAACAGTAGATTTATTGGCGGAAATAGTTTTATAACTTAATGTATCCACTTCTCGAATATTATTGATTTAATAACCTTTCCCGAATAACGGGCTGCAAATGTACAATTATTAGATTGAATTACAAACGGTTGATTGGGAATATTTTTCCACTTTTTTCAATTTGGATAGGAGTGCAAAAATACCCTCCAAATGATAACCGTATGAAACGTTAAAAATACCTTAAAATTCTGAGACACTGTAACTCTGCCTGATTTTGTGGGTCTTTATCGTATCAACCTAATCAAAAAACGAACAAGTGAAGTATGCAGTCCTGGTTTTCGCGACCCTTCTTTCTATTTCCAAAAGTCAAGCACAGGATTCCACCGAGGTAGTCGTTAAAAAAACATATACCACCCACGATTTAGGTGAATATGCCGCACCCACTATCAATGGTATTTTGGAAGATGAGGCTTGGAACCTTGTGGATTGGGCCGGCGATTACATTGAATGGCAGCCCGATGAGAACACTCCGCCCAGTCATCAGACCAAGTTTAAAATACTATATGATAGCAAGAACCTATATATAGGTGTACGCTGTTATGATGATGAGCCCGATAAAATCGTAAAAAGATTGTCTCGAAGGGATGGCTTCGATGGTGATTGGGTAGAGTTCAACATTGATAGCTATTTTGATAAGCGTACCGCCTTTTCATTTACCATCACCGCTGCAGGGGTCAAGGGAGATGAGTTTATATCCAACAACGGCAATAATTGGGATTCGAGCTGGAATCCCATCTGGTATGCCAAATCCCATGTGGACGATGAAGGCTGGACGGCCGAACTACGGATACCTTTAAGCCAGTTGAAATTTGGCAGTGCGGAGGAGCAGGTATGGGGGTTTCAGTCCACCCGACGTTTTTTTAGGGACGAGGAACGCTCACTTTGGCAGCGAAAACCCGTGGATCAGCCCGGTTGGGTCAGTGAATTTGGGGAACTCCATGGATTAAAGAACATCGAACCCCAGAAACAACTCGAAATACAGCCCTATACGGTAACGAATACAGAGACTTATGAGGCAGAAGAAAACAATCCGTTCCGGGATGGGAGCGAAAATAACCTGACGGTAGGACTCGATGCCAAGATCGGTATTACCAACGACCTTACTTTGGATTTGACGGTAAACCCAGATTTTGGACAGGTGGATGCCGACCCATCGGCCATTGCGTTGGATGGTTTTCAGATTTTCTTTCAAGAACGGCGGCCATTTTTTGTGGAGAACAAGAACATTTTTGATTTCAGTGTTTCCCAATCACAAGCAGGAAATACTTTTGGTTCCGATAATATCTTCTATTCCCGAAGAATCGGTAGAAGTCCGCAAGGCTACCCCAATACCGCGGACGGCGAATTTGTAAATCAACCAGATAATACCCCGATTATTGGAGCGGCCAAGTTTAGCGGCAAGACCAAGGATGGATGGGCCATTGGCGTACTCGAGAGCGTAACGGCCCAGCGAACTGCGACGATTTTGAATGGCAATGGCGATACCCGGGATGAAATGGTAGAGCCATTGACCAATTATTTTGTGGGAAGGCTTCAAAAGGATTTCAATGAACGGAACTCCTATATTGGCGGTATTGTTACGGCAACAAATAGAGAAAGCTTACCAGAACAGCTCAATTTTTTACATGATGCGGCCTACACAGGCGGACTGGACTTTAAACACCAGTGGGCCAATAGGGATTGGTACGTGGGCGGCAACATCACTTTGAGCCATGTGCGCGGGAGCCAAGAAGCCATAACCAATACTCAGGAATCCATCACCCATTTGTTCGGAAGGGTAGGGGCGGACCATGTAGCCGTGGATACCACCAGAACATCATTGACGGGTACCGGGGGCAATGTGCAAATAGGAAAGATTGGCAATGGCCATTGGCGTTTTGAATCGGGAGTCACCTGGCGTTCGCCCGAACTGGAACTCAATGATATCGGTTTTCAACGCCAAGCAGATGATGTACGCCACTATACTTGGATAGGTTATCAAACCCTAAAACCCGATAGTACCTTTAGGCGGGTGGGCATCAACTACAACCATTGGTCAGCATGGGATTTTCAAGGGAATCATAATTATATGCAGTTTAATACCAACAGCTGGCAAAACTGGAAGGGCAACTGGAATACCAACATAGGTTTCAATTTTGCACCGATTGAATACTCCAACTTTGCTTTGCGGGGCGGTCCACGGCTTAGGCAATCCCCTTGGATGAGTTTTTGGAACAGTATCAACACCGATAACCGGAAAAAAATGCGTTTTTCCTTTTTTCACAATGGAAGAAAGGCTCTGGATAATTCCATAAAGACCTATTATATTGAAGGAGGCTTTGTGTACCAACCGATAAATGCCCTACGGATTTCCGCATTTCCAAGTCTGCAAATCAATAACGATCAGTTGCAGTTCATCAATAATTTTGATGATGTCAATGGTTCGCCGCGCTATCTGAATGGGGAAATCGACCAACGTACTTTGAGCATGTCCATTCGGTTGAATTATACCATCAATCCCAACTTGACCATTCAATATTGGGGACAACCATTTATTTCCCGTGGACGCTATTCCAATTTTAAGCATATCACGGACCCGGTTGCCAAGACCTTTGCGGATAGATTTGTGCAATACACGTCTGAACAGACCGAGCTTTCCGAAGGTACCTACACCATTGATGAAGATTTGGATGGTATAACCGATTTTAGTTTTGACAATCCAGATTTTTCCTTTGTGCAGTTCCGTTCCAACTTGGTCATCCGATGGGAGTACATTCCAGGGTCGGAAATATTCTTGGTATGGTCGCAAGATGTGTCAAGGAATGGTGACCCGACGAATGGACTGCTTTCCAGTTTGGGGGACAACATTTTTGGACAAAAACCACAAAACATCTTTTTGTTGAAGGCTACGTATCGGTTTGTGCTTTAATTGTCATTCCTGCGAAAGCAGGAATCCATGTAACTTGATTGAAATTTGTCAATTCGAGTGATTTTAGAGCCAAAGTGAAAAAATGGTATCGAGAATCAGAATTTCAAATGAAGCCTGTTCTCGATACTTTTTCCTAAAGGAAAAAACTCGAACTGACAATTAGATTCCTGCCTTCGCAGGAATGACATTTAGGATGTTGTGATTTTCTGAAGCGCCTTTACCAGAGCAGCATTCGCCTCTGCATCGCCTATGGTAATCCTCACCTTGCCTGGAGCGCCAAACTGTGAAACAGGTCGCACCATGATACCTTCTTCCATCATTTTATCCGTGAACTCCATTTCGGGAAGTGGCGGGTCGATGATAAAAAAGTTCGCTTGACTGGGCCAGTACTTTATTCCTAGTTGGTCAAATGCTTTGGCGATATAAGTTCTACCTTCCAGAACGGTCTTCACGGTTTTGGCAATGAACTCCTTGTCGTTCAAGGCTCCAATGGCAGCCTCGATGGAAGTCAACGGCAACAAAAAAGGTTTGTGGATCAATCGCACATAATTGGCAATGGTGGCTGTGGTGTAGCCATATCCGATGCGCTGTCCTGCCAAACCATAGGTTTTGGAAAAACTGTTCAGTCCAATCACATTATGACCTTGCAGCACGTAGGGCAATGCCGTAACATAATCGGCTGCATCGGCGAAATGACGATAGACTTCATCAAACACCACCACAATGTTTTTGGGAACACGCGCCATAAAATCGTCCATCACCGCTTTTGGAATATAGGTGCCCGTAGGGTTGTTGGGGCTGGTCAGGAAAATAATCTTGGTCTTTTCGGTGATGGCATTCAAAATACCTTCTACGTCCAAATCGTAATTGGGGGCCAAGAGCGGAATATCCACTTGGTTTGCACCATACCACCTTGAAAAAACGGAGTAGGGCAGGAAGCAGGGATTGGAAAATATCACTTCGTCCCCCTCGTTGATAAAGGCGCGGAGGACAATATCAATGACCTCCGACCCGCTATTCCCGCACAAAAACTGGTCGGCACTCAACTGACCGTCAAAATCCTGGACCAAGGCTTCGCGCAAACGGATATCGGTCTGGTCGGGATAGATATCGACCTTATCGAGTGCAGCTTTCATGGCTGCTAAGGCCTTGGGCGATGCTCCCAAAGGATTCTCGTTGGAGGACAACTTATAAATTTTTTTATGTGATGGTGGAATGTTTTTTCCACCTTTATAAACCTCTTTGGGCACCAAATGGGCCTTAAAAATGGATGTAATATCTTTTTGCATTTAACTTTCGATTAAAAAATTTTTCAAATCCCTTCCTCCATGTAATACCCGCACAATGCGTACCCTTGCCTTTATTTTTCTATAAAAGATGATATGGGAGTTGTAAGGAAAACTGTAAAGGCCTTCTTTAATTTCATTTCTTTTCTTCCCAATGTCAGGGTTGTTGGCGATTGCTTCAAAATGTTCGTTTAATCCAACCAAATATGCAATGGCTTGTGTGGAACCGAATTTGATTTCACCATAAGCGAAAATAGCTTCAATATCATTATCCGCTTCTTGCGATAATACATACCCATCAATCACCCCTTCCTCTTTGAAGCAATAATTTCTTCCATCGTTCTTGGGCTATCCGGTCCGTTCCAACCTTTCTCGATTTCCCTTCTAAGGTCATCAATCACTTTTTCCCTGTAAATTTTGTGCAGGCGCAAGGCATCGCGTATCACTTCGCTATTGTTCTGGTATTCCCCTGTTGCCACCTGTTGGGTGATATATTCTTCCTGTTTTTTTGTAAAACTGATGTTCATAATACTCTTAGTCTTTAAAATCAAAATTACAAAAAATGTCCAAAATTGATAAATATGGACATTACAAGCTCTCCGCAAACAACAAATAGACCATGGCCTTTTCAGTATCGCCCTTTTCCAAAAGCTGTTTGGCTAGGGAGTGCAGTTCGGTTTTGGATTTATTTTGAACTCCATCAACCTCAATAACAGTTTTAATTGCTTCGGTAGTGGGCAATTGTTCCAAATTTCCCAATCGGCCTAAATTATTCCCTGTGAGCACATCGCTCTCACGAATCCCTTTGGGCAATGCATCAACACCAATACCTTGACTACGAATGGGCTTTGGAATCTCAAACAAGGACTCTTTTATGGCTCGGATATACCAGTTACCCCCCATACGGCCCACCAAATCCAACTTTTCGGTGTCCAGCACATCATTCGTTACGTATTCATCGTTAATGTGGATCATGTCCACTTGGGCGATGATCAAATTTCCTGCCCCGGGTGTTTGGGCAATTTCCACTACTTCCAAAACGGTGCATTCAAAGGAAACAGGAGCCTCGCCAACACGGGGCGGTTTTACCTTCACGCTAGGTACTTCGGTAAAGCCGGCTTTCACGAATTCGTTGACTCCTTTGTCGTACGCCGTGCTGGAGAGCGACATTTGCTCCGCCATTTTGTGGTTCACTACATTGATGACCACTTGGGGTACTTCAATCACATTTTGATGCGTATGTTTTAAGGAATTGTCCCTGCCACTACGGGTTGGAGAAAATACCATCACTGGTGGATTGGAACTAAAGACATTAAAAAAACTGTACGGGCTCAGGTTTACGTTGCCTTCGGCGTCTACGGTACTGGCAAAGCAAATAGGCCTTGGGGCCACGGCAGTGGACAAAATGGTGTACAGTTCCGGTTGGGGTATGGTAGTTGGGTCTATGGTTTTGATCATATTTTGGTTTTCTATCATTTCCGCGAAGGCGGAAATCTCAATTCATTTTATATCCAGGTGACTTCGACTTCGCTCAGTCACCATTCAGTAGCTTCGATTAAGCTCAGCCACTAAAATTATTTAGCAGGCAACACTTTAGCGGAGACTTCGCCAAATCCGACCCGAATATCGCCATTTTGGGCATAACCTCGCATCGTTACCGTGTCGCCATCTTCAATAAATTTACGTTCGCTTCCGTCTTTTAGTTTGATGGGTTTCGTTCCTCCCCAAGACAATTCGAGCATGGAACCAAAACTGTTTTCCTCTTTACCGGAGATGGTTCCTGAGGCCATCATATCACCGATATTGATGTTACAACCATTTACCGTATGATGCGCCAATTGTTGGGCCATGTTCCAGTACATATATTTGAAATTGCTTGAGCAAACCGTAGTTTCTTCACCGTCTTCTGGTTTGATGCCCACTTCTAGGTGGATGTCGTAGTTTTTGGCGCCATCAAATTGTAGATAGGGCAAAACTTCGGGTTCTTGTTTGGGCCCTGCTAATTTGAAGGGTTCCAAAGCTTCCAAAGTAACCACCCAAGGAGAAATGGAAGAAGCAAAATTCTTGGCCAAAAACGGGCCAAGCGGTACATATTCCCATTTTTGGATATCACGTGCCGACCAATCGTTGAACAATACCAGCCCAAAAATGTAATCTTCCGCATGTGCAGTGGATACCGATTCACCTAGTTGGGTCTCCTTTCCGCAAATAAATCCCATTTCCAGTTCAAAATCCAAACGTCGCGTAGGGCCAAAAACTGGACCTTCTGAATCATTGGGCTTTGTTTGACCCTTAGGTCGATGAATGGGTTGTCCGCTCACGATAATGGAACTTGCCCTACCGTGATAACCCACTGGAATATGTTTCCAATTGGGCAAAAGTGCATTCTCCGGGTCGCGGAACATTTTACCTACATTGGTAGCGTGCTCCAAGCTGGAATAAAAATCGGTATAATCACCAACGGCAACGGGCATATGCATGTGGGCTTCGGATTGCTTCACAAAAAGTTCGGGCTTTCCTGCCAAAACGGAAGTATCATCCTTGATCCAATGCTGGATTTTTTTTCGGACACGGGTAGTGATTTCTTTCCCGAGTGAAATAAAATCGTTGAGGGTATCCTTTTCCAACAAGGCGGTGTTGAAGTCAAACACATCCAGTTCGGCTACGGCGGCCAAATCCAAAATATATTCGCCCACCGCGACGCCTACCCTTGGACTTATATACTTGGTGGAAAAAATCCCAAAAGGAATATTGTGAATCGAAAAATCTGAATTTTCGGGTATTTCTATAATCATCTGATGGTAAATATGTCAGCTCGAGCGCATTCGAGAGCAATACTTAGGCCTTCTTTTCTCGACTGCGCTCGAAATGACAGAAGGCCGTAATGAATTTATGTTACTCCAACCACGATTTATAATACTTGCCATCATCGATTTTGAGGGCGTTTTCTGTAATCTGTAAGGGTTTGAAGGTGTCTATCATCACTGCCAGTTCCTCTGTTCCTTTTTTGCCGATACTTGCCTCGTAGGTGCCTGGGTGCGGCCCGTGGGGAATACCCGCTGGGTGCAACGAAATGTACCCTGGTCCTATGCCTGTCCGGCTCATAAAATCCCCATCCACGTAATACAGCACCTCATCCGAATCTATATTGGAATGGTTATAGGGTGCAGGTATGGATTTTGGGTGATAATCATACAGCCTTGGGCAGAACGAACAAACTACAAACGCACCGGTCTCAAAAGTCTGGTGCACAGGTGGTGGTTGGTGCACGCGGCCCGTTATCGGTTCAAAATTGTGGATGGAAAATCCGTAAGGGAAGTTGTAACCGTCCCATCCCACTACATCAAAAGGATGTGTGGCGTAAACGAGTTGGTGCAACATACCCTGTTTTTTGATTTTCATCAAAAATTCGCCTTTTTCATCAAAGGTTTGAAGGTCTTGTGGCAATTTGTAGTCGCGCTCACAAAAAGGGGAGTGCTCCAATAGTTGTCCAAACCAGTTGCGATACCGTTTTGGGGTGTAAATAGGATGGAATGATTCGGCAAATAAAATACGGTTATCCTCTGTATCAAACTCTATCTGGTAAATCATCCCGCGTGGAATGATGAGGTAGTCCCCATATTCGAACGGAATGTTGCCCAAAAAGGTCTTCAAAGTTCCCGACCCTTTGTGGATAAAGAGCATTTCATCGGCATCGGCATTTTTATAAAAATAGTCGGTAACCGATTTTCTGGGTGCTGCCAAGCCAACGTGAACATCGTTGTTGACCAAAAGGGGTTCGCGCGATTCCAAAAAGTCATCTTTGGGTGCTACATCAAAACCGATGAACTTACGGCTGGTAATGTTCTTTTCCACAGCGATTTTTGGGCTTGCGTCCACAGCTTTACCTATTTCCTTGACCTGTGTGGGTCTGTGGATGTGGTAGGAAAGTGAGGACATCCCATCAAAACCGATAGTGCCAAAGAGCTGTTCGTAATAAAGCCCGCCACTAGGTTTTTCGAATTGGGTATGCCGCTTTTGCGGAATTTTCCCAAGTTTATGATAAATAGGCATTTTTTTCCGTTTTGACTTTAAAGTTATGGGTTATGAACCTGAAATTCAAAAGCTCATAAACCATTTCTCTTCACTTCTGATTAATGCAATGTGCCACGTAGCTCCTGCTCACGTTCTATAGCTTCGAACAGTGCTTTAAAGTTACCTTTTCCGAAGGATTGTGCGCCCTTTCTTTGGATAATTTCGAAGAACATGGTCGGTCTGGGTTCCACAGGTTTGGTGAAAATCTGAAGCAAATAGCCTTCATCATCGCGGTCTACCAAGATACCAAGCTCCTTCAAGGGGGCAATATCCTCATCGATTTCCCCAACACGGTCGGTTACCGCATCGTAATAGGTAGCGGGCACTCGTAGGAATTCCACGCCTCGGCTTCTAAGGTCGCGAACGGTTTTAATGATATCGTCCGTAGCCACTGCAATATGTTGTACCCCTTCGTCTTCGTAGAAATCCAAATACTCTTCTACTTGTGATTTTTTCTTTCCTTCGGCAGGTTCGTTGATAGGAAATTTGATGCGCCCATTTCCATTGCTCATTACTTTGCTCATCAAAGCAGTGTAATCGGTGGAAATATCATTATCATCAAACGAAAGGATATTCTTGAATCCCAATACATCTTCGTAAAACTTTACCCAATGGTTCATCCTGTTCCACCCTACGTTACCTACCATATGGTCTACAAACTTTAGACCGGTTGGTTCTGGATTATAATCCGGGGTTTCCCATTTTTTAAAGCCAGGTAAGAAAGTTCCGTTATAATCTTTGCGTTCCACAAAAATATGTACGGTCTCCCCGTAGGTGTAAATTCCAGAACGCACCACTTTTCCATCTTTGTCCTCCTCAACTCTGGGCTCCATATAGGATGTGGCCCCTCGTTCCATAGCATTATTGTACGCTACAGTGGCATCATCCACCCACAGGGCCACCACTTTTACGCCATCGCCATGCTTGTCGATGTGCTTTCCTATCTCGGTTCCACTTTTTAAGGGTGAAGTAAGTACCAATCGGATTTTATCCTGTACCACCACGTAGCTTTCACGGTCTTTGAGTCCTGTTTCGAGTCCCGCCTGTGCGTAGGATTGAAACCCAAAGGCGGTTTTGTAGTAGTGTGCCGCTTGTTTGGAATTCCCCACATACAGCTCCACGTAATCGGTGCCGTTGATAGGCATGAAGTCTTCTGAGGTATTTGCTTCTTTTGGAAGTGTTGATGTTTGCATGATTCGTTATGTTTTTATGGTTTAGTCTTATTTTGTTGCATCAACAACAAAAATAACAAAATCGGAACATGAAAGCGATTTTACGAACAGAAAATTGCGTTAAAATTCATACTGGCCATCGCATGAAGGCATACTAATTCGGAATCCCTATTTTTGTAGCTATTTTTAAGTCCATGCTCAGTCGAATAGATGATATACAGGGAATGGGGTTCCATTTGGATTTGGTGCTCCGTAAGATTCAAAGGGCCTATCTGCGCAAGTTTACTGAACTTGGGGTGGATACGACCATTGAGCAATGGGTAGTGCTCTATCGTATTCATCAATTGGGCGATGATGCCAGCCAGCGCGATATTGTGAACGAAAACTTTCGGAACCGCGCCACGACCTCACGCGTTATCGGTGGTCTGGAGAAAAAAGGATGGATTTCCAAGACTCGATTTAAAGGTGACCAAAAAAGGTTTAAACTGGAATTGACCCCAAAGGGGCAGGAAATATTAGACCTTACCTTGCCCAGTGCACTCGAGTTAAGGAAGTTGGCGATAACAAACGTGGATGCTTCGGAGTTCGAAACATTCATAAAAGTGTTGGACCAAATTGGGGAAAACTACGAAGAAGATACAGGCCAGTAGTCAAAAGTTAGCTTGGCTATCGTTATCAAACCAATCAGAAGAATCAATATTAAGCTGATTTTCCTAAATTTTTCCTGCGGAATGTAATGCAATATTTTTTTGCCCAAATATGTGCCCACCAAGCCGATTGCGAACAAAAAGGGTAAATAGGTCAGTTCTTCTTTTCCAATGTAGCCATTGCCGTAGTAGACGAAGGTGCGTGAAAAATCAATCATAAAATCAATAAATGCCGAGGTGGCGATAAAAGCACTTTTCTCCAAATTGAAGGCTGCCATGGTGAGTCCTCGAATAGCTCCACCCGTACCCAGAAGTCCTGCCGAAAACCCAGATAAGGTCCCTCCAATAATGGAGTTTTTTTTATTGGGAAGTATCACAATTTCGCTTTTGATCAAGAACAAAAGACTAAAAACCACAAAGAATACACCCAAGACGATTTCTAGCGTGGCACTATCCGCAATTTTGGAAAGAAATCCACCTATGATAACGAAAAGTACCGACGGAACCCCTATGTAAAGGAGTAGCTTTTTGTCCAATCCCTTTTTGAACAAAAAAATCTTACTGACGTTGCTGGAGAGGTGAAAAATGGCCGTCATGCCCAGAACGGAATAAAAATCAAAATAAAAATTCCCCAAGGGTACAAAGAATACCGATGAGCCAAAGCCTCCAATGGTCCCGATAATTTCAGCAACCATGGCCAACAACAAAAAGAAATAGTTGATTTTCATACGAAGGAAAGATAGTGCGAGATTGTATATAGCGTATGATTTTATGCCATTTTACCCTAAAGAAATCTTAAAAAATGGATTTAAGGTTAATTCAGCATAGAAACTGGATAATCTATTGGACGTAGGGACCATAAAACCACCGCAACTTTGTACCCGTATAACTTTTAGATATACAAAGCTATGAAGACAACAAATGTTTATCCAACTATATGGGCTACACCCTATTACACTCCAAGTGTGATGGCGGGTTGGTACGAAAGGAGTACCCAAGTAGCTGAATTGATTTTGAAAAATGACGTCGTAAACGACCTCAAAGTTTCGGAAATGAACCTTAATATCACCAAATTTTCAGCTATAACCGAAAATGGTGAGGAACGTTTTATTGTTGATTTTCCCGGGCAAAATCTGGTAAATCTGAAGGGAGTGGCCTCTGGGAATTTTATTCATTCCAAAAGCGTACTTTCCCTACCCGAAGGTACATACACCGCATTCCGATTTTATTTAGCGGACTGGGGCAACCAGTTTATTTATGAAGATGGGGTAGAGGAATCTGCCAACACGTTCAACCGTTTGGATTTCCACATTGAGAACGGATTTGTGGTGGAAAATAGCAAAACTCCAGAAGTAAAGTTGTGGTTTGACTTTGCTCCCTACCAGTGGAAGCGACACTTAAAACCGCTTACGGATTTGTTTATGGGGAGCAAAAGTCAAAGGCCACGATTGGCCAATAGTTTCGGCAATTGATCCATAGGCTATGAAAAGGAATGAAAAAGGCACCGTTTGGTGCCTTTTTTAGTTTGAAGTGTCTTAAAAATTATTGATTGCCCTCTTCATCATAGCCTGCGGGCCGTTTCCATCGCACAGGGGCATCAGGTTCTGGTTTCATTATAAATTCTTGGGTTTCCAAAAGCTTTAATGCTTCTCGGACGGCTCTTTCTAATTGGGGATCCTTTCCCGCAACAACATCTTTTGGGGCTTGGATCACCTCGATGTCGGGAGAAATGCCTTTTCCTTCCACATCCCATTCCCCATCATTATTGTAAAAGCCGCCTCGGGGAGCTACCATTCGTCCTCCATCAATAAAGGGAGGGGTGTCCCAAGTCCCAACAAGTCCACCCCAAGTTCGGGTTCCTACCAAAGGCCCCAATCCTTTTTCCTTGAACATATAGGGCAATAAATCCCCTCCAGACCCCGCACGTTCGTTAATAATCATCACTTTTGGACCCCATATTCCAGCTATGGGACTGGTCCAAGGACGATTTTCATTGGCTTTACTGTTGAAATATCCAAAAGGTTCCCTGGACATGATGTCGATCATATAATCTGCTGCCGAACCGCCACCATTGTTACGCTCATCTAAAATGACCCCTTTCTTATCCTGTTGGGAGAAGTAGTACTTGTTGAAACTACGGAAGCCATTGCCACTGGTGTTGGGGATGTACACATAAGCCAGTTTTCCGCCTGACATTTGGTCTACCTTCCTTCGATTTTCTTCCACCCAGTCCATATACCGTAGTTGATACTCGTTGGCAACGGGTTTTACGGTGAGCATTCGCGAACCGTCCATACTTGGTTTGCTGTTTACTTGGATGTTGATGGTACGGTCTGCAGTCTGGGCCAATAAATCATACATATTCTTGTCGGCCGATAGTGCTTTGCCGTTAATGCCCACAAGGTAATCCCCTTCCTTGACATCCAAGCCTGGCATGGCCAAAGGAGCGCGCAACTCTGGATTCCAGTGTTCTCCGGTATATATTTTTTTGATTTGATAGTAGCCGTTGTCCAGTTCAAAATCTGCACCCAAAAGGCCTACCGGTACTCGGTCCACATCGGGCATATCCCCTCCAGAAACGTAGGAATGACCAATGGCCACCTCTCCACTCAGAATATCGACCACATAGTTAAGGTCGGTTCTGTGTTTTACGTGCTTGATCCACGGTTGGTACCAGCTGTAAACTTTGTCCCAAGGTGCCCCGTGTACATTATCGACATAGAGAAAATCCCTCATGTATCGCCAACCCTCCTTAAAAATTTGTGCGTACTCCGCTTGGGGGTCAATTTTTATTTGGGCATCGATGCTGAGTTTGTCCTCTGGTTTGGGTGGGGCTTTGGTATCGGTAATCATCCAACCGCCTGAATTTTTGACCAATGCATATGTTCCATTCGTTGAGGTTCGCATAAAGTTAACGCCATCGGCAAAATCAGTGGCCTTTTCCTTCGCAACATCATAAGAATGCACTTTTAGGCCAGGAGTATTGGGAACTGCTTCAGCCACAAAAATTTGCTTTTCGGGACCAGGCTGTAAAAACTGATAGTCCCTAGCAGGAAGCTCCAACGCGACCACCCTATCCTGAATGTTGGTAAAATCGATTACCACTGGCTTGGATGTCGATTCTTCTTCTTTTTTGTCATCCTTTTTTGATTTGGGTCCCTTGTCCGACGAGTTTTCTTCCGGTTTGGAGCTTTCTTCGTCCGTTTCGGGAAGGTTCGGGGCCTTGCCCGAAGCACTCAATACCAAAGCGTACAAACTTCGGGTAACTCTGGGGTCATAAGAGCTCATATCCAGCCAACCTGAAGCTAGGCCGTAATCGGTACTGGCCAAAAAGTACAAGTATTCGCCGGACACATCCCAAATAGGACTTGTAGCATCAGCCGTTCCTTCCGTTACCTGAACCGTTTTTCCGGTTTGGGTGTCGTAAATAAAAACGGCTTTAAAATGACTGTCCTGTTGTTTTTCATAGGTAATCCAGCGGCTATCGGGCGACCAAACGGGATTCATGGTCCTGTTCGGGTGGGCATAACGGTCTGTATCAACCTTGACCACCTTTCCCGATTCAATATTCACATACCACATATTGTAATCCGTGTCCGTATAGGCAATCAGTTTTCCGTTTGGGGACCAATCCGGTTGAAAGTAGAAGGTCGGGTTTTCCAAAGGATAGGATTTCTGGTCATTCCCATATTGATCGGAAACCACCAATTGATATTCCCCGCTGCGGTCGGAAAACCATGCTATTTTATCGCCTTTGGGCGACCACACGGGATACCGATCCGCCACCCCAGAGGATTGGGTGAGGTTTCTCCAGCTACCCTCCTCTTTGGGAAAGGTGAAAATATCGCCCCGATGTTCAAAGATGGCCCTTTTTCCGTTAGGTGAAATGTTTGCGTTTCTCACGGAATTTGCGGAAACCTTCTCCCATCGCTCTCGGCTAAAGTTCAGATCGCCCTTGACGGTTATGGTCAAAGGATTACTTTGTTTTGTGGCGAGGTCCATCAGGTGCAAGCGCCCCCCTTGTTCATACACCAGTTGGTTGTCAAGGACATCCAAGTTTTTTACATCAAATTTTTTGTGAAACGTAATCTGTTCCTCGGTCTTGGTATTGATATCAAAGCTCCATACATTACTGGTATAATCACGTTCGGATAGGTAGTACACCTTGTTGCCCGACCACACGGGGTACAGATGGCGTTCCTGGTCCAATTGAGGGGTGGTCATCAATTCATAGGTGTCCAAATTCACGATCCAAATGGGCATGGCCTGTCCACCACGATAGTTTCGCCATTCGGGATCCCACGAAGTGATAGGGGTGTAGGCGATATATGAACCATCCGCAGCGATATTACCATAAGCCCCTCTGGGAATTTCCAAGGCTTTGGGCAGTCCTCCGTTTGGTGAAACGGTAAAAAACTGACTGGTCATGGTCGGTCTTGCATTTCGGGTGGAACGAAACAGGATATCACCTTCGGGGGTCCAACCTTGTACTTCGTCCATGGCAGGATGAAAAGTAATCCGTTTGGGTGTGCCCCCGTCCGAAGGTATCACGTACACATCGCTGTTCCCATCGTACTCTGCCGTAAAAGCGATCCATTTCCCGTCCTTGGAAAAACGAGGGTCAGATTCGTTGCCTACCCCACTCGTAAGGCGTTGGGCTTCGCCACCGCTAAGTGGGGCTTTCCAAAGGTCGTTGGCGTGTACAAACACCACGGAATTATTGCTCAACGTGGGCTCACGCAACAATAATGTGCCCTCTTGGGCCGTCAGTTGTATCATTGCCAGTAATGCAATTCCTAAAATATATATTCTTCTCATTGGATTGGTTTGAGGTTACTAACTAATTATTGGGATACTTCCCTAGTGCCTTAAAAATACATAAAACAAGGGAGGAGTTGTCCGACCAAGGTATAAAAGCTGATTCAAGAGGATAACGTCCGCAACCGCTTCAGTTTTTCCAATACTTCGTAGACCGAAAAGCTTCGCGCAAAGCGGTACATTTCCTTGTCGTCTACCTTGATGATGACTACCGGAAGGGTAAAGACCATTGATTGTCCGGTAAACGCTGCTTCCTCCTCCACATCCACCAAACGGATGTCTACTTTTGGGAAGTTTTCCTGTACGGCCTCAAGGAGTTTAGGCTTCAACACCTTGCAGACCCCACAGGTTTTGCTGGTAAAATAAATCAGTTCCGTCATGTGATACTTCAAGTTCGAATTACCTAATAATTGGAATATTCAGTGGGGTACAAGAGCCATATATCAGCATGGTTCACATTATTTTCATATTTGGGCATGACAATCAGTTCCTTCCATTCTGGAGAATCCACAAAAGCTTCCCAGTTCTTGTCCCTAGTGGCCATATCGGCATGGGTGGTCATGTACATTAAATTGGGCATTTTGGGCCCGGAGAGCACTTCACCGTAAAATACAGCGTTAAATCCCAGTCGGTCAAACAGCTTTACTTCTCCTCCCGCATTGAACATATCCACTTTGTTCCAATAATATTTTTCCGTAGGAGATTCATAACTACGTAGTTCATAAATCCGCTCCGATCTTGGACTCTCCAAATTGGGTGTTTTCATCTGCGGCATATCTGCAAAGGCGCGCATCAGGATGGATTGGATATGATCGTAAGGTGGGTTGTCGTAATTTGCATCGATATAGGCGCTGCCAGCGCTCATATAAGTGCTGTCTTTCATGATGTTTTCCTCCAATGCGCGGAACTGTTCCAAATCTTCAAAAGGTAATAGCACATAGGTTTTCTGTACCGTATCGGTTTCGGTTGGACGTGATTTAAAAACCCCGATCTTGTCAATACCCTGTCTTTTTGCAGCAGGCATGAACGTGTTTTGGAGGTAGTTGTCCACTGTGGCCACTTGTTCCTCGGAGTTGAAGGAATAGATTTTCAGTTGATAGAATTCACGTTGATCTGATGTGGTCTCCGGTGATTGGGTGGTTTCCTCGGTTTCGGGTTTCGGGTTGCCGCAGCTTGCCAGGATGCAACAGGCCAATAGCAGTTTGATAGTTTTCATGTAGCGTAGTTTGGTTATAAAATAGGATGCCCCAAGATACGGATTAAATCAAAGAGGTTTGGAACAGTTTCGGATGTGTTTTTAACCTCTTTTCTTCGAAGCCAAGGCTATTAACCCTAAAATGGGACCTATGGACAAAACCATGTAAACCATGTTGGAGCCGGTCCATATTCGAACTTCATTTACCAATTGAATGCTGACAATGGTAATGGCAAATCCAATACAGTTCACAATGGTTAGAGCGGTGCCTTTGATCTCTGCGGAAGCGTTTTGGGCCACCAAGGTGGAGAAGAGAGGGGAATCGGCAATTACGACCATGCCCCAGAATAGTAAAAAGGCGATGAAAAGGGTGGTTGACCCCTGCATGAAAAGTAAGGGTGAAATCAAACAACAAACCCCAGAGAGGAGAAGAGCGATGGAAGCTACGCGTTTGGTTCCGGCCACTTGGGACAGATAACCGCCCAATACGCAGGCCAAGCCACCTACGGCAATAATGACAAAGGACAATAAGGGAATGGGAAAGTGGGTGTTTGGATGGGCAAGCGCATAGATTTGCAGCATGATCGGGACAAAGGCCCAAAAAGTATACAGCTCCCACATGTGGCCAAAATAGCCGAAGGCGGCCGAGCGAAAATTTCGGTTTTGGAACACTTGGACGAAGGCGGATAATTGAAGCTGTTGGCTCCGTTTTCGGTAAGGGCCATTGGGAACGAGCGCAATCATCAGGCTGCCGCCCAAAACGGCCAAGCCGGAAGTGGACACCAAAACGGTATTCCACGGCAGGGTATGGGTCATTTCCTTGAGCAAATGGGGAAATGCGGTGCCGACCACCAGCGCACCGACCAAATAACCGAGGGATTTGCCCAATCCTTTTTCGTAGTAATCGGCGGCAATCTTCATGCCTACGGGGTAGATGCCCGCGAGAAAAAAGCCCGTCAAAAACCGAAAGGATAAGATGCTCGCCAGTCCGTTACCGTCCCAAACCACACCCAAATTAAAGAGTGCCCCCAAAACAGCACAGCCAAAAAATACCTTGGATGGCGAAAACCGATCAGCAATGGATAACATGGCAAATACAAGGGTACCGAGGATAAACCCAAACTGCACTGCTGAGGTTAAATGTCCCACCGCACTTTCACTTAACCCAAAGGTGGCAACCAAATCACGCATGACTCCATTGCCCGCAAACCAAAGCGAGGTGCAGCAAAACTGCGACAACACGATGACGGGGAGGATGTGTTTGGAGGGTTTCATTTTTTTTGGAGTTCAACTAGTGAAAAATGTGGTAATAATAAATTATTTGATATTTGATTCATCCATATAATCAAAGTCTAGCTCAAAAGCTTGATTGATAGAATCAATATTTTTTATCACATAAGTAAGCTCTCCTTTTTCAAATGCCTTCTCACCCATATAATCGATGGGCTGGATAAAATACTTTCTATTCTTAGTATCAAAGAATCTTACAAACCCATAATGAAATGCAGATTTAACATGAGTCCATTCTGTTTGAGTATTCTTGGCAAGAAAATTGTAAGTCAAAGCTGTATCCGGTAAGCCTATAGTTATGTCCTTAAGATCAAATTCAGATGTATTTTTAAGACTGAATTTTAAGCTTCTAGTTGCTTTAATTTGATTTTCTATGGTTTGGTTGTTTTCATTTCCTTTGTTGATGTGGGAAGGAATGAAAAGACGGATAGCACCGATTATCCCAAAAAGAATAAAGAATGTCAGATATATCTTTTGGTATCGGGTTAACGGTTCTTTTTTTAATCCTTTTTGAAATTTTTCATGACCTTTTCCAAACTTCTTTAGTTCAATCCCTTTTTCTGTCAATTTGAAATAACCACTATTGTTTGCTGGTTTACCTATAATTTTAAAATATCCATGATTGACTCCAAAGGATTTTATTTCATCACATAAATCCAGAAATTCTTCTCTTTCATTTGCTGATTTTGGATTGAACTCATCGAAAAGGGTATTATTAATAGAGAATAATCCAGAAGGGTCAGATAATTTATTGACGGTAAAATCAAAATACTTTGTCACCTCTTTTTCATTCATTTACACTATTTTGATAATTCTCATTAAAGGTTAGGCTTCTAATGCGCCTCTAACCAATTCTCACCAATGCCCACTTCCACATCTAGCGGCACGGAGAGTTTATAGGCATTCTCCATTTCCGATTTGATGAGCTGTTTCATTTCTTCCAACTCGGGTTTGTAACAATCAAACACCAATTCATCGTGAACCTGCAGCAGCATTTTGGTCTTGTACTTTCCTTCGGAAAGCTTTTTATGGATGTTGATCATCGCAATTTTAATGATGTCCGCGGCACTTCCTTGAATGGGGGCATTCACGGCGTTTCGCTCTGCGGCACCGCGCACCACTTGGTTCCCCGCGTTGATGTCCTTTAAATACCTACGGCGCCCCAACACCGTTTGCACATAACCATGCTCACGGGCAAAATCTACCTGCTCGCTGATGTAATTGCGTAATTTGGGATAGGTCTTGTAGTAGGTGTCGATAAGCTCCTTGGCTTCGGAACGGCTCAAATCCGTTTGGTTGCTCAACCCGAAGGCCGACACCCCATAAATAATCCCAAAGTTCACCGTTTTGGCGTTGCTACGCTGTTCGCGGGTCACTTCGTCAATCGACACATTAAATACTTTGGATGCCGTGGAAGCGTGAATGTCCTCCCCATTTTTAAATGCGGAGATCATCGTGTCCTCCTCGCTCAGGGCCGCGATAATACGCAACTCAATTTGGGAGTAATCCGCCGCCAAGAGGACGTAATTCTCGTCCCTTGGGATAAAGGCCTTACGCACTTGCCGTCCGCGCTCAGTACGGATGGGGATGTTTTGCAAGTTCGGATTGTTGCTGCTCAAACGGCCTGTAGCGGCTACCGTTTGCATATAATCGGTATGCACCCGACCTGTTTTTTGTTGGACTTCATTCGGCAGGGCATCCACATAGGTGCTTTTTAGTTTGGCCAATCCGCGGTAGTCCAGCACGTTTTTGATGATTTCGTGGTCCTTTGCCAAGTAGGACAGTACATCTTCCGAAGTGGAATATTGACCTGTTTTGGTCTTTTTCGGCTTATCCACCAGTTTCAACTTGCCAAAAAGGATGTCGCCCAATTGTTTGGGGGAGGCAATGTTGAATTCTTCGCCTGCATCAGCATAGATTTTCTTTTCCAGTTCCGCAATGTCCTTTTCAAGCGCTGTTGAAAGGTCGTTCAAATAAGCCTTATCCAAATTGATGCCTTCCAACTCCATATCTGCCAATACGCGGAGCAACGGAATTTCAATCTCATCGAACAATGTATCCGTTTGGGCTTCCTTGAGTTCTGGAGTAAATTTCAGCCCCAGTTGAAACGTGATATCTGCATCCTCCACAGCATATTCCGTTTGTTTTTCCAAAGGAACCTCGCGCATACTGAGTTGGTTCTTGCCCTTTTTTCCGATGAGTTCGGTGATGGAAATGGGTGTGTAGTTGAGGTAGGTCTCGGACAGCACATCCATATTGTGGCGCATATCGGGGTTGATGAGGTAGTGGGCCAGCATGGTATCGAACAATTTTCCTTTGACCTCCACCCCGTAGTTTTGCATCACTTTGATGTCATATTTGAGGTTTTGTCCCACCTTTTCAATGGTTTCCGATTCAAAGAAAGGACGTAATTTTTCAATCAACGGTTGTGCATCATTTTGATTGTCGGGGAAGGGCACATAAAACCCTTTGCCGGGCGACCAACTAAATGAAATACCCACCAATTCGGCTTCCAGCGGATTTAGGGAGGTAGTCTCGGTATCAAAACAGACGGAGGGTTGCTTCATCAGCATTTCCAGAAAGAGTTCCATCCCTAAACCATCCTGCACGTTCTGATAAAAGTGGGGAACGTCGCCAATGGTCATGCGGCTGTTCACATCTTTGATGGTGGCCGCGGCCTCCGACGGGTCGCCACCAAAAAGGGTAAACTGACCACTGCCCGCTACTTTGGCCTCTTTCTTGGCGGTTGGGGTGCTCGTCACTTGGGTGGTCGCTTCCGCTTCTTCGGTAAATAATTTGATGAACTGGTCCTTGAGCCTACGGAATTCGAGTTCTTCAAAAATCTCTTGGACCTTTTCGGCATCGGGCGGACACATTTCGTAGTCTTCCGCATGGAATTGTACGTCACAGTCCGTTTTGATTTCTGCCAATTGTCTGGATAAACGGCCCAACTCGGCATGCTCTTCCACCTTCTCTTTCATTTTTCCCTTGAGCTGGTCGGTATTGCTCAACAGCCCTTCCATTGAATCGAACTGTTCGATGAACTTTTTGGCCGTTTTGTCACCTACACCGGGCAGTCCAGGAATATTGTCACTGGCATCGCCCATCATTCCTAAATAATCAATGACCTGTTCGGGGCGCTTCACGCCAAAGCGTTTTTGCACTTCGGGGATACCCCAAATTTCGATACCGTTTCCCATTCGAGCTGGACGGTACATAAAAATATTCTCGCTCACCAATTGCCCAAAATCCTTGTCAGGCGTTACCATGAACACCTTGTAGTTCTCTTTTTCGGCCTGTTTCGCCAAGGTACCGATAAGGTCGTCGGCCTCGTAGCCTTCCAATTCCACAACGGGAATCTTCATGGCCTTCAAAATCTGCTGAATATAGGGAACGGCAATACGGATGGCATCAGGTGTTTCATCCCGATTTGCCTTATAATCTTCGAACATTTCGGTCCGCTCTACGCTGCCTCCCTTGTCGAAGGCCACGGCCAAATGGTCGGGCTGTTCGCGCTTGATCACATCAAAAAGGGAGTTCATAAACCCCATAATGGCTGAGGTGTCCATCCCTTTGGAGTTGATTCGTGGGTTCTTGATCAGGGCATAGTAGCCACGGAAAATTAGCGCGTAGGCGTCTAAAAGAAACAGTCTTTTTTGGTCAGACATTTTATTCAGATATCAATGTTCAATAAAAAATAATGGTCCCCAGAATAGGGTAGGGATTAAAAGTACGAATTGCTGTTTAAAAGATATGAGAATTGAGATATTAGATTTGAGAGGATTTGATTTTAGCCTTAAAAGACAAGAGACAAGACGGATAAAACCAGCCGTCCTGATTCTTGAATCTAAAAGCGTAGCGCTCTTGGTTCTGATATCTATTCGTAGAAGCTCACGACTTCTCGGTTCTCGTGTCCATTGGCAGAATACTCCCGATAAGTAAACCCGGGATGCACGCAGTAACCGCCTGTTTCCCCATTTTTGTTGATGGCCAAAAACCCAATTTGGAAATCCTTTCGGCCTGCATTTTTTTTCATGATACGTTTCACGCCTTCCTCACAGGCTTCCTGCGGACTTTTGCCCTGTCGCATCAATTCCACGATCAAGAAACTGCCCACCGTTCGGATGACTTCCTCACCAACACCAGTCGCCGTTGCCCCTCCTACTTCGTTGTCGATAAAGAGTCCTGCCCCAATTATAGGAGAGTCGCCAACACGTCCTGCTACTTTGTAGGCCATGCCGCTTGTGGTACAGGCTCCAGCAATATCCCCATTTTCATCAATGGCAAGCATGCCAATGGTATCGTGGTTTTCAATATTGATGGTGGTTTCGTATTGCGATGTTTTTAGCCACTCTTCGTACTGTTTTCGTGTGCTATCGGTCAGCAGGTCCTCTTTTGGAAAGCCCTGTTCGTACGCAAACTTCTCAGCACCCTCTCCCGCTAGGATGATGTGTGGGGTCTCTTCCATCACTTTTCTGGCCACGGAAACCGGATGCACAATATTTTGCATACACACCACCGAACCACAATTCCCATCCTTGTCCATAATACAGGCGTCCAAGGTCACGTTTCCATCGCGGTCGGGACGGCCGCCTTTGCCCACCGTCTCGTTGGTTTCATCCGCTTCTTCTACCCTAACGCCTTGCTCCACGGCGTCCAAGGCATTTCCGCCAGAGTTAAGTACTTCCCAAGCTTTCTCGGTAGCATTGAAAAAGTTCCAGGTGCAGACCACAATGGGTTTGATGGGATTGGAAGTGGGAATTGTTGCAGCGGGAGCTACTTCGGGCTTCGGTTCTGTTTTACAAGCGACCAAATTGGAGGCAGCAACCAATCCGGCAGCGGAAAGGCTGGAATTTTTAAGGAATTTGCGTCGTTCCATCGGTTGGTATGTTTACTTTTATATATGTTAAATATACAATATGCTGGTAGAAGTTTGCGCCAATTCGTTGGAATCGGCAAGGAATGCGGAAAGGGCAGGAGCAGACCGGATTGAACTTTGTTCGGAGCTTGGAGTGGGCGGTATAACGCCCTCTGCTGGTTTGATGCAATTGGTAAAAAGGGAGCTGACAATTCCCATACATGTTCTGATTCGTCCAAGAGGTGGTCATTTTACCTATTCGGATAGCGAGTTTGAAGTGATGAAATCTGATATTTTAGCTTGTAAAGCGTTAGGTGTTGACGGCATTGTTTCTGGAGTTTTGACTGAAGATTTTTCGGTTGATGTTGCACGGACAAGGACCCTAGTTGAGTTGGCCAATCCGATGCACTTCACCTTTCATCGGGCGTTTGATTGGGTTGCAGGTCCTTTGGAGGCTATCAAGCAGTTGGAAGACCTGGGTGTGCAAACGATTTTAACTTCAGGAGGCGAAACCGCTGCTGACAAAGGCATCAAAAATTTAGGGGATTGGCAACAAAAAACATCGATGACCCTAATGGCTGGGGGAGGCGTATCGCCACAAAATGCAGCAAACTTTAAGGCTATCGGACTTAAGGCGATTCATTGTTCGGGTACTTCCTTCGGAAATCAGTTGGACCTAAGTGGAAAAATCAGCATGAATTCTTCCAAACATTTGGCGGAGGACCAAGTGGCCGTTTCCAATTTGGATATTTTGTCTGCTATTGTGCGTGCCGTTAAATAAATTTAAAAACCACTGTTTAATAGTAGATTAGCCCTAATTTTGTAAAAAAATTGTATGTCCCGATTTATCGTTTTGGCAGTTCTCTATGTGGTGTTGGCCGTTTATGGCTTTCAGGCATTCCGGACACTTTTTAAGAGCCCGTTGATGCAATGGAGTTACGTAGTGCTCTTTTTGGCTGCCTTGATTTTCTTGACCGTTAAGGTAATGACCTACGACCCTGGTGATGGCTTTAAGGGTACTGCTGCCATTGCGGGTACCATTTTTGCCGCTTTCTTTTTGTTGGCCTTGGTATTGGGTTTCTTTCTATTGTTGGAAGATATAATCCGTGTTATAGGTTATGGGTACAACAAGATTGTAGGGATTTCAGATTCGGATGCCGGGTATTTTCCTTCGCGAAGAAAATTTATTAGTGGTATTGCCCTTGGTTTGGCAGCATTGCCTTTTGGGGCGTTGTTGTACGGCATGTACCGTGGTAAATATAATTATCAAGTACTAAAATATGAGCTGGAGTTCGACGACCTTCCGGATGCCTTCCACAATTATCAAATCACACAGATTTCCGATGTGCATAGCGGTAGTTTTGATGATTATAAAAAAGTGGAATATGGGGTCAATCTGATCAACGAACAACAGAGTGATGTCATCTTTTTTACTGGGGATATTGTGAACAACCGCTCCACGGAGTTGGAGCCTTGGAAGGAGGTTTTTTCCCGTTTGGAGGCCAAGGATGGATTGTATTCCATTTTGGGCAATCACGATTATGGGGATTATGCTGTTTGGGATACCGAAGAGGAGAAAGCACAAAACTTGGAGGATTTAAAGGCCATGCAAAAGGAAATGGGCTTTGATCTCTTGTTGAACTCCAACCGCTTTTTGGAGAAAGATGGCCAAAAAATTGCATTGGTAGGCGTAGAAAATTGGGGTAGAGGTGGCTTCAAGAAGGCCGGCGATTTACAAAAGGCAAAAGAAGGTGTTTCCCCAAAGGATTTTAAAATATTGTTGAGCCACGATCCCTCCCATTGGGAAGATGTGGTGCTCCATGACGACTACCATTTCCATTTGACCTTAAGCGGGCATACGCATGGAATGCAGTTCGGTGTGGAAATTCCAGGTTGGGTGAAGTGGAGCCCTGTTAAATGGCGCTATAAATATTGGGCAGGTATCTACAAAGAGTTGGACCAATTCATCAATGTGAACAGAGGTTTTGGTTTTATAGGTTACCCTGGCCGTTTTGGCATTTGGCCGGAGATTTCCGTAATCACTTTAAAAAAGAGGGGGCTAACATAAATGGATTCCCTACGGTTGTCTAAAGTCCACGGACTGTAAAAACATTCACATTTTTTCTTACATTTGACTGTAAACCTTAGAATACATGTCCAAATTCGGAGAACTCATAGATTTACAGGTCCCAGTTTTGTTAGACTTTTATGCGGAATGGAACGAGCAATCGACCGCCATGCATCCCGTGCTGAGCGATGTGGCAGCTGCCCTCGGTGACAAGGGCAAGGTCATAAAGATTGACGTGGACAAAAACAAGGAACTTTCCCAAGCCTTGCGAATTAAAGGACTTCCTACCTTGATGATCTATAAAAAAGGGGAGATGGTATGGCGGCAGAGCGGTGAGCAGGACGCCAACACATTGATTGGAATCCTTAATGAATATATCAAATAAAAAAAGCGAGGTGTTGGCCTCGCTTTTTTTATGCTATTGTTCTTCTTCTGGGATAATGGATTCCGGAATAGTATCGGGTGCATCCAATAGAACAGAATCTTCCATATCCGGGTCTATGGGAATGGGTTCATCCATTACATCCTCTTCTTCATCTACAAATTGGGAGAACATATCGATGTATTCATTGAAGATGATAGTTTCAGACTCGGCCAGTTCTTTGTCCCCGTTTTCAATGAGGATGTCGATGTTCCTTCGGTAGGCCTGCATATCGGACAGGATGTCGTCTATTTTATCGTATTGCTCATCCAAGGGAATGTTGGCGTAATATTCCAGATGTTCCTGATATACTTTCTTGAGTTTGCCGAACAGCTCACGGGCCTTTTCGGTTTCGCCCACTTTGTAATAGCCATCCACAAAAGGTTCCACAAAGGCATAGAAACCATAGTGGTCCACAGGCATATTGTCCATGGCAATATTGATAACATCCTTCGCCTTATCAATCTTGTTTTCCGCAATCATGGTCTCCATCAATCGAGCCAAATTACTGCGGAAGGAAAGCCCCTGTGAGCGGGTTTGTGGATCGTGGTAAATATCATCACTACCAGAGTTGCCCCAATCCCAATCCTTTACAATGTCGTACATCAACTCGGAATCGATGCGTCCCATTTCGAAGGAATTACGGTTAGGGGTTTTTATCGGAACCAATTTGTATACCAGACCATCCAATTGGAGGTAATCCTTCATCCAAATATATTCGGCACTGTCAAAACTTCCTCCGGAGAAATAGATGGGTCGTTTCCAATCGTTGTTGGCAATAAGGTCCAGCATCATAATCCTGTTTTTGGCCAAAGCGCTTTGAGGCAGGTCAATATCGATGTAATCCACAATAAGTGCAGAATCCTTTTCCTTTACCAATCCGCTTTCCAGCACATTTTGCTTGTTGACCGGAATCCTGATTTTATTGGTAGGATAGTACACAATATCCAAGGTGCTTTCTGAGTAATTGCTCAAATCGGCTCCTTGATTGGACAAGATGTGCCTGAATTTTGTCTGGGGCTTGTCGCTGCCTATCCAGTTTACAAAATCCTTGATGTTCCACCTATTATCGGTGATGCCTTGATAGTAAACCGCATCTCGGGTTCCGTAGCTGTACTTGTCATGCGTCAATTGTGACGGGATGGGGTCGCTTTCATACGCCTTTCGTTTCATTTGGTCGATGTACCAGTCGGTAGCGAAAAGGCTTGTGTTGATGACACGGACATCTGTTCTGTAATTTTCAATTTCCTGTGCGTACCAAATGGGGAAGGTGTCGTTGTCGCCAATGGTAAACAAGATGGCACCTGCGTCCTCTTGGCAGGAATCCAAATAGGCTTTTGCGGTTGCCGGGGCGGTATATCTGCCAGAACGATCATGATCATCCCAGTTTTGGAAGGCCATCAACAATGGTACGGCCAACAAGCAAATCGTGGTTATGGCCGGTGCAGCAATTTTGGCGGATATCAACTTTTTAAATTCTTCAAACAGTCCATAAACCCCGATGCCTATCCAAATACAGAAGACATAAAAAGAACCTACGAGGGAATAATCCCTTTCCCGTGGCTGGAAGATATAGGGATTCGTATAAAATTGAATGGCAAGGCCTGTGAACATGAAGAACACGAAGAGTATCCAGAACTGTTTCGGGTTACGTGATATTTGGAACACAATGCCCAAAATGCCCAAAAGCAAGGGCAAAAAGAAATAGGTGTTGCGTCCCTTGTTGTTCTTCCAGTCGCTTGGCAGGTTTTCTTGGCTTCCCAATCGGATGCTGTCAATAAAATTGATACCGCTAAGCCAATTTCCGTTTTCATCATACCTTCCCTGCACATCGTTCTGCTTCCCGACAAAATTCCACATAAAGTAGCGCATGTACATATAGCTGAACTGGAAATCAAAAAGATACTCCAGGTTTTGGCCCAAAGTTGGGGGCTGTACCTCGATATATTCCCCGAACTCCCTTAAAAAGCGGATATATTGTTCGGTGTCCAGCTCTCCTTGGGAGTAAGCTGTTTTAAACTGGTTGACGGCTTCCCGTAGATCATTGTTGGAGATATATTCGGATTTTATCCGAAAATCCAAGGCACCGAAATATTTCATGTAATTCTCAGCATGCTGGTCGCTCCACATCCGCGGCAAAAGGCCCACGTGTTTTTCATTGGGTCCGGGTATGGCGCCCTTGTAATGGTTCACCACCACATATTTTCCGAGCTCTAGGTCTTTTTCGTACTTGGGGCTATCGTCCCGGTCCTCTCCCGAAGGTGCAAAGGCATCCGAATAATAGGCCCCATACACTGGGCTGTCCACTCCAGGGTACTGTTCCCTATTGTAGTAGGCCAAAAGGGCCCGTGCATCGGCAGGGTTATTTTCATTCACCACCGTTTTGGCATTTGCCCGGATAGGTAGCATCAACCAAGAGGAGAACCCTAGAATGAGGAACATGAGGCATAATACCACGATATTGGCATTGTAGTAATTATACTTTCGGGTATACTTCAAACCAAAATAGAAGGCGGCTACAAAAAGCAGCCCCATGATGATGGATCCTGAATTAAAGGGTAGTCCAATCTCGTTGATAAAAAATACTTCGCTCCAACCAAAAAGCTCCAAAACGTAGGTCAAGGAGAATTTGTAGACCAAAATCAAAATGCCGACAACGATGATATTGGCCAGCAAGAAGTTTTTGACGGTGGTGGTTTTGTATTTTTTGAAGTAATAGAGCAGCCCTATGGAGGGAATAGCCAAAAAGCCCATGAACTGTATCCCGAAGGTAAGGCCAACCACAAAGGAAATGAGCATGAGCCAACGGTGCCCACGTGGATCGCCCAGATTGTCTGTCCATTTGAGTCCCAACCAAAGCAAAAGTGCCATGATCAGACTGGCCATACCGTATACTTCGGTCTCTACTGCATTGAACCAAAAACTATCTGAAAAGGTAAAAGCAAGCGCACCGACCAGTCCACTTCCCAAAATGGCAATGGCATTACTATTGTTTATTTCGGCCTTTTTTCCGACCAACTTGCCCACTAGGTTGGTAATGGTCCAGAAGGTGAACAATACGGCAAAGGCGCTGGAAACGATGGACACCGAGTTGACCATAAGTGCGATCTTGGTTTCATCCCCAAAGGCGAACATGGCAAAAAATGCTCCGATCATTTGCAGCAAAGGTGCTCCCGGTGGGTGCCCTACCTGCAACTTGGCAGCGGTGGAAATGTATTCCCCTGCGTCCCAAAAACTTCCCGTGGGTTCTACCGTTAGAGCGTACACTATAAGTGCTATTGCGAAGGAAACCCACCCAAGGATGGTATCCCATTTTTTGAAGTCTTTTGCAAACATAATAGTTGGTTATTAACCGAATTGTGGCGAATTTAGTAAATCTAGGACAGAAGCCTAGCCCTTTTTGGAAAACCTTTAACACGGGAATGGGATAAAAATCGCGTGTATTCTTTTCAAAAATATTTGTTGATACCAAAGTTTGTTTTAAATTTGCACGCTCAAAAGCTGATAGCATTTAGCTTTTATGGTACTGGCCTATGGTGTAATTGGTAACACAGCTGATTTTGGTTCAGTCGTTCAAGGTTCGAGTCCTTGTAGGCCAACGAAAATGCCCCGCAAAATGAACATTTGCGGGGCTTTTATTTTTGGGTCATGCTATAATTGACTATTCACTATCGAAGAGCGCATCGATTTTGGCAATGGCATTTTCGTAGTGATACTTGGTCATTGTATCCACATTCGCATTTTTGGCCCTGTTCAGGGTTCTTTTCAGTGTAGCGAGCTCTCCGCGTACCAGCGTTCGCACATCAGAAGTTTCCACGTTATAATTGGAAACACCATCTTCGGTGAGCAAATCCGCCATCTGTTCCAAATAAGTGTTTTGCAGGTTTCTGCGGTACAGTTCCACATTTCTGTTTCGATACGCTTCGCTCCACAGCCCTTTTCTTAAATCGCTCAACATTTCGTAAGCGCTGTAATTGTCGTCTTGGGTCGTTTCGGAATTGATCAACCTGCCCAAGGTGCGCAGTCCCATCAACTGGTTGAGTTGCGAAGCTTGTACCCTTCGTATCTTTTCAAAGTATGCCGTATGGTCAATGTTCTGCAGTACGGAAGTGTCTAAAAGCCATTTGGGTGTTTCAAAAATGTTTTCCTGTAACCACTCCATCGATTTACGCTGTTCCTCTGCGCTGAGGGCTGTATAGACCGTACCTTCTTGTTCTGGGGTCTTGATGTTTTCATACACACCTCCAACGTTGCGGGCCACATGCCGCACATATCGATTGAAAACTCCCAAAAGTTCCCCGTAAAGTTCTTCCAAATCGTCATAATCGTTGGTTTGGTCCGAGGTCCACGAAGGTAGTTGTGTCATTACATATTTTAAATTTTTGATGCCGTAAGTGCTCCCTTTTATGGGGTCATCACCAATGCACTCTGTCTGCGATTGCGGGTCAAAATAACTGGACTGACGGCCATATTTGAATTTGGGGTCTCCTGCTTTTTCCAAAATCCATTGGTTCAGCACCTCTTTTTCGTCCTCAGGTTCTTGGATGTTGGGCAGCCATCTGTATCCCCAATTGACGGCATAGTGATCGTAGGGTCCCATTTGGCGAATGAAACGGATATTCTCATCCCCAGGCTGTGCCACATAATTGTATCGGGCGTAATCCATGATACTTGCGGCGATACCGTTCTTTTGTGTGAAACTGCCACTACGGAGCGAGTCTACGGGATATGCATAACTGGCTGCCATGTTGTGCGGGAAGCCTAGGGCATGTCCGACTTCGTGGGCAATCACCATACGCATCATTTCGCCGATTTCCTCATCAGGTGTGTCCAAGGTACGTGCCGATGGGTTGGCGGCCCCGGTTTCCAACAAATATCGGTTACGATAGCTGCGAAGGTGATTGTGGTACCAAATAATATCACTTTCAATAATTTCCCCACTTCTAGGGTCGGATACGCTGGGACCTACCGCATTTCGTGTGGTGCTTGCCACGTACCGCACTACGGAATAACGGATGTCCTCGGGACTAAACTCTGGGTCCTCCTCTGGGGTTGGCGCGTCCTTGGCGATTATCGCATTTTTGAATCCTGCCGTTTCAAAAGGTTTTTGCCAGTCTTCGATACCTTGTTTAATGTATTTTTGAAGGTTTTCCGGTGTCCCAGGGTCCAAATAGTAGACAATGGGTTTTACAGGCTCTACCAATTCGCCCCGTGCATAGGCTTCTGGGTCTTTGGGTTCCAATCGCCAACGGCGAATATATCTTTTTTGGTCGGCCTTTAGCTTTGGGCTGCCATAATCAATTTGTGAAACCGTAAAGAAGCCTACCCGTGGATCGTCCAATCTAGGTGTCATGGGTTCTTCGGGCAACAATATCATGGATTGGTTCATTTGCAGGCTGATGGAACCTGTGTCCGAAAAAGAGGGCGGTTCGGAAGCATCGTAGGTAAAATCTTGTTTGACCTCAATGTTTTCAGGAAAACTCTTAATGCTGTTGATGAAACTACGGGACTGGTCCAGTTTTTTGACCTTGTAGCGTTGCCTTAACCTGGAGGATAATCCGCTGATAGCTGCCACATCGGTGGTAAAGAGTTTATCCACTTGAATTACCGCGGCAGTGGAATCTGCATTGAAGGCTTTGATATCAAAAGCAAACAATATGGGTTCAAAATTGTTGACTTTCACCGAACTGCTAATGGCCTTGCTGCTGTCGGCAATGTTGGAATACGATATTACCCGAAGTAAAATCTTGTTTTGGTAGCGTTGCCAGTGCACCACTTGCTCATTGGTCTTTGATCCCGCATTGACGTAACCTCCTCCAAGGTTATCGGGGATTTGAGCTATCCGGCTTACCCAAAGCATGTCCTTTTCCAACAGGTTGAAGGGAATTTCGTAAAAGTAATCCTGTTCGATTTGGTGAACTTTGAACAAGCCTTCGTCGGTAATGGCATCCTCGGTGACGACATCACCATATTTTTTGATGCCGTTTTTGTCTTTTTTAGGTTTTTCTGCAGTGGCTTCCTTTTTGGTTTTACTCTTCTTCTTGCCAAAAAGTTGGGCTTGGCCAGAATGGGTCAATACAATGGAAAAGAGTCCAAAAATCAGGAGTTTTTTAATCATGGTGGGTTATAATTTAGATTCCAAAAGGGGACAAAGTAGGAAAAAGTAAGCTAACCTATTTTCTTTTTATGAAAGATTAACAAGTGGACCCTTGTGAGCGAATTTTGGAGATAATTTTCGTCCTAGAATGCTAAATAGTTGGTTCAAGAAAAGATAAGAGCCACTGTTGGTAAAGTCAATTTGTTGTTACACACATTGTTTGTCGGCAGTGGGAATGGGCCTGTAGGTGTAGTATTGGAGCACTTCCTCCAACGCCATTTTAAGCGCCTTGTTTATGGGCATTACCTTGGTCCCCAATTGAAAATCTATTTGGCCCAGCTGCATATAGTAATCTGTGAACACGGGTACGTACATTCCTTCTGAAATTGCCTTTTGGGTGGCCAGGTAATTTTCTTCCTGATTTTCCTTAATGATTTTGCATGTGGCCAAGCGTAGGTTGCCATGCTTGTCGCGGTTGGCCGCGTAGCCGAACAGTCTACAGATAAGGCCTCTGTGCTTGTAACTGCCACAGTGCCCTTTTCCAACTATGGAAATAGGGTTAAGGATAAAACAGGTCGTTCCCGGATTACCGCTCAAACTCATGAGGGCATCCTCTGCCTTGCCAGATAAAAAAAGATGGAAAGCCCAGGGTAGAAACTCCAAGGGTGAAGCATCGATATTGGGATAAGTACAACATTTTCCACAACCCGAAACACAACCAATTCCAGATTTTTTTTGGAATTGTTCGGTTTCTTTCTCCAATTGATCGAACAACCGTTCGACCAATCGGACTTTCTGTTCCAGTGTCATTTTGCGGCACCGAAATTATATCATATTTCGATATGCGATCAAAAAATTTTTAAAAAAATGATGGGATGAAAATCAGGGCTTAAATGGGTAGTTCTTTTGGCATTCCCGATTTTGATGAAAGTTTGCAAAACTCTATTGGTTAGGAGCAAATAGTTCAACTACCTCTTGTCTACCTTCCAGCTCCATTTTTCCTAAGGATTTGAAGGTGATGGTATCGGATTTTTCAACTTCCGTCGCCAAGTGACCGGAAATTAAAAGGTCTTGGTCAAGGGTCTTGCACAGTTTTTGGATACGTGCGGTGACATTGAGTACATCACCGGTAAAGAATATTTCTTTTTTTAGCGCGCCAATCTCACCAGTGGTTACTTTTCCCAAGTGAAGACCAGCCCGGAAAGATGGTACCATACCATAAGTGGTGCTAAAGTAATCTGATTTTTGTTGCAGACTGACTTTCATGGCGTTGAAACAGCGGATGCAATTATGGTTTTGCAAGCCATCGTTTTGCTTCCATGTGATTACGATTTCATCGCCCACATATTGGTACACTTCACCTTTGTATTGGATGATGGCCTCGGATAACTGATTGTAGTAATCACTCAAAAACCGGAAATAGGCTTTGTGGCCCAATTGCTCGGCAAGAGAGGTGGAGGATTTCATATCCAAAAACATGAAAACCCTGGATTCCTCCTTGGGGCTATGGTATTTGCCAGAGAAAAAATTCAGTAATACTTGATGTCCGAGGTGTTCGCTGATGCCAGCATAGAGCAGGGATACAAAAATGCTGAAGGACAATGATACCATAGTGCTCAGGAAAGTGGTACTGGAGAGGTAGTGGGCAAACTTTTCCCATACTTGATTTTCAAATAGGGAGCTATTGGATTCAATACTGGCAGCAATAGGAAAGGTAATCAGGTTGATGAGCAACATGAACAATACGTAGAATCCCATTTTATACAGGATTTTTTGTCCGAAGCTTTTGGACTTGAACCGCTTGCCCATCCAAAGTACTTCTACCGAACCCATCAATATTCCTACAAGGAAAACAGCTAAGGAAGCAAAGAGCAAAATGCTCCATGTTACGGTGATGTCGGTTTCTGGGCGTTGGTTTTCGTAGCCTGTGGCCATGGATTCTATGAGAAGTATAAACCAGCTCAAGACCAGCCAAATGATTCCGAAGGGCAAAATGCGCTTTAGATGGTAAAGGGTTTTCGGGTTTCGAAAGACGTCCATCCGTTAAAGATAAGACGATTTTGTATTTCTAGTTCTTGTTTACCCGATAGGTGACGCCCCTGTTGGTAATCACCCTGCCCGCTTTCATGGTCAAGACGGCCTCGTTGGAGGTCAATAGAGTACAACTTCCGCTGCTATTGGAAACAAGTACTCTGAATATGTACCCATCTTTATTGCTATCCGGTGATAATATCGTCAATGTGGCCGTTTGGGTGCCAGAGTATTCGGAACCATCAATAATAGGTGCAAAGTTGCTTCCTCCGTCGGTGCTTAGTTCCCATTGATAGGTGTCCACATTGCTGGCGGATACGGTGAAGCTGCCATTATTTCCAATGACCACGGTCTGGTCTGTGGGTTGGGTGTCGATTGCGAAAGGAGCAACAGTAATGATCTGTTCCACATCGAGCGAGTTGCCCGCTGCGTCGGTAATGCGATATGTTCTTGTAATGGTTTCTGGGTTGCTCCCGCCATCACTAACGTCACCTAAGAAGGTAACCGTTGGATTTGGGTCGCAATTATCCGCTTCATCGGTAATTAAACTAATGTCTGCTGTTGGAATATCATCCGTACAGTTTACCGTGATGGGAGCTGGGGCACTGGCCGTTGGTGCAACAGATTCCACGGTTATGGTCGTAGTGGCTGCCAAATCGGGATACGGTGGGTCTCCAGGCATTCCTCCATATTCCACTAAGTAGCCTTTAGGTTGATAAACTCCGCTGTTGGCACCAGTATTGGAAAGGTCGTTCCAGGATCCTGGAAGCCCTACACCCGGTGCTGTAATATGAGCGTAATCTTCATTTCCTGAGTTGTTGGGTTCGCCCGAGTTCCAGAATTCGTAACCAAATGCTGTTCCGCCTGAACCTCCTCTCCAGAATAGTGTGCCTGCTTCAGGTCCTGTTACCCAGTACCAATCGCCTTCGAGTGCAGCATCACTGGCTCCAATCCAACCCGCCCCGGGGGCTTGCGACCCCAAAAGGTCGGATTCATCTTGAACGGAGATAGTTGCCAAATACCCCTGAAGTCCGTAAAACGTACGTAATGCTGCCGCATCCCTGGCGGCAGTCCACGTGATGCCTTCGGACGGTACGTACTCATAATAATGACCTGTAGACTCTAGGTAGTTGGCTATGTTCATTACTATAGAAAAAGTTCTTGTTTCACCAGCGGTTACGGTTGCGGTTGTTTCAAACACCACCGCGCTTATAGCTGCCTCAAATTCTGCCAAGGTTGCGGGTCCATTGAGCAAGAGTCTTCCTTCGGAAGTGTCCCAACTGGCTGAAATATTCTGATGGGTACCCGTTAGGCTCAGGACATCTCCCGAAACATCGTAGTTCGAAGTCACTTGAACATACACAGCATCCAGGGTGCTACTATCTGGATCGGTGATTTCCACAGTTTCAACCACGGGTATGGTATCTCCAGGGCAGAACGTCTGGTTTCCGGTAGCGGTGATGGAAGGTGGTTCGTTGTCATCAAAAGTATCGTCCCTAAAATCCAAATCGCCCCCTGAGGCAACATCCCCATCGGAATCTGGGAGCAATATGGACCCTCCATTGGTATTCAAAGGGTTATCAATGGTGCCTCCTGGGTCACCATATCCAGTGGTATCGTCCAAAGTATTGTCAAGTCCGTCGCCATCACTGTCAGAACCTGAGAGTGTCAAGGTTGCTTCTGTGGTATCGGGCGAACCGTCGTTATCACTATCGGTGTCCATAAAGTCGGGTGTGCCATCCCCATCCGTATCAACTGCGGATAGACCGCTTGCCTCGTAGGCATTGTCAAGACCATTGCCATTGGAATCGCTTCCTGATGGAGCTGTGTAACCCAAAGAAGTCTGGGCTTCCACATTATCTGGAATGCCATCTCCGTCACTATCCAAGTCTTGGTAGTTCGGAATACCGTCGCCATCGGTATCTACAGTGGTACAGTCAACTGAGCCACCATAACTGGCACCATAGACTCTGGCGCCAACCTGCCACGCAATTACCTTAATATATTGTAGGCTACTTCCGTTTACGGTAAAAGTGACTTCGCGGATAGAACCTGGTGTAGTGCCATTGGCACTAGCCAACCAGCCGTTGTTGCCACCACCTGCCGAAGAGCGTTGTATTTGCATATCTGTACTGGAAACAGCAGGGTCTGCCCCGACAAATACACTAACCGATGTTCCAACGGGTACCGGTTGGGCAAACTGTAGTAATATTTCGGACTGTCCTTGATAGGTGGAAACTGCATTGGCGGCAAAGGTGGTACCTGGACTACCCTCAGCGTTGGAGGGATTTGTGAAGAACTGGAGATTGGTAGCGTTTTGTACAAAATTTCCGCTTGCTCCCCCACATTCATCGGTATCGAGAATGCCATCGTTGTCATCATCCACATCCGTTACATCATCCACGCCATCACCATCAAGGTCAGAGCTGCCTCCGCTACAGGTAGAGTACAGTTTGGAAAATGGTATTTGTTGTTTGGAAATGGAAGGTCCTTGATATTGTACTGTCAATGTCTCACCACCACCGTTCTCAAAAAACAACACGGTGATGTCGTGCAATCCCGCAGTTAAGGAAATGTTTCCCGAACGTTCTTGTGAGCTATGAAGTCCATCATTGTCCACGACTTCCGTTCCGTTGATAAATAGTTTGGAGCCATCGTCCGAAGTGGTATAAAACGTATAAGTTCCGGGTGTATCAATTTGTATAAAACCGCTGTATCGAATACCAAAGCTGTCGGAGTCTCCCGGATCTTGTTGGTTTTGAAGGGCATCCACATCAAAACTAGTGTAAGAGCCTGAGCCCAGAAATCCTGAGGTAGGAATGTTATCGACCGTGTTTCCAGATGGTGTGCCATCGTAAAACTCGAAATCAACCTCCCCATTGCATATGCCTGAGGTGCCCTCTACCAAAACGTTATCTATAAAATACTGTTCGTCATTGTTGTCGTTATCCATGCGTACCCTCACCTCCAACGAGGAGTTTCCTGTGGCAGATATGGTAAAGGAGTAGGAAGGAGCCAATGGATCGGAGTCAGAACCCGAAGCATTCACAAATTGCTGCCAAGACCCCCCATCCACGCGGTATTCCCCTATCAAATAATCATTGCTATTATCCATTTCGTCCTCATCGTCTACCCAAGTATCCATACTGATGCTGATAACATCGTATCCAGAAATGTTGATGGTACTGGTTTCCCATGTACCTTCCGCATCCAAGTTGCGAGCTCTCAGGGCATTGTTTCTGGTGGATAGTCTATTGCCGCGATTTGTACTCCAAGTGCTGCCGGATGCCCCAGTAGCTGTTCCGTTTTCGGTACCGTTGGAATAGTTGTTGAAGTTTTCACTCCAAAGCGTGGTCTGTGCAAAAGATAGTGTTGTTCCTAAAAGAAAGAGTGCGAAAAACAGCATCCATCTTAAGGGATAATGATTCTTCTTGGTGTTGAAGAAAGAGGTTGAGGCCATGTACTCCAATAATTAAGGTATAAATTTACGTTTCAACGATTCGATGGAAAATATTTGTTGTGAACTGTCCCAAATCAGGTGTTAAACATTTAAATGTATTGGTTGCCTGGATTTGGCCAAGAGATGAATCACGAAGCATGCAAATGGTAATAGACTGAAAAATAGTGAGGTCGGCCTTATTTTTGTTTTGGAATGGGTTGCACGGGCGATATTATTTGTTGTATATTTGCAAAACTGAACGGATATAGAAGTATTCATGAGGGGACCTTGAGTCCCCTCTTTTATTACTTATTTTTCATTTATGTTGAAGGAAAAAGTGGAAATGTTG
The DNA here is from genome assembly GCF_003992675.1 of Flagellimonas marinaquae. Classification (GTDB taxonomy): domain Bacteria; phylum Bacteroidota; class Bacteroidia; order Flavobacteriales; family Flavobacteriaceae; genus Flagellimonas; species Flagellimonas marinaquae. The sequence goes on from NZ_RZMZ01000016.1 coordinate 199,712, forward strand.
CTGAACAAGGCTTTGGAGGAAAATCCATCCTTGTTCTTGGTCAACCTCACTATAGGTGCCGATAACAGTATCAAAGTGGTATTGGATGGAGATCAGGGCGTCAGTTTACAGGATTGTATGGATGTAAGTAGGGCCATTGAGCACAATTTGGACCGTGAAGAAGAGGATTTTTCCTTGGAAGTGACCTCTGCAGGAGCAACATCCCCACTAACATTGCCGCGTCAGTACAACAAAAATATAGGAAGAAAATTACAGGTGAGAACCACCTCCGGAGAGCTGGAGGGAACATTGGTGGGAGCCTCGGAAAATAGTATTACTTTGGAGTGGAAGGCACGTGAGCCGAAACCCGTGGGAAAGGGAAAAGTTACAGTACAGAAAAAGCAGGAAATCGCATTTTCTGATATTCAACAGGCAAAAGTTAAATTAAAATTTTAATTGTAGTAGAAAATGGAAAACCTAGCGCTCATCGAATCCTTTTCGGAATTTAAGGACGATAAGTTTATTGACAGGGTGACCCTTATGGCGATTTTGGAAGAAGTGTTCCGAAGTGCGCTCAAGAAAAAGTTTGGTTCTGACGACAATTTTGATATCATCATCAACCCGGACAAAGGGGATTTGGAGATTTGGAGAAACCGTGTGGTTGTTGAAGATGGGGAAGTAGAAGATCCCAACGAAGAGATTTCATTGTCCGAAGCCCGTAAGATCGAGCCCGATTTTGAGGTGGGCGAAGATGTATCAGAAGAGGTGAAACTTATTGATTTGGGTAGAAGGGCCATTTTGGCATTGCGCCAAAACCTGATTTCCAAAATCCATGAGCACGATAATACCACGATCTACAAACAATTCAAGGATCTGGAGGGTGAAATTTATACGGCTGAGGTGCACCATATCCGTCACCGTGCCGTAATTTTGTTGGACGATGAAGGAAACGAAATCATCCTTCCGAAGGAAAAGCAAATTCCATCGGATTTTTTCCGCAAGGGAGACAACGTTCGTGGAATCATTGAGAGCGTAGAGCTTAAAGGGAACAAGCCGGCCATTATTATGTCGAGGACGTCCCCTAAATTCTTGGAGCAATTGTTCTTCCAAGAAATTCCCGAGGTGTTCGATGGTTTGATCACCATTAAAAAAGCAGTTCGTATTCCGGGAGAAAAGGCCAAAGTGGCCGTGGATTCTTACGATGACCGAATCGATCCTGTTGGTGCCTGTGTAGGTATGAAGGGATCACGGATTCATGGAATCGTGCGCGAATTGGGCAATGAGAACATCGATGTTATCAACTGGACCAACAACCCACAATTAATGGTGACAAGGGCGTTGAGTCCAGCCCGTGTGTCTTCCGTTAAATTGAACGATGAGAAAAAAACTGCCCAGGTGTACCTAAAGCCAGAGGAGGTTTCCAAGGCTATTGGTAGGGGAGGGCATAACATACGACTGGCTGGTCAATTGACTGGTTATGAAATAGATGTGTTCCGTGAAGGCGTTGAGGAAGATGTGGAGTTGACCGAGTTTTCTGATGAAATCGAAAGCTGGGTAATCGAAGAATTCAAGAAGATTGGATTGGATACCGCACGCAGCGTTTTGGAACAGGATGTAAATGATTTGGTACAGCGTACCGATCTAGAAGAAGAAACAATCCAAGAGGTGGTTCGCATCCTCAAGGAAGAATTTGAAGATTAGGCTTATATTAGCAGCGAAAATTTAGGGCAAGTAAAATAATTTATGGCAGATAATCCAACAATACGACTTAATAAAGTTCTCAGAGAATTGAACATTTCACTGGATAGGGCGGTCGACTACCTGGCTTCGGAAGGGCATGAGGTAGAGGCTAGGCCTACCACCAAGATATCCAATGAGGTGTATCAGGTTCTGTTGGATGAGTTTCAAACAGATAGGAGCAAAAAGGTCGCTTCCAAGGAAGTGGGCGAGGAAAAGCGCAAGGAAAAGGAGGCCATCCGAATCCGAATGGAGAAAGAGCAGGAGGAGCGAAGGTTAGCCAAGGAGAAAAAGGAGGCCGAACAGCAAGTGGTTAAGGCCAAAGCAGAGCTTTCCGGACCAAAGACCGTAGGTAAAATCGACCTGGACAAAAAACCAGAGAAGCCCAAAACAGAGGAACCCAAGGAAGAGGCTCCAAAAGTTGAGCCCGAGAAAGCCAAAGAGGAAACCCCTGTTCAAAAAGAAGAAGAAAAACCAGCTGCCAAAGCTGAAGAACCCAAAACAGAAGAAGTTGCCGAAACTTCGGAAGAAGCTCCTTCAGATACGATAAAGACGAATTACCAAAAACTTTCAGGGCCCAAAATTACCGGGGATAAGATCGATCTTTCCCAGTTTAACAAGCCCAAAAAGAAAAAGGTAGAAGATAAAGGGGGTAACAAGGGTGCTTCATCCGATAGCGGAGATCGAAAAAAACGCAGAAAGCGGATAGTCAAGAGTGGACCGCAAGCAGGTGGTGCGCGAAATAATAGAGGCCCTGCGGCAAGAAAAGGACAACGTTCTTCCGCGCCTAAAGTGGAGCCTACAGAAGAAGAAGTACAAAAACAAGTACGGGAAACCCTTGAAAAGCTTCAAGGTAAATCCAGTAAGGGTCGCGGAGCCAAATACCGTAGGGAAAAACGAGATCAGCACCGTCAACAAACGGAAAAGGATCTGGAACAGCAGGAACTGGAAAGCAAAATCCTAAAGGTGACCGAATTTGTTACCGTTAATGAACTTGCTACCATGATGAATGTTTCCACAACCCAGATCATCTCCGCCTGTATGTCCTTGGGCATTATGGTTACGATGAACCAGCGTTTGGATGCAGAGACCCTTTCCATTGTGGCTGATGAGTTTGGTTACGAAGTTGAATTTGTTACCGCAGAAATAGAGGAGACCATAGAAGAGGTCCAAGATAGTCCGGAAGACCTAAAGTCCCGTGCGCCGATTGTTACTGTTATGGGGCACGTAGACCACGGTAAAACATCTCTTTTGGATTACATCCGACAGGAAAACGTAATTGCCGGAGAAAGCGGGGGAATTACCCAGCATATTGGTGCTTACGGAGTTGCTTTGGAAGACGGACAGCGAATAACCTTCTTGGATACCCCAGGTCACGAAGCGTTTACCGCAATGAGGGCCCGTGGTGCGCAGGTTACCGATATAGCGATTATCGTAATCGCCGCTGATGATGACATTATGCCACAGACCAAAGAGGCCATTAGCCATGCGCAAGCTGCTGGTGTGCCCATTGTGTTTGCCATTAATAAAGTGGACAAGCCTACGGCCAACCCTGATAAGATCAAGGAAGGACTTGCTGGGATGAATTTGTTGGTAGAAGATTGGGGCGGTAAAGTACAGTCGCACGACATTTCTGCCAAAACAGGACAAGGAGTCAAAGAGCTTTTGGAAAAAGTTTTGTTGGAAGCCGAGTTACTGGAATTGAAAGCCAACCCAAAACGATTGGCAACAGGAACCGTTGTGGAAGCCTTCTTGGATAAAGGTAGGGGCTACGTGGCCACTATATTGGTTCAGGCAGGTACCTTGAATATAGGAGATTATGTATTGGCCGGAACTTGTAGTGGTAAGGTAAAGGCCATGCAGGACGAAAGAGGAAAAAGCGTTAAAAGTGCAGGGCCGTCCACACCTATCTCAATCTTGGGATTGGATGGGGCGCCACAGGCAGGGGATAGGTTCCATGTACTCGAAGATGAGCGCGAAGCCAAACAGATTGCAGCCAAACGTTCTCAATTACAGCGCGAGCAGTCCGTTAGAACACAACGACATATTACATTGGATGAAATCGGACGAAGGATCGCTTTGGGTGACTTCCAAGAGCTGAATATTATCCTTAAAGGTGATGTGGATGGTTCTGTCGAGGCCTTGACGGATTCTTTCCAGAAGCTGTCTACGGACGAAATCCAAGTGAACATCATCCATAAAGGGGTAGGTGCCATTACCGAATCCGACGTGTTGCTGGCCAGTGCCTCAGATGCGATTATTATCGGATTTAATGTGCGGCCTATGGGCAATGCCAGATCAATTGCGGATAAGGAGGAAATCGATATCAGGACCTACTCCATTATCTACGATGCCATCAATGACTTAAAAGATGCGATGGAAGGGATGTTGTCCCCCGAAATGAAAGAAGAAATCACGGGTAATGCCGAGATTCGGGAAACCTTCAAGATTTCCAAAGTTGGAACCATTGCAGGTTGTATGGTCACCAGTGGTAAAATCTTCAGGAACTCACGTATCCGTTTGATTCGTGATGGAGTGGTCATATACACCGGAGAGTTGGCATCCTTGAAACGATTCAAGGACGATGTCAAGGAAGTATCCAAAGGATATGACTGTGGATTACAGATCAAAAATTATAATGATATAAGGGAGGGCGATATTGTAGAAGCCTTCCAAGAAGTAGCAGTGAAGAAAAAACTGTAACGGATATAATTCCTAGAAAAAAACCCGCTCAATGAGCGGGTTTTTTTATGATTTCGTTGCTTTTTCCTCGGGTTTTAAGAGCATGGCATCCGGGTATTTTTTTCGGACCTCCAAGTACTTTCGCTCGGCCTCTAGTTTTGTTTTGAACTTGCCCAGCCTAACCCTATAAGTGGGCGATTCAAACTCTATCTTGGAATACCAATCTGGAAAATCGACCTCTACTTGGTTCAGTAGGTCTTGGGCCTTTTGGTAATTGCCAAAACCCACCTGAATTTGATAAAATCCCGTGTTGGCGTTGGCCTTGGTATAGAGCTTTACCAGCTCATTGATTTTTGGGTCTTGTTGAATGGTCACTTGTCCATCCTGTGCCATAATCTGGGTTGCCATGCCTAGTAAAATGACAGTAAATACAGCAGTTTTCATGTGATTTCTATATTGAATGATGTAAGCTTGTTGCAAATGTAGATTATTAAAGATTAAACAAGTCGAACCGAAGTTATTTAGAATCTTTATAAATTATGAGTTATGAATACCTTAAGATTTCAAAAAATACCTTTATGTCTTACTTTTGTGCTCATTCTTGGTAGGGTAAAAAGCTATTGCGCTCAAACTCAATAGAAACAATCATGCCAAAGATTTCGATAGAAATTTCACGAATATGAAAAAGGTTTTATACCGTCATTTATTTTCTAAAGTTTTAGGTTTATCGCTCCTATTTTTTTCATCATCTTTTTATGCGCAGGAAGAAGCCGAGGCTTCTGCTGAACCCGCCGCCGAACAGGCTGCGGAGGCCACAGGTGGGGACCCTGTAAAAGGGAAGCAGCTCTTTAATCAAAATTGTGCTGCATGTCACGCCTTGGACAGGAAAATGACCGGTCCTGCATTGGCCAATGTGGAGACTCGACTCGCTGAGGAAGAAGGCTTGGATAAGGAGTGGCTCTATTCTTGGATCAAGAACAGTGCTGGCATGATCGCTTCGGGTGATGCGTATGCCAACAAAATTTACGCAGAGTACAATCAGGCGGCCATGACCGCATTCCCAACCTTGTCCAACGAGGACATCGATAATATTTTGGCCTATACTGCCGCTCCGCCAAAGGCGCCTGCTCAAACTGCTGCAGCAACACCTGCAGGTGGTGAAGGTACAGGTGGTTCCAGTTCAGGAATCTCGAATGAGATGATACTGGGAGCTTTGGCACTAGTGTTCGGCCTGTTGGTTGTGATGTTGATCTTGGTGAACAAAACCTTGCGCAGAATCGCGGAGGCCAACGGTGTAGTGCTTGAAAGGGAAAAAGAAAAGCGACTGCCCCTTTGGAAAGCGTTTGCCCAAAATCAATTTTTGGTTTTGGTGAGCGTTGTCTTCCTATTGTTGGCAAGTGCTTACTTTGCTTACGGCTGGATGATGCAGGTTGGCGTAGACCAAGGTTATGCCCCAGTGCAGCCGATACATTATTCCCACAAAATCCATGCTGGGGACAACAAAATCGAGTGTAAATACTGTCACTCATCCGCAAGGGTGTCGAAACATTCCGGAATACCATCCCTAAATGTTTGTATGAACTGTCACAAATCCATTTATGAATACACTGGAAACCCAGAAGGTCCATCTGCTGAGGATTTGGCCAATGGGTATACCAATGAATTCTATACCGGTGAGATTAAAAAGTTGTACAAAGCTGTTGGATGGGATGAGGAAAATCAAAGCTATACTGGCGAAACCCAGCCAGTAGAATGGGTGAGAATCCACAACTTGCCCGATTTTGCATATTTTAACCACTCACAGCACGTATCTGTGGCAGGTATTGAATGTCAAACGTGCCACGGTCCAGTAGAAGAGATGGAAATCATGTATCAGCATGCGCCATTGACCATGGGTTGGTGTATCAACTGTCACCGCGAAACCAATGTTAAGATGGAGGGCAATGAATATTATGAAGCAATTCATGAAGAATTGTCCAAAAAGTATGGTGTGGAGGAACTTACAGCTGCAATGATGGGCGGTTTGGAATGTGGAAAATGTCACTATTAATTAAAAGAAGATAATCTCAGATATATCGTATGGCATCAAACAAAAAATATTGGAAAAGTGAAGCGGAGTTGAATCCGAACGATTCCATTGTTGAGGCGCTAAGAAACAACGAGTTTACAGAAGAGATTCCCGTTGATGATTTTTTGGGGGATAAGGAAACCTTGTCTGCCTCGAATACGTCCCGTAGGGATTTCTTGAAATATGTAGGTTTCAGTACCGCCGCGGCTACGGTCGCAGCTTGCGAAGGGCCTGTCAATAAGTCTATCCCTTACGTTGTCCAGCCGGACAGGATTGTTCCAGGTGTGGCCAACTACTACGCCACTACCATCGCGGACGGTTTTGATTTTGCCAGTATTTTGGTAAAAACAAGAGAAGGAAGGCCTATCAAAATTGAGAACAATACCGATGCCAAAGTCAATGGTGGAGCCAATGCCAGGGTGCAGGCTTCCGTTTTGACCTTGTACGATAGCAAGAGGGTTCAGGGGCCGATGGCCAATGGAGAGCCTGTGGATTGGAATGTATTGGACGCTACCGTAAAGGCAAAGTTAAATGCTTTGAAAGGTACCAATAAGCAAGTAGTGCTTTTGACGCAAACTTATGCGAGCCCATCTACAACAAAATTGATTGCGGAATTTAAGACGGCCTACGGAGAGAATGTGAACCATGTGGTCTACGATGCCATTTCCGAAGATGCTGCACTTAACGCATATCAAAAAGCTTACGGCGAGCGTGCCTTGGCCGATTATGATTTTCAGAAAGCTGATTTGATTGTTTCCTTCGGGGCCGATTTCTTGGGAGATTGGCAAGGTGGGGGCTATGATTCAGGTTACGCCAAAGGGCGTGTACCAAAGAATGGTAAAATGTCCCGCCATATCCAAATGGAGTCGAATATGTCGTTGACTGGCGCCAACGCCGATAAGCGATATCCGATGACCCCAACCCAACAAAAAATTGCCTTGGCCAAATTGTATGGCAAATTGAATGGCAGTAATGTGGGTGGAGGAACTTCTGATGTAGATGAAGCTGTAGATAAGGTTGCTGCTGAAATTAAGAAGGCAGGCAGAAAAGCGGTTGTGGTGAGCGGTCTTAATGACGAAAACGCCCAAACCGTCGTATTGGCCATCAATAAACTGCTGTCCAGCGAAGCTTTTGATCCTGAAAAACCAAAATATGTGCGCCAAGGAGACACAGCCAAGGTCAATAAATTGGTGGCGCACATGAATGCAGGGCGTGTTGGTGCATTGATCATGGATGGAGTGAATCCAGCCTATACATTGCCCAATGCAGAGGAGTTCTTGGCCGGACTTGAAAAGGTCGATTTGTCTGTAGATTTTGCCTACACCAATGATGAAACAGCGCAAGCATCAACTTATGTTGCTGCCGCTTCACATTATTTGGAGTCTTGGGGCGACACACAATTTAAGAAAGGACATTACAGTTTGATCCAACCGGCTATCCGTGAGTTGTTTGATACGAAGCAGTTTCAAACCGCTCTTTTAACATGGATGGGCGTTGAAAAAACATATTACGAGTACCTTAAGGAAACTTGGGCAGCCGATGTGTTGCAAGGTGGTTCTTGGAACAAGGCATTGCAGGATGGGGTGTATGAGGCACCTTTGATGATGGACGATGCTGCTGCTTCCGAGCCTGCTGCCAATACCGAAGACGAAGAGACGCAGCCGGAAATTGTTCCGATCGCTTCTGCTATCCGTGCCTTGGTCAACAGCACGAGTACTGGTACCGAATTGGTACTCTATTCCAAGGTGGGAATGGGTGACGGTCGTCAAGCCAACAACCCATGGTTGCAAGAATTCCCTGATCCTATTTCTAGAGTGTCTTGGGATAACTATGTGACCGTTTCCAAAGCGGACGCTGAATCTTGGGGACTTGAAAATACCATTGTTGCCGATGGTGGACTTAACGGTAGCTATGTCAACTTGACTGTTGATGGTAAGGTGCTGCAAAATGTACCTGTTATCGTTCAGCCAGGTCAGGCCGTAGGAACTGTGGGTCTATCCTTTGGATATGGTAAAAAGGCCGGTATGCAAGCGGAGATGGCAACCGGAGTGAATGCATACACCTTGTATGCCAACTTCTCGGATGTACAAACCGTTACCGTTGAAAAGGCTTCTGGAACACACGAGTTTGCTTGTGTTCAGTCCCAAAAAACCCTTATGGGTAGAGGGGACATTATTAAGGAGACCACACTTGAAATATTCAATACCAAAGATCACGCGGAATGGAATCCCATGCCTCACGTATCGTTGAACCATCAGGAAATTCCTGTGACTTCACCAGATGCTGATCTTTGGGAGGAATTTGATAGAAGTATAGGACACCACTTTAATCTGTCCATTGACCTTAACGCCTGTACTGGTTGTGGTGCCTGTGTGATAGCATGTCATGCAGAAAACAATGTGCCGGTCGTTGGAAAGACGGAAATCCGTCGTTCCAGGGATATGCACTGGTTGCGTATTGACCGTTACTATTCTTCTGAGGATACTTTTGAAGGAGATAACGAGAAGAAGGAAGAAATGGACGGCCTTTGGGGAGATAAAGGATCTCTTGGTGGCTTCAGGGAGATGGAAGACCCATCCACCAATCCACAGGTGGCCTTCCAGCCGGTAATGTGTCAGCACTGTAACCACGCACCGTGTGAAACGGTATGTCCGGTGGCTGCCACTTCCCACAGTAGGCAAGGTCAAAATCATATGGCTTATAACCGTTGTGTAGGTACGAGATACTGTGCCAACAACTGTCCGTATAAAGTTCGTAGGTTCAACTGGTTCTTGTACAACAACAATGACGAGTTCGACTTCAACATGAACAACGATTTGGGTAAAATGGTACTCAACCCAGATGTTAACGTACGTTCCAGAGGTGTGATGGAAAAATGCTCCATGTGTATCCAAATGACCCAAAAAACCATCTTGGATGCCAAGAGGGATGGAAGGGTCGTTAAAGATGGAGAGTTCCAGACTGCCTGTTCCGCAGCATGTAATAATGGTGCCATGGTATTCGGTGACATCAATGACCACGATAGCAAAGTGGTCGAGCTGAAAGAAGATAAGAGAATGTACCATTTGTTGGAGCATGTGGGCACCAAACCGAACGTGTTCTATCATGTAAAAGTGAGAAACACCAACGAGGCTTAATCAATAAAAAAAGAAGTAACTAGAAGATAAATTATGGCGTCGCATTACGAAGCACCTATTCGAAAGCCCTTAGTGGTCGGAGACAAAGGATACCACGATGTAACAGTGGACATTGCCCGTCCGGTTGAGGGAAAGGCCAATAAACAATGGTGGATAGTTTTCTCCATTGCCTTAGTGGCATTCCTCTGGGGTCTAGGATGTATCATTTATACCATTTCTACAGGTATTGGGGTTTGGGGTCTTAACCGAACCGTAAACTGGGCCTGGGATATTACCAACTTCGTTTGGTGGGTAGGTATCGGTCACGCAGGTACCCTGATTTCAGCGGTATTGTTGCTCTTCCGTCAAAAATGGAGAATGGCGATCAACCGCTCCGCTGAGGCGATGACCATCTTTTCCGTTGTTCAAGCGGGATTGTTCCCAATCATTCACATGGGTCGTCCATGGCTAGCGTACTGGGTATTGCCCATTCCCAACCAATTTGGTTCGCTATGGGTCAACTTTAACTCGCCTTTGCTTTGGGACGTGTTTGCGATTTCGACCTATCTTTCCGTATCCTTGGTGTTCTGGTGGACAGGTTTGTTGCCAGATTTCGCAATGATTCGTGACAGGGCCGTAAAACCTTTCCAAAAGAAAATTTATAGCTTGTTGAGCTTCGGTTGGACAGGACGCGCAAAGGATTGGCAACGTTTTGAGGAAGTTTCCTTGGTATTGGCTGGTTTGGCCACGCCTTTGGTACTTTCCGTGCACACCATTGTATCTTTTGACTTTGCTACATCGGTAATCCCAGGATGGCATACCACCATCTTCCCGCCTTACTTTGTTGCGGGAGCGATTTTCTCTGGTTTTGCCATGGTGAACACCCTTTTGATCATCATGCGAAAGGTATGTAGCCTTGAAGCCTACATTACGGTGCAGCATATAGAATTGATGAACATCGTAATCATGATAACAGGTTCCATCGTTGGATGTGCCTATATCACGGAGTTGTTCATCGCATGGTATTCCGGTGTGGAATACGAGCAATATGCCTTCTTGAACAGGGCAACAGGACCTTACGCATGGGCTTATTGGGCCATGATGACCTGTAACGTGTTCTCACCCCAGTTTATGTGGTTCAAAAAATTAAGGACCAGTATCATGTTCTCATTTTTCATCTCCATTGTGGTGAACATAGGGATGTGGTTTGAGCGTTTTGTGATCATCGTTACTTCCTTGCATAGGGATTACTTGCCATCTTCTTGGACCATGTTCTCCCCAACCTTTGTGGATATTGGAATATTTATTGGAACCATCGGATTCTTCTTCGTGTTGTTCCTATTGTATTCAAGAACATTCCCGGTAATTGCACAGGCCGAGGTAAAATCCATTTTGAAGGCTTCTGGAGAGAAATACAAAAAACTAAGGGAGGCTGGTAAACCAATGTACGAAATGCCGCAAGGCGTGAACAGGGTGGTGAGTTACGATGAGCCCATTACGGACGACGTGTTGATGGGTGAACCAAAACCTACCGTTGGCGATAAAGTCGGTGTATCCGAGCTGTTGAGCTCCATTGGAACCTTTGATGCGGCCATGGAAACCCCTGACGATTTAAAGAAAATAAAAGGAGTTGGTCCAGAGATGGAGCGCACTTTAAACGAGATAGGCATTTTTACCTATGCACAGGTCGCCAGAATGACCGAAAGAGAGTATGATTTGCTAGACTCTATTACCGGAAGGTTCCCAGGCCGCGCACAGCGTGACGATTGGGCAGGTCAAGCAAAGTTGTTAAACGATAAAAAATAATTATGGCATCAAAAGTTATACAAGCACTTTACAACGACGACGATGTGTTGATGCATGCTGTAAAAAAGGTTAGGGCAGAGCGACATCATATCGAAGAGGTGTACACTCCTTTTCCAGTTCACGGCCTAGATAAGGCTATGGGATTGGAGGACACTCGAATCGCCATCACCTCTTTCCTTTATGGATGTTTGGGATTGGCAGTTGCCATAGTTATGATGAACTATATCATGATTGAGGATTGGCCCCAAGATATTGGAGGTAAGCCAAGCTTTAGCTATTTGGAAAACATGCCGGCCTTTGTGCCCATCATGTTTGAGCTTACAGTTTTCTTTGCGGCCCACTTGATGGTAATCACATTCTACCTAAGAAGTAAAATGTGGCCCTTCAAAAAAGCGGAGAACCCTGACAAGCGTACTACCGACGACCATTTTTTGATGGAAATTGGCGTACATGACAATGAAAAGGAACTTGCTGATCTGTTGTGGGAAACAGGTGCAGTGGAAGTAAAAGTTACAGAAAAGGAGTCTTAATACTATGAAGCAATTAGGTAAAATAAGTGTTGTTTTGGTTTTGGTTTGGTTCGCTGCATCCTGCGCGGATAAGAACAGGCCAAACTACCAATACATGCCAAACATGTACGAACCCGTAGGATATGAGACCTACCAAGGTGTGGACAGTGGATTGTTTCCTGACGGTACGTCGGCCCTGTTGCCTGCCGAAGGAACCATTTCCAGAGGATACATGCCCTATGAGTTCGAAAACACTCCGGAAGGTAAGGAGCTTGCAAGGATGGACAACAGTCCATTGGATTCCCTTAACCAAGAGGAAAATTTGGCCAGGGGAGCAGAGTTATATGCCATTTATTGTGCCATTTGCCATGGTGTAAAAGGCGATGGGCAAGGTACCCTTGTAAAAAGAGAAAAAATATTGGGTGTTCCCAGCTACGCGGATGCAGCAAGAAACATTACAGTAGGATCAACATACCACACCGTTTACTACGGATTGAACTCCATGGGCTCCTATGCCTCGCAGTTCGCCAATGAGAAAGAAATGTGGCAAGTATCCGAATACGTGATGAAGTTAAAGGAAGACCTAACAAAATAATAGGATAAGAAGAAACTATGTATACCTTTTCAAACAAACTTAGACTAGGATCTTTCATAGCCATGGGGCTTGGATTTATATTCCTTGTAATTGGTTTTATGTCTGCCCCATCAACCGTGGAAGAAGCCAAGGCCATGGTGGCAGTCCACGATGATGGCCATGGTGGAGGGCATGCAGAGGAAGCTGCCGCTAGCCATGCAGAAGAGCAGGGACATGGTGGTGAGGCCGCTCATGGTGAGGCGCACGATGCTTCCCACGATGAGCATTTGTTGCACCAATTGCAAAACAGACCTTGGTCCGCACTTTACGTAGCAGCCTTCTTTTTCTTTATGATCTCATTGGGTGTATTGGCCTTTTATGCCATCCAACGGGCCGCACAGGCTGGTTGGTCCCCATTGTTGTTCCGAGTTATGGAAGGTATCACAGCGTATCTCGTGCCCGGTGGAATTATTGTATTCGTAATCTTGCTATTGTCGGCACTGCACTTCAACCATATGTTTGTTTGGATGGATGCCGAGACTGTGGCGCACGACGAATTGCTGCAAGGTAAAGCAGGATACTTGAATCCAACCTTCTTTTTGATAAGGGCAGCTATTTTCTTGGGTGGATGGATTTTCTACCGTCAATATTCAAGAAAACTGTCTTTGGCACAGGATGAAGCCGATGACAATAGCAACTTCGTGAAAAACTTTAGATGGTCGGCCGGTTTCTTGGTATTCTACCTAGTTACCGAATCCATGATGTCATGGGATTGGATCATGAGTTTGGATCCACACTGGTTCAGTACCCTTTTCGGATGGTATGTATTTGCCAGTATGTTCGTATCAGGAATCACCGTGATAGCTATGGTAACCGTTTACCTGAAATCAAAAGGATATTTGGAGCAAGTTAATGATAGCCACATCCACGATTTGGCCAAGTTCATGTTCGGTATAAGTATTTTCTGGACATATCTTTGGTTCTCACAGTTTATGTTGATTTGGTATGCCAATATTCCTGAAGAGGTAACCTATTATATCGCACGTTTTGAAGACTACCAGCTACCATTCTTCGGAATGTTGGTAATGAACTTTGTTTTCCCATTGTTGGTGTTGATGAACAGCGACTATAAAAGGGTGAACTGGTTTGTGATCATGACGGGTATCGTAGTACTTTTTGGCCACTATTTGGATATATTCAATATGGTAATGCCTGCAACGGTTGGTGACCAGTGGTTCATTGGTCTTCCAGAGATTGGCGGTATTTTGTTCTTTGGTGGTTTGTTCGTTTTCTGGGTATTCACCGCTTTGACAAAGGCACCTTTACAACCCAAACGAAATCCGTTTATTGAAGAGAGTAGACATTTTCATTATTAATAGAATACGATTTAAGTCTTAGATAGATATAAAGATGACTGCATTATTAACATTTACTGTTTTAGCTCTGGTTGCGATAGCCATTTGGCAAATGACCAAGATTTTTGAATTGTCGCAAACTAAAACAGAACGCACTGAGATAGCTAATGATTCCGATAACAAAAACAACGGCTACCTGTTGTTTGCGTTCTTGATTTTCATCTATGGAATCACCATTTTCAGTTTTGCCAAATATTCCAAGATGCTTTTGCCAGATGCAGCATCAGAACACGGCGGGGATTACGATCAGTTGATGTGGGTCTCCTTTGCCATTATTTTCTTTGTGCAGACCATTACGCAAGCGCTCTTGCACTATTTTGGTTACAAGTACCGCGGACAAAAGGGAAGAAAAGCACTCTTTTTCGCAGACAACGATAGATTGGAGTTTATCTGGACCATCATTCCAGTAATTGTATTGGCGGGTTTGATTCTTTGGGGATTGTATACTTGGACCAATATTATGGATATCAATGAGGACGATGATCCGTTGGTTATCGAGCTCTATGCCCAGCAGTTTAACTGGACAGCCAGATACGGTGGCGAAGACAATGTTCTTGGAGAGGCAAATGTGCGGTTGATTGATATCAACAGAGCCAATGTCCTTGGATTGGATGAGTCCGATCCGAATGCAGAGGACGACATCATTGTAAAGGAACTGCATTTGCCCGTAGGGAGAAAAGTAAATTTTAAAATGAGGTCGCAAGATGTATTGCACTCCGCTTACATGCCGCACTTTAGGGCACAGATGAACTGTGTTCCGGGTATGATTACCCAGTTTTCGTTCACGCCTACGGTGACCACGGAAGAAATGCGTTTGAACCCTGATGTTGTGGATAAGGTAAAAAGGACCAATGCCCTTAGGGCCGAGTGGGCTGCCGAAGGCAGACCGAATAGTGACCCATGGGAGTTCGACTACGTGCTGTTGTGCAATAAGATTTGTGGTAAGTCACACTACAATATGCAGATGAGGATTGTTGTAGAGACCGAGGAAGAGTATAACAAGTGGTTGGCCGAGCAAAAGACCTTTAAGGAAACCGTGATGGTAGATGAAACAGAAGGAGCAGAGGTTGCCGAGAAAGGATCTAGTGCTGGGGAAATGGAAACCGCGTCGGTAGAGTAAAAAACAAAAAAAAAGAAATAACGAAAAATTAATTGGATTATGTCTGAAGCTCATGAAAGTCACCATGATCATCACGATGATCACGGACATCACCATAAGGAAACCTTCATAACGAAATATATTTTCAGTCAAGACCATAAGATGATTGCCAAGCAATATCTTATCACAGGTCTCATTATGGGATTCATCGGAATTGCAATGTCCCTATTATTTCGAATGCAATTGGCATGGCCAGGGGAGTCCTTTGCCATTTTTGAAGCAGTATTGGGCAAATGGGCACCGGATGGGGTAATGGATGCCGATATTTATTTGGCATTGGTTACAATCCACGGTACCCTCATGGTATTCTTTGTGTTAACGGCCGGTTTGAGCGGTACGTTCAGTAACTTATTGATTCCATTGCAGATTGGAGCCAGGGATATGGCATCCGGATTCTTGAATATGGTATCGTACTGGTTGTTTTTCATTTCATCCTTTATTATGATTTGCAGCTTGTTCGTTGAAGCCGGACCCGCTGCAGCTGGATGGACTATTTATCCTCCATTGAGTGCATTGCCTATGGCGCAACCAGGTTCAGGGATGGGTATGACCCTTTGGTTGGTATCCATGGCCATCTTCATCGCATCCTCTTTGTTGGGATCGTTGAACTATATCGTAACGGTAATCAACCTCAGGACCAAAGGAATGTCTATGACCCGTTTGCCATTGACAGTATGGGCGTTTTTTGTAACAGCAATTATCGGTGTGATTTCATTCCCCGTGTTGTTGTCAGCAGCACTATTGTTGATTATGGATAGAAGTTTTGGAACCTCTTTCTTCTTGTCGGATATCTTTATCCAAGGAGAGGTACTGCACTATCAAGGTGGATCACCAGTATTATATGAGCACTTGTTCTGGTTCTTGGGTCACCCAGAGGTATACATTGTATTGTTACCTGCCCTTGGTATTACCTCCGAAGTAATGTCAACAAACGCCAGAAAACCAATTTTCGGATACAGGGCGATGGTCGCCTCAATTTTGGCGATTGCCTTCTTGTCCACCATCGTATGGGGTCACCATATGTTTGTATCGGGTATGAACCCATTCTTGGGCTCGGTATTTACATTCACCACCCTATTGATTGCGATACCATCAGCCGTAAAAGCATTTAACTATATCACCACACTGTGGAAGGGTAACCTCCAGCTGAATCCAGCGATGTTGTTCTCGATTGGACTGGTTTCCACATTCATTACAGGAGGTCTTACAGGGATTATCCTTGGGGATAGTACCTTGGACATCAACGTGCACGATACCTACTTCGTAGTGGCTCACTTCCACTTGGTAATGGGTATATCAGCGCTTTATGGACTTTTCGCAGGGGTATACCATTGGTTCCCCAAAATGTTCCAAGGTCGTATGATGAACAAGAACTTGGGCTATGTACACTTCTGGATAACCGCAGTCTGTGCGTACGGAGTATTCTTCCCGATGCACTTTGTGGGTATGGCAGGGGTGCCACGTCGTTACTACGAGAACACGGCCTTCCCAATGTTCGATGAATTGACCAACGTGCAGGTATTGATGACCGTGTTTGCAATCATAGCAGGTTTGGCACAGTTGGTATTTGTATACAACTTTATCTCCAGTATTTTCTACGGAAAACGAGGACCAGTCAACCCTTGGAGTTCCAATACCTTGGAGTGGACAACACCTCAGGAGCACATCCATGGAAACTGGCCAGGAGAAATTCCTCACGTGTACCGCTGGGCATACGATTACAGTAAAACCTACGAAAATGGGGAGTACATCATTGCAGGGCAGGATTTTGTGCCGCAGAACGTACCACTGCAAGCGAACGAGGAAGAGCTCAACCATTAAGATGTAGATTCATAGATTTTAAAAGGCCCGTTCCATATTGGACGGGCTTTTTTTATGATGATATTTTTTGAAGTGAATTGTATATCTTTAAATGCATTTCCCCCATAAATGAAACGAACTATCATGAAAAAGTTGCTTATTCTATTGTTGATAGCATCTCCACTTTGGATGCAGGCCCAACGTAAACCCAAGATCAAGGGTAGCCGCATTGTCACGCAGGTTAGTGAGGAACTGCCGCCTTTTGATGCCATAGTGCTGAACGATGATCTCGAAATCAATTTAAAAAAGTCATTTGGTCCAGGGTTCCACCTTATAGCAGATGACAACCTGATTGATGTCCTCAAATTTGAGGTACAAGACGGAACCTTGGTCATCAGTTCTTATTATAACATCACTGCCAAGAAGCAACTGGAAATTACAGTCGATTACACCGAACTAACGGCCATCACCGTAAAAAATGGAAGTATGGTCTCCAAGGATGTCATTGAATCCAATGAGCTGTTTGTGGATGGCTTCAACAATGCCAAAATGGATATTAAGGCCAATGCGGCCGTAATGGATATCAATTTGGAAGACACGAGCAGTGGTGATTTTCACACCGAAGTAGATTCTTTGAACATCAATTTGAACAAAAGGGCACAGGCGTATGTGTATGCCCAAATCAATACCGGAACCGTGGATTTGGAGGGGAATGCTTCCCTCGCTATGGAAGGCACATCGGACAAGATACAGATGAATGTTATGGACTACGCCAAGTACAAGGGCGAAACCATGCAGATCAGTTCATGTGCTCTAGAATTGGTAGGAAATGCGAGCGCTCGGGTGTATGCCTTTGGGGATATCAACATTAAATCCACAGGAGATGCCAGTATCTACCTTTATGGCTCCCCAAAAATCACTATTGAAGAGTTTTTGGGAAGACCCCAATTGATTAAAAAGGAAGACTAACCCTGTTGGGCAATGGGCGCGGTTAGGCAATGGTCGGGAATACCGAAGCCGTCCACCAAAACCTCGATATGTGGCCTCAATTCAGTGGATAAACGCTCCACACGTTGGCGTATCGCCTTTGATTTAGTACCGCCAATATAACCTTGCTCCAGATACCATCGTGCATCCGAATTGATTTGGTCCAAAGCATAAAGGCACCCCAATTTCTCCAAAAGTCCTCGATATTTTACATCTGTCACATTTTGATACCGTTCGCAGAAAATAGAATAGGCCAACTCTACGCTATAAGCTTTTCCCAAGGCCAACAAATGGGTCTGCACCTTTAAAAATGCTTGGTAGGATGGTATTCCTTTTTTTATATAGTTACGAATACGCATGGCCAAGGTATAGGTCAATCTTCTCGTACGATAGTCGAACGCATGTTTATGAAACTTTGGATTGTACAGATGCTCTGCATCCACTTTGTTGGAATAAAGAGGATTGATGGCCGTTAATTTGTCCGAAAGTTGCGTCTGTAAAAGTTTGAGGACCGAAGCAAATCCTGCACTGTTGAACTCAGCACGAAAATCGGATAGGATGCCTTTGGCAGCCAACTGAAGGAGTACGGTATTGTCCCCTTCAAAAGTGGTGAAGATATCCACGTCCCCTTTAAGGTCCGCAATGCGATTTTCCAATAGATAGCCTTTTCCACCACAAGCCTCGCGACATTCTTGTATGGTTTCGTTGGCAAACCAAGTGATGATGGACTTCAATCCAGCCACTTGCGTTTCGATGACCCGTTTGTCGGGTTGCGACTCATCGCTGTAGCGCTCCATCATTTCATCCAAGGTAAAGTGGTATACATAGGCACCTGCAATGGCCGGCGTGAGTCTGATCTGATGGGTGGGATAATCCATGATCAGGTCTTCCTGTATTTTAACATTGTCGTTGAACTGCCTGCGGTTCAGGGCATGTTTTACCGCAATGGCAAGAGCCATTTTGCTGCCTCCTAAGGCGCCTCGGGCCACGCATATACGTCCGCCGACCAAGGTCCCCAGCATCGTAAAAAACCGCTTGTTCGGATTCTTAATGGAAGAAAAGTAGGAGCCATCCTCCTTGATTTCTCCGTATTTGTCCAACAAGTTCTCCCTTGGGACCTTCACACTGTTGAACCAAATTTTTCCATTGTCCACCCCGTTCAGCCCCAGTTTATAACCGTTGTCCTCAATGGTTACGCCCTCAAGCAGTTCATGTTGTTCATTTCTAAGCGGCACCAAAATGGCATGGACACCTTCATTTTTTCCATCTACGATCAGTTGGGCGAAAACTGTGGCTATCTTGGAGTGCAACGCATTGCCGATATATTCCTTGTTGTCATTTTTACCAGGTGTCTGAATAATGATGCTATCCGATTCTTTTTCGTAGGTGGCCGTAGTTTTAATGCCCCGTACATTGGAACCGTGACCGGTTTCCGTCATGGCAAAGCATCCCAACAAATTCGTGCTGCCTGCATCCGTCAAATAGCGGTCGTGATGCTTCTTTGTTCCCAGTTTTTGGATACTTCCGCCAAACAACCCAAATTGCACACCGAACTTAACGGCCAAACTGCCATCCACAAACATCAAGTGTTCAAAAATGGCTGCGTACGAAGGCATATCTCCCGTTCCGCCGTAGGCATTAGGGTAGGCCATGGCACCGTAGCCTGCTTCGCCCAATAACTGGACTTGGTGCAACACTCTTTTCCTGAAGACATCCTTATCCCGAAGAATTTTCCAAGTAAAATCAGGTTGGTCCAGAAATCGCCTGAACTCATTTATGACATCCAGATGATTTCCCTTTAAAATATCATCCAGAACTTGGGCTTTATACTCATCGGAAGTTTTTTCGTGCACTACTTCCACATCAAAAAGGTGGTTGTAATGGTTGGGTTGTATCCCCAAATGAACTTCAATGTGCTTTAATTGCTCATTGATATCCTTAGTGCCCACTATTCGTTGGCTGAGCGAAGTAAGGGGGTAGGTATCACTTTCAATGAGCTTTACTTCAGAATGGTCAATGGTAAGCTTCCAGTTCTTGATTTCACCATCCTTTGGCGGCTTATCTTTGATCAACCACTTTTTTAATTGTTGTTTTTGCTTGGCGTTGATGGAATTATCGCGTTCGATGGCATTCTGGACCACGGATACCTCTGAAGCCGAAAGTAGGTCGTCCGACCAAATGACATAAAAAAATGGGATGTATTGTAGAATTCCTTCGGAATAAGTGGTTGTCAACATAGTTGCAGCTTAATAGATTTGTGCCTTTTCTAAGATAAGCCATAGAATCAAAAGAACCCACCCCAAGTGTATTTTTATCAGGATCGTTTTAGGTCGCAGGGTTTTCAGTTATATTTGTTGAAGCATGAACGAG
Organism: Flagellimonas marinaquae; assembly: GCF_003992675.1. Classification (GTDB taxonomy): domain Bacteria; phylum Bacteroidota; class Bacteroidia; order Flavobacteriales; family Flavobacteriaceae; genus Flagellimonas; species Flagellimonas marinaquae. The sequence continues at coordinate 219,914 of NZ_RZMZ01000016.1, forward strand.
AATCTAGATCCATCCGCAGAAAATTTTTCCCCAGAAGAGCTCGATATTGAGAGAGCTTTGCGCCCCGTCAGTTTTGACGATTTTACGGGTCAGGCACAAGTATTGGAAAACCTAAAGGTGTTTGTGCAAGCGGCCAACCTTAGGGGGGAAGCATTGGACCATACGCTGTTCCATGGTCCTCCTGGATTGGGTAAGACCACCTTGGCCCATATTTTGGCTAATGAACTTGGGGTTAACATTAAAGTGACTTCGGGTCCGGTACTGGATAAACCAGGGGATTTGGCGGGGTTATTGACCAATCTGGATGAACGTGATGTCCTTTTTATTGATGAAATCCATAGGTTGAGCCCCATTGTGGAAGAATATCTGTACTCGGCTATGGAAGATTATAAGATTGATATTATGATCGAGACGGGTCCCAACGCCCGTAGCGTACAGATCAATCTAAGTCCATTTACCTTGATAGGGGCGACTACCCGTTCGGGCTTGCTTACCGCACCGATGAGGGCCCGTTTTGGCATTCAGAGCCGTTTGGAATATTACAACACCGAATTGTTATCTACCATTGTGGAGCGGAGTGCCGAAATATTAAAAGTACCCATCACCACGGATGCGGCCATCGAAATTGCTGGAAGAAGCCGGGGAACCCCCAGAATATGTAACGCCCTGTTGCGAAGGGTACGCGATTTTGCCCAGATTAAAGGGAATGGCAGTATTGACCTTGAAATATCGCAGTTTGGTCTCAAAGCGCTCAATGTGGATGCCCACGGCTTGGATGAAATGGACAACAAGATACTTACCACCATCATTGATAAATTCAAAGGTGGCCCCGTAGGAATCACCACCTTGGCCACGGCAGTGTCCGAAAGTGCCGAGACCTTGGAAGAGGTGTACGAACCTTTTTTGATTCAACAAGGGTTTATCATGCGTACGCCAAGGGGCAGGGAGGTCACCGAACTTGCCTACAAACATCTGGGTAAAATGAAAGGTGGCACACAAGGCGGATTGTTTTGACTTCCTGCGTAACTTTTTTAAATCTTTTCGTAATTTTCTAGCTTGTTCGGTTTTTTGGAGTGATGCACAGGCATTCCCTAAAAGCTGTACAATACCCAAACCTTACTGTATAGACCTACCCAGCATGATTTGAAATGAACCATGGGAAACGCTTCACATGTCGACCCGACGCATTCGGGTGCATCCAGTACCGCTGCCAAACAAATTAAAAAGTTGTGTTGGCAACTGGGCATTGGTATGGTTTTAATGCTTGGATTAGGTTTCTCCATAGTACTTATCGGATTTGGTGATGTACTCCACCCGAAGGGGTATGTGAAGTTACCGGATGATGTCTATTATCTAGACTACAATGTGTATCATCTTTCCAATTCCGACAAAAATCAAAAAATCAAGGAAGGCTTTGAAATTTTCAGGAACACCTCCGCCCACATTGGGCCCAAGCAATCAGATTCCACTCAGGTGTTTGCGGGGAATAACCTGGCTTGTGCCAGTTGCCACTTAAATGGAGGCACAAAGCCCTATGCCGCACCCCTGATAGGAGTGGTCAAAAGATTTCCCCAATATCGGGGACGAGAGGATAAAATGGGAACTATCGAAGAGCGTATCAATGGATGTTTGGAACGTAGCATGAACGGAAGGGTCATGCCTGACGATAGTGAAAAAATGAAATCATTGTTGGCCTATCTGGAATGGTTGGGTAGGGCTGTTCCATCAAACGGAAAAATTGAAGGACAGGGATTTTTGACCATTGAAATCCCCAATAGGGCAGTGGATTTGAACCACGGTGAAACTGTTTTTCAAAACAACTGCGTGGAGTGTCACGGTACGGACGGGCAAGGACAAACCCAAGAGGACGGTAGCTATTTATACCCTCCTTTGTGGGGCAAGGATTCGTATAACAATGGAGCGGGAATGACGCGGGTAATCACCGCAGCACAATTCATCAAGAGCAACATGCCCTACGGTACCACATACGATAATCCGGTTTTGACAGATGAGGAGGCATACGACGTGGCAGGATATATCAATCAAAAGTTGCGACCAACGAAGCCCAATCGGGAAGTGGATTTCCCTGATTTGGTGAAAAAGCCCGTTTCTACACCTTATGGTCCCTATTCCGATGATTTTAGCGAGGAGCAGCACCAATTGGGGCCGTTCCAACCCATTATGGACTATTATCAAGAGGAATACAACATCATCAAAACCAAATAATTTTGGTTCGGGCAGCGTAAAACTATTCCTATCTTCGTGTCATGAGCATCCAAAAACATACCCAACTCATCAAGGCTGAGGCCAAGCGTCTCGGATTTTTGTCGTGTGGTATTTCCAAAGCGGGATTTTTGGAAGAGGAAGCGCCCCGTTTGGAAAAATGGCTCAACCAGAACATGCACGGGGAAATGCAGTACATGGAAAACCATTTTGATAAGCGATTGGACCCCACCAAATTGGTCGAAGGTTCCAAATCGGTGATTTCCCTTTTGCTGAACTACTTTCCTTCGGAACAGCAAAATCCAGACGCCTATAAGATTTCCAAGTACGCCTATGGGACGGATTATCACTATGTGATAAAGGACAAATTGAAAAACCTTCTTCATTTCATTCAAGAAGAAATAGGTGAGGTGCACGGAAGGGCCTTTGTGGATTCAGCTCCGGTTTTGGACAAGGCATGGGCGGCAAAAAGTGGCCTGGGGTGGATCGGGAAAAACAGTAACCTCCTTACCCAGCAAGTAGGCTCCTTTTATTTTGTGGCCGAGCTTATCGTGGACCTGGAATTGGAGTACGATACTCCGGTAACCGACCATTGCGGGACCTGCACGGCCTGTATCGATGCTTGCCCTACCGAAGCCATTGTGCAGCCGTATGTGGTGGACGGCAGTAAATGTATCTCCTACCTGACCATTGAGCTTAAAAATGAAATTCCTTCGGAATTTGATGGCAAATTGGATGACTGGATGTTCGGTTGCGATGTTTGCCAGGATGTGTGTCCTTGGAACCGATTTTCCAAATCGCACAGCGAACCTTTATTTGACCCGAATCCCGATTTGCTTTCCTTTACAAAAAAGGATTGGGAGGAAATTACCGAGGACGTGTTCAAGAAAATCTTTAAGAAATCCGCAGTGAAGCGAACAAAGCTCTCCGGATTAAGGCGTAACATCGACTTTCTAAAAGAATAGCTCCCAAGGTTCAATCAAAATCAAAAAGTAGGCTTTCTGAACGATAAAAAATGCTATATTGAGCAATATTTTTGAAGGATTCACATTTTTTCAAAGGTGATATTGCAGACCAACTAAAGGGATAGTATGATCAAAATCAAAAAGCCCAAACTCAGTTTTTGGCAAATTTTCAACATGAATGTCGGGTTCCTCGGAATCCAATATAGTTTTGGACTCCAGCAAAGTGCCATTAATCCCATTTTCCTCTTTTTGGGTGCAGAAGAGGAACTGTTACCCATTTTAAATATTGCAGGACCTATTACAGGTTTAATCGTCCAGCCCATTATTGGTGCTATATCTGATAAAACATGGTCGCCAAAATGGGGTAGGCGAAAACCGTTTTTCTTGATAGGTGCCCTCATGGGCAGCATCTGTCTGTTCTTGTTTCCATTGAGCCCAGCCCTATGGTTCGCTGTGGGATTATTATGGATTTTGGATGTGGGGAACAATATGGCCATGGAACCCTATCGTGCCTTTGTGGGCGATAAGTTGCCCGAATCACAGTTCAGTATTGGGTATCAAATGCAGAGCCTTTTTGTAGGCGCAGGTATCTTGTTGGCCAATGCCTCCATCTTCCTGTTCCAAGATTGGTTCGGAGGAGGTCAAGAGGTTGAGGGTGCGGTGCCGAAATGGTTGTACTATTCATTTTTTATAGGTTCTTTCCTTTCCATAGCCACTATTTTATGGTCGGTGGCAAAAACCCCCGAAATTCCTCCTACGGATGAGGAGTTGGCAGATATCAACAAACATAAAGCCCTGCCATTTGCCGAACGTTTTAAGGTCCCGTTTGTGGAAATAGCCGATGCGGTAAAGGAGATGCCCAAGTTTATGTGGAAACTCTCCGCTGTATATCTATTTCAGTGGTATGCCCTTTTTGTATATTGGCAATTCATTACGCCCCTATTTAGGGTTTCCTTGGGTTATGACACCTCGGAAGCAGCAGCACAAGCGGCTAAAATGAGTACCACCTATAACGTGGTCACAGCAGTGGTTGCTTTGGTATTGGTGCCGTTGACCATGCGTTTTGGGGGTAAGAAAGTGTACGCGCTCAGTTTATTTGGAACAGCAATCGCATTGTTTTCTATACCCTATATTCAAGATCCGGTATATGTGCTGTTCCCCATGGTACTCTTCGGTATAGGTTGGGCCGCCATGATGGGTATACCGTACAGCATGGTTTCCAAAATTGTGCCCCAAGAACGCAGAGGGGTGTATATGGGTATTCTGAACATGATGATTGTAATCCCAATGGGTATCCAGACCCTATCTTTTGGCCCTATCTTTAAAAATCTTCTGGGTGGAAATTCGGTGAACGCTATGTTGTTTGCAGGAACCTGTTTTGTCATTGCATCGGTTCTTGCCATGCGGCTCAATGTAAAAAAGGCAAAAGAGGAGTATCCGTTGGATGCCTAATCAAATGGGAATGGCCTTGGGCCAGGATTAATTTCAGAATTTTCGATCTAGACCAAAATTGATATTGGGGATATTCCTATAAAACTATGGAATACCCTAACTTTACCCATTCATTTTTTGAATATATGAGCAAGGAAAAGCAAAGACGCGAAGCATTACTGTATCACGCAAAGCCACAACCCGGAAAAATAAAGATTGTACCCACCAAGCCTTATGCCACCCAACGGGATTTGGCATTGGCGTATTCTCCCGGAGTGGCGGAGCCTTGTTTGGAAATCGAAAAGAACAAGGATGATGTTTACAAATACACTGCGAAAGGAAACATCGTTGCGGTTATCTCCAATGGAACCGCTGTTTTAGGATTGGGCAACATAGGTCCAGAAGCATCCAAACCAGTGATGGAGGGTAAAAGTTTGCTTTTCAAGATTTTTGCGGACATTGATGGTATCGACATCGAGCTGGACACTACCGATGTGGAGCAATTCATACAAACCGTAAAGACCATTGCTCCCACCTTTGGCGGCATCAACCTAGAGGACATAAAGGCACCGGAGGCTTTTGAAATAGAACGCCGTTTGAAGGAAGAGCTCGATATTCCCGTAATGCACGATGACCAGCACGGTACCGCGATCATTTCAGCAGCGGCCTTGTTGAATGCTCTGGAAATAGCGGATAAGAAAATGGAGGACGTTAAGATTGTGGTAAGCGGAGCTGGGGCAGCAGCAGTTTCATGTACCCGCTTGTACAAATCCTTCGGAGCTAGAGCGGAGAATATTGTGATGTTGGATAGTAAAGGGGTTATCCGAAAGGACAGGGAAAACCTTTCTTTGGAAAAGGAAGAATTTGCCACACACCGAAAAATAGATACCTTGGAGGACGCCATGAAGGATTCCGACGTATTCATCGGACTTTCCATTGCGGATATTGTCACTCCAGAAATGCTTGAGTCCATGGCGGAGAATCCTATCGTTTTTGCCATGGCCAACCCGAATCCAGAGATCGAATACAATTTGGCGATGGATACCCGAGAAGATATTATCATGGCCACAGGTCGGTCCGATCATCCCAACCAAGTAAATAATGTTTTGGGTTTCCCCTTTATTTTTAGGGGTGCACTCGATGTAAGGGCGACCAAAATCAATGAAGAAATGAAGATGGCCGCGGTACGTGCCTTGGCCGATTTGACCCGTGAACCGGTCCCAGAGCAGGTAAATATCGCTTATGATACCACCCGATTGACTTTCGGCAGGGATTATATCATACCAAAACCCTTTGATCCACGGTTGATTACAACCGTACCTCCAGCCGTAGCCAAAGCTGCCATGGATAGTGGAGTGGCAAGACTGCCCATCCAGGATTGGGACAGGTACGAGGAAGAGCTGTACCAAAGATCGGGCAACGACAACAAAGTGGTCCGACTGCTCCATAACAGGGCCAAAGTCAATCCGAAACGTATTGTTTTCGCCGAAGCGGAGCTTCTGGATGTCATGAAAGCGGCACAGATTGTCCACGATGAAGGAATTGCAACTCCTATTCTATTGGGACATAAGCCAACCATTGAAAAACTTAAGGAGGAGTTGGAGTTCGATGCCGAAGTTCCGATCATTGACCCACGTTCCGATGAATTCAGCGAAATGCGCACGAGGTATGCACTCAAACTCTGGGAGCTCCGAAAGAGAAAGGGCGAAACCAAATACAGTGCCAGGGTAAACATGGGTAAACGCAATTACTTTGGTGCTATGATGCTTAAGGAAGGTGATGCCGATGGTATGATTTCGGGCTATTCGCGCTCGTATCCCAAGGTGCTCCGACCAGTTTTTGAGGTATTGGGGCGGGCCAAGGATGTAAAGAATGCCAGCACGGTCAATATTATGATCACCGATAGGGGACCCTTGTTTTTGGCAGACACCTCCATTAACATAGATCCCAATGCGGAGGAATTGGCAGAAATTGCCCAGATGACTGCCAATGTAGCCCAGACCTTTGGCTTTAACCCGGTCATGGCATTGCTTTCCTATGCCAATTTTGGTTCATCGAGCCATCCAAATGCCCAAAAAGTGAAGGAAGCGGTAAGAATTCTGCACGAAAGGAACCCAGATTTAGTGGTCGATGGCGAAATCCAAACCGATTTTGCATTAGATCCAGAATTGAGTAATAAAAACTTCCCGTTTTCCAAAATATCCGGTAAAAAGGTCAACACCTTGGTGTTTCCCAACCTAGAATCGGCCAACATTACCTATAAATTGTTGAAAGGGCTAAACAACGCCGATTCCATTGGACCGATTATGGTAGGCTTGACCCGTGCAGCACACATCCTGCAATTGGGTGCCAGTGTGGACGAAATGGTGAATATGGCCGCAGTAGCAGTGATAGATGCCCAAGAAAGGGAGAAGCGAAGAAAAGCAAAAATGCAAGGAGAATAACCAAAACCAAATCAACCGCCCATGATTACCCACTTAAGAGGGAAGCTGGTAGAGAAGAATCCAACATATGCCATTGTGGAATGCAATGGAGTCGGGTATTTTTTGCATATTTCATTGCATACCTTTTCTCTACTCAAGGATGAGGAAAATATCTTCATTTATACCGATTTATTGGTCAAGGAAGACTCGCATACCTTGTTCGGTTTTGCCGAAAGAGCCGAGCGCGAGGTGTTCCGTTTGTTGATATCCGTTTCGGGTGTCGGGGCAAGTACCGCACGAACTATGTTGTCCTCCCTGTCCCCATCCGAAGTTAGGGATGCCATTGCCAATGGTGATGTGCCCACAATCCAGTCCATAAAAGGGATTGGAGCCAAAACGGCCCAGCGTGTCATCTTAGACCTTAAGGACAAGATTTTGAAGGTGTACGACATAGGCGAAGTTTCACAACAATCAAACAATACAAATAAAGAAGAAGCGTTATCTGCATTAGAGGTTCTAGGATTTACCAGAAAGCAATCCGAAAAGGTAGTCGACAAGGTAGTTTCCCAAGATGCTTCGTTAAGCGTAGAGAACATTATTAAACTGGCGCTGAAAAATTTGTAACTAGTTTGAAAAAAGGGGCAAAACCAATACTTAAACCAACACGTTTTAAGTACATTTTCTTTGTTGTTTGTTTGCTGTCCGTTTCCATTTTGCTGGGACAGGACACCAATGAACAAGCTCAGGATTCCACGAAAACGGGAGTTGAGCTCGGCCGCCTTATTCTCGAGAATCCAGATAGCATTGTTGCCAAATATACCTACGACCCTAAGACCAACACCTATGTTTACACGGAAAGTGTTGGCGATTTCAATGTGAATTACCCTGTAATCCTTACGCCAGAACAGTACTACGATTTGGTGGAAAAGGAGCAGATGAAAGCCTATTTTAAGCAAAAGGCCGATGCCTATTCCGGCAAAAAAGCGGGAAGTGACGAAGCGCGTAAAAACCTACTGCCCAATTTCTATGTCAACAACAACTTTTTTGAGACCATTTTTGGGGGCAATACCATCGAGGTGATTCCGCAAGGGTCCGTGGCCATGGACCTAGGGATCTTATGGCAAAAAAATGATAACCCGGCGCTTTCGCCCAGAAACCGGACCAACCTTTCTTTTGACTTTGATCAGCGCATCAGTTTGAGTTTGCTTGGGAAAGTGGGGGAACGGCTTCAGGTGACCGCTAATTATGACACAGAGGCCACATTCGATTTCCAGAATTTGGTAAAACTGGACTATACCCCAACGGAGGACGATATCCTTCGGAAAATTGAAGTAGGTAACGTGAACATGCCGCTCAACAGTTCCTTGATCACTGGTGCACAAAGTTTGTTTGGTGTGAAAACACAGCTTCAATTTGGAAGAACTACGGTTACTGCGGTCTTTTCAGAACAACGTTCCCAGAACAATACCGTGGTGGCACAAGGTGGAGGTACGGTAAACGAGTTTGCCCTCACCGCTTTGGATTATGACGAGGACCGTCACTTCTTCCTAGCGCACTATTTTCGTGATAACTACGATAGGGCCTTGGAATTCTATCCCTTTATCCAGACCCAGGTGCAGATTACCCGCTTGGAGGTTTGGGTAACCAACCGTAATCAACAGACGCAAAATGTCAGAAATATAGTGGCCATCCAAGATTTGGGAGAGGCCCTTTCCGATAATACCCGTATCGGTATCAACAACGGCGACCCAGCAGGCTTTTTCAATGGTTCCGCCGTAGCAACAGGGCTTCCACAGAATGCTGCCAACGCTTATGATCCCAATCAAATTGGGAGTGGTGCCTTGACGCCTGCCATACGGGATATCGCCACGGCAGAATCTGGTTTTAATGTTCCTGGGTACAGCGTAAACGAAGGATTTGATTATGCCATTTTGGAAAATGCCCGAAAGCTGGAACCTGGACGGGATTATGAGTTCGATTCCCAATTGGGGTATATCTCGCTTAGCCAAAGTTTGAGCAATGATGAGGTGTTGGGTGTGGCCTTTCAGTACACCTTTGGTGGACAGGTATTCCAAGTGGGGGAATTTGCCAATGGTGGGGTTGACGCCACCACCGTACCGCCCAATTCCAATTTGATAGAAAACAATGCATTGGTATTGAAGTTGCTCAAAAGTAACATTACCAATGTTCAGGATCCCATTTGGGATTTGATGATGAAAAACATTTATTCCACGGGAGCCTATCAATTGAGCCAGGAAGATTTTAAACTCAACATCCTGTATTCCGATCCAACGCCAAGAAACTACATCACCCCTGTTGACCCTAACGCAGGTTGGCCATCCGGGTTGGAAGACCAGATTTTGCTCAACGTTTTCAATTTGGACCGTTTGAACATTTACAACGATGTGCAGGCCGGCGGGGACGGATTTTTTGATTATGTGGAAGGCATTACCGTGGATTCCCAATCGGGCCGGATCATTTTTACCAAAGTGGAACCGTTCGGGGAATACCTTTTTGAACGTTTAGGAGGCGGGGTTTATGATGTAGAGGAAGATCAAGGATACAATCCGAACCAACGAAAATATGTGTTCCGTAACATGTATGCCAAGACCAAGGCGGCCTCGTTACAGGATGCGGAAAAAAACCGCTTCCAGATCAAGGGTCGGTACACCTCACAATCCAATAATGGAATTCCCATTGGGGCGTTCAACGTACCGCAGGGTTCTGTTACCGTTACAGCGGGTGGGCGCCAACTACAGGAAGGTATCGACTACACCGTCAACTATCAGGCAGGAACGGTTCAGCTGTTGGACCCCAGTTTGGAGGCGTCCAACACACCCATCAATATATCGGTGGAGAACAATGCCGTTTTTGGTCAGCAGACCCGACGTTTTGCTGGGGTGAATGTGGAGCACAAGTTCAACGAGAACTTTGTTTTGGGCGGAACCCTCCTCAATTTGAACGAACGTCCTTTGACCCAAAAATCAAACTATGGAATTGAGCCAGTCAACAATACCATTTTTGGACTGAATGGTAACTTTAGCACGGAAATTCCTTTCCTAACCAGATTGGCCAATAAATTACCGAACATTGATACCGATGTACCATCCAATTTATCATTGAGGGGCGAGGTAGCTTTTTTAAGACCCAATTCACCAAAAAATGCCGATTTTAGGGGAGAAACGACCACCTATTTGGATGATTTTGAAGGAGCCCAGGCACTGATTGACATTCGTTCTTCCTTGGGATGGAGCTTGGCGAGCCCGCCGGTGGAATTTATAAATGATAGAACCGGTATCGATGTGGGCTTCGAGCGGGCCAAAATGGCCTGGTACACCATCGACCCCATTTTTTACACGAACCAACGCCCCGCAGGAATGTCCGATAACGATATTTCCTCAAACGCGACCCGTAGAGTTTTTATAGATGAGGTCTTTACCGAAACAGATATTGCCCAGGGACAAACGCAGGTACAGAGCACATTGGACATTGTGTACTACCCTAATCAAAAAGGACCATACAACGCCAACCCAAGTTTTGAAACGGAAACGCCCAGCGCCAAATGGGGTGGTATCATGCGGCCTTTGAGCAGCACCAATTTTGAACAATCCAACGTGGAATTTGTGCAGTTTTGGGTGTTGGACCCCTACATTGACGGGGAAACAACCGATGCCAATGTGGGTGAATTAGTACTTAATTTGGGGAATATCTCCGAGGACATCCTTAAGGATGGCAGGAAACAATACGAAAACGGTTTGCCCGCCAGTACCAATAATGAGATTCCTAGAGAAACCATTTGGGGCCAAGTGCCCTCTACCCAATCTTTGGTGTATGCCTTTGATGCCGATGAAACCAACAGGGCTGCCCAAGACCTTGGTCTGGATGGGTATGATGACACTGCCGAGGCAGCCATCTACAATGGCCCAGCAGAAGACCCGGCCTTGGATAACTATCGCTACTATTTAAATAGGGAAGGTAGCATCTTGGAGCGGTATTTGGATTTCAACAATACGGAAGGAAACTCACCCGTTGCCGTAACCAATACCAATCGAGGTTCCACCACCTTGCCCGATGTGGAGGATATTGACCGCGATTTGACCATGAATACCGTAAACAGTTATTACGAGTATCGTATCCAAATAAAACCCAATACCACTGTTGATGATAAGTACGTGACCGATATCCGCGAAGGTTTGACCCCAACTTTGCCCAACGGGACCCAATTGAACCGAAGATGGATACAGTATAAAATCCCGCTGAGCGACTTCACCGATGCCGTCGGCGGAATCTCCGATTTTAGGTCCATAAGCTTCATGCGGATGTATCTTACCGGCTTTTCGGATGATGTGGTGTTGCGATTTGCCACTTTGGATTTGGTACGCGGTGATTGGAGGACATTCACAAGGTCATTGCAACCCGATGTGGACAACGACCCTTCCGATGATGCAACGGTAACCGATGTAAATACAGTGAATATTGAGGAGAACTTTGGCAGGCAGCCCATACCCTACGTATTGCCTCCAGGTGTTATCCGGGAACAATTGAACAACAACAATACCATCATCCGCCAGAACGAGCAGTCCCTTTCCTTTGTGGTGGAAAATTTGGAGTCCCAAGATTCCCGTGGGGTATTTAAAAATGTCAACATTGATGTTCGCCAGTATGAGCGTTTAAAAATGTTCATGCATGCTGAAAAAATATTCAATACGGATTATTCCGATAGCGATACGCCTTTGGTCGGTTTCTTACGAATAGGTACCGATTTCACGGAAAATTTTTATCAAATAGAGCTTCCGCTTCAGTTTACGCCTTTCGGTTCTACATCGGCTGAGGAAATTTGGCCCGACGTCAATGAGATAGATGTTGCCCTTAGTGATTTGAACAAGGTAAAGTCAAAAGGGATATCCGATCAAACTTTGGATGATATCAATTATTATGAAATTGTGGATGGCGAAGCCGTTCTGGTCGATGAATTTGCGCCACGCACCCTGGGGCGGATTAGGATCGGGATTCGAGGTAATCCGTCGTTGGGAAGCATACGAGGTATGATGGTAGGTGTCAAGAACATTGATGATCTTCCAGCTAGGGGCGAGGTCTGGTTCAACGAATTGCGTTTGGCTGGTCTTCAGAATAGCGGAGGTTGGGCTGCAACGGCCGCACTCGACGCCAATATGGCTGATTTTGCCAACGTTACCGCAACTGGAAGCCGAAGCACTTCAGGTTTTGGCTCCATCGACCAAACCCCGATTGAACGCGCCTTGGAAGATGCCATTTCGTATGACGTGGTGACCAACGTGAACGTAGGCCAATTGTTTCCCAAAAAGTGGAACCTGCAATTGCCATTCAATTATGGAATTTCGGAAACCCTGATTACCCCGGAATTTGACCCGGTATATGACGATTTGCGTTTGGATGATAGGATTGCGGCAGCGGCAACCGCCGAAGAGGCAGAGACCATCAAGGAGCAGGCGGAAGATTATACCAAGCGGACCAGCATCAACCTTATCGGGGTAAGAAAAAATAGGGGAGAGGAAGCCGAGGAGAATTTCTTCGATGTGGAAAACTTTACCTTTAATTATTCCTACAATGAAACCGATCATCGAGATTTTGAGGTAGCTGAACTTAGGGACCAAAACGTCACTACTGGGTTTGTGTACAACCACAACTTTAAACCGGCGCCCGTAGCGCCCTTTGCCAAAAAAGATTCTGTGCTCACGGGCAAGTATTGGCAATGGCTCAAGGATTTGAACTTTAACGCCCTGCCCACAAGTTTGTCCGTAAACGCCAATTATAACCGCTCCTTTAATCAACAGCGATACCGTGATGTATTGGAGCCTGGGGTTGAAGCGTTGGAACTACCTTTGTTGCAGCAACGTAATTATCTCTTCAATTGGCAATATGCCCTTAATTATAGCTTGACCAAATCCTTGCGGTTGAATTTAACCGCATCGAACAATAACATCGTACGGAACTACTTCAATGTGGACGATGATCCCGATTCAGGAATAGACCAAACCTTAGATCTTTGGGATGGATTTTTTGATGTAGGCGAGCCCAACAGGCATGCGCAACAAATGCAGTTGAATTACGAATTGCCATTCAGCAAAATACCGTTCCTCAATTTCATTAACGCACAATACACCTACACCAGTAATTTTGACTGGCAGCGTGGTGGTGATGCATTGCGCGAAGTGGCCAACGAGGACATCAATGTGGTGCAAAACGCAAGTACCCATAGCCTTACGGCCAACATGAGCATGCAGCGACTGTATGACTTTTTGGGACTAAAAAAGCGCGACGGTAAAGTGACCGCCAATCAGGCTAGGGTGCGCAGGGACAAAGCAGGAAATCCCGCCAACGGTGAGGATGACAATGCTCCCAAAAAAACCAACAAAGGCTTCAATACCTTGGTGGATGTGTTGACCATGGTAAAACGGGTCAATGTGAATTACAGTGAAAACCGCGGAACCGTATTGCCCGGATACACCCAATCCATTGGTTTTATTGGGACCACGAGACCTACCTTGGGCTTTGTTTTCGGAAGTCAAGCCGATGTAAGGTTCGAGGCGGCGCGTAATGGATGGTTGACCAATTACCCCGAATACAGCCGTCAGTTTATGCAAAATACCAACAAGCAGCTCAATATCACGGCAACCGCACAGCCCACTCAGGATTTGACCATCGATTTGAATGCGGACAGAAACTTTATGAGCTCCTTGCAGGAAAGCTATAGCCCTGGGGAATGGGCCAATGGACAAGATGGGTTGATCAACGAAATGGGCAACTTCAGTATTTCAACGGTCATGATCGGTACCGTATTCAGGAAGAGCGACGAATTTGATTCGGAAACCTTTGAGCAGTTCAAACAAAATAGGATTACCATTGCCAATAGATTGGTTTCGGATAGGGGCGAAACGCCTGGAACTTTGGATGAGGATGGTTTCCCAGAACGCTACGGCAAAACCCAGCAGGATGTTTTGTTGCCTGCTTTCTTTGCCGCCTATACAGGTCAGGATGTGAACCGGGTAAATATGGATGCTTTTCGAGAAATACCGATTCCCAACTGGAACATCAAGTACACCGGTTTGATGAAGAATCGATGGTTCAAAAAGAAGTTCAAGCGGTTTTCATTGAGCCATGGATATCGGGCTGCCTACAGTGTAAACTCTTTCCAGACGAACTTGGAGCGACAGAATACCACATTTGACCCTGAAAATGGAGACTTGCTTCCAAAAACGCTCATCAACAATGTGGTCCTGACCGATGAGTTCAGTCCTTTGATACGAGTGGATTTTGAAATGCAGAATTCCTTTAGCTTCTTGGGAGAGGTGCGCACCAGCCGAACGTTGTCCCTGAGTTTCGACAACAATCTATTGACCGAAATCAATGGAGATGAATACACCGTAGGATTAGGATATCGTTTTAAGGATGTCAAGTTTGTGACCAATATTGGAGGCGAAAAAACAAGGCTCAAAGGCGACCTGAACCTAAAAGCGGACGTTTCGCTTCGCGATAACATTACCATCATCCGTAACTTGGATATCGATAACAACCAGATTACTTCCGGACAGCGGTTGATGTCCGTAAAGTTCACCGCAGACTACGCTTTGAGTGAAAGTTTGAACGCCCTTTTCTTTTACGATCATGCTTTCTCGGAATTTGCTGTATCCACCGCGTTTCCGCAGACCACCATTAATGCCGGCTTCACCCTGCGGTACAACTTTGGCAACTAATTGCCGGTAGAATCCATTTTTCTCGTATTTTGTGCTCATGTTTGCTTGAAAAGCTTTCAGCAATCAGTTACATTTGCCCATCTACTAATTCAAAAATAGAGTAATGAACATACCATCAGAATTAAAGTACACCAAGGACCATGAATGGGTCAAGATAGATGGAGATACCGCGACCGTAGGAATCACGGATTTTGCACAAAGCGAATTGGGTGACATTGTTTATGTGGAAGTGGAAACTTTAGACGAAACTTTGGACAAAGAGGAAGTATTTGGAACCGTGGAGGCCGTTAAAACGGTTTCGGATTTGTTTTTGCCCCTAAGTGGTGAAATCGTGGAGTTCAATGAGTCCTTGGAAGACGAACCTGAAAAGGTGAACACGGACCCTTATGGTGATGGATGGATGATCAAGATAAAAATAAGTGACCCTTCGGAGGTCGACGGTCTGATGAGTGCCGACGACTATAAGGAATTGATCGGTGCTTAAAACAACTAGATATACCTTATTATTTATAAGCTGGGTAGTGGTCATCACCATACTCAGCTTATTTTCTTTCCCTTCCATTGATTTGGACCCCAGTAGTTTTACTATTCCGTATGCCGATAAAATCACACACTTTATATTTTACCTGGTGTTCGGCTTTGTGGGCTGTATGAGTCTACGGGAAAGAACCATGGGTAATCTAGGGTTGATCAAGACGATACGGATTGTTTTGGTCTTGGCCATTTTATATGGTATACTTATGGAAGTTTTACAATATACACTGACCACGGACCGTATGGCTGAGTTGGGCGATGTTTTGGCAAATACATTGGGAGCATTTGCAGGAATAGGACTGATTCGGTGGATTTTTTCCAAGAAAAACCCGTTAAAATGGAAATTTTAATTGTTTATTTAACCAATTAATAATTAAATTAGCAAACACTAAATTTAGAAAAGGAGAAAAAGGATGGAACCAAAAAAGAACCCGAAAGCAGACGTAGGAAGAAACAGTACCCTATATTTTGTTATAGGATTGGCTGCTGTTTTGGCATTGGTCTACGGAGCCATGGAGTGGAAAAAGTACGACAAGGCCAATAACTACGACATTTCGATGAATGTTGAAGATCAATTGGACGAAGAAGTACCAATGACAGAGCAGATAAAGACTCCACCGCCACCACCGCCACCTGCTGCCCCCGAAGTTATCGAGGTTGTAGAGGATGAAGAGGAAGTGGAAGAAACTGTAATCGAGTCTACTGAAACAAGCCAAGAGGAAGAAGTCATAGAAATCGAAGAGGTTGAAGTGGAAGAAGTGGAAGAAGACATCTCCGTACCCTTCGCCGTAATTGAGGACGTACCTGTTTTCCCAGGTTGTGAGAATGCCAAGGATAAAAAAGCATGTTTCCAAGAAATGATGCAGAACCACATCCGTAAAAACTTCCGCTACCCAGAAATCGCCCAAGAAATGGGAGTTCAAGGTAGGGTGAGTGTGATCTTCGTGATTCAGAAGGATGGTAGCATCGGTAACATTAGAATGCGTGGACCAGATAAGAACTTAGAGGCTGAGGCTAGAAGAATTATTGAAAAATTGCCAAAAATGACGCCTGGAAAGCAAAGAGGACGTCCAGTAAAGGTACCTTTCAGTATTCCAATTACCTTTAAGCTGCAATAAAATACTACAAGTTCCTGTTGAGGCAGGAATGGAAAAAGCCCGGATGATATGTCATTCGGGCTTTTTTTATGGTATTAACTTCAAGAATCATAAAACTTTAGGTTTGGTTGCAAAAGATAGGCTCTGGCGTTATCTTTGCCAGCCAATATAGATGTGGATGAAATCTGCCGTAGGTTCCGTAAAAAATAACACTCTTTCCTTACTATTTTCCGATTTTAAGGAGATTACCAAGGCCAAGTTGGCCGTAAGCGTGGTGTTCTCTTCCATTGCGGGATACCTTTTGGGGGCCTATCAGATTGATTTGTTTTCCCTGTTTTTATTGATGTTTGGAGGTTATTGTATGGTGGGCGCTTCCAACGCCTATAACCAGATTATAGAGCGGGACCTTGATGCTTTAATGAAGCGTACCCGAAATAGGCCAATACCCTCCGGCCGTATGTCGGTACGGACAGCACTGCTGGTTGCTATTTTGATGACCGTTCTCGGGGTGCTGTCCCTCTTGGCACTAAGTCCAAAGACCGCAATGTTCGGCGCCATCTCACTTTTTTTGTACACCAGTGTGTATACGCCCCTAAAAACGAAATCACCACTTGCAGTCTTTGTCGGGGCGTTCCCCGGGGCCATTCCGTTTATGTTGGGGTGGGTAGCCGCCACCGATGATTTTGGTATAGAACCGGGAACTTTGTTCATGATTCAATTCTTTTGGCAATTCCCCCATTTTTGGGCGTTGGGCTGGATGTTGGATGAGGACTACAAGCAGGCGGGATTTAAAATGTTGCCCACCGGAAACAAGGACAAGGGAACCGCTTTGCAAATCATTTTGTACACCATCTGGATGATCGTGATTTCCATCATACCCGTATTTGGTTTCACAGGACGATTGCACCTCTCCATACCAGCAGCAGTCATTGTATTGTTGTCAGGATTGGTCATGTTGTTCTTCGCTTTCAAACTATATGAAAAACGGGACAATGCTTCCGCAAGAAAGTTGATGTTGGCAAGTGTCACCTACATATCATTGATTCAAGTCGTATACGTAATAGATAAGTTTATAAGTTAATAATGGATTTAACCCAAGGAACAGCAAAGGAAAAGAACAGAAGGGCAAAGAAAATGATGCTCTGGTTCGGTATTGTGAGTTTGATCATGGGCTTCGCTGGTTGGACCAGTGCCTATATTGTGAGCAGCAAGCGGGAAGATTGGGTAAGTGACTTGGATTTACCAAGTGCTTTCTACATCAGTACGGCAATCATTATTTTGAGCAGCATTACCTACTTGTTGGCGAAAAAAGCGGTTGCAAAGGACAATCAAAAAATGGGAACGCTCTTTTTGGTGGCCACATTTGTGTTGGGCATTGCGTTTATATCCCTACAGTTTGTCGGATTTTCCCAAATGCTGGAGAACGGTTACTACTTTACAGGTCCCACGAGCAACATTAAAATGTCCTACGTATTTTTGTTGGCAGCAGTGCATATCGCACACGTTGTTGCAGGTTTAATATCGCTAACCGTAGTATTGGTGCAACAACTCAGGGGAAAGTATACTCCAAGCAATATGTTGGGATTGGAATTGGGAGCTACCTTTTGGCATTTTCTGGATTTTGTCTGGGTATATCTAATCCTATTTATGTATTTCGTGAAATAAAACTTGAATGGAACAGTTTTCACTCAAGTTTGTCTTTTACAATACATCAAAAAATGTAAATTTGTGAAAGTTTTAATAAAACGACCTTTTTTATGGATACAACGGTAAGTACCGGTACGGAAGAAAGCGTTTGGGGCGGGGGAAATAGACCCTTGGGCGCTAGCTATGGAAAAATGATGATGTGGTTCTTTATCATGTCGGATGCCTTGACCTTTTCTGGGTTTTTGGTGGCGTATGGTTTCTCTAGATTTAAGTTTATTGAACAGTGGCCTATTGCCGATGAGGTGTTTACCCACTTTCCGTTCTTGCACGGTGTTGAAGCCCCCATGTACTATGTGGCCTTCATGACCTTTATCTTGATTATGTCCTCCGTAACCATGGTGTTGGCGGTGGATGCTGGACATAAAATGAAGCAGAAAAGCGTTGTTTTGTATATGTTCCTTACCATTATCGGTGGTGCCATCTTCGTTGGTTCGCAGGCGTGGGAATGGGCAACTTTTATTAAAGGCGATTACGGAGCGCTTGAGACAAAATCAGGAAGAATCCTTCAATTTGTTAATGCTGAAACTGGAAAACGAGCTGCATTGGCTGATTTCGCCAAGACCTTACCAGAGGAAAGAGTGAAACATGAAGCTAGCGAAGGTATTTGGTTCCAATCTGAGGGGTATAAAACTTCGTATTCCTTGAATGAGGTGGTAGAAGGCTTTAAGGCAACGCCCAACATTCTTATCCGTACCGAAATATTGAACGAAAAAGGAGAAAAAACCCTTTTGGACCGAAAGGAATCCTTGTCAACCATATTGAATGCCCAGCAAGTGGTCGAAGGCGCCAACTTGATTCATAACGAATACGGTCACCGATTGTTCGCCGATTTCTTTTTCTTTATCACTGGATTCCACGGCTTCCACGTATTTTCGGGGGTAGTGATCAATATAATTATCTTTTTTAATGTGATTTTGGGAACCTACGAACGCAGAGGCCACTACGAGATGGTTGAGAAAGTCGGACTATACTGGCACTTTGTGGATTTGGTATGGGTATTCGTATTTACATTCTTTTACTTGGTATAAAAACATTGACAATACATGGCACACGAACATAAACTTGAGATTTTTAGAGGACTGGTAAAATTTAAGTCGAACACCCAAAAGATTTGGGGCGTACTTATCTTCCTTTCCATAGTTACCGCAATCGAGGTTGCATTGGGTATTGTTAAGCCGGAATTTTTGAC
This sequence comes from Flagellimonas marinaquae, assembly GCF_003992675.1. Taxonomy (GTDB): domain Bacteria; phylum Bacteroidota; class Bacteroidia; order Flavobacteriales; family Flavobacteriaceae; genus Flagellimonas; species Flagellimonas marinaquae. The sequence continues at coordinate 239,216 of NZ_RZMZ01000016.1, forward strand.
AGACAACTATTTCCTTGGGATGAAGTTGCTGAACTGGATATTTATTATCCTAACCTTGGTGAAGGCATACTACATTGCATGGGACTTTATGCACCTAAGGGATGAGAAAACCTCCCTGAGACGGGTGATTGTTTGGACACCGGTATTCCTTATCTGTTATTTGATATTCATTTTGCTTTTCGAAGCAGATTACATCCATAACGTTTTCACAGAAGGATTCATAACTTGGGACTTCTAAAGAAGTTTTTAACAAATTTAAAAGACGGTTTTCCAACCGTCTTTTTTTATTTTTGTAGGGCTGAAATACTATGAAAAAGAAAATAGTTTTAGGGATACTTTTTGTGCTTCCCGTTGTGGTTTATCTCTTCTTCGCCTCCGGAGTGAATAACTTTGGACGCCTTCCGGTACTTACGGAAACTGTGATGGATGTTTCCGAAATGGATGTAAACATTAAAATGAGGGATAGAATCACCGTTCTCGGTTTTTTCGGTAAAGATATTGAAGCCATGCAAGGGAATGCGTTCAACCTGAACCAAAAGATTTATAAAAGATTTGGCGAGTTCAACGATTTTCAGATGGTGATGGTGGTACCTGAGGGGAAAGAAGAGGAAGTTGAAGCACTAAAGGAGGAATTGGGTAAACTTTCCAATGTGGATAAATGGTACTTTGCCTATGGTACCGATACAGAAATCGAGAGCCTTTTTAACTCTTTGAACAGCAATATTAATCTGGATAACGATTTATCTACTCCATACGTCTTTATCATAGATAAAGATTTAAAGCTGAGGGGAAGAACGGACGATGAGGATGAAGGCACTAAATATGGATTTGATACCTCTTCCGTAGCAGAATTGAACAATAAAATGGTCGACGATGTCAAGATTATTTTGGCAGAATATCGTTTGGCCTTAAAAAAGAACAATGCCGACAGGATCAAATAGCAAGAAGAAGTATACGTATATCTGGGTTTCCGCTATCATTTTGATTTTCGGAACTTTCGCAGTGTACGAAATTACAAAGCGGGTAAAGGGAGGCACTGTGGTCGAGAACGACCGCATGAGTAGCGTTTCCAAGAGCAAAGAGGTAGGATTTATAATCAATAGTGGTGAAAAACGAAAAGTGCCCGATTTTGAGTTCTACAATCAAGACAGCGTTTTGATCAGCAATAAGGATTATCTGGGTAAAGTATATGTGGTCGAATTTTTCTTCACCACTTGTCCCACCATATGTCCCATTATGACCCAAAACTTGGTGGACCTCCAAGAAACTTTCCAGGACAATGAAGATTTTGGGGTAGCCTCGTTTACCATCAACCCAAGATATGATACTCCCTCGGTACTGACCGCTTATGCCGACAAATATGGCATCACGGATAAGGACTGGCATTTGATGACGGGCGATCAAGAAAAAATATACGAACTGGCCCAGCAGGGGTTCTACATCTTTGCGACCGAAGACCAAGAGGCACCGGGAGGTTTTGAACACTCTGGAATGTTCGCATTGGTTGACAAAAATGGGTATATTCGTTCACGTGAAGATGAATTTGGAAATCCACTGATCTACTATCGTGGAACCATTACCGAAGAGCAGGGGGTCAACTCCGATGGTGAAACCCAGCAGATGACCATATTAAAAGAGGACATTAAAAAATTATTGGCAGAATGACCGATGAAGTTACTTTAAAGGAAAAACGGTTCAACAAGTGGATTACCGTTATCTCCATTGCAATTCCCTTAGTGGTTGCCCTATTGTTCGGATATAAGATTCCCGATGCAAAACCCTTGTCCTTTCTTCCACCGATTTATGCAACAATTAATGCATTGACCGCAATCCTTTTGATTGCAGCAGTCGTAGCCATAAAAAATGGTAGGGAACGTACCCATCAAAAGCTGATGACTACCTGCATTGTACTTTCAGCCTTGTTTTTGGTGATGTATGTAGCATATCACATGACGTCGGAATCGACTGTTTATGGCGGTGAAGGCCCCATCAAATACATCTATTATTTTATTTTGATGACCCATATTGTGCTATCCATTGCCGTAATACCGTTAGTGCTCATCACCTATTCCAAAGTGTATTTGGATGACTTTGAAGGCCACAGACAATGGGCGAAGTTTACTTTTCCTATTTGGTTGTATGTGGCGATTACAGGGGTTTTGGTCTACCTCATGATTTCACCTTATTATCCATATTGATCTATTATGAAAACGCGATTCCTTATTCTAATGCTCATTATACTGCTATTTCCTGCCGTTTCGGAAGCCCAGTGTGCTATGTGTCGAGCGGTTGTGGAAAGTGAGGCCGATGGCAAAACAGCCGAAGGTATCAACAATGGCATCGTGTATTTGATGGCTGTCCCTTATATATTGGTAGCGGGACTTTTCTTCTTTATTTATCGTAAAATGAGAGCTTAGCTCTTCTTTTTCTCAAAATTTCAACCTAAACTGTAACATTTTGTGACTTTGATTGTCTTATAGATATACGCTTATGCGTTCATCAATCAAAATCACTTACCTATGTTCGACTTGGAGCGGTGGCAAGAAATATTTGACACCATACGAAAGAACAAACTACGCACCTTTTTGACCGGTCTCTCCGTAGCTTCCGGAATATTCATTTTGGTCATCCTTTTGGGATTCGGGCAAGGTATGCGCAATGGTATCGAAAACGAATTCAAACAAGATGCCTCCACCAGTGTGTGGGTATGGCCGGGAGTTACCTCCAAAGAATACAAAGGACTCAATCCGGGAAGACGCATTCAATTAGTCAATGAAAATTATGACAAGGCCAGTACCATGTTCAATGAGGATATTGAGTACAGTTCTGGTAGGATATTTGTTCGGGGCGTTAGCGTGAACTATGGAAAGGAAGCCTTGATTTATGGAATTCAAGGGGTAGGCTCCGATTTTCAATTTATTGATAATGCCAAGATGGCCGAAGGAAGGTTCATTAATTACCAAGATGAAATTTCCAATGGAAAAGTCGCAGTCATAGGAAACAAGGTGAAGAAAGATGTTTTTGGGAATGTAGAGACGCCCATTGGGGAGTTTATCGATATTTCGGGCATTCCTTTTAAAATCGTTGGAGTCTTTAAAGAAATGCGCGAACGGGAGGAAGAGAATATCTTCATACCCATTACCACTGCGCAACGCACCTTTAATGGCGGCAATAGAATCAACAATATGTCCTTTACACTGCCTGCGGTGGATAATTTTGATGCTGCGGTGGCTCAGGCGGTAGATTTTAAGAACGACCTAAAGCAATATCTACAACAGACCCATACCGTTGCTCCGGATGATACAGGGGCCATTGAAGTGTGGAGCGCCATGGAAGAGGCCAAACGATACTACGGCCTTACCAACAACATAAAGCTGTTTTTCTGGTTCGTGGGCGTATGTACCATCATCGCAGGGGTCGTGGGCGTCAGTAATATAATGATGATCGTAGTGAAGGAACGAACGCGCGAAATAGGAATACGAAAAGCCTTGGGAGCCAAACCATGGTCCATTATCGCCATGATTCTCCACGAAGCCATTTTTGTGACTGCAATTTCTGGTTTTGGAGGACTTATATTTAGTATGGCGCTATTGGAGCTCGTAGGTCCCCATATCGAAGTGGACTACATTATGAACCCTTCCGTAAACTTCAATGTGGCCTTTTCCACCGTAATTGTGCTGATAGTCGCGGGAACCCTGGCCGGTTTTGTGCCTGCTTACCGCGCTGCAAAAGTTAAAGTAATCGAATCCTTGAGGGACGAATAATCCAAACCAATATGTTCAACAAAGATAGATGGCGTGAAATAATAGAGGTGCTCACCACCAATGTGTGGCGTACCATTTTTACGGCCTTTGGCGTGTGCTGGGGCATCTTTATTCTTATCGTACTATTGGCGGCCGGAAAGGGTCTGGAAAATGGTATCAAACAGGATTTTGGGAACATTGCCACCAACACTATGTTTATGTGGACCCGTGCCACCACCAAGGGCTACGAGGGCTTGCCCAAAGGGCGAAGCTTTGAGTTCAAGATAGACGATGTGCAAGCCTTGCGGGATAATGTCCCCAACCTTAGGTTTATTTCCCCAAGAAATCAATTGGGTGGTTTTGGAGGCAACAACAATGTGGTGCGTGGTACCCGTACAGGAGCGTTCAATGTTTATGGCGATTACCCAGAAATCATCAATCAGGACCCCATGACGGTCACTACTGGCAGGTTCCTCAACTATAACGACATCAAGGAAAAAAGAAAAGTGGCCATTATAGGTCAAGGGGTAAAAAACGACCTCTATGATAAGGACGAAGATGCATTGGGTACCTACATTAAGATACAAGGGGTCAACTTTATGGTCATCGGCACCTATAAAAAGAACAATAGTGATGGGGGCGAAGAGGGCCAAAAGGAAATTTTTGTTCCGTTTACCTCTTTTTCTCAGGCATTCAACCGCGGAGAGGATGTGGGTTGGATGGCCATTACGGCCAACGATGGTAGCTCCATCTCCCAATTGAAGGACAAGATTGTGGATGTCATGAAAAAGCGACACAAAGTCCACCCGGAAGACACCCGTGCAGTGGGATATTTTGATCTGTACGAACAATATAATCGCGTGGAGAGCCTTTTTGGCGCACTAAAGGGTGTGGCCTACATTGTGGGCATTATGGTCCTCCTTTCAGGAATTATTGGAGTGAGCAATATTATGCTCATTGTGGTAAAGGAGCGCACCAAAGAAATAGGCATACGCAGGGCCTTGGGCGAACAACCCTGGTCCATTAAAAAACAAATTTTGATGGAGTCCATTTTCCTTACCCTGATCTCGGGGATGGTGGGCATTATTTTTGGCTCGTTGGTGATTTTCGGAATCAATTCGCTCTTGGATAGCGTAGGGCCCGTGGATATGTTCATGAGTCCAAGTGTTAGTGTTGGCGTTGTGACCGGCGCACTCACCATCTTGATGGTGTCGGGGCTTCTTGCCGGATTCATTCCTGCGCAGAGTGCCATACGGGTACGGCCCATCGAAGCATTGCGAACAGAATAATAACTAAGAATCAATCAATTAACAATACGTAAAATGAAAAAATCGGTAACCATTGTCATCTTGTTGCTCATCGTAATAGTGTTCGGTGGCTCCATGTACTATCTGTATCAGAAAAATGCGGAGGACCCTGTGGTTTATGAAACGGAAACACCTTCCAAGAAAACCATCGTGAAAAAGGCTGTGGCCACGGGAAGCATCCTTCCTTTGGAAGAGGTGTTGATCAAGCCCAATATTTCGGGGGTAATCGAGGAAATTTATGTGGAAGGAGGCGATTATGTAAAATCTGGGGACCTGTTGGCCAAAATCAGGGTAGTACCCAATCTTTCTGCGCTAAACGATGCGAAGAACGCCATCAACGAGGCCAAAATCAATCTGGACGATCAAAAACGGAACTACGAGCGCCAATCCAACCTATTTGGCAAGGGTGTAATCCCGAAAGCGGACCTGGAAAGGGCGGAAGTGGCCTATGATCAGGCCAAGCAAGCCTACGCCGCGGCCAACCAACGATATGATATTGTGAAGACCGGAACTACCAGCGGGCTGAGCAGCTCAGCCAATACCCTGATACGGGCTACGGTAAGCGGAATGGTTTTGGAAGTTCCCGTGGAAGTGGGTAATCAGGTCATTGAGAGCAATACCTTCAACGAGGGGACCACCATCGCCGCCATCGCCGATATCGACAAAATGATTTTTGAAGGCAAGGTTGACGAATCGGAGGTCGGAAAAATCAAGGAGGACCTTCCTTTGGAAATTACAGTGGGTGCCATTGAGAATAGGGTATTCAATGCAGTTCTTGACTACATTGCCCCTAAAGGCAAGCAGGAAAACGGGGCCATTCAATTTGAGATCAAGGGAACCTTAAAAAAGAACGATACCGTTTTTATTCGCGCAGGGCTCAGTGCGAATGCTTCGATTATTTTGGCAAGGGCCGATAGCGTATTGGCCGTAAAGGAGGCCTTGGTACAATTTGATGATGAGACCAAAAAACCGTTTGTTGAAGTGGAAACAGCCGACCAGCAATTTGAAAGGAAAGATGTGGAACTTGGCGTTAGCGATGGTATCTTTGTAGAGGTCAAGTCAGGTTTGGAAGCCAATGACAAAGTCAAGGTGTGGAACGCTTTGGCCAAGGAATAGGGCAATAAATCCACCCCTTCGGAAAAAAAAGTAAAAAATCTTGTAACATTTTAACAACTATACTGTCTTACATGCAGAGGTAAACGTAAGATAGCTAACATCATCAATCATGATAGAAATCAAAGATCTTCATAAATCTTATAAAATGGGAAGCAATTCCCTTCATGTTTTAAAGGGTATCAATTTTAAAGTAGAGGAAGGTGAACTTGTGGCCATTATGGGATCTTCGGGATCAGGAAAATCCACTTTGTTGAATATTTTGGGAATGTTGGATGGAGCCGATTCGGGGGAGTACACCCTGGATGGCGTGCCAATCAAAAACCTGAGTGAGACCAAAGCGGCCCAATACCGAAACAAATTCTTGGGCTTTATTTTCCAATCCTTTAACCTGATCAACTATAAGAGTGCTTTGGAGAACGTTGCCCTTCCGCTGTATTACCAAAAGGTACCTAGAAAGGAGCGACAGGAAAAGGCTATGCAATATTTGGAGCGCGTAGGTCTTAAGCCATGGGCAGGACACTTGCCCAGTGAGCTTTCCGGAGGTCAAAAACAAAGGGTGGCCATTGCCCGCGCCATGGCCGCTGAACCAAAAGTGCTCTTGGCGGATGAGCCTACCGGTGCTTTGGACAGTAAGACGTCCTATGAGGTGATGGACCTTATCCAAAAAATCAACGACGACGGGAATACCATTTTGGTGGTGACCCACGAAGAAGACATTGCCCACATGTGCAAACGCATTGTGCACTTAAAGGATGGGGTAATTGTGGAAGATAAAAAAGTAGAACAAGTAAGAGCGGGACAGTATGTTTGATCGCGACGTTTGGCAGGAAATTTTCAATACGCTAAAGACCAACAAGCTGAGAACCTTTTTAACGGGTTTTTCGGTGGGATGGGCCATCTTCATTTTGGTGATGCTGCTTGCATCTGTAAATGGAATGCAGAATGGTTTTGTGGGGCAGTTTAATGACGACGCCACTAACTCCATTTTTGTGCGCCCAGGAACCACATCCAAAGCATACGGTGGTTTCGAAGCCGGTAGACGCATCCAGCTCAAGAATGATGATCTGGAATACATTAAACAAAGCTTTCCAAACGACATAGAATACATCAGTGCAAGGTACTACGCCAATGCAACAGCACGGTACAAAGCAGAGACAGGGTCGTATTCCGTCCAAGCAACACATCCCGATCATCAAGCTATAGAAAAAACACTGGTTATTGCCGGAAGGTATATTAATGAGGCCGACGTCGTCAATAAGGCTAAGGTGGCCGTTATCGGAAGAAAAGTGGCCGAGGATTTATTCAAAGACGAAGAACCTTTGGGCAAATTTGTGGAATTCAATGGATTGCCCTTTAGGGTCATTGGAATCTTTACGGATGATGGAGACGATAATGCAGAAAGAAGAATTTATGCACCTGTGAGTACGTACCAACGTATTTACGGAAACACCAACGATATCAATGCCATCGCTCTAACGTACAACCCAAATTACGACCTTTCGGAAGCCTTGGAGTTTTCAGAGCGATTGGAAATCTTAATGAAACGCCGTTATAAAATTTCCCCTGAAGACCAAGCCGGACTTTATGTTTGGAACTACGCTGAAGCTTTTGATAACATCAGCAGTTTTACCGCAGTACTCAAAGGTATCGGTATTGGTGTAGGGTTTCTCATCTTGGTTGCTGGAATCGTAGGTATCGGTAACATTATGGTATTTACCATTAAGGAACGGACCAAGGAAATCGGGGTGCGAAAGGCCCTGGGAGCCAGGCCGCGTCAAATTATAAATTTGGTGTTGTTGGAATCTGTTTTCATCACGGCCATCTCTGGTTTCGTGGGATTGGCTTTTGCGTGGATGATTCTGGCCGCGGTAGGACCAGCGATTCAGACACCTGCTTTCAGCAATCCATCCGTAAGCCTTTCGGTGGTGGTCACTGCGACCATCATATTGATCATTGCAGGAGTATTGGCTGGCTTGTTGCCGGCAATGAAGGCCGCGAATGTTAAACCCATTGTTGCACTAAGTGATAAATAGTTATGTGGTTATTTGATAAAGACTTGTGGATAGAAATTTTTCATACCCTGGGCAAGAATATGTTCAGGACCTTTTTGACCATGTTGGGGGTTATCTTCGCTATGATCATCTTGGTGCTGTTATTGGGTTCAGCCAATGGGATGAGCAACGGGTTTAACAAACTTTTTGCTGGAACAGCTTCGAACAGCTTGTTTGTTTGGGGTCAATCCACCTCTGAACCTTATAAAGGATTTGAACGTGGAAGAAGAATCCGATATAAACTTGAGGATGCCGATATCCTAAAAAGGCAGATTCCTGAAATAGAAGTACTGGCCCCACGTATTGAGTTGGCTAGCCACAGGGGTACTGTAAGTGTATATCGTAACGGTCAAACTAGCGGTTCCGCGGTGTACGGCGATTATCCCGAAATCGACAACATTACCAAAAAGAAATTGGTGGAAGGTCGATTTTTGAACCAGACCGATATTGAGGACTCCAAAAAAGTCTGTGTCATTGGAGAGGAAACGTACAAGCTCCTTTTTGAAAAGGGTGAAAAGGCCATTGGAGAGGAAATCCGTATCAATGGGGTATATTTTAGTGTAGTGGGGATCTACAAACCCAACAACAATATTAATATTGATGGTGAGAACGCGGTGTTCATCCCGTTCAGCACCTTTCAAAAGGCTTTTAATTCTGGGGATCGCATGGGATGGATGGCCATTGCCGTTGAAGAGAATACACCCGTACCGTTCGTGGAAGCCCAGATCAAAAGCATATTAAAGGCCAAGTACGATATACATCCGGATGATGAGCGTGCCATAGGCAGCTTCGATATGTCCGAAATATTCAATAACATCACCGGGTTTACCATGGTACTCAAAGGATTCTCGTTTTTCGTAGGGATTTTTACCCTACTTGCGGGAGTCATCGCCATCAGTAATATCCTTTTGATTACGGTAAAAGAGCGTACCCAAGAAATTGGGGTGCGTAGGGCCTTGGGCGCAACCCCGGTCATCGTGAAACGCCAGATTGTTGTCGAGGCCATCGTATTGACCGCATTTGCAGGCCTTGTCGGTTTTGCCATCGCAGTAGGGATATTGTCCATTTTGAATGCCATGTTTGGCAGTGGGGATGATTTCCCGTTCGTGAAACCCATGATCAGTGTGCCACAGTTTGTCGTATCATTTATTTTAATGGTAGGTCTGAGCGTGCTCATTGGTCTATTGCCTGCCAACCGTGCGGTAAAAATTAAACCCATAGATGCATTAAGGGAAGAATAATCATCATCAATACAATTAAATAACGAAATCAAATAAGCAAGAATGAACAAGTATGTAAAGTACGGATTAATAGGGGTAGTGGTCATAGGTATTTTGGCCGCTGTAGTCTACTTTTTAAAGCAGAACAGTACTCCTGTAGAGCTGTATAAAACCGAAACAGCAGAACGAAAGGATATTGTAAATAAAGTCATCGTAACCGGCAAAGTGATTCCCGAGGACGAGATCAACATCAAACCCCAAATTTCCGGAATTATAGACAGGATTTTGTTGGAAGAAGGTGTACAGGTAAAATCTGGCGACCTTATTGCCGTGATCAAGGTAGTTCCCAATGAACAATCCTTGAACCAAGCTGCCGGAAGGGTGCGTAATGCCGAGTTGGCGCTTAACAACGCCAAGTTGGAGTACGACAGAAACAAGACCCTTTTTGATAAGGGTGTTATTTCCAATCAGGATTATAACAACTTAAAGCTGACTTACGAGCAAGCCTTGCAGGAGCTTAAAAACGCCCAGGCCGATTATCAGATCATTAAAAAAGGATCTGTGGGAGGTTCAGTGAGTGCCAACACCGATATCAGGGCCACCGTATCCGGAACTATTTTGGAGATTCCGGTAAAAGAGGGTGACCAGGTAATCCAAAGTAACAACTTTAACGAAGGTACAACCATCGCTACCATTGCGGATATGTCCAAAATGATCTTCGAAGGAGAGGTCGACGAAGCCGAAGTAGGTAAGTTGAGCGTGGGGATGCCTTTGGAAATTAGTTTAGGAGCCTTGGAAGAGCAAAAATTTGATGCCAAACTAAAGTTCATCGCCCCAAAGGGTGTTGAGGAAGAGGGTGCCGTTCAATTTAAGATTGAAGGTGATCTTGATGTACAGCCAAGTGATAGTACTTCGTATGTAAGGGCAGGGTATAGTGCCAACGCTTCCATTGTATTGGAAGAGAAGAAGGACGTACTGTCCATAAAAGAGGCATTGCTCCAGTTCGATAAGGAAACCGAGAAACCTTATGTGGAAGTTCAAGTGGCCGAGAACGAATTTGAACGCAGGGACCTAGAGTTGGGCGTAAGTGACGGTATCGACGTGGAGATTGTTTCAGGAATCACCGAGGAGGACAAAATAAAAGTTTGGAACAAGTTGGAGAAGCGATCTGACGAAGAATAAGATAGGCCAACCGTAACAATAATGAGCAAAATCAAAAAACGAATGAAATCAAAAATTTCAATACTACTATTTTTTTGTGCCGTTTTTTCAACAAGCGCACAAGTCAAGAAATGGACATTGGAAGAATGTGTCACGTACGCTGTTGAGAACAACCTAACCGTTGAGCAGTTTGAGCTGGATTTGGAAAATGCCCAAATTGATAAATCCGATGCATTGGGAAATTTATTGCCCAGTTTAAGTGCCAATACCAATCTTTCGGGAAATACGGGTCTTATTTTGGATCCTACGACCAACCAGTTGGTTACCGGGACCATACTTTCTTCGTCCGCCAACATTACTTCGCAGGTAACGCTATTTGACGGTTTGCGAAACTTTAACCGAATCAATCGAGCAAAGCTGAACGCGATATCCAATCAATATCGTTTGGACGATCTTAAGGACGATATTCGATTGAACGTGGCCAATGCGTATTTGCAGGTCATAAGCAATAAGGAGGCCCTCAAAGTTTCGGAAGCACAATACAAGGTAACTGAACAAGATATGAAGCGAACCAAGGAGTTGGTTGAATCTGGAGTGGTGCCAAGAGGGGATTTGTTGGAAATTGAGGCGACGGCAGCAAGTCAAGAGCAGCAAATCATCAACAATGAGGCCTTGGTTACAATTTCCAAAATCAATTTGGCCCAGCTACTGCAGATTACCGATTATGACAACTTCGATGTGGCCGATGAGTCATTCGAGGTTCCACCTTCGGACATACTCTCCAATTCCCCAAAATCCATTTTTGCGAAAGCCCTTGAATTCAGAAATGATATCAAATTGGCTGAGGCGAACATTGAAGTTGCGGAAAAGGACGTGCAAATTGCCAAAGGTGCTTACTATCCAACGATTGGGGCATTCTTTAACTATAACACCAGGTATTCCGATCAGAACAGAGATATTATCACTGGAGAGTTCGTTGGTTTTATCGACCAGTTGTGGATCAACGATGGTATATCGTACGGGGCGCAGTTGAACATACCGATCTTTAATGGTTGGAGCACACGGAACAATGTAAAACGTGCGAAAATCGATTTGGACCGAGCCCAATTGCAAATGGAATCCACAAAACTGGAACTGGAAACAGCCATCAATCAGGCGTATGTTGATGTAAAGACTTTTTCTAAGTCTTACGAGGCGGCACAGAAGACCCTCGAGGCACGTGAAGTGGCGTACCAATATTCCAAGGACCGATTTGATGTAGGACTTTTGAACGCTTTTGACTTTGGTCAGGCCCAAGCCCGATTGGACGATGCGCGCGCCAATGTTATCCGTAGCAAGTACGATTATATCTTCCGATTGAAGATATTGGAGTTCTACTTTGGTATGCCGATATCATTAAACTAGTATCTTTGTGGCCGCTATGGCCATACTATTACATTTAGAAACAGCGACCACCAATTGCTCCGTGGGCATTTCCAAGGATGACCAAATTGTCGTCCTAAAGGAGAACAACGCGGTGAACTATTCACATTCAGAGCAATTGCACGTATTCATAAAAGAAGCCTTGAAAGAGGCTTCTTTGTCGTTTACGGACCTTGATGCCGTAGCGGTAAGCAAAGGGCCTGGTTCCTATACTGGGTTGCGGATTGGCGTATCGGCGGCCAAAGGCCTTTGTTTTTCCTTGGACCTACCCCTGATTTCGACCCCCACACTGCAAAATATAGCCTGTCAAATGGATTTGGAGCCGGGTGAATTGGTGATTTCTGCGCTGGATGCTAGGCGAATGGAAGTGTATTCCTGCGTTTACGATCATCAGTACAGGGAAGTACGGGAGACTCGCGCCGAGATTATCGATGAGGCTTCATTTGCCGAATATGTTGGCGAAAAAAGGGTCTATCTGGTTGGCAGCGGAGCGGAAAAATGTAGGGGTGTCTTGCAACACCCCAATTTTATCTTTCAACCTGATGTGGTGCCATCTGCCAAGGAGATGGCCGCTATAGCTTTTGAGAAGTTCAAGTCGAAACAATTTGAGGATGTGGCTTATTTTGAACCTTACTATCTCAAGGACTTTGTACTTCAGCAAAAGAAGAAAAATTAATCCTCCATAGCTTTGTGCATAACCCGTTGCGGGAATGGAATTTCGATTCCTGCTGCGTCAAAACGGAATTTCGTCTGTTCGATTACATCAAAATGTGCTGGCCAGAACACATCGTTGTTGGCCCAAAAACGTAGCGTAAGGTTTACCGAACTATCGGCCAATGCACCCACGTAAACTTCTGGTGCTGGCTCGGTATTGATGTTCGGGTTGTCCGCACAGATTTTCAATAATATTTCTTTGGCTTCCTTAATATTGGACCCGTAACCGATGCCCACATCAATTTTGTCCCTGCGGGTATCTTCCATATTGTAGTTGACGATGTTTCCATTGGACAGCTGTCCGTTGGGGATAATGGCAATCTGGTTGCCGAACGTGCTCAGTTTGGTGTTGAAAATAGATATTTCCTTGACTGAACCATCTACACCTTGGGCAGATATCCAATCACCCACCTTGAATGGTTTAAAGATGAGAATGAGCACTCCTCCCGCAAAATTGGCCAGTGAACCTTGCAAGGCCAGACCAATAGCCAAACCTGCGGCACCAACGATAGCGACCAAGGATGACGTTTTAACGCCCAATTGGGTAATCACCAACACAAAGAGCAATGCCTTTAGAAGAATGCTGATGAAACTCTGTAAAAAGGACTCCAAGGTTTCGTCATAATCCTTTTTTGCAAAAAAGCGACGGACCATTCGATTGAAAAATTTGATGACCCAAAGACCTATAAAAAAGGTAATGATAGCCGTTATAAGACTTGGTAAAATGCTTATGGCCCAATCCATGGCCTGATCAATGTAATCTTGATAATTGTCTAGTTCTTCCATTATGGTTTTTTGTTTAAATGGTAACGTAGTTAATATTCAACTGAAATAAAAGAAAAGGTTTTTAAACAATTGTTAATGTTAATGCCCTTTTATAATTGTTCCAAAGCCTTGCCTGCGCTATCCACAGGGAGTTTACAAGCTCCTTCGATACAGATGTAGGTAAGCGTTTTTCCGGGTACTTCCCTGTTTTTCAACAATTCCAGATTGCCTTCACCCTTAGACCCAACCAGAATGCTCTGGGGCAAGTAGGCTTTGGCGAGCTCTCGTCCCATGGCTTTAGAATCTTCACCAATCACTGCTATTTCATAAAAACGCTGGTTTTGGAAAAGTACCAGATGTAGCCAGTTGGAAAAACCTTGCGCCCTTTTATCAAAGTCCTTTTGTACGTTCTTTACCATTTGTTCGGACAGGTCACCGTAGCCTTCATCTGGGTAAAGTTTATGTAGCTTAAACAGATTGATGGCCATCATGGAGTTGGAGGAGGATATGACATTATCGTCCACTTCGATGGTCCTTCGGATAAGCGATTGGTCTTGATCCGAAGTGTAAAAGAACATGCCCGAGGTTTTGTCAAAAAAGTGCTCTTTGGTATAATCAAGGAGTTGTTTGGAAATATTCAGCCATTTCTCGTCAAAAGTCACCTCGTACAATGACACAAATGCTTCTATTACCGCTGCATAATCATCCAAAAAGGCATTGATGCTGCTTTTCCCTTCTTTGTGATTTCTAAAAAGGGAATTGTCATCCTTTATCATTTCCCGCTGGAGGAACGCTGCATTTTCTAGGGCAAGCTCCAAATAGGCTTCTTCGCCCAAATAGCGATAAGCATCCACGAGTCCTTTCAGCATCAATCCGTTCCATGAGGTCAGGATTTTGTCATCCAAACGGGGTTTGGGCCTTTTGTCTCTTTCCTTTTTCAGAACGGCAAGGCTCTCTTTTATGGTGGACTTTAATTCTGACAGGCTGATATTGTACTTTTCTGCAATCTCAACATCGTTTTTGTCCCGTATCAAAACATAGTTGTCCGCTTCCCAATGTCCATAGGAATTGATGTTGAAATAATCCTTAAAGAGGTCATAATTCTTACCCAATAGTTCCATGAGTTCGGCCTCGGTCCAAACATAAAAGGCGCCTTCTTCCAGATTGCCATTCTCATCTAGGCTATCTGCATCCAACGAAGAATAGAATCCGCCACTGGAGTCCAAAAGCTCCTCTTGCACAAAATCCAAGGTTCCGATGACCACCTCCTTGTACAGTTCGTTTTTGGTGGCGGCATATGCTTTGGCATATAGACTCAACAGCTGACCGTTGTCGTACAGCATTTTTTCAAAATGGGGCACATGCCATTTTACATCTACAGCATATCTGGAAAAACCACCGCCCACATGGTCATAAATTCCGCCATAGGCCATTCGGGTCAGAGTGGTATCCACAAACTCCATGATTTCGGGCTTTTGCGCCGTGCTGGCGTAATGCAGCAAAAAGTCCCAATTATTGGGCATCATAAATTTTGGGGCACGTTTATGCCCACCCAAAAAGGTGTCAAAATATTGGGTCCAATGCTGTACGGCTGTGTCCAGCTGTTCTAGGGAATATCGTTCACTGTCGGTATCCGTTTCCACCAGATTGATGGCATTCAGCCCATTGGCCAGGTCGGCTGCATACCCTGTAATTCTGGGTTTGTCCGTTTTGTAAAGTTCTGCCAATTGTTCCAAGGACTTTATCCAATTTTCCTTTGGCACATAGGTGGCGCCCCAAAAGGGTCTGCCATCAGGTAGCGCCACTATATTGAGCGGCCATCCCCCCTGACCGGATATCATCTGTATGGCATCCATATAGATTTGGTCCACATCGGGACGTTCTTCCCGGTCTATTTTTATATTAATGAAGTGCTCGTTCATCACCTTGGCCACTTCCTCGTCCTCAAAGCATTCTTTTTCCATAACATGGCACCAGTGGCAAGCGGCGTAACCGATGCTTATCAATAATAATTTATCCTCTTTTTGGGCCCTTTGCAGGACCTCGGGATGCCATGCTTCCCAATTGACGGGATTGTGCGCATGTTGCAGCAAATACGGACTGGTCTCGTGAATAAGGGCATTGGTATGTTCGTGGCTCACTTTTTCTGATTTTGGTTTACAGCTGATTACTGTGGTTCCAACAAGTATGAAGGAAAGAACTTTTTTCATCATGTGGACATTTTTGCGCATAAAAAAATGCGTCCACAACGGACGCATTTTCCTTGCTTCGATGCAATTATTGAACTTCAAAGGTGATTTTTACGTTCACCCTGTAGTCGTCAATCTTTCCATCCTTCACCGTAGCACTTTGCTCGTTAATGTAGATGGAACGAATGTTTTTGACTGATTTGGAGGCCTGCTCCAACGCTTTGTTGGTTGCATCTTCCCAGCTTTTGCTGGAGTTGGCCAATACTTCAATAACTTTTAAAACTGCCATGGTCTGTTTATTTTTTAGATTCCCTTTAAGATAGGAAAAATTGAACGGAATATGGCAGTTCAGGCAGGGAAATTAACCGTTTAGGGCCACTACTTCCTTGATTTTTTCACCCATCATGTTCTTCAACATGGTTTCGATACCGTTTTTGAGGGTGAAAGTGGATGATGGACAACCACTGCATGCCCCCTGAAGGATAACGCTCACTGTTCCGCTCTGCTCCTCGTAGGATTGGAAAAGGATGTTTCCACCGTCGCTGGCCACGGCAGGTTTTACATATTCCTCCAAAATGTCAATGATCTGCTGTGAGGTATCATCATACGGGGTCTGGGTGTTCTTTTGTTCTACCGTTTCCCTACTTTTTTGAATGGCCTCGGCGGTCACTACTTCCTTGCCATCGGCCAAGTAATCCCTGATGAACTCACGAAGTTGCATATTGATTTCTTCCCAATCGGCTACTTCGTATTTGGTGACCGACACATAATTTTCGTCCATGAACACCTCTTTCACAAAGGGCAGGTGGAAAAGCTCTTTGGCCAAGGGAGAGTCCTTCGCATCATCAATATTTTTGAACTCGTAGGTAGAGGGAACAATACGCTTGTTGGAAACGAATTTCATCACGGCGGGGTTTGGCGTAACCTCCGCATATACGGTGATGGGTTGTTTTTTCTTTACGTCCACCTCGTTTACGATAGGTTCCCCTGCATTGAGGTACTCCACCAATTGTTGGGCCACCTCGTCCTTTACATCGTCCCACTCCACAATGTCAAATCGTTCCAAGGCCACAAAATTGCTGGCGATGTACACCGTTTTGATAAACGGGAGATAGAACAACTGCTGGGCCAGAGGCGAATCTTTTGCCTCATCTATGTTTTTATATTCATAGTTGCCCTTCACCAAAAAATGGTTGGCTTCCATTTTGATTATCTTCGGGTTGTTGGTGGGGACAACCGTAATATTGAACTCTTTCATCTGTTATCTTTTATGCAAAAATACCAATAGTTGGAATGCGCAGCAAAATATTATAATAATGTACGGTGCTTTCCGTTATCTTATTGTTTTATTGTATTCAACAACCATTTAGCCCCAATCGTCACATGAGACGTATCTTAACCTCAATTATAATTATCCTCTGTTTTGGGTCTACCATTAGGGCACAGGAGGGAATCCCCGTATATTTCGATTATTTGGCGGACAACTATTATCTCGTTTATCCATCCATGGCGGGTATTGCCGAGGGCACCAAGATTCGACTTACGGCAAGGAAACAGTGGTTCAATGTGGACGAAGCTCCGAATTTGCAAACACTCAATATCAATTCCAGGGTGGGCGAGCGCAGTGGTATTGGAGGTATTCTTTTTAACGATTCCAATGGTTATCACTCGCAAACGGGATTCAAGGCCACTTATGCACACCATCTGCAGTTGGGCGATGATTTTAGGACGCTCAACCAATTATCCTTTGGTTTGAGTGCTGGAGTGATACTGAGCAGTTTGGACGAAACAGAGTTCAGATCGGTAATTCCCGACCCAGTGGTGACTGGTGTAAAAAATACGGCCAGTTATTTTAATATGGACCTTGGCGTTTCGTATAACTTATTTGAGTTTTATGCCCATGCCGCAATTCTGAACGTTTTGGGCAGTGGCCGCGATTTATATACCTTGGCCGAGTTCGATAATTTACGACGCTATCTTTTTTCGGTAGGTTATGTTTTTGGCAATAAGACCAGAATTGAACCTTCCATACTGTTTCAGATGACTGAATTTACCCGCGAAAAAACGGTGGATTTGAATGCAAAGGTGTACCGTGATGTTAGTTTTGGTACCGTATGGGCGGGTCTATCGTACCGCCGCAGTTTTGATGGTGCACAATTTCAAACCAATGGCAACTTTGGTGAGCAGCGCTTGCAGTTGTTTACACCGATTGTAGGGGTTAATGTGAACCGATTTATGTTCTCTTACAACTATTCGTACCAATCCGGCGATATCCGCTTTGATAATGGTGGATTCCATCAAATTACCTTGGGATACGACTTTGGGCAGAGTGATCAAGGCAAGCGTTACGATTGTTACTGTCCCGCCGCCAACAATTAGAAGAGCTATCGTCTAATGTCAGTTCGAGCGCAGTCGAGAACTGAATAGGCAACTCGACTGCGCTCGATTTGATACCAATCTGTTAGCAAGTCAATCTAGTTGTCCCACCTGTAATTTTTCTTGGAAGCCTGAGCCTTGATGGCGGATAGCATGGCATTTTCCAGCTCTCCCATTTCTTCTTTTTGATTTTTGGCAATGTATGCTTCGCGTTTGGCATTGACCTCCTGAATTTGTTTTTGGATGTCTTCCCGTTCTGTCTTCTTTTGATTGATGTAAGCCTTAATCTCCTTTTCGGATTTTCCTTGAAGCTCTGCTGGAAGCTCTTCATCCTCCAGTTCCGAAATGACGGTCGCATCCGCTTCAGCAGCATCTACCAAGTCCCATTGGGAATTTTTGTACAATCTGGAACTCTTGCTTACGGCACGTTTTACTATAACATCCTCCTGAAGGGTTGCCGCATTGGCATCCTGCACGGATTGAAGCTCTTTTTTCTGCCTGCCCATAGCTCCGTAGGAAACATAGGTGTTGTTCAGTTTGGAGTTCAATCGGATGATCACATCATCGTATGGGGTGGCAATATGCACTACTTGGCGATTGTGATCGATGGCCATATATTCCCCACCGGTAAGGATGGCTCCTTGTTTCCACATCGTGGAAATGCCCTGTTCGTAGTTGCCACAAAAAATGGTGTTGACGATGACATCCTTTTCCTTGGCATTGGCGGCCGCCTCCTCAAAGTTGAGTTTACCTTGGGTAAAAGGCTCATTGCCTGCAATGAAGATCATTTTAAGGTCATCGGCATTTTTGCCCCAATCCAATTGCTTCAACGACGTATGGATAACTTGTCCGCAGTATTCTTCACCCCCGTTGGTGGTCAACGAGAAGAGCTTTTCAGAGATTTCATCCAAATCTTTGCTAAACCCCAAAACCTGCCTAATGTAGCCTTCCTGAGAGGAAAGATTGTCGTTTCCATACTCATACAATGCAATCTGAAGCGATGGTCGCAGATCATTGCCGCATTTGGCATGGGTGAATTCGTTCACAATATCCCACAATTGGGCCTTTGCTTGGTTAATAAGTCCGTCCATGCTGTTACTGGTGTCCAGCAACAAGGCAATTTTGACGTATTGTTCCTTAGGCTGTGCTTCCGTATACCCAGTGGTTAAGGTGATGTTTTCTTGGGTATGGGCCTTTAGGTTGCAGCCATAACTTGTTCCTGTCAAGAGTACTACAAGGGCTGAGCTTACAATGTGTTTCATATGTTTCATGATGCAATAATTTTTAACGTTGGGGTAAATGTATCCGTAACATTTCCCAAATAAAACCGGGAATGAGCGAACGTTCCCTTTAATTGAGGGAATGGAACAATTGGTTTCGTAAACGCGTAAAATTTGACTCTTTTTGGTCCAAAATCAGGAGCAACACATTTTTTAAAGTGCTTGGGAAGCAGTATGTTTACCTTAGTTATGCTTCGGAAAATCCACATATTCATATTGGTGTTGATGACAACCCTTTCAGCCTGGTCCCAGGTGACCAATACTCAAGGTCAGTTGCTCATCAAAGGTTCCGTAAAGGGGATGGAAAACCGCGTACCCATTCAAGGGGTTCAGATTTCCACGGATAAGGGTGCCTACACCACGACCAATGGGTTGGGAGAGTTCAGGATAAGGGCTTCCGTTGGGGATATGCTCATTGTGGAAGGTCCTGAACTGGAAACGGTGCGACATCGGATAAAGTCGGGCGAGGATATTGATATTTTGGTAAAAGGGTATGACGGGGCTGTGCAGCAAGCGCGTCAAAAACGTGAAATCGCAAATGCAACAACCAACCTTGCCGATCATCAGCGATTTTTGGATTCTGCGGAAGTGTACAAGAAAACCGACTTGGAAAAAAGTATCGATTTTATTGCCCGTTCCATGGAGCCTTTGGGTAGTTCGGGAAATAAAAGGGAGTTTTCAGCCTCCCTCAGGCTTTTGGGTGAGATCTATTTGTACCATGAACAGTATGATCTGGCCATCACTAATTTTAAGGATGCCTTGGAAGCCCAAGAATCCAACCGGACCAAATTACTACTAGGGAAGGCTTATGTGCTAAATGGTAATTTTGAAAGTGCGGTTTCTATTTTGGAGCCTCTGGTAGAGACGAAAAACATGGTGCCCTATCAACGGGTGGAACTTTTTGAGACCTTGGGCGACGCCCAAAAGGAGTTAGGGAACCTTAAAAGGGCTCAAGAATATTATCAGCAGGGGCTGCTCATTGCGGAAAAAAATCAAATCTCCCCAAAGGAAATAGACCTTAATTCCAAATTGGCGGATGCCTTTGCCGTGGAAGACAGGACCCTGGAAGCAGAAGGCTTTTATCAGAATTCCTTGGACCTATCCAAAAAAATGGCCCCAGAGCGTTTTGTACAGGAGAGTGAGAAGGTGGCGGATTTCTACAATCAAAAAAGCCGATATGAAGACGAGATTCAAATCCGCAAGCGTAACCTGAATGAGCTGAAACAGATGCCAAGGTCCAGTGTAGCTTCGGTAGGTCAGGGCATCAGCAACAGGGATACCATCACGTCGCAACGTATCAACTATAAAATTGCCAATGCCTACATTGCCCAGGATAAACTGGACGAGGCCATTCCCTATCTCGAAAAAAGTATTGTGGAAGCCGACAAGGATGATGATTTGGTCGTACAAAAGGACGCTACGCGCAAATTGTCCGAAGTGTACAAGAACAAAGGCGATTACACCAAGGCCTTGGAGTCCTATCAGGATTATGTAGCGGTGGTAGATAGTCTTTACGTGCGGAAGGAGCAAGAAATCTCTAGGGCGGCCCGTTTCAATCGGGAGATAGCCAATACCCAGAACCGTATCAGCAGTCTGGAGCAGGAACGTGAACTCAGTCAGAGCAAGTACAGTCTGGCCGTAACGGAGCAACAATTGTACGAGGAGACCAGCAAACGGCAAAAATGGATTATTTATTCCTTGATTTTCGGTATAGCCTTGATGGCGCTAACCGCATTTTTATATTATCGTAGTAATCGGCAGCAAAAACTGGCGAACAATCTGTTGGCACTCAAATCGCTTCGGACACAGATGAACCCCCATTTTATTTTCAATGCGTTGAATTCCGTCAACACTTATATTGCCAAGAGCGATGAGCGTAGTGCCAATCGTTTTTTGAGCGAGTTCTCGGTTTTGATGCGCAGTGTGCTGGAAAATTCCGAAGAGGATTTTATTCCCTTGGCCAAGGAATTGGAGCTGTTGCGCTTGTATGTGAAGTTGGAACATTCCAGATTTTCCGATAAGTTCGATTATGATATTGAAGTAGACCAAGAAGTGGATGTGGATGCATTTCAGATTCCGCCGATGTTGTTGCAACCTTATATCGAGAATGCCATTTGGCATGGATTGCGCTACAAAGAAGAGAAGGGATTTTTAAAAATTAAGGTCAGGCAGATTACCGCCGACATGCTCGAAATCTGTATCGAAGATGACGGCATTGGTAGAAAAAAGTCTGCAGAGCTGAAGACCAGCAATCAAAAAAAGCAGAATTCAAAAGGGATGGGGAACATCAAAAAACGAATACAGATCTTGAACGATATGTACAAAAATCGGGTTGAGGTATCCATTTCCGATTTGCACAAGGACCAAACAGGGACGCGGGTGTCGCTAAAACTCAAAAAACAATGATGGAACTGAAAGCGGTAATTGTAGAAGATGAAGCCAACAGCAGGGAAATCCTTCGGAGCTATTTGGCCAAGTATTGCGAAAAGGTCACCTTGCTTGGTGAAGGTGGTACCATTGAGGAGGGATTGGCGCAAATTAAAAAGCATCAGCCCGATTTGGTTTTTTTGGATGTGGAAATGCCCTTTGGCAATGCCTTTGACTTATTGGACCAGATACCCGAGCGTAACTTTGAGACTGTTTTTGTAACGGCCTATAATCAATACGCCATGGATGCCCTGAACCACCACGCCGCTTATTATTTGATGAAACCCATCAATATTGATGAGTTGATCAAGGCGGTTGACTATGTAAGGGCCATCAAGGAAAAGGAAAATGCACTGGAAGGACAGGTACTGCAAGCAAAGCCTGTTCGTGCAGAAGGAAAGATAACCTTGCCGCAACAAGATGGTTTTCAAGTACTGGAAGTATCCGACATCTATTTTTGTAAGGCCGACGACAACTACACCGAAATCTATCTGGAAAAAAAGAAAATTGTGGTGAGCAAGACCTTGAAGTATTTTGAGGATGCCCTACAATCCTATTCCTTTGCCCGTATCCATAAATCCTATTTGGTGAATGTTTCCGAAGTGGTGAAATACAAGAAGGGAAAGGGCGGGAGTGTAGTTCTTAGCAATGGCAAGGAACTTTCGGTATCGGCATCCAAAAAGGCCGATTTATTGTCGTATTTTCAATAAATTGTCACATCGAGCACAGTCGAGATGCCTTTCTTTGTTAAAAAGTAAAATTTATAATCAATGATCATAAAACCCGTTAGGGGGAAATCTCCAGAAATAGGAAAAGATTGTTTTATTGCCGAAAATGCCGTCATTGTAGGTGACGTGACCATGGGCGACCAATGCAGTATTTGGTTCAATGCGGTGGTCCGTGGCGATGTCCACTATATCAAAATGGGCCATAAAGTCAATGTTCAGGACGGTGCGGTAATCCATTGTACTTACGAAAAATCCCCGACCACCATAGGGAACAACGTTTCCATAGGCCACAATGCCATTGTGCACGGGTGCACTATAAAGGATAACGTTTTGGTAGGTATGGGCAGCATAATCATGGACGATTGTGTGGTGGAAAGCAATTCCATTATCGCAGCAGGCGCTGTGGTGACCCAAGGAACCCATGTGCAAGCAGGAAGTATTTATGCAGGAATGCCTGCAAAGAAAATAAAGGATATCAGTCCCGAACTTTCCAAAGGTGAGATTGACCGAATAGCCAACAACTATGTGAAATATTCGAGTTGGTTTAAGGAAGAATGATGATGGATTTCGATGAGCAGGAACACGATTAATGACGCCATCATCAAAAAAGCATCAAAGAATATTCCCTATTTTTGTCCCACTCAAAAAACTCGACAACTATGAACGCATATATTTTTCCAGGACAAGGAGCACAATTCGTTGGCATGGGCCTTGACCTTTACGAAAACCACTCCCAAGCACAGGAACTGTTTGAAAGAGCGAACGAAATCTTAGGATTTTCCATTACGGATATCATGTTCGAAGGCAGCGATGAGGACCTGAAGCAGACTAAGGTAACACAGCCTGCCATTTTTTTACATTCTGTGATTTTGAGCAAGGTGTTGGGCGATTCCTTTCAACCTGATATGGTAGCGGGACATTCTTTGGGCGAGTTCTCCGCTCTGGTGGCCAATGGCACCTTGAATTTTGAAGATGGCCTTAAATTAGTTTCGCAACGTGCGCTTGCCATGCAAAAGGCATGTGAGGTCCAACCGAGTACCATGGCCGCTGTTTTGGGATTGGACGATGAGGTGGTGGAAAACATATGCGCCGAGGTTGAGGGCATCGTGGTTCCGGCCAACTATAACTGTCCAGGGCAATTGGTAATTTCCGGTGAGGTGGACGCGGTAAACGTAGCCTGTGAAAAAATGAAGGAAGCTGGTGCAAGAAGGGCATTGTTGTTACCCGTAGGTGGAGCGTTCCACTCACCATTGATGGAACCTGCTCGCGAGGAATTGGCCGCAGCCATTGAATCCACGGAGTTTAAGACGCCAAGTTGTCCCATTTATCAAAATGTAACCACTACGGCCGTGTCCGATGCAGAAGAAATCAAAAAGAATTTGATCCTTCAATTAACAGCTCCTGTAAAATGGACGCAGAGCGTGCAACAAATGGTGAACGATGGGGCCACTTCCTTTGTGGAAGTTGGGCCAGGTAAGGTTTTGCAAGGGTTGGTAAAAAAAATCCATAGGGACGCCGAAACCAGTTCAGCAACTGTTTCCTAAAATTGGAAAACACTTCATCCGAATAAATAGAGATTTAAACTAATAGGCGAGGCTTGTTCCTCGCCTTTTTTGTAATATTGATTCACCCAAACTACCAACTACACGCAGGCAAGAAGAACATAACTGAAACGCACGCAATAAATAATGCAATCGCTGCTTAAAAAAACCTCATTGCTACCATGCTCCACTATGGGTCGTGGTCGCTTAATATTTTTCTTTTTCTTACTTCTCGGTAATGGTATCGGTTTTGGACAAAGCTTTACTATTGTTGAAGAGGGGGGTGTTACCACCACTTCAGAGACGGGAACCACTGACACCTTCACGGTGGTTCTGGACACTCAGCCAG
>NZ_RZMZ01000016.1:263665-263872 GCF_003992675.1 Flagellimonas marinaquae
ACGGCACCCAGACCTACGATATAACGATAAGCGTCGATGCGGCGAACAGTGACAATGCCTTTGATCTTTTGGCTGACCAAACGGTATCCGTAGACAATGCAGACGACGATGTGGCCGGGTTCACCATCGTTGAGGAGGGGGGTGTTACCGTCACTTCTGAGACGGGAACCACTGACACCTTCACGGTGGTTCTGGACACTCAGCCAG
>NZ_RZMZ01000016.1:263966-284031 GCF_003992675.1 Flagellimonas marinaquae
ACGGCACCCAGACCTACGATATAACGATAAGCGTCGATGCGGCGAACAGCGACGACGCCTTTGATTCTTTGGCGGCCCAAACGGTATCCGTAGACAATGCGGACGATGATACCGCTTCGCTAATCGTTGTCGAAACAGACGGAAACACCATAACGTCAGAAGAAGCAACAACGGATACTTTTACCGTAGCATTAGGGGCTCAACCGGCAAGTGATGTAGTGGTAAATATCGTTTCTAGCGATTTGGGTGAGGGTACTGTCAACACAGGCCAGTTGACCTTTACCAATGCGAATTGGGATACTCCACAGACCGTTACGATCACGGGAGTGGACGATAATCTTATTGATGGCAATCAACCATTTACTGTCACTATTAGCGTGGTTGATGCATCAAGTGATGATGATTTTGATGGGCTTTCACAGGTTGTAAATGCACAAAACACGGACAATGATATAGCAGGTATCACCATTACAGAAACTGATGGGAACACAATCACATCTGAAGATGCAACTACAGATACCTTCAATGTGGTCCTGGATGCCCAACCTGCAACGGATGTTGTTTTGGATATCACATCTAATAATGTTGCTGAAGGCACGGTTTCACCAACAACCTTGACATTTACCACAGGGAATTGGGATATCCCTCAAGAAGTTACAGTTACTGGGGTAGATGATGCCGTAATTGACGGGAACCAGTCTTTTGATGTGAATGTAACCGTGAATGATGGTGCTAGCGACGATGACTTTGACGGGCTTTTGGAAACCGTTCCGGTTACCAACAACGACAACGATTCTGCGAGCTTTACCGTTGTGGAGACCGACGGGACTACTAACACCTCGGAAGATGGGGCAACGGATACGTTTTCGGTAGTTTTGGACGTACAACCAACTAGTAATGTGGTCTTTGATATTGTATCCGGGGATACTGGTGAGGCTACCGTTTCCCCTTCACTTCTAACGTTTACCCCGGCCAATTGGGATACCCCACAAATTATAACGGTGACTGGGGAGGATGATTTTATTATAGATGATGCTCAAACATTCAATATAAATATTACCGTAAACAATGGGGCCAGTGATAACGCTTTTGACAATTTGGCCGATACAGTCTCTGTAACCAACTCGGATGATGATGTGGCTGGATTTACCATTGTAGAATCAGATGGGGATACGTCAACTTCTGAAGATGGTAGCACTGACACCTTTACCGTGGTGCTTAATCGTAGAACCTTGATTAGTAATGTGGTTTTCAATATTACCTCCAACGATGTTACGGAGGGTACGGTTTCACCATCTACCTTAACATTTACAACTGCAAATTGGGATACTCCCCAAACCGTAACAGTAACAGGTGTGGATGACGCCATTGTGGACGGTATTCAAACTTATGATGTCGATGTTAGCGTCGCTTTGGGAAGTGCAATTTCATATTTAGGACTGAGTCAAACGGTTTCTGTCGAGAATATTGATGATGACAGCGCAACAGTTACCATCTCCAATACAAATGGTAACGAGGATGATGGGCCCATAACCGTTTCAGCCACCTTGAACAACGAAGTTACGGGCGGATTTACGGTAGACGTATTGTCATCGGATGGAACCGCCACAACGGCAAATTCCGATTACACTCCGCTCAATGAAACCTTGACGTTTGCTGGTACAGCCGGAGAAATTCAGACGTTTGAAGTAATACCAACCCCAGATGCCCTCATCGAAGGTAACGAAACGCTTCAGGTCTCTATGGCCAATTTGGGAAGTACGACTTTGACCGTCGATATTTCGGACACGGCTACAGTTACCATTAATAATGATGACGCTTGTGCCGCTGGGTCATCGGTACCCATACTCAATGATTCCGGTACTGAATTTTGTGTCGATACATTTAGCGATTTTAGCCAAGATTTGGATGATTATGTTGATGGAACTGGACCAGCGGGAACCCAGTTGGTTTGGAGTACCAATCCCGATTCCAGTCAAACCGGAGATTATTTGGGGTCTAGTGTCATCACTGGTGCACAAGTGGTCAATCAGGATACCTACTATGGCTTTTATTATGATAGTTTGAATGATTGTGCCAGTCCAAGTATAGTAACGGTAACACTATCCGTAAACGAAGCCCCCAATGCGGGCACCACCACGGGAGGTACGGTATGCAACACCACGGAAAGCGGAGGGAGTACCCTTATTGATCTAGACAATCGTATCAATAATCAAGATTCAGGGTCTTGGACATTGACCAGTTCACAATTAGGGTCTTCCATCACCATTAATCCGGATAATACCATAAATTTTGATGGTCAACCTTTGGGTGACTATGTATTTACCTATACCACCAATACCGCAGTAGCACCTTGCGTAAATGATACCGTCGAGTTGACAATCACAGTAATTGATTGCTCGCTTCCCTGCAATGCAGGCGATACAGCACCCGTATTCAACGGTACTGATATTACCATTGAGTTCTGCGATGACGTCAATACCGATTTGGATACTTATGTGAGCAGTACCGCACCAGCAGGTACGGTCCTTACCTGGAGTACAAGTAATGTTCCTACGGAAACTGAGGCACATTTGATTAGTAGCACCGTCGTGGAGCCCGGAACGTATTACGGTTTTTATTATGATGAACCCAACGATTGCGGCAGTCCGGTACTGGCCATTACCTTGGTCCGTAACTTTACGCCCACCATTGATAGTACATCAGGAGATACGAGTTGTGGTTCTGCCGAGTTGACACTATCGGCAACGGCATCCGTAGCTGATGCCAGCACCATTACCTATACGTGGTATGATGCCCCGACCGGAGGGAACATTGTGGGGACTAGTGCCACCTATACCACCAATACGTTAACAGAAACCACCTCTTTTTATGTCACGGCTAGGGCCAACGGCTGTGAATCGGAGCGTGTGGAAGTAGTGGCCACCATAACCGATTCACCCAATGCAGGAACGCCCACAAATACAGCTGCGTGCAATATAGCAGGGAACGGAGGTCCTAACGTGATTGATTTGGACGATACCCTGACCGGTGCCGACCCTGGGACATGGGCCATTATAACGGACCCGTCCAGCGGTACCCTAAGTATTGGCTCTGCAAATAATGTTGATTTTACAGGGCTGCCCGTAGGCAATTATGTTTTTGAATATACGACAACAGCCGAAGCTCCATGTACGCCAACTTCCGTTCAGGTGACCATTTCGGTAAGTGATTGTACCGTGGATACCGATGGCGATGGACTTACGGATGGAGAGGAAACTAATCTTGGAACCAACCCCAATGACCCAGATACCGATGGCGATGGCCTTACCGATGGAGAGGAAGTTTTGATAGTGGATGACCCTAGCACCGAGGCCGTTCCAGATAACGCCACCGACCCTTTGGATGCTTGTGATCCTTTCTTGACACCCGATTGTAACCCAGTGGATATAGATTTGGGCATAACTAAGGAGGTCAATAGAAATGAAGTATTGCTGAATTCTGAAGTAATATTCACCATAACTCTCCAGAATACGACCATGGACAGAGTGTTGGATATTGTGGTAAACGATATTTTGGTTGCTGGCTTCGAATACCGCTCCAGCACAGCTTCCAAAGGAAGTTATAACGAGAATACGGGCGAATGGACCATCGATGAACTCACCGCAGAGGAGGAGGTTACACTTGAAATCACGGTTGTTGCCGTGGAAGCCGGAAACTTGGAGAACACAGCCATATTGGCATCGTCGTTCCCTAATGACGGTGTTCTAGCCAATAATTCGAGCACTGTCTTGGTAACGGTGAACCGAAGTCAATGTGAGGACCCGGGAACCATCTGTAATATCTTTTCACCCAATGGTGATGGAGTAAACGATACGTTGAAATTGGTGGGTTCAGAGAGTCTGTACACACAGGCATCCTTGGAAATATTCGACCGCTACGGAAACAGTGTGTTCCAAATGGATGGTTACGATAGTTCGTGGGACGGAACAGGCAAGAACGGACAGTTGCCCAAAGGGACCTACTTCTATATCCTAGACCTCAATGGCGATGGAACCGATGTGGTGAAAGGATGGATACAAATTGTAAGAGACAACTAAAATGCCAGATACAACAGGTTTGTCAAAATATATCATAGCTTTTGTGGGCTTTTGCATGGCCTTGGGTCAAACATTTGCCCAAAAGGAACCGCAGTATACCCAATACATGTACAATATTGGGAGTTTTAACCCGGCCTATGTGGGCACCGTGGAAAGTCCAGAGATTATTGGGCTCTATCGGGCGCAATGGGTGGACATCCCCGGAGCACCGACCACCATTAGGGGAGGGGCCAATATTCCTTTCAATAATGAGAAGATGGGATTGGGCATCAACATCGTGAACGATGAGCTGGGGCCTTCCACGCAGACTTTTTTTGATATTGCTTATTCCTACCAAATTCAATTGTCGGACGAGACCAAACTTTCGTTCGGACTGAACGCCGGAGGTTCCTCGCTCAACATAGACTATTCCAAAGGAACTTTTGAAAATCCTTCTGATGGGTCCATATTGGGAGGCACTTTCAATAGCTTTTACCCCACGGTCGGGGCTGGACTTTTTATGTACCATGAAGAGGATTGGTACCTTGGGGTGTCCGTGCCCAACTTTTTGACAAACGCCCTTTACAATAACGAAGTGGCGACCATCGTGGAAGATAATATGCAGGTGAATGCCATTGGTGGCTATGTGTTCGAATTGGGTGAACAGACCAAGTTTAAACCAGCTTTTCTGGTGAACTACCTCCAAGGTTCCCCAGTTACCGTAAACCTATCGGCGAATTTTCAGTTTATTGATGCCCTTACCATCGGTGCATCCTACCGAATTGACAATGCCGTGAGCGGCCTGGCCGGTTTTCAGATTTCCAACGGTATGTTTATCGGTTACGCTTACGACTATAATACCAATAGCTTGGGAGAATTCAGTGGTGGTTCCCACGAGGCTATCCTAAAATTTTATATTGGAAGGGGCGGTTTTGGCTCTGGAAACAATAAATCAAAAAACAAGAACTCAAAAAATAAAGGAAAACAGATTGATTCCCCTAGATTCTTCTAATATGAACGCGGCAAAAAACATTCAACTGACACTTTGGGCCTTTGTACTGGGCGTGCTTTTCAGCTTCGGTCAAAAAAAGAAGTCCCAAGGCGATGTTTTCTTTTTTCAATACGAGTACCAAAAGGCAGTGAACGCTTATGAAAGGGAATTGTCCGAAGGAACTTTGACCCAACAGCAGTTTCTCAATCTTGCCGACGCCTATTTTGAAACAAACAATTATCAGAAGGCTGCAAACGCTTATCAGTCCATTTATGAAAAGGATTCGTTGATGGATGCGCATCATTACAACAAAATGCTGCAAAGCCTTTCAAAGACTCCTAAATCCGACGGAACCAAGGATTTTTTGACCCAAATTGCTACCGCTTTTCCAAAAGAGTTGATGGAGAAAATGGAGTTCAATAATCAGCTTTTGCAAAATGGCTCTGATGAAAATCAATTGAAATACGACATCTTCAATTTGGACGGGAACAGTCCCCAAACCGATTTTGCACCGAGTTTCTTTGCTGATAAACTCTTGTTTTCCAGTGGTCGACAGGTCAATAAAAAATTGCGCTACGAGCCAGGGAACGAGGGTTACTTTAACATTTATGAATCCGAGATACAGCCAACAGGACAGGTTACATCGGTTAAGCCATTTGAGGAACTTCAAGATATTGACTATCATGAAGCCACTCCATCATATTCGCCCGAGCTAAACAGCGTGTTCTATGTATTGTCCAATACACAGGATGGCGAACTGGCTTTTGATGCAAATGGAAAAAATGCCCTGGCCATAGCCAAGCAAAATATTGGAGGCTCATATCAGCTATTGCTGAAGGATTTGAGCACTTCATTTTATTATCCGTTTTATGATGATGCCAGCGGCCGACTCTTTTTTTCTGCCGATTTTGAAGATGGTTATGGTGGTACGGACATCTATTTTGTGTATACCAATAACGGACAGGTGATGTCGGCACCCATTAATTTGGGACCACGTATCAATTCCTCCGGCAATGAGATTGCACCCTATATTTTCGAGAACAGCTTTTACTTTGCTTCGGATGTATTTTATGGGCTTGGAGGCATGGACATCTACAAGTCCAATATTGATGGCGAAGGCTTCGGGATTCCCATCAATTTAGGGGAACCCATCAACTCGGAGTTCGACGACTTTGGCATGATCATAAGAAACGAAGGAGAAGGTCTCTTGGGTTATTTTGCTTCAAATCGACCTGGCGGAAAAGGAAAGGATGATATTTATGGTTTTAAGGTGGACGAAAAACCGGGCCTAAAGACGATTACGTTCAAGGGTACCGTTGTCAACTCCAGTAAATCGGGCGAAGTAGTACCTAATGCAGCGGTCAGTCTTTGGGACATGAACGGGGAAATGTTGGCGGCTACCACTTCGGATGCCGAAGGGCAATATCGTTTAGAGATCCCTTACGAGACCGAATTGGTGCTCGATGCCTCAAAAGAACGCTATTCCCGATATATCCAAAAGTTAGGTCAAGACGAATTGGACAACCTCCAAAACAACAGTTATGATGTTCCATTGGCCTTTTATAACGATTTGGTAGAAGAACGAGAAGGTCAAAAAGTGGTGAAGTTGGACAATTTCTACTTTAATACCAGTTCCACCCAGTTGACCGATGAAATCAAAAGCGAGCTTAACAAAGTAGTGGAATTTGTGGAAGCCTTTCCGCAGGCACAGCTCAGGATTGAAACCTATACGGATAGTCGTGGCGGAAGCAGTACCAATTTTAAACTGACCCAGGCACGTTCCGATAACATCAAAAAGTATTTGGTGGAACAAGGAGTTCCCGCATCGACCATTCTCTATTCGATAGGCTACGGAGAAGACAACATTTTGAACAACTGTACCAATGGTGTGTTCTGTTTGGAATCCTTGCATAAAAAGAACCAACGTTCCCTTATTGTGGTCCTTAACGATAACGTTCTGTTCAACTAGCCTATCTACATCAAAAGCATCCAACAATAATAAAGCGCGAAAAGGGATAGGAAAATCATGCCGCAGTAGGTGAGTGCCCTAAGTCCCAATTTGGGTCTGTGTGCTGTTGGCATATCTTTTCCAGTGACCGTTTTTAGGTTCATCCAGCCGAGCAAAGGAGCAAATACAAAGGATACAAAGGTGGCCAAGGCGACCAATTGGCCCATGTTGGCACTGAATAGGCTAATGACGATCCAGTTAATCCAAGCCATGACAAGGACCATCAGGGCAAACGAGTGTTTGGCATTGTTGATGTGTTTTTGGGGATACAACTTTTGGAGTACATCCAAGCTTACCCTTGAAATGGCATCATGCGCCGTCATGCAAGTGCTGAACATGGTCGCAAAGGCAGCAACAGCAATAAAAAAGTAGGCCCAATTCCCAATGTGGGTGGTAAACAGGTTTACCAACTGATCGGCAAATACCACGGAGTTGTTGCTTAGTTCCGTGCCAGTGCCGTAGAGGGTCATCCAACCAATAATCATAAAAAAAACGGCCAAAACAGCGGTCAGTATATAGCCAACGTTAAATTCTTGAAGGGCAAGTTTGAGCGAGGGCTTTCGTTTCATTGTTTTTAGGTTCTCCATCCCCCAAAGGCTCACCCAGCCCGAAGCCTCCACTGCCGTAGGCATCCAGCCTACAAGTCCGATCAAAAAGAGAATACCCACTTCGTTAAAGATTTCCGGCCGTTGATAGGATTCGCTATCCGGAACAGGACCTTTTTGCAAAACTAGGATGGTTGTAATCAGCAAGGCAACAAAAAGGATGGTGATGACCGCCTTTAAAGAATTTTCCAAAAAGCGGTATTTCCCTATAATAAGTATCAAACTGATGAAAACAAACAGTCCCAAAGAGATGGCCCCGGTGCCCACTGAGGTTACATGGAACAGGTTCATGAATAGCCCAGCCGTGACCACATAAAGTGCTGCCAAAATGGTAAAGGTGGAAATCAAGGTGACAAAGGCATAGATCCATAAATAGGTTTTGCCCAGATTGGCATAGCCCTCGATCAAGCTCTTTTCCGTTACCGTGGTATAACGAATGCCGAATTCAAAAAAAGGGTATTTGAGCAAATTGGCCAAAATGATGGGAATGATCATGACCCAGCCGTATTGTGCGCCAGCTTTGGTGGACAGTACCAAATGGGAGGTGCCTATGGCCATACTGGCGAACAGGAGGCCTGGTCCAAGTGCTTTTAGCAGTGCCTTCATGCAGTTTGTTGGTTAATTTTCAGACAGGAAGATATGTTTTTTTCCCGAAAGTGTTCTGTTATTTGATGAAACAAGGACAATGCAATTTTTTAAGGTAAATCAAAGGGAATGTGAAAAGTCATGTTTCTTCCATATTGGTTATTTTGATGAGTTTTAACGATTTGATGTTGGAGGAAAAATGGCAAAAAACGCCCGTTTTATGCATAGAAAAAGTATCTTTAAAACCAACTTAAGGAAACCGGAATCAGATTGTTGTCTTGTGTTTTTTCAGCAATGATTTGATTTGTAATAGATTAACTAAACCAAACAAAACCAATGCAGATAATTGAGAATTCGACGGTCTACGATGCCATAATTGTGGGCTCCGGTGCCGGTGGAGGCATGTCGGCCAAGGTGCTGTCCGAAGCTGGACTTAAAGTGGCCGTAGTGGAGGCCGGACCGTTCTATGATCCTGCCATGCCCGAACATCAAACCCAATTAAAATGGCCTTACGAAAGTCCTCGCCGTGGCAAGAGCACCCGTTTCCGTCCCTTTGGTGATTTCGATGCGGCCTATGGCGGATGGGACATCGAGGGCGAGCCTTATACGCAAAAGGATGGGACAAAATTCGAATGGTTCCGTTCGCGGATGCTGGGGGGCAGGACCAACCACTGGGGAAGGATTTCCCTTCGTTTTGGCCCTCAGGACTTTAAGCACAAGGATGTGGACGGTCACGGGGACAACTGGCCCATAAGTTATGACGACGTAAAACCGTATTACGACAAGGTGGACAAACTCATTGGGGTCTTCGGTACCAACGAAGGGCTTCCCAACGACCCGGATGGCTTCTTTTTGCCACCGCCCAAACCAAGGTTGCACGAGTTGTTCTACATCAAAGGAGCCAGAAAGAGCAATATCCCGGTGTACCCTTCAAGGATGTCGATGCTCACCAAGAAAATCAATAACGAGCGCGGGGTATGCTTCTACTGTGGACAGTGTAACCGCGCCTGCCAAGTATATGCCGATTTCTCCGCAGGTACCTGTTTGATTTTCCCCGCCCAGAAAAATGGAGGTCAAATTGACCTGTTCGTGAACTGCATGGTTAGGGAAGTGACCACGAATGAAGAGGGTAGGGCTACGGGTGTGTCCTACATCAACAAAGAAGATAGAAAAGAATATAAGCTCAAGGGAAAGGTGGTTGTGCTAGGGGCCTCGGCCTGTAGTTCGGCCCGTATCCTTTTGAACTCCAAGAGCAAGCAGCACCCGAATGGGTTGGGGAACAGCAGCGATATCGTAGGTAAGTACCTGCACGACTCTACTGGAGCGGACAGGGCTGCGTTTATTCCCGATTTAATGAACCGCAAAGTGTCCTACAACGAGGATGGAGTGGGCGGTATGCACGTATACTCTCCGTGGTGGGGCGATAATTCCAAGTTGGACTTCCCACGGGGTTACCACATCGAGGTGTGGGGTGGCATGGGCATGCCCAGTTATGGCTTTGGCTTTAATGTGAACGAGTTTAATAAGTTCTTCGGGACCAAGGTTGGTGGCTATGGCGATGTACTGCGAAGTGATGCCAAAAAATACTACGGCGCCGTTGTAGGTATGGCCGGAAGGGGAGAGTCCATCGCAAGGAAGGAGAACTACTGCGAGATCGACCCGACCACGGTTGACGAGTTCGGGATTCCGGTGCTTCGCTTCCACTACAAATGGAGTCAGTACGAGATCAATCAGGCCAAACACATGCAGGATACCTTTGAGGAAATCTTGATCAATATGGGGGGAGAACCTCTGGGCAAGAAGCCAGGAAAGGATACCAACTATGGCCTGCACAACCCGGGGAACATCATCCACGAGGTGGGTACAACCCGGATGGGGGATGACCCAAAGACCTCGGTGACCAACAAATACCAACAGTTGCACGATGTGGACAACGTCTTTATCGTAGATGCAGGACCCTTTGTGTCGCAGGCGGACAAGAACTGTACCTGGACCATACTGGCGCTCTCGATGCGCGCTTCGGAGTATATCGTGGAACAACTCAAACAACAAAATATCTAACGGAATGGACAGAAGAAAGAGTTTAAAGTCAATCGTATTGGGTTCCGTTGCGGGAGGATTGGCACTGCACGGATGCAAACCTTCCACAGAAGGTACAGAATTGGTAGAGGCACCAAAGATTACCTATCCGGGAAGGGTACCACTGGAGACGGAATTGATTCATGAACTGCAGGACGAACAATTTTTGAATCCCCACGAGATGGAAACGCTCACGATACTCTGTGATTTGATCTTGCCGCCCTCGGAAGATTTCAAGGGTGCATCGGATGCCGATGTGGTGAGCTTTATCGAGTTTATGAGCAAGGACGAGGAGACCCTGCAACCCGACCTGAGGGGTGGAATTATGTGGTTGGACCACAAGAGCAACACCGAATATGGGACGGAGTTCAAAAGTGCTACTGTGGAACAGCAAAAGGAGATTTTAGATGGAATTGCTTACTACAACCCTGAAATCCCACGTAATGAGCGGCCTTTCGAGGTAAATTTTTTCTCATTGGTACGTAACCTGACCATGACCGGTTTTTACACAAGCAAAATAGGGATAGAGGAAATTGGGTACAAAGGCAACCAGCCCAATGTGTGGGACGGGGTACCGCAAGATGTGTTGGACCAGCATGGCGTATCTTACGATGAGGAATGGTTGGCGAAATGTGTGGACCAAAGCAAGCGCGGCATCATCGCCGAATGGGATGAAGATGGAAATTTGTTGACCTAGATTTTTAGGATAAAAGCAAAGAGGCTGTTCCAAAAAGCAGTCTACATGTCAGTTCGAGCGTAGTCAAGAACTTAAGACACATTGACACATTGATTAATCAATGGGTTTCGACTGCGCTCAACCTGACAAGGTTCAAATATTATAGCTTTTTAGACAGCCTCTTTTATAAATTGGTTAACTTAACTAGGTGTTTAGGTCAAAATGCAATTAGGGTTGGATTAGCTCCAATAGGAACACATCCACATCCCCAGATACGGTAAGCTCGTGACCGGAATCATTGCTGGCAGCAGTTACCATAAAGGAATAGGAAAAAGTCAAGTGGTTGGTGGCATCGTCCCAAACCAGATTGGTGTATTCCAAATCTGAAACCCCAGGTTGGTTGAATTGGTAATAATCATTCATAATAAAGAACTTATTATCTGCTCCTATAACACCGTATTGTGTGATTTCAAAATAACTTCCCGGTTCATAGTCCTCCAAGTCAGTTCCTAAATTTGATATATTCAAATAGAAAAAAATTGTTGTTTCATTGAAGACATCATCAGGGGCCGTAAGAAAACGTTGAATATTAAACTCGTGATACGAATTATCGCCCTCTTGTGAAGTGACCACCAAATTGCTACTTTCAAGGTCCTCGGCTTCTAAAGCTGTAAATTTAAACGAACTGGTATCCTCAAAGGGTTCTCCGTCTGGGCGCGTGCCTTGCAGCGTCATGGTTATATGGCCGTATTGGGTCAGTTCATCAAAACCTTCACCATTGGCACCATCTTGTCCATCGGCTCCATCTTGTCCAGCTTCCCCTTGTGGCCCTTGTTCGCCCTGTGGCCCTTGAATTCCTTGTTCACCTTGTGGCCCTTGAGCTCCTGGAAGACCGTCCTTACCATCTTCTGGGGAGCAGGAGGTCACAGAAAGGCATACGGCCAATAGGCCCATGCTAAGTAATCTCATTGTTTTCATAAAATTATTTTTAAAGATTAAAGGGGTAAAGAAAGGTAAATACAGTATTTTTTTAGTACGCCAATTGACGGATGCCCCTTCCGATCTGACGGATGCCCCTTCTGATCTGACGGATGCATTTTTTGGGTATTGGAAATCGTATCAAATAGTCCGTATCTTACATTTTGAAAAACTAACTTGTGGTTCTTGCCAATCATCATCCCCAACTCCCTTTGGATGCCCTTTTTAGGGAGTGCTATTACATCCATATGGGTGAAAGGTCGGGTCGGATTCCTATTATCGATGATTGCTGTTATGATTTTGTGTTCTTCAAGGAGGCCGACGGGTATTTTTATTATGGTCCGGACCAACAGGCCCAACCGATTGGAAGTACCATTTTTACCATTCATCAGCTCCAACCGCCTTATCGCATTGAAGCAGCCAACTCCCTGACTTTTTTTACCATTAAAGTGCAACCTTGGGCCAACGCCCATTTCTTTTCCGAAGTGAGAACTAGTGGAATAGTCGATGTTTCTCGGCTACATCCTGGACTGATACCCTTCTGTCAGGGCATATTTAAGGCTAGGGAAGAAGAACGTTTTGCTATGGCCGAAGTTTGGATGCAGCATGTACTGGCAACGCTTTCCCCTTCCATGGAACTGGTCCGTGCCATTTGTGAAACCATTTATGAAAAACGGGGAATGGTCACGGTGAACGAATTGAGCGAGCAGTTTCAGCGGTCTAGGCAATATTTGGGCAAAGTATTTAAAAGGGAAGTGCTATATAGCCTCAAAAAGTTCATTATTACAGTTCGAATCTTGGATTTGGTAAAGTACAAGGCCAAGCACGCTGAGGTTTCATTGACCGAACTCAGTTATGATTATGGGTATTTTGATCAGTCCCACTTTATCAACGACTTTAAAAAAGTGTGTGGCGTGGCTCCCATGGAGTTTTTCAATAATCTTCCCGAGTTTTTGCTGCGTCATCAATAAAGGTTTCCATTTTTACAATTTTTGGAGCTTGGTTTTTTGGTTCTTTGCCCAAAAATAAAAATAGTGATGAGATACATTTTGATGCTTTTTGGGATGATGGTGATGGTTGCCTGTGGCGAGCAAGTCGAGAAAGAAGCAGTTGTGATTTCTCCCCAAATGGAGCGAGTTCGTGATTCGGTGGATACCTATTTTACAAAGTTGACGGAGTTGCAAAAATTCAACGGTGTGCTGTTGGTGTACAAAAACGATACGCTTTTGTTGAAAAAAGTCTACAATTTGAATGAATCGCCGGAAAGCTCGTCCTATGTCGCCCTAGACTACCAGTTTGATATCCATTCCGTTTCCAAACTCATGGCCCATTACTTACTGGTCCAATTGGAGTTGGAGGGCAAACTTTCCAAAAATCAGACCTTGGATGCATTTGTAGAGGGGTTTCCTCAAGGGGATGTGATTACCTTGAACATGTTGTTAGAGCATACCTCTGGCCTTC
Organism: Flagellimonas marinaquae; assembly: GCF_003992675.1. Taxonomy (GTDB): domain Bacteria; phylum Bacteroidota; class Bacteroidia; order Flavobacteriales; family Flavobacteriaceae; genus Flagellimonas; species Flagellimonas marinaquae. Next base: position 277,408 of record NZ_RZMZ01000016.1, read on the forward strand.
CTAGGGAGTTGGTCGGATTTGAAGGACAGGAATACCAGTTAGAACCAGAGGATATTGTTGAATTGGCAAAACAGCAAGCCTTATTGTTCGAGCCGGGCACTGATGCGCAATATTCCAATGTGGGTTACGAATTGGTATGCTATATCATTTCCCAAACCTATGGCAAGCCTTTTGCGCAATGTCTGGTGGACGAAATCTTCAAGCCATTGGGGATGGATTCCAGCGGAGCACATTTTTTCGTCAAGGAGCATAATGTCAGCCAAATGGCACAGAACCATACACTAAAGAATGGAGATTTGGTCACTGTGGACAACATTCAAAAGGATGAGTTCCGCACGGCGCGTATCTTTTCCACGGCCGAAGATCTGAAAACCTTTCTGGACCATATCCAACAGGCACCTTATGCCTCCTTATTGGCCAACAAAGAGGGCGTTATTGCCAAAGATGGGGGTTCCAAGGGCATTCGGGCGCAGGTGTACACGGATGTGAAGAACCATTTTGATTTTGTTTTGCTCGCGAATTACGATGAAATGCCCTTTTTTGATGCCATTGATGATATGGCAAAGATGCTAAAATCGCAACCCGTCGCTTTTCCGAAGGAAATCAACCGGAAGGCCATTACCGTGGAACCAGAAGTACTGGAACCCTATGTGGGATTCTACACCTTTGCCGATTTTGACGGTTTGGTTTTGGAGGTAAGGGCCAATAATGGACAGCTGGTATTATTTCAAGAAGGGGAAGAAGTAGGCAGATTACAGGCAGAAAGTCCGACCGTGTTCTTTGAGGACCCGAAGGCGGAGGAGTCTTTTGAGTTTGTTCCCAATGATTCGGGCAGTTATAATGCCCTGATGGGGTGGAAGGGCATCGTGGTCGAAGGAAAACGGAACCCTTAGCCAGTTTATTCATCCAGTTCATGGTAGGGCTCAAAATAGATATGGTACTTTTTGGCGTAGGTATAGGTAAACTGTGCGCCAAAAAAGAGAATCAGGCAGGAATAGGAGACCCACAGCAGTACCAAAACTATGGTGCCGGCCGCACCATAGGTAGAGCCAGGTTTCGCTTCGCCGAAGTAGAGTCCCAGTAAGAACTTCCCAATCACGAACAATACGGCGGTGATAAAGGCGCCGAACCAAACGGCCCGCCATTTGATTTTGGCATCGGGCAGGAATTTGAACATGAGCGCAAACATGACCGTGATTATGGCAATGGACGAAAAAATATCGACAGTATAAGCCAAATAAATGGCCGCCTCGCTGATCAAGCTTTTTAGATAATCGTTGAGGGCAGCAATGGCAGCCGTAACGATAAAGCTGATCAACAATAAAAAACCGATGACGAGGATAAAAGCAAAGCTTTTGGCCCGTTCGGTGACCAATTTCCAAAAGTTGAATCCCTTGGATACCCTGATGCGCCATATCTCGTTCAGCGATATTTTTAACTGGTAAAATACCCCAGTGGCACCAAAGAGGAGGGTGGCAATACCGATGAGGGTGGAAATCAAGTTTTTATCCTTGTTTTGGGTGTCCTGTACAATTTCTTCAATGGTTTGGGCAGCGTTGGGTCCGAGCGCAACGGAAAATTCATCCGTCAATCGGCCCTGTACGATGTCCACGCCCCAAATGGCCCCCACAATGTTGATGATGATGACCAACAGCGCGGGCAACGATAGCACCGCATAATAGGCCACCACTGCGCTCAAACGCCATGGGCGGGCCTTGCTCCAAGCGGTATAGGTGTCCCAAAGCAGGTAAGGGAAATCTTTGAGCCGAAATCGGTTGGCGTATGTGTGTGTTTTGGACAAAAGGAACCTCTTTGCACTTAAAGGTACGATTCGGATTTTGAAACGGAATGGAAATGATGGATTGGTTATTTATACCATTCGGCTGGTTGAATTTAAATTGGGACGTTCAGGGGTTGCCAAATTCTTTTTAGGATATAGGGGAGCGCACTGCGTGCGTGGTTTTGCGTTCCCGAAGGGATATTGCCATCAACGGTTCCGGGTATGAAACGTAGGGCATTTCGAAGCACTTAACTGTCCGCCCGAAACCAAGCTTGCTAAGTGCCGAAAATTTGCGGAAACCACTGGCCGCCCTATGTTTTATACCCATTGTTGTGCACTGGCTTTTATTTTTCATTAGCGTAAAATTCCAATAGTTCATATGTCAATTTCGGAATTTTTTTTCGCGTGTCTCTGTCAATTCCCGCCACGCCTTGTAATTCTGATTTAAGTTTTAAATATGTCTCGGTTTTAATACTCGATATTGAATGTCCACCAGAAATTAAATCTTTTTCCAATTCGTCATTCAGTTCCGCCTTGTCAATTTCAAGTTTTTCAATAAAACTAAATCCAGCTGCTAAAAGGTCGCTGTTCTCAAATTGATTCGCTTGTTTTTGAAGAAACGATATTCCGTAATTTTTAATGTCCTTAACTATTTGTTCAATAATTTTCGTTGTGGTTTTTACTCGTCCATTGTGAAAGTAATAGGCTTCTTCAACTGGTATTGCCCCAGTTCCTTTTTTCAGAACAATTAAGTTGATATGCCCATTAATTAGTCCCGTGTTGTAGCTGTTAGACCTTAAATAGGTCTTATTAATTCTTGAGGCTACAGAACAGCTAAAATTTCTGTCTTTTAAAGCAAATATTATATGAAGACGTTCGTACACATTTCGACCATTAATTACTTGGACATTCTCGAAAATGTAACAGCCATTTCTATATTCTAAAAATTCAAATTCAGGTAATTCTCTGCCAAATTCCGAAATCAAAATCTGTTTTACCTGACCTTTTTTTAATTCAGGTGAATCATCTTTCTTTTCAATTTTCGATTTAATTTTTGAATACCAGCTCATTTTTTTCAGCTTATGCACAACGGTCTCGGCTATGAGTAGTTGCGTGGTTTAGCACTTAACTTTGCAAGGACACACCAAGTTGGAAATTCCGCAGGAATTTTCAAAGTAAGCGAGAACAAGCAATTACTCATAGCCATTGTTGTGTGTAGTTATTTTATGTGTCAATTCGATAAATATTCTTCAACACTAATTTTTCTGCTTTGATTATTCGCATCTCTTATCAATTTCAAGATTTCATCTAGTTCGCTTCTGTCTAAATACTTACCTCTGACCACTACTGCGTTAATGTTTCGAGTATTTCCTATGTTGTCCAACGGATTACCATTTAAAATAACCAGATCTGCTGTTCTTCCTTCTGCAATTATCCCAGCATTGCTTCCAAGCCATTCGGCGGCGTTTTTAGTCGCGGTATCTAATACATATTTGTTATTTAGACCTAAATCAGCAAGATGCTCTAATTCGTCATGCAGTGAAAACCCAGCAACAATACCGGGATTTCCTGCATCAGTTCCTGCTGTAAGATTCACGCCATTACGGGCAAAAGCAAGCGTCATTTTATTTACGGCTTCGATATAGGTATCCCAATATATTTTAGCTTTCCTAATTCCTTCCGTATCGGTATTATTTGGGTCTTCATATCTATTGCTTCCAGGTAGCCAGCCCGGATTGAATACAGACCCTTCCAAAATACCAGGATTTACATATTCAATCTCCATAGATTTAAGATAGCTCCTTAAATCCAAATCTTGCTTTTTTGCTCGTGGATAAACATTTACAGTAGTGGAAATCGTTATATTTTTTTCTTTAATTCTTTTAGCAATACTATCCGCATTTTCTATTAAAAAGGAAAGGTATGCTTCGGTATTGTCATAGAATATTTTAGAACGACCACCGAATTCTTGTTCCATAGCTTTGGTGATTTCTTCGACATGTGCAACCTGAGATTGATTAGAGTCAAATAAATCCTCAAGGGTTACGGCAGGTGTCAGGTGGCCAATCATTGGGATATTATATTCTTTAGAGGCTCGAGAAACTGCAAAGTAGTTATCTTTATCTAAGCTATAAGCTTTTAGTGCATCATATCCCATTGACTTGAATTCAGCAACGGTTTTTTTGGTCTTTATGGTATCGTTGAAAACAGGAATTGGACCCAGTGAACCGTATACTTTGCTTCTAAAGTCTTTTGCACTATTCATTGGTCCAGCGGCCACATAAAGTTGAGGCAATAAGGAACCATTTTTTGCTTCATCTCGCCATTCAAGATAAAGTCCTCGCCACGAACTCATTGTAGCAACATGGGTTATACCATTAGCGAGGAAAAGTAAGAGGTCGTTTTTACTTTTATAGGGGTGAATATGAGAGTCAATTAAACCTGGAATCAAATACTTACCCTGGCCATCAATAACGATGTAGTTATTTGGAATATTTTTGGCTTCACCAACATATTCAATTATTTCATTGTTAACCAGTATTGTTTGATTTGGAAGTATGGAATCGGTATTAGCCGAGAGCACTCCAATATTTTTTATTGCGATTTTCCCAAATTGAGTCTTAAAATTAGACCCATCAACAACTACAGTGTTCTCACCTGAAAGTTGTTTTTCTTCAGATTTAACAAACCACAATACCGTAATCGTCAAGAGTACAATTACAATAAAGGCTACACCAAAAAACCATTTTAGAAAGGTCGAAACTTTTTTCATATTTAAATTCTCCAGTTGATTTTTTTAATTACACACAATGGGCCTTGTTTATGGCGAGTGAGGCGTGCCTCACGGGTAGCCATCGTTTCGCCTCATTCGGTATAAGTGCAGTTGATGGCTTTAGCTTTTGCCTGTCGCTCTAGTTAAAGATAGGAAAAACATTCGTTGGTCATGAGGTGGAATGTACAAGGCCCATTGATGGCGATCAGCAAAAGGGGAGCGCACTGCGTGCGTGGTTTTGCGTTCCCGAAGGGATATTGCCATCAACGGTTACGTATAAGGATAGTAGCGGATTTTTATGCACTAACTTTTTGGTGTATTACTGTTGGTTGGTTGATAAATTTCATTCTCGTTTTAGCACTTAAACCGCTATTATTTTTATACGTTGTTAGCTACTGCCTTTTTTACGGAATTATAATTTCTTTATGAATTCCATTAATTTGACTTTTGCATCTTTCTTCGCTTTAAAATCTCCTTCATTTGTTCCTCCAAATTCATATTCGTAATTTTTTCCATTAATATCGATTATTGCAGTTCTATCATTCGATTTTTCCTCTGGTCTTCTTGAAATTAAATGCCCTGCATTTTCATATTTTATATTCTGAACAGAATACTTAAAGTTTACTTTTTTTAAGTTTTCTTCTATCATATCAGCCATTAACGATGATGGCCAAACTTTATCATCAATTCCTGAAAATAATAAGATAGGACCATTAATTTTTTCTGCTTTTATAGTTGCTTGATTTACAAATTCCTTTTTTGACAAGCCCTTTTTCCAATACTCCAACATTTCGATTTTATCCGTTTCACTTCCAGTAATCTTTTCCATTGGAAGATAAGGAATTTCAATCCCTTTATATATCCAACTTGGTTTTAGTTCATCAGAGTTATAAGGTAAAACAGTATTTGACCAAGAAACTGAACTTGGTGAATATGCAACAACTCCACTTACAAGTTCTGGAAATGTAGAAGCTATCAATAACGCTAATTCGGCATTTCTTGATGCTCCTATTACAACTATTTTATCTTTGTTGACTTCTTTCTGTTTAGATAACCAGATTATAGCATTTTCAAAGTATGCTAAATCAATTTCCTCTGGCAATTTAGGCAGACCTTCTTTCCCTATATAGGGTAATGACAGACCTGCCATTCCATTGTTTGCAAATTCTCGAGCCCAATAATCGCCCCATTGTCCTCCGCCAATTAAGACGATAGCTTTTTTATTCACCAAATCGTTTTTCACATAATAACTTGCTTCAAACCCATTATGGTTTATCAACTTTGGTCTTACTCCGTCAAAGAGAATAGAATCAGCGATAAAATAGCTAATGGCTAGTAATGCGATAATTACTATTGAAATAATGTATTTTCTTTTGTTCATCAGTTTTTAGGTTGTAGCTAACGGTCTTGTATAAGCGCAGTAGCAATTTTCACGCACTAACTTTTACGGCTTATAACTGACTTTAAATTTATACAATTTCATCGGTTTTATGACTATTCCCGCTATTGCGTTTATACGGTGTTGGCGGTTGTTATTTTTTTGCTAAGTTGCTATTTACAACGATTTTTCTGATTTCGTTTTCAAAATAATATACTTCATCTCCTCCCATCCAATTATTGTCTCTCGAATAAATATTTTCCCAAACGATTACATCTACATCTGTTTCAGGAATGTAAAATTTAATAGATGCGAACCCAAAACCTCTACCACCGTGACCTAAATGTTTTGTTCTATGCTGGTCGTGTACTCTAAGTCCATAGGCATATCCAATAGTGTCGTTATCAAAAGCGGCGTGCGGTCCTTTGTTACTTGTTTTAACCATTTTTTTGTGAAAATTTGATTTTAAAATTTTCCCATTATGAAGTTTGTTATCCCAGATATTCAGGTCAAGAGCGTTTGAAACGATTCCACCTGCTGGTATGAAATCTCTCCAACTTTCTTTCGTGAACCCAATGCTGTCAAATTCTACTAGTTTTAATTCCCCATTTTCAAGCCAGTATCCATTAATTAGTCCCTCATCGTGACCTCCTCCCAAAATTAGGTACCGGTCATAACTAGAGAATCGGGGCT
>NZ_RZMZ01000017.1:0-80777 GCF_003992675.1 Flagellimonas marinaquae
GCCCAGATCTTCCCCGTACAGGTCACCCCACAAATTTTGCCGCCCTACAGTTTTCGGTTGTCCGACTACGCTACCAGCACCCGTGAAAAGCTTTTTGTGAACCTATTGCTCACCGATGCTATGGAATCCGGTAGACGTGTGCGCTTACGGATGAACGTGGAAGGCCCCGGAATCAGTTTTCGGACGGTGGACTTTGTGGCGGGCGCCGCGCCCATTGTGCTCAATGGTGGGGTCAACCTGCGGTTGTCCAACTTCGACCTTAGGCCCTACTTTGAGCTGAACAATTTGATCGGCATCAGTCCGCAGCAGTACGGGCAGCAGTTGCCCGAAGGGCAGTACCGTTTCTGCTTTGAGGTGTACGACCAGTTTTCGGGCCAGCGCATCTCCAATAATAGCTGCGCCAATATTTATCTACAGCTCAACGACCCGCCCCTGCTCAACGTTCCCTTTCGCGGCGATGTGGTGACGGCACAGCAGCCGCAGAACCTCATTTTCAACTGGACCCCAAGGCACATCAACGCCGCTGGGGTACAGTACGAGTTCACCCTAAAGGAACTGTGGGACACGGGCATGGACCCGCAGGCCAGTTTTTTTGCCGCACCGCCACTGTACCAGACCACCACCTTTGCCAACACGCTGCACTACGGTCCCGCACAGACGCCCCTTTTGGAGGGCAGGACCTACGGCTGGCAGGTACGCGCCTTTGTGAGCGACGGCTTTACGGAGACCTCCCTGTTCCGTAACAGCGGGATGAGCGAGGTGTACCATTTTACCTACCGTGCCGACTGCCACCCGCCCCGCTTTGTGCTGTCGGAAGCGCAGAACGCGCGAACGGTGCGGATTACCTGGCAAATGGGCGAACAGCTCCGCTATCGGGTACAGTACCGCAAAAAAGGCTATGGCGACGGGGATTGGTTTGGGCTGTGGTCGCGGACGAACGAAGCGATCATACGCAACTTGGAGCCCGGCACCGTTTACGAGTTTAGGGTAGGTGGGGATTGTAGCCCCCTCTTGGTCTCCCCCAAAGGGGGAGAAGGTAGTGGAGACGGAATTTCGTTCTCGCCCATCCACGAGTTTACCACGCCCACCGAGGAAGAGATGGCCTATTACAATTGTGGCATCCCGCCCGAAATTGAGATCGGCAACCAAGAGCCTTTGTTGAACCTTGGGGTGAACGAAGTGTTTACGGCAGGGGATTTTCCGGTTACCGTGGTTGAGGTAAAGGGCAACAATGGTAGGTTTTCGGGACAGGGCTTTATTACTGTGCCTTACTTGGCGAACACCAAAATAGCGGTTGGGTTCACAAACATCACGATAAACACGGATTACGAACTTATTGATGGTATCGTAGAAACACATTATGACCCCACTTGGGGAAATATTGGGGACTTAGATGCATTTGTTGAGGATATTGGGGAGTTGTTCAATGCATTGTTCTCACAAAAAGAAGAATTGTTGGCACAACTTTCAGAGGCCGAAAGCTTTGATGAACAGCAGGGAATCATCTCACAGATCAATGATTTAGAGGTAACCATAGGGCAACAAATAGACCAAATTCCAAATAAGGAAAACCTACCGCAAGAATTACAGGACGAATTGGAAAGTTTAAAACAGGAAGGGGATATTGTTGCTAACTCCACTTTAACTCCCCAAGAAATAGAATCCATTTCAACCGCTGATGCCAAACGAAGGGAGCGGATTAGCGAGATAGCAGCAATTGTGGAGGACGAATTAAGTTCTGAAAAACCTAAATATCAACTATTTGGTGTTAGCATAACCGATGATGTTATGAAGCTAAGTTTTGAAACGGATAATTTCAATTTCATAACGGGATATGGGGAGGATCCTACAGCACTTTACAAAATAAAATATAAAGCATTCTATTCAGCTTTTAAAGGTTTGAGTAGAACCAAACAATTGGAATTGCTTAAAAGGCTGAAAATACCAACTAAGCTAGCTAACAAAATGGCCTCACACCCTATCTCTCCAGCCGCAGCTATAAGCAGTATGACCAGGGCTGAAATGGAAGGATTAAAAGCTCTTCCAATCTTTGGAGATCTTGTGGAAATAATTTTATCAGATTTTGAAAGTGATGCAAGGGCTATTGATAATATGATAAAATGGGATGATGTTAGGCAAGATTTTTATACTATGATAAATTCGGAGACCCTAGAAGATGTAATTATGATTTATACTGATTTCAATCTTTATGAAAAAACAACGATTAATACAACAGAAACAGAAGTTTCGGATTCTAGATTTCCACTATGGGACTACAAATATGTTTATTATGGCAGTCAATATGGAGAAACACTTTATATTTTTGGAAGATATGACAATCCATTAAGACAATAAGGACGTGGTTATGAAAGCATCAATCAAAGTAGGTTTGTTCTTTTTAATTATGGCAATTAGTTGTAATTATAAGAGTGAAAAAACAATTAAAACATATCATCCAAACAATGTTTTAAAACGGAAATATACGGTTGGCCCAAATGGAGTGATGAATGGATTGGACTCTACCTTTCGCATTGACGGGACACTAAGAGAGGTCTGTTTCTGGAAACAAGGTAAATTAACTGATAGTGTAGTGAAATTTGACTATGAAGGCGTTGTTTCAAAAATTGGAAGAATAAGAGATGAAAAACTCACTTTTTATCGAATAGATGGAACAATTGAAAGTGAGGTAATGTTATTGAATGGTTTAAAAAATGGGTTGGAAGTCCAATTTGATATAGATGGAAAAATTATAGGCTTTAAAAGTTACAAGAACAACTTTGAAGATGGGGTGTTGATTCAATTTAATAAAGGTTTGACCCCAAAATACATCAAACAATTAAATGGTAGAGACAAAGCACAAATTTTGACAAGTCACTATGATAATGGTCTATTAAAAACATTAAGGTTATACAACGATGATGAAAATGGTTATAGAATCTTATTTCACTCAAACGGGGTTCTTAAATCAATAAGTCAAATTAGGCATGGTAAAGCACATGGACTAAAATTCTCCTTTACGGCTGATGGAAAGTTTAGTAAGAAAGATAACTATGAGAATGGAGAAATAAAGAATACATTTTAAAAACTCTGAAAGTGGAAGAAATTCTAAAAATTATCATAGAGATCTTGTACGGCTCCAAAAAGATGCTTGCCATATTAGGAATTATAATTATTCTGATTTTTATTGTAATGACATTGCTGAGTGACTAGTTCTTTAGTATGAGTAAGAGGTTTAATGATTAGATTAATAAGGCTCTTTGTAATAAAGGGGTTTAATTACTTGCGAGATGCTCGCATCTAGAGAGCCATCGTAAAGATTGCCGGAATAAGTTTTACTTATCCTTCCCCAAGGAAACTTTATAATCGTCAATATTTCCGTGGATTTTTAAGTTGAGATAGCGTATTTTCTTGGTAGGGTCCACTTCAATGATTTTGTCATCCGTAGGAATGGAGTCCTTATCTTTTTTATTGCCAAACAGTTTATAAACCGCTGCCCTTTTCACCGTTTTCCATGGAATCCTAATGTAATATTCCATATTCTGTTCCATATCTTGGGTGCCAGAAAGTTCCATATGTCCCAAAGTGGATTCAATGGTCATGTCGGGGATGGTCATCTTTCCTTTGGTAATGTCCAAACGATTCTGAAGGGTGTCAAACCGGACATTTCTCAGGTTTTTATCTCCCATATAATCGGATAGCATGAGCATGGGTTTATAATTCACCAAGCGTCCGTTAAGTACTTGAACTTCCATGTGTATTTCCGATTCGTCCAAATCGGGAACCAAATCGGGATAAACCCTTATTTTTCCATTGATTTGCGAAGAGACTTTTCCATGCAAATTTTCTGAGACCAGATGGTCTTGACCAAAGTTTTCAAATTTGAATAACAATTGATCCAAATCCACGTCGCGAAGGGTTAGGTTGGGACTCAAATAAATACGCTTTGGATCACTGCCGTTAAAGTAACCCGACATATTGAACTGTCCACCCGCGGCATCCATGCTCAAGGTATCTACATACACGAAGTGGTCTTTTGTGGTACGTAAACTGGCGTTGATATTTTTAAAATCGATTCGATTACGGATAAAATGGCCCACGCGGACATCAAATTTCATATCGGTAAAAGGCAATTCATAAATATTGAATGCTGTTGCATGCTGCAGCACCGTGCTCGAATCGATTTCTGAGGTGTTTTTTGGTGTGGGAGCTGTGGTGTTGAAGCTAAAAAGCTCATCATAATCGATATAGTCCGCGTTCAATGCTAAACTATTGTCATGTTTTCGGATACTTTGGTCCTCACCTAAAAAGTAGTTGAGGTTCACTTCAAAAACTGTCCTCCCAATTTGGCCGTGCAGGTTTTCGATGACCAACTGTTCGTCCTCGTAATGTATGCGACCGTTGAAATCCTGAAAGCGCATGGGATGTAGGTGCATTTTGGTATCCAATCTATCCACATCCAAGTCAATGGAATGCAATGCGGAATCCTTGTAATGCATGCTTGAATTGATATGCATGGTCAAGTTTTCAAATTCCTCATGGCGATATTCCTCAGGAACATAGTTTTCACCATTGTAGGTAAATAAATCCTCGAGGCGTAGTAGGTCCGAGGCCAAAGTGACATCAAGATCCACGTCGCCGTTGAGCGTGTCCTTCATCCAAAAACGGTAATCGTGGACCAATCCGTTGAAGTGAAAGTCAGAATCGTCAATATAGCCTGTAAAATCCATTATTTTCAAATCTTTGTCATCGATGAGGACGTCAGCATGAAAATCGTGGAATTGGTGGGGATAGTGTTTGAGTTCCGCATATAAGCTATCCACAAAAAATTCGCCTTTGGGCAAATATTCGGTTTCGGTGAAGTTTTTGGCCGATGCAACAAACGAAAAACCGGCACTTAGATCGGTGATTTGTTCATTGATGCCCTTGTTTTCGGTCGCGGAGTAGCCCGTCAACTCGGCAAGGTCGATTCTATTCGATTGTAGCTCTAGATGCACTTTCACAGGTGTTTCTGTATGATGTACAATGGCGGGAAGGTCTGATATGTATCCGGTCATGGAAAGATCGGAATTGCCCATCGAAAGATTGAAGGTGTCCAAGGTAGCTTGCTTGCCCTCCATAATAAGATGCACATCAAGTTGTTTTAGGGGAGCCGGCATATTGGATGACGCAATACTTAAATTGGTTACTTTGAGCTCACTGAAGTACGCCTGATTCAGGTCGCTAAGCGCACTTTCGGGATTGTCCAGGTCTATAACGTCGTGAAAATTCATCTTTAGTGAAACATTCCCCGAAGCATTTTCAATTTCGGTAAGGTTTAAAAACTTGGTCATGAACGCCAAATTAAAATCCACATCCAATTGCACGTCCACCTCAGGTTCTTCGAAGTTTTCGACCCTAATGGAACCCGTAAAATTACCGGACTCTAATTTGGCATTCATATTGGCCAGTGAGAATTTCATGGTTTTTAAACTACGGTCTTTCCCGTTGGTAAAATACCCATTAAACCCCATTTGATTGATGCGCTTTCGCTCCTTGGTGTTTTCAAGAAAGGCTTCGCTGGCACCAAATTCAGCTTCAATAAAGGGCATCTTTCCATTCTTGAGGGGTCCTTGCACTGTCCCATTAAAATAAATGTTCCCTTGATTTTTATAACTTTCCAGCACGGGGATAAGGTCGTCCGGGGCAAAAGCGATGAGCATATCAAAATTGGGTTTGGTTCCCTTTACCCTAAGGTCGATGTTCATGTCGTTTTTGGTCTCAAAGGCACCAGTCAATTCAAAATCACCGTGCTCCATGGTAATGTTGGAAGGCTTTATTTGAAGTAGGCCAGTTTCTTCATCGAAGGAGATATCTGTATTGAGCTCAAAATCCTTATGATGGATATAAGTTGCTTTGCCATTGTTGAATATATTTAGCACGAACTGGGTTTCAACATGGGCTGTAATAAAATCTTCACCCCATTTGAGACCGCCTTCGGCCTTATGGATAAAGGTTTCAATATCCATATTTGTGGCTTCATCCAATTTATGGATGTCCAAGTTTTCCAGTTTGATTTTTTTCAGGTGTATGTTGATAGGCTCGGCTTCTTCGGTTTCGTTGGTACTTTGGAGCGCGTTTTGAAGATTGTTCGTCCCATCGGGGTGTATCACTATATGGAATGTTCCCTCCTTGACCCGAAGTGACTGAATGTCATAGTTTCCCTGAACAATATCCCAAAGATTCAAACCGACATACAGATGGTCCACCTCCATGATCAGCGGTGCATTATCAGCTTTGGTTTCATAAACTTCAAGGTCGTACAACTTCATGGAGATATATGGAAAGTTGCCGAAGAGCGATAATTTGGAATCCGCTACCAAAATGCGCCCTTCGTGTTGTTCATTGAGCGCATTGATATTTTCCTGAATAATTTCTTTTTGTGCCCGGTGGATATAAAGCAACAAAGCCCCAAATAGCAATGTTGGCAATAGGATGGAAAGGACGATCAACCGCAACCAGAACTTTCGCTTTTTTAAAAATATGAATTTCATATTCGCTATACTGTTAATCCTGACCCCATTTTAATTCCAATGAGTATGACTGATGATTAAGCGTTCCGTAAATAAAGGTTGAGGGTTTTTAAAGAGGCTGTTCAAAAAGCGGTAATAGTTGAACTTTATCAGGCTGGCGCTAGAACTGACAGGTAAACTACTCTTTTTAGACGGCCTCACTGGTATAACTCATCTCTGGGGTGAATTATTGCAGTTGAACCGACCTTTTTAATTGTTGCTACGCGTTATCGTGCTAAGATTAAAACACACCATTCCCGTTCACTGGATCTATAGATGGTCAGGGGCTTAAATCCTACAGCTTTGTGTGCAGCCAATGACCTCTTGTTTTTGGCATCCACTTCGGTGATGATTTGATCAAAACCATTCGGCAATTGCTTCTTCATGGTTTGGTACAGCTTTCTAAAAACACCTTGTCCCCGGTGACCTTTGGCCACACATATTTGACCCATTACCATGTAATCGTCTTTGCCTCCAAGAACCTTGTCAATCTCATGGAACATGGGGCGAAGCACTTCAATAGCATCCGCAAATTTGGGGTGCATGCATAGGGCGTAGCCCACCACTTCCTGCTCATCCACGGCAATGAAGTGTCCGCACATATCGTTCATGGCCTTAAGGACATCCAGAGAGTGCTCCACCGTCACAAATCCTTCTTTTTCGCTTTCCGCTTGGCTGATATTTTTGATGAGGTTACGCTGCTGTAGGTCCAGAATCTGTTCCAGTTCCTTTACCGTTTCCGCTTGCTTGTACACCATCATTTACTCCACTTTGAGCCAAGCTTTTCGGTGTTCCAGCACTTGTTTGGATGGTTTTTTACCCTTATCTTCCATCAAACTAAAGACATAATCTGGACTGGGGGTCAAGGTTATTTCGGTGGTTTTTTCTTCTCCAAAACGGGTGAATTTCACCTCTAATGGTTCGCCCAAAGCAAATTGTTTCAAGTAGTCATCAAACGACTGTTCTTCCAGAAAAGGTTCGTTATTGATGCTTAAAATCAAATCACCATTGTCCAACCCGGCTTTGTACGCTGGACTTTCGATTTTCGTGTTCCTGAGAATCATATAACCCGATTTATCAGGACTCATCGAAACATAGGCCCCAAAATAAGGCGAGGCTTTAGGCTGTTCCAAAACCACACCAACGGAGGTCATTAAGTTTTTGTAGTCGGGCATATCACTTTTGTAGATATACTTATTGAAGAAATCGTCGCCAAAAGTTTTGCCTGCATACGCATTCAACGCATCATGTAAATTTTGAATGGTATAGGGAATTTCCGGTTTTCCGTATTTGTTCCAAACCAATTTCATATAATCATCCAAATTGAGTCCTTTTTCGCGAAGCGAAAGATCCAATGCCAAACCTAGAACACTTCCGTAGGAGTAGTATGAAATGAACATATTCTCACGGTTGACTGGATCAACAGACGTAGCAGCATCTACAAAAGGCGCTTGGAAACTCATTTCTATGGGATTAAAAAATTGTCGGGCAGGGGAGTTCCAAACATAATTAAAGGTTCCTGCCAATCCTTCCACGTAGTCTTTCGGTGTGGAAAGTCCTGCTCTGCATAAAATCAAGCCTGTGTAGTAGCTGGTAAAGCCCTCGGCAAACCATAGTGCACCGCTCATATTGGCCTCTTCAAAATCGAAAGGTTCCAAGGTTTTTGGTCGGATGCGCTCCACGTTCCAGGCATGGAAAAACTCGTGGGATACGGTACCGATGTTGCGTTCCATGCCTCCATTGGCCAAGCTGCGTGTACTCGTTAAAATAGTGGAATTTCGATGCTCCATCCCATCGCCAGAGGCATTGGGAATATAGCAAGCCAAAAAGGTGTAGCTTCCATAATCAAAATTGGGCAGTTCGCCATACACCTCTTTCTCGGCCAGCACAACTTTTTTCACTTTTTCAAAATATTCGTCTGCTTCCGCTTTGGTACCGTTATGATGCAGGGCCAGACGAATCGTTTGTCCGTCCACCTCAAAAGAGCGAACCATATAATTGCTGATTTCAGTAGGACTGTCCATAAAATATTGAAGGTTGGGAGCAGTATAGGTGGTCCCAGAAACCAAAGGGAGCTGGGTGGCCACCTTCCAATCCAAATCTTCACGAACGTTAAAGGTTACTTCGATACCCCGTTCGCTTAATTGAGGTGAGAACATAAACGTTGCTGGAATGTTCAGGTGGGCATGGGTTTCATCCACCTGCGAATAAGTACCGTCGCTACGATTGGCAAACAGAATGTAGCTAATGTTGATAGTGCCATCGTGCCCGCTGACCTCCCAAGCGTATGGATTGGGACGTGTGACTTTTAAGGCTTTGCCCTTGCTGTCCGTGGCTTTGAAATCATACACATTCTTAGCAAATTCATGGAGTGCGTAGCGACCTGGAGAGGTGCGGCTCATCCGAAACTCCACGGTATCCTCTGTTAAGTTGGGAAAAGTAGCCTGGATAACAGCCTCGTGGTGAACAGCATTTTTAAAAGAAATTTGATAGGAATTGGTCTGGGCATTTATCACTAGCCCAACAACTAGAGCGAAAAAAGTAAGGGTAAATCTCATTTTTGGCATAGGTTTAAGAGCAACCAAGATACAGTATAATCATCGTAAACGCTATTTTTGTGCAGAGGAGAAGTTTTTGAAAAAGCTGGCGGTTACGTTATCACTTCGATTGACTTTTCCTCTAACCATTATTTGGGAATGGCCATAAATGGATTGCTTGGGCAAAATATGTTGGATTGGCTCAAAAAAAATATATGAAAGCATGAAAACAGAGTTTCACACATTGGGCACATTTGAGTTTCCAGCGGATGCCG
The DNA here is from genome assembly GCF_003992675.1 of Flagellimonas marinaquae. Lineage (GTDB taxonomy): Bacteria > Bacteroidota > Bacteroidia > Flavobacteriales > Flavobacteriaceae > Flagellimonas > Flagellimonas marinaquae. The sequence continues at coordinate 9,361 of NZ_RZMZ01000017.1, forward strand.
TGGTCATTAAGGGAAAGTTGGAAGCAGAAGGCATCCCCGTATTTTTAAGGGACGAGGCCACCATTAATTCCGACCCATTAATCAGTGCGGCCCTTGGTGGGGTAAAGTTGCAAGTGTATTCCACTGATAGGGAACGAGCCAAGGAAATTTTTGATGAGGTTCGGAATTACGCTACGGACGAATTTGGAAATCCCGTCGTCTGCCCAAATTGCAAGGCGACCAAATCCGAGATTTATTACTCGCGCAGCAATGTCTTTTATAAATTGTTTCCCTTCTTTGAACCGAGAAAGTATCAATGCATGAAATGTAATTTTATTACACGTCCGGCTAGATAAAAGTATTTGTGACTAGAATTTCAACAGAGGTAAGGAAAAACAGAAACTTCTGCCATTTTTGCAGATGCTTTATAATCATTCTAATCGTTGGTAGATAAGTCCACGGTCTATCGTGGCTTTCAATTCATAATGTTGGGCCAAGTAAGCATCGATATAGGTGTTGTACTCGACCAATTTCTCATAAAAAATCCGCTTCCCTTTTCTTGCAACCACCAAGTTTGGTTGGATGACCTCCATGATGTATCGTAATTCCTCAAGACCTGATTTGCTGGGATTGTTCATGTAGGGAAACAATTCTTCACGGGCAATATTGCTAGGGTGGGTAGAGGCCGAGGTCGGAGGCAGTTCATCCAGCAACCAGTACCCAATATGATATTCGGTAAAGAAAATATTTTCGGTTTCCAGTTTATGGTCCAAAATGTATTTTGGGACATCTATACCCTCTCCATTGTAAAAGGAGCCCTTTTCCAACTTATTGGAAATGATGTTGCCGTACTCCAGATAGGATTCCATCGGAATCAAAATAAGGAGCAAGATAGCAATAGGGCTAAACTTTTTGGGAATCGCGGGAAGTTTGCTCACGGCCATGCCCAAGGGAATCAAAATAAACGGATATAATTGGATGAGATAGTGTCCGTTCACCTTTCCTGCTTGAACATAGGAAAATAAAATACCGACTACTACTACGGTCAATAACTGTATTCCTTTTGATCTCCAATCCACCAGCTTATAAAAGTAAATTATACTTAATAATAGGGCGATGGTCCCAACATAAGGCAATGTTTTCCATGGCGAATGAAATTTTCCCTCAGAATAGGCCAATGGTGCTTCAAAAATGGATTTCCACCAAACATCCGATATCCCTTGTAGGTAATAAGGGAGCAACGTAAAGAGAATCGTCATCACAAAACCGATGCCCATAAACACGAGATATTTCAAATGTATCCAAAGCCGTTTGGTACGGAACCCGTCCCATTGGTAAAAAATGCCCAAGCTTAAAACGGGATAGGCCATATTGAGCTTGGTCATAACCGACAGCCCCAATAAGAGTCCGGCCGTAAAAAACCATTTGGAGTCCTCTTTTGTGAATAGGATAAAGAGCGCCGCCACAAAAAAGAAGGTGCAAATGTGTTCCGACATAACCCCCTGCAAGCTACCGAACAAACTCTCAAAAAAAACACAGAATACTGCTACCCAAAAAGCGATTTTTTTGGAAGTGATTTTTGAAGCAATACCATAGGTAAACCAAGCGGTAAGTGCTACCAGCAACGAACCAAAAAGGCGAATGGCAAAGAAACTTTTCCCGAAAATTTTAATGATGATGGCAAAATATAAAAAGGTAATGGGCGGCTTAAGGTCCCAGAGCTGCGTGTAGGGCAAATGCCCGTTAACCCAAGATTGTCCCATTAAAATGAAAGTGCTCTCGTCCCGGTCCACGTAATCCCGAAAAAAGAAGGGAAACCGAATAAAAACCGATATCACGACCAAAAAGAAGAAAACAGTTTTCCAATCCAGATCTTGGTAGCGCAAAGAGCGGAATTTTTGAAGCACAGTGGTATTCAAGTTTTTGGTCATTAATTATCGTCCTTGCAATATAGATAAATTTGAATGTTTAGAAAGACCATTTTTAAATGGTCTCTTTTAACTCAAGCAGCAACCAACTGAAGGTACGCTTGTTTTAGCTTTTCTATTACGACTTTAAGTTCCTCTTCGTTTAAATGCCCAAAACCAAAGCGGATGGCACAGGTATTTTTATCTTGATAGAGAATGGTTTTAGGCAAGAATAAATCTAATTGCTCTGCTTTTTCGGCAAGTTTTACTAGTGATATGGGAGTTCTAAATTGTAACCACATGGCAAGCCCTCCAGAAGGTACTTGCCAGTCAAGGATATGGGCAAAGTGCTGCTTTAATAAGCTGCATAAAGCATCTCTGCGTTGTTTGTAGGTTACTATATTTTTTTTCTTGAGTCGGTAAATCTCACCTTCGGATATCAATTCGGAAAGCATTTGTTCCTGTATCAGGTCTCCCTGGGCATCTAATAATTGCAAGTAATTATAGGCTTCGGTAACTACCTGCTCTGGCGCTACAACAAACCCAGTATGGAAACTCGGAAATAAAGACTGTCCCAGTTTGCCCAAGTAAATCATATTCCCATTGGCATCTGCACTGGCCATGGGCAACATGGAAGACCCTTCAAACTGAAAATCATGGTCAAAATCGTCCTCAATTATGGCAAAACCATGGATTTTGGCCAATTCCAATAATTGCAGTCTTCTTTTGGTGCTTAAGGTGGTGGTGGTAGGGTAGTCCCTGTTGGAGCAAACATAAATACAACGAATGTTCTCAGGTATGAAATGTTCGTATATGTACCCAATATCCAATCCCTCCTCATCTATGGGCACGGTTTTTATTTTTGCTCCAGCTTGTTGAAATATCATGTTGGCCACATAATTGCTCAGTTGTCCAACCAGCACCAAATCACCCGGATTAATAAGTACCTGCGAAACGATGTATAGGCTCATTTCCGTACTGCGCGTATTTAATAAATTGGTTGGTTTGATATGAAAGCCCCTAGTGGCATTTAAGTAGTTGCAAAGTTGCGTGCTAAAAACTGAAGGAACCAAGGCACTTGTTCTATTCCATTTGTTGATCAATGGTTTTCGTTTCATTGCAGCGCTATACCACCTAGAAAATTGGTGCACCGGATGTAATCTTAAATCAGGCTTACCATCATTTATGGAATATTTGGCCGTGGTCTCCTCTTTGGTAGATGCTAGATTAAAGGATTGTTGGAATGGGAACCCTGGATTTTTTGGATACTGGTAGGCCTGATTGATGTGCTGGGTATTTGCTTTGATTTTCACCTCGGAACCTTCTGGAACCACCACAAAAGTTCCTTTATTGGGAATAATGTTTACCCATCCTTGCGAGGCCAGTTCATCATAGATGGCCACGGCCGTATTGCGGTGGACGTTCAATAACTCACTTAGAACCCTTGTGCCGGGCAATTTACTGCCTTTTTCCAAATAGCCTCTTTGTATGGCGTTCATGATTTGCTGTGCCACTTGCACATAAACAGGTTGTACAATAGACTTGTCTATGGATACGAGCTGGACCAACAAATCAAAAACCGGACTATTCATTGTTTTAAAAGCGGACTAGTTTAATCGTCCGGAAAGTTAGGACTTTTGCAGCATTAATTGAACAACTTACATTACACGCCCAAATAATGAAGAAGTTAATTTTATTTTCTGCGATTCTACTAGTTGGTGCTTTTCAAGTACAAGCCCAAGAAGACGATGCTGTCATGATGGATTCCTTAAGCGAAGTCGTAGTAACCGCAAACCGGATCAACCTTCCATTTAAGGAAAATTCTAGGACGATAAACATCATAACCTCTAGTCATATTAAAAATAGTGCGGCGGTCAATGTGGCGGACTTATTGCAACAAGTTGCGGGCGTAGATATTAGAAGACGCGGTACAGGGGGTAGCCAAGCAGATTTGTACATACGAGGTGGTGGTTTTGACCAAACCTTAGTATTGATAGATGGCGTTAAAATGGACGACCCGCAAACGGGTCACCATACCATGAACGCGGCTCTGCCATTAGAAGTGATAGAAAGAATAGAAATCATTAAGGGCCCTGCTGCACGGGTTTTTGGACAAAACGCTTTTACCGGAGCCATCAACATCATCACAAAAAAGAGCTTGAATAATTCCGTTTCCTTAAACGTCGAAGCCGGTTCTTTTGATCAATTAAATGCTAGCGTTACTGCGGGAGTGGATAAGGAAAACTCGTCCCATATCATACATGTGGGAAGGGTAACCTCCGAAGGTTACAGAAATAACTCAGATTACGATAATGGCAATTACTTTTTAAAAAGCACTTTTAATAAAAATGCACAGCCTATTGTAATGACAGCTTCTTTCTTGGAGCGCAATTTTGGAGCCGAAAACTTTTACACCACCAATCCTACGTTCAACGAGTACGAAGAAACCCAAAACAGTCTTTTGGCGTTTTCTACCACCTTCAAGAAAAACAACTTAAAAATACAGCCAAGAATCTATTGGAAACGTAATCAAGACTTGTTTCTCTTGAGACGAAACGACCCCAGTTTTTTCAGAAATATGCATATTTCCAATAAGATAGGCATGGAAACCAATGCTTCTTATGCCTCTAAATTGGGAATTACTGGTTTTGGGGTGGAACTTTCTAAAATCTATTTAAGAAGTAATAACCTTGGTAATCGAAACCGGTTCATGACCAACGTGTTTCTAGAGCACCGCTTTAGTGTAGCAGATAACAAGTTGGATATTACTCCCGGCGTAGCATTAACCTATTTTTCAGATTTTAAGTTTCGCGCTTTTCCTGGTTTGGATATAGGGTATAGCCTTACCAATAATTTTAAGGTATATGGGAATATTGGTTACACCTACCGCATACCCACTTATACGGATTTGTTTTATAATGATCCTGTTACCAATGGTAATGCCAATTTGGAACCGGAAGAAGCCTTTGCACAAGAATTGGGCTTAAAGTATACCACGCCCACAATTAATGCCAGTATCGCTGTTTTCAATAGAGACGCTGATAATCTAATAGATTATATCAGAAACGATGTTACCGAGGATGTGTTTGTAGCAACAAACATTACTGAGGTAAACACCAAGGGATTGGAGTTGGATGCTGCTTATAATTTTAAATTTAAGGACTATATCCAAACATTAAGCGTTGGTTATGCGTTTTTGAATGACAATATTTTGGATCAAAACGAAGAACTGTCGCGTTACTCTTTAAATACGCTAAAACACCAATACACCACACGATTGAGTACACAATTGTTCAAAAACGTACGTCAAAATATAATTTACAAATATGCTGAGCGTACTACTGGGCAAACCTATAATGTTTGGGACGCTTCATTGGCGATCAAAGTAAAGCAGGCAGAGTTTACGATTACTGCAAGTAATATTTTCGATGCAGATTACATAGAGTCAGGATTTGTTCCAATGCCCCCGAGTAACGTACTTTTTGGTCTGCGTTATAATTTTAAATAGGCGCAACAATCCATGGGAGACCAAAAGCCCAAACGGTCATAACCCGGACCTAAGGTTGAAGGGAATGAAGCGGTCAAGTAGAAAGGCAAGCTAGTCCCCAAGGATAGGTTTTCGTTACCATTTCAAAACGTTTTCGTAATTTAGCTCTCATTAATTCCTTGAAATTTTGAAGCTGAATCTTGACCAGATACCTCGGGAGAAGACCCTTTCCAAGGAAGAATTTCTCCACAAATATTTCAAGCCTCAAAAACCAGTAGTCATTGAACGGTTTATTGAGGATTGGCCAGCTTATTCTAAATGGAGTTTGGACTACATGAAAGAAATTGCGGGCCACAAGGAAGTTCCATTGTATGATGATCGTCCGGTGAAGCACGATGAAGGCTTTAACGAACCTCATGCTAAAATGAAAATGGAGGACTACGTCGACCTTCTAAAAAGCGGTCCAACCAAATATCGGATATTTCTCTGGAATATTTTAAAGGAAGTCCCCGAACTGCAAAATGATTTTTCTTATCCCAATTTTGGGCTTCGGCTTATGAAAGGACTGCCTATGCTCTTTTTTGGAGGTGAGGACTCCTACACCTTCATGCACTACGATATTGATTTAGCCAATATTTTTCACTTTCATTTTGAAGGAAAGAAGGAGTGCATCCTTTTTTCACAGGAAGAAACTAAGTTTTTGTACAAGGTGCCCCACTCTTTGATTACGAGAGAAGACATTGACTTTGCCAATCCAGATTTGGAACAATGGCCCGCGTTACAACATGCCAAGGGACATGTAACGCGTTTGGAACACGGAAATGTACTGTATATACCCGAAGGGTACTGGCATTATATGAAATATGTGACCCCAGGTTTTTCCATGAGCCTTAGGGCGATTGCCAGAAAACCCAAAAATCTGGGCAGGGCGATCTATAACATCTTCGTGATGCGTCATTTTGATAATTTGATGCGCAAAATCAAAGGGCAGGAATGGATCGATTGGAAAAATGAAAAGGCTGTGGAGCGGACCCAAAAACTATTGCTGCAAGACTGAACTTATTTGACGAGTTCGTTCGCTTTTTCGTAGACCAAGTGACTTTCCCAACCCCGATAGAGCAAATAATCGGCCAATTTTTTCTTTTTTTTGAACCGATTGGTCTCCTTGATCTGTCCCAACCGTTTTTTGGCCAATTCATCAAACGTTTTTAGGTAATCCTCGTTCTGGATTTCTGCGAGGGCACTTTTGATGTTGTACGCGGAAATGTCCCTAAACTTGAGTTCTCGCACAATCCTGTTCGATCCCCATTTTTTTATTTGGAATTTACCCCGGGCAAAGGCCTTGGCAAATCGTTCCTCGTTCAGGTAATTTTCTTGGATCAGATGGCCTACAATCTGGTCGATGGCCTCTGGAATCATGTTCATGGACTTCAATTTGTCCAAGACCTCTTTGTGGCAGCGTTCTTGGTAGGCGCAATAATGTTCCATTTTAGCCGTAGCCTCCTCAACAGAATGATATCTTTTTTGGGATTCGTAAGTTGCCATTTTCCTAGTTTTTGCCAATAACCATGGTTGCTTCGGTAAAGGTAAATACCGTTTTGCCATTTTTGCTTTCGGTTTGGGCATCGCCCTCTTTCGCGGTGTAACCATCATCTGGTAACACAACTTCAATTTTCCAATCGGGTTGTGTTTGTGTGATTTTGATTTGATGGCCGCTTTCGGTTTGACTGTGCCATATCGAGATGACGTTATCCCCAACCGTAATATTTTCTAGGGCAGCGTTGTCCCACTCTTTGGGCAGTTGAGGCTCAATCACTATTGTTTTTTGGTGCGCCATGGGCTTGATGCCGAAAAATTGGTTGACGATTGGAACAGCAAAGGCATAAATGTTCCACGCTTGGGTCATCATCCCATAATCTGGGGAAACTTCGTAAATACTGCCTGGGAGCGCATAACTAAAAGATCGGGACATCCGTTTTAAATAATCCAAAGCTTTATCTGGCCTACCGTAATTATTTTCGGCTACGGCTTGGACACCGGTGGGCAATGTCATTACTGCTCCGGTATAGGAAAACACTTTGCTTCCTTGGAAAGAACCTTCATCCTCCCCAGCGGTCTCATCACGGTCGATTCCTGTAACGAACACACCAAAGGGATTCGTAAATTTTTTAGCGTTGTCCAAGGCCATAATCGCCTTGGTGCTGTCTGCGATTCCCATTTCCATGGGTGTATTGACCACCCAGTTGTGATACAGCACAAATGGTCTTGCCTTGTTGAAAGGATTTTTCAAAATTTCTTCCTTGGTCGCCTCAAGTTCCTCTACGGCCCATGGTTTGTTCAAGGTATCAGCTCTAACCAAGGCATCTTCTATCAATCTGAGGGCCTGTGCATCTGTTCCGATAAAATCAGCGTAGGATGAAAAAGTCTCTGACCAGAATTCGGTGTTGATTTTTTCTGTTAATTCATCCGCAACTTGCTGATATTGCTCGGAGAGTTCAGCTTGGTCAAGTTCCAGGGCCATAAGGGCTGCATCGGAGAAAGCGCGCTGGGTGTAGGAGGCCACATCGATCATTTCGCTGTCCAAACCATGAATTTCCATCATGCCAAAACCATCAGGAAACAAGTTGTTGTCGGCATCATTGGTTTCCAAGAGCCATTTTAGTCCTTTTTGTATGGTTGGAAAGTACTTCTCCAAAAAAGCTTTATCACCGTTCCATTTGTAAATTTCCCATATCAAGGAGGCAAACTGAGGGGTTTCGTTGATGTTGCCTTCGTTAAAGACAACGCCATTGGTGGACATCTCATGTAAAATCCGACCATTGCCGTTTACCGCCATGGAAACGCTGTCCAAAAGCTGGATGGTCTGCTCTACAATATCTTCTTGGCCTACGGCTATGTAGCCCTTTAGGGCGTATTCGCTGTCCACTCCAAACCACCATGGGTAGTCCGCAATCCCTGCACCAATGCCCGTGCCTATCTCAGGAACGGTGCGCACCAACCAATCGCAATTGTACTTGAGCCATTCAAAGGTCTCTTGTAATTGTTTGTCGGGAATGGTCAGTTTGGACTGTTGGGTCAATTGTTCATAGCGAAGTTTTTTCTCCTCTGCCATGGCATGATGGTTGGTCAAAATATCAAGGTAAGTACTAATGGCTTCCTCTTTTGAATGATAGGACCCAGCTACGGAAAAATTTAGAACTGTTTCCGATTTGGCAGGAATTGTAACCGGATAGGTAAGTGAGTTGGAGGTTCCATTGGGTTTACGAATATTGGAAAGGGTTTCAGCATCAACTGGTGCTTGGTCGGATCCAAAGACATTGTACCAAGGATTGATGCTGTCTTTCACCACCCAATACGATTCTTCAGAAGAACCTGAATCTTTGGAGTCGATCATATTGGAGCGTTCTCCCAGCCATGTTGGCCTTAGGTTGGTGTGCCCCACAAAGCTGAGCTTCCCCTCAAAGTTTTCCTCTCCCAAGTTTTTTAGGATAAACTGTATAAAGATTCCCTGTGTACCATCGGGAACAAATTGAATCCGTTCAATGAGCAAATCCTCATTTTCAAAAGAATAGGTATGCTTATTCGCAAATGGATAGTTGGTAAAACTTGAGGCACTGTCCAAAGGGAGTGTATCCTGTTCGGTAGTCAGTTCCACTTCAAAGCCGTCCATCAGTTTGATGGGGTGGTTCCAGATACCTCCCATCTCGCCCTTAATGTGCCAGCCCAATGGCGGAAAGCTACCATCTTGATGGCCTACCATATACACTCGGTCTCCCGCGGTAACATAGGGAGATTCCAAGTAACTTTCTTTGCCCGTGATGTTTGGGGAATCTTTTAAAATACCGGTCAGCGGCTGCTCGATGGGGGTAGAACATGCCAAAATGAATAGACCTGGTATGGCAGAAAGTATTTTTCTCATGGTAGGGATGTTGAATATCAAAAATAGGGTTTTGCCATTAACTGGTAAAAACAAAAAAAGCGACCCTTTTTTGGAGTCGCTTTTTTGTTATGGTCTTATGGTTTTACCGTCTTTATCCTTAAAACGGTATTCTAGGTATGTATAGGCATCCCTAGGTTGGATTTTAATCCATTTCTTGTACATTTTAAACCATTTGGAACGAATGGAAGGGAATCCTTTGGTTAGGTATGCCGCAATGAAGGGATGTATGTTCAATACAATTCCGTTGATTTTGCGGTCCGGTTTAAGGATACGCTCCAAGTCTGCTTGGATCTTATCGATCAACACAATGGGAGCTTCCACTTCGGCACCCGATACGTTCGGGTTTTCCTCACTGGTTTTAATGTTCATTTCGGGACGCACCCTTTGTCTGGTAATTTGGACCAATCCAAATTTACTAGGGGGCAAGATTTTGTGCTTGGCCCTGTCGTCCTTCATTTCATTTCTTAGGTGGTCGAACAATTTGCGTCGATGGTCACCTTTGGTCATATCTATAAAATCTACCACAATGATTCCGCCCATATCGCGCAAGCGTAATTGTCGGGCAATTTCGGTTGCGGCCAATAGGTTGACTTCAAGTGCGGTATCTTCTTGGTTTTTGGCCTTGTTGGAGCGGTTTCCGCTGTTCACGTCGATAACGTGCAATGCTTCAGTATGCTCAATAACAAGGTAAGCCCCGCGGCTCATGGATGCTGTACGGCCAAAGGAGGTCTTGATTTGACGCTCAATCCCGAATTTTTCAAAAATGGGGGCCGGACCGCTGTATTGCTTTACTATGGATTCCTTTTCTGGTGCAATTTCGTGCACATAATCCTTTATTTGATTGTAAAGCGTTTCTTCGTCAACATAAATTCCAGTAAAGGAATCGTTGAACACATCCCTAAGGATGGATGATGCCCTGTTCAGCTCTACCAATACTTTGGAGGGATGGGGCGCTTTGTACAATTTCTTGCACATGTTTGTCCATTTGGAAAACAAGTTCTGTAGATCTTTGTCCAGTTCTGCAACCTTCTTGCCTTCTGCAACGGTACGTATAATAACACCAAAACCTTTGGGCTTAATACTCTTTACTAGACGTATAAGCCTGTCCTTTTCTTCTTTGCTCGCTATTTTTTGGGATACCGAGACTCTGTCGGAAAAAGGTACCATGACCAAGTAGCGACCGGCTATGGAAAGCTCGGAACTGATTCTTGGTCCTTTGGTGGAGATGGGTTCTTTTACAATTTGTACCAATAGTGACTGATTGGCTTTCAACACATCGTTGATACTGCCATTCTTATCAATGTCTTTTTCAGATGGAAAATCTTTTAGGGAGTACTCACGGAGTTTTCCCGTTCTAATTTTTTTGATGAATTTCAACATGGAAGACAGCTGCGGGCCTAGGTCGTGATAGTGCAGGAACGCATCTTTTTCATAACCTACATTGACAAATGCCGCATTTAGGCCTGTAACGGGTTTTCTGATCTTGGCTAGGAAGATATCCCCTACGGAAAAGTTGTTATTGTCTTCTTCTTTGTGTAATTCTACTAATTTTCCATCCTTTAGTAAGGCAAAATCGACTGCATCAGGAGTAGATCTTACGATTAATTCTCTATTCACCTGAATCGATTTTTATTTGTCCCAGAGATTTGTCGGGACAAATGATTAAACAATATATGGAATCGGTCATTTTTCGAACCGATTGAAATTCGTTGTTTGAATCTCTATGTCAAAGAACGTAATAGGGTAAAACGAAAAAGTAGTTGAAACAACTACTTTTTCTTGTGTCGGTTAGCTCTTCTGCGCTTCTTACGCTTGTGCGTCGCTACCTTATGTCTTTTTCTTTTCTTTCCACTTGGCATATGCTCTTGCTTTAGTGTTGTTAATTATATTATTTTACTTGTACGTTGGTCTTAACGCCTTCCACAAATACTTTGGCCGGCTTGAATGCAGGTATATTGTGTGCAGGAATTTTGATGGTAGTGTTCTTAGAGATATTCCTACCTGTTTTTTCCGCTCTGGTCTTGATGATAAAACTACCAAAACCTCTTAAATAAACATTATCGCCATTTTCCAATGATGATTTTACCTCCTCCATAAAGGATTCTACAGTCGCTTGCACGTCTCCTTTTTCGATACCTAGTTTCTCCGAGATCCTAGTTACAATATCCGCTTTCGTCATTTCGTCTTATTAATTTTCTATTTTTTTTCGGCTTGCAAATATAAACATTATAATTAATCTTTCCCTTTAACCCTTTAATTTTAAGTATATAAACTGATACATTTGGGCTTTATTACTTTCAGCCATGAGTTTTGCCCCAAAAATCCTGAATTGGTACCATGAGCATCAGCGCGATCTGCCGTGGAGACAAACCCGTGACCCTTACCGGGTTTGGCTGTCGGAAATTATATTGCAACAAACCCGCGTGGCTCAGGGAATGCCTTATTATTACAACTTTGTGGAGGCTTTTCCAACGGTTTTCGACCTTGCGAATGCACCAGAAGAACAAGTGTTGAAATTATGGCAGGGACTGGGATATTATTCCCGGGCACGTAATTTACATGCCACGGCCAAAATGGTCGTTACAGAATTTGATGGCAATTTCCCCCAAACTTATGATGGGCTTAAATCGCTGAAAGGGGTAGGGGATTATACCGCAAGTGCCATTGCCTCTTTTTGTTTTGATGTTGCCGAACCGGTAGTGGACGGGAATGTGTATCGAGTGCTTTCGCGATATTTTGGAGTGGACATACCGATTAATAGTACCGAAGGCATTAAATATTTTAAGGAATTGGCTAGGGAGGTTATGGATTCGGAAAACATTCGGGACTATAATCAAGGTATCATGGAGTTTGGTGCCATACAGTGTGCTCCCAAAAAACCATACTGCCTGCTTTGTCCGTTGCAGGAAAGTTGCGTTGCCCTAAAGGAAAACAAGGTCGATGTTCTTCCCATAAAACTGAACAAAACCAAGGTCAGAAACCGCTACTTTAATTATTTGGTTTGGTTGGATGGGGACAAGAATACGGTATTGGAACAACGCAGGGGCAAGGGCATTTGGCAGAACTTGTACCAATTTCCACTTATTGAAACCGATAGTGCGATCGGGGATGGGGAATTCGAAGAAAAAATGGAAACGGACCACAAACTTGCTAAAATCGAATCCCTATCCTTATATAATAACGAACCCATTGTGCACAAACTTTCCCATCAACATTTACATACACAGTTTTGGATCCTAAAAACTTCCCATATATTAGAGGAAGGAATACCGTGGAAAAAAATCGATGATTTTCCCGTACCGGTTTTGATAGCTGATTTTATCAAGACATTTAAAATTTAGTACTTTTGACAAATTAAAGAGATATGAGCGGAACATTGAACAAAGTAATGCTGATCGGGCATTTGGGAGACGAAGTGAAAATGCACTATTTTGAAGGAGGAAACTGCATTGGCAGATTTCCTTTGGCCACCAACGAAACCTATACCAATAGGCAGACCGGGGAAAAGGTCACCAATACGGATTGGCATAACATTGTGGTACGTAACAAGGCCGCCGAGATTTGCGAAAAGTACCTTAGTAAAGGAGATAAAGTTTATGTGGAGGGTCGTTTAAAAAATAGGCAGTGGCAAGGAGAGGACGGCAATATGAGGTACACTACCGAAGTACATGTGCAGGATTTTACCTTTTTATCGACCAAAAAGGAAAGTATGGCCAATGCACAGTCATCGGGTTCTTCACCTTCCAATTACCAAGAACCTACGGGTGGTCAAAGTCCGGCCGCACCCATGGATACCGAAGAGGATGATGACCTACCATTCTAAATACAAAGTTTAAAGCAATACTACATTGGATCCCGAGCCCCATAGTTTGGCATTTTACCTTTCCACTTTTAGTGGAGTATTCACCATTAAAATAGTTGTGCTAGTGCTTTTGTTGGCATGTTCTGCCCTTATTTCGGCTGCAGAGGTGGCTCTTTTTGGCCTATCTCAGACCGATGTCAACGAAATGCAGGAGAGCAATTCGTCCCGAAGTAAAATAATTGTGGAGCTTTTGGCAAAGCCCAAAAAGCTTTTGGCCACCATTTTGATTACCAACAATGCCATTAATATTGGGATAGTCCTGCTTTTTAGCTCCATAGGCAATACCATTTTTGCGGAAATCGATGGAACCCTCCGCTTTTTGTTGGAAGTAGTGGTGGCAACCTTTCTGATATTGATGTTTGGTGAAATTCTGCCAAAGATTTACGCGAACCGCAATCGGGTCCAGTTTTCCCAATTGATAGCTGTGCCATTGAAGGTGCTCAATTATATTTTCACTCCCTTGAGCTCACCCATGCGATCGGTGACGCTTTATATGGAAGATAAATTGGGCAAGAAAAAATCCAACCTGAGTATCAACCATCTATCTCAAGCGCTGGAATTGGCTTCCGAAGGAGATACTACCAAAGAGGAGCAGAAGATTTTGGAAGGTATTGTGAACTTTGGAAACACGGATACCAAACAGGTAATGTGCCCACGCATCGATATTTTCGCACTCAACGAAAAAATGAAATTTCCAGAGGTACTGGAAGAGATCAAGGAGAATGGTTATTCACGAATCCCTGTTTTCTCGGAAAATATGGACAATGTGCTTGGGGTGTTGTATGTAAAAGACCTATTGCCCTATATCGAAAGGAAAAATTTTAATTGGATGTCGCTGATCCGCGAGCCCTATTTTGTGCCCGAAAATAAGAAACTGGACGACCTGTTGTTGGAATTTCAGGATAAGAAAAACCATTTGGCCGTGGTGGTGGATGAATATGGGGGAACATCGGGAATCGTTACCTTGGAAGACATCATCGAGGAAATCGTGGGAGACATCAGTGATGAGTTTGATGATGAAGATTTGGTTTTTTCCAAATTGGACGATTATAATTATGTGTTCGATGGCAAAACGGCCCTTAAGGATTTCTACCGCGTGGCCAAAATCGAAGAGGAGAATGAGTTCGAAAGCCAAAAAGGGGAATCCGAGACCATTGCCGGATTTGTGCTGGAAATTTCGGGAAGCTTTCCCAAGATTGGAGAACAAGTGTCGTTTAAGGACTATCTGTTCGTAGTGGAAAGCATGGATAAAAAACGATTAAAACGTATTAAGGTAACTTTGCCACATGAAGCATAAGATATTCTTTTTTATAGCACTCACCGTATTCTCAACGAGTTGTAAGGAGGAGGTACTGCCCAAACCAAAAGCCATGCTCCGATTGGAATATCCAGTGGCAAATTACCAAACCGCTGATGCCGGTTGTGTGTATACCTTCGACCAGAACAGTCTTTCCAATATCAAGGAAAACAAAGATTGTTCACTTGTGCTGGATTATCCGATCATGAAAGGGTCTATTTACCTCACTTATAAGCCTGTCCAAGGAAATTTGGACACCCTACTGGTGGATGCCCAAAAATTGTCGTACGAACATGTGGTGAAGGCCGATAATATTGTGGAGCAACCCTTTATCAACAAAGAAGATGGAGTCTATGGCATGTTCTACGAAGTGAGTGGCAACGCCGCTTCCCAATCACAATTTTATGTGACCGATAGCACCAATCACTTTGTTACAGGTTCGCTGTATTTTTACGCCAAACCGAACTACGACTCCATATTACCGGCAGCCATGTACCTCCAGAACGATATCCGGAAGATCATGGAGAGCCTGCGGTGGAAAGATTGATTACTGTACCGTGTCCTTGGCCAAAAGGGCCTGTGCACGTTCAATACTTCCGTTAATTTTTTCCTTTACTACTTTCACTTTTTCCTCTTCCTCGTCCAGCCATTGTTGCTTTTCTTCGGTAAGCTCCTTGCCGTTCATGATTTCGTCGTGGTTGAACCGATCGCCAAACTCCCTCATCCAATCCATCATGGCAGTGTTGGCGTCCTGTAGATCTTTCATGGCTTCTTCATACTGTTGCCCAACTTCTGTGGTATCTATTTTGGGCCTTAGCTCCCCTACGAGCTTGCCAATAGTTCCCATTTTGGGCATCACCTCGTCGTGGATGGCCATGACCTTTTCCATTTGTGATGGGCCTTCGGGGGCCTTTTTCTCTTCTTTACAGGAGATACCCACCAATAGGCAGGCTAAAGCTAGGTAAGAAATGAATTTTTTCATGCTATTGAATTTAAAACACAAAAATAAACATGAATTGGTTAGTCAAGGGCAAGACAACTTTAATAAATTTTAATAATGAACAATTTTGGCAAGAACTGATGTCAAAAAATAAAAAAAGATATTTTTGTCCTAAAAAACATGGAATGTGACATTTATCACGTTTGGAAATTATAAGAGTATTTACTTTTGCTTTAATTTTAGATCAGTAGGAAAAAAGTGCAGCCAAAACCCCAACATAGGATCATCAAACAGATAACCATTTCCTTGTTGTTCATTGGTATGATGATGATCAGCAACCTACGGTTTTCGTCCATGTATGTCTACTATAGTTTGGATAGGGAAGGCTTCATAGAACAATTGTGCGAGAATAAAGATAGACCAGAGCTTAATTGTGATGGTAAATGTATGTTGGCCCAGATGCTCCGCGCACAGTCGGAAGATGATGAACCCATGCCCATCATCGGATGGGAGGAGGTTTTGGTATTTCTTGTGGATCTGCCCAACTACAGTATGAGTTTTGATGATAATCATGAAAGACATACAGTCCAGTATGTAGACCTATACACCTATCACTACACCCCAAGGCTTATAAAGCCTCCAATGATTTAAGATGCCCCCTAGAACCGGTAGTCAAACCCTGCCGAACATGTCAAATCTTAAATCAAATTCAAAATGAATACAAGTACAATGGCAAAACTGTGTGTTTTGCTTTTTGGGACAGCTGTGTCCTATGCACAAGATTCCAACGCTCAAGATTCCCTCGAAAGAAAACCGGTACAACTGGACGAAGTGTTGGTGCAAGGAAAAAGAAAATCTGACCCTGTTTTTTCAGCCTTTAAGAGCGAACAGGAAAAAAAGATTGTCCAATCCAAAAATGTGGCCGACCTTTTTAAGGATATCAATGGTTTTAACCTTATCAAACGTGGCAATTATGCCATGGACCCTTCCTTTAGGGCGACCCAATACGAGCAGTTGAACGTGCAGTTCAATGGTGGGACCAAGGTGATGCACGCTTGCCCCAACCGAATGGACCCTATAACCACACACGTCATACCGGAAGAAATTGAACGTGTGGAAGTGGTAAAGGGCCCCTATACCTTTAGGTATGGCCCCACCTTTGGAGGTATCGTGAATCTGGTCACGCAAGAAGTCGAGAAACAGGAAAAAGGATACCATGGCAAGGTAAACTTTGGCGGTGAGAACAACGGTAACGCCATAACCAGTTTTGCCAATGTTAAATTTGTGGGTGAGCAGTTCGATGCCAACCTCAATTTTGGGCTACGTGATTTTGGAAACTATGTGGATGGTGATGGGAACGAAATACCATCTTCCTTTAAAAGTACGGATTACGGGGTTCAGGTTGGATATAATCCCACCAATAACCAAAGGATCCAGTTGGGATTCCGGCAGTCGTTCGGAAGGGATGTATTGCACGCAGGATTGCCCATGGATACGGAAATTGATGATAGTAATGTCCTTTCTTTGGATTATAAGTGGGACAATATTTCCGATGGATTGCGAACACTGAGTGCCAAGGTGTACCGTTCCAGGGTCGACCACGTGATGACCAACGAGTTGCGTCCAAGCTTTATGATGACCGAGGCGGTTTCCGAAGTGGATGCGACCACAGTGGGTGGAAGGATGGAATTGGAATGGAGACCCGCTGAGGATTTTAAATTGTATACCGGGATTGATGCCTTTTCGGTTGGAAGAACAGGGAACAGGACCCGTTTGGTAAAAATGAACATGATGACGGGGAACCCGCTTCCTATGCCCATGGAATTTGTGGATGAGGTATGGCAGGATTCCCAAATCGACGATTATGGAGCGTTTGTGGAGGGCAAGTATCCTTTGAGTCAAAAGTTGTTGTTGAATGTGGGGGCCAGATACGACATGGTCCGTTCCCGAACCGATGCTCCATCGGACGATTTTGTGGCCGAATACCCCAATTTGGACACCCGTACCGAGCATAATATTAGCACCACTGCTTCGGTAAAGTACATGGCTTCATCGCATTTACTGTTTGAATTGGCTTACGGTAGGGGCGTACGTTCCGCCAATATGATTGAGCGTTTTATCAACCATTTTACCGTGGGGCAGGACCCTTACGAGTATGTGGGCAACCCCTTCTTGGATGCTGAGGTGAACAATCAGTTTGAATTGGGCGTGAAGGGCAATACGGATTTTGAGGGCTATGCACTTAATCGATTGGATTTCGGGGCGTCCGTTTATTACTCGGATTATGGAAACTACATCGTAGCGGTTATCGATCCCGAATTGGACAAAAAATATATGCCCATGGCAGAACCCACCGAGGTAAAAAGGTTCACCAATTTGGACAGTGCCTATAAAACCGGATTTGAACTTTTTGCCGAACTGTCGTTTTTGGAGGATTTCGCCTTTAAAACGGAATTGGCCTACGTATATGCCAAAAATCAAGATCTGAACGAATCCCTGCCTTTGACCCCACCTTTGGTGACCCGTTTCAACTTTGATTTTGAAAAAGAGAAAGTTTGGGCCAAGGCTACCTATACGCTCACTTCGGAACAGTCGGACATTGCGTTTTCCTTTGGGGAACGGGTAACTGATGGATACGGAGTCCTAGATTTACGTTTTGGAGCAAAACCTTTTGAACATCTGACTGTGGGAGTTGCTGCATCCAACGTTTTTGATACAACCTATAACAACCACTTGAATTTTTCATTCGTGAACCAAGCGGATTTTGGCCGAGTACCTATCAATGATCCGGGAAGAAATCTTTCTGCCTTTATTCAATATAGTTTTTAGATGTTCCCAAAATTAAAAAAGGCGCTCCAATCGAGCGCCTTTTTTGTTATAGACAGTATATATGTCTTATTTGAAATCTGTGGCGTCCACACCCTCGTTTACTTTGATTTCCTTAACGAGGAACTCAAAGTTTTGTGGTCCCATGCTTTGCATTAGCTTAAATGGAAACTTGATTCCGGAAACTTCTTGGTAGTCACCATATCCCATTGTGCTGGTCATTTGTTGGCCTTGCATCTCTTGGGTATTGATCTCTTGAACTTTAAGGCCGGTCTCTACATCATAAAAGGCCGTTTTGTTGTCACTGATTTTCAATTTGTACGCCTTTTTGTCGCCCACAGGCTCTATCCCTTCCAAGGAAACATCGCCTGCAGCCAAATAGTTCAGTTCAGGGAACGCAGCTGATTCTTCCTTGATTTTGGAAATCTCCTCTGGGGAAAGATCCTTGCGTTGACCTTGCACTACCATATAACCACTATCGCCATCCAAAACTTGTTTTTGCATGGAATTTCCTTGCACTTTCACATTTTGCATGAATTGGTCTTGTGCTGTTTTCTTCATCTCCAGTTCCAGTTTCATGCCCTGCATCTCAGCTTCGGCCACCATGGAGTAGGATTCTACGCCTTCGAGCTTGGATTTGCCTCCGATTGCTTCGATGTAGTTTTCGAGTACTGTTTCGGCATCCATTCCTTCGGGAACTGCAGCATTGTAATCGGGCTTTTCTGTCCTGTTTGCATATTTATCAAAATACAACACGGGAACGTCTTTGCCCTTAAAGGTCACTTTCTCCAAGTTTTCCAGTACATCGCTTCCTTTTCCTGTGACCACTACCCTGGAGTTGGTAGTGGAGAAGTGCTTCTGGGCGGCTTTTAGCACATCCTCTTTGGTTATGGCATCCAATCGTTCCAAATAGGTTTCGTAAAAATCCTTTGGAAGGTCCTCGGTTTCGATATTCAAGGCGTATTCCGCCACAGTTTCGGGTTTTTCAAGTGCCATGACAAAGCTTCCGGCATATTTCGCCTTGGCATTGGCCAATTCCTCATCCGATACCGGTTCGGTAGTAATTTTGTCGATTTCCTTTAAAATCTCCACTACAGAGCTATCGGTAACCGCATTCCGGACCTGTGCATAGGCATTAAAGCGCATGGGGCTATATTTGTTCGCTCTGATACCGGAGTAGGAACCATAGGTATATCCTTTGTCCTCACGCAGGTTTTTGAACAATCGGGCCTGTCCGCCACCACCCAAAATGCGGTTGGCCAACAACGCATCCAGATAATCCTCGTCCTTCATTTTCAAATCGGTGATGTTCTGCACGGCCACTTCGGATTGCACCGCATTGGGCATATCCACAAAATTGATCTGGGTGTACTGCACATCTTTGGGGTCGGAATAGGTAAAAGATGGCGGTGCTGCTTTGGACCATGGGGTAAATGCCTTGGTCACCAGTTCCTTTACGTTTTCGAATTCAACATCCCCGATGACCACCAAATAGGCATTGGCGGGTACAAAATAGGAGCGGTAAAATTGCTCAACATCGGCTAGGGTAACATTGTTCACCGTTTCTTCGGTCATAAATTCACCAAAAGGATGATTTTTTCCGTAGGCAAGGGCCAATTGCACACGGTCGGCCACGGCAGAAACATCTTTTTCTTGGGATTTGATTCCTGTGATGATCTTTTCCTTTTCTTTATCGAACTCCTCTGGAAGAAAGTTTGGGTTTAGGGCCGCATCTGCCATCAGTTCCAATATTCTTGGAAAATATTTGGACAACGAACTGGCAAAGGCACTTTGATCACCTATAAAAATGGTGGCTCCCAAGAAATCCACTTCCTCGTAAAATTCATCTTTCGGGATGTTCGTGGACCCTTTTCCCATCATGCTTGCCGTAAGGGCGGAAAGGCCTGCTTTGTCACCTTCCATAATGGGAGGGTTGTCAATGGAGAGTTGGATCCGGACCCTTGGCAATTTATGGTTTTCCACCACCAATACTTTTAGACCGTTCTTCAATTCAAAACGGGTAGGTTCCTTTAGATTGATTTTGGGAGCTGGTCCTGGTTTGGGCTGTGTGCTCCTGTCTATTTGTGCGTATGATGCTGTCATGAATAGGGACAGCACGGTCAAAACTAAATACTTTTTCATCTTAATTAGCATCTTTTTGTTCTGGTAAATACTCCAGCTCCAAGCGTTGGTTCACCTTCAAATATTTTTTGGCCACTTCCATGATTTCCTCACGGGTAATGGAGCGGTAAATGTCAATTTCTGTGTTGATGAGGTTGGTGTCGTCCTTGAGCATATAGTTTTCGGCCAAGGAGTTGGCAATGCCCTCAACACTGCTGTTGGCATTTACAAATTGGTTCTCGAATTTGTTTTGGAGCTTTTGGTAATCCTTTTCGGAAATGAGTTCCATTTGAAGCTTTAGGATTTCCTCATCGATTTCCTTTTTGATGTCCTGAATGGAATTGTCGCCCACGGGAAGCCCTCCAACAATGTAAGAGCTATAATCTTCGGCATCTACAGGCACGGATAGTATTTGCAGTGCCATTTTTTTCTCATCCACTAGCTTCTTGTACAATTTGGAGCTTTCACCATCGCTCAAATAGGTAGAGATCATATTGATCACATAGGCGTCGCGTTGACCTTGTCCCGGTGTCCGGTAAGCCAGTATAATCGCCGGAATTTGGATATTGGGGTCGTAATATTTGGCAAATTTTGTTGTGGTGATGGGTTCCTCCTTTATGTTGGGACGTTGTATTTCAGCACCTCTTGGAATAGGGCCAAAATAATCTTGGATCATTTTTTTGGTCTTTTCGGTATCAAAATCCCCAGCTATAACCAAAACGGCATTGTTGGGCACGTAATAGGTCTTGTTGAATTTCTTAAAATCATCCAAAGTGGCACTGGCCAAATGGTCCAACGAACCAATGACCCCCCATCGGTATGGATGTTCGGTGTATAGATTTTTCAGAATTTGCTCAAAAAAAGCGCCATAAGGTGCATTGTCCGTTCTGAGCCTTCTTTCTTCCTGTACCACTTCTTTTTGGGTGTCGACCCCAACTTGGCCAATAATGGGATGCAGCATTCGCTCCGACTCCAGCCAAAGGCCCACTTCCAAACTATTGGAAGGGAAAACCTCATAATAGTAAGTTCGGTCCAAAAATGTATTGGCGTTACCTCGTCCACCGTTTGCGGCGACAATTTGATCCCATTCCCCACGTTCGATGTTCTTGGTGCCCTCGAACAATAAATGCTCAAAAAAGTGGGCAAAACCTGTTTTGTTGGGATCTTCATCTTTGGATCCCACATGGTACATTACCGATGTGGTCACTACTGGGGCACCATTGTCCTGATGTAGGATAACGTGAAGCCCATTGTCCAGGTCATACTCTTCAAAAACGACTTCCTGTGCAGAAAGCGTGGTCGCTCCAAAGATCATGAGCCATGCAGAAAACAAATGTTTTTTCATTGTAATAGTCAGTATTTAAAAATTGATGTTGCTAGGAGGTTGGTATCGATTTCTTCTTCGA
Source organism: Flagellimonas marinaquae (assembly GCF_003992675.1). Taxonomy (GTDB): domain Bacteria; phylum Bacteroidota; class Bacteroidia; order Flavobacteriales; family Flavobacteriaceae; genus Flagellimonas; species Flagellimonas marinaquae. The sequence continues at coordinate 31,126 of NZ_RZMZ01000017.1, forward strand.
TGTTACGCAAAATATAAAATTTTTATTGGCGGAGGAGCAGTTTTATAAAAGTCTTTAGATTTAAAATTTAGCATAATTGATAAACATTCAGTAAATTATACAGTGAATCCAAAAACAATACTATGAAAAACATTACCCTACCAATCCGTTTCGGAATAGTCACCAGTGCGGTGCTCATCGCCTATTTTTTGATTTTGGCGCTTATGGGCAAGCACACGAACGTCTTTTTTAGTCTGTTCAATGGGGTGATTACGGGTTTTGGGATTTATGAAACCATTAAATACACCAAACTGCGAAAAGGGAAAAGCTTCAGTTATGGAAGTGGTTTTACCGCAGGAATTACAACGGGTTTTGTGGCCACATTGCTGTTCACTATTTTCTTTGCATTTTACGCTACGGAACTGGACAGTGCTTTTTTAGGGGAACTCTCTACCGCATGGTCCGGTGATTACAAGAACTTTGAGGGCATCGTATTTTTTACCGTTGCCATTATGGGGTTTGCCACAACATTGGTTTTGACGCTTTCCTTTATGCAATTGTTCAAAACCAGCAATAACTCCAAAAAAATAATGGGTTAAATCAAATAGAATACTTGTAGATTAAGGATTTAGCAGTATATTTGCACCCGCTAATTTTGACAAAGCGAAAGAATTTTTAATCTAATTAACGTATTATGTACGCAATTGTAGAGATGGCAGGGCAGCAATTTAAAGTTGCAAAAGACCAGAAAGTGTACGTTCATCGTTTGCAAGAGGAAGAAGGTGGCAAGGTCACTTTTGACAAGGTACTTCTTTTGGAAGACGGTGGTAACGTAACCATTGGCGCCCCGGTCATAGAAGGTGCGGCTGTTGAGGCCAAAGTAGTAAAGCATCTTAAGGGAGATAAGGTAATCGTCTTTAAAAAGAAAAGACGTAAGGGTTACCAAAAGAAAAACGGTCACAGACAATATTTGACTGAAATCGTTGTGGAAAGTATTGTAGCGAAAGGCGCCAAGAAAGCGGCTCCTGCCAAAGCTAAAGCTGAAGCAAAACCAGCTGCAGAACCCAAAGCAGAGAAAAAAGCGGAAGCCCCAAAGAAAGAAGCTCCTAAGGCGACTGAGGATTTAGGTTCCAAAACGGTTGCTGAATTGAAGGAAATGGCAAAAGCCAAAGAAATCAGCGGGTACTCTTCCATGAAGAAAGCTGAGTTGATCGAAGCGTTAAGTAAATAAGACAAGAACTAAAATTTATATATCATGGCTCACAAGAAAGGTGTAGGTAGTTCAAAAAACGGTAGAGAATCAGAATCGAAACGCTTGGGCGTTAAGATATTTGGTGGTCAGGCAGCTGTTGCCGGTAACATCATTGTAAGACAACGTGGTACCAAGCACAACCCTGGCGAAAATGTATACGCAGGAAAAGACCATACCTTGCATGCCAAGGTAGATGGTGTTGTGAAGTTTGAGAAAAAAGCTGGTGGAAAATCATTTGTATCCATCGAGCCGTTCCAAGCATAATCAATCACAACAGAATTGATACAAAGGCCCCGCAAACGCGGGGCTTTTTTATTTTATCAAGGTTGATGGAAAGAAAGGTTTTCTGTTTTATTACATGATTTAGTATATAGGATTAAATCTAAAAGCTAAGTTTTCGTTTTCGGGCGGTAATCTGCCAAGTATCTACTTTTTTTCCGTTTTCGATAACGGAAACTTCATCATGGAGATTGATGGTGGGGCAAATATGATAGGGAATGCCATAGAGGACATCGCCAACCCTGTATTTGTCCCACTCCTTTACTTTAATAACTCCGTGTTCTTCACTTTGTGAAAGCAGTTCATACCCATCAATATTCAAAAATTTGACCCGCTTATCAATCGGGTTTTCAGCTGCGACCGATTTATGACCAAGATCTACTGTGATGATGCCCTCTGTGGGTTTTGAAATGATTCGGGTGATCAAAAGCGCAGCATGTTTAAAGTCCTGTTCCGTTAGTTTCTCGCCGTATCCCCAATCCCACAACACACAGGTGCCCGGGCTGGTAATCCGTTTTTCCTGAAGTAGATGTGAGGTAAACGAGGGCGTTCCCCCACAGATAAGCTGGGCTTTGGGATAATCTATTCGGAGCGCATCAAAATAGGTTTCCACATCCTGTACCCCTTTTTCTATCTGTTGGTTGCGTAACTCAAAATCGGGGTCCCGTAAATGGCCATCGTAGGCATGAAGTCCACTCAAGACTAAGGATTTACAGATTTTTAAATAGGCAATCAGTTCATCCAGTCGAGGGCCTATTTCAATACCTGAACGGTTCATGCCGTTGTTGATGTCGATATAAGTATGGACTTTCAGTCCCTTTTCCTCAGCTTTTTGATTGAGTTCCTCGGCGCTGTCCACATTGTCCAGAAGGGCGGAAAACTCGGTATTGGGGTAATGCGGTATCATCTCCAATAAACGGTCCACTTTGGGCCCAACCAATTGATGGGCAATCAACACAGCGGTGGCACCGGCCTCGGCGGCAATCTCTGCTTCGGCAATGGTAGAGGCCTTAAATCTTTGAATTCCTGATTTCAACATCAGCTGCATCACTTTGGGCATTTTATTGGTCTTGATATGAGGCATCAACCTGTCGGTTTGACCATCTACCAAAGAAACCATCTTACCGATGTTGTATTCCAAGTGCTCCTTGTACAATGCTATGGAAGGGGAATCCACAGTTTCTATATTTTCAATATGGTACCACGTATTGTCCATCACTTTGTCTTTTTGAATACATAAAGGTAACAATCCCGATCCGATGTATGGATATGGTAATTGCCGCTGTCAAGAAATCGGGGTGCTAAATAAGCGTGAAGACTTTCCATCAAAATCTTTTGTACCTTAACTACCATTAACTATAAAACCTATATCATGAAAAAAGCAATTATTTCTTCATTATTGGCCTGTTCCATACTATTCACTAGCTGTTTGGGCTCTTTTAGGGCGTTCAACAACCTGAAGGATTGGAACCAAGGACTGACCGATAGCAAGTTGTTGGACAACTTGATTTTTTGGGGATTGAACATTGTTCCCGTTTACGGATTGTTCTTTCTTGGGGATACATTAATATTCAACGTAATAGAGTTCTGGTCCGGCTCCAACCCTATAGCCATGAAGGATGGGGAATCCGAAATCCAAATGGTGGAGCATGATGGCAATACCTTTGAGATGGTCGCCACCAAAAACAGGATTCAGGTGACCGTTGTGGAAGGACCTAAAAAAGGAAAGAAAATTGATTTGGTGTACAAGCCAGATGATAAATCCTGGAACGCCATTCGTCCCAATGGGGAAATCATAAAACTATCGTCTTTTGAAGAAGGTTTTTACATTGTGTACATGCCAAACGGCGAGGAAGTAAAAATCGACCCTATGAGCACAAGGGAAGAAGGTTTGGCCTTGATCAAAGAAAGGGACACCTATTATTACAACGAAACGCAATTGGCAGAGTAGTGAAATAACAAACCATAAAAAAACCCACGGTTTTGGCCATGGGTTTTTTGTTTTATATCAAATTTTGATTAGTATCGATAGTATTCCGGCTTAAACGGCCCTTCTACTTCCACACCGATGTAATCTGCTTGTTCCTTATTGAGCTCTGTCAATTCAGCTCCCAAACGAGCTAGGTGTAACTTGGCCACTTTTTCGTCCAAATGTTTGGGTAGCATATACACCTCATTGGTATATTTATCACTGTGCTTCCAAAGTTCAATTTGAGCTAAGGTCTGGTTGGTAAAACTGTTGCTCATCACAAAACTTGGGTGGCCCGTGGCGCAACCTAGGTTCACCAATCTACCTTCGGCCAATACGATCACGTCCTTTCCGTCGATAGTGTATTTATCTACCTGTGGTTTAATTTCATCTTTGGTATCTCCGTAGGCACCGTTCAACCAAGCCATATCGATTTCATTGTCAAAATGACCAATGTTACAAACAATGGCTTTGTCCTTCATGGCCCTAAAATGCTCTTCGCGGATAATGTCCTTATTTCCAGTACTTGTAATAATGATATCCGCGTTGGGAACCACAGTTTCCAATTTCTTCACTTCAAAACCGTCCATACAAGCTTGTAGTGCACAGATAGGGTCAATTTCGGTAACGGTGACAATGGCGCCCGCTCCACGGAAAGAGGCAGCAGTTCCTTTTCCAACATCGCCATAACCTGCAACCACGACACGTTTTCCGGCCAACATGGTATCGGTAGCCCTTCGGATAGCATCCACGGCACTTTCACGACACCCATACTTATTGTCGAATTTGGATTTGGTTACGGAATCGTTCACGTTGATGGCGGGCATGGGAAGTGTTCCCTTTTTCATACGTTCGTACAAACGGTGAACTCCCGTGGTGGTCTCTTCCGAAAGACCTTTGATGCCAGCGGCCAATTCAGGATATTGGTCCAGAACCATATTGGTAAGATCCCCACCATCGTCCAAGATCATATTTAAGGGCTTTCTGTCCTCACCAAAGAACAACGTTTGTTCAATGCACCAGTCAAATTCCTCCTCGTTCATCCCCTTCCAAGCATACACGGGGATGCCTGCAGCAGCAATGGCCGCAGCGGCGTGGTCTTGGGTGGAAAAAATGTTACAGGAGCTCCAAGTAACCTCCGCGCCTAGGGCCACCAAGGTTTCAATGAGTACTGCCGTTTGAATGGTCATGTGCAAACAACCGGCGATTCTGGCGCCTTTAAGCGGTTGTTCGCTACCGTACTCTTCGCGCAGGGCCATTAGCCCTGGCATTTCGGCCTCGGCAAGCTCAATTTCTTTCCTTCCCCAATCTGCAAGAGAGATGTCCTTTACCTTATATGGTACGTATGGAATTGTCTTTGTGCTCATACTTTATCTAATTTTACTTTTGTAGCTTCGCTTATATTTTGGCACAAAGATACGAATTCGCTTAACTTTTGCTCATGCCCATTTATAAAACAATAACAGTTTCGCCCACTACCCAGGTCTATATCTGGAAAGTCACCGAGCCAGAGGTTGAACTTGCTAAAGATGTGGAGCTTACCGAGCATTGTCAAAATCGTATGGATGGTATGAAATCCGAGGCCCATCGCAGGGCTTTTTTGAGCATTCGTCACCTTTTGGCGAGAGCAGGTTATGTGGACAGCGATTTGTATTACGACGATTTTGGAAAGCCACATTTAAAGGATGGAAAGTACATATCCATCACCCATTCGCACCATTTTACGGGAATCATAGTAAGTGAAACGGATGAGGTAGGCATCGATATCGAGAAGCAACGGGACAAAATTCTTAAAATAGCCCACAAATTCACCCCTATCCAAGAATATAGGACCTTGGCCAATTCAGAAGCTTTGATGCGAAAATTGACCATTGTTTGGGGTGCCAAGGAATCCCTTTACAAGATTTATGCGCAACAAGGGCTCAGTTTTTTGAGGCACATCAATGTTATTGATTTTTCTTTTGAGGATACTCGAACCGTGGCGGAAATCATGTATCAAGGCAAAAAATCGCACTACGAGATTGAATTTTTGGAGTTCGAGGGCTTCACCTGCGTTTATGCCCTTAAAATGATGGGAGGATAATTCCTTTTTGTAGTTTTGTCGCGAAACCAATTGGCCATGAACATATCTGTAGAATTTACCCTTTCCCCATTGCAGGACGATTTTGAGACCCCTATCATCCATTTTATCAAAAAATTGCGTGCATCGGGACTCACGGTTTTGGAAAACCCGTTGAGCACTCAAGTATTCGGCGATTATGATAAAGTGATGGAATTGTTGAATTCCGAGATCAGGGAAAGTTTTGAAAATTTAGATCATGTGGTGCTCACGATGAAAATGGTAAAATCCGACCGCAGCGATTATGAGCCCCATTTTTGATTTTTTCCTTGGACCCTACCAAGGTCGGGAACTATCCTTGATTATTTTGGAGGCTACGGCCTTTTTCTTTGGTATTGCCAGCGTAGTGTATGCCAAGCGGGAGGATATTTTGGTCTATCCTACGGGACTTGTGGCCACGGTAATTACCACTTATATCTTTTTGGTGGACCGTTTGTACGGCGATATGATGATGAACTTCTACTATTCCATCATGAGCATTTATGGTTGGTGGAACTGGGCCAGAAGAAAAGATGATCGAAATCCGGTAGTACAGATTACCCGAACGGACACCCGAGAGAAATGGATCGGGTTCGGGTTTTTTCTGCTGACCATGTTGGTGACTTATGGAGTTTATGTGGCTTTTGGCGCCGAAATAGGCCCTACCAACTACGTAGATATTTTTACATCGGGAATTTTCTTCACTGCCATGTGGTATATGGCCAATAAAAAATTGGAAAATTGGACCCTTTGGATTTTGGGCGATTTAATAACCGTACCTTTGTATGCCTATAGGGGATGGGGGATGTTCTCTTTGCAATACCTCATCTTTACCGTTTTAGCTGTACAGGGATATCTAGCATGGAAGAAAAACTTGGGCAACAGCCTTCAAACCTCATCAAAGTAGTCCTTTTTGGACCTGAATCGACCGGAAAGACCACGCTCTCCAAACAACTGGCCGAACACTACCATACGGAGTGGGTGCCCGAATATGCCAGGGAATATCTTCAAGACAAATGGGATAGGGAACAAAAAACCTGCGAACCACAAGATTTGCTGCCCATTGCCTATGGCCAAATGCAGTTGGAGAACAAGTTGGCACAGGAAGCGAACAGGGTACTGATATGCGATACCGATCTTTTGCAGACCAAAGTGTACTCAGAGGCCTATTACGATAGCACCTGCGACCCACTCATAGAAAAATATGCCCTGCAGAACAGCTACGACCTCTATTTTTTGACCTATATCGATACACCTTGGGTGGCGGACGATTTGCGGGACAAGCCCGATGAAAGAGAACGAATGTTTCTACATTTCAAGGAAGCTTTGGAGAAAAATAACAGGAAATTCATTAATTTAAGGGGGGATAAAGCGTCAAGGCTTTCCACAGCAGTTAAACACATAGATAAACTTCTCCAAAAACATGATCGAATTAAGTCCTAAAGACTTGGAACAACTCGATTCCAAAGGAATTTCCAAAGAAAAAGTAGCAAATCAAATACAAACATTTAAAGAAGGCATTCCCTTTGTGCACTTATCGCAGGCGGCGGTGGTGGGCAATGGTATATTGCGTTTTTCTGAAAAAGAACAACTCGACCTTCTTCAATATTTTGAAGATCATCGGGGCAGTTTAGAGCTCTTGAAGTTTGTACCCGCTTCGGGAGCGGCATCACGAATGTTCAAGGCCATGTTCAATTTTTTGGACAGCTACGACCCATCAAAAGAAAAACTTTCCGAATACATAGACCGTACCGGCGATACCGATGCCCAAAAGTTTACGGATAATCTTTCTGACTTTCCATTTTATGATGTGATTATGGCGCGAATTGAAGGCAAAGCATCCAACAAGGATGAGGAGGCCTATCTTTTTGTGAAGGAAATGCTGCAGGAAAGTGGGCTTGATTATGGATTTTATCCCAAGGGACTCTTGCCGTTCCATAAATACGATTCAGGGGCTGCCACGCCATTCGAGGAACATTTAAAGGAAGCGGCACTTTACGCCAGGACCAAGGGTGTTGCCAATCTGCACTTTACCGTTTCGGAACAGCATGATGAAATGTTCGCCAAAGAGGAAGCCGCGGTGACCCCAAAGATTTCCAAGAAAACGGATACCCGTTTCCATATCTCCTATTCCAATCAAAAGCCTTCTACGGATACCATTGCAGTTGATATGGACAATAAGCCTTTCAAGAATAATGATGGTTCCATTTTGTTCCGGCCCGGGGGGCACGGGGCACTTATCGAGAACCTGAATGATCAGGATGCAGATATCATCTTTATCAAAAACATCGATAATGTGGTCATCGATAAAAATCTAGAGGCTGTGGCCAATAGCAAAAAAATGCTCGCAGGGGTGCTCAAAAAAGTACAAGACAAAGCCTTTGCCTATGCAAAACTGATGGAGGCGGAAGACATTTCCGTTGAAAAGGCGGACGAGATAAAGGCATTTTTGGAGAAAGACCTTAACGTAAGGATGTCGCGCAGCTATGATGACCTTGAAGTGGAGGAACAAAAGGCCGAAATCAAGAACAAACTCAATCGTCCCATCCGAATCTGTGGGATGGTAAAAAATGAAGGCGAACCCGGTGGAGGACCTTTTTGGATCAAGGATGCCGATGGCAATGTGTCCCTTCAGATTATCGAATCCGCTCAAATAGATATGGACGATGATGCGCAAGTGGCCATTCTTAACAACTCGACCCACTTTAACCCCGTTGATTTGGTCTGTGGGGTTAGGAACCACAAAGGGGAAAAATTCGACCTGTTGAAGTTTGTGGACCCCAAACAAGGTTTCATCACTGGAAAAACCAAGGAAGGAAAAGAATTGAAAGCCTTGGAGCTACCAGGATTATGGAACGGGGCTATGGCTTTTTGGAACACCATATTTGTGGAGGTGCCCTTGGTCACCTTTAACCCGGTCAAAACTGTAAACGATCTTTTAAAGCCTACGCACCAAGCCTAGATTATTGAAAAAACAGAACAGTAATCCGCTTACCTGAAAAGGAAGCGGATTTTTTTTGCAAAAATGTGACCAATTGATAAAAGGTGTGTCCTATGAAGTACAGTCGGGATTCTTTTCGATGACATGATTAAATTATGATAATCCTAACGGATTGTCTCAACTAGGTTGGTTGATTTGGTAAGAAGGCCGTGCAATACGTACGGCTTTCTTTTGATAGACCGATCAATGAATGCAAGGGCTATATGTTTTATAAAATAATACTGTTTTTAAATCTATTCTCCTTGGGCTTGGCTTTGTACATTTTGATAAAGCATTTAAAAAACAGAAAAAGCGGAAGCAAACATAACGAAGCAGGATGATACTATGTAAACACTATCCATGTATTATCCATTTCTGCCAATCTGTACCGTGGTCTTTTTTCCTTGTGACCATTAATTGGCAAGTATGAAAGGCTGCTTCGGCAGCCTTTCTTTTTGCTCTCTTTTCTTTGAAAACCAAAACCAACATCTTACATTTGCGGCATCTCAAAGGGGTGCTTTTACCAAAAGGCTGAGATTATACCCAATGAACCTGGGCGGGTAATGCCGCCAAGGGAATGCGCAAGCCGCATCTTGGAATTTCTATGTTTCTTGAAGAAACAAAAATCAATTACTAACACAGAATAATGACCCCTTTTATTCGTAACATTTTTACGAATGAAACTCTATTCAATTATTCAAAAAAGAGCTGTTCTGGGCTCTTTGCGACAATCGCAGAACAACAATCGGAACCATTTCAAAAAAATTGCTAGTGCCTTAGCCTTGATTGGCCTTAGTGTTACCATGAGTGCCCAAGAGGAGCCCATTGACAGCCTCGAGGGTGAAAAAGTAGTGCTCGATGAGGTTCTCGTTCAAGGTGTAAGGGCCACCAAGGAATTTCCCATCACCTTTTCCGACTTGGATAAGGTAGAAATTGCACCACGAAACCTTGGGCAGGATATTCCCATCCTCATGAACTTTATGCCAGCCGTGGTCACTACCTCCGATGCCGGGGCGGGGATAGGATATACCAGTATCCGTGTTCGTGGTAGCGATGCAACCCGGGTAAACGTAACCATTAACGGTATCCCTTACAATGATGCCGAATCCCAAGGGACATTTTGGGTAAATATGCCTGATTTTGCATCGTCCACCGAAAGCTTGCAATTGCAGCGCGGTGTGGGAACCTCTACCAATGGGGCGGGAGCCTTCGGCGCGAGTTTGAACATGCTGACCGATGCTTTTTCAGAAGAGGCTTATGCCCGTATCTCCTCCTCCGTAGGAAGCTTCAATACCTTACGGAGCAATGTGAAATTCAGTACGGGGCTAATGAACGATCATGTGGAGTTTTCAGGCCGATTGTCACGGATAACCTCAGATGGCTATGTGGACAGGGCATCCTCCGAATTGGACGGCTATTTTTTGCAAGGAGTTTACAATGATGACAATACTTTGGTGAAGGCCTTGCTCTTTGGAGGGCACGAAATCACTTATCAAGCTTGGAACGGAATTACCGCCGATCAGTTGGTGAACGACCGTACGTATAATTCAGCAGGTGAGTATACGGATGACGATGGCAATATCCAGTATTATGAGAATGAAGTGGACAATTATAAACAAGACCATTTTCAGTTGCACTGGTACGAAACCTGGAACGCTGCTTGGAACACCCATTTGGCGGTTCATTATACACGGGGACGGGGCTTCTTTGAGCAATACCGTGAGGACGATGATTTTGCCACCTACGGTCTAGAGCCCTTAACTGTAAATGGTGAATTGGTGGAAACTACCGATTTGATCCGCCGTCGTTGGTTGGACAATGATTTTTACGGTGCCATTTTTTCGGCTACCTACAATAACGAAAACCTGGAACTCATCATGGGAGGTGGCTACAACGAATACAAAGGCGACCATTTTGGGGAAATTATCTGGGCCGAGTTTGCCAGCAATAGCGAAATACGCGACAGGTACTACGATGACAATTCCACCAAAACCGATTTCAATGTATACACCAAGGCCAACTATAGATTATCGGACCAATGGTCGTTGTTCGGTGACTTACAGTACCGAGGGGTCACCTATCAAGCTAATGGTGAAGATACGGGACTGGTGGATGATACCTTTAACTTCTTTAACCCCAAAGCGGGTATTACTTTCGATTTGAACCATAACAACAACTTCTACTTTTCTTATGCGAGGGCCAATCGGGAGCCTAACCGCAACGATTACGAGAATGGAAGCCCAAAACCGGAAAAGCTCAACGATTTTGAGTTGGGATGGCGGTACGTTTCCCCAAGTTTTCAGTTGAACACCAACGTTTATTACATGCGCTATAAAGATCAGTTGGTGCTCACTGGAGAGTTGAACGACGTTGGTGCTCCGTTGCGTTCCAATGTTGGGGACAGTTATAGATTGGGCCTGGAAATCGATGCCAACGTTCGCTTGTCCAGAACCTTTCAATGGAGACCAAATATTGCCTTAAGCGACAACCGCAATATCGATTTCTTTTTTGAGCGTGACGGGGTACTTCAAAATTTGGGTAATACCCGAATTGCCTATTCACCTCGGTTGATTGCAGGAAATATCCTTTCCTATCAACCCAATGCAAATCTTCAGGTATCGGTGTTGTCAAAATTTGTTGGGGAACAGTATATGGGCAACATCGATTCGGATAATTCCCTTTTGGATAGTTATACCCAAACCGATTTTAACGTACAGTATACCATCAATATGAATTCCTTTGTGAAGAGCATTGAGATTTCTGGATTGGTCAACAATATTTTTGATGCGGATATCGTATCCAACGGATATTTCTTCACTTTTAATGATGATTTTTCCAATCCTGGAACGGTTACCACTGTCGAAGGAGCTGGATACTATCCACAGGCTGGAATCAATTTCCTAGTGGGTGCGACAATCAATTTTTGATAAAGAAACAGAGGTTCTGCATGAGAAACGTGTGGAACCTCTTTTTTTAAGTAATTGAAACACTTTAATTGGAAATGATCACGGTATTGCCATTTTGTGTGGCCGTGTAAAAAAGTAAATCATAGTAGCGATTGCCATCATCAGGTCGGTCCAATTGTTGCCCCGTAAAAAGACTGTAGGTGTACCCTTCGCAGCCGCAAACCACGTTCTGTCCATCTATTGTCATCGTGGAACATTCGTTCGGTGTATGGTTGGGGCAGCTGGCCTCAAAAGCATAAAATGTATTCAAGCTGGCCTTGATCACGAAGGCACCTCGAGTTCCCACGCCATTGTTGCCTACATACACAGGATTTCCAATGTTGTTCAGGTCGTTATAAAGCGGTAAGTTCAGATTGATGTCAAACCGAAACCGAACCTCTTGCAAATAAGGATTTCTATTGGTGGCATCCGAACTACAGGAGAGGATGAGCACAAGCAAAACAATGGCCCAGAGACGCTTCATGGTAATTGGTTTCAAAGGATTACAAGCGCAAAGTTGATCAAAATTTACCTATATTTGCGTTAAATCCTCGCAAAAACCATGCAGGTCATGGGAATCGTTGAGGATTTTTTGTATTTGTAGAGGAAGCGTACATTGGGGAAATTTTTCGATTTTCTTCGATGTCTTTTTGCATAAAAACTAAACGTCATGAGCAAAGTTTCATATTATACACCCGAAGGACTGAAAAAATTGAGGGACGAGCTAAACTACCTTAAAGATGTGGAGCGTCCCAAGGCATCACAAGCCATTGCAGAGGCAAGGGACAAGGGAGATCTTTCCGAAAATGCGGAATACGATGCGGCCAAAGAAGCCCAGGGATTGTTGGAGATGAAGATTTCCAAGATGGAAGAGACCTTGGCCAACGCACGTTTGATCGATGAATCCCAATTGGATACCTCCAAAATTCTGGTGCTTTCTACCGTGAAGTTAAAAAATCAGACCAATGGCATGGAAATGAAATATACCTTGGTTGCGGAAAGCGAAGCAGACCTCAAAAAGGGAAAAATTTCCGTGACCTCTCCCATAGGCAAGGGATTGTTGGGTAAAAAGGTGGGCGATGTGGCCGAAATCAAAGTACCTAATGGAACCTTGAAATTCGAAATTTTGGAGATTACAAGAGAGTAAGCGTAACTTAATTGGTTATATTTAATCCCGTCATAGCACGGGATTTTTTATTTTAAAACCGAATCAAAATGGCCAGTATATTCACAAAGATCATCAACGGAGACATTCCAAGTTACAAAATAGCCGAAGACGAGTACAATTTTGCTTTTTTGGACATCAATCCCAATGCGAAGGGGCATACCTTATGCGTTCCCAAAAAGGAGGTGGACAAGATTATGGACCTCGATGAGGAATCGTACATGCGATTGATGGCCTTTTCAAGAAAGGTTGGCGTTGCCTTGGAAAAAGCAGTACCCTGTAAAAGAGTGGGAATGTCGGTCATAGGATTGGAAGTGCCCCATGTGCACGTTCATCTTATACCATTACAAAGTATGGCCAACGCTACTTTTCAGCACAAAGAAGAATTGACCAAAGAGGAGTTTGAAGCTGTTGCCGAAGCCATTCGGGCGCATCTTTAACTTTCCAGAAAAAAATAAACTCCTGCAGCCGCTAGGCACAACATCAAAATCAAAATGATGAAAAACAACATGGTGAAGCGGACCGCTGGACGGTCTGGTTTTACCAGTTTGTTGTAGTAATTGAACACCCGTTCAATATCTGGGGTCCAGGTCACAGGGTAAATGACGGAGTTGCACTTTTTGCACTTGATTTCATGGGTTACCACCCCCGTAGTTCTATGGTACAAGGCGTTATGGGTATGTTTTTGGTAAAAAGTGATTTTGAGTTCCTGATTGAAACACTCTGGACAGTTATTGGTGATATCGGCTTCCTGTATGACAAGCTGTTTTTCCTCGGCCATAATTCAATTTTCTAATACTTTCAGCGAAATCTGCATGATGGTTCCTTCTTTGCTTGACGAAAATACTTTAATTTTTCCTTTATGGTATTCTTCCACAATTCTTTTTACCAACGAAAGCCCTAATCCCCAGCCTCTTTGCTTGGAAGTGACCCCGGGATTAAAAATGTTCTGAAAATCACTTTTGGGAATGCCGTGGCCTGTATCGGAGACCATTATGTGAATGTTTGGCCCCTTTTTTTCAATTTGGATGGCAATATTCCCCTTTCCCTTCATGGCGTCAATGCCATTTTTCACCAAGTTTTCAATACTCCAATTGTACAGGGGGGGATTCATTAAAACAGTGGCTTCTTCCACATTGGAGCTAAAGGAAAAATGGACCAGTTTGGAGCTACGCTTTTTAAGATAATCGTATGCTTTTTTGGTTTCGGAAACAATGTCGTGTTTTCGGAGTTCGGGCACGGACCCAATTTTGGAAAACCGCTCCGTAATAGTTTCGAGACGGCTGATGTCCTTCGCAATTTCACGGGTTACCTCTGGGTTGATCTGCTCGGATTTCAACAGCTCGTTCCAACCGAGCAAAGAAGTAAGGGGCGTTCCAATCTGATGTGCCGTTTCCTTTGCCATTCCCGCCCATAATTTGTTCTGTTCGGAGGCCTTGTTGGTGCGGAAGAAAAAGAAGATGACCGCACCGAACAGAAAAATGATCAGCAATAGGGCCAGCGGATAATATTTTAATTTGTTCAGCACTTCGGAGTTGCCATAATACAGGGTTTCCAATAATTCATCCTCTTGAATAATCTGTATGGGCTCGTTCTCATTACGGAATTGGGCAATCTTTTTTCGGATATACAGGCTATCGCCGATTTTGTCCTCGGGGATATTATGGGTTTTGTAGGAGCCCTCCTCGTTTACCAAAATCATGGGCGTAGAGGTGTTGTTTCCCAAAACCTTTAGGGTCAGGTTTCCCAGTTCTTGGTCTACGGAAGATTGCACAAGTTCCAGTTGGGCCGTGGCCCATATCTCCATTTTGAGTCGCTCCTCTTCCTTGAATTTCTTAAAAAAACTGTTGGTGTTCCATAGAATAAGGCTCACTATTACAAATGCTGAGATAAGCATGAAAAGGTTGGAGGTTTTCCGTTTTGAGCTAAAATTCATGGATGGTCAAATTGTTTTTAAAGATAGGGAAATGGAAAACATGTTGATAGTTCGTTTAAATAACGGATGCCTATGGAATTCATTTTATGTACTTTTGGGTTTTCAACAAAAATTAACATTGCATGGAAGTTCAGGGAAGAATCAAAATGATAGACGAAACCAAGACCTACGGTAACAATGGTTTTCGAAAAAGAGAGGTGGTCGTTACCACGGAGGAACAATATCCACAACACATTTTGGTGGAGTTTGTGCAAGATAAGTGCGATCTACTGAATAGTTACAGTGTTGGACAAATGGTAAAGATCAGTATCAACCTTAGGGGAAGGGAATGGGTAAACCCACAAGGGGAAACCAAATACTTCAACTCCATTCAAGGTTGGCGCATCGAGAACCTTCAAGCCGAACAGTCTGCTTCCGACAATATGCCGCCGGTTCCTCCTATGGAGGCCTTTGAGCCGGCCGACGATTACAACGAAGAAGATCACGACGACCTGCCCTTTTAAGCGGTACGTTTTAAAAAGGATACCTATCGAAAATCTGGACCATAATGTCCGGATTTTCTTGTTTTTGGCCCGATTTGTATTTTTAGAAAAAAATGCACGTGGAAAACATGCCCCTTTACTTTTTAAATAAAAGGTTGGAGTTCCCCCCAGTGGAACAGGCCAGTGAGGATGGTCTGCTCGCCGTTGGTGGAGATCTCTCCCCCGAACGATTGTTACTGGCCTATAAAAATGGAATTTTCCCATGGTTCAATGATGATTCATTGATTTTGTGGTGGACTCCCGACCCCCGCATGGTCCTGTTTCCAAATAAGGTAAGAGTGTCCAAAAGTATGCGAAAAGTGATACGTGACGGCCAGTTTACCTTGACCCAGAATACTTGTTTTGAAAGAGTAATGGACCATTGCGCCAAGGTCCTACGGAAGGGTCAAGATGGAACCTGGATTACCCCTAAAATGAAAACGGCCTATATGAATCTGCACAAGAAAGGCCATACACGCTCTTACGAAGTCTGGGAGGATGGAGAGCTGGTAGGCGGACTTTATGGGGTTGACCTTGGACATGTATTTTGTGGGGAAAGTATGTTCAGTTTGCGGCCCAATGCGTCCAAATATGCATTCATCCAAATGGCCCGGGAACTGGGAGAAAAAGGATACTTGGCCATCGATTGTCAGGTGTACACCCGACATTTGGAGAGCTTGGGGGCAGAATTGATACCACGAGCGGAATTTGTGAAAATATTACAGGGACAATTGAAGACTTGACAATAAAAAAAGGACATTTTGTGGTTGGGCAGCGCTAAAATCCTCTATGCGGTATTCTACGCCCATCTGAAATTTTAAACCACCCTTAAGATCCCAGCCCAATTGTCCCGATATTCGGGTGTCATATTGAGGGGCATTGCTTTTGGCCACACTCAAAAGATTTTCCCAACTTCCCACAAAATAAGGTTCACCTGGATCTAATTTTTCGCCCTGCAAAGGAAAATCCACGGCAAAACGATAACGGAACCGGTGGGTGGTCAATGAGTTGGTAATGCGTTGCTCTGCACGAAGCCTATGTCCGTAGCGAATCGCCAGAGGTTTATGCGTAATATTGTACTGTTGGGTGAGCCGCAATTCGTTTTCCCGATCCTCAAACGTATCGCGAAAACGGTATTGAACACCAAGGGCCACGCTTTGGTTGCCTTGGATCTTAAGGTTGGAAAAATGGGCAAGGTCCAATTGCCTCACCCGTAAGGTCACCACTTCGTCATCAAAAATATAATTTCGGTTGGCCAAGGAGAAATTATGCGAATAAGTACCCGAGACCTTGTAATTTACCGCTACTTGGGGCTGCCAGTATGCCGTTAGGTTTTCTTGCGCCCGCACGCTGGCCAAGGACACGAGCAACAGCACAGGAAAAAGCCATTTAGTACAGGACATGGTCATAACTTGGCGGGAACGATTTTCGAATTCGTATCAATTGGCCCTGAGCATCAAATAGTGCTTCGTATTCCTGAAATTCCTTATCCTTTTTGGCCGAAAAGACCAATTCGTAATTGACCTCGGGCAAAATCAGGTTTTGGAAGGCGTTGTGCAGGAGTTTTTCATTGGACTGCCCATCCAGAACCGGATATTGTTGTTGGATTTTTTTGACACGGTACTTTTGGTGGTTCTCATCAAGATAAAAAAGAATGGTGCCCCACGTATCATTGGGAATATCCTGCTCCTTAATTTCGAACTCTACATCTTCCAGCTTTCCCTCTTCGTCAAACTCCACACTGTAATGAAGTCTTCCTTTCTTAAACTTGGCTTCATAGCTTTTTTTGATACTGTCCGTTTCTTGGTAAAAACGCACCCGCTTGGCATCCTCCAAGTACTTTTCTATCAAGATGTAGGAGGCTTGGGGAAATTCTTCTTGATCGATTCTTGATTCTCGTTCGTACTTGTTCTGTGCAAAACCAAATTGCACCATCACAAGCATAAAAAGGAGTATAGGATTAAACTTCATGGTATCTAAAACAATTTACTTCGTGGTCGTTTACCATGCCCGTTGCCTGCATGTGAGCATAAATTACGGTACTCCCCACGAATTTGAATCCCCTTTTCTTTAAATCTTTACTAATGGCATCTGAAATGGCGGTAGTGGCAGGGGCATTCTTGTAATCTTCCCATTTGTTTTTGATGGGCTCACCATCCACAAAATCCCAAATGTAGGTACTGAAGCTACCAAATTCTTCTTGGATATCCATAAAGGCCTTAGCGTTGGAAATGGTAGCGTTTACCTTTAATTTATTTCTGATGATTCCTGGGTCTTGTAACAGTGAGTCGACTTTTTTTTGGTCGTAGGTTGCGATTTTTTTGTAATTGAATCGGTCGAAGGCTTTTCTAAAATTTTCGCGTTTTCGCAATACGGTGATCCAGCTTAATCCAGCTTGAAAGGTCTCCAGGATCAAGAATTCAAATAGCGTATCATCGTCCCGCACGGGAACGCCCCATTCGGTATCATGATAGCTTTCATACAACGGATCGCCAAGGCACCATCCACATCGATGTTTGTCCATGGATCTAAATTTGTATCAAAAGTAAGGGAAAAATTGAAGCGTTAATTGAAAGTTAAAGTATTATTAATCGATAGTAATACTTTTATATTTGCGAGGCAAAATTTTAAAAGTAATGAGCGATGGATGTATTGATGCAGTCCCTGAAGATAGGGGTAAACGAAAAACTTTATATTAAAGATCCCGAGTCTTCTACTTTGGGGAAGAATATTATTGAGCACAGTATCCTATTGATCGATGAATTGGGGTTTGATAGTTTTACGTTCAAGAAATTGGGGGTAAAGATCAACTCGAACGAAAGTTCCATATATCGATATTTTGAAAATAAACATAAACTCTTACTGTACTTGGCCACATGGTATTGGGGCTGGGTTGAATATCGTATGGTATTTTCCACAAACGGGATAGACGACCCAATCAAAAAACTTGAAAAGGCCGTGGAGGTTTTGACACAGAACGTTGAGGAAGACAGCACTATATCGCATGTAAACGAGGTGGTATTGAATAGGATCATTATCAACGAATACTCAAAATCCTATTTGGTAAAAGAGGTAAACCAAGAAGATAAAGACAGCTTTTTTATGGTTTGCAAACGATTGGTGAACCGGCTCAGCGATATGATATCGGCAGTGGATGAAGAGTATCCATACCCCATAAGTTTGGCTAGCAATGTGATGGAGGGGTCTCTACATCAATATTTTTTGAAGGAGCATTTTCCAACGCTCACCAATTGCAACAGTACCATTACCCCGACCGAATTTTTTATAGACCTCATTTTCCGTACTTTAAATAAAAAATAAATGGCAAAACAGATACTTACTTCTTGGCAGCGACTCGTCAACTTGTTAAAATTGGATAAAAAGGATGTGCTTCAAGTCTTTTATTATGCCATTTTTTCAGGATTGGTGGGTTTGTCCCTTCCATTGGGTATCCAAGCGATTATCAATCTGATCCAAGGGGCGCAGGTAAGCACATCATGGATCGTACTTGTAATCTTGGTCACCTTGGGGGTAGCCTTTTCGGGTGTGTTACAGTTGATGCAAATACGCATCATTGAAAACATCCAACAAAAAATATTTACACGGAGTTCGTTTGAGTTTACGTATCGATTCCCCAAAATAAAGATGTCGGAGTTGCGTAATTACTATCCCCCGGAATTGGCCAACCGCTTTTTTGATACGCTCAATATACAAAAGGGGGTTTCTAAACTGTTGGTTGATTTTCCAACCGCGCTACTACAGATAGTTTTTGGGTTGCTTTTGTTGTCACTGTATCACCCTTTCTTTATCGTATATGGTGTTTTGTTATTGGGATTGATATATGTGGTTTTTAAATATACCATATCAAAGGGTCTAGAGACGAGCCTTGCAGAATCCAAACAAAAATATAAGGTCGCCCATTGGATTCAAGAGGTGGCCAGAAGCATAGTAAGTTTTAAACTTTCTGGTAAAACCAGCCATGCACTCCAAAAGAACGACTATTTGGTAAGCGGCTATTTGGAGGCACGGGAAAGCCACTTCCGTATTTTGGTCTTGCAGTTTATTCAAATGATCGGGTTTAAAATTTTGGTGACCGCTGGCTTGCTAATTATCGGGGGCCTCCTGGTCCTGAATCAAGAGATGAACATTGGGCAATTTGTAGCCGCAGAGATTATCATTCTTTTGGTAATCAGTTCCGTGGAGAAACTTATTGTAGGTTTGGAATCTTTCTATGATGTGCTCACCGCATTGGAAAAGTTGGGCCAAGTGGTTGACAAAGAGGTGGAACTAGATCAGAAGGATTTGGAGCTCCTCGAGCAGGACGATTTTAAAATGGACTTGGAAAATATTGTTTACAATGTTCCAAAAACCGACATCAACATCATCAATGGGCTTTCCATGAGCATTGAAAAAAAGGACAGGATATTGATAAAAGGAGCCAATGGGTCTGGAAAATCAACCTTGTTGCACCTTATTTCGGGGCTTATTGAACCCAGTAAAGGCAGTATTTATGTTAATGGTGTGCGGTTAAAGTCTGAGAATTTGAACCATTTTAGGTCTAAAATTGGACAATCCTTAAAACTGGAAACCCCTTTTGAGGGCACACTTAAAGAAAATATCACATTTGGCAATCCGGAAATTACCAAGGAAGACATACTTTGGGTGCTTGATGTCACAGGGCTTACCAAGGTTGTCAAAGAAATGGAGGATGGCCTGGATACAGTCATTTATCCTGAAGGAAAGCAAATCTCATATACCGTAGCCAAAAAGATCGTACTTGCCAGAAGTTTGGTCAAGAAACCTAAACTTTTGGTGCTGCGTGATCCATTGGACCAATTTGATGAAGATGAGACCACGCGTATCATGGACTTTTTGACCGACCCTGCCCAGCCATGGAGCCTGGTGGTCGTGAGTGATGATAAAAATTGGGTAAAAAAATGTGGTCGTATCCTGACCCTTGAAAATGGAAAAATAAAGCAATAACGCTAAACGCCATGTTGAATATTTCTAAATCAGTTTTAAATAGAAAGGTAGACCTTTCCGATTATAAGGCAGTCATAAGGGTATCGCACCGAAGACATTACAAGCATTTCAATCGGTTCCTTGTGGTGTTCGCCGTTATTTTTGTAATCATATTGTTCCTGCCTTGGACCCAGAACGTTTCGGGAAAAGGGTTTTTAACCACCTTAACGCCCGATCAACGACCACAGACCATTCAATCCCCAATACCGGGTCGAATTGAGAAATGGTTTGTTCGCGAAGGCGACTTTGTGGAAAAAGGAGATACGATTTTGCATATTTCTGAAATCAAGAATGAGTATTTTGACCCCAACCTTGTGCAAAGGACCGGGCAGCAGATTAAGGCAAAAGAGATGTCCGTTACTTCGTATCAAGAAAAGGTAAAGGCTCTTAATGCCCAAATAGCCGCACTTACCACGGAGAGGGCCTTGAAGTTGGAACAGGCCCGAAACAAGCTATTACAGGCAAAATTGAAAGTTGAAAGCGATAGCATCGATTTTGAGGCGGCCAAAACAAATATCTTGATAGCGCAAAGACAGTTTGACCGAACCACGCAATTGGAGTCGGAGGGGCTTAAGGCAGTGACGGATGTTGAAGAAAAGCGCTTAAAACTTCAGGAAACACAGGCCAAAATAATTTCGCAGGAAAACAAGCTCTTGGCCAGTAAAAACGAGGTGTTGAACGCCCAAGTGGAAATCACAAGGGTAGAAGCCGAATACGCAGATAAAATATCCAAGGCACGAAGTGATAAATTCACCGCGCAATCCAATCAGTTCGATTCAGAGGCCCAAGTGACCAAACTGGAAAATGAATTTACCAACTATTCGATTCGGAACGACCTTTACTACATTAGGGCGCCCCAAACCGGATTTATAAATAAGGCCATTCAAGGTGGTATCGGGGAAACCTTTAAGGAAGGCGACCGATTGGTAGGCATTATGCCGGCAAAATATGATATGGCAGTGGAAACCTTTGTGGAGCCCATAGATTTACCTTTGATCCATCTTGGGGAAAAAGTACGGATCCAGTTTGATGGATGGCCCGTAATTATTTTTAGCGGATGGCCCAATGTATCCTACGGTACCTACGGCGGGGTTGTCGTTGCGATTGAGACCTTTATCAGCGATAATGGAAAATATAGGATTTTGTTGGCCCCAGATCCTGAAGATCATCCGTGGCCGAAAGACCTTAGAGTGGGATCGGGCGCCAATACGATTGCCTTATTGGAAGATGTCCCTATCTGGTTTGAATTGTGGAGACAGTTGAACGGCTTCCCGCCCAATTATTATCAACCCGAAAACAACAGTGCAAATGCTGCAAAGAAATAGAAGATTACTTTTATTCTGTACCCTCTTTTTCTTTTATATAAGCTTTTCTCACGCCCAACAGGATTCTTTGGTCCTTGGGTTTAAAGAGTATTTGGGCTATGTAAAAAAATACCATCCTGTGGCCAAACAGGCACAACTTACCATTGCCATTGGCCAAGCCAACTTGATGAAGGCACGTGGTGGTTTTGATCCCAAGGTAGAGGTCGATTACGATCGCAAACAATTTAAGGGGACGGAATACTGGGACAAGTTAAATGCAACCTTCAAAATACCTACTTGGTTCGGAATAGAACTTAAGGGAAACTTGGAACAGAATGAGGGTAGTTTCCTCAGCGATGAAGCAACTGTTCCTGACGATGGTCAGTACAGTGCTGGGGTATCCATGTCTGTACTGCAGGGATTTTGGATCAATGAACGCATGGCTACCCTGAGGAAAGCCAAATTCTTTAGAGAGCAGTCCAAGGCAGACCAAGATCTTTTGGTGAACCAGGTACTGTATGATGCAGCCCTTGCCTATTTTGATTGGTTGCGGGCGTATCGTGATGCGCAGGTTTTTGAGGATTTTTTGGAAAATGCCGAAATCAGGTTTCAAGGAGTGAAAAGCAGTGCGCTTGCAGGAGACATTTCCATCATCGATACCGTTGAAGCGAAGATTGCAGTGGAAAATAGGGCGTTGAGTTTGGAACAGGCCAACGTGAAGTTGATGAAAAGATCTTTGGAACTATCCAACTTTCTATGGATAGAGGATGTTCCCGTTGAGCTACAGGACAATATTATGCCAAATTTGGAGGTGGAAGGTGAGATAGATACCACTCTGGAGATTCTGGGCAAACCCTTGGATAGTTTTACCTTAGAAAATCATCCTAAAATACGTTCCCTCGATTTCAAAATCGATGGACTTGTCGTAGACCGACGACTGAAAGCCAATAAGTTGCTGCCGAAACTGGATGTGGAATATAACTTTATCACCGAGACACCCGAACTGATGAATTCCTTGATTACAGACAATTATAAGGGAGGGCTCACCTTTAGTGTACCCTTGTTTCTACGAAAAGAAAGAGGGGACTTAAAATTGGCCAAATTTAAATTAAGGGACGCTGAATTTGAACGCGATAATGCCCAAGTCGAAATCCAGAACAAGGTAATTGCCATTTATCGTGAGTTGGACTCCTATATTACCCAAAATACCCTAATAGCCAATATCGTGAGGGATTATGGTACCTTGCTTCAGGCGGAGGAACGAAAGTTCAGTTTTGGGGAGAGCTCACTCTTTTTGATCAACTCAAGGGAAAGCAAGCTTATTGATGCCTATTTGAAACAGAACGAGATGCAAAACAAATTCTACTACACCAAGGCAATGCTGTTCAAGAGCTTGGCCATTAATCCAGAGGCATTGTAAGGATTCCATTTCAAAACCAACCAATGACAAAAGTCACCAAATAGGTGGCAGGCCATGGTTACCTTTGAAAAAACAATTTTTATGGAAGTATTGGAGAACGATAAATTGGAGTTGGTTCAGGATTTCATCCCTAAGGCAATGGATTATCCCACATACCGCAAACTCGTAAGCGAGTTGGCAAAAAGGGGCAAGTCAACTGGTCCAGACCAGTCCGAAGCAATGATCAATTACACGAAATTGAGCGACCGTAGAATGGTTCGCTGGGAGAAAACGTTCAAGATTTCTGAAGAGATTCAAAAAAAGTTGGCCGCTCTGGAAAAGGACCTAACGTTCGTGGTACTTACCGAAAGCTGGTGTGGAGATGCTGCTGCAAGCATGCCGATACTCCAAAAAATAGCGGAATCATCGGCCAAAATAGACTTAAAAGTGGTGTTGAGGGATGAAAGCTTGGAGTTGATGGATGCTTTTTTGACCAATGGTGCCCGTTCCATTCCCAAAGTGATTGTTTTGGATAACTCCAATCAGGAAATTGTTGGTGAATGGGGGCCAAGACCAAGCCTTGCAACCAAAATGGTAGAGGATTATAAAAAAGAACACGGTAAACTTACCGATGAGTTCAAACAGGAACTGCAGCTTTGGTACAATAAAAGCAAAGGGCAAAATATTCTAGAGGATATCCTACAGTTACTTGCTTTGGAATAGATAGGTAATGGTTCCGATCTGTGCTGCTTTGGAATCGGGGCTAAAACGTGCCTTAAGGGCGTAAGCAATGGCGTTATCTACCAAACAGCCGTTGTCCGTTCCCGAACTTTTATCATTAAAACTTGCTTCGGTAACGTAACCATTGTTATCCACGGTAATGTTTACCACCACCTTGCCACCTTCAATACACGTATAAATAGGGGGGGGTAGGTAATAGGCATTGCGCTCCACCAATGAGTATGAAATGGAGGTACGTCTATCTTTCAAATAATTGGTAAATTCTTCTTTTTGGGCATCCCGTTCTCCGAGCTTTTGTTTTTTCTCGTCCCGTTGCGCCTTTAATTGCTTGAGTTGTTCCTCGAATCCCGAGTTGTCGGCATATTCCCCCGTTTCACTGCTTAAGGCTCTTTCTTCCATAAGCTCTTCCAGGGTTTTTAACGGTTCTGGGTTCCCAACACTTGGCTTTGCGGTTTCATTGAGTGCCATGTGGCTTTTGATGGGGTCGTTTGCGGCCTGCATCTCCTCAAGTCGTTGTTCCTCTTCTTCAAGGAGCTTTTCGATATCCTCGTCGGCCAAGCTCATTTCAATCACATATTCATCCTCTTGCATACCTCCCAAGTGTATGTTGAAAAGCAACAAAACCACTATGGACATAGCGAAGAAAGTGATCAAAAGTGATAACTGGCTCTTGTTAAGGTTCATGGTCTAACTATAACCGCTTTTTTAGTAAATTATTTTATCCCAACCTCTCTAGGTTGAGGTGTTTACCCCTAATTCCTCCCTGAACGTATGGGGTGTTGTAGCATTATTTACGTTGAAATCCCCTATTTTGGTTCTTCGGAGTTCGGATAAGTAAGCCCCTGAACCAAGTGCCTTTCCAAAATCATGGGCCAATGAACGTATATAGGTTCCTTTGCTGCACACTACCCTAAAATCAACTTCGGGGCGTGCAATTCGAGTGATTTCAAACTCCAAAATCTCAATTTTTCGTGATTTTATCTCCACTTGCTTTCCTTCACGTGCCAGTTCGTACAAACGTTTCCCATCCTTTTTTAGGGCTGAAAAGATGGGCGGTACTTGTTCAATTTCGCCCAAAAATTGTTTGGTGGCTTCGTTGATAGCATCATCTGTGATATGTTCTGTGGGAAAGGTTTGGTTAACCTCGGTTTCCATATCGTAGGAAGGCGTAGTGGCGCCCAAAGTGAAGGTTCCTGTGTACTCTTTCACTTGTCCTTGAAGCTCGGGGATTTTTTTGGTGAATTTACCGGTGCATATAATCAATAAGCCCGTGGCTAAGGGGTCTAGGGTTCCGGCATGGCCAATTTTTATCTTTTTGAGGCCAAATTTTTTACGGATGGCCCACTTAAGGGCATTTACCGCTTGGAACGAGCTCCATTCCAATGGTTTGTCGATCAATAAAATCTGACCCTCTAAAAAATCTTCTTTGGTGTTCAAAAACTTGGGGTTTGGGGCAAATATACTCATCTATCCCCAAATACTCCACGCAAGAGCGATGAGGCCCACAACCAAACAGTAGATGGCAAAATAGGTTAGCTTGCTTTGGCGCACCAGTTTGATCATCCAGGTGCAGGCAGCCAATCCAGCGATAAAGGCAGCAACAAATCCAGCACCCATGGCCACAGCTTGGTCACCATGAAAGGATATTTCCCCGCCCATCAAGTCCTTGGCCACTTTGCCCAAAATCAATGGAACTACCATCAGAAAAGAGAATCGGGCCGATTTGGTCTTGTCAACCCCTAAGAGAACCGCAGCTGAAATAGTGGCACCACTTCTGGAAATCCCGGGAAGTATGGCTACAGCTTGCGCCATCCCGATGGCAAATGCGCTGCGAAAGGATACGTTTTTATCGGTAGTCTTGGCCAAGTCAGCCAGATACAATAAAAACGCGGTAATGATCAACATGATGCCTACGATAACAATAGCACCATCAAAAAACACCTCGATAAAATCATTTAAAAAAAGACCCACCAAGGCAGCGGGAATCATGGATATGATAATTTTTAAGGAAAACTGTGTTTCATCGTTCCATTTGAATTGAAATAGCCCCTTGAAGATGTCAAAAACATCCTTACGGAATACTACCAAAGTACTCAAGGCAGTGGCAAAGTGAAGGATCACGGTGAACAACAAACTTTCTTCAGGAACGGCCTGAGCACCCAAAATGGCTTTCCCCAATTCTAAATGACCGCTGGAGGAAACAGGCAAAAATTCGGTCAATCCTTGAATGATTCCAAGGATGATGGCATCTATCAGTTCCAAATTATTCCTCTTTTTTCTTGTTAGGATTCAACAAAATAGCGTATACCTGAATACCAAGTCCAATTAAGATCAGGGTTGGCGCAAGGCGTATCCGTCTAAAATTGTAGATCTCGGGATTGAATACCTCTGGGTCATCACTTCCCCCACCGCTCATCAAAATATACCCGAGGGCAATAAAGGCGATTCCGATAAAGAGAAACAAGTAGTTCTTTCGTTGGAAAACAAATTCCTTTGTGGGTTTTTGACCGTTTTTGTTTTTCTTGCTCATGTCGCAAAGTTAATAATAAAGATCGTCCGTCCTCAGATTTAAAAAACGTTGGGTGGCAAAATGCGTACTGGCCCAAGAAATGATTACTCCCAAACCGAAAACGCCAACAAACAAAAGTATAAGGACGATGTAATCCTGTAACAAATTCAGTTCGGGAAAATTTTTGTCGATGTAGTACACCAAAACGCCCAATCCGATTAGGGCAACTAGGGCACCTGCCATGCCCAGCTTAATGTTGGTCCAAATAAAGGGCCTGCGGATAAAAGTCTTGGTAGCCCCCACCATTTGCATAGTTTTGATGATAAACCTTTTGGAATAGATGGACAAACGGATGGAGCTATTGATGAGCAACACGGCAATTAGGGTGAATACGGCACTGGCCACCAAAATCCAAAGACTTATTTTCCGGGCATTGTTGTTCAATAATGAAATCAAGGGCTTGTCATAACTCACTTCATCCACATAGGCCTTTTCGGAAATCTCAGCAGCAATCTCATCAATTTGTTCGGGCGACACGAAGTCTGCTTTAAGGTTGACGTCGATGGAATTTTTAAGGGGATTGTACCCCAAAAACTCCACAAAGTTTTCTCCAATATCCTCGCTATACTGTTCTGCCGCATCTTCCTTGGAAATGTATTCGGCCGATTTGGTATACTCGGCAAGGGCCAGACTTTTTTGCAATTGGTCAATTTCCACGGGTTTGGCACTGTCCTTCAAGAATACCGATATGGTGATTTGCTCCTTAAAATGGTCGGCCAACTTTTTGGTATTGAGCACCAAAAGACCCAAGACACCTAAAAGAAACAGGACCAGGGCAATGCTCAAAGCCACGGAAAAGTAGGAGGAAATCAGTTTTCTACGCTGATATCGTTCAATATATTGGCTCATATAGTAGAATCAGTATGTAAAAATAGAAAAGTAAATTGTATTTAGGGGATTAAACCTATTTTTGCACACGAAATTGAACAAGATTAACAATGAATTACGATTTCCGCGAGATTGAGGCCAAATGGCAGAAGTATTGGGCAGAAAACGAAACGTTTAAGACATCCAACGATTCCGAAAAACCGAAATTTTATGCATTGTCGATGTTTCCGTATCCCTCTGGGGCAGGGTTGCACGTAGGGCACCCGCTAGGGTACATCGCAACGGACATCTATTCACGCTATAAACGGCACAAAGGGTTTAATGTGCTGCATCCCATGGGGTACGATTCCTTTGGGTTGCCCGCAGAGCAGTATGCCATCCAAACGGGTCAACACCCTGCCATCACTACGGAAAACAACATCAACAGATACCGTGAGCAGTTGGATCAGCTCGGTTTCTCTTTTGATTGGAGCCGCGAAGTACGTACCTCCAACCCACAATATTATAAATGGACGCAATGGATCTTTATCCAATTGTTCAATGCGTGGTACAACAAGAAATCCGATAAAGCGGAAAGCATTGATAGTTTGATTTCCATTTTTGAAAAAGAGGGAAATAGCAATGTCGAAGCCGCTTGTGATGATGACACTCCAAGTTTTGATGCAGCGATCTGGAATGGCTATTCCGATAAGGAAAAGCAAGAAATCCTTTTAAAATATAGATTGACCTATTTGGCGGATACCGAAGTGAACTGGTGTCCCGCTTTGGGAACCGTTTTGGCGAACGATGAAATCGTGAACGGAGTTTCCGAGCGCGGTGGACATCCTGTGATCCGCAAAAAAATGACTCAATGGAGTATGCGCATCACCGCTTACGCACAGCGTTTGTTGGACGGATTGGACAAAATTGATTGGCCGCAACCTTTAAAGGATTCCCAGACCAACTGGATCGGACGTTCCGTTGGGGCTTCGGTTACTTTTAATGTATTGGACGCTGAGCGTAGTCGAAGCGACCAAGATGGGATTTCGGGCGACGATGTCACTTCGAGCGCAGTCGAGAAGCCTTACGAGGATGTGATTTCGACTCCGCTCAATCACCCATATCAAATCGAAGTTTTCACCACCCGTCCCGACACCATTTTCGGTGTAAGTTTTATGACTTTGGCCCCAGAGCACGAGTTGGTGGCCAAAATCACTACGCCAGAACAAAAAGCTGAGGTGGATGCTTACGTGGAAGCTACGGCAAAACGTTCCGAGCGTGACCGTATGGCCGATGTAAAAACCATTTCGGGGGTGTTCACGGGAGCCTATGCAGAGCATCCGTTTACCAAAGAGCCCATTCCCATTTGGATTGGAGACTACGTATTGGCTAGCTATGGAACAGGAGCGGTTATGGCCGTACCCTGTGGCGACCAACGTGATTACGATTTTGCCAAACATTACAACATCCCTATTCCCAACATTTTTGAAGGGGTCGATATTTCCGAAGAGGCGTTTGCCGACAAGGAAACAACTGTTATTGCCAATTCTGATTTTCTAAACGGATTGCCGTATAAAAAGGCGATGAAGAAAATCATTGCGGAGTTGGAACGAATCGGACATGGCAAAGGCAAAGTGAATTATCGTTTGCGCGATGCCGTATTTAGCCGCCAGCGGTATTGGGGAGAACCCTTCCCTGTGTATTATGTGGATGGTATGCCGCAGATGATCGATGTGGAGCATTTACCTTTGGAACTACCTGAAGTGGAAAAATACCTCCCCACCGAAACGGGCGAACCACCATTGGGCAACGCTACGGAATGGGCCTGGGACACGAAGAACAATAAAGTAGTTTCCAATGACCTTGTCACCCTGAGCGCAGTCGAAGGGTCGGACAAGGGGGATGAGATGCTGAATCAAGTTCAGCATGACGGTATTTATCCATTGGAATTGAACACCATGCCCGGTTGGGCGGGAAGTTCCCAATACTTTAATAGGTATATGGATCCACGGAACGATGACGCTATTTTCTCTCCCGAAGCCATCAATTATTGGCAAGATGTGGACTTGTATATCGGAGGTAGCGAGCACGCTACGGGCCACTTGTTGTATTCCCGTTTTTGGCAGAAGTTTATGTTTGATATGGGTTATGTGCCCAAAGACGAATTTGCCAAAAAGTTGATCAACCAGGGGATGATTACGGGGACGAGTGCATTTGTGTATCGTTGGACAAAAAAGTATAACGGGAATGCGGTATTTATTTCAAAAGGGATAATTGAAAAAGCTGTAAAGGAGAAAGGTTTTCTTTATGATTATTCAAGTGTATTGGATAAGATGTTTTCTGATTTAAAATCAAAGGATGGGGGAAGGAAGATTGCTGAAACATCTTGGAAGCATTTCGATGCAATTCACGCAGATGTTTCTTTGGTCAATGCATCGGATGAATTGGATGTGGAAGCTTTCAAAAAATGGCAACCAGAATATAAGGATGCCGAGTTCATTCTGGAAGATGGAAAATATATTGTAGGCCGCGAAATCGAAAAAATGTCCAAATCCAAATACAATGTCGTCAACCCCGATGCCATTTGTGAGGAGTACGGGGCAGATTCGTTGCGTTTGTACGAAATGTTCTTGGGTCCCTTAGAGCAATCCAAACCTTGGAACACGGCTGGTATCACCGGAGTGCATTCCTTCCTTAAAAAACTTTGGAAGTTGTATGCACCATATACAAATTGGTCGCTGAGCGAAGCCGAAGCGGAACCCACCGCCGAAAATCTAAAAACCTTGCACAAGACCATCAAAAAAGTGGAAGAGGATATCGAGAACTTCTCGTTCAACACTTCGGTGTCTACCTTTATGATTTGTGTCAATGAATTGACGGCCCAAAAATGTACCAGCAAGGCCATTTTGGAGCCATTGGCCATTTTGGTGTCGCCCTACGCGCCCCACATTGCCGAGGAGCTTTGGAGTCGTTTGGGTCATTCAGAATCCATTGCCGAAGCACCATTCCCTACATTTGAGGAGAAGTACCTGGTGGAAAGCAGCAAGGAATATCCGATATCCTTCAATGGAAAGATGCGTTTTAAATTGGAACTGCCCCTAGATATGGGCAAGGATGAGATTGAAGCGGCGGTTTTGGCCCACGAAAAAACGAAGGAGCAGTTACAGGGCAGGGAACCCAAGAAAGTCATCGTGGTGCCTGGCAAGATCGTAAATATCGTAGGATAGTCTTAAAATAGGATTATTAGAAGAATTATTCAAGAACTTTATAGTAATACCCGCTAAAAAGCATGCCCAACGGGCATGCTTTTTTGTTATTACGCACATACACCCCTTAAAAATTAGAGGTATTATCTTTAAAAATGATTAAAAAATAATTTAACCCTATAAAAATTAGGGTATAAATGTTAAAATATGATGTTTTTGACATGACACCCCTGTTTTTTGTCGAGTATTTGTGTTTTTATTTAATTTTTTTATCCAACTTTGGCCCATCAACCATTAAAAACAACATTATGACTGTTGGGATACCTAAAGAAATCAAAAACAACGAAAGCCGGGTCGGCATGACGCCTGCCGGGGTCTTTGAATTGGTCAAGAACAACCACACCGTTTATGTGCAATCGGGTGCAGGTGAGGGAAGTGGATTTTTTAATCAGGATTACCAACAGGCAGGGGCCACTATTTTGGATACCATTGGTCAGGTGTATGCCATGAGCGATATGATCGTAAAGGTGAAAGAGCCCATTGCGGAGGAGTACCATTTGATTCAGGAAGGACAAATTGTGTTTACCTACTTTCATTTTGCTTCCAGCGAGGCTTTGACCAAGGCTATGATCAGGAGTAAATCCATCTGCATTGCCTACGAAACCGTGGAAGATGAAGATGGCACTTTGCCTCTGTTGACCCCGATGTCCGAAGTGGCCGGTAGAATGGCCATACAACAGGGAGCCAAATATTTGGAGAAGCCTGTAAAAGGTAAAGGTGTGCTTTTGGGTGGTGTTCCAGGGGTGTCACCAGGGAGAGTTTTAGTCCTTGGAGCAGGTACGGTTGGCATTCAGGCTGCTAAAATGGCAGCAGGATTAGGGGCGCAGGTCACGATTTTGGATGTGAACATGAAACGTCTCAGATATGTAAACGATATCATGCCAAGCCATGTCATCACAGGTTTTTCCAACGAATTCAATATCAGGAAATATATCAAAACACACGACTTGATCATTGGTGGAGTCCTGTTGAAAGGAGCAAAAGCACCCAACTTAATTACTAGGGACATGCTCAAGGACATGCATCCGGGAACTGTTATAGTGGATGTAGCAGTCGATCAAGGAGGATGTGTGGAAACCACCAAACCAACGACCCATGAGGACCCCATTTATATTATAGATGACGTTGTTCATTACTGTGTAGCCAATATGCCAGGGGCAGTGCCTTATACTTCTACTGTTGCCTTGACGAATGTAACACTGCCCTATGTGCTAAAATTGGCAAACTTGGGATGGCGTAGTGCGTGCAAATTGGACAAGTCATTAGAAAAGGGATTGAACGTAGTTGAGGGTGAAGTGGTTTACAAGGAAATTGCCGAAACTTTTAAGCTAGAACCAGTATTGGTTTAAAACACTAACATTTTGACAGTAAAAGTGCCCTGCCATTATTTGGCGGGGTTTTTGCTTTTATGTGGTATATTTATATTGAAGTAAAAGATTTAAGACTATGATGACATATTATATATTGATTGGTGGAATTGCCCTGATCAGCTGGATGGTGAGCAACCGATTGAAGAGTAAGTTCAAAAAATATTCAAAGGTTCATTTGCGAAATGGGATGAGCGGGGCCGAGATTGCCCAGAAAATGCTCGATGACCATGGTATTCGGGATGTAAAAGTGATTTCTACTCCCGGAATGCTAACGGACCATTACAATCCGAAAAACAAGACTGTAAACTTGAGTGAAGGCGTATACAACCAACGGAATGCATCTGCAGCTGCAGTGGCCGCACACGAATGTGGACACGCAGTACAGCATGCGCAAGCCTACGAATGGTTGACCATGCGCTCCAAATTGGTTCCCGTGGTAAGCGTTACCTCCGGTATGTCCACATGGGTCGTGTTTGGGGGCATTATGTTGATGGCCGCCACGGGTGTGGCAGGTGGTATCGGTTTTTATATTGCCGTGGCCGGATTGATTATGATGGGTTTCGCCACCTTGTTCAGCTTTGTGACCCTTCCCGTGGAATATGATGCGAGTAAAAGGGCTTTGGTATGGCTCAAGCAAAAGAATATGGTAACCCAAGAAGAATATTCAGGTGCGGAAGATGCCCTAAAATGGGCGGCAAGAACTTATGTGGTTGCTGCTTTGGGTGCATTGGCCTCCTTGTTGTACTGGGCCGTTCAGGTCTTCGGTGGAAGGGATTAACAGCAAAATGATATCAAATAAAAAGGGGCCAAGCGGCCCCTTTATTAATTGTGCTTGTTTAAAGTTGTCATTCTGAATTCATTTCAGAATCTCATCAAACATATAATGAAATGACCATGAGAACCTGAAACAAGTTCAGGTTGACGAAAAATACGTTTCTGCTGATCTATCAAGGAATTGTAATTGGATTCATTTACTCAATCCAATTGGCAACTTGGTTATCGATCATTTGAAGTCCTACACCTTCGGTGCCGGTCACTTCGATCATATCCAAAATATCCCTGATGGTGTTTTCTTCTTCTACCTGCTCCATTACAAACCAGTCCAAGAAGCGTTCTGTGGCAAAATCACCAATCTCCCTAGCTTTTTTCACAATATTGTGAATGGATTTGGTCACCTTAACCTCATGCTCCAGCGTAGACTCAAAAACGTCCACAATGGAAGAATAATCGTGATTGATGCCCGTAACCTCTGGAGAGATCGGATTACCGCCGGTATCCACCAAAAAGTTAAAAATTTTCATCATGTGCTCCCGCTCTTCTTCCGCTTGTTTAAAGAAAAACTTGGCACTAGTGAAAAAACCGTTTTGTTCACACCAAGAGGCCATGGCCAAATAGGTTGCCGAGGCGTGGGCCTCCATTTTTATCTGTCCGTTGAGCAAATCCATGGATTCCACTTTAATGCTCATACTTTGTCTTGCTATATCTTTCATAGGTACTTTTTAATCGAATTATATCTATAAAGGTACCGAATTTTAAGGGGTTTAAAAAATGGGGGCCCAGTTTAAAGGCGGTTTAAGACTTATTAAAAATAAATGGATTTCCTGGGTTAGGAAAAGGTCACTTCAGGAACTTCGGCGGAGAGCCCAAGGGATATAAAACTGTGCGATACGAGTTTCTTTAAATCCAATACCTCCAAAGTGTTCAGGATGAAGAGGTGCTCCTTGTTGCAAAGCATCAACACTTCAAATCCATGGGCGTTGAAGTCGCTATCAAAATGGTTTTCAATATCGATGTTCATCACCTTATGGCGAAGCGAAAGTAGCTGGCAGAGGGACATACGGACTATTTTCTGACCAAAGTCAAGATAAAAACAGCGTTGGTCCGCAGCTTGGTAGAGGGTGTAATATGTAGATTGAAATATTACATTCATGGGACAAATGTAATGCTTATTTAGATTTAATACAAATATCAGATACGTATTTGACGATCGATTTGTTGGTCCAAAGAGATGAAGGTCTCTGTTCTGGAAACCCCTTCGATTTGCTGTATTTTTTTATTGAGGACCTGCATTAGATGTTCGTTGTCCTGACACAATACTTTAATGAGGATGGACCAGTTTCCCGTGGTATAGTGGCACTCCAAAACCTCTGGAATTTCCTTGAGTTGCTTTACTGCTCTTGGATTGGTCATTGCCTTGTCCAGATAAATGCCAATATAGGCCATGGTGGAGTAGCCCAATACTTTGGGATTGATGACAAACTTGGACCCAGCGATAAGTCCCGAGCTTTCCAATTTGCGAAGCCGCTGGTGAATGGCCGCCCCCGAAATCCCGATGTTCCTTGCAATCTCCAAAATGGGCTTTCGCGCATCTTCCATGAGGTATCTTAGGATTTTCTTGTCAATACCATCTATTTTTACCGAATTGTTATTGCTTTTCACAATATGGATGTTGATTTGTAGTCAAAGGTATAGAAAAACTTTCAGTTGACTATCCAGCAACTGAATCGGGATTATAACCCAAATAGGGTTTTTCATACTCCTTAAAGCTGATACCGTAGTTTTTCAACTCTTTTAAAATAGGTTCGTAAACCTCCTTCAAGATGGGTATTTGTACCCCTGGGGTTTTTATTTTTCCATTAAGTATAAGTAGCGTGGCCATGGCTACAGGTAATCCGACCGTTTTGGACATGGCAGTGTAGGCCCTGTTCTCCCCAATGACTACCATGTTGGCATCTATCTGCTTCTTTTTGCCGTTCAGTTCGTAGCCGAATTTGTGATACATCACGATCATATCCTTTTCATCCTCTTTTAAGGTCCAGCTATCCTCTAAAATGAATTGGAGCATCTGTGCGGGTGAGGCATTTTTTAAAGGTATTTTTTTGGAAGGATTGAAGAGGTCTAGCTCCAATAGCTTGCCCCACATAATGTCGTCTTGGTCAATTTTAAGATAATGCCGCATTTTAAGTTCCACGGAGTCGGTAGGGGAATAGGGCAAAAAGAGGTTGACGAATTCACGGTATGACATTCCTTCGGAATTTTCTATCGTGTAGCTGTCATCCGTCATGCCCAAGATGACAAACATTTGCCACGCTTTGGAAAAACCAACGCGCCTCATGGTGCCCCGAAATAGGGTCAATGCATCCTGCAGGCCATAAGCTTCACGATATTTTAGCGAATCACGGTTGGCATAGGCCTCGAAAGTGCCGTATCCTTCAATATCCATGAATTCGGTCCGTCTAAAGAGTTTTTGGTATGGGATATATTTGTAGGTGCCCTCTTGAATAAACTTGGCTGCGCCTCCTTGGCCTGCCAAGACTACGTTCCGTGGATTCCACGTAAATTTGTAATGCCAAAGATTGGTGTCGCTTTGAGGAGCTACCAGTCCACCGGTAAAGGATTCGAACAATAGCATTTTTCCCTCTGCATCACGGATTCGGTCAATGACTTCCATCGCACTCATGTGGTCGATGCCGGGATCAAGGCCGATTTCGTTCATAAAAACAAGTCCTTTTTTCTTGACATCCTCGTCCAGTGCCCTCAATTGATCGCTGACATAGGAAGCGGTAATAAAATGCTTTTCAAACTCCAGGCAATCGTGAGCCACATTGATGTGCAAACTGGCAGGGAG
The DNA here is from genome assembly GCF_003992675.1 of Flagellimonas marinaquae. GTDB lineage: Bacteria > Bacteroidota > Bacteroidia > Flavobacteriales > Flavobacteriaceae > Flagellimonas > Flagellimonas marinaquae. The sequence goes on from NZ_RZMZ01000017.1 coordinate 66,356, forward strand.
CATGGAAACCACAATGGAGGCCTCGGAAACCGCTTTTTTTCTTTCTGTTTCGTTAAAGATATCAAGTTGGAAAACCGTGCAGTTGGGGTGCGAAGCAAATTTATTGGGGATGTTCTCGGGGCGAAGATCCCCTATCTTAAGGTGTATCTGTTCTTCTTCTGATTTTTCGAGGAGATAATCTAAGAGGTAAGAGGTTGATTTGCCTGCTCCAACAACTAAAATAGTACGGACCATGTGTTTTGTTTACTTTTGATATTCGGGACACTAAGGTATTAAAATGTTATATCTCTAAAAAAATAGCATGTTAAAGTTATGAACAGAACAATTTTGTTGACAGGAACTTTATTGGGTATGTTGGCCATTGGTTTAGGTGCTTTCGGTGCCCACGGATTGGAAAAATTGGTAGATTCGGAAGCCATTGACACTTTTGAAACAGGAGTGAAGTATCAAATGTACCACGCGCTATTTTTACTTTTTTTGGGAATGTGGGACGGCCTTTCCGTTAAGCCAAAAAAGTACATCTATGGACTGGTTGTGGCAGGCGTGGTGCTGTTCTCCTTTTCGATTTACCTATTGGCATTGAACAGTTTAACCCCTTTTGACTTTAAAATCATTGGCTTTTTAACACCAATAGGAGGGGTTTTGCTGATCTTCGGTTGGATTTCTTTGGGATATCACATTTTAACCAATAAAACACTCAATTAAGCAAGATTTAAAAGGACGAAAAGCTATTATTTTCTAGTTTTGTACCAACATAAAAATCTAAACTATGAAGGATTCCACTTCAATCACGAAAACGATTTCGTTACACTCCTATGGAATAACCCATGACAATGTGAATTACCAACTATCGCCAGATGAATTGCACAACATTACCATTGAAAAGGGGATGGGCCAAGAAGCCTCCTCTGGGGCTTTGGCGGTGAACACCGGAGAATTTACAGGTAGGTCGCCCATGGATCGTTTCATTGTGAAAGATGATATTACTTCTGATAAGGTTTGGTGGGGAAACATCAACATCCCTTTTGAGAGCGATAGGTTCGACCAACTGTACGACAAGGTCATCGCTTACCTCAATACCAAAGAATTGTATGTTCGGGATTCCTACGCATGTGCCGATGCGGATTATAAGCTGAATATCCGAGTGATCAACGAATATCCGTGGTCCAATATGTTTGCCTACAATATGTTCCTGCGTCCCACGGAGGAAGAGTTGGAGGATTTTGATCCTGAATGGACCGTAGTGAATGCACCGGGTTTTATGGCCAATCCGGAAGAAGATGGAACCCGTCAACATAATTTTGCAATTTTAAATTTTAGCCGAAAAATAGCATTGATCGGTGGAACAGGCTACACTGGAGAGATCAAGAAAGGCATTTTTTCAGCCTTGAACTTTATTCTGCCCGTTTATAAAAACACCTTGCCCATGCACTGTTCGGCCAATGTGGGCGAATCGGGAGATACCGCGATTTTTTTCGGTCTATCAGGAACAGGAAAAACCACCTTGTCCACAGACCCCGATAGAAGATTGATTGGGGACGATGAGCATGGCTGGACACCTGACAATACGGTTTTCAATTTTGAAGGTGGCTGCTACGCCAAGGTCATCGACCTTTCCCAAAAGAAGGAACCCGAGATTTATGGAGCCATCAAAAAAGGTGCTATTCTGGAAAATGTGGTCATGGACGATGATGGGGTGGTCGATTTCTCGGATACCTCCATCACACAAAATACTAGGGTGAGCTATCCCATCCACCATATTGAAAACATACAGTGGCCCTCTATTGGGAAGAACGTGAAAAATATTTTCTTTCTAACAGCGGATGCCTTCGGAGTGCTGCCCCCTATTTCCAAGTTGACCCCGGCCCAGGCGGCTTATCACTTTATTTCGGGATATACGGCAAAGGTAGCCGGTACGGAAGCGGGTGTTGTGGAGCCACAACCTTCCTTCTCGGCCTGTTTTGGTGCTCCTTTTATGCCTTTGCATCCTGCGAAATATGCCGAAATGCTGAGCAAGAAGATGAAGGAGTCAGGGGTTGATGTATGGTTGGTCAATACGGGTTGGACCGGAGGTCCTTACGGTGTGGGCACCCGAATGAAGCTCAAGTACACGCGCGCCATGATCAGTGCTGCCCTCAGCGGAGAACTAGGTCTGTACAATTATGAGAAATACCACATCCATTCCGTGTTTGGGGTGGCACAGCCAAGGGAGTGTCCAGGCGTACCTACCCAAGTGCTCAGCCCAAGGGCAACATGGAACAATGATGAAGCCTATTACAAAACGGCCTTTAAGTTGACCAATGCTTTTAGGGAGAACTTCAAAAAATTTGAAGCGTACGCAAGTGAGGAAATCAGGCGGGGCGGACCGCAGCGATATGCCTTTTAAAAAACAAAGCCCCGTTTTTACGGGGCTTTTCTTTTCATTTTTTGTACTGTACACTATTTGTTTACACTGGTAATGTACTTCTGGAGAGCCATGGTCATGGAGGGAGTTTCTGGCGTAGGTGCCTGAATATCTATCCGAAGACCTGCATTAGTGGCCGCTTTAACCGTACTATTGCCAAAAACGGCAATTCTAGTATCGTTCTGTTCAAAATCGGGGAAGTTCTTCATAAGGGATTCGATTCCTGAGGGACTAAAGAATACCAAAATGTCATAGTACACATTTCTTAGGTCCGACAGGTCGCTGATCACCGTTTTGTAGAATATACCACGGGTCCAATTTACGCCAACCTCGTCCAACAATTCGGGAACGATGGGTTTTAGGGAATCGGAAGAAGGTAACAGGAACTTTTCGTCTTTATACTTCTTGATCAAGGGAATAAGCTCGTTGAACGTTCTTTGCCCTACATAAATCTTTCTTTTTCTGTACACCACATATTTTTGCAAGTAGTAGGCAACGGCCTCTGACTGACAAAAATATTTCATGGAATCCGGAACTTTGAAGCGCATTTCCTCGGCAATCCTAAAAAAGTGATCCACGGAGTTTCTGCTCGTTAGGATGATCGCCGTAAAGTTGTTCAAGTCGATTTTCTGCTGTCTCACATTTTTGGCCTCAACGCCTTCAACGTGTATGAAAGGTCTAAAATCTACTTTTACTTTCTCTTTTTCAATTAATCTTGAATAGGGTGAGTTTTCGACTTTGGGTTCTGGTTGGGAAACCAAAATTGTTTTTACTTTCATAAGTTTTCAACCTTTAAAATAGCTTCCAATTAACACCAAGGGCGCAATTTCGAGTGCGCAAAGGTACAAAATAAAATACACAAAATACGTGAGGAGTGCTTTTTGATGGTTCTTCAGCAGCTTTGTAATACCAATGCCATTTATCAATAAAATCAGGGCCAAAGCCACATATATGGTTGTTTTTGAATGGGAGGTAATATAAATCAATAAAATGTTGGCAACTGCGATAACGATGCTGCTATAATTGAGGTAAGAAATTTTGCTGAAGACCAAACTTCCAAAAAGTCCTGAGTTGTTGAAAACAAATCCCGTGAACAACTGCACAAGGAATTTGAGAAGTTCAAACAAGGCCAAAAAGCCAAGAACGATCAAGTAGGAAGTTAAGGTATTATCGAGTGGAGCTAAATCGAAGGTTTGCAAAACCAAGAAAAAGAACAGGGATAGGTTGATCAGTTGGAACAGGGTCAACAACAAATGAAACCAATGGGAAAACTGTCCCTTTTTATTATGAAGCAGAATGTACTTATCGTTGAACGGGAGAATGATAAAATTGAGGAATTTTTTGTGGAAAAGGTATTTGCCGAGTGCCAAAACAACCAGCCCCGTAAAAATTGTAAGTGTCATCCAGTCCATGGAGACGATGGTTTTTTCAATAGGCTCCATTATTCAAGCTTAATAGGTTTGCCATTGAGACCAGCAGGAAGGTTGTTCTCCGAAATCCCAACCCTAAAATACGACGGATTTTCCATGGACGACAAGGGCAGCTCAAAAGTATAGTGGAGCGTATCCTTGGATTTGAGGAGCGCCATTTGAGGTTCGAGACTATTTATCTTTAATGGTAATCTTTGTTTCACCTGCTTATGTTCGTTGGAGTAGGAAATGGTATACTTCAATTGCTCCAAGGGTATATCAAATGGATAGGGGTTGTAGACTTTTAAGGTATACCCAATGCCAGCATTTGATTTTTCCACGATGCATTCCAACCTTCGGTACGATTGAAAATTATTGATGAAATTACCATGAAAAACAGTACTGTCCAGCTGCATGTAACTCACCTCACCTTTTTTTAGGTATTTGGAAACATAGAGTACCTTTTTGCCCCTTACGCGCTCTTCCGAACCATCAATGGAATATTGGTTTTTTCGGTACATAAAATTGTTAAGGGAAATGGCAGGTACATCGGCATAAAATTCATACATGGAAGCGCGCCTGTAGGAGTTCTCAAAAACAATCGGCACGCCACCGGATTTGGTCTTGAGTTCACTGGTCCATTCCTTGTTGCCATGGGTTTCAAAATACATGGGAAACAAGGGATAATATACCATCCATGCCCGGGCATACATCAACAGCACCAAACTCACCAAACCTACACGGTACATCCATTTTCGGCTTTTGGCATGCGTCAATAGATGATTGAAGGCAATAATGGCCAACGGTATGGAAATGACAATGGCCCATTGTGCCTGCACCCTACGGTTGAAGCTGGAGATGAAGAAGAAAATCAAAACCCCATAAATCAAATACACCAACGCTTTTGAAAACTTGTCCGTAGCCCTAAACTTGAACAAGGCCCCATATACCCAATAGAATAAAAGACCGATAATGACGATAATATTCAAAAAATAGCCCAAAGTAAACTCGTCAAAAGAATAGGGTTGATTGGGACGTTCATACAAATGAAAGGTGATGGACACAAAATCGTTTTGATAGAGCCATACAAAGTGTGGAAGATAACACACCAAGGCAATCCCTACCGCCAACCATGCTTTTTTGTTGAAGACCAGTTTGTAATTGGACAGCAGCACAAAAAAGATGACCAGCACCGCATGGTACTTACTATACATGAGCGCGGCCATGACCACGCCCAACCATAGTGCCGTGATAGTATTTTCACTGGCCAAAAAACGTTGGTACAACCAAAGGAACAGTGCGGTAAAAAACAAAAGGGATGTATCCGGCAGGGTTAAGAACCCATACGCGTTCATTAACGTAAAGGAGAACACCAGAAGAAAAAAATGGATGACATATTGCTTCTTTTTGGGGTTGTCCACCATCAACCAGAGCAAAACATAAGTACCTGCCGATAGGATGCAACTCATCAACCGTACTCCCAACTCGCCATCAAACAGTAGACTACTTATTTTAATCAGAAAAGCGACCATGGAAGGATGGTCAAAATACCCCCAAGCCAGATTTTGGGCATAGTACCAATAATAGGCTTCATCATAAATAAGTTCCGTCACAGAGGCCTGAACCAAGTTGAGAACAAAAAGAACCGTTAAGCATAGATAAAAAAGTCTGGGAAACTTTTGTGACATTCACCTGAGTTTTAAGCGGCAAAGTTACAAATATTGGGTTTGTCCCAAACAAGCATGTGAACTGGAACTTGCGTGGGCAAAATAGAAAACCGTATTTTTGAACTTCTAATCTAATGCGAATGGCAGACGGCTTGGTCATTATACCCACATTCAACGAAATTGAAAACATCGAGGCCATTGTAAGAACGGTTTTCGACCTTAAAAAAGATTTTCATGTACTTGTGGTGGATGATAATTCTCCTGATGGTACTGCGGATTCCGTTCGCAAACTACAATCAGAGTTTCCAGATCAACTTTTTCTGGAAGTGCGCAAGGAAAAATCAGGATTGGGCACTGCCTATATCCACGGATTTAAATGGGCCTTGGCTAAAGGGTATGAGTACATTTTTGAGATGGATGCCGATTTTTCGCATCGCCCTGCCGACCTCTCAAGACTGCACCGTGCTTGTTTGAACGGAGCTGATGTAGCCGTAGGATCTCGATATAAAAAAGGAGTAAACGTAGTCAACTGGCCCTTGGCCCGTATTTTGCTCTCTTACGGGGCCTCGTTCTACGTAAAATTGATCACCGGAATGAAAGTCCATGATCCCACTGCGGGATTTGTTTGTTACCGACGGAAGGTTTTGGAGACCATCAATTTGGACCGTGTGAGGTTTATCGGATATGCCTTTCAGATAGAAATGAAGTACAGGGCCTACCTTAAAAAATTCAAGATTGAAGAAGTTTCGATTATTTTTACGGATCGGGTGAACGGAAAGTCAAAAATGAACTCTGCCATTATTCGTGAAGCCGTTTTTGGTGTCATCGCCATGAAATTCAGAAGTATTTTTTTTAAAAAGAACTTTTAGTTATGTCAAGAACCCTATTGAAGAATGCAAAGATTGTCAATGAAAACCGCATTTTTGAATCCGATGTGTTGTTGGATGGAGATTTTATTTCTCGAATAGACTCCGATATTTCAGATGCCAATGCTCAGGTCATCGATTTGGAAGGCGACCTTTTGTTACCAGGTATCATCGATGATCAAGTTCATTTTAGGGAGCCTGGGCTTACCCATAAGGGCACTATCGCCACGGAAAGCAGGGCAGCGATTGCGGGTGGCATAACTACCTTTATGGAACAGCCCAATACTAATCCGCAAACCACGACCATTGAAAAATTGGAGGAAAAATTTGCCATGGCGGCCAAAGATGCCTCGGCCAACTATTCTTTTTTGTTTGGGGGAACCAACGATAATTTGGAAGAATTAAAGCGACTGGACCGTAACGCCTGTTCCGGGGTAAAGCTGTTTCTAGGGTCTTCCACGGGGAATATGCTGGTGGACAACGAGGAGGTGTTGGAAAAGATTTTTAGTAATACGGATATGGTCATTTCCGCCCATTGCGAAGATGAAGGTACCATTAGGGCCAATATGGAAAAATACCAAGAAATGTACGGGGATGATATTCCCATAGAACTGCATCCCATCATTCGAAGTGCCGAAGCCTGCTACCTCTCATCCTCCAAAGCCATAGCCTTGGCCAAAAAGACAGGTGCCAGATTGCACGTGTTCCATTTATCCACAGGAATTGAGACCGATTTGTTCACCAACGAAATACCTTTGGAAAAGAAACAGATTACGGCTGAGGTGTGCATTCACCATCTTTGGTTTTCCGACGAGGATTATGCGACCAAAGGAACCCACATTAAATGGAACCCCGCCGTGAAGACCAAGACGGATAGGGAGCAACTTTGGCAAGCTCTTTTGGACGACCGCATTGATGTGGTTGCGACCGACCATGCGCCCCATACCTTAGAGGAAAAAGACAATCCCTACACCAGTGCCCCATCGGGCGGACCTTTGGTCCAACATGCCCTTTTGGCCATGCTCCAAAAGGAAAAGGAAGGAATCATCAGCTTGGAAAAAATGGTGGAAAAAATGTGCCATAACCCAGCGAAACTCTTTGACATTGATAGAAGGGGATATATTCGTGAAGGATACTATGCCGATTTGGTCCAAGTGGGCCAAAACGTTAAAAATGAAGTCAACAAAGCCAATCTTTTCTATAAATGTGGTTGGTCTCCTTTTGAAGGCGTTACTTTTGAATCCGAAGTAAAGCGCACTTTTGTAAATGGACATTTGGCTTACGATAACGGAACTTTTAGTTCGAAAAAAAATGCCAAAAGGTTGACTTTTAATCGGTAAATGATGAAGAAGGCTGTAGTGGTATTGCTAGGTTTGATGGTTTTGGTTTCCTGTGCCGAAAAGGTGGTGGAAGAACCAGAAAACTTGATACCCCAAGATCAAATGATCGAAATATTATATGATCTGTCCATTTTGAGTGCGGCCAAATCCGGGGCCAAACGACAATTTGATGATGCACATATTGATGTGATGGGATTCATCTATACCAAGTACAACATCGATAGCACCCAGTTTGCCGAGAGTGATTTATACTACGCTTCTTTGCCCACGGAATATCAAAAAATCTATCAGAATGTTGAGGCGATGCTGGAACGCAAAAAAGATACTTTGGAAGCCATCAGCAAACGTTTGAATGATAGTATCCGGGAGGCAAATCTGGAACGACGTGACTCTCTGCAGTTGGTCAAGGAAAAAAGAGTGGGTAAGAAAAAGGTTGCTACCGATTCCCTGTAAACATCTGACAGCAAAATGCGATTGACTCATCCATATCCCCAAAGGTAAAATCCAGTTGGGATTTGATTTTTTCATTACTGTAAAATTCCTCACGATAAAGCCCTTTTGCTACCGATTTGGGCAAGCGACTTCTTTTGCCAAAAACTGTGCTTCGGACCCAATCCCATCGCCAAAAGAGTTCCAACCAAAACTTAGGAATTACTTTTTGAGGGGGTTCCGCTCCCAATTGAGGGGCGATTTTCTTTAAAAGGGTCGCGTAGGTCATGTGTTGGTCAACCAAAATAAAGCGCTCCGTTTGTATGTTGGAATCCATTAAACGGGTCATGGCCTCGATTACATCGTTCACCGTTACAAAGGCAGTACTTCCTGGAATAACATATTTTTTTCCTTTGGAAGCATAGGTAAAAAAGCTACCGCTCCCCGATTTCCAAAAGCCAGGTCCTATCACCACCCCGGGATTCACAATGACTACGGACAGTCCTTCTTGTGAACCACGCCATACTTCCAGCTCTGCATCATATTTGGTAATTCCATATACCGTAGCATTTGTATCGTTCCATTCGGTATCCTCAGTGACTTTGTCTTGTTTAAGACTCGGGCCAATAGCTGCAATGGAACTCACATAGCACAGTTTTTTTACACCGTACTTTAGGGATAGATTTACAATGTTGGCGGTGCCTTGAACATTGGTCTGTTTCAGAAGTTTGTAATCCTTCGGGTCAAAGGAAATCAAGGCAGCACAATGGTATACCTGCGCTACATCTTTAAAAAGTGCGTCCAAACCGCCCAAAGTGGTGATATCGCCCTCTACCCAATCAATTTGTTCAACAAGTTGGGATGCGTTGTCCGAATAATATCCAAAAACTTTGCGAACCTTGTCGATGGACTCCTTTGTCCTGAAGTTGCTTCTCACTTTGTTTCCATTTTTCAGCAAATGGAAAAGTAAGTGGGAACCGATAAGTCCAGTGCCTCCTGTAACCAAAATCATAAAGTAAAAGTACCTATTTGTTGCGGAAATATGGAGCAAAATGCCAACTTCATTTTATATTTGCAGCTATTCCAAAAAACCGATCATGACGAAGAATTTTGTTCAAGAACTGCAATGGAGGGGAATGGTGCACGATGTGATGCCAGGAGCCGAAGAACACCTAATGGATGAAATGAGGGCTGCGTACGTGGGCATAGACCCAACGGCCGATTCGCTGCACATTGGCCATTTGGTAGGCGTTATGATGCTCAAGCATTTCCAATTGGCAGGCCACAAGCCTTATGCTCTTGTGGGCGGTGCCACTGGAATGATCGGTGATCCTTCGGGGAAATCCGCGGAGCGAAATCTCTTGGACGAAAAAACACTGCGCCACAATGAAGAGGCGCTAAAAGGACAGTTGAGCCGTTTTTTGGATTTTGAAAGCGGGGAGCCCAACGCCGCGGTTTTGGTGAACAATTACGATTGGATGAAGAACTTTTCGTTCCTGGCCTTTATCCGTGATGTGGGAAAACATATTACGGTCAACTACATGATGGCCAAGGATTCCGTGAAGAAACGGTTATCCTCCGATGCAAAGGAAGGGATGTCCTTCACCGAATTTACCTATCAGTTGGTGCAAGGGTATGATTTTTTGTACCTCTACCAAAACCATAACTGTACGCTTCAGATGGGAGGGAGCGACCAATGGGGGAACATCACCACAGGTACGGAATTGATCAGACGAATAGGGGGTGGAAAGGGCTTTGCCCTAACCTGTCCATTGATAACAAAGGCCGATGGTACCAAATTTGGAAAAACCGAAGGAGGGAATATTTGGCTGGATGCGGAGCGCACCTCGCCTTACAAATTCTACCAGTATTGGTTGAACACTTCCGATGAGGATGCAGAAAAATACATCAAAATCTTCACCTTTTTGACCAAGGAAGAGATAGATGACCTCGTGGAACAGCATAAAGAGGCGCCGCACGAAAGGGCACTTCAAAAGAAATTGGCAGAGGAGGTGACCGTTATGGTACATTCGGAGGAAGATTTGGAAAATGCCATTAAGGCCAGCGACATTTTGTTCGGTAAATCCACTTCCGAGGATTTAAAAAAATTGAACGAGAAAACCTTTTTGGATGTTTTTGATGGGGTACCGCAGGCCAGCATTTCAAAAGAAGAGCTTCAACCAGGCCTTGATATGATAGGCGCGCTGGCGGCAAAGACCGGATTTTTGGGCTCCAATGGCGAGGCTAGGCGAGAATTGAAACAGAACTCCATCTCGGTCAATAAAGAAAAGGTGAAAGAGGATTATCTGATCACAGCCACCGACCTTATCAATGACAAATTTGTCCTTTTGCAAAGGGGCAAGAAGAATTATTTTGTTCTTGTAGTGGAATAAATTGGAAGAGGCTGTCTAAAAAGCGCTCGAACTTAAAGCACCATCAAATTACAGCCCCGGATATCGGAATCATCAAAACGTCCCAATACCTCAAAACTGCCGTTGGCGTAGGTCTTTCCCAGATCTTGCGTCGCAATGAAGGAGCAAGAGTAAAGATTGGCCAAATCGATTACATTGATACCCCCGGTTTTATTATGGGCCTGTATGTTCAAAGGGTCTTCGGTATCCCGAGTAATGATTTTCATCCAAGGTGGCGTTTGGAAAATACCATTGCCCTTGGAATAGGCTTGGGATAAAAGCTCGGTCATCCCATATTCGGAATGGATCCTATCAACACCCAACCCTTGGGTTAGGATGTGATGGAGTTCTTCACGGATAAGTTCTTTGCGACGCCCTTTCATGCCCCCAGTTTCCATTACAATGGTTTTCTTTAGTCTCATGGGAAATTGCTCGGCCAAGTCCAAAAGAGCAAACGACACGCCTATCAAAAGGGTTTTCGTATTCCTTTGTTCCAGTTTAAGTAGTTTTTGATGGAGTTCAGCAAGGTTGTGAAGGTAAAATCCGCTGTCAGGGTGATTCGATTTTTTGATGAGATCATCGACCATATAAATGAGCGAAGAACCTTCCCTCTCCAAATAGGAGGGCAACAATGCCAAAATGCAGATTTTTTCGGGAGCTCCATAGAAACTCTCAAAAGCCTTGAGAAAACTTTCTTCATACAATTTGATATCTGGCACCAAATGTTTGCTGGTGGTGCTTTGTGTGGTGCCACTACTGGTAAAAATGGTTTTCGCCTCTTTTAGGGTAGAAAGCACTTGATGTGTTTTGAAGAAAGAAATTGGTAAAAAGGGGATGTCCAAATGGTGTAAAACCGTATCTGGAGTTTTTTTCAGGTGATGACAAAAGCGCCTGTACACCGCATTGTTCTCAAATTGAAAGCGAAAGACATCCAGTGCCACCTCGTTAAATTCGTTGGTATGGGCTATACTGAAAATCCGATGGGTCTCAAACTGTTTCATCCTAGGGCAAAAGTACCCAAAAATAAAAAGCGGCTGTCTAAAAAGCAGTTTACCTGTCAGTTCGAGCGCAGTCGAGAACTTAAGACACATTGATAATCAATGGGTTTCGACTGCGCTCAACCTGACAAAGCTCAAATTTTACCGCTTTTTAGAAAGCCTTTTAAAAATGATGAAGTTTGGTTTATTTGACGACCAGCTTTCTGGTCATTGTTTTTTTGCGTTCGGTTACTTGGAGCACATAAACACCTGGCACCAATCGTGAAATGTCCAAAGTGTTGGTTGTGATACGGCTGGTGAGGACCACTTCTCCAAAAACGTCATAAATCTTGATATCTTTCACACCGTTGGTTTCGGTGGTAATATAAACTTCGTTCCCATAAGCGGGATTCGGGTACATCTTAAAACCCTTTAGCTCTTGTACCGGTTCGTTGTTCACGGTAACTAAGTCTTGACCGAAAGAAAACAAAGGTAAAGCCATAAGTAGTAATACAAAGTAGATTTTCTTCATATGCGCTGATTTGGGGTCTATGTGCAGTATAAAAGTAGGCCAACGCTACGATTTGAGCCATTTTATGTTGTGAAAACACTAAAATGGGTGGTAAAGCGTTGATTGTTGTGGTTTGGTAGATGGATGTTTTGGGAAAAAGTACGGAACTATTTCACAATGAGCTTTCTAGTCGCAACTTTGTTGTACTCGAACACGCGAAGAATATAGACGCCTTTGTCCAATTCCGAGAGGTTGAGTTCCTTGCCTAAAATGGTGGTTTGTAGAACTTGTGTGCCCAAAACATCGAAGACCAGAATTTTTTTGGGTGCGTTGAGCGTGGTTTCTATGTACACCTTGCCTTGGGTAACCGGATTGGGATAGAGCTTAAACCCGTCAATGTCCGCGCTCGACCTTGCGTTTTCCTGAGAAAACCCAAGCGTGCAGACAAATAATAACATGACGAGGTAAAAGTGCTTCATAGGTTAATGGTTACAATGGCCATGCCACAAATATATAAAAATTGCAATGCGAAATCGGAACCTTTTGACAAATAGGGGATTACTTTTCGATGAAATGTAAGCTGTAGTCAATATCCGATAAATGAAACTGGCAGTTATTTTTATCCGACACGAAGAAAAAAAGGTGTTTCCTTATTGGTTTAAACCTAGAAAATCTACCATTTCTTGATAATTTCTTGTGTCAAGCTCACTCCTTGTCAAGCCAGATATACTCGAAGGTTTTACGGCAATGATATTCAGTTCTTTGAATTCTAATTTGTTTCCGTATGGTGTTGGGCTATCAAATTTTTCAGCAATTATGACAAGTTCCAAACCATTACTTCTGGAGTAATAGACTTTTAGGTTTTTTTCAATTTGTAAGTTTGGAACAGGAAACCAAGTTTCAGATTCTATGTCCGCCGATTTATAGAATGGCAAAAGCAATAAGGGTTCGGCATTGGATAAACCATATTCATTTTCCGGTATAACAATATCCAAGGTTAAACTATCTGTAAGGTCGTTTGCTCCGAGTACAATCAAGGCAGCATCTTCGGTTACAACACTTTCTTGTGCAGATTGTCCATTGCTATTGAAATCATCTTCATTCGAGCATGATATGAATAAACTTAGGATTATGATATTCAATAAGAAAGATTTTGTTTTCATGGGTGTTTTAAATTAGTAACCTACGCTGAGCGAAACGCATAAATCGTTAGATTGATAAATTTTTGAAAGAAAAATTATGCATTCAAGTTACTAATAAACGTAGTGTAACGATGTTATTTTATTGTTATAATAAAAAAAGCCCCCGAATTACCGGGGGCTATTTTTTTAAGCTAATAACAGCTAATTAGTTGGTTGCCCAGCTAAAGGCGGCTACATCTACCGTAGCAGCGGCATTGTATGTCTCAGCTGGATCAGCAGTAGCTCCTTCGATTTGAACGTTGGCCAAAGGACCGTTGTCGCTCATCAATACGGAAGTATCGTAACCAGTTAGTGAAAGTCCAGTAATGGTTGCACCAGATTCTTTTTTGAACTGAAGTGCAGTACCACCAACAGTAGAAACAGCAGTCAAATTAACCAAACTCGGGTTTTCGTTAGCACCATCGGCCTCAACCACAGTGGAGAAACCAGCAGTGTGGAGTACATAAGCGTTGGTCAATGTTCCGTTCCAACCTTCTGTCCAGTCGATAGCGTCGTCTTCGTTGTTTTCCAAGTAGAAGTTGGAAGCGGAAACGGTTCCACCGAAGAATTCGACACCGTCATCAGTACCGTTCAAGATAGCAACGTTGTCAATGGTGGTACCAGAACCTACGGCGTAAAGCGATAGTCCGTTGTACTGTGACTCGGAGTTAATCTGTGCACCAGCATAGTTGATGATCAAGTATTCAATACTACCCGAATTGTCGTCATCTTCTGTACCACCGTAGATGATACCACCTACTTCGGCTTCAGCATCAACACCTTCGGTAGTGGTTGCTTTACCAGCTATTACCAAACCGCCCCAGTCACCTGGAGTTTCGTTGGAAGAAGTCATTACAACAGGGTTCGCAGCAGTACCTTGAACATTGATGGTACCACCTTTTTGAACTACGATGTAGGTATTGGTTTCATTCCCACCTTCAACATCAGCAATGATGGTTGTACCAGCTGGGATATTCAAAGTAGCACCATCTTCTACGCTGAAAGATTGGTTCAAGAAATACGTAATAGATGGATCCAAAGTCAAGGTAGTTGATAGCGAACCGGTCAAAGTTGCGGATTGAGCTTCTGCATTTCCAGTTGCCCAAGCAAAATCGTTGATATTTACCGTTGCAACATTTTCGTAGGTCTCAGCGGGGTCAGCGGTTGCGCCGTCGATTTGAACGTTGGCCAAAGGACCGTTGTCGCTCATCAATACTGAAGTGTCGT
>NZ_RZMZ01000017.1:80844-81663 GCF_003992675.1 Flagellimonas marinaquae
TTTCGTTAGCTCCGTCGGCCTCAACCACAGTGGAGAAACCAGCAGTGTGCAATACATAAGCGTTGGTTAATGTACCGTTCCAACCTTCTGTCCAGTCGATAGCGTCATCCTCATTGTTTTCCAAGTAGAAGTTGGAAGCGGAAACAGTTCCACCGAAGAACTCGACACCGTCATCGGTACCGTTCAAGATAGCAACGTTGCTAATGGTAGTACCTGAACCTACAGCGTAAAGCGATAGTCCGTTGTACTGTGACTCGGAGTTGATCTGTGCACCAGCGTAGTTGATAATCAAGTAATCGATGCTACCGGAATTATCGGCATCGTTAGTTCCACCGTAGATGATACCACCTACTTCGGCTTCAGCATCCACACCTTCGGTAGTGGTTGCATCACCAGCGATTACCAAACCACCCCAATCTCCAGGTTGTTCATTGGATGAAGTCATTACAACAGGGTTGGCAGCTGTACCTTGAATATCGATCATACCACCTTTTTGTACAACGATATAAGTACTGGTTTCTTCACCAGACTCTACATCGGCAACAATTCTTGTACCGGCAGGAATGGTAAGAGTTGCACCAGCTTCTACGCTAAAGCTTCCTTGCAAGAAGTAATCTACAGAGGGATCAAGAGTCAAATCTGTAGTCAATGAACCAGATAGTTGGCTCTCTTCGATAACAATCGCAGAGTTCACCCATCCAAACAGCTCAACATCAACGGTTGGTGCACCAACATAAGATAGGTTTGGATTTGCATCTGCGCCTTCAATCTGAACGTTGGCCAAAGGACCGTTGTCGCTCATCAATACTGAAGTGTCGT
>NZ_RZMZ01000018.1:0-9503 GCF_003992675.1 Flagellimonas marinaquae
GCCCGTTTTTTGGGATATCTCTCGTTTTCCGATTATGTCAGATCAAAAAACAAAAACCACCAATGGTTCAACGATGCCGAGATGCAGCGCCTCAAACATAAGTCCCGGTTGGAACCGGGAGATTTTGCGTTTTTGGTCCAACAATACAAACAATATAATTCGGTCTATTATGTTTCAAGTCTTTTTGAACATGCGGTGTACCTCGAAAACTGGGACAATGCAAAGGACCTTTTTGAGCCTCTTAATATCCCCTTCTTAAAAGCGAATGTGGACGTGACCGAATATACGGCCAAAATGGCCTATTTGGTCTTCCAGTTCATTAACCAAGTCCCCGAGACCTTTTTTGAAGGGATTCGCAAAAACTTGGTTTCCTGTAAAGAGTTTAGGTACTATTGCATTTATATCTATGTCGATATCATCAACCTCAACCACCGGTATGGAAAAATAATAAAGACCGCCCAATCATTAGATATCGATTTTGAGGAACAGCTTTTCCTTGATCTGATCCATGGACTGAAACAATATCTGAACACAGGGACGGCACCTCCCGTACACCGAGAGGAAAAGGAACTGGACCATCTGCCGGATGTTCTGGTCGGCAGGTATTACGGTTATCGATTGCTTTACGCTAAAATCGAAGGAAACCCTAACGATGAAAACTTCCATTGGCAATGTTTTCTGGACCGAATGGATAACAAGACCGATCTTCGACAATATCTACACGAATTCATACACCACTTGATGTTGGCCAGGGACTTGGAACGCTTGGCATTTATACTGCAAACCTTTTACGAACCCATTTTTGACAAGCACCATTTGCACAGTTATCTGGATATTTTTCTGTTCAACCTCATGGATATTATGGTCAGTTATTGTTCCGGGGAAATCAAAAGGGCACAAATCATTTTCAAGGATTTGAATCTGGAAAGGATCAAATACGGGTCCTACTGTGACTACTATCTTATTTTTTATGCCATCATAGGATACCATTTGGCGGAAACGCAAAAAGAAAAGACCAGACACTTGAACAACTACCGAAATCTCACTGAGCTTTCAAAATTTAGCCTGTTGGACGATGCATACTTAAAACGTTTTTTGATAACGGAATAACCCCAATGTAAAAAACCATTGCGCTAACTAAAACTCACGTCCAACCGTCAGTGGGGGAGAATTGCCCTGGTCTATAAAATTTACCTCTTATCCATATTATAATTGACCAATATAGATAGATTTATGATGACCAGTCTGAAGAATGTGTATCCACCATAAATTTCATCAAAAAAAGCATCTTTATTTTTAAACACCATAAGAATTGAGGCTGAAAAATTTTCTTATGCTTACATTTTTAGCATCAAAAAAAGATCCAAAAATATATTCTTCCCATTATCCGTCCCATCCAGAAAGAATTTTAATTATAACAACTACCGACGTTAAAACTGACGAAGATTAAAAGGATAAATAAAATTGTGTTGGAAAGAGTGAACTAAGCCGCTAGATTACAGCAATATAGGTCAAAAAAATATTGGTTTGTTTTGGAGGATTATTTTTTCTTCTTCTCTGGATTTTGCCAAGTGTTGAACACGGAATAAACGATTATCTTATTTTTTATGATTTCATAAACAATTAGAAACGGAAAACGTTTTATGAATGCTTCTCGATAAGGTTTTCGCTTTTGAGGGAAGTGTTTCGGGTTCGCTACAATCCTCTCAAAATAACCGTCCAAATGTTCCAAGAATTCCTCGCCCAGCCCTGTTCGTTTTTCTTGATAATAAAGATAGGCCTCGATGATTTCCAGGTTGGCCTCATCCTTAATATCCAAAATATAGATCATCTACTAACTAGCATTTCTTGCATTCTTTTTAACCTGTTCCCAAGTATGGGATTTGCTCTCGCCCTTTAAATGAGCCTCCCTTCGCATACCGATCATTTGGTATTGCTCTTCGTCCAAGGTAAGTTCCTGCTCGTCCTTTTGGTAGCTTTCGGCCAATGCCTTTATCATTTTCAAAAGTCTTATGTCCGCTCTGTCAACGTATTCCTTGACCGTTTTCCTTAAATCGATTGTTGCCATGATAGCTTTTTTTCTTGAGATAAAGGTACAAATTCTGTTCCATAGGGACTGTCTTTTCAAATGTATAACCAGAAAAACAGCGGCTTGACTCTTAATCAATTGTCATTTTTTTTGTAAAAGCATTTTGTAGGTAAGGCTTCTGTTTTCAATGACAAAGCCCATTTGTTTGAAGGTATCAAAATAGCGATATACCGTCCGTTGGGAAATACCAAAGCGCTCCGCAAGTTCTGGGATAGTTCTTCCATACCTGCAATCGAGCATTAAAAGCACTTCCAACATTTTCTGAAATTTCGCCTGGTCTGCTATTTATTCTTTTACCTTGTTGTCTTCTTCTATTTGTATTGCACCGTCCAAAAGATGTGCACTATCAGCCCCTGATAGTCCCTCACAACTTTATTCAATTTAAACAGCATAGGGGATAAACATAATGGTACGTAATAGCAACAAAAATCCTTGACCGTATCACTACATCTTTAGTGATCAATCAATAAAACCTACTAAAATTGGAACGCCTCCGTCTAGGAGCCATTAAATCAAAGGCCAAGTTCAGTTCCAGGGAATTGGGCACATAGAACTGGGCCGCAGCACCAAAAGGGACCCTATAATTCACCCCAAACTCAATCCCGTTGATGTACATGCCCGCATGAAGTCCAAAATCCGTAAAATTGGCACCCTCCAGCATGTTAATGTGCTCGCTAATGCCCACAAACACATTGCTCAGGGTCACTTCCTGGAAGAAACTGTTGCGCATTTCCTTGCCCTGTCTGGAAATGGAGGTGAACAGGTACAGGAATGAATAGTCGGGCAATCGGTTCTGCCCGTATCGATTGATATCCAGCTCATAGCCCAACTGTAGGTTCATCAACATATCCAAGTTCACGGAAGTTCCGGTTTCCTTGGATTTCAGGGCAGGCTGGTTCAAATGCTTCACGGAGAGGCCCACTACAAAATTCTCATCATTGCGGAGCATGGCGGAAAAGCCAACATCAAAAAAACCATAATTATCCGAAGCGATAATGGGATCTTGGGTGACCGGCCGTATACGGCCCGAAAGGATATCCAATTGGTCCTGAAAGACCAAGTTGTTGAAATCGAACCGATAGCTCCCATACCCTGCACTGATGGCCGGGTAGAGCACCCAGTTGTAATCCAATCGAAGTTTATAGGCATACGTGGCCAATACATTGGAATAGTTATACCCTGCGGTATTTAATTTGTTATTGTAGAAATCCACTGCCAACTGGAAATTATAGGACTCAAAAAAAGTAGTACCAAAAGCGTACGTATGCTGCGAAAAGTCCCCGGACTTCCCTTCGCTTATAAATTCAGAGGCCACCCCGATTTTGGTAGACTCCTGAAAGGCATGAAAACTCGGATTCATAGAGGCCGGATACCGGTGCAGACTGTTCAAAAACTTTTCTTGGCCCCAGAGCGATGAAACTACAAGTGTCCATAAACATAATGTCAAAAAATAAATTCTTTGTTTCATTTTATCTCAATATTACAGCTTCCCCGGCCCGTGTCACTTCCTCACCTTGTAAGGTTTTGGCCGTAAACACGTACCTAAAATATTTTTGTACATAAGGTGAACCATCAACGTAGTTACCATCCCAGCCCCAGTATTTTGGTTTAGTTTGATAGTCATAGGCCATGGCAGTGACCAATCCACCCCAGACATTATATATCCTAAGTTCAAAGCTTTCGATTCCCGTGAACTCCCCTTCGAAATACTCGTTGATACCATCACCATTGGGCGTAAAGGCATTGGGGAACAAAATCTGATACCCCAGTCCAACGGCCAAAGATTCCGAATAACGTCGTGAACAACCCGCAGCGTTGAACACTTCCAGGCTTACCTCATAGGTCCCTGAAAATTCATAGCTGTGGATAACCTCTGCAGGATCTGTAGCAGGGTCCACCATGACTTCCGTACCATCGCCAAAGTTCCATACGGCCCAGGCAAAATCCCCCACGGTCTGGTTGGTGAACGTAATCTCTTCCTGCTCGAGCAGGGTACCGGAATTCCCAAAATTAGCTGAATCGAAGCCCAAGACTGCATCGGGAACACCCAAGGCCACCTCCTCTGTAATCTCACATCCCAGGGAATTCGCCATGGACAAGGTAGCAATATCCAAAGGTTGATCGATGAACAACTCATAAAGCCCATTGCCTTTGTAACCGGAGACAATGAGATTGCCATTGTAATAAAAGGTCATATCCCCTTCTTCAGCTCCTGTACTATCCAAAATCTGAATACTGGCCCAGCCTGGTTGACCATCACAAAGCACGGCATCAAAGGTCGGACCCTCCACAATCATCAGGTTCTCCTCCCCTCCCAAAACAAAGGTTTCTTGATAGCGTTTTACAGGGTTGTCATTGGTACAATCCAAAAGATCGCTCAAAACGGTCAATCGGTAACGACCTGCCTCCAAGTTGTTAATGGCACGGTAACCACGCGCCATTTCTTCGTATGACACATCACCGTCATCACCGGTTACTTCACGTTCCCAAATGATCTCGTATATGGGCTTTCCTCCTTCAATCTCAATATTGATCGAACCGGTTGTGGAATTGCCACAACCCGGATGTATCACATTAGAGCTTACCCTGATCGGTTCATACACATTGGTAAAGGAGAACACAAAAGGTTCGGATGTGCAACCCGCAGCATCGGTAATGTACAGTTGATACTCGCCTTCTTGAACAGGTATCGTGGAGACTCCGCCCAAATCAAAATTATCCGGGCCAATCCATCTTAGATCATAGGACGTCTGGCCTCCGGCGCCATAGAAGGGAGTGCCCCCAGAAATCGTTGTTGGCGGCAAACTGAATGTTGGAGAATTTTCACAAACATCAATGGTGAAGCTTGTTTCCCCCGTATAAGTAATCGGATTATGGTCGATTACCGTAAACGAATAAACAGCGCTACAACTACCGGAAGGGGACGTCATATCCCTCGCTTCCAATGAATAGGTCCCTGGGGACAGCCCATTGAGGCTGTAGCGGTCATTTACCGTATCATACGACAACAATGGATTTGAAGTATCTATGGCGTTACCATCCAAATACAGCTGTATTGGGTTGATATGTTCGACCCCAAAATAAAGTTGCCCATCCGCCACATTACAGGTCGGCGATGTAAGTTCGGTATCCACAATCTGAATCGTGCCATCGGGAACTGCCACAAATCGCTGTTGTATGTTACACCCTCCCGTACTGCCATCAGTGATGGTAATCCTATAATTTCCAGGCAGGGCATCATCATAAACCAAGGCACCGTCTTCTTCAGGAAGACGTACCCAACCATAACAATCCGAAGAACAGTCGCTATTGGATGGATCCAACAAGCCCCAAACTTCCCAGGTCACAAAATAAGGGACAACCACCTCAGTGCCCAGGAACAACTCGATTACCGCTGGATCGCTTGGGGTAACACAGGAAGTATTTTGAACAATTGCCTCAAAAGCAAATCCTTGATTACCCTCTTCCAAAACCATAGTGACCTCTTCACTTTCACAAGAATCACTATCGGTAACCGTCAACGTGTAGGTGCCAGGGTTGACCAATCCCTCAATAGTCGATAAATCGATACCGGATTTTGAATAGGATGGTCCCGTCCATTCATAGAAATAGGGCGCTCGCCCACCGGACACTTCCACCGATAGACTTCCGGGCACCTCACAATTTATGGGAACTTGTCCGGTTACCGGGGAATACATGACCAATATAGGTTCATTTTCAAGCATCTCTACATCCAAGGTAAAGGGCGTACAATTATTGGCATCCGTCACGGTAACCTGCCGACTACCAGCTGCAATCCCGGTCAATGTAAACTCATTTGTGTTGAAGGTTTGATACGCGCCGCCATCGACACGTGCCTTGTAGGGCAAGGTACCCCCAAAAACAGCAACCGTTACCGTTCCCCCTAGCGAACTATCACAGCCCACATTCTGTACATTGACGATTTGAGCATCAATCGGGTCGGGTTCAGTAATAATGAATTCCTGACTTATGGAACAGATGTCTTCAAAGTCATCCAGGTAACGCAATTCCACACGGTAAGTTCCTGCCCCGAGGTCGTACAATTCCCTTACATTCGTTGCATAGGATGTATTGTTTTTGTACCAATCGATCTGATACGATCGATCGGGATCTGCCGAGATCAGGATACCAATATAGCCATCCTCATCCCCAGAGCACAATAGTTCTTGGTTGATGACTTGACTTTGCGTAATCTCCAGATATTGTGCGGACCCTACCGTCACCGAGGTGGTGGCTGAACATCCATATTGATCGGTAACATTTAAGATATAGGTCCCCGCCTCCAGATTCATCGGATTATCGGAGATAAAAGTTCCACCGGAAGGAGACACCCATTCTATCTGGAACGGAGCCACTCCGCCTTGTATGGTCAGGTCACCAACATCCATGAAAATAGCACCATCGCTTCCGCCATAACAAGAGACAGCTTGAGTTCTAATGGTCTCCTGATTTAATTGCAGACCCAGCGGGATAGTAATCTCACCTGAAATGGGAGGACAGGAGCGATCACCCATATCATCGACCGTAAGACCATAAGACCCTCCGGGTATCAAATTAGGGAATACGTGTCCTGCGGAAGCAATCAATTGCTCAACCCTCCCATTAGGATGTACCAAAGTATATTCATAGCTTCCACTACCTCCGGCAACACCTGTCTCCAAAGTACCATTACAGGAAGCCTGCAAATCCATAGCGAAAGGTTCGGGCTCGGTTACAATAATATAATCGGAGAATACAGAGCAAAAGTTATAAACTAGCTCCAATTGATAGCGACCTGGTCCCAAGTTGGAAATGGACCTGGTATTACCAAAGTAGTCAGGGTCATCCAGGTTTATCCATCGATATTCAGCGGTCGATGGGTCAGGACCATCTGGAGGGAAAATGATATCCACTTCGCTCAAGGTGATACTGCCATCCATTGCAGCGTTACAACTTACATCGATTACCCCATCGGACTGTATGGCAGGCTCATCAATCAATGGCGGTCCTATCAGCATAATTTCCGTAGGCCCATCGATACTTTCACAATTGTTCTGATCGGTAACGTCTATGGAATAGATACCGGATTCCAAATTGTTCAAACACCATGAACCGTTGCCCATATCCGTCCAACCCGAACCTATGGGGAAAGGGTTTGTGCCCCCAGAAATGGTTATACAGATGGATCCGTCATTTAGGATTTCAGGTGTACAAGTAGGGTTTACTATGGTATCGACCGTAAATGTGATCTCCTCAGGTTCATCCACAATAATACTACCTGAATAGCTACAACCATTGGCATCCGTAACTGTAAAGAAATGCTCACCAGAGGTTACGCCCACATCTCCCACACCGGTGTAAGGCGGTGTGCCCCCTATCGCCGCAATACTGACGGTTCCTGAATCACCACGACATGGTATGGGTTCCGTAATTGTTGCACTGGCTATCAGTTCCTCAGGCGCTATCACCGTTATAAATTCGGAAGTCGAGCATCCATTCGCATCCATTATTTGAATTTCGTGTGTCCCTGCTGACAGGGTATGGTTGCCGGTACCTTGATAAGGAGGAACGCCACCTGATGCCGTAATATTATAGGTTACCTGGTCCCCATAACACAGGGCCTGTCCGGATATCTGGGTATGTGAAGAGGTGATTGGCGTTGGTGCCTCCAAAACATAATCCACAGTGACATCATATGGACCGTTATTATCCGATATGGTCAGCGTGTAAGTGCCTGGCATTAAATTTTCAAATTCCAAAAGAAAAGGAGTTACAGGGTCCGCATCCAAAATACCTCCCGGATTTAAAGAATAGGCAAAACTTCCAGATCCACCAACAACCAAAACCTCTATTCCTCCATCGTTCCCATCGGTGCAACTGACTTCATAACCATTATAGTTCGTTATCTGTGAATCAATAGTAATTGGATTGATAAGCTTTTCTATTTGATAAATGGGGGAAATAAACTCACAGCCATCGGCATCCAGTACTTTGAAGATATAATTGCCCTCACAGGCATTGTTGATGATACTGGAACCCGTACCTACAATAGTGTCAAAATTCCCTGAATCCGGCACAGATTCGGTATACCATTCCAACAGGGAGTAAGGTAATGTTCCTCCTTGTAGCTCCAGTTCAATATACCCATCACAATTAGGTGAGATATTGTTACTCGAAACATTCACTAAGGATACCAAATCAAAGGTGACGGGTTCAGGAGGTTCAATTATATAATCAAATGTATAGGTACAACCAAGATCATCTGTAATTTCAACAGTGTAGTCCCCTGGACAGAGATCATATTGATTCTGAAGTGTTGCGTCCACTATTGGATCTGGCTCTGTTCCCGAATAACTCCATGCAAAACTATACGGGCCTACCCCTGAAGGATTTAGCTCAATACTTCCTCCGCAAAGTTCACTGTAACTGCAGTTGATGTTGGAAACGACCGCATTATCCACCACTCCAGGATTCACCGAAACGGTCAGGGTAAAAGAATCCCCTTCACATTGGGAACTCGCTGGGTTGGAAGTAACATAGTATGTAGGGGTAACCGTATATATCAAAGTTTGAACTGTACTACTGTCATTAAAGAGTATTCCTGTATCCAAAAATGGTTGATCAGAGCCAGAGCTGTACCCTGAAATAGCTCCACCACTGAGATCGTTGACCGTCCAGGAGTATAAGGTCAAATCAGGAACTATGGTAGAGGTATCTGGGAAAACACCATTGACCGGGGTAAACAAAAAGGACTCCCCATCACATACAGTGGCTATATGATCAGGAATATAGGGTTTAGGCTCTATCCAGACAATGGCACTAAAAGGATCTCCTGCACATGAACCATTGTATGGGGTAATGATATACTCGATACTTTGATTAATTTTCGTCAAGTTTTGTAGTTCTTGGGATATCGAATTCGTTGGTGTATTGTTATCGCTCCAACCACTGATGTTTGGATTGGGAATTACCTGCCAGGTATAGGTTGTATTCGCAGGAACTATCGTATTGGAATCAGGTACCCCATTAACCGGTTCAATAATGAAGGGCTCACCACTGCACCGTGTATCGGTCAATCCGGAATCATAAGGAACAAAAGGCCTTGGTTGTACTGTCAATTCCATTTCAAAGGTACTGGAACATACACCCGAAGTAGCACTAATAGTATACGTTATGGTCTGATCAACATTGGTCGTGTTGATCAAATTGTTTTGTTGAAATTGACTTTCCCCAGATCCGTTTGTTGCCCCCGTAATATTGGGATTATCCACAAAAGTCCAGCTATACGTTGTTCCTAAGGGTACAATGGTTGTGGGAGGGTTATGCGTTGGATTAAATACAAATGACTCCTCACTACACAAGCTAAATGCCTGGTCCTCCACAACGGGCTCGGGATAGACCGTCACCGTCACCG
>NZ_RZMZ01000018.1:9583-9741 GCF_003992675.1 Flagellimonas marinaquae
TGGTCCATACATCGTCGGACAGGGAGACCGCGGAAAGGCCATCGGCAACCGACTGGTTGCCAACCCCGCCCGTCAGACCGTTGCTCTCGATCCCCGTCAGGTTATAGCCCGACACGACAGGCGTGTCGGCATCCCCCAATATCGTATAGCCCAGCGCA
>NZ_RZMZ01000018.1:9778-14719 GCF_003992675.1 Flagellimonas marinaquae
CGGGCTCGGGATAGACCGTCACCGTCACCGTGAAGGGATCCCCCGAACAGCCGGCTGCCGTAGGGAAGACCTCATAGATGACCGACTGAACCTGACTAGTTATATTGGTCAGTGTACCACTTATTTGGACACCGCTGCCAGAGATACCATTCAAACCAGTACCCTGGCTTAAGATAGTCCAATCGTAAGTAGTACCATTAGGAACAATTTGATTATTAGCACAATCATTTTCGGGCTCTAACAGAAAACTTTCACCGGAACAAATCGCAGTGGTCAAATCCGAAATTGTCGGTTTAGGAGCTACTATAAATTCAAAATCGACAGGATCGCCCACGCATCCATTAAACGTCGGGGTTACTTGAACCGTAACTTTACCAGTTGTATTACATCCATTAAATAATTGCATGGAAGGAATAGTGGCTGTATTTTGTAAATCAGCTGGAAAACCCGTGATTGCATCTGAAGTACTTGCTTGCCATTGATAAGTCGTTCCCGGAATATCCGACACTAAGGATATAGGACTCGTAGAATCTTCTGAACATATGGTTTGTGAAAGGGTATCATTAGTTATTACAGGAACCTGCTTAAAAATGAAGGAAAAATCATCTGAACTATTGACATCACAGTAACCGGAAACGGTAACTCTAACAATGTATTCCCCAAAAGATGTAAAATTGATTTGAGGAAAATCAGAACCCGAATCCGTAGCGTTTACAAAAGTGTAATTTGTCGCCGGGGTGGTGCCATCATTTTCAAAAACTTCCCAAAGATAAGAGGTAGGGGTATACGGAGACTCGGTATAGGTAGGTACTATTTCCAAGTCCCCAAAATCCAAAGTATGATTAGCAGGAGATTCCTGACAAACTTCTTTATTATCCGTATTAAAAGAAACAGAAGGGTCTCCAAGTATGATGATTCTATCCTCATAGACATTTGTTCCACAAACATTTTCAAGCTTGAGAGATACAGTGTATGCTCCCGGTTGGTCAAATGAAATATTAATATCAGTCTGGTTTTGAGCCGCTATACCGTCGTCGGGATCTTGGTCCAAAATAGAAAAACCATCAGCAGTAGCCGGAGTGCTCAAATCCGGAGTAACCATCCAGGTATATGTAGGATTTCCGCAAGAAATGGGTGTTACGCTCTCTGTGTTTGAGGTATTTTGAAATGAAATAGTTTCTGGAGCACAAATAAATTCTGATGGGGTAAATGCAAATGAAGCCGATGGTTCGGGTTCAACAATAATTGTTTCCTCATAGGTATCTGATTGAACACAACCTACTGGGTTATTGATGATAAGACGAACTTTCCAGCAACCTGGTTTTCCCTGCGTAAAATTCCCTGGAATGGTCAAAGTACCTGCTTGAAAATCGACCCAACCAGCAAAAAAAGAATTATTTGGATCAATACTGCTCCAAGAAGAATCACCAGGACCTAAAACTTCCCAGTAAGTGACGTACTCTGTTGAGCATTCTGAACCAAAACCATACGAACCTTCTATTGAAGTATCCGTAACTTCTATAGGACTCCCCTCACAAATAATTTCTTCCGTTACAAATGAGGCTGATGGTTTTAAACTTACATTAATCCATTTTGATGTTCCACCTCCGTTTTGGACATATTCTTCACAATCATAGGAATTTTCTACATTATTAAATAATCCTTTATTGTAAAGGTTAAAATTGAGTTTAAAGTAAAAATTTCCATTATCTGGATTTTCATCTTGGAATTCACTTATACAGGTAGTGGTGTCATATGTATGACTTAGTGTATTACAATTCAGAAGTCGATCATGAGTGTAATATTCCTGAGATGATGAATCCAAATTCATATCACCATAATGGATGGAATAGAGTGATCCTGGGTAATTACCCTGCAAACTACTAACCGGCACTTCAAAGCCAACACTATCATCAACGCAGACCGTTTCCGAACTTGTATTGGCAATCCCTGTGATATTTGTATTAAAATGAAATATGAACCCAGATATATTATGATATTCGCTTGATGTCCCAGTATTAATAGATCGATCAAACTCCATAAGATAATAACCAACAGGTAATCCGGAAGGTATTTCAAATTGTCCAAAGAAATTTACACTTATTTCTTGCCATGAGCCAGAGTGAAATATTCGAATGGTAGTGTCATTGGAGTTTCCGTCAACAAGCATTAATCTGATTCCTCCATTTTCACTTGGGGTCAAATCGGTCTGCCCTTTGTCTTTGTAACCGAAAAAATAATTACCAGAAGCCAAATCGATACATTTAATAAAAGTATCCAAATCGGTAAAAGTATTACCTAAAAAACCTAATTGGGCTGGCAATACATCAGGACTACCATCTGCGACAATCTCAAAAGTATCCGTCTCAACAGTTGTCACTGGGTTAGTAGTCCGAACCCGCAATTTATAACTTGCCCCAGGGACGGCATCGGAAGGAAGCACACCGTTCATGGCTGGCAGAAAAAACTCTTGTTCGGTTGCCAAGGTCGTCGCCGATACAAAACTTCCTGTTTCATCCGATAGTTCCAATATAAATTGATTATCCAACTCAAAAATGCCCTCGGGCTCAATGAATATGGCTACATGCCCACCCTGAACGTATGTCCCTGTATTAAATCGCACTAAAGAAATATAGGTTGGTGCTTGGCAACCATCCGATTGTTGTTGGGCAAAACCTGATACGAGAAAAAAGAGTACGAAAAAACTAAAAAGAATGGTTTTTTTCATTGGATAGGGTGTTATTACAAATTGGCTTTAGTTATTTTAATTTCCATTTAATCGATTTGAGGAGATTATTTTCTTGACCTTCTGCCGCGTTAAAATGGAGAGCGCCTTTACCTTTTTCAGTTATTTGATGGACAATAACCAGATATCTTACTGACATTAGGTGCCTCAGATAGTTCCCAACCGTTGGGATACACCGAAGGTACCTCAGGGGATTTATTCCAACATCTAACTCATATTATGGAAAAGGGGCACTTTACCTTGAAAAACATCTTGAAAAGATAGGAGGATGAAAAGGGTTCAACGACATACCCTAGTTTTCAATACTTTAAGAACTGTAAATGCATAGATAAATTAACGTTTTAAGTTTAGTTTAGATTTTAGGGCAATCTTTTCTAATTTACATAGTTTTTAATAGAAAAAAAGATAAATATAGTGTAATTAAGTATTTTCTACGATTTTATAATATATTTCAACGATTTTATTTGGTTATTAAAATTTAATTTTCTGAGAATATAGTTGCTAAAATTAGTCTTGGACAAGGTTTATTGGGATGGATAGTATTTCTGAAACAGTACACACAGTTATATTTTTAACTTCCCTTAAACTAAAGTATTGATTGTGAGATACGTTATCTGAAAATATATAGCCTATATCAGTCACATTAGCCAAAACTTAGATCCCCCGATGTATTAGTTGAATTTGAAACCATCGATTTTTGATTGATACCTGTCACAGGAAAAATGTTCCAATTACCATTGTCCTAATTGAAAAGAAATCTAGCAAACCTAATGTCCATAATATTGCTGAGATCTCAACTTCCAATATTCTAATTAAATGCAAAATTGGACGTGAAACAAAAAAGTCCACAATAGGTTAGGCTACATTTTTAAGATTACATAAATGTTCAAATTCCTAAATGGTGATGATCCCTAGAGCCGAATATCTTCTGTTGGTGTTGTACCAGGTCTCGATTCGTTCAAATATGGACAGCGAGGCCTCTTGTCGATTATGGTAATCAGTCTCTCATTCTAAGTGCTTTACGCAGGTTTGGGAGCTTGATTCCTGCCCGCAGGCCCAATGCCCATACATTGGACGAGCTTGCCCGTTTTTTGGGATATCTCTCGTTTTCCGATTATGTCAGATCAAAAAACAAAAACCACCAATGGTTCAACGATGCCGAGATGCAGCGCCTCAAACATAAGTCCCGGTTGGAACCGGGAGATTTTGCGTTTTTGGTCCAACAATACAAACAATATAATTCGGTCTATTATGTTTCAAGTCTTTTTGAACATGCGGTGTACCTCGAAAACTGGGACAATGCAAAGGACCTTTTTGAGCCTCTTAATATCCCCTTCTTAAAAGCGAATGTGGACGTGACCGAATATACGGCCAAAATGGCCTATTTGGTCTTCCAGTTCATTAACCAAGTCCCCGAGACCTTTTTTGAAGGGATTCGCAAAAACTTGGTTTCCTGTAAAGAGTTTAGGTACTATTGCATTTATATCTATGTCGATATCATCAACCTCAACCACCGGTATGGAAAAATAATAAAGACCGCCCAATCATTAGATATCGATTTTGAGGAACAGCTTTTCCTTGATCTGATCCATGGACTGAAACAATATCTGAACACAGGGACGGCACCTCCCGTACACCGAGAGGAAAAGGAACTGGACCATCTGCCGGATGTTCTGGTCGGCAGGTATTACGGTTATCGATTGCTTTACGCTAAAATCGAAGGAAACCCTAACGATGAAAACTTCCATTGGCAATGTTTTCTGGACCGAATGGATAACAAGACCGATCTTCGACAATATCTACACGAATTCATACACCACTTGATGTTGGCCAGGGACTTGGAACGCTTGGCATTTATACTGCAAACCTTTTACGAACCCATTTTTGACAAGCACCATTTGCACAGTTATCTGGATATTTTTCTGTTCAACCTCATGGATATTATGGTCAGTTATTGTTCCGGGGAAATCAAAAGGGCACAAATCATTTTCAAGGATTTGAATCTGGAAAGGATCAAATACGGGTCCTACTGTGACTACTATCTTATTTTTTATGCCATCATAGGATACCATTTGGCGGAAACGCAAAAAGAAAAGACCAGACACTTGAACAACTACCGAAATCTCACTGAGCTTTCAAAATTTAGCCTGTTGGACGATGCATACTTAAAACGTTTTTTGATAACGGAATAACCC